>CP121323.1:0-3500668 GCA_043567175.1 Erythrobacter sp.
GGAAAGGTCCATGTTTGCCTCCAGTGTTGCCGTCCCACCACCTACGGCCTGATTGATGTCCCGTGATACACGGCTCACTCTGTCGCCAAACTTAACCGGTCTGTCAGGCTTCTGTTCATCTTTAAGGGTATTTCTATGAACGTGGAAAATCGGATCGGCTTGCCCAGCACGCTTGCCCTTTCGCTCGTCCGGGCCCACATCGCGCCGTATGTTTGACCACCTTGATGACGTGCGCCAGGACCTCACCAACCGTCTGATCCGGGCGGCGCGTGACCGGAAGTCGCCGATGCACACGCCCGCCGTGGTGACGAGCGATATCGATGCACGCACCATGGTGCTGCGCGAGTTTGACGCGGGCGCCTGGAGCCTGCGTTTCCACACCGATACGCGAGCGCCCAAAGTCGCCCCGATCGAAGCCGATCCGCGTGTCGCCGTGCTGTTCTACGACAAGGGGTCCAAGATCCAGATCCGGGTGCGCGGCACCGCCGAGATCCTCCGCGACGCTCCAGTGACGGATACGGCGTGGGACAATGGATCGAACTTTGCGCGGCGCTGTTACATGGGTGATGGCCCGGGCGCGGTGTCGGACACGCCCACGTCTGGCTTACCGGCGGATATGGAAGGGGTGGAGCCGAGCGATGAACAATTGGTCCCGGCGCGAGACAACTTCGCGGTTCTGCGGATCACACTCAAGGAACTCGACTGGCTTTATCTCGCCCATACCGGCCATGTGCGGGCGCAGTTTGTGCGAGGCGAGGGCGGCGAATGGCAGGGACACTGGGTCGCGCCTTGATTTCCCAGGGCTATTCTCGTTCCGAATCCGGGACGTTTCAGTCGTCCAGCTTCAATCCCTGGTGCGCGCTGCGCTTGCCTCATCGGCGATGCGCTGGAAAAGCGCGCGCAATTCATCCCCGCTCGCGCGTCCTATGGCGCCATCCTCGACCTCGGCCTTGGAAAAGGTCATTGTAGGGTTGGTGTCGGCCAGCATATCCCAGTCCGGAAACATCCGTTCCTCGATCATGGCCGATGCTTCGAGTGTCACCTCGTCATGGCGATCATCGACACGGATGCGTTGATACAGCGCATCGATTGCTTCCTCAGGCCCTTCGACCAACTGGATATACATGTCCTGCCGGCAGATCAGCGCGCCAGTGATACCGTTTGCGCGGTTGTTGCGCCGTGCGCTCATTACGATGCCATCGAGCATGGCCTGATCGAACCCGAACGGCCGCGAGCGGTAGATAAGCTGTTTGATGGCGGCGCTCCTGTTGCGTGAAAGCGTGAGCCTAGCAGGTGCGGAACGCGGTGTGGAGGGGGTGGCAAATGGAGACCGAGCCAGTGTCGGCTTTTGTATTTTCGTAAAGCATGGCTCAAAGTCTTCCGTCGGGGTGGTTATCTGCCCTTAGCCTTTTTGGCTTTCAACCCACTGCCTGAAGATACCGATCACGGAAGACAGGTCAGTAGGACCACACGCTGCCTTGAAGCGAACCCCATCGGCCTCTGCGACCCACCAACTTCCAAGTTCGCGCCACTCATCCAAGTCGCCCGCAGGCTCACCACGCTTGGTCTCGAACGCGCGGCCCTCCAACGATGTTTCGCTCAAGTCGATTTCGAGCTTCCATCCCGGATTGTCCAAGGTGTCGATCTTGACCCCATAGGAATGTTCCCAGTCGTTGTTGCACTCGCCGAGATACCACTCCGCAAGCCAGTCGAGATTGCTGTTCGTCATGGCTTATCATCTGACATAAGGGAGATGGCAGCAACGGGTTCGCAGGCTGACAGTCAGCTAACGTCCTTCGCTCACTTCACCGCGTCAGCTTCTTGTAAGCCAAGCGCGTAGGCCGATCAGCCGCATCGCCGAGCCTGCGTCGTTTGTCCTCTTCGTAGGCCTCGAAGTTGCCCTCGAACCATTCGACGTGGGAATTGCCCTCAAACGCGAGGATGTGCGTTGCCAGGCGGTCAAGGAAGAAGCGGTCGTGCGAGATCACCACGGCGCAGCCGGCGAAGTTCTCGATCGCTTCTTCCAGCGCACCCAGGGTCTCGACGTCGAGATCGTTGGTCGGCTCGTCCAGCAGCAGCACATTGCCGCCCTGCTTGAGCATTTTCGCCATGTGCACGCGGTTGCGTTCACCGCCCGACAGCTTGCCGACGTTCTTTTGCTGGTCTGCACCTTTGAAGTTGAACGCGCCGACATAGGCACGCGTGCTCATATCGTGGCCGTTGACCTTCATGTAATCGAGCCCGTCTGAGATTTCCTCCCAAACGTTGTTCTTCGGGTTCAGGTCATCGCGGCTCTGGTCAACATAGCCCAGATGCACGGTGTCACCGATTTCGATTGTGCCGCTATCGGGCGTTTCTTGGCCGGTGATCATGCGGAACAGTGTGGATTTACCCGCACCATTCGGGCCGATCACACCAACAATCCCGCCCGGGGGCAGCATGAAGGACAGGTTTTCGAACAACAGCTTGTCGCCGTAGGCCTTGGTGATGTTCTTCGCCTCGATCACCTTACCGCCCAGACGCTCGGGCACCTGGATGACAATTTGCGCCTTGCCCGGCGCGCGGCCCGATTGGGCGTCCTGCAGTTCCTCGAACTTGCGGATACGCGCTTTTGACTTGGTCTGGCGCGCCGAGGGCGTCTGCCGGATCCACTCAAGCTCGCGGGCAAGCGCCTTTTGCTTGCCCGATTCCTCGCGGCTTTCCTGTTCGAGGCGTTTGGCCTTCTTTTCCAGATAGGTCGAGTAATTGCCTTCGTAGGGGTAATAGGTGCCGCGATCGAGTTCGAGGATCCATTCGACCACGTTATCAAGGAAGTAGCGATCGTGGGTGATCATCAGCACGGCGCCGGCATATTCCTTGAGGTGGTTTTCAAGCCATTCGACTGATTCCGCGTCCAGGTGGTTGGTCGGCTCGTCGAGCAGCAGGATTGACGGCTTCTGGATCAGCAGCCGGGTAAGCGCGACGCGGCGCTTCTCACCGCCCGAAAGGTTCTCGACCGAAGCGTCCGAAGGCGGGCAGCGCAGCGCTTCCATCGCGATTTCGAGCTGGTTGTCGAGCGTCCAGCCGTCGACTGCGTCGATCTTGGTCTGCAGTTCGCTCATTTCCTCGCCCAGCTTGTCGAAATCGGCATCGGGCTCGGCCATTTCGGCAGAGATGGCGTTGAAGCGTTCGACCAGATCGGCGGTCTCGCGCGCGCCATCCTTGACGTTTTCGAGCACGGTCTTGCTTGTGTCGAGCTCTGGCTCCTGCGGCAGATAGCCGACCGTGATGTTCTCGCCCGGCCATGCTTCGCCCGCAAAATCGGTGTCGATCCCTGCCATGATCTTCATCAGCGTCGATTTGCCCGCGCCGTTGGGGCCGACAATGCCGATCTTGGCGCCCTGGTAGAATTGCAGGTTGATATCGGCGAGCACGGGCTTCTGGGCACCGGGGAAGCTCTTGGTCATGCCCTTCATCACATAGGCGTATTGCGCGGCCATTGGGTCGTCCTTGTCGATCGGGTGAAAGCGGGAGGAATCTCGGGTGCCAGATAGGGCGCGGCGCGAGGCAGGGCAAGGCGCGAATATCATCGCCCACGGCCGCGATAGCTGTGCGAGGCGCCAATCGTGCAGGCGCGCTCGGGCACCGGGCCTCTTTGCGCCAATAGTGCTGCCTGCGGCCGGGGGTGCTGATAGCGGTGGCCCGCCTCGCCAATTCTACGTCAGTATTTGCATTGATTTAACCAACTCATGTCATTGAGAGTGTAGCAGAAATTACAGGCACTTGATGCAGACCCTGATACTCACCTTTATTATTCCGGCGATCGCGTTGATTTTCGCGGCGGTCTTTGCCGGGCTATGGTGGCAGGATCGCGCGCGTCTCCACGTAGCCGCGTTCGCCTATTGCTACGCCGCTCTCGGGCTCGGTGTGATGATCAACATCTTCATTTTCCAGGCGGTCACACCCTGGGGCATTGTCGCCTATCATGCGCTGTCGATGTCGGGCCTGATCGCACTGTTGTGGGGGACGGGCCATAGAATGGGCCTGAAGACCCCTATCCTCGCCTATGCGGCGAGCGTGGTGTTCACCGCCGTGCTCTTGTGGCTGACGATTGCCGCCGGAGAACGCGATGCGCTGATGATGGCGCAGAACATCAATTCGAGCCTTCTCATGGTGCTGGCGGCGCAGAATCTCTGGTATGCCGGATCGCGCCGCATTACCGATCGCGCACTTATCTGGGTGCTGATCGCCATGGCGACTTTCGGCTTCACCCGGCCCCTGCTCACCGTCTTTTCCAGCCGGCTTTTCGGGCCGGGCGAGGAAGGCGCAGCGCTGCTTCTGGCGGTGCATGTGCTGGCGCTTGCCATCTTCCTTACCCTTCAGGCGATTGCACTGATCGCGATCGTGCTGGACGACAAGAGCGAGACCGAACGCGAGGCGGCCACGCTCGACCCGCTTTCAGGCCTGCCCATGCGTGCAAAGTTCGAGGAAGAGGCGCTGGTCTTGCAGCAACAGGCCCGCGAACAGGGCGCTGCGCTCAGCCTCATCATCGTCGATATCGACCATTTCAAGCGGATCAACGATACGCATGGCCACGCGGCAGGCGACCAGGTAATCGCCGCCATTGGCCGGCTTCTGGCAGGGGCGCTGAGACCCAAGGATCTGTGCGGCCGGATCGGGGGCGAGGAATTCTGCATGATCGCCTTCAAGTGCGACGGTGATGGTGCAAAATCGCTCGCAGGGCGTCTGCGCAGCGCTATCAACCGCCTGATGGTGCCCTGGAGCACGCAGGAACTGCGCGTGACCGCCAGCTTCGGCGCTGCGCAATGGCAACCGCACGAACCATATGGCGAAGCCTTCAAACGCGCCGATGCGGCGCTCTACGAAGCCAAGCGCGCCGGGCGCGACTGCGTGATGCTGGCGGGTCAGGAGGCATATTCGACCGACGAGGGCGAAAGTTCCGTCGGTGATGACGCCGTTGCACTGTCCGGTCAGCTTGATCTGCTCGAGGGTCCAAGGTCCGCCGCCAGAGGGGCATGAAAACTTGTCACGCTGGACAGCCCGGCGAGGGCGTTCTAGCGCGTGACTTCATGAACACATATTCGCTCCGTGCCGCCGCCTTGGTCGCTCTCGCTCCGCTTTCGCTCACCCTCACATCGACCCACGCGCTTGCGCAATCCGCTTTCGAAGCCGCGCAGGGACGGGGCCGTGAGGCCGCCGTACGGGCGGGCAACGCAGCCGCGCCGGGCGCGCTGGAGGCGGTCGCTGTCGAAGCGCTTGATAAAGACACGATCGCGTTCGATTTCGTCGAGGGCATCACCACCGAAGTCGGTCCGCGCCAAGCGGGCACCGAGGCCGAAGCGCGGGCGCGCGCCTGGGCGATGGACTGGCTGAAAGCGCGTGGTTTCGAAAACGTCGCTGCCGAGCCGTTCGAGATGGAAACATGGGTGCCGGGCGATACTCATAAGGCCGAGGTCTTGACGCCCTTTCCCCAGCCGATGGTGGTCCAGCCCTTGGGAAACAGCGCCTCGACCGGGCCTGAAGGGATCGAGGCCGAGGTGGTCGAATTCGAAAGCGTCGCCGCGCTCTCCGCGCTCGAGGAAGGCGCGCTCCTTGGCAAGATCGCCTATATCACTCACGAAATGCGCCCGACGATGGACGGCTCGCATTACGGCTTTGCAGGGCCTGTGCGCTGGTTTGGCCCAAGCATCGCGGCGAGCAAGGGCGCGGTCGCGACCGTGATCCGCTCGGTCGGCACTGATCGCAGCCGCAACCCGCATACCGGCGGCACCAGCTTTCCCCAGCGCACCAGCCCGATCCCGGCAGGCGCATTGTCGCTCGCCGATGCGGACAATCTGGAGCGCATGTTCGACCGCGCCGGGGACGATCCGATCCGGATGAAGCTGACCCTGACCCCGCGCATGCTTGGCACCACGCAAAGCGCGAATGTCGTGGGTGAGATCGTCGGATCCGATCCCTCTTTGCCGCCCGTCCTGCTCGCCTGTCATCTCGACAGCTGGTGGAACGCGCCGGGTGCGTTTGACGATGGCGCGGGCTGTGGCATCATCACCTCGGCTGCCCTGCATGCCGCCAAAAGCGGCCAGCCGCTTCGCACGATCCGCGTGTTGCTGGCGGGTGCAGAGGAAGTCGGGCTTTGGGGGGCCAAGGCCTACAGCGCGGCGCATATTGACGAGCCGATCGCGGTCGGGCTCGAGAGCGATTTCGGCGCGGACCGGATCTGGCGCTTCGAGACGAATTTTCGCGAGAGCAACGCCGATCTGCACAAACGCCTTTCCGATGCAGTCGCGCGCTTTGGCGTTGCGAACTCGACCATCGAGGCAAGCGGAGGCGCCGACATCAATATCAGCCGCGACCAGGGCGGCGCGATCATCGATTTGCAGCAGGACGGCACGCGCTATTTCGACCTGCACCACACGCCCGACGACACGCTCGACAAAATCGATCTTGCGCAGCTGCGCCAGAATGTCGCGGTGTGGACGACGGTGACGGGTATCCTCGCAAACGAGGCGAGCCCGATCTTGACCGGCGCGCCTGCCACCGCCTCGGCGGCGAGCGAGTAAGCCTCTAGGCGCGCACCAGTCCGCTCAGCGGTGCGCCCTGCCGAGCGGGGAACAGGCTTGCCATTACGCGCGCAGGATCGAGCGCGAAATGCTCAGCCAGGGCGCCAGCCAACACGTTTTCTAGGGCGGTAGTGGGCCGCAGGTCGCGCGATTGGTAAAGATCGTTTTCGCCAAGCCCCGGCCAGTCGGCCAGCACCCGTCCGCCACGCACCGCGCCGCCCATGAGCAGCACCGCGCTGGCCGTGCCGTGATCGGTCCCGCCTGTCCCGTTATAGCCCGCCGTGCGACCAAATTCGGTGGCGACCAGCACCAGAGTTTCATTCCACGACTGTCCCATTGCCCTGGCATAGCTGCCGAGCAGCGCGTCGAGATATCGGGCGGGCCGGGCAAAGGCACCGCGCTGATTTGCGTGCGTATCCCACCCGCCAAGTTCGAGCATCGCGATGCGCGCGCCGTCTTCCTCGCGCATCAGCGAGGCGGCAAGCTCGCCAGCCTTGGGTGCATCGCGCAGGTTCCTGAGGCCATCATCGGACGCCATTGCGCGTGTCTCGATCGCTTTGGCAAACAGGCCGGCGAGTTGGTCATCATCCGCATAGAGCCGCGCCACGCGGTCCATGAAATCCGGGCTGGCCTCCGGCAAGGCTGAAGGCGCGTAGTTCGAGGCGGGTGCCGTTCCGCGCAATGCCAGCGGCATGGTCGGCGCGATGGCAAGGGCTCTGGGTGCCGGTGCGGGCAAATTGTCTTGCGACATCAGCGCGACGAGGCGGTTGAGCCAGCCTTCGCGTAAGGAATTGGGGCTCGCCGCACCGCTTTCAAGCAGGTTCTGCCCGTCAAAGTGGGAGCGTTCGCGATAGGATGTTGCGGCGGCATGGACGAACAGCGCCTCGCCTGCAGCAAAAGAGTCGCCCACTTCGGCAAAGGCGGGGTGCAACTGGAACATCGGATCGATCCGCGCTGCGCCTTCGTAATCAGGCAGGGCAAGGCTGCGCAGACGCTCATATCCCGGGTCTCCCGTGGGAGCGAGCATCGCCATCCCGTCCATCGCCCCGCGCAGCAGCACGAACAGCACGTTACGCTGGCCTGCACCCCTGGCAAAGGCCATCTTCGGCAGCGCAAGACTTGAGGCGCCAAGAGCAAGTGACCCGGCAAGCAAAGAGCGGCGGTTGAGGTGAGTGGACGTCATGGCCTTATCTCCGCATCATTTCCGGGGCGACGAGGAATAGCCCCATGGCCTGCGCGCCGCTTTCCGCTCGGGCAAGCCAACTGCTTGTCGGCTCGGAAAGCGCGCCGGGAAAGGCCGCTTCGGCCCTTGCAAGCACGCCGTCAGAAGGCACGTTTCGCGCGATCCGTTCGGCCAGTTCCACCCGTCGAAGCAGCGCGTCGGGACCAGCCCAGCTATCCGCCACGTCGTCAAAGCCCGCAGGCGAGGACGCGCTCCAGGGCAGCTGTCCCAGTTGCCTTAGTGCGCCGTTGATGCGGTTGTCATCGAGCCGGGCGATACCGGTAAAGCGCAGCACCGAGGTGAACCAATCGATCGGAGTGCGGAATTTGGCGGGTTCGGGCTCCCAGCATTCGGGTGCTTCGACCAGCGTGCGCGCGAGGCTGCCCAGATCGCCGCGGGTCTCAAGAAAATCGCTTTCCAACCGGGCGACAAGGCTTGCGGGTGGATCATCGGCGCTGAAATGACGGGCGAATTTTGTTGCGACAAAGCGTGCGGTCGAAGGATGTGCAGCAAGGTCTTCGAGGATCGCGATCGCCTGTTCGGCGCCGGTGTCTTCGTAGGTCTTGCCAAGCACGCGCCGGGCGCCGCGTTCATGCGCGATTTCGACGAAAGCCGCGCCTCCGGGCTGCTCCTGTGCGAAGCGGGCGATGCGGGCAAGATTGGGGATGGTCCAACCGGTCAGGGCGCGCGCGAACTCGGTTACGTCACTCTGGGTGTAGCCACCATCGACGCCGAGCGTGTGCAGTTCAAGGATTTCGCGAGCGAGGTTCTCGTTGAGGTCGCGTTCACGCCCGCCCGTACCGGCGCGGCGGCGACGGCGCGCGCCGAATATCGAATTGGGCCCGATCGACTGGAACTGGTCGAGATAAAGCAGCATCGCCGGATGCAGCACTGCGGCCTTGAGCATGTCGACAAAGCGCCCGGTCACATGCGGACGGATAGCGTTGAATTCGTGGTTGCCCACTTCGAAAGGCGTGCCGGGTTTTTGCGCCGAGACCGAGAAATGATTGGACCAGAAATGCACCAGCCTCTCGGCAAAGGGCGTAGGCGAGGCGACGCTTACCCGTATTCGCGTGGCAACGTCCTTGCGATAGTGGCTATAGGCCTCGCGCAGCTTTTCGCGATATTCAGGTGGCAGGGCTGCCAGCAATTCGTCGCGTCCGCCACGTCCGGGACGCTCGCCAGCCTCCCTCATCGCGCTGTCCTGATCCCTCGGTGCCATCATCGCGGCTGGCTGACCTTCGCGCTCGCGCCTCCCCTGGCGAAGGATCCGCAGCAATTCGCCCGCCTCGCCGCTTGTATCGGGACGATCCGCAAGCGGGCCCGGGAGCGTGTCGTAACGCTGCAGCTGGCGAAGCAGATCGCCTTTCGGGTCCGCCGGGGGGGTCTGGCTGAAAACGACGCCATAGCCAAAGCGGTTCAGCGCGATGCTGGCGATGCTCATGACCTGTTGCCCATTGCGAAACCCTTCTCGTGCCACCAGCCTCACGCGCGGCGTGCGAGGCCAGGGTCATGGATGTTGCACAAGGCGCCTACGATGTCATGTCGCGGCGCGTCGCAAAATGTCGCGCCAATGCATGTCTTCCTGGTGGCCGGGTCGGTCAGGCGGCGAGACTGGGCGTGAACACCGCATTCGCATTCATCTCGTCGCCGCTGGCCAGTGTGAAGTGGCTGACCGTATGCCCCAGATTTTCCGCTTCGCTCGCCAGAGAGGCGGCTGCTGCGGTGCATTGTTCGGCCATTGCCGCGTTTTGCTGGGTAGAATTGTCGAGATCGCGCACCGTGCTGGTGATCTGCGAGAGGCTGGAAGCCTGCACCTCGGTGCTCTCGGCAATCGCGTTGATCGAGGTCGCAAGTTCGGTCACGCCTTCGGTGATTGCCTTGAATGCCTCGCCCGACCGGTTCACCAGGTCAACGCCCGAACTCACATGTTCGCTGCTTGCGCTGATGAGCGATTTTACCTCGTCCGCCGCTTCGGTGCAGCGCTGGGCAAGCGCACGCACCTCGCTGGCGACCACGGCAAAGCCCTTGCCCGTCTCGCCCGCGCGCGCCGCCTCGACCCCGGCGTTGAGCGCGAGGAGATTGGTCTGGAAGGCGATCGAGTCGATTACCGCGATAATATTCGTGATTTCCTCGGAGGACTTCTCGATCTGGTCCATCGCAGTTACCGCCTGAGCGACGATTCTGGTTCCGTCATCGGCCTTCTGGGTGGTCGATGCGATCGTGACGCGTGCGCCCTTGGTCCTTTCGGCGTTGTCCTGAATGCGCTGATTGGTATCGGCAATCGCGGCTGCGGTCTCCTCAAGGTTCGCCGCCTGCTCTTCGGTCCGGCGCGCAAGATCGTTCGAGGCGCTGCGGATTTCAGCCGAGCCGGTGGTGATTGAGCCCACGTTCTCAACCACCGCGCCAATGGTCGACTTCAGGGTGCCGACCGTCGTGTTGAAATCGGACTCCACCTGGTGATATTCGGGCGGCAAGGTTACGGGTCCAATCGTAAGGTCGCCGTTCGCCAATCCGGCAAGCGCTACTCCGAGGCCCTCATTAACCGAGGAAACCTTGCCCTTCAGGTCAAAGAAATAGGACGATAGCGCGACCTCGATATCGAGCAGCGAGATCTTTACGAGCGCCACCGCCTGCCGCGCCTGCGCGCGCTTCCAAGGCAAGAAACGCTGCCAGCCGGGAGCGATGGTCTCCTCGATCAGATGTTCGAGCATGCGCGCATAGCTGCCGACATACCATTTTGGCTCGAGCCCGATGCGCGCATGGACTGCGCCGATATGGGCCGCACGATCGCGAAAACGATCATCCACCCCGTCTTCAAACACTGATTGCCAATGCCGTGCCTGCGCCTTGCGCGCTCGGTCCATCATCGCGGGATCATCGAACATCGCCGCAAGATTTTCGCGCGATCGCAGCTCGGCGTAGAAATCATCGAGCGCGCGATCGATCCGGCGGTTTATCGCGCGGCTGACGCCTTTGTGCGCCGGATCCTTCGCTTCAATACCGTAGAATTCGAGACGCTCGTTAAAAGGGCGATGAGCCATTCCGGTGCTCCATTGGGTTGGATGTGAAGGGTTAGTGAGAAGTGGCGCGTATCCGTCATGGGGCGCGCAGTTTCTAAGCGTTAAGCAGCAAGTTCTGTCGGGGCCGAGGCGTGCCGGGACGCAGGAAATGCTTCCCCGCTGGACCCGGTCGCTGTGCGGAAACGACTGACCGATTGAGCCAGGCCCTCCGCTTCGCCTGCGAGCGAAGTCGCGGTCGCTGTGCATTGCTCGGCCATGGCGGCGTTTTGCTGGGTCGAGCGGTCCAGTGAGTGCACGGTTTCGTTGATCTGCGCGAGCGTGCCGGCCTGCGCTTCGCTCGAGGCGGCGATAGACTGGATGGTCTGCGTCAATTCGGAGACTCCCCTGGTAATCGCAGAGAAGGTCTCGCCTGAACGGCTAACGAGTTGGGCCCCGCTGGCGACGTTCTCGTTGCTCACCGTGATCAGCGATTTAACCTCCTCAGCGGCTTCGGTGCACCGCTGGGCAAGCGCGCGCACCTCGCTGGCGACCACCGCAAAACCCTTGCCCGTCTCGCCTGCGCGTGCGGCCTCGACCCCGGCATTGAGCGCAAGCAGGTTGGTCTGGAAGGCGATCGAATCGATCACCGCGATGATATTCGTGATTTCCTCGGAGGATTTCTCGATCCGTTCCATCGCGGATACCGCCTCGGCAACAGTCTGGGCGCCTTCCTGCGCTTCGGAATTGGTCAGGGCGATGGTCGATTGCGCCGATTTGGCCGCCTCGGCGGTGACGCTGACGCGCTCGGATGTCTGGCTGATCGCCGCCGCCGTTTCCTCAAGGCTCGCGGCCTGTTCCTCGGTGCGGCGCGAGAGGTCGCTCGAGGCCGAACTGATCTCCAACGTGCCGGTATTCATCGCGCGGATACCTTCGACCACGTCACCGATGGCGGTGTCGAGCGCGCTTACGCTGGAATTGAAGTTTTCCTCGAACTCGCGATAAGCCTCGGGCAAGCCGCTTACCTGGACGGTGAGATCGCCGTCAGCCAGATCGCCTAGCCGGGCCTTCAGCGCTTCGAGCGCGGCGCGCTGCTCTGCATTCTTGGCGTCGCGTTCGGCGGCGGCCCTGGCTTCCTGTGCACTTTGCTCGGCTTGGGCCCGTGCGAGGCCTTCCACGAGGCTCTCGATTCTGAGGCACAGGATCACGAGGACACCTGTTTCCATCGCCACAATCCCCGCATGCAGAAGGACGCGGGCGAAACTTGCTCCGTCGGGAAAGACGAAAGCGGGCGCGAAGAAGTTGAGGGCGAGGTGATGAACAGCCGTTACGGCGCTCGCCGCCAGAATAGCGCGCCAGTCGGCCATGATCGCGGTGACAGCGAGATAGGCGAAGAATAGCATATGCAGATCGAGCAGCCAGGCTGTGTCGCTTGCCACCGCCAGCAAGAGCGCTGCGTAGACGGGCACCGTTGCCGCCAAGATCACGCACGAGGGCGCGTCATAGCGTCCGGTTATCGCAATCGCGATCGGGATTACGGCCAGCGCCGATGCCGCAATTCCAAAGCCCAGACCACCAAGCCACAGGCTGATGCAAAGCACCATCAGAGCGCTGGCGACGATCACGCCAACGGTTACCTGCATGCCTTGCAGGCGGAGCTTCTCGATCTGTGTCATGCGATGATACTCTCGGTTTGCGGGCCAGCGGACGTGGCCGTGCAGCTTGGAATGTCGGAGGCGATTGGGAGAAATCCGGAGGAAATTGCGCTTGCGAGACTGCGCGCGCTCGGGGCGATCACGGTGGCGCGGCCTGTTGCCGGGTCAAACGCGACCCATTGCGCTTCCTCGCGCGTCACCCAGCGTGCGGCAAGGCGCGCGGATTCTTGCGGGCTATGCGCGCGCAGCGGTATCAGCACGCTCGCCCGGCCAGTTTCGGGTGCGAATAGCGCTGCCGCAAGCGCCGCCAGAAGGCCGAGAGCATGAACCAGCCCGATGATCGGCATAAGGCGAAGGCTAGGCTTCATGGGCCTGCCGTAAGTGCGTTTGCAGATCGCCCACGCGCACATGGGTGATTGCGTCTTCGGGCACCGGCGCGCGCAAAACGCTGGCGATCTGCTCGAGCGATTGTGCGATCCGGTCGACGCCCTGGAGCTGATCGAGATAACGCTCGGCAATGGCGGGATCAGCGCAAAGCGCAGCACCCAGCCCCTCGACTTCGTGCGAAAGCAATTCAAGCGCGTCCGCAGTGCCGTAGATCAGCCCGCGCGAGATGGAGAGCGGCTCGCTCATGCCGCAAGTTCCAGCTCGTCGCTGGCCATCAGCTTGGGAAGGTCGAGTACCATCACCATCTCTTCGCCCAGCGGCGCAACGCCCAGCAGGTAGTTACTGATCTCGTCATCGCTTACTGCTTCGGGCTGCTGGAGTTCTTCGGCTGCGATCGAGACGATATCGTTGACATCGTGCACGATCAGCCCGCGCGACTGGTTCGCCAGTTCGGTGACGATAATCGGATTGCGCGGCGTGGTCTCGGTCGGCCCCCAGCCAAGGCGCACGGCGAGGTCAATCACCGGCAGCACCGCGCCGCGCAGGTTCACCACGCCCGCGACATAATCGGGCACCCGCGGCAGACGCGTGACCGGCGACCAGGCGCGGATTTCGCGGATTGCCATTATGTCGAGTCCGAAGAGCTGGCCCGAAACTCCGAAAGTGATCAATTCATAGCGCATGACGGCAATCTCTCATTGGCAGGGGAGCAAGGCGGCGGCTCAGTGGGTGACTCGCCGCAGCGCGGTGGTGAGCTTGTCGGCATCGAACGGCTTGACGATCCAGCCCGTCGCGCCGGCGCGGCGCGCGCGCTGTTTCTTTTCGTCCGAGCTTTCAGTGGTCAACACAAGGATCGGGCGATCGGCGTGCAGCGCCGATCTGCGCAGCTTTTCGATCAGGCCGAACCCGTCAAGGCGCGGCATGTTGATATCGGTGATGATGACATCGACTTCGTTGCAGGCGAGCCATTCGAGCGCCTCCTGCCCGTCCTCGCACTGCTCGACCTTGAAGCCGCGCGAGGCCAGCGCGCCGCGCAGCAAGGCGCGCATCGAGGCGCTGTCATCGACCGTCAGGACACGGACGGCGGACTGGTTATCAGGATCGCCGGACGGCGTAATTGATGACGGCATGGGATTAGACTGCGTTGGCTTAGACTGCATGGCTGGGGTCCTTTGCGCCTCAGAATAGTTCGACATTGCCAAGGGCCGATTGCGGGCGAACCAGTGGTTTATCCTTAGGTGCGGCAACCGGAGCGACTTCGCGGCACCGGACGAGGCCGGATGCAGGTCGGAACTGAATGCGCCGCGCCCGCGTGCCCTCGAGATCTTCGTAGACCTTCTCGATGCCCTCGCGCGTGAGGAATTCCCTGGCGAAGGCCGCGTTGGCCGAACCAATCGCGCCGAGGTCCGCATTAATGTTCGCGCCGCCATAAAGCCGCCCCTTAAGCCGGGATTTGATCGCACCCAGCTGGAGCATCTCGTTGATGAGCAGCTCCATCAGGTAGAGCCCGTAATTGCTGTCGAAGCCTTCGCCGCGCGCGCTTTCGGGTGGCTCGGCAAGAAGGAAGTGATTCATCCCTCCAATGCGCGCAACGGGATCAAACAGGCAGGTCGCCACGCAGCTTCCCAGGACGGTGTTCATCTCGACGCCGGGAGCGGCACTCGCCTGCGCTTGCCCCTGGACTACCGTGATGCGGGTGAGCGTTTGCGGCTCGGTGCCGGTCGCACTGGCCATGCCGGGTGGGAGAGTGATGGGAGAATATCTGGACATCTATCCGTGGGCTTTCTGGGAGGTTGAAACGCGCGGCGCGGGGGCAGAAGAGGGCGTGGAGGTTTGAAAAGGGGCAGGCGAAGCAGAGGCCAAGTTTGCGGCTCCGAAAATGCTGGGCGCGATCTGGTCGAGCGCGAGGACGCTCTTCGCCGCACCCAGCTCGATCGCGGCGCGCGGCATGCCGAAGACCACGCAGCTTTCCTTGTCCTGCGCGATCGTGTGCGCGCCGCTTTGAGCCATGGCGAGCAAGCCTTGGGCACCGTCACGGCCCATCCCGGTAAGCAATATCCCCAGGGCCCTGGCTCCCGAATGCTCGGCGGCTGAACGAAACAAGGCATCGATGCTGGGGCGATGGCCGCTGATCGGCGCGCCGGCCCGGTGGGCGCAGCGAAAGCGGCTGAACGGGGTCGATCGCGTACCGATTACGAGGTGATGCGCATCGCCTTCCGCGATCACGACTTCACCGGGAGAGAGCGCACGGTCCGGATTGGCAAGCATCACATGCGGCGCGACATCTTTATTGAGCGAGCGCGCGATCGCTTCGGCAAAGCTGCCATTGACGTGCTGAACAACCAGCGTGGGCGGGCAATCGGAAGGAAAGCTGGAAAGCACCGTGTGCAAGGCCTCGACCCCGCCGGTGGAAGAACCGATCACGATCAGATCGGGACACGCGATGGCAGGGTGTGCAGGTCGGCCCGGATCGGAGGTTGCGGGCGCTCTTGCAGGCGGCGCTGGGCGGCGGCGGCGCGCCGGGGAAAGCGTGACCTGCGCCGCCTCGTGCACGAGGCGCACCAGCAATCCGCCGTCATCATCGGCAATCGAGCGGCCCGCTGTTGATTTTGCATAGCAATTGATCGCGCCCAGTTGCATCGCGCGCGCCGTTGCCTGCGCGCCGGGGCCGGTAGAGCCTGACACGATGATCACCGGTGTGGGGCGAAGCTCCATGATCTTTTCGAGGAAGGACAGCCCGTCCATTCCCGGCATCTCGATATCCAGCGTGACGACATCGGGGTCGAGCGCCTTGATCAAGGACCGCGCTTCTGCCGCATCGCGCGCGGTGCCGACAACCTTGATCCGGCTGTCCTCATGCAGCTTGCGCTTGATCAGTGCGCGCATCACGGCCGAATCATCCACGATCAGCACCCGAATGCTCATGCTTCGCCTCCCGAACGTTGATAGATCGTCGGCCCGGCGCAGCGCAGGTAAGCGTTCGCCTCGCCCGATACGCGCTCGGAATGGCCGATGTATAAGAACCCTCCGGGCTGCAATTGCCGGGCAAAGCGCGCCACCAGCTGCTCTTTGGTCTGATCGTCGAAATAGATCATGACGTTGCGGCAAAAGATCACATCAAACAGCCCGGTGAACGGCCATTCACGCAACAGATTCAACTGCCGAAAGCGCACGAGGCGGCGCGGTTCGGGGCTGATCGAGAGACTGTCGTCCCGGCGCTCGCACCATGCCGAGCGCAGCTCTTCGGGCACCGCGTCCATCGAACCGGACGGATAGACACCCTTCTTCGCCGCGGTGACCGCGTGATCGGCAAGGTCGCTCGCCAGGGCGACGATATCCTGGGTCGCGATCCGGGCTCCTGCGTGCCGGTCGCCCCCGAGGAGCACCATCATCAAGGTCCACACTTCTTCGCCGCTCGAGCATCCCGCGGACCACAGCCGCACGGGTTTGGCCGCACTGGCTTTTCTCAGAAGTGCGGGGCGCACACTGGCGGCAAAGTGTTCGAAATGGTGGGGCTCGCGGTTGAAATAGGTGTGGTTGGTGGTGAGGGCGGCAATCGTTCGCGTGCGCAGCGCGGCGTTGTCAGCGAGCTGGTCAAGATAATCGGCGAACCGGCCCAGCGCGCTCTCGCGCACCAGCGGGGCGATGCGCGAATAGGCGAGCATGGCCTTGCGCTGGGTCAAGACGATGCCTGCTTCCTCGTGCACGAGGGCCGCGATCCGCTCGAAATCCCGGCGCGAATAGAGCTGTGGGCTCACTCCCGGCACGATTGACCCGCAGGGTTGTGCAAGCGTGGTGGCGTTCGCATTCATGCGGCGATGTCTTCAGGATCCGCCGTTATCGGCGCCATGGCAGCGACCAGCGGGCCTGACGCGCTCTGCACGAGGTAGTCGACATCAACGATCAGCGCGACCTTGCCATTGCCCAGGATCGTGGCGCCCGCGACGCTCTCGACCGAGCGATAATGGGCATCAAGGCTCTTGATGACGAATTGGCGCTGGTCGGTGATCGCATCGACCAGCAGAGCGGCGCGACCGAAGCTCTCGGTTTCGACCAGCACCAGCACGCCTTTGCTGGCCTCATCGACCATCCCGCGCGCACCCGTCATCATCCCCAGCGATACGATCGGAACGAATGCGCCGCGCACGTTGAGCATCTGGCGTTGGGTGCCAAGTCCCTTGATTGCGCCGGTTTCGGGGCGGAGGCTTTCGATCACATGAGCCAGCGGGATGACCAGCGATTGGTCGCCAACCTGCACGATCATGCCGTCGGAAATCGCCAGCGTCAGCGGCAGGGCAAGCGTGAAGGTCGTGCCTTTGCCGGGCCTTGATTCGATCGTGATGCGCCCGCCCAGCTCCTTCACGTTCTGCTTGACGACATCCATCCCCACGCCGCGTTCCGAAATGTTCGAAACCTGAGCCGCAGTCGAAAAACCGGGCGCAAAGACCAGTTGATTGACCTCGTCATCGCTCAGTTCGGCATCGTGGGCGATGAGACCGTTCTTGATCGCCTTGGCGAGCACTTTCTCGCGATCAATCCCGCGCCCGTCATCGCTGATCTGGATCACGATCCGACCCGCTTTCTGTTCCGCCGCTAGCGTCAGAGTGCCCTCGGCATCCTTGCCCGCCGCCGTACGTTCGGCTGGCGTTTCAATCCCGTGGTCAACCGCATTGCGGATGAGATGCGTCATGGGTTCGGAGAGCCGTTCGATCACCGTCTTGTCGAGCTCGGTCGTCTCGCCGGTGACCTCCAGCTTCACGTGCTTGCCGGTGTTGCTTGCCAGCTCGCGCAAGAGCCGCGGCACGCGGCCGAAGACCGAGCTGATGGGCTGGGCGCGAAAAGCCATGGCGTGTTCCTGGATGTCGCGCACCAGCGTATCGAGCATCGCCAGCTCTTCGACATGGGCAAAGCCTTCGTTCTCGATCCGCTGGGTCAGCATGGCCTGCGCAATCACCAACTCGCCCACGCCATCGATCAGCTTGTCGAGCTTCTTCAGATCGATCCGTACGCTTTGCGAGCCTTGAGAGGCCTGACTGGCGGCGGTGCTCGCCGGCCTGGTTGCTTCCGGTCCGGCGTTAGAGGGTATCGCAGTGGGAGCGCTCGGCACCGCGCCGGTGACATGCGCATTATCAGGATCGCGCGCGGCGGTGGGAACCTGCTGCGCGCTGGAGGGCTCGGGCGCAGCGCGCACCGCCTCTTCAGCGGGCGGATCGAGTGGCGTTTCGAGGGCCGGCATCGGTTCATCGCCGAAAGCGAGTGCGCAATCCTCACCGACAAAGTCGAAGATTTCCTCGACCTCGGCTCGCTCCACACTGCCGGGCATCCGATATGTCCAGCCCAGATAGCCCTGTTCGATGTCCAGCCTGTCGATCGAAGGCAGTCCTGCGATGTCGCAGGCGAGGCATTCGCCCCCCAGCGTGGCGAGGTCGCGCAGCCATAGCAGCGGTTCGGAGCCGTTGGCCATTCCGCCGGCGCGTGGCCGGATATGAAGCAGCCAGCCGGGCTGGTTTGTTATAAGGACAGGCTGGGCCTCGGCATTGTCTTCCGACGCCGCCCCATCGGATTCGAAAAGCTCGTCTAGCAGCGTATCAAGGTCATCGAGAGGATCATTTGCGCCGCTCTCGATCCGGGCGCTCTGAGCGGGTGCTTCCACAGGCTGTGCTTCATCCCTGCCAGCTGCGCCTGCGCGAGCGGTTTCGAGACGCTTCATCAGCTCCGCATCATCCGGGGCCGCGCCGCCCGAGCGCGCCGCCTCGACATGGTCGCGCAGCAGGTCGTTGGCGAGCAGCAGCAGATCCACCAACGCGCTTTCGATGCCCACTTTTCCTTCGCGAATATCGCCCAACAAATTCTCGAAGCAATGAGTGTAGGCCTGCAGTGCCTCATATCCGAACGCACCCGCGCCGCCCTTGATCGAATGCACACCGCGAAAGATCGCGTTGATCGTCTCAGCATCGTGCGTACCCGCCTTGCAGGAATCGAGCCCCGCCTCGGTTGCTTCGAGAGCCTCGTCGCACTCGACGAAGAAGATCTGCTGGATATCGTCGTCGTTCATCATGTGACCAACTCCGTGAGAAGGGCTTCAAGACCCGCCAGCTTCACCGCTTCGCAGAAGGCGGCGCTGGGTTCGGCGATCAGGATTCCTCCATCGCTGGCATTGGCGGCGACCAGCACCTGAAGCATGGCCTGGCCGATCTTCTCCACCGCGCTGGCATCGATGGTGAGCGGCGCCGGGCCGAGGCCTTCGCAGATCTCGGTGTGGAGCGCTCTGGTGGCGGCGCGATCGCAGCTGGACGGAAGGGTCAGGATATTCACGCGTGAGCCTCGGATTGGGATGGGTGGGTCAGGGCAGGGCGAAGATGCCGGACTGTGCGGCGCCCGGTTGCGATTGTCCGCATGTCAGAACTCGCTCCAGTCCTGACTATCGTCTGTCTCGATTTGCGGGTCGGGTGGCGGCGTTGCGTGAACGGGGCGTTTGATGGCGAGATTACCCATCGAGACGACATCACCCGATTGCTCGTCAGGATTTGAGACTCGGTGCGGTGGAGGCGATGGCGCGGGTGCCGGCCTGCTCGTATTCGGCCCGGAATTCATGGCAGTCTGCGAGGCTTCCTGCTTCCTGGTGGCTGGCTCGCCCTGCGTGACACGAAAGCGCGCCACCAATTGCGTCAACTGCGCGGCTTCATCCGAGAGGTTGCGCGAGGCTGCGTTGGTCTCTTCCACCATCGCCGCGTTCTGCTGGGTCATGGTGTCCATCGCGCCCACCGAGCTGTTCACCTGGCCGAGATTGTTTGCCTGAGTGGCAGCCATGTCCGCGATCTCTTCCACCTGCGCGGTAACGGTGCCGATCTGGCTGACGATTGCCTCGAGCAATTGCCCGGTTTCGCCAACCAGGTTGACACCCTCGTTCACGTGGCCTGTCGAGGTGCCGATCAACTGCTTGATGTCGCGTGCGGCGTCCGCGCTGCGCTGGGCAAGGGCGCGCACCTCGTTGGCAACGACTGCAAAGCCCTTTCCTGCATCGCCTGCTCGTGCGGCTTCGACCCCGGCGTTGAGCGCCAGGAGGTTGGTCTGGAACGCGATCCCGTCGATCACGTCGATGATCTGGGTGATCTGCGAGGAGGATTCCTCGATCGATGCCATCGCGCTTACCGCTTTGCGTACCACCTCGCCTCCGGTCGTGGCCTGCTGGTGTGTTTCGGCGATCGATCCTTGCACCACGCGTGAATTATCGGCCGATTTCTTGACCAGCTGGGTGACTTCACCCATCGCGGCGGCTGTTTCTTCGAGGCTCGCAGCTTGCTGCGTGTTGCGCAGCGAGAGATCGTCGGATGCGCTGCGGATCTCGACCGAACCGGCGTTGACGCTCTCGGCCGAGAGGCGCACGTCGCTCATCAGCCGTGCCAGACGTTCGATCGAGGTGTTGAATGCGCGTCGGACCTTTTCGTTGGTCTCGTCGAAACTCTCCGTGATGCGCGATGTGAGATCGCCGGCGGCCAGCTTGTCGAGCGCGGCGGACAGAGTTTCGACGACATGGGCCTGCCTTGCTTCGCGCTGGCGATCAGCTTCGAGCGACTGGCGAAAGACCTGCATGGCATCATGCATGGTGCCGATCTCGTCCTTGCGGTCGCTCTTGCGCCGACCCAGGTTCAGGTCTCCGGCAGCCATGCGCTGCATTGTCTCGGCGGTCCGGGACAGCGGGAGAAGCACATGCTTCGACAGCAGCCATGCAGCGGCCATCATGGAAGCGGCGACAATCAGTGCCATCACTACAAGCAGGGCCGTGATCCAGCCCACGGTCGCGGCGCTACTTTGCGTAAGGTCCTGTTGGGCCGCAGCCGTGTTGGCGACCAGCCCGTCGATTTTGGCGCGGTGGCGACGATAGCTGGTCAGCAGGTGGTTGAGCGCCTTGTCGATGCGGCCGGCGTTTCCGGAACGGATTGCGGGCTTCAGTTTGTGGTTGATCACGCCCCAGAATTCACGGGCGTCGGTCGCCATGGCCAGTTCCACATCAGCCTTGAGATCATCGGGAAGGCCAGAGGCTGCCCAATGGTCTGCCTTTTCTTGCATTTGGCGCTCGAGGACGCGCAGGCGGATTTCGTTTATCCGGTAACTTTCGGGATGGATTGCCATCACATTGGCGAGCGCAAAGGCCTCGACCAGATAGACCGGCGGCGGGTTGATATCCGCGTTGAAGCGAGAAAGCTCGCGGTTCTGCTCGTGGATCGGACCGCCGAATTTGATCTGGCTGACACCGACAAGACCAAACGAAAGTGCGATCACCAGCAGGCCGATCAGGGCTAGAGCTCCAAGCTTCGATATTCGGGCAATGCTCACGCGGGGCTACCTTTCGCTTCGGCAAGACTTCGATGCGAATTGGTATAGGTTTGAGACTTCAACGGTTCTTGGACGCCCTCCTGCGAGCAAATCCCTAGGCGTCCTCACAAGGAATTTTCGCAGGCGGCGCAGTAGGTGCCCTCATCAAGACAAACGCCTCACCCCTGCGCACAGGCCGCATCTACGCTGCCACGCGCAAGACAGGCACGAGACTGGGAACCCGCTTCAATGCCCGATACCCGAGTGATGGTGGTTGACGATTCAGCAGCTATGCGCGCGCTGTTCTGCGACATTCTCGATAATGCGGCGGGCGTGGCCGTGTGCGGTACCGCTTCCAACGCCGACGAAGCGCGCAACAAGCTCGATGAACTCAAACCGGATGTCCTTACGCTGGATGTCGAAATGCCGGGCAAGTCTGGCCTCGATTTTCTCGCCGAGCTGATGGAAGAACGGCCGCTGCCGGTCATCATGCTCTCCAGCATCGCGCAGGCGGGTACGGGCACCGCCAAGCGCGCGCTCGAACTGGGCGCGGTGCACTGTTTTCCCAAGCCGCTGCATTCCTCGCGCGAGGAATTCGATGCAACCGTCAAGAAGCTGGGCGGCATCGTGCTGAAAGCGGCGAGCGGCGAGTTGAAGCCCGGGGGAGGGGGCGTTGGCGAGGATCTTGTTGCCAATTACCAGCCTTCGGGTCGGCTTGTCGCGCTCACTTTGGGCAAAGACGGTGCGGCCGACGCTCATCGCCTGGTCACGGCCTATCCGGTCAATTGTCCGCCCACCTTGCTGGTGTTCGATGCCGAGGACGAGGAGGCAGAAAGCGCTATCACTGCCATGCGCGAGATTACTTCATGCCGGATCGAGAAAGCGGTCGATGGATCAATGCTAGCGCCTGGCTGTGTCCATCTCGCCTTTGACAAGAGGCAGCATGTCATAGTCGAGGCAGGAGATCCGCCGCGCCTGCGCATGGTCGCGCGCGACCCTGTGGCCGGATTTCGTCCGTCGACCGACTTGCTGCTTGGCTCAATCGCGCGTGCAGGCATTCCGGCGATCGGGGGAGTGCTTATCGGAAACGGGCGCGACGGAGCCAAGGGGCTGCAGATATTTGCGGGCGCGGGTTACGATACTTTCGTGCTCATCCCGCAAGGCGCGGCCCCGCGCGATCGCTTCGAGGCTGTGCGCGCGCTTGACATTGGCGCGCAAGAACTCGCCGGCGAGGAGATGGCGGCATGGGTGCTTGAGAAAACGGCGGCGTGATCGCCCGCCAGCAGACCTTCGCGCCGGCACATGTGACGTTCAAAGTCGCAATTGCAAGAAATGGTCGGGGAGACAGGATTCGAACCTGCGACCCTCTGCTCCCAAAGCAGATGCGCTACCAGGCTGCGCTACTCCCCGACACTCGACTTTCTGGCCAATGTGTTCACACCCCTTCAGCATACCGGTGGGCCCGGCAGGATTCGAACCCGCGACCTAGCCGTTATGAGCGGCCAGCTCTAACCGCTGAGCTACAGGCCCGTATCGGTATGCCTCTGGCGTATCGCCACAACCCGCCCCTACAGCGCCGAACCCTTGGTTACAAGCGCTCGAATCAAGGCGCTTGCAGGCCGGATCGGGCGGCCTGAAGAACCTCGGGCAGGCGCGCGTTCTGAACGCCGCGCTGGCGTAAATAGGCGTAGATCGCGCGCAGCCAGTCGTAGATCGCCGCGACCCCGGCCTGATCGGGCGCGTAGGGCGTGAAGCCGGGGGCCAGACTTGGTGAATGGAATGATAGAACCAGCAGAGGTGTGGCTTCGTCGAGCGCGATATCTATCCCGCGGATGGCTTCCTCGATCGTAACCCCCTCAGGCGTCAGGGCGATGCGTTCGAGCAGGCGAAGGCGGCTGAAAGCAGCAAAAAAGGTCGGGACGTGACGCTGCAAGCGATGGACGCTGGTGCCCTGACGGCGAAGCAAGCCCCAGAAGGTCGAAGTGAGCGGAAGCTCCAGAACGCTTTGCGTGCGGTCGACCCAATAGGGCTGTACAGGGTGGCCCGAGAAATCGGGTCCGCCCTGTGCGCTGTAATCGAACAGCGACCGCACAGAGGTGTCAATCGGTACGCCTGCATCCTTAAGCATTGCCGCTGTGGCATCGCCCACACCGTAGCGCCCCGCGCGATAGATCAGCGGATCGGTGCCAAAGACGCTGCGAACTCGTTCGTGAAGGGCGTCGAACTTGGCCGCTTCGAGTTCGGGCGGCAGGTTGCCGGGAAAGGAATTGCGACTGTTCAATTCCTCGTCAAAAGGCGGGTTGACCCAAGGGTGCAATTGCATGCCCAGCTCGGCCGTCCCGCGCGCAACGGCGTCGCCGATAACCTCCACCGCCTGCGTCGCCTCGGTGATCGGCCAGTCCACAAGATAGACTGGATACGCGCCGATTTCTTCGCAGAAATGCTGAAAGCGCGCGAGCTGCCTGACATGTTCAACTCCGTGGCCATCACGCCGAAAAGGCGCATTCCAGTCGAACTCCTCCTCGGTGTCGACGGTCAGCAGCACGCGCTGGCCGAAGGCCGAAGGAAATCGGACGACGTGCTCCGGTGCAGGGGGTAATAGCGGCGAGCCGCCAAGAGAACCGGGCCCGCTCGCCTTCATCTGCCTGTTCATCCCCTGAAAAGTTTGCCCTCGCCAGTGTGCGGAAAGTTCAAGCCTCCCGCGCCTGGCAGCGTATCCCTTGGGTGGCTATTGAGGTCCTAGACCTGGGTCAAGATCGGCGTGTCCTGCTCGGCTTCCAGTCTGGGAAGGGCCAAAGTGACCTGGTCGACATCGCGAATTAGGTCACCGCCGGTTGCGCGCGCCTCTGCGCGAGCCAGACGAAGTGCAAATCCGGCACCGAACACCCCTGCGTTGATGGCGGTGGCAACCGGTTTGGCCGTATTCGAGAAGATATCGTCCTCGCTGATCAATAGGCGGGGCAACTTGCAGGTCAGGATCAGGCTTTCGCCTTGCGCTTCCAGCCGCGCCTCGAGCATCTCGTTTGCATCGCACGCGCCTGCCAGCGTCGCCAGATACCGCCAGACGAGCCGCTCGGTATCTTCCGCATCGATCGGCACGATCAATTCGGCTTCCCCGGGCAGAGTGATCTTAAGACCCGCCATGCGCGGGGCGAGGACTTGTGCAAGTTGCTGTTCGGTCTGCTGGACGAGCCTTGCGAGGTCGCTTTCTCCCGGCTCCAGCCTGAGCGTACCGATTTCCAGCCGGGCCAGCCGGTCCAGTTCTTCAAACCCGGCCAAGATAAAGGCGGCGTCAGCAGCAATCGCGGCGGCCAGCGCGCGATATTCGTGCGGAGCAGGGCCGAACAGCTGCTGCTGGATGACTTCGGCATAGCCCTGGACTGCGGTCACCGGCGTTCGCAATTCATGCAGAAGCTGGCGAATGCGATCGCCTTCGCGCGACGCGGCGTCGGAGCCTTCAGCATCAGCATCGACGAGCCGCCGAAAGCGCCCGACATAGCCGGTGAACTGACCTTCAAACGTAAATTGCGGCTGCGCATCGAGGCACCATTCGCCGGTTATTGCCGGGGCTCCGAGGAGTTCGGTCTGGACGCTGTCCATCGGTTGGCGCTGGAGAAATGCGCGCCTGATCTCGGCGCCACCTTCAACGCCGCGCGAGGTCTCGCCCAGGGTCTGCCTCGGCATCAGCCGTGTCCCGATTATCATCGGCGCAGCTTGCGGCTCGGCCCATTCGATGCGCCCGGCCGCGTCGGTGGAAAAGCCGAAATTGGTGATCAGTCTGCGCGGCGCGCTCTGTGCTTCCTCAAGGGGCAGGCGCGGGCTACGCTCGCTATCAGTCAGCGCGTCGGTATCCATGCTCTCGCGCGTGCGGCGGAAGCGCGCGATGCGCTCGACCAGCGCTGAAATCTCGCTGCGCCCCGCTTCAACGGGATCGAGCGCTTGCGGCTTGTCCTCGGTCTGAGCGGCCGGAACGGGCGGCGGCACAGCCTGGATAACTGCCTCTTGGGGCGAATCAGGTTCCACGACCGCTTCGGGAGCTAGCTCGAAAACCTCGTCGGCATTGTCGTCGGGCCTATAGAAGCCCGGGCCAGCGTCATTATCGTTGGTGGTGCCTGGCGTATCGGCGGGCTCCGGGCAGATCGGGCTGGGAGATGGCAAGCCACGGTCGTGAATGCCCAGCCGGTCAAGCACGGCATTGGCGTCGAGCGGAAGGTCGCGGCGCAATCTCAAAAATCCGCGCGCCCTTAGCGGCAGGCGCGGAATCAGCGCGGTCCAATCCTCGCCGCTCAAATCCGCGCGGTTGAGCGCTGCGGAAGCCACTTCGGGCTCGAAGTCCGCAAGATGCGCAGCAAGATCGGCGCTGCGAAACCGCCAACTGGCCTCCCGGATCATCGCGGCGCGGTCCTTGGCCGGAATGCTTCGTCCAAGAGCATCCATCCGCAGCCAGGCGGCCGCGATCAGGCTGGATTCGGCGCGTCCTGAGGGCGCGAATTTGCGGTTCCCCAGGATGTCCAGCAATTGCCGGAACTGCGTGCGCATGGCCGCGTCACTGGTCGCCTCCTGCCGCAGGACGGTGTTGAGGCGGTCATCGAAAAACATCGTCTCCGCCTCCTTTCGTATGCGGGCGCGGCATGCATGCCATTAGGCAACCGCAGTCAAAGGCACGGGCATAAGCTGGCGATTCCAAGGCTTCATATCAGGAAGCGCGATTGCCGACAGCTTGTCACACACGCTGCGTTGCAAAGCGGGACAATTGCTGGCACACCTAATAATATTAGTTGAATCGGCGTCTCTTTACGCCTGTTCTTGCCTTGATTTGTTACCGCGCAGATGCATTCGCGACCGCGTCGGACCGAATATGTCGGAAAGTGATACGCCCAATGGCCAATCTTGATGAGATCGACAGGCGCCTGCTAAGCGAGCTTCAGGCCGAAGGCCGAGTGACGAATGTAGAACTTGCGCAGCGTGTCGGGCTCACCGCGCCGCCTTGCCTGCGCCGAGTGCGCGGCCTTGAGGAAGACGGCGTCATTCGCGGTTATCATGCCGATCTTGACCCTTCCAAGCTTGGCTTTTCGATCACGGTCTTTGCCATGGTCAGTCTCAAGAGCCAGGCGGAGAGCGCGCTGCGCGAATTCGAAGAACACATGCGCACGCTTCCCGAAGTCCGTGAGTGCCACATGCTTAACGGCGAAATCGATTTTATCCTCAAGATCGTGAGTGAGGACCTGCAGAGCTTTCAGGAGTTCCTGACCGGCAAGCTGACGCCCGCGCCCAATGTCGACAGCGTAAAGACCTCGCTGACCATCCGCACCGCCAAATATGAACCGGGTGTGCCGCTCTAGGTCTTTCGGCTTTGGCCGCTCCGGGCATGGTGGCTGGTTGCGCTGAACCGCACCTCAAGCAGGTGGACTGCTGCCTCGCTCTTGTAAAATACCCGTCCACATTCACCTTGAGGACGCGCCAGCCGCTTTGCTGGCAAGTGAGCAGTCCGCGTTTGCCAGAATCAGTTTATCAAGAACGCCATGTGTCGTTCGCCTAGTGGTGTCAGCCCTCGCGGGTCTCGAGCCATTGCTCCAGCCATTTGATCGAATAGTCCCCGTTCAGGACATCGGTTTGGCGGAGCAATTCCTGGTGGAGCGGAATGTTCGTCTTCACCCCTTCGACGACCATTTCCTCAAGCGCGCGGCGCAGGCGCATGATGCAGCCCTCGCGCGTACGGCCATAGACTATCAGCTTGGCGATCATGGAGTCGTAATAGGGCGGGATGCGGTATCCTGCATAAAGCCCTGAATCGACGCGTACATGAAGGCCGCCTGCGGCGTGGTAATAGGTAACTTCACCGGGCGAGGGCGCAAAGTTGAACGGATCTTCCGCATTTATTCGACACTCGATCGCATGGCCGCGAAATTCGAGCTCGTCCTGCTTTACTGAAAGCGG
This sequence comes from Erythrobacter sp., assembly GCA_043567175.1. GTDB lineage: Bacteria > Pseudomonadota > Alphaproteobacteria > Sphingomonadales > Sphingomonadaceae > Erythrobacter. The sequence continues at coordinate 27,077 of CP121323.1, forward strand.
CTTGCCCGCTGCGATGCGGATCTGCTCGCGCACGAGGTCAACGCCCGTGATCGCTTCGGTCACTGGATGTTCGACCTGAAGCCGCGTGTTCATTTCGATGAAGTAGAACTCGCCGTCTTCCCATAGGAATTCGATTGTGCCTGCGCCGCGATAACCCATGTCGCGCATGGCCTTGGAACAGACCTCGCCCATGCGCATCCGCTCTTCATGGCTGATTACCGGGGAGGGGGCTTCCTCGAGCAGCTTCTGATGGCGGCGCTGGATGGAGCAGTCGCGCTCACCCAGGTGGATCGCATTGCCTTTGCCATCGCCGAACACCTGAAATTCGATGTGGCGCGGATTGCCGAGATACTTTTCAATATAGACCGTCGCATCGCCGAAGGCGGCCTTAGCCTCGCTACCGGCCTGGCTCATCAGGCTCTCAAGCTTGTCCTCGCTTTCGCAAACCTTCATCCCGCGTCCACCGCCGCCCGATGCGGCCTTGATGATCACGGGATAGCCGATTTCAGCGGCGATCTTCTTGCCCTCTGCAGGGTCGGAGACCGCGCCGGACGAGCCCGGCACCAACGGCAGGCCAAGTTCGCCAGCCGTTTTCTTGGCCATCACCTTGTCGCCCATGGTCCGGATATGCTCGGGCTTGGGACCGATCCAGGCGATGTCGTGCGCTTCGACGATCTCGGCGAATTTGGCGTTTTCCGAAAGGAAGCCATATCCCGGGTGGATCGCGTCGCAGCCCGAGACTTCGGCGGCTGAAATGATTGCGGCGTGGTTGAGATAGCTCTCGCTCGCCGCGGGCGGGCCGATGCAAACAGCGGCATCCGCCAGGCGCACATGCATGGCGTCGGCGTCGGCGGTGGAGTGGACCGCGACCGTCTCGATCCCCATTTCATGGGCCGCGCGATGGATGCGCAGAGCGATTTCGCCGCGATTGGCGATCAGAATACGGGAAATGCTCATGTCAGCGTCCCGCCTATCCGATCACGACTAGCGGCTGGTCGAACTCGACCGGCTGAGCGTTGTCGATCAGTATGGCCTTGATGGTGCCCGCCTTGTCTGCAGTGATCGGGTTCATGACCTTCATCGCCTCGACGATCAGCAGCGTGTCACCGGCGGCAACGCTGTCGCCAACCTTGACGAAATTGGGCTTGCCAGGTTCGGGCGCAAGATAGGCCGTGCCGACCATTGGCGACTTGAGCGCACCGGCCGTGTCTGCCGAAGGCGCATCGGCGGTCGCTGGAGTTGCCGCCGGGGCCGCAGCCGGAGCGGCCATCGGCGCCGGAGCGGCTGCGATTGAAGCAACCGCTCCGCCTCTGGCGACGCGGATCTTGCGATCATCATCCTCGACTTCGATTTCGGTGAGACCGGTCTCGTTGAGCAGGTCTGCCAGTTCGCGCACCAGCGCGGTATCGATATTCATGCCGGATTTGCTTCCAGCGCCAGGCTTCTTGTCAGCCATGCGTTCCCCTTGTTTTTGTCTCTCGGGTCTGAGCCCCTGAGCCTATGACCTCTTTCGAGAGCAAGCGCGGTGAGTATTCACGCCAATTGCGGCTGGCAAGTGGCAATTGCTTCAAATTGTCGGGCACGTCGCGCGCTTTCGCGTCAGGAAAAGGTCGAAGCCACGTATTCCAACGCCAGACAATAGCTATCGGGTCCGTGGCCTTCAAAGGTTTTTGCCGCCGCTTGCCCGATATAGGACGTGTGGCGATAGGCTTCGCGGCGCTTGGGGTTTGACAAATGCACCTCAATCACCGGAGTCACGATGGCGCGCGCGGCGTCCAGCAGCGCAATCGATGTGTGTGTATAGGCGCCCGCATTGATGATAAGCGCCTTCGCATCTTCGGCCTGCGCCTCGTGCATCCAGTCGAGCAGCATGCCCTCGTGATTGGTCTGGCGCATGTCGATCTTGAACCCGAGGTCGCGGGCCCGATCTTCCAGCATGCCTGCAATTTCATCGAGTGTGGTCGAGCCATAGATCTCGGGTTCGCGAAGGCCGAGCAGGTTCAGGTTGGGGCCGTTGAGGACGTAGATGGTGTCTGCCATGACTTACCGCCTAGCGCTTCGCTGCGGGTGCGCAAGCCGTCTTTGGCATGCCGAGCGATTTGACTCCGCTCAAATACGCGATGCTTGCTTGGGATTATTGCTGATGGCTGACAACGGACCAAGCTGCGAGGAGAGAGCCATGTCCGATTACAAGCATCTGGAAGAAACGCTCAAGGCGCGTCTGGGGCAGTTGCTGGAGCGATCACGCGAGATCGAGGATGATCTGCGCCATCCGCTCGATGCAAATTCAAGCGAACAGGCGATTGACCTTGCCGATGACGAGGCGCTCGAAGGTGTCGATGAAGTCCTGCTCGAGGAAGTTCATCAGATTCGCCAAGCCCTGTTGCGGATCGAGAACGGCTCCTATGGAACCTGCGCGAATTGCGGGGCCGAGATCGCGCGGGAACGGCTTGAGGCCCGCCCGATTTCGACCCGGTGCATTGAATGTGTGGCGCTGGCCTGATCAGGCGTCGCCGGTGCGAGGGGTTCGAGGGGCCGTTGAGAGAGGCCGTCTAGACGGTTTGCTAGCGGTCGACACCCTTGACCTTGCCCCATTGGCGCGCGGCGGTGTAACCCAGATAGCCGGTGCCAAACAGCGCATAGAGCGGTTCGGGTAGCCCGTTGAGATAGGTATTCATGCCGGCCGCGATATCCCTTGCTGCTGCCGGATTGAACGCGGCGAGCACACCCATGGGCAGCGCCCACAATATCATCACATACATGATGTAGAGAAAACTTGGCCGCGCGCGGCTGGTCCAGGGATCATGCGAATTTGCTTCGGCGACAATCGCCTGCAGGCGCGCTTCAATCAGATCCATTTCCTGCGAGCCCTCCAGCTTGAGCAGTTCAAGCTTGGCCTTCGCTCGCGCCTCCTTGTCCGGGATGATCTTGTCGATGATTGAGGTGATCGGGCCGATGAGGGTGTCGAGAATGGCCATAAATGCGCGCAGCTCCGTGTGGGGACGAGTCGCGCAGAACATAACCTATATGGTTTGTGTAGGAAAATTCTTGGTCCTAATGGGGATCCCTGGTCACACCTTGCCCCCCGCCTCGGCCAGGAGGCGCTCCGCCAGCAAGAGGTGCGGCCTGTCAAGCATCGCACCATCGACGGCGATTGTGCCAGCACCCGGATTATCGGCAAAGGCCTGCACGACTGCGCGCGCTTGTGCGATCTCTTCGGGCGACGGGGTGAAAGCTGTATTGATCGGGGCAATCTGTGCCGGGTGGATAGCCAGCATGCCGCGAAAGCCTGCTGCCCGGCATCTCTTGGCACGTTCCTCTAGCGCTTCGAGGTCGCGAAATTCGGGCTGCACGGTCTCAATCGGCGCGACGCCCGCGTTGACTGCAGCAACAAGGCAAAGGCTGCGGGCCATTTCATAGACATGGGCGTATTCGCCACCAGGCCCGCGTTGCTCGCGCGCGCCGAGCGCAGAGGAAAGGTCTTCTGCACCCCAACTAAGCCCCACGAGCCGCTCGCGGCCTGGATAGGTCCCGGCGTACTCGCCGGTTGTATACATCGCTGCTGGAGTTTCGGTGATAAGCGCGGCGATCCGGGTGGAGCCCTGAGCGAGATCGTGCGCAGCCTCGAGCGCGGTGAGGTAATGGTGCAATTGCGTGACATGATGGGAGCCTTCCGCCTTGGGGAGGAAAATTCCTCCAGGCGCCCCTGCCAATATGGCGGTCAGATCGGCGACGGCATGCCGCGTATCGAGCGGGTTGATCCGCACCCAAATGCGCGTCGTATCATCAGCATCCTTGAGCGTTTTCGCCACCATCTGGCGAGCCGATGGCTTGTTGGCGGGGGTGACCGAATCCTCGAGGTCGAGCAGCGCGATATCCGCCCGGACACCATCGACACCCGCGATCGCTTTGCCCATCTTCTTTTCGCTGTCGCCCGGCGCAAACAGCCAACTGCGCATCTTTTGGATCATCATCGCCTCCCTCACATGAGGGCGAACGGGTAGGCTGGCTAGAACGAGCCTTCAATCTCGAAAGTGAAGATCGTGCCGAAATTCCGATTGCGGTCTTCAACGAAGGCGATGGTGTTCTGCGCACGGTCATCGAAGACAACCCGGTCGAAAAGATTGCCGCGATTGGTGAGGTTGGCCACGGCCAGCCGTAGCGTCATCCCGCTGACATCCTTGTTCTCGACAAACACGCTGGTGAAGCCTGGGAAGGGTTCGTTGACCACGAAGACCTCGTCGAGGCGGACATTGTCGGCCCGGTCGGCGAAGAAGAAGCTGCCGCCCAGCGCCCAACTTGTTTCTGGAATGTCGTGCCGCAGATCGGTGTTGATATTGATCGTCTGGAAACCTGATAATTCGCGGGCGAAGCCCAGCAATGGATCGCGCACGCTGCTCCCGCGTCCGTCAACGCTGAGGTCGAGCCTCGTGCCGCGCCAGCCGAACCCTTCGGAAAGAAGCGTCAGATCAGTCTCGATCCCGTATTGCTGCGCGGAGGGCAGGTTGCCGGGTGCCTGGCCCCCGCCAGGTATCGGGATCTGGTCGACGATATCCACGATATCCTCGTAGAACGGACGAAGGTTCAAGGTGCCGAGCGTGCCGAGACTGAAATTCGCTTCCATCTCGACCCGCCAGCTTTGGTCAGGCACGAGATTGGCGTTGGTCACGTTTTGACGGTCCTGATTGAGATCGACCGTGGCGATGAAATCGAAGAAGTTCAGCTGTCCTACAAGCCGCTCCAGCCGCGCTGCGACATTGACGCCATTGCGGACTTTCCAGTCGAGTGCGACAAACCCCTTGGGCCTGTAAAAGGTTCGAGTGAGGCCGAACTCGCCACTCTGGCTGATGCGCGAATATTCGCCTGCGAGCGAGAGCTGGAATTGCAGGCCTCTTGCCAGTGCGCGGCTGTAGGTTGCCTGCATTTCGGCGCGGTCTTCGTCGACGCGGGCGCTCGCGCCATCGAACTGAACAGCGGCGAATTCGCCATCTGCGTCGAGCAGTTCGAGAGAGCTGTCGATGTCGAGGAAGTTGCGCACCCCTTCAGCGGCGATTAGCAAGTCGCCCCCTGCGGCCGGAAAGCTGTATTCTGCGCGTGCGATCGTTTCACCTTCATCCGCATCACGCGTGAAGCGCGAGCCTTCCGGGGCGCTGCCGTCAGAGAAGGTGGTGACCTGGGTGGAGACTGTCGGGCTGTCTTCGTAGCGGTGATATCCGATGACCTTGAGCCGCCCAGGGCCGAAATCGAACTGGTAGTCCGCGCCAACCTCGAAGTTGTACTCGTCCTCGCCGCTGCGGAAATCGCGCAAGCGGTCGACGGGGTCGATTGATCCGGCCCTTTTGGAGATTTCCTGCTCGCGGCGGATGTTGCCGTTTACTTCTCCGGTAAGATTGAGGACGTTGCCGTTATCCGCGACCCTGGTGAAAGAGCCTGATAGGCCGAAAGTGTCCGAATTATCCGTACGAAATTCGTCGCGCGTGTCGATCAGCGTGCCCGCACCGTCGAAGACGAATTCCGGCCCTTCGTCGCCGCGCCGCCCGGAATTGTTCTCAAGAGCGAGCGTCCAGTCGGTTTTCTCGCCGCCGCCGGCAATCGCGACCCGGCCCTCGTAAAGGCGAGGGTCGGTGCCGAATGAACGGAATTGCGGCGCGTAGCGAAACTGGCCGGTTATATCCCCGCTGCTCGCCGTTATCACGTTGAGCACCTGGCCGGTAAGCCCGCCAATATCGAGGCTGGCCCCGTCGACCAATTCAAGCCTTACCACTTCTTCGGTGGGGATTCGCTGGAGCGCTGCGACGGGGCCGTTCGACTTGCCCGAGATCCGACGCCCGTTGATCAGAACGTTGGTATCCGCCTGCCCTAATCCGCGCGCGCCGTCACCCTCGCGAATCTGGAAGCCGGGCACCTGTCGCGCCATGTCCAGCGCGCTTCGTGGTGCAAACCGGTCGAAATCGTCAGGGGAATAGCTGCGTCTGGCAGTCGTGCCGCCGGCCTTCTTTTCAAGTTCTGCGTCGCGCGCATCGCTATCATTCTGTGCGATCTGACGCTCGTTTTCGGTCTCGGCTTCGCTTGCGGAAGCGGCCTCGTGTGCGAACGCGGGCACGGGTGCCGCGACAAGAGCGGTGACAAGTGCGCAGACACCGGCGCTGTGAAGTTTGGGAGTAATACTCATGCGTGATTTCGTAATAATGCAGGCTTAAGCCAATGGCACCATGACCGCAAGCCCTGCAATTGCACATTCGAAATCGACGAACCCACTGGTCGGGAAGACAGGATTCGAACCTGCGACCCCCACACCCCCAGTGTGATGCGCTACCAGGCTGCGCTACTTCCCGACACCAGTGGAGGCGCGCCCTATAAGGGTGAGGCCAGTGTCTGGCAACCCGCGAATGGCATCCTGCCCAACAAGCATTTGGATGTCGCGTCTTTGTGGGTGCCGCCGAAGACCTGAAGAGTGCCGCTCACGCAAGGCAATGCAATCCCTTTTAGCCCTGCGATTGCCGGGTGGTTGAAAGGCTGCTAGGCGCGCCCACTTGAAACGCGGAGGGTTAAGCTGCCCGGCTTCGATGCATGCATCCTTGAGGCTTGGTACCGATCGCCCTTGCATTCGTCTTTTGCGTTGCATTTTCACAGGTACTTTACACTGATGTCCGATCTCTTGACTGCTACGATCGCCGCGGCCGGAACCCCGGCCGAACCACCGGCCTGGCTCACCTTCCTGCCGATCGTCGGCATGGTGGTGATCTTTTATTTTCTGCTTTTGCGCCCGCAGATGAAACAGCAAAAAGAACACCGCGAAAAGATCGCTTCGGTCAAGAAAGGCGACCAGGTCGTCACCGCTGGCGGGCTCGTCGGCAAGGTGGTCAAGGTGGACGACGACTATGTAGAGATCGACCTCGCCCAGAATGTCCGCGTAAAGGCGGTCAAGCAGACACTTGGCGATATCATTCCTCCCGGTGGCAAACCGGCCAACGACTAAGAGCCCTCGCATCGCTGGGCGCCAGCTCGCACTGGTCGGCGATCGCATAGAAAAGACACGATAAGCTCCATGCTCGACTTTCCCCTTTGGAAGAAGATATCGCTCTGGGCGATCACCCTGGCGTTTGCCGCGCTCGCAATCCCGTCGCTGATGGGCGCAGGGGGGCTGGGCGGCGCGACGGACCTCGAAGATTTGCCGCAGGTCAATCTTGGCCTCGACCTTGCCGGGGGCTCGCACCTCCTGCTCGAGGGAGACGAGGAGTTCGTTGCCGCCAGCCGGCTCGAGAACCTCGAAGAAAATGTGCGCGTGGCGATGCGCAACGCCGAACCGCGCATTCGCATCGGTGATATCTCCACTTCAGGCGGTTCTTTCTCCTTTATTCTCGACGATCCATCCGAGATCGACCGCGCGCGCGAGCTTCTTGAGCCGCTGATCGCGGGGCAGGGCATCACAGCGGAATGGGACCTGCAGGTCGTCGATTCGCAGCGTATGGTGCTAACGCCCACGCAATCCGGGGTCGCCACCGCACTTGATACCGCGATGAACGGGGCCGTCGAGGTGGTACGTAACCGGATCGACGAACTGGGCACGCGAGAGCCGACGATCCTGCGCCAGGGCGAGAACCGCATCGTGGTTCAGGTGCCCGGCCTTGAGGATCCCGAGGCACTCAAGGCGCTGCTGGGCGAAACCGCGGTGCTCGAATTCAAGCTGGTAGACCGCGACGCATTGCCGACCAACGTCCAGGCCGGCATCGCGCCTCCGGGCAGCGAGATCTATCAATTTGTCGAAGAAAGCGATTTCGCCGGCACTTCGCTTGCGGTCGAGCGGCTGGGCGGCATTCGCGGCGACAACCTGACCGAGGCGAGTCCTGGCAAGGATCCGCGCAACAACCAGGACGTTGTGAACATCCGCTTTGACAATCAAGGCGCGACCAAGTTCGCCAAGCTTTCGACTGAAAATGTCGGCTACCGCTTTGCGATCATTCTCGACGGCAAGATCCTCTCAGCGCCCGAATTCAACGAGCCGATCCTCGGCGGCTCGGCACAGATCTCGGGCAGTTTCACTGCCGAAAGCGCCAAGAAACTGGCGATCCAATTGAATTCGGGCGCACTGCCGGTCGAACTGACGGTGATTGAAGAGCGCACGGTAGGACCTGATCTTGGTGCGGACTCGATCCGCAAGGGCCTGATCGCCATGCTGATCGGCTCAATCGCGGTCATCACGCTGATGGTGGCGACATATGGCCGGTTTGGCATCTATGCGACCATTGCGCTTACCTTCAACGTGTTGATCCTGCTGGGCGTGATGGCGGGACTGAACGCGACGCTCACCCTGCCGGGAATTGCCGGCTTCGTTCTGACTGTCGGTGCAGCGGTGGATGCGAACGTGCTGATTAACGAGCGGATCCGCGAAGAACGCAAGCGTGGGCGCAAGGTCATCGCTGCGGTCGAGACTGGCTATAAGGAAGCCAGTCGCGCGATCTGGGATGCCAACATCACCAACTTCATTGCCGGTGTAACTTTGTTCTGGTTCGGCTCTGGCCCGGTCAAGGGCTTTGCGGTCGTGCTGGTGGTCGGCCTCATCACGACGATCTTTACCGCTTTGTATCTCACCCGGATGTGGGCGGCTGGCTGGCTGCGCAAGAACCGTCCGGCCGATATCAATATCTGAATTTGCGAGCGATCTGACTCATGAAACTTCTCAAGCTCGTCCCCGCGGATACGAACATCAAGTTCCTGAAACTGCGCATGCCCTTCTTCGTCGTAAGCCTGTTGCTAATGGCTGCAAGCTGGGGTCTCGTCGCAACGCAGGGGCTGAATTACGGCGTTGACTTCGCCGGCGGACAGGAAGTGCGCCTGACCTTTGAGGAGCGTGACGAAGCACCGATACCTGCGCTGCGCGAGCTTGTTGGTTCGCTTGGCTACGGCACCCCTGTGGTTCAGGAATTCGGTGCGCCCAACCAGGTTTCGATCCGCGTGCGCCTGCCCGAAAGCGTCGAGGGAACGCCTGGCGCAGCGACCGAAATCGGCAACCAGGTGATTGCGACGATCGCGGCGGAATATCCTGGTGCGCGCACCGACGGGAACGACACTGTTTCGGGCAAGGTCGCGGCCGAGTTCCGCGACGCGGCCCTGATCGCACTGATCGCTGCGATGGTGCTCGTTGCGCTTTATATCTGGATCCGCTTCGAATGGCAGTTCGGCGTCGGCGCACTCTTCTCGCTGTTTCACGATGTGTCGCTCACGCTCGGGCTGTTCGCACTCTTCCAGCTTGAATTCTCGCTCCAGATCATTGCGGCGGTGCTCTCGATCATCGGCTATTCGCTCAACGATACGATCGTTGTCTATGACCGCATCCGCGAGAACCTGAAGAAATTTCGCAAGATGCCTCTGCCCGAATTGCTTGACCTCTCGATCAACGAGACGCTGGCGCGCACCGTGATGACTTCGCTCACGCTGCTGGTGGCGCTGCTGCCGCTGCTGTTCTTCGGTCCGGAGAGCCTCTTTGGTCTGGTCGCCGCGATTACTTTCGGGCTGTTCGTCGGGACCTATTCGAGCGTCTATCTCGCCAGCCCGATCCTGATCTGGCTGGGAGTAACCTCGAACAGTTTCGTGCCCGAGGAAAGCGCTATCGAGAAACAGGAAAAGGCTGCGCGCGACCGTTCGCGCGGCGTGGTGTGAGCCCGCTCTAGTCGAGTAAGCTTTCGTAGTAATGCGCCAGCGCCTGGGCGTGGGTCGTCCAGTCGAACCGGTCAGCCAATGCGGCTACCTCTTGCGGGGCAGGAGGGTCGCTGAGGATTTCGAGTATTCCCTGTACTACTGCTTGCGCGCTTCGTTCTACGAGGCGACCAGCAACACGGCTTTTCACCAGTTCACGCGCACCGCCGACATCGCAGGTCACGACCGGCGTTCCACAGGCCAATGCTTCGACCCAGGCGTTAGCCAACCCTTCATTGGCGGTCGGCAACACCATGACGTCTGCGGCTGAAAGGATGATGGGCAACAGGTCGTGATCGACGGAGCCAACAAGGTGCACCTGATCCACAAGGCCTTGCTCCTCGACTAGGCGGTGCAGCGCGGCTTCTTCCTCTCCTTTTCCGACAATCAGCAACTGCGCATCCGGACGCTTTTGGCAAAGGAGCGCCAATGCTTCGATGGCGATGTCGTGCCCCTTGCGCGCGACCAGCGCGCCGACGCTTGCTAGCAGCGGGCCGGTTCGTGAGAGCGCGACGCCCAACTCCTTGCCAAGCTGCGCGCGCACTTGCGTGTGTCCCAGAGGGCGGAAACGATCACGGTCGAGCCCAGTATAATGGATCGTGACCGGCTTTTCGGTGGCACCCAATGTGCGACTGACCTCGGCTCCCAGCGCCTCGCTAACCGCTAGCAGACCGCTTGCCTGCTGCGCTGCCTCGCGCATTTGCCGCCTCGCGAAATCAAGACCGCCCCAATAGGTGATATCGCTTCCTCGGGCCTTGATCGTCAACGGGAGGTGCATCTCTTTAGCGATCCGCGCAGCGGCGGGGCCATCGGGGAAAAAGAACTGCGCGTCGATCAGGTTTACAGGCGTTTCTTCAGCGATCGTGCGCGCCACCGGCAGCGCGGCCTTCGCAATTGCCTCGGCGTTGCGACGCGCACCGATCTTCGGGATTATCGTGAAATGCGGGCGATGCACACGCACGCCGGCTTCCTCGGAGAGCTCTGGCAGGTCCAGCAAGGCGCGGTAGCGGGCTGACAAACCGGCAAGGCCGAGTGGTGGCAGGCCTATGGGGTTGATCACGCTCACCCGCCAGTCGGGTAGCGCGGCGAGAGCTTCCATGGAACGCGCCACAAAGGTGCCGAAACGCGGATTGGCCGCGTTGGGATAAAGCGTGGACAGGGCAAGGACATGCTTCACTGTCGAATGCCTAGCAGGCCGATGCCTGCACGTCGTGACAGGGTGGAATGCACCGGGCCATCCTAGAGCTTGCGCACCAGCATTTCAGTGACCGCGATCCATTCCGGTTTGTCGATCACTTGCTGCTTCTGGCCACTCTGGACGGGCAGGACGCCGACAAGCGAGCCGCTGGCGTCGATCAATCGCCCAAAAACCAATCGCCCGCGCGAGCGCGGCACGAGGCAATCGCGATTGACCACGCTACTGGCATCTCTTGGCTCAATCCGGCGCAGCCATATGAGATCTCCCGGTCTGTATTCGCTGACTGCTGCGGTGACTTCCATCACCATCATCGGTCCGTCGCCCGGACCTGCCGCAAGCTCGTTTGGCATCACCGTCTCACGCGGCTCGGCAAGGCCGATAGCCTCGCTCAGCGTCAACTGCGCGATGACGCTGGGGCGGGCCTCGTTTTCCGAGCGCACCAACGTCTCCGAATCAACGCCCAGCGCCGTGCCCAACCGGTCCATCCACTTGATCGATAGCGTGCGCATTCCCGTTTCGATCCTGCCGACAGTCTGCGCGGTCGTGGGGGGATCGCACGAAGCTGCCAATTCGGCTAAGGTCATGCCCTTGGCCCTGCGGATTTCCCGGATGCGATTGATCATGGGTCACCTTACAAAAAAAAGAAACCAAATCGGTTTTCTCTTTCCTACAGTTTGGTGTCTTTGGCAAGGCTTGGGTGCGCGCATTTCCGCGCTTGTTAAAGGGAGACTAGACCATGAAGCGCCACCTCGTCGAACGCGAACTGACTCCTGAGGGCCCCAGGCGCACCAGCGATGCGCGCGCAAAACGCCGCACGGTTACCGTTAATCTGGGGGAATCTCCGATCGCATGGCTGCATGCGCGCGGCCATCTCGACGATTGTCTTTTTGCCGCCGGAGAAGCCTTGCGCAGCGATTACGAGCGCGCGCAGCTATCCGCAAATGTCACCATGCGCTGGGACCCGATACGGGTTAAGACAGGCTGCGGCGGAGTGCCCGATCATTCGATGTCGCCGACCGAAAAGCAAATTGCGGCCAAGCAACGATTTGACTCCGCGATCAAGGCAGCGGGCAAGGGGCTCGATGACATACTCTGGCGCGTCGTCTGCGCGGGCGAAGGGTTGCCTGATGCGGAAAGGGCGCTTGGTTGGCCTGCGCGCAGCGGCAAGCTGGTCCTCAAGATTGCGCTTGAACGTGTGGCCGACTTCTATCACATCCGCTGACTTCGCCGTGCGCGCAGTGTAATGGACCTGCACCAAGAATCTTGGCGCGAAAGCCTGCATGGAGAGAAACAGGGTGCGGCTATGCTCTACTTTATGGCGTGCCGATCGCCTGTGCCGGAATTCTTTCGTTGGGCCGATCGTGGCGCTCGTCTCGGCGTTCATCCTGAACAATGCAAAGGTTCGGCCTGCGCATTAACTTTGCCTCGGGGGTAGCCTTTCAGTCTTCGAGAGCGAGTTTGATCAAAAGCTGCAGCCTTGGGATGGTCTCGGCCGCGAACCACGGATGCTTTGCCATCCACAGGCGGGAGCGCCATGCGGGGTGGGGCAAGGGCATGAAAGGGGCGAACTCGGCCGCGCGCCTGACTCGCTGGGTCATCGACCAGCGCCTTGTTTCGGGCAGGTAGCGCTCCTGCGCGTAGACCCCGACAAGGAGGGTAAGGCGGATATCTGGCATGAATTCGAGCATGCGACCATGCCAAAGCGGAGCGCATTCCCGACGGGGCGGGGCGTCCCCGCCGCTCGCCTTGCCCGGATAGCAAAAGCCCATCGGCATGAGTGCTATCGACTGCGGATCGTAGAAGGTCGCCTTGTCGATGCCCAGCCAGCCGCGCAGCCGATCGCCACTATCATCGTCCCAGGCGATACCGCTTTCATGAACCTTAGTGCCCGGCGCCTGGCCAATTATAAGCACCCGCGCGGCGGGCGCGAACTGCACTATCGGGCGAGGGCCGAGCGGCAGGTGTGCAGAGCAATTGGTGCAGGCGGCGATCTCGGCGTCGAGTTCGCCCCCCGCACGGCTCATTCCTCGATCCGTTCGGCCAGTTCCAGCCATCGCTCTTCCGCTTGATCCTTTTCCATTCGCGCGTTCTCAATTCCCTTGGAAATCGTGGCAAAGCGCTGCGGGTCTGTGGTGAAAAGGTCGGGGTCGCTCAGAATTGTCTCGCCCTTTGTTATGGCGGCTTCAAGTTCCTCGATCCGGGCCGGGAGCAACTCGTAATCGCGCTGGTCCTTGTACGAAAGCTTGTCCGATTTGGGAGCCGGGGGCACTGGAGAGGGCTCTGAAGAGGGCGTAGGTGCAGAAGCGCGAGCTCTGGTGGCAACCGGCTTGCGGCGCTTTGCCTCCCAGTCCTCATAGCCGCCCGCCACGATGTCGACGCGGCCCGATCCGTCGAGACCGAGCGTGATGGTCACCGTCTTGTCGAGAAAATCGCGGTCATGGCTGACGATCAGCACGGTGCCATCAAAATCGGCGATCACCTCCTGCAAAAGATCCAGCGTCTCAAGATCGAGATCGTTGGTCGGCTCGTCGAGCACCAGCAGGTTGGCGGTGCGCGCAAATTCGCGCGCAAGCAGCAGGCGTGAGCGTTCGCCGCCCGAAAGGATACCGACCTTGGTGTCGACGATCTTGGGGTCGAACAGGAATTCCTTGAGGTAGGCTTGCACGTGCTTGCGATTGCCACGCACGTCGATCCAGTCGCCGCCTTGGGCGATGATGTCGCGCACGCTGGCACCGGGCTCGAGCAGCTTTCTCTGCTGGTCGATCATCACGCCGCTCAAGGTGCGCGCGTGGGTGATCATGCCTTCATCGGGCTGGAGCTCGCCTGTAAGCATCTTGAGCAGCGTCGTCTTGCCAGCGCCGTTCGCGCCGACGATGCCGATCCGGTCGCCGTTCTGGATCCTCAGGGTGAAGGGCTTGATTATTGCGCGCCCGTCAAAGGATTTGGAGATTCCCTCAGCGACGATCACAGACTTCGACTTGAAGTCTTCGTCGTTTGCCAGCTTCAGCTTGGCCGAGCCGCTGTCAGAGATCATCGCAGCCCGCGTTGCGCGCATTTGATGGAGCTTTTCAAGCCTGCCCTGGTTTCGCTTGCGCCGCGCGGTGACGCCGCGTTCGAGCCAGTGCGCCTCGATCTTGAGCTTCGCATCGAGCTTCTCGGCGGCGCGCGCTTCTTCGGCGTAGACCTGTTCTTCCCACGCTTCGTAGCCGCCAAAGCCCACTTCCTTGCGTCGCAGGGTTCCACGGTCCAGCCAAAGAGTCGCGCGGGTCAGGCGTTTGAGAAAGGTGCGGTCGTGGCTGATCGTGATGAATGCGCCAGTATATCGCGAAAGCCAGTCTTCGAGCCAGTCGATTGCGCTGAGATCAAGATGGTTGGTCGGCTCGTCGAGCAAAAGCAGGTCAGGATCCTGAGCCAGAGCGCGCGCGATGGCGGCGCGGCGCTTCTCACCGCCGCTGGCGGTTACTGCCTCGCGGCTCATGTCGATGCCGAGCTGGCCCGCAATGGCCTCAACTTCGTGTTCGGCAGGAGCGTGTTCGCCGGCGAGGGCGAAGTCCATCAGGCTGTTGTGTGCGCTGAAGTCAGGATCCTGCTCGAGGAAAACGATCCGCGTATTCGGCTTCACCCGCCGAGTGCCGCGGTCCATTTCCAGACGATCATCTATGATGCGCAGCAGTGTCGTCTTTCCAGCGCCGTTGCGCCCGATCAGCGCCAGCCGGTCCCCGGGTAGAACGTGCAGGTCGATCAGCTCCGCGCCTTCGTCGGGCTTGGGACCGCCAAACAGCCAGCGCCCGCCTTGCTGGAGGCCAAGCCCTTCAAGGCTGAGGATCGGTGGTTGAGCCATAGATTGCGCCACCTAGGGACTTGCACGCGCGCGAACAAGTCGGTTCAGTGCACGGCAAGGCGCTGCGTCCTAGCGATGCGCCATTGGAGGAATGAAATCATGATCCGCACCCTGTTTGCGGCCGGCGCGCTCACGCTGGCCATCGCTGTCCAGGCACCTGCCTTCGCAGCCGAAATCGAGATTGAGGCTGAGGGCCCCGTCATTGAACTCAACATCTACGAAAGCGTCACGGCCGAGCCGGATATGGCGACCATCGGCGCTGGTGTTTCTACCGAGGCGCCCACCGCCGTTGAAGCCATGCGCGCCAATGCTCGCGAGATGAACGCCGTGATCGAGCGGATCAAATCGCTGGGCATCGCGGAGGAGGATATTCAGACGACTGGCATAAACCTTAACGCGCGCTACGATTACGACCGTCCCAACCGCCAGCAGGTGTTTGTGGGATACCAGGTGTCCAACCGCGTAAGCGTGATACTGCGCGAAATCGATGAAGTGGGCCCGGTACTTGATGCCCTCGTGGCAGCCGGCGCGACCGATCTCGACGGGCCGCGTTTCGCCATTGAAGACGATGAAGCAGCAACTGACCAGGCCCGCGAGCGAGCCATCGAGCGCGGCATGGTACGCGCCAGGGCTTACGCCCAGACGTTGGGTGGTGAAGAGGTTCGAGTGCTCGAAATCAGCGAGTCGATCCGTGCTCAGTCCCGGATCGAACCGATGGCCATGCGTGCCCTGGCTGAAGCGGCACCGGCTCCCTCCAGTCCGGTGCAACCCGGCCGTGTTTCGACCGGGGTGTCGCTCGTGATTAAGTTCGAAGTGGTCCAGGAAAGAGCCGAAGACGAGCAATAGGTCGGATTTGTAAAGCGATCTTGACGCAGGAGGTGTAGCCATTCACCGCTTGTTCAATGCCACTTACTTAGACATGCGATCACCATGAAATCTGACCTCTCACCCCGGATCGCCGCTCTTTCCGCGCTCGCACTGGCGCTGTGCGGTACGGGTGGGGCCGCCTCGGCAAAGCCAGCTTCAGCCGCGCCAATTGCGGCCAGCTTCACAGCGAGCCTCGTGCCGATCGAAAAGGGCTCGGCGCGAGCGTTGCACGTCGATGCCGCGTATGCGCAGAAGAAAACCCGCGACGATCAGGGCGAGGCGCGCAAAGAAATGAAAGCGGGGAACCAGCTTTCCCTGCGTGAGATCGAAAAGCTTGTTCTTCCCAAGATGCGCGGTGCTGAATATCTGGGCCCTGCTTACGACGCCGCTGCGCGCGCCTATCGGCTTAAATTCATCAAGGATGGCCGGGTGATGTATGTTGATGTGGACGCGCGCACCGGCAAGATCATCAATCGCTCGAAGTAAGCCAGAGCGCGCGTTTGCTTGACCTTGGTGGTCCAAACGCGCAACGACCATGACAGTAGAGCTTTCAAGACCTCATAGGGCAACATGCGCATTCTGATTGTCGAAGACGAACCCACTCTCGGTCAGCAACTCAAATCAACGCTTGAGCAGAACGGCTATGCGGTCGACCTGTCCACTGATGGCGAAGACGGCCACTTTCTTGGAAGCACCGAAGATTACGACGCGTGCATCCTTGACCTTGGCCTGCCCGAAATTGATGGGCTGAGCGTGCTCGGCATGTGGCGCAAGGAAGGCCGCGACTTTCCCGTGCTGGTGTTGACCGCGCGAGACAGTTGGTCGGACAAGGTCGCCGGGCTTGATGCAGGTGCCGACGATTACCTCGCCAAGCCGTTCCAGACCGAAGAGCTCATCGCTCGTCTGCGCGCGCTGATCCGGCGTGCGAGCGGCAACACTTCGTCTGAACTGACGGCCGGCAGCGTTCGCCTTGATACGCGATCAGGCCGTGTCACGCTCGACGGAGAGCCGGTCAAGCTCACCGCGCAGGAATACAAATTGCTCAGCTACCTCATGCACCACAAGGGCAAGGTCGTCAGCCGCACCGAGCTGATCGAGCATATCTACGACCAGGATTTTGATCGCGATTCCAACACGATCGAAGTCTTCGTCACCCGCATCCGCAAGAAACTTGGCGCAGAAGTGATAACAACCATCCGTGGCCTCGGTTACAGCCTCGACGACCCGGCAGACGCCCCCAGAGCTTCCTGAGGAAGGGCGCGCGTCTGCCAGCGATGTTCCTGTGTCCTTGCAAGGGGCAAGATCTGAGTCGAGCGCGCCGCAGATTGAGACCTCGCAAAGCTCCGAAGACACGGCGAAGGCGCTGACATCTGGCGCTGCCCGCCCGCGCGCCAGTCTTGCGCGCCGAATGGGACTGATCGCGACCGGCTGGATTATTGTGCTGCTGCTCGGAGGCGGCCTTGCGCTTGACCGCACGCTGGAGAGCCAAGTGCAGGACAATTTCGACGAGCAGCTAGAATACATCCTCAACGCGATGATCTCTTCGGCCGAGATCGATCCACTGGGCGATGTCTATTTCGAGCTCAGGCTGGGCGACCAGCGTTTCCTTGAGCCAGGCAGCGGCGTCTACTGGCAGGTGAGCGGCGGCGACTCGATCCCCTACCCCTCGCGCAGTCTGTGGGACCGTGAGTTGCAGGTGCGCGATGTGGTGTCCGAGGACGGCACCTTTCTTGATGATGCAATCTTCTACAATTCTGATCAATTTGCCGAAGAGCCGCTCCGGATCGTGCAGCGTACCGTTGTCCTGCCGGGTAGCGAGACGCGCTGGACGTTTGCGGTTGCCAGCAATCGCGAAGATGTGACTGCACAATTGCAGAATATCCGCCTGATCCTGATCTGGAGCTTTGCGGTCTTGGGGCTGGGGCTGATCGTCATGGCGCTGCTTCAGATTCGCTATGGCCTTTCGCCCTTGCGACGCGTGCGCGCTGCGATCTCGAAACTGCGCACGACTGGTGAAAACCGCATCACCGAGCCGCTTCCCACCGAGGTGCAGCCGCTGGTGGAAGAGGTCAACGCGCTGCTCGAGCACACTGAGCGCCAGGCTGAAGAAGCGCGCCGCCATGCGGGCAACCTTGCGCATGCGCTGAAGACTCCGCTCACGGTGCTGACCAATGCCGCGACAGCAAGGGACCCCGATATTGCAAAAGCAGTGTTCCGCGAGAGCCGCGCCATGCAGCGCCATGTCGATCACCATCTCGCCCGGGCGAGGGCCCTGGGCCGCCGGGCGGTGGGTCATGCGCGCACCAATGTGCTGACGAGTGCCGAGGCGGTGCGGCGCGCGGTGGAGCGGCTTTATCCGGAGGGTCGTTTTGACATTGCAGGCAACCGCGAAGCGGGGGTCGCGATCGAGCGGCAGGACCTCGACGAGATCCTCGGCAATGTGATCGAGAACGCAGCTAAGTATGGTGGCGGTAGCGTGTTCGTAACAATCGATGCAGCCCCTGGGTCAAAGCAATGCCTGATCTGGGTCGAGGACGATGGCACGGGCATTCCGGAGGCTGAGCGTACCCGTATCTTCGGTCGAGGCGCACGTCTTGATACGGGCAAACCTGGCACAGGACTTGGCCTTTCGATCGTGCGCGATGTGGTCGAGATTTATGGTGGGTCGGCACGGCTGGATGAAAGCGAAGATCTTGGAGGGCTCTTGGTAGAGCTGAGCCTGCCGCGGGCCTGAGGGGCGGCGTGTTCAGTGTCGGTTCAAGCTGGCAGAGCACAAAGGGCGAATGGTCGAACGCTTTGTATTGGCTGGCTTTATGGTGCTCATCGTCGCCGGCTGTTCAAGCGGTCAGGAAGAGACCGGGTGGCCGGGCCAGCGTACCGCTTTTTACAACCCCTATGGCGCAGGACCACTCGTCCTGACCAATCCCACTACCGAGCATCCGCCTTACATGATCTGCAGGGGCGATCGCTGCTTTTATCTCGATGACGACGGCCACTTTACCCAAATGTCAGCCGAGGAACGCCGGTCCTTGAGCCTTGGCCTGCGCCTTTCCGACGAGAATCGTCGTTTCAATGAAAGCCGACCGCCTTTGCCCGATCCGCCGCCGCCCGATTCATCTGAGAGCAACAAGGACGAAGCGCCTCTGCGCCAACCGCCCGATCGTCTTTAGAGCTGTGGTGCGCGGTCTCTACTGATTGTCACGCGCGTTCTCGTGGTGGCGTATCACTTCGTCGATTATAAACCTCAGAAACTTCTCGCTGAATTCAGGATCAAGATCTGCTGCTTCTGAGAGTGCGCGCAGCCTCTCGATCTGCCGCTTCTCCCGATCAGGGTCGGCCGGGGAAGGGTGACCTTGGCCTTATACTCTCCCACGGCCTGCGTGATGCGAAAGCGTTCAGCGAGCATATGAATGATCGCGGCGTCGATATTGTCGATGCTCTTGCGATAGACCGCGAGGACGGGGTCCGCCCGGCTTTCATCGGTGGGTGCGCTGGCGACGGGCGCGGGATGCGAGGCTTGCGTTTCGTGCGACATGCAACCGCAATTACGCAGCAATTGAAGGCTTGCCAAGCGCTTGGGCTCAGCCCTAAAGCGCCATCCGATGAGTGCTGAAGTCATACCCATGCCCCGCAAGCGGCCTTCGCTTGACCCGATGCTATCGCTTACCGCTACTGGGATGAAC
The DNA here is from genome assembly GCA_043567175.1 of Erythrobacter sp. Taxonomy (GTDB): domain Bacteria; phylum Pseudomonadota; class Alphaproteobacteria; order Sphingomonadales; family Sphingomonadaceae; genus Erythrobacter. The sequence continues at coordinate 46,362 of CP121323.1, forward strand.
TCGGTGAACGCTGTCATCCTCGACCGGATGCAGAGCGAAATCCCGCTGATACCCCGCCTTGCCGGTCACCTGATTTCCGGTGGTGGCAAGCGCCTTCGCCCGATGCTCACGCTGGCCGGGGCCGAACTGGTGGGTTACAAGGGCACGCGCCATCACAAGCTCGCCGCGGCGGTGGAATTCATCCACACCGCAACGCTCCTGCATGATGATGTGGTGGACGGCAGCGAATTGCGACGGGGCAAGGCAGCGGCCAATATCGTCTTCGGCAACCCGGCAACGGTCCTTGTCGGAGACTTTCTTTTCAGCCGCGCTTTTGAGCTGATGACCGAAGACGGCTCGCTGCGCGTCCTCGGCATTCTCAGCCATGCCAGCGCGGTGATCGCGGAAGGCGAGGTTTCGCAGCTCACCGCCCAGCGACAGATCGAGACCAGCGAAGAGCGATATCTGCACATTATTGGCGCCAAGACCGCCGCTCTGTTTGCCGCCGCCAGCCAGATCAGCGCGGTCGTGGCCGAAAGCAGCGAGGAACAGGAGCGCGCTCTGGAGGAATTTGGCCGCAATCTGGGCGTTGCATTTCAGCTTGTGGACGATGCGATCGATTACGATTCCGAGGCCGCCGAGATGGGCAAGGACCGCGGCGACGATTTCCGCGAAGGCAAGATGACACTGCCCGTAATTCTTGCGAATGCGCGCGGCGATGCCGAGGAGCGCAAGTTCTGGAAGGACGCGATCATCGGCCATCGCACTTCGGACGAAGACCTCGCCCACGCGATTGCGCTCATCAAGAAACACAATGCTGTCGAGGATACGCGCGAGCGCGCGCGCCACTTCGCGCAGCGTGCGATCGATGCGATCTCGATCTTTCCCGACAGCACTGCGCGCAAGGCGATGGCCGAAGCCGCGCAATTCGCCGTCTTTCGCGGCTATTGAAGCCAGGGGCGTTCGCCCGCTAAGCGCTCTGCGATGAGCGTTGAACTTCCCGTTCTCGAAGTCTTGCCTGACCTTTGCGCCGCCTTGCGCAGGGATGGCGTGGGCGTGCTGATTGCGCCTCCGGGTGCGGGGAAGACGACGGCGGTCGCGCCGGCCCTGCTTGCCGAGGAATGGTGCGCGGGCGAGATCGTTGTTACCTCGCCGCGCCGTGTTGCCGCGCGCGCCGCAGCCGAGCGCATTGCCGAAAACCTGGGCGAGCAACCCGGCGAGACCGTCGGTTACCAGACGCGGATGGATAGCAAGGTGTCATCGCGCACCCGCATCCGCTTTGTAACGGAAGCGATCCTGGTCAATCGCCTGATCGGTGACCCCGAATTGCCCGGCGTTTCGGCCATTCTCTTTGATGAGGCGCACGAGCGCCACCTTGATAGCGACCTTGGCCTTGCACTGGCGCTCGAGACACGGGCCATCCTGCGCGAGGATCTTCGCCTCCTTGTGATGTCCGCGACGATCGATGGAGCGCGATTTGCCAGCCTGCTCGCAGGGAGTGCTTCGGTCATCGAGAGCAGGGGGCGCAGCTTTCCATTGGAAATCAAATGGCTTGGTGCCGATCCTTCACAAAGAACTGAAGACCAGGTCGCCAGCGCCGTGCTTCAGGCCTGGCGTGATGAACGCGGCGATATACTCGCCTTCCTTCCCGGCGTGGGCGAAATCGAGCGTGTGCGCGAGCGGCTTGGAACACGCCTGCCGGATGTGCCGGTCCTGCCGCTTCACGGGCAGGTTGATCCCGCCGGCCAGCGCGCCGCTATCCGCCGGGACGCGCAGGGACGCCGCCGCATCGTGCTGGCCACGGCGATCGCAGAGACATCGCTGACGCTTGATGGCGTGAGCGTGGTAATCGATAGCGGTCTTGCGAGAATGGCGGAGTTTGACCGTGCGGTGGGAACCACCAGGCTTGTAACCCGGCGCGCCAGCCAGGCGGCTGCGGCGCAACGGGCAGGGCGCGCGGCAAGGCAAGGGCCGGGTGTCGCCTATCGCCTCTGGGAGGAGGCCGGCCATGCTGGTCGCCCGGAATTCGCGCCGCCCGAAATCGAGACGGCCGACCTCACAGCACTGGTGCTGCGGCTTGCGCGCTGGGGCACCGGTGATCCGGCTGGCCTGCCCTGGCTCGATCCGCCGCCTGGCGCTTCGGTCGCGGCGGCCAGGAAGAGCCTTGAAGCGATGGGCGCGCTTGACGAGGCCGGGCGTATCACCGCGCTTGGCGAGAAGATCGTCGATATGCCGATGGCCCCGCACGAAGCGGCAGCGGTGCTTTACGCCGCAGAAGCGGATGCCGCGAAAGAAACCGCCGAGCTTGTGATGCTGATGCAGGAGCGCGGCCTTGGCGGGCGCAGCGAAGACCTTGCCCAGCGTCTTGCCCGATGGCGCGGCGAGCGCTCAAGGCGCGCGCAGACGGCCCGCGGGATTGCGCATGGCTGGGCCACGCGGGCGGCCAAGGCCGGTCTGAACCTTGCAAGTCCAGCGCAAGAGCCCGCAGAAGCGCTGGCGCTTGGACGCCCCGATTTTGTTGCAAAGCGCCGCGACGCGAGTGGTGAACACTGGATCAGCGCGGGTGGACGCGGCTTTATACTTGATCCTGCCTCGCCACTTGCGCGCGCGCAGTGGATGGTGGTCTGCGATGCTCAAGGTGCAGCACGCGGCGCGCGCATCACCGCTGGCATCGAACTGACGGGCGCGCAGGTCGAGCGCATTTTCGCCAGAACGCTTGAGGCGCATTCGGTGGCACATTGGAACGACGAGAAGAACCGCGTCCAAATGCGCCGGGAGAAGCGCCTCGGGGCGATCGTTCTGTCCAGCGGGCCGGACGCTGATCCCGATCCTCAGGTCATCCTTGATACACTGCTAGCCAAGGCGCGCGAGGATATGGGACGGCTGTTCCCGCCGGGCTTCCTGGCTCGCGCCGGGTTTGCAGGGATTGAGGGCCTTTCTTCAGATCATTTGTGCGCAAACATCGATATCTGGTTGAAACCCTTGCTGGAAGGACGACGCGATCTCGATCTGCCGGGTCACCTTGTGAGCGAAGCGGCGCTGGGTTTTGTCGACTGGAACGATCGGCAAAGGCTTGAAGCCGGCGCGCCCAGGGAATTCATGTCGCCGGCCGGAACACGTCACGCGATCGATTATGCCGGTGATGATGCGCCCAGCGTCGAGGTGCGCGTGCAGGCTTTGTTCGGGCTCGATGAGCATCCGATGATCGGTAGCAAGCCGCTGCTGCTCAAGCTCACAAGCCCGGCGGGCCGCCCGATCCAGTCCACCCGCGATTTGCCGGGATTCTGGCGAGGCAGCTGGGCCGAGGTCGCCAAGGATATGAAGGGCCGCTATCCCAAGCATCGCTGGCCTGATAAGCCATGGCTCGAAAAGCCTAGCCTGAAGACCAAAAACGCCTTCAATCGCCAGTAAGATTGGATTACTGGGAAAGCCTTAAGGGATCAGGCCGGATACGAGGACAAGCGCAAACCGGCCGAACGCCCGCAGCTTCGCGGCCAGGAGGTCGCCGGCAAGCGAGGAAGACGACACAGTGCCAGCACAGATCTACCAGATACCGAAAAGCGCGATGCAATCGGGCAAGGCCAAAACCGACACATGGGTGCTCGAATTCGAGCAATCCGAAGCGCGCAGGCCCGATCCGCTGATGGGTTGGACAGGGAGTGGCGACACGCAGAGCCAGGTGAGGCTCAAATTCCCGACCAAGGAAGCAGCCCAGGCCTATGCGCAGAAATACGGGATCACCGCCCGCGTTCATGCGACACCCAAGAAGACGCTGAAGATCCAGGCTTACGCCGATAATTTTCGCTGAGCGCACGCGCAGGCGTTTGCGCGCCCAGCCCCGCATATGGCCGATCAATACAGCGATTGATTTTTCGGGAATCCCTCGCCATATGCGCGAACGGGAGTCGGGTGGACGTTTGCGTTCGCTCACCGGGTCAGGTCCGGAAGGAAGCAGCCCAGGTGAATTGCGGCGGGTCGCTCGGCTCCTTTATTTTCCATACATCGCGATGACAAACCTTGCCCGAGCGCCTAGCTTGTTGCTGTGATTGATTCCGATTCCGATCTGCCCAACGGCCAGGAGCCGGGTGAAGGCGAAGAGCCGAAACCGACCGCTGCCGAGTTGGAGGCAGCGGGGCAGAACTCGATGTTCTGCGAGGCGCCGACGGCGCCTGCTGGCGAACAGGCACCGAGCGGTGATCTGACGAACAGCCCCGACCCAGAGCCCGCATCTGCGCCCACAGATGATCTGTCTGCGCAGCCTTATCGTGTTCTTGCCCGCAAATATCGCCCACAGACCTTCTCCGAACTGATCGGACAGGAGCCGATGGTGCGCACGCTCGCCAATGCGATCGAGCGCGACCGGCTGGCGCATGCCTTCCTCATGACCGGAGTGCGCGGGGTCGGCAAGACCTCGACCGCGAGGCTGATTGCCAAAGCGCTCAACTGCATCGGGCCTGACGGGCAGGGCGGGCCGACCATCGATCCGTGCGGCGTTTGCGAGAACTGCCTCGCGATTGCCGAAGGCCGGCATATCGACGTGATCGAAATGGATGCCGCCTCCAACACCGGCGTCGACGATGTGCGCGAGATCATCGAGGCGGTGCGTTACGCAGCCGTTTCGGCTCGCTACAAGATCTACATCATCGATGAAGTTCACATGCTGACGCGCAATGCCTTCAACGCATTGCTCAAGACGCTGGAAGAACCACCCGCGCATGTAAAGTTCCTCTTTGCCACGACCGAAGTCGACAAACTGCCGGTCACGGTGCTCAGCCGTACGCAGAGGTTCGACCTGCGGCGCATCCCGGCCAGCCTGCTGGCAGAACATTACGCCAATGTCTGTCGCAAGGAGGGCGTCGAGGCCGAGGAAGAGGCACTGCGGATCATCGCCAATGCCGCCGAAGGCTCGGCGCGCGACGGCCTCTCGATCCTCGACCAGGCGATTGCGCATGCTGATCTCGACAATGATGGCCGGGTAAGCGCGGAGCGCGTGCAGGACATGCTGGGCCTTGCCGACAAGAGCGCGCAGCGCGCTTTGCTGGGCCACGTCCTGAATGCGGATGCAAAGGCCCTTCTGGGCGGTGTTCAGGAGCAATATGCGCTCGGTGTCGAGCCGCTCGCGCTGATGCGCGCGCTGATGGACCTTGTCCACACGATCACGGTCTCGCAGGTTTCGGGCGCGGAACCCGATGCGCCGGGCGAGGAGGAGCGCGCGGCGCTGGCCGATTTCGCAGCGCGGCTTTCGGCGGCGAAGCTTCACCGCCTGTGGCAATTGCTCCTCAAGGGGCACGAGGAAGTGCGCGCCGCGCCCGATCCGCTGGTTGCGCTCGAAATGGCGCTCTTGCGGGTGCTTCACGCAGCCGACATGCCCGATCCGGGCAAGCTGGCACGGCGGATCGAACAGATTGCCAGCCAACCTCCGGCGCCAGCCAGCGCCTCGGCAGGAGACGGGGCAGGAGACGGACCATCGTCAGCGGCCGTTCAGGCCGGGCAGGTCACCCCGGATTGGGCGGAACTGGTCGAAAGCGTTGATCGCGCCGGCCACATGCACGTCGCGGAGATGATGCGCTCTCGCATGCGGTTGATCGAGCTTGGTCCAGAGCGATTGATCTTTGAACAGGCCGATGCTTTCCCGGATGACCCAGGACCGGACGTGAGGGAGGCGCTGTTCAAGCTTACCCGCAAGCGCTGGCAGGTCGAGAAGGGCATCGGAAACGCCCAGCCTAGCCTGCGCGAGCAGGCCGAGGGCGAGGCCAAGGCCGCTCGCGATGCGACCCTGTCCGATCCATTGGTAAAAGCGGTCTTTGAGGCTTTCCCCGAGGCCGAACTGATTGAAACGACGCCCGGTGCAGAAGATTCATCCCCGACGCGCTCGGCAACGAGCGGCAACTGGACCTAGAGAAAGGAAAACAAGCGCATGAAAAGCATGGAAGAAATGATGCAGGCCGCGCAAGCCGCCGCCGAAACCATCCAGAACCAGATGAACGACATGCAGGTGAAGCTCGACAATATCGAGGTTCAGGGCACTGCGGGCGGCGGTCTTGTCACCGTGCGTGCGACGGCGAAGGGCAGGATCCTGGGCGTGGACATCGATGACAGCCTGATGAAGCCCGAGGAGAAGGGCATCCTCGAAGACCTCGTTACCGCCGCCTTCAACGACGCGCGCGACAAGGCAGACCGTGTCTCGGCCGAGCAGATGAAGGAAATGCAGGGTTCGATGGGCCTGCCGCCGGGCTTCAACCTGCCGGGCATGGGGTAAACCAAGCGCATTCGACCCTGTCGCTTGCGGTGCTGTTCACCGCGAGGCACGGGGACTGGACCCTCTTGCCGTCGCACCGCTCGCGTCTCCGGACGTGAGGTGGAGATCGCGATTGGCCAGATCCAAACAGGCCTCGTTATCCTTGCCCGATGGCTCCCATGCAGGTTCAGCCGCATCCACAGCTTCGTGACCCTGGCCATTGCGGGGTTCATGGGTGCTTCCCATATTTATGCAAAGGCGCGCCCAAATGGCGGCCCCGGATATAAAGAATGACTGAACAATACCCTCTCCTCCCCTTGCGCGACATCGTCGTGTTCCCCGGCATGGTTGTGCCGCTTTTTGTCGGCCGCGAGAAATCCGTGGCTGCGCTCGAAGCAGCGATGGATGCCTCCAAGGATATCTTCCTGCTTGCCCAGCTCGATCCGGCAACCGATGATCCGGCGAGCGATGATCTCTACGATACCGGTGTGGTTGCTCAGGTCCTGCAGCTGTTGAAGCTGCCTGACGGTACGGTGCGCGTGCTGGTCGAAGGGACGCATCGTGCGAAGCGTGAAAGCCTCAAGGCCGAAGGTGATTACGTCCTCGCCGATGTCAGCCTGATCGAGCCCGAGACGGTTGGCGGCAGCGAAGTCACCGCCTTGATGCGCCAGGTCGTCCAGCAATTCGCCGAATATGCCAAGCTCAACAAGAAGATGAGCGATGACGGCGACAAGGAAAGCGCCGATCTTTCCGATGTTGATGACGCGGGCCACTTGGCTGATACGATCGCCGCCGCGCTGAGCGCCAAGGTTTCCGACAAGCAGTCACTGCTGACCGAGCCGAGCCCGCTGAAGCGGCTGGAACTGGTCATGTCCTTCATGGAAGGCGAGTTGTCCGTCCTGCAGGTCGAGCGCAAGATTCGCGGTCGCGTGAAGCGGCAGATGGAGAAGACCCAGCGCGAATATTACCTCAACGAGCAACTCAAGGCGATCCAGAGCGAACTGGGTGGCGGCGATGGTGAACAGGGCGACGAGATCGCCGAGCTTGCCGAGACGATCGAAAAGACCAAGCTGCCCAAGGACGCGCGCGAGAAAGCCACCGCCGAACTCAAGAAGCTCAAGGGCATGCAGCCCATGAGCGCCGAGGCGACCGTGGTGCGCAATTACCTTGATGTGCTGCTGGGCCTGCCCTGGGGCAAGAAGAGCCGCATCAAAAAGGACATTGCCAAGGCGCAGGACATCCTCGACGCTGACCATTACGGTCTTGAAAAGGTCAAGGACCGGATCATCGAATATCTCGCCGTGCAGGCGCGCACCAACAAGCTGAAAGGCCCGATCCTGTGCCTCGTCGGCCCGCCGGGCGTGGGCAAGACTTCGCTTGGCAAATCCATCGCCAAGGCGACGGGCCGCGAGTTCGTGCGCCAGTCGCTGGGCGGCGTGCGCGACGAGGCAGAGATCCGCGGCCACCGGCGCACCTATATCGGCTCGATGCCGGGCAAGATCGTCAACAACCTCAAGAAGGCGGGAACCTCCAACCCGCTGTTCCTGCTCGACGAGATCGACAAGCTGGGTCAGGATTTCCGCGGCGATCCCGCATCGGCCCTGCTCGAAGTCCTCGACCCCGAACAGAACGACAAGTTCCAGGATCACTATCTAGAACTCGACCTCAATCTGTCGGACATTATGTTTGTCACGACCGCGAACAGCCTCGACCTGCCGCAGCCGCTGCTGGACCGGATGGAGATCATCCGGCTGGAGGGCTACACCGAGGACGAAAAAGTCGAGATCGCCCAGCGCCATCTCATCGCCAAGCAGGTCAGCGATCATGGCCTGAAAAAGGGCGAATTCGAGCTCACCGAAGAGGGTTTGCGCGACCTGATCCGCTACTACACGCGTGAGGCAGGCGTACGCACGCTCGAGCGCGAAATTGCGCGGCTGTGCCGCAAGAGCCTTCGCAAGATTCTCGAAAAGGAAGCAACCAGCGTAACCATCACGCCGGACAATCTCGGCGATTTTGCCGGGGTGCGCAAATTCAAGCATGGCACTTCGGAAGAAGAGGCCCAGATCGGCACTGTCACGGGCCTTGCCTGGACCAGCGTGGGCGGCGAATTGCTCACCATCGAGAGTGTGACGACACCGGGCAAGGGCGAGATCAAGACCACCGGCAAGCTCGGCGAAGTGATGAATGAGAGCGTTGCTGCCGCCTTCAGCTTCGTGAAGTCGCGCGCGCCTTCCTATGGCATCAAACCGAGCCTGTTCCAGCGCAAGAACGTCCACATCCACCTGCCCGAAGGTGCGGTGCCAAAGGATGGGCCTAGCGCCGGCATCGGCATGGTGACTTCGATTGTCTCGACGCTTTCAGGTGCTCATGTGCGCCCCGATGTCGCGATGACTGGCGAAGTCACCCTGCGCGGGCGCGTGCTGGCGATCGGCGGCCTCAAGGAAAAGCTGCTCGCAGCCTTGCGCGGCGGGATCAAGACTGTCCTCATTCCCGAGGAGAACGTAAAGGACCTCGCCGAGATACCCGACAATGTGAAGCAAGGTCTTGAAATTGTCCCGGTGAGCCATGTCGACCAGGTGCTTGAACTCGCACTTACCGATATGCCGGCCCCGATCGAGTGGACCGAGGCGGATGACCTGGCGAGCCAGCCGGGCGCAGCGCCCAGCGGCGCGCCGGCCAGCGGCGGTCCAACCGCTCACTGACGCCGCTTACCTTGGCCTGCTGCACGGGTGAGCATCGCCTGACCCGATGACAAGCCAGCAGGCGGCGCGCGCAGCGATGCACGCGCCGCCTCTTGCTGTGTGTCTGGCCCGGTAGAGGCGGCAAAGTGTAACGATTGGCGCGGCGATGCCAATTTCCTCATGATTTGCCTTTGACACCATGCCGGAAAAGCGTTCATTCTAATTATTCCCGTGTGTGCGATTCACCGCCGCCGACACCAATCCAGTTTTGAGGGGTATCTCGAATGAACAAGAACGACCTGATCAGTGCCGTCGCTGAAACCAGCGGCCTTTCGAAGAATGACGCATCGAACGCCGTTGAAGGGGTTTTTGACGCGATCACGAAGACCCTGGCGGGTGGCGATGAAGTGCGACTGGTCGGGTTTGGGACGTTCTCGGTTGCCAAGCGCAAGGCTTCGACGGGGCGCAACCCGCGCACGGGCGAGCCGATGAACATCCCCGCCTCGACGCAGCCCAAATTCAAGGCTGGCAAGGGCTTGAAGGATGCGGTGAACTGATAGCTTGGCGTATTGATCTGACCCGGCTTCCTGCTCGAAAAAGTCGCTGGTTAAAAAGAACCCCGCCAATCGCTTCAGGATTGGCGGGGTTCTTTATTGCCGGGAAGGGGAATTATTTGCCGACGTCGATCAGCGCGGTCGGGGCCGCCTTGGTGCGCGTGTCGACCTCCCAGGCGAGGCGTTGGCCGGTCGCGCTGCTCACCGGACCTTCATCGGTGTTGTTGGCGAGAATGGTCATGCTGTCGGTCGTACTGATTGAGAAGGTCCCATCAATGGTCGGAAATTCCGGCGGCGGGGTGCCCCCTGGCCCGGAGCCTTCCTCGCCCATCGCGGCGGCCATTCCGGCCATACCCGCGAGCCCGCCCATCATCGCACCCAGCGGATTGTCTTCGTTCTGCGCAGAAAAGCCGGGCGCGTTCACACGAACCACGTCGCCGTCGCGCAGGAAGATCTGGACGAAGGGATTGGTCGAAGGAACACCCTCGATCACCGGGAACGCAAAATCATGGGTGAGCTTGCCGGTCAGCGAATAACTCACATCGAATACGCCATTGCCTTTGTCTTCGACCCTGTTCCACCCCTTTTGCCGCAGCAATAGCTGCGTGAATTTCGCGGTGGCTTGAGGGTCGGTTGCGTCAATCCCGCCAAGCAGCGCTGACATTTGCTCCGCCTTTTCGGCAGCCTCGGCCGCGCGGCTTTCGGCTTGCGCCTCCCACTGCGCGCGCTGGCCCTCGATCTCGTTTCGCGTGCATTCGCGCTCGTCGAAGGTGCCGTCAACATAGCAGGGCTCGGGCTCGAATTCCTTGGCGTCCTCGCCCATCTGCGCGAGTTGCGAAAGCCCGAGAAAGAAGATCTCTCCCTCATAGATGAGAAGGTAAAATCTGCGTCATCTTCCAGATCGAGCGAGGCTGTGAAGGCACCGGGCGTGATAAAGCAACCGGTCAAAAGCAAAGAAAGGCCGGCCAGCATGGCCAAGGTGGCGGTGCGTAGCGGCTGTCGGCGGTATTCGGTCGGCTTGCTCATGGTTCACATCCCTCCTGGAGGCTCGATCATATCATATTAGGCGCCTCGGGTTGCCACGGCGTAAAGCGCAATGGCAGCGGCGTTAGAGACGTTGAGGCTCTCGATATCCGAGGTGATCGGCAACCTGGCGAGGGCGTCGCAATGCTGTGCTATATTGTGGCGCATGCCTTCGCCCTCTGCGCCCAGAACCATGGCGACCGGACCGGCTGCAAGGCTTTGCGCAAGCGTCGCCTCCGCTTCGCCCGCAAGGCCAATGCGCCAATAGCCCGCTTCTGCGAGATCATCGAGAGCGCGGGCCAAATTGACCACGCGCACCCAGGGCACGGTCTCAAGAGCGCCAGAGGCCGACTTGGCAAGCACGCCGCCTTCGGGCGGAGCGTGGCGGTCCTGGGTGACGATGGCAGCGGCACCGAAAGCGGCGGCAGATCGCAGGATCGCGCCGACATTGTGCGGGTCGGTCACCTGGTCGAGCACGACGATCGGTCGTGCAGGATCGCCGTTCGTTACTTCGTCAAGGAAGACATCAGCCAGCGGCTCGCATTCGAGCACCAGTCCCTGGTGCGGGGCGTCCTTTGCGACGAGGCGCGCAAGGTCCAGCACGTCGGCGTATTCGACCGGGAAATCCTCGGGCAGCTCGCCATCGAGCGTCGCAATACCCTCGCGCGTTGCCCACAGCTTGCGATGCTGACGCGCAGGATTCTTGAGCGCGGCCTCGACCGGATGGCGTCCCCACAGGCGTACATGGCCCGCCGTACCGCGGCCCGATCCGCGCCCGCCTTTCATCCGTCCCGCGCGCCCGCGCAATGCTCGCTTCTTCTCGCCCTTGGCCATCACTCATGTCTTTCCTGGTGCAATTATTCCGGTCCCCTGCCAGCCGCCCCATTGACAGGCAAGCGCCGCTTCGCCATTGGGCGCGTCTCGGCAAGCGGAAGCGATCCTCAGGGGCGCTTTTTGCGGTCTCGATCGGGCAGCTGATGCAGCCCATGATCGCACTTTCGCGAGCAATCGTGTGGACAGGTGGCCGAGTGGTTAAAGGCAGCAGACTGTAAATCTGCCCGCGCAAGCGTACGCTGGTTCGAATCCAGCCCTGTCCACCACCTTCCCTTTCGCTGACGATCTCCAAGCATCGCCGGAAAGCGCGGTTTCCCAAGGGAAAAGTGCGCGTCCCTGTCCGCTCCCATTCATTGCCAGCCGCTCCAATTCGCGGTAAAGTGTGGGTGGAAAATGTGGGGGAGGGCGAGCGCCCGGTCCATTTTCGGCCAGTTTCCCCCACACCGCGAGCGGCTGGAGGCGCGCAAATGGGGAAGCTGACTGCCAAGCAGGTGAAGGACGCACTGAAAGCGCCCGGTTCCTATCAGGACGGCGACGGTCTTTTCCTAAAGGTGGATAAACGGGGTGGAGCCTCGTGGTATGTCCGGGTGCAGCACGAAAAAAAGCGCCGGGACATTGCGCTTGGGAGCGCCAAGCTTGTCTCGCTGGCAGAGGCGAGGGGCATGGCCGTGCTCGCCCGCAAGGCAATCAAGATCGAAGGCCGCGACATTATCGCCGAGCGCCGGAAAGATCGTGCGGAGGCCGTCACATTTCGCCAAGCGGCGGAACGGTATCACGCGGAGAACAAGGGCGGCTGGAAAAGCGAGGGTTACGCGAACCAATGGCTCGCCAGCCTAGAGCGCCATGCCTTCCCCCGCTTTGGCGATCGACCAGCGAATGACATTGCTGCGAGCGATATCATCGCCGCGCTCTTGCCTATCTGGCAGGAAAAGCCGGAAACAGGGCGAAGGGTCCGCCACCGGATTTGCACCGTGCTCAATTTCGCCCATTCGCGCGGGTGGCGGACGCATGAAGCACCTTCGAGCAGCGGTTCCCTGAAAGCAGGGAATGGCCTGCCCAAGCAAACGGGCGAGCGCCAGCACCGCAAGGCGATGCCTTACAAGGCCGTGCCGGAATTTCTGGAGCAGCTGCGCGCAAAGCCGTCATTCGGGCGGCTGGCGCTGGAGTTTACCGTGCTGACGGCGGCGCGGAGCCAAGAAACGCGGCTCGCAACTTGGGATGAGATCGACCTGGAGGCAAAGCTTTGGACCTGTCCGGGTGAGCACATGAAGCGCGGCAAGGCGCATATCGTCCCGCTAAGCGAGGCTGCGCTGGCCGTGCTGCGAAAGGCGGCGGCGCTCAAGCTTGCGGGGTCCAACGTGATCTTTCCCGGCGTGAGCGGTGAGCCAATGTCTGACATGACCTTGCTGAAAGTGCTCCGCGATGCAGGCGAGCCTTTCCACGTGCATGGCTTTCGATCGACCTTTACGGATTGGGCGGCGGACAAGACGACCTTTGCCAATGCCGTTGTGGACGCGGCGAAGGCGCATAAAACGCCTGATGCGACGGAAGCGGCCTATCGACGGACAACGCACCTAGAGAAGCGCGCGAAGCTTATGGAGGCTTGGGGCGCTTATGCCAGCAGCGGTGGCAGGGGGGAGGTAATTCGGTTTCCGTCTACGCGTAAAAGGCAAGCGGAATCATGAGAGCAGATTGCACTCCTCACAATCTGTAAAAGCCGCCTGACAACAGTGTCTTAGCGGCCTTACATACGTTGGTTATCCCCGAGAGAAGCATCAACATTCTAACTTGAAAAATGTTTAAAAACAGGTGCTTGCGACGATCGTTGCTCAACCTGTGAACAAAATTAGAACGCGAAGCCTTAGCGCAACGTCCAATTCGCGATATCCTTTCGCCAGCGCACACGAAATCTCGTCCGTATTCAGGCGGGAGTCCCAATTCCCGGACGTGGCGCAAACACGAAAGGATAATAACCGATGACTTCTCCCCCTAATGAATATTCAGGGAACCTTCCCCCGGTTCTTTGCAGCGTTGCAGATGCGGCGCGGGCATTGGGGATCGGCAAGACTAAAACCTACGCGCTGATCTCTGAGCAAATGCTCGATACCGTGACAATCGGCTCCCGGCGGCTCGTTACGGTCGAAAGCATCCGGCGACTGGTGGAACGGGCGCGCATGGATGAGGCCGCTTGATATGCGGGCGGCCAAAACAATGCGAGCCGGGACGGCTGCCACCGTTCCCGACTCGATTGGTGTCTTAGCTTGCGGCCAGACACCTTCGCCTAACGCTAAAAGCGTAACGGGGCAATTTATTCCGGTCCCCGAACCAGCCGGACGGGAAGGGGGTGCGCCATGAGCGGCCACTCACTTCGCGCGGCGATCGACGGCAAGTGCCGGGATTGCGGAGCCTGTGACGCGGGAGCCAATTGGCGCGAGCACGTGTCATGCTGTTCCGTGACGGGTTGCCCCCTTTGGCGCGTCCGGCCCTTGTCTAAGTCCGTGCCGGAATGGCTGGCCAGCCGCGATGTGGGCGCGCTCCCGGCGGGGTGGAGCAGGCTTCCCTTGGAGGCTGCGCTCGCCTTGCTCCGAAAAGGCGCTTCGAGCGGCCTACAGGATAGCGTGAAGCCGTCATGTGGCGATCGGGCGGCAACCGGACAGGCAACCGTCCATCGTGCCAGCGAGGCGCTTTCAAGCGGCCCTGTGGCCGTCCTGAAAGGCGGTGCGCCGTGACGATCTTCGAGCAGGAGCACGGAAGGCACGTCTGGCGGCTGGAGGCGACTGTCTGGAATGGCGAGGCGCGGCTCCAAGTGTGGCCGTGGTATCAGCCCAAGGAAGGCGGCGATCTCCGCCCCTGTGCGGCGCGCTTTGGCGGAGGCTTCGCCATTCCGCTTGAGCGGCTGGACGAACTGAAAGCGGCGCTGGAAACGATCGACCAGCGCGGCGGCTCTGCCTGATAATACAGGCGATAACAGGCGAGACGGGGCGGGGGCGGATATTAGGAGCCGTCCCCGCTTCCCCTTCGCCAGCGTCCACTTGAAAAACAAGTCGGGGTTTGCAGATGCCGCGCCACAAGGACGGGCAAAGTCCCGTAAATACGCGCATTTTACGCGAAGCGGCTTCCCGCGAAGGCGAGCCGCGCGCTGAATTTTCGGAAGCCGTAAAAAAGGACGACTTGCCAGCGGTTTGCGAGGCTGACTTGGGCGCTGGCACGGACCTTGCGAATATAGCTATACCGCTAGGGTGCGGACCATCGCCTACCGTGCCGCGCCTCTTTCCTCATGGCGGCGCTCGCAACCGCGCTGAAAGGACAAGTGAGGGATTGCCGCTCAATAAGGCGCGAAGCCTGATAGCGGCGGCGAAGCGGGCAGGGGCGATCGGGAGGCCGTTCAACCGTTTCATAACGGTGCATTGGGAAGCGGCTGGCCTGACAGATGCCGAGGCGATGCGGGCGACCACCGCCTTCCTGAAATACTGGCGGGAATGGCTTGGCGGCCACACGGCCTACATTTGGACGCGCGAGAACGGCGGCGGGAAAGGCTCGCATTTGCACATCCTGGCCCACTTGTCGGAAGTGCGCGAGATCAATGGCAGGCGTTCGATACACTGGATTGAGAGAATTACGGGCCAGCCATATCGGCGCGGCGTTATTCTAACCAAAAAAATCGCGGGCGCGGGCCAGCCGGACGGTGCGCTCTATGCCGAGAACCTTGGGACGGTGCTGGCCTACATCCTGAAGGGCACGGAGCCGGAAGCGGCGGCTGCGATCGGTATTGACCACGAGCATGGCGGGCGCATCATCGGGAAGCGATGTGGGATGAGCCGGAATTTGGCAGGTTGAAGAAAGTTTTGTCCGTTTAAGGCCCGTGCGGCATATGCTATGCCGATCTGATTTGAGGCAACTTCGCTAAGCTATAAGGTTTGAGGGGGCGGTCCGTGACAAATGAGCCGAATGATCTTCGCTCGATGTTTGAAGAGGCTTCGCCGAAACGCTCTCCCGAAGAAGAGATTGAGGTCCTGCGCGCACGAATGGACATTATGCGCGATAAAATAAATGCCGCATATCGCCAAGACCGGGAATTGCGCGAGGATTTGGGCAAGCGCCTTCGAAAGATCGAGGCGCTCGTGCAACTAATCGTCTTAGTCGGAATCATGGCCTTCGTTGGATACGGCAGCGTGAAGCTCAGAGAATACTGGGGTTCTGGTGACTTGTGGGGTGTCTTGCTGGTTGCGTTCGTCGCCTTGTTGCTCGTGGTTTCGCTAAGAGATGCATATCGAGCCTGACGAGGGGCCATTGTTCGACTGACAATGATAACGCAGCCGGATTTTTTGACTATTCCGCGCGGGCGCGAAGTTTTTAGCTATGGCTACACGGCGCGACGGGACCGGGGGCGGGGCAAATCTTTCGGGCTTTCTTTTTGGGAAATCGGGGCCACTAGCCGAATATATCGCAAAGCTAGTTTTCCCGCGCGCGCGAGGGTTTCTAAAGTAGAAGCAATTAGCCGTCAGAAACGGCACGCCCGCTCAAACGTGGGGGAGGATGTGGGGGAGTTTTGATAACTTGAAAAACAATCAAAGGATATCAAACGACTAGGGACTAGGTTCTATTCAAGCCCTGCACCACCTTTCCCTGGATCATTTTCCCCGGATCAAAAGTGCTCGAGTGCCGGCCATCAGCCGGCGTTACCCGGCTGTAACACTGGCTCCACGTCACGCGGCTAGCGTGTTTGCTGCGCAGTGTCTGCAGGTTCGACAGGTGCCGCAATTCGGTCAAGCTCGTGCCAGACGAGCGCAGACAGACCGAGCCATGCCGTAAACATGATCGCGTAAGGCCAACGGCGCGGCCATAGCCTTGCTACAACCAAAGTCGATGCGGCCGTGCCTGCGAGCGCGATCAGCGCTGCTCCCGCGAGGCGGGCGTTCGCGCCGGCGAATGCCGACTGGATCGCCAGGCTCGCCCATTGCGCTGGCAGCAGCACCAGCAGCCAATCCGGCAGCGCGTCCGGGCTGACGAGCGCAGTCACCACAATCGCCGCTTCGCCGGCGACCACGAATACGGCAATCCACCAGCCTCTTCCTGCCGCGCTCACTGCGAAAAGGGCACCGCGGGCGGCGAAACTCAGGCTCGAGATACAGGCGACCGCTGCAATCGCAAGCGGATGCGGCAAGGGCGGCATACCCAGCGCAAGGGCCAGGACGATGAGACCGGTTCCGCTCATCAAGGCAAGAGCAACGCCTATCCACAGGCGCCCGGCTGCCGCCGCACCGATCATGCCCGCCCCCATCAAGCCGACAGCCAGGACCGGCCCTGATATCGAGGCCAGGGGTGAGGTGGCGGAACCACTCGTCAGCAGGATCATGGCAGTCGCAGGGGCGATAATGCCGGCCAGCGCGGCGCAAAGCCAGGCGAGAAAAGGCCAGGTAAGAGGCTGAACATGCGGGGGAGGCGTCATTGAGCGCAGATTGATCGAAGCGCGCCCCCTTGTCGAGCGCGAAGCATGATGCTGGGCGTTCGTGCGCAGAACAGAGCCTGTTCAGCTGCCCTTGATCCGGATGAGCACCGGCCCCTGTCCGGCAGGCGGTTTGGGGTAGGGTGCGGCCATCTTGGCCATGCGCAGGGCTTGCCGGTCGAAGCGGGTCGAGCCCGATGACCGGTAGATATCGATATCGTCGATCCGCCCGCCCGGCGCTATGTCGATCCTGAGAATGACCGAACCTGCTCCGGCAAGGTTCGAGCGACGATTGCGCCGGATATGCGCGGTTACGATCCCGGTATAATTCGAAGTCGCTGAATCACCAGAACCGGTTTTTGCCGCACCGCTACCGCTGCCCGCTTCCTCGTTTGCTGTCCCTTTTCCGGCGGTGGCACTGGGTGAGGGGGCACTTGCTGCCGCTGCGGTTTCCATTGCTTTCGAAGCACTAGCGGCCGCTTTGCCACCGTTGGAGCCGGCAGATGCTCGCGAGGCGAGTGTTGCAGGTGTTTTCTCCATCCCGGCTGCGTTGCGCGATGAGGATGTAACGGGCGTTGCAACGGGCTGTGCGACCGGCTGTGAAGCAGCCTCGCGCAGCGCTGATAGCGCCGTTTGCATGTCCGGCATATGCTTCTGTTTGATCGGGTGTTGGGGCGCTTCGCGTTTCTCAAGCGGCGGGTAATCCGGAGCGGCGGCCTTTGCATCGAGATCGGCGCTCGTTTCGGTCTTTGCTTGCGCCGCGTTCAAGGGCAGTGGATCGCCGCCGTCGCCGAGCCCGCCCGATGACAGGGAAAACGATGCTCCCCCGCCAGCAAGTTGCGCGCTTTCGTAGCCGGGCGCCGCGAGGATTAGCAGAACCACTGCGTGCGCTGCCAGCGAAAGCCCCGTAGCAATAGCGAATTGGCGCAGCGTTTTCTGGTGCATCTCTTCGAGGAAGTCCGCCGGAAAAGCATTCGTATTGTTTTGAGTAATAATATGGGCGCTCACGCCGTTCGCTCCGTGACGAGAACCAGCCGCTCCACGCCGCTCTCGCGCAGATTCTTGAGGATCTCCAGCAGACGTTCGGCCGGCAACGTCTTGGCCGGAATCAGCCGGGTGACACGGCGCAGTTCGGGATGATCCGACAGGAGCTGGCCGATATCGCCATAGGCCGCACCATTGAAAGCCAGTTCGCCTGCGCTCGACACGGTTAGTGTATCGCCTGGCGCGCAGCATTCCAGATTGGAGCTGCTCGCGAATTCGAAGGCTGCCTTTGGCGTTTGCGCAAGGCTGCCGGCTACCATGAAGAAAATCAGGATCAGGAATACGATGTTGATCAGCGCGATAGTGGGTTCGCGCGCGACGCGGCGTCGGCGGCTGGCAATCATGCGCCCGCCTCCAGATTGACGTTGAGATCTGCAATCGGCTCCAGCGCGACCAGCACGTCGATCAGCCGTTGCGAACTTACACCGGGCGCGGTGCGAACGCTCAGTTGCCTGGGTTCTGGCGACGGAGCGCTCAGGCTTTCGACCAACCGGTTCAGTTCCATTGTCTCGTTATCGAGCCGCACCTGGCGTGGTTCGATGAGCAGCGTGAGCGGAGTATCCTGCGGCGCTGGAGACGGCGAACTCGCACCAGAAACCGCTGCGACATCAAGCTCGGAGAATTTCTGGAAAGTCGAGGCCAGCATGAAGAACAGCAGCAAGAGGAAGATCACGTCGATCAGCGAGGTGATCGACAGAGTGCGCCTGCTTTTTCGGCGAACTGCGATCACGCGTTGACCCTCTGCCCTTCGTTAGAAGCCAGCACCGGCGCTGTCGCTGAGGGTAGCGGCGTCCCGATGGCGCTGATGACCCGCTCGGCCATGGCGCGTTCGCGGTCGAGCCGGCTTTCGAGCCAGGCAAGCCCGATCGAGACCGGCATCGCGACTGCGAGCCCCGCCGCAGTGGTGAGCAGAGCCACCCATATACCGCCGGCAAGGATACTCGGATCGACCTGCGATCCCGCGCCCTGCAGGGCCTGAAAAGCCTCGATCATGCCCAAGACCGTTCCAAAAAGCCCAAGAAGAGGCGCCATCTGCGCCACAATATCAAGCGCGCGAAGGCCGCGTTCGAGCTGGAGAAAACTCTGCTCGGCTTCCGCCTCAAGCCGGTGGCGCGCCTCTTTTGCATCACCGCTGCGGATCGCGATCAAAGCGAGCTGGCTGAGATAATCCTTTGCGTTGGTGAGCTGGTTTTCGACATGCGCTGTCTCGCCGCGGTCATGCATCCGCAACAGCGCGGCGATCTCTTCATGCTCACCCACACCCGCAGCGCGAAACTGCATCAGCTTTACGCTGAACAAAGCCACCGAGGCGACACTGGCGATGAGAAGCATGAACAGGACCGGGCCGCCAAGCAGGATCGTCTCCCACACTGCCCCGAGCGTTTCATTGATCGACATATTGCTTGGTCTCCTGAGAGGTTTGCGCGCGTGTCATTGCCGTCATGTCCAGCATCAGAAACTCTTCGCGAGGGTGAACTTGAAGTTGCGGCCCGGCGCAGCGCGCAAGGCACGTGCGGGTTGATAGAAAGTGTCGAACAGGTTCTCGACGCTCAGGCGCAGCGAGAAGCCATCAAGCAAACCACCGTCCGGCGTCAGATTCGCGCGAATGTTATGGACGTCGAAGCCATTGTCTTCATTCACGCCATCCTGCACGCGGTCTTCGGCAATCACGCTTTCCCAGCGCAGATCGAGCACATCGTCAAACCGCTTGCCGAACGCCGCCTGGTAGCTGTTTTGCGGCAGATTGCGCCAATTGGCGATCCCGCCGGCCGCATCGATTTCATCGCCTGAGATGACGTTGGCGTTGACGTCGACATAGAAGCCGTCGCTGGTGGCGTAAGACGCTTCGGCCTCGACACCTTGGGTGTTGACCGCAGCGACCCCGGCTGTGCTCGACAGGCTGTCAATGTCGCTGTCGTAGTAGTTCACCTTGATTGACAGGGAATCGCCGGTGCCGAATATTCCTACCCGGTTGAAAGAGGCCCCCGCTTCAAAGGTTTCGCCCACTTCGATCTGCGTGCGCAAGACCGGGTTTTCGAGATCGTCGAGGAGCGGGAAATTGCGTGACTGCGCCCAGCTGGTGAACAGGGCAAGGCCGTTGTCGAACTCATAGCGGGCCGAGACACCGCCCATAAGGGCGTCGCGCGAGCCGCTGAACTGTCGGCCATCATCAAGCGCGGGATCGGCGCGCGCATCCTGGTTTTCGTAGCGCAGGGCCGGCGTGATTGTCAGTCCGCGCGTGATCGTGATGTCATCGACGAGGAAGAAGGCGATGCGATTGTCGACACCGCCCGGCGCGGAGTTCGCATCGGCGCGCACACGGCTGCGGAAATCGACACCCGTGCGAAGATTGTGCTGGATCGAGCCGGTGTTGAAGAACGAAGCGTTCTTGATCAGTACCTGGTAGGTTTCGAATTGCAGATCGGCGTTGCCCAGACCGGAGACGAACTGGTCAAATCCGGGGGGATTTGTGCTGCCCGGAATGAAGGTCTGGTCGATCTTCTGGTTGGAGTAGGAGAACTGCGCCGACAGATCGATGGCATCATTGTCGAGAGGGTTGTAATTGTAACGCAGGATCGCGGTCTGGCTGGTGGTGTCGCGGTCCACGTTTCCGAAAAAGTCGGTTTGCGTGATGAAGGTGTCGAGCGGCACGTCGCGGTCGGCGGTCGTTGTTTGCTGGAAGCTGGCGCGCAGATAATGCTCTTTGTCCGGATCAAGAAACACGCCGGCCTTGATGAGGAACGAGGGCAGCTCGAACTCGCTGTTGCCGATCAGCGCCCCGTTGCCATCGTCCGGATTGCCTTGCTCGCGATAGCTGAAATTACCAAGCAGTTCGACGCGGTCTGATGGTGCAATGGCGATCGTGCTGGATGTCTGGAGGCCGTCACCATTGGAGAAGTAGCCGAGCGTCTGGTTCACCGCGATGCCGGTTTCGCCACCCGTGAGATCGAATGCGTCGATCGTCTCGAGGCGGATAAGGCCGCCAATAATGCCCGAGCCATATTCGAAGCTGCCGACGGTGCCGCGGATAACCTCGACTGACTTGTAAAGATCCGGTTCGGTAAAGGCCTGGTTGCCCAACCGGTAGATCTCTTCGGGGTTGGAGGCCGCCCCATCAATCTGGATCTGGACCTTGTTGTCGGTGCCAAAGGGATTGTTGAAACCGAAGCCGCGGATCGAGATGCTCGACCCGATCGGCGTCGAGCCGTTGACGAGGCTGACGCCGGGGACCGAATCGACCAGTTCGGCGATGGTGTTGGCCTGGCGGTCGCGGATTTCCTCGCGATTGATGACGGTTGAGGGGGTGGCGGTGTTGGTCTGGATGGCGCGAACGCTCTCGCCGATATCAACCGTGCCGATTTCCTGACCCTCGAGTGTTTCCTCGACCGCCTGTTCTTCTTCCTTCTGCTCGGTCTCCTGTGCGGCAAGCGCACCGGGGGCGAAGAGGGCTGTCATCGAGATGACGGCAATGGCGGATGTTGAGGCACGCCCGAGGAAACGTGCACGGCGGTGCAACTTCATGAATGATCCCTATCTATGCAAATGCGACTAACTTGCATTAGCCTCATAAACAAGAGTGATAATGAATTGCAATAAGGTTTTGAGGTGGTGTGCCGCTTTGTGGCCCGGCCCGTAAGCGCTTCGTCTGGCTGGCCTCGCAGCGCGCAAAGCCCCGCGAGGCAAAAGCACGGGCGTCGGCGGATCATCCTGGCGCGATCGGGACTCGGCTTATGCAAGTCTCGCTGATAGGGTCCTTGTCATGGAGGGCGGTAAAAAAGAGGGTGAGCCTGAGGATCGGCAAGGGGTGGGGTTTCTCGGTGTCGGCCCCGAAAAAACCGGCACGACATGGCTGCATGAGGTGCTAGCCGGACATCCCTCGCTTAATCTGCCACCATACAAGGAGCTATCCTTCTTCTGGCAGGACCGCGATTTTCCGCAGGAGAATGCGCTGGACCGGCTGACTGGCAAGAATTGGCACCACAAACGCTATCGACGATACGCCTATGACCGCCTGAAGCAAGCGCTGCACTATCCAGGGCATACGCTTAGGAATTTCGACCGGCTGGCCTGGGATCTGAGATATCTGCTCCGGACGCATGACGAGGACTGGTACCTCTCGCTCTTCGAGCTTGCTTCCGGGAGAAGCGCGGGCGAGATCAGTCCACGATACTTCTTCTTGGGACAGCCGCAGGTCGAAAAAGTCCACCGTCTGTGTCCTGATGCGAAGATCATCATAACCCTGCGAGAGCCGCGCGCCTGGATCTGGTCATTTGTGCGCATGCAGGTGCAGAAAAGCGGCCTTGATCCGGCCGGCCCACAAGCCGAAGCCTTCGTCGATCGCAAGATTGCCAGGAGCTCGTTCACAAAGGCTTTGCAATCGTGGACAAGCGTGTTTCCCAAGGACCAGGTGGAGGTCTTCTTCTATGAGGATGTTTGCCGCCAGCCTTGGGAGCTTTACACCCATATCTGCGCCTTTCTTCAAATCGCGCCGCAAGAAGAGGTCCGCGCAAGCGTGGCTGACCGGTTCAATCGCGGCAATGCGATAGATATTCCGGAAGGGGCTGCACAGCAGGATCGAGGGAGGCTGGCGCGAGGACGTGCACGATCTCGAGGATATTCTGGGCGAACTGCCCCCAGAATGGCACGAACCTTTTGCAAGACGCTGATCTGGCGCGTCAGGACGGGGCAGGGAGGGCTCCCGCATGAAGCGCTTCAGGGTGTCAGAGGCTTGCCGCCTTGTCGGCTGAGGGAGCACTTGCCATCGTCTGTGCGGTGCCGCCTATACTGCGCTTGCCATCGCCCAGCACGATGAACGCTGCCCAATAGAACGGGTGAGAGGTCTCCGCCTCGTCCATCAAACCGAGTTGAGCGCGGCGCAGAGAGCCAGAGAGACCTTCCTCGCCCTGGACCGATATCAACCCCTCAATCAGGCGCTGCGTGGCGTTGTAGTCGTCGGGCACCGGCCAGTGGCTGGCGACCACCGCCCGCGCTCCCGCACCGACAAAGGCACGCACCAGACCATCAAGCGCATAATTACCGCCGCCCACAACACCCGCTTCCCTCGATGCCGCTGCTGTCGCCATGCCGGCGGTATCGCAGGCCGAGAGGATCACCACATCAGCGTCGAGGCTGAGGTCGAAAATCTCCCTGAAGGTCAACAGCCCATCCGAGCCCGGAGCGCCGAACGAGGTGACAAGCGCAGGGCGCGCCGGGCAATTGGGATTGGGCGCGGTGACCAGACCGTGCGTCGCGAAATGCACCACGCGGTAGTCGGAAATATCCTTTGCGCCGAGCAGAGAGGTGTCCGAAAAAGCTTCGCCCGTTCGCACCGTGCTGTTGTCTTGCCCGAAGATGTTTGCCGCAAAGAACAGTTCGGACGGATCAATCGGATCGCGCCAGGTGGCAAGGTTCCACGCGCACGGATCGGTCTGATCGGCGCGGCCGGTTGGCAGCGCATTCGAGCCGAGGCCGAGATAGGCCTTTTGTGCGCGTGAGGGTGCGATACCGCGAATGTCGATGAAACCGCGCGGGCTGACCGCTATCGACACATCGCGCGAGCGGCCCAACCAGTCGATCTCGCGGTAATCGAACAGGTCCGCATCCCGTTCCGCTGTGCGGCTGAGATAGGCGTCGACACCTTCCTGTGAGGCAATCAGCACCTGAGGCGGCAATTGCAGCAGCGGGCCGTCGGGCTCGAAAATCAGATGGGTCGTCGATGCCATCTCGGCTTCAAGCTGACCAAACATCGTGAGGTACAATTCGCGTGCCTGCTCGACTTCGAAGGGGAAGGTGGTGATCTGTCCCCCGTCATAACTGACGATGGATTCGCGCAGAAACGCAACCGCATCGTCAAGCCCGAACAAACCGCCTTCGATCTTGATCGTGCGGGCGTCGGACGGGCTGATCCACAGCGCGTAGACCTGCTCGCCAACGATCGCCATCTTGTAATAGGCCTCGCCGGGACGCAGCTCGGCCTGCAGGTCGGAGACCTCGAGCCGTTTGGGTGAAAGCGCCCGGAAGCGCGGATATTCGGCCAGTCTCGAAAGCAGTCCGGCTTGTTCAGCCTGGAGATATTCCAGCGTCTCGCGCGCAGCGACAAGACCCTCCGCCTGCAGTGGAGTAGGGTTGGGCAGGGCGCCCAGCCGGTCGGCACGCGCCTGCGTGCGGGCTATTTCGCGGCTGCGGTTGAGCGAGAGCCGGAAAAGCGCCGAGGCGTCGTCGTTTCCTTCCGACATCTGGCGTGCAAGGATGGCTTGCGTTTGGGCCACTCCGGGACGCTGCAGCATCTGCGCGGCAACAAAGAAGCGCGCGGTTGCATCGGCTGATCCATCTTTTGCCAGCAGCGCGAAATAGGGCTCAAGCAGGTTGCGCAGGCTTGCCCCGCTATCAGTGGTGTTGTCCGCGCGGTCGACCACGCTCTGGTAAAGCGTGCGCGCGGCCTCGGTTTGCCCCGTGCGAAGCAGGAAACCGGCCTTGCGAGCATAGGCAGCCAGCAGGACGGGCGATTGCGGGTAATCGCGCGAAATCGCGGCAGCCGCGACATCATAAGCTTGCGCTGCAAAGTCCAGTCGGCCCTGGCCCTCGGCAACGAGCGCGCGTTCAATTGCGATTTCCGAGCGCAGCCAGCGCGCCGAGACGACCCGGCCTTCGCGCACCGCTGCGATGCGATCGTCAGCCTGTTTCAGCAGCCTGCGAGCCTTTGCCAGTTCGCCTTGCTGCCTCGCGATTGAGCCGGCAATCGCATTGCCCTGCGCGTCGAGCAATTCGGCCCGTTCAATCGAGGTCAGCCCCAGTTCCACGCCGCCAAGACGCCTAAGCGCGACATTTTCGCGATTGATCTGCTTTGCGAGCGGGTTGTCGATATAGCCATCTCGGATGGAGAGTTCGTCGGTTTCCGCGCTGACCTCTCGCATTTCCTGCGAGAGTGCCTTGAGCGCTTCTTCGGGGAAGCGCTGATTGAGCAGGCTGATCGCGCGGTAATTGCGGATCAGGCGCTGCGCGACGCCGTCATTGCGTCTGAGAGCTGCGTCGGCCTCGTCGAACAAGCGGGTGGCGGCGGAAAAATTGCCCAGATTGGACTGCTGGAGCCCCTGGTTGGCGAGCACTTCGGGCCGACCGGCGATATTGTTGTTTGCTCTTGTCAAAAGGCTTTCGAAGAACTGGCCGGATTCGGCAAAACGCCCGCTATTGTTGCGCAAATAAGCCTCGGTCAGCGCGTCAAACTCGCTAAGCGCTCCGGCCTGGACGCGGGCAAAGGCAGCCGCGTCGCTGACTTCCGTCTGTGCCACCTGGATCGTGCCGGGCAGGGCGCGGTCGTTATAGACCGAGGCGAGCGCAAGACGCAGCACCGGATCATAGCCCGCCAGCCCTTCGGCAAGGTAGGTTCGCCCCTTGGTCTCGAGCACGTAACTGCGATAGGAGACGCCCGTTTCACGCGATGTGCAGGTGCGTTTTGTGACGGTGCCGACCTGGTCGATCGTGTCGCTCACCGGATCATCGCACGGCGCGCCTTTCTCGAGGCCACTGGGCGTTGTGTCGATGCTCTTGCTGCGCACGACCAGCATCGTGCCGATTGCGCTTGCCGCGTCGCGGCAGGTGAGACGATAGGCGCGGTCGAACATACCACCAAGCCGTGGCTCCGCTGGCGCGTTCTGGGCCGTGCAGCGCACGCCCGCATCCCCGATGCGGAAATTGGTCCGGAAGGCGAGCGAGTCGTCTTGCGAAGCCACAGGGGTGACCAGCATGGTGGCCGCCAGGCCGAATGCGGCAAGGGTTGCCAGCTTTGCTTTGCGAATGAAGGTCATTGTGAGCCTGTGCTATCTGGAGTGGGGGACGGAGCCGGGCTTGCCGGATCGAACAGATCGACATCCGGATCGAGCAGGCCCGGATTGCCGCCGCTGCTGATTGGATCGTTGATCACGGTGTTCTGCTCAAGTGTGTTGGTATCGATAAGTGGCGAAGGAGGCTGGATCGGGCCGGTGGTCGGGCCTTCGGAATCCTCTTCCTCTTCCTCTTCGGAGGATTCTTCTTCCTCCTCTTCGCCCTCTTCCTCTTCGGTTTCTTCCGCTTCTTCGGTTTCGGCCTCGTCCTCGCCGCCTTCCGTTTCTTCCTCGCCACCCTCGGCCTCGCCGCCTTCGTCCGACGCGCCCTCGTCAGACGCGCCATCATCCGACCCGCCGCCTTCGTCGCCGCCGTCACTGCCTTCGTCGAGGTCGAAGTCCTCATTGCCGCCGCCGCCATCATCGACGTTATCCGGGTTTGCATCGCCGCTGCCGTCCGAGCCGCTGCCAGTGCCGGCAGAGCCCGCGCCGGCGTTTGCGTCGCCGCTATCCTCGCCGCCTTCGTCGCCGCCATCTTCGGTGCCGCTATCATCGCTGCCACCATCGCCGGAGCCGCCGGTATCACCCGAGCCGGTGTCACCGCCGCCAGTATCGGTGCCGTTACCTGTGCCGCCCGAACCGCCGGATGCCCCGCCGCTCGAACTGCCCCCTGCATCGATCACGCCATTGACCTGCGCCGATACATCCGAGGTGACTTCGCCCTGATCAGTAACTATGCAGCCGCCAAGGGCGCATCCGTTGATCTGGCTTTGCGCAGAAATGTCGATCGCGTTGCCAAGAGCCTCGAGGAAGGCGGTCCCCGCATCAAGGCCGGTCACTGCATCCGCTCCTGTTCCGATCTGGCCGTTGATGATGACCAGCGGAGTTTGGCTTGTGCGCGCGTTGAACTGGAGACCTTCGGCGCTGGAGACCACGAAGCCTGCCGGGGCTTCCTCGGTGCCGGCATTCTGGATCAGGATCGCGCGCCCGCCTTCAAGTGTGATCGCCGAGGCGAAGA
This sequence comes from Erythrobacter sp., assembly GCA_043567175.1. GTDB lineage: Bacteria > Pseudomonadota > Alphaproteobacteria > Sphingomonadales > Sphingomonadaceae > Erythrobacter. The sequence continues at coordinate 72,999 of CP121323.1, forward strand.
GCGAGCCTGCGCCTGGTTCGGTGGCGGGGGCGTTAAAGCTCGCCAGCAGGGCATCGGGCGCTTCCTCGCCCGTCGTGGCGCTGATCAGCGAGCCGGTGCCAACGAGGATCAGATCCGCCGCAATAGCGAGCGTTGCACCGCTGGCCAAGAGATCCACGCTGGCAAGGTCGGTGTCGAGTTCGAACCTCCCGCTCTCGAACGAGATCGCCCCGGGACCGGCCTCGCCATCGCTGGTGATATCGCCGATCACGCGGATCAACCCGTCGGGACTGCTGGTCGCAAATCCGACCGAGCCGATACCACCCGCGCTTGCCAGGTTGAGCGAGCCGATGAAGATATCGGGACCCTCAAGGTTCGCGGCGCCCGTCACGGTCAGTTCGCCCGCGGTGAACGAGGCGAGCATGGCCTCGGTCAGTTCGAACAGGTCGAGCCCTGCCTGACCCTGTTCCCCGTCATCACCGACAAGCAGTCCGTTCTCGTTTGTCGAGTTGAGCGCGATGACGCCTGCATTAAGCACACCACCCATCAGGATTTGCAGAAACGGGGTGGTCAATTCGATCCGATCTGCTGTCCAGGCACCGCCCACCAATGTCGCGGCTTGGGATGTGGTGCTGATCTGGCTGGCGGTGATGTCGCCAAGCTGCAGGATACCAGCCGAGTTGAAGCTTGCCGTGCCCGTGACGGTGATGTTGCCTTCGCCGAGAAGATCACCGGCAAAATTGCGCGCCTCGATCGAGCCGGCATTGACATCGACGAGATCGATTGCGCCGCCCGCGTTGACATCGAGAAGTCCGGCGAGGTTCAGCAGCCCCGTTGCGCTCAATCCGCCATCGCTGGTGCGTGCGCGCAGGCTGTCAGCGATCACGCCCACCAGATCGATCCGGTTCTGCGCTTCAAGGTCGACAAGGCCTGCCGCGTTCAGATCGCCAGATGCGTTGATATCGCCGCCCTCGGCAAGCGCTGTGATCGCATCGGCAGAGACCGAGCCAATCATGATCGAACCGGCAGCATCGAGCGCGAGCGCGCCATCGATCGCGATCGGTCCGTCGCTCAGGATATCGCCTTGCGTCGAGATTGCATTGATCGACCCTGCCGCGATCTCGGGCAGGACCAGACTATCTCCCGAGGTCAGCAGGACTGCGCCTTCGCCAGCATCGAGCACCCCGGTCTGAAGACTGGAAGTCGTCCCAATGGTGATCGATCCTGCCGTGATGTCGTCAAGGTTGATGGAACCGCTTGAATTCAATTCGAAGGCATTTGCGACGACAATCGAGCCGTCACCGGATGTGCTGCCGGTGCTCGCGTTCAGGAGCGCAGTCCCGGCGATAATGTCGGACAGGATGAGCTCGGTCGCCGAAAGGTTGACTGCGCCCGGTTCCGCAAGGAGCGAACCCGCCTCGAGACGTGCGCCAAGGCTTGTTGCCGTAATCGACCCGGCCGTAACATCGCCGAGGATTAGTGCATTGCCGGATTCGATATCGACGCCGCCTACAACCGAGATCGGACCAGTGCTGGAGAATTCGCCATCCGTTGCCCGCGCGAAGAGCGTGTTGCCAAGTGCGCTACCGAATGCGAGCGAGCCTTGCGCGACAAGATCGAGTGCACCTTGCTGCGCATCCAGAGTTCCGGCGAGCAGATCGCCCCCTGCCGCCTGTGCCAGGATCGACTGAGCGGTCACATCGCCCAGTGAGATGGCGCCCGAAGCAAACGCGTCGAACGTGCCGCCAAGTGTTATGGCCCCCTGATCGGCAAAGTCGCCGCCTGCCGCGAACACGCTGAGCGAGCCGGCGTTTACGCCGTTCGTAAGGACCGAGGTGGCTGCTTCCAGCGTGATCGCCCCGCTGCCGGTGTCGAGCGTTCCCGTGATGATCCCGCCCGCCTCGGCAAGAGCATTTATCGTCTCGGCCGAGATGTCGCCCACAAGGATGGATTGCGCCGCCTCGAGGCTCAGCGAGCCGGCAAGGCTGATGGCGAGCGTGCCGATGACGTCCCCGGCTAGCGAACGTGCCACGACCGACGTCGCATCGATATCCGCCAGTGCAAGGTCGAGATCGATCGTGTCTTCGCTTTCAAGGACGATCTCGCCGCCTTGCGTGTTGATGCTGAGCGTCGAGATCGTGCCGTTGATCGCGTTTAAGAACACGGAGGGCGCAGTGAGGTCACCCGCCGCAATATTGCCGAGTGCGTTGAGCGAAATGTCGGCTCCCGATGCGAGTGCGGCATCGATTGCGAGGTTACTCTGAGCCGCGCTGAGCGTGATCGGGCCGGTTGCGTTGATCACCCCGCGATCGGGATCGGGGGGAGGGGCCTGCGGATCGGGGTTGGGCTCGGGCAGAACAAGCGCGCCGGCAAGGATGCTGAGCGCGCTGACATCGACCTGCGAGCTTGCGAACGCGGTCTCGACTTCCCCTGGCGTGACGATGCTGACCGCACCGGCGCTCAACGTGCCATTGGTCGCATTGAGGAGGAACGGGTTGACGGTGACGGGCACTTGATTGCCCATGCCGTCATCGAATGTGAAATCGGGAAAATCATTCCCGAGTAGCAGAACGTCGATCGATCCTATCGTGGCATCGGACTGGATGATGCTCATCTGCCCGCCAGACGCGTAGAAGCTTGACCCCGGGGTCGCGCCTGCTCCGCCGATGCCTTCCGAGCGCATCACCAGGCTGCCGATGTCGGTGCTTCCCCGCCCGTCATTCTGAAAGGCCTGCGTCAAAAGCGTTGAGACAACTCCCGCAACGCCGTCGCCGCCATCGCCTTGCGTTGCGCCTTGGCCACCAGCGCCGCCAATGCCTGTCGATGACAGGGTAATCGAATTGGCGTTAACCGGAGCGCCTCGCGAGAGCAGGGAGGTAAATCGGCCCTGGCCATCGCCGCCATTGCCGCCCGTGCCCGTCGTGGCATCGCCGCCCGCACCGCCAACGCCGATATTGGTGATGGTCACTGTATCGATATTGGTTGAGCCACTGATCGGCGTTGCGCCCGGCAGCGCCGAACCGCTGGCAGTGCCGAACTGGATCGTGCCTGAGGCACCAAGACCGCCATCGCCGCCATTCACTCCGTTGCCGCCGGCACCGCCAATTCCCTGGAAGATGATGGTAATCGGGTTCGCGATCGTGAGCGTGCCGTCAAATGCGCGGGCGAGAACGAGAGAACCCGAAGCGACGGCCTCACCGCCTTGGCCGCCATCGGCGCCAGCGAGGCCGTCGCCCCCTTTGCCGCCCTGAACGCTGTCGCTGATCACCAGCGAACCGAGCGAAATCAGCGTCGGGTCCTGCCCGATCTGGCTTTGCGGCTGGATGATGATGGTGTTGCCGATGGCGTTGCCACCCGCCCCAGGCGTTTCGCTGGCAAGAGCATCTCCGCCAATCACGTCTGTCGTGAGCGTGGCGGTGCCGGTGATGATGTGGCTGCCATTCTCAGTGAACATGCGCAGCAAGGGGCCGGTTGCATCGCCGCCGGTCCGGCCTTCGCCACCGAAAGCTTCGCCCGAAAGGGTCAGATCACCGTTTATGGTAACATCGCTGGAAGGCCCAACAGCTCCGGTCGCCTGATCAAACTCGCCGATGCCGAACATCTCCGAGCCGCCGGACTGGGCGCTCCCGCCGATGCCCAGAGGCGCGTTGCCCCCGGTGGCCGTGTTCGACAAGATCACATTGCCATTAATAGTGAAGGTGCCAGCCGCGCCTGTCGCCAGTGTGTTGAGCTGGGTGCTGGCCTGGCCGCCATTGCCACCTTCGCTGCCCGCATCGCCGCCAGTCGCGCTTGTGCCCGCGATCAGATCGGCATTGACGACCGCATTGGTGTTCGGACGCAACTGACCGGTGAATGGATCGAAAGACGCAACCTCGGGCACAACGCGAAGCGCCGTCGCGTTACCGCCGTCGCCGCTGCCTCCGGCCAGCACCGATCCACCTGTCGCGACGCCCGAGATCGTTACCTGCGAGGCGTTGACCACCGAGGCATCTCTGAATTGCGCAAATATCTCGCCCGAAACTGCCGATCCGGCGGTGCCATCGACAGCATCGCCGCCGGTGGAACTGGAGGTGACGGCGATTGCCCCGGTACTGGTCAGGGTTGTCCCGTCCACCACGAAGAAGATCGCTTGGGTGTCGATTAAATTCGCGTCGCCGCCGCTGCCGCCTGCGATCTGGTTTATGGGGTCAGGCGTGCTCTCGCCCAGCGCGTCTCCGCCGGTCATGGTCAGATCAATGGTGATGTCGCCCGCGACATTGATCGTGGAAGCCAGAGCATCGAAATTGGCGTTTGTATTGTCGACAGAGCCACCCGAAAAACCCGACCCGCCGGTTGCGTTTGGACGCAATTCTATCCCGCTGCGGAAATCGGCGATGGAGTTGTTGAATGCGAGGGTCATGAAACCCGCATTGGCGTTACCGCCTGCAGTGAACGCGTTGTTTGATCCGCTGCCGCCGCGTGCTTCCTGAATGAATTGTGCGAGATCTATATCGATCTGGCTATTCAGAAGATTGATTTCAGAGAAACCGCCAAAAGCGTTGCCTCCCGAACCTGATTCAGGGCCGGAAAGAGCGTTTCCACCGAGTGCGCGTGTGACCATATTGGTCACCCCCAGAATATCAGTGCCCGAGTTCTGGAGAACAATTCGCGTGCCTTCGGCGTTGGCATCGCCTCCGCTCAAACCGGCACCTGCAAAGGCTTGGCTAAGAAAATCGGCGTTGCCTTCGATGATCGAGTTCAGACCGAAGCTGACAATCGATGACGGATTGGCAAATGCCGAGCCGCCGCTTCCGGTCACGGAACTGCCGCCTCGGGCTGTGCTTGTTGCGGTCAGGTTGCCGCCGATACCGAGATTGCCGGCGCTGAACCCGTCGAGAGCGGCAAACCCGCTGCTCGCATTCCCACCTGTTGTGTCTCTAAAGAAAGGACTTTGCGGGTCGGGCACTGTATCGCCACCAGAGCCTCCGGTCGCCGAGGTGGTGAGTGTGACATCACCCGAAACGGTGATGGTGTTGTCGGCTGTCCCGGTGAGGAAATCGTTCTCGGTGATCAGGCGCGCATTGTTCGTCTCGGCAGAGCCTCCACGGCCGACACCACCGGCGAGGATTGAACCGCCCACCGCCTGGCTGAGCGCACTGAAGCTGGAGGCGATCACGCTCGAGGTTCCGACCAGCCTCAGATCGACCAGGCCCGTTCGCGCGATGCCGCCTTTCGTATCTTGCGCGTCGCCACCGGCCGCGTTGCTGGCGAGCGAAATACTGCCGCCGATATCGAGAGCGCTGTTGAAGGCGTTGATCTGGAAATCGAACACATTCGCATCGCCGCCCACTGTTTCGGGTTCGGCTCCGGAAATAGGATCGATCGCATTTGCGGTGAATGCATCGCCGCCGGTTGCAAGAAGGTCGACTGTCAGATTGCCGGCAACCGAGATGTTGGAGTCACTCAGCGACGAGCCAATAAACGAGACTGTAGAAGAGCCGCCGAGATCACCCGACCCGCCGTTGGCTTGCGCCATGATCGTGAGGTCGTTTCCAACGTCCGCGGCGGAATTGTTCAGATCAAGAGTGATCGACCCCACATCGGCATCGCCGCCGCGGGTACGGATCGTGTCACCGGTTTGCGGATCAACGAAGGTGGAACCGAGAGAGGCCCCTCCCATGGAAGTGACCTGCGCCAGTAGGCCGCCGGCGACGAGGATGTTCGAATTATCCAGCTGGAAATTGATATTCGTGGCGCGTGAAAAGCCCCCGAAAGCACCCGTACCACCCTCGGCGGTCGAGATTATTCGCAAGTCGGAAAGAACGCTAATATCGGCGTTGAACGAGTTAAAGGCGATGGAGTTGCCGAACACGGCACCGCCGGTTGTCGAGCCCTCTGTCGATCCGGTTCCGCCGATCAGATTGGACCGGATGTCGTCAAACGCCATGTCAAATGCGCCGTCGGAGAAGAAGATGAACGCGTCTCCTCCCGTAACGTTGCCACCAGAGGTACGCTGCGCCCCGGCGAGAGCCGAACCGCCCAAGCCCTCAAGAAGGACGGACAAGCGGCCCAGATCGCTGTCGGCACCGCTTGCTTCGACGATGATCTGGCCCAGGAAAACGTTTCCGGCGAAGCTGTCGCTTGCGCTCGTGTTGCCGCCGGTTGCGGTGTTGCGGACCAGCAAGGGCGAGCCTGCCACATCGGGCAGGTTGATGGTCGCGCCCTGCTGGACCCGGATAACGGTCTCTCCCGAGGCCGCTTCACCGCCCGCCGAGGTAATCCCATCCGCGCCAAAGGCTTCGGACGACAGGAAGTCGAGCTCTCCCGCGCTGGCGGTACCGCTTGAGTTGGGGCTCAGCACGGTGAGGCTCGAGCCGGTATCGAACAGCGAGATCAGCGCGCGGCCTGCCTGCGCGCTTCCCGCAAAAGGGGTGAACCCGTCCTCGATACCGCCGAACGCATCGGCGGAGATGTTGAGTTCGCCGGTCGTGATCTGCCCTCCGACAAAGGTCAGCACTTCGGCGGTGTCGCTCTCGGCCCGCGAGCCGGCGGCAGCGTAGGCATCGCTGATGATGCGGGTGACGCCGCCGATTGTTGCGGTGCCGCCTTCAGCGAAAATCTGCGCAAAGCCGGAGCGGGCCGTTGCATTGATGCTGCCGTCTCTCAGGTCGATCCCGGCATCGATGATCAGGTTTCCATCGACATTCAGTGTCGCACCTTCCCCGATGAATGCGCGGGCAAAATTGCTCTGTACGATGCCGTCGCCATTGCCATCGTTCTGTGCGCGCGAGGCGATGAGGAGATCTCCGTCGAATTGCGCCGTTGCGCCATCGAAGAGGCTGAGAAAGGATAATCCGACGTCATCGCCAAAGGGAACGGGGCTGTCCGCGATCATTTCGAAATCGCCGCGCGCAATGAGCGAGGCGGACCTTGTCCCATCATCAGCAAGGTCGAAAAACAGCGAGCCACTTGCCAGCCGCGCATCGGCTTCGAACACGATATCCTGCGTCAGAAAACCGGAGATCTCGGTCTGGGCTCGTGCATCGAGACGCGACCGGAAAAGCAGGCCGGTGCCAAAACCCTGCTCGTCATCGGTGAGGCGAATAGTTGATCCGTCGCTATTTGCGTTTGCGTTTGTGGGATCGATCTCGCTGCCTACAATGTTGTGACCAGCTGCCAGCACGACAGCATTGCCGTCGACGAAGGCAGATTGCGCTACATCGAAACCGAGATCGCTGCCGCCGTTGATCGTCATCGTGATGGCGTCGTTCTTCGCAACCGTGACGGCATAGACGCGGTGATTGTCGCCCGCGCCCGATGAGCCAGGGCCGCCGGTCGTGCCGCGATGATCGATTCCGATGCCAGCATCCGAACCGATCGTGACTTCGATATCAAACAGGCCATCAGGACTGAACGTGATCGAGCCGGCTTCACCAGAGACGAGCGCCGCAGACCCGTTGACGGCGATATCGCCCAACTGGTCGATCCGCGGCGCGAACAGGGCGACGTAACTGCCTTCGTTGAGCGCGTTGATCTGCGCGCCCGGGTCAATCGCAATCACGCCTTCGGAAAGCGATTGCTGGAACTGGACCTGATTGTTGATAATGAAAGTGCCGCTGCCATCGGTCACCGGCGCCGCTGTGGTGAGGCCGAGGCTTCCGACGTCTATCACGGCGTTGGGCCCGATGATAATTCCACCGGGGCTGTAGAAGAACACTGTGCCGCCGGTCGCAACGCCGCCTAGACCGTCCTGGATCGTCGAAATGATATTGCCGTCAAAGCGAATGCGGCGCGTCACATCGCTTGGCAGAATGCGGTTGAGCACCGCAAAGCTGGAAATCCCCGTGCCGTTGGTAAAGGTTGCGGTGGTGCCAGTGTCCTGAAATGCGATGTCCTGGAATGGCAGGATGTTGTCATCATCGGGCGTCCAGTCGATCACCGCGCTTTGCGTCTCGAGCGTTATCGTCGTCGTGCCGGAACCTTCGGAGATGACCGCATCGCCCTCGACAACCGTGCCGGTGCCGTTGAACGATTGTGCGCTGGCAACGCCGTTCAAGAACAACAGGCTGGTGGAAAGAGCGAGCGCAGAGCACCGGGTAAGCATCGGATTGATCGGCTTTGTCATTGTGCGAATCCCCCGATGATCAAAAGCTGGTTCCAAGGGTGAAGAGTACGCGCACATCGCCGCGCTCAGCCTGGAGCCCGGCGCGTTTCAGCGGCACAGCGATGAAGCCATCGAGGCTGTAGCGCCCGAAAGACAGGCGCGCTCCGGCCCCTACAGAGGCGAGATCGTCGTCTATGTCGGGCGCTTCGTTCCAGATCCGCGCAATATCGAAGAAGGCATAGGGCTGGGCGGCGAGTTTCTTGGTCACTGACAGGGTCGAGGTGCGCAATTCGGTGCTGAGCCCGACGCCACTGTCACCGATGATCGTGCCCGGCGCGTATCCTCGCCCGACGGTGAAGTTGCCCGCGGCAAATTCCTCAAAGCCGAACAGGCCGCCGCTGAGCGATACCTGCGCGCGCGGCTTGAGGGTCAGCGCCAGCATCGGGCTGAGCGAGAGTTCGGCAAGGCCGTTGGCCCGCACCACCGTGCTGGTGGCCGACCCGTCGATCCGACCCGGATTGATCTGTCCGACAGGGCAGCCCGGCCCAAGGCAAACATCGGAGGCGCCCAGAATATCCATTCCCTGGCGCACCTCAATCGTGGCCGCAGTGCGATAGCGCGGCGCCCGGCGCGCAAGGTCGATCGAGTCGTAATCGAGCCGCAGCCAACCCACGCGCAGACGGTCGCGCGAGAGCGGGGCTATGAAATCCACATCCTGGTCGACGTAATCGAAGCCGGCGGTGATCGCGACGTTCTCGCCCTGCGTGCGCTTGACCGGGAAGCTCACCGAGAGATTGGCGAACAGCGTCTGGGCCTCAAGGTCGGCCTGCGGTACGCCGACCGCGTTTGCGAGGCCAAGGTCGGGCGCGGTGAGCGCGTAAGTCAGCTGGCCGCTGACGATCAGACCGCTGGCATCCGGCCGGAATTCGTGCGCGAGCTGGAAGACCTGCTGTTCGTCAAAATCGGAACTGGTGAAATAGGACAAAGATGTTGCATCTCCGAGCCCCGTGAGGCCGAAGAACTGTGCGCGCGCCTGCGCACCGAGCGGACCGGTGGCCTCGGCGCCGAAATTCTGCACCGTTACATCGAAGGCGACGCGTTGTCGGCGAACGGTCACCTCGCCGATCAGCGTGCCGGGTACATCGCTGGCGGGGACCAGCTTGAGGTTGACGTCATAGCCCGGAAGGTCACGCGCAAGCAGCAGGTAGCGCTCGGCCTCGTTGCGATCGAAGATTTCGCTTTCGGAAAGGCGGCCGAGATATTGCTGCAATTTGACCTCGGCCCCGGCGGTGTCGCCGCGTGCGCGAACCGCGCTTATCTGGCCGTAGAGCACTTCAAGGACGACCGTGCCATCGGCAATGCGCTGGGTGGGGACCTGCGCTGCTGCCAGATAGCCCTTGTTGCGCAGGATCGTGGCTGCAGCATCGCGGATTTCGCACAGGATCGCGACGGGTTGCTCTCGGCCCACAAACGGCTTCCATGCGGGTTCGAGCTCCTCCGGGCTTGCACCTTTGAGACCGTTGAACTGCACTTCGCGCAGGGTCACTATGATATCGGCATATTGCGGATCGGCGAGCGAGCAGGGGCTGCGTTCGATCCCGCCTTCAATGGTGAGGCGCGGCGGCTGAACCTCGTCCGGGCGGGAGATGCCGCTCAGTTCCTCGCGGGTGATGATCTGCGCAGTTGCCGGCGCGGAGAGGAACAGGGGAAAAGCCCCAAGCGCAGCAGCAAAGGCCCCCGCAAAGCGGCCATCAGGTAACGTCATCATTCCCCCCGTCAGGACAATCCGCAATGCACGGAAAGTTTGCCCAGCGCCCCAATTGAAAAAGAAAAGTCTTCTGAGAATCACCGTCGACTTTCCGACGGCTAAGTCAACTGCTATTTAGCTAACTTGCTGTAATTGTTGATTCTGGCTCCAACGCTGCGAGGGCTCGTTGTTTCGCTCTGATTGTGAAGGCGCGGATACCGAGTATCCTATGCGTTGGACGCAGCTTTCTTGATCGCGCGGCGGATGCTCATATAGGTTCCGCAGCGGCACAGATTGGTCATCGCTGCGTCGATATCCGCATCGCTCGGGTCGCTCTTTTGTGTCAGCAGTGCGGTCGCCGCCATGATCTGGCCCGACTGGCAATAGCCACATTGTGGCACGTCATCCTCGATCCAGGCCTCACGTACCGCGTCGGCTGTGCTGCCCTCCAGCCCCTCGATCGTGGTGATCTTGGCGCCGTCGAGAGAATCGTGCGGCAATACGCAAGACCGGGTCGGCGTGCCGTCGATGTGCACGGTGCACGCTCCGCATTGCGCAACCCCGCAGCCGAACTTGGTGCCCGTCATCTTGAGATGGTCGCGCAGCACCCAAAGCAGTGGTGTTCCTGGCGCAGCGTCGACTTCCTTGCGCTCGCCATTGATTGTAAGCGTGATGGCCATCGTGTGTCTCCTCGCTAAAGCTTAGGCGATATCGGTGGGTTTGTCGGTCGCAAGCGGCAGGCGCCCGGCATTGGGGCCGATCATCGGCAGAGTGCGGATGCGCGTGCCCGTGGCGGCGAAGATCGCGTTGGCGAGCGCGGGTGCAGCGGGCGGAGTGCCCGGTTCGCCGACTCCGGCAGGCGGCTTGTTCGAGGGCATGATTTCGACCTCGAAGGCGCGCGGGGCCTCGCCCATCTTCATCAGGCGCCACGAGGGGAAATTGTCCTCAACGATTGCGCCGTTCTTGGCGGTGATCGAGCCGTAAAGCGCGTTGGAAAGGCCGTAGATCGTGCCCCCTTCCATCTGCGCGCGCACATGACGCGGATTGATCACGGTGCCTGCATCTACCGCGACCCACACGCCCGGTATCGTCAGCTTGCCGTTGGCCGTCACCCTGGCTTCCACCACCGTTGCAACATAGGCGAGGAAGGAGCGGTGCACCGCGATGCCAAGGCCGGTCCCTTCGGGCAGGTCGCGTCCCCACCCGGCCATGTCGGCAGCCTTGTTGAGCACTGCTTTGAGCCGCGCGGTCTCGATCGGATATTCTTCGGGCGATCCGCCGTAATTGCTGTATTCCGCCCCTTCTGCCGCGGGGTCGACGATGCGGTCGTCGCCGATGAGTTCGAGCAGGTAGTCCCTCTGGTCGCGCCCCGCCGCGTGGGCGAGTTCGCCGGCAAAGCTCTGCACGGCAAAGGCGTGGAAGACATTGCACACCGAACGCAGCCAGCCGGTGCGCACATGGCCCTTGGCCTCGCCTGATTCGACCTGCAGGTTGGCGGCGTTGAAGGGCACATCGCTTGCGCCAAGGCCCAGTTCGCCCGCGCTCGGGCTGGTCACCCCGTCGGCAAAGGTCGAGGAGATCGAGGGGAATGTGGTGCGGTGCAGGTAGCTGGTGCACTTGCCCGATTTATCGAGGCCTGCTTCCATCCTTTGCGCGCTTACCGCGTGATAGAAGCCGTGGCGGACATCGTCCTCGCGCGTCCAGGTGACCTTGACCGGCTTTCCGACTTCGCGCGCAAGCAGCGCGGCCTCGACCATGAAGTCAGGCTTGGATTTGCGTCCGAAGGCACCGCCCAGCCAGGTAGGCTTGACCGTGATCTTCTCCTTGTCGATGCCCAGCGCCCCGGCGAGCACGTTGCGCGTCTCCTGCGGGTCCTGCACGCAGCCCCAGCATTCCAGCTTATCATCGCTCCAGCGCGCAGTGCCCGAAGGCGGCTCCATCGGCGACTGGGTGAGGTGCGGGGCGTAATATTCGGCGGTGACCGTCTTGTCGGCGCTCTTCATGCCCGCGTCCACGTCGCCGCGCGACCGGCGCACGGTTCCCTTTCGGCGCGAAGTGGCCTTCAGGGCCTCGCCGTAGCTTTCGGAATCGTAGGCCGCGTTCGGCCCGTCTTGCCAGCTGACCTCCAGCGCGCGGCGACCCTGGATCGCGGCCCAGGTGTCCTTGGCGATAACCGCAACACCGCCCATCGGCTGGAACAGGGCTGGCGGCTCGGCATCGCGCAGCTTCACGGTCCGGAGCACGCCGGGCACTGCCAGAGCGGCTGCATCATTGACCGGCCCGGTGCGGCCAAAGACCTGCGGCGGGCGGGCGATCACGGCATAGACCATATCGGGCACATCGACATCGATGCCGAACTGCCCTTCGCCGCGCGTGATCATCGGCACCGTCAGCGAGGGAACTTCCTTGCCGATAAAGCGCCACTCATCAGGTTTCTTGAGAGTGATGGCCTCTTCAGCTGGCACGGGCAGCTTGGCTGCGAGCTCGGCAAGGTTGCCGTAAGATAGCGTCTCGCCGCTGTCATTGTTGCGGATGAGGCCCGCGTCGGCCGTGCAATTGCCCGGCTCGACCTTCCAGTAGAGCGCGGCCGCCTCGGTCAGCATCTGGCGCATCGCCGCGCCCGCCACCCGCAGGCGGTGGAAATTGTAGCGCACCGAACGCGAGCCGTCGGTGTTCTGGTCGCCGTATCGTTCATGCCCTTCAGCCTGCACGATCGAGACCTTGTCCCAATCGGCCTCGAGCTCGTCGGCGACGATCTGCGCCATCGAGGTCCACACCTGCTGACCCATTTCCGAGCGGTGGCAGGTGATCTTGACCGCACCGTCTTCCTCGATTGCGATCCACAAAGCGGGCGTTGCATCACCCTGGTCGAGCCCGGTCAGCGGGCTTTCACCCGGATCGGCGAGGTTGAACTGATCGGCGTCAATCTCGGGTTCGACATAGCTGTTGCACCCGGCAAGCGTCAGACCGAGGACGAACAATCCCGACCCGCCGAGAAATCCTCGCCGGCCGACATCGGGGCTGAGATTGGTGAGCGAGGCGCGTTGTTCGCCGATCGCGGAGGCCGGGCCGCCTCCCGGTACGATACCCAAGTCGCGAAGAAACATGCCCTAATCCCCTTCTCAATCGGCCCACGCATACTCCGTGGGCGGATAGTGGACCACTTAATCCGGTTTAAGTCCAGTTCGGGTCCACCAATTGATCGTCTCCACGTCATGCGCCGAGGTCCAGATGCCCTCTGGCGTGTAGCGGATCGCGCCGCTGCCTTCGGGTCTGCCGACGCGCGCAAGGATTGCGTTTGTGGCCGCGTCGATCACGACGAAGGTCTGGTCATCGGTTGTTCGCAGCCAGACCTTGCCATCCGCGACATCGATATCGCCATATTTGAGGTTATCACCGACCTTCACACGAGCGATCACTTCGAGGCTTTCAGGATCGACCTTGGCTACTGTGCCGTCGCCCTGTTCCTGCACCCAGACCGCGCCGCCGCCAGCGGTGAGGAAGCCGGGCGTATCGCCCAGCGTGACAGAGCCGGTCACCGCATTGGTATCGGGATCGACGCGTTGCAGCAGGCTGGAGCCGCTAGCTACCGCCCATAGCGAACCTTCGCCAAATGCGAGGAACGCGGTGCCCGGTTCGACTGCAACCCTCGCCAGCGTTTCGTCGGTAGACGGATCGATACGCGTGATCGCACCGTCCGGATCGCTCGGCACCCAGACCGAGCCTGCGCCCGCGACTACGTTGGTCTCCCCGCTCGGTTCGGCGAGGCCGGTATCGAGGATCGCGGCGATTTCGGCGGTTTCGGCGTTGATCTTGTAGACTTTCAATTCAGGGCAGCTTGCCTGCCAGATATGGCCCTCGGCTATCGCCATCGTGCCGCAGGGGCGAGGCATTGCGACTGAGGCGAGCTTGCCCGCGGTCGACCATTGTTCGAGCATCCCTTTCGTGCGCGATGTTGCATTGGTCGCCCAGACCGTGTCGCCATCGACCAGCAGGAAATCGACAAAGCCGGGCACCTCGACGATCGTTTCTTCAAAGGTGAGCTTGGCCGGATCAGAAGGCGGTGGCTCGGATGCGCAAGCGGCGAGTATGGCGATAAGAGGCAGAGCGATCAGTCTTTTCATGCGTGTAACTCCCGGCAAGTAAGGCGGCACGCCCTCCCGAATCCCGTTTTTTATGTGCGGCGCGTGGCCCTTCACAGCAGCGTTCGCATTGTTGGTCCTTAATGGACAATGCGCAACATATGGATATTACAAAATATCACAACGGTAATAATTTGCGATGGACACTGCGGGCGATTACCGCGATGTTGCACCTGCGAAAGGAAAACGACTCATGGGTAATGCACTGCGCCGCCTTCTCTCTATAGCGGCGATTGGCTTCGCCTTCGCTCTCGCTTCGTGTTCCGAAGCTCCTGAAGAAGCGGCTGCCGAGCGTGACACGTTCAATATCGGCTGGTCGATCTACGCAGGCTGGATGCCGTGGCCCTATGCCGATCAGGCGGGCATCGTCGACAAGTGGGAAGAGAAATACGGCATCACGATCAACTTCGTGCAGGTCAACGATTACGTTGAATCAGTGAACCAGTACACTGCGGGCCAGCTCGATGGGGTGACGGTCGCCAATATGGATGCGCTGACCATTCCGGCTGCGGGCGGCAAGGATACCAGCGCGATCATCGTCGGTGACTACTCAAACGGCAATGACGGCATCCTCCTCAAGGGCAATGACAGCGTTGCCGCGCTGGAGGGCAAGCAGGTCAATCTCGTCGAACTTTCGGTCTCGCACTATCTGCTCGCGCGCGCCTTGGAAGGCACCAGCTTGAATATGAGCGATGTCAACACGGTCAACACCGCAGATGCGGATATTGCCGGGGCGTTCACGTCGGACGATGTGGCAGCGGCGGTGGCGTGGAACCCGCAGCTTGCGACGATGAAGGCGGTGCCGGATGCGAATCTCGTATTCAGCTCGGCCGATATTCCGGGCGAAATTGTCGACCTGCTGGTCGTCGACACCGCCGTGCTCGAGGCCAATCCCGATCTTGGCAAGGCGCTGGCGGGGATCTGGTATGAAACGATGGCGCTGGTGACGCAGGATAGCGAGGAAGGCAAAGCTGCGCGTGCGGCAATGGCCAAGCTGGCCGGAACCGATCTCGAGACTTTCGAGGGCCAGCTAGAGACCACCTATCTCTATGCCGATGCGGCAGATGCCGTGGCGGCGACTGCAGACCCCGCATTGATCGAGACCATGACGAGGGTGCGCGATTTCAGTTTCGAACAGGGCCTTTTCGGGCAGGGCGCGCGCAGCGCCGAGGCGGTCGGGATGGCATTTCCGGGCGGCAAGACGCTGGGCGATGAGAACAAC
This sequence comes from Erythrobacter sp., assembly GCA_043567175.1. Classification (GTDB taxonomy): domain Bacteria; phylum Pseudomonadota; class Alphaproteobacteria; order Sphingomonadales; family Sphingomonadaceae; genus Erythrobacter. Next base: position 88,172 of record CP121323.1, read on the forward strand.
ATCACGCTTCGCTTTGATGCCCGCTTCATGCAGATGGCCGCTGACGGCGCTCTTTAAGGGCGAAATTTGAGCAAGGCCCGGCCTCCAGCGGGATCGGGCACGGGCGCACAGGAGATTTATGAGCTGGCTGACAGGCCAAGACTGGCGCGCGAACAAGGTCCTCCTTGGCCTTGTGCCGATCCTCGTGCTCATCATCGTCTACCTTGTGTTCGCGGCTGATCGCAACGCCATCAATCCGTCGGAAAAGATCACCCCTATGCCCTCGGCCATGGTCGAGGCGATGTGGGCGCTGGTTTTCGAGAAGGACCAGCTTTCGGGGCGCTACCTTTTCTGGTCGGACACGCTGGCGAGCCTTCAGCGGCTGGGCCTTGGCCTTGGCATATCCACGCTCACCGCGCTTGTCGTGGGGCTGCTGCTGGGCGTCCTGCCCACCTTCCGCGCAACCTTCGGGATGACAGTGACGAGCATCGCGGTGGTCCCGCCGATTGCGCTTTTGCCGATCCTGTTCATCGTCTTTGGTCTGGGTGAGACGGCCAAGGTCGCTCTGATCGTGGTCGGCATCGCGCCCTTCATGGTGCGCGATCTTGCTGCCTATATCGGAGATCTCCCGCGCGAGCAGATCGTCAAGGCGCAGACGCTGGGGGCGAGCACCTGGCAGCTCATGTTGCGCCTTGCCTTGCCGCAGGCGATGCCGCGGCTGATCCAGGCCTTGCGCCTGTCGCTTGGTCCGGCATGGGTGTTCCTGATCTCGGCCGAGGCGATCGCATCCGATATCGGACTTGGCTACCGCATCTTCCTGGTGCGCCGTTACCTCGCGATGGACGTGATCTTGCCTTACGTGATCTGGATCGCGATCCTTGCGGCCCTGATTGACTGGGCGCTGCGGGTGACCAGTCGTCGGCTGTACCCTTGGGCGCATGGAGAGAGCCATTGAGCGCGTCCCGACCCGCTGGGAAAGAGGCCTCCAAGGCTCTCTCCCTCAAGAACGTCTGGGTCGAATATGGCGACAAGATCGTGCTCGAGCGGATCAATCTCGACATTGACGAGGGCGCTTTCGTCTCCGTCGTCGGCCCCTCGGGGGCGGGCAAGAGCAGCCTTCTCAAGCTCGTGCTCGGCCAGGCGGCGCCCTCGCGCGGGACCATCACGCTCGACGGAGATCCGCTCAAACCCGTCTGCACGCCCGAACGCGGTGTGGTGTTCCAGCGTTACTCGGTGTTCTCTCACCTTACCGTGCTGGGCAACACGATCTTCGGTCTGGAATGCGAGTGTGCACCGCTTACCGGACGGCTGTTCGGGGCGAAGCGCCGCGCGGCGGTTGAGAAGGCCACCGAGATGCTCGAAGCGGTGGGGCTTGGTGATGCGCTGGAGCTTTATCCGGCTGAGATGTCGGGCGGGATGCAGCAGCGCCTCGCCATCGCGCAGGCTCTTATCAAACGGCCGCGCATATTGCTGCTGGACGAACCCTTCGGCGCGCTCGACCCCGGTATCCGCGCTGATATGCATGCCCTCATCACGCGGCTGTGGCGCGAACACTCGCTTACGATCCTGATGGTCACCCACGATATCCAGGAGGCCTTCTCGCTTGGCACCCGTGTGCTCACGCTCGACAAGTCGCGCCACGATCCGCATGCGCCCGGACGCTTTGGCGCGACCGTGGTCTACGACCTGTCGCTTGACCGCCGGATCGCGCGCGAGGCGGCGCTTGCCGAGGAAGTAAGTTGATAAAACCCATCCGGGAGCCGACCTGTTTACAAGCACTTAGATGCGATTGCAGTATTACGATTGACAGGAAAAGTAATAAATGAAAGGACGATACCCCCATGTCCGATGATACCAATCCCACCCAGGCGGGCCTCCCCGATCCCGCGGCCCTTGCACGGCTTTCGATGAGCCTGCCTGCCGAACTGCTCCACCATCTCGACGTGATGGTGGATGAGCGCGACATGCCCTCGCGCTCGCAGATGATCGCCCAGCTTATCCGCCGCGCCATTGCCGATCACCAGGCCGAGACCCGCCCGGACGAGATGCTCGCAGGCACCATCACGCTCGTCTATCGCGGCGATCTTGGCAATGCGCGCCAGCAGCTGGCCAGCAAGCAGCGCGAGTTTCTCAAAGAGGTTATTTCCTCGCAGCACGTCTTCCTCGAGAACGACCAGTCCCTCGAAGTGCTACTGGTCCAGGGCCCGGCCAATCGGCTTGAGGACCTGTGCGATGCGCTGCGCAGCGTGCGCGGCGTGCGCCAGCTCCAGCTTGTCACCACAACTTCGCTCCTCCCGCCGCTCCACGAGCAGGAGCCGGACGACGAGCAGGAAGCAGAAACCGCTTCGCACAGGAAAGGAAAGGCCGCCTGATGACGCAGACCACCGGCCAGCTTGGCGATCCGCTCGCCGCGCGCGATCACGCGCGCGCGATGGAGGGCACGATTGTCGAGGCCATGCCCAAGCTGCCGCCGGTGGCCGACGACCTGCCCGAAGGCGTCGATCCGGCCGATCTCGTCTGGGAAGAGACCATTGCCCCCGGCGGCTATTCGGCCCGTCGCCTGTCGCGCGGCTCGCGCCTGCGGCTGATCGATGTCGCCGGCGATGCCTGCGCCTCGCTCAACATCTTCAACGCCGAAATGCCGACCGAGCGATTGAACGTTGCCGACACGGTCAAGGTCCAGTGGAACGCCTATCTCGAGGCTGGCAAGCTGCTGCTCTCTGACATGGGCCGCGTGCTGGTAAGCATTCTTGAAGATTCAGCGCAAACGCATGATGCCTTTTGCGGCACCTCGAACGCGGCCACCAACGAAGCCAAATATGGCGAGGGCCGCAATTCGGGCGCCTATCCCAACGGGCGCGACCGGCTGCTGCTGGGCGCCGCCAAGTTCGGCCTTGGCCGGCGTGATGTCCATCCTTGCGTGAATCTGTTCAAGGGCACGCGCATCGAGGCCGACGGCGCGGTCACGCCCATTGTCGGGCCTTTCAGCGGCGGGCGCGAGGTCATCTTGCGCGCCGAGATGGACGTCTATGTCGTGATTGCCAATTGCCCCCACGTGATGGACCCGCGCGCTGAATATTCAGTCACCCCCTTGCGCGCGAGCGCCTGGCGCGGGCCGGTGACACCCGAAGACGATGCGGTGCGCAACGCCGCACCCGAAGCCTCACGCGCCTACCTCAATACCGAAGACTACTATCGACGATAGGCACACCGAAGACAGGGGCCTCGCCCCTGCTGCAAGGACCTCTCCCCTATGAGCGATACAGACATGAAATCCGATCCGGCACAGGGTCTTCCCGGCACAATCGTCCATGACGAAGTGGTGCCCGCGCGCGCACCGTGGCTGCACCACATCAATAAAGGCCAGACGCTGCGCATCGTCGATCTGGAGGGCAATCAGGCGGTCGACTTCCTGCTCTATTCGACCAGGGATGACGCCGAGCGTTACAGCGCGCAGGATACGATCGCGGCGCAAGGCAACATCTTCCTCAGGCAAGGCTCGGTCATCCGCTCGAACGAGGGCAATCCGATGCTCACCGTCACGGGCACTTCGGTCGATTATCACGACACGATCGGTGGCGCGTGTTCGTGTGAATCCAACACCTTGCGCTATGGCCATCACACCAAGGCTCAACATGCCTGCGTCGACAATTTCCTCGAGGCCAACCTTACCGAGGGGCGGGGCAAGCGCGACATGGTCTCCAACATCAACTTCTTCATGAACGTGCCGGTGATGCAGGACGGATCGCTTGGCATCGTCGACGGCATTTCAGCGCCGGGCCTGCTGGTCGATGTGCGCGCCGAGATGGACGTGACCGTGGTCGTCTCGAACTGCCCGCAGATCAACAATCCGTGCAACGGGTTCAACCCCAGCCCTGTCCGCATGATCGTCAGCGAATGAAGCCGCACAGCGTCCGCGACACGGTTCTCGTCGCCAATCGCGGGGCGATCGCGACCCGGATCATCCGCACGCTCAAGGCGATGGGGCTGAAATCGGTCGCGATCTATTCCGAGGCCGATGCAGGCTCGCTCCATGTCGCGCAGGCGGACGAGGTCGTGTGCGTGGGGCCTGCGCCCGCATCCGAGAGCTATCTCAACGTCGAGGCGATCATCGCTGCGGCCAAGGCGACCGGCGCGACGCTGATCCATCCGGGCTATGGCTTCCTTGCCGAGAATGCCGAATTTGCGGAAAGCTGCGCGGCGAACGGCATCGCCTTTATCGGACCGACGCCTGAAAACATCCGCACCTTTGGCCTCAAGCATTCCGCGCGTGCTTTGGCCGAGGCGAATGGCGTGCCGCTTGCACCGGGCACCGGCCTTCTAACCGACGCCGATGAAGCCGCGAGCGCGGCCAATGCAATCGGCTATCCCGTCATGCTCAAGGCCACCGCCGGGGGCGGGGGGATCGGCATGCGGGTGTGCGATGACGAGGCGGCCGTGCGCGCCAATTTCGAAAGCGTCGTGAGGCTCGGCAAAGGCAATTTCGGCGATGCGGGCGTCTTCCTCGAACGCTTCATTGCCGAGGCGCGCCATATCGAGGTCCAGGTCTTTGGCGATGGCGTAGGCCGCGTCATGCCGCTGGGTGAGCGTGACTGCTCCTTGCAGCGGCGCAACCAGAAGGTCGTCGAGGAAGCGCCCGCACCCGATCTTTCCGAAGAGGTTCGCGCCGGGCTGATCGCGGCCGCTGTGCGGCTGGCCGAAGGGGCGCAATATCGTTCGGCGGGAACGGTCGAGTTCCTGTTCGATGCGAAGCGCCAGGAATATTACTTTCTCGAGATGAACACCCGGCTCCAGGTCGAGCACGGCGTCACCGAGGAGGTGATGGGGATCGACCTTGTCGAATGGATGATTCGCGGCGCCTGCGGCGATTTCGCGATGCTCGAGGATGCGGCTCCGACGCCGGAAGGCCATGCGGTGCAGGTGCGCCTCTATGCCGAAGATCCCGCGCTCGATTATCGCCCGACCACGGGCACAATCACCAATATCGTCTTTCCCGAGGGCATCCGCGCCGCCACATGGGTGGAAGCCGGAAGCGAGGTGAGCGCGTGGTACGATCCCATGATCGCCAAGCTGATCACCCATGCGGACAGCCGCGAGGCGGCCATCGCGGCGATGCAGGTGACGCTCGATCAAAGCCGGATCGACGGGATCGAGACCAATCTGCGCTGGCTGCGCGATGTGGTGCGCGATGAGGGCTTTGCCAGCGGCGAGGTGCACACCAAACTTCTCGAAGGCGTCGACTACGCGCCCGACAGTTTCCGCGTCGTCTCTGGCGGAACGGCGACCTCTGTGCAGGATTGGCCGGGGCGTCTTGGGCTGTGGCACGTGGGCGTGCCGCCCTGTGGCCCGATGGACGATTATTCGCTGCGGCTTGCCAACCGCCTGCTGGGCAATCCCGAAGGCACGGCGGGGCTTGAGGTGACCTTCACCGGGCCGACCCTGGTCTTCAACGCGCCTGCGCGCCTGTGTCTGACAGGCGCGGATTTCGGCGCGACGCTGGATGGCAAACCGGTGCTGCGCGGCGCTGCGTTCGATGTCGCTGCCGGGCAGACACTCGCCATGGGGCGCGTCAGCGGCGGGGGCGTGCGCGGCTATATCGCCTTTGCGGGCGGGCTCGACATTCCGGCCTATCAGGGCAGCCGCTCGACCTTTGCGCTCGGACAGTTTGGCGGGCATGGCGGGCGCTGCCTTGTCGCTGGCGACACGCTGCACCTTGCACGCGCGCAAACGGGCGAGGCCGAGGCTCCAGCCGAGCCTCAGGCTTTCGAGAAATTGTGGACCATCCGCGTGATGTATGGCCCCCACGGCGCGCCCGATTTCTTCACGGATGAAGATGTCGCGACGATCCTCGATGCCGAATGGAAGATCCACTACAACTCGAACCGCACCGGCGTGCGGCTGGTCGGCCCGAAACCAGAATGGGCGCGAAAGGATGGCGGCGAGGCGGGGCTGCACCCTTCCAACATTCACGACAACGCCTACGCCATCGGCGCGGTCGATTTCACCGGCGACATGCCGATTATTCTGGGGCCGGACGGGCCATCTTTGGGCGGTTTCGTCTGCCCCTTCGTGGTGATTGCGCAGGATCGCTGGAAGATCGGCCAGCTTGCGCCGGGTAACCGGTTGAAGTTCGTGGCTGTGGACGCATGTGGCGATGAAGTGAGTGATTTCAGCTCTCTGTCACCCATCCTTCACGAAACACCCGAACAGGGCGATCGCCCGCGCACCACCTATCGCCAGCAGGGCGATCGCAACATCCTGGTCGAATACGGCCCCATAGTGCTCGACCTCGAGCTGCGCGTACGCATCCACGCGCTGATGGCCGAACTGGAGGCGCGCGATCTTGAAGGCGTCATCGATATCGTCCCCGGCATCCGTTCGTTGCAATTGCATTTCGATGGCAAGGCGATGGACCAGGCCAGAGCACTTGCCGCGCTGCTGGCGGCGGAAGAGGCGCTTGGCGATCTCAAAGACTTCACCGCGCCCTCGCGCATCGTCCACCTGCCGCTGAGCTGGCGCGATCCGGCCACTGCCGAGACGGTCGAGAAATACATGGCTGCGGTGCGCGACGATGCGCCGTGGTGCCCCGACAACATCGAATTCATCCGCCGCATCAACGGGCTCGAAAGCCAGAAGGCGGTCGAAGACCTGATCTTCGATGCTAGCTATCTCGTCATGGGGCTCGGCGATGTTTATCTCGGCGCGCCGGTCGCAACGCCGGTCGATCCGCGCCACCGGCTGGTGACCACGAAATACAACCCCGCGCGCACCTGGACGCCGCCCAATGTGGTCGGGATCGGCGGGGCCTATATGTGCATCTACGGGATGGAGGGGCCGGGCGGATACCAGCTGTTCGGGCGCACCATTCAGGTCTGGAACACCTACCGCCAGACCGACGCCTTCATCGAGGGCAAGCCGTGGCTGCTGCGGTTCTTTGACCAGATCCGCTTCTTCGAGGTGACCGCCGACGAACTCACCGAATGGCGGCGCGATTTCTACAGCGGGCGGCGAACCATCGAGATCGAGGAGGCAACCTTCAGCCTCGCCGAGCATCGCGCCTTTCTCGAGGAAAACGCCGCTTCTATCCAGGCCTACCAGCAAAGCCGCCAGACCGCCTTTGATGCCGAGCGCGCCGCATGGGAGGCGAGCGGCGAGTTCGATCGCGTCTCGCAACTTGTCGAAGAAGCGCAAGGCAGCGCCGAACCAGAAGCGATCACGGTTCCTGAAGGCGCGCAGCTAGTCGAGGCGCCATTCGGCGGCAGTGTGTGGAAACTGCTCGTGAGCCAGGGCGACAGCGTCGAGGCGGGCGAGATCATCGCGGTGATCGAAGCGATGAAGATGGAAAGCCCGCTTGAAAGCCCGGCCAGCGGCACGGTTGTCGCGCTGTACACGAAAGAGCGCGCAGCAATCGAACCGGGCGCGGCGATGCTTGCCCTTAAGCCGCAAAGGTAAAGTCCCATGACTGATCTTCACCGTCTGAGCCCCTCTGCCATCGCCGCCAGCGTCAACACCGGGGCGACCACCGCGCTCGCCGTGGCGCAGGATGCACTGGCGCGTGTGGCGGCCTACAACACGATCCAGCCGCAGGTCTGGATCAGCCAGTCAAAGCCGCAGGCGGTGCTTTCCGCCGCGCGCGAGGTCGATGCGCGGGTCGCTGCGGGCGAGACCCTGCCGCTTGCCGGCGTGCCCTTTGCGGTGAAGGACAATATCGATGTTGCCGGGCTCGATACCACCGCCGCCTGCCCCGCCTTCGCTTATGCTGCCGGGGCCAATGCGCATGTCATTGACAAGCTGCTCGCGGCGGGCGCGATCTGCATGGGCAAGACCAATCTCGATCAGTTCGCAACCGGCCTTGTCGGAACGCGAAGCCCCTATGGCGTCCCTGCCAACGCCTATAACCGCAACTTCGTCAGCGGCGGGTCGAGCTCGGGCTCGGCGATCGCGACGGCGGTCGGCCTTGTCGGCTTTGCGCTGGGAACCGATACGGCGGGTTCGGGCCGCGTTCCGGCTGCCTTCAACCACCTTATCGGTTTCAAGCCCACCAAGGGACGCTGGAGCACTTCGGGCCTCGTGCCGGCCTGTCGCACGCTTGATTGCATCACCGTGTTTACCGATGCAATCGAGGATGCGCGGCTGGTGGACGAGGTGATCGCCGGTTTCGACGAGACCGATCCCTATTCGCGCCCCCTTGTAAACCGCCCGCTTACCGTGCGCCGGATCGGTGTGCCCTGCCCTGACCAGCGCGCCTTCTTTGGCGATACGGCATCCGAATATTTCTATGAGCGCGCGCTCGAAACGCTCGCGCGATCAATGGAGCCTGTTGCCGAACTGGTCGAACTCGATGTCGGCTTTCTCGATGAGGCGGCCAGGCTCCTTTATGAAGGCCCCTGGGTGGCCGAGCGCACCGCAGCGATCGAAGACCTGCTGCTGAGCAATCCCGAAGCGATCGATCCGACCGTGCGCGCCGTGGTCGAACCGGGCCGCAGCATCGGCGCCATCGAGGCCTTTCGCGGTGCCTACCGGCTCGCCGCCCTGAAGCGCGAGGCTGACCTGATGTGGGAGGACATAGACGCGCTCGCCTTCCCGACGACCGGCACGACCTATCGTATCCGCGAGCTTGCGCAGGCGCCGGTCGCGCTCAACAGCCATTTTGGCAAATACACCAATTTCGTGAACCTGCTCGATATGGCCGCGCTCGCCGTGCCGGCGGGCGTACGCGATGATGGCACCGGCTTTGGCATCACCTTCATCGGCCCCGCGCACACGGACCACGCCTTGTTTGCAATGGCTGACGAATATTTGGAGGCGGCCGATTTGCCCGCCCCGCCACCCCTTGATTTGGCACTCGATCCGGAGACGAAAATGGAGACCGTGAAACTGGCCGTTGTCGGCGCGCACCTGAAAGACATGCCGCTGCACTGGCAGTTGACCTCGCGCGATGCGAAATTTGTCGGCGCCTTCGAGACCGCGCCGACCTACAGGCTCTACGCGATCGCCAATTCGACCCCGCCCAAGCCGGCACTGGTCCACAGCGAAAACGGCGCGGCGATCAAGGTCGAGGTCTACGAACTGGGGATGGCCGAATTCGGCAGCTTTACCGCAGAAGTGCCTGCTCCTCTGGCGATCGGCAACGTGACCCTGGCCGATGGAACGAGCGTAAAGGGCTTTGTATCAGAACCCAGGGCAACCACGGGCGCTCAGGACATAACCGATCTTGGAGGATGGCGCGCCTTTATCAATCAGACGAGCGAGTGATACAAAATTACTCCAGTGCGGCGAATATGCAACAAAGCCGAAATCCTTCGTCGCAGAAATGAAATGTTACTCTTGACCCATTCGTTAATATCGATACCCCTCGCTGCGTAGCACAAAAAAAATTGCGCACGGGAGAGGGATAAGCACATTTTGGCCGCTTTTTGCGGCTTGATTGTGCGCAATGTTTTACGGGCCTGGGGCCCAACCTTTCTGGGGTAGACGTATGGCTGGTGTGCAAGTTGGAAACCGGATCATCGGAGCGGACTCTCCCGTCACTGTAGGGTGGGAAAATATCGGTCGCGTCCAGGGCGGACCGGTAAAGCAGTTCGTCTTCACCCACTTCCAGGCTTTCTGGCTGTTTTCGATGTTGGCCTTCGTCTACTGGGGGCCGAATGATCTCGTGAAAGCCTCGACGATGTTCATGATCGGCATCGGCTTTCGCATCCTCCTTCTCGGCCTTGAATGGGTTAACCCGCGCTATGATAGCTGGCGCCTGACGTGGAAGGAGTTCGCGACCGATCTCTTCTACGTCTCGGTCGGCTACACGGTGCTGCGCATGGTCGATAATTATGTTGGCACAGGCGTAATGGTCGGGGCCATTCAGGACTGGTTCGCGTGGGAGGACTTTTCCTGGTTTACCAGCCTGCCGCTCCTCGTGCAGGCCGCTGTCATCATCATGATTTTCGAGTTCGGCCAGTACTGGATGCATCGCGGGATGCACAATTGGTATCCGCTATGGCTCACTCATGCGCCGCACCACTACATCACCCAGTTGAATATCAACAAGGGCGCCGTCGGCCATCCGGTTGAGCTGTTCCTGATCGGCCTTGGTGTTGGCGGGTTCTTCGATTTCCTGCCCAAGGCCTTCCTGCTGGCTGGCGCCATCAGAATGGCCACCGGTATTTACCAGCACATCAACGTGCGCTTCAACACTCCGCGCTGGTGGAGCTATATTTTCAACACGACCGAACATCACAGCGTGCACCATTCGCAAGACTATGAAGCCACGCGTAGCAATTACGGATCGACCCTGATCATCTTCGACCGCCTGTTTGGCACCTGTGTCGACGGCGAGGCGGAGAAGCTGGGTATGGATGGTGGTCGCCGGATGGATATCCGCGAGACCATGGGCTTCCCGTTCGCGGAGGCGATCAAATCGTACAAGGGGGCAGCCGACAGGATGAAATCCGCCGGCACGCCTGAAGCTCATCACGAACAAGAACCGGCGGAATAGTCGGCGAGCTTCAGTCCGGCGGCTTGCAAGCGAGCGGCCAGACTATCCCAGTTTGAGAGAGGCGAGAATTTCGACCCACTCAGGTGGTGGGCAAGGGAGAGTTTTGTCTCCCGCAGGAGGACCGTAGGCCTACATGCGAGCAAGAGTGCCTTACATTGATCGGATCTGGCGGGTGAAGAGCTCGCTCGATCTCGATGAGCCCTTGTCCGCCGGCGAGGCTTTCGAGCGGCTCCGTCCGCTGCTGCAGGAGCAGGGGACCGAAGTAGCGGTCGAAGGCAATACGCTGAGCTACGTGAAGACCAATCCCGCCGCGCAGGACAAGCTTGCAACCTTCACTGCCGGCTACCTCGCCGTTGTGAATGTGGAAGCGGATGTGGATGAGGGGCAGGGCGGGAAGACCCGGCTGATCTACGACGTGACGAGCACGGCCTTGTTCCTGTGCTTCCTTGCACCGCTTGCTTTCCTTGCCTTTGCCCAGTTTGCCGAGGTCATCAACGAGCTCGAGAAGCCCGGCCTGCTCGCCGAGAAGGAGCAGCGGGAAAAGGAAAAGGCCGAGGAAGAGGAAGAGACCAAGGAGCCGATCAAGCTCCACTGGATCGACGAGATGCTCGGCGCAACCGCTCCTGAACAGCCCGATGAAGACGAAGAGAAGTCGCGTGATGACGCGCGCGGCTCGGGCGAGGGCGACGGGGACGAAGAGGAGGAGGAAGAGTTCGAGGGCAATCACTCGCCAACGACCGCCTATGTCTTCGCTGGCATATTCTTCGCCATCTACCTCGTTGGCCGCGTCCTTGAGCCCTTCCTGCTCAAACGTACGTTTCGCGCTGCCCTGGCGCCAGCCGGCAGACAGTCACCGTCGGATGAAACCCCGACAACAACCCCAACAACCAATCTCGGAGGGTCGCAAGCCTCTGAGATGATTGCAAATTCGGGTTAGGTCGAATGGCCTTGCCGCGAAGAAGTCGAGTGGACGTGAATTCAAGAACCCAAAAAAGAAGAAAGGGGCAATCCATGAAGTACACACTGGAAAATCGGGGGCGCGCAAAGCTGCTGAGCGCATCTTTGCTTTCGGTCTCCGGCCTGGCTCTGATGGCAACGCCATTGCAGGCGCAGGTTTTACCGTCGACGGGCGAAGACGAGCCGAAAGAGGAAAAGCGCATCGTCGTGACCGGATCGCGCATCGCGACCGATGCGACCACCGCTTCGGCCAGCCCGGTCCAGGTGATCGATGCCGAGCAGTTCAAGCGCGCTGGTGAGATCGACCTCACGCAGACGCTGCGTGAAATTCCGGCCCTCCAGGGCTCCGACCCCGCCAACCTCGACTCAGCGCAAGGCTTTGCCCTCTCGGGCGCCAGTACGCTGAACCTGCGCGGCCTCGGCTCGAACCGTACGCTGGTTCTGCAAGACGGCCGCCGCCACGTGCCGGGCATTGCCGGCACCGCCAATGTCGATGTGGGCTCGATCCCGCAGGCGCTGGTTCGCGAAGTGCAGGTCCTCACCGGCGGCGCCTCGGGCGTTTATGGCGCGGACGCTGTCTCGGGTGTTGTTAACTACATCACCCGCACCGGCCGTGATTTCGACGGCCTCGAATACCGGATGCAGACGGGCATCAGCGACGAGGGCGATTCAGAAGAAATCTTCGCCTCGGTCGCCGGTGGCGGCACCTATGGTGACGGTCGCGGCAGCGCGGTCTTCGCCGTGGAATACGCGCATAACACCGCCATCCTTAACGGCGATCGCGATTTCGGCTCGGGCGCGGGCAACTGCGTCTTCCGCCAGAGCGCGCCGATCCTGAACGAGGCGCAGGGCCTCAATTCGGATGCGGCCAACGCCCTCATCTGCGATCCGACGCTCCCGGTCTCCAGCACCAACGCGATCATCGCGGTTGGCGGCTTCCCGTTCGACCGGCTCGCATTCGGCCCGCGCGTCGCAGTGGGCTTTACGCCCGGTGTTGACACGGTGCCTAATCTCAGCGGCACGAACGTTCCCATTCTCCAGATCATCGATCCCGAGACGGGCCAGCTGCGCGCCTACAATCCGGGTATCTCGGCCAGCGCGTTCAACGCGATCGGCGGCGATGGTATTCCCAGCAACCCTCCCGGTCTCACGCTCATCCCGGAAAGCACCCGCATCAATGTAGCCGCGGGCGCCGATTACGAGCTGACCAGCACGATCACGGTCTTCGCTGATGCGAAGTTCGCCTATGTCGAGACCAGCGACATTTCGGGCATTCCGTTCACCGACGATCTGTTCTTCCAGGCCGACAACCCCTTTGCTCCGCCTGAGCTTCAGGCGCAATTCGCGGCGACCGGGGCTTCGTTTGCCGGCGTGGCGCTCGACAACCTCTCGTCGGATACCGGTCGTGGCACCGATATCGAGCGCTCGACCTTGCGCTTTTCCGGCGGGGCGCGCTGGGAAGCTCCCGACAGCAATGTCAGCTTCGAGGCGACCTATACCTGGGGCCGCACGCAGGTGGACGACACGGGCCGCAGGCAGCGTCTCAACGATCGCTATTTCACCGCCTTCGACGCTGTTGCCCTGTCGCAGGACAACATCGATGGCGTTGATCCGATCTTCAACTTCGAGAGCGGTTCGGGCACGCTGAACGCGGTGCGCAATGGCGAGGAGATCCAGATCACCTCGGGCAATGCGCAGGTGGGCGATATCGTCTGCCGTGCGGAAGTCACCGGCCTGCCTTCGCCCTCGAACGCACCGTTCCTCGTGGGTGGTCCGCCGATCTTCGCTGATGGCACGGTCATCAACGGCGAGGATGTCTCGGGCCAGACCCGCCCGGTCACCTTCCAGATCGGCGATGGCAGCTGTGCTCCGCTCAACCTGCTCAACCCGCGCAATTTCGGGGATGCGGCGCTCAACTTCGCCTTCGCCGATATCAATCAGGACACCACCATCGAGCAGCAGCAGTTCCTTGCTGTCCTTTCGGGCGACACCGAGCATCTGTTCGAACTTCCGGGCGGTCCGATCGGCTTTGCGGCCGGTTTCGAATGGCGGCGTGACGATTCGCGCTTCGTTCGCGACAGCTTCGAATCGATCGAGGGCCGCGTGATCGAGAACGTGAACGCTCCGCTGTTCAATTCGCCGAACCCGCTGGGTGCAGGTATCTCGGTCTACGAAGTCTTCGGCGAGGTTCGCATTCCGATCCTTGGCGACATGCCGTTTGTCGAAAATCTCGAAGTCACGGCGGCTGGTCGTTATTCGGATTACAACACGATCGGCAGCACCGAGACCTACTCGTTCGGCGCCCAGTACAGCCCGACCGATTATCTCACCTTCCGCGGCACGTTCTCACGCGCGGTCCGTGCGCCCAATATCGGCGAACTGTTCGCGCCTCAGGGCATCGCCACGATCGGCGTGAACGCTGACCCGTGCGATGATGGCAATATCGATGACGGTTCCTCGAACCGCCCGGCCAACTGCGCCCAGTTCGTTGTCGACGGCTTCAGCTCCGATGACTTCCTGACGGCGTTCTCGACCGGTACGAACGGGGGTAACCCGAACCTGAGAGAAGAGACCTCCGACAGCTTTACCATCGGTGGTATCTTTCAGCCGCGCGGTATCCTGGGAGGTGCTCTCGATAATCTCGTCGTGATCGTCGACTATTACGACATCGAGATCGAGGATGCGGTTGGCAGCCTGACGGGCGCGGCGATTGCGGCGGCTTGCGTCGACTTGCCGGACACCAACAACCAGTTCTGCGATGCGATCGAACGTGATCCCAATCGTGGCGGTGCGATCGTCGGCTTTACTTCGGGCAACATCAACCTTGCGGTTTTGCAGGCTCGCGGTATCGATTTCGAGACCCGTTACTCCTTCGACGCGCCGTTTGGCGGTGGCGACATGGGTACGTTCACGCTGACCGCTGCCGGTACGCGCTTCCTTGAGCGTTTCACCGAAAGCGATCCCGTGATCGGTCAGACGATTGCTGACGAACCCGATCCGCTGCAGCAGCAGCTGCTGATCACCGACCAGGCGACGGTGAGCGATCTTCTCGGTGTACTGGGCACGCCGGAGTGGATCGTCAACTTCGGCGTCAACTGGGACTTTGACCGGTTCAACATCGGTTGGAGAACGCGCTGGGAAGATTCGACCCTGCGTGTGTCGAATGCGGCGGCAACCGACGTAGCCATCGAAGGCGGTCAGGTTGTGGTGACACCGAACGAAGACGTCGCAGACCCATCGCAGCTCTTCACTGGCAACGGTTTCGAACACGACCTGAGCGTCAGCTACGAGGCGATGGACAACCTCCAGATATATGGCGGGATCAACAACGTCTTTGACCGCGAGCCCTTCCTCGGCAGCTTCGCACGGCCCGTCGGCCCACGTGGTCGCTTCTTCTTCCTGGGTGTTTCGGGAAGCTTCTAAGGGGCATCTGGTGATCTGGTGCCGGTTCAGGCCGGCACCACGGACCCGATAGGAACGGGGCGGAAGAGCATGTCTTCCGCCCCGTTTCTTTTCGCGGTTCCTTTCTCGCCCTGAAAGATCGCGGGAAAGGCGCAATCCTCAGCCGGGTCGCTTGTTGGTCTTGAAGCTCGATCATCATCGGCTTACAGCCCGCAGCCCATGGGAACTGCAGCATCATCGGAGGGCGCGCTTACAGGCCGTCCCGTCATCTCCGCCACCGGCCTCTTCACACCGGGCGAATCGATCAGCAACGAAGAACTGGTCGCCAGCTTCAATGCGTTCGTCGATCGCCATAATGCCGCGCATGCCGAGGCGATCGAGGCGGGCGAAGTTGCGGCACTGTCACACTCCTCGGTCGAATTCATCGAGAAAGCGAGCGGGATCAAGGCGCGCCATGTGATGAGCAAGGCGCCGATCCTGGACCCTGACGTGATGGAGCCGCGGCTAGAGGATCGCCCGAACGACGAACTTTCGATCATGGCCGAGATCGGTCTGAAAGCGGCAAAACAGGCGCTGACACGGGCAGGGCGCTCGCCGGAGGATGTCGATGCGGTGCTGTGCGCGGCCTCGAACATGCAGCGCGCCTATCCCGCGATGGCGATCGAGATCCAGCAGGCGCTGGGCATCGAAGGCTTCGGCTTTGACATGAATGTCGCGTGTTCTTCCGCGACCTTCGGGCTCCAGACTGCGGCGGACTATGTGCGGGCAGGGCACGCGAAATCCGTGTTGGTCGTCAGCCCCGAAATCACGTCGGGCCATCTCAACTGGCGCGACCGCGACAGCCATTTCATTTTCGGTGATGTCGCCACGGCGGTGCTGGTGGAAGATGCTGCAATCGCGCCAGAGACCCACTGGGATATTCTGGGCACCAAGCTCAAGACGGTGTTCTCGAACAATATCCGCAACAATTTCGGCTTCCTCAACCGCGCCCATCCTGAAAGCGTGGGCACGCCGGACAAGCTGTTTGTCCAGGAGGGGCGCAAGGTCTTCAAGGAAGTCGTGCCGATGGTGGCGCAGATGATCCTCGAAGAGGCCGAGCGGCTCGATATTGACCCCGCGGATCTTCGCCGGATGTGGCTGCACCAGGCCAACGCGGGGATGAACCGGCTGATCGCGCAAAAGGTGCTTGGCCACGAGGCTAGCGAGGACGAAAGCCCGACCGTGCTCGATACCTATGGCAACACGTCAAGCGCGGGTTCGATCATTGCCTTCCACCTGCACAGCGATGATCTGGTCGCCGGCGATGCCGGGCTGATCTGCAGCTTCGGTGCGGGTTATTCGGCGGGTGCCGTGTTCGTGCGCAAGGCCGCTTCGGGGGCGGCCTGAAGCCGGGGCGAGGCGGCATCCCACGCGGCGATGATGCGCTGCGTGGCGGCCCAAATCGCCGCCACCGCCAGCAGCGAGACAAGCCCGTCGACCGCGTAATGATAGGCAAGGTGGACGCTGGATATCCAGGTGATGAAGAAGAACACGCCGAAAAACGCTCCCCAGCGCTTTGAAATACGGCGCATCGCAATCCAGTAGAGGAAGGCGATCGCGCAGTGCATGCTGGGCATGGCGGTGATCCCGCTGCCAAGCCCGTTCTCGGCAGCGTCAAACCATTCGAGCAGCATCGCCTGGACCTTGAGTGTCATGACCGGCACATGTTCGTTTGCAGCATTGAGATAGGCCATCTGGTCATCAAAGCGCGTATCGCCCAGCATGGGGCCGACAAAGCACGGCCCGACCGAAGCCAGCCAGGTCGCCATCAGCCCGCCGACAAGCGTCCAGCTGAGCACATAGCTGAGGAAGAACTGGCGTCGCACATCATGGTCGATCCGCGCAAAGGCGAAGAACAGGACGCCGGGATAGAGCAGCAGGAACCACAATTGGTAAAGCAGCGCGAGGAAGGCTGTGACGATGGGAAATCCCAGCACGGGTTGGAAGACTTCCCAGGCATCGTATCCGAAGAAGATCGCGCGGTCCCAGGCAATGAAGGCGTTGTCCCAGCTATATTCATTGAACAACGGGATCGCCGCTTTCATCTTTGAAAAATAGGGCAACAGGATGATCGCGACCGCCAGCATGGGCGCGCCCGCGGCCATGGTGCCGCGCGCCTGGGCGTTGAAATAGCGCTCTTTCAGGTAGGCGAGAGGGCTTTGCGGCTTGTGGCGGACCAGTTGCAGCGCTGCATCAAACCCGGCAATGAGAACGATGAACAGCCCGAACAGCCGCAGGTTGACCAACACTCCGCCAAGGCTGGGTGCAACGCCCTTGGACCAAAGCAGAGCGATACAGACGCTGAAAAGCACAAGGCCGATCACCAGGATCGGGGCCTCGCTCAGCCAGCGGCCAAAGACCTGCCGCCCGCTTGACGGCTTGTGCGCGCTCTGTGGGAGAAATGTCGGGAAGGGGCCGCTCATCATGGGGGGCATTCCTTAAGGTAAACGCGTCACTAAAATGTGAACGCGCCCGCCCTGCCCCGTGCTCTTGTCGGGCCGGATTGCGTGGCCGGCAATACGGCTTTTGCCCGCGTTAATCGTGCACCTTTGCTTGCGGGGGGGCGATCAGCGCCTTAAGTGCACCTCCATGGCAGGTGAAATTCTTGATAATCAGGGCCGGGGTGATGCCGGCTGGTCGTGGCCCCCGATCCATCCGGAGGGTCGCAAGTTCGGCGTGATCGCGCTGGGCATCAGCCTCATTCCGCTGTTCTTCGGCTGGATCTTTGCGTTCGCCATGATGCTGGGCGTATCGGCCTGGGTCTTCGCGTTTTTCCGCGATCCCGAGCGCGTGGTACCCCAGGACGAGGGCATGATCATCGCACCTGCCGATGGCATCGTGTCGCTGATCAGCCAGGTTGAGCCGCCGCTCGAGCTACAGGTGGAGGACGGCACCGGCGCGCCGGGCCTGGCGGCAGGACCGGTAACGCGGATCTCGATTTTCATGAGCGTCTTTGACGTCCATATCAATCGCGCGCCGATTGCGGGGATCGTGCGTCGCCTGGTCTATATTCCCGGTAAGTTCCTGAATGCCGATCTGGACAAGGCGAGCGAGGAGAACGAGCGCCAGCATTTCCTGATCGAGCGCGGTGACGGGACCCTGATCGGCTTCACCCAGATTGCCGGCCTTGTTGCGCGCCGGATCGTGCCTTTCGTGAAGCCCGGCGACACGGTTGCGAAGGGGCAGCGCGTGGGGCTCATCCGCTTTGGCAGCCGCGTCGATGTCTTCCTGCCTGCAGGCACCGAACCCAGAGTACTGCTGGGCCAGAAGATCATCGCTGGAGAGACCGTTCTTGCGCAGATGGGAGAGCAGATGCTGCTCGAGGGGATATCCCAATAATCGCGTATATGAGGCATGGAAGGTGAGCTTGCGAGGCGAGCGCAAGAACCGGGCGGCACTTGCCGCGAGGCTTGGCCCCAAGGCGGCGGAGGACGAGGACGGCCGGGTTGCGGGCGATGGTTCGGGGTTGAGCCTTCGGGCCATGCTTCCCAACGCCATTACCGCTGCGGCCATGTGCTCCGGGCTCACAGGTGTGCGCCTCGCCATCGATGGCCAATGGGCCTATGCCATCCTCGCGGTCATTCTTGCCGCCGTTCTTGACGGAATTGACGGGCGTATCGCCCGCTTGCTCAACGCCCAGTCGCGCTTTGGCGCGGAGCTTGACAGTCTTGCCGACAATATCTCGTTCGGCGTGGCGCCTGCCGTCATCCTTTACCTGTGGGCGCTGGGCGGGCTGGACCGTTTCGGCTGGTTTGCCGCGCTTGGCTTTGCGATCTGCTGCGCTCTGCGTCTTGCGCGTTTCAACGCCCAGATCGACACTGACGAGCAGCCGCACAAATCGGCCGGCTTCCTCACAGGCGTTCCGGCTCCGGTCGGAGCGGGACTCGCCTTTCTGCCATTCTATTTGTGGCAAGAGACACAGGAGAGCCTGTTTCGCGAGCCGATCCTAGTCAGTCTTTGGGTCGGTGCCATCGCGGTGCTGATGATTTCCAATATGGCGACGCTGAGTTGGGGTGCGATCCGCCCGCGCCGGGGTATTCGCCTGTGGCTCATCGCTTTCCTTACGCTGGTCTTCGCCGCCTTGCTGCTGGAGCCCTGGTGGAGCCTTTCAGCGATTGCGTTGAGTTATCTTGGCATGATGCCTTACGCGCTGTTCAGATATGGCAGGATCAAGCGGCGCCGGGCCGCGAATGATGCGCTCAAGAACGGGCCGAGCGAAGGCGCGGAGTAAGCGGGTCGCAAGCGCTGCGCTGGGCGGGAAGCCGACCCGGCACACGCGCCGGCGCTGCGAGCGCGCTGAAATCCAGCGGCTTGCGAACCCGGTGCTGGTGCGAGGGTGCCATGGGCACAAAGCCGGCATCGAGCAGTTCGCGTTCCTCACGCAGGCCGGCAAGAACGAAAGCGCCGCTGATCCAGCAATCAATCAGGGTTGCCACAACGGCAAGGGCGATCAGAACCATCAGGGCTGAAAGGGCAAGGGTGAGCATCGCGTTCGTCCTTCGTCTTCTCTCGCGGAGCCATCTAGGCTGCGCGTCGTTCAATCTTTGTTCCAACGCCGTTGTTCCCTAAGTGTTCTTACGGGTCAAGTCTTTTTGTTCCATGTGTGTTCCGTTTTGGATGTTTCTACTGGATTTTGTGGGTCAGCGCGTTTAATGGCACGGCCTCGCACACAAGCGCGGCGCGAATCGTGCTTGCGTTGCGAAATTCACATGGAAGGCGCTTCACACCGGTGCTGTCACGCGGGATCTCCGCTCAGACGGTTTCCAATGCCTTCCAGAGGAACAACCGGAAAGGAATTTGATTATGGCGGCCACCACCGTCACCATGCAGCAATTGATCGAGGCCGGCGCACACTTCGGCCACCAGACCCACCGCTGGAACCCGCGCATGAAGCCGTACATTTTCGGAGCGCGCAACGGTGTTCACATCATCGACCTGTCGCAGACCGTGCCGCTTTTTTCGCGCGCGCTCGATTTCGTCGAGCAGACGGTTCGTGCGGGCGGCAAGGTGCTGTTCGTCGGCACCAAGCGCCAGGCGCAGGAGCCGATCGCCGAAGCCGCGCGCGCTTCGGGCCAGCACTTCGTCAACCACCGCTGGCTGGGCGGCATGCTCACCAACTGGAAGACGATTTCGGGTTCGATCAAGCGCCTCAAGACGCTTGAAGAGCAGCTTTCGGGCGACACCAGCGGCCTCACCAAGAAAGAGGTTCTCAATCTCACCCGTGAGCGTGACAAGCTCGAGCTTTCGCTCGGCGGCATCCGCGACATGGGCGGCGTTCCCGACGTGATGTTCGTGATCGACGCCAACAAGGAAGATCTGGCGATCAAGGAAGCCGCCGTGCTCGGTATTCCGGTGATCGCGGTGCTCGATACCAATGTCGATCCCTCGAATATCGCCTTCCCGGTTCCGGGCAATGACGATGCGAGCCGTGCGGTTCGCCTCTATTGTCAGGCGATCGGCGATGCGGCGACTGCCGGTCGTGGCGGTGCGGCCCAGGATTCGGGTGCGGATATCGGCGAGATGGCCGAGCCGCCGGCTGAAGCTCCTGCCGAAGAAGCTGCTTCGGCCGAGTAATCGGGCCGGGCAACCTGCAGCGAAGCGCACTCGCGCTTTGCACGCTTTCATGACGGGCGGCGCAACCGCCCGTCACAAAACATCACTAGCGCGCCGGGCAAGACCCGAGGGAAGGCACGAGGATGGCTGACCCTTTCCGGCGCATGATAAAACACAAAGGAAACCCCAATGGCCAATTTCTCCGTTGCGGACGTAAAGAAGCTCCGTGAAAAGACCGGCGCCGGCATGATGGACGCCAAGAAGGCGCTGACCGAAGCCGGTGGCGATATTGAGGCGGCGGTTGATGCCCTGCGCGCGAAGGGCCTTGCCACCGCGCAGAAGAAATCGAGCCGCACCGCGGCAGAGGGTCTTGTCGGCGTCGCCGTCGAAGACACGCGCGGCGTTGCGGTCGAGGTCAATTCGGAAACCGATTTCGTCGCCAAGAACGACAAGTTCCAGGACTTCGTGCGCAAGACCACAGCGGTCGCGCTGACGATGGACAGCGACGATGTCGAAGCGCTCAAGGCAGCGGCCTATCCCGATGGCGGCACGGTGAGCGACAAGCTGACCGACAACATCGCGACGATCGGCGAGAACCAGCAGGTGCGCCGCATGAAGACCGTCAGCGTCTCTTCGGGCGCGGTCGTCTCCTATGTCCATAATGCTGCGGCTGAAGGCCTTGGCAAGATCGGCGTTCTGGTTGCTCTTGAAAGCGACCTTGGCGCGGACGTGCTCGAGCCGTTCGGCAAGCAGATCGCCATGCACATCGCCTCGATGTTCCCGCAGGCGCTCAATGCCGAAGGGCTCGACGCCGAACTGATCGAGCGTGAGCGCGCGATTGCCAAGGAAAAGGCTGCCGAAAGCGGCAAGCCCGAAAACGTCCAGGAAAAGATGGTCGACGGCGCGATCAAGAAGTTTGCCAAGGAAAACGCGCTGCTCAGCCAGATGTTCGTCATGGACAACAAGACCAGCGTCGAGGACACCGTTGCCAAGTTCGGCAAGGACAATGGCGGCAGCGTCAAGCTCGTCGACTATGTCCGCTTCCAGCTGGGCGAGGGCATCGAGAAGGAAGAGAGCGACTTCGCAGCCGAAGTCGCCGCAGCCGTCGGCGGCTAAACGCAATCGTTGCCAAAGTGGTAGGAAGGCCGCTGCGGGGAAACCTGCGGCGGCCTTTTTTCGTGGGAGAAGGCCCGATGCGCGCGCGCTTACCCTTTGCGCATCGCAATGAGGCTCGCTAAAGGCCCGCCAACGAAGACTCCTGCCGAAAGAGCGCCAGCCCCATGACCATGCCATCCATCAAACGCGTCCTCCTGAAGCTTTCGGGCGAGGTGCTGATGGGCGAGCAGGAATACGGCATCGATCCCGAATATGTTGCGCGCCTTGCCGAAGAGGTGAAGGCGGCCAAGGACACCGGGCTCGAAGTCTGCCTCGTTATCGGTGGCGGCAATATCTTTCGCGGCGTTGCTGGTGCGGCGCGCGGGCTTGACCGCACGACGGGCGATTACATGGGCATGCTGGCGACGGTGATGAACGCGCTGGCCATGCAGACCGCGCTTGAGAAGCTGGGGGTGCCCACCCGTGTGCAATCAGCGATCCCGATGTCTTCCGTGTGCGAGCCTTACATTCGCCGCCGGGCTGAACGGCACCTAGAAAAGGGCCGGATCGTCATATTTGCCGCCGGGACGGGCAACCCGTTCTTCACCACCGATACCGGTGCGGCCCTGCGTGCAGCGGAGATGAGTTGCGACGCGCTGCTCAAGGGCACCAGCGTCAATGGGGTCTATGACAGCGACCCCAAGCACAACCCCGAGGCGATCCGTTTCGATACCGTTTCCTACGACCATGTCCTGTCGCAAAACCTCAAGGTCATGGACGCGACCGCTGTCGCGCTTTGCCGTGAGAATGACATTCCGATAGTGGTCTTTTCCATCCGCGAAAAAGGCAATGTCGCGCGCGTCCTGGCGGGCGAAGGCGTGCAAACGATTGTACAAAAGGACTGAACTGAAATGCCGCAATATGACAAGGCCGATATCGAACGGCGCATGACCGGCGCTGTGGATTCGCTCAAGAGCGATCTGTCCGGGCTTCGCACTGGCCGGGCCAACACAAGCCTGCTCGATCCCGTGCAGGTCGAGGTCTATGGCTCGATGATGCCGTTGAACCAGGTCGCCACCGTCTCCGCGCCCGAGCCACGCATGCTGAGCGTGCAGGTGTGGGACAAGTCGAACCTGACCGCCGTCGAAAAGGGCATCGCCCACGCCAATCTCGGCCTCAACCCGATGATCGATGGTCAGACGCTGCGCCTGCCGATGCCCGACCTCACCGAAGAGCGTCGCAAGGACCTTGCCAAGCTTGCCGGGCAATATGCGGAGAAGGCCAAGATCGCGATCCGCAATGTGCGCCGCGATGCGATGGAAAGCCTCAAGGCCGACGAGAAGAAGAAGGAAATCTCCGAGGACGATCGCAAGCGGCTGGAAGACGAAGTGCAGAAGATGACCGACGCCCACGTCAAGCAGACCGACGAGGCGGCGGCAAAGAAAGAACAGGAAATCCTGACGCAGTAATCGCACAAAAGGCTTGCCCTGCGGTTCGTGTCGAGCGAAATCGGGGGCTGGCGGCGGATGCGAACGGGCCTGACGGGAAGGGCGCGGATTGGTGCAGCCTTACGGCTGCGTGATGTCACCATGGGGGCGGCGTCAGGGCAAAGGGGCCTCTTGACGATGCTCATGACGAAGGGATTGCGGGGAGGAATTTGCAGCAGGAGCGGGCCAGACACGTCGCCATCATCATGGATGGCAATGGCCGCTGGGCGAAGCGAAGGGGCCTGCCGCGCGCGGTAGGCCACCAGCGCGGCGTCGAGGCGGTGCGGCGCCTGGTGCGCGGGATCGAGCCGCTCGGGCTTGAATGCCTGACGCTCTACGCCTTTTCTTCCGAGAACTGGAAGCGCCCGCATGCAGAGGTCGATGACCTCATGAACCTGATGCGCCGTTTCATCAAATCGGACCTGCCCGAATTCGTCGAGAACGGCATCAAGCTCAAGATCATCGGCGACTGGCAATCGCTCGCGCCCGATATCGTCGCCATGCTCGAAGACGCGCTGGCGCAGACGGCTGGCGGGCACCAGACGCTGGCGGTGGCGCTCAATTATGGCGGACAGCACGAAATCGCCCGCGCCGCAGCGAAGGCGGCCGGAGCGGGTGAGGTCACCACCGACACGATCGAGGCGCAGCTCGACACCGCCGACCTGCCGCCGCTAGACCTCCTCATCCGCACCAGCGGCGAAGTGCGCCTGTCGAACTTCCTGCTGTGGCAATGCGCCTATGCGGAGATGCTGTTCGTCGACACGCTGTGGCCCGATTTCAAACCCGAGGACCTCGCGCGCGCGCTGGACAATTTCGCCTCACGGGAGCGACGTTATGGCGGACGCTGACGAATTTCTTTCCGATCTGCCCGAGCGGGTGCGCGACCCCAGGGCCGGCGTATCGGACCTGCCTGCGCGGTTTGCCTCGGCGCTGGTCATGGTGGCGATTGCAGGCGGTGCCCTGTGGCTGGGCGGGTTCGTTTGGATCGGCTTCGTCCTGCTCGTCGCGGGGCTCACCCTGTGGGAATTCAATCGCCTTATCCGCGGTGCGCAGCTTTCGGCGCTGGGCGAGACATCGTGGCTCTTCTTTGGTGCCATCTATGTATCGGGCGCGGCGCTGGCGATGGTCCAGGTACGGGGCAATTACAGCGCGCTCGGCGTTGCGTTCATCTATCTGCTGCCGGTGATCGCGGTGGATGTGGGCGCCTATTTCGTCGGCCGCGCGGTGGGCGGGCCCAAGATCGCGCCCAAATTGAGCCCGTCCAAGACCTGGGCGGGACTGGCCGGCGGCGCGATCGGCGCCTCATGCGTCACGATCGGCGTCGTTATCAGCGGCTTCCTGCCCGAAGCGCTTGGCCCCGACACCTGGCCGGCAATTGCCATGGCAATCGGGGCCGGTGCGATGATCGCGATTGTCGCGCAAGCGGGCGATTTCCTTGAAAGCGGACTGAAACGACGCGCTGGGGTCAAGGATTCAAGCGGGCTCATTCCCGGCCATGGCGGCGTGTTCGACCGGGTTGACGGCTTTATTGCGGTTTTTTTCCTGGTCTTTTGCGTCAATGTCCTTCCCGGTCTTATCGCAGGATTGCTCTGATGGCGCGCACGCTTACCTTGCTTGGTGCAACCGGCTCGATCGGCGCCTCGACGCTCGATCTCATACGCCACAATCCCGAAGGCTGGCAGGTCGAGGCGCTTACCGCCAATTGCAGCGCCGCCGAGCTTGCTGCCCTAGCGCGTGAGTTCGGGGCGAAGATCGCGGTGGTGGGCGATGAAAGCTGCCTGCCTGAATTGCGCGAGGCGCTGGCGGGCACCGGGATCGAGGCGGCTGGCGGGCGAGAAGCGCTGTGCGAGGCTGCTGAGCGCCCGGTCGACATGACCGTTGCCGCCATTGTCGGCACGGCGGGCCTCGCGCCCACCATGCGCGCGGTGAAGCGCGGCGGCACCATCGCGCTTGCCAACAAGGAGGCGCTCGTCTCGGCTGGCGAGGTGATGACCGCTGCAGTCGCCCAATATGGTGCAACGCTGCTGCCGACCGACAGCGAACACAACGCGATCTTCCAGAGCCTTGCCGGCAATGCGATCGACGATGTTGCACGCATCACGCTGACCGCCAGCGGCGGACCGCTTCGCACCTGGTCGGCCGAGCGCATCGCGGCGGCAACTCCGGCTGAGGCGGTGGCCCATCCCAATTGGTCGATGGGCGCGAAGATCAGCGTCGACAGCGCGACGATGATGAATAAAGGCCTTGAATTCATCGAGGCGCACCATCTCTTTCCCGTCGGGCTCGAACGGCTTCGCATCGTCGTTCACCCGCAAAGCGTGATCCACTCGATGGTCGAATATCGCGACCGTTCGACGCTGGCCCAGCTTGGCCCTTCGGACATGCGCGTGCCCATCGCCTCGTGCCTTGCATGGCCGGGCCGGATGGAGACCCCGCTCGAACCGCTCGACCTTGCCGCGATCGGCGAGCTCACCTTTTTTGCGCCCGACGAAGAGCGTTTTCCCGCAACCCGCCTAGCGCGAGAGGCGATCGAGGCGGGCGGGGCGGCACCCGCGACGCTCAACGCGGCGAACGAAATCGCGGTTGAAGCGTTTCTTAAGGGGCGTATCGGTTTTACAAGGATTGCCGCCTTGGTCGAAGAGGCCCTACAACGCAGCAACATGCCGCCTCGGCCAACGACGCTTGACGAGGTGCTGAGCGTCGACCAAGCCGCGCGGCGCGAGGCCCGCACCCTTCTGGAGAGCCACACTGTTTGAACAGCCCCCCTTCTGGATGTACATCATCGGTTTCCCGCTGCTGCTGGGGCCGCTGGTTACTGTGCACGAGCTGGGGCATTACCTCGTAGGCCGCTGGTTCGGCGTCCACGCCGAAGCCTTCTCGGTCGGCTTTGGCAAGGAGCTTTGGGGCTTTACCGACGCTCGCGGCACGCGCTGGCGGCTCTCTGCGCTCCCGCTTGGCGGGTATGTCCAGTTCAAGGGCGACATGAACCCGGCAAGCGTTCCGGATGCCAATGCGCCGGTCGAGGAGGGGTCTTTCCAGGGCGCCTCCTTGTGGAAACGTGCGCTGATCGTTGCCGCAGGGCCGGTTACCAACCTGCTCGTTGCCATCGCCATTCTTGCGGGCTTCTTCGCCATCCTCGGCAAGCCGACCTATTCCGAGGCCTCGACCACGATCGCGGTGTTCGGCGAGGAATCGCCTGCGCGCGAAGCCGGGTTGGAGATCGGCGACCAGATCGTCGCAATCGACGGCACGCCGACCGCGAGTTTTGACCAGGTCGTCGAAAATGTCGCGCTCTATCCCGATCAGGTCCTGAACATCGAGGTGGACCGAGACGGCGAACGCCTCAACTATGATGTGCGCACAATCAGGATCACCGAGGATGACGGTTTTGGCAACAAGGGTGACAAGGGCCTGATCGGCGTCGGGCCGGACCCCAATTCGCTCGAGGTGACGTGGCAGGACGTGTCGCTCCTCGCGACCATTCCGATGGCGGTGGATCGCTGCATCACGATCACCCAGATGATGATCACCGGGATCAAGCAGGTGCTGGTCGGCCAGCGATCAATCAAGGAGTTGGGCGGTCCGGTCAAGATCGGTAAGGTCGCGGGCGAGCGCCTCAGCCTTGGCCCTGTTCCCTTCATCGAATTGCTTGCGCTGATCTCGCTTAACTTGGCGTTCATCAACTTCTTGCCAATCCCCGCGCTCGACGGCGGACACCTTGCGTTTTACGCCGTCGAAGCGGTTCGGCGTAAGCCGGTTGGGCCGCAGGCAACCGAATGGGCGTATCGCACGGGCATTGCGCTGGTGCTTACCTTCATGGTGGTGGTCACGTTCAATGATGTGACTTCTCTGCCACTTATCGGCGGCCTGTTCGGCAGTTAGCCGTGGAAACGCGGCAAACGGGCCCGCGCAGGGCGGTTTGGCCGCTTGATTGCATGCCTCGCATCGGGCACAGGCGGGGCGGAAAAATTCTGGGGAATGGCAAGGGGAGAGCCATTTTCGTCTGAGAGCCGGACATATTGATCCGGGCAGGCGAAAAGGGCTGCACTCCTTTTTCCGATCACCAAGCTATAGCGGCGCTCCGGCCACACAAAGACGGGTTGAACGGGAAGTTTTACAAACATGACACCAAGCAAGGCAGCGGGCGGTTCACCCGCCACTTCCGGGCCCACCACGTCAGCTGGCCGTCTCGCGATCGCTCTTACCTGCAGTACGATGCTGGCCGGCGTGCCCTGCGTCGCCTTTGCGCAGGACCAGGCCGATACCGATACGCCCCCTGCGGCCACGCCTGCGTCGAGCCCGGCACCTGCGCCAACACCTGCGCCGGCTCCCGCTCCCGCGAACATCATTCGTACGATCAGCGTAGCGGGTGCCGAACGTCTCGAGCCGACCACGATCCTGTCCTATATCCGCTTACGCGTCGGCCAGGAATATACCTCGGCCGCTGCTGACCAGGCGCTCAAGGATCTTGGCGCGACCGAATTGTTCAGCAATTCCTCGGTCCGCAACGAGAACGGCAACGTCATCATCACCGTGACCGAGAACCCGGTAATCAACCGCATCGTGCTCGAAGGCAATGATCGGCTGGATGCGGAAAAGATCCTGCCCGAGATCAAGCTCGCACCGCGCCAGATCTTCACCCGCTCCAAGGTGCGTGCCGACGTTGCCCGCATCATCGAGCTCTACAAACGTCAGGGCCGTTTCGCCGCGAGCGTCGAGCCGAAGATGGTGCAGCTGCCGCAGAACCGCGTCGATGTGGTGTTCGAGATCAGCGAAGGACCCAAGTCAAAGGTCCGCCAGATCAACATCATCGGCAACGAGGTGTTCTCCGACGGCGACCTGCGCGGCGAGATGGTGACGAAACAGGCGCGCTGGACGCGTTTCTTCAGCTCCAACACCAGCTACGACCCCGATCGCCTCGCCTTCGACCAGCAAAAGCTGCGCCAGTTTTACCTCACCGAAGGCTATGCCGATTTCCGCGTCGTCTCCGCCGTGGCCGAACTTACGCCTGACCAGCGCGACTTCATCATCACCTACGTGGTCGAAGAGGGCGAGCGCTACAAGTTCGGCGATGTCGAGGTTGAAAGCCAGCTGCGCGATTTCGACGGCGACCGGCTTGAACGTGGCCTCTCGATGCAGTCGGGCGACTTCTACGATGCGAAGGCGGTTGAAGACACCGTTGAGCAGCTCTCCGAACTAGCGGGCCGTTTCGGTTACGCCTTTGCCGACGTCCAGCCTCGCTTCGAGCGCAACAAGGACGATCTGGAGATGAACATCACCTTCGTCCTTCGGCAGGCGCCGCGCGTCTATGTCGAACGGGTCGATGTCAACGGCAACACGCTGACGCAGGACAAGGTCATCCGCCGCGAATTCCGCCTGTCCGAAGGCGATGCGTTCAACTCGATCGGCGTTGCACGCACCACCGCGCGCATCAACTCGCTTGGCTTTTTCCAAGAGAATTTCGAGGTCAACCAGGTCGAGGGCTCCGCGCCCGACCGCATCATCCTCGAAGCCAATATCGAAGAACAGCCAACCGGCGAACTCCAGTTTTCTGCGGGCTTCTCCTCGATCGAGCAGTTCATTCTCGCCGCCTCGATCCGTCAGCGCAACTTCCGCGGGCGAGGTCAGACGATCGGGCTGAGCGTCAACTATTCGCAATTCTCGAGCCAGGCGCAGATCAGCTTTACCGAACCCTATGTGTTCGACCGCAATATCTCGACCGGCATCGACATCTATCGGCGCGATTTCAACAGCTTCAACTTCCGCGGCGGCAACCGCAATACGACCTTCGAGCAGGCAACCACCGGTTTTTCCGCGCGTCTTGGCGTGCCGCTCACCGAATATATGAGCCTCGTGGGCAGCTACACGCTGAACTATGACGAGGTGAGCCTCGATGAACGCCAGTTCTTCTCCGATCTCGACGGGGATGGCACGACAGAGTGTAACCCGCTGCTTGCCGGGCGATTCCTGTGCGATGCTCTGGGCAACCGGCTGAGCTCGATCCTCGGCCTCAGCCTCAATTACAATTCGCTTAACTCCGCTTTCCGCCCGACGCGCGGCCAGCAGATTTCGCTCACCACAGAATTTGCCGGGCTTGGTGGCGATGTGCGCTTCGCCCGTTTCCGTGGCCGGGCGCGCAAGTTCTGGGGGCTGGGTAATTCCGGCTTCATTTTCTCGCTGGCGGCCGAGGGCGGCATGATCATGCCGCTTCAGGAACGGCCCGGCGCGGGTGTCGATGACGTGCTCCTCACCGACCGCTTCTTCCTTGGCGAACCGCAGATGCGCGGCTTCGACATTCGCGGCGTTGGTCCGCGCGTGCTGACTCAGTTCTACACGCTCGATCCGGTGACCAACAACGCGCAGATCGGCGAGGACGGGCAGCCGATCCTCGTCACCGAACGCCGCCAGACCCGCGACGACGCGATCGGTGGACGTAATTACTATCTTGGCCGCGCCGAGCTGGAGATCCCGCTGGGCACCGGCGCGCGCGAGTTGGGCCTTCGCCCCTCGATCTTTGTCGATATCGGCGCGCTGTGGGGAGTGACGAGCCCGGTCCTGCAGGATAACCCCAACGGTATCCAGCAGATCGACCCCACGACCGGCCAGCCGCTGTTCTCGACCACGATTGATGACGCCGGCAACCCCATACTCGACGCCAATGATCGCCCCGTGCGCGTGCTCACCACCACACCAGTGGACGCCAACGGGAACCCCAACCGCCGGGAGATCCTCCCGAACTCGAACATCCGCGAGACCTTCCTTGGCGATTCGCCCAGCCCGCGTATCGCGGTTGGTCTCGGGGTGAACTGGAACTCGCCTTTCGGCCCGTTCCGGATTGACCTTGCCCAAATCGTCCGCTCGGTGGAGGGGGACGATGAGAAAGTCTTGCAATTCAACGTAGGAACACAGTTCTAATGAAAACTCTTACCAAACTCCTTGGCACCGTCGGCCTTGCCGCCGCGGCGTTCACGACCGCTCCGGCCGCAGCCCAGGTCGAAGGCAAGATCGCCACAATCGACACCACCCGCGCGATCATCGGCACGGACGCTCTGCGCGGCGCCTATGAGCTCGTCACCACGACCTACAAGGCGCAGATCGACCAGCGCACTGCGAAGCAGAGCGAACTGACCGAATTGCTGCGCCCGTTCGATACCAACGGCAATGGCCGAATCGAAGACCCCGAACTGCCCGCGCTTCAGAATGCGAGCAACTTCCAGCAGTTCCAGCAGCTTGAAGCCGAGGTCAATTCGCTCACCAACCAGGTGAACAGCGCGCGGATCTTCGCTGTCGAGCAGATCTTCCAGCAGTTTCCCGCCGCGATCGAGGAAGTGGCGAATGCCGACCAGATCCAGATCATCATGCCGGTGGACGCCGTCCTCTACGCGCGCAACGAAGCTGATGTGACCACCAAGGTCACGACTTCGCTCAACGCCAAGGTGCCCAGCGTCGGCGTGGTTCCGCCGCAGAATTATCGTCCCTCGCAGCAGGGTGCAGCGCTGTTCCAGGACATCCAGCAGCGCCTTCTGACCGCGCAGATGATCCAGCAGCGCCAGCAGCAGCAACAGCAGCAGCAGGGCAACACGCAGACCCCCGCAGGCCGTTAAGGACCACAGGGTCGTGGCCTGTCAGGGTCACGACCCGTCAGGTCTGCGCAGGGTCTTACAGGAGCGATATGATGAGCGACGAAATCACTCCGTCCGAGCCGATCCTGGATTACGATATCCAGAAAGTGCTCAAGGCTCTGCCGCACCGCTATCCGCTGTTGCTGGTCGACCGCGTCAAGCGCATCGACCTTGGCAAGAGCATCCACGCGGTGAAGGCGGTGAGCATGAACGAGGAGTTCTTCCAGGGCCATTTCCCCGGCGCTCCGATCATGCCCGGCGTGCTCCAGATCGAGGCGATGGCGCAGGCCGCCGGCATCCTCGGCATGGAAACGCTGGGCCTCGCTGGTACGGGCAAGCTCGTGCTTTTCATGGGTATCGAGAACGCCAAGTTCCGCGCACCCGTGACGCCCGGCTGCCTGCTCGATCTCGAGGTCGAGCTGACCCAGTCGCGGCGCCAGATCCACAAGTTTTCCGGCAAGGCGAGCGTCGAGGGCAAGGTGACCTGCCAGGCCGATTTCACTGCGATGGTGGCGGACGCGCCTGAGGATTGATCCTCGCCAGAGGTCCTGCGCTTCGCTGCGGACCCCCTGCGGGCGCCCGGTCGGGCTTGCGGTGGCTTCTCAACTGTTCCCCTGGGCAATCACGCAGGGCGGACAAACTGGGCTTGCCTTTTGAGCACTTTCGCCCTAGGCGCGCCGCTTCCAGATACACAGCCGGTCCGGTCGGAACCGGGCCAACGCTACGAAGGACCAAGACGATGAAAGCCCAAGGGCACCCCGATTATCACATGATCACGGTCAAGATGACCGATGGCACCGAATACCAGACCCGTTCGACCTGGGGCAATGAAGGCGATGTGCTTTCGCTCGAAATCGACCCCACGAGCCACCCGGCCTGGACCGGCGGCAACCGCCAGGTTCAGGAAGGCGGCCGTGTCGCGGCGTTCAACAAGCGTTTTGGCGGTCTTTCGCTGAAGAAGTAAGGGTTTTAAACCCGTTTCGCTCGCCCTTATCGGGGTGCGCGACGTTAGAGGGCGGCCTTGCGGGGCCGCCCTTTTGCTTTGCGAGTGCGTCGCGGCGGGCTAGTACGCGGCCATGTCTGCCTGGCTTTACCTTGCTTTCGCCATCGCCCTGGAGGTGATGGGCACTTTCATGCTCAAGCTTTCCGACGGGTTTGAAAAGCCGATTTGGGGCGTGTTCTCGATCCTTTGCTATTCGGCCTGCTTCTGGGCGCTGGCGCCCGCGATGAAGGCGCTCCCGGTGGGGATCGTTTATGCGATCTGGTCGGGTGTCGGCATTGTCGCGGCGAGCTTGATCGTGGTCTGAGCCCGAAGTTGCTACCAGCTACGAGTAGAGCCTTGGGCCGTTTGATGCCCGTCGCTGGGCGTGATGGCAACAACCGTATCGGGGGCATGCCCCCGATACGGTTTGCCGCTTGATCCTGCCCCGATCTCTGCCGGGGTTCGGTTCCCGAGGCTCGAGTGGGGCCGGAAGTGGTTGTAGTCTTGTCGCCAGGCTTCCAGTTCCTGGCGGGCATGGGCAAGGCTGGTGAAGATCGTCTCGTTCAAGAACTCGTCCCTGAGCCGGGCATTGAAGCTCTCGATGAACCCGTTCTGATAGGGCTTGCCCGGCGCGATGTAGTGCCACTCGACGTTGCGTTCCTTGCTCCAGCGCAGGATCGCCATGCTGGTCAGCTCAGTGCCGTTATCGCTGACGATCGTGTGGGGCCGTGCCATCCTCTCGAACACCGCTGCATCGAGTTCACGCCCGACCCGAGCGCCGGAGATCGACGTGTCGGCGATCAGGCGCACGCACTCCCGGCTGTAGTCATCGACCACGGCGAAGATCCGGAACCTGCGTCCGCAGGCAAAGGCATCGGACACGAAGTCTAGGCTCCAGCGCTGGTTCGGACCCTGCGGGACCGTCATCGGTGCCCGTGTGCCCAAGGCCCGCTTGCGACCGCCACGACGGCGCACCTGCAGCCGCTCCTCGCGATAGAGCCGCCGGAACTTCTTGTGGTTCATCGTCCATCCTTCCCGGCACAGCAGCCAGTGCAACCGCCGATAGCCGAACCGGCGACGCTGGCTGGCCAGTTCCCTGATCCGCTCGCGCGCCTTCCCATCGTCCGGCCGACGACTGACATAGCGCACCATGGTCCGATCCACGCCCAGCACCGCACAGGCACGGCGCTGGCTCACCTCGAATACTTCTTGGAGATGAGCCACCGCCTGCCGCCTGGCACCGGGCGCTAGAACTTTTTTGCGTTGATCTCCTTGAGCATGGCGTTGTCGAGCATCGAGTCCGCCAGCAGCTTCTTCAGCCGCTCGTTCTCCTGCTCCAGCTGGCGCAGACGCCGGGCATCGGACACTTCCAGTCCGCCATACTTCGACTTCCACTTGTAGAAGGTCGCCGAGCTGATCCCGTGACGGCGGCACACATCCGCCGTTGGCATCCCAGCCTCCTGTTCCTTCAATACAGCGATGATCTGCTCCTCGCTGAACCTGCTCCGCTTCATCTCGTCCGTCTCCTTGTCAGGGCCGGACTCTACTCATCTCTGGAGGAAATCTAGGGGCTCAGACCAATCGGCCTGTTCGCCTTTGATGAACGGCTGGGCGCGCTGCAATTCGTCTTTATTGCGATGATCCTGATCGGTGCGGTGGGATTGCAGGTGACTGCGAGTGCGGCACAGGGCTGAAGACCGCCTAACCCCACGGCCTTTCGCGATACCATTTCGTAATCACATATTTCGTGCCCCTGCGCACCTTCATCCCGTGATGCAGCGTGTTCGGGTTCTCGCTGAGGTCCTCGCGCCGATTGTTCCAGCATAGAAGCTTGCCGGTCTCGGGCTGGAAGGTCTTGCCCACCGCCTTGAACCGCGTTGCACCGCCCGCTTCCACCGCATTCAGATAAACCATGAAGGTCCAGGTCCGCTGGCCGGAGACCGCGCAATATTGCTCCCAGTCCGGCCCTCCGGGCGTGAAATAATCGGTGTGCGGTTTGAACTCCTGTCCGACGGCGTAGCGCTGGCCTTGCAGGGGTTCGCCAAAAGCGGGGTCGATGCCGCAAAGCGCGGTGAGCCGCGCTTCGAGCGCCTCGACTGCGGGTTCGCAGGCGGGCAGGTCGCAGGTTTCCGAAGTGCGGAAATATTGATCGCCATTGTCGTCCGCGATCGTGCTCGGTCGGCGATCGCGATCGATCAGGGCGATCAGCGCTTCGCATTCCGGAGGCGCGAGGAAGTTGCGGCACTGAAACAGCTGCACCTTTGGCGTCGGCACCCGCTGCACGTTTGCGCGCGCCATGATGCGCTCGGCCGAAGAATCAGGGGCAAGGAGCATGACCTTTATCTACGTGTGCCTTGCGCTCAGACCAAGGGTCGGCAGGGGCTGCCCAGTCGGGTGCGTAATATAATTACGTTTGTCTTTGCGTGAGGCAGTTTTCGCTTTCCTTGGGCTACGCTTTGTGCAACACGCTCGCGCCCGCTCATGGCGGCCTTGACCACCCGCCGACCTTGCGCAATGGCGCGAGACTTCCTGCACAAATGTGCGGGTTTAAGCGCGGACCCGGTGGTATCTGGCTGGCGAGTTCGAGCGGGTGTGTGGCGATCGTAGCTCAGTTGGTTAGAGCGCCGGGTTGTGATCCCGGAGGTCGTGGGTTCGAGACCCCTCGATCGCCCCATTTCTCCCGCTTGATCAGACCCTTGGGCAGATGGCTCCCGGCGATAGGCGCGGGGCAATTCAAGGGGTGTGTGACGCCGATGACCGCTTTCTGGACCGAAGCCGATTACGACGACCATGAGATGGTGCACGTCGTGCGCAATCGCGAAGCGGGGCTGACGGCGATCATCGCGGTCCATTCGAGCCATCTTGGCCCGGGCGCGGGCGGCACGCGTTTCTGGCATTACCCCGATCCTGCAGAGGCCATGCGCGATGCGCTGCGCCTTTCGCGCGGGATGAGCTACAAGAACGCGATGGCCGGTCTTCCCATGGGCGGCGGCAAGGCCGTTATCCTGGCTGACGAGGCGCGCACCAAGACACCTGAACTGCTCGCCGCCTTTGGCGATGCTGTCGAGGCGCTGGGCGGGCGTTATGTCACCGCCGAAGATGTCGGCATCACCGAGGCTGACATGGTCGCGGTATCCAAGCGGACCGCGCATGTCTCAGGCCTGCCCGTGAGCGGCGAGAACGCGGCAGGAGGCGATCCCGGCCCGTTCACCTCCTATGGCATCTATCTCGGTATCCTCGCTGCGATCCGCCACAAGCTGGGCAAGGACAGCGCGAAAGGCGTCCATGTTGCGGTGCAGGGCGTGGGCAGCGTTGGCCGCGGCGTCGCGCGACGGCTCGCCAAAGACGGCGCGAAGCTGACGCTCGCCGATATCAACACCGGTGCCGCAGCATCGCTGGCCGATGAACTGGGCGCGGCGACGGTCCCCTGCGACCAGATCATGAGCCATCCTTGCGACGTGCTGAGCCCCAATGCGCTGGGCGCCATCCTCGACGAGGAAAGCATTGCTGCGCTCGACACCGCTATCGTCGCAGGTGGCGCGAACAACCAGCTTGCGCGCCGCGAACACGGCGAAGCCCTGTTCAAGCGCGATATCGTCTACGCCCCCGATTACGTCATCAATGCAGGCGGTATCATCTCGGTCGCGAGCGAATATCTCGCCCGGCGCGAGGGACGTGTGGGTTCGGTCGACGAGGTCTATGCGCGCATCGAGCAAATTCCGGGCCGTCTCGAAGAGGTATGGGCCGAAAGCGCCAGCACTGGCACATCGCCTGATGTCGTGGCTGACCGGATGGCGCAAAAGCGTATCGGCCGGGGATAATCCGCATGGCGGTGGGAGGGGGCACAGGCCGGTCCGTCCCCGCTCGAGGCTTAAGTTGCCATTGGCAGCGCCACGCTTGTAAAAATTGCGCCCTTGCTACCCCGTTTCGAAGCCTTATTACGGGGAAAGGGATTAGAAAAATCGTGCACATCTACGCCAACCCAAAGCGCTTTCTGTCGCTCGCCAACTGGCTGACGCCGGTGCTGTTCATCAGCGGCTTGGTGCTTGTGCTGGCTGTGATTGCCTATGGCCTTGCACCTGACCTGCCCGATTTCGTCAAAGCGCTGGGGGTCGACCCGGTTCCGCCTGATCGCCTGATGGGCGATACGGTGCGCATCCTGTTCATCCACGTGCCTGCCGCCTGGCTGGGAATGGGCGGGTGGACGGGCATCGCGCTGTCTTCTGCTGCGCTGCTGATCTGGAAGCACCCGCTGGCGGGGCTTTCTGCGCGCGCAATCGCGGTGCCAGGCCTGGTCTTTACCGTTGTGTGCCTCGCGACCGGTTCGATCTGGGGCCGCCCGACCTGGGGCACCTGGTGGGTCTGGGATGGCCGACTCACCTCGATGCTGGTGCTGATGTTCCTTTATATCGGCTATCTTGCGCTTGCCCAGGCGACCGCGCGCGAGGGCGCTTCGCCCAGGATCGCCGCGATCTTCGGGCTTGTCGGCGCGATCAATATACCGATCATCAATCGCAGTGTGGTGTGGTGGAATTCGCTCCATCAGCCGCCCAGCCTGACCGCTGGCAAGAGCGCGATCGATGGCGTGTTTCTTGTGCCTCTGCTGGTCGGTGTGCTGGGCTTCTCGCTCTTGTTCGGTGCGATCGTGCTGATGCGCATGCGCGCTCTCATCGCCGAGCAACAGGTCGAGGCACGCCTGCGCCGCCGCGCTCTTAGCGATGACCCGATGCCGGTGGGTTCGGGCGTGATGGAGCCTGCGCAATGAACCGCGAGAGCCTGCCGCAATGGGACTATGTCCTTGCCGCCTACGCCATTCTCGCCATCGCGATGGCCGCGCTGATCGTGTGGAGCTGGCACACAATGCGCCGCGCCGAAAAACGCCGTGAGGAGTTAAAACGTCGATGAACCAAATGAAGGCCAAGCACCAGCGCATGACGCTTGTCGTCCTCGCGCTGCTCGCGATTGTGGCCGCGGGGTTAATCGCCGTGTGGGCGCTGCGCAACCAGGCGAGCTATTTCTACCTGCCCGAGGAAATGGCCGATACCCCGCCGCAGGTCGGCCAGCCGGTGCGGCTTGGTGGCATGGTGCAGGCCGGCTCGCTCGAGACGCAAGCCGACGGCGTCACCGTGCGCTTCATCGTGACCGGAAATGAGGCTAGCGCCATTCCCGTTCGCTACAGCGGTATCCTGCCCGATCTCTTCGTCGAAGGTTCGGGCGTGGTCGCAGAAGGCAGCCTGCAATCCGACGGGACCTTCCTTGCCACCAACCTGCTCGCCAAGCATGACGAGAATTACGTGCCCAAGGAGCTTGAAGGGCTCCAGGCGCACGAAGCGCAGGAAACGGTGGCTGAGACCACCGTGGGCCTGTAGGCGGGAGGCCAGACAATGTTTGCAGAGATAGGACACGCCGCCCTGTGGCTCGCCGCCGCTCTGGCGATCTTGCAGATGGTATCGGGCGCGCTCGCGCTGCGGGCACCGGAAGGTGAGGCTAGCCCCTACGCGCTTTATGCAAGGCCCGCAGCTGTGGTGCAGGCATTCCTGGCAACGCTTGCCTTCCTGACGCTGCTGCACGCCTTTGCCGTCACCGACCTCTCGGTGAAGCTGGTGGCGACCAATTCGCACTCGATGAAGCCGCTGCTCTACAAGCTGACGGGCACCTGGGGGAACCATGAGGGCTCGATGCTGCTGTGGGTCGCCGTGCTGGCGCTTTCAGGCGGCCTGCTCGCCTATGCCGAGCGTCGCCTGCCCGAGCGCACCATGTCCGCAACGCTCAGCGTGCAGGGCTTCGTCGCGCTTGGCTTCTACGTCTTTCTGCTTTTCAGTTCCAACCCGTTCGAGCGCCTGCCGGTCCCGGCTCTCGAGGGGATCGGGCTAAACCCGCTGTTGCAGGATATCGGCCTCGCGATCCATCCGCCCACTTTGTATATTGGTTATGTCGGCCTCTCGGTCGCCTTCAGCCTCGCGATGGGCGCGCTGATCACGCGTCAGGTGAATCCCAATTTCGCCAAGGTGATGCGACCCTGGGTGCTGGGCGCGTGGGTGTTCCTAACCTTCGGAATTACGGCGGGATCGTATTGGGCCTATTACGAGCTTGGCTGGGGCGGCTGGTGGTTCTGGGACCCGGTCGAAAACGCCTCGCTCATGCCCTGGCTGGCGGCTACAGCCTTGCTTCATTCCGTGAGCGTGCTGGCAGCGCGCGATGCGCTGCGAACCTGGACGATCATGCTTGGCGTCGTTGCCTTTTCGATGAGCATGCTTGGCACCTTCCTCGTGCGTTCGGGCGTCATCACAAGCGTCCACGCCTTTGCCGTCGATCCTGAGCGCGGCACGCTGCTGCTGGTTCTGCTCGGCCTGTATGTCGGCGGCGCGCTGACGATCTTTGCCCTTCGCGCCAGTTCGATCGCCGAGGGCAAGCGCTTTACCGCGACCAGCCGCGAAGGCGCGCTGGTGTTCAACAACGTGATGCTCTGCGCGATCCTCGCAATCGTGCTGCTGGGCACGCTCTATCCGGTGCTGACCGAGGCATTCGACGTGCGCGTTTCGGTGGGTCCGCCTTACTTCAATCCGGCGGGCGCGATCTTTGCGATCCCGATGTTTCTCGTGATGGCGGTGGGGCCAATGCTGCGCTGGAAGGATGACAGCCCGGCGCGCATCCAGACGCCCGTGGCGATCCTCGGGGCGATTGCGCTGCTGGCGATCGCGCTGGTTGTTTTCCTTGGCGATTATCCGCTGCTGCCCGTCTTGGGTCTTGCCCTTGCGGCGATGCTGGCGGTGGCTGCGCTGATGCCGCTGAGAGGGCGCAAGCTTGCGCGTGTGCCGACCGCCACCTGGGGCATGGTTGCGGCGCATTTCGGCGTTGCGGTGGCGCTGTTCGGCATGGCGAGCGAGGGCGCCTTCACGCAGGAACGCCTCGCGGCTGTTGGTCCAGGCGGCGTCCAGCAGATTGGCGACTGGACTGTGCAGCTCGAAAGCGTCGATCCGGTCTCCGGCCCCAACTGGACCGCGATCGAGGCGCGCCTCGCCGTCAGCCGCGGCGGCAGCGAGCCCGTCATTCTTACCCCGCAGGCGCGCAATTTCTGGGCGCCCGCGCAGGCCACCAGCGAAAGCGCGCTGCTCACCCGCTGGGATGGTCAGCTCTACGCGGTCATTGGCGATGCGGCGGGCATTGGCCCAGACGGCCAGCAGCGCTGGCAACTGCGGGTGTGGTGGAAGCCCTTCGTTACCTTCATCTGGTATGGCGGGCTGCTCATTGCCTTTGGTGGTGTGCTCTCGATTATCGGGCGCCTTCAGGTCGATCTCAAGCGCCGTGCGGCGACCCGTGTCGGCAACCAGCGCCGCGAGGACGTGGCCGCGATCGCGCGCGAGTCTGACGGCGCGCGCGGCGCAGCGCCGGAGCCCGCGGAATGAGCATCGGTGGCACGAGCAGGGCATGGGTGTGGATTCCGCTGGTCCTGTTTTTGGGCATCGCGGTGCTGGCGGGCTTCATGCTGACCCAGCCCAAGGACCAATTCGTCGTCAGCCGCATGGTCGGCAAACCGCTCCCGGAATTTGCGTTGCGCCCTGCGACCGACAATCGCCCCGGCGTCTCGATCGCAAATTTCCGTGACGGCGAGCCCAAGCTGCTCAATGTCTGGGCGAGTTGGTGCCTGCCCTGCATTGCCGAGGCCCCGCAGCTTGAAGAATTGCAGGAAAGCGGCGCTGAAATCATCGGCATCGCCATTCGCGACCGGCCGGCCGATGTCGCCAAGTTCCTCTCCCGGCATGGTAACCCTTACAGCCGCATCGGTGCAGATGACCTCTCGGAAGTGCAGCTCGAGATCGGTTCGTCGGGGGTGCCCGAGACTTTCGTGATCGACGGGCTAGGCATCATCCGCCACCAGCATATCGGCGATATCCGGCCCGAACATGTACCCATGCTGCTTGAAAAGCTGGAGGAGGCCCGGTGAAGCGTCTCCTTACCCTCGTCCTCGTGCTTGCGCTGATTGCTGCGCCCCTCATCGCACCCGCAGTCCTTGCCCAGAGCGCGGTGCCGCCTGCGCCCTACGCCTACACCCAGCTCGAAGACCCCGCGCAGGAGGCCGAGGCAGCCGCGCTGATGCACACGCTGCGCTGCCTCAAGTGCCAGTCGCAGAGCATCGCGGACAGCGATGCGCCGATGGCGGGCGACATGCGTCACCAGGTGCGCGTGCGGATCAGGGCGGGAGAAAGCCCCGATGAGATCCGTGGCTGGCTGGTTGAACGCTATGGCGATTATGTCAGCTACCAGCCCAAGGTGAGCGCCACGACCTGGCCGCTCTTTGCGATCCCTCTGCTGCTCTTTGCCATCGCCGCGCTCGTGCTGATGCGCCGGCTCGGCAGGAACCGTTCGGACAAAGAGGCGACAAGCGCCTCATGATCGGCTGGATCGGTGTCTTCGTGCTGGCGCTTGCCGCCTTTGCGCTCGCCGCATTCGTCTTGCGTCTGCCGCGCGAGGGATGGGCGGTGTTCGGCGCAATCCTGCTGCTGGGCATGGCCGGCTATGCCTGGCAGGGCTCGCCGACGCAGAGCGCCAGCCCCAAGGCCAAGACCTTGCAGGCGCCTGAATCGGGAGAGGAAATGGTCGAGGCGCGCCGCGCCTTTTTCGATCCCGTTCAGCCCAAGCCCAATTGGCTCATGCTCGCGGACGGCTATGCGCGGCGCGGGCGCTTCGATGAGGCGGCGCAGGCGCTGCGCGGGGGGCTTGCCAAGGACCCGCGCAGCCTTGAAGGTTGGCTGGCGCTCGGCATGACGCTGGTCGGCCATTCCGATGGCAACGTGACCCCGGCGGCAAGCTACGCCTATTCGCAGGCGCGCCAGATTGATCCGGGCAATCCGGCTGCCGACCTGTTCCTCGGCTTCTCCTATGCGCAAAGCGGCCAGATCCGGGCCGCGCGCAGCGTCTGGGGCAGCCTGCTTGACCGCGCGCCCGAAGATGCACCCTGGCGCGAGGACCTTGCTTCGCGGGTGGAACGGCTTGACCAGATGATCGCCAACGCGCCGATGCTCCAGTGATGACAAGGCGTGCGCCCATGTTGCAGGTGCGAAAGCACAGTGCTACACGCGCGGCCTTCGCGAGACGAAACGCGTAAGCGGGCAGTACCTGGCAGGCCGTGGAAGGCCTCTCAAACGGGAAATCCAACCAAGCATGAGCGATAAAGCTAGCCAACACACGCCGGTCTCGCATCCGGACAGATCGGGGCACGGCCACGGCGCGTCCAAGGCGGCGCTGGCGGTGGGCGCGATCGGCATCGTGTTCGGCGATATCGGCACCAGCCCGCTTTACGCCTTCCGCGAGACCTTCGTGGGGCCGCACCCGCTCGCAGTTGACCAGCCGCACGTGCTGGGCGTGATCAGCCTTATCTTCTGGTCGATGACGCTGGTCGTTGCGCTGCAATATGTTACCATCCTGATGCGCGCAGATAATAAGGGGCAGGGCGGCAGCCTTGCGCTCGTTGCGCTGATCAGCCGCAGCATTTCCAAGTCGAAATATGGCTGGGTGGCAGTGCTGCTCGGCGTCTTTGCCACCAGCCTGTTCTATGGCGATTCGATGATTACCCCGGCGATCTCGGTGCTCTCTGCGGTCGAGGGGCTCACCGTGGTCGATCAGGGGCTGCAGCAATATGTCATCCCCATCGCGCTGGTGCTGCTGGTGTTCCTGTTCGTGCTGCAAAAGCGTGGCACGGCCAAGGTCGGCGCGCTGTTTGCGCCGGTGATGATCGTCTATTTCACCGTGATTGCGGGGCTGGGACTCTACCAGATCATGGGCACGCCCGAGATCCTGTGGGCGCTCAATCCCTACTACGCGGTCAATTTCTTCGTGATCGACGGAACCCTCGCTTTTCTTGCGCTGGGCAGCGTCGTTCTTGCCGTGACTGGCTCGGAGGCGCTGTATTCCGACATGGGGCATTTTGGCCGCGGTCCGATGCGCCTTAGCTGGTTCGGCTTTGTCATGCCGTGCCTTTTGCTCAACTACTTCGGCCAGGGCGCAATGATCATCGGCCTGCCGCCGGAACAGGCCGCCGCCGCGATCCAGTCTCCCTTCTTCTTTCTGGCGAGCGAGGAATACCGCCTGCCGCTCGTCCTGCTGGCGACGGTCGCGACCTTCATCGCCAGCCAGGCAGTGATTTCCGGCGCGTTCTCGATCACCCACCAGGCGATCCAGATGGGCTATATCCCGCGCCTTTCGATCCGCCACACCTCCGAGACCGAGGGCGGACAGATCTACATTCCCGTGGTCAACTGGGCGCTGATGGTCGCGGTTATCATCCTGGTGCTGACCTTCCAGAATTCGTCGAACCTCGCCAGCGCATACGGCATCGCAGTCACCGGCGCGGTGACGATCGATACGCTGCTGATGGGCGTGCTGTTCGTGGGCGTTTGGAAATGGAAGTGGTGGTATGCAGCGCCCGTCGTCATTCTCTTCCTGATCGTTGATGGTGCTTATTTCGCGGCAAACCTCACCAAAGTTCCCGATGGGGGCTGGTTCCCGTTGATGGTCGGTTTCATTGCCTTTACGTTGCTGACGACTTGGGCGCGCGGGCGCAAGCTGATGCGCGAACGCATGAGCGAACACGCCCTCCCTATGGAGATCTTCGCCAAGAGCGCCAAGAATTCCGCCACTCGCGTGCCCGGCACCGCGATTTTCATGGCAAGCCAGTCCTCCGGCGTGCCCTCAGCGTTGCTGCACAATATCAAGCACAACAAGGTGCTGCATGAACGCGTGGTGATCCTGACGGTCAATATCGACGAAGTGCCCTATGTCGATCCGGCGGAACGCTGCGAATATGTCGATATGGGGGACGGCTTCTTTCGCGCGGTGCTGCATTACGGCTTCATGGAAGAGACCGATGTGCCGCGCGGGTTGGACGGGATGGGCAGCTATTGCGGCGGCCATTTCGAGATGATGCACACCAGCTTCTTCCTCAGCCGCCAGACGCTGCTGCCAAGCGAAAAGCCGGCCATGCCGATTTGGCGCGAGAAGATTTTCGCATGGATGCTGAGGAACTCTGCAACCGCGATGGACTTCTTCAAACTGCCAACCAACCGCGTGGTCGAACTGGGCAGCCAGGTCGAGATCTAGCAGCTAGGCTGGAGGCGGAGCGACGAGGCCGATCGCCTGCAACGTCGCTGCCATTGCAAGCATCACGACAAGCCAGTGCGCGCAGGTGATAAAGGCCGAACGAGCCGAGATATCGCTCACTGCGCCCGAGACCGCGACAACCGGCACCACGAAGCCGATCCAGATGATGAAAGGCGTGGCAAGCGCCATCACCCATTGGGGCGCCTCGGGCGGGGCGAGGATAAGCGCTCCCGCCAGGATGCAGACGAGCCAGAACTCGGCCAGCGCGACCACCAGCAGCGCGCCCGGGCTGGGCAGCAGGCGTTTGGACAGGCGCACCGCCACAATCCCGATGACGAGGCCTGCAATAGTCGCGGCAAGGATGGCGGTGATATTGAGCGCAATATAGATCACGCATCGTTTTCTAACACGCGCAATATGAACCTGCGACCAACGCCGCGCGCCTGTTGAAAAATCAGATGCGGTTGGGCTGCTTGTCCGGCTATTTAGGCATGTCTGCAATCAGCGTGATGTCGGTCTGGCGGCCATCAATATAGGTCACGCTTTCACCGTTGAAAAAAGCGTCTTCCTCGGTGCGGAAATCCACGCGCTGGCCGCCCCATTCGGGAACCTCGGCATAGCTGGTGAGCTCGATCGACCACGCAGTGTCAGGGCGGATGAGATCGGCCCCGCGCGGGTCGGCCTCCTGGTTGTCCCAGAACCCGATCGATGGCCCTGCGCCATGGCCGTGCAGGCCGATCGGGTGAGTGTAGATCGAGGGATCAAGACCCTCGGCGATCGCCTGTTCCCGCGCGCGCGCCAGCACTTCGTTGCCCGACAGGCCAGTCTCGAAATTCGCGGTCAGGATGTCCTGCACGCGGTTCGAATTGGCCAGCCCTGCGCGCAATCCCGCGGGAGCCTCGCTCTCGCCGGGTTTGAGGACATAGGCGAGGTGCTGGGTATCGGTGTTGAGGCGCAGCAGGGTGATGCCGAAATCGGTCCATATCAGGTCTCCCGCCTCGATCACCGTATTGCCGTCGAGGAAACCCTTGGCGCCTTCACGCTGCACGGCGATGCTGGGATGAAACCACGGCGCGACACCCAGTTCACTGAGCTTTTCGCGATACCACCATTGCACATCCGCGCAGGTCGTCTTGCCGGAAATGATGACCCTTGTCGACAAGGCCTCGCCGATGATCTCATGGGCTAGCGCGACGATCCGGGGATAGAGTTCCATCTCGAGCTCGGTGCGCGTCTCCAGCCAGCGCGTGCTGAGCTTCTCGCCCGAAATGATACGCTCGATATACTGGGGCGCCAGTGCCTCGGTAAATTCGAGATACTGACTATGCGTCATGCCATCGGCAAAGCGCGTCGCCTTGGAGACATTGATCGCGATGTTCTCAGGATCGCGCGCGGCGATGATGTCGGCCACCGCTGCCCATTGTTCGGGTTGCTCGGCCGGGTCCCACGCGGGTTCGAAGAGGCCTGCGAGGCCGTAGC
Organism: Erythrobacter sp.; assembly: GCA_043567175.1. Taxonomy (GTDB): domain Bacteria; phylum Pseudomonadota; class Alphaproteobacteria; order Sphingomonadales; family Sphingomonadaceae; genus Erythrobacter. The sequence goes on from CP121323.1 coordinate 132,353, forward strand.
GACTGACCGTCAGACGCTCTATCGGCTGGCTTTCTCCGGGATCATAAAAGACCAGAATGGTCCGGCGCCGCGCGCTCAGGCTGCGCGCATCGAGCATTGAGGCGGTAACAGGGTCCTCGAAATATTCGCGGCTCATCAGGATCCACATGTCGACGCCTTCCTCGCGCATCAGCCTGGGGATGAGCGCGTTGAGGCGCACTTCGAGCATCTGGTCGATAATCTGCGCGCGTTCGCGCAGGAGAGGTACGGAGATACGTGTAGGCGAGCCGGCCTGCGCGCCGATCGTTGCGGGGCTTTGCGCTTTGGCCGCAAGAGCAAAGGTGGGCGGAGCCGCGCCGGTCGCCGTCACGCCAAGCAAGAGGGCCGCGCCCGCCAAAACCGCCACCGCCCGTTTCGATTGCCTGATGCCCACGCCTTGTTCTCCTGCTCGAATGTCGAGGGACAATGCATGGCTGGTAGAGACCTGCCAAGTCAAACCGATCAGCGGCTGTTGGGGGAGGAGCGCAAGCCACGATGCGGGCCGATGGTATTTGACCGACCGGGCAGTCGGCCCTAGACCTTTGCGCCGGGTCGCGGCTTTCTTGAAAGGCCCGTTTTTGGCTGCACCTCTTCCAGACGCACCGCACATTCCGGGCGCCCCGCTTGCACCAATTTGCGCACCCCCGCCGGCCGCGTCGCTTGGTCTTGGCATGGCGCTTTCGCTCGTCATCGGCACGATGATCGGCGGCGGCATCTTCGTCCTGCCAGCAAGCCTCGCACCGCTTGGCTGGAACGCGGTTCTGGGCTGGGTGGTCAGTGGCGGCGGTGCGCTGTGCCTCGCCGCGAGCCTGCGTTTCCTGATGCGCGATTCGGGGGAGGGCTTTCACGCCGTGATCGAGCGGGAGCTTGGCCCGGTGCCCGCGTTCCTTGCGATATGGGCATTCTGGACCGCAGGCTTCGTCTCGATCGCGGCGCTGAGCGTGGCTGCGGGAACCATTGCGGCCGGCCTTGTCTTCGCCGAGCCGCCATTTGGCGCGGACCTCGCACTCGCACTCGGCTTTGTCTGCGTCATCACCCTTGTGAACCTCGCAGGCGCACGCTCGGCGGGCTTGTTCCAGGTCCTGACCGTGGTGGTGAAGCTGTTGCCGCTCTTCGCCGCGATCATCCTCATCGCCGGTTTTGCGATTGGCGAGGGCCAGGTGCAGGAACTGGCGCCGGTGCCGGTCACGCTCTCGGGCGTGTCGCAGGCGGTCGCGATCACGCTCTTCGCGCTGCTGGGCTTCGAGATGGTCGCCGTGCCAGTGCAGAAGATCCGCAACCCCGGGCGCAATGTGCCCATCGCACTGATCGGAGGGACGGGGTTTGTCGTTGCGATCTACGTTATTGTCAGTACCGGCCTCGTCCTGATCCTGCCATGGCAGGAAATCGCTGCCTCGAGCAGCCCTTTGGCCGATCTGCTGACCCTCAGCCTTGGTGGCTTCTGGGGCTCGCTTACCTCGCTCTTCGTGCTGGTGGCGATGATTGGCTGCGTCAACGGTCTGATCTTCGTCCAGGGCGATTGCGCGCTGTCGATGGCTGCGCGCGGCGAACTGCCCGTGATGTTTGCGCGCCAGAACACCCGCGGCGTTGCCTATTGGGGCATCCTTGCCAGCGCGATTGGCGCAACGTTTTTGATCCTCACCAATATCTCGCGCGGGGCAACCGACGCTTTCACGTTTTTGGTTGTGGTGACGAGCGGCGGCGTCCTTGTGTTCTACATCATCGGTGTGATCGCCGCGCTCAAGACGAACAGGCAGGCTGCGCGCCTGCCAGTGATCCTGGGCGGTCTCGGCTTCTGTGCCTTTGCGACCTACGGCACCGGGCTAGAGGCGACTTTGTGGGTGTGGCCGCTGCTGGGCATCGGTCTGGCCTTGCGCTGGATCAGCCAGCGAAATTCGAGCCTTGCCCCAGGCGCGCGCGCGCCCGCTACCTAGCTTTCCTCGTCAGCATCGCCATCGTTCTGGCCGACATCGAGGCCGTGCTTCAGAAGCATCGGAATATTGGCGAAGGTGAACAGGAAAGTGAGCGGCAGGAACACCGCGAATTTGGCCCACAGCCAAGTCTCGAATTGCCCGTTATCCTCGTTGTAGAGCGCACGCAGGACCTCGTTCAGCCCGGCGAGAAACAGAAAGAAGATCGCCCAGTTGCGCGACAGTTTGAGCCACCCTTCATGGCTCAGCCCCTCGAAAGCAGCCTCGAGCAGGATCTTGAGCAGCGGCATGCCGCGTGCAAGACCGATCAGCAGGGCAATGCCCAGCACTGCGTAGATGATCGTGGGCTTGAGCTGCACGAAGGTCGGATCGCCAAAGGCCAGCGTCAGCGCGCCGAAGCCCACGATGAGCACGGTAGAGAACCACAGCATGGGCGAGATCTTGCCCAGCAGCGATTTGCTCGCGACCAGCGCGGCGACGGCGGCGAGCATGAAGGCGCCGGTGCCGTAAAGGATCGCTTCAAGCTCGGCCTGGGCTGAGAATTCCTCGGGCGCGAGGCTGCGATAGGTGACGAGGAAGATCGCCAGCGGGCCATAATCGATGACGAGATTGACCCACCCGGAGGCGGGTTTCTTGGGATCGGTGGTCTGTTCAGGCTCGCTCATCAGGCGACACCTGCGATAACGCGCGCGACAAGGTCGGGGTCGAAGGGGCGCAGATCCTCCATCCTTTCGCCGACGCCAATCGCGTGGATGGGCAGGCCATATTGCTCCGCCGCGGCAACCAACACGCCGCCGCGCGCGGTGCCATCGAGCTTGGTCATGATGAGGCCGGTGACGCCTGCGACCTCTTTGAAAACATCGATCTGCGACAATGCGTTCTGTCCGTTGGTCGCATCGAGCACCAGCACCACATCATGCGGGGCCTCTTCGTTGAGGCGGCCGAGCACGCGGCGGATCTTGGAGAGCTCGTCCATCAATTCGCGCTTGTTCTGGAGGCGGCCGGCAGTGTCGACGATCAGCGCATCGATCCCGGTGTCGGTCGCCTGTTTGACCGCATCGAACACGATCGAGGCAGGATCGCCGCCCTCCGGCCCGCGCACCAGGTCCACGCCCGCACGCCCGGCCCATGTGGCGAGCTGGCCGATGGCGGCGGCGCGAAAGGTGTCGCCCGCGGCCAGAAGCACGCCGTAATCGTCTTCGGTGAAAAGGTGGGCAAGTTTGGCGATGGTCGTCGTCTTGCCCGAGCCGTTGACGCCGATAACCAGCAACACTTGCGGGCGAGGGAAGGCTGTGATCTCAAGCGGCTTGGCCACCGGGCGCAGGATCTCTGCGATCTCGTCTGCGACAGCAAGCTTGAGCTCGTCCTGCGTGATCTGTTCGCCGAAACGTTTTTCGGAGAGCTTCTCGCGGATGCGGCTCGCGGCCTTGGGGCCAAGGTCGGAGACGATAAGCGCGTCTTCGATATCATCGAGCGTTGCCTCTGACAGCCGCCCACCGCCTGCCAGCCCTGCAAGATTGTCCGAAAGCCTCTCGGACGTCTTGCGAAATCCGCCCAGCAGGCGTTCGCTCCAATTCGTTGGCGTATCGCTCACCTGAGCAGCCCTCCATCCACTTTGCGCACCGTCACATCGATGATCGTGCCGGCGCGCGTGCCTTCGGGCAGCGCCACGCGGGCATAGGAGGGGGCATAGCCCGTGCCGTCGCGTTCGGCGAGGATGCTGAGCGTTTCGCCCACAAGGCTTTCAAGCCACTGTGTCCGGCGCTTGGCGACGGCGGCGCGCAGATCGGCGGCGCGGGCCTTCACAAGGCCGCGATCCAGCTGCGGCATGCGCGCCGCGGGTGTGCCGGGGCGGGGCGAATAGGGGAAGATGTGCCCGTGCACGATGTCGAGCTCGTCGATGATCGAGAGGTTGGCCGCGTGGTGCTCCTCGCTCTCGGTCGGAAAGCCCGCGATCAGGTCCGCACCCACGGCGAGTTCGGGCCGCGCGGCCTTCAGGCGCGCCACGAGTTCCAGCGCATCACCGCGCAGATGGCGGCGCTTCATGCGCTTTAGCATCAGGTCGTGGCCGTGCTGGAGCGAGAGGTGCAAATGGGGCATCACGCGCTCCTCATGGGCGATCAGATCGAACAATTTCTCGTCGATTTCGATGCCGTCGACGGAGGAGAGGCGAATTCGAGTTAGTTGATTAAACGCATCCAGAACGCGACCTATCAGGTCACCCAAACCCGATCTTGGTGAAAGATAATGTCCCCAACTTGTTAGATCGACACCTGTGAAGACAACTTCCTTAGCCCCTTCTTCGAGGTGTTTTTCGACCTGCCGCAGCACTTCATCAACACTCAGCGAGCGGCTTTCGCCGCGCCCCTGGGGGATCACGCAAAAGGTGCAGGAATGGTCGCAGCCATTCTGCACGCCGATAAAGGCGCGGGTCCGCGTCGGTGGCAGCGGTGCTTGCGCCACAGGTACGTTCCAGGCGCGCGGATCGAGCTTTTGCGTGTTGGGAATGAGGCCATCGACCTCGGGCATCGCGGCCAGCTCGTCGCGCTCGATATCGGCTGCGCAGCCGGTAACGATGAGGCGCGCATCGGGCCGCGTCCGGCGCGCGCGGCGGATCGCCTGGCGCGTCTGGCGCACCGCTTCGGATGTCACCGCGCACGAATTGACCACGACGACATCGCCCGCCTCTGCCAGCAGGCCCTTCATGCGCTCGCTTTCGGAAATGTTGAGCCGGCAGCCGAGCGAGATCACTTCGGGAGCTTTGGAGCGAGCAGGCGCGCTCACGCGTAGTCGTCCCATTCGAATTCGCCGCGAAAGGCCTCGCTTGCCGGGCCAGTCATGCGGATCGTGCCGCCGCGCGCCCATTCGATCGACAGATCACCGCCGGGCAGGCTGACGCGCACCGGGCTTGTCACAAGACCCTTGGCAATTCCGGCGACCGCGCTGGCGCACGCGCCCGTGCCGCAGGCGCGTGTCAGGCCGGCGCCGCGTTCCCACACCCTCAAGCTGAGGTGATTGTCGCCCGAAAGGCTTGCCACGTTGACATTCACGCCTTGCGGGAAGACCGGGTCGCGCTCGATCTGCGGGCCGATCCGATCCAGCGCCACCTCGTCTGCGTCGTCCACGAAGAACACCGCATGCGGGTTGCCCACATTGACCGCCATCGGCGTATCAAGCGAGCCCGCCTCGTCATCCCAGCCCACCGGCATCGCGGCGGTGTCCATCGCATAGGCGAGCGGGATCGCTTCCCAGTCGAAGCGGGGCACACCCATGTCGACGCTCGCGCCGCCTTCAGCGGGTTCGAGCGCGATCTCGCCTCCGCCTGTCTCTACCTTTGCCGGCGCGCCATGCAGCAGGGCGACCGCGCGGCTTGCATTGCCACACGCCTCGACCTCGCCACCGTCGCAATTGAAGATGCGCATTCGAAAATCGCTTGATGCCGAACGTTCGAGCACGATCAACTGGTCGCAGCCCACGCCTTCGCGCCGGTCAGCAAGCCGCCTTGCGACGTCCGCATTCATCGGCGGAATCGCGCCATCGGCAAGGCCGCGCCTGTCGATCACTATAAAATCGTTTCCGAGGCCGTGCATCTTGATGAAGGGAACGCGCATAAGACCGCGCATCTATGCACACCGGGGCGCTGCGTAAAGAGACTGGGTGTCTCGATCGCCGCCGATCGTTTGAAAGGTGGCTGCGCGAATGCGAAGCAGCGCGAAAGCCGCGTTCAGCCCGCGTTTCGCTGCAATTCGCGCGCGCTCGCGCTTTGGGCTTCGTCCCTGGCGCCTCTCGCCCCATGCGGCGCGTCCTGCAGCAATCCATGCATCGCCAGCCTCTGGCGCACGTCCTCGGCGGGTTCGGGCCTGCCGTAAAGGTAGCCCTGGCCCTTGAGGTCGCCCATCTTGCGCAGGGCATTGAGGATCTGTTCGTCCTCGACGCCCTCTGCGGTGATCGGCAGGTTCAGCCCCCGGCCAAGCGAAACGATCGCATCGACAATGTTCGAGCGGCCCTCGGACGAGCCGAGGTCGCTGATGAAAGCGCGGTCGATCTTGAGCCGGTCAAACGGCAGGGTGCGCAGCTGTTCGAGGATGGAATAGCCGGTGCCGAAATCATCGAGGCTTACGCGCACGCCCTGATTGCGCAGGCTCGTGATCATCGTGCGCACCATCGCGATATTGTCGTGCAGGCAGCTCTCGGTGATCTCGATCTCCAGCCGCTGCGGCGGGAAATTGGAGGCGACCAAGCGCTTGAGCAGCTTTTGCGCAAACCACGGATCGCGCAATTGCACCGGCGAGATGTTGATCGAAAGCGTGATCGCCTCCGACCATTCGCGCGCATCGGCGAAGGCGCGATCCATCAACTGGTCCGACAATTCCGCGATGACCCCCATTTCCTCGGCGATGGGAATGAAGATTTCCGGGTTCACCAACCCGAGATCGGGCGAACGCCAGCGGGCGAGCATTTCAAAACCGATGATTTCGCCGGTCTCGATATCGATCTGCTGTTCGTAGAAGGGCTCGAACTGGCGCTCCACCAGCGCGCGGCGGATGCCCATTTCCAGCTCGTTGCGCAGCCGCAGCTCGCTCTGCATGCTTTCCTCGAACCAGAAGAAGCGGTTCTTGCCCTGCTTCTTGGCGTGATACATCGCGATATCGGCATATTGCATCAGCGCCGCCGCGCTCTTGATCAGGGGGTTGCGACCGTGAAGGCCGTGATCGGTCGCAATCCCGATCGAGACCGAGATTTCGATCGCGCACGCATCGGTCTCCACCGGTGTCGCCATTTTCTCGTAGATACGGATGACGAGGTCTTCGACGCACTCCGCATGGGCGGGGTCATAGCTCAGCGCAAAGGCAAATTCGTCGCCGCCAAGCCGGGCAAGAGAGACGCCCTTGGGCAGCAGCGTTTCGATCCGGCGGGCAAATTCGATCAGCACCTGGTCACCCGTCGAGTGTCCGTGCATATCATTGATCTGTTTGAAATTATCCGCATCGATCATGATGTAGGCGAGCGCGCGCCCCTGCGCGGTCGCTTCGCGGCGCAGCTCTTCGGATGTGGATTCCATTGCCCGGCGGTTGAGGCATCCGGTCAGCGGATCGGTGGCGGAAAGCGTGCGCGCCTCGCGCTCGGCTGCCTCGCGGATGGCGATCTCCTCGCGCAGCTGGCGATAGCGCCGCCAACTGAAGACGATGAGCGCGATGTTCAACAGCAGCGCATTGACCAGCAGGTGGCTGGGCGCTGAATTTCCGGACACGTAGGAAGCGATGATTTCGGGCAGGACCGTGCCGCCGGTCGCGACAAAAAGGCAGATCGCGCCAAAGGCGATGCCCAGCGCAACCAGGTCGCGCTCGGCCTTGCGGGCGACCGGGTGCGAAATCGAATGCGTCAAAGCGGGCTCGGATCCCTCGGCGATGCCCGGATCACCCGGGCGGCTGCGTGTTTGTCCATCCTTGGTCATGGCGCTTGGTTGGTCATTCCCGGACTAGTCCTCGATCTGCGCACTATGCCTATGGCGCTGTGAAAATCGAGTTAACACCGCGTCCAAGGTTTTGTGTGAGGGGTGGCGAGGCCTTGAGGCTGGCGCTACGGTGGGTGCCACAAACCCGCTTGAATCCGGCATTTCAGGGAACCCTTGCAAACCCATGTCCCAGACCACCAGGAATTACTGGCTGATGAAATCCGAGCCGTTCGAATACAGCTGGGATGATCTTGTGGCCGAGGAAGAGGGCACGTGGAGCGGCGTGCGCAATCACTCGGCCAAGAACAATCTCAAGGCGATGAGGGTGGGGGACGAGGCCTTCTTCTACCACTCGCGCAAGGGGCTGGAGATTGTCGGGATCGTCACGATCAGCGTCGACAGCATCCCCGATCCGACCGACGAGACAGGCAAATGGGCCGCAGTGAAGATCAGGCCCAAGCGCAGGTTCGATTATCCGGTGACGCTGCGGCAGATCAAGGCGAGGCCTGAACTCAGCCGTTGCGAGCTGGTGCGCCTGTCGCGCCTGTCGGTTGCAAGGATCACGCCTGAGGAGTGGGACGTGATCTGCAAGATGGCGCAAGGCTGAGTCTAGCGCGCCTGTTTTCGGGCGCGCAATTGGATTTCTGACGCTAATTCGGAACGCCGGCGCAAGCGGCGCTGTAGCTTGGGTAACACCAACTCAAGCCGCGGATGCTTTTATGAAACGCTTTGAAGGAAAACGACTGCTGATTACCGGCGGCACCAGTGGCATGGGCCTCGCCGGGGCCAGGAGGATCGTGGAAGAAGGCGGCGAAGTCGCGGTGACCGGCACCAGTCAGGATCACCTCGACGAGGCGGGCCGCAGCTTGCCTTCCGGCTCGCTCGTGCTGCGCAACGATGCGGGTGACCCGGCCGCTGCCAAGGAGCTTGGCGATACGGTCAAGGCGCAGATGGGCAAGCTTGACGGGCTGTGGCTGAATGCCGGCTTTGGCCAGTTCCGGCCCAATCGGGATGTCGATGCGGAGCATTTCGACGCGCTGATGAATGTCAATGTGCGCGGGCCTTTCCTGCAGATGGCGCAGCTGATGGACACGGTCAAAGACGGCGGATCAATCGTGATCACCAGTTCGATCGTTCCTTATCTGGGCCAGCCCATGGGTGCGGTCTACGCTGCCACCAAGGGCGCCATCACCGCCGCTTCGCGCTGCTGGGCAAGCGACCTTGCTGGCCGCGGCGTGCGCGTCAACGTGATCGCTCCCGGCCCGATCGACACGGGCTTTTTCGAAGGCATGGAGCTGGACGACAAGCAACTCGAACAGATGACCAAGGATATCAGGAGCCAGGTTCCGCTTGGCCGCTTTGGCGAAAGCGAGGAGCCCGCCAGCATCGCGCTGTTCCTGCTCAGCGAGCAGGCTTCGTATGTGACCGGCTCCGAATATGTGGTCGATGGCGGCATGGTGCTGCGCTGAAGCGCGCGGCGCCGACCACGCAAATCAAAGCCGCTCACACAAACCCCAACTCCCAACCCCAACCCCCAAAAAGGAGATACATCATGGGTAGCATGACCGACAAGATCAAAGGCAATGTCAAGGAAGCCATCGGCGAGGCAAAGCAGCAATCGGACGATCCCGAAACCCGCGCCAAGGGCAAGAAGGACGAGATGGAAGGCAAGAAGGATCAGGCCAAGGGCGAGGTCAAGGACAAGCTCGACATCTGATCGGCCTCACGCCGTAAACTCAAAGGGCCGCTCTCACCAAGGGCGGCCCTTTTTGTGTGTGAACCTCAGCGCGCTTTCGCCCGCAAGCCGCTGATGGTCGCGCCGCTGGCGGCGAGCTGTTCGACATCGATCACCATGTGGATCAGCCTGATGCCGGCGAGCGCCTTGACCTCGTCCAGCGCCTCGATGAAGGCTTGCGTCGTCTCGACCCGCCTGCTCCAAGCGCCATAGGCGGCGCCAAGCGCGGCGAAATCGGGATTGGCGAGGCGGGTTGCTGAGACACGGCCGGGATATTCGCGCTCCTGGTGCATGCGGATCGTCCCGTAGGCGCCGTTATCGACCACCAGTACAATCAGGTTTGCACCGGCTTGCGCTGCGGTGGCAAGCTCCTGTCCGTTCATGAGGAAATCCCCGTCGCCCGCGACCGCGACGACGGTGCGTTCCGGGTGGCGCAGGGCAGCGGCAATCGCTGCGGGCACGCCATATCCCATTGCGCCTGCGGTGGGAGCAAGCTGGGTGGGATGGCCACCATAGCGCCAGTAGCGATGCCACCAGCCGGCAAAATTGCCCGCTCCGTTGGCGATGATCGTATCGGCGGGCAGGCGTTCGCGCATCGCGGTGACGCAGGCGCCCATGTCGAGCGCGGGCGGCGGATCGCACGGGGTATGGGTCGCCCATTCCTGCCACTCGGCGTGGGCCTTTGCCCCGGCATCGAAGGGGATGATCGCATCATCCTCCCACAAGGCGGCGGCTTCGGCGAATTCGTCGACGCTGCAGGCAAGCGCGAGGTCGGTGCGGTAGACGCGGCCCAACTCGTCGGGGTCGGGGTGGACGTGGATCAGCACCTGTTCGGGATGGTCCGGGGTGGGGAAGGAATAGCCGTCGGTGGTCGCCTCGCCCAGCCGCGCGCCGACTGCGAGCACGAGGTCCGCCGCCTTGACCCGTTCGACCAGCTTGGGATTGGGGCCATAGCCCAGATTGCCGGCATAAACGGGGGAGGCGGGCGATATCGCGTCCTGCCGTCTGAAGGCGGTGGCGACCGGCAGGCCGATGGCTTCGGCAAAGGCCTGGAAATGCGCACGCGCCTTGGCGTTCCAGCCTGCGCCGCCGATGATAGCGACAGGGCTCGCCGCATCGGCGATCAGCGCGACCATCGCCTGCATCGCATCGGGGCACACCGCTTGGGCGGGTCTGACAGCGGCGGGGCGGGGGGCAAGGTTGCCCGGCACGGCTTCGCACAGCATGTCCTCGGGCAGCGCCAGCACGACCGGCCCTGGCCGCCCGCTGATCGCGACCGAATAGGCCCGCGCTATATATTCGGGAATGCGCTGGGGATCATCGATGCGCGCGGCCCATTTGCAGATAGGGCCGAAGAACGCCTCGAAATTGATTTCCTGAAAGCCTTCGCGATCGCGCATGGGCCGCGCGACATCGCCGACAAACAGGATCATCGGCTGCGAATCCTGGTGTGCCACGTGCACGCCGATACTGGCATTGGTTGCGCCAGGGCCGCGGGTGACAAAGGCGATGCCGGGGCGAAGGTTTCCCGCGGCGCTGAGGGCGCCATCGGCGCAGGCCATGAAAGCTGCGCCCCCTTCCTGGCGGCAGGTCACCGTCTCGATGCCGCTGCCCTTATGCAGCGCATCGAGCACAGCGAGAAAGCTCTCTCCCGGCACGGTGAAGATCCTGTCGGTGCCTTGCTGCGCAAGGCAATCGACAAGCAGTTCGGCGGCGCTGCGCGGGCGCTCGTTCATGGCTGTTTCTCCCATCCCTCAAGCGCCTCTAGCGGGCCGCAAAGGCGGGCGCAAACCGGCAATGCAGCCGAGGTCTCGTGGTTAGCTCGCGGCTAACTGTCCCGCTGTGCAACAGGGGAAAAGCGCGCCGTGGCGAAAAGTTAAGAAAGTGTTAACGCTCGTTCCTGGAATTCAACGGGAGAACCGCCAATGCACCGTCGCAGCCTTGTCCTCACAGATGAAAGCGCGCGTCATCCGTTTCGCGCCAGCTTGCCGCCGCATGTTAAGGGTGAACTGCACGATATCCCGGCCGAGAGCCTATGGCGCCTGACAATGGAAGATGCGCGCGGCTTTGCCAGCGTCTATGTGGCCGCGACCGCGGCGATCCTCGCCTTCATCATTTAGGCTTTCGTCAATTGACGTGCGGTGCCTGCTGCCCTGCGCGCCTATAGCGCCGCCTGAGGGTCGAGGGCCTTGGCCTCGCGCTCGGCCTTGAGCAGCAGCCAGCCCAGATAGGCTGACACGCCTGTCATCGCGGCAGCCATCAGCAATTGCTCGACCACCGGAATGCCGATCGAGGTCAGACCGATGGCAACCGCCGAACCGATCACCATCGCGAGCGAGTTGACGATATTGTTCGCTGCGATCGTGCGCGAGGCGGCGTCATGGGCGCAGCGCGTGGTCAGGAATGCATAGAGCGGCACGACGAAGAACCCGCCCGCAGTCGATATGCCCAGCAGCATGAGCGATAACGGGATCGCGAGCGGTTCGAGAATCCAGTCCACCAGCGGCAGCAATTGACCGGCCTCGTTGGGGATCCAGGCCTTCGCGATGGTGTAGAAGCCGAACACGAAGCCGCCCATGACAATCACCGAGACAGGCGCGTAACGGGCCGAGACCTGGCCTTTCAGGAGCGCGTTGATACCGACCGATCCGATCGCGATCCCGACAGAAAAGATCACGAGGAAGAAGCTCGCCACCTGCTTGTTGGCCAGCAACTGGTTCTTCGCCAGCGGCGGGAACTGGATGAACAGCACAGCGCCGATGGTCCAGAAAAAGCTTATCGCGACGATGGCCAGCCAGATCTCGCGATTATGCGTGGTGTCGCGGATCAGTTTCCAGCTCATCACTGCCTGATCGGCCACTGCTACAAACGGATAGCCCAGCCACCGCAAGAGGCGGTTGGGCGTCTTTTGAGCATAGGGTTCAAGCAGCGGGAAATGCATTTCGTAATCGCTCTGCGGCGGCGCATCGGGCACGAAACGCGCCACGAAATAGCCGATGAACGATGTGATCACGATCAGGACGAGGGCAATTTCAACCGCAATCAGGCCGGCAAGGATCGTGCCTGTCAGGATCGCGATGTAGGTTCCCGCCTCGATCAGTCCGGTGCCGGGCAGGACCTCTTCCTTTTCAAGATGCTGCGGCAGGATCGCGTATTTTATCGGACCCAGAAAGGTCGATTGCGCGGCCGCGAGGAAAACCACGAAAAGCAGCAGCGGGATCGCGAAGCTTTCCACCGCAATGCCCTGCCAGGCCAGGAACAGGCCGATTGCGCCAAGCGAGGCCCAGCCGATCTCGCACAGCTTGACGATGCGGATGATCAGCGCCTTGTCGCGCGTATCAGCCAGCTGGCCGGCAAGGGCGGAGAGAACGACGAAGGGGAAGATGAAGATCACAGAGGCCAGCCCGCTGAACAGGGCTTCCTGCTGCTCGTTATTGTAGACCGAATAGACGACGAACAGGACCAGCGCGGTCTTGAACAAATTGTCGTTGAAAGCATTGAAGAATTGCGTGACCATCAACGGCAAGAAGCGCTTTTGGCGCATGAGGTGCGTGGTCGTGGTCATAAGTGCATGGCAGGGGCGCAAGCTGCGGCCCTGATGACCCCAAATAGCGAGCCCGCGCGTGCGCACAAGCCTTCACGTGGCTCGCTTGGCGCGCGCCTTCCCATTTGTGCACGGCAAATCGCGTCTGATAAACGCACCCTCTTTTGCCATCCCGCACACCGCGCTAGGGGAATTGGCGAAGATGCTGACGCTGCCGAACATCCTGACGCTTAGCCGCATTCTGGCGCTCCCGCTGCTGGCCTTTTTCCTGTGGTGGCCGCACTGGGCGACGGGCTATGCGATCGGCTTTGTGCTTTATGGCCTGATCGCGATCACCGATTTCTTTGACGGCTACCTCGCCCGCGCGCAGGGGACCGTGTCGAAACTGGGTATTTTCCTCGATCCGATCGCGGACAAGATCATGGTTGCGACAATCATCCTGGTGCTGACGGCGCAAGGGTATCTGCGCGGGCCTTATGTCGGCGATTTCCATGTTGTTGCCGGGCTGATCATCCTGATGCGCGAGATCGCGGTGTCTGGCTTGCGCGAATTTCTGGGGGGGATACAGGTCTCTGTGCCGGTCTCGAAGCTTGCCAAGTGGAAGACCACCTTCCAGCTCGTCTCGCTCGGCGCGCTGATCGCGGGCGGCGCGCTGCACGGCCAGCCGTGTCAGGAACTGGGCGACCAGTGCAAGACGGTGGAGGAAAGCTGGATGCACGTGATCGGCCTTACAACCTTGTGGGCCGCCGCGGCGCTGACCTGTATCACCGGCTGGGATTACCTGCGCGTGGGTCTCAAGCACATGGATTGAGCGCGCCGCGCCGGTGCCGCCCCGGTGACGCCCCGGTGACGCCCTGGGCGCGCGGCATTGACGCCGCCGCCACCGCCGGCCACACGCCTTGCCGACGCCAGGTCTCCGCATATCGGGTTCGCCCGCGCGGCCGGCTTGCCCGTTAACGGCGTGGACAGGTTCTGGCGACCAGAGCCCCGCGCACTCAAGAAAAAACAGGGTCCACCCGCGCCCGGCTGTCTGGCAGGGCGCGGATAGAATACGATTGAAGGAGATATTCATGCGCGCGATTTTCGAGAGCCCGCTTTCCAACCGGGCTGTCCTTTGCGCCCTGGCCGCGCTGGCGGTCGTCCCGCTGGCGCCGCTGCAAGCGCAGGCCATTCGCGTCGAGTCGCTCAATGCGCTCGAGGATGCAGGTGACGAAGCACCGGATCAGGCCACTGACCAAGACGGCGTGCTGGTCACCGGCACACCGCCTGCGGATTTGAGCGCTTACCCCGAAGGTCCCGAACTCGAAGGCTTCGTCTCTGCGCGCGCGGGCAACAAGGTCGAGATCACGATGGCCGATGGCAGCACCGCAGTCGTGGCGGTGAGCGAGGGCACCGAGATCAAGGCCAGCGGCGGCTTTCTTGGCCTGTCGCGCGATGAGCTGGGCCTTGCGCAATTGCTCAACGGCCTGCCGGTCAAGGTCGATACGGTCGAATGGGGCAGGGCGCTTGTTGCAAGCCGCATCCGTCTCAAGGCGAGCGATCTCAAGACCGCGCAGATGATCGCCAGCGGTACGGAGCAGAAATTCGCCCAGCAAGGCGCAAAGATTGGCGAGAACACGCTGGCGACCGAGCGCAATGCGGCCGCCGCTGCCGCTCTGCGCGGGCGCTTCGATGATATCGACAAATACAACGTCAAGGGCACCACCAACGTCTATTTCGACACGGGCAAATATTCGCTCTCGCCGCGTGCCCGCACCGAGCTGTGCCGCGCGGCAAGCGAGGCCGAGGCGATGGACAACGCGCTGATCCTCGTGGTCGGTTACACCGATTCGACCGGCAGTTACGAGGTCAACCAGCGGCTCTCAGAGCGCCGCGCTGGCCGGGTGGTGAACTACCTTCAGCAGCAATGCGGCTGGAAGCCGTGGCGCATGCTCGCCCCGTCCGGCTTTGCCGATGCGGACCCGACAGCCGACAACTCCACCGCCGTGGGCCGCGCGCAGAACAGGCGCGTCGCGGTCAACATTCTGGTGAGCAAGAGCGTCGACAAGCAGTAAGTCTATGCGGGTCAGGCTGCTGCGGGATAACGGCGCGGGATCAGCCTGCGCCGGACGTGCGGCATGATCCTCACGGCATTCTGAGCACGGGGGCGGTTCCGGTGAGCGGCACCGCCCCTTGTTCTTGCGTGTCGCCGGAGCGCTGGCGTGCCAGCACAATTGTGCCGTCGCCCGCCATAGCGCCCCCCGAAGTGCCCACCGCGCGATATTGCTCGAGCGTTTGCTGCAGGCTCTTGATCTTATCGTGCAGAGCCGCGTTTTCGCCCTGCAGATCGTCGACCTTGGCCGATCGCCGCTTGAGCCGGCGCGCTTCCTTCTTGCTTTGCGTCGCCGCATTCTCGAGTCGCTCGATATCATCCTGCGCGGCGCTGTAACGCAGGTTCAGCTCGCTCAGGCGTTCCCCGTATTCGCGGATCGTGCCGCGCGTGCCGCCGAGCTCGCGCTTCATCTGTTGGTTCTCCTGCGCAAGATTGACTGCCTGATCCTTCAGCTGCTTGTTCTCGTCCGTCATGGTCTGGGCTGACCTGCGCATTTCCTCCAGCAGCTTGCGCGTCACCCGGTGGCCGGCCTGTTCCTGCGAGAGCGCGCCCGACAATGTGAAGATGCGGCTATCGCTCGAGACCTTGAGATCACCAAGGCGGATTTCGAGCTGGCGCTGGTCTTCGGCGGCGCGTTCACCGCGTTCCTCAAGCCCCTCGATACGCTGGGCTGAATTCTCGAGCGCGCCGGAAAGTTCGGCAATGCGGCGTTCCTTGCGCTCGCCCGCCTGTTCAAGTTCGGCCAGACGGCTTGTGTCCTTTTCTGCGCGCAGGCGCCATTCGCTTTCCTTGTTCTGCAGCGCCGCGAGCGCGTGATCGCGCTCTACCAGTGCCGCACGCAAGCCTGAGCCTTCGATCTCGGCGCGCTCCCTTGCCTCGCATGCTGTATCAAGCTCAGCCTGCAAACCATTGATTTGCGTATTGAGCGCCACCATTGCGTCCGCCTCGCGTTCACGGGTCAGGGTGAGTTCGCCAACCTCTTTGCGCGCCTTGGCCGCAGCCTCCTGCGCGCGGTTCGCTTCTTCGCGGGTGCGATCCAGTTCGCGGTCCAGCTCACCTGTTTTCGCAGCCATGTCGGCGGCCTTGAAGCGTTCATCCTCCAATTCCTGCGCGAGCGCTGCATTGCGCGCATTAGCCGTATCAAGCAGCCGGGCCTTCGCCTCGTAATCGGCCAGCATCCCGGCGATCTGTTCGGTTCCCGAGCGCGCGTGCTGCATCTGGTCCATCGCGCCTTCGAGGTTGGCCCTCAGCCGCTGGGCGCGAGCGAGGTGCGCAGGCGGCAGGACTGCAAGCGTCGGGATGCGATGGCCCGCCGTCGCGGCGTCCGTCCCGGCAAGCGGGCGAGGCTCACCATCACCCGAAGACAGGCTGGCGGGCGCAGCCTTGCCCATCAGCTTTGATAATCCCGGCAAACCGCGCATCGTGTTCCCCTGTCGTTCAACGCCCCGGACCGGGCAAAAGAGCGATGGTGAGCGTAACGCGGTGCACCCGGCCCCGGTATCAGGGCTTGTGCGTAGTGAGCGCAAGGTGGGTCCGATCCGGCGCCAAAGCGGCGGCTTATCCGGCGCGCAATTCCTCGGCCAGCAGGCGGAAATCGGCCTCGCGCGGGGAGTTCTTGCGCCATACCAGCGCAATCTCGCGGCTGGCATGGCTGCCCTTGACCGGGCGCGCGACAACCTGCGTGCCGTTCAATATGCCCGCATCCACCGCCATTTCGGGCAGCAGGGTGAGGCCCAGATCATTGTCGACCATCTGCACCAGCGTGTGCAGCGAGGTGCCGATCATGGCCGCGCTCGCGCGCAATTCGGAACGGTTGCACGCCGCCAGCGCATGATCGCGCAGGCAATGACCGTCTTCGAGCAACAGGAGCCTGCCCTGATCGATCATGTCGGGCGGGATGCTGGCGGGTGGATCACGCGGGTCGTCCTTGGGAAAGGCGACGAACAGGCGGTCATCGGCGATATGCTCCATCTCGACCTCGCCGGTGTCGAAGGGCAGGGCGAGCAGCACGCAATCGCTGCGGCCATGCTGCAGGCTCTCGATCGCATCGTGGCTCGTCTCTTCGCGCAGCATCAATTGCAGATCGGGACGCTCCTTGCGAAGCCGCGGCAGCAGGCGGGGCAGCACGAAAGGTGCGATCGTCGGGATCACGCTCATGCGCAGCTGGCCTGAAAGCGGCTTGCCCGCCGCCTGGACGAGATCGGCGAGTTCCTCGGCCTCGCGCAGCAGCCGGTTGGCCTTGGCCACCACCTGTTCGCCAAGCGAGGTAAAGCGCACCACGCGCCGCGAACGCTCGACCAAGGTCACGCCCAGCAGCGATTCAAGTTCACGGATGCCTGCCGATAACGTCGATTGCGAGACAAAGCTTGCATCGGCAGCGCGGCCGAAATGCTTCGTCTCGTGCAGCGCGACGAGATATTGCAGCTGCTTGATCGTGGGCAGGTAGGTGGACATCGCGGCCGCTGTTACTCCGCTGCCAGCGAATCTTCCATGCTGGCCTGCATATCGTCGATATGCGTCATGGCGAGCTTTCCGTCCTTCACGGCGAAAGCAAGCTTGCCTTCGACCAGTTCGAGCGCATCCTTGCCGAAGACATCGTAGCGCCAGCCCTGCAGCACCTTGAGATCGCGCACGCCCGCGGCAAGCGCTTCCATCTCGTCAGCGCGGGTGAGCAGGCGCGCGGCAACGTCGATTTCGCGCGCGCGGATCTTGAGCAACAGTTTGAGAAGGTCTGCGACCAGCGCGCCTTCACGGCCCAGCGGCGCGCCGCGCTTCATCTTCTCGGGCATTTCCGATTTGGGCAGCGGTTCTGCCTCGGCGATGATCTTCATCATGCGTTTGCCGATATCATTGTCCTTCCAGGCGGAGGAAAGCCCGCGCACCTTGGCAAGGTCGGCCTGACGCTTGGGCGGGTGAGAGGCAATGTCTGCGAGTGTTTCATCGCGCATGATCCGCCCGCGCGGAATGTTCTTGTGCTGCGCTTCACCCTCGCGCCAGGCGGCGAGCGCTTTCAATCGGCCCAGCACCTGCGGGTTGCGCCCGGGCGACCGGATGCGCTTCCACGCGGTGTCGGGATCGACGATGTAGTTCGAGGCATCGCCGAGCTTTTCCATCTCGGCATCGAGCCACGCGCCGCGCCCGGTCTTGATCAGCTTTTTCAGCATCTTGGGAAAGATCGTGGACAGGTGCGTCACGTCACCGATGGCGTATTCGATCTGCCGTTCGGTCAGCGGGCGGCGGCTCCAGTCGGTGAAGCGCGCGCCCTTGTCGATCGTGATGTTCTGCCACGTCTCGACGAGATTGGCGTAGCCGATCTGTTCGGACTGGCTGATCGCCATCATCGCGATCTGCGTGTCGAAGACGGGGTAGGGGGTCTTGCCCGTCATGTTGACGATGATCTCGACATCCTGCCCGCCGGCATGGAAGACCTTGAGCACGTCCTCGTTGTTGCACATCAGATCGAGCAGCGGGGTCATGTCGAGCCCGTCCGCTAGCGGATCGATTGCTGCGGCTTCCTCGGTGTTGGCGATCTGGACGAGGCACAGTTCGGGCCAATAGGTGTTCTCGCGCATGAATTCGGTGTCGACCGTGACGAATTCGGATTTCGCGAGCCGCGCGCACAGGTCTGCCAACGCGTCTGTTGTCGTGATAAGATCGTGTATCGTCATAAACTCTTCGTTCGTTTGAGCGGAGTGCCGCTCGCGGGGATATTCTCCCATCGGGGCCATCAAGCCGCGCGCTTGGCTTGACAAAGCGAAGCGCTTGCCCTGTTAGCGCGCCAGAACGCGCGGCCGCCTTTTCATGCGGCCTGTCGCGGTGCAAGCGCCCTTTGGGCCATACCCTCGTACAGGACAAGAGTTTAGATGCACCTTTATCGTAGTCACACTTGTGCCCAGCTTTCCGCAAAGAATGTGGGCGAGACCGTCCGCCTGTCGGGCTGGTTGCACCGCAAGCGCGATTTCGGCGGCGTTTTGTTCATCGATCTGCGCGACCATTACGGGATCACGCAGGTTGTGGCCGATGTCGATTCCCCGGCATTGCCCGTGCTCGATCGCCTGCGCGCCGAAAGCGTGGTGACGATCGAGGGCGAGGTGAAGGCGCGCTCTGCCGAAACGGTGAACCCCAAGCTTGAAACCGGCGAGATCGAGGTCTTCGCCCGTTCGATCACGGTGCAGAGCGAGGCGCTCGAGCTGCCGCTCCCGGTGGCCGATGAACAGCCTTACCCGGAGGACACGCGCCTCAAGTACCGTTTCCTCGATCTGCGCCGCGAGACGCTGCACAAGAACCTGATGACGCGCACGAAGATCGTCGCCGATATTCGTGCACGCATGAACCAGGCGGGCTTCAACGAGTTTTCGACCCCGATCCTGACCGCATCCAGCCCCGAAGGCGCGCGCGACTTTCTGGTGCCCAGCCGTCTGCACGCAGGCCAGTTCTACGCGCTTCCCCAGGCACCGCAGCAATACAAGCAGCTCTTGATGGTGGCGGGTTTTGATCGCTACTTCCAGATCGCACCATGCTTCCGCGACGAAGATCCGCGCGCCGATCGGCTGCCTGGCGAATTCTACCAGCTCGATCTCGAAATGAGCTTCGTCACGCAGGAGGAGGTGTGGGACACGATGGAGCCGGTGATGGCGGGCGTGTTCGAAGCCTTCGCCAATGGCAAGCCGGTGACCAAGGCGGGCACTTTTCCGCGCATCCCCTATGCCGAGGCGATGCTCAAATACGGCTCGGACAAGCCGGACCTGCGCAATCCGCTCATCATCAGCGATGTGACGCATCACTTCGAAAAATCGGGCTTTGGCCTTTTTGAAAAGATTGTCGGCGGCGGCGGCGTGGTGCGCGTGATCCCCGCGCCCGGCACGCATGAGAAAAGCCGCAAGTTCTTCGACGACATGAACAATTGGGCCCGCAAAGAGGGCTATGCCGGCCTTGGCTATGTCACCCGCAAGGGCGGCGAATTCGGCGGCCCCATCGCCAAGAACCACGGCGCGGATCGTATGGCCGAGCTTTATGACGAGCTTGGACTGGGCGAGAATGACGGCCTGTTCTTCGCCGCTGGCAAGGCGTCTGACGCGGCCAAGCTTGCTGGCGCGGCGCGCATCGAGATCGGCGAACAGCTCGACCTGATCGACACCGGTCGCTTCGACCTTTGCTGGATCATCGACTTCCCGTTTTATGAATATGACGAGGATGCAAAGAAGGTCGACTTTTCGCACAACCCGTTCTCGATGCCGCAGGGCGAACTGGAAGCGCTGGAGAACAAGGACCCGCTCGAGATCAACGCCTATCAGTACGACCTTGTCTGCAACGGCTACGAAATCGCTTCGGGCTCGATCCGTAACCACAAGCCGGAAACGATGGTGAAGGCATTCGAGATCGTCGGGCTGAGCCAGGCGGATGTCGAGGAGCAGTTCGGCGGGCTCTACCGTGCGTTTCAGTATGGCGCGCCGCCGCATGGCGGGATGGCCGCCGGGGTCGATCGCATCGTGATGCTGCTGTGCGGGGCAAAGAACCTGCGCGAAGTCACGCTGTTCCCGATGAACCAGAAGGCCGAGGACCTGCTGATGGGCGCGCCCTCGCGCACCGAGCCGGCCCAGCTTCGCGAGCTTCATCTGCGCGTGGTCGAGCCGCAGGCAAAGGCCAAGGGCCCCGAAGGCCAGTAACGAGCGCCGGCAAAGCGCCGGTTGCGGGCCGCAGACAAAAATCGGGCGCGCTGCGATCAAACGCGGCGCGCCCAGTTTGTGTCGGATCTATGTTCTCGAAGTCCGGCGGAGCGCCTTGCTTCAGTTTCCCGTCAGGGAAAGTGGCGCTCTACGCCTTCACGATCGATCCGGATCGCTCATCGACTCGCCTTACGCGTATTCTTCTTCAAGCATTGCGCCAAAGCGCTTGCCTTCCTTGATGTCGCGATAGGCTTCTGAAAGCGCGAGACGGATCGAGGGATCAAGGTCGTTTTCCTCGGCCAGCGCCTTTTCAAACTTGTTCGCAAGATGCGTCTCGCCTTCCTCAACGCGCGAGATCACGGCACTGTCGCCCTTCGAGAAGGTGTCGGCCAACTCGAGGAAGAGCTGGTGGGCTTCACCCTTGACGCTCGCTTCAGTGACGGGCTGTTCGCCATTCGCCAGAAGGGCATTGTTGAGGTGCTGGAGAGTTTTCGCGCGGGCATTACGGCGGCGCTCGAACGCCTTGGTAAAGGCGGGTTTCTCGGCGGTCTCGATGGCCTTGCGATAGCCTTCGACCGAATCGTAGGTGGTTTGGGTAATGTCTTTGAGTTGTTCGATGTTGGTCATGGTTCTCCTTGTTGGGGTTTGGTAAAAGCGTCGCGGTGCCTCTCGTCGGGCCGCTTTGTATCGCGCTTTCAATAGTTTAACGGCTCTTCACCACGTCCGTTCCGCTGCCCGCGATGGATCGGGCGCGCATTGAGACGAGGTGTGGACGACGAGGTGTTGCAAATAGGGCTTCAAGCCCTCCGCACGCGCCTGCGGCGGACGATCAGCCCGTCTCGAGGCCGGCCAGATAAGCCTCGACATTGGTGCCCAGCGCATCGATCCGGTAGCCCCCTTCCATCACCGTGAGCGTGGGCAGATCCAGCGAACGCACGCCTGCGCCGATACGCTGCATATCGCGTGTTGTCAGTTTGAAGTGCGAAATCGGATCTGTTTCGAAAGTGTCCGCGCCATAGCTGACGATCAGCGTCTTCGCGCCAAAGCCACCGATCCGCTCGAGCGCCTTGTCGAGTGCGGGGGCGTATATCTCCCACTTCGTCCCGCGAGGGAGGGGCTGGTTGAAGGTCAGGCCCTCGCCGCCGCCTGTGCCCGTCTCGTCTGCATGGCCCCAGAAATAGGGGTAATCGCTTTTCGGATCGGCATGGATCGAGGCGAAGAAGACGTCCGCATCCTCGTAAAAGATGTCCTGTGTACCGTTGCCGTGGTGGTAATCGACATCGAGGATTGCGACCGGGCCATATCCAGCAGATACGGCCGCGCGCGCGGCGATGGCGGCGTTGTTGAGATAGCAATAGCCGCCGAAGTAATCGCGCCCCGAATGGTGCCCCGGCGGGCGGCACAGCGCGAAGGCTTGGCGCGTCTCGCCAGCGAGGATCGCATCGAGCGCGCTCAATGCCGATTGCGCCGCCCAATAGGCCGAATGGTAAGTGCCAGCCGCAATCGGCGAGGCGGCATCAAACCCGTATTGGCCAAGCCGTGCATCGATTCGGTCATGCTTCAGGGCGCGCCGCCCGCGAACGGGAAAGGCATAGCCGATCGCATCGCCCTCGCGCCCCTGCTCCAGCCATTCGCTGTGCGCGGTTTTCAGGAACTCGACATAATCTGCATCATGGACCGCGAGGATCGGGTCCATTCCATGGTCCGTGGGTGATGAGAACGCGCTGACCCTGGCAAGGATCGATTCCAGCCGTGCGGGGCTTTCGGCAAAGTCCATCCAGTCGCCATTGTTGAGTTCACGCAATGGCGCGTGGTCGGACTGGTTCTCGCTGTAGACGGTGAGCATTGCCTCTCCCTGCTGCATGGCGGTGCTTGCATGATGATGCTGGTGTGTCCGTAGCGCGAGGGCGGCGCGCATCGAAAGCCCAAAATCGCGCCCGACCCGCCGATGATCGCAGCGCAGGCGCGCTTGCGGTGTTCCACAGGGCGCGTTTGCGACGCGCATTATCTTGACTTGCGCTTATTTGAACCGCGCTCTAGGGCCATATCGCAATTCAACACCCCAGGACAAACGAGGGAACCACATGAGCGAGACTGCCGACCGCGTGCAGAAAATTGTTGTCGAACACCTTGGCGTCGAAGCCGACAAGGTGACGCAAGACGCAAGCTTTATCGATGATCTGGGCGCTGACAGTCTCGACATCGTCGAGCTGGTCATGGCGTTCGAAGAGGAGTTCGGTGTCGAAATCCCCGACGATGCAGCCGAGAAGATCTCGACCGTCGGCGATGCCACCAAGTTCATCGACGAGAACGCCGGCTAAGCCGACCAGAACGTTGACGCTCGCATGACGGGCGACGATTTTACAGGCCCGAGCCCGAAAGGGCCTTCGGGCCTGTATCGTTTCAGCCACCGGCCCGCGAGCCTATGATCCGCAGGCCTGAGGCCTTTTTGGAGAGAAAGATGCGCCGTGTTGTCGTAACCGGTCTTGGCCTCGTCACCCCGCTGGGCGGTGATGTCGAGACCTCGTGGAAGAACCTGATCGCCGGCGAAAGCGGCGCGGGTCCGATCACGAAGTTCGATCCCGAAGGCCAGAAATGCACCATCGCTTGCGAGGTGAAGGCCAAGGATCACCCCTGGGGCTTTGACCCTGACAAGCGCGTGGACAGCAAGATCCAGCGCCAGGTCGATCCGTTCATCGTCTATGGCATCGATGCCGCGGGGCAAGCGCTCGAGGATGCCGGCCTCACCGAGATGAGCGATGCGCTCAAGGAGCGCACCGGCTGCTCGATCGGCGCAGGGATCGGCGGCCTTCCCGGGATCGAGAAGGAATCGGTCAACCTGCACGAGCGCGGACCGGGCCGGGTTTCTCCGCATTTTGTCCATGGCCGCCTGATCAATCTCGTCACCGGGCAGGTGCAGATCAAATATGGCTTCATGGGCCCCAACCATGCCGTGGTGACGGCCTGTTCGACCGGCGCGCATTCGATTGGCGATGCGGCGCGCATGATCGCGATGGACGATGCCGACATCATGCTGGCAGGCGGCGCGGAAAGCACGATCAGCCCGCTCGGCATCGCCGGCTTTGCCCAGGCGCGCGCTCTCAACACCAATTTCAACGACCGTCCGACCGAAGCGAGCCGCCCCTATGACCGGAACCGCGAAGGCTTCGTGATGGGCGAGGGCGCAGGCATTCTCGTGCTCGAGGAATACGAACACGCCAAGGCGCGCGGCGCGAAAATCTACGCCGAAGTCACCGGATACGGCCTGTCGGGCGACGCCTACCACGTCACCGCGCCGCACCCCGAAGGCAAGGGCGCGGAACTCTCGATGCGCATGGCGATGAAGAAGGCGGGGCTTGCTCCGGGCGATATCGACTATGTCAACGCGCACGGCACCAGCACCATGGCCGATACGATTGAACTCGCTGCGGTCAAGCGCGTCCTGGGAGACGATCTGGGCGGCGCCTCGATGAGCTCGACCAAAAGCGCGATCGGACACCTGCTCGGCGGTGCGGGCGCGGTCGAAGCGGTGTTCTGCATCCTTGCGATGCGGGACGGGGTGGTTCCGCCCACGCTCAACCTGCACGATCCGGACGAAGGCACCGAGGGTATCGATCTGGTGCCGTTGGAGGCGAAGAAGCGCGAAGTGCGCGCGGTGCTCAACAACAGCTTCGGTTTTGGCGGCACCAACGCCTCGATCATCATGCAGAAGGTCGCAGACTGATATGAAGCGCATCGGACTGCTGCTTGTGGTCCTGATCGCGATTATCGGCGCGGGCGTCTTCGCTTTGAGCGGAACGCTGGGCGAAGCGATGATCGAGGAGGAGACGCCTTTCCTCATCCCCGCCGGCTCGTCGCTCACTTCGGTGGCGGAGAAGCTGGAGGAAGAGGGGCTGATCTCTTCCGCCGATGGCTTCCTTCTGCGCGCGCGGCTGTTCGGCTCGTCCGATCCTATCCAGGCGGGCGAATTCCGGCTCATGCCCGGCATGGATCAGGCCGCGATCCTGCGTGCCTTCCAGTCAGGCGAGGTGATCCGCCGCTTCGTCACCATCCCTGAAGGCATGCCCTCGATCCTCGTCCACGAACGGCTGATGGCGACCGAACTGCTGTCCGGAGAGATCGAAGTCCCGCCCGAAGGCTCTATCCTGCCCGATACCTATTCCTACGAACGCGGCGCCACGCGCGCTTCGCTGGTTGAACGGATGCAGGAGGCAATGGATACGGCGCTGGCCGAGGAATGGGCCAATCGCGGCCCCGATGCCGTGGTCGAAACCGTGCGCGATGCGCTGATCCTGGCCTCGATCGTCGAGAAGGAAACCGGGAAGAGCGAGGAACGCCGCACTATCGCCGGGCTCTATTCCAACCGCGTGCGCATCGGGATGCTGCTCCAGGCAGACCCGACGATCATCTACCCGATCACCAGAGGCAAGCCGCTGGGCCGCCGGATCCGCCAGTCCGAGATCGCGGCGGTCAACGGCTACAACACCTATACGCGCGTGGGGCTGCCCGAGGGACCGATCACCAATCCCGGCCGTGCAAGCATTGCGGCGGTGCTCAACCCCGCGCCCACGAGCGCGCTGTTCATGGTTGCCGATGGTACAGGCGGGCACAAGTTTGCCCAGACCAACGAAGAGCACAACGCCAATGTCGAGGAATGGTACAATCTGCGCCGTGAGCGCGGCGAGATGTGAGGTAAATGGCGAAGCCGTTCATTCTCACAGCCGCATTGCCGCCCGAGATACAGGGCTGGGCAGAGGGCCTGCGCCGCGCCCATTTCCCGCCGAGCCGCAACCACCTGCATGCCCATGTGACGATGTTCCATGCCTTCGCGCCTTCGCTGCTGGATGAGCTGGAGGATTTCCTGCCGCGCCTTGCCGCCGAATTCGCTCCCCCGCGCGCCGAGATTTCGGGGATCATGGACCTTGGCACCGGCACTGCGATCGCTTTGGCTTCGCCACAATTGCTGGATCTGCGCGCGCTGATCGCGGAGCATTTCCACGGCAGCCTGACCGACCAGGACCTGCACGAGCCGCGCCCGCACATCACGATCCAGAACAAGGTCACCAGGCGCGAGGCTAGGGCGCTCCAGGATGCGCTGGCACTCGAGGTCGAGATCAAGGCCGATAGCGGTCCGTTTGTCTTTCCCGCGCTTGAACTGCACCGGTATCTTGGAGGCCCGTGGCAGCTGGTCAAACGCAGCGCTTTTCGCGGGCGCGCGGCCGTCTGACAACAAAAAGCGCCGTGCCCTGCGCACAGGCGCTTGACCCCGCGACAACACCGCCCTAAACGCGCCGCTCGCTCGAGGCATTGCGCCTCGCGAGAAGCCCTTTCGAAGGCGAATGGGGCGGAGTAGCTCAGGTGGTTAGAGCAGCGGAATCATAATCCGCGTGTCGGGGGTTCAAGTCCCTCCTCCGCTACCAATCTCGAATCCGCATGGGTTCGCTTGGGGCCGTATACGTCCGCAAAATTCAATTAAAACAGAATGATGTGAGTGATTCGCGTCCGCTTGAGTGCGCTTGCTTTCGCTTGAAGCCGGATTTGGTGTGGGGGTATTTTGGGGGTATTTTCCGGGGGTAACGAAAAGGAGCGATACCCCCAATGGCCTTGAGTGAGATTCAGATCAAAAAAGCGAAGGCGGCTGAGCGTCCATACAAGCTTGCCGATGGGGAGGGACTATTCCTCTTGGTGCAAAAGAACGGCTCGAAGCTTTGGCGGCTGAAATACCGGTACCACGGGAAAGAGAAGCTGCTTTCTTTCGGTGCCTATCCCGAAGTCGGGATTGCGGCAGCTAGAGAGCTCAAGAGAGCTGCCAAAGGCGTGCTGGCTGAAGGCAGGGACCCGATGGTCCACAAACCAGATCGGGAATTCGAAGAGGCGAAGACCTTCAGGGTCATCGCCACCATGTGGCATCAGAACAGAGTAAGTAGTCTCGACCCCGCGCATGCGAAGCGTGTCTGGTCGCGCATGGACCAGGATGTGTTTCCTGCCTTGGGCGAGCTCATGATGCATGAGATCACTCCACCAGAAGTCCTGAAGGTCATTCGGAAAATCGAGGAGCGCGGCGCACTCGACATCAGTCGGCGAGCAAAGCAATGTATTGGACAGGTATTCCAGTTTGCCATTGCCAGCGGCCTTTGCGATTCCGACCCTACTGCGCATCTTCGCGGGGCATTGAAGCCACGGCCTCGGGTCAAGCATATGGCGAAGCTGCCTCTGGCACAGCTACCCGAGCTGATGATCAAGATCGAGCAATACCAGGAAGAGGGTGACAGACGGTCCGAGATTACCCGGGCAGCATTGATCTTCGCTCTCCTGACATGGGTACGGACGAAGGAACTTCGGTTCGCCAAGAAGCACGAGTTCGAAGATCTAGCTGGAAATTCACCAGTGTGGCGCCTTGGCGCCGATCGGATGAAAATGGGACGCGAACATATCGTGCCCTTGTCGCGACAAGCCGCATCTCTCGCCCAAGATATGATCAGCAAGTCCGAGGGCGAATACGTTTTCCCGGGCCAGAAGCCCAAGATGCCCCTATCCGAGAATACGATGATCTATGGCCTGTATCGGCTCGGGTATCACGGACGGCAAACTGTTCACGGTTTCAGAGGTCTGGCGAGCACATGGGCGAATGAGCAGTTGGTTGAGGTCGGCGAACCACCGATGTGGATCCGCAGATATCATGAAGACTGGGTCGAACTGCAATTGGCGCACAGCGAAGAGAACGAAGTTCGCGGAGCATACAATGCTGCCGAATATCTCGCGCCTCGCCGTGCGATGTTGCAGGACTGGGCAGACTTCCTCGACTCTATCGGAAGCAAGGCGCAAAACATTGCGGTTTTGAGGGCCGCTTGACCTGCTCCTAAGCGGACACCTGCCCAAGCCATTCCACGCGAAGGCGGTCGAACCCGACGACGATACCCTCTGCGGTGACCTCAAATCCGAAATCGTCGCTCGACGGCTCGAAATCCTCGAGAACCCAGTGATCGCCCGCATCGGTTACGATGACGGCTCCTCGCGGAAGGTGCTCGAGCCGTCCGCTGATCCTTTTCCGATTCGTGTTCATAACGAACTGTATGCCATCCATCGGTCGATAACGCTCTTCACATATCCAGGCGTCTCCCGATTTTTCGGTATCCCGCCGGCCCGCGACACTGCGCCAGGCCCTGCGTTGTAGGCAGCCAGCGCAAGATGGATAGCGCCGAAGCGCTCGAGCATCTGTTTCAGATACCGCGCGCCACCATCGATGTTCTGGGCCGGATCGTGGCGATTGCTGACACCGAGTTCCCTCGCGGTCCCCGGCATGAGTTGAGCGAGCCCGGCCGCGCCAGCCGGGCTAATCGCCATCGGATTGAACCGCGATTCCTGCCAAACCAGGGCCTGAAACAGTCGCGGTGGCAATTGATATCGCGCCTCGGCTTGCCGGATCAGCGGTTCGTATAACGCTTCCTTGAAGCTGCGATCCACAATTGCTGAGGCATTGTTTGGCTTGCCGAAGTAAATCGGAGTTGGATCGGAGCTGCCTTCCCTATGGATCGCAATCTCGACCTTGCCGAGGTCATGATCGAAGACCTGAAATTCCTGAGCGAGGGCGGATGCGGGGATCGCAGGGGCGAGTGCCAAACATAGGCCGATTACCAATGACATTCTCATCGCCTTACCTTTCAACTTGCTACAGTTCGTGCAAGAACATAAATAGAACAATGGGGTGTAGGAAAGCGCCTTTTTGCAAGTTTATCCGAGAGGAGAGGGGTTCGTTGGGAGGGGCAATTTTGCGGCAATGGAGCAATTATGCCTGTTTCGAATTCGACCCTGTCACGCACCTCGCTCGAGGACACTGCCCGTCAGATCTGCGAAAGCCGAGGCGGCAGATGGTCCGGCACAAAGGGCATGGCCTGCTGCCCTGCGCATGATGACCGCACGCCGTCACTCGGTGTCTCGCTTGGCCGACAGGCCATCCTCTTCCATTGCTTTGCGGGATGCGATCAGGAGAGCGTGCTGTCGGCATTGGCGCGTGAAGGTTTCGAGGCTCCAGCGCTTTTCTCAGGGTCTATGACGGCTGACCTTCCCGACCAGACCAGAACTCGCAAACCATCGGCGGCAGCGCTGAATATCTGGCGCGATGCACAGCCACTGCGTGCCAGTCCGGCAAAGGCATATCTTGAGAGCCGCGGCATTCTCGCCGCATCTTCGGCGTTGCGCTTTCATCCGCGAACGCCGCTTGGGCCGAAGGGACGAACCCGCTTTCTGCCCGCCATGATTGCGGCGGTCAGCCTCGATGAGGGGCCGATCGCCATCCACCGCACGTTCCTTTCGGGCAATGCCAAGGCTGGCTTCGACAAGCCGAAGCGCGCGCTCGGCGCGCTCGGTGAAGCTGCTGTCCGCCTTTTCACTCCGGTTTCGGGCAAGCTCGGCCTCGCCGAGGGTATCGAGAGCGCGATGTCGGCCTATGCTCTCACCGGCATTCCCGTCTGGGCGACATTGGGCAATGAGCGCTTCGGCCTGGTCAGCGTGCCTGAGAGCGTGACCGAGCTTCATCTCTTCGTCGATCATGATGCTGGCGGCGAGCTGGCTGCGTCGCGTGGCGTGGCAGCTTATGCCCGCGATGGACGGACGATCCTGATCCGCAAACCATCCTCACGCGACACCGATTGGAACGATGAACTTACAGCATGGCTG
This sequence comes from Erythrobacter sp., assembly GCA_043567175.1. GTDB lineage: Bacteria > Pseudomonadota > Alphaproteobacteria > Sphingomonadales > Sphingomonadaceae > Erythrobacter. The sequence goes on from CP121323.1 coordinate 161,470, forward strand.
CGCCGCAAGGCGGCGCATTAAGAGGAGAGAGGGCTTCTCGAATTCCTGATCCGGCAGAGGGCGTGTCCCGATGCCCCCATCAGGAGGACGAATTGCCATGTTTCAATCAGACCTGTTTCCCGCTGGCGAGCAACTGTCGTCAAAGCCGCTGGCCTACGCCATCGGCGCCAGAATTGCCGCGCTTCTTGCCTCGGGGCGTCATCTTACCCGTGCTGACATTTCCGGGCTGTTCGCCGAAGAGACCGGCGCCTTGGACTGGGGAAGAGCCTGGTCCATTGATGACTACAACAACGCGGTCGAGATCGGCGCACTGCTCTGGCTGCGAGAGTCCTCACGCATCGATCTGGCGACGAACGTGCACGAAGCAGAAGCGCGTTTCGACTGGCTCGAAGCAGCCTTGCCTCCCCGGTACGTGCGCAGCGAAGCACAGGTCGAGCTTCAGCAGTTCTCGACCCCGCCAATGCTGACCTGGCTGATGGCAAACGCTGCAGCAGTTTCTGCGCACGACACGCTGCTCGAGCCGTCCGCTGGCAATGGCGCGCTTGCCCTTTGGGGCAGCGTCCAGAACGCCACCTTGGTCCTCAACGAGATCGATCCGGCAAGACGAGACAGCCTAGGCCATATCTTCCCCACGGCCACCATCACTGCGCATGACGGGGAACTGATCGCCGACCTGAATCGCGGTCCTGTTCCGCCGGTCGTGCTGATGAACCCGCCATTCGCGCGCAGCCAAGAACGCGGCAAGGACGGTGCGACAGCGCAGCGCCACCTTCGCAGTGCAATCCGGGCCGCGGCGAGTGGAGCGAGGATTGTCGCCATTATGCCCGAAGGTTTCGATGCTTCCACCTTCGCCAAGGTACAGGACGAAGTGTCGGTGCTCCTCGATGTCCGGCTGCAGCAGATGTTTCGCCGGACGGGCACGGGAATTGCCGTTCGCCTCGTCGTGTTCGACAAGACGCCCGCTGCGTCCTCGCCCGCGATCACCGGAGATACTGCCGATCTGATCGCGCTTCACGAGCTCCTCAATGCACTTCCGCCACGAGCGCGGACCTCCGCCAGCCTCCATCGGCTGCCAGTCGGCAAGCTAGTGCGCCTCGGGGGCAAGACGTCGACCCATTGCGCGCAAGTGCGGCCGGTGGCGCCTTTCGCAGCAACAGCCGCAACCACAGCAAATGCGATCGACCTGACCTATTCGGTCTTGGCCGACCCCGCGCCTGTACCCGAACAGACCGGCATCTACCTGCCTTACCGGCCCAGCCGCATCGCGTTCACCGACGCCCCGGTCCATCCCACCCCGCTCGTGGAATCGGTCGCCATGGGCTCGGTCGCAGCGCCCCAGCCGGATGTTCGCCCACGCCTTCCCGCAGGTTGGCAGGCCGACGGCCTTCTGTCCGAAGCGCAATGTGAGACACTGGTCTATGCTGCCCAGGCATTCGCGCGCGATCTTCCGGGTCGCTTCAAGGTAAGCAAGGAAGGCACCTCGCTGGAACTGTCCGAAGACGGGCACCCATACCGCCAAGGCTTCTTCCTCGGCGACGGGACCGGAGCGGGCAAGGGAAGGCAGATCGCCGCGGTCATCATGGACCGCTGGCTCGCAGGCAAACGCCGTCATATTTGGATCACCAAGAACGAGGCGCTGCTCGAAGATGCACGCCGCGACTGGGACGCGCTCGGTGGGCTGCCGCTCGATCTCCAGCCGCTCTCGCGCTGGAAACTCGGCCACCCTGTAACGATGTCCGAAGGCATTCTCTTCGTCACCTATCCGACGCTGCGCTCGGGCCGCGCCGAGGATACGCGGCTCGACCAGATCCTAGCCTGGGCGGGCGAGGGTTTCGACGGCGTGATCGCTTTCGACGAAGCCCACGCCATGGCCAATGCGCTCGGGCGCTCCTCCAGTCGCGGCAAAATCAAGGGCTCCGAACAGGGCATGGCGGGCCTTAGGCTGCAAAACCATTTGCCGCGCGCCCGCGTACTCTATGCGTCTGCCACAGGTGCCTCGGACATCGCCAATCTTGGCTACACCTCCCGGCTTGGCCTGTGGGGACCCGAGACCGCCTTTCCGACCCACGAGGCGTTCATGACCGAGATCCGCGCCGGCGGTGTGGCGGCGATGGAGCTTGTTGCCCGTGACCTCAAGGCGCAGGGTCTTTATCTCGCTCGCGCGCTGTCCTTCGCCGGGGTCGAGTACGAGATCCTCGAACACAGCCTGACCGAAGCGCAGGTGCGAATTTATGACGCCTATGCCGAGGCCTGGGCGATCATTCACCGCAATCTCGAAGCGGCGCTCGAAGCAACCCGCGTGGTCGACGAGGACAGCGGCGATACGCTCAACCGCAACGCCAAGGCTGCGGCGTTGTCGATCTTCGAAGGCACCAAGCAGCGCTTCTTTGCCCAGCTCCTGCTTTCGATGAAATTGCCGAGCTTGATCCCCGCGATGGAAGCGGCGCTTGGCGAAGACCAATCGGTTGTCGTGCAGCTGGTCTCGACCGCCGAAGCCATGCTCGACCGGCGCCTTGCCGACCTCACCGACGAGGAACGTGAAGCGCTCGATATCGATCTGTCCCCGCGTGAATATGTCATCGACTACCTCGCCAAGAGCTTTCCGGTGCGATTGATGCAGGTTTTCGCCGACGAGGATGGCAATCTTCGCTCCGAGGCGATGAGTGACGAGAAGGGCAATCCCGTCTTCTGCCCGCGCGCCGTGGCCGCGCGTGATGCGCTGATCGAACAGCTCTGCGCGCTGCCGCCCATCGCCACTGCGCTCGACGCTATTGTCGAGCATTTCGAAACCGAGGCTGTGGCCGAGGTTACGGGCCGGACCCGCAGGCTGGTCCTGGGCCGCGATGGTCAGCAGCGCATCGAACGGCGAAGCCCCAGTGCCAATGTCGCCGAAGCGCAAAGCTTCATGGAAGGGACCAAGCGCATTCTGGTCTTTTCGGATGCGGGCGGGACGGGACGATCCTATCACGCTGATCTCGGCTGTCGGAACCAGCAGCGCAGGGTCCATTTCCTGCTCGAGCCAGGCTGGCGCGCCGACAACGCCATCCAGGGTCTTGGTCGCACCAACCGCACCAACCAGGCCTCGGCCCCGCTGTTCCGGCCGGTAACCACCGATGTGAAGGGCGAGCGCCGCTTCATCTCGACCATTGCGCGAAGGCTCGACGCATTGGGCGCGCTGACGCGCGGCCAGCGCCAGACCGGCGGACAGAACCTGTTCGACCCGGCCGACAATCTCGAAAGTGACTATGCGCGCGACGCGCTCAGCCGCTGGTTCCAGCTGCTCTATGACGGCAAGCTCGACGCCACGAGCTTCGGTAACTTCGTCGAGCGAACGGGGCTCCGGCTTGAAAACCCCGATGGCGGGCTGACCGACAATCTCCCGACGATCCAGCGCTGGCTCAACCGCATCCTCGCGCTACCGATCGCGCTGCAGAACGCGATCTTCGACGAATATCTCGGCCTCGTCGAAGCGCGGATCGAAGCCGCGCTCGAAGCTGGAACGCTCGACCAGGGACTGGAGACCGTGAGGGTCGATCACTTCACGGTCCTTGCAGATGAACTCCTGCGCACCGACCCCGTGACCGGAGCCGAGACCCGCCTCGTCTCTCTCGAAGTAACGAGGCACCTTCGGCCTCTACGATTGCAGCGCCTGGTGCGGATGCACGAGATTGGAACGCGGCACGCGATCCCGATGCGCAATGCGCGCTCGGGCAAGGTCGCGCTGTCGGTTCCAGCCCGTCGCCTCATCGCCGATGATGGGGCCGTGATCGAACGCCGGCGCCTGCTGCGCCCGCTCAAGTCCGCGAACTGGACACTTGAGGCACTCGGTGAGAGCCACTGGGAAGAAATTGGCGTCACTGCGTTCACTGGCGCCTGGCGGACCGAGGAAGAGGAGGCTGCCGCTTCACCGGTGAACGAGCGTATCCATCTCGCCACCGGGTTGCTGCTCCCGGTCTGGAAGCGCCTGCCCGGTGATCATGTTCGGGTCACCCGGCTCGTTGCCGAGGACGGCCAGTCGATTATCGGCCGCGAAGTGCTCGATATCGATCTCGCCGCGATCGCCGAGACCTTTGGTCTTTCCGGGATTGCTGGACCAGCGGCAGAGCAGATTGGCCACCTCGTCCTCGCCAGCGGCAAACCGCTCGGCCTTGCGAGCCACGATCCACTCACCGTGAAGCGCTCGCTGGTCGGCGGCGAACAGCGCCTTGAACTGACTGGTTTCTCGCCCGATCGGCTCGACTGGTACAAGGGGAAGGGCTGCTTCACCGAGATCATCCGCTACCGCACGCGGCTTTTTGTCCCGGTGTCGAGAGCCTCGTCGGTCCTCCCCGCGCTTGCCGCCTGATCCCTCGGGCAGACCCCAATCTCAGAATGAGAGTGGAGGGAGCCCTTTGGGCTTGTGGGCCTCGTGATCCTCACCTGCGCCTTCATTCCATCAGGAGAACACCCATGATCCAGTCTATTGCCTTGAAGAAGCTCGCTGCGAGCCCTCGCAACGTTCGCAAGTCGAGCGATGTCGTTGCCGACCTCCAGCTGCGGGCAGATATTGCTGCGCGCGGCCTGCTGCAGAACCTCGTCGTGCGCAAAGGAAAGCGCGGCAAGTTCGAGGTCGAGGCCGGCGCTCGCCGTCTCGCCGCGCTGCAGGCGCTGGCCGAAGAAGGCACCTTGCCCGACAACCACGAGGTCACCTGCCTCGTCATCGAAGGTGAGGAAAGCGAAGTGCGCGAAGCCAGCCTTGCCGAGAACTTCCAGCGTCTGGCGATGAATCCGGCCGACGAGGCGCAGGCCTTCGCTTCCATCATCGAGGCGGGGGCCACGGTCGAAGACGTGGCGCGCCGTTTCGGCCTCACCGTCCGTTTCGTCGAAGGACGTCTGCGCCTGGCCTCTCTCGCGCCTTGCGTCTTCGAAGCGCTCGCCGAAGGCACGATCACGCTCGACATGGCCAAGGCCTACGGCGCGATTTCCGACGTCGAGCGCCAGGCGCATGTCTATGCCGAGCTGCAGGCCGCCTGGTACCAGATCACGCCCGACACGATCCGCCGCATGGTCCTCGATGCCACGGTGCGCGGCTGTGATCCGCGCGCTGTTCTCGTCGGTCGCGATGCCTATCTCGCCGCAGGTGGCCGGATCGAGCGCGAACTGTTCGACGATGATGCCAGTGAAAGCTGGATCGATGTCGCGCTGCTCGAGGACTTCGCGCACAAGGCCATGGACGAAGCCGCAGAAAAGGCCGCGCTTGAATATGGCCTTGCCTGGGTTCGGCCGACCCTTGGCAACTACGTCAGCCACGACCTTGTTGAAGGTCTCGGTCGCTTGCCCTGCGAGCCTGCGCCAATGACCGAGCAGGAAGCTCAGGAGCTTGGCGAGCTCGAGGCCGACTATGACCGCGTCGCCGCCGTGCTCGAAGACGAGGACAGCGACGAGGACGAGGTCGCCAAGGCCGAACAGGAACTGATGGTGATCGACCGCGCGATGCGCGCGCTTAATGATCGGCCGCCGGTACTCGCCGACGAGCTGAAATCCGAAGCTGGCGCATTCCTCGTCCTCTCGCGCAATGGCGAGCCGACCTTGGTCCCGCAGTACTATACCGAGACCGAGGTCATCGCTGACGAAAGTGTGATCGAGGCAGTCGAAGAAGGCGGAGCGGTGAAGCCCAAGGCGAGCTCGCTTTCGCAGCGCCTGCTCGACGAGCTCGCAATGCAACGCCGCGACATCCTGGCGATCCATCTCGCCAACGATCCGGCACTGGCGCTCGACTTCATGGTCTTCACACTCGCGGATGCCGATGGTCACGATTGGCGCGCCAAGAAGGCGTCGACACTGGTGGGTCCGGTGGCATCAGGCCCAGTTACCGGGTTCGAAGCCAAGGACGCACCGGCAAGCGCTGCTCTGGCCGAGTTTGCCGGGTCGCTCGACGAAAGCTGGCGTGCTGGGACAAGCGATGTCGAGCGGTTTGCGAGGTTCCGGGCGATGTCAGACGAGGCGCGCTCGGCCTGGCTTGGCCATGTCGTCTCGCGCACTCTGGTTGCCAGCCTTGCCTGCGAAAGCGAGCGCTCGGTGCCGCTGCACGAGGCGCTCGGCTCACTCCTCGACATCGAGACCGCGCATTGGTGGCGTCCTACCGCTGCCAACTACTTCGACCGCGTGGCCAAGGCCCGCACGCTCGAAGCGCTCGATGCCGCTGGCGGTCCCGAACTGGTCAGTCGCTATGCCGCGTCGAAGAAGGCCGAACTCGCGAGCGCTGCCGAACGCATTTTCTCGGGCAACTTCATCGGCGAGGCGGATATCAAGGAACGGGCGCAGGCCTGGGTGCCTTCGATCATGCGTTTTGCCGGTTTCGAAGAAGTCGAACCGGTTGACGCCGAAACCGATGAGCCGGTCCGCGACGTTACAACTGACGAGATTGCCGAGCAGGCTGCCTGACCCCTCCTGACAGGTCGAGGTCGCTCGGCGGGCGGTCCGTCCCTCTCGGGACGGGCCGCCTTTCGCCTTGGGCCGACCTTGCTCAGCTTACGATCTGGCGAATTCGAGCAGAGGTTCGATATTGTGACGATCGGCCGCACGAAGGGCATCGATATATTGTCGGCGCGTATCACTGGCTTCGATCAGGCTCGTCCTACCCCAGGTGAAGTGGGTCATTCCCAGTTGCCTGGCGAGTAGATCGGCGGCCAGCCGCGAGAACCTTCCATTACCGTTGGGAAAGGGATGGATTTGGGTTAGCCGATGATGAAGGCGCAGAGCGATCTCGTCAGTTGGATAGGTGTCCTTTTCGATCCAGTACCTCACGTCGTCCAGCATCTGGCGCAGGTCGAGTGGAATCTGGACGCTGTCCGAGCCGATGCGCCGGTTCATCTCCTTTGAATAGTCTCCAGCCCAGCTCCACACTTTGCCAAACATGCGCCGGTGCAATTCTCGCAAGCTGGGTTCATGAAGCCAGTCGCGCGATTGCCGCGTCGCCCATTTTTCTCCTTCGGTGATATTGATCTGCTCGGCTTCATTGAGTTCGTGGCGCAACGTGATGTAGCTCGGGATCAGTCCGAGCCTCTCTTCTGCCGAGAGCGGTGTGTTGCCATCCTCGTCGACAAAGAGGTCGTCGGTCACGATTCCTCATCCCAAAGCCGCGCCGGCGATCCACGCAGCAGATCTTCTGTCAGCCGTTCCTGCTCCTGCACTTGTGCCTCGGAACCCAAGCTTTGGTTTTCCAATGCCATCGAATGGCTTGCGCGCGCGATACGCTGCGCGGCAATTTTTCGCGCACGCATGCGCCTTAGTTCCTCAATCGGTGCGTTGGGGACGAGCGCATAAACAAGCGTACAATCGAGCGCCTCCGCGGCCTGCCTTAGCGAGCCTAGCGTAAGCGAATCGCGTGCTTCGCCCTTTTCCATCTCGACTATGACCGACTGCGACTTGCCCAACCGCTTTGCGAGCTGGCGTGTTGTCATGCCGTATGCATCTCTTATAGCGCGGATCCAGCCGCGCGGCGGGCGCGCGAGTTCGGGCCGATTGCGCAGCGGCGCGAGACGGGTTTCGAGGTGTTTGCGAGCCAGTGCCTTGGCATCCATGATTGCCTCCTATCGATCAATATCATGCATAGTGATCTATTATTATCAATCAATCGTCAACATAGTGATAGTTTTTAAGCGATCAGAATGCAAAGCGATGATAGGGAGAAACCGATCAAAGTCGATGAATATGCGCTTGGCGCGATGACAAGCTTGTCGCGGTCAGCCGTTCAACTCCTTGCCAACTGATGCAGAGAAGAGGGAGCTTTGCTCTTCCTGAACCGGGACATGTCCGTCCCGGCGATCAGGAGACCACTCATGACCAAGTCCCGCCGCACTGCATCGACCTCGCCTGCAGAGCGCATCACCGCCGCTATCATCGAAAAACTCGAGCAAGGCACCAAACCCTGGGTCAAGCCATGGCGCGGTGTACCTGTCTCGCGGCCCTTGCGTTCATGCGGAACGCCCTATCGCGGGATGAACACATTCTGGCTGTGGATGGTGGCCGATGGCTGTGGCTACGCCTCGCCCTACTGGATGACGTACCGCCAGTGCCAGCAGCTCGGCGGACAGGTCCGCAAGGGTGAGAAATCGACCATCGCGATTTTCTACAAGAGCTACACCAAGGAGGTCGAGAACGTCGAAGGCGAAGCGGACACCGAGAACCGCCGCGTGCTCAAGGCCTACGCAGTGTTCAACGCGGATCAGTGCGATGGCCTCCCAGAATTCTACCATCCCAAGCCGCTGGTTGCCGCGCTTGAGCCCGAAGGACGCGAAGACCGCCTTGATGCCTTCTTCGCCCATATCGGCGCAGACCTGCGTCACCATGGCGCGCAGGCCTACTATGAGCCGCTGCGCGACCGGGTCACCATGCCGCCAGCCGAACTCTTCGAAGCCTACGACCACTACTATGCGACACTCGCACACGAGCTGTCGCACTGGACGGGTCATTCTTCGCGGCTCGATCGCGATCTCAAGAACCGTTTCGGCAGCGACGCCTATGCTGCAGAAGAACTGATCGCCGAGCTGTCCTCGGCTATTCTCGGGGCCGAACTGGGTCTTCCGGTCACTCACCTCGACCATCACGCCAGCTACATCGCGTCCTGGCTCAAGATCCTCAAATCGGACGAGCGTGCGATCCTAACCGCTGCGGCCAAGGCCGAGGAAGCGGCCAGACTGTTGCTTGACCTTGGGGGTCACCAATCCTGCGAAAGCGAGCCCGACATCGATCTCGCTGATGCAGCCTGAGGAGCAGTGAGATGGGACGTTCCGTCAGCTATCCGACCGGCTCCGTGGTGGCCTTTCGCCTTCTTGATGGCGGTGAAGACGACGATTCCGACTGGGCATACGAGTGCCTCGTCGACGAGATCATCGATACCGCGAAGGCGGCCTTTCCTTCTTTTGAACGCTTCGATGGATGGCGCGGCTGCGAGGAACGCATCCTCCTGCGCAACGCCTTCGCCGATTGCGGTATATCGACCTATTGTGGGCTTGCCGCGATCTGGCTCGCAGAACGCGACGATCCCCGGTACTGGGAAGCCGACTTTAGCCAGCCGCGAACGGCGAGGGCGCAGCACTGGCTCGCACAGGTGTCGGGACGGTTCATCGATCTGTTCGGTGAGATGCGCATGGTCGGTCGGTTCTCGAATGGCGAAGCGATCTTCGAGCGCTCCCGATCCACCTGCGAAACCGGGTCCTGATCCTGCCTCATCCCTGTCCGCCGGGAGAGGCCCTTGGGCCGGTCGGGGCGCGCCGCAACCTGCGGCCCGTCGGCCCGTGTTGCCCGCGCCAGCCTAGGGCCGCAGGTTTCCCGCTACGCGGTGCGTCGCGCCCCTTGTCCCGGCCCTGATCGGGCTTCGGCGGACAGGGCCGAGGCAATGGTGCCTCCTCTTCTTGTCCGCGCGATGAGATCAGGAGAAACCCCATGTACGACAGCTTCATCGACAAGTTGAGCGGCCTCGACCTGTCAGGGCTCAGCATCCAGCCAGCCCGATTCAATGCAACCGACTTTCCTTGCGAAGATGCAATCGACCAGACCCTCGGCGCCGTATGGTCCGACCTTTTCGCGATGTTTTCCGACACGGCCCTTGAGGCCGATGCCGAGGACATTGCCTGGGGCGTGGTCAATCTGTTCCACCGTGCCGCCAGCCGGAAGTCCGCTCAGCTTGACCGGGCGAGCGACGAAATCCGGGTCCTGCTTGTCTCCGCCGACGGTTCCGAAGTGCATTCGAGCAATCTCGAAGAGCAGGTCGAACGCGCGCAGGCCGCCGAAGCCAGCATGCTGGCCTTCGAGCAGATGCGCGAGGCTGCGGCAGCACTCTATCGCGACGAGACCGGTTCCTCGTGGAAGCCCGTTTCGGGCTCGCGCACGAGCCATTCGCGCCACCTTACCTCCCCTGTGATCGATGCTCGCGATTTCCTTCGCGCACGCGCCGAGAACCGGCGTCATGCCTTGATCCCCGAGGGCACTCCGGTCGTCTTCGCCGGTGGTCGCCAGAGCTTCGAGAGCGCCGAGGATGCAAAGCGTTATGCCGACAATATCTGGGCTACGCTGGACAAGGTTCGCGATGCGGTTCCCGATCTCTTCCTGGTCCATGGCGGCGACGGCAAGGGTGCCGATCGCCTGGCTGCTTCGTGGGCCGAACGCCGCGAGGTCCAGCAGCTGACCTATTCGCTTGATCGCCGTCTTGGTGCCCGCGCCGGGTTCAAGCGCAACGAGCAGATGCTTTCCCTTAATCCGCGCTACGTCATCGCCTTTCCGGGAAATGGCGTGACCGAACGGCTCGTCATTGATGCCAAGGCACGCCGGATCACCGTCGTTGATCGTCGCGGTCCGCTCGGAACCAGCCCGGCGTAATCGCCGGGCTTCCTTCAGTTGCTTGCATCAAACCGTTCTCTCTGACGAAAAAGGGGCGGCCCCTTTCGAGGCCGCCCACTAGGAGAGAACTCATTGCATTGCTGCTCCGAGCCCTTCGGGTCGTAAGGGCTCACTAGCACATATCGCGGTTCAGTCGATTGTAGGGTTACGACAGGCCCGAATAGATACGCTTTCGAACAACGTCATAGCCCATTTCCGATGGTGCAGTTGCACCCGTGATCGCGACTTTTGCGATCGAGAGGCTTGTCTCTGCAATAGAGCCCGACCTTTCGATTTTCGCACCCGACTTTCCGGGCTAAAGGACCGCCTATGCAACTTGACGATCTGCTGCAGCGCTACTTTGCCACCACCGACCTATCGGGTGTGGCTCCCGACGCGTTGGCAGCCGGCATCGAGCATTGCCGGGTCGATCTCGGCCTTGAAGAGGACCGGGGCAAGCGCTTTGCACTGTGGTCGTTCCTGCACATGTTCGGGTCCGCCCCCGATCTCGATGTGGCGTTCGAGAACGAGGAAGATCGGGAAGCAGCACGCAATTTCATGGATCTTCTGGCGGCATCGGAGGGCGATGGGGCAGGCTGATTGCAGCGGGGTCTTGGCACCTTCAGACCCGCACCCGACACCCATCCGGCTTTCTTCGCGAACAGTCCTGAACCAGGTCAGCTGAGGACAGCAACCCGTTCCTTTCCGACCGTGTTGGCAGCTGCGCTGCCTGCCCGCACCACCCGTCATGAACAGGTTCCCCTTGGAGCTTCGCTCCTGCGGTGCAGTCCTCCCATGCCCTGCTTCTTCTGGATGTTCGCAAGCCGGAGATGGTCTCCGGTTTGAGGAACTGAAGGACTACCACCATGACCAATATCGCAATCCTCACCGGCCGCATCGCACGCGATCCGGACACCCGCGAGACCAAGGGCGGCACCAATGTCACCGGGATCACCGTCGTCACCGATCGCCCCGCAAGGGATAAGGACGGCAAGACCTACAAGGACGAGAACGGCTACACCGCCAAGGAAAGCGAGTTCCACCGGGTGACCTGCTTCAACGGCCTCGCCAAGACCGTCGGCCAGTATTGCTCCAAGGGCCAGCTAGTTTCGGTCCAGGGCCGCATCCACTACACCCAGTGGGAAGACAAGGACGGGGTCACGCGCTACGGCACCGAGATCCTCGCCGACAAGGTCGACTTCCTCTCCCGCGGCAACGGCTCGAGTGAAGAAGGCGACAACACCGACGCTCCCGAGATCGACTGACATCCAACATCATCGATCCCGCTCGAAAGGGGCGCTGTCCAGACCGGACAGCGCCCCTTCAACATGTCTATTCGGTGGGCGTCTGACCGGATCAGGAAGAAGTCGAAGCTGGCGGTACGAGCTTGCGCAGGGCACTCTCTTCCCCGAGCTTTCCTAACGCAAAGGCGACCTTGGACAGGCCCTTCTTCGAGAAGGCTTCGAGACCTGTTCCGAGGATCACGCGACCCAGTTCAAGCGCGGCTTGTTCTTCGAGTTCCTGTTTGCGCTGGTCGAGGGCCAGCCGGTCGGCTTCGAGTTTCCTGAGTGCGGCGACAGCGCTGCGGTTAGATGGCATTGCAGATTGTCCTTCTTCCCCTTTGGCGTTCCTCTCCAAGTGTCAGATGGACCAGCTGCAAGCCTGTAGGAAAGTCCTTTTGCTGATGAGCGGGGCAAGCGTTTTTGATAGGGCGGGGGAGGGGCCTGGCTCACGGACTTTCAAGGATGACGGGCCCGGCACCGGCGCGTCAAGGACGGCAGGGCCCCACCATTTTGCCTCCCCTCCGCTTGCGCTCCGGTCCGACAAAATCGTTGCCCCCACCGCCGCTTCGCGGTCGCCCGTGCGGGCGATCCCTGACCCGCCGGCACCGCGCCCATCCGCCTTCCTCCTGTCGTCTCACCGACAAACATCAGGAGGAAATCATGGCTACACTTGCAACGTTTGAACCGAACTCGAACAGCTACTTCGAAGCACTCGCCACTGCTGAACGGCGGGCCTTGCACAGCTTCTTCGACCAGCACGTCGTGGAGGACGATTATCTCGGATACTTCGCTCTCGACGAGGGTGACTACAACGCCTTGCCGGCACACCTGGCGAGCCGTGTGGTGCATACGGTGCATGGGGGCATGCTCGACGAATTCTGACATGCACAAGGGCAGGGGCCGGTTACGGTTCCTGCCCTTTTTTTATGTTCGCCGGTAGAAGGGTTGGGGTGCAAAGCGGAGCGGGACTTGTGACGCGCTCGGTCCCGCACCGCCTGCAGCGGTGCTCCTGCGGGCGCGGCGTTCTTGCCCTTGGGTCCCGCACGCACTCCCGACCGGCGCCGGGTCGTAGCGGCGCGATGCTGGCGGAACCGACAGGCCCCGGTCCCTGGCACCGCACGCGCTCCTTTGCCGCCGCCTTTTCGGGGGTGCAGTTCTTGTGTGAAGGCGGAATATCAAAGTGCAGCCAAAGCGGTGTTCAGAGCGGAACGTCTGCTCTCGCTCCGACTGGTCAGGCTGGAAACTGCCGCCAGGAATTCAATCCTCGGCAGCACGGGATACTCACGCGCAATGGGGAACAATTTTGGCACACCGTACGCAGCAGGTGCTGCAGGAGAAGAACCGGAATTGCTTCGTGAATTCACGAAAATTCGCCAATGACATCTTCTGTGCCGAATGCGGTCCAGTTGCTCGTCCGTCCGTGCCGAGTCGGCACAGATCCATGTAGCCTGCTGAAAAGCTGCGCGAATTTTCCGTTTTCCTACACCCTTTGCAGCAGCCTAGAGTGGCACTTGCCTTTCGAAGGGTGAGCCAGGTTCTTTCAACACAAGGAACTTGGAAAAATGCAAAGACACCACCGGTTCGTGACCTATGTCACGCCCCTGATCGCCGAATGGATCAGGAAACAATCCGACGAGCGCAGGGTCAGCGCGAGCATCGTCATTGGCGACTGCATCTTTGATGCCTGGCACCGCGCGACCGAGGCTGATCTCAATACTCCGGCAACCGATCCGGTGCGCCAGAACATCTTCATCACGGTCGCGCTCGATGCCCTGCTCACGCACCATCCGCATCCCGATCTGCGCGAGAAGACAGTCGCAGCCTACCAGCGCCGGCTTGAGCGTCTCGGGATCGTTGCACCCCGGCCCCAGGGAGGCAGCGATGAAGCATAATCTCGTCAACTTCACCCGCGGCAGCCAGCTCCTTGGCCACTTCGGTTTCATGTTCGCCGCGGGGCTCAAGGGGCCGCTGATCGTCACCGTGCTTGTTGCCCTGGGCCTCGTCTATTGGGAGGTGAGCGGGGCGCTTGACGACCATCAGGTCTACCTCCTGTGGATGCATATCTACGCCTCGGCCTATGGCTTCATGGAGTTCGATCCCGACAAGCTCGTGAACCTCAAGCTGGCCGACGGCAGCATGGTTGCCTTCCCGATCTCGGTGGTCACCGACTACCCGCCGATGCGCGAGGCGGTCGCGCTCTTTCGATCGACCGTCGTCGGCGCACTCTGGCTTGCCGCACTCATACTTACGCCCCTGTTCCTGCTTTTCTGGTGGGTCGCCGAGCGTTTCGGTGAGCGGTCGAAACAGAAGAAGCATGTTCGCGGTGCGGAGCTCGCAACGCTTCCTGACCTGAAGCGCGAGATCGAGCGCCACAACCGCGATGCGCGCTCGCGCGAATATGGCGAAGTCATGGGTTGGAAGTGGCGGCTTGCAGGGTCCAGTTTCCTGCGCGACGCGGGCTTCTATGCCCCTGCGCATCTCGCCCGCGTGAGCTGGCCGTGGCGGCTAGAGCAAAGCCATGCGATGCTCGTGGGTACAACCGGAACGGGCAAGACTGTGGTGCTGACCGAGTTGGCAGACGAGATCCGCCAGCGGGGCGAACGCGCGGTGATCTTCGATCTTACCGGAGCCTTCATCGAGACCTTCTACGAGCCCGAACGCGACATCATCCTGAACCCGCTCGACGCGCGCTGTCCGTCCTGGAGCGTGTTCAACGATTGCACGACTCGCGCCGAGTTCCACGCCGCGGCGGAGTCGCTGGTGCCCCACGATGGTGGCGGCGCCGAACAGTTCTGGGTCCTCGCCGCGCGCACCCTGTTCGTCGAGACCTGCCTCAAGCTCGCCAAGGCGGGAAGGGGCACCAACACCGCTCTGGCGCACGAATTGATGAATGCCGATCTCTCCGACCTGCACCAGCTTTTGGAAGACACGATGGCGGGGCCGATCAGCACGCCGAGCGCTGCACGCATGGCGGAATCGGTGCGCGCGGTGTTCAATGTCAATGCCAAAGCGCTGCAGATGCTGCCCGAAGACGGGGCGCCGTTTTCGGTCCGCGAATGGGTGAACGGGGCGGGCAAACCAGGGTCAATCCTGTTCCTCTCGGCGCGCTACATCGACATGAGCGTGCTCTCGCAGCTGCTCACCCTGTGGCTCGATACATCGATCAACACGCTGATGGCGGGCGAACGTTCGCGCGACGTCAGACTGTGGTTGCTGATCGATGAACTGGGCGCGCTGCATCGCCTTCCGTCGCTCGAGAAGGGATTGCAGACCGCGCGCAACTTTGGGGGCGCGATCGTCACCGGCATCCATGCTTTTGCCAAGCTCAAGGACGTCTACGGCGAGAACATGGCGATGACGCTGTCTTCGCTTGCCCGCACCAAGCTGATCCTCGGTACGGCCGACCGCGAGACCGCCACCTGGTGTTCCGATGTCATTGGCCACCGCGAGGTTCGCGAGATGGAGGAAGGCTACAGCTATGGCTACAACAACGCCCGCGATGCTGTCAGCCTGACGCCGCGGCGGCAGGTCGTCCCCTTGCTCCTTCCCGACGAGCTGATGAAACTGAAGAATCTCCACGGCTTCATCAAGTTTCCGGAAGGGTTTCCCGCAGCACCTGTAGTCCTGCAGCCGCGCAATTGGCCGCGGATAGCGGAAGGCTTCATTGCTCGCGAGGTACAAAAAGCGGTCGGAAAGGCGCGTGTTGCTGGCAACGCGGAAGGAATGGATACCGATCCGGCCGGCGCGTCCGAAACGGGGGACAATGACGGCGATCCGCGCCGGGTGACGGGCAAACACGATCCCTCTAGTCGCCCTGCAAAGAAGCCCCGCAAAGACCTGCAAAAGGAACCAAGCCGGGGTCACCGGACCACCAAGACTGAGCAGGCGCGGCCGGAACAAACTAAGGGGCGGAACCCTCGCGATGCGGAACAAAAGGGCGTGCGTCCTGCCCAGACCAGGCTCGGACAGACCGAGCTCCCCTTGGGCACCAAGACTGACGAGGAGCACGCCAGAGAGCGAACGACTGCACAACCAAATCGGTCTGATCTTCCCGATCCTGCTGGCCACCAACGCGCGCAGGATGCGCGAGGGAAGGCCGACCAGCGCTTGCAGGAAGAGCAGCAGAGATCGCTTCTGGGCGGCGCCGCGAAGCAAGGGCGCGGTGCTGACCGTGATCACGACCACGATCATGATCTGGGAGACTACGATCCCGAAATGTGACGCCGATCAAGGGGAGGGGCGAGGACTTGTGAAAGGTTATCCTGCCCCATGCTTTCCGTTGCCAATGTCCGTTCGCCATCTGCGGCGGCAAGCTACTTTGCTTCGGACAATTACTATGCCAGCGCCGATGCCGATAGGTCGGGCGGGTGGATCGGCGATGGCGCCAAACGCCTCGGTCTCGAAGGCAAGGTCGAGGCCGGGGCGTTCGATGCGCTGCTGCGCGGCGAGCTGCCCGACAGCACCAGCGTCGGCAATCCCGGCCAGGCCCACCGGCCTGGCACCGATCTCACTTTCTCGGTGCCCAAGAGCTGGTCATTGCTGGCCCTTGTCGGCAAGGACGAGCGGATTATCGCCGCCTACCGCGAGGCGGTCATGGAAGCGCTGCACTGGGCGGAAAGGAACGCTGCCGAGACCCGAATAGTCGAGAAAGGCAAGGTGGTGACGCAGTCGACCGGCAACCTCGCCATCGGCCTGTTCCAGCACGATACCAACCGCAACCAGGAACCCAATCTCCATTTACACGCGGTCATCGCCAACGTCACGCAAGGGAGGGATGGCAAGTGGCGCACGCTCAAGAACGATCGCCTGTGGCAGCTCAACACCACGCTCAATTCGATCGCGATGGCGCGCTTTCGCGTCGCGGTCGAGAAGCTCGGATACGAGCCAGGTCCCGTTCGCAAGCACGGCAATTTCGAGGCGCGCGGGATTTCGCGCGAGCAGGTCATGGCGTTCTCGACCCGCCGCAAGGAAGTGCTCGAGGCGCGGCGCGGTCCGGGCCTCGAAGCCGGACGCATCGCAGCGCTTGATACGCGCGCGAGCAAGGACGGGATCGAGGACCGCGAAACGCTCGGCAAGCAATGGAGTGAGACCGCACAATCGATCGGGCTCGACCTGACGCCGCTGGTCGAACGGGCCCGGACTAAAGCGCTGAGGCAGAGCATGGAAGCCACGCGGATTGGCTCGCTGGTCGAGCGAGGGCGGGAATTGCTCGCTCGCTTTGCCGCGCATGTTCGGGGCGATGCTGCCGATCCGCTGGTGCCGCCATCGGTACTGAAACAGGACCGCGAGACTATCGCCGCAGCGCAGGCTGTGGCCTCGGCGGTGCGCCACCTATCGCAGCGCGAGGCAGCGTTTGAGCGGACGGCGCTCTACAAGGCCGCGCTGGATTTCGGGCTGCCGACGACCATTGCCGATGTCGAGAAGCGGACCCGGGCCTTGGTGCTTTCAGGTGACCTGATTGCTGGCAAGGGCGAGCACAAGGGCTGGCTTGCATCGCGCGACGCCGTCGTGACCGAACACCGGATCCTGTCCGAAGTAGGTGCTGGCAAGGGCGACAGCTCGACGGTGATCGGCCCGCAGCAGGCCGCAGCATCTGTGCAGGCGGCCGCGCTCACGGGACAGGGCTTCCGGCTCAACGAGGGGCAATTGGGGGCGGCGCAGCTGATCCTCACTTCACCGGATCGCACGATTGCGGTCCAGGGTATCGCCGGTGCCGGCAAGAGCAGTGTGTTGAAGCCCGTTGCGGAGGTGCTGCGCGATGAGGGCCATCCGATCATCGGGCTCGCGATCCAGAACACTCTTGTCCAGATGCTCGAACGCGACACCGGGATCGGTTCGCAGACACTCGCGCGCTTTCTTGGTGGCTGGAGCAAGCTGCTCAACGATCCGGGCAATGGCGCACTACGCGCCGAGGCGCAGGCGAGCCTCAAGGATCATGTGCTGGTGCTCGACGAGGCCTCGATGGTCTCGAACGAAGACAAGGAAAAGCTCGTTCGCCTCGCCAATCTGGCAGGCGTGCATCGACTGGTTCTGATGGGCGACCGCAAGCAGCTGGGCGCGGTCGATGCGGGCAAGCCGTTCGCGCTGCTTCAGCGGGCCGGTATCGCGCGCGCCGAGATGGCAACAAACTTGCGCGCTCGAGACCCGGTCGTGCGCGAAGCACAGGCGGCAGCCCAGGCGGGTGACGTACGCAAGGCAATTCGCCACCTCAAGTCGCATACCGTCGAGGCAAGAGGCGATGGGGCGCTCGTGGCCGCCGAAACCTGGTTATCGCTCGACAAGGAAACCCGCGCGCGGACTTCGATCTACGCTTCCGGCCGGGCAATCCGTTCCGCGGTCAACGCGGCGGTCCAGCAGGGCCTTCTCGCCAATAGCGAGATCGGTCCTGGCAAGATGAGGCTTGATGTCCTCGACCGCGTGAACATGACCCGGGAAGAACTGCGACATATCCCGGTCTACCGGCCGGGACGGGTGCTCGAGGTCTCGAGGAAACAGCAGGCGCTTGGCCTCCCTGTCGGCGAATATCGCGTTCTCAGACAGGACCGGAAAGGGAGGCTGGTCGAGGTCGAGGACCAGCGTGGCAGGCGGTTCCGGTTCGATCCTGCGCGGATCAGGGCGGGGAAGAGCAACGATCATCTGACACTGCTCGAACCGCGCAAACTCGAAATCCATGAAGGCGACCGGATTCGGTGGACCCGCAACGATCACCGGCGTGCCCTGTTCAATGCCGATCAGGCAAGGGTTATCGCAATCGCAGGCGGCACGGTCACCTTCGAAACCTCCAAGGGGGACCAGGTCGAGCTCAAGAAGGACGACCCGATGCTCAAGCGGATCGACCTCGCCTATGCGCTCAACGCGCACATGGCGCAGGGTCTGACATCGGATCGCGGTATTGCGGTGATGGACAGCCGCGAGCGCAACCTGTCGAACCAGAAGACGTTTCTCGTCACCGTTACGAGGCTGCGCGATCACCTCACGCTGGTGGTCGATAGCTCAGACAAGCTGGGAGCAGCGGTCGCACGCAACAAAGGTGAAAAGGCCTCAGCGATCGAGGTCACGGGAAGCGTAAAGTCTAGTGCCGAGAAAGGTAGCGGAGTCGATCAGCCGAAACCGGATGAGGCTAACAAGGCCGAAAAGGAACTTACCCGAAGCGAGAGCAAGACGCTGGATTTCGGCATATGAGTTTCAGCCGGTTCAGCAAACTCAAGGTTGATCGGCAAACTCACGATATCGGCAGAACGCATTTGCAAGTTGCATTTGTCTCGGCGTGCGGCAGTCGGCTTCGAAGACTTGCGGAGACCCAACCAGGATCGTCACGCATTTCGCGCGCGATGTCGCAACGTTCAGGCGATTGAGACTGTAGAGAAACTCCATCCCTCGCGGTGCGTCTGCATGCGAAGAGCTTGCAAGGGAGTAGATTGAAATCGGCGCTTCCTGCCCCTGAAATTTGTCGACGGTCCCAACACGTGCTTGCGGCAGGTGCTGCTGAATTTCAAATACCTGCGCATTGTACGGAGCGATGATCAGGATGTCGTCGCTTCCGATAGGACGCTCTTCCCCATTGCGGTCAACCCAGGTCGCTCCTTGCTTGAGAATATCGTCTACCAAGGCTGCGATAACGTCGGCCTCCTCGGGAGAGCAGTTTTGATTGCCTTTGTGCTCGACGGGCAAGAAGCGAAGTCCCGTGCCCCCAGCAATGCCGCTGGCATTGACGCGTTGACCCGCCGTTTCCTCCTTCGATTCAAGCTTGCTCTCATAGAAGAGCTCTGACGTGTATCCGGAAATATCGGGATGTAGCCGCCAGGTGACATCGAGGAACAGTCCTTCGTCAGATGCTATCGTCTGTTTCCCCGACAAGAGATGGTCGAGAGCCGAGCATCCAGTGCCGTCCGGATGGCTTCCCTGCATTGGTTGGTCGAGTTGCTGAGGATCACCGAGCAAGACCAGCGTTTTGGCTGCCTGCGAGACCGCGAGCACATTTGCGAGGGACATCTGCGCAGCCTCATCGACGAACAAAACGTCAAGACATTTGAACGCGTCCTCGGTCGACCACAGCCACGCCGTCCCGCCTGCGACTTGGCAATCGCCATGCAAAGCGGCGAAGACCTCACCATTGTTCTTCTTGGCAAAGCGAAGGCGGTCGGTGGCCTCTTCCTTTGACCCCCCTTTCGGCTTTTGAATGCACACAAGCGGCGTGGAGGTTTCCTCGGCAACCTCGATAACCTTGTCGAGTAGGTTGCGGATCACATCGTGGCCATTGGCCACAATCCCTACCTTCTTGCCTTGGTTCACCAGCTCGCAGATCATGTGCCCGCCAGTGTGCGTCTTGCCGGTTCCGGGTGGTCCCTGGATGGGCAAAACACCTGACGCAACTAGCGGCGCAATCCGCACGCCGGCGGCCAGCGGCGTTTCGCCGTCCATCCTGATGGGCGCATCGCCTCCAACTTGCGGACCTTCGCGCATGAGCATGTCTCGAGCGGGTCGGTAGGCATCGCCGTCGAACATGCCATGCTCGCAGACATAGTGTGCCAGTCGAACAAGCGACTCCTGCATGGGCTTCGATGAAACATGCTCGTGGACGAAGATCGCTTCGGGATGCTCGCTCGCCATGGCCGAGGTTTTCTTGATGTCGACAGTCCGGTGGCTGCGGGAAATGTCCTCGACAGAACCGACCGATTGGCCACCCTGAACCTTAATTCCCTTGCCCGGGCGAATGTCGGCTTCCTGAGCTGGAAAGCTGTAGCGGTCGATCGGACATTTTGCTGTTCCACCCACCGTCTCGATGTACTTGAGACCTGAGAGACCCGCGCGCTCATCCAGCAGATCTTCGGCAGAAAGATCGCACAGGCGGAAGAATTCCCACCAGCCTGCTTTCTCCTCGCGGCGATGCCACTCGAGCAGGTTAGCCAAAAGCCAGCGACCGTGCTCCTCGGCTGATCGATCGGCCGGATCGACCGGCACTCCATCGGTAAGTTGCTCGATCAACGGCGTGATCAGCTCGAGCCATTCGGAGAGGTTTTCGCTTGGTGCGCCATCGGAGATCTCCGGGCGCGCAATGTCGGCTCCCTGTTCGACCAATTTCTGCCGCTGCACTTCGAGCCAATCGCGCAAGTACCGCGTCGCAACGCAGTCATCGCGGTTGTAAGCCTCGACGGTAGCGCGATCCTCGGCCTCGATCCCTGTAAGATCGCTCGCTTCGAGGCACAGCTGAAGCCGCGTCAGAGCCTGGTTCGCGTCGGGCAGTTTGGCATCGCGTTCGTAGCCGAAAAGCGGCTCGAGCTTCTTGATCGAATAGCTTTCAACGCCAGCACGAATTGCGTGTCGCACGACGCTGAGAAGGTCGACGAGAACCTTGCCGCGCAGAAGCCGATCGAGTTCATCTTCGCGGGTGGCATAGCGGCCCATGAGCCGCTTGAGCGCCCCCGGCTCGTATCCCCCGTAGTGATAGACATGGAGGTTGGGATAGGCTTCAAGCCGCGCGATTACGAAATCGATGAAGGTTTCGAATGCTGTCTTTTCTGCCTTGCGATCGAGCGCCCAGAGACCCTGATAGCGCGTCTCTCCGCCGTCGATGTAATGAAAACCGTGAAGGTATTCGAGACCGTGCTCTCCAACAAAGGGATCACCCTCGAAATCGAGGAAGATATCGCCTTCATCGGGCTCGGGCAGGCAAGCCAAGCCAAATCCGGGGACTGGTGCAAGGAGCTCGAATTTGAGTTCTCCTGCAAGACGGCTTTCCAGCTGAACACGGGCCTGCTCGCGAACGCGGGTGAAGCTCTCGAGCGAGCCGCGTTCTGGTTTCCAGGGCAAGGGCATGGCGAGTTCGGCAAGCTGAGCACCCGTCGTGACCCCGTGCTCCTTGAGCTCGGCGATCTGAAGGCTCGAAATCCCTGCCACGAGGCAAAGATGGTCATCGTCGCGCCGTTGCTTGTCGCAGCGGGTGCTCCACACGCAGATATCGCAATGCGCAGCCGGTTCCGGGTATGACTCCTGCGGATCCCCGCAAGCGAAATTGGCCGCCATTCCTCCCTTTACCTGGCGGTAGTATGCCCCGAAATCGGAGACGCGATAGCGCTCGGGCACAAAATCGGTCAAGGGTGGAACGACGTGCGCAAACTCCGGCATACGGTCCTGAACCTCGCCGATGAGCTCGGAATAGAGGCAAAGCTGGAGAACCGTCCCGCCTTTGGTTTCGCGGGCCAGCTTGGTGTCGACAGCTTCATAGGACCAACCGCCGAGATCGCTCGGCGTATCGACCTTCCGGAGGATGTCGGCGCGACCGACCCATGCGTCCGAACGCAGAGCGCCCTGCACGATGACGTCCACGCCTGCGCGCATGGCCTCGTGCGTTGCCGCAACAGCTTCATCGGTAATCTCAACACCGTCGATACGCACGACGTGCAGCCCGAGGGAGGCCAAGTGCTCGACATAGTCCTGCTCATGTTTAGCCCCGCGTTCCCACAGAGCTTCGAGCAGAGGATCGTAGTATTTGGGTTTCGCCAGCTCACCCTTGGCAACGGCTTGTTCCAGACCACTCAGGTGCCGACAATTGAGGTAGCCGACCAAATCGGTTGCGCTGAAGCGAAGCTGATCTCCGACGACTTTCAAGACTGATCTCCAAGAATTGATGCTGCCAAACTCGGTAGACACCCGGCGTCAAGCCTTGAGGAAAGGGCATCGCGTCGAAGTAAGTCTTCAGTCAGGTGGGGATGGAACTTCTCGAACAACAGGTTCGGTGAATGAGCAAATAGGGCCACCTCTTTGCCATCTGCCAGCGTAGAAAGTGCGTCGAGCAACTCCGGGCTTTCGTCCTTCCCGAACACTTCAAGAAATCCGTCGTGTGTCTGCACGGTAAAGCCGCACGCGCGAAGGGCGAGTGCTAGGGTCGTTGTCCGAACGGAACCCGTTTTTGTCGCAATGACAGCAGCGTTGTCGCTGAGTTGCGCAATCCATCCGGGGTCAAATTGCAGCTGGCCGAAATTGCTGCGTGCCTCGTCGAGTAGCTCCAGCGCAGTCGCATCAAGATAGATCGGGCGCTTTTGTCCTTCCAGAACATGGAACATTCGCTCGATCACCCGGTCGTGGATGTTGCCGGGATCGCCGCCAAAGATGGGCGGCACACCGGCTTTCGCTGGTGCAACCATAATGACACGATCCCGGTCGAGAACTTCCTGCACCAGCCAGCGCCTGCCCGAAAAAATGAGAAGCATTCCGGGCGCGATCAAGTTGTCGATGGGAAGTGTTCCAAGCTCCTTACCGCCGGAAATTAGCCGGTATTCCTCGGGTGTCTGGAACACGGCATAGAAGCTGTAGTGCTCAACCAGCTTTTCGCCATTGGCACCGAGCAGCAAGAGTCCATCATTGGTTTGCTCAATAAGCTCGACCTCAGGTTGCCCGAGTGCTCGCAAAACATCCAGGAACAGCTGTGTATCGACCTGACGGAATGGCCCGATCTGGCAGAGAATCCCGTAGAGTTGCTGCGCACGTATTCCGCCTCGCTCGGCGATCACTGAGAGGATTTGGTGAACGAGGGTCGAAAGGTGAAGGGCCTCGCGTTGCGGCGGTTCACACCAGCCTTCCAAAAGCAATTCGATCATCGCAATGGCTCGCACCATCCCAAGGCGAAGACGGTCCGAAAAATTGCTGGTAGGCGTGAGCTTCGCCTCGACTGCGTATTGCCGAAGGATGGCTGGCTTGCCCGGTCGCCGCCCTGATCGGCCAAGCCTTTGCCTGAGCGATGCGACGCTGAACGGTGCGCCAATCTGGCCGACACAAGTTACATCGCCAATATCAATTCCCAATTCCAGCGTGGAAGTGCAGATGGCAGTCGTCGGCACAGTACCATCTTTCAGACGACGTTCGACGAAGTCTCGATGTTCGCGCGACAGGCTGGCGTGGTGAGGGTAAAACTCCTGTGGCAGGTGTTCCTTTTCGCAAAGTGCGCGTAACCGATCTGAGTAGATTTCAACTGCCTGACGCGCACCGCCAAAGACAAGATTGTCGCTGCCTCTCAGATGTTCGAATAGATGCTGCGCAATGGCATCCGTCGCTGAAGGACCTTCATCGTCCTTGTCGCCAGCAACGTAGCCACGGAGCTGAAGCTGCAATTCGGCTGATCCTCCCTCGGCAATGACCTGTTCGACTTCACTTGGGCTGTCAGGACGAAGATAAGCCTTCGCCAGTTCCATATCTCCGAGTGTGGCCGACAAACCAACCCGGCGAATAGGTCTCTTTAGAGCAATTTCGAGCCGCGTGAGAAGCGAACGCATCTGGATTCCGCGCTCACTGTCGAGGACCGAATGCAATTCATCGAGAATGACTGCGCGCGTTGCGCCAAACAGTCTCGGAATCTCCAATCCGCGTCGAATGAATAGCGCTTCAAGAGACTCCGGGGTGATTAGCAGCACGCCCCTCGGTCGCTTGGTAGCCTTAGCCTTCACCGATGACGAAACGTCGCCATGCCACGGCGTGATAGGCAAGTCTGTATCGCGACAAATGTCTTCAAGTCGCCTCGCCTGATCGGTGATGAGCGCCTTCAGCGGTGCGACATACAGAACATCAAATCCGGAGTCCTCACTGGGTTCGTCGAGCACTTGGGACAGTAGCGGGAGAAATGCGGCTTCGGTCTTGCCTCCGGCGGTGCTGGCAGCGACAATCAGGTCACGATTGCCGTCCATTAGCACGTGTGTTGCGCGCGCCTGAATATCGCGCAATTCCTTCCAGCCTTGCTGACGTATCCATTTCTGGATTGGTCGAGCCAGCTTGTCGAACGCAGTGCTCACAGTCGGAAACTGGCTAGCTCGTCGCTCTCGGGAACGGCGCCAACGCTCTCATCCACATCGCTCATGTCGTCACCAGAATCCTCCGCCACGTCGAGTTCTTCGATGAGGTCCGACCATTCGACGCCTGGGTTTTGTTCGAGCACCGCCAGAAGATCCACGAATGCCGTGACCGTGTTCCGGGGGGTTCTGAAATAGGCCTCCCCGATCCTGTCCGAGCAGTGTGCCATAAACGCCTCCAAGGCGTTGTCGGGCAGGATTGCTTCATCGCCCTGCATGACGGCGCGAATGTTAGCCAGGAGCACGAACAGGTCTTCAGGCGTAAGGCTGGCCAGTCGAATGACCGGCCCGGAGAGATCGACCAGTCCGTCACGCGCAAAGGTGTTCTCTGCGAGGCGAGACTGGAGAGCCTCATAACTGTAGAGGCCGCGCCGCGTATTCATGAGGAATTCCGGCGTTCCTCCCATGAGGAACCCAAGGTTCTCCGCGCTGCCTTGGAGCACGTCGTTCAGAATGCGCAGGATTTGCTCATAGTTGGCATTGCGGGCTTGCGATGAAGTCAACTTGTAGAGGTTGACCATTTCGTCGAGGCCAACGAGCAAGCCCTTGTAGCCCGCTTCACAGACGAATGCTGACATCAGTTTGAGGTGATCGTAGACGCTTGCGTCATTGACGATTGTGCGAACACCCAGAGCCTTGCGAGCATCGGTTTTCGTAGCAAATTCGCCGCGCAGCCATCGAATTGCTGCCGATTTCAGTTCTTCATCGCCGGTTTCATGTCCCTCCCAATACCGGCGGATCACCTGCGCGAAGTCGAAGCCTCCTGTCAGCTCCTCGAAATGGGCAAGGCGCTGGCGAATGATGTCATCTGTCGATTGTTCTTGCGCCTCGGCATCGTGCTGGGCCTGGCTGACAAAGCGTTCGACAACATTCGACAATGCACCACCATCTGGCTTTGTCCGGGTGGCAAGATTTCGCGCCATCTCCGCGTAGAGGCCCCGTGCTTGCCCGCCGGTCGCGTGGATGCGCCGATCCGGGGCAAGGTCGGCAAACATGACGACCAGTCCCTTTTCGAGCGCTACAAGCCGGATCAGGTTCATGAAGAAGGTCTTGCCGGAGCCATACTCGCCGATGATGAAACGAATGGCTGAACCGCCATCAGCGATCCGGTCCATGTCCTTGACGAGTTCCTCGATCTCACGCGCTCGTCCGACCTGAATGTGCCGAAGCCCCAATTTGGGAACAACACCGGCGCGTAGCGCCTGAACGATGGCGTCGCGTTCGCGCGGTTTCAGTCTCGACATGAATTAATCCCCCTTCGCCATCTCGGCTCTCAACGTATCTGCTATGTCCGGCGATACGTCATATCCGTCATATTCATCGAGCAAGGCCTCATCGAATTTATCGAAAGCCCACTCGTTGACTACCTCAAGCGCGCCAGATGGCATGAGGCCTTGCTTGCCGACGATCTCGTCAAACTCGTCGTCGGTCCAGTGTTCGCGCTGGATTATCTGCTCCACAAGCATCGCGTGCTTTGGATCGAGACCAGCCATTGATGATGGAAGAGCATGCGCTGCAATGACCTCATCGTTCACGTCTTCGTCGGTCGAGAAAATCTCGCCCAGAACGCTTGAAACGCGCTCGGTGTCATCTCGAATAGCGGCAATACGCGCTGCATCGAGCGAAGCAGCTTTGGCTTTCGGTTCATCCGGTATTTGTTCGCCCGGTGCTTCCACCTCGGCGGCTTTGACGCGCACCGGGCCGTCTGGCACGTCGCCAGCGTGGAGATCGGCGTAAACGAGGCCAGCATCGATCCCCAGAGCCTTGTAGATCTTCTCGATGCAAGCCACTTCTTCAGACTTGATCACGCTGTCAGCGTGGGCAATCGCCACAACCGCCCCGCGCAAGGCAAGGTGATGCTCCGCGCCCGCATCTTTCAACTTGCTGCGCAGCCATGACATGTCTGGCGGAACATCGAGATACCACTCGAGGTTGGCGTGGAGACGCCTTCTTTCAAGCTCAGTCAGGCCGCTGACAGCGTCGATCGTGTCACGGAGTGCCCTGCGTTCGGCTTCCACAATTTTGCTGTCGGCATGTGCGACGAAGGTCGCCAGCGCTAGTTCAAGCAATACGGTCCGATATGCCGGGGAGACCTCTTCAAGCTGTTTGACCGGCTCGCCGAGTTCGAAGATCACGACGGGTTCGTCGATCTTCGGTCCACGCAGTGAAAATCTCGGGTCGGGAGCCATGCCGAAGCCGATCCGGGCGAGTGCATCTGCCGCGCCAGTCAAGTTCCGCTTACCGAGCTTCTCCGGTGTTTCGCCTTCTAGGCGCGAGATCAAATCAAGTGCCGGGACCAGACCGCACGCCGCTACTCGCTCGCGCGCCCAGTCCTTGAGTTCTTCCAACTCGCCTGACGGGAACAGGCTCCAAAGCTCAGCAGGTAGCAGCGCCTGTGCTTCAATGGTTCCCCGGCCCTCTGGATTTCGCCCAAGATAGCGGCTGAATTTATCGAGTTCATCCATAACCTCATCTGCAATCTTCTGTGCTTTCTGCACCGGCGACCGCAAATCGGTAACGTCGGGAATCGCCACATCGCCGCCGTCTCCGGTTGATGGGCTTACGGAACAGTTAAATTCGCTTGACGCAGCGCGGTACTCCATTTTCAGGAGTTTGCGAGGCACCCGAACTTTCAGGCCGTCGGGATAGAGTGCCTCGAATTTCAACTTGAAGAGCGCTTTGAATTCCTCACCGCAGCGCTCTGCTGGAGTACGCATGCGGCGCTCAGGATGGCACATGAGCCACAAATGCATCCATTCAGCGTCCAGAGCGTTGCCGTTAGCAATGATACCGCCAAGCGCGAATTTCAGCGAGAACGGTACATCCCAACTGCGGTTCTCAAGAATGGCTTGTTTCAATGCCGGATCATCGAGCGACACTTTTCCCATAGCTGCGATGCGTGCCAGATCGACGAATTCGCCGAGATACCTTTGAGCGGAATAGTTCTCTGAAAAAAGGGATTTGAGACGTACTACTTCCGTAACAATTTCGATCCTTTCGTCGTCGGAAGGCTGTTCGACCAGAAACCGGCGCTCCAAACCATAGAAAAACAGGAACATGTAGCCAGGGTTAATAGTCCCGTCTTCTCGACCGCCCGCCAGCCAATCAAGATATGTGGCTCTGCAAACGGCTGGGATGCTTGAATAGCCCGGCCAATATGACATGTGATCGCCATTCTTGTCCGAACCGACCCGCGCGACGGACAGTGAGGGATCGATATAGGCTCGACAGCTCTCGCCATGGTAAGGTGAGCTAATTCGTGGTGGCTTGCCGACATAAACCATCCCATTGATCGTGCGACCCGCGACAGTGACGGATTGCCCCTTTGGTACCCAGCCTTGCGACCTTGCTGGCGGCATTCTGTTCGGCCTTTCTGTCTGCGAATGCTGATCTGGAAACTGGTCCGGCCGGCTTTTCCGCGCCAGTTTTTCAACTGCCATTCGATTTGCCGCTGTATCAAGTTCGGCTCTCGAGCGCTGTCCGACCCGGACAAGCTCGGCATTGTTTTGCAATGTCTGATAGGCGTTGGGTTGGCGCAGTTGTTGTTGTTCGCTGTCCACCGAGACAGGGTTATCTGTGAAGTTCTTCCGCTCTGAGATCTTGGTCGCGCGACGCTTTTCGTACCACCAGACAAACGCAATCGGCGCGAGGAGCGCGAACAAAGCTTCAAGCGCATCGGGTAGGCCGTCCAAAGCAATTGCCGCGATTATTGCGCAAACGAAGAAAGAGACGACGTAAAGCCCGATAATGCGGATGATTTTCCAGACAATCGACATTTGTACTGACTGCCATTAGCTGTTGGAGAGGTCACGCTGAAATTTCGCAAACGATCCAAGCAAATTTATTGCAAAGCTAAGAGCCCTCATTTCGATCAACGAGCTTGTCGCAGTTTGCGACCAAGTTGGACCTTCGTGACAGCAAAGCGGCAAGAATGCTGGCCGATCAAGATATCAGCCTAGCGAGCTGGAGCGATGTGCGAGCAATTCAATGCTTGCCATACCGGTCCATTCGAAGCCAGTTATACCGCTGAACGTGGGAAGCAACCAGAGATCATCGACTTCTTCGACAGGTACGAATCGTTATGGGGGCACATGAGCGCATATCTTGAGCAATTCTTAGACGCTTTCTTGAGCGTCCTAGACTTCGTCTACGGTGAGCGCTGGGTCGCACCATTCGTGCTGCTGCCAATCATGTTCGCCGCCGCCTTTATCGTCAGGCAGCGAGCAAAGAAGAGGGTCGTCCCCTACCTTGCTGCTGCACGGGAACGGATCGACGCGCTGCAATCGGCTCTCGGGACTGATCGGGATCCCGACGCCGAAAGGCGCACCTTTGCCGAAAACTACATCGAAGTCTCAGGCGCAATGGGGACCGAGCAGGAAGGCGCACATAACCTCGTCCAGGCCTGGCGTGAATTTCAGGAATCCATGGTCGATGAGAGCGCCTCACCCGTGCGCAATACCAATCGTCCAAGCGCGTTCTTCAACCGCGCAGCGCCAAAGCTGACAGTCCTGCATTTCGCCTCGAATATCTTCGTCGGCGTCGGGCTTATCCTGACCTTCCTCGGGCTGATCGTCGCACTCAACACAGCAGCGCAGAACATGGGTGAGGACATCACCGCTGCGAAACTGTCCCTTGAACACCTGCTTACCGTCGCTGGCGCCAAGTTCTTTACCTCGGTCGCAGGTCTTGGCGCCTCGATCTGGCTGCGCTTCACCGAATACAATCTCAGCAAGAAGATCCGCCGCGATACTGATCTGATCTGCGAGTTGCTCGAGCGCGGCCTGCTTTATGTCTCTCCGCAGAGACTCGCCGTCGAGCAGCTGGACGTCCTTCGCGAGCAGCGCGATCAACTGAAGTTCTTCAACACCGACGTCGCCTTGCAGCTTTCCGAACGGATCGGCGCCCAGTTCACTCAGGCGATTGCTCCGGTCGCCGCCTCGCTGACCGAGCTCAACGACAACATGACCTCGGTTACGCAGGGCATTGGCGCTGGAGCCCGCGAAGCCATCGAAAAGGTGAGCGGCGAGCAATTGCGCGGCCTAAGCGAGACATTGGGACAACTTCGCGGCAAGCTCGATGCGATCGGACAAACGGTTGGCAACAGCGGCGCAGACGCTGCCAACCAGATCCGCCTGGCAGGCGAAGACTTCTCCAAGGCTGCCTCCGATATCCGTGAGGCCTTCGACCGGCTTGCAGGCCAGGTTGACGGCATGGGTACACGGATCACCGAACAGAGTGATGCGGCGCAGGCCGCTCAACAAAAGGCACTTGCAGACATCCTGGCAGGAATCGAGGATGCACAGGCTCGCTCCAATACCATGCTGACTACGATGCTGACGACGCTTCAGACGGCAGGAAGTGAAGCAGCCGGATCAATCCAGCAGGAAGTGGAGAAGACGCTCAAGAGCGGTGTCGAGGCAAGCGGAGAAACCTTCCGCAAGGCTATCGAAGCCTCGAGCGGCGAGCTGCGGGACACCACGAAAAAGCTCAGCGATGCAGTGGGAGAGGCAGCACAACAGGTCGAACGCGCCAGTGTCGGTTTCAGCCAGTCCAGCGAGAAGGCTGCGCAGACCGCAGAAGCCATGCGCAATGTGACTGACAGCGCGAGAACGGTCGCGACATCGATGAGCGATGCGGCTCAGGGCTTTGCCAGTGCCGCAGGACCGGTTGCCGAAGCTGCGCGCTCCGTTAGCCAGGCAGCAGGCCGCGTTGCCGATACCGTTGAAGCTGATCGGGCGGCCGCAATGGCAGCGCTCACCGAGATGCGCTCGCTTGCCGACTCCATCCGCTCAACCCAGCAATCAGCGGAAACCGCCTGGAGCGATTATCGCGCCCGCTTCGAAGGTGTCGATCAGGCGCTTTCCAAGGCGACCGAGAAGCTTGCAGAAACACTCGGCGACAGTCTGACGCAGTTCCGCAAGTTCGCGCAGGAAACCGATCGCGAAATGGCTGCCGCTGTGAGCCGGCTGAGCAATACGCTCACGCAGATCGAGGAATATGCCGAGTCCCTCGATGATTTCGTCGAGGAAACGCGGACCATTCGGGAAGCCGCTGAATGATCTTCGAGGAAGCTCACGACCACGCTGTCGAAGAGGAAAACTACTTCGTATCCATGACCGACCTCATGGTAGGCTTGGTGTTCGTGTTCATCATCCTCCTGATGTACTTCGCACTCCAGTTTCAGGAAGTCACCGAGGAGCTCACCGGCGCAAACCAGACGCGCACCGAGATTCTCGAGCAGCTCCAGGAAACCCTCAAGGAAAGAGGTGTCGAGGTTGTCATCGATCGCGAGAACGGAATTCTGCGCCTGCCCGATTCCATTCTCTTCGACAGCGGCCAGAGCCAGCTCAAGCCGGAAGGCAGGACCAATGTCGGCTATCTTGCCGACGCGCTCCGTGACGTGCTCCCATGTTACAGTCAGGGGAGCCCGCGAAGCGCGACATGCCCGGAAAGCCAGCATTTGATCGAATCTGTGTACATTGAGGGACATACCGATAGCGACCGCTACGGTGGGTCTGGTGCGCTGCGCGACAACTGGGACCTTTCGGTGGTTCGGGCGACAAACACTTTTCGTGCGTTGGCGGAATTCGAACCCGATCTTGTCGGTCTGTGCGCTCCCAAACAGGAGCGCTGCGAGCCTATTCTTAGCGTGAGCGGATATGGACCCCAGCGTCCTGTGCCAGGATCGCAGGGAAGCGACGAGGCAAGCAAGCAACAGAACCGCCGGATCGACCTTCGCCTCATCATGATGGCACCTGACTCAGGCGAAGCGAGGCAAACCCTTGAGGACAGGCTGACGGACGAATGAGCCACCTCGCCAATCTTGTCGCTGACCCCAAGCTACTCGTCGCACGAATGCGCGTTGGTACTACCGAGCCCGAAGAACTGCGTCGCACTGTGGCGCGCATCGAACAGAACGGCAGCACCCGCACAGGCGAAATCGAAGAAGTTGGGGAACTGCAGCAACGTATCGCGCAATGGGCAACAAATTCCTCCTCGGCAACCTTGTCTCGAAGAGATCTCCGGAACGGGTGTCAGGCAGTGCTGCATCCCCCGTATCCCCCTGCGGAAGATGAGGCAGTCATCGATCGATTGCTGAGCGAGGTCGAACGCAACCGGCGGCGCGCCGCATTCTTCGCAGTCATCGATGCCTATCTCGATGGCTTCGACAACGAGAGCCCGACTCTCGCCTCGCTCGCCAACCGGCTCGAGGCCCTCGCCTCGAGGTGGCCTTGGCGCGAAAACGACAGCTGGCCTGAAAGGATCTCGAGCTTCTCCCTTCTCGACCCCACTCGAGCACCTGAAGTTCTTGCACGCCGAGTCCTTGCCAGCGGAGAGGATCCTTTCAGGGTCTTGCAGGAATCCGGTCTCGACACCGCAGGACGCCGTTTTGGCGGTCTTGCCGAAGCAACCTTCAGGTTCGCCTGTCATCTCGTCATGCGGATGACGGGGCAGGAGGCGGTTTCAGGCCAGCGAACGCTGATCGAATGGGCACGAAACGAGACCGGCGATTTCGGCTATCAGCGAGTCTGGCCTGATTTTGTCGAAGCCAGCCTCACGCCTTGGGAAATTGAGGAGCCAAGCGAAGCTCACAAATCAGCCCTCCTCGATATGCTCGAGCGCTTCGGAGGCGGCGATCCGCGCGCCAAGCCAGAACGCTGGCGCACCGTCATGGACCGGGCACCGGGCGCCTACGCCGTTCTCATGCGCTGGCTAACCCGCGCCTCGGTCCTCCAGTTTCTCGATATCGTCGATCGGCTCATGCCCGACCGCGCCTCAAGGCTCATGTGGGCATATCGCCGCGCATTCTGGATGTCCTATCTACTCAGCGATGGCTCGGCCCCCGGTATCGATGCAGCCTGGGTGGCCTTTGGCGACGAAGGCGGGCGGCTGGCCCGAAAGACAGCCCGCGAAACCGGCGACAAGTCCTTCAACGCCTTCGGTAAGCAGAGCGACAAGTCTCCGCAGCACGCTGCCCTCATCCTCCAGATGGGCGACTTCACAATCGTCGACTGGAGTCACTCGGCCAAATACCAGGTCTGGAACCGAGGCGACAGAGGCGCACCCCAGCTCTTCAAAGACCG
This sequence comes from Erythrobacter sp., assembly GCA_043567175.1. GTDB lineage: Bacteria > Pseudomonadota > Alphaproteobacteria > Sphingomonadales > Sphingomonadaceae > Erythrobacter. Next base: position 194,035 of record CP121323.1, read on the forward strand.
GTATCGATCCGGCGAACTGTACAGCGCGCCGATCCAGGAGAGCCATGTCTCCCCCAAGACCTTCAGCTGGCAGAAGTCGCTCGCCCGGATAATCGAGGGACGCAATTTCTATTCGCCAAAGGCATCGTGGAGACCGCGCGGTGTTTAAGAACCCCTTTCGCAAGAGTGAGCAGGCGCGTTTCGTATGGCGTGAGGATGGCGACGAGCTTGTCGTGTCGCTCGAGCAAGGTGACAAACAGTTCCCCTCTGCAGACTGGTCCGCTAATCGCCCGGACACATCAGGAGCGATTGCATCGCTGCTGTCTGAGTTCGCTCAGGAGGACGAGACAGCACCAGGAGCCCAACTAACGGATGCCGATCTGAGGCTTACCCCGCGCGCCGTGGCCTCGCTCAATGCGAACACGGCAGCCCTTCTGGGCCTGCCGCCGCCAACGCCGCTGGCACTCGATTTGCGCGCGCAGAACCGGATCGACCAGGATGAGTTCAGGCTCGCGGTACGATGGGTCCGCCCCGGCGGACAACCTGTTCGCGCCAAGCCGCGAGGTGCGCTGCTTCTTACCGAGAGCGGACCACGCCGCATTCCAGAACCCCTCTGGTCACTCCATGAGGCCGCCGAGCCGCTTACCCGGGCACTTGAGCGATCAGAGCGTTTCGAGGCGCTTGCACGTTTGAGAGAACACTGGCCGGAAGATCCCCAGCTTCCGATCGAGAGCGAAGCCTATTTGAAAGACCTCAGGGTCCATTACGCATCCAGTCTTTCGCTCAAGCTGAAGACACTCACACCTGATCGAACCGAATTCGATCCGGTGCTCTTCAGTGCTCGGTCGGTTTCCGAGGCAGGCGAAAGTGGCAAGGCGCTCGACGAGGAGGCCGACAGCATCCTCGCTCCTTCCGCGCAGCGTCTCTTTGCCCACGACCGCTTTCGTAGGGATGCTGCGGCGCGCCCCGTCTATGTCCTTCAGAGCGGCGAATACCTGTGCATCGATCCGGACCTTCGTCCTGCGCTCGATGTCGTGCGCAAGGTTCAGGATGCCCCCGAAGAGCAGCGGCGATCATTCATCCTCAATCCGCGCAAGGTCATGCGCGAGGTGCTCGGAGATGAGCAGGCCGAAGCAATAGATCTCGAAAACCTGTTCATCGACACGGAACAGTTTTCCGAGCGTGTTGCGGGTGTCGATGTGTGGCGCGCTCCCGTACTGCCCTGGATCGTTCCCTCGCAGAAAAACAATTGGATACCCGAGAGGTTCGGCCTGCGGATCGGCGAAGACTATTTCGCGCTTCCAGCGAAAAATGTTGAGCAAGTTACATTACGGATCGAAATTGCTGCAGATGCAGGCAAGCCGGATGCCGACGTCGAAGGACTGCTCGAGCCTGCCGAAGAGGATGGACCGGCGCCGCCTGCGCGAATTCCCGTCAACGATCAGAGCCGTGCGGCCCTCGCGAGTTTCGCACCATTTGCGCAATTGGGAGACCAGTCGCCAGAATCCGAGCATCCTGGAGATGTGGACGCCTGGGATGCCGTCACTCAGGGCAAGCTTTTTCTCGTTGTACACGACAATTTCAAGGAGGTTAATTACGCGCCACTTGGCGTAACCGAAACGGTCGAGGAAGAGGCGCTACCACATATCGATCCTCCTGACCTGCTGCAGTCCACGTTGAGGTCGCATCAGAAAGAGGGCCTGACCTGGTTGGGGCACAGTGCGCTTGCAGGTCGCCCCGGAGCCCTTCTTGCGGACGACATGGGGCTCGGAAAGACCATCCAGGCGATAGCCTTCATGGCATGGCTCCAGGAAGAGGCACGCGCCTCAAGACGCCCTCGCGCGCCCTTCCTGATCGTAGCGCCCACCGGCCTTCTCGGAACCTGGCGTACGGAAATCGAGAAGCATCTGCGCGACCCGCAACTAGGCCTTCTGGTTCCTGCGTTCGGCAGCAATCTAAAGCTGCTGCGCGACGAAGACATCTTCGGATCGAGGGATATCGAGACAGGCAAGGCTTCACTCGACGCAGCCAACTGGCGTGATGCCGGGGTAGTTCTGACAACCTACGAAACGCTGCGCGATTACCACTTCAGCTTCGCCCGCACGCGCTTTGGTCTCATCATCTACGATGAGATCCAGAAGCTGAAGAATCCCGGCAGTCAGGTTACGCGCGCGGCGAAGGCTCTGAATGCAGAGTTCACGCTGGGTATGACCGGTACCCCCGTCGAAAACCGTCTCCAGGACCTGTGGTCCATCATGGATGTCGTCGCCCCAGGGTTTCTTGGCGCCAGCCGTGATTTCGAGAAGCGGCACCCCACGGACAATCCCGATGCACTGGCAAGGCTCAAGTCGCAGCTGACCGATCCGATCAAAGGGCGGCCACCTTACATGTTGCGGCGACTCAAGGGCGAAGTGCTCGACGGAATGCCCACTAAGACTGTGCACGCCATCAGGATGGACATGCCTCCCGCACAGGCAAGCGCCTATCGCGATCTGGTCATTCGCGCAGCCGCTGCAGGTGCGGCTGGCAATCTCGGCAAGGGCGGAATGCTGACCGCGCTTGCCAACATGCGCGGCGTCTCGCTTCATCCACTCGATCCGCGCCAGGCACCTGATGACCTTGATGCCTATGCCCAGGATTCAGCCCGGCTAGCACAGACCCTCACGATCCTTGAGAATATTGCCACTGCCAATGAAAAGGCGCTCATCTTCCTCGAAGACCTCGCCATGCAGGAGCGGCTGGCCGGACTCATCGCGGATCGCTTTGACCTCGTGCGTCGTCCCACGCGTATCAACGGAACCGTCCCAGGGCCAAAACGCCAGGCGCTCGTCGAAGCCTTTCAGGTTGACCCGGGCACCTTTGGAGTCATGATCCTTTCGCCGAGAGCCGGAGGAGTCGGACTGACACTTACTGCGGCAAATCACGTCATTCACCTCTCGCGCTGGTGGAACCCGGCAGTCGAAGACCAGGCAACCGACCGGGTATTCCGCATCGGGCAGACACGCGACGTCCATGTGTATCTCCCCATGGCGGTTCATCCCGATCCCGATCTCGCGCCATCCAGTTTTGACCTTCGCCTCAACGCACTCATCGAACGCAAGCGCAAGCTGACCCGCGATCTGTTCTTCCCGCCCGATGCAAGCGATGGCGAGCTGGGAGATCTCTTCCGCGAAGTTTCGCTCGAACGTGAAGTGACGGAAGAGGCGCCGAACGAGGAGAACTTGTCCGGCGCGCCGACGGCAGACGGCTCTGCTTCCGTTTCACCGCTCGCTACCGAGGAAACCGAGAGCAAACAGGAAACGGTGCCAACAGAAGTAGAGGCGGCTACGGAAGCCGAGGGCGAGCCCGAAAGAGGCCAATCTGCCGTAATCGAACTCGATCAGCGCTCCTCCGAGCGGCGGACCCTATCCCTGCCGCGACCAATCGCAGACGCACAGATCAGGCTGTGGCGCAGGGGCCCAGGAGAGCAACGTCCAACCGAGGAGATCCTTGCACTCTTCAACGGCCTCCACATCGCAAAGGTCACGATCCGTGACCCCTATGCCCTCGCTACCTATTCCGCGCGGCGCTCCCAGATCGAGTTCCTCCAATCGCTGCGCAGCACGGCTGGCACCCTCGAAAGCATCATGATCGAGTACGCCCCCGAGGCCGAAGGTGACCTCGATGACGTCCGCAGCCGCACCCAATTTGGCTCCGACTATGCAACCAGCTTTGGCGGCTCTGCCCCCAGGCTTGCCCTAGTGCGGCGAAGCAAGAGGGCGCGCGATGATGATTTTCACGATCGCTTCATCGAAGTAGATGTCCGTCATGCCGGAGGCGCCATCAAGCGGCACGAACTGACCATCGGGCGCGGGGTCGAAGCACTTTACAATGAGCACAGGCAATGCACCGTGACCTATGCGCCGCCGGGGTCTGCCTAGCCTAGTCCTTTGTTAAAACTACCTAAAGCGCACGATAAGCCTTAAAGTGCAGACATCGTCACGATTGCAGGCGAATTGGAGGAATCGAATTCTCGGTAACCAAGAGTGAACTGAGTGCTACCGGCAAAGGTCCTGCTGGTCCACTATGCGCCCTCATCTCGGTCATCAACGTCCCATTTCCGATCGCTTGAAAGCGGACGTCGTTGTGGTTGTTCGGCGATTCGGTCGTGAAGGAATTCACCATTGACCTCCTGCGACAGTGGTAGTCCGTTAGACCATCAGAATGAGGGGCCCCTTTTAGAAGCCGATCACCCCGCTAATGCGGTCCCGTTAGCAGGCCGGTCCACAACCACCTTCAATGGAACTTAAATGCTGGTCGACCCTCTTGCGGGTACCGTTCCGCTCTAGATCATCCAGAAGACGCCAAGGCTTATCATGCGGCTGCCGCGATTGAGCGGACGGCTCGAAACAGTTCCGCTTGGTAGAGCGCGTCGTGCAACGCATTGTGGTCTCCGGATGATCGCGGCTTTAGCTTTTTCGCGATCTGTTTCGAGCTGGTCTCAGACCAGCTGCATCCCGTCGCGCCCATATAGAGGGCCTTGACGTCGAGCGCGGTAAAACCGAACGGATTGCCTCCTCCGTAGCGGTGGAAATAGTAGTTCACGAATGACCAGTCGAATGGCGCATTGAACCCCACGAAGACCGGGGTGGCGGCCTCTTCGCAGATGCCGTGAACCCACTCCGCGAAGCTCGACATCGCCTCGGCGGGTTCGAGCCCCTCTAGTCCCAATCGTTCGAGCGAAAGTCCCGTCACTTGTAGTGCGTCTTCGTCGAAGTTCTGGCTTGTGGGCTTTAGCGCGCATTCGAAAGATCGATCTGGACGATAGGCATCACATGCGCCGATGGTGAGCATGCTGAATTCACCGGGGATCGGTCCGGCGGTCTCGATATCGACCGATATGAAGATCTCGTTCGCGCTCACGTGATCAATCCCGTCGTCGCAACCATCGGTGGGCGGTTCCTCACAGCCTGAATATGGTCGAGCAGAGCTTTCCTCCGCTCCTTTACGGACCCGGACGCTTTCCAGTGAAGTCCGGCGAAGGTCTGGATGTCGAACGGCGTATTGAAGCCTTCCCTCGCTGTCACGATCGTAGGAAGATTGCGCCCCATCGAATAGCCGAGTTCGAGGAAGCAGTTGGGCCGGCTGCCCGTCAGGTCCGCGATCGTGAGTGCGGACCGGTGAAGCTTCTCGAAGATCTCCTGGTCGATGCGCGCATGCTCATAGGCCTGCTGGCCGTCGATCACGGTGAGCCGAAATCCCAGTTCGCCTTCCACCACGGGCTGAACCACCGCCTCGAAGAAGCTGTCCACGTCGCCGAAATCATCGTGATCAGGATTGAGCAGTCTGACCGCGAAGGCCCGTGGCCTCTCGAGCGATTCCAGCAGATCGACGAGTGTCGCGACGCGCTTATCCGTCGGGACGCGGGCAGGGAAGCGAATCCTGTTCATCCAGTCATGCGCGCTGCCGCCTTCCGCGACCTGGAAGAAGTCCGAGCTCCTGATGCTCGACAGGGCGATATCATGGAGCCTCCGGCTCCCTTCATCTGGCTTTACGAGCGGAAGGTTGAGCGGGATCACGGGCCTTCCGTTGTCATGGTAGAGTTCGGCCAGATAGAGGACACCTTCCCCACCGCCGAGGGTGACCAGAATATCGCCATGTCGCGACTGCGCTTCCATGCGCTTTGCGGCCATGTTCCATTTGGCGGCGCTCTCGATGAGAACGCTGGGGCCGTCACGCAGCTCATCCCATAGTTCGAGCCTCTCGCCCGGGATCTGCTCTTCGCTCTTGTTGTGCAGCACGCCGACAGCGAGCGGTGCCGGCGCGTCAGCGGGACGACTGGCCATCCCGTCCCGAATCGCTTGCCAAATGATCCAGTCAAAGCAGATTGGAAGCTCGTCTCCGCGCTGGGGTTCCGCGTCCACCGGCACGACGAAGTTGGCACCCTTGCGCATTAGCGAGAGTACCAAACCGCGCACCAGATCCTGTGCCGCGGCGACGTCGTCCGGCGTCGCGATCGCGGGGTCTCCGGAGATGCTACCAGCGATATGAATGCGGCGCCCGAAAAGAGGAGAGCGTGCCATCAGCGGTCCTCCATCACACGCGATGCGCTCGTCTCCAGCGCAGCGGCCTTGAGTCCCTCGAACGTGAGGGCCGAATCCGGAAAGGCCTTGGCGACCGCCTTGGGATAGAACCTCGTCCGGAAGTCGGAGAAGGTCCATCCGGGGCGTTCATCGGTCGGGCCGCTAAGGCTGACGAGCTCGTCGAGCTCGGAAGCCCTGAGGTCGAGGCCTGCTAGGTCCATTTCCAGCAATTCGCGGCGCGCCTCTTCCGAAGGTCGCTCGATCTTCTCGACGATGGCGGCGCGCCGGAGCAGCGCGGGATCGAGGGCGGACAGGCGATTGGTGCAGAGGATGACCGCCACACGGCCCTGCAGCCGCCTCATGTCGTCGATACTCTGGATCAGCGTGTTCACCGCGACCTTGTCCTCGTGATGGCTATGGTCCTGCGCGCGCGAAGCAGCGATACTGTCCCCCTCGTCGATGATCAGCACTGCCCGGCGGTTTTTTCCGACGGCCTTGGTCACGCGGTCGAAGGCTTCCGCCAGCAGACTGCCCATTTCCCCGACCAGACCACTTCCGCGCACCCGGTTCGAAAGCCGGAAGATGACGGCGTCCTCGCTACTCGATTCCTTGAGAAGACGATTGGCGATACATTCCGCAACGGCAGTCTTGCCAGTGCCGACGTCGCCATGGAAGACGACCAGCGGATACTGATCTGCCACGAGTTTGGCGATCGGGAGGATGCCGCCATGCTTTCCCCTACTCCAACTATCGACCTCCCCCTTGTTGAGAAGGAGGTTCAACTGGTCGCTGACCCTCTCGTAGCGCAAGGCGAAGCCGAGCAGCGTTGTTTCCCGTTCGGTCAGGCCGGGATCGGGAGCGAGGGTCTCAGCATCGAAGATCGTCGTCTTGGTCACTGGGTCCAATCCTTCCGTTGGAATCCGTAGGCGTTGCTACTGTAGTTGCGTCCACCCGTGCTGTTCAGCGTGGAGTGGCTGGTATCGGCGCTGGTCGGGCTCCAGCTGTTCTGCAGCCTGCCAAGCATCGCTTCGCGGGCATCATTATCGTACTCGTCCGTATAGGAGAGCACGATCCTGAGGTAAGGAGAGGGGACCCGCGGCCACAGGACACCCCCGGGGCGACTGGAGGTCAGAGAACCCGCATCGGTATCGACGGTATAGCACAGCGCCCGCTGCTCGACTCCGTAGGAGAGGAGGGTCAGATCGACTTTGCGGAGGTAGCCATTCTGGGCGAGTTGCTCGACGTCGTGCGCGTAGGCGGCAGCTTCGTCCTGCGTGATCGCACCGGTGCTGTCGGCGATCATAAGCAGGTCGGTCTTGAAGCGCCGCACAACGTTCGCGACGTCCACCTTGGTATAAGTGGCGGTCTTGGTCATGGTGTTCATCACGCATCCTCCGTGTTGAACTTGGGACCGAAGATCTCCTTCCAGACTTCGTCATCATCTTCGGTCGAGGCGAAGTTGGCCGCTTCCCAGGCTTCCTGCGCAGCCGCGACGATCTCGAGCCGCTCGGCTTCGGTGACGCGGCTTGCCACGTTATTCGAGCTGCAAACCGGATCCAGGATCACCACGGGATCGTCGAACTGCGGCCTGAAGAACGCGCTGTTCTCGGGAAAAGAGATGGTCTCCTTCAGGCCACTCTGTGCGATGTAGAGCAGGAAATTGCGGAACTTCTGTTCGATGCCACCCTCCGGCCCGTCGCGATCGAGCAGGTAGGCGAAGATGAGCTCGATCATGAACGACTTGAGCTTGATCTCGGCTCGGTTGCGCCAACGCTTGCCCATCCGCACCAGAGTGCGGAAATCCTTATCGGCGTTCTTGCGATCGCGAACGAACTTGATTTGGCAGGGAGCGCAGGTCTCCATCTTCGAACCATCGGAAAGGTCGAACTGCCAGCCATGGCCGTCACGGGTATCGTCCTCGATAACAGGCACAATATCGACAGCGAGGCCGCTCCCAACGAACTGGACAGTCGCGGCCTTGCGCTGAATCTTGAAGTCCTCGACCGACTTATTCGGATACTGTTCGACCAGGAGATCGTGGATCTGCGAGCTGAGGCTCTCGAGGCTTTCGGCGTCTGCATCCTTGCCCTCGATGTAGAATACCACGTCGACATCGACCGGGTCTTCGCTCGTGCGGCGGAGAATGGTGAACTTGGCGAAGGACCCGGCCTTTACAACCTTCGTGATCTTGATCTCGGTCTTGTTGCGCACGTTCTTGCAGAGGTTGTCGATCAGCCGGTCGACCTGCTCGTGGTATTCTTTCCGCTTGTCCGCCGACAGACGCAGCACGTTGCTGTCATATCGCCGCAGCTGGGCATCATTGAGAGCCATCACACATTCCTTCCCTGAACCGAGACGCCCGAGGCCCCGGTGTGTTTGACATGATTCGGTTATGGGGATAGTAACTATACAAGCATACTAACTTTGTCTATATACTTTCTATTCCCATGTGAGGACCGTCATGCAGAAGGAAGAACGCAGTCTCCGTTGGGGCGAGGAGAGGCGACTGGAATTCATCGAGTTTCGGCTAGGATGGGAAGGAGGGGTGAGACGCGGCGACATTCGCTCACTTTTCGGCGTGTCGGAGCCCCAGGCCTCGAAGGATCTGACGGAATACCAGAAGCGCGCGCCGGGTAACGCGATTTACGATGCGAGCGCGAAGCGTTATGTGGCTTCGCCATCCTTCGAGCCGGTCTTTATGCAGGAAGGACCTGACGAATATCTGCTGCGCCTACGGTCTTTGGCCGAAGGACTTACTGCTCCTGGGGAATCCTGGGTCGGAAGTCATCCGGAAGTCGATATCGTGCTGACGCCCGCGCGACAGGTCGACGAAGGCTGCCTGAAGGCCGTTCTCGATGCGCATCGTGTAGAGGGCTCTCTGGAGGTCTTATACCAGTCGATGAGCGCGGAGCGTCCCGAGCCGATATGGCGCCGGATCACTCCGCACGCCTTCGGTTATGACGGCTTCCGATGGCACGTCCGGGCCTATTGTCACCTGACCGACAAGTTCAAGGACTTCCTGCTCCCCCGCATTCTCAAGTCACGGGAGCCGGGCAAAGGCGGAGTCGCCGGAGAACACGATCGCCTCTGGCAGGAGAAGTTCGAAGTAGAAATCGCTCCCCATCCTGAACTCGGTGCCGGGCAGCGAACGATCGTCGAAAGGGACTATGGCATGGTCGATGGCATCGCGCGGTTCCCGGTCCGCTATGCGATGCTCTTCTACGTGCTCAAGCGGCTCGGCCTTCTGGACTCTCCAGAAGAAAAGCCCGCGCGCAGCCAGCATATCGTTGTTGCCAATCAGGAGGAAATCGAAGCGGCCCTCGGCAGAGCGGACTTTTCGCTCTGAGAGAGCTGGCGCTGTTTCGGAGCTAGTCCGCCTACTCTTGTTTGCTGCGAGCCTTGTTCGGCTTGGCAGCCTTGGCCCTGCCTTTCTTTCCAGCTGCTAGGGCACCTCCGACGCTAGAAGGCGGGTTCACCCAGCGGGGTCCGTCGGAGATGACCGGGAGAGGAGGCAGGAGCATACCGCTCTGCTGGGTAAGGGTCGCGAAGATGGACCTGAAGTACGGATAAGCGGCGAAACGTCCGACGCGGGCAAGGAACTGCCGGCCGCCTTCTTCGTCGCAGAGGTCCGAGAGCCTGTATATCGAAATGTACCGTCCCGTGACCGTGAGGAGTTTCTTTCGCCCGTCCACGCAGGATGCGGTGTAAGTGAAGATCCCGGAAAGTTCACCCTTCTCATTATCGCAGGTCCAGTCCTCGAGCTGATCCGAGAGCTTGAATTGCCAAGTTGGATTAGCTGCGATGTCGACATCGGGTTTCAGATCGAACCTCGTCGCCACGAGACGCACGTCGGCGATCGTCGCATGGGAGACGACCTGGTTGTAGCTCTTCGGATCGACCTTCGCCGGTGTCTCGGAGCTGCTCTCTGCTTTTTCAGGCGGCAATTGCGACTTCCTGCTCTTGCGCTTCGAACTCGGCGAAGGCCTTCGCTTCGCCCTCGCGTCGACCCTTGCCGGTGCGAGGCGGCAGGGAGACCACATTCCCCAGACGCTCGACGGTCGCGAACCTGCGATCAGGTCCGCCAGCGACGAGCTGGCAGACTTCGCCGATGCCTCGCCGACCGCATCGAGCTGAGTTTCGTACTCATCGATGACGACGGTCGCCTTCTGCTCGAGCACGTACATCACGCGCGCGATGGTACGCAGGGTGAGGTTGCGTGCGGAGGAGCCAAGCAACTGGCTGATGTAGGAGGCCCCAACACCAAGACGCTCTGCGAGCGCCTTTTGGGAGATCCCGCGCTCACGCATGGCACGCTTGATCAGCATCTGCGCGTGAAGGATCAATTCCTCCTCGGCCACCATCATCTCGTAGTTCCGCTCGTCGCGCTCCTGCGCGGTCCTATCGGTGTTCTTGGTCATTTCTCGGCTTTCTTTATCGTCGTGGATGCTACCTCGGCGGCATTCTGCAGCTTGGTTTCATTGGCAGCGTTTTGCTTCTTGGCGAGATCCGCCTCTGTGATGAGAAACATGGGCTTTCCCTTCACATCGATCGTCGTTCCGTAGAACCTGACCTGCCAACCCTTGAACGTATCGATCCGGATGTTTTTTCCACCCTTCCTGTAACGTCCCTCAAACTTGAACTTAGAATCAGGCATGTCCAGCGGCCCGAAACGGCACCAGGTCCTCATCGCCGCCTCGAGCTGCGCTCTCGCTTTGACATCGACCTTGTTGAACATCTTCCAGTACCTGCCGTTGAACGCGATCGAGCCATGCTCCCCCGGCGGACCACCTTCGCGAGGAAAGCGGATAGTGTATCCGGAGGGAATCTTCATGGCTCAACCAGCTGCGTCGAGTTCACATATAAGTGAACTTCGACATACGTCGAGAGATATTTCAGAATCATTGACAAGCCGGCTCCCGAACGATCCGCCGCCATCTCCGCCAGCCAGTACGATCGCAAGGATGCGAGCGCCCGAGCGACTTGTAATTGGCACCTCGAAGTACGCCATGGGTGTATATGCAAATTTGAGAAGCCGGCGCAACTTCATGAATGATTTTACACAGTGGCGGGACAACGCGTGAGGAGCTCACAGGACCTTCGGGATGAACTCAGGAGCGATTCATTATCTCGAGACTGCCACCAGATCGGCGTAGTCCTTCATCGGGCCGACGGTGAGATGGACCGGCTCCAACGGCGCAAGAAGCTTCTGCGGGGCGCGAAACACGATCCTCACCTCCTTCTGATACGCGTACCGTTATCGCCTCACCTGCCGCTAGCTCCCTTGAATGGCGGCTTTGCCAATCCCGTTATCCGAAAGAGGAAAGGCAGCTGTCGGCCCAAATTCAGTCGCTAAAGAGCCCGACCAAACCAGATCACCCGGCCCACAACGTGAACCTCCGACCGATCCATGTCGTGCCAGGTAGGGTAGGCAGGATTGTCACTTGCAATAGTAATCTGCCGACCGCCTGGCTTGATCGCGATACGCTTGACGACGAGCGTGTCGTCAGAGCGAAGGACGTAAATTCCATCACGCAGACGCGAACCGTGATCTGACGCGTCGACCAGAACCTCATCTCCATCGCTTAGCGTAGGTTCCATCGAGTCACCTTTGACACCGACGATCGACAGGCTTGCGCTCTTCGCCGAAGTCAGATGCCGCAGCCAGCGCTCGTCGAACCCGAACCGGGTATGTGCAGTCTCACTGGCGGCAACCGCGCCGAAACCCGCAGATGCCTCGACGTCAAGCACAGGGATTTCGACCATGCCGTCGGTGACCGGATTGGCCGGACCGCCGAGCACTTGCTCATCGACGCCGAAGAAGCAGGCGAGCGTCTTTCGGTCCTCGTCATCGAGCTTCCTGGGGGAGCCGCGCTTGATGAATTGCTGCACATAGGCCGGGTTGCGGCCGAGCATCCGCGAGATCGACGCGTAGCCATATCCGCCCTTGAGGATCAGCCGGTCGAGCTCTTCCCTGACATGTTCCATTGGTCTGTCCTTCGAATCTTGATCGTAGGAATTTTCCTAGACTCGCGGATGCGATCCTACTAAGAACAGAACAAGAACACAAGTAGTTTGCGAGTCGGAGCGAAAGGGACATGACCTTGCTGGAACGGATCGAAAAGCATCTGAAAGATCATCATATTTCGGCAACGCGCTTCGGGCGGCGTGCGGTTGGAGATCCCCGATTCGTGCTGGACCTCAGGATGGGACGCAGACCGCGCCGCAGGACAATCGAACGACTGGAAGCCTACCTGAAGTCAGTCGAAGCTACAGATACTAGTTGCGCCATCAAGAATGGGGCGTGCGCCCGCCAAGTTGCTCAAAGCGACGTGCTACGTCCTTCCAGAGTCTTGCCCCGTCCTCTTCGCCAGACAGAGTCAGCTGACCGATCCTCGACGCAATGAATTCATGCCCGGCATCCCCGTGGTGCTTCTCGACCCATAGCGCCATGCCCCAAAGTTCCTGATCGCGGGTGAGTGTCAAAAGAGCGACCCGATGCCGACTACAAGTATGAGAACGATCGGAATACCCAGAAGCCATGCCTCGAGTTTCAGTTTCCATTCCTGCTCGCTGGGCGGAAACGGATCGTCGCTGTCGGGCCAATCGCGCATCAGCACCACGGCTCCCTGCGGCCGGACCAGGTTCGCGCAAGGCCTTCTGCGACCAGCTGGTCGCCGATCGAGCGTCCATCGCGCAGCAGCACGCGCAGCTTGCGACCGTACTGGTCTTCGTCGCTGCTTCCGATCGTCACCGCTTCGAAGTCGCCTTGGTTGAGCAGGACAACCAGCCTGTCGCGTGCCTTGATGCCGAGGTCGTACTCGTAGTCGCACTTTGGCTGCGAAATCTCAGGCGTGTCGATATCTGCAATCCTGATCTTCACGCCTTCGAGCCAGATGGTGTCGCCATCGACCACGCATGTATTCCTGACCATGCCGCACACGGCAAAGCTGTGCGTGGTCCGCGCCTCGGCGCTGGCTGGGCCAAGGGGCCAGTAGACGGCTACGAGGCCGCCAAGAATGCCGACGAGCAGTCCGCCAACCACCAGAAGCGGAAGACTTCGCCGTGTCTCGGTCTTCTGCCGGTCAAGTCGGGCCCGGAATTCGAACACATTATCATGGGGTGATCTTTCGGACATGTCGCCTTCTTCCATTTTCAGGCTTTCAGGCCAAGATAGTGCGCTCGCTTTTCTGCTGATTTTCGGGTAGTTTCTTTGCAACGCGACGGGGCAGTTTAGAGGGGAGGGCGAGCCCTTGTCGGCGAAGGAGAATGAGCAATGAGCGATCCAGACAAGGCTCCCCCAAGCGGCAAGCAGGATTGGGAAGGCTTTCGTGAAGTCGACCGGGCGATTGCCGAGAACCGTCTCACTTCGTACACTTGGAAGAAAACCTGGGCAGATCCATGGGGCAAGCTGGGATTGATTACGTTCGGCGTCCTGTTCGTTGCCTTTGTGATTTACGTGATCATCTATGATGGGCTGATCTGAGCTACCATTCCTTTACATCATCGGCCGCTTCGGCAGAGGCTCCCTTGGCATCGCGGGTCTTGCCGTCGAGGTAGCCTTTTACCGTACCGATCCGCCGGTCACCCTGTTGCTGCACCCGATCGACATCGCGAGCAATGTCCTCGCGCTCGTTTGAGGGGGCGCCCAGGGTCCCCGGTACCCCGCCGAGACGGACCGAGCCCCGCACCCCATCCGCGCTCCTGACTGAAGGCCGTGCGATGGGCGCAGCGGGCGGCAGGACCAGGTCGTCCGCGATCTCGGCATTGAGCTGGTCCGCATAACTCTCGACGAAACGCGCCTGGAGTTGCTGGCCGAGGGCGCTCATCTGGAAGTCGATGTCATCGAAGCGCACCGGCCCATAGTAATCCCGGTTGGCATCGATCTCCGCCATGCCCCATTCGCGATAGGCCTGGCTGAGGTTGAGCGTGCCTGCAGCACTGGCACTTTCGTACCAGCTTGCCTGGTTCTCGAGGCGGCTGGCGATCTCTTCGGCCCGCCGTGCTTCGCGCGTGTAGCTCTGCGCTTCGGTGATCGACGTGGTGATCCCCGCCGAGCTGCTTGATACCAGCGCTTCGGAGCTTGAGCTTGTCTCACGCAGGAAGCCTTCACGCGTGCTCGACCAGCTGCGGCTATCCGAGATCTGGCGCAGCGCACCCGTGATCCGCGAGCGGTCTTCGGATGCGATCCCGATATCGCTGTCTGTCCAGCTCTGGTTCCGGCCACCCTTCAACCCGAGGGTACCCTTGACCGAGCCTCGTTCTCCTTTGGCGCCGATACCAGCATCCCCGTTCAAGAACCACGACACAGTGATGTCGTCGGAGGCGCGGCGTGACAGCCCGAATTGCTGCTGGAGTGTCTTCGAGGCGTTATCAACCTCGCTGAAGGCGCTGCCGATGCTGTCGCTGGTCGCCGTGCCGCTGACGCTCTCGTTCGAGCGCGAGCGGGTGTAGGCATCGCGCAGTTCGCTGAAGCGGGTGACCGCCGAGCTGGTCGATTGCTGGGCAAGGTTGGAGAAGGTCTCGCTCTGGCCGCGGCTCTGGCTCGCCATGGTCGATAGCCTGCTCGAAAAGTCCTGCCCCAGCGTCGGTGTAAAGGGATAGCTCGAAGTCGGAACATTCGCGAACTCGGTCTGCGGGAAGCTTGTCGTCTGTGTACCGTTATCCGCAAAGCCGCGGGCCTGCGCAGCGCCATAGGCAATGTTGGGGGCGAGGCTTGCCTGCGCGAACTGGCGCGAGAACACGTTCGAGTTGTCGAGACTGGTGTTGCCGAGCGAGAGATTGCCCGTGCTTGCTTCGCGTGCGGCTTCCTCGGCCGCGTTCTGGCTCGGGTTGAGATAGCTCGTCGCCTGGCCCGAGATTGCCATCGCGCCGCGCGCAACACCGCCTGCAAGGAACGGGATCGAGGCGACGAGATAGCCTGCGAGGATACCGATATCGTTGTTGACGTCGGTCATGCCGGAGAAGGTCGCAAGCGTGAGGCCACTAGCACCGCCCGCCGCGGCGACGTCGCCGGCCCCCTTGAGCATCAGGATCATGTGGAGGATGACGAAGAGCGGTCCCCAGGCAGCAAGGTAGAAGAAGCCGGTGACATAACCTCTGAGTGCGATCGGCCCGGTCTTGGGCATCAGGAACAGCGGGAATAGCACCGGGAAGAGCGCGTAGAAGACCACCGTCAGCACGACATTGAGGATCGGCACCCATTTCATGGCATTGTGCGCGATCGAGGAATAGGTTCGCTCAGTCTGGATGTCGGCACGGGTCTGCGCGAAAACATCGACGCTCGTGGCGCCGCTTGCACCCGCAAACCCATGCATCGCCTGGTTCATCGCGTTGATCGTCAGCACCTGGCGGAAGATGCTGCTCGCGTCCTTCGAGACCCCGGTAAGATACTGGTAAGCGATGGGCAGGTCGGCGATGAGCTTCGCCTTGGCGAGCGCTTCGGTCTGCTTGGGATAGAGCTGGCGTCCGGCAACAAGCGTCAATGCGTCGATCATGCTCGCCCACTGGTTCGAGAGTGCGGTGTAGGCCTCTCGGCAGGTAACAATCGACGCGGTGACGCTGTCATCGGCCTCGCGGGTGAGGAATTTCTGCGCGCGCGCCGCGCTCCCGGGCGCGATGGTCGCCCAGATGTCATTGCTCTCGGAGAGCTCCTTCATGGAGTAACGACCGAGCAGCAGGTCGTAGAAAACGCATTGGCGGACGTGCTCGTCGAAGTTGGCCGCGAACTCGGGATCGGCGATGCGCAGGGAGCGTGTCGCCTCGAGCAGGCGCGCACCGTAGATCATGCCGTTCTTCGAATAGTTGAGATCGTCGGGAAGTCCGAACACGGTCTCGGCCGAACGCGTCAAATAGTCGCCCGCCTGGCTGGTGAAGCTTGCCATCAGCGCGAGCCCGAGCGGTACGTTCGCGACGGTCGCCGGAGCGAGGCTCGGGTTGACGCGGTCGGTCACCTGAACATCCATCCGCGGCACCATCAGGCACATGTAGATCAGCGTCGCGCCGAGAAACCAGTTAAGCCAGGCGCGCCAGTCCTGGTTGAACGCGACCACGATGACGCTCAGCGCCATCCCCATCACCAGCGCGACCTGGATCAGGCTCTTGTAGCCCCCGGCACCAGTCCAAGCGGCGACGGCGTTGAGGACATTGACGATGTACTCGCCGCCGCCGGTGGTGAAGATCTCGACCATGATGCGCGCCTCAAGGGATGATCGAGCGCGACTGCAGTCCGCGCGACCAGTCGAGCGCGGCCGACATCGACGGCGACATCGAGGCAGCGAGCGCGTTCTCGATCATCGCGGTCTTCTCGATGATCTGCATGATCGCGGAGACCTTGGCCTGTCCGGTGGCCTGACGCTGGACGAGGCTCCAGCGCACTTCGGCAATCTGGCCGCGCCAGATCGCGAGCTTGGCTTCGTCAGCGGCGATGAAACTTGCCATCGAGCGCCCCGCTTCCGAAACGATCCGGTCGAGGATCGCATAGAGCAGGTCGATGCTGGCGATCTCGGCGAGCGTGTCGCGATCATCGGTCGGCATGCCGCGTCCATAGGCAGCCTGGACGGTGAGGATCTTGTACAAGGGGACCGAAGCCACCTGCAGCAGTTCCTTCTCGGCATTGCCGATCGCGGTGTCGGCGCGGATGGCATCGACCATGTTGCCGATGAGAAGCGCGACGCGCGGGCGGATCGCCTTGGCGTTGGAAAGGCTCATCTGCTCGAAGGTTGGATTGAGGCAAAGATCGGTCTCGTCGCAGCGGAACACGCGTACGGTCTGGCCCTGCGTCCCGTCGAGCAGCGCACTCACCAGAGTCGAAGACCCATCGCCTGCGAAAGGTACGAACTTGCCCGCCTCGTCGTCGCGCAGCGGCACATAGATCACCGTGCCGATCAGCGTCATCGCATACTCAGCGAGGTCGCGGTCGAATGTGCCGCCAGGGTTGAAGAAAGCGCTCTTCTTGAGGACATGCCAGGTGTAATTGCGCGGCACACCGGGATTGATGTCGGCATAGTCGCTACCGGCTCCCTCGTTGGTCGCAGCGCGCTGGCCGCGCGTGCCGCAGCCGTGCTTGGCCGCAGCGTAATCGGTGAAGATGCCTTCGGAATTGCCGATCGCTTCGCAAATCGCCTTGTCGGCAAGATCGCCCTTGGGCCACAGGCCGCCGACCAGCCCCTGCGCCATTTCGCAGGAGTTAATCGAGAGATTGTTCATCAGCTGCGCCTTCTGGCTAAACTCCTGCATGATCTTGTTGCACTCGGGACAGACAGTATCGATCGCGAGGCTGAAAGCGAAACCGACCGCGTTGTTGGCGACCGCCTTCAGAAGCGCGACCATCTCGCTCGCGTTGATGAAGGAAAAGGACCCGGCGAAGATGTCGATCCCGCCGCAGCCCGCGCGTGCGCGGGGCAGCTGGAGATTGGCGATGTTGGTCGTCTTCTGAGGAAAGCGCGTCCAGACATTGCCGAGGCTGTAATAGCCCGCCGACTGGCCTTCGAAGGCGGTCGGGCCGGTGACGTTCGCTGCCGCGCCCATGTCGTCCATGAAGCGGTCCATGCTGTCGCCGACATTTCCGGCAACCGGTGATGCGACCATGCTGGCGGCGGCGAGGGTCAACGCCGCGTTGCGGATGCTAGTAATCATGTCCGGCTTCCTTGGAGGTGAGAAGGTAGATGCGGTCCTGCAGTTCGTCCGCCGAGAGCACGCCGTAACCGATCGGGATCGGGCGTTTGGTCACGCTGTCCCACAGCACGAGCGCGGGCGTGGCCTTGCCTTCAAGGCCGAGCCTGGCGCGCTGGTTGGTCTCGATCTTGTAGTCGGGGAAGTGCCGCGAGGGTCCGCCATCGGTAGAGATCGCGCGCACGGTGATGCGCCAGCGGTCGGCGACGCCCTTGACGATCGGGCTCATCACTTCGCAGGGTGCGCAGGTGGAGCTGTAGAAATAGAACAGGCCGTAGCGCTGCGACAGCGTTGCCATCACGCTGTCGCGCTCGGCGCTGCGCGCATCCTGCCATTGCTTCTTGGCGACCGCTCCCACGGGCCGCTCGAGCGTGTAGTCGAGTTCGGGATCCTGCCAGATTGCCCGCTGCCAGACGTCGGAGAACAGCGAGGCGCGGTCGAGCTGCGCGCGCTGGAAGCGAATATAGGCCGCGACATTGGCCTCGGTCGGATAGAGGATCGCGCGCGCCTTCAGTTCGCGCAATTCCGTAGTGATCGCATCGAGCTCCTGGGTCGCCGGGACCGGCTCGGCTTCTGGCTGTTGCGGTTCCTCTGCAGGCACAGGTTTGACGCAGTAGAACCAGTAGCCAAGCCTGCGCTCCTCGCAGTAGAGCGCGTCGGCCGAGGTGGTCGATGTGGTGTCCTGCCGGTCCTGGCCGTAGACTGAGGAGGTGGGGATGACGGCGAGGCCCAGAGAAAGTGCCGTCAGGTGATGTTTGCAGATCATTGGCCGCCCCTTGCGTAATAATCGTCGATCTTCTGCTGGATAAGGATGGAGGTCTCGAGCTCGTCGGGCAGCCGCGCGGCATCGGTGAACTCGGCATAGACCTCACTGAAATCCATGCTGCTCAAATCGAGCTGCGCGAACTCGTCGAGACTGAACCCCTCGCACTGTTCTTGCCTAGGCTTGCCCCACGGCTTTGGAAGCTGCTTGCGGCCCTGTTCCTGCAGGATCCGCGACAGCTTGCTTTCGAAGCAGCAATAGACCTTCTTCTTGGTCAGGCAGACGCCGAGGAACTTGTCCGAGCAATAGGTCCCGACATAGGCGCACAGGCCCTGCGCATCGCGCTGGTGGAGCAGCACTTCCTCGCGGTCGCAGCCGAGCGCGACCAGCAGGCTGATCCCCGGAATGAGCGGAAAACCCTTGCCCTTGCAGCAATTGAGGACACCGAAGACCTTGGACGAGCAGGTGTTTCGGGTGCCGCGGAACAGCGTCAGCGTCTCGGGATCGAACTGGCCGCGCGCTTCGTCCATCGCATGGAGCGCAACCGCGGCATCCTTGAACTCGTCATTCGCGGTCCTTTGGATCGTCTCGCAGCTGCCATCGATGCAATAGACATCGCCGTCGCAGACATATTGGGCGGTGCTTTCGGTCCCCGGAAGCGGGCATTCGTAGATGCGCTCCCAGGTCTCGCATGGGTTTTCGTCGGTGAGGCACTCTTCGCGCACGAAGCGGCAGGTGCCTTGGCTCTCGATGTCCGCGCAGTCGGTTGCCGCCTCGCGCGCGGTGCAGGTGTAGCTGCGCTGCCATTCCCAGCACGGCCGTGTCACCGAGACGCCATCGAACACGCGGGTCTGCGCTTCGGCATCGGTGCAGATCTCGGCATCGAGCGTACAATCGCCATTGTCGGTAAAGCCCGTGCATTGGCTCGCGTCAGGATTGGTGTCGACCGAGCTGTCGGTGGTCACGGCATAGGGCATGTAGCGCGTATCGGGCGCATCGCAGGATATCTCGGCGATGGGATCGCCGGGTTCGGTGCAGTATCTGTAGAACTGGTCTTGGCGCCACTGGAGGCAGGGTCCGGGTCGGTAGCCTGTGATGCGGCAAGAACCACCGTCGAAAGCCGAACACCATGGGTAGCCGAAACTGGCTCCGGTATCGTTGCAGAGATAGTGCCAAAGCTGGCGTTGGGTGACCTCCGCGACCAGCGGCACCGTGCACTGGCCCGCCGACTGGTCGATCCTAGTCCCGGTGTTGCAGGTGGCCGTGTAGGTTCCCGCTGAGCCCGATCCTGGCGGGAGCGGGACACAGCTTCCCTGGCCCCCCGAGATCGCCATGCCGCTGGTGTAGTCGAGCGGGGTCTCGTTGATCGCGAGGCTGCGCGCGATGACGTCCTCGATCTCGCCCGGATCGAAGCGAGCGCGATTGGCCACACTATCGCGCATCGCGCGGTAACCCTGGTGGCTAATCGCCGCTGCCGCCGCATTGCTTTCGATCCGGTCGGGATCCTGAGCGAGCGTCTCGAGCCCCTGGACCGCGTTGCGATCGTAATTGGGGACGGTCGAAGCGTTGGGTTGTTGCTGCGCCGCCCGCTGCGCTTCGCCGCGCAGGCTCTCGGCAAAGGCCTTGCCGTCGGTCTTTGCGTCCTGCTGCTGGGCTGCGGCGCTCGCGGTGAGAAGGAGCGCCGTGAAAGCGGTCAGGGCGAGCTGGATCGGGTGTTTCATGGGCGTTGCTCCCTCAGGCGGGCGAGGTGGAGGCGGGCAAGCTGCGCGCCCGGGCCGCCGCCATCGGCGAAGGTCTCGAGCGCGTCCTCGACGCTGACATTGCCTGCGAGCCGGTCGTGCGGCGGCGCGATGTCGGCGCAATCGAACCCGTCGCAGGGGCTGAAGTCGCTTCCGACCATCACGAAGCTCGGCGCGACGGTGATATCGAAGGCGCGGAACAGCCGGGGATCGATCCCGAGCGCGCCTGCTTCGTTGCCGTCGCGCCAGATCGCGGCGAGCCGCTTCTTGAAGGCTGCGCTGTCGCCTTGCGGGAATCCGCGCAGCACGGTGACCCCGCCGGCGCGGGTAACGTCGCGGACCAGCGCCTTCATGGAAGGCTCGGGCATCGACAACGAGGCAAAGGCGATGAAGCGCGGCGCCTCGCCCATGGCTGCGATTTCGGCATCGGCCTGGGCGCGGATCATGCCGTCGAGATCTAGCGGACCGGCGCTGGCGGTGGCCTGCGCTTCCTTCGCATAGGCGGCCCGGTTGTCGAGTGCTGCCTGCTGCGTGGTGCGCGCGTCCTCGGCCAGTGCATCGGCCTTTGTCCTGACCGAGGTGGCGAGCGCTTCGGCGTCCCGAGCATGCTCGTTCGCGCGCGCTCGGACTTCGGAAAGATCGAGATCGGGCGGTGCATCCTGCGCCGACGCCGCGGCAAAGGCAGCGGCTGTTGCAAGGCTGATAGTGACGAGCAGGGGGAAGGCGTTTCTCATAGCGCGCAGCAATTCCTCTTGCGCCAGACTAGGTATCCCATGTCTTCGCCGATGGCGGGAATGACCTGTCCCGGAGACTGGAAGGTGGTGGAAGCACCGATGGGCGGGCAGGCGTAGCGGCCCTTGGTCGCCGGAGTGGGGTTGGTGGCCTGGAAGCGATATTGCTGCTTGCGCATCACCGGCATCAGATATTTGCCGCACAGACCCTTGGAGCCCATCGTCCCCCACGAGACGAGTTCACGGTGAAGCTTGTAGGCAAAGCGCGAGAGCACGAGCCGCGAGGCCTGGACGTGCCCGATCGAGGCCGAGACATTGCCGTTCATCGGGTACATCGAGCCCTGGCACCCCGCGCACCAGAACATCTCGTCGAGCGGGAGGTTGGCTGTCGCTGCGGCGCAATCCGCCGCGCAGGCGGCGAGCGCGAGCGGGTTGGCAAAGAGCACGGCCTCGGGGTTGATGATCGCGGTGAGCTCGGAATCCTGCCACAGCGGATCGATCTCCGATATGTAGAGGATGTCGATCGAGCCGGGCTCGAGGCACAGGAAGTCGGCGACGATCTCCATCCAGTAGATCAGCGGATAGGCATACCAGTGGACATGCCAGCTCGAATAATACTGGCTAGCGCCGCCGACAGCCGAGGGACCCGAGATCGAGCGGAAACCGATGTCGAAGCCGGGATCGAGTTTCATCCCGCCAAGGTTGACGAAGCACCACGGCTTCATACTGACATCGGCGAGCCGCACCGGCTCCCAGAACCCCATAGCGATGCCGGGTCGAAGTCCGCACAGGCACACGGGCAAGTCGGGATTGTCAGGATCGGGGCGATTGCTCGGCCAGATCTCAAGCCCGCCGACCGAGATCGGGAACAGGCACGACCAGCAGATATCGGTGATCGGGTTGACGAACTGCCCGGTGCATTTGCCGGGCCCGGCATCGGCCGAGGCGGGCGAGGCCAGGGTGAGCGACAGCATCGCAGTGACAAGCATGACGAACGCGCGGATACTGCTCATGGCTGCGTCTTTCGGGGCGGGAGCGCGATCTCGCTGACTTCAAGGACGCGGCCGTTCTGGCGCACCTGCGCGGGGACGGCGTTGATGCCGAATTTCTGCGTAAGCTTGCCGCCCTGGTCGAAATAGAAGCGGCGTTGGCGCGCCTTCATCAGCTCGAGCGGTGCGCCTTTGACGAGGATCAGCTTGGCATTGGTCTCTTGCCTGAGCGCCCAGGCGATCTGCGTGGGATCGTCGCCATCGAGGAACAACAGGGGCCCGCGCAACTTGACACTGTCGAGCGGATTGACCCGCGTTCCGGCAGCATGGATCAGCTCGCCTTTGGCGCCCCTAATGTCGGCGGCAAGCGTTATCGTCGGATCGAACGGCCAGCTGCGGGTTTCGTGCGCGCGGATCAATCCGGCGACGGGATCTGGCCGATTGACCCGCGCGACAGTGCGGCGCTTCAAATCCTGGTTGAGCCGCGCGGTCTCGCCCGATTTCTCCATTTGGGCGAGGCGTGTGTGGATCTGTTCGAGCAGGTCGCGCTCGATCACCGGAAACACTGCGCCGCGCTGGCCGTAGTCGCGCGCCTGCAGGCTAGCCGGAAGCGCAGAGAGGAGAAGCGCGCCGAGCGGAAAGAGGGAGCGGATCACAGGATCGCCCTCCCGCTGCCTAGGATCTGACTGCGGCAGACGAAGCCAATTTCGCCATAGCGGCTGTCGAGGCCGCGCGGATGGTTGGTGCCGGTGTAGTAGCAGCCCTCGGGAATGACGCCTTGAGGCCCCCGCGTGAGCGGGACACCGAGCCGCGTGAACTCAAGAAGGCTCGCGACCTTCTTGCCGTTGATGAAGACCGCATCGCCCTCGTGGCGGACGACATCGCCCGGCATACCCAGCACGCGCTTGCCGAACATCTGCGGACCTTCTCCGAAATGTCTTTCGACAAGTTCGCTCTGCGGCGGCTCGAAGAAGATCAGGCTGCCGCGCGCAATGGACGCGCGCTTGTCGAGCCAGAAGGCCCAGTTAGGGAGGCTCGGGCTCGCATTGATGAGGAAAGCGTGGTCCCTGCTGAAGGCATCGAGCGGCGCCCAGGCGAGCGGCAGCAGGACGAGGCCCGAGAGCAGCAGCGGACGGCGCAGCGACAGGGGAAGGCTCATGGCTGCTTCTCCCCGGCGAGCTTGTCCGCGATGCGCCGCTCGAGTTCGGGGGTCGCGTCTTCGGCGGCGCCCGCGAGCACGGCCTCGGCAACCAGCACCACCCGGCCGTCATGGCCCATGTCCGCGACCGCGCTTTCAGCAGCCTTGAGATAGGCAAGGCTTGCAGCCTGGACGACCGTTGGATCGGCATCGGCGCGCGCGGCCTCCTCGACGAATATGCCGATGGTCTCGGCGAGCCGGACGGTGACGATCCGCTGCTCGGGGGAACTCGTCACCTGCTGGGTAAGCCACGCGCCCCACAGGAGCGCAGCAACGAGCACCGCGACTGCGAGGAGTTTCGGGCCCAGCTGGCGAAGCGGGAGGTTCAGTCTATCCATGGCAGGAAGCTCCTTCAGCGAGGCGGCGATCGAGGCGGCGCAGGAAGGCCGGCAGGCGCAGCAGGGCGAGGCCGCCAGTAGCGATGAGGAAGGCGATCTGAAGGTCCTGCGCAAAGAAGCGGCGCGCGATAGGTTCAGCGGTGCGGTAGTGGTCGGCGAGGTTGCCGAGCTGCGCAAACAGCGCCGTGAGGTCCCAGCCTGCTATAGCCAAGAACACGAACAGCGGCAGGCCGAGGACCAGCAGCAGGGTGCTCGCCGCGAACAGGGCGCATTCGATCAGGACGAAGCAGGTGCCCTGGACCAGCGCCAGCCAGTCTATCGCCCGGTGCTTGTCGCGGGCTCGTCTGGCTGAGGGAGGTGGTACGCGGTCGACGAGCGTAGTGGTCTCGAGCACCATCATGCGTCTCCCCCAAAAACGTCAACGCTGCCCGCGACGAGTGCGACCGCTCGTTCCAGCGGCATGCCGCTTTCGACATGGCGGCGGATCGCGGCATAGGTGTCGGGATCGGAGGAGAAGATGGTTGCCGAGAGCGGGTCGAGCACGAGGCGTCCGACCGCTTCGACCTCGGGGCCCTTCAGGTAGATCTCGCTGTATTCGGTGCCCGAGCGCTTGAGGCTGCGGATCAGCGTCTCGGTGCGGTCGCCCATGTCGAGCCGCGCTTCCTTGCGGAAATCGGCAATGGTCTCGGGTTTCTGCTGGAGCACCAGCATCCAGTCGCTGTTCTCGAGCGCGGCGCGCGCGCCATCCGACTTGTAGTAGTCGTTCAGGGACTGAGTCGCGGTGGCGAGCGCGCCGCCATATTTGCGCGCGGTGCGAGCATAGGTCTCGACGAACTCGCCCATCGATCCGCCCTTGAGCATGGCCCAGGCTTCGTCGATCAGCAGCAGTTTCTTGGTCGAGCGCGAAGAGCGCGTCATCGCCTGGCCGGTCATGAACATGATCGCCGAGAGGACGACGCTCCTTAGCTCCTCCCTGGCAGCGAGATCGCTCATCTCGAACACGGTGAAATCGTCCTCGAGCGCGAAGCTCGCCTTGCCGGAAAAGAACCCGGCATAGCTGCCGCCGCGGCAGAAGGGTGCGATCGCGGTGGCGAGGTCCTTGCCAGCTTCGTTCTCGCTTTGATGGAGTGCATGCGCGACGTCGTCGATCGCGCCGCCGCTCCCAAGCGCGTCCCAGACCTGTGTCACCGCTCGGTCGATAAGGCCGCGCTCGGTATCCGATGGCGCCGCGCTCGGCCGCGCCATCTGGCCGACGATCGCCTTGATCATCGCGAAGCAGTCGAGACGGTAGTCCTCGTCTTCGTGCGCGCGGGCATCGTCTACCAGCGAGAACGGGTTCAAGGAGAAGCCCGAGGCGAGCGTGAATTCCACGAAGCGTCCGCCCTGCAGTTTGACCGAATGCTCGAAGCTGCGTCCGTCATCGATCACCACGACCTTGGCGCCTGCACCGCGCAGGGCAGCGCACAGCTCCTGCAGCAAGACGGACTTGCCCGAGCCGGACTTACCGCAGATCGCGATGTTGTGATTGCCGGCCTTGTTCTCGAAGGGCGACCAGAAGAAGGGCTGGCCGCGGCGTCCGAGCAGCAGCAGATGCGGGATCTCGCCGCCAAGATACTCGCCCTGGAGCGGAGCGATGTTGGCCGCCGTGGTCGAGAGCATGGTGCGAAAGCGCTTGAGGCGCGCCAGGTCGTGGACGAGCCCATCGGCGAGGCTCAGCGGGAAGGCTGCGACCAGGCCTTGAAGCTGGAGGAAGCGTTCGTCGGCAAGGTCCCACCCGGCCGCTTTGTAGATTGCCTTGACCGTGCGTTCGTGCGCATCGCCATCGCCCAGCGGCGAGATGGTGGTGAGGCCGTAGAACAGCTTCACCAGCTTCTTGCCTGCCTGGAGCTCGGCCTGGACATGCTTCCACTCCGCAGACTGCTCGCCAAGTCTTGGCAGGAAGCGCGCGCTCCTGGTCTCCGAGAGACTGGTGGTGCGCATGAACTTGTAGCCCGCGCGCGCCGAGGCTGCCTCCTGATCAGGGTAGTGCAGGCACAGCATGGTCGCGGCGGGACAGGGAAAGCGAAGCTTGTCGGTAAACATGTCGCCGATCAGCCGCGCGCATTCCCACGGCGCCCAGCGTTCCGGCGTCGAACGCACGCCGTAATGACGCACATCGAAGCGGTCGGGATAGCATGTGCCCACCTGGGGAATGCCGTCGCGGCTGCGTCCGGTCTCCCGGAACCGCTCGGTCCGGAGGATCAGCCGGTCGTCCTCGACCTCGAGTTCGATGTCGCGGCGGATCGCCTGGACGTCGAGCGTGTCCTCGCGGTTCCAGTGGGTGAGATCGGGTTCGCGGGCTGTGGTCGGCGAGGTCAGTTCGTCGATGAGCGCGAGGAGGCCGGCCGGCTCGAGCCGGTTGGAGGCCAGCCCCAGCGAGTTGAGCATCCCTGCCATCCCGTCGCGGCATTCGGTGAGTTCGGCGTCGGTGACGCTTCCGGGCACGGGAACGCCAAGCGACAATACGAGGCGGACATGGCGCGCGTGGAACGGCGCATGTGCCGAGCCCGAATGCCAGACGAGGTCGTAGAGCCGGTTGGTCCGCGCCTTGGCGATGGCTTCATAGATCCCGCCTTGCTCGTAGCGCGGCGCGAACCAAGGGCCGACGATGGCACCGATCCTTGGGGACGCGAAGTTCAGGACCTGGAGGCAGGCGCCCTGCGGCAGGCTTTCGGAGAAAAACTGCCCGAGGATTTCCCCGGTGCGCTCGTCGGCACCGATCAGCGGTGTCACTTCGAGGACGAAGCCCTTCGAATGCGCGTTGCGGTAAAGACCCGGGCCTTCGTCGTAGACGCGGTAGGGGAGCCAGTCGGAGAGCATGTCGAGTGCAAAAGTTGGCCGCGCATGGTCGGCCTGCCGCGCATCGCCGAACAGGCCGGCGAGTAGCGCGTCGCGCGCGGAAGCGAGCGAAAGGGTCATCGGCGCTCTCCTTCGGGGCCATCAGTCGAAAGGGGGTGGGGCACCCGGCCGGGGGAGGGGGGACGGCCAGGTGCCCCGGTGACCGGCGCCGAAACGCCGGGCTGCGCTTCCGGGGCCTGGGTGGGGATAACCAGGACATCGGGAAGCTGCAGGGGAAGCTGCAGGGGGACGGGATCGGTAACAGGCGTGCTCTGCGGGCCTGTCGATGGCGGCGGAGTGAGCGCATTGTCGCCCGCGCGTCCAAGTGCGCGGAGCACCTCGCCGGTCGAGCGCGGGGTATGCCAGCGCTCGGCGGGATGACCGGGCAGCGCGACATGGACGACGCGCGCCTCATGGTCCCGGCCCGCCGCGTCGCGCCAGGCGGCGACGACAATCCGCAGCGAGCGGGTGTCCGCCTGGCGCGGGCCAGTGGGCGAGGGCGGCTGATGGGTCGCCGCGCCCGGTGCCGTGCCGGTGCCGGCTTCGCCGATCGCCGCGCTGTCGATCAGCGTGGTGGGCGCGCAGCTGCCCTCGGGCGCGCTGCAGTCGAAGTCGCCTTTGACGTTGCCGCCGAGCGTGGCGCATCCGGCGATGGTCGCTGCCATGGCGACGAGCGCGATGGATCTGAAGTGACGGGCGTTCATTGGCCTGCTCCCGCGCGCTGGTTGGCGAAGCGGTGAAGCGTCTCGGCGTCGCGGTAGCCGTGAAGCACCGCGCCGTCGCTCGCGCGCACAATCACCGGTGTCCCGGCAAAGCCATTGGCCTCAGCAAAAGCCTCGTTGGCGTCGAGCGCCCGGATGGCCTTACAGGTTGCGGGGCGCGGTATGTGCTTGCCGGTATAGGCAGCGTGCAGCGCCGTGACCGGATCTTTGGCGCACAGGACGCTTTCCGACAGGCGCCGGCTTGTCGCGCCGAAGATCGAGATCGGCCGTTCCTCGACCAGTACACCGGCCTGCTCGAGTTCGCCGGTGAGCTTCTTGCAGAAACCGCACTGGAAATCGGAGAAGACCACGAGCCGCGGACCCTTGGGGTTGCCCCAGCGGATCGCACCCTCCATCGGTAGCTGCGAAAGGTCGACCTTCGCCTTGGCATGCGCGGACGTGGCTTCGCTGCCCGAAGCCTCGGTCCGGCCCGCCGCGCGCGCAGCCCCGGCTGCGAGCAAGTCGGGATTGAGCTCGAGCAGGCGCGTCGCGGTGACGTCGCGCCGTTCTTCGAGATCGTAGAGCCGGCCGACGAAGAGATATCGCGCGGCTTCATCAGTGTAGAACAGCGTCTCGCCCGAGACGACCTCGCACCACGGCACGAAGTTCGTGCAATCGAGCGCGTCGATCGGAGTTTTCGGGAGCCGCAGCTTGAGCGCCTGTACCACGTCGCGGGCAATGGCCGCTTGCGCCGGCATGGCGGTCACGATGGCGACACCGCTGGTGAGGAGAGCGGCTGCGCTGGCAGCGGCAAGCGAGATGTGAGCGGCGCGGGCCTTCAGGCCCGGCCGGTGGTGGCAGAAATTCATTGGTCTGTGCTCCTGATATGGACGCCGTCGAGGAAGACGATCTCGACCTGGATGCCGGTCGGCATCTCGACGACGGGTTGGTATTGTTCTGCGCGTTCGATGAGGTATTTGCTGACCGTGTCGGCGGCTTCGCCCGCGCCCTGGCCGAAGCCGCCCGCGAGGATGTCGGTCGGCGAGAGCGCTTCGCGCGTTCCCTCGCTGCCGACAGGCTGCGCAAAGATGCCGTTGGCGTTGGCCGAAAAGCCGCGCCCGAACCCGCCGACGATCCCGGCGAGCAGCGCTTGGCTGACGAGGCTGCCTTCGCGGCTGACCACGCGGCCGCGCACGCCGGACTTGCCGGCAAAGGCGATGAACCCCTTGACCTCGCTCACCGCGTAGCGCCCGCCGGGCTGCGCGCAGGTCATGCGTACGAGCTTGACGTAGACTTTCTCGGCCGAGAGATCGCCGCGTGCCGCACCATTGACGAGGCAACCCGTGAGGTCGGTCGTGAGCAGGCGATTGCCCTTCAGCACCGAGCGCGCGGGGCCGGTGATGCGGAGCACCACTGGGAGGGGATCGCTCTGGCTGGTGACCCCGGTCGAGGCATCGACCCCGACGATCACGGTCGCAGGCGCGTAGCTGTTGGGCGGCAGATAATCGCGGCTCGCCTCAAGCAGCAGCTGCGGCGCATTGGCGTCGGCCTTTGCCCTCGCTCCCCCGGGCTTGTCGCCGGCGAAGCTCAGCAGGCTCGCCTTCGGCTCGCCCATGGGGCCTGCGCCCGGATCGAAGGCGGCGGCACCTGTGCCCGGTGCGCGTGGATCGATCGGGGTGACCGGAGCGACAGGGGGATTGGCGCGCTGGGTCTCGAGTTCGGAGCGCAGCGCCGCGTTCTCGGCAGAGATCGCGTCGATCGCCGCCTGGCCGTCGCTCAGCATCCGCGCGTTTTCGCCGCGCAGCGTCTCGAGTTCCTGTTCGATCGAGGCCTTGGGGAGCTGGCTGTCCTGCAGGTCCTTGATCGCGCGGCCCTGCGCATCGAGCCGGTTGCCATAGGTGGCGACAAACTCGCGCTGCGAGAGGTTGCGGTTGACGAGCGCGCCGGTCTCGATCGTGGTCGAACCCGCGCCCTCTCCATCCTCCGCGTCGTCGCCGCCGAAGATGAACATCGAACCGGCAATGAGTGCGACCCCGCCGATGCCCGCAAGGAGCAGCTTCTGGCGCTGCGCGACGGTCTTGTTCAGGTCGCGCCGGGTTTCCGAGCGGCTTTCGGCCTGCGCCTGCTCTGCGGTTGCAGTGCGGGTGTCGGTGTCGGCCATTATTCGAGCCCTCCCTTGGCGAAGACGAGGAAGGCCTGGGTGGTCTCGCCGGGGGCGAGCGTGTCGCGGCCAAAGGCAAAGGCGAGCGCGCCTGCGGGGGCTTCGCGTTCGCTGGAAAGATCGATGGGGGCAGGCCCGAGATTGCGCAGCGTGAAGGCCTGGCCGGTGAGCTCGGCGCCCTCGTATTCGGCGACCTGCTGGACCTCGAGACTATCGGTGCGACGCGGGCGCGAGAGTTCGGCGCGCGCCCGGAAACCGGGGAGCACCGCATCGCTTGCCATCGCCTCGATCAGGCGGATTGCAGCCTCGTCGCGGGTCGGGGCCTGGCCTTCCCATTCGGCAGCGTCGGTCCGGGCAAGAGCGGGGTTGGTGACGAAGAGCTGGCTCGCTTCTTCGCCTTCGACCTTGCAGGCAAACTTGTAGACATGGCCAGCGCTGCTGGTGGCAAAGAAGCTGACCTTCGCGCTCGCATATTGCTGCGGGACCGAGACATAGATGTCGCCCCGGACCGGCTCGTGGGTCACCTCGAAATCATTGTAGGGATAGCCGCTCGCCATCTTCGAGACATTGGCGAAGCCGTCCTTGACGAGCGCGATCCGGGTCAGCGCGCCGCGCGCGAGCACGCAATTGATCGCCGCGCCGTCGGCGGCCTCGACGAACTGGTCGGCATGCGCTGGGCAAGCAAAGGCGCAAGTTGCGGCGGCGAGCGCCACGGCTGTCAGTGCGGCGGGGAAGGGGCGGACAAGGAGACTCATTGGTCTTCCTCCTCGTTTTCGTTGGGAAGCTGACGGAAACCGGTGAGGCCGAGGCTGAGGCCGCGGCGATTCCAGCTGAATTCGAAGCTGCGCTGCTGGCTCGCGATCACCTGCGCGCCGACGAAGGTCTTGAGCGTGCCGGTGACGATGGCGGTGAGCGCGTTCGGATCGACCTCCATCCGCGAAATGACGAAGGCCTGGCTGATGTCCGAGCCGCGTTGCTCCTCGACGATCTTGACGAGCTCGGCCTTGAGGCGTCCGTGCGCTGACGGATCTGCCACCTTGAGGACCTGCTCCATCCAGTATTCGAGGCTCTCGGGCGCACGGTTGAGCAGCATCAACGCAGTGTCGCGGGTGACGAGCTCAAGGTAATGCGCATCGGTCGCGTCGCTCCCGAGCGTCAGGCGTTCGGATGTCACGGGGACGAGGATCACAGACTCTTCGCGCGTTGCCGCTGCGCCAACAGCGAGCAGGCTGGTGAGCCCCAGAACGGCAGCGAGCGCGGCGAAGCGGTTGCGCTGGCGCAAGTGTCGCTGTGCTTCCTCGTAGGCGAATTCGTGTTTCATGGATGTCCTCCCTCAGCCGGCAAGCAGGCGGCAATGGGAGGGCGGCGTGGCTTTCAGTCCGAGGAAACTCCCCGGCAGGTACCAGTAGGCAGCATGCACCAATTTCGACCCTGCACCTGACGCCTTCGCCTTTCGAAGGGCGAACCAGGTAATGACCGATAGGCCGGTGCCGATGATGATATGCTGCGCGAGGATGCCCCAGGCGAACGGGACGAGCAGTCCCGCAAACTCATCGATGGTCCAGAGACCGATGAGCTCCGGATCGTCGAGCCGCCGTGGAACGAGGTATCTGTCGGCCATGCCGCCCTCCCGTCGCCAACCGCGGCTCAGATGACCGCGGTCACGACCGAGGTGACGATCGGCACACCCGTGCCGACGCCGATCCCGACACCCACAGGTACCGCGACCTGGCCGAGCGCGAAGCGCCCCGAGGCCAGCGCGATCAGGCCACCGGCAAGCGACATCACAGTGATGATCTTGCCGCCCGAGCCTTCGAGGAAATCGGTGAATTTCTGCAGCGCAGGGTCGAAAGTCGTGTCGGCACCGGCATAAGCGGCACCAGCGCAGGCGAGAGCGATGGCAGCGGGCAGAAGGTAGTCGCGGGCGCCAACTCCGTTCTTCGCTTGTTGGGGAAGGGCGATTGCTTTGGTCATCGAGGTACTCCGTATCGAACAATGGCAGCGATGCGTTCGCTGTATGTTCTTTCCTCGATCGAAAGGCTGGCTGTAGGAAAACGGAAAGCGGAGCGAGCTGGCAATCGACTAAGCAAAATGCGACATTTTGCTGCCAATCGCCGCAAGTTGCGCTTCCGGTCTGCTGTCTCGCGCTTCGCTGACCGCGGTCCGCGCAAGAGGGGACGGAAATTGCGCGCCCACGACCGGATTATGCGCGAATCAAGGTTCGGCAGAGATTCGCATCATCCTATAAGTTCCTTGTTTGTTCTTTTTTCTTTCCTACAGTCTTCCTGCTCGGCTAGCGCGAGTCTTTGTTGAGTAAACCTTAGGAAAGTCCATTGGTCAGTCCCGAAACAACCAAAGGCGAAAAGTCGCACGAAGGCCTTTCCCGCTTGCTGGCGGCCAATGTCTCGAACAGCGGCAAGACTCGCATCGAGATTTCTCGGCAAACATCGATTCACAAGGATGCATTGCGCCGGATCCTGGCGGGTGAAAGGGCAGCTACACTTGCTGAAGCATCGCGCATTTTGAAGGCTTGCGGGATTGATCCGAAGCTCGCTCTTGTCCTCTTCATTCTGACAGACGCGGATCAGGCGCTGCTCTGGACTGATACCGAGATCGGCGACTTTCTCGGGAAGTTTCTGGCTGCGCTACCTGTTGCAATGACCTGTGAGCTTGGGGTCAGGCTGCAAGAAGTTCGTCCGCGCTGGGCAACGGGAACGGCGAGACGGCTCGCACGACTGTTATCCGATCATATTGACGATCTTGAACGACGTGACGCGCTATATGTCGCGGACGCGGGCGAGATCGCCGATGGTTGAGTCATCTGACCCAATTATAGATCTTTCGAAGAGTTCGATCGAGGGAATCTCTGAGCCGGCAGAGCGATTGCTGCGGCTTCCCGAGGTGATGGAGCGCGTTGGGCTTAGACGAACCGCTATCTATCAGAGAATGAGAGAGGGACGTTTCCCGAAATCGAGATCGCTCGGACCACGCTGTACCGTATGGGTAGAATCCGAGGTCGAAAGCTGGATACAGAATGTCGCCTCAAGTTGATCCAAAAAGTCTGGCGAGCAAGATGGAGATCTGTCTCTTGGTCTGATCTGAAATTCTGTGCCATCTACGAGTAGCGCCCGAGGCAGTTCAGCTCTGCTACCCGACCGTGGACCATTTGGGTCTATAGCTTTCAGCCTCGCTCAAATCGGACGAGCTGATTTCACCGTCTGAGCTTGCAAGAAAGATCGCGGGGATAATCGCGATCACGCTGTGCGGTCGCTCTTCGCATTAGTGTCTACGGCGGACCTCGAGCTACTAGGAAGCCTTTCTCCGCGTGCAGCGCGTTCCTGACACCCAAGTCACATTGGTTAGAAAATATAACCATGTTGACGAATTTGGTGAATCAATACACGCGGTCCTCAGATAGCAAATTGCGATGAAACTGACCGGTGTCCGCGAATACCGTGCGCCGGACCAATCGCGCAGTTTTGGTTTTTGTCCGGTCTGACCCTCTTGAGGCCGGCCGATTGAATAGAACGGAGACTCGCATGGGTGATCTGGATGCGTTCCGAAAATTGGCGCGATCGTGGCTGGAGGAAAACTGCCCAGTGGAGATGCGGGGTCCGCACACCGATGAGGACGAATGCTGGGGAGGGCGCAATTGGGTCTTTGCCAGTGATGCCCAGCGCTCCTGGTTAAACGCAATGGCAGGGCGCGGCTGGACTGCGCCTGAGTGGCCCAAAGAATATGGCGGCGGTGGCCTCACTAAGGACGAGGCGAAAATCCTGCAGCAGGAAATGGGCCGGATAAAGGCCCGTCCTCCACTTTCAAGTTTTGGCGTTTGGATGTTGGGACCAGCACTGCTCAAATTTGGCTCCGAGGAGCAGAAAAAGCAATATTTACCGCCGATCGTGCGAGGCGAAATCCGCTGGTGTCAGGGATATAGCGAACCCAATGCCGGTTCTGACCTTGCGGGCCTGCAAACCAAAGCAGAAGATATGGGCGACCACTTTCTGGTAAGCGGCCAGAAGATATGGACCAGCCACGCCGATAAGTGCGATTGGATATTCTGCCTTGTTCGGTCAGAACCTGAAGCCAGTAAGCACGATGGCATCAGTTTCTTGCTGTTCGACATGGCGTCTGAGGGTGTCTCGACCAAACCAATCCGGCTGATCTCTGGAAGCTCGCCATTTTGCGAGACATTCTTCGACAACGTCAAAGTGCCGAAAGAAAATATCGTCGGCGAACGCGGCAAAGGCTGGACCATCGCCAAATATCTACTGACGCACGAGCGCGAGATGATCGGAGCCTTTGGTCTGGCGGGCACACAGAAATCTCTGTCTGAAGTAGCAATCGACGAAATCGGGGTCGCAGATGGAGTGCTGAATGACACGATATTGCGCGCCGAAATCGCACGGCATGAAATGAATGAGGACGCGTTTGGCCTAACAATGGAGCGGGTCATCGCTGAGGCCAAGGCTGGGCAGGGGACCGGAGCTGCCAGCGCGATGCTGAAATATTATGGCACCGAGCTCAACAAGCGTCGTCAGGAATATCTGATGCAGATTCACGGCACCAAGGCGCTTTCATGGGCGGGTGCGGCAACGAATGAGGGGCAACTCTCGCGGGCGTGGTTGCGCAGCCGCGCAAACTCGATCGAGGGCGGGACCAGCGAAATTCAGCTCAACATAATCGCGAAGCAAATCCTTCAGCTACCGGTGTAATCGAACAATGTCCCTTATTCTCAATGACGAACAGATCATGTTGCAGGACGCAGCACGTAACTTCTTTAGCGACAAGGCCCCGGTTGCTGCTTTGCGAAGCCTCCGTGACGCGGGAGGCGATGATTGTTTCTCGCGCGAATTGTGGGCTGAGATGGCGGCGATGGGGTTCGCTGGGGTACTCGTTTCAGAGGAATACGGGGGTGCCGATTTTGGCCTGATGGGCGCCGCGCTGATCGCCATGGAAATGGGCCGCACGTTGGTTGCCAGCCCGATGCTTTCGACCGCAATAGTCGGGGCCACTTTGATCGGCGGCGGTGCATCGGACGATGTAAAGTCGCTCCTTTTGCCCAAGCTGTCGTCGGGGGAATTGATAACCGCATTGGCTTTCGAGGAAAGCGCTCGTTTTGATCTTTCCAGGATATCTACCACTGCCACAGCACAAGATGTTGGTTGGCGGATAACTGGCGAAAAGATGCTGGTGCTTGATGGCTATGCCGCTGACATTCTGATCGTCGCTGCTCGCTGCGACGCAGAGCTTTGCTTGTTCGCGGTTGATGCGAATGCTGACGGTGTTGGCAAGCGCCGCGAGGTGCTGATCGATAGCCGAGGTGCCGCAACGATAACCTTTGATAATGTGCGTGTTGACGCTGGCAACGCAATCGACGGCGGCCTCGAGCTGCTGACACACGCGCTTGACGTTGCCAATATTTGCCTGGCCGCCGAGATGGCTGGTTTGAGCGAAAATGTGTTCGGGCAGACTGTGCAGTATCTTAAAGAACGCAAGCAATTCGGAGTTCCGGTCGGCTCTTTTCAAGCGTTGCAGCACCGTGCTGCTGACCTTTTCGGTGAACTGGAATTGTCTCGTTCTACCGCGCTTGGCGCAGTTGCGACTGCGCAGCGCAGCGTAGCCGACTTGTCGCGTGCAGCCAGCCTTGCAAAGGCGAAGTGTAGCGAAGTCGCGCAATTGGCGACCAATGAGGCGGTCCAGATGCACGGCGGAATGGGCATGACCGATGAATTCGACTTGGGCTTCTTCATGAAGCGCGCCCGCGCGGCAAAGCAAACATTTGGTGACCCCGCTTGGCATCTTGATCGGTACGCAAAGCTAAAGGGATTCTAATATGCTTCAGCGCGCCATTCTTCATTCTTCCAACGTTCTGGTCGCCGCCCGATTGAATCGCGCGAAGGACTGGATATTGCCATGAGGATAATGGGGTGACTCCAGGCGAAATTTACAATGCGAAGCATCTCAAGGCCATTGAAGCGATTACCGCTCCAGGCCAGGCGCTGGAGGTACGCGAGGAACTAATCGGCGGAAGTAGCCTACCGGTATTCGCTAACGCACCGGATCGGCTTCTTGAACTCTATCAAGCGGCAATGGAGTACGGTGATCGGGATTTTATCGTCTATGGCGATGAACGCTGGAGCTATCAGGAAACACTAGAGCAGGCCCGTCGTCTGGCGTGGGCTATGTGGCAGGAATACAATATCAGGCCCGGCGTGAGGGTTGCCATTGCCTGCCGCAACTATCCCGAATGGTGTATCACCTATTTAGCGATAACCGCAATAGGAGCGATCGTCGTCCCGCTCAATAGTTGGTGGAAAGCTGAAGAGCTTGAATTTGCTGTGGAAGATAGCAGCCCGCAACTGCTTTTTCTTGATGACCAGAGAGCGGACTATCTGACTTCTGCGATGGAGCGCAGTAAGATCCCAGGTGTCGTTATCCGAAGCGATGGAGAGCGCAGCCCACCGTTCGCAGATTGGCAGGGACTGCTGGACAATCGTCCAATGGGAGGGTGGCCCGATGTAACAATCGACCCGGATGCTCCCGCAACGCTCCTTTATACGTCCGGAAGTACAGGCCATCCCAAAGGCGTGTTGTCGACCGCTCGCGCTATCATCACCTGTTTGATGACTTGGGCTATGCTTGGGACTGCTGCCAAGTTGGCTGAGGGACGGAACCCATCAGAGAAGGATTCCCATTTGGGGATACTTGCCTGCTTACCGCTGTTTCATATCACCGGCTGTAATTCGATGTTCCTTATGTCCATGTTGCAAGGGCGCAAGATCGTATTCGTGGACAAGTGGAACGTAGATCAAGCGATGCGCCTGATCGAGAGTGAACAGCTCACCCATTTCCTGGGCGTACCGACCATGACCTATGAGCTTCTCCATTCGCCTGACCGCAGCAAGTACGACCTATCTTCTCTCGAGGATATTGGCGCCGGTGGCGCGGCAAGGCCTGCGCATCTAACCAAAGCGTTGGACGAGGCATTTGAGGCCAATATTGGCATCGGCTATGGTATGACTGAAACCAATGCGCTGGGCACACTCATCGGCAAACTAATCTATCAGGAAAGGCCGGCTAGTGTCGGCCAGGCCAACTCACCCATCGTAGCTATTCGCATCCACCATGAGGACGTAAATGACCATGCGCCGAATGGAGCGGGGGCGAATGCCATTGGAGAAGTTTGTATTCGGTCTGCGGCAAATATGCAGGAATACTGGAACAACCCTGCCGCGACCAAGCACTCTATCAAAGACGGGTGGTTCCACACAGGCGATCTGGGATACCTTGACGACGACGGTTTCCTGTTTCTGGTGGATCGAAAGAAAGACCTGATAATCTCTGGCGGCGAGAATATCAGCCCTAAAGAGGTCGAAAATGCGCTGATGACCATCAAAGGGATCGAGAATGCCTGTGTATTTTCGGTGCCGGACGAGCGATTGGGCGAAGTTGTCGGAGCGCAGATACAGGTTTCGGATGAAACGATCACGCGGACTGCCA
Source organism: Erythrobacter sp. (assembly GCA_043567175.1). Classification (GTDB taxonomy): domain Bacteria; phylum Pseudomonadota; class Alphaproteobacteria; order Sphingomonadales; family Sphingomonadaceae; genus Erythrobacter. The sequence goes on from CP121323.1 coordinate 230,746, forward strand.
TCCTGGGCCGACTCAAAGATCAACTGGCTCACTTCAAACTGCCAAGGTTTATTTGGCTGGAAGAGCGTGCCCTGCTGGTTGTGGGCTCGGGCAAGACAGACAAGGTTACGATCAGAAACACTTGCCTTGAAAGGTTGAGTGAGGGGCGAGTGTCATGATCGACACGCGGGCACTCTTCAACGTTTCGGAAAAGGTCGCTTTGGTAACTGGGGGCGCATCAGGCATAGGCGCAATGATAACTGAAGTGCTCGCAAGATCTGGCTGCGTGGTATTTATTGCGTCGCGGAAACTCGACGAACTCGCTGCTTTCGCAGAGGCCATGAACGCCGTAAATCAGGGCAAAGTCATTCCGCTTCAGGCTGATCTGGCGACAGAGGAAGGGACCGCTCAACTGGTGCGTTCCATCGCCGGGCAGACGGATCATCTCGATATTCTGGTAAATAATAGCGGCTGCACCTGGGGTGCTCCGTTTGACGAGTTTCCCCGGCATGGGTGGGACAAGGTTCTCAATCTCAATGTAACCGCCATGGCTGACCTTACCCGGCTATGCCTGCCGCTGCTGCGAAAGAATGCAACCGCCGCTGACCCGTCGAGGGTTATCAATATCGGCTCTATCATGGGAACACGGCCGACCAAGTCAGTAACAGGATCAGTCGGTGCCTATAGCTACACCGTATCCAAAGGCGCCGTCCACCATATGAGTAAACTGTTCAGCAACGAACTGGCCCCGGACAACATCACCGTAAATGCGATCGCGCCAGGACCGTTCCCAAGCCGTATGATGGCCTTTGCCACCGACACAAGAGACAAGCGATCTGAATTGGCTGAGGGCATTCCGCTGAACCGAGTTGGCGATGCCGAGGACATCGCAGGCACTGTGCTTTGGCTGTGCTCGCGCGCGGGCGCCTATGTGACCGGTGCAGTCATTCCATTGGACGGCGGCATGTCCGCGTCCGGATAAGATAGATGAAAAGGAAAACGCAATGCGCGAAGCTGTAATTGTTTCTACGGCAAGGACACCCATAGGGAAAGCCTATCGTGGGGCCTTGAACGCGACACAAGGCCCGACTCTTGGCGGCCACGCCATATCCCACGCCGTGAAGCGCGCTGGGCTGGACGGCGCTGAAGTTGAAGATGTAATCATGGGGTGCGCCCTTCCGCAAGGAACGACCAGTCCGAACATTGGACGCCTGGCTGCCTTGCGCGGCGGACTTCCGGTAAGTGTTTCGGGGATGACCATGGATCGTCAATGTTCCAGTGGCATGATGGCTATTGCAACGGCTGCCAAGCAGATTGTTCATGACGGCATGATTGTCGCGGTTGGCGGGGGACTGGAAAGCATCTCGCTGGTGCAAACCGATCAGATCAACACTTCCCATGTTGTGGATGACTCCCTCGTTGCCATGCACTCACAGGTCTATATGCCGATGCTCCAAACGGCAGAAGTCGTCGCGGCACGTTATAAGATAGAGCGTGACCGGATGGACCAATATGCGCTGTCCAGTCAGCTGCGGACAGCTGCGGCACAAGATGCGGGCAAATTCGATGCCGAGATAGTGCCCATTTCGGCCAAAATGGGCGTGATCGACAAGGAAACACATGCTGTTTCCTTTCACGATGTCACCTTGGAAAAGGACGAGGGCAACCGGCCTACTACCACGCTTGCCGGCTTGCAGAAGCTGCGCCCAGTGATCGAAGGCGGTGTGATCACGGCCGGCAACGCCTCCCAGCTGTCCGACGGTGCATCTGCCGCTGTGCTCATGGAATCCAAAAATGCCGAGCGGATGGGGCTAAACCCATTGGGCATTTATCGCGGCATGGCTGTGGCCGGTTGTGAACCCGATGAAATGGGTATCGGACCGATCTATGCCATTCCCAAACTGCTCAAACAACACGATCTGACAATGGATGATATTGGTCTTTGGGAGCTGAACGAGGCGTTCGCTGTTCAAGTGCTCTATTGTCAGGACCGGTTGGGAATTCCCGACGAGTTGATGAACGTAAATGGTGGGGCGATTTCTGTCGGCCACCCTTACGGTATGTCGGGCGCACGCATGGTTGGCCACGCATTGATCGAGGGTAAGCGCCGGGGGGCAAGGTTCGTAGTCTGCACAATGTGCGTCGGTGGGGGCATGGGTGCCGCCGGTCTTTTTGAAGTCACTTGAGGAGCGGGGATATGACGATCCGATTTGATGACCAAATTGCAATCGTTACCGGAGCTGGGCAGGGGTTGGGCCGGACCCACGCCCTCGGCCTTGCTGAGCGCGGTGCAAAGCTAGTGGTCAATGATATGAATCTCGAGAATGCTACCGCAGTAGCCGGAGAAATCGAGGCGTTGGGCGGTGAGGCTATTGTAAGCGGCGCCAATGTTGCCGACGAAGCTCAGGTGCAAGAGATGGTCCGTTCCGCAATGGACAAATGGGGACGGGTGGACATCCTGATCAACAATGCTGGTCTGTTGCGCGACAAAAGTTTCGCAAAGATGGCAATTGAAGAATTTGAGTTGGTCGTCCGCGTTCACCTGCTGGGCACGGCAATCTGCTGCAAGGCGGTATGGGGAATTATGCAGCAGCAGGGATATGGCCGCATCGTCATGACCACGAGTTCCAGCGGGATGTACGGCAATTTCGGACAGGCCAACTATGGGGCTGCCAAGTGTGGAATTACAGGGCTAATGAATACGCTAGGCATTGAGGGTGAAAAGTACGACATTCGCGTCAATACACTTTCGCCTACGGCATTTACCCAGATGACCGACGGTTTGTTACCGCAGGAAATGTTGAATTTGATGACGCCGGAGAGTGTCACAGCGGGCCTGTTGACACTGTGCGACCAGGATGCGCCTCACCGGTTGATCTTGTGCGCAGGGGCCGGAGCCTATGCCCGAACGGTCATTCACGAGACAGATGGCATCTATTTAAAGCCTGACGAGCAAACACCAGAGCAAGTGCGTGCGAATATGGATGCGATTTCCGATCAGGAAGGCATGAAGATGTTGCCGAGTGGTTGGGGCCAGACTGCCAAGTTTGTCGAAAAAGCCGCTATGGCTCTTGGTGTCGACTTGCCTCAGGGATAGTTTTCGTACGCGCTCAGGTGAACACGGTTTTCTGGTGAAAGCAGCCGTTATTGATGTGCAGGAATTGGGTTCCGTTAGGGTCCGGTCTGGCCGTGCATGACCAATTATCTTTGTGCTCGATAGGTTTGCAGCCCGCGATTGGCGATATCGGTAATCATTGCCGACAGCCTAATGGCTGCTGGCGGCAGTGAACGATCTTCCCGTGTTACAACGGCTCCAGTAATCTGCATTGGATACAGATCTTCGCCCTTGGCGAGAACATGTATTTTCCCAGCTGCCATCTCGGTTCGGATAACAGCTTCGGGCACCAGACCGATGATATCGGTTGTCGACAGAAGCTGCCGCATCAAGCCCAATTCGTGGGTGGTCAGGAACACTTCATGTAGCGCTTTGATCGATTGGAATTGCTGTGGGAACGCCTCAATAAATTGTTGCAGAAACCAGTCTGGTACATCGCTCCCGCCAAAAGGAAAGCTGATCAAATCCTCAACCCCGAAGTCGGGTTTGTCGAGCAAGGGATGACCTGCGCGGCAAGCGAAAACAGGAGGGATGAGTTCAAACTCGCGATAGTCAAATCTGTCGGATTTCCGGTCCGGTGTCAGCCCAACAAAAACGTCAATTTTGTCGGAAAGCAGATCCTCTTCCATCGTCCGCCAGTTCCTCACAAGCGTGGTGAATTGCAGGTCAGGAAATTTTTCGAGCAAGGCGGCCAGTGCTGGTGCCAGAAGCCCTTCGCTGATCGAGGTATCAACACCCATCACCAAGCGACCGATTTTCAGATTCTGCATGAGCGAGATGTCGCGTTTCGCCTGTGATACCAGCTCAACAGATTGGCGCGCTGCCTTTAGCAGTCGTTCGCCATACGCGGTCGGAACGGTTGCTCGTTTTTGCCGGATGAAGAGTTGCGTTCCATATTGCTCTTCGAACCGGGCCACCGTCTGGCTGAGCGCGCCGTGAGTGATCCCCAGTTTATCGGCGGCGCGCCGATAATTGCCGGTTTCGGCCAATGCGATCAATTGATTGAAGCGCTTGAACTCATCCACAACATAATTCTCTTGGTTAGATTTCCTTACCTTATTGCCCACCGTCGTTAGGACCGCAAGGAAATAACTGCACGCGAAAAATCGCGCACGAGATTTGTGAAAACGGCAAATCGAAGAGTTTTTGGGAGAGAGCGATGAGAGCAGTATTTTACACGTCCGTATCAGCAATCGGATTGGCGTTCACGGCACCGGCATACGCGCAAGACATAAGCGATAGTGATACAGGTGCGACGAGCGCCGCGAATGAGGCAGATCCAGACGAGTTGGGCGCCAATGTCATTCTGGTGACCGCTCAGCGCCGGTCGGAGCGGCTCCAAGACGTTCCTATCGCAATTTCGGCCTACAGTTCAGAAAAGCGAGATGATTTGGGCATCCTGTCCGTCCAGGACATCGCCAAGTTTACGCCGGGGGCAAGTTTCTCAGAATTTCCAAATCGCTTTTTCCTCCGAGGGGTTGGCAGGTTCACCAACCAATTGGGTACTGACCCTGGCGTGGCGACCTATGTCGATGGGTTCTACACCTCCGAAACACAGGCAATCGCGGGTAGCCCAATCCAGATCGAACGGGTTGAGGTCCTTCGTGGGCCCCAAGGCACCCTATTTGGTCGCAATGCGATTGGTGGCGCGGTTAATGTTATTTCCAAACGGCCGACCGATGATTTCGAGCTCGAAGTGCGTATGGGGCTGGGCAGTTTTGATTTGATCACCGGGTCAGCGGCTATATCTGGCCCGATCACCGATGGTTTGCGGTTTCGCGTATCTGGATCGAGCGCTTATCAAGGCGATGGTCTGCTAGACAATATCTCCGGCGATGATGCCTATTATCGTGTCAATACGGACCTTATTGAAGGGCAGCTTGAGGCTGACTTAGGAAGCCGCGGCGAAGCGTGGGTCAAATACCAGTACTTCACTGCTGACAACGGACCTACGCTGAACAACCAGATCGACCCCTTCGGCACGACCACGTTCTTCAGCGGCTCCAGTTTGGTGCCGTCGCCAACTTTCGGATTCACTGTACCCAATCCTGGTGCGGATGACTTGTTTAAGGCCGATCTGGATTTTGCCGGTTTCGAGCGTATCCCGGATTCTCATCAGGTTGTTGGCAGTCTCAGTTGGGATTTCGGCGGCGTTACGGCCAAATACATTGGCGGGTACCAGACGTTTGACTTTATCCGCTCCATTGACGCTGATGGTACAAGCCGCGCCGGATATCTGGCGCCAGACGGCACTTTCATTTCCAGCTTCCTTGTGAACGATATTACCACCAGCAAGGAATTCTATAGCCACGAATTGACGCTCACATCAAATACAGACGGCCCGTTCCAATACATCTTGGGGGCCTATTACTATAATGAAGATGAGACTCAGGGCTTCGTTACGAGATCGCCCAATCAACCTGAACTGGGCTTTATTCTGGCTCCGCCCACCTTTGCGACCGGTTTCCCAAACCCTGACCGGTCTTTTGTGGATCTGAGGGCGCGGCAGCAAAACGAATCCTATGCTTTCTTCGGACAGGTCGATATCGAACTGACACCTGAAATCAATTTGACTGGCGGGCTGCGCTATACGAAGGACAAGAAGGACGGTTTTGAAAGCCGGGAGAATTTCCTTTTCAATCCATTCATCGTGCCTGGTTTTGGACTTGATGTTACACCAGCCCTTTCGGAGCAGGATCGCAGCGGCGAATGGGACGCCGTAACTGGTAAGGTAGGGGTCGCTTGGCAGCCCAACCGAACGACCAACATGTATGCAAGTTATAGTCGCGGCTACAAGGCAGGTGGCTTCAACCTGTTCAGTTTCACTGATGAGGTGCAGGAAGAGAGCATCGATGCGTTTGAAGTCGGGCTGAAGAAATCCATCCCGGGCTTGCTTGAGGCCAATCTGGCTGCATTCTACTATGATTATCGCGATCTTCAGGTGCCGGTACGGTTTGTCGATGTTGTGATCTTGCAGAATTTCGTGAATGCGCCACGCGCTCGTTCTTTTGGCGCAGAGGCGGAGCTTGTTCTTACGCCAACCGATAGCCTGCAGTTCATACTGAGTTATTCCTATCTTAATGCAGAGTTTCGTGAATTCTCCGGATTCCTTGATATCACAAATCCCGGTGCTGGTCCTCAAGACCTGCGAGGCAATAGTCTCCCACAGGCTCCGGAACACAAAGTCACCTTCAATGCGTCGAACCGTTTCGACCTTGGCGGTGGTATATCGATTACCCCGGTCGCGACGCTCAACTATACTGACGAGCAGTTCTTTTCGCCCTTCACAACGGACTTTTTCCGCGCGGACGACTTTCTTCGCGCCGATTTCCGTTTGATTGTGAAATCGGATGACGGCTTGCAGCTCAACGCTTTTGTCAACAATGCCTTCAATGAACGCTCTTTCAACGGCTTTGACGTCGGTGGAGAAGCCGGTGGATTTGCCCGTCTGGTTACATTCAACCTACCGCGCACCTATGGCATCGAGTTGATCGGAAAATTCTGAGTTTGATCTCAAGATTTTCAATTTGAGACCGGTTGTTGAATGATCCCTTTGCACTTCTTCTGGGCACGGCGTTCTGAGCCAGTATCCAACAATACCTGACTGTGTCAGCGAGAACCGAAAGGGAGGGGCAGATTGCCCCTCCCTTTTTCGTTGTGAAAAATGTTTATCTGCCGTCGTTGAACAGACGTATCAGGGCAGACGTGATGTCGCCGAGATGCTGCTTCGAGATTCTGGCAGTAGGAACATACGCAAATGACCCGTGATAGGCCCCGGCATAAACTCGCAGATCGGTCATAACTCCGGCACTCATCAGGTTCCGGGCAAAATCTATCGCCTCGTCGCGTAGTATATCGGCTCCCTCTGCGCTGATGAAGGTTGGCGGAAGACCTGAAAAGTCCGATGCGAGAGATGGCGAAGCGTAAACCGGAATTTCACCTTCCACGTCCTTCAGATATGCTGTCCATGCCTTGCGAGCGAGCGAGCGGTTCCAGACGCGGGGATCTACATCCATAGCTGCCGAAGCCGTCTGCAAGCGATGGTCTATACTCGGTATTGCCAGTATCTGGCCATTTATCGACGGACCATTGATGTCGCGCGCTTTCAATACCGTTGCAGCAGCCATGGCAGCTCCGGCACTGATGCCGCCTAGAACAACGGCACCGGCGTTGAAGCGTGCGTTGTCGCTAGCCCATACCAAGGCTTCGTAGCAATCATCAAACCCGGCAGGGTAGGGATGCTCAGGGGTTTTGCGATAATCGACGGCAACCACCACGCAATCTGCGCTATGGGCGAAATGTTGACAGATGCTGTCATTTGCATCGAGGTTTCCGGAGAAGAACCCCCCACCGTGGAAGTAGACGAAGACTGGAACTTTGGACCTTATTCTTACCGGCTGGTATATCCGCAGCGGAGTGGCGTTCTCCGGCAGAAACTCATTTATTATCTGAATGTCCTGCCTGCGCTCCAAAGGAGACTGAACCGCGTTGGCGCGGGCCAATTCGGCGATTTGCTCTAGTGGTAGGTCACCTAATGCGAACTTCGGCTGACTTTCAAGATACTCAAGCAGTTCGCGATCTAGTTGTTCGGAGAAAATCATGTGTTGGCTTAATCAAGCTTAAGAAAGTTCAGTACCCTTGAGGGTAATCCGGTGCATCAGTCGCCGCTCGCCATCATAGTCATTATTGGCATAATGCCAGGTCAGGCGGTTGTCCCAGATCGCAACCGAACCCGGCTGCCAGTCGAATGCACAGGTAAAGTCAGGCTGGACAACATGATCGTAAAGCTCGTCAAGCAGCACCTTGCTGTCCGCTTCACTCCAGCCATCAATCTTGATCGTATGAGCGGGGTTCACATAGAGAATTTCTTGGCCGGTTTCCGGATGCCTGATCACGACTGGATGAACGGCCTCACCAACTTCATCTGCGCCCCTGAGCAGCTTTCCCATATCGGTGCCTTCATAATAGCCATCGCGGCCGTAGATGTGCACGTTGGAATGAAGGGCTTTGAGGTTCCGGATGCGCCGTTTTATTGGGGAGGGTAAAGCTGCCCATGCCTTGTGAAGGTTGGCAAACAGGGTGTCGCCGCCTGACTGCGGCAATTCGCGCGCTACCAGAATGGATCCCAGAGCCGGTTCTGCATCATAACTATGGTCGGTATGCCAACCGCCGCCGATATTGGTTTTCTGGTCGGGCTCCTTACGGACTTCGGCTATCTCGGGAAAGTCTGCGACAGGCGAAAGAAATTTGTTGAGCACAATATCGCCAAACCGACGCGCAAAAGCCAGATGGTCCGGTGGCGACAATTCTTGGTCCCGGAAAAAAAGCACACCATGAGACGCCAGTGCGCTGCGAAGCTCTTCAATTTGCGCGCCTCCGGCATCCGCGAGCTGAACGTCGCTGACCAGCGCGCCGCATTCGCTGGACCATGGTGCAATTTTCATATGGCATTTCCTGCGACAAAATCTTCCCGCTCATATGCGGGTTCCGGATAGCTATAGAAGCCTCTCCCAGTGTCTTTTCCTGCTTTCCCTTGCTTCAATTCAGATATCAGGAATGCTTGCAGCTTCTCGACGTTTTCCGGCCCTGCCAAAGGTCCCGATGCACCGAACAGAACCAAGGCTCGTTCCAGTCCGATATCATCGAGGATCGCGAACGGCCCCTTGGGTTGGCGGGTGGCGACCATCCATGCCCGGTCTATTGCTTGTGGCGGCACGATCTCATTGGCTGCCAGCAACACAGCATTTTGTGTCCAAGCAGCCGTTAGCGCATGGTCGGCGGCGCTCGTATTGGGCTGGCCAGATAGGAAATCCGGTGCGGCATAAGCGGGGTCCGGATAGGTGTAAAAACCTGCTCCGGTTTTCATTCCCAATCGCCCGCTTCCAACGATCGGTGCAATGAAGGAGAGTATCTTGAACTTCATTTGGGCCAATGCCGGTTCATCGGGCCGATTGTTCCAGCTGTCGTAGATGAGACCCGTACCAAACAGGTCGATCATCCCGAACGGTCCCATCGGTGATTTCGTGCGATTCATCCAGGCTTTGTCAACTTCGGGCACCGTGGCTACTCCGTCGATGACCAGCATCATGGCGGCAGTGAGCACAGGGCCGATCATGGCATTGAACACATAGCCCTTGTTCTCTTTTTCCAGCACCAGGGCAACGCCGCCCAAACCTCTGACATAATCTTGCAGCTTTTTCTTGGTTTCGTCGGTTGTGCGCTGGCCGCCCACAATATCGAAAAGCATCGCGCCAAGATGGCTGTGCAGAGCCGCAAACCTTTCGCCATGCTCCAGCGCATCTTCCATGTCGGATACGAGCAGTGCGGAGCTGTTCGTTGTCAGAAGAACGTCCGGCGGGCACAGTTTATCTAGTTTAGCGAATAGATCGCGCTTCAAAGCAATATCTTCAAACACCGATTCACTGACCAGCCATGCGCCAGACAAAGCATTTTTCAGGTCACTTTCGGTTGTCACGCGCTCTATTGCATCACCTACCGATTCTTCATCCTGTAATCCGGCGGCAATCATGTGGCCAGCCATAGCGCGCATCGTCGGCTCTACGCGGGCCAGTGTTTCTTCCGAAAGATCATAAATGACCGCCTGATGCCCTGCCAAAACCGCGAGCAGTGCATTATAGCAGCCCATGGTTCCGCCACCGACGAAACAGACGTGTTTGCTGCTGTTGTCGGCCATTATCGCAACACTCTGGTCGGGCGATCAGGCAGGAAAAGGTTGGTCGCGCCCTTGGTAATGACCGCTGGTTTATACTCCAGAACGGGTAGTTCCTTCAGCGTGTTGACAATGTGAAACTGCGTGGGGTTCTGTTCCCATGTTAACTTTTTCCAGTCGAGCTCGCCGATGCCGTAATGGACCTGCCTGATCACATTCTCGCTGGGGAAGGTGACATACTCATCCACGCGTGGCTCAAATGCCCCTGCCTTCTGGATATAGCGCCAGCCCATCGGATTATCCTTGCCTGCCTGCGCCTTCTGGGCCGCTGCAATTTCTTCCAGTTCCGGTGCGCGCAGGTCGGAAATCTGCATATCTATAATCTTGTGCCCGAAGTGGCTCGCATTGCAGCGCCATATGCCACTGTTGATGCTGTGATGGGGTATGTCGGCAAAGATCTTGGGAATGCCTTGTAATTCGCGCCCTGTAAGGATCGGGTCAGCCAGATTTTCCCAGATGACGAGGCTATATGTGCCTTCCAGCGTTTCTTTTTCGCCGCGATAGCTCACATTCGCGTTGACGCCGATCATATTATAGCTGTGTCCGGCCAGCCAATCGATCTGGTTGTTGCAGACATAATAGACCGAGATCACCGCTTCTTCGGCTACTTCAAATTTGGGCGGCAAAAGCGCTGCGAGCTTGTCACGATCCGTGACATAAGGAATCGCCATAACGGTGACGTCATGATACCAACCGGTCGTTTTTTCACCTGCATATCGCGGCCCGAAATGAGCGGGCATCATATACGTGGCAGGCATTTCCAGTTTAAACATAGATCCCCTTATCCTGCCTCTAGGGCAGCGGCTTTGGCGACATTGGCTTCATGGGTTGACCGGTCAATTTTGTAGGATTTGACGCAGAATATGCGCACGATCCACAATCCGAGGATCATCGGCAAATAGATCGCTCCGAAATTGAGTATCGTGCTTTCGGACACTTCCCCCGGCTTCGCGCCTTCGGGAAAATTGGCCATGGCAAGCACCAGCGAGGCGGCAAAGATTCCGAGCCCCTGCGTTGCCTTGGCCGAGAAGGTAATGGCGGCAAAGAACACGCCTTCCGAGCGCCGTTTGGTTTTCACTTCGCTTTCCTCGACGAGGTCGGCGATCATTGAAAACATCAGAACCTGGAAGGAGATTGTCAGGGTCATTTCAATGACGGAGATCATGAATATCACCGGGAACAGTAAAGACGGCCCGTCTACTGGCATTGGCTCGAATATCCCCAATAGCCGCAAACCTATCATCACCGGAGACATGAATAATGTAGCTGTCGCGGCGATAAGCGCTCCGTTCCTTTTGCCGAATTTGCGGGTTAGCAGAGGCGCAGTGATTACGGAAAAACCGGCTGCCACGAGCGAGGCGAGAACCAATATGCTGAGCTGGTCCTGGGTGAAGCCCCAGAAGAAGCTCATGATATAGATATTCAGGCTCATCGCGAGGCCGGTTGAAACCGCTGAAATAATGGTGGCGAGAAACAGCGCGAAGAAAGACTTGCTGGTCAAAGTTTCAAATATCTCGCCGAACATGGCTTTGAGTTTCTTGCCTGTCGCTTCAGGAGCTTTTGGAAGGTTGGGAATAAGCCGGTGCGTGCCGAGGCTTGCCACCAATATGGAAATGAAAATCAAGGTTGAAGCAATCAGGCCATAGGTCGCAAACCCGCCGCGATTAAACAGGCCGTCTGGGTTATCTGCACTAGGCGCAAGCAAGACTGCTAGCGTAAAGGAAGCGATCAGCGTTCCGCCAATCCATCCGAAAAACGTCCGCCATGCCATCAGCTTTGTGCGCTCATCATAATCGCGGGTGATTTCGGGCGCGAGTGCAGAACTGGGCACTTCGTACAAAGTGATCAATGTACGGATAAGTATCGAAAGGAGCACCAGATAGATGAACAATGCGTCGCCGGTAAAGGCCTCGGGCGGAGACCAGAGGAAGAAATAGGCGACAGAAACTGGCAGCCCGGCGAAATACATCCATGGGTGACGGCGGCCCCAACGGCTGCGGGTGTTATCGCTCAGATAGCCAACGATGGGATCGGAGAAGGCGTCAAAAACCAGCGCAATCAACAACGCCAGCCCCACCATTTGCGCTTCAACGCCCAATATCTGGGAGTAGAAAAGCAGCAGAAAATAGTCGAAGCCGTTGTTCTTCACGCCATAAGCGATTGCTCCGAACCCGTATGAAAGCTTGGTTGGTAGCGAAACCTTTGCTTGCGCCATATTTCCTCCTCTCTCCGCTTTGAACCGGTCTTGTTTTTGAGGCACAAAACTCATGGTTCGAAGCTAAGCGTATTGATAGCCCCCTAACCCAAGCGAACAATAAGGTTAGAGAACCTATCCTTATTGTTTCAACGATGGATATGGATTTGGTCGAAAGTGATCGGCAACACACAATTCTAACGTGGCGGCTGCGGGAGACGAAAATGGAACAGCTTCAAGGATTGGATGCGTCGTTCGTCGCTTTGGAACAGCCCAATACGCCCATGCATATCGGCTCCATCTTGATCTATGATCCAGCATCAGCGCCCGGCGGTTTTGTCCGATTCAAGGATTTGCTGGCGTTCTTCGAATCCCGCATAATGCTAACGAAAACCACACGGCAAAGGCTGGTTAAAGTGCCGTTTGATCTGGATTATCCATACTGGATTGAAGACCCCAATTTTGATCTGGAATACCACCTGCGCCATGTTGCCCTGCCAAAACCGGGTGACTGGCGGCAGTTATGTATTCAAGCGGCCCGGATTTTTGCTCGGCCCTTGGATCTTTCGCGTCCGCCTTGGGAATATACCGTGGTGGAGGGGCTGGATAACATACCCGGTATTCCCAAGGGTTGCTTCGCGATAATCACTAAAGTTCATCATTCCGCTATTGACGGTGCTTCCGGTGTAGATCTGCTGGAAGCAACCCACAGTTTGACGCCAGATGATCCGGCTCCTGATATAAAGGACGATTGGAAACCGGAACAAAAACCAGCCGCTATAGAGCTGCTCTTTAGGGGATATATAAATGCGATAACCAACCCCGGGCGTCAGCTAAAGGTGATGGCTCAGGCGGTTCCCGGTATTGGGCGTTTTTTGAAAGGAATCGTCGACAAAGAGCTATTAGTCGATGAAAAAGCGAGCGCGCCGCGCACCAGGCTCAACGGTCCAGTGAGCCCCAACCGCGTCATCGAAGGACGTACATTTGACCTTGCAGATATAAAGGCTGCACGGATCTTGTCAGAAGGCTGCAAGATCAATGATGTGTTTCTTGCCATCATCGGCGGCGCATTGCGCGAGTATCTGGAAGCAAAGCAGGATTTACCCGAAGCATCGCTCCGGGCGTTGGTCCCCATATCCGTCAGGTCTTCGGGCGAGAAAAACGAGATGGGCAATCAAGTGGCGGCGATGATAGCTCCGCTTTGCACCGATATTGCTGATCCTGCTGAGCGGCTTCGTCATGTCCACGCCCAAACGTTGAATAGTAAGGCCGTTACCGAATCTTTGGGTGCGCGCGAGATGACCGAGATGAGCAAGGTGTCGCCGGCGCTTTATATGGCTTTAGGTGCTCGGCTCTATTCGAAGCTCGGCCTTTCAAAGCGAATTGACCCGGTATTTAATACTATCGTGACCAATGTTCCGGGGCCGCCAGTTACTCTTTATTCCGCCGGGGCAAGGCTGGTCAGTATGCATGGTCTGCTTTGCCTCAGTGATGGGCAGGGCATTGGCCATGTGGTGCAAAGCTATATCGATCAGGCGACCATCGGTTTTACAGCTTGCCGAAAAATGATGCCCGATCCGGAATTCTACGCGCAATGCCTGCAAAATTCCTTTGATGCACTGGTCGCTGCGGCCCGAGATGCTGCTCAAGATATCGGCAAAGCCGCTAAACCGGAGAGAACAAATTCACCCAGATCAAGACAAAAAACCACTCGCAAGAGGGAAGCCTAATATGAGCGCTCAACCAGAGGCAGCCAAGCCACCACATCCCTTATTGCGTGTTGGTGAAATCGCCGCCGTTCAGGAATACGCGGCTTTCTATGCTTTGCGTGGATATCTGTCATTGTTGCCAAAGGGGGATGGTCATCCGGTATTGGTATTGCCGGGGTTCATGGCTGATGATCCTTCAACCCGGCCCATGAGAAGTCTGCTCATCGACCTGGGCTATGACGCCTATGGGTGGGGCCTTGGTCCGAACATCACTGTAAACGATGAACGCATGGACAAAATGCTGGCCGTTCTCGTGGAAATTCACAAGATGACCGGCCGCAAAGTGTCAATAATCGGCTGGAGCCTCGGCGGCATTTTTGCTCGCGAATTAGCCAAGGCGGTCCCCGAAATGGTGCGGCTGGTTATTTCTCTAGGGAGTCCGATCAGCAATGATCGCGGGCATTCAGCTGTGCATCATCTGTTCGAGCATATCAACGGCAGCCACCAAGGCCAGTCCCAATCGGAGCTTGGTAAGGATTTGGAGACAGCACCCCCCGTTCCAACGACTTCGATCTACACCAAAACTGATGGCGTGGTATCATGGCAGGGCTCGATCCAACGCTCGGAAGGCGAAACAGAAAATATCGAAGTCAGAGGTACGCATTGCGGGCTTGGCTTTAATCCCGCTGTGATGATGGCCGTTGCTGACCGGTTACAGCAAAAAGAAGATGGGTGGGGACCGTTCGACCGCAACATTCTTAACGCTGCGTTTTTTCCGTCAGTAGCTTAGTGAATTGGCACAGCGAAATAAAAAAAGCATGTATGTAACTGGCTACACGACAGGTTTTGGACCGATATGAGACTGACCGGTTTCGGCAGGCCAGCTCAGCTAAGCGGACATTCCGCTAACGGCCCAATTCCTGCCGATCGACAGGCACGCAATCACCTATTGCCTTCTTTCGCTGGCGGTTCATCGCGCTATCGTAACGACTTGGCTCAAAGTCGAATTGATGGGGGTATCGATGGGGGTATTTACAAGCGCGAGCGACTTATTCCTCAATAAAATCAAAGTCGTAATTTCTCTTCGTTTATCCCTCCTCCGCTACCAACATATCTTTCCCGACGACAATTGATGTGCATTAGCCGCTTTTTTGCTGCACTGGTTGGTCAGGGTTCGCAAACCTGAACGGGGATTAGATCATGCGTAAGTTTATTTTTCTCGCGGCGCCACTGGCGCTTGTTGCCTGTGCTCAAGAGGCTGAGGTCGAAGAAACGCAAGTCACCGAAGAAGTGGAAACAGCAGTGCTGACCACTGCGAACGGCACTGTCACTCCGATGATGGCCGAGGTTATGGGTGCTGACGGTCCGCAAGGTATCTCGAGTGTGAATGCCGACGGCACCTACCAGGACATGGACGCTGACGGGGCACTTGTGGCCGAAGGAACCTGGACAGTCGTCGATGGCAAGACTTGCTTCACGCCGTCCACCGAAGGGGCAGATGCCGCGTGCTGGACAGAAAGTGAGCCTGCCAAAGATGGTTCATTCACTGCCGTTTCGGACACGGGCGAAGAAGTTACAGTCAAACCGGTGGCTGCAGAGTAAGACGCTCCTGCTATCTTGCACTTTTGAAAGGGCGGCCAATTCTGGTCGCCCTTTCTTCTTGAAAGCAAGCGTTTGGCCCGATGGCTGGCGCTGGCTGATTGCAGCGCATCGGCGCTGTGAAAAGTGTGATGAATCCCGCAACACCAAGCCCCCACCAAGCGAAGATTCCTTGCATAGCCCATGAAACCTGCGAACGGTGTCTTTGGGGGGCGTGCTGAGGGGTAAAAATATCCGGCGCCAAGATAGAAGTCTGAGGTCGACCGCCACTGTTTGCGGGCGGCCGCTTCTGTCGATGCCTCTGAAGAAATTGCGTTTTCGAGACCGCGCAAGGCGGTCCTGAGAGCCATTTTGCGTATTCACGGCCCGGCATGCGGGGCTCAGAGGAATTTTCAGTGGCCAAGACGACCAATACGATGATGACACGGACTTCGGCTCTCGCGCTGTCCACAAGCCTGCTGATTCTGAGCACTCCGGGCGCGGCCCAATCCTTTCGGGGCACAGGCGAAGTGGCCGGCGGTGATGCAATCATCTCAAC
Source organism: Erythrobacter sp. (assembly GCA_043567175.1). Lineage (GTDB taxonomy): Bacteria > Pseudomonadota > Alphaproteobacteria > Sphingomonadales > Sphingomonadaceae > Erythrobacter. The sequence continues at coordinate 246,610 of CP121323.1, forward strand.
CACCGCGAACACGACAGATGTCGTGGTCCAGACCGAAAGCGCTGTCATTGACTGGACGCCATTCGAAGAAGAGGGAGGGGCCTTCACGGACTACGTCTTCCAGGAAGCGGGCACGACGGCGACCTTCACCAATGGCACGGGAATTTCGGATTTTGCGGTCCTCAACCGGATCCTGCCCACCGATCTGACGCGTCGCATCCGTCTGGACGGCAATATCGTCTCCACCATTCAGGACGGAATCAACAGCACCACTGGCGGATCGGTGTTTTTCTACTCGCCCAGCGGCATCGTCATCGGAAGCACGGCGGTAATCGATGTCGGCAATCTGGGTATCACCACCGCTGATCCGGTCTTCGACAATGAATCGGGCCGTTTCATCCTCAACGACCAGGTTCAATTCCAGCAATCCGCATCCGGCGTCGGCATCACCATCGAACAGGGCGCCCAGATCAATGCGCTGAACGAAGGTAGCTATGTCGCGCTGTTCGCGCCGCAGATCACCCATGAAGGCGAAATCGCCGTAAACGGCCAGGCGGCTCTCGTCGCCGGTGAAGCAGGCTCGATCACGTTCAGCCCCGATGGCCTGTTCGACATCGAGGTGACGATCGGGAGCGATGCGGGACTTGGCATAATTCACGACGGCATAACCGGCGGGCCGGGGTCGCTTGGCACCGGAGACAACCACCGCGCCTATCTGGTCGCTGTCTCCAAGAACAACGCCATCACGCTGGCGATCGGCGGTGGCAGCCAGCTGGGCTTCGACATAGCTCAAGGCGCCGCGATCGACGGCGACGAAGTCGTCCTGTCAGCGGGCTATAACGTCGCTTTTGGTCAGTCCAATCTTGAGCCTGGTGAGGGCGGCGGTCCGATCGGTGCCGAGGCGTTTATCGAGATCGATGACCTGGCGGGCTCATCCGGCACAGGGATCACTTTTATATCTCCGGTCGAAGCCTACGCATCTGCCGGCTTTTCCGCCTTCGTGTCAGACACGCTGGTGTTCGAGGAAGACGCGGCCTTTTATGCCAGCGATGCCCTTTTGGACGTGCAATCACTGGAAGGGGCGCCTGCCTCGCCTCTGGCGTTGGGTGACCTTTCGATCATTGCGCAAAGCCCGCTGTTGGGATCGGACGTCGGCGATGCTCGCCTTCGCATGTCGGGCAACGCCACCGCTCAGGTCGATGGCAATCTGCGCATTCAATCGCAGGCGCAAGCCGACGCCAATATGGATGGCAGGGTTGAAAGCGGCTCTGCGCGCATTGACCTTTCCGCAGGCTCGTCTCTGCTTGTCGGCGGCGACCTGATTGTCGATGCGAGCACGGCTTCCTTCATCCCGATAGGCCTTGATGGCCAGAGCGGCGCGGCGCTTATAAACCTCGATAGCTTTTCGGTGGCGGATATTCTTGGCGTAACCCGGATCATTGCGGATGCAGATGCGGGATCTGGTGCCAATGCCACAAGCGGCTTCGCCAGTTTGTTCGTGCGCGCAGGCTCAGACTTCAGGACTGGCGAAATGAACGTAAGATCCGTCGCGTTCGGCGGAGACGATGGCGGCTCCGCAACGTCGGGCAGAGCGTTGATCCAGGCGGATGGCGAAGACAGTTCGATTACAATTCTCAACCCCAACACTACGGATGATCTGTCGTTCGGAGGGCTGGATTTCCTCCTGTCCTATGCCGAGGGTGGTAGCGGCAATACACTCGCTGGTGGTGATGCGACATCAGGCAATGTCATCCTCGAGGCACTGAACAGCGCGGCGATCAATCTGCCGGACGTTCCATCCTCTGCACTTACCATCGTCAATGTCGCGATGGGAGGCGACGCCTTCCTTGACGAAAGCGCGGCTGGTGACGCGTTTGCCGGCGATACGACAATTCAGATATCTGATTCGGTCGTGGATCTTGGCCGCTTGGCGATCAATGTTCGCGCACAAGGCGGGGCGAGCGACGATGGATTTTCGCAGCTCTCCGACGGTGGCCAGGCGTCTGGCGGTCGGACAAGCATCAATTTCGAAAACAGCCTCGTCACCGCGGCGTTCGATCCGCTGACGCTGGACGCGATCGGCGGCAATGGGACCGGGGACACATCGGCGAATGGAGGAAACGCTACCGCAGGCGATTTCGACTTCTTCGCCAGCGATTCCATCGTCACGATCAACTCCGATTTCGATGTTGGCAGTTTCGTGCAGGCCGGGTCTGGGGGCAACGCAGGACAGGCTATTTCCGGCTCGGTCAACACCCTGATCGAGCTTTCCGATGTTACGGTTTCAGGAAATGTTTTTATCAGCTCCACAACCCGCGGCGGCGAAGCGACGGCAGGGTTGGGCGGTCAAGCTGAAGGGGCCGCCACGGTCTTCTCGATCGGTCAGTCGGCGCTTGTCGTTGACGGTGTCATCGTTTTTGAAGACCGCGCGTTTGGCGGCGCCGGTCTTGATGAGGGCGGATCGGCTTTCGGGGGTAACGTTTCCCTTGAACTTCTCAACGGGGCGGTGGTTGACGCGCTCGGCCTGAATGCGAACAGCTTTACCGTTGGCGGAGACGCATCAGCCGGTGGCACGGCCTTCTCGGGCGGGGTGGATATCCGGGTCCTGCCGTTTTTTGACCCTAACGCGGAAACCCAAGACCCCAATTCCGTCGTTGTCATCAACGCAGATATATTCGCAAACAGCCAGGCCATCGGCGGGGACGGCGTCACTCTTGGCGGCGAAGGCAGCGATAATGGCGTCAGACTGTTCGGGGTCACGCCCGGCTCGCTTACGATCAACGGATCTTTGCAAATGGGTTCGGTCGCGACTGGCGGCGATGGAGTTGCCGGAACCGGCGGTTTTGCCGGATCGTCTGGTGTCATTATCCTCAACCAGGGGACGTCGGATCTAGACGGTGGACTGGTTCCGGCGACCGATATCATCGTTAATGGAAGCGTTACTCTCGACGGCCAGGCCTCGGGAGGCGCTGGCCGGATCGGGGGCGATGCAGACGGTCCGGATGTCAGCCTGATCACCTTTGGTGCGAACACGGATATTGCTGGCGCTCTCAATCTTGTCACCCGGTCCACTGGCGGTAATGCTCTGGCCAGTGCGACGCCGGGCAACGGCGGCCGCGCGGTTGGTGGCAACTACTCGGTACTGGCCCGCAGCCAGCCGGGAGTGACAGGTTCCGCGATTTCGGTCGGAAGCCTCGCTGTCAATTCGCTGACCCAGGGCGGCGATGGAGGCGATAGCCTTGCAGGCGCCGATGGCGGGCAGGGCGGCGAGGCTCTCTCGGGTGGCGGGACCATTCTGGCGCAGGCATCCGATAGCTCCCTGACGGTTGCGGGCGCGACGACCTTGCTGCTCGATACGATCGGCGGTGCGGGCGGCGCTGGCACGAATGGCGGCGATGGCGGGCTTGCTTCGGGGTCCGGTGTGAATATCGGCACGTCAAGCGGCGGGTCAGGCTTTATTGCGATCAACGGATCGGCGACTTTCGACACGATTTCATATTCCGATCTCGTAACGGGTGGAACAGGCGGCGCGGGGACGACGGGCGTCGGCGGCAATGGTGGTTTTGGCGAAGGCGGCTTTGTTGTCCTGCTTTCACGCGGTGCGCCTCTCGATGTGAACGCTGTTGACATAACAGCCAATGGCACGGGCGGTGATGCTGGCAGCGGCACGGCGGCCGGAAATGGCGGCGATGGGGTAGGGGGCGCACTGTTCGTAAGGCTCACGCAGTCGCTCGATAGCCTGGTCCGTGGCAGCTCTACTATCGGCAATCTTGCGATGTCGGCAACCGGTCTTGGCGGAGCTGGCGCGGTTGCGGGCCAATCCTTCTATTCGGGCGGGGGAGATTTTGCCGTCGAACAGTCCGATGTCACAATCGGATCGATCGATATCGCCGTTCTGGGCGAGGTCGAAGCCAATTATCTGCAAACGGACCCCCAGACCGGGGACACCTTCCCAAATCCGGTCAGCCCCTACGAGCTCTCGCTGACGGATGCGAATGTCCAGGCGGGCGATGTCGTGATCACGACACCCGGCGAAGCGGCGATTACGCTTGAGGGATCAACGCTCAATGCCAATTCGCTCAACTTCACGGCGGGCAGCTTTGTCGAGGTTATCCCCGATCCGCAGGCACCGCCTCAAGGGCAGATCGAAGGACCACCCCGTGCACCCTTGTCGCAAACGCGCCTGATCGACACGGTCGGGCCACTGGCCCTGATAGCGACGCAGGGCGGTATTTTTGCTGATGCCACGCTTGCCTCGCAAGTCGGGATTGATCTGATTGCCCCGGGCGCTGTCAACGTAACCGATCTGAGCGCCCCCGTCATAAGCCTTGTGTCACAGAACGCGGGCGTGAGCGCCGGCCAACTCAGCGCGCCCTCCGGATCCATCCAGATCAGCGCCTTCGACACGATTGATCTGGATACCGATTTTGCGTCGCTCGACGCCGCTGCGATTTCGCTGATATCCACAGGCGGCGATATCATCAGCGCCCAGCTGATCGATCTTGAAGAAGGCTTTGAGGCCGAAGCGGCAGGTTCGGTGTTTCTGGATGATGTCTCGGCCCAGGCGATCAAGATTGACGCACTTGCCGGCGATATCGCGGCCGGCTTTCTCAGCAGTCCCGGCACGGTTACCCTGACAGCTGCGAACGCTATCAGCTTTGTTGAAGCTAGCGCCGACGAGTTTTTCGCGACCACGCTGACGGGCGATATCACAGGTCTGGGAGGCATAAACGCCTCTCTTGCCGACATCGAAGCGGCCGGAGCGATCGATATTGGCGATGTCCTGGCGTTCACGGTCGACCTGACCGCCCTGGCTGGCACCTTATCGGTGGGTGTGATTGATGCAGGCACTATCGCTTTGGAGGCAGCGGACACGATTTCGCTGTCGGTTGTCGAGGGCAACGATACCTTCCAGGCGCGCTCCCTTGGCGGCGATGTAACCAGCCTTGGCCGCATCAGCGTTGGCGGCGCGGTGGACATCGAGGCGTTTGGATCGATCCTGATTGATACGGTGAGCGGGCAGTCAATCACCCTCGATGCCCTGAACGGGACCTTGTCGACGCAGGGGCTGAGCGCAGACGACGTGGTCACTCTGACCTCTGCGGGCGCGATTACCCTATCCGACATCAGCGCCTCTTCGATTGTCGCGCGTTCGACCCAGGCCTCTGTCACCACCACAGAGCTGATCGACTTGACCGGAAGCCTTTTCATCGAAGCCGAGGGGCTCGTTTCGCTTGCCGATTTGAACGCGTCTTCGATCACGGTGACTTCGCTGAGTGGCGCTGTAGAAACAGGGTCGCTGAGCGCGCTTGACGGCCCGGTCAACCTCGATGCTGCGCTTTCAATTACTGCCCTCGATGTGATTTCCCAACCGTTCTCGGCGACGGCCGGCGACGCGATTTCGCTTGGCAATGTCACCGCGCAATCGGTCTTCGTCTTCTCGCTGGATGGCGACCTCTCGGTCAATGCCCTGAACGCGACCGGATCGCCGGTTTCCCTGTCTGCGGGCGGCCAGGTCCTCTTCTCGAGCATCAATGCGGACGAGCTGACGCTTCTCGGCGGTGCCGGCATCCTTGGGAGCGGACCAGTCAATCTGACAGGCGCTCTCGACGCCGATTCCGCCTTTACGATCCAGCTGGATGATGTGACCGCGCAATCAATCGCGATCGATTCGCTTTTCGGCGATATTCTGACCGGCTCTCTGGATTCGGCATCAGGCGCGGTTGAGCTGAGCGCCGGCAACTCGATTGCCACGGCTGGTATCAGCGCCGCCACGTTGAACGCCTTTGCCGAAAACGGCGCTTTCACCGCCACCAGCCCACTGCTTGTCTCCGGTGCGTTCGATGTCGAGGCGGCGGGATCGGTGTCGCTCGGTGATGTCAGCGCGGCCTCGATCGCCGTGACCGCGTCGAGCGGAGATATCACATCAGGCCTTCTCACCGCGCTTGGCGATGTTTCGCTCACCGCGGCCAATTCGATCATCCTGGCCGGTATCGATGCCAGTTCGATTCTAGCGCGCTCTTCGCTTGGCGACATCACCAGCGCGCAGCCGATCGAACTTGCAGGAGACTTTGACGTCGAGGCGCAGGGCGTAGTCTCACTGGCTGATGTAACGGCGCAATCGATCACGATTGCATCGCTAGGCGACAGGGTTACGGCGGGCGCGCTTTCGGCAAGCGGCGGGGCCGTGGCCATCAATGCGGCGACCTCGATCACGTTCAGCAGCGCCGTTGCCGATACGCTGACGCTGAATGCGCAAGGCGGCAGCGTCACCAATGGCGAGGGTGCAGGGGTGATTTCCCTGACGGGCGCCCTCAATGCACAGGCATCGCAGGCGATTTCGCTTGGAACCATAAGCGCGCAGGCCATCACGCTTGATGCGCTGGGTAGCGGCATTTCGTTGAGCGACCTCGACGCAACAGGTGGCGCGGTGGCTCTGAGCGCAGCCGGTGATGTGCTGCTCGCCAGCGTCAATGCAGGCACGCTGACGCTTCAGGGCGCAAGCTTCACAGGCGAGGGCGCAATCAATCTGACAGGCGCGTTTGACGCGGATGCCACCGGGCCAATCTCGATTGATGCAAGTGTGACCGCGCAATCGGTAGCGCTCGATGCAGTGGGCGGCGAAATTACGACAGGCGCGATCACGGCGCTGGGCGGTTCGGTGGGCCTCAACGCCAGCGGGACCGTCTCCTTTGGCCAGGTGACCTCCGACCTTTTGAGCGTAACCTCGCAGGGCGGCGATGTGCTGGGTCTTCAGCCGATAAATCTGACCGGCGCTTTCAACGCTTCAGCCGCCGGCTCGGTCACGCTGGGAGAGGTGAATGCGCAATCGATCACGCTGACAGCCACCGGCGGGGCTCTTGCCACCAGCTCGCTTACCGCCAGCGATGCAGTTGACCTGGAAGCGGCGGAAACGATCGAGCTTTCCGGGATCAGCGCAAGCTCCATTACGGCGGTCTCCACGGCGGGCGATATCACGAGTTCTGCCGCGATTGATCTGGCCGGGAATTTCACGGCGGAGGCGGCCGGTGCGCTCGCCTTGAGTGACATCAGCGCGCAATCCGTTGCTCTGACCGCGTCGGGCGGCGGTATCTCGACCCGCCTTATCAACGCGATCGAGGCCGTCACTCTGGATGCGGCCAATTCGCTCGACCTGTCCGGGATCAATGCTGCATCGCTGAGCGCGCGGTCCTCGCAAGGCGGCATCGCAAGCACGCAGGCGATAATTCTGGCGGGCGCGTTCGACGCCGAGGCCAATGGCCTGGTCTCGCTCGATGAAGTGAGCGCGCAATCAATCGCGGTTCGCTCGCTGGGTAGCAATATCGAAACCGGCGCGCTGAGCGCAGCGGGTGGATCGGTCAATCTCGATGCGGCCTCTTCGATCACTTTGTCGAACGTCACCGCCGACACTTTGAACCTGAACGCTCAGAGCGGGGTGATCGTTGCTCCCAATCGCGTCACCGGCGGCGCTGTTCCGGTCGATCTGATCAATCTCACAGGTGCATTCATCGCCGACGCTCAGGCCTTTATCGATCTTGGCAGCGTGACCGCGCAATCGATCACGGCGACAGCACGCGATCAATTCTTTGCCGCCCGCGTGCTGACCGTTGGCGAGGCGGCGACAATCACGGCGGGCAGCCTCGTCACCATCGACAGCATCACTGCCGGCGCACTAAGCGTCCAGGGGCGCGATCTGTTCATCTCGGGGCCTGCAATGATCTCCGGCGCGCTGGAGGCACAGGCGCGCGAGTTGATCCTGCTCGGCGATGTGACCGCGCAGTCTCTCTCGCTTGATGCGCAGGGCGACAGCATAGGCACAGGCGTGCTCAATGTAGCCGACGGTGCGATCGAGCTTATTGCGGGCAATTCGATATCGACCAATGGCGGTGTCGCCGGGACGTTTAATGCCAGCGCGCAGAACGGGGATTTTTCGACCTTCGCAGCGTTCGATGTAGCCGCCTCGTTCACGGTCGAGGGCGCAGGCAATGTGAGGCTGGGCGATGTGAGCGCGCAGTCGATTACGGCGACAGCGCTTGGCGGGGAATTGGAAACCGGTCAGCTTGATTCAGTGGGCGCGGTGGTGTTGAGCGCCGCCAACACGCTCGGCATTGCCGGAATAGACGCAGGCTCGATCGTAGCGCGCTCAACCGGCGGCGATATCACCAGTGCAGCGCCGATTGACCTGGACGGGACCTTTGACGCCGAGGCGTTTGGTTCAATCGCCCTGAGCGATGTCAGCGCACAATCGATCACCGCCGTGGCGACCAGTGGCGGCCTTTCGACCGGCCAGTTGACCTCGCTCACCAGTGTTACGCTCTCAGCAGCGGATACGATTGCGTTGGCAGGTATCAGTGCAGGCTCGATCACCGCAGATTCTACCACCGGCGACGTTACGAGTTCGCAGTTGATCGATCTCGCCGGCGAGCTTGAGATCGACGCCTTCGGCTCGGTCAGCCTGGAGGATGTAAGCGCCGCTTCGATCACCGCCAGCGCGCAGACCGGTTCGGTCGGCCTGGGTGCGATTGATGCAGTAGGTGGCGCGATAATTCTCGATGCCGCAATCGCGATCACGCTGGGCGACATCACGGCCGATCAGCTCGATGCGAACGCGCTGGGCGGGAATATAGAGGGGAGCGGTGCAATCACGCTGACCGGCGCGTTTGATGCTTCGGCTACGGGCTCAATCCTGGCAGGCGATGTCACCGCGCAATCGATCACCGCCAACGCGCTGGGCGGCGCGATCCGGTTGGATGATCTTTCAGCAGCCGGAGGCGCCATCGCGCTTGATGCGGCGACCCTGGTCGAATTCGGAGGCGCGATCGCCGACACGCTGAGCGTGAACGCACAGGGCGGCCGGATCTCCAATTCGGGTCCGATCACATTGACCGGCGGGCTTGAGGCAATTGCGCAAGGGACGATAGGATTGAGCGCCGTCACCGCGCAATCTCTTACCGCGCAGGCCCTCGATGGAAACCTCTCTCTGCAGGGCACGAATGTGATCGAAGGCGATGTGGTGCTGAGCGCCAGCGACACGATTGTCCTGTTCACGGTGAGCGCGGGCTCACTTACCGCGAATGCCGAGGGCGGGCTCATCGAAACCTTCGGGACCATAGACGTGGCTGGTGCGCTCGATCTGCAGGCCCAGTCGAGTGTGATCCTCGCCGACGCGACAGCGCAATCGATTGCCGTGCGGTCACTGTCTGGCTCGATCTTCAACGGCCCGCTGGACGCGGTCGGAGCGGTCGTTCTGGAAGCGGCCAACTCAATCAACCTCGGCGATATCAACGCCGGTTCCATCACGGCGCGATCATCGGCCGGAAATGTCACCAGCGCGACGCCGCTGGAGGTTGAAGGCGCGTTCCTTGCCGAAGCGGGCGGATCGATCTCTTTGAGCGATGTGAGCGCGCAATCGATCACTGCGAGAGCGCTGGATGGCGGGATCGCTGCGGGCCTGCTGGAAGCGACCGGTACCATTACTCTTGAAGCGGCCAATGCGCTTGAGCTTTCAGGCATCATCGCCGGTTCGCTGGTGGCGCGCTCGACGCAGGGCTCCGTCACCAGTTCTGATCCCGTCAATCTGACAGGCACCTTCGATGTCGAAGCCGACGGCGAGATTGCACTTGGCGATGTGAGCGCCCAGTCGATTGCCATCAATTCGCTGAGCGGCGGCATCGAAGCCAGCGCGCTCAGCGCGATTGGCGGGGATGTAAGCCTTGCGGCGGCCCTCTCGATCACGGCGGATGATATCTTTGCCGATGCGCTGACGGCTGATGCGGGGGGTTCCCTTTCGCTCGGCGATGTGACCGCTCAGTCGGTTGCCGCTTCGGCTTTGGGCGGCGCGCTCTCGCTCGACGCGATCACCGCGATCGACGGTAATGTGTCGCTGGTCGCAAGCGAAGGCCTGGCCTTTTCCAGCGTCGATGCAGGCACGCTCACAGCAGCAGGCGGCGAAGACGTTACCGCGAGCGGACCGATCAACCTCACCGGCGCCGTGCAGGTCGAGGCTGCGGGCGCGATCACGCTGGGCGCGATCAACGCTGCGTCGCTTGGCGCCGATGCGATGGGCGGTGATATCGAGTTGGGTGCGTTGACCGCGACAAACGGCTTGGTAGCCCTTAGCGCAAGCGATGGGATCCTCCTCGCCAGTGTCAGCGCGGGTTCGCTTAGCGCGAATGCGCTTGCCCGCGACCTTACCGCAGGCGGTGCGATCACGCTGGAGGGCGCGTTCGACGTTGCCGCGCAAGGGCAGATCACTCTCGATCAGGTCAGCGCGCAGTCGATCACCGCAACAGCATCGAGCGATGGCATCACCGCTGGCGCTCTGAACGCGGTTGAAGATGTTACCCTCGAAGCCGCCAAATCGATCGATCTGGGCGATGTCAGCGCGCGAGGCCTCAACGCAAGAGCGCTCGATGGCGCGATCACCGCTGGCCTGCTGGATGCGATCGGCGCGGTGACGCTGAATGCCTCCGAGACGCTCTCGCTATCGGGTATTTCGGCAGGCTCTGTCTTCGCCCGCTCGTCCGGCGGCGACATCACGAGCGCAAGCAGCATAGATGTTCTCGGAGGCTTCGATGCCGAGGCGTTCGGCTCTGTCTCCTTGAACGATGTGAGCGCGCAGTCGATCACGGTGACAGCTTCCGGCGGAGAGTTGGCAACCGGTCAGCTCGAGGCAGCAGGCGCGGTGGTGCTCAATGCTGCCGGTACGCTCAGCCTATCTGCCGTGGATGCAGGCTCGATCCTGGCGCGCTCAACCGGCGGCGATATCACCAGTGCAACGCCGATCGATGTTCTCGGAGCCTTTGATGCCGAGGCCTTCGGCTCGATCTCTCTGAGCGATGTCAGCGCGCAGTCGATCACAGCTCTGGCGACCAATGGTGGCCTTTCTACCGGCCAGTTGACTTCGCTGACCAGTGTCACGCTCGAGGCCGCGGATACGGTTGCACTGGCGGGTATCAGTGCTGCCTCGATCTCCGCGACCTCGACTGCCGGCAACGTCACGAGTTCGCAGCTGATCGATCTCACCGGCGGGCTCGAGATTGATGCCTTCGGTTCGGTCAGCCTCGGGGATGTCAGCGCGCAGGCCCTTTCGATCGTTGCAAGCTCGGGATCTGTTTCCACCGGGGCGCTGAGTGCCACAGACAATATCACGCTGAGCGCACAGGAGGCGATCGCCGTGTCGGACATTGCCGGCAACGCGGCGCTGATCCGCTCGTCAGCCGGCGCTTTTACCAATACAGGTCAGATAGTTCTGGCGGGCGCGCTGGACGTGGAAACCCAAGGGCTCGTCTCGCTTGGCAATGTAAGCGCGCAATCGATCACCGCTCGCTCGATCAGCGACACGATCAACGCGCTGTCCCTGAGCGCGCCGGGCGGTGACATCACCCTTGATGCAGCGCTCGATATTGTGTTGTCGGATGTCATCGCGCGCAGCTTTATCGGCATCGCACAGGGCGGTGACATCGAGGCCGATGCACAGGGCGCCATTACGCTGACCGGCGCATTTGATGCGCAGGCATCGGGCGCGGTTGCGGTCGGTTCTGTCACAGCGCAATCGATCAGGATTGATGCGCAGGGCGGTGATATCCTTGTTTCGGCTCTCGATAGCCTCGATGGAGACGCGGTTCTCAGCGCGGCCCGTTCAATTGTGCTCAGCGGCGAGGTCACGGGCGGTTCTTTCACCGCCAATGCGCAGGACGGCGACATCTCGGGCGCTGCGTCGGTCACTGTGACGCGTGGCTTTGGCGCGCAGGCATCCGGCGCGGTCGCGCTGGGCGACGTGAACGCGCAATCGCTTAACGTGCAGGCGCTTGACGGCGGCATTTCGACTGGTCTCGTCACGGTAGCAGGCGCGGTTGATCTGAATGCTGCGGACGCGATCGATCTGGCTGGTCTCGATGCGGGGTCGCTCGTGGTGCGCTCATCGCAGGGAGACATATTCAGTGACGGCCTGATCGAACTTGCTGGCGAACTTGATGTCGAGGCCTTCGGTCTGGTCGCGCTTGACGATGTCTCGGCGCAATCCATCACGATCAGCGCTCTGTCCGGTGAATTGTCGGCAGGCGTCCTGGAGGCGATTGATGCTGTCACCCTCACAGCGGGCGAGGCGATATCGGTGTCCGGCGTCACTGCCGATGCGATCCTTGCGCGGGCCTTGCAAGGCGACGTTGTGATCGGCGGCCCGATCGGCCTCGCGGGCGGGCTTGACGTGGAAGCATCGGGTTCGATCTTGCTCGACGATGTGAGCGCGCAGTCCATCACCGCGCAAGCGCTCGGCGGCGATATCGGCACCGGCCAGCTCAATGCCGCCGATAGCATCGTGCTTGAGGCAAACGGTGCGATCACCTTCGCCGGCGGAGCTGCAAATTCGCTCCTCGCGCGCTCGATAGAGGGCGATATCACCGGCCTCGGTCCGATCGAGGCTGCGGGGTCTCTTGTCGTCGCGGCGGCGGGATCAATCCTTCTGAGCGATGCGAGCGCCCAGTCGATCGCTGCGAACGCTGAAGCAGGGGGGATCGCGACGGGCCTTCTCACCGCGCTTGATGGAAATATCGATCTTGAGGCGGCCACATCGATTGCGATGGCTGGCGTGGATGCCGTCGCCTTGCGCGCCAATACAGCCTCCGGCGACATCATTGGCTCTGGCCCGATCACTCTCACAGGCGCTTTTATGGCAAATGCCGGCGGCTCGATCCTGCTGGGAAGCACCACGGCGCGATCGGTCACGGCTGATGCGCTTGGGGGAGAGATCGATATCGGCGCATTGCAGGCGATCGATGGAGCTGTGGCATTGAATGCGGCGACTTCGATCAGGCTCTCCAGTCTCGAAGCGGGGTCGCTCGACGCGCGCGCGGCAAACGGAAGCGTATCGGGGTCGGGTGAGATCATGCTGTCGGGCGCTCTCGATGCCGCCGCAGGCGAAGCCATCACGCTTGGCGCGGTAACCGCGCAATCGATCACAGCTACAACCAATGCGGGAGCGATCGCGCTTGGCGCGATCAGTGCACAAGACGGCGCCGTGGCGCTCAACGCGGCGGGTTCGCTTGCGCTATCGAGCGTTGATGCAGCCTCGCTGGTTGCGAGCGCCGGTGGTGGCGATCTCTCCGCGGCAGCCGACATCACCCTGACGGGCAGCCTTGATGCGGACGCATCGGGTTCGATCACGCTGGCCGATGTGACCGCGCAATCCATCGACATCCGGTCGGCCAGCGGCTCGATCACGAGCGGCGCGCTGAACGCGCAGGACCCGGTTGTCCGCACAACAACCAGCTTGCCGGGTGCAGGCGCCTTCAAGGTCACCGCCAACACGCCGGTCGCAACCGGTGGCGGCGTCGTGCTCGAAGCGTCGACGTTCATCGATGCGACCGAGATCAACGGCGTAACCGCGCAACTCAGCACGTTGCTGGGCGACATCACCGTGAGTGACCTTATCGTCCTCACCGGCTCGCTCGACGTCGAGGCGCAAGGGTCGATCCTGCTGGGCAATGTGACCGTCGACACAATATCGGTGAACGCGCTGACGGGGACAACGACGATCCTGAACCTCAATGCGCAGGATTATTCGGTCACCTCTGTCAACACGATCGATCTGACCAACGTCACGGCTGGATCCATCTTCGCGCGCTCGCTTGACGGCGATATCATCAGCGCCTCGGCAATCGTGACGCCCGGCGCCTTTGACGTCGAAGCGGCGGGATCGGTTCTTCTGGATTCTGTCACCGCGCAGTCCGTCAGCGTGCGCTCGCTTGGCGCGGGCATTGTCGCAAATGGCGGGTTCGTGGCGCTCGATGGTGCGGTGGAGCTTGAAGCCCTCGATGCAATCGCTCTGGGCGCTGTCGATGCCAGTTCTCTCACGGCCCGCAGTCTTGGCAGCGACATCCTTGGCACCGGGTTGATCAACGCTCAGACGACCGCCAGTTTCGATGCGGCGGGAACGTTGCAACTGAGCAACGTTTCTGCCCGGCAAATCAGCACGGTCTCGCAAGGGGCTACGCGCGTGGAAGGCGAATGGAACGCCGAGCAGATCGCGATCACCTCGCCATTTCTGGAAATCCGCGAGACAGGCCTGCTTGATGCAGGCACTGACGGGACAATCGCTCTCACATCGACAAACCAAAGCGGCGTCGTCATCGGAGAAGCTGGCGCGCAGGGCGTAGACGATCCCTACGCCCTCAGCGAAGCCGAACTCGCTCTCATACAAGCTGCCGATCTGTCGATCTTGACCGGAGCCGAGGTCGAAGGACCCGCGATGTTGCTGGGTTCGCTCAACCTCTCCGCTCTTGACGGGATCGGAGCTGTCAATCTCGAGGCCAGCGCGCCTGAGAGCTTGATCCGGGTGGTCGGTTCGATCGCGACCGGGCCAGGGTCTGGCCCGCAGAACGTCTCTTTCCAGAGCGGCCGGTTCGAGCTTGGCACCGAGGCGGGCAGGATTGATCTATCACCCAACGGCGCCACGCTCGCTATTTCCGCACGCACCATCCTTGTCGGCGAAGAAGCGCTGATTGCGTCGATCAATGGCGAGGAAAGTATCGAAGAGCTTGTCGCAGCGTTCAACACGGCTTCTGCCAACCCTCAGCCACAGGGTGTTCTGAATGCGGCTTCGATCGAATTCGATAGTGCTGGTCTGATCCTGATCCAGAACACTGGCAGCGAACAGGTTCGCGCAGGCTTCGTGGTAAGCGCGGCTGATAATCTGCGCATCACCGGTTCGCAGGACGAGGCGCCGTTGATGATCATCAGCGGTCAGATCGAAACAGGGATTGAAACCATCAGTGGCAACGCAGCGGGGACGGCCATTCTGGATGCGCTTTCCGTGACGGGGATCGTCAATCCGCAAAGCCAGATCAACGCCTGTGAGTTGAGCGGCTGTCTTTTCTCGCTTGATGATTTCACCGGTGAAGTCTCGGCCCAGGTCAACGGCGTTTCCGGCCCAGCGGGTCCGGCCGCGAGTGGCGGGGCCGCCGGCGAGAGCGGCGATGGCGCGCAGGGAACGGTCAATGGTGGCGATGCCGGAGCCGGCGCGGGTGCAGGCGGTGCCGACGGCGGCGGCGACACACCTGACAATGTCGACGATGGCGGCGACGAAGAGTTCGTAATCGATGAGACGCCAGAAAGCGGCACCCAGGGCGAAAATGACGGGGAAGAGGTCAGCCTTGGCGAAGAGGATGAAGACCTCGCCGAGGAAAGCGAAGAGGCTGCCGAGGAAGAGCCCGCCGAAGAAGAGGAAAGCGAAGCCGCTGCAACCGGTCCGATCGATCCGCCGAGGCCGCTGATCGACACCGAAAACGTGCAGGGAGACGAACTTATCAAGGATCCGATCAGCGGAGCAGGCAATCCGGCTCTTCTCGATCCGGATACCGGTCTCGATGCGCCCGCCGAAGAGACCGCGAGAGTCCCGTCAACCGTGCCCTGAGTTGGGGCCCTGAGTTGGGGCCCTGAGGTGGGCCTGCTATCGGCTTGTGATCCGTTTGTGTTTCTGTAGCGATGCAATCCGCTCGAGTAGCTCGTAGCAATGCGGTGCGATGTTCGATGCGGGACTCCCGCTTCGTGCACAAACGGTTGAAAGGCGAGCGGGCCGGTTTGCGGCTTGCCGGTTTATCGGCGATGGTCCGGGCATGACCATGCGACTGCAAGACGTATCAAAAATTGTAGGCGGACAAACGCATATCCATCCGGTCGATCTGGAGCTTCAAAAGGGGACCATGAATGTCCTTCTGGGGCAGACAGCGGCTGGCAAGACAAGCCTGATGCGGCTGATGGCCGGGCTGGATCGCCCTGACACCGGCCGGATCGAGTGGGATGGGCGCGATGTGACGGGGCACCGCGTCCAGTCACGCGATGTCGCGATGGTTTACCAGCAATTCGTCAATTACCCCTCGATGAGCGTCTACGACAACATTGCCTCGCCGCTCAAGCTCAAGCGGGTCGGGCGCAAGGAAACGGATCGCAGAGTTCGCGAGATGGCAGATCTTCTCAAGCTGACGGAGCTGCTCGATCGCAAGCCCGGCGAAATTTCGGGCGGGCAACAGCAACGCTGCGCGCTGGCACGCGCGCTCGTCAAGGATGTCGGCCTTGTCCTGCTTGATGAACCTCTCGCCAATCTGGACTACAAGCTGCGCGAGGAGCTTCGCATCGAGATACCGCGCCTGTTCTCCGCCTCGGGCGCAATCTTTGTCTACGCCACGACCGAGCCGGAAGAAGCGCTGCTGCTTGGCGGCAACACCGCGACCCTGTGGCAAGGCCGCGTCACCCAGTTTGCACCCGCGATGGATGTCTATCGCCAACCGCGTGACCGGATCACCGCACAGGTCTATTCCGATCCGCCGATGAATTTCGTGACAGTCAGGAAGGAGGGAGCGCGCGTGGTGTTTCCCAATGGGGCCTGCGCTCCCGTGCCGGCTGGTCTGGAAGGCCAGAGCGACCAGGAATACAGCGCCGGTTTTCGCGCCTATCAATTGCGGCTGGGAGAAGCGCCTGCGGGTTCGACGGCTTTCGAGGCTCGGCTCACCGGCATCGAACTGACGGGCTCCGATACTTTCCTTCATGTCGAGGTTGGCGGCGAAAGTTGGATCGGCCTTGTCTCCGGGCTTCGTTCGTTCGAAGTCGGTGAGGCAGTCACGGTGCACCTGGACCCGCAAAGCCTGTTCTACTTTGCTGCCGACGGGGAACTTGCGCGCGCGCCGGCCTATCAACCCGCTCCCCAAGTGGCGCCTCAACTGCCCTCACAAACGACCCCGCAAGCGGGCGGGGCGTAATCATGGCGTCGATCACTCTGGAAAATCTCGCGCACAGCTATCATCCCAAGCCGCAGGGATCCGCCGATTTCGCGCTCAAGGAGATGAGCCTCGAATGGGAAGACGGGCACGCTTACGCGCTTCTGGGCCCTAGCGGCTGCGGCAAGTCGACGCTGCTCAACATCATGTCCGGCCTGCTCCAGCCAACGCGCGGGCGCATCCTGTTCGACGGGCATGATGTGACGCACGCATCGACCGCAGAGCGCAATATCGCCCAAGTGTTCCAGTTTCCGGTGGTTTACGACACGATGACCGTCCGCGATAACCTCGCCTTTCCGCTGCGCAACAGGGGGCTGAAGGCGGATATCATTGCCGCGCGCGTCGATCGGGTCGCGCAAATGATCGGGCTGGAGACGCAGCTGGATCAAAAGGCGAGAGGGCTGACACCGGACCGCAAACAGAAGATCTCGCTCGCTCGCGGGATGGTGCGCGATGATGTCAACGCGATCCTGTTTGACGAGCCGCTCACGGTGATCGATCCGCACCTCAAGTGGGAATTGCGCACGCAGCTCAAGAATCTGCATCGCGAATTCGGTCACACCATGATCTATGTCACGCACGACCAGACCGAAGCGCTGACGTTCGCCGAAAAAGTGGTGGTGATGCATGAGGGCGAGGTCGTGCAGATCGGCACGCCGCAGGACCTGTTCGAAGCGCCGGCGCACGCCTTTGTCGGCTATTTCATCGGCTCGCCGGGCATGAACTTCCTGCCCGTCGAAGTCGACAGGAACATTGCGCGCGCGGGCGGCCATGCGATCGATCTCGGGGGCGATTACGGCGCCGTGCGAGGCGACGTGAAGCTGGGCATCCGGCCCGAATTCGTGAGGCTGACGCGGGACGAGGGGCTTCCCGTCACGATCAACCGCGTGCAGGACGCGGGGCGTCAGAAATTCGTCAACGCCTCGCTCTTCGGCACGGCGATCAATCTGATCGTTGATGCAGCCACCACGATCGAGACGGACATGAACACTGTGGCATTCGACCCCCGGCATATCAGCATCTTTTGCGATGACTGGCGTGTCGAAGCTGGCCCGGCGGGCATCGGGACGCAGGAGCGCGTGCCATGAACAAGACATCCAACAGCCGTGCTTGGTTCCTTGTCCTGCCCGTGCTGGTGCTGGTCGCCTTCTCGTCGATCATCCCGATGATGACGGTGGTGAACTACTCTTTTCAGGACAGTTTCGGCGGCAACGAGTTTTTCTGGGTCGGCCTTGAATGGTATGAGGAATTGCTCGGCTCCCAGCGGCTCTGGGATGCGCTGGGGCGGCAGTTGCTGTTCTCCTCCATCATTCTGCTGATCGAGATACCGCTGGGGATCCTGGTCGCTCTCGCCATGCCCAAGAAAGGCGCCTGGGCGTCCTTGTGCCTGGTGCTGATGGCGCTGCCGCTGCTTGTTCCCTACAATGTTGTAGGCACGATCTGGCAGGTGTTCGGACGGGCGGATATCGGCCTGCTGGGGCGCGCTCTGGCTGATCTGGGTATCCCGTTCAATTATGCGCAGAACGCTGTGGATGCGTGGACGATCGTGATCGTCATGGATGTCTGGCACTGGACGTCGCTCGTCGCGCTTCTGGCCTATGCGGGCCTGCGCTCCATTCCCGCCGCCTATTACCAGGCGGCGCGGATTGACCAGGCGAGCCGCTGGAGCGTCTTTCGTTTTATCGAGCTTCCCAAGATGCGCGGCGTCCTCGTCATCGCGATCCTGCTACGCTTCATGGACAGTTTCATGATCTATACAGAACCCTTTGTGCTCACGGGAGGTGGGCCGGGCAATGCGACGACCTTCCTCTCCATCGACCTCGTCAAGATGGCGCTGGGCCAGTTCGATGTCGGCCCGGCGGCGGCGTTCTCGCTGATGTATTTCCTCGTGATACTGCTCATTTCCTACGTGTTTTACACGGTTATGGTCACGATCGACAAAGACGAGAGCACATCATGAGCGCGGGTCCGGACAGCCCTAGCAAACCGCCCAAGCGCTTGCTCGCGCGCTGGATCATGGCGCTCTACCTGCTCTTCTTGCTGTTGCCGATCTATTGGCTCGTCATCATGAGCTTCAAATCGAACGCGGAGATATTGGGCGCCTTCTCCCTGTTCCCAAGCGACTTCACGCTCGCCAATTACAGGGTGATCCTGACGGATGCGTCCTGGTATATGGGTTATGTCAACAGCTTCATCTATGTGTCTTTGAACACAGCTATTTCGCTCTCGGTCGCGCTTCCGGCGGCCTATGCTTTTAGCCGTTACAGCTTTGTTGGCGACAACCACCTGTTCTTCTGGCTGCTGACCAATCGCATGGCACCGCCCGCGGTCTTCGCCTTGCCTTTTTTCCAGCTCTATTCGAGCATCGAGCTGTTTGACACGCATATCGCGGTGGCGCTGGCGCATTGCTTGTTCAACGTGCCGCTCGCGGTCTGGATTTTGGAAGGCTTCATGCGCGGCGTGATCGCGGCCACCATGACGCGCACGGTCTCGGCCTCGGGCCTCGACTGGGGCGTTCTGGCCGCGGCTGGAGTGCTGACGATAATCCCCGGAGCAATTGTGATCTATTTCGTGCGCGGCTACATAGCCAAGGGCTTCGCTCTGGGACGGGTGTAAGCCGGGTGGAAATGGGAGAGATTTCCTAAGATGGACTGGATGGCCTGGGAGTGGATGGCGTGGACTGGGCCCACGGCGCTGTTCTTTGCCGCGATTGCGGCAATGCTGGTCGTGATGACGCTGTTGCAGCTCAGATATCCGAGCATTGCGCGCATTGGCGTGCTGGGCATCGAGACCACGCGCGGCGACCGGTTGTTCATCTCGCTTCTGGGCAGCGCCTTCATCAATCTTGCCTGGATAGGCCTGCTCGACGCGCCGCAATATGGTGCCCTGATTGTCTGCGGCGCCTACGCCTTTTGCGTCTTTCGCTGGGTTTGAAATCAAGGATCGGAACGACATCATGAAAGTCTTGAAAGCTGCAACGCTTCTGAGCGCCAGTCTGGCGCTTTGGGCATGCTCTGACGCCACCGAAACTTCCGGCGTCCTCCTCAGCGATGAAGAACGCCAGGCGGCGGCCATCGCCTTTCTCGACGAGGAAATCGGCGACATGTCGGCGCTCACCCGCGAGGAGCAGGAGGCCGAGCTCGCCTGGTTCATGGAAGCCGCCGCACCCTACAGGGGTATGACCATCTCGGTCGTCTCGGAAACGATTGCGACGCATGAATACGAATCCAAGGTGCTCGCGCCCGTTTTTTCCGCGATGACCGGGATCACGGTAACACACGACCTGATCGGCGAGGGCGATGTCGTTGAAAAACTGCAAACGCAGATGCAGTCGGGCGAGAATATCTACGACGCCTATATCAACGACTCCGACCTGATCGGCACGCACTGGCGCTACCAGCAGGTGCGCAACCTGACCGACTGGATGGCGGGCGAGGGGGCCGATGTGACCAATCCGGGGCTTGATCTCGAGGATTTCATCGGTACCGATTTTACCACCGGTCCCGACGGCAAGCTTTACCAACTGCCCGACCAGCAATTCGCGAACCTCTACTGGTTCCGGTATGACTGGTTCACCGATCCTTCGATCAAGGCCGATTTCAAGGCGCAATACGGGTACGATCTGGGCGTGCCGCTCAACTGGTCCGCCTACGAAGACATTGCAGAGTTCTTCACGGGCCGCGAGATTGACGGGCAGACGGTCTATGGCAACATGGATTACGGCAAGAAGGACCCCTCGCTCGGCTGGCGCTTCACCGATGCGTGGATGTCGATGGCGGGCATGGGATCGGCGGGCGAGCCTAACGGCCTGCCGGTCGATGAATGGGGCATCCGGGTGAACGAGAAATCCCAGCCTGTGGGTTCTTGCGTGGTGCGCGGAGGTGCGACGAACTCGCCCGCCGCTGTCTATGCGCTCGAGAAATATTCCAAGTGGCTCGCTGACTATGCGCCACCTTCGGCCGCCGGCATGACCTTTAGCGAAGCAGGCCCCGTGCCTGCACAAGGCGCGATCGCGCAGCAGATGTTCTGGTACACCACCTTCACCGCCAATATGGTGGGCGAAGAGGCATCGGCGGTGCTCTATGAGGATGGCACTCCGCGCTGGCGCATGGCGCCAAGTCCGCACGGGGCATATTGGGAAGAGGGGATGAAGGTCGGCTATCAGGACGCAGGCGCCTGGACGCTGATGAAATCGACGCCCGCCGATCGCGCCAAGGCCGCCTGGCTCTATGCGCAGTTCGTCACCTCGAAGACGGTTGATGTGAAGAAATCGCATGTGGGCCTGACCTTCATTCGCGAATCCTCGATCCAGCACGAAAGTTTCACCGAGCGTGCTCCGAAGCTTGGCGGCCTCGTCGAATTCTACCGTTCGCCCGCCCGCACGCGCTGGTCGCCTACGGGCACCAACGTGCCCGATTATCCGCGCCTCGCTCAGCTTTGGTGGCAGAATATCGGTGACGCTTCATCGGGCACGAAGACCGCGCAAGCCGCTCTCGATGCGCTGTGCGAGCAACAGGAGCGGGTGCTCGAGAGGCTTGAGCGCGCCGGCCTTCAGGGTGATCTCGGACCCAAGCTGAATGAACCGCGCGACGCAGAATATTGGCTGAGCCAACCCGGTGCTCCCAAGGCGAAACTGGCCAACGAAGAGCCCGCGCCCGAGACCATTACGTATGATCGCCTCCTTGAGACCTGGAAATAGGCCGGGCTGGCGGGGGAATTGATACGCGAGATCAGCGCCCGCCGGTGCGAAACAGCCTCGCTGAACCCTTCACAACGATTTCTAGCCAAGGGTTCAGGTCGCTGCCTGCGCACCGGTTTTCTGGCGGCACGGTAATCAGCGCTGCTTGTTCTTTGGCGGGCCGTCACCGCCCTTTGCCGCCTTGCCCGGCCGACCGGTCTTCTTGGCCTTTGTCTTGTCGAACTTTCGGAAAGACGGCTTGGCCTTCACCCGGGCCTTCCCTCTCGGCGCGTCGCCCTCGGCGCGGGGGCTGAACCGCTTGCGATTGCCCTTGGCGGCATCGCGCGGGCCGGTTTCGGATCTTTCGATCACGACCGGTTCATCGTCGTCGGTAGAACTGGCCGAGCGCGCGGCGGCATCGGCAAACTTGTCGGCGAGCGGGCGCGGGATCTGGAAATAGGTCTCCTCCGGCCCGATGCGGATCGCGCCCACTTCATTGCGGGTTATGTGCCCTCGGCGGCAAACCAGCGGGAGGATCCAGCGCGGATCGGCGTTCTGCCGCCGGCCAATGGGCATCCGGAACCACACCGTGTCCTCGAAGCCTGAGCGGTGACGATCCTGCTGCGCATCGCGCCGGGCCTGCGGCGTGTTGGCGATCAGATCTTCGGGTTCGGGCATCGCTGAGCGGTGAACTTGCACCAGCATCGCGGCGAGTTCTTCGGGGGTGCGATCGGCAAGCAAACGTTTAGCAAGCTCGCGGTCTCCGTCCTCGATTTCGACAGGAGCTAACAGCTTTTCAAGCAGCCGCTCCTGGTCCTTTGCCTTGATCGCATCGCGATCGGGCGCGTCGGTCCATTGCGCAGTGATCTTGGCGTGGTGCAGCATCGATTCGATCCGTTTGCGCCGCGAAAACGGCACGATGAGCACCGCCGTTCCTTTTTTGCCGGCGCGCCCGGTCCGCCCCGATCGGTGTTGCAGCGTCTCGGCGTCGCGCGGAATCTCGACATGGATGACGAGGCTGAGCGTCGGCAGGTCGATCCCTCTGGCAGCGACATCGGTTGCAACGCATACCCGCGCGCGGCGGTCGCGCAGCGCCTGCAGAGCCTGGTTGCGTTCCGATTGCGAATGTTCGCCGGACAGTGCGACGACGGCAAAGCCGCGCTCCTGCAAGGTTGCATGCAGGTGTCGCACCTTCTCGCGCGTTGCGCAAAACAGGATCGCCGTTTCCGCTTCGTGATAGCGCAGCAGGTTGACGACCGCATTCTCCGTTTCAGGAGGCGAGATCACGACCGCCTGGTAAGAGATGTCTCCGTGCCCACGACCCTCGGTTATCGTGGCAATCCGCAGGGCGTTGCTCTGGTAGCGGCGCGCGAGCGCTTCGATCGGGCGCGGCATGGTGGCAGAGAAAAGCAGGGTTCTGCGCGATTGCGGTGTGGCATCGAGGATTTCCTCGAGCTCTTCGCGAAATCCCATGTCGAGCATCTCGTCCGCTTCATCGAGCACCGCGACTTTCAGGCCTGAAAGGTCCAGCGCGCCGCGCTCGAGGTGATCGCGCAAGCGACCCGGCGTTCCAACGACAATGGTCGCGCCAGAGCGCAATACCTTGCGTTCGTGCTGGGGGTTCATGCCACCTACACAGGTCGCAATCTTTGCGCCTGTTCGCGCGTAGAGCCAGGCAAGCTCGCGGCTGACTTGGAGGGCGAGCTCGCGCGTGGGCGCAATGATCAGCGCAAGCGGCAGCTGCGCGAAAGGAACGGTTTCGCTCTCGCCCAGCAGTTCCTGCGACATGGCAAGGCCGAAGGCGATTGTCTTGCCCGATCCCGTCTGAGCGGAAACGACCAGATCGCGGCCCGTGGCCTGCGGCTGCATCACTTCGGCCTGTACCGGAGTGGCAGATGTGTAATCGCGCTCTGCAAGGGTCGCTGCAAGGCTGGGGGAAACGGAAGGAAAATTCATGGAACAAGGGGCCTACGGGTAAGAGGGGTTGCCGGCTCACTCTGATCGGCAAAGCGCGCCCGATTTATGGGGCGCGGACGCTATCAATGATGCGTTCTGGCAGCTCCATAGTCTGTGATTCGGGTTTTGGCTTGGAAAAAGCGAAATCCGACGGAACAGCGACTCTTCTTGAAGGCCATCAACCACGCGCACCCTGAGCGCGATTGCCTCAACCAGATCAACAAGCAGCAGACCAAAAAACGCAATTGACCAAAATGCTAATGCAAATTATTCCTAACAAAAGATTGGAGGGCGTGCCTGCCGCGTGCCCTGTTTTGCGGTAAATCCTCGCCGGTTTTTGGCGCGGAACCCAAGTCCAGCACGGAGAACCTCTCTCATGCGCAAACCCATGATCCTGGCGGTGGCCACGTCGGCCTTTGCCGCAGTGCCTGCCTCTGCTCAATCCGGCACAATCACCTACGAGATCCCGCGCCAGGAGGTCTCGGGATACCGCAAGCCTTATGTTGCGATCTGGATCGAGGGCGAAGATCGCAAGGCGCCAAAGATGCTTGCAGTGATGTTTGATCAATCACCTATCGGAGAGAAATGGCTGCCCGACCTCAAGACCTGGTGGCGACGCGGCGGGCGGGCGATGGACATGCCGGTGAGCGGTGTGACGAGGCCAACGCGCGGGCCGGGCGCATACAAGATCGACGCGGCCGCGCTCAGCAAATTGCCTGCGGGCCGCTATGCCGTGGTGGTGGAGGCCGTGCGCGAAAAGGGCGGTCGTGAAATTCTGAAGGCGCCGTTCGAATGGAAGCCGGGCGAGCCGGTTGCGGTTTCGGCGCAAGGATCATCCGAGCTTGGCCGCATATCTCTGACCATCGGATCATGAGGCGCTGAAATCAAACTAAAAACGGGCTCATGACGACGGCCAAGGCCGGCTGGAAAGGCCGCGGGCAGGGCGTCTGACTTAGGCCGGAAATAAGCGAGGTTTTCGTAGAAATGAATAGGTTTTCGCCTGGTTTTCTGGTCGCGGGTGCGGCGCTGATCGCGGCCCCCGTGCTGGCGCATACGAGCTATATGCTCCCCTCGCGTTTCGTTGCGAACAATGAAGGGCTCGTCACCATCGAGGCGAGCTTTGCCGAGGATTTCTTCATTCCCGACGTCGCGGTCAACGATGCCGACTTTCACATCATCAAGCCCGACGGAACCCGCGATGATTTCGCCAGCGTCAATGCACACCGGCAATTGGTGATCCTGGAGGCGGAGATCGCCGAGGAGGGCACCTACCGGTTCAGCACGGGCGTTCGGCGTGGACGACGTTCGACCATGGCGATGATCGATGGCGAGTGGGTGAGTACCGCCGAAACCGGCGGCAAAGTGCCCGCAAACGCCACTGCGACCAAGCTGCGCGAAACAGAGACCGTCGCTGACGCCTATCTCAGCAAGAAAGCACCCACGCGCGCGCCGGTTGACGTAAAGGTCGGGCGGCTTGTGATCCAGCCGCTCACTCATCCCAGCGATGCTTTCCTAGGCGAACCTTTCAAGTTCCAACTGCTCTTTGACGGGAAGCCTCTGGCCGGTCACGTCATGAACATCGATCGCGGCGGCGCGCGCTATGATGCCTCGAAGTTTCATGAAGAAGCCCCGACCAGCGCCGACGGCTCGATGAGCCTCGAGTTTGACAAGGCCGGAATCTACATAATCTGGACCCGGTTCGACGCATCCGCACCCGAAGGCGCTGACGTAGATGAGCGCGGCTACACCACCGCGCTCATTCTCGAAGTGCAAGGCTGAGGCGCATGGCGGCGCTGATACCGGATTTGGAGAGCCCCGTCTCGTGAGCCCGTTCTGGTCCCGCCAGTTCCGCCAGTGGCACTGGATCAGCTCGGCGCTGATCCTGGCGCTGATGCTGTTGTTCAGCGTTACCGGCTTCACGCTTAACCACCCGTCGTGGTTCGAGGCGAACCCGACCTCAAGCGTGAGCGACATGGAATTGTCGGCTGAACTGGCTGAGGCGCTGGGCGAGGTGGAGAACCAGACGCAGCTCTCGCCAGATCTGTCATCCATGCTGACGCGCGAGACAGGCATTTCAATACCGGGCAACACGGTCGCGCTGGTTGAATTCGAGGAGATCATCCTCGATCTTGGCGGCCCGGGTGTTGATGCGACGCTCACACTCGATCCCGTCACCGGCGAGGCCTTCTATGAGCGGATCGACAACGGCCTCGTTGCCAAGCTCAACGATCTTCACAAAGGGCGCGATACCGGGCTTGCATGGGGCCTGATGATTGACCTCACCGCACTTGCGTGCCTGATCTTCTGTATCTCGGGCCTCGGCTTGCTGGTCATCAATGCAAGGGCGCGTGCATCGAGCTGGCCGTTGACGAGCCTTGGTCTTGTCGTCCCCGCGATTGCCTACATCCTCTTCGTGCACAGCTGATGGCGACCCGCTCTAATGACCTCTCCATTGATCGTGAAACCGTGTTGCTGATCCCGCCCGACTTGCCCTCGGATGTAAGGCCTGATGCAGGCCGCGAAATCCATGATTGGGGCGAGATATTCGGGACGACCTGGTCATTGACGCTCCTTCGCAAGGCAAGGACCAATCCGGCCAATGACGAGGCCTATCGCGCTCAGATCGTGAAGGCGTGCCGCCAGACCCTTGCCCTGATCGATGACCAGATGAGCCATTGGCGCGAGGGTTCTTGGATCAACCGCTACAACGCCGCTCCCGCAGGCGAGGGGCTGGAACTGCCCCAGCCGATGGCGAATGTCGTCGCGCAGGCGCTGGCCGTGTTCGAGCAGACGCATGGGGCCTATTATCCCGGCCTCTATGACGCGGTCGAACATTGGGGTTTCGGCGCGCGGCGCGTGGCTGACCCTGTGACAAGTGGCTTTGGCTTTGCGCGGGCCCATGCGCAAGGGCCACTGCAATGTCCCGATCTGCACGCCGCGCAGCTTGAAAAGCGCGAGGGTTTCGCGCTCGATCTCAACGGTATTGCCAAGGGATATGCGGTCGATCTGCTGTGCGATGTGGTGCGCTCGCATCCCGATACAGCCGCCTGCCTTGTCGAGATCGGGGGTGAACTCAAAGGTTATGGAACCCGCGCGGACGGCATGCCTTTCTGGACAGACCTGGCACCGCATGGCGATCGTGGGACCACTGTCTATCGTGCAGCGCTTTATGGCTGGGCCTGTGCGACATCGGGTGAGGCCGAACGCTGCCATCAAACCAAGGATCGCGTCTTTTCGCATATCCTGGACCCGCGCACCGGAATAAGCGCTGACACCGACCTTATGGCCGCGAGCGTGTTTCACAAGCAATGCGCCAGCGCCGACGCATTGGCGACGGCCCTGATCGTGATGGGGATGTGCGATGCGCGCGCCTTTGCGGACAGCCATGCGATTGCCTGCGTCCTGACACCAAGGGACGGCGGGCAGGACTGGCTAAGCAATTCGATGCGCACGTGGCTTTGATATGAATGCGGAGCTCTTTGCCGGTATCGCGGCCGAACGCTGGTGGTTGTCTGCCGCGATAGTGCTGTGTTGGGCGGGGGCGAGCGTTCACTGGCTGGGGCTCTTTCGCCGCGCGCAGCGGGTCGCGTCCGATCTCATAATCGCTCACGCTTCGCAAACGGGCACTGCCGAGCATCTGGCGGGCGTAATGAAGGCGCAACTGGATGCTTCGGGCAAGGACAGCGCGTTGGTAAGCCTGGCCGATCTTGACGAGCCGGCGCTGCTCGATGCGCGCAGGCTCGTCCTGATCGCCGCGACCACGGGCGAGGGCGATGCTCCCGATGGTGTCCGGGCCCTTGATAAGACGCTTTTTGCCAGTGACCTGTCCCTGTCCCTGTCACATCTGGAAGTGTTCATTCTTGCGCTTGGAGATCGCTCCTACAGGGATTTTTGCGCTTACGGTTTGCGCCTTGGCGACTGGGCGAAGCGCGCCGGAGCCAGGGTTTCGCTGGTGACCGTGGACAATCGCTCAGCCAAAGATCTCGCCGCATGGGACCGCCTGATGGAGGCGAACGGGCTGCAGGGGCGTGGCGCGGCAAGACACGATGATGCGATCGAGTGGACAATCGCGGCAAGCGATGAGGTCGCGCCAGGCGACGACACGCCCGTTGAGACCAGCCGTGCGGGGCCGCTTTTTCATCTCAGGCTTGAACCGCGCCTGGAGCCGATGCCCGATTACGCGGTTGGCGATCTGTTCGAATGGCACGGGGTGGACGGGACGCGGCGGGACTTCTCGATCGCAAGCCTTCCCCACGATGATGGGCTGGACCTCGTGGTGCGGCGCGTTGAGCTGCCCGGCGGCGCTATGGGCCGCGCATCCAGCGCGCTGACCTCGCCCGATGGCGCGCAGAAAATCAAGGGACGTATCCGGAGGTTTGCCAATTTCCATGAGGCCGCCGGTGATGGACCGCTACTCGCGATCGCGGCGGGTTCCGGCTGGGGCGGGATCCGCTCGCACGTGATGAGCGCGATTGAGCGAAATCGGCCTGTCTGGCTGGTCTTCGGGGAACGCGGGCCATCGCGCGAACTCACCGTTCTTGCGGAAATGCGCGACTGGGAAGCGAGCGCTCAAATCGAGCGACTTGGCCTTGCGCTCTCGCGCGCCGGGGGTGAGGCGCCGCTTTACGTGCAGGATTGCATCCTGCGCGACAAAGCCGCGATAGCCCAATTTCTTGGAGAAAACGGCGCGGTCGCGATTTGCGGTGCGGCGGCCATGGGCGAAAGTGTCGAGAGTGCGCTCGAAGAGGCCCTTTCCCCTTCATGGATTGCCCGGGCGCGCGCCGATCAACGCTGGCGAGCCGCTACTTATTGAGCCGAGCTGGCGACGCCTCGGCCTGGCGCATGGCCATGAGAAGGCAAATACCGCGTTAGCCGCTCGCTTTTGGATCGGGCACAAGAAACCCCGACCGGTGAAGAGCAGGGCACCGATCGGGGTTGAGGGAAGACTGCTCTTGATTGCAGTCTTCAGGGGGTGGGGGTTACCCTCCGGCAAGAACCGTGCTGGTGCCTTCCTCGATCATCACGAGCGCCTTGCTTGTGGCTTCGTCAGCCGATGTCTCACCCTTCTTGATGGCATCGGCCATGGTCAGCAACTCGCTGGCGATGGTGGTGCCGACCTGCGGGTTCTGGTCAATCTTGATCCCGCCATTGGCGCGCTTGACCTCGTCCCACTTCGCCCGGATCGCGGCCCAGTAACCCTTGGTCTTGTCCCAATAGCTTTCCGCGGCGGCGACTTCGTAGCCGTCATAGCGGATATAGCTGTTGAGGACCGATTCCTGAACCACGGGGACGAGTTCGCCCGAGCCGTCTTTGGCGGGCATCATCTTGGTATTGTCCTGCCAGTGGATCCAGCCGGTCGGGCTGATCTGGTGGCGGTTGGTGCTGAAATAGCGATCGTAGATCGGGTCACGAATAGCATCGCGGCGCGCAAGCGGGCGTGCGGTCTTGTTGGAGATCCAGGTCTTGATCCCGTCAACCGTCTCCCATGTGCCCACGCCGGCGTAGCGCGGGCTGTCATCGACCTGATAGACCGTTTGCGACCACGCGCCATCACGCAATTCCTCGGCGACGTCGGTCAGTTCCCAGGTGTCGCCGCCGGAGAAGGCAAGGAGCGTTTCGGGCTCATATTCCCAATCCTGACGCCAATGCTTCACGACATAGGGCGTGCCATCCATATCGACGACGAGAAGATGCTGGAGGGCGATCTTGGTGCCTGTGTCTTCGACCACGCGGACCGATTCATAGCCGCCGGAGATCTTTTTCTCGATCGGCTTGTAGTCTTCCATCCAGGAGGTGGTTTCCTGCATGTCGAAGCTGACTGCGTAGTCGCCAGCCATCGAGAGGATCGCGGCGCGGTCCGCTTCGAAGCTCGCCTCGCTTGATGCCGTGGCGGGTGCTGGCTGCATCGGCGCCTCGGCGAGCGCCGCAGCGGGCAAGGTGGCAAGGGCAATTGTGGCGAGGCCGGCTGAGAGCAGGGATCTTGTCTGTCGAAGCATGATAAAGGTTCCGTCCAAGTGATGCTATTGATAATGATATACAATAACTTTTCGATTCAGGAAAGGCCTTTTCCGAAGAACGCTGCTCGATTGGACAGGCCCACCCACGGGACGCGAAGGCGCATAGGCGCAGGAGGACGTGGTGATTGGCGATGCATCTTATCAACCCCACTAGCCAGACTTCGCATTGCGCTGGGCAGTGGGCGGTAGACATCCAGACCTTAAGACAGGTCGCGCATGCCGTCGGTACGTGCCCGCCGCATTTCGGCATCGCGCACGGCACTGGTCTTGAGGCCAACATTCGGCCCTTGCGCCCCGCGTTTTTCCAGGATGCGGGCCACGCTGGCGATAAGGCTCGCGGGACCAAAGGGTTTCCGGATGAAGCCCTGGGCGCCGGCATAAATCGCCTGCTTCATGTTCTGGGAGCCGTGAGACCCGGTGAACATTACCACCGGCAAGTCATAGAATTGCGGGCTGCCGCGCAATTTTCGCAGCAAGGTCTCCCCGGACATCTCAGGAAGATTCTGATCGAGCAGCACAATGTCGGGCCGGCGCCTGACGGCGACCTCCCAGGCGTCTTCGGCGCTTGTCACCCAGCCGCAGGCATGGCCGACATCGATGAGCACTTCCGAGGCGAGTTCGGCGATGAGTTCATCATCGTCAGCAATCAGGATGCGAGCCATGGTGCGGCCTGTTCCGTTTGTCGTTCTGATCCGGGCAAATGGCTTACTATATGTTGCGTGCCCAAGATGAAGTTGGCGCACTCCCCGTTGGCATTACCTAGATTATGCGTTGCCGCGAGCGCCGTGTGCCGTCACACACGGCCGCATGATTCGTGATGCAAAGCCCGCGCCCTTCGTCCCCACCGAAGGGATCCACAACCTGCGCGATTATGGCGGTTGGGCGGTTGGCGGAGGGGGCCGTGTGAAGACGGGCCTGCTGTGGCGCTCTGGCCAGCACAGGGATGCAAGCGATGCAGACCTCGAGACCTTTCAGGCCCTCGATATCCGTACCATCATCGACCTGCGCGGTGTGACCGAACGCGAGAAATTCCCCTGCCGCCGGCACGAAGATTTCAACGCCGAAATCCTCGCGCATCCGGGCGAGACCAGCAATTCGCCACCGCATGAAGGCGGCGGCGGCGCGGTTGTGATGACCTCCGAGCGTGCCTTTGAGCGCATGATCGCGGTCTACACGCGCATGCCGGTGAACCCGGCGATGATCTCGATGTTCAGCCGCTATTTCGAGGCGCTCGATGAGCGTGATGGCGGCAGCCTTGTCCATTGCTTTGCGGGCAAGGACCGCACCGGGATCGCGGCTAGCCTGTTGCTCCACGTTCTGGGCGTTCACCGCGACGATAGCGTGGCAGAGTTTCTGCGCACCAATGATGCGCCCACCAAGCACATCCTCGAGAACCAGTCGCTGCCGCGCATGCGCGAAGTCTATGCGGGTATCGAAGACGGCGCGATCGAGAACCTGATGAACGTGCGGCCCGAATATATCGACACCTACTTCAAAGAGGTTGAGCGCGACCACGGATCGCTCGACAGCTATCTGGAACAAAGATTAGGTGTGGACGATGCAAGGAAAGCTCGCCTGCGCGCGAAGTTCGTGGCGTGACAAGCGGCAGCGTGGCTCCCATATCTGAGCCTTAAGCAAGACACACGAGAATCCGAGAGAAACTGACATGGCTACCCATCGCACCAAAATGCTCATCATCGGCTCGGGACCGGCGGGCTATTCCGCAGCGATCTACGCGGCGCGCGCGATGCTCGAGCCGATCGTGGTCCAGGGTCTCCAGCCTGGTGGCCAGCTCACGATCACAACCGATGTCGAGAATTATCCCGGCTATCGCGAAGTGGTCCAGGGCCCCTGGCTGATGGAGGAGATGAAGGCGCAGGCCGAGCATGTCGGCACGCGCATGATGTACGACATCATCACCAGCGTGGACCTCGAAAACGGCTCGCCATTCCGCGCGGTGGGCGACAGCGGCGATGAATATATTGCAGACACGGTTGTGATTGCGACCGGCGCGCAGGCCAAATGGCTTGGCGTTCCGGGCGAGCAAGAACTGGGCGGCAAGGGTGTCTCGGCCTGCGCTACCTGTGACGGTTTCTTCTATCGTGGCAAGAAGGTCGTCGTGATCGGCGGCGGTAACACCGCAGTCGAAGAGGCGCTCTACCTCACCAACCATTCCGACGATGTAACGCTGATCCACCGCCGCGAGGAATTACGCGCGGAAAAGATTCTCCAGGACCGCTTCTTCAAGAGCCCCAAGACCAGCGCGCTGTGGAACAAGACCGTCAAAAGCTTCGAGGCCGGCGAGAACGGTGCGCTCCACCAGCTCGTGCTTGAAGACACGGTCACCGGCGAGGCTTCGACGATCGAGGCCGATGGCGCCTTCGTGGCGATTGGCCACGCGCCCGCTACCGAATTGTTCAAGGGCAAGCTTGCGATGGACGAGGCGGGCTATCTCGATGTCGAACCCGGCACGCCCAAAACCGCTATCCCCGGCGTTTTTGCGGCGGGCGATGTGACTGACCACGTCTATCGTCAGGCGGTCACCGCGGCGGGGATGGGCTGCATGGCCGCGCTCGATGGCGAGCGGTTCCTGGCCACTGTGGAAGCCAACCGGGATGTGGAGGCCGAAGCGGCCGAATAGGCCCTTTGGATCAGGCGCTTTGCTCAGGAAAAACGCCCCTGGCGAGGTATCGCCCAGGGGCGTTTTTGTCAGGCCGCCTTGATCAGCCCCGCGCCTTGCAGTTCGGTGCCCGAGCCGAACACGACCATCGCCGCGTGCAAGATGAGCGCGATCAGCACCAGGCTTGAAAGAAGATACAGCACGAAGCGCACCAGCACCCTGTTTGCTGTGACCTGGACCAGCGAATGCGCCACGCGAAGACCGACATAGAGCCACGCCAGAAACGCGTTCACTCCATCGCCCTGGCCTAGCATGGCGAGTACGATCGCAACCGCGTAAAATACGGTCGGCGCTTCGTGCAGATGGTTGTAATTATGCGCTTTCCATTGGACCTGCGGCGGGAGTTTCTGGTCAAGAAGACCGGTTTGGCGCGCCTCGTCGGGCTGGATCTGCGCTTGCTGCATTGCCGGAATGCGCACTGCATACATCCACGCCCACACGATCATAGTCCAGATCATCAGCGCGACGACGGGTTGAAGGATGTCCATGCCCATAAGAATTATACTCTCGCGCATCGATCGATCAGGCTGGCAGCGCGGACAGGTCGGCGAACACGGTCGCCATCGTCGCGCGCACAGCCAGCACCACCAGAACCAGGGAACTGCTCAGGAATAAAAGAAACCGGATCGGGATCGAGTTGACCAGGATCTGCCACAGTGAATGGAGAATGCGCAGGCCCACATAGATCCACGCCAGCAGCGCGTCGAACCCCGTCGGAGCGGCGATCGCCAGTATGATCACTACCGCGTAGAACAGCGTTGGCTGTTCGTGCAGGTGGGTGTGGTTGTGAGCCGGCCAGTTGGCCTTGTCCGGAATGACGCCCTCCAGGTCGGGGCCGCGCATGCCGGCCTTTGCGGGAAGCTTCGACTTGTCCTCGACCTTGGCGATGGCGCCGAAACGCGACGGAATGATCCAGAACAGGATGACGATGGTCCAAAGGACCAGCACCGCTGCCGGTGCGAGCATTTGCGCTTGCATGAAGATGATCCCCTATCTCTTTCATTCATGTCTGAGAGAGGGCCGAACGCTTGTCAATCGCGCGCGGTCGCACAAATGTTCAACGCGGCGCACTCAGCACGTGCAGCTGGAAATAGCCGAGCTTTCCGCGTCTTGAGGTAAGGTTCAGACCACGCGCAACTGCGATCCGTTCACAGGCTTGCGGCAGCGCGCTGCGCGTCTCGACGTGGAACCTGGCGAGCCAGGCGTGCAGGCCTTTTTCCAGCGGCCCGGGAAGGCCGGAGAGATCGCCGAAATCGACCACGTGCAACTCACCGCCGGGAGCAAGCTTGGCAGCGGCGTGTGCCAGTGCGCGCTCCCAGTCGGGGATCATCGACAGCGAATAGGAGAGGATCACGCGCTCGAACCCGTCTTCGCCCAGCAGCGTCCCGGGGTCAAAGGAGCAGGCATCGCCTGCGGCCAATACCGCCTCCTTGCCCAGCGCGCGCCGTGCATTCTTCAACATCTCTTCGGAGATATCGAGGCCGAACAATCGCACGCCCGGCCAGCTTTTGCGCACCTTCGCCATGTTGCGGCCCGTGCCGCAGGCGATCTCAAGGACGCGCATTCCGGGGCAACAGTTCAATCCTTCGATCAGGGTGTCGCGGCCGAACAGATAGTATTTGCGTGTGAAATCATAGATGTGGCGCTGGCCCTTATAGACGCTGTCCATAAGCGCCCCGTGCTCGCTTGACTGCGCTTGCGCCCCGGCCATCAGGCTAGCTCGTAGACGTGGACACCGCCATAAATCGACGAGCGATCGCGCGCAGTCAGGTCGAGTGACGTCTCTTCAAGATAGCGCCATTTGGAGAGGATCGCGTCATCCAGACGACCGGGCAGCATCGTCGGCACTGCCGCCGTGCGGAACAGCACCCGCGCTCCGGGACGCGAGGCGCGGGTGATCCGGCCCCACAAGTCATCGAGCTGAGCATTGTTCATCCAGTCCTGCGCATCCAGCAGCACGAACCGGTCCATAGAGGCTTCGTCCCGTTCGCCGATCCAGTGGACCATATTGGCGCGTTTGACCTCGATCCGGTCGATGCGATTGCGCATGATCTCCCAGTTCTTGCGTTGGAGATAGGGCGGCAGTGGCGCTTCCATATGGCGCGAATAGCCCCGGCCAAAGGCCTGCCAGGCGAAATAATTGTCCTTGATCTCGAAATCGCAGGCGAGCTTCTCCAGCCGGCGGCGCAGCACTTCGGCCATGCGCTCATCGCCCGCCAGTTCGACATATTGCGCGGGCGGGATGCCCAGACCGAACAGCGAGGCGGGCTGGTCGGTCAGCCAGCGGATGAACTTCTTGTCAAAGACCGGCGCCAGTTCACGCTCGAACACTTCGCGCTGTTCCTCAATCGTTTCTGCCTTGAGCAGCTTCGACAGGTCGATCTTGTAGAGCTTGGCAAAAATGTGCGCGAGTCCGATGAAATTGCCCAGAAGCCCACGCTTGTAGAGACCCTTGGTGAAATAGCTGATCCGCCGACGGCCCTTTAGATCGCGCTTTTCCCAATATTTGCGGCTCTCGGCATCGAGATGCGGGGCGATCATTTCCTTGTAGACCGCCTTGTTCTCCTTGTGATCGGCGTGGCCGAAGAAGCGGTGAAAGCGGTCGTAATTGGGGAGATGGCGGATAGCGGTGATCTTGAGCTGGCCGAGCGCGACATGCGCACGGTTGAGATCGACCGCAGTCACGCTTTCAGGATTTGCGGTGAGGTAGGAGAGCGCGTTGCACGATCCGCTGGCAATGCACATGACGCGGGCATCGGGCTCGATCGCGAGCCCTTCCATGTCGACCACCGGGTCTTCCCAGATCTGCGCGTAGACGAGGCCATTGAAGGCAAGCGCGAAAGCCTTGTCGAGCAGCTTGTCTTTCGCCTTCACATCCTTGCGGACCACGGCATCGGCGATGATGCGTTTGGGTTGGACAGTCATGGATAAGGGGGCCTTTGTCACGTTGCCAATCCGGCAGCTGTATGGCGCCAGAATGTCGGAAGTATGACGCTTTCCACAGCTACGCGCCGGTTGGCAGCGGATCGCCGGTCCGGTCGCCAAGCAGGGTCTGAGCAAAGCGTTCGGGATCAGCGTTGCCGCCCGTCAGCATGATGACGCTGCGTTCATCGAGCGTGACCTTGCCCGCCAGAGCCGCTGCCAGCGCCGCCGCGCCGCCGGGTTCGAGAACGATCTGGAGGTTTGCAAAGGCCCAGCGCTGCGCCTCGCGCACCTCTTCATCACTCACCGTAATTCCGGGCTCGGCGCGATCCTTGAGCACGTCGAGATTGATCGACCTTGTCGCGGTGGGCTGTAGCGCATCGCAGATCGTGGTGGGGGCATCTGCGCCGACTGTGACTATCTCGCCCGCTTTCAGAGCCTGCCCGACCATGTCCCAGCCTTCGGGCTCGACAACGTGAATTGCCGCTTCGGGGCAGGCGAGGGCGAGGCCGGCGGCCAGCCCCCCGCCGCCGCAACAGGTGATAATCCGGCTCGGCCCGCCCTGGCCGATCTGCTGGGTGAGTTCGACCCCTGCGCTGCCCTGACCCTCGATCACCCAGGGATCTCCAAAGGCATGGACCAGTGTGCCGCCACGTTCCTCGAGCAACTTGGCCGCCACTTCGTCGCGGTCCTCCCCGGGGCGATCATAGAGCACGACTTCAGCGCCCAGTGCCTTCGTGTTTTCCAGCTTCACGCGCGGTGCATCGCGCGGCATGACGATTGCGGCCTCGATCCCCAGCCGACGTGCAGCCCAAGCGACGCCCTGCGCGTGATTGCCCGAGGATACGGCGATGACGCCAGCCTTGCGCTCGGACCGGTCGAGATTTGAGAGGCGCCACCAGGCACCCCTGATCTTGAATGCGCCAACCGGCTGGAGGTTTTCTGCCTTTACAAAACAGGAGACCCCGCCGATTTCGACTGGGAGGAGCGGCGTCATGCGCAGGATCATCGAGACCGAGCGCGCTGCCGCGATTGTGCCTTCGTGGGTGGGTGTTCGGATCATTTGTCCGCCTTAGCGCATTGCCCTAGTAGCTGCGCAAGATTCGAATTCGAAAGGTGTTGATTATGGCAAAGGTACTCGTGATCGGAGCAGGGGGCGTGAGCTCTGTCTGCGTGCACAAGATGGCGATGAATCCGAAGATTTTCCCGGATATCCACCTCGCCAGCCGCACGCGTTCCAAGTGCGACGCAATCGCGGCTTCGGTGAAGGATCGGACCGGCATCGAGGTGCCGACCTACGAGATCGATGCAGAGGAGGTGCCCGCCATGGTCAACCTCATCAAGAAGATCGGCGCGACCCATGTGGTCAACCTCGCGCTGCCATATCAGGATCTGCCGATCATGGACGCATGCCTTGAGGCCGGTGTTTCCTATCTCGACACAGCGAATTATGAGCCGAAGGACGAGGCCAAGTTCGAGTACAAGTGGCAGTGGGCCTATCACGACCGGTTCAAGGATGCCGGACTGATGGCGCTGCTGGGATCGGGCTTTGATCCGGGTGTCACCTCTGTCTTCACCATGTGGCTCAAGAAGCACAAGCTCAAGACGATCCGCACGCTCGATATCCTCGATTGCAATGGCGGTGACAATGGCAAAGCCTTTGCGACCAACTTCAATCCCGAGATCAACATTCGCGAAGTGACCGCGCCCGCGCGCCACTGGGAGAACGGCGAGTGGGTCGAAACTCCGGCGATGGAGGTCAAGACCGAGTTCGATTTCGAGGCGGTGGGTCCCAAGAACGCCTACATGATGTATCACGAGGAGCTCGAGAGCATCACGAAGTTCAACCCCGAGATTGAACGTGCGCGCTTCTGGATGACATTTGGCGATGCCTACATCACGCATCTGACCGTGCTGCAAAATGTCGGTATGACGCGCATTGATCCGGTCAAATATCAGGGCAAGGAGATCATCCCGCTGCAATTCCTGGCGGCTGTATTGCCCAAGCCAGAAACGCTGGGTGAAACGACCAAGGGCAACACCAATATCGGCTGTATCGCGACCGGCGAAGCTCTGGATGGGTCGGGTGAGAAGACCTTCTACATCAACAACATCTGTTCCCACGAATCCGCGTATGAAGAAACCGGCAACCAGGCGGTGAGCTACACTACGGGCGTTCCCGCGATGATCGGGGCTGCCATGATGGTGAGCGGCCAGTGGAGCGGGACCGGCGTGTTCAACATGGAACAGATGGACCCCGATCCCTTCATGGAAATGCTGAACGCGCATGGTCTGCCATGGCAGGTGAAAGAGCTTGATGGGCCGGTGAATTTCTAGTTTTTACCCCAGCGCCTCCGCAAGAATCCAAGAGGATCTGACCTCGAATGCAAACTAAAGCCGGTGATCCGGGCGCCTTTGCCCATTTCGACCTGACCCGCATCGACACGCCCGCTTTCGTCGTGGACGCAGCGAAGATCCGTGCCAATTGCCAAATCCTTGCCGATATCCGCGATGCTGCCAGCGCCGATGGGGCGAGCATCAAGGTCTTTGCGGCGCTCAAGGCCTTCTCCATGTGGTCGGCGGCGCCGATCATGGGCGAGTATCTCGATGGCGTCTCCACCAGCGGCTTGTGGGAAGCGCGGCTGGCGAGCGAATTCTATGACGGCGAGATCGCGACCTATTGCGCCGCCTACAAGCCTGAGGATCTCGAAGAGGTCTGTCGTCTTTCCGATCACGTCATCTTCAATTCGCCCGGCCAGATGCGCCGCGCCGCGCTGATTCTTGATCACGCGGCGATCACCGGGGGCGATGTGTCGGCGGGGCTCAGGATCAATCCCATGGTCGCGACCGGCGAAGTGCCGCGCTATGATCCGTCATCGCCCGGTTCGCGGCTGGGCTTCCCGCTTGACCAGCTGACCGAAGAGCACCTGGAGGGCGTGGATGGCATCCATTTCCACAATCTGTGCGAACAGACCTTCGAACCACTGCGCGCCACCTGGGACCGGGTGTTCGACGCGATCGAGCCCTGGTTCGGCCAGCTCAAATGGATCAACATGGGGGGCGGCCATCACATTACGCGTGCGGATTACGAGCGCGATGAACTGGTCGAATTCCTCAAGGACGCCGCTGCCGATACCGGTGCCGAGATCATCCTCGAACCTGGCGAGGCGGTGGCGCTTGATGCAGGGATCCTTGTCGGCACGCTGCTTGATACATTCTTCAACGAAGTGCCCGTCGGCATCACCGATATCAGCGCCACGTGCCATATGCCCGACGTGATCGAGGCGCCTTACAGGCCTGCCATGCTGGGCGAACTGACCAACGAGGATCAGGTGCCGATCAGGCTTGGCGGGCCGTCATGCCTAGCGGGGGACGTGATCGGCGAATACAGGCTGCCGGTGGCGGCCGAGCCCGGCGCGCGTTTCGCCTTTCTCGACCAGGCGCATTATTCGATGGTCAAGACCAACACGTTCAACGGAGTGCAATTGCCCTCGATCTGGATGTGGGACTCCGAAATCGACGCCCTCGAATGCGTCAAGCGCTTCGAATATGAGGATTTTCGCGACCGCTTGAGCTGAGAAATCGTTCAATTTCGGCCATTTTCTCGGAACGCGTGAAAGAGGCGATCGTAGGACGGGAAAGCACCAACGGTCGGCGCGCGCGATTTCGCTTGCGAATGCCGGCATGGCCTTTATATGCGCGCTTCCGCTGCCCCAAGGGACACTACCGCAAGGCAGCCTCAAAACCGTTTGGTCAGACAGCTAAACCTTCTGGGGGTCCCTTGAATTGCACACTTACCCTGACGCTCGTTTTGTAATCCGCGATCTTGCGCCAGACGAGCCTGTAATCCTCAATCGTCCGCACGCTGCGTCGCGCGCCGCCCGCTATTTCGTCGAGAAGTTTCCGGGAAAGGTGCTCTATGCCGTCAAGGCCAATCCCGCGCCCGACCTGATCGAGGTGCTATGGGCGGCAGGCGTTGATCATTACGATGTCGCCTCGATCGCCGAGGTGCGACTGGTGCGCGGCCTGCTTCCCGATGCCAAGCTGTGCTTCATGCACCCGATCAAGACGCCGGGCGCTATCCGCGAGGCCTATCACACACACGGTGTGAAGACCTTCAGCCTCGACACCGAGGAAGAGCTCGCCAAGATCGTCGAAGCCTGCCGCGACCCTGAAACGGGCGAGCCTGCTAAAGATCTGCGCCTGTGCGTGCGACTGCGCGTTTCGAGCGAATATTCCGAGCTGAGCCTTGCGGCAAAGTTCGGTTGTGATCTCACCGATGCGCCTGCGCTGCTGCAGAAAACCCGCCAGCATTGCGACTGGCTGGGCGTGTGTTTCCATGTCGGCAGCCAGGCGATGACGCCCTTCGCATTCGTTCAGGCGCTCGACCGCACCCGTGCAGCGATCGCCGAAGCGAGCGTCGTGATTGACATGATCGATGTGGGCGGAGGTTTCCCGAGCATCTATCCGGGCATGGAGCCGCCGCCGCTCGAGGACTACTTCGCGATCATCCACCAGCACTTCTACGCGCTGCCCATCGCTTACAACGCCGAGTTGTGGTGCGAGCCGGGCCGGGCACTGTGTGCGGAATATTCGTCGATGATCGTTCAGGTGACAAAGCGTCGTGGCAACGAGCTTTACATCAATGATGGCGCGTATGGCGCGCTCTACGATGCGGCCCATGTCGAATGGCGCTTTCCTGTGGCGGCGCTCGAAGACGACCTGCGCGATCCGTTTGAGGATTTCGCATTCTATGGCCCTACCTGCGATGACGCTGACTATATGCAGGGGCCATTCCCGCTACCCGGCGACATTCAGGCCGGCGACTACATCGAGATCGGCATGCTCGGCGCCTATGGTGCAGCGATGAAGACCGGGTTCAACGGCTATGGCGACGCGTTGAGCGTGGTGGTCACCAACAAACCGATGATGAGCCTTTTTGACGGCTCACGCGAACGCCCCGAAGTCGACAACGTCGTTTCGCTGCGCTGACTTGAAGCCGGTTCCTCGCGGGACAGAACTTGAACGGTACGACGCGTGGAATTGCGCGCGGCCGTCCTAGTCTGAGGCTGTCCAAGTCTGCGGCTGCCCCGGTCTAGTCAAAGCCTACAAAGCGCACCGCTTCTTCGAGAGGTTTGCGGTTCGAATAGACCTGGTTGGCGGGAAAATCGGGATCGGGCCAGCCCATCGCGACCGCTTTCATGATCACCTGATCGTCGGGAATTCCCGCGTGCTCGCGCACCACCGGGCTTTGCATGATGCCTTGGGAGTTGATGACGCAGCCCAGCCCCTTTGACCATGCGGCGTTTACCAGCGAGGTGGTCGCAGCCCCGCAATCAAAGGCGGTGTCATCGCTGGTGTTCAATTCGCGGTCATAGGTCACGATCACGCAGACGGGCGCGTCGAACTGGCGGAAACCGCGCAGCACCCAGTCCTGCCGTGCGTCCTTGTCGTCACGCGCGATCCCCATTTCGGCAAAGAGCTGCTTGGCAACCTCGATCTGGCGCTCGCGGTGGACACCGGCAAACGGCTCGCC
Source organism: Erythrobacter sp. (assembly GCA_043567175.1). GTDB lineage: Bacteria > Pseudomonadota > Alphaproteobacteria > Sphingomonadales > Sphingomonadaceae > Erythrobacter. Next base: position 287,150 of record CP121323.1, read on the forward strand.
CCGGCGAAATTCGCGGCTGTCGGGCTCACCTGCAAGGATGCGCTGCGTATTGCCTTTGCGGATGCGGTCGAGCGCTTCCCCGGTGATGACGTGGAAGTGCCAGGGCTGGGTGTTCATGCTGGTGGGCGATCGCATCGCCATGGCGACGATCTCGGCGATCAGTTCCTTGGGAACCGGCTTGTCGAGATAGCCCCGGATCGAGCGCCTGCCATGCACGATCTCGGCAAATGTCTGGTCTGGCGCGCCAAGCTTGAAAGTCACGAATTTCTCTCCCGAATCCCCTGATTTGGAGATGAGCTAGCGCAGTGCGTGCCTATCGCAAAGGACGCTACGGAAAGCCCGACGCTGAGCTTTGCTCAGGGCCTGAAGAAGGGCTTGTCGCCAGCGATCGTCACACGCTCCATGACCCGGCGCGCCGGAAAGTAATCCGAGACTGCGAGGTGCTGACACACGCGGTTGTCCCAGAACGCGATCGAGCCCGCCTCCCAGCGAAAACGGCACTGGATTTCGGCATCCTTTGCGGTGGTGTAGAGGTGATCGAGCAGCCACTGGCTCTCGCGCTCGCTCATTCCTTCGATGTGGCTGGTGAACGCGGTGTTGACGTAGATCACACGCTCGCCGGTTTCGGGATGGGTGCGGATCACCGGATGGCGCACCGGTGGGTATTTGTCGTGAAGGTCTTCGGGTGCTTTGCCGAGCCGCTTGGCGAAGACGCGCGCAATATCGTGCACTGCGACGAGGTTTTCGCAATGCCGTTTCATCGGTTCCGATAGGCGTTCATAGGCGAGGTGCATGTTGGCAAACAGCGTATCACCGCCGCATTCGGGCACTTCGCGCGCCAGCAGGATCGAGCCCAGTGAAGGGCATTCGCGCCAGGTTACGTCGGAATGCCAGTAATTCTCGCTGCCCCTGCTGTCTGGGCCGTGAGCGATGCGCAAAACTTCGGGATTGGGCTGGTCTTTGGGCGTTGCGGGGTGGATTTCGAGGTCGCCGAAAGCCTTCGCAAAGGCGATGTGCTGTTCGGGTGTCAGGTTCTGGTCACGAAAGAAGATCACGCCGTGCTTGAGCAATGCGGCGCGGATTGCCGGTACGCTCTCGGCAATGCCGGGCGCGCCAAGGTCGATTTCAAGTATTTCCGCTCCGATTGCGGGTGTCATCGGCTTGATGGTGAGCGCGCCTGTATCAAGCGCGGCCCTATCGAACGAACTCGGTTCGGATTCTGTGGCCATGTCTCTCTCCCTCTCGGGATGAGAATGTGCCGCCTTATGCTGCTTTGCGCAAGGTAAGGTCGAGCCGGTCCCAGATCTCGACCAACGCCGAGGTCAACTCGTCCATCATTTCCTCGGTGTGGTGCGGGCCGGGAGTGAAACGCAAACGCTCGGTCCCGCGCGGTACGGTGGGAAAGTTGATGGGCTGAACATAGACGCCATATTCGGCAAGCAGGATGTCGCTGATCTTCTTTGCGCTTACCGGGTCGCCAACCATCAGCGGCACGATATGCGTGGTGGAATCCATCACCGGCAGGCCGTTCTCGGCAAATTTCAGCTTGAGCAGGGCGGCGGCGCGCTGCTGCGCGTTGCGCTCGGCGCTCGAGTTCTTGAGGTGTTTTACCGAGGCGAGCACGCCTGCGACCAGCACCGGGCTGAGCGAGGTCGTGAAGATGAAACCGGGCGCGTAGGAACGGATGCAGTCGATCACCCGCTTTTCTGCGGTGATATAGCCGCCCATCACGCCGAACGCCTTGCCCAGGGTGCCCTCGATGATATCGATCCGGTGGGCGGCGTTGTCGCGCTCGGAAATGCCGCCGCCGCGCGCGCCATACATGCCGACCGCGTGGACTTCGTCGATATAGGTCAGCGCGTTATACTTATCGGCGAGGTCGCAGATCGAATGGATCGGCGCGGTGTCGCCCTCCATCGAATAGACGCTTTCGAAGGCGATCAGTTTGGGTGTCTCGGGGTCTTCAGCGGCGAGCAATTCTTCCAGATGCGCCATGTCATTGTGACGATAGATGCGCTTCTCGCAGCCCGAATTGCGGATGCCTGCGATCATGCTTGCGTGGTTGAGTTCATCGGAGAAGATCACGCAGCCCGGCAGCAGTTTGCCAAGCGTTGAAAGCGTGGCGTCGTTCGAGACATAGCCGCTGGTAAAGAGCAGCGCGCCTTCCTTGCCGTGCAGATCGGCAAGTTCGTTCTCAAGCTCGACATGCAGATGCGTGTTGCCACCGATATTGCGGGTTCCACCGCTGCCCGCGCCGACATCATGGAGAGCATCCTCCATCGCGGAAATGACGACATCGTGTTGCCCCATTGCGAGGTAATCATTTGAGCACCACACGGTGATGGGCTTCGGGCCGTTATGCCCATGAAAGCAGCGCGCATTGGGATAGGCGCCCTTGTTGCGCATGATGTCGATAAAGACGCGGTAACGCCCTTCCTCGTGGAGGCGGTCAATGGCCGCATCGAAGATCTGATCGTAATTCACTTTGTTTTGCTCTTAAAACTCAAGAAGGGGCTTTATACAAAACCGTAGGGCCGGTTAATCGTTTCGCGAAAAAGTAGGTCAGCGTGATCGATTTTGCCACCGCGATCTTTGCAAGCCATTCGCACTTGCTACGCAACTTTCACGAGGTTCACGCGGTAAAGCTCTCCACCGGGCCAAAACCTCTGACTGCCAGGGCATCTTCAAGGCCTGCAGCCCTATCCCTGGGGCCGGTGATCACGAAGCGTGCGGGCAGGCTTGCGGAGATTTCCTGGCCCGCCAGCAAGTGCGCGATCCTGCGGGCGATGCCCTGCGCGCCATCGACAAGGTGCACGTCCGGGCCAAAGACCTCGGCAAACTCGTCACGAAGGAGCGGGAAGTGCGTGCAGGCCAGAACGATCGTGTCGACAGGCGTCTCGCCTGCACCCGATGTGCTCAACGCCGCTATCTCCTCGATCAGAGCCTTGTCGATTGGCTTGCCGCGCAATTTTTCCTCGGCCAGGTCAACCAGATGCGGCGCTGCAATGCGCACCAGCCGTTTGCCAGAAGCGAAGCGCGCTTCGAGATCATCCACATAGGCCTGGCGTATGGTTGCCTTGGTCCCCACAAGGGCCATGCTCCCCGTCAGCGTGAGGCCAGCCGCCGGCTTGATCGCGGGCACGGTCCCCACGATCGGAATCTCCAGCACATCGCGAACCATGCCCAGCGCGATCGTGCTCGCAGTGTTACAGGCGATGCAGGCAAGCCGGGGCTGCCAGCGTTCGGCCATGCGGCCAAGCAAGCCGGCGACGCGGGCAGCGACCTCTGCCTCGGTTTTCTCGCCATAGGGGATGCCTGCATAATCGGCCGCGTAAATCACCGGCGCGTCTGGCATGACCTCGCGCAGAGCATCGTATACGGTCAGCCCGCCGACACCGGTATCGAACAGCAAAATAGGCGCATCAGATTTCAAAATGAAATTTCCAAAAGCCAAAAGCTTGTCGGCGCGCCCTACTTACTTTTACATCAGGGTCAAATGGGAAGGGCGGTGCGCTTGATGCGCGTCGAACCTCAATTCGGGATAGGCATATGAATTTTCTGTTGGCTACTGCGCTTGGTTTCCTGTTTGGGTCCATACCTTTCGGCCTGATCCTGACGCGTGCTGCGGGATTGGGTGATGTTCGCGATATCGGTAGCGGAAGCATCGGTGCGACGAACGTGCTACGCACCGGCAACAAGGGGCTGGCGCTGGCGACAGTGTTGCTCGATGCGGGCAAGGGCGTTGCAGCGGTGCTGCTTGCACAGACCTTCGTGCCCGGGGGCGAAGGGGCGCTGGTTGCGGGGAGCGCGGCAGTCGGCGCGGTTGCAGGGCATTGCTATACGCCCTGGCTCAATTTCAAAGGCGGCAAGGGATTTGCAACAGCTGCGGGAGTTTGCGGGGCGCTTTCCTGGCCATTGATGCTTGCCTGCGCTGCCGTTTGGGCCGGGGCGGTCGCCCTGTTCCGCATATCCTCGGTCGCATCGCTCGCGGCAGTCAGCTTTGCTGCGGTCGCAACCTTTGTCGCGCCCTTTCTGGGCCTCGAAGCGCTCGGTGCCCTGTTTCTCCCCATGCTTGCGATCCAGGTGATTGTGGTCATCAAGCATAACGAGAACATCAAACGGCTGTTTGCAGGCCAGGAGCCGAAGATCGGCTCCAGCCCGAAGACGACCGGCCCGGTGGCGGACGATCAATGAACCCGTCGCAGTCCGAAGCGTTTGCGCGCATCCGGCTGTTGCGATCCCCCAATATCGGGCCGGTCAGCTATCGCGCTCTGCTGGCCCGCTTTGGCAGCGCCGAGGCGGCGATCGAAGCTTTGCCTGACCTCGGATCGCGCGGCAAACGGGCTTACAAGCCTGCACCCACTGATCAGATTGAACGCGAGATCGACGCGGTCATTGCGGCGGGCGCGCGCTATCTCTTTCACGATCAGGACGATTATCCAGGCCTGCTGAGCGAATTGGAGAGCGCACCGCCGATCCTCACCTGCCGAGGGCAAGTCGCCCTCGCGTCGGCCCCTTGTGTCGCCATTGTGGGCGCGCGAAATGCTTCCGCCGCTTCGGTCAAACTGGCGCGCGATTGGTCGGCGCAGCTCGCAGAGGCAGGCTTCACCGTGGTCTCCGGCCTTGCGCGCGGGATCGACGGTGCAAGCCACGAAGGGGGCTTTCCGCGCACCATCGGCGTTATCGCCAGCGGAATCGACATCGCCTATCCGCCCCAGCACGCCGACCTGCAGGAGCGTATTGCCAGCAAAGGCCTTCTGATCGCCGAGCAATCACCGGGCACTCAACCTCTGGGGCGTCACTTCCCCAGCCGCAACCGCATCATTGCAGGGATCTCCAGCGGCACGCTCGTAGTCGAGGCCGCCCCCAGGTCGGGCACGCTTATCACCGCACGGCTGGCGGGTGAGGCGGGGCGCGAAGTCATGGCGATACCGGGCTCACCGCTCGATCAGCGCTCGCTTGGTGCAAACCAGCTTATCCGTGATGGCGCGGTGCTGGTCCAGTCGGTTGAGGATGTGATCGAATTGTTGCAAGGCTTTACCGGCGCGCCGCGTTCGACCTTCCGCGTGGGTGAGGCGAGCGCCCCGTTCGATTACGCTGAGTTGCGAGGGCTGGAATGGGGCGAGGCGAGGGCTGACTATTCGCAAAGTATCGACAAGCTGCTGACCAAGGCTCCCATCGCTCTCGACGAACTACTCCGCCAGACCGGGGCGAACCCGGCCCAATTGCATATGGAGCTGCTGGAACTGGAGCTGGCCGGAGAGCTCGAGCGCCACGAGGGCGGCCTGGTCAGCCGGCTTTCCTAGCCTTTATCGGCTCTCGTTCTTCGCTGCGAAAATCACTCCGCACGCCTCGCGTCCGCCGGCTGAATCCATGTCGATGTAATTATCCTCATCCGCGTGGATCATGATTGCCGTCCCATCGCGATCATCAAGCGTGAACGGATATCTTTTGTTCGCTCTTGCCTGCAAGGTTACCTGTGGAACGAAAAAATCGGCCTGCGCTACGCCGTCCGTTCCCGCGAAGATATTGGATAAATCGCCGACATGGTAATCTCCGGAGCCATCGAAGCCGTGTTTGGCGTCAACAGGGTCTAGATGACTGCCGGCCGCTTTGAAATCGGGCGAGCATGACCCCGTTTGATGCAGATGAACGCCATGGCCACCTACGGTGAGGTTTTTCAGGCGCGCACGAACCACGAGGCCCTGACGCATTTCTTCGAATTCGACTGTGCCAGCAGGTGTTCCGTCGGCGAGAACAACCTCCACCGTCCGGGCCTCGCGGTTTGACGATGCGGGCGAATGCTGCGCGCCCAGCGGGGCGCTCACGGCGATGGCTGCGCTTGAGATAGCAATGGCGACGTTTCGGGAAATCTTGATCACGGCACTGTTCCTGATTCGAGTAAAGGCACTGGCCAAGCTACATTTCGCCAGCGTCAGCCGTTCCCAGATTGCTCGGCTCACTTCCAAAGCGCCGCTTGCCCATGCCATTTCATGAGCCTACTTGACGCCGGGCGTGAAGGCTTCAACCTCGCGCGTACGTACACGTGTAAGGATTTCGACACCCCACCATGTAGCTTGTTATCGTTGAGTCGCCCGCGAAGGCGAAGACAATCGAGAAATATCTCGGATCAGACTTCAAGGTTCTGGCCTCTTACGGCCATGTCCGCGATCTGCCGCCCAAGGATGGCAGCGTCCGCCCGGACGAAGATTTCGCGATGGATTGGGAAGTCTATTCCGACAAGCGCAACCGCGAGCAGGTCAAAGCCATATCCGATGCCGCCAAGAAGGCGGATCGGCTCGTCCTCGCGACCGACCCCGACCGTGAGGGCGAGGCGATCAGCTGGCATGTGCTCGATCTTCTGAAGAAGCGTCGCGTGTTGCCCGCGAATGTCCAGCGGGTCACCTTCAACGCGATCACCAAGCAGGCGGTGACCGACGCGATGGCGAAGCCGCGCGAACTCGATCAGGATCTGATCGATGCCTATCTCGGCCGCCGCGCGCTCGATTACCTGTTCGGCTTCACCCTCTCTCCGGTCCTGTGGCGCAAGCTGCCCGGGGCGAAATCGGCGGGCCGCGTGCAATCGGTGGCGCTGCGCCTGATCGTCGAACGCGAGCGCGAGATCGAGGCGTTCAAGGCTGATGAATACTGGTCGGTCCTTGCGCATCTGCAGCACGATTCCACCCAGTTCGACGCGCGCCTCGTGAAATTCAAAGGCGAGAAGCTCGAAAAACTGAGCCTTGGCCATGAAGGCATTGCGATGGAGGCCAAAGCCGCTGTCGAGGCGGGGCGTTTCACCGTCGAGGAGGTCGAAAAGAAGCCGCTTAAGCGCAATCCCGCGCCGCCGTTCACCACCTCGACCATGCAGCAGGAAGCGGCGCGCAAGCTCGGCTTTTCGGCCAGTCAGACGATGAGCACCGCCCAACGCCTCTACGAAGCGGGTGCGATCACCTATATGCGGACCGACGGCGTGCAGATGGATGGCAGCGCCATTGCCGCCTGCCGCGCCGAAATCGGCCAACGCTACGAAGCGGGCTATTGCCCCGAAAAGCCGCGCTTTTACTCCTCCAAGGCCAAGAACGCCCAGGAAGCGCACGAAGCGATCCGACCGACCAATTTCGCGCTCGACCGGTTTGGCTCGGGCGATGAGGCCAAGCTCTATTCGCTTATCTGGAAGCGCGCGATGGCGAGCCAGATGGCGACCGCCCAGCTGGAACGCACCACGGTGACGCTGCGCGAGCCCACCGGAAGCCACGAATTGCGCGCGACCGGCCAGGTCGTGATTTTCCCGGGTTTCTTCGCGGTCTACCAGGAAAGCTTCGACGACAAGGATGACGACGAGGATGGCCTGCTGCCCTTCCTCAAGAAAGGCGACACACCCGCCAAGACCGGGGTCGAGGCCAGCCAGCACTTTACCCAGCCACCGCCGCGCTTTTCCGAGGCGAGTCTGGTCAAGCGCCTTGAGGAGCTCGGCATCGGTCGCCCGTCGACTTACGCCTCGACTATCCAGACGCTGCGCGACCGCGCCTATGTGCGTGTCGAGAGCAAGCGCTTCTTCACCGAAGAGTCTGGCCGCCTGCTGACCTCGTTCCTCGAACGTTTCTTCCCCAGCTATGTCGCCTATGACTTCACCGCCGATCTCGAGGAAGAGCTCGACGTGGTCTCGGACGGGCGCGAGAATTACAAGGTGCTGCTCGGCAAGTTCTGGCGCGATTTCAAGCCGAAGACCGAAGAGGTGATGGAGAAACTTCCCAGCGAAGTCACCGAGGTGCTCGACGAATATCTCTCTGAATACCTCTTTCCTCCGCGCGAGGACGGCAAGGACCCGCGCCATTGCCCCATGTGCGATCAGGAAGGCCGCGAGAACGGACGGCTCTCGCTGCGCGGCGGGCGCTTTGGCGCCTTTGTCGCCTGCCAGAACTATCCCGAATGCAAATACACCCGCCGCTTTGCCCAGCCGGGCGCCGACGGGTCTGACCCGGCCGAGGACGGCCTGATGGGCGAGCACCCTGAGACAGGCGCCGAGATCCACCGCAAGTCGGGTCGGTTTGGCCCCTATGTCGAGATTGAAGTCGAGGGTAAGAAAAAGCGCGCCTCGATCCCCAAGGACCTCGACGATTTCAATCTCGAATGGGCAGCGAAGCTGCTCGGCCTGCCGCGCATCGTTGGAGCGCACCCGGAAACCGGCAAGGAAATCGAGGCGGCGATCGGGCGCTATGGTCCTTATCTGCGCCACGATGGCAAATACGCCAAGCTTACGAGCACGATGGACGTCTTCGAGACCGGCATGAACCAGGCGGTCGTGCTGCTTGCGGAAGCGGCCAATCGCAAGGGCGGCGGGCGCGGCAAGGCTGAACCGATCAAGACGTTGGGTGAGCACCCGACCTCTGGCGGCGAGATCAAGGTCATGCCGGGTCGTTATGGCCCGTACGTCACCGACGGCAGCACCAACGCGACGATCCCCAAGGACACAAAGCCCGAAGATGTGAGCCTCGAACAGGCGGTCACCCTGATCGACGAGCGCGCCGCCAAGGGCCCGGCGAAGAAGAAAGCGCGCAAGAAGGCTCCGGCCAAGAAAAAGGCACCGGCCAAGAAGACGGCCGCGAAAAAGACGGCTGCGACGAAGAAAGCGCCAGCCAAGAAAGCTCCCGCCAAGAGCACCGATTAGCATGTGCAACCCCGTGCCGGCGCGGGTGAGGGCGCGCACCAGCATCGCTAATGCGAGCTTATCCGAGCGTTGGGAATTCCTTTAGTATTGTGCCCTAGGTCTGTCTCCAGACCAGGGACAATGCCGTGATAGAAATCGAAGTCCAGAACGAGACTCACCAAACCCAGGACCGCATTCGCTTTGCCGCGGTCCCGCGCATTGGCGAGGGCATTCGCCTGCGCGGGCCGGATGGGATGTGGGCCAGCTACGATGTTATCGATGTCTGGTATCAAAAAGCGGAATTCGGCGATGTGTGGATGCCCTATCTGCATGTCCGCATCACGCCGGGCGAAGGTGCGGGCGATTCTGGTCTGAATGAAGACCACCTCGCTGAAGATCACCTCGATGAAGATCAGCCCTTCGAGGACGAGAGCATGTTTGCCTCGCTGGCCGGGGAGTCACAGCCATTCAAAATCTGATCAAACGCAATGTCGGCCCGCTCAAGAACCGGGTTGCGAATGAACGCCGCGCTGCCGAGCGCGAGGCCGACGGCCTTGCAGGCGATGCGCAGCCGGTCGAGACGCCGCGCGATGTGCGCGAGGCTCTTGGTGAAGGTGTGAATTCAAGAGACACCGACTCGATCGTCGCCGCCGCCAAGGCCATGCGTGATGGCGCAGCCTCGCAGCAAGCGAGCGCGGGTGCCGCAAAAGTGTGCCTGATCGTCGATGACAGCCGCGTGATCCGCAAGGTTTCGGCCAAGATCGCGCGCTCGCTGGGCTACGTGCCGCTCGAGGCGCAGGACGGTGAGGAAGCTTTGGCGCGCTGCAAGAAGGCGATGCCCGCTCTGGTGCTGACCGACTGGAACATGCCCGAAATGGACGGCATCGAATTCGTGCGTCGCCTGCGCGCAATCCCCACGCCCAAAGCGCCGATGGTAATGTTTTGCACCTCCAACGGCGAGGCCAAGGACATCCACGAAGGAATCAGCGCAGGCGCGGACGATTACATCGTGAAGCCGTTCGACGAAGCAGCGCTGCGGGCCAAGCTGGAGAAGCTGGGGCGGGACTAATCCTCGCGGTGCTCTCGCCAATGCCGCCGCGCGCGTCTAGGCTCGGTGGATGAGCAAAGACCATTTCGAACGCCACAAGCAACCGTGGAACGCCGAAGAAGCGGGCCGCTTGCGCTTGCTCGCCTCCAAGGGACAGGGGCTCAAGCAAATTGCCAAAGCGCTGGGGCGGAGCGAGGATTCAACCAAGACCTTCGCCAAGCAGCAGAAGATCAAGATCGCCAAGAAGCGTTAGGATGAGCAGCCGCCGCTAGGGGCGCGCTCAGAGCCAAGTTGGGATCAGTTTGGGCGGCGGTGATCTCGGGCACCGGGGCGAATAGCGGCTTTCTGGTGAAGTATACCAGCGACGTTATGGCCGAGACTGGGGTGGGAAGCTGCCGTTGCGTTTTGGCAAGGTAGAGCTATCTTAGACTAGTGGCGAAGATAGACGTGTCCCTGCTGATGGTCGGAACTTTGCTGAGCCTGTTTGGCGCGATCATCTTGATTGATCTTTTTGCTGCTCTACCAGCCGAGGCTTGTGGCGGCGGCACCTCATCTAGCTGTTACCCTTGGGGCGCTGAGGGGCCAGCCGCAGAGTATTGGAGATACCAAAGCAAGAGCATCTATCTTGCCAGCGGCTTCATCTTAGGAATGACGCCCCTCCTTACGACAGCATCGCTTGTCACAATTTACACGCGGGGCCAGCCTCTATCCCGCTCTCATCGCATATTTGTGGTGCTAGCGTTCGCAGCGACGCTTACTCTTGCATTCTCTTGATCCCAATATCCGCAATGGGGTCGTTTGCCGACAGTCTGATTTCGGGGACGCGAGGGCGACAGCTGCCTGTCTGCTCTTGGGAGCCACCCTGCTGGCCGGGAACGGCTGAAAGTGGGGTGGATTCCTGTCCTCAAAAATCAATACGGTTCAGGGGCGAGGTGCGATGGGTTACGGGGATCGAAATCCAGCGGGCAGAGGTCGAGTTCTAGGGATAGCCTTGCAAGCATTTGAACGGTCTCTGCCGTGAGACCATTGTTTTCCTGATACGGAGAGCCAAACGGAACACTGATCGCGATGATTTTTCTCTCAGGATCAAGGGAAGTGATGAGCCTCGCAACAGCTTCTTCTCCACCGAGCGATGCGATCAGATTTTGTATAGCGTCAGCCCAAGTTTCGTTCACTCCAAGACTGGAGGGTCTGACCCATCCCATACTGCCGTCCCGGTGTCTGATCATGCTTCCACCGGCCGGGAGCATTTGCTCACAATCAGCTCGGAATCCGAACAGCTTCAGCTCCACTCGTCTATCGCGCTCGACATAGCTCATACCGCGTGAGAATAATGCGTTGCTGAATGACCGCAACTGAGTCGTTAGCGGACAGTCTGCTTCCGGCGCCATTTCCCGATAAGCAGACGCTTTCATCATGAGGCCGGTTAAGGGTGCCTACTTGACCCAATCCAGCCCCATTTCCTCGAACACTTCCTTGTCTTCGCTCCACCCCTCCAGCAGCTTGACGTGCAGGAAGAGGTGGACCTTGACGCCCAGCACCTCGGTGAGTTCCTTGCGCGCCTCTTCGCCGATTGCCTTGATCTTGCTGCCGCCCTTGCCCAGCACGATCGGGCGCTGCGTTTCGCGCGCGACGACGATTTGCTGGTGGATTTCGAGGCTGCCATCGGGGCGGTGCTTGTAGAGTTCGGGGCGCACGGCGGTGTCGTAGGGCAGTTCCTCGTGCAGCTGGCGATAGAGCTGTTCGCGGGTGATCTCGGCGGCCAGAAGGCGTTCCGGGGCATCCGACACCTGGTCCTCGGGATACATCCACGGTCCTTCGGGCATCATCTTTGCCAGCGCTTCCTTCATCTCGCCAAGGCCTTCGCCATTGAGAGCGGAGACGAAGAAAATTTCCTCGAAATCGACGCGGCTGCCGAATTCCTCAGCCAGTGCGAGAAGCGGTTCCTTTTTCGCCCGGTCGACCTTGTTGAGCACAAGAATCTTGCGCTCCGGGCGCTTCTCGAGCGTTTCAAGAATGGGTTCGAGCTCGTGCCGGCGCTGCTTGATCGGATCGACGATCACCAGGATCGCGTCCGCGCTCGTCGTGCCCTCCCACGCGGCGCTAACCATCGCGCGGTCGAGCCGGCGTTTGGGCGCAAAGATGCCAGGCGTATCGACGAGAATCATCTGGACATTGGCGAACAGCGCGATGCCGAGCATTCGCGCGCGCGTCGTCTGCGCCTTGGCGCTGGTGATCGCGACCTTCTGGCCGACCAACTGGTTCACCAGCGTCGATTTGCCCGCATTGGGCGCACCTATCACGGCGACCACGCCGCATTTTTGTGAGGTTTGATCCTCGTTCACCCGAATTCCTCCAGAAAAGCCTTGGCGGCACGTTTTTCCGCTTCACCCTTGCTGCTCGCCGTCCCGCGGGCCGAGCCTATCGAGGGTATGGTCACTTGGACCGTGAATTGCATTGCGTGGTCGGGGCCGCTGCGCTCGACCACCTCGTAAGACGGCATGGTGCGCCGCTCATGTGCAGCCCATTCCTGCAGCGCGCTCTTGGGATGCTTGGCCTTGCCGGCATTGCCTTCAAGTTCTTTCGCCCACAAGCGATAGACGATCTCCTGCGCGCGATCATAGCCGTGATCGACGAAGCAGGCGCCGATAAGCGCCTCCATTACATCGCCCAGGATATTGTCGCTGTCCGCACCGCCATCCTCGCGCGCCTGTTTGCCCAGCCGGATATGATCGGGAAGACCGATTGATCGGGCAATGCGGGCGCAGGTGACCCGGCTGACCAGCGCGTTGAGGCGCTGCGAGAGCTTACCTTCGGGGGCATCACCGGCGCGGTAGAGCCAGCCCGCGACAGCAAGACCAAGAACACGGTCGCCAAGGAATTCCAGCCTTTGGTAATCGCCGGCTGCTCCTTGCGGGTGCCTGGCCGACACGGTGCCATTGAAGCTGCCATGGGTGAGGGCGCGCAGCCACAGATCCTGGTCACCGGCAACAAAACCGTTGTCACCAAGCCATTGGCGGGTTTCTTCGGGCAGGGCGGCATCCGGGTTCGTGGTCATGGCATATTGCTCACAAGCCATGGCCGATCCGGTCCCACCGCGCAGCGGAGAACCAGGTCCATGGCTTGAACCATTGCGCGCTGCCATCGCTCGACCAGAAGACGATCCGTGCACGCCCGACGAGATTGTCGTGCGGCACCATGCCCACGCCATCTCCGGCAAGCGCGGGGAAGCGGCTGTCGCGCGAGTAATCGCGATTGTCGCCCATCACGAACATTTGCCCCTCGGGGACGGTTGCGATGCTGGTGCCATCACCGGGCGACAGGCCGAAGTCGAGCACTTCGACCGATTTGCCTTCGGGTAATTCCTCGCGAAACCGCCGATAGGCACATTGCGTGCCACCTCCACCGGGGGTGCTGTCTCCAGCGGCCGCCGGAACGCGGTCTCCGAAGGTGCACGAGGCGTTCGGGGTGATCGCGATCCTGAAATCCTCGACCGGTTCCTTGGCGACAAACTCGCCATTGATTACGACCTGTCCGCCGAGCATCTGAACCGTGTCGCCCGGTAGCCCGATCACGCGTTTCACATAGTCCTGATTGTCGACCGGATGCTTGAAGATCACGATGTCGCCGCGTTCGGGCTCGCTTGCAAAGATGCGGCCATCTGGGAGCGATGTGCCGAAGGGGAGCGAGTGTTTCGAATAGCCATAAGACCACTTGGTGGCGACGATGTAATCGCCCTGCCACAGCCCTGGCAGCATGCTCTCCGACGGGATCGAGAAGGGGGCGATGACGAAAATTCGCAGGACGAAGACCGCCGCGACGAGCTTGACCAGGAACCAGGCGAAACTCGCCAGACTATCGGTCTTGGGATCGCTTTGCCCGGCAGAAGCGGACGCCTGGTTGACCGACTGATCCACCTGGCTCTCGGCGCGCGAAGACATCGAAAGCGCGGCGGGTTCAGTTTGGGGCTTAACATCCATCGCCCGCATCCTTAGGCGCGGTTAGGCGTCACGCAAAGGGGATTGCTTCATCATGACCGACCAAGGCCAAAATCGCGCGCAGATCTGGAAAGCTCTTAAAGCCGCGCCCAGGCCGACACTGGCGCAATTGTTCGAAGCGGATTCCAGCCGCGTGGCGGCGCTGACGCGTCGGCTCGAATGGCCTGTAAGCGCCGATGCCGGCGACGGCGAGACAAGTGGCATGCGGGTGGATTTTTCCAAGACGCACCTTGATGATAGCGTGCTAGAAAGCTTCGAGCGCCTTGCCGAGATCAGCGGCTTTGCAGAAGCGCGCGAGGGGCTCTTTTCCGGCGGCATCGTCAACGTAACAGAGGGGCGCGCGGCCAACCATGGCGCGATGCGCGGCAGTGGCACGGATGCAGACACCGAAGAGGCTGCCGCCTTGCTGGCCCGGATGGGCATGCTCGTCGAGGCTATTCACGCGGGCGTTCTGGGAGATGTCAGGCACCTGATCCATATCGGAATCGGTGGATCGGCGCTCGGCCCGGCTCTTGCCGTCGATGCTCTGACACGCGATCTTGCGAAGGTCGACGTACACGTCGTCTCGAACATTGACGGCCTCGCGCTTGAGCAGGCATTTGCGGCATGCGATCCAGCGGCGACCCTGATTGCGGTGGCCTCCAAGACTTTCACGACCATCGAGACGATGACCAATGCAGCCAGCGCGCTTGCATGGCTCGAGCGCGAAGGAGTCGAGGATCCAAGCGGCAGGGTCGTGGCTTTGACGGCCAACCCGGAAAAGGCGGTTGAATGGGGCGTCGATGAAACCCGCATCCTGCCATTCCCTGAAAGCGTGGGAGGGCGCTATTCGCTGTGGTCGAGCATCGGCTTTCCGGTGGCGCTCGCGATCGGGATGGAGGAGTTCCGCGAATTTCTCGCCGGTGCGCAGGCGATCGACGCGCATTTTCGCGAAACAGATGGCAGGGCCAACACAGCCCTGCTGGCCGCCTTTGCCGATCAATATTATGCCCGCGTGCGCGAATGTCAGACGCGCGCAGTGTTCGCCTATGATGAGCGCCTGGCACTGTTTCCGGATTACCTCCAGCAACTGGAGATGGAATCCAACGGCAAGGCGGTAACCGGCACCGGAGAGCCGGTCGACGGGCCAACCGCGCCGATCACTTGGGGCGGTGTTGGAACCGACGCGCAGCATGCCGTCTTCCAGCTGCTTCACCAGGGTACGCATTTGGTCCCGGTGGACTTCATCGCCAGCATCGCACCGGGCGATGATTTGGACCCCGCGCATCACCGCACCTTGCTGCTCAACTGCCTGGCACAGGGTGCGGCGCTGATGGCCGGCAAGCCGAGCGAGGACGATCCCGCGCGCGCCTATCCGGGCGATCGGCCCTCGACGGTGTTCCTGGTCGATGATCTCGATCCCGCGACGCTTGGCGCGCTGATCGCCTTTCACGAGCATCGCACTTTCGCGAATGCGGTGCTGATGGGAATCAATCCCTTCGACCAGTTCGGAGTGGAACTCGGCAAGGCCATCGCAAAGCAGATCGATGCGGGCGAGGGCGAGTTCGATGCGAGCACCCTCGCCTTGATGGAGGCTGCGGGCCTGCGGTGAGCCGGCTTCACCTTTCTTCGTGCATGGGCCGCTAAATATCGGATGAGGCGCCTTTTCTGCCGGACGAATGCCGAAAGTTCCACCCGTTCAGCATGTGCTCAGCAGTGCCGTGGTAGCCCTATGGTAGCCTGAACGTCTGCATTTGGTACTGTTTCAGGTCCGCAGAGCCGGATCGCCATGCCTTAATGGTGGCTGATTCTGCTCGCACGCTGTCATGATTTCTACGCTTTGAAACAGTGTTGTAATCAACGACACGCGATCAATCACCGAGATTATCGGAAAAACCTCTCTTGCGTATGAAAATTGCGTGAACTCGCATCAAATTGACTTAATTTGCACCCCTGAGAGTTTTGCGTATGGTCGCCTCAATTCCCAATGAGCAAAACCGCGAAGGCCGCTAATGTCCCTTACACTCTCCCTCTCCCTCGCCTGCGCCGCTCTTGCCTGCGGCCCTACCGAAAAAAGCGAGGAGCCAGAAAAAGCAGAGATGCCCGAAGCCAAGGAAGCTTCGGCCATATCTGAAGAAGCACCTGAGGCGACGGCACCCAAGCCTGCCAAGATGGTCGCATTCGATGGTGCCCATGATTTCATGAAGACCTCGCGCCGCCTGCGCATCTGGCGCGAAGCGGTCGATCTGGACATGACCATCGATTCCGAGGGCGAGGCGACCGATTGCAAGGTCGTCAATGAATTCCGCAAGACCTATATCAACAGGAAGTTGTGCGAGGTTGCGATGGCGCATTACACTTTCGAACCTGCCCGCAACATTCTCAATGAAGCGGTTGAGGGATCGTACCGCGCGCACATCTCCTATGCGAAGCTGCGCGAAGAGCTTGATTGAGTTTCGGACGAAATCCTGCATTGCCGGCGCACTGCTCACGATTGCGGTGTCGCCCGTCTGCGCGGCGGATGAACAGGCGCCCTTGCTGAGTGGCCCTGCAATTATCGCTTTCGATGGTCTTGCCCAGTTGACCAGTGCGGCATCGCGGCAAGGCCTGCTCACGCAAAAGCTAGGGTTCACGATGCTTGTGCACGCGCAAGGCGAGGCGACCGAGTGCAAATTGCACCGCAAGTTTCGGCGAAAGGCGACCGAAATCGCGATTTGCCGGCCCTTGCTAAAGCACATGACATTCGAACCCGCGCGCGATCTGGACGGCAATGCTGTGGCTGCGTCCTATACCAGCGTAATCGATTTCAACATGTGGATGACCGGGCGCGGTTATCTTGCCGAAGAAGTGCGCAATTGACTTTCGGGCCGATTGCGCCCATCTGCACGGCAACCGAAATGCATCTGCCAGCGTGAAGCGGCGGTTCTGACAACAATCCGCCCCGGCAGCGTTTCGTCCTTTTCTCCAACTTCCCTTTTCACGCGGGCGGTTTTTAACCCCGCGACCGCGCGCCATTTCGGCTGCGCGCTTCGCAAGCATTGCGAGTTTCAATGACACAAACTTCCAACACGCCTCATTTCGAAGATCTGGGGCTTTCGCAGCCCGTTCTCCAGGCGCTTGACCTCAAGGGCTATTCCACTCCCACTCCGATCCAGGAACAGGCGATCCCGCCGGTTCTCAAAGGTCGCGACCTGCTGGGTATTGCCCAGACCGGCACAGGCAAGACGGCAGCGTTCATGCTCCCGAGCATCGACCGGCTGCGCGAAAGCGATAATCAGATTCCCTTCAAGTCATGCCGCATGCTGGTTCTGGCACCCACGCGCGAGCTTGCCGGGCAGATCGCGGCGAGCGCCAAGGATTACGGCGCGCTTGCCGGCCTCAAGGTGCAGTCGATCGTCGGGGGCACCAGCGTCAACAAGGATCGCAACAAGCTGCATCGCGGCACTGATATCCTTGTCGCGACGCCCGGTCGCCTGCTCGATCTCATCGACCAGAAGGCCTTCAACCTTTCGGGTGTCGAAATCCTCGTGCTCGACGAGGCTGACCAGATGCTCGACCTTGGCTTTGTCCACGCATTGCGCCGGATCAGCCAATTGGTCCCGCAGGACCGCCAGACGCTGTTCTTCAGCGCGACGATGCCCAAGCAGATCAAGGAGCTGGTCTCGAATTACTGCACCAACCCGGTGACGGTTTCGATGACACCGGAAAGCACCACTGCCGAACGGATCGATCAATATCTGTTCATGGTCCAGCAGGACGAGAAGCAGTCACTGCTCGAAATGATCCTGTCTCGGCGTCATCGTGTTCCCGGCGAGCTTGACCTCGTGCTGATCTTCACGCGCACCAAGCATGGCGCGGACCGCGTGGTCAAGAAGCTGAGCCGGGCCGGCATCCACGCCAACGCGATCCACGGCAACAAGACCCAGGGCCAGCGCCAGCGCGCGCTCGACGAGTTCAAGCGCGGCAAGGCCACGATCCTCATCGCCACTGATGTGGCAGCACGCGGGATCGATATTCCCGGCGTCAGCCACGTCATCAATTACGAGCTTCCCAACGTGCCCGAGCAATATGTGCACCGCATCGGCCGCACCGCGCGTGCGGGCCGTGACGGGGTGGCGATCGCGTTTTGTGCAGAAGATGAGCGCGCTTACCTCAAGGACATCCAGAAGACGACCTCGGCCAGTCTCGAGCGTCTTGACCTGCCGGAGAACTTCCGCGCTGTAGTCGAAGGCGTCGGGCCGACCAAGCCGGCTGCGCGCGGGGCGACGCGGGTCTCGCAAAAGAAGGTCAAGCCCAAGCCTGCCGCGGCGGGCAAGTCCGATGGCGCGTCCAAGCGCAAGCCGGCTGCCAAGCATCCCGCCCGCAAGGGAAGGCCGCAAGGTCAGGGTCAGGGGCAGGGACAGGGCGCAGCGGGTGGCCGCGGCGGGGCGCGCGGTGGCAATCGCCGCGGGCCTGGCGGCCAGCGCCGCCGGTCAGGATCGGCCCAACGTTCAACGGCAACATAATCAGGCGCTTCGGCCCTGTTATCTTACCTTATCTTAACCACGCAGCCCCTATTCGCTCGGCCATGAACCGAGACGCAAGACGCACGCGATGATCAGAACCGAAACCACTCTGGTCATCGGTGCGGGGGCGAATTGCGAAATCGAGATGCCCGATGGCAGCGAACTGCTCTCGCGGATCGCGGCGGGCTATGATTTCGATCGCCTCGGCACACAGGTTCAGACCCGCGACATGGTGGCGCTGGCCGAAATCTTCGAGGCCAATGCCGAGCGTCTGGGCACGACCTATGAAGGCCTGCTGGAGGCCGGGCGCACCATCAAGCAGGCCGCGCGGGTCACCAATTCGATCGACGCTGTGCTCGAGCAATATGGCAGCGACAATCCCGATGTGATCGCGGTGGGCAAGATCGCGCTGGCCTATTACACCCTTCAGGCCGAGCAGAAATCGACCCTCGCTCCCGAGCCGCGCGAGGCGGGCGAATTGCCGCTCAGGGGTACGGAGAACTGGCTGTTCCAGCTCGGACAGCTCATCACCAAGGGTGTGCCGCGAGCCAAGGCCGAACAGTGTTTCGACAACCTCTCGATCGTGTGCTTCAACTATGACCGCGCGATCGAGCATTTCATGCCCTGGGTGCTGACCATGGCCTTTGGTATGCCGATGGAAGAAGCGCGCTTGCTGGTTAGCACGCATCTGCGCATCGTTCACCCTTATGGCAGCCCCGGAAGCCTGCCCTGGATGTTTGGCGCAGGCGAGCCGTGCGAATGGGGCGAACAGGCGCCGGAAGACTGGCTCGCGGTTGCCAAGGGGCTCTACACCGCGTCCGAGCGGGCGAGGGACAAGCGTTTTTCCAGCTTCCTTATGGCCGAGATCGCGCATGGCAAGCGGCTTGGTTTTCTGGGCTTCGGGTTCGACCCGATGAACACCTCGATGCTGTTTGATCGCGTGCTCGATCACGATCCCGATGTGATGGTGGCGCTTACGGGCATCGGGCCGGGAACAAAGAAGGCGGTTCACTATCTCTTGAAGCGCAATACGGGCGTGCAGAACCCCGACCTCATCCAGATCGAGGACATGAAGGCCTACCAGCTGCTGCGCGATAACGGGCTGTTTCTCGAAACCTGACGGTTGGCAATGTAACCTCGTCCGGCCATATCGCGAACCAACCCGAAACAAGGATTACGCGAATGAGCGAGCAGGAATACGATTTCGACCTCTTCACCATCGGCATAGGCTCAGGCGGCGTGCGCGCCAGCCGGGTTGCCGCAGCGCATGGCGCGAAGGTCTCCGCAGCGGAGGAATACCGGGTTGGCGGCACCTGCGTCATTCGCGGCTGCGTGCCCAAGAAGATGCTCGTCTATGGCGCTCATTTTGCCGAAGACCTCGAAGATGCAAGGCAATTTGGCTGGGACATCGAGGGCAAGAGCTTTGACTGGGTGCGGCTGCGCGACATCGTGCAGCGCGATGTGAGCCGGCTCGAAGGCCTCTATGGCGAGACGCTGTCGAACCACGACGTCACCGTCTTTGACGAGCGCGCCGAAATCACCGGCGAGCACGAAATCACGCTTGCAAGCGGCAAGGTCGTCACCGCGCGCTATATCCTGATCGCCACGGGTGCGCGCCCCCATATGCCCGATTTCGAGGGCAACGAGCATTGCATAACCTCGAACGAGGCGTTTCACCTCGATGAATTGCCCGGCCGTATCCTGATCGTCGGGGGCGGATATATCGCCAACGAGTTTGCCGGCATCTTCAACGAGTTCGGCAGCCGCGTGACGATTGCCAACCGCTCCGACGTGATCCTGCGCGACTACGATCCGGCCCTGCGCGACCGGCTGCTTCAGATCAGCCTCGGCAAGGGGATCGAGTTCTGTTTCAATGCCACCTTCGAATATGTCCGCAAGCAGGAGGATGGCTCGCTGCTGGTCAAGATGACCGGCCATGAGGAGCGGGTGTTCGACCAGGTGATGGTCGCCACCGGGCGCGTGCCCAATACCGATGGGCTGGGGCTTGATCATGCGGGTGTGGAACTGGGCGAGCGGGGCGCGGTCAAGGTCGATGCCTTTTCTAAGACCAATGTCGATCATATTTACGCCGTGGGCGATGTGACCGACCGGGTGCAGCTTACCCCCGTGGCGATCCGCGAGGGACAGGCCTTTGCCGACAGCGTCTTTGGCCCTGGCGAACCCTATGCGGTCGATCATTCGTGCATTCCCAGCGCAGTCTTCAGCCACCCGCCCATCGCCGCCGTCGGCATGACCGAGGGCGAGGCGCGCAACCGGCTGGGCAAGGTGCATGTCTACCAATCGGACTTTCGCCCGATGAAGAACGTGGTGGCAGGCCGCAGCGAACGCGCGCTCTACAAGATGGTGGTCGATGCCGCGAACGAGCGGGTCGTCGGTGTGCACATGATCGGGCCGGAAAGCCCCGAGATCATGCAGGCCGCTGCCGTGGCGGTGAAGGCCGGGCTGACCAAGGCCGATTTCGATGCGACCACCGCGATCCATCCGACCATGGCCGAAGAGCTGGTGCTGCTGAAATAGCGCGATGTCAGGGGTTAAAGCGCCGGGGCGAGACAAGCTCGGGCGTGATCCCTGCATCCAGCAGATCGCCCGGAAAGGCCTCGCCGGTCACGGCGCAGGCCGCGATCCGTGAGAGCGCGGGCGAGGTCTGGAAGCCGTAGCCGCCCTGTCCTGCAACCCAGTAGAAGCCCGGCGCATCGCCCGCCTCTCCGATCACCGGCAGTTCGTCGCGGGCAAAGCTGCGCAGCCCCGCCCAGCCATGCACGATGCGGCGCACGTCAAGCGTTGTTGCGCGCTCGATCCGGTCAGCGGCAACCGCCTTGTCGAGCTCTTCTGGCGCTGCGTCGCAAGGGGCGCTTGGCGTCTGGTCCATCGCCGAGGCCAGCAAGCGCCCGCGTCCCTCCGGCAGCATGTAGAAACCGTCCACTACCGTCTTGGTGAAGGGCCAGCGAGAGACGTCGGTATCGGCAGGCCCGTCAAAGCCGATCACGGTGCGGCGGCGCGGTTCAAGCCCGATCGGCGCAACCTCTGCAAGACGCGCAACCTCGTCCGCCCAGGCACCGGCGGCGTTGATGAGGTGGGGGCTCTGGAAGGCGCCCTTATCTGTTCTAACCTCCCAAAGATCGCGCTTATGCGCAATGCAAGTTACCTTAGCGCCCGTCACCAGCGCCCCGCCGCTTGCGCGCAGGTCGGCGAGGTGGCGCTGCAGCATCGCGTCGGTGTCGAGGTGCAGCGAGCCATGATCGAGGATCGCGCGCGCCGCATGCGCCGAGCCGGTCTTCAGCACCGGCATAACCCGCTGGATTTCCTCGCCTTGTAGGATTTCAAAGTCGCATCTGAAGCTCTCATGCACCGCCACCAGCGCATCGAACGCGCTCGCCTGAGCCTCGCTTGCAATGTGCAATGCGGCGTGCGGGCGCGCGACAGGCGTCCCCGATATGCCTTCCATTTCGCGAAAGCGCGGCAGGCTCCACGCGGTCAGGGTGCGCACAAACGTCTCGCCCAGCCCGAAATGCGCAAACGCCACGCTGCGCCCCGATGCGTGATAGCCCGGTGCCTGTTCCGCCTCCAGGACCGCCACGCGCATGGACTGCGCCAGCCGCGCTGCAAGCGACAGCCCGGCGATCCCGCCGCCGACAATCACCGCATCGAATGAGCGGGAGCCCGCGCCGTTCATCCGCGCCGCCGCCATTGCGCGCCTGCGAACATGGCCCTAGCCTCGCAAAGGAGTGCCGCAAGCGCTGCAAAACGGGGATCAACCATCCAAGGATCACGCATGGAAAAGACCGTACTGGTTACCGGGGGCTCCGGCTATATCGCCGGCGAACTCATCCGCCAATTGCTGGGGCGCGGCTGGATCGTCCACACCACCGTGCGCAACACCGTGAAAAGCGAGAGCCTGCTGCGCGGCCGTCTTGGCAACCCGTCCGAAGATACGCTCAAGGTGTTCGAGGCCGAGCTGATGAGCGATGATGGCTGGGCCGAGGCGATGGCGGGGTGCAGCCATGTCGCTCACGTCGCCTCGCCGATCGCGGCCTCCACGCCCAGGGACGAGAACGAGATGATCGTGCCCGCGCGCGAGGGCACGCTGCGCGCCTTGCGCTTTGCCAAGGAGGCGGGTGTCACCCGTTTCGTCCAGACCAGTTCGATGGCCGCGGTCGCCTATGGCCGCTCGGACAAGGAATACACCGTATCCGAGGCCGACTGGACCGATATCACCCACCCCGATGTCTACCCCTATATCAAGTCCAAGACGATTGCCGAGCGCGCCGCGCGCGACTGGATCGCAGAGGAAGGCGGCGACATGGAATTCGTCTCGGTCAACCCGTCGATGGTGCTCGGCCCGGTGGACGATCCCGATTTCTCGCCCTCGGTCGAGGCGGTGCGCCAATTGCTGAGCGGCGAGGTGCCGATGGCGCCGGACCTCGGCTTTGCGATTGTCGATACGCGTGACACCGCCGCGCTCCATGTCAAATGCCTTGAAGAGCCGGGCCTTGCGGGAGAACGCTTCCTTGCAGCGGGCAAGTCCTACAAGTTCATCGAGGTGGCGCAGATGCTCAAGGAGGGCCTGCCGCCCGAGCACACCAAGAAGGTGCCCACGCGGGTTATGCCGAATATCCTCGTCCACGTGCTCAGCCTGTTCAATGCCGGTATCCGCTCGATCAAGAGCGAGCTTGGCAAGAGCCGCCATTGCGACACCAGCCATGCGAAAGAGCGCCTTGGCTGGGAGACGCGGCCCGCCGAGCAAAGCGTGATCGACTGCGCGAAAAGCCTGATCGAACACGGCGTGGTGAAGGTTTGATGGAGATTGCCGGCAAGACCCTCCTCCTCACCGGAGGCACGAACGGGATCGGGCGCGAGATCGCGCTGCAGATGAAGGCGAAGGGCGCGCAGGTCATCATCACGGGCCGCAACCCGGAGCGTGTGGCGGCCATGCGCGATGCGGGTTTCGAAGTGATCGAGGCGAGCCTTTCCGATAGCGCAGGCACCGACGCGCTGATCGATGCGGTAAAGGACCGCGCGATCGACATTCTCATCAACAATGCCGGCCAGTTGGTCGATCACGATTTTCGCAAGACCCCGCCGGATCCGGATGCGAGCGATGAGGCGATCTACGCCAACCTTTCCGCGCCGATCCGGCTGATTGCAGGCCTGATGGAGACATTGCGCGCCCGGCCCGAAGCCGCGATCGTCAACGTCACCTCGGGCCTTGCGATTGCGCCTGCTGCGCGCCAGCCGGTCTATTGCGCCACCAAGGCAGCCCTCAGGTTCTACACGCTCTCTTTGCGCGCGCAGCTCAAGGATACGAACATCCACGTGATCGAGGCGCTGCCGCCGGTGGTCGATACGCAGATGAACACCACGACCAAGGGCAAGAAGATGCCGCCCGCCGAATGCGCGCGCCAGATCGTCGCCGCGATCGAGAAGAACGCTGCCGAAGCAAATATCGGCCTCACCCGCGCGCTGCGCTTGGTCGAAGGCATCCACCCCGCGCTGGCCAAGGGGCTGACGCTGAAGTTTTGAGCCTGCCGCCGTTTGGCTCAATCACCCTGAGGGTCACAGACCCTGAGGGTCATTGATCCCGTGGGTCACCGACCCTGTGGGTCATTGACCCCGCAGCCTGGCTGCGGCAACGACCATCGCAAAGTTTGAGAGGAGCCCCATACGTGTCCGCCAATATCGCCGAAATGGAACGCCGCCGCGAAGCCGCCCGCATGGGAGGCGGCCAGAAACGTATCGATGCCCAGCATTCCAAGGGTAAACTGACCGCGCGCGAGCGGCTCGACGTGCTGCTCGACGAAGGCAGCTTCGAAGAGGTCGACACCTATGTCGAGCATGACTGCATCGATTTCGGCATGGAGGAACAGCGCGTTCCGGGCGATGGCGTGGTGACGGGATCGGGGACCATTAATGGTCGTCTGGTGTACGTATTCTCTCAAGACTTCACCGTCTTTGGCGGTTCGCTGTCCAAGCGGCACGCGGAAAAGATCTGCAAGATCATGGACACCGCGATGAAGGTCGGCGCGCCTGTCATCGGTCTCAACGATTCAGGCGGCGCGCGCATCCAGGAAGGCGTCGCGTCGCTGGGCGGCTATGCCGAGGTGTTCCAGCGCAACGTCCTTGCCAGCGGTGTCGTCCCGCAGATCAGCCTCATCATGGGGCCGTGCGCAGGGGGCGCTGTCTATTCCCCGGCGATGACCGATTTCATCTTCATGGTGAAAGACAGCTCCTACATGTTCGTCACCGGGCCCGAAGTGGTCAAGACGGTGACCAATGAAGAGGTCACGCAGGAAGAGCTGGGCGGGGCGATCACCCACACGACCAAGACGAGCGTTGCCGATATCGCCTACGACAACGATATCGAGGCGCTGCTCGCCACGCGGCGTTTCTTCGATTACCTGCCGCTTTCCAACCGGCCCGAGGCGACCGGCGAGATGGGGCCGGAAATCCCCACCAACGATCCGTGGGACAGGCTGGAACATTCGCTCGATACGCTCATTCCAGACAATCCCAACCAGCCCTATGACATGCACGAAGTCATCCGCAAGACGCTGGACGAAGGCGATTTCTTTGAAATTCAGCCTGCCCATGCAGCGAACATCATATGCGGTTTTGGCCGGGTGGAAGGGCGCACGGTGGGCGTGGTTGCGAACCAGCCGATGGTGCTTGCTGGTGTGCTCGACATCAATTCATCAAAGAAAGCCGCGCGTTTCGTGCGTTTCTGCGATGCATTCGAAATTCCGATCCTGACTTTTGTGGATGTTCCCGGCTTCCTGCCCGGCACCGCGCAAGAGCATAACGGGATTATCAAACACGGCGCGAAGCTGCTGTTCGCTTACGCCGAGGCGACCGTGCCCAAGATCACCGTCATCACGCGCAAGGCCTATGGCGGCGCTTATGACGTGATGGCGAGTAAGCACCTTCGCGGAGACCTTAACTACGCCTGGCCCACCGCCGAGATCGCGGTGATGGGCGCGAAAGGCGCGGTGGAGATCATCTTTCGCCAAGACCGCGACGATCCGGGCAAGATTGCGGAGAAAACAAAGGAATATGAAGACCGCTTCGCCAACCCCTTCGTGGCGGCCAGCCGGGGCTATATCGACGAGGTGATCCACCCGCACTCGACCCGCCGCCGCGTGGCGATGGGGCTGAGGAAGCTGCGGTCCAAGCGGCTTGAGAACCCGTGGAAGAAGCATGATAATATTCCGCTTTGAGGTCTGCTAATCGTCATTGCGAGCGTAGTGAAGCAATCCAGAGTGGCTCGCGATACGCTCTGGATTGCCGCGTCGTCTTCGGCTCCTCGCAATGACGCTGGAGAAGCGGCCCTGCGTCTACATGATGGCGAGCGGGCGCAACGGGACCATCTACACCGGCGTGACATCGGACCTGCCCAAGCGGGTATGGCAGCACCGCGAGGGTCTTTGCGACGGTTTTACCAGAAAGTATGGGTGTAAGCAGCTTGTCTGGTTCGAGTGTCACAACACGATGGAAAGCGCCATCTTCCGCGAAAAGCAGATCAAGGCGGGTAGCCGCAAGGCGAAGCTCAAACTGATCGAAACGCTCAATTCGCAGTGGCTCGATCTGTTTGAAGATATTGCGCAGAACTAGCTTTCCCGTCATTGCGAGGCGCGAAGCGGCGCGGCAATCCAGAGCCAAGCGCGCCGACGCTCTGGATTGCTTCGCTGCGCTCGCAATGACGGACAGGGAGCCGGGACGAAATGAAACTAGGCCGCATGAACCACGTGGGCTACGCGACGCCCTCCATCGCAGACTCCATCGCGCATTACCGCGACGTGATGGGCGCGACGAAGATCCACAAACCCTTCGATCTCGAAGCGCAGGGCGTGAAGGTCTGCTTTGTCGACACTCCCGGCGAGAACGGCACGAACGGCACCCAGATCGAGCTGATCGAACCGCTGGGCGATGACAGCCCGATCAACGCCTTCCTCGCCAAGAACCCATTGGGCGGGCAGCACCATGTCTGTTTCGAGGTGCCCGATATCGAGGAAGCGCGGAGCCAGTTCGAGGAAATGGGCAAGCGTATCCTCGGCCCCATCCGCATCGGCGCGCACGGAACGCCGATCTTCTTCGTCCACCCCAAGGACATGCAGGGCATGCTCACCGAGATCATGGAAACGCCCAGAGACGAGGCCCATTGGTCGAATTGATGCAGGCCCGACGCATCATCCGGTGGGGCGCGGCGCAACGGGCTTGCAGTCGCGCTGCGCCCACGGCACAAACGGTTGCGAATGAAAACCAGACACTGAGTGTTCACCTGGGAGAGAAACACGTGAGCTACGAATTTATCCGCGTCGAGGCCGATGGCCCGCTGACCACGATCACGCTCAACAAGCCCGAGCGCCTCAACGCGATGGCGCCCGGCATGGCGGACGAGATCGGACAGGTGTTCTATGACCTGGGTGAGGCGCGCGCGGTGTTGATCACGGGCGAGGGCAAGGGCTTTTGCTCGGGCGCAGACCTGTCGGCGCGTTCGACCTCGGAAAGCCCGAGCAACAAGGGCGGCTCGCACCAGGCATTGAGCCAGCATTACAACCCCGCGATCAGCCAGATCCTGCGCGCCGAAGTGCCCGTGATCTGCGCGGTCAACGGCCCCGCCGCAGGCGTCGGCTGCAGCCTTGCACTGGCCGCCGACTTCACCATCGCGGCGCGCTCTGCCTATTTTCTCCAGGCCTTTGTCAATATCGGCCTGGTCCCCGATGGCGGCTCTACCTGGTTGCTCGCCCGTGCCATTGGCCGCGCGCGCGCCACACGCATGATGATGCTGGGCGAGAGGATCGGGGCAGAACAGGCCGAGGAATGGGGCCTCGTCTACAAATGCGTCGATGATGACGCGTTGATGGACGAAGCGCGCGCGCTGGCGGAGAAGCTCGCCAACGGACCGACCATCGCGATAAGCCAGATGAAGCGCAACATCGCGCTCGCGCTCGATGGCGGCGTCAACGAAGTGCTGCTCGCCGAGGCAGAGGGCCAGCGGATCGCAGGCGCCAGCGCCGATGCGATGGAAGGCGGCATGGCCTTCCTCCAAAAGCGCAAGGCCCAGTTCAAGGGGGCGTGAGGCTCGCGCGCGCTGGCTCGCGTCAAGCAGGGCGGGACCCGCGCGGCGTCCCATCCGTTAGACGATAACCTTCAGGCTTCCGTCTTCGCGGGGGCTGCTCATCGTGTATAGGCATTGGCATGACTGACAAACCCACGACCGACGACTGGAAAGCCCTCGCCGACAAGGAAGTGAGGGGTCGCGACCTCGACTGGGAAACGCCCGAGGGTTTCGCGATCAAGCCGCTCTACACCGCCGAAGATCACGCGGATTGGGAACCGGGCCTGCCGGGTTTTGCCCCGTTCACGCGCGGGGTGAAGGCATCGATGTATGCCGGGCGTCCGTGGACGATCCGGCAATATGCGGGCTTTTCGACCGCCGAGGAATCGAACGCCTTTTACAGGCGTAACCTCGCCGCCGGGCAAAAGGGCCTCAGCGTCGCCTTCGACCTTGCCACCCATCGCGGCTACGATTCGGATCACCCGCGTGTTGTCGGCGATGTCGGCAAGGCGGGCGTTGCGATCGATACCGTCGCCGACATGGAAGTGCTGTTCGACCAGATCCCGCTCGATACCATGTCGGTCTCGATGACGATGAACGGCGCGGTGATCCCGGTCATGGCGTTCTATATCGTCGCGGGCGAGCGGCAGGGCGTATCGGCGGACAAGCTTTCAGGCACGATCCAGAACGATATCCTGAAAGAGTTCATGGTCCGCAACACCTATATCTACCCGCCCGAACCCAGCATGCGGATCGTCTCCGACATCATCGCCTACACCTCGGCCAATATGCCGCGCTTCAACAGCATCTCGATCAGCGGCTATCACATGCATGAAGCCGGGGCGACAGCGGTGCAGGAGCTCGCCTTCACCATCGCCGACGGCAAGGCATACGTGGAACGCGCGATGGAAGCTGGGCTCGATATCGACGCCTTCGCCCCGCGCCTGTCGTTCTTCTTCGGCATCGGCATGAACTTCTTCATGGAGATTGCCAAACTGCGCGCGGCGCGCACGCTGTGGTACCGTGTCATGGACGATCTGGGCGCCAAGGCCGACAAGTCGAAGATGCTGCGCACCCACTGCCAGACGTCCGGTGTCTCGTTGCAGGAGCAGGACCCCTACAACAACGTCATCCGCACCACGATCGAGGCGCTGGCCGCGACCTTGGGTGGCACCCAGTCGCTCCACACCAACGCGCTCGACGAGGCGATCGCCCTGCCGACCGATTTCTCCGCCCGCATCGCGCGCAACACGCAGCTGGTGCTTCAGGAAGAGAGCGGCATAACCAATGTTGTCGATCCGCTGGGCGGCTCGCACTACATCGAGGCGCTGACCGCGACCCTCGTGGACGAGGCGGAAAAGCTGATCGCCGAGGTGGACGCGAGCGGAGGGATGACAGCCTATGTCGATGCCGGCGCGCCCAAGGCCGCGATCGAGCGTGCGGCGGCGCAAAAGCAGACCAGCGTCGACAAGGGCGAGACGGTGATCGTCGGGGTCAACAAGTACCGCAAGGAAACCGAAGACCCGATCGAGACGCTCGACATCGACAATGCCAAGGTGCGCAAGGGCCAGATCGAACGGATCGAACGCGTACGCGCCAATCGCGACGAAGGGGCCTGCCGCGAGGCGCTCGCCGCGCTGACCGAGGGCTGCAAGGCGGGCGAAAACGTGCTCGAACTCGCGGTCGAGGCGGCGAGCCACGATGCGACTTTGGGCGAAATCTCGGCGGCCATGGAAGAGGTCTTCGGCCGCCACGATGCAACACCAAAGCCGGTGAGCGGGGTTTACAAAACCGCATACGAATTTGATCAGCGTTGGGCTCAGGTAACCGATGGCGTCGACGCCGTGGAGCGCCGGCTGGGCCGCAAGCCGCGCATCATGGTCGCCAAGATGGGGCAGGACGGGCACGATCGCGGCGCGAATGTGATCGCCAGCGCCTTTTCCGACATGGGCTTCGAGGTCGTCTCCGGACCGCTGTTCCAGACCCCCGAGGAAGCGCGCGACATGGCGCTCGAAAACGATGTCGACGTGGTCGGCTGCTCGAGCCTTGCTGCGGGCCACAAGACGCTGATCCCCGAACTGATCCGGCTGCTGAAGGATGCAGGCCGCGCCGATATCAAGGTGACTGCCGGCGGGGTGATTCCGCCACAAGACTATGATTTCCTGCGCGAAAAAGGCGTACAGGGTATTTATGGTCCGGGCTCGAACGTGGTCGAATGTGCGGCAGATATTCTGACGCTGCTTGGCCACAACATGCCGCCGCTCGATAGCGTGGTGGACGAGGCCGCGGAGTGATCAAAAGGCTCATTCTCGGCGCATCGTCGCAGGTAGAATTTTCGATGTTCGAGGCATGGCATAAGTCTGCTGACAGCCTTTACAACGAGTTCGTTTCTGCTGAGGAAAACTTCGATCCATTCAATTTTAATGAGGTCGCCAGCGTCAGTTTCTTAACTGCGGCTGCTGGGCGCGCTGGTTTCGCGCCCATTATGGAATCGACCTTGGTAAAGTCACATGTGGACGACAAAGGCCATAAGCGCGACTGGAAGGGGCGTTCCGATCTCCTGATCTTCGCAAATCAGAAGCGATATGCCTTTGAATTTAAAACTTGTTGGCGGAATCCGAAGGAAGTTCAAATAGTTAAATGTCTAGAATTGGCGAAGAATGATATTCTTGCTTCGAAAACTGGGGAAGGTGTAACCTCTTATGCGGCGATAGTGACGAGTTTTAGCAATGAAGATGCCTTCGCTCGATGCGAAGCCTTTGAACTCGCCTCCTTCAGTTTTTCCGTCATGAAACGAAATGAATTTCACGGCGGGTTCTTTTATTTCAAAGAGGTAGAAAGCCGTTGCTAGACTCCAACCACCGCACCGACTGGACCCGCGAGGCGATCGCGGACCTCTTCGACCTCCCGTTCACCGAACTGCTGTTTCAAGCGGCCAGCGTCCACCGCGAAAATCATCCGCCCGAGCAGATCCAGCTCTGCACCCTGCTCTCCATCAAGACCGGCGGGTGTCCGGAGGATTGCGGCTATTGCTCGCAGTCGGTCCATGCCGATAGCGGCGTCGAGGCGACCAAGCTGATGGACGTGCAGGCCGTGCTCCAGCGCGCGGCGCAGGCGAAGGATGCAGGGTCGCAGCGGTTCTGCATGGGCGCGGCGTGGCGCAATCCCAAGGACCGCGACATGCCCGCGATTGTCGAGATCGTGAAGGGCGTGCGCGAAATGGGGCTGGAAACCTGCATGACGCTGGGCATGCTCGAGCCGCATCAGGCAGAGCAGCTCGCCGAGGCGGGGCTCGATTATTACAACCACAATATCGACTCTTCGCCCGAATATTACGAGCGGGTGATCTCGACACGCGACTTCAAGTGTCGTCTCGATACGCTTGAAAATGTGCGCAAATCGGGGATCAATGTCTGCTCGGGCGGGATCGTCGGCATGGGAGAGACACGCGAAGACCGGGTCGGCTTCATCCACACGCTCGCGACGCTCGAGGCGCATCCCGAGAGCGTGCCGGTCAACGCGCTGGTTCCGGTGAAAGGCACGGTGCTCGGCGACATGCTCGAAGGCACCCCGATGGCGAAGATCGACGATATCGAATTCGTCCGCACCGTTGCGGTGGCGCGCATCACCATGCCGCGTTCGATGGTGCGGCTCTCGGCGGGGCGCGAGTCCATGTCCGAGGCGACGCAGGCCCTGTGCTTCCTTGCCGGCGCGAATTCGATCTTCACCGGCGACAAGCTGCTGACCGCGCCCAATGCGGGCGATGACAGCGACGGCGCGCTGTTTGCCAAGCTGGGCCTCACCGCGCTGCAGGCCGAGGAACCCGCCCGCGCGGCGAAGACACCCGCAGCCAGGGGCCAGGGCTCCGCAACGCAAACCGAACCCGCCGAATAACCTATCGCCAAGAGGCTTCACGATGACCGACCTGCCGCCCGAAACCCGCCCCGAAACGCTCAGCGTCCACGCGGGCACACAGCCCGATCCCGCCACCAATGCGCGGATCACCCCGATCTACCAGACCAGCTCCTATGTCTTCGACAGCCCCGAGCACGCGGCCAATCTGTTCTCGCTCAGCGAATTCGGGAACATCTATTCGCGCATCATGAACCCCACCAATGATGCGCTGGAAAAGAAGATTACCGCGCTCGAAGGCGGCGTCGGTGCGCTCGGCTGCGCGTCGGGCCATGCGGCGCAATTGCTGGCCTTTCACACGCTGATGGAGCCGGGCTGCAATATCGTCGCGGCAAAGAAGCTCTATGGCGGATCGCTCAACCAGCTGGGCGAGGCGATCCGCAAGTTTGGTTGGGAAGCGCGCTTTGTCGACACCGACAATCCCGAAAATGTGCGCGCGGCGATGGACGATCACACCCGCGTCGTCTTCATCGAGAGCCTCGCCAATCCCGGCGGCGTCGTCAGCGATATCGCGGCCATCGCTAAAATCGCGCATGAGGGCGGGGTGCCGCTGATGGTCGACAACACGATGGCGACGCCCGCTCTGTGCCGACCGTTCGATCACGGCGCGGACATCATCGTCCATTCGGCGACCAAGTTCCTCAACGGCCACGGCAATGCGGTCGGCGGCCTGCTGGTCGATAGCGGCAAGTTCGACTGGCGCGCGCAAGGCGACAAATATCCCTCGCTCACACGGCCCAACGGTTCCTATCACGGCGCGGTGCTCGTCGATGCGCTCGAGCCCGTCGGCCCGATCGCCTTCATAACCGGTGCGCGCGTTCTGGGGATGCGCGATCTTGGCCCGGCGATGGCGCCGATGAACGCCTTCCTCGCGCTCACCGGCATGGAGACGCTGTTCCTGCGCATGGAGCGCCATTGCGCCAACGCGCTCGAAATCGCCCGCTGGCTGACCGAACAATCGCAGGTCGAGTGGGTCAATTATGCCGGCCTTTCGGACAATCCCTATCACGCGCTTGCGCAGCAATATCTCGGCGGGCGCGGCGGCGCGGTCTTCACCTTCGGGCTGAAGGGCGGATATGAGGCGGGCGTGAAGCTTGTCTCCAACATGAAGCTTTTCAGCCACTTGGCTAATATTGGTGATACGCGTTCGCTGATCATCCATCCCGCCTCGACCACGCACAGCCAGCTTTCCGAAGAAGAGCTGCTGTCGGCGGGTGCAGGGCCTGATGTGGTGCGCGTCTCGATCGGGATCGAGCATGTGGATGATATCAAGGCGGACCTTGCTCAAGGGCTTGCGGCGCTCTGAGGCGACGGCGCGGTGTCGCTCGGTTTCAGCGTCGATGCGCTTTTGCCCAGGGCACGCGGCGGCGGGCAGCTTCGCATGGGGCTTGCCAGGCTCAGCGAGGAGACATGGCTCCAGCCCGATCCCGACCTTGCAGCGCGCGCTGAAGCATTTGCGAGCTATCCCGAGGGCATACAACTGACCCGCCATGCCGGAGAGCCGGGGCGCGAACTTGCCGCGATGCTGGGTGTCGAGGGCGCGCTGCCCGAGGCTGCGGGAAACGCCCATGAGGATATGTGCCTGCTCCAGCGCTTTGCGGGAGAGGAGCATTACCGCCTGATCGGTGCCGCGGTCGACTGGCCGACCGACTGGAGCCCTGCCGACAAGCTCGGCCTGCCGCTGCGCGCGCTCCACGCGCCGATTGCAGGCTATGAGGAACAACTCGCCACCGGCGTCGACCGGTTCATGGCGACCTTGCGCGCGGGCGCGATCTATGGCCGGTGCAACTGGTTCATCGCGCCAACGGGCGAGCGGCGCTGGATTGCCGAGGGCGATCCTCGGGATCAATTCGCGCACGTGACCGCTTGCAACGCAGGAGACACCCTTTGGGTGCGCTCCGAACGCCAGACGCTGCGCCGCCTGCCGCAGACCGGCGCGATCGTCTTCACCATCGGCGTCTATGTCGCTCCACTGGGCTCGCTCGGCGCCGAGAACATCGCCGCGCTCGCCGGCGCGGTGCAGACGCTGGTGAGCGGTGAGGGCGACCGCCGTGGCGCGCCTGCTTATGCCGATAGCCTCACCCGATATGCGCGCGAAAAGGTAGCCTCGTAATGCTCATCACCGCCGCGCTGTTCGCGCTCCTCCCGCTTTCCCCGGATGCGCCGCCCGATCCTTCGTGGAATTGCGAGGAACCCACCCGCCAGCAGGAGATGAACTGGTGCGCCGCGCGCGATTTCGCCCGCGCCGATGCGGCGATGGAGGCCCGCCTCGCCGAGACCCTTGCGATCCTGCGCGAACGCGATGCAGATTTCGAGCAATTCCGCCCCCCGAGCGACACGCGGCCCGGCTACGTTGACAGCCTGCTCGAGGCGCAGGCCTTCTGGCTGGTCTATCGCGAAGCCCATTGCCGCGCCGATGGCTACGCCGCGCGCGGTGGCAGCCTTGAACCGCTGCTCGCCGCCACCTGCAAGACGGCTCTGACCTACCGCCGGATCGACGAGCTCGACCATCTGGCCCAGCCTGCCATGTAACAGCCAAGGTTCGCTTTGCCGCGCGTGCCTTTTTGTTCTAGTGTTCGCACAGGGTCGCTTGAAGTGTTTTCACGAGGGGGGAAACCAAATGCGTAAACTTGCAATGATCATCGCCACACTGGCTCTGCCGATGGGGGCCGTTCCGGCTCTTGCCGACGGGCACATGGGAGGCGAACCGGAGCTCGCCAACAAGGATTGGTACAGGGTCGTCCATATCGATTTCAAACCGGGCAAGACGAGGGAAGCGCTCGCGCTGATAAAGGAGTTTATCGCGACCGACCGGGCGATGGACCGTGAGCCGGCGATGGTCGTGCGACTTAACACCGGGCCACATGATGTGATGATGATGTTCCCGATGCGTCAGGGGATCGCGTCGATGGGCTGGGCCAGCAATCCGCAGGGAGAAGCCTGGAACAAGAAGCTGGAGGAACGCCTTGGCGGGCGGGAAAAGGTCCGCGAGCATTGGGCGAAATATCGCTCGACAATTGCCAATTCAACCTCTGCCGTCGCCCATATCGACAAGGATTACATGGCCGGCATGTGACGCGCCAACCGATGCTAACTTGATACGGGGCTCCGGGAGCGGCATAGGCTTAGAGCCAAGAAACAACGTTCCCGGAGAGACCCGCTTGTTTTCCAAGATCCTGATTGCCAATCGCGGCGAGATCGCCTGCCGCGTCATCCAGACTGCGAAGAAGATGGGGATCGCGACCGTTGCGGTCTATTCCGATGCCGATGCGCGCGCACCGTTTGTGCGCATGGCCGATGAGGCGGTGCATATCGGGCCGGCTCCTGCGGCGGAAAGTTATCTGCTCGCGGACAAGATCATCGCCGCCTGCAAGAAAACGGGCGCAGAGGCGGTGCATCCGGGCTATGGCTTCCTCTCCGAACGCGCCAGCTTCGTCGAAGCGCTCGAGGCGGAAAACATTGCCTTTATCGGCCCGCCCGCACCCGCCATCGCGGCGATGGGCGACAAGATTTCGCCACCAGAAGGTGGTCGAAGAGGCACCGTCGCCCTTCGTGACCCCCAAGATGCGCAAGGCGATGGGCGAGCAATGCGTCGCGCTGTCCAAGGCAGTCGATTACCACTCCGCCGGCACGGTTGAGCTGATCGTCAGCGGTGCAGACACCACCGGCGAGAGCTTCTATTTCCTCGAAATGAACACCCGCCTCCAGGTCGAACACCCCGTGACCGAGGCGATCACCGGCATCGACCTTGTCGAGCAGATGATCCGTGTCGCTTACGGCGAAAAGCTCGCCATGAGCCAGGACGATATCGGCATTGACGGCTGGTCGATCGAGAACCGCGTCTATGCCGAAGACCCCTATCGCGGCTTCCTGCCTTCAACCGGACGCCTGGTCCATTATTCGCCCACCATTCCCGGCTGGAGCGAGGATGAAGCGGTCGCGGGCAAGCCCCGGCGCGGTGTGGCTCATGGCGCGGGCGGGGTGCGCGTCGATGATGGCGTGTTCGAGGGCGGCGAGGTCTCGATGTTTTACGACCCGATGATCGCCAAGCTCATCACCTGGGCGCCGACGCGGCTCGAGGCTGCCGACCTCCAGATCGAGGCGCTCGACGCCTTCCGCATCAAGGGGCTGGGCCACAATGTCGATTTCCTCAGCGCAATCATGCAGCACGAACGCTTCCGCTCGGGCGAGCTGACCACCGGCTTCATCGCCGAGGAATATCCCGATGGTTTCATGGGGGCGCCCGTCAGCGAAGAGCGCCAGCGCATGCTCGCCGCGATTGCCGCGGGCAATGAATTCACATGGCAGAACCGCGCGCGGCGCATTTCGGGCCAGCTCAGCGGCGATGATGGCGAGGGGGGCGTCAACCGCGTCACCACGCAGTGGATGGTCAGGATCGGCGATACCCGCCACGAAGTGACCCTCGAAGACGGCTTCGCAATGGTCGATGGCGAGCGCGTCGATGGCAATTGCGACTGGCTGCCCGGCATGGTCGAGGCGGCGGCAACCGATGGCGATGGCAACGCCTATGGCCTGATCGTCGAGCGTGACGGTGCCCATTGGGTCATCACGACGCGCGGCGCATCGACCCGCGCCCTGGTGCTGCCGCTTGCGCTCAAGGAGCATGAGAGCCGGATGATCGAGAAAGAACCGCCTGATCTTTCCAAATTGCTGATCTGCCCCATGCCGGGCCTGCTGATGAAGCTGCATGTGAGCGAGGGCGAGAGGGTGCAGCCCGGCCAGCCGCTTGCCACGGTCGAGGCGATGAAGATGGAGAACATCCTGCGCGCCGAAAAAGAGGGCACGATCGCATCGATCAACGCCGCCGAGGGCGAGAGCCTCGCGGTCGATGCGGTGATCCTCGAGCTCGAATAGGCGCCCCGCCACCAACACCGCCACCTCCTGCGCACGGGTCACGAAACCCGCTTCGCAGGCGCCTGGCGGGCAGCGCGCAAGTGTTGTTCCAGTGGTTGCGGAGCCTTTTGCAAGGCCTTGTAAATAGAGCCATTCATCTTGGCTGCATGTCGCTTATTCACAATCGAACTGGTCAATTCCTCGATAAACAGACACAATCTGCACTCTGGGGTGATGTGATTCGCGTCCCTCGGCATGTGGTATCGGTCTTTGGGAGGGATTGAACTATGGCTAAAAGCGGACGCGGTTATTTCGATCGCAAGGGCCATTTCTTCAAGACACCGCGCGATGTGACCGTGAGCGATCTGGCCGCCTTGCTCGGCCAGATTGGCGACGGCGAAAGCCTCGCCCCCGGCATCGCGCATTCACTGCTGGACAAGCGCGAGGCGATAGAAGCCTTGTTTGCCGAGCACGACGCGATGATGGCCGAGGCGGCGCAGGAAACTGTGACGCCGATCAAGGCGACGGTCGCCAAGCTCAAAAGCACGACCGCGAACTAGCGCTCAGCGCGAGGTTGCAAGGGCAGCGAGGACGCGGCGCGCGAGGGCGTCGGGCGTCTCGGCTTGCGTGTCGACTTCCAGGTCATAGGAGACGCCTTCGTGGATGCGTGCGCTCTGCTCGCGCGCAAGGCCTGACAGGCGGTCGCCGCGCTCGCCTTCGCGCTGTTCGAGTGCGTGAAGCGGCGCGCTGACCTTCACGACGAAGCACGCATGCCCCAACCGCCGCCGGTAATCCGCGATCACGGCTGCATCGGCAACCTCGTCGACAACCACGTTGAAGCCGCTCTGCGCGAGCCGTTCGACCAGCATGCGCATCTGCACCAGAAGCGCCTCGCCGCCGGGACCGTTGTCGATCCGGGGCAGGCTTTGGCCATCGCGATCAACCTGGCTGACGGGAAACCACTCGCGGTCGAACTCGCTGCCGTCGGGCAGCATGGCGATGAAGCGGTCCATCGCGACATGCAGCCAGATATCCCCGGCATATTTCTGGATCGCCTTCGCAAGCGTGGTCTTGCCCGAACTGCTGGCACCGTTGAGGATGATCGCCTGCCCGTTCATTGCCCTTTATTCCTGTCTCAATCTTCGATCAGCGCCACGGCGCGGATCCAGCCGGCGCTGGCGCGTTCAATCTTTACCGGAAAGCAGCTGAAGGTGAAGCCGTGGCTGGGCAGGGCGGCGAGGTTGGTCAGCTTCTCGATCTGGTAATAGGGGCGGATGCGGCCCGCCTTGTGGCCTTCCCAGATGATCGCTGGGTCGCGGTTCTTCGCCCACTTCTTCGCGGTGTGGCTGAACGGTGCATCCCAGCTCCAGGCATCGGTGCCGACAACTTCCACGCCGCGTTCGGTCAGCCACAGCGTCGCTTCCGCGCCAAGTCCCACGCCCTGATCGGTGAAGTTCTGCGTGCCGTAGACAGCGCCCGATTGAACCAGCACGATATCAAGCGGTTGGAGATCATAGCTGATCTTTTCCAGAGCTTCCTCGACTTCGCGCGCACTGACCACATGGCCGTGGGGCAAGTGTGCGAAATCGAGCTTCACACCGGGGCGAAAGAACCGGTCGAGCGGCGCTTCGTCGATGCTGGGCGCTCTTGATGCGCCTTCATTGGTGGTCGAATGATAGTGCCACGGCGCATCCATATGAGTGCCGTTATGGGTGGAGAGCGTCAGGCTCTCGACCGCCCAGCCTTCGCCATCGGGCAGGTCTTTCTTCTCAAGACCGGGGAAGAACATCGCGATCTGTTCCCACGTATCTTCGTGGGTCATGTAGGTGACCTTGGGGCGCATCACCTCCGGATCGGAGATCACCTCGTTGGTGATCGGGATCGAGAGGTCGACAAAGCGCGTCATGCAGGCACCTCGATGCGCAATTGCTCGTCCAGAAACGCAGCCACATCGTCCAGCGCCACGTCGCGCGCGAGATAGGCCTCGCCAATGCCGCGCAGCAGCAGGAAGGGCAGGGTCCCGGCATCCATCTTCTTGTCGTGGCGCATGTGATCGACCAGTCTTGCGCCATCGGTGGCAAGGCCCAGCGCGCTCATTTCGCAGCGCAGCCCCGCCGCCGCGATCGCCGCGGCGACCTCTTCGGCCTGGCCGCCCGCCATCTCGCCGCGCCGCGCCGAATAGCGCGCCGCCAGCACCATGCCGATTGCCACTGCCTCGCCGTGGAGCAGCGCCTCGCCAAAGCCGGTCTCCGCCTCGAGCGCATGGCCGAAAGTGTGCCCCAGATTGAGCAGCGCGCGTCGGCCCGATAGCTCGCGCTCGTCCTCGGCGACGATGCGCGCCTTGGCCGCCACGCTTTGCGCCACCGCCTCGCTGAGGGCCTCGCCCTCATGCGCCATGATTGCGGCTGCATTGGCCTTGCACCAGCGGAAGAATTGCGCATCGCCAAGCACGCCGTATTTGATCACCTCGGCGAAGCCTGCGTGCATCTGGCGTGTCGGCAGGGTGGCGAGCGCGCCGGTATCGGCAAGCACCAGCGAGGGCTGGTGAAACGCGCCGATCAGGTTCTTACCGCTTGCCGTGTTGATCGCGGTCTTGCCGCCGACCGAGCTGTCGACTTGCGATAGCAGGGTGGTCGGCACCTGGATAAAGCCGCAGCCGCGCTTGAGGATCGCGGCGGCAAAGCCGGTGAGATCGCCCACCACCCCGCCGCCAAAGGCGATGACATTGTCACCGCGCTCGACGCCGCGTTCGAGCATCCAGTCGGTGAGCCTTTCGAGCATTACCCAGCTTTTCGACGCTTCGCCGGACGGGACGGGAAAAAGCGCAATGCTCTTGCCCACGGCGCCAAGGCTCGCCTCGAGCGCGGCGCCGTGATGTGTCCATGCGTTTTCATCGGCGATGACGGGAACGATGGGCTTGCGCAGCCGCTCACCCGCCAGCGCGCCGGTCTCGGCGATCAGCCGCTCGCCCACCAGCACATCATAGCCGCGCCCGGCCAGTTCGACGCGAATGGTCTTGCGTATCGTCACTGCAGATAATCCTCGATCGCGCGCGCAATCGCGAGCGCGGTGTCAGCTTGCGGGCCCTCATCGCTTTTCACCCGGATCGGCGCTTCGGCGTAAAAGGGGGCGCGTTCCTCGAAAAGGCGCGTCAGGATCGCGCGAGGGTCTCCGGTCTTCAGAAGCGGGCGATTGTTGCGCCGCGCAGTGCGTTCGACCAGCGTTTCGATATCGCAATCGATCCACACCGCGATGCCTTTTTCAAGGATCAGCGCGCGCGTTGCGGGATCGATGAAAGCGCCGCCGCCGGTTGCGATCACGCCCGAATGTTCGTCCATCAGCCGCGCGATCACCCGGCGTTCGCCATCGCGGAAATAGGCCTCGCCGAATTCGGCAAAGATCTCCGCGATCGTGCGCCGGGCCGCGTCTTCGATAGCGTCGTCGGCGTCGACGAAATCGCGGCCCAACATGCTGGCGAGGCGCCGTCCGACAGTGGATTTGCCAGCGCCCATCAAGCCGACCAGCACGACAGGCCTGTCGATCCGCGCAGCAAGCGCTGCCATATCCGCAGCGCCCGGCGCGCCGGCGGCACCCGGACTGCCTGCGTCCTCGTGCGAAGAGGAATGGTGATGGCTTGCCTCAGTCATTGAATTGACGCCTATAGATGGGCTAGGTCCCGCGCAACATGCACGATGTTCCTTCCAGCGCTGCGAACCGCGCGCCTGTCAAACGATCCACCGGCGCGGCGCCCGCGCAGCAACGGCGCAGGCTGGCGCTGCTGGCGCTTGGCGCGTTGACCTTTGTGCTGGCCATTGCCTGGTTCGATGGCGGCGAGGAACCGATCCACGTGATCGCGCAAAGAATTGCGCCTCCGGTGTCGCAGGCATTGTGATGCGGCGCATCGGGGCAGGTTCTGGCGCAGGTTCTGGCATAGCGGGCCTTGGCATCGGTGCGGGCGTTTGCGGCGCGCTGCTGGCTGCGGCGCTTGGGGGACTGGCGCTTGCGCAGGAAAGGAAAGATCCGCCCAGGCCGCCCGAGAGGCCGGAATCGCTCCTGCCGCCCGGTTTTGACAATCCCCCGCCTGCCGAGGCCGCCCCTGCGCCAGCGCCATTGCCCACCGCCGCGCCGATCGCTCCTGCCGCGCCCGCGCCCGCGCCCGCGCGCGACGCGCCGCAGCCTGCACAACCGCTCGATAATGAAGGCGGGCAGGGCGAAGGCGAAGGCCAGCCTGGCGCAGCGCCGGGGGAATTGCCCCCGCTAACCGAGTTGAGCGACGAGGAATTGAGTGAACTGCCAACGCTCGAAGAGCTCGAAAAGCTCTCCACCGACGAGCTGGACGAATTGTTCGGGCTCAAGCCCAAATACGATATTCCACCCGCTGCGCGGCGCTCGCTTGCGCGGGTAGGCGTGATTGCGCGCGGCGAGGGCGGCTTTCCCGCTGCCAGCCTGCGCAATCAGCCAGCTTCGCTGGTGCGCGCCATCCTTGAAGGCACGACCACGCCGATGGTCTCGCGCTGGGGACATATCCTGATGCGCCGCGCGCTGGCGAGCCGGCTTGCCGCTCCGCAAGGCATGGAGCCGGTGGAATTCGCCGCCTTGCGCGCCGGGGCTCTCAACGCGATGGGCGAGTTCTCCGTGGCGCGCGCGCTGATCCAGGACGTTGATGCGGGCAATTGGTCGCCGGCAATGGCGCAGGCCGCGCTCACCGCCTTTGTTGCAGAGGCCGATCCGCTGGGCGTGTGCCCCTATGTGCGTTTCCAGGGCGTGCCTGAAAGCGCAGGCGATGAAGAGCGCGCGGCCCAGTGGCAGCTGACTTCGGCGATCTGCGATGCCTATGCGGGCGATAATGCGCGGGCCAATGCGCAGCTTGACCGCGCTCTCAACGACGAGGTCGCGCCCGCGATCGACATCCTGCTTGCACGCCGTTTTGCCGGGGCTGCAGGGCGCGGTCGGCGCGGGGTATCGATCGATTGGGAGGGCGTGACCCGGCTCAATTCATGGCGCTTTTCCCTCGCGAAAGCGGTGGGTGAGCCGGTGCCCGAGGCGCTGCTGAATGATCTTGATCCCTATTTCGAGCGGGCCGGATCGATCGCACCGATGGTGCCGCTGGCCCAGCGCGCGCTGTTCGCCGAGCGCGCGGGCGCGGAAGGCATCTTTTCCGCGCAGGCGCTGATCGACCTGTATTCCGAAATCTACAATGATGTCGAAATCGGCGGCGACCTTGGCGAGCGCGCAGCTATCCTTCGCACCGCTTATCTCGCGTCCGAACCAGGCGATCGGATCGATGCGATGGAAACCCTGTGGGCCAATGCAGGCGGCGCTCAGGGCTCCACGGGCTATTGGGCCAAGGCGCTCACCGCTTACGCCGCCGCGCGCGTTGCGCCCACCGCTTCGCAAGGGTCGCGGGCGAGCGGACTGATCGCCTCGATGCTGGCCGCGGGGCTTGATCGCGATGCGCTCAGCTGGAGATCGGCGGTCGAGGAAGGCAGCGAGGGCTGGGCGCTCATCACGCTGGCAGACCCCGATGGCGGCACTGTGGGTCAATCGGGGCTCGACAGTTTTGTCGACGACGATGCCAGCCCGCAGGCG
Organism: Erythrobacter sp.; assembly: GCA_043567175.1. Taxonomy (GTDB): domain Bacteria; phylum Pseudomonadota; class Alphaproteobacteria; order Sphingomonadales; family Sphingomonadaceae; genus Erythrobacter. Next base: position 328,755 of record CP121323.1, read on the forward strand.
CGCAAATCGCAATTCCTCATCGCCGCGCTCGCCGGGATGGGGCGGCTCGATGCCGATGATCGGGCCGCGTTCGAAAGCCGCCTGTCGATTGACCTTGGCAAGCGCACCCGCTGGGTCCGCATGATCGCGCGCGCGGGGGAGGTGCAAAACCCGGCGATGGTCGCGCTCCTGACAGGGCTTGGCATGCAAGGGTCTGACTGGGCACAGATGACGCCGCTGCATCTCTACCACATCGTCTCGGCGCTCATGAAAGTGGGGCTGGAGGCCGAGGCGCGGATGATCGCCGCCGAGGCCGTGGCGCGCGCCTGAGGGCGTTCACGCCGGGGCGGAGTGCGTTGATGTCGGCATCGACCCGGGCCTTTCTCGACATGCTGAGCGCCGAACGCGGCGCGGCTGCGAACACGCTGGCCGCCTATGCGCGCGATCTTGACGGTGCCGAGGAGCTGATCGGCGACCTCGCACAGGCAAAGCGCGAGGATGTCGCGCGGCTGAGCGGTGCCTGGGCACAGCTTGCCCCCTCGACCGTGGCGCGCAAGGCCTCGGCTTTTCGGCAATATTTCGGCTTTGCGCTCGACGAGGGATTTCGCTGCGATGATCCTTCCGGTGCCTTGCCCAAGCCGCGCACCCGCCGCCCGCTCCCCAAAGTGCTGAGCCACGATGCGGTCGATATATTGTTCACCCGCGCCGAGGAGGAGGCCGCCGGCGACAGGCCTGCAGCCGTGCGGCTGCTGGCGCTGCTTGAACTGCTCTATGGGTCAGGCCTGCGCGCCAGCGAGCTGGTTGCGCTGCCGCTGGTCGCGCTGCCCAGGGATGCGCCCTTGATGACCATAAAGGGCAAGGGCGGCGTCACGCGAATGGTGCCGATCAGCGAGCGCGCGCGTGAGGCGCTGGGGCGCTGGCTGGCGGTGCGGCCAAAAGAACCAGCCTCGCTTTTCCTGTTCCCATCGCGGCCAAAGAAGGCAGGCGGCACGCAGCACCTTACCCGGGTGCGGCTGTTCCAGATGCTAAGAGGTCTGGCCGTGCGGGCGGGGCTCGACCCGGCAGGCATCAGCCCGCACGTGTTGCGCCATGCCTTCGCAACGCATCTGCTGGAAGGCGGGGCGGATCTTCGCATGCTCCAGACGCTGCTTGGCCATGCCGATATCGCGACCACGCAAATCTACACCCATGTCGATGCCGCGCGCCTTGTCGAGCTTGTCAATTCGCGCCATCCTCTTGCAGGTCGCAGCGCTTGCGACTAGCGCAAGACCATGATTTCCTACCTCGAGTTTGAAAAACCGGTCGCCAACCTTGATGAACGCATCAAGGAATTGAAGGATGTGAACGTCGATCACTCGGTCGATGTCGCGGGTGAGATCAAGCGGCTTGAGACCAAGAGCGCGGAATTGCTCGCCAGCACCTATTCCTCGCTCACGCCGTGGCAGAAGACGCAGGTCGCGCGCCATCCCTCGCGCCCACATTTCCGTGACTATGTTGCTCACGCCTTTGAGGATTTCATGCCGCTGGGAGGTGACCGCGCCTTTGGCGAGGACGAGGCGATCCTGGGCGGTTTTGCTACGCTCAACGGGCGCCGCGTGATGCTGATCGGGCACGAAAAGGGCAACGATACGCAAAGCCGCATTCGCCACAATTTTGGCATGGGCAAGCCAGAGGGCTATCGCAAGGCAATCCGCTTGATGGAACTGGCTGGCCGGTTCGATCTGCCGGTGGTCACGCTGGTAGATACTTCGGGTGCATTTCCCGGCGATTGAGGCCGAGGAACGGGGCCAGGCAGAAGCGATTGCGCGCTCGACAGAGGCATGCCTTGCATTGCCGGTGCCGATGGTCGCCGCGATCGTTGGCGAGGGTGGTTCGGGCGGCGCGGTTGCGCTGGCGAGCGCCGAGCGCGTGCTGATGTTCGAACATGCGGTCTATTCGGTGATCTCGCCCGAAGGCTGCGCCTCGATTCTCTGGCGCACCGCGGAAAAGGCTCCCGATGCGGCCGAAGCGATGAAGGTGACGGCGCAGCATCTCAAGCGGCTCAAGGTGATCGACCGGATCGTCAAGGAGCCCGTGGGCGGCGCGCATCGCGACCCCGAGGCAGCGAGCAAGGCGCTCGGCAAGGCGATCGACGAGGAACTGACAGCGCTCTCGAAGAAATCATCGGACGCTCTCATCCGCATGCGCGAGGAACGCTTCCTGCAAATGGGCGGATAGAGGCTTGGAACTTTGCTGGCGCTGATCGCTACAAGGGATACGACAAAAGCTGGGAGCAAGGTGATGGCCACATTGAAGAAGTTTCTGTTCGCGGGGGTTGCGGCCCCGCTTACCCTGACGCTGAGCGGTTGCATGGGCGCTGGCGGGCCGATCCCCTCCGCGACCACCCCGATCACGCAGACCGAGGCACAGCAGGGCGCGCAATATCACGACCAGTTCCTTGCCCAGTTCGGCGGCGAGATGGAAGGGCCGCTGGCGAATTATGTGGAGCAGATCGGCCTCAGGATGGCCGCTGCCTCGCAGGTCGGCAATGCGCGCGAGGATTTTACCGTCTCGCTGCTCAACAGCCCGGTCAACAACGCCTTCGCGGTGCCCGGCGGCTATATCTATACAACGCGCCAGCTGGTCGCGCTGATGAACGACGAGGCTGAACTTGCCGCGGTGCTGGGCCACGAGGTCGCCCATGTCGCCGCGCGTCACTCGGCCCGCCGCCAGCAATCGGCGCAGCGCAACCAGATGCTGGGCGGGCTTGGTGCGATCCTGTCGAGCGTGCTTCTGGGCGACAGCCAGATCGGCAATCTGCTTACCCGCGGCGCGCTGCAGGTGCCGCAATTCGTGACGCTCGCCTATTCGCGCGAACAGGAGGAGGAGGCCGACCGGCTCGGCATCCAGTATCTGACGCAGGCGGGTTACGAACCCGATGCGATGGGCGGCTTCCTGATGCGTCTGGCGCAGCAGGCCGAGCTCGACGCGCAATTGCAGGGCCGCAGCGATGCGCGTCCGCCCGAATGGGCCAGCTCGCACCCCGACCCGGTGCGCCGCGTGGGCAAGGCCAACCAGATCTCGGCCGACAAGCCTGGCAGCGTGCGCAATCGCGACGCCTTCCTGCGCGCGATTGACGGGATGATCTACGGCGATGACCCCAAGCAGGGTATCATCAAGGGGAACACCTTCATCCATCCCGACCTGCGACTGAGCTTCACCGCGCCGCAGGGCTATTACATGATCAATTCCGCGACCTCGGTGAATATCGATCCCAAGGGCGGATCGGGCCGCGCGGGGCAGGCCAAGCTGATGCTTGCGCCCTATGCCGGCAATCTTGACACCTATGTGCGCCAGCAATTTGCAGCGCTTGGCGGCCAGAGTTCAAATCTCGCGCCGCAGGAAATCCGGCGCACGCGGGTGAACGGGCTCGACGCCGTGGTCGGAACTGCGCGTGTGAATAATGGCCAAAGCCAGGTGGATGTGGCGGTGTTCGCCTATGAATTCGCGCCCGATCGCGCATACCACTTTGCCGTGGTTGCGCCTGCCGGGCAGGCGGGCGTGTTCAATACGATGTTCCAGTCGATGCGGCGCATTTCGGCGAATGAGGCAAATGCGGTGGTGCCGCTGCGCATCGACATCGTGACCGTGCAGCGCGGCGATACGATCAGCAGCCTTTCGCGCCGCATGGCCTTTGACGACAACCAGGAAGCGCGCTTTCGGGTGCTCAACGGACTGGGCAGCACGAACATGCTGCGCGCCGGCGAAAAGGTGAAGCTGGTGGTGCGTTCGCGCTAGAGCGGTCGCGCCGTGCTTAATCGGTGAGCGCCGGCAAATTCGAGACAGACGCACACACAAGGCGCGCACAAACAAAAAGCGGCGGGGATGACCCCGCCGCTTCCCGTTTTTTCCGTGAGGAAAAGCCTGTCGGCTTTTACTCGGCGGCGACGAGGTCGTCCGAAACGGCCGAGAAGGTCGCGCTCAGGTTGTTGCCGAGGCTCTGCATCGCGGTGATCGCGGCAACCGCGATAAGGGCGGCGATGAGGCCGTATTCGATGGCGGTGGCACCCTGCTCGTCGCGAGCCAGTTTGTCGATGAACTTCATGTCTAGTCTCCTGGTTTGGTCTTCATTCGGCGCTTGCAGACAATTGAAACAAGCCTGAGGATCTCTACGTGCTACACGTTGAAAAACCCTTAAGGCTATCTCGCCCCCTGCATCAGCTATCCGTTACCCATGACTTCGTTGCTTGCCGTGGTGACATTGCTCCAAACGTCGTTTGTCGCGGTGGCCACGCTTTGCAGCGCGCCCGCCATGGCAAGGACGATCATGCTAACGATCAACCCATATTCAACGGCGGTTGCACCCCGGTTGTCATTTCCGATGGTCTTCAGGAATTTCCGGATCATGGGACTACCCCCGTCTGCTATGTTGCTGACATCCCGAAAATCGCCTGAGGGTCTTAAGAAAAGGTTGATGCCGCGCTTGAAGTTGGAAAAAATCCCGACATGAAGACAGCTCCCATGCTGGTGGTCGCAGGCGCAATGCAGCGCGCTGACGGGTTTTGGCTGATGCACAGGCGCCCCCTGCACAAGCATCATGGAGGCCTTTGGGAATTCCCGGGCGGCAAGGTGGAAGTGGCTGAATTTCCAAACGAAGCCTTGTGCCGCGAACTCTCCGAAGAGCTTGGCGTGGCGATCGAGCAAAGGGCCTGCGAGCCGCTATTTTTCGCTGAAGAGGACGCTTGTGAAGACCACAAGGCGATCGTCATTCTGCTTTACAGAATCATGCGCTGGAGCGGTGAGCCACGCGCGCTGGAGGGCGGGGCGGTTGACTGGTTCGCGCCCGGCCGCATCCGGGAACTCGACAAGCCGCCGCTGGATTCGCAGCTGGTCGCGCGGCTCTTCGATTGACGTTCGCAAGGCTTCGGGCCGGGGTTCTGGAGCCGCTCGCCGGGATAGCGGCGCAGGCTTGCGAGGGCAGGCAACCGTGGCCCCTTTGATGCGCCAATAATATCGCCGAAAGGCGCAATCAGGGATTGCCAAGCCGCACTCACCCTCTTATGTGCCTTCCGATGCGCGCCAGTAGCTCAGCTGGATAGAGTACCTGACTACGAATCAGGCGGCCGGAGGTTCGAATCCTTCCTGGCGCGCCAAGAAAACCCATCCCGCAAGGGGTGGGTTTTTTTGGTTCGGGTCGCGCAAAGGAGGCCCCGCCGTCAGGGCCGCGCAGCGAGCGCAGCGGGTGCGATAATCCTCCCGCGCAAACGCCTTCTAGCCATTCCTACGCAGCTACGCCTTAGCCCGTCCTTATAGGCCGGGATGTCAGGTCCGTTGCTGCCACGCTGCGGCCAATCATCGTATCCTCGCCAAGAGCCATGTCGGGAACCCCACGCCCATGATTGCATCAATTCGTCGGCTGATCCGGCGCCCGAACAGGGCCCAGCGCGATTTCGATCGCGGCCTTCTCCAGCTGGTCCAGACCACCCAGGCGGTGATCCAGTTCGAGCCCGATGGCACAATCATCGATGCAAACGAGGCATTTTGCGCGGCGGTCGAATACGATATTTCCGAGATACGCGGGCGGCATCACCGCATGTTCTGCTCCGAAAAGGTCTCCAGCAGCGCGGAATATCGCCGCTTCTGGGCGGACCTTGCGTCGGGCAAGAGCTTTACCGCGCGCTATCCGCGAATCACCCGGACGCGGCGCGAAATCTGGATCCAGGCGACCTACGGGCCCGTCACTGACGCGAGCGGCGAGATCGTTCGCGTGGTCAAGATCGCGACCGATGTCACCCCGGCGCGCAATGCGATGAACGGCCTAATCGAGGCCATGCATCGTTTCGAGCGTGGTGATCTCGACCAGGCGCTGCCTGCAACCGGGATCGAGGAGTTCGACGCGCTTGGCAGCGCCTTCTCGCAAAGCAGCGCGCAGCTTTCTCGCACGATCGAACGGGTTCATGCGGGTGCGGTTATCGTGAATACATGCAGCGATGAAGTGCAGTCGATTGCGACGCGTCTCGCGGATACCAGCGCCCACCAGGGCCGCGCCGCGAACGAGACCGCAGGCTCGATCGAAACGCTCAGGAACAGCGCCGACAAGGCGATCGAGGTCGCGAGCGCGATGCAATCGGGCATGGAACTCGCCCGCGCAAGCAAGGGGGAGAGTTCGGCGATCGTCAGCAAGGCGATTGGCTCGATGGATCAGATCGAGCAATCCTCGGGCAAGATCTCGAAATTCGTCTCGATGATCGAGGATATCGCCTTCCAAACCAATATGCTGGCGCTGAATGCGGGCGTCGAGGCCGCGCGCGCCGGCGAGACCGGCAAGGGCTTTGCCGTGGTCGCCGAGGAAGTGCGCACTCTGGCGCAGAACAGCGCCAGTTCGGTGAGCGATGTGCGCGTGCTGATCGAGGAGAACCGCAGTCATATCAAAGACGGGATCGACACGGTGCGCAGCCTTGGCTCTTCGCTCACCCTGTTGTTCGAACGTATCGAGGATGTGTCGAGCGGGCTTGCCGAACTGGTCGAAGCGATGAACGCGCAAGGGGCAAGCCTGGCGGACATGAAGGCGGCGATGGCGCAGCTTGAAGGCCTGTCGCGGCAAAGCGCGGGACTGATGGACGAAGCCGCTGCGATCAGCGCGAGGCTCAAATCTTCCTCGCAGGCGCTCGAGGCCGCGACGTCGGTTTTCAATTCGTCCGCCGCATCCCCTTCTGCCTTCATGCCCGGTTCCGGTGCGCAGGTGCCGCGCGAACTGGCCGCCTGACCGGCTTTCTTTTTCTTGCAAGGATCAGCGCTGCCTGCCGACCCAATATGGGCGGCGAGGCGGCGCTCGCGCGCTTGAAGACCGCTGAAAATCCGGCGTCACGCCTGTCGGGGGTGCAATTTTCGGCTCGGCCCCTAAATATGGGTGTCGGGACAGTCGAGGCGTCGTGATCGCTTTGAGATCTCGGGGTGAAAACTTGGCAAGCAGCCGGAACCCGATGATGATCAAGTGATTTTTACCACACGCACATTGTTGAACACCAGTATGGGGGCCGTTCAGGGGGTCGCCTTAGAATTGTTGAGAAAGACCAAGGCGCATGAACTACCTTCACGACCACGAGGATTTCGACCCCGATAATCCGCTTGGAAAGCCCGACGTTCCCGATGACGTGCAGGAAGCGATCCGCACACTCTTGCGCTGGGCGGGCGATGATCCGACGCGCGAAGGCCTGCTCGATACGCCCAAGCGGGTTGGTCGCGCATGGCTCGAATATTGCCGCGGTAATCAGGAAGATCCCGCGATCCATCTCTCCCGCATCTTCGAGGAAGTGGGCGGCTATGAAGAGATTGTGCTCTTGAAAGGCATCCCCTTCCAGTCGCATTGCGAACACCACATGGCACCGATCACGGGCAAGGCGCATATCGCCTACCTGCCCGATAAGAAGGTCGTCGGCATCTCGAAGCTTGCCCGCGTCCTACACGGTTACGCCCACCGCCTGCAGGTGCAGGAGCGCCTCACCGCAGAGGTGGCCGAGTGTATCTGGAACAATCTCGAGCCGCGCGGTGTCGCGGTGGTGATCGAAGCCGAGCATGGCTGCATGACCGGTCGCGGCGTGAAAGTGCACGAAGTCGAGATGCTCACCAGCCGCATGATGGGCTGTTTTCTCGATGATGATCGCAGCCGCAAGGAAGTGCTCAGCCTGATGGGCTATTGATCTGGCAGCGCCGGCAGGGCTACCATCGATCCAATCGGCGAACATGATATGCCGATCCTTGTATCCACGGTTGAGCAGGAGTTGGATTGATGGCGGTTTCAAGAATGATGCGCGGCGCGGCTGTGGCGGCGTTTTCCCTTGGTGTGGTGGCCTGCGGCGGTGAAGCCGCCGAAGAGGCGACCACGACCGCTGCTGCCGATGAACCGGCGGTCATCGAAGAGCGTCACGAAAACTTCGAATCGATTGGCGATGCGTTCAAGGCAATTCGCGGCCAGCTCGAAGGCGGCGCGCCCGATTTCGGCGTCATCGCCGCCTCGGCGAGCGATATCAACACCAGAGCCCAGCTGATCGAGGGCCACTTCCCCGAAGGCACGGGCCGCGATCAGGGCTATGACACCGAAGCGCTTCCCACGATCTGGGAAAAGCCCGTTGAATTCTCCGCCGCTGCGCAAAAGCTGGTCGAGGAAAGCGCCACGCTTGCCGCAATGGCCAGCGCAGAGGGCGCCGAAGCCGCTGCGATCGGCGAGCAGGTGAAGGCAATGGGCGGAGCGTGCAAGAACTGCCACGACACTTTCCGTCTCGATGACGACTGAGCCCTCCGGCGCCGCACCGCATCCGGCACCGGCATCGGCCCTGACAGCGCCTGATCCCTCGGTCCGCGTCTGGGACTTGCCGGTCAGGCTGACGCATTGGAGCTTTGCTTTTCTTGTGCCGGCCATGTGGTGGTCGGCCGAGAATTCCGAGTGGGGCCTGCACAAGCGGTTTGGCGTCGTCCTGCTGGCGCTTCTGATATTCCGCATCCTGTGGGGCTTTCTTGGCACGCGCACGGCGCGCTTTGCCTCCTTCGTGAAGGGCCCCGGGGCGGTGCTCGATTACCTCAAGGGCAAATCGCGCGAGGGCATCGGGCACAATCCGCTGGGCGCGCTCAGCGTGCTCGCGCTGCTTGGCGTGATGCTCGTTCAGGTGAGCGCGGTGCTGTTTGCGGGCGATCCCTATGACGGCGCGACCGGCCCGCTCAACCGCCTCGTTGGGGTGATGACCGCCGATGCGCTGACCGATTGGCACGAATGGTTCTATTGGGTGGTGCTGGGCATGGTTGCGCTGCACCTCGCTGCGATCATGTTCTATGCCGGGGCCAAACAGAATGACCTGCTGGGGCCGATGGTCTCGGGTCGCAAGCTGGTGAGCGCGGATGTCGAGGAGAATGGCACCACGCCCTGGGTGCGTTTCCTGATCGCTGCCTGTCTTGCGGCGAGCCTTGCCACCTGGGTTGCCTTCGAGGCGCCGGGGCTGGGTTAGGGCGGCTGCCCGCCTTTTCAAACGCTTGATCCTCAGCCCGATCGCGGCAATGGAAGGGGCATGCCTTCACGCCCTCTCGAACCGATCCTGACTGCCGAACAACTCACCGCCTTCTTCGCCGAGGCCTTTCCCGGCCACGCGCAGGACGAGAACCAGTTCGTCGAGCTGAGGCCCGGCTTTATCCGCATGCGCCAGCATCCTCAAAGCGCCCAATTGCGCCCCGGCGGCATCGTCTCAGGCCCGACGCAAATGGCGCTTGCCGATCGCATCGCCTATGCGGTGATCCTCGCGCATATCGGCATCGTGCCGATGGCGGTGACCAGCAATCTCAACATGAGCTTTCTGCGCGGTGTGCGGGCCGAGACCTTTTATGCCGATGCCCATCTCATCAAGCTGGGACGTCGGCTCGCGACGGTCGATGTCAAGCTGTGGCAGGACGATGAGAACACGGTTCTCGCCCAGTCGACCGTGACCTACGCGATCCCCGACCAGTGATGGCCTGAAAGAAAAAGGGCGCCGCAACGGGCGCCCTTTTTGCGATCTTCGAGAAGCCTTGGGCTTTACATCTGGTCGAGCATGTATTCCGCGCTCGAAACCTTGAAGTCGCCCGGCGCCTCGACATTAAGCTGCTCGACCACGCCGTCATTGACGACCATCGAGAAACGCTGGCCGCGCGTGCCCATGCCAAAGCCCGAGCCGTCCATGGTGAGGCCCACCGCTTCGACGAATTCGGCATTGCCGTCGGCAAGCATGGTGATCTCGTCCGAGCCCGCGCTCGCATTCCACGCGCCCATCACGAAGGCATCGTTTACTGCGGTGCCAACGATCTCGTCGACGCCCTTGGCTTTGAGGTCGCCCGCTTTCTCGACGAAGCCGGGCAGGTGCTTGGCCGAACAGGTCGGGGTGAAGGCACCGGGGACCGAGAACAGCGCGACCTTCTTGCCTGCGAAATAGTCGGCGGATTGCACCGGCTGCGGACCATCGGGAGTGGCCTTGATCATGGTCACGGCGGGAATCTTGTCGCCTACGGAAATGGTCATCGTGGAACGCTCCTTGAGCTTTGGGGAAGATATCTCGGCTGCGAGATATAGCCTTGTGGAGGCTTGGTGCAATCGCGGATTCGCGCCATGCTTCAAGCTTCTGCCAGCGACGCCGGGGCTGGCGGCGTCGGTCCGGGGCGGTCCGGGGCGGTCCGGGGCGCCGGTCTTTCGCGGTTCAAACCGGGTCAAGGCTCGCGCAAAATCCGATGAGTTTGTTCATGAAATGCATCCGTGGGGCGTGCATCAAGGCCGCATCATGGGCTCGCTGCACATGACCGTGCAGACCGCCGTGCTGATCGAGACCCTCGTCGAGCTTGGCGCCGAAGTGCGTTGGGTCAGCTGCAACATCTTCTCGACCCAGGACAACGCCGCCGCCGCGGTGGTCCTCGACGATGGCGGCGATGCCACCATGTTCGCGCTTTGGGGCGCGCGTCTTGAGGCGGGCGAGGAAATGCCCGCCCCGGCCAATGCCGAGGAAATCGAGATGCAGCGCGCGCTCAAAGCCTTCGTGAAGGCACGGCCCGGCTACCTCACCAAGACCGTCAAGGCGATCAAGGGCGTCTCGGAAGAGACGACGACCGGCGTCATGCGCCTCTACCAGATCTCCAAGGCGGGCAAGCTTCCCTTCCCGGCGATCAACGTGAACGACAGCGTCACCAAGTCGAAGTTCGACAACCTTTACGGCTGCAAGGAATCGCTGGTTGACGCGATCCGCCGCGCAACCGACGTGATGCTGGCCGGCAAGGTCGCCTGCGTTGCGGGCTATGGCGATGTCGGCAAGGGGTCGGCCGCCAGCCTTCGCGATGGCGGCGCTCGCGTGATGGTCACCGAGATCGACCCGATCTGCGCGCTTCAGGCTGCAATGGACGGGTTCGAAGTCGTCTCGATGGACGAGGCGACCAAGCGCGCCGACATCTTCGTGACCGCCACCGGCAACGAAGACGTCATCACCGGCGAGCACATGAAGAACATGAAGAACATGGCGATCGTGTGCAATATCGGCCACTTCGATTCAGAGATCCAGATTTCCGCGCTCGACAATTACGATTGGAAGGAAATCAAGGAAGGCACCGACATGGTCACCTTCCCCGAAGGCAAGAGCCTGCTGATCCTTGCCAAGGGTCGCCTCGTGAATCTGGGCTGCGCCACCGGCCACCCCAGCTTCGTGATGAGTAACTCCTTCACCAACCAGGTGCTGGCCCAGATCGAGCTGTTCACCAAGTCCGACGAATACGAGAACGACGTCTACGTCCTGCCCAAGCACCTCGATGAAAAGGTCGCCGCGCTGCACCTTGAAAAGCTCGGCGTGCAACTGACCGAGCTGAGCCAGAAGCAAGCCGACTATATCGGCGTGCCCGCCGCCGGCCCGTTCAAGCCGGATCACTACCGCTACTAAACCTGCGGGCTTGTTGAATTTGAAAACGCCCCGTCTCTCACCAGAGAGGCGGGGCGTTTTGCGTGTGCGGGACGAAGTCTTGGTGACCGATGATCGCCGCCATTGCGCGTGCGTGGTGCGATTGCAGCTCTGGGACGCAGTGTTCGCAAACAGTCTGCACGTTCATTCGTCAAGGATACAATAATATGGTAGGGTTTGCATTATAGTCGACGCCGAAAAGAGATTGCCTAATGCATCATTTTCCTGACGAATTTTACAAGAAGTTCTTTCATGCAAGTCCGACCGGGATTTTCATATACGATTCTGGTGGAAATCTGGTCCATTTCAACAGTGCCGCGCATAATATGCATGGATACACGCATGAAGAAATGATGAATAAGCAAATTCACGATCTCATATCTGATGGTGCAAGGCACGTTTTCGACGATTTCATGGAGACGCTGAGAGACGGGCGAACCTTTGTCGGCGATACGGTAGGCGTGAAGAAGGGCGGCACCACCTTCCACGCAAGAGTGCAGGGCAGCCTGGTGCGTCACGAGGACCAGGAATATTTCTTCTCGGCGGTGAGGGATGTCTCCGCGCGCAGGGAAATCGAGAAGACGCTGCGCGTATCGGAGAAAATGCGCGCCCTCGGGCAACTCACAGGGGGCGTCGCGCATGATTTCAACAATCTGCTGATGATCATTCTGGGCAATGGCGAATTGCTCGAGATGGAAGCGGATGATCCCGAAACCAGAGATTCGATCGAATTGATCCTCGATGCTGCGACAAAGGGTGCGGAACTCACGCGCCACCTGCTCTCGTTTTCTGGCGAGACCGATCTGCGCGCCGTCTGCCTTGACCTTTCCTCCAGCATTGATCGTCTGGCCGACCTGATGCGGTCGCTGCTGCCCGAAAATATCGATCTGCGTGTCAAATGCTCGGAGGATCTGGATCTTGCTCTGGTCGACAAGGGGCAGGTTGATCAGGTCCTGATGAACATCATCCTGAACGCCAAGGACTCGATATCGGGCAGCGGGCGCATTGTCGTGACCTGCGAGAACGTCGAGATTTCCGACGACATGATCCCCAACAAATTTGCCTGCCCGCCGGGCCGCTATGCGAGGATATCAATCAGCGATACCGGCTGCGGCATGGATAGGCGAACCCTGACCCGCGCTCTCGAACCCTTCTACACCACGAAGGCGGTGGGCAAGGGAACCGGGCTCGGCCTCAGCATGGCTTACGGTTTTGCCCGCCAGTCCGGAGGCGACCTCAGGATCTACAGCGAACCGGGACGCGGCACGAGCGTGCATCTTTACCTTCCCAGCTGCGAGGATGATCCGGCTCAATCCACCGGCGAGGACGAAGAGCACAGCGCTGGCGAGGACCTCGCCGGTCTTGCCGTCCTGGTGGTCGAGGATCAGCCCGGCGTCAGGAATTATGTCGAGAAGGTCCTGAATGGCTCGGGAATGGAGGTGACGCTTTGCGAGCACGGCGATGCTGCGCTCGAACTGCTGGAGGCCGGGCACGAATTCGACCTGTTATATACGGACGTGGTGATGCCCGGAAGTTTGAGCGGGCCGCAACTGGCCGAGAAAGCAGGAAAGAATCTGCCTGAAATCAAGATCCTCTTTACCTCGGGCTATCCCATTGCCGCTCTGCAGGAAGCGGATGCCGAGGCGGCAAGAAACCTGACCTTGCTTATGAAGCCCTACCGGACGAGGGATCTGCGCAAGACGATTGCCGGTCTGTTCGATACCTAAGGAGGCGGCTGAGCGGCAGCCACGTTTTTTTGCGCTGCTTGCCTGACCATGCGGGCATTGTGTCCCTGCCCGGCAAGGACCCGGCGCGCGGTGATCCACACGCCGCAAGGTCAATCCACCTGTGTTTAAACACCGCTATGGTGCTGTGCGTGTTGCATCGCCGCGCGCGTGGGAATAGCGCGTTGTGAATGGAGATCACCCCGCTTGCCGCCGGTATCATCGGCCTTGTGCTTGCCGCCTGGACGGTGGCGGCGGCGGTGTTCGTCATGCGCGCGAGCGGGCAGAGCCAGCGCACCAAGGCACTGCGCACCTCGCTCAGGCGGATGCAGTCGCTGCTCGACGGGGCGCCCGCGATCCCGATGCTGGTGCGCGTGGACGGGCGGATCGAGGCGCCAGAGCGGCTGGCGCGCTGGCTGGGCTTTGAGGCGATGCCGAATTATCTCTCCGAGCTTGGCCGCGATGACGGGCTCAGCGCCGCGCAGGTCGAGGAGTTGACCGAGCATGTGCGCCACACGCAAAAGAGCGCCGCGCCCTTTCAGATGTCGCTGATGCTGCCGGGTTCGGGGCGCAGCCTAGCGCTGATCGGCAGCCTCGCGGACCCGCAGGTCTCGCCCGGCGGCGCGGCGCTGGTCTGGGTCTTCGACTTTTCCGAAAGCCAGGATGAACTCAGCCGCCTGCGCCAGAGCGAGGCGAGCGCCCAGGCCGGTTTTCGCGCGCTGCTGGGACTGATCGAGGAAGCGCCCGTGCCGATGTGGTTTCGCGGACCCGACATGGCGATCCAGCTGGTCAACAAGGCCTATGTCGATGCGGTCGGGGCGGATAGCGCCGAGGCCGTGGTGCAGGGCCAGATCGAGCTGCTCGAGCCTGACCGCGACCGCAGCCCTGCCGATATTGCGCGGGCCGCCTTCAGCGCGCGCGAGAAGGCCGAGCGCATCGTTACCGCCACGATCCACGGCGAGCGCCGGACGCTGAGAGTGTCCGATCTGCCGCTGGGCGCGGACGGGGTCGCGGGCTATGCCATCGATGTCGAGGAACAGCAGCAGGTCCGCCGCGAATTCCGCGCCTATCGCGATGCCCAGCGCGCGATGATGGACAAGCTCTCGATCGGGGTTGCGCAATTCGATGGTGATGAGCGCATGATCCACGCCAACCTGCCATTCCGGCGCCTGTTCGAACTCGGTTCGGATATCGGCGATGGCAGCGAGGATGGCGCGATTGCGTTCGACCGCTTCCTTGCCGATGCGCGCGAGAAAGGCCGCACGCCCGAAGTGCGCGACTTTCCCGAATGGCGGCGCGAACGCCTCGGCTGGTTCGGCGCGGGCGCGAGCCTGTCGGATGCGCAGGACGAGAACTGGCCGCTGCCGGGCGGAACCCATCTGCGCGTCGCTGCCCAGCCGATGCCCGATGGCGGCCTTGTCATGCTGGCCGAGGACCGCACTGAAAGCCTCGCGCTTTCCTCTGCGCGCGATACGCTGCTGCGCACCCGCACCGCCACGCTCGACAGCCTGTTCGAGGCGCTTGCGATCTTTGCCCCCGATGGTTCTGTCCAGCTGCGCAATCGCAGCTTTGCGACCACCTGGGGGCTTGATGATGCCTTCCTCGATACGCACCCCGATGCGCAGGGGCTGCTTGATGCGATGTCGGAAAACCTCGTCAGGGCCGAAGAGGCCGAGCGGATCGGCGCGGTGGTGCGCGCTGCGACGCTCGACCGGCAGGAAAAGAACGGGCAGGTCGAGCTCACCGACGGGCGCACGCTGCGCTTTGCAGGCGTGCCGCTGCCTGATGGCAACGTGCTTTTGACGGTCCTCGACATCACCGATTCGCAGAAGGCCGAAAAGGCGCTGCGCGAACGCGCCGAGGCGCTCGAGGAGGCGGACAGCGTCAAGACCCGCTTCCTTGCCAATATGAGCTATGAATTCCGCAACCCGCTGACCTCGATCAGCGGTTTTGCCGAGATGCTCGCCAGCGGGGCGGGCGGCGATCTGACGCCGCAGGCGAGCGAATATGTCGATGCGATCCTCACCTCGGTCGCGCAGCTGACCGAGCAGGTCGAGAACGTGCTCGACCTCTCGCAAAGCGAGGCGGGGCTGATGCCGCTGGAGAAGGAAAAGGTCGAGCTCATCCCCTTCCTTACCCGGCTGATCCGCGAGCGCGAGGCGGCGATTGTCGCCGCGGGTCTGGGGCTAGATCTCAAGGGCCGCAAGAGCCGCATGGCGATGGCCGATCCGCGCCAGCTGGCGCGCGCGGTGGGCAATCTGCTCGACAATGCGATCGCCGGCACGCCTGAGGGCGGGCAGATCGTGGTCGAGGCGCCGAGGCCGGGCGAAGATGACGAATGGAGCGCGGCAATCACCATCACCGATAACGGGCGGGGCATGGCGCCCGAGGAACTCGCGCTGGCCATGGCCAATGTGCGCGAGGGAGAGGGCCGGGTCGAAGGCGGCACGATGCCGGCGCGTTCGGGGCTGGGTATCCCGCTTGCACGGCAGATGATCGAAGCGCATGGCGGCAGCCTCGAAATCACCAGCGAGGAGGGCGCGGGCACGACCGCGACCATCCTGTTGCCCTGATGAATAATGCGCGCGTCATTCTGCCTGATCTTGCAGCGATGCAGGATTACGGCGCCCGCATTGCAGCGCGGCTGCGCGTAGGGGATGTGGTCGCGCTTGAAGGCGGGCTGGGCGCAGGCAAGACCACGCTGGCGCGCGCGATCATCGCCGCGCTCGGCTATGCGGGCGAAGTGCCATCGCCCACCTTCACCATCATCGAGACCTATGATGCGCCGCCGCTCAGCCTGGCGGTGGTCCACGCCGATTTCTACCGGCTGGAGGACCCGTCCGAGACCCGCGAGCTTGGCCTTGACGAATATCGCGAGGGCGCCGTGCTGATCGCCGAATGGCCCGATCACGCAGGCGGCTTTGGCGATGAACCCGGCTGCCTGCACATCACGCTCGAGATTGCGGATGAGGGACGGATTGCGATTGCGATTGCGGGGCCTGATTGGGTAGAGCGGATGCCATGAACAACGCTGCGGCTGACCTGCCCGAAGGACTGCACGATTTCCTTGCCCGCGAGGGTTGGGGCAAGGCCGATATAGAAGTCATCCCGGGCGATGCCTCGTTCCGCCGCTATTTCCGTCTTCGCCGGCCCGGCGCATCGGGCGCGATGCTGATGCACGCGCCGCCGCCCAATGAAGACCCCGCGCCATTCCTGCACGTGGGAGAATGGCTGCGCGCCCATGGCCTGCGCGCGCCTGAAATCTATGCCAGCGACGCGCGCGCAGGCTGGGTGCTGCTCGAGGATTTCGGTGATGATCGCATGCGCGACTGGCTTGATGCGAGGCCCGGCGACGAAGAGGCCGCCTACAAGGCCGCGATCAATGCGCTGGTGGAATTGCACGCCCATCGCGCCGGCCCGTTCGGCGCCTACGACATGGACACCTATCTGCGCGAGCTGCGTCTTTTCACTGAATGGTATGCGCCGGCGCAGGGCCTTGGCGTTGATGAGGAGGCCTACGATGCCGCCTGGCGCGAGGTGCTCGCCCCGCTGGTCGAACGGCAGGGCGATGGGGTCACGGTGCTGCGCGATTATCACGCGGAAAACATCATGCTGCTGGGCGGCTCGCCCGGCGCACCGCAGGGCCTGATTGATTTCCAGGACGCGCTGGTGGGGCACCGCGCCTATGACCTCGTCTCGCTGCTGCAGGATGCGCGGCGCGATGTCGATCAGGATTTCGCCGCGCGCATGCTCGATTATTATTTTGAGCGGTTCGGGCAGGGCGACGGGGCCTTCCGTGCCGATTACGCAATCCTCGGAGCGCAGCGCAATGCCAAGATCGTCGGTATCTTCACAAGGCTTTGCAAACGCGATGGCAAGCCGCGCTATCTCGCCATGATCCCGCGCGTGTGGCGATTGCTGGAGGCCGACCTTGCGCATCCCGCGCTCGCCCCGGTTGCCGCGTGGTTCGATGCGAATATCCCGGCTGACCTGCGCAAGGCGGGCGGGGGCACGATCGGGTGAGCGGGGGCAAGGATCTCGTCACCGACACGGCGATGGTGATGGCCGCGGGGCTGGGCAAACGGATGCGTCCGCTCACCGCCTCGACGCCCAAGCCGCTGGTGCGGGTTGCGGGCAAGGCGCTTGTCGACCATGCGCTTGACCGGCTCGCCGATGCGGGCATCGTCAGGGCGGTGGTCAATGTCCATTACCTTGCCGATGCGCTCGAGGCGCATGTTCTGGTGCGTGACAAGCCCAGCGTCTCGATCTCGGACGAACGTGACCAATTGCTCGAAACGGGCGGCGGGCTGATCAAGGCGCAAGGTCTGCTGCCTGATCCCTTCTTCTGCCTCAACGCCGACAATATCTGGCTCGACGGGCCGCAAAACGCCTTCGCCGATCTCTCCCGGCGCTGGGACCCGGAGGTGATGGACGCCTTGCTGCTGGTCGTGCCCCATGCGCGCGCGGCCAATTTTGCAGGGGCCGGCGATTTTCACATGGACGCGCTCGGTCGCTTGGCGCGGCGCAAGCCCGGACGCATCGCGCCTTTCATCTATACCGGCATCCAACTGGTCTCGAAACGGCTGCTGCGCGATGCGCCCGAAGGCAAGTTCTCGACCAACGTCCTGTGGAACCGCGCCATCGAAGAAGGGCGGCTTTACGGCCTTTCCTTCACCGGCCAGTGGTTCGAAGTCGGCACACCGCAGGCGATCCGGCCCACCGAAGACGCGCTGAGCGAGGCGTGAAGGGTTGAGCGCGAAAGTCCGCCCCAACGTCTATTCCATCGCCGCCCATCGCGGCTTTGCCGATGCGCTGGTTGCCGGCCTTGTGCCGCGTTATGCCGAGGGCGAAATGGGCCTTGCGCGCCTGACGCTGCTGGTGCCAAGCACAAGGGCTGCGCGCACGATTGCCGAGGCATTTACGCGGTTGACGGGCGAGAGCGGGCAAGCGGGCCTGCTGCTGCCGCGCATGGTCACGGTGGGCGATCTCGACCTCGACGAGGCTCTGGGCGCGCTGCTCGATCCGCTGGGCGCAGATGACATTCCCCCCGCCGTCGAGCCGACACGGCGCTGGCTTGAGCTGGCGCGCCTGATCGAGGTGGAGAGCGAGGCGCTCGGCCGCAAGCCACTGCCGGGCGCGGCGCGCTTGCGGCTCGCGCGGGAAGTGGCGCGGGCGATGGACCGGCTGCTGGTCGAGGAAAAGACGCCCGATGATCTGATGGGTGAGCCTGTGCTTGCCATGCTTGATGATCTTTCGGGCCACTGGCAGGCATCAATCAGGCTGTTCGCCCGTGTGCAGGCGCGCTGGCTTTCGCGTCTGGCCGAGCGCGGCGAAGTGGATGCAGCGACCCGGCGTAACCTGTTGTTCGAACGCGCGCGCCGCAAATGGCGCGAAAGCCCGCCTGCAACGCCGATCGTCGCTGCCGGTGTCACCAGCGCCTCGCCGGCGCTCGCCCGGATGCTGAGAAGTGTGGCCGACCTGCCCAATGGCGCGGTGATCCTGCCCGATCTCGACCTTTCGATGGACGATGAAGCGTGGCGCGAACTGGGCCGCGCGGGCGCAAGCGATGAACCGGACGGCGAGGTCTTCGCAAAAGACGATGCGCTCACCCATCCGCAATATCACTTAAAGCTGCTGCTTGGTCGGATGGGCCTTGCGCGCGAGGAAGTGCGCCCTTGGCACCGCCGCGGCGTCTCCGCTGCCGAGCCGGCGCGCAGCCACGCGATCAGCTCGCTGTTCCTGCCCCCGCAGGCGAGCCGCAGCTGGGTGACGCTGGAAGCCGACAAGCGCCGCCTGCCCGGCATTCGCACGCTCACAAGCGCAACCAGCGAGGAAGAGGCGCAGGCCATCGCGCTGCTGGTGCGCGAGGCGCTGGAGGAGCCCGGCAAGCGCGTCGCGGTCATCAGCGCGGATCGCGGCCTTGCGCGGCGCGTGGTGCAGCATTTGCGGCGCTGGCATATCGATGCCGACGATACTGCCGGCGAGCCGCTTTCGCTTTCGACCGCCGGGCGGCTCTTCGCGCTGCTTGCGCAAATCGCCAGCGAGGGCGCTGCACCGGTGCCGCTGGTCGGCGCGCTCAGCCACCCGCTTGTCGCCAGCGCCGACACCGGGACGCGCCGCGAATGGCTCACGCATCTGCGCGCTTTTGAAAGCAAGCTGCGCGGACCTGCGCCTGCGCCCGGACTGGAGGCCCTGCGCAGCGCCGCGGCGAAGACGAAGTCGCCTGAGGTGGTCGGCTGGTGGGAAGGGGTCGAGGCAATCCTCGCGCCGCTCATCGACTGGCCCAAGACGATCACTCTTGCCGAGGCTCTCGACGGCCTTGGCGCGGCGGCAGAGGCGCTTGCGGGCGAAGCGGTCTGGGCGAAGGCGGATGGCCGATCGCTTGCGCGCATGGTCGAGGATCTGCGCCTTCACGCGGCTGATTGCGGCACGCGGCTCGACAAGACGGATCTCGCCCGGACCTTGCGCGATGCGATGGACGAGATCGCGGTGCGCGCGCCCTATGGCGGCCACCCGCGCGTGGCGATTTACGGCCTGCTTGAATCGCGCATGACCCGCGCTGACCTCGTCATTTGCGCCGGCCTCAACGAAGGCACCTGGCCGCAGACCCCGTCGCCCGACAGCCTGCTTGCCCCCGGCGTTCTGCGCGCGCTCGGCGTGCCGGGATCAGAGTTTCGCATCGGCCTTGCCGCGCATGATCTTGCCGGTGCGATGGGCGCGCCCGAAGTGGTGCTCAGCCGGTCGCAGCGCGATGCGGACGGGCCGACGCGGCCATCGCGCTTTCTCCTGCGGGTCGAGGCGCTGCTGGGCGAGGCCGAGGCACAAAAGCACCGCGAGGACAGGATTGCGCGGCTCTTGCCGCTGCTCGACCGTGCGCCCGAACCGGTGGAGACGCGCTATCCGCGCCCGATGCCGCGTCCGCCCGCCCAATTGCGCAAGGTCTCGATCAGCGCCACCGCGCTCGACCGGCTGCTGGGCGATCCCTACCAGTTCTACGCGCAGAAGATCCTGGGCCTTCGGGCGTTGGACCCGCTCGCCGCCGATCCGTTCAGCGATCCCGCCCTGCGCGGCACGCTGGTCCACGCGATCCTGGATGCCTGGCACAAGGCGCGCAAGGATACGCCGGACCTGCCGCTGGTTCCTTTTGCCGAGGCCGAGCTTCGAAAAACCAACCCGCACCCGCTGCTCTGGGGACTTTGGCGCCCGCGCATCATGGCCGCGCTCGCCCGATTCGAGGAGTGGGTCGACATGGGCCACGAGGACGGGCGTATGATCGCGCTGACAGAAAGCTGGGGCGCGATGGACTATCTCGGCGTGCGCGTGCACGGCCAGGCCGACCAGATCGACCGCATGCCCGACGGCACGCTCGCGATCGTCGATTACAAGAGCGGCAAGCCACCGTCCAAGAAGGAAACCGCCGCGGGATACCGCCTTCAATTGGGTGTGCTGGGCCTGATTGCGCGGGAAGGCGGCTTCAAGGCGGCAGAGGAAGGCGGGGGGCAGGATATACTGAGCGGCGAGGCCAGCCTGTTCGAATACTGGTCGCTGCGCAAGAAAGGCGAGCATTTCGGCGAGATCTCCTCGCCAATGAAGCTGACCTCGCGTGAGCAGGGCCTTGAGCCGGACGAGTTCCTGCCGCTTCACGAACGAAAGCTGACCGAAGCGATCACGCGCTACATCACCGGCAGCGATCCTTTCACCGCTAAGGAGAACCCCGACTATCCCGGCTACACCGATTACGACCAGCTGATGCGGCTCGAGGAATGGGTCTTCGATGAAAGGGAGAAGGCTCCCGAATGAGCGCGAGCGTCTTCCCCTTGAAGGACAACCAGCTTGCTGCGGTCGATCCGGCGGACAATGTCTGGCTGTCCGCCTCGGCGGGCACCGGCAAGACGCAGGTACTGTCCGCGCGCGTCCTGCGGCTGCTGCTGCGCCGCGATGTCGAGCCGGGGCAGATCCTGTGCCTCACCTTCACCAAGGCGGGCGCGGCAGAGATGGCGAACCGCATCAACGCCGTGCTTGCGCGCTGGGTGCGGCTTGAGGAGACCAGGCTCGCGACCGAATTGCGGCACCTCGGCGCACCGGTCGATCCCGATACGCTGGCGCGCGCGCGCACGCTGTTTGCAGGTGTGCTTGATTGCCCGGGCGGAGGGCTGAGGATCGATACGATCCACGCCTTTTCGCAATGGCTGCTCGCAAGCTTTCCCGAAGAGGCCGAGCTTGCCCCCGGCTCGCAGCCGATGGATGATCGCCAGCGTGAACTGCTCGCGCGCGAAGTGCTGGCGGACATGCTGGCCGAGGCCGAGCGCACGCGCGACACGCGCATCCTTGCGGCGGTCGAGCTGTTCGTCACCCGCAAGGACCCGGGCAGTCTTCACAGCTGGCTGATGCGCTGCGCGGCGCGCGAGGAATTGTGGGAAGGGCGCGTAGCGTGGGCTTCGCCGGTGGATGCGCGCGTGCGGCAGGGTCTGCTGGGCATCCCGGCTGATGCGGACGAGAGCTGGGCGCTCGATGGCCTGAACCCCGAGGTTTTTCCTGATGATGCGCTTCAGGCGATGATCGCTCCGCTGGAGGATTGGGGGACAAAGACCGCTGATAAATGCATCGCCTTCATCACCGAGTGGCTTTCGCTCGATTGCGAGACGCGCGCATCGCGCTACAGCGAATTTCGCAAGACGCTGCTCAAGGCGGATGGAACGCCCAATCTCAAGCTCAAAAAGCCGCGCGAAAGTGATCCCGCCTTCAGCGAAGGGCAGGACCTGATCGCACAGGCTGTGGCGATGGTGGAGGAGCGAATCGCTCTGCTGGGCCTTGCCGAATTGCTCACCGCCGCGCTCGAACTGGGGCGCGCCTTTGCGCTGCGCTGGATCGAGGCCAAGAGGCGCGAGGGCCTGCTCGATTTCGACGACCTTATCCGGCGCGCGGCATCGCTGCTTGCGAGGTCGGATACCGCCGCCTGGATCCGCTACAAGCTCGACCGCCGCTTCGATCACATCCTGATCGACGAGGCGCAGGATACCAATGCGGCGCAATGGGACATCGTCGAGGCGCTGATCGACGATTTCTTCAGCGGCGAAGGTGCAGCCGGCGACAAGCTGCGCACGATCTTCACCGTCGGCGATTACAAGCAGGCGATTTTCGGCTTCCAGGGCACCAGCCCTGAAAATTACGAGCGCGCCAAGGTCAGGATCCGTCGCCGCATCCTCGAAGCGCGCGAGAACGCCGCCGGCATGCGCGATAGGCGCAATATTCCAAGCTTTCTGCCGCTCGATCTCGGGCGGTCCTACCGCACCGCGCAGCCTGTGCTCGATTTCGTCAATCGCGCGATCGCGCTGCTGGGGCACGAGGCGTTCGGACTGCCGGGTACGCCGCCCGATCACGAGGGCGATGACCGTTCGGGGCAGGTCGCGCTGTGGGAACCGGTGCGCGCGACTGATGGACCGGGCGAGGATGCGCAAGAAGCGGACGAGAGCCGTGATTGGCTCGCCCATCACGATACCGTGCTGGCCGCAAAGATCGCCGCGCAGGTGCGCGAATGGGTCACGGGGCCGGATCGTTTCGTGCTCGAAAAGGGCGAGCGCCGCCATGCCGCGCCGGGCGATGTCATGGTTCTGGTGCGCAAGCGCGGGATACTCGCCGCGCAGATCGTCGCCAAGCTGCACGAGGCGGGCGTCGCGGTCGCGGGCGTCGACCGTCTGCGCCTTGGCGCACCGCTCGCGGTCAAGGACGTGATGAGCGCGCTTCGCTTTGCCGCACAGCCGCTCGATGATCTGGAATGCGCAAACTTGCTGGCGAGCCCGCTGATCGGGTGGACGCAGGACGACCTGCTCGAATATTTGCCGCGCGAGAAAGACATGCCGCTGTGGCATCACCTGCGCCGACGCGACGCGCCGCCTTTCGTTGCGGAGACAGCCGAGCGGCTGCGCGACCTGCTCAGGCTCGCCGATTTCGAGACCCCGCAGGCGCTGATCGCATGGGTGCTCACCGGCCCGTGGCAGGGGCGGCGCAAGCTGATTGCGCGCCTGGGTGGCGAGGCAAACGACCCGCTCGACGAGCTTCTCAACGCTGCCTTTTCCTATGAAAGCGCCAGCACGCCGAGCCTTGCAGGCTTTATCGAATGGTTCGATGCGGGCGCGGCAGAATTGAAGCGCGATCCTGATGATGCGGGCGGGCAGGTGCGGGTGATGACGGTGCACGGCTCCAAGGGCTTGCAGGCACCGATCGTGATCCTCGCCGATGCGACGGGCGCGCCGGGGCAGGGAAGCGAGCTTGAACTGGCGGACGATCCGCTGGGTAACGGTGAGAGCGAGGACGAGAGCGAGGGCGAGGCGGATTGTGCGGCGGTGCCGTTGCCGTCGCTCTCGAAGAGCGAAAAGGTCGGCCCCGTCAGCGAGGCCGAGGAAAAAGCGAGCGTGGCCGATATGCAGGAGCACTGGCGGCTGCTCTATGTCGCGATGACGCGCGCGGAAGAGGCGCTTTTCCTCACCGGCGCGCTCGGCCCGCGCGATGCCAAGAAAGGCCCGCACGAGGACAGCTGGTTCGCCGCGCTTGAGCCGATCTTCGAGGACGAGGCGCTGAGCGATCCGATCTGGGGCGCGCGCCGCGAACTGGGCGCGCGCGCCGAGCCGCTGGTCAGTGCAAGCGATGCGGTGTTGCCCGATAAAGGGCGGCTGGACCTGCCCGCTTGGGCGACGACGCCGATCGGCCCTGAACCCAGGCCACCGCGCCCGCTCGCTCCCAGCAATGCGGGCGAGGAGCAGGGGGCGGACCCGCCAATGGCCCTGGTCGAGGATGCCGAGGCGATGCGCGCGGCGATGCGGCGCGGGGTGCTGATCCACCGTCTGCTCGAACGGCTGCCCGATCTGGCCCCCGATGAGCGTCGTCAGGCGGCGACCGCCTGGCTTGAAAGGCAGGCGGGAGAATTGACGCAGGAAATGCGCGCCGAAATGCTCGCATCCGCGCTGCGCGTGCTCGAGACGCCTGATTTTGCCGCGATTTTCGGGCCTGATGCCCTCGCCGAGGCGCCGGTCAGCGCCACGGTGGGCGCCATTGTGGTCACCGGAACGCTGGACCGGCTGCTGGTAACCCCCGATGCCATTACCATCGTCGATTTCAAGACCACGCGCCGCCCGCCAAGGGATGTCGGCGCGGTACCGACGGGCACCTTGCGCCAGATGGCGGCCTATGTTGCTGCGCTCGAGGCGATCTATCCCGGCCGCCCGGTGCGCGCCGGCGTGCTCTACACCCAGACCCCGCAACTGATCGAATTGCCCGCGCAAACGCTTGAGGCGCACAAGGATCAATTGGGCATCGCGCAGGAAAGCTATGGGGATGTGGGACCCGAGGCGTATTGAGGTCCCGCCATTCTTGGCTAGATAGGGTGCAACGAAACTTCAGGAGAATTCTTCATGGCCACCGTCAACGTCACCGATGACAGCTTCAAATCCGACGTGCTCGAAAGCGACAAGCCCGTTCTGGTCGACTTCTGGGCCGAGTGGTGCGGCCCGTGCAAAATGATCGCGCCCGTCGCTCGAAGAGATCAGTGAAGAGCTGGGCGATAAGGTCACCATCGCGAAGATGGACATCATGGAAAGCACCGTGACGCCGGGCGAGATGGGCGTGCAGTCGATCCCGCTTATGGTGCTGTTCAAGAACGGCGAACCGGTCGCGCGCAAGGTTGGCGCTGCGCCCAAGAGCCAGCTCAAGGACTGGCTCGAAAGCGAACTGTAATCCGGCTTCCGGCGGCGCGGCTGTGCGCGCCGCCGAGCCACCCGGCCCAAGCCGATGCCTGAGCGCGGATCAATCAGAAGGCATGTAACCGACGCGCAGCAGGCGTTCGGCCAGTTCATCAAACAATCCGCGCGAGGCCGCGCCGATCATGCCCTTGCGGCCATCGTCGAGGCGGTAGGGTGAGCCATCGGGGCGCAGACACGCACCGCCCGCTTCGTTGAGGAACAAGCAGCCCGCCGCGTGATCCCATGCAAGCGTGCGCTCGTAGATCGCGGTGTCGTGGCCGCCAGAGACGATCAGCGGATATTGCTCCGCCGCAGCGCCCGGAGCCTGCACCACGGTGTAATGCGGCTCCACCTCGGCCTCGAACAGCGCGCGCTGCTCGGTTCCCATGAAGTTCTTCATCGCGGCGAGGTTGGGCGGGGCGTGGCCCGATGGCTCGGCGCGCACATGGTCACCGTCGATCATTGCCCCTTCGCCGCGCTTTGCGTGGCACAGCCGGTCGCGAACGGGATCGTAGATCCAGCCTGCCACCGCCTCGCCCGCATAGGCCAGCGCGACGATAATGCCGAAATGCCCTTCGCCGCGTGCGAAATTCGCCGTTCCGTCGAGCGGATCGATGATCCAGCACTGGCTACCCAGCGCCTCGAGCACCGCGGGATCGGCCGCCGCCGCCTCTTCGCCGACGACGGCGACGCCCGGCGCAAGTTTGGTCAGCGCTTCGGTGAGGAAGGTTTCGACTTCGCGATCGACGATGGTCACAGGGTCATCGACCCCCTTCATCTCGATCTCGTCCTCGCCCAGGGCACGATAGCGCGGGAGCATTGAACGCTGTGCAGCAAAGCGCAACAGGTCGCGGATTTCCGCGTCGAGGGCCGAAAGTCCGCTCATGTCAGCTCCGGTAGTCCGCGTTGATCGAGATGTAGCCGTGAGTCAGATCGCAGGTCCACACACAGGCGTGACCCGATCCCACACCCAGATCCACCGCCACGTCTATTTCCTCGCCTTTGAGGTGCTCGGCCACGGGGGCTTCGTCATAGTCTTCGACCGGCAAGCCATCGCGCGCGGTCCACACGCCGCCAAAGGCGATGGAGAGCCTGTCGCGGTCCGCCGGTTCGCCGGCCTTGCCGACCGCCATCACGACGCGGCCCCAGTTGGGGTCTTCCCCCGCGATCGCGGTTTTGACCAGCGGGGAGTTGGCGATCGCAAGGCCGACGCGGCGCGCGCTTTCATCGCTCGCAGCCCCCGAAACGCGCACGGTGATGAACTTCGATGCCCCTTCGCCGTCGCGCACGACAAGCTGGGCAAGCTGGCGGCAGATATCGGTGAGCGCGGCGGCGAACGCATCGGCGCCCTGAGAATCCCAGCCCGTGATGCGCGGCGCATCGCTCTGCCCGGTGGCAAAAGCCAGCACTGTGTCGCTGGTCGACGTGTCGCCATCGACCGTGATGCAAGAATAAGTCTGCAGATTGGCCGCGTTCAGCAATTCTTGAAGGAAACCGGGCGCAACGCTCGCATCGGTGAAGATATAGCCCAGCATTGTGGCCATGTCGGGTGCGATCATGCCCGAACCCTTGATGATGCCGCAAAGGTGGACCTTGGTATCGCCGATCATGGCGCTGGAATGCGCGCCTTTGGCGAAGGTATCGGTGGTGGCGATGGCGTTGGCCGCGTCCTCCCATGCACATGGCTGGGCCTCGAGCGCGTTTGCAACGCCTGTTTTCGCGCGATCGATCGGCAGAGGCACGCCGATCACGCCGGTCGAGGATACGAGCACTTGGTCAACCCTGCAGCCGATGCCTTGCGCCACTTGCGCCATGATCGCCTCGACCGCCTCGCGCCCGCGATGTCCGGTAAAGGCGTTGGAATTGCCTGCATTGACCACCAGCGCGCGCGCTGTGCCCGCCTTGACCTGTTCGCGCCCGATCTCGACCTCGCTCGAGGCGCAGGCGCTTTGGGTGAAGACGCCCGCAACGCTCGTGCCTTCGGCTAGCTCGACCAGGGTGAGGTCGCAGCGGTCCCAGTTCTTGTAGCGCGCCCGCGCCACGCGCAGGCTCACCCCTGCGATGGGGGGCATATCGGGAAAGGGCCGGGCGAGGGGAGAGCGTGCAAGGTCCATGATCGTTGCGCCCTTAGGTCGCAAGGCACAGCGACGCAACGACTATGCCGAGCCAGCCCGCGCCTTGCGGTTGCGCGATGGGCACAGCATTCAGCAAAGCGTTAGTCTTTGCCTGCTAGGGAGTGGACGAAAGCGTTCCGAAGGCTTATCAATCAGCATCATGACCCGCCGCCTGCTTGCCCTTTTGGCCATCCTTTCAGGCCTTGCCGCGCTTCACGCGCCGGCGCATGCATCGCGGCTGGACGATCTGTCCTACGATATCGAGACGCTGGTCGAGATCGCCAATTCCAACAAGGGTGCGGCGTGCCAGTGCGAGCTTCCCCCGAAAGGGCGCAAGATCCTGTGCGAAGAGCAGGCCAGACCGCTGGCTCGGCCGCGCCTGCCCGGCGTGATGCCGCCCTCGGTCATCGTAGGCGCAGACTTCTCGCTCGAATAGGGCGACCCCTCCCAGCAATGCTGGTTCATGCCACGCGCCCGTGCGCCCGATCCGGGCGCTGACCGGCTCGAGGCATCCCCGATTTCCCGGATATTTCCAGCGCAGCCTGCTTATCGCCCGGCGCGCCGCACCAGAAAATACAGGACCACAAGAAAAGCCCATGTTCGACACAATCATGAAATCGGTCTTCGGCTCCTCGAATGATCGCTACGTCAAATCGCTCGGCAAGATCGTCAGGCAGATCAACGACCTTGAGCCGCAGATGCAGGCCATGTCCGATGGCGAACTGCAAGCGCAAACCGCGAAATTCCGGGAACGGATCGAGGCGGGCGAGAAGCTCGATGACCTTCTGCCCGAAGCCTTCGCCACCGTGCGCGAGGCTTCGGTGCGTATTTACGGGATGCGCCATTTCGATGTTCAGCTGATCGGCGGCATCGTGCTCCACCGCGGCGAGATCGATTTCGTGATCATCGACGAAGTCGACTCGATCCTGATCGATGAGGCCCGTACGCCGCTGATCATCTCCGGCCCGAAGTATGCCGAGGACAACAAAGGCCTGCTGGAAACGGACAATCTCTACGATGTTGAGAACACACAGGTCGTCCACCACCTCGACCAGGCGTTGAAGGCGGTCCACATGTTCCGGCGCGACGATCACTATATCGTCAAGGACGACAAGGTCGTGATCATCGACGAGTTCACGGGGCGCATGATGGACGGGCGCCGCTGGTCCAACGGCCTGCACCAGGCGGTAGAGGCCAAGGAAGGCGTCAAGATCGAGCCGGAAAACCAGACCATGGCCTCGATCACCTTCCAGAACTATTTCCGCATGTATCCCAAGCTTTCCGGCATGACCGGGACCGCTGCCACCGAGGCGGCGGAATTCTGGGATATCTACAAGGTCGGCGTCGTCGAGATCCCGACCAACCTGCCGGTCGCGCGGATCGACGAGCAGGACCAGTTTTACAAGAACACGATGGACAAGTTCCAGGCGATCGCAAAGACGATCAAGGAGCACAACGAACGCGGCCAGCCGATCCTGGTCGGCACGGTTTCGATCGAAAAGTCGGAATTGCTCAGCAACTTCCTCGACAAGGAAGGCGTGAAACACGAAGTCCTCAACGCCCGCCAGCACGAGCGCGAGGCGCATATCGTCGCGCAGGCGGGCCGCTTTGGCGCGGTCACCATCGCCACCAACATGGCCGGTCGCGGGACCGACATCCAGCTGGGCGGCAATCTCGATTTCCGCATCAACGATGAAACCGCCAGCATGGAAGACGGCTCGGAGAAAGACGCCGCCATTGCCAGCATCAAGGAAGACGTCGCCGCCGAGAAGGCCAGGGTGATCGAGGCGGGCGGCTTGTTCGTCATTGGCACAGAGCGCCATGAAAGCCGCCGCATCGACAACCAGCTGCGCGGTCGTTCGGGCCGTCAGGGCGATCCGGGGCTCTCACGCTTCTATCTGTGCCTTGAAGATGACCTTTTGCGCATTTTCGGCCCCGACACGCTGTTTTCCAAGATGATGAACTCGAACCTCGAGGATGGCGAGGCAATCGGCTCCAAGTGGCTGTCGAAAGCGATCGAGACCGCGCAGAAGAAGGTCGAGGCGCGCAATTACGATACCCGCAAACAGGTCGTGCAATATGACGACGTGATGAACGACCAGCGCAAGGTCATCTATGAACAGCGCGCCGAGATCATGGATTCGGAAACTGTCGACGATGTCGTGGTCGATATGCGCCACGATACGATCAACACGATCGTTGCCGATGCCTGCCCTCCGGGATCCTATCCCGAACAATGGAAGATCGCCGAGCTCAAGGAGAAGGTCGAAGAGGTCTTCGGCATTACGCCGCCGATCGACGACTGGCTGGAGGAAGACCAGGTCGAGCCGGAACTCATCGAAGAGCGCCTGCGCGAGCAGACCGATGCGATGATGGAGGAAAAGATCGCCAAGAACGATCCGTCCATCTGGCGCTCGGTCGAAAAGGACGTGCTGCTGCAACAGCTCGACCATTACTGGAAGGAACACCTCGCCACGCTTGACGCGCTGCGCCAGGTGATCTGGATGCGCGGCATCGCCCAGAAACAGCCGATCAACGAATACAAGCAGGAAGCTTTCGGCCTGTTCGAAACCATGCTCGACACGCTGCGCGAAGGGGTGACGCAGATCCTGTTCAAGTCCGAACTGCGCATCGCTCAGCCTGAGCCGCCCAAGGCGCTGCCCGAACTGCCCGAATTCCTCACCAGCCATATCGATCCGCTGACCGGGCTCGACAATTCGAACGATCACGACGGCTCCTCGCAGCGCCCCGACATGATCGGATCGCTCGCCGGATCGCCGCGCGCCGAAGCGGGCACGGGCGGCGCAATCACCGAAAACCCCTATGCGCATCACAATATCAGCCGCAACGCGCTGTGCCCGTGCGGCTCGGGCAAGAAGTACAAGCATTGCCACGGCGCGGTGGGTATTCCCGCGGCCAAGGCACCGGCGCAGTAAGGCCCGTGCGCGGGTGAGGGATCAGGCCAGCCTTAGGCTGTGATCGGGGCAGTTCCTGCCGCGCTGGCGCTGGCTTTCTTCGCCACCGCGCTGCTTTATGCCAGCGTCGGTTTTGGCGGGGGGTCGACCTATGCCGCGTTACTGGCGTGGTCGGGGCTTGATTACCGGCTGCTGCCGGTCGTCGCGCTTTCCTGCAATATCGTGGTAGTGGCGGGCGGCACGATCCGTTTTGCGCGTTCGGGGCTCATCCCGTGGCGCGGCGCGCTGGTGCTGACTTTGCTGGCCGCTCCGGCGGCGCTGCTGGGCGGGCTGGCCCCGATCGGCGAAGAAGGCTTTCTGCTGCTGCTGGGGGCCAGCCTGGTGCTGACCGGGGCAGCGATGTTCCTGCCGATAAGCAAGGCGAAGGCCGAGAAACCCACCGCTCTTGCAAGACTGGCCCCGTTCGTCGCTGTGCCCATCGGCTATCTTGCGGGCCTCGTCGGGATTGGCGGAGGCATCTTCCTTGCACCCTTGCTGCATCTGGCGCGTTGGAATTCGGCGCGCGCCATCGCGGCAACGGCGAGTGTCTTCATCCTCGTCAATTCGCTCTTCGGTCTTGTCGGGCAGCTGGTGAAACAGGGCCCCGGCGTGTTCGGAGGCGTGGTCGATGCGGCCCTGCCGCTGCTGATCGCGGTGGCGGTGGGCGGACAGGTGGGCAGCCTTTTGGCGGTGCGCGTCCTGCCGATGCGCTGGGTGCGCTGGCTGACGGCGGTGCTGGTCATTTTCGTGGGAGCGCGGCTGCTGCTGACCTGACCGGGCACCCGATGGCGCCGCGCGCGTTGGGGCGGAAAGACTTTCACAAACAAGAAGGCGCAAGGCATGGCTCAGACATTCAGCGACAAGGTGCTCGACGGCAAGGTCGCGCTCATTTCGGGCGGGACGCGCGGCATCAATCTGGGCATTGCGCGCGGCTTCATGGAAGCGGGCGCGAAGGTCGTCGTGTTCGGGCGCGACGCAGAGCGCGCGGCGAGCGCCGAGGCCGAATTGCGAGGGCTTGGCGGGGGCGAGGCGATGGGCCTTTCGTGCGATGTGCGCGATTACGATGGCGTCGCATCGGTGGTTGAAAAGACCCGGGAGGCATACGGCACGCTCGACATCGTGATCGCCGGCGCGGCGGGCAATTTCTTCGCTCCGATCGTCGGGCTTTCAGCCAACGCCTTCAAGACCGTGATCGACATTGACTTGCTAGGCACATTCAACCTCTTCCGCGCGAGCTTTGATCATCTAACCAAGCCGGGCGCATCGCTGATTGCGATCACTGCCGGGCAGGCTGACAATCCGCGCGCCTTTCAGGCGCATGCCTGCGCGGCCAAGGCGGGAGTGAACCAGCTGACCAAGACACTGGCCATCGAATGGGGCCCGGCGGGGGTGAGGGCGAACCTTATTTCACCGGGCGCCATCGCCAACACCGAAGGGGTGAAATTCCTCTCCAACGATCCGGCGAAATTCGAGGAATCGATCAAGCGCATCCCTTCGCGGTTTCTGGGCGAGGTCGAGGATATCGCGGACGCCGCGATTTTCCTGAGCTCGGATGCGGCGCGTTATGTCAACGGGCAGGTGATGTATGTCGATGGCGGCATTGGTGCGGGTGACGGGCGCGAGGACGCGCTGACGCCGCTGCGGCGCGACTAGGCGCGCCTCACGCCGCATCCGGTCATTCCCCGTGGCGGCCCGCTACAAGCAGGCTGCGCAGCTTGCGGCTCAGGTCTGCGCCGGTTACGCGTTCATCCGGCTTGGTGAGGAAGGCGGCGGTTCGCTTGTCCCTGACCAGCTCATTACAGCGCTTGGTGAAAGTCTTCATGTAGCGGCCCTGCGGCCCATGACTGTGGACGTTGGAATCGAATATCGCCCAGCGCGATGCCGTGATCGCTGAACCGTAAGTGCCATTGAACCGATTGCGCACATTGCGCACATCGGCCTGCATCCGGTTCATTGCCTCATCGGGTTCGATGCCCGATGCAATCATTGCCTCGCGCGTTTCATGCCCCCAATCGACGATGCCGAGATAGTCGACGCCATAGCCCAGCAGATTGCAGGTGTAGCCGGTGACAAGCGTTGTCGCGAAATGCATCGAAGCGTCGTCGAGATTACGCTCAGGCTCGACCGTTCCCGAAACCATCGCCAGCGATGCAAGAACTCCAAGGGGCGCGCTCATCAACTCTCTCCACCTTCAGTTCTTGGCATGAGAAAGTAGATTTGCATTCCTGAATACATAATTGACGGCGATTTGCGTAAGGGCCGAGGAATTGGGACAAATCGTCTCAAGTAATGGGTTTGCGTCCCAACAGTTTCAGCGTGATGCCGCGCCCGGTTTTCATCACCGGATACATCAGCTTGGCGCGCAGGGCGCTCTTGAACATCCACCCTGTTAGCCGATTGAACAGGCCAGAGCCTGAACTGAGCATCGCAAGCAGCGTGAGGCACTCATCCGCGTAGTAATCCTTGCCACCGTAATGGGCGACCATGCCTTCCTGCAGGTCGAGCCCCTTGCGCTTGACCCGCAGCACCTCCGGGTGATCATCGCGCGCATTGATGAGACGCACATCGCCCACGCTTTCACGCAAGCGCAGCATCTTCACATAGGCCGAGCAGAACGGGCATTCGC
Source organism: Erythrobacter sp. (assembly GCA_043567175.1). Classification (GTDB taxonomy): domain Bacteria; phylum Pseudomonadota; class Alphaproteobacteria; order Sphingomonadales; family Sphingomonadaceae; genus Erythrobacter. The sequence continues at coordinate 361,319 of CP121323.1, forward strand.
CATCATAGATGATCGTCAGGTCAGCGCCCTGATCGCCGCCCTGATCGCCGCGATGTTCAACCGGATTGTCAGCGGATGGGGATATCATATCGGCTCTCATATTGGACCTGGCTGTGCAAATTGCCATCCCTGGCCTCGATGCAGTGCGAACGGCTCACCAGCGAATAGGACGTTACACGGCGTTTATCGAGTGCGAAGAATTCCCGGTAATCGGCAGGGTTCGAAAAGTGGTGAAACGGGAATAGCACGTAGTTAAACCGCCCATCGTCCGAAAGGTTCAAAAAGAACTGATGATGAGCCCGGATGAAACGGTCCGTTGCCTCGGTATCCTTGGTGCGGCTGTAAGAACTCCGATAGCGCCTCGCCTTCCCGACCTCGCTGAAATCGCATTCGAGCGCGGCCTGGTGCACCTTGTAAAGGCGGGTATTGCCCATGGCCGATGTGGGAAACAGCTTGTCGTCTGCGACCGCGAAACGCGCATGCGAGACGCTGTAGGCCTGGTTCAGGAAAAAGCTGATAGGCACACGGTATTCCTTGCCATCCTCGGTCTTGGCGAAAATCATTCGCGAGGTGAGGGCGGGCGTATTGTACCATGCCAGCTGCGCGGTCTGCGCGACATGGACCCCAAGGATGACGGCCAGGAACCCGACGATCTTGACCCCGGTGTCGAGCCGGTCGCGCGAAAAACGGCTCGCGCTGGCGAGGAAGGCGAGGTTGAGCAGGATCCACTTCCAGAACAGGATCCCGACGACGAGGAAGATGCCGATATGCATGATGTCGTAAAGGATCGTCTGCAGCTTGATCCAGCCCATGCGCAGGATCGCGATCGGTGCGGCGATCTGGATCAGCAGGACGAACAGGTTGATCGGCGTGTTGAGCGCGCCCAGCGTCTGGGCGATCCGGACCGATGTCTCAGGGTCGGACGAAAGCAGCCAGCGCCCGTTATACCACGCCGCCAGCAAGGCGGTATTGTTGGTCTGGTTTTCGAACACCCATGCCAGGAACGGCCCGTCCAGCATGAGCTTGGCGACGCCCGAATAGAAGTAATTGCCGAAGTGGATGCCGAGAGCGAAGATCCACACCAGACTGAAAAAGCGGTTTTCCTCGGTAAAGGCGGGAAAAAGGCTCTTTGCCAGTATCGCGATTGCGACGGCACTGCCGACGAACAATCCAACCTCGTAGACCGGATAGATGTCGAGCGAGCTGATCGGCAGGCCCGATACCCACGGGATCATGGCACGCTCGGCCAGCGGGAAAAAGCCGCAGGCGATCAGCGCGACCGGGCGCCAGAAGGCGAGGATACCGAAAGCGGTGACTGCCAGCGGACCTATCAGAAAGAACCTTTGCGCAATCGGGGCGAAATCCGCGTTGGCCACCGGATAGCCCAGCAGCGAGGGCAGGGCCGCAAGGCCGAGGATGATGCCTACCCCGCCGCTGAGGATGCGGATCGAGCGGTCCTCTGGGGTCTTTGACGCAAAAGCGAGCGCGAGGCTGAAAAGCGCGGCTGTGTAGAACAGCAATTCGGCGCTCTTGGGAAATTGGGCGATCAGGTACATCGAGGTTTCGCGGCCAAGCGCAAACGCCAGGACCGCAGCCGCCAGCAGCACAAAGACGAACCACGCCCTCTGCTCGATCGGCTTGCTGCCAGCCGGGCCTGAGAGGCTTTGTGTTGCCAAGTTTTAATTCCCCCTTTCGCGCGTGCCTGCCTAGAGTTTTGCGCAATTTTTCATTTGCGGCAACATTGCGTCCGCGACAATCGTGTTTGTTGCACAGGCCCGGATTTACGAGGCTGCAAGGCTCGAACTTGACTTGAGCGCGCCAACGGGGGCACCAATCGGGCGCAAAATTCGAGCCAGGCGGCAATCGCACGGATCGTGCTGCAGGCATTGCGCTTTTGGGGGACGCCGGGAATGGACCGCGCCGAGATAATCAAGCCCCTCCACGGGCTGCGCGGGATAGCAGCGATGCTGGTCCTTGTTCACCACCTTGCGCCCGTCGATTATCAGGTGGTGCTCGGCGTGACGCTGTTCTTTGTGCTCAGCGGCTTTCTGCTCGGCAAGATCTATCTTGTAAGGGCATTCACCGCGAGGGAGGCGTGGCGCTACGCCTCGGCGCGCTTTGCGCGGGTTTATCCGCTGTTCGCGCTGGTGGTGATATCCGCAGGGCTGCTCAATGTGGTGCTCGGCCTCGATATCTTCGCGATGCGGACGTGGCAGATCGACCGTCACCTGCTCTTGCTGGGCGAGAATCTGACGGTCTGGACGATCGCGGTCGAATCCCACTTCTACATCCTTTTCATCCTCGTGTGGATGGCGGCAGGGCGCGGCTGGCTGAAGCGCGGCGTTCTGGTCGCGCTTTATCTGCTGCTCGCCATCGGCCCGTTCTTCTTCTTCGGGCGGATCGATCCGCTTCGTTATCTGCACATTTTCGCGATAGGCCTGCTGGTGGCTGATCTTTCGCGCACGCAGTCCGATACCATTCGCAAGGTCAGCAGCGCCGTTCTGCCGTTTGCATTAATCGCCTTCCTGCTCGTCGGGATGACATCGCTCGACGTCTATCGGCACCCTGTGGCCCCGCTTCTCGCCGGGCTGCTGGTCTACACCAGCGTCCAGGCCGCCAGCAGCCCCGCAGGGCGGCTGCTGAGCCTGCCGGTGATGGTGTGGCTGGGCGAGATTTCCTTCGGCCTCTACCTGCTGCACCGTTTCGTGCAGCAATTCCCGGTGACCTATGCGGGCCTGCCGGTGGCCAGCTGGACAACCTTCATCCTCGGCACAGCGGGAACCGCGTTGCTCCTGGACTCGAACCAGCAACCAAGTGATTAACAGTCACCTACTCTACCGCTGAGCTATCGGGGAGCAGCGCAAGCGGGTTTCTCTCCGTGCGCGGAGCCGGGCGTATATGTTTGAGCGCGGCGATTGGCAAGGCCCTTTCAACGGATTTTTTGGCACCATGTGGCGAGAAGGGGCGGCAAGAAGGGTGGGGCAGCGCGCGGCAGCCTCCGGCCAGGCTTCAATCGGTCATGAATTGTTCGGAGACGATGCGCTCCTCGAGCGACTGACCGGGATCAAACAGCAATTCGAGTTCGGTGCCGTGTTCGATCGTCAGGCTGACATCGGCGATGTCGCGCAATTCCTTCTGGTCGGCGACCGCAGCCACCGGGCGCTTGCCCGGATCGAGTACCCTTAGGCCGATCTTCATCCGGTCTGGCAGGATCGCACCTTTCCACCGGCGCGGTCGGAACGGGCTGATCGGTGTGAGCGCCAGCATTTCGCTGTCGAGCGGCAGGATCGGGCCGTTGGCCGACAGGTTGTAGGCCGTGGAGCCTGCGGGCGTTGCGACGAGCACCCCGTCGCCCACCAGCCGCTTTATGCGCACCCGGCTGCCCACGGTCACCTCGATCCAGGCGGTCTGGCGGGTTTCGCGCAGCAACGAGACCTCGTTGATCGCCCAGAGTGAATGCGCCTCGCCGCATTGCGTGGTGGCGTGCATGCGCAGCGGCGCGATACATTTGCTCTTGGTCCGCGCGAGGCGATTGCGGATCACGGCGCGCTTGTCATAGCGGTTCATCAGGAAGCCGACCGTGCCAAGGTTCATCCCGTAGGCAGGGATGATGCGGCCTGCATCAAGCATCGCGTGCAGGGTCTGGAGCATGAAACCGTCGCCGCCCAGCACCACCGCAACGTCGGCATCTTCGAGCTCGACGAAATCGCCCTGGCGCGAAAGGTGATCGCGCGCTTCCTGCGCGCGCGGCGATTCCGAGGCCAGAAGGGCGATGCGATCGAAGGCGCGTTGCTTGCCAGGCTCTTCGGGCGTTTCGTCATTTTCATTCATCGGCGCTATGCCTTGTGCGCGTGATGTGGCCATCGTGAATGTTTCCCCCGGTGCATCGGCGTCGCGGCGGGCGCGACGCGTCTGGCTTGTGTGATGTTCCATATCTGGCCGGATTGCAATTGAAGCGCGCCGAGTTGCAGAAGGGAATCTATAAGACGCAGCATGGAATCGGGAAATCCAAGCTCCGCGCCCTCTTTGCGCATGGTTACCGGCCGCGATCAGGACGCGGCGACGCGCACGGTCAAACCCGCGGCGCTGGAAGGCGATTTGCTGAGCGCGCTTGAGCGGCGCGAGATCGAGGTGCTGTTCCAGCCGCAATTTTCCTGCCGCGATGGCGCGCTGGCGGGGGCCGAGGCGCTGGCGCGCTGGAACCATCCATCGCTTGGCAGGATCGGCGCGCGCGACCTTTTCGCGATTGCCGAGCGCGCCGCGCTGGTCGCACCGCTGTCGCGCCATGTGGTCGCGCGCGCGCTCGAAGACGCATCGCACTGGCCGGACCATCTCACCTTGTCGCTCAACATCACGCCCGAGGAACTGGGCGATCCGCGGTTTGCAGCCGATTTCGCCAAGCTGATCGGGAAGAGCACGATCAGGCCTGAGCGCCTGATGCTGGAAATCACCGAGGATGTGCTGCTGCGCAATATGGAGCAGGCCTCGCGCGCGCTCAGTGCCTTGCGCCAGCTTGGCTTTCGCACCGCGCTCGATGATTTCGGCGCCGGCTTCTGCAATTTTCGCTACTTGCGCGAATTGCCGCTCGACGCGATCAAGCTCGACAAGATCATGGTCGATGATGTGCCCGGCGATGCGAAGGCGCTGGCTGTGCTGCGTGCGATCATTGCGCTCGGTCAGGCATTGGATCTCGATGTCTATGCCGAGGGGATCGAGAGCGAGATCCAGCGCGCCGCGATTCAGGCAGAGGGGTGTCATTACTGGCAGGGCTTCCTGCGAGCGGAGCCGATGCCGAGCGAGAAGGTGGTCGATCTTGCGCAGACCGCGCGCGGCCGGGGCCATGGATAAGTCTTGCGCAGTCGGCGCGGTGCGCCCGGATTGACGAATTCTCGCGCTTGCCATAGCGCTGGCACGCCGGTTCCATGACTGCAAGGCTTCTTGGACCGCAGCAGCGATGATGACAGGCGCAGTGCGATGATCCGAAACAGTCTCGATACCGGTCGCCCCGAAGGCCTCGATGCGTTTGCAAGCCTGGTCTACCCGTCCACACCCGAAGAATTCTTTGCCGATATCTGGCGCCAGCAGATCATGGCAATCAAGGGCAGGGCCGAGCAGATGTTGCCCATCATCACTGCCGATCAGTACCTTGATGTCCTGTATCAGGCGGGCGTTGGGTCAACTTTCATCCGCTACACGTCACCCGGCGAAACGAGTCCCGAGAAGAACCGCGATGCCTTCTTCCGGCTGAAGGCGATGTGGGAAAAGCCTCCGGCGCTTGACGAACTGGCCGAGCAGACGGCGGGCAACACGCTTGTCTTCGACTGGATAGCCGGGCGCGTGCCGCACGCGCATGCCTGTTGCCGCGATGTCTTCAAGACGACCGGTTACGCCTCGCAGATCAACGCCTATTTCGGCAGCGCCGAGGGGGCGAGTGCCTTCGGCGCGCATTTCGATACCGAGGACGTTTTCATCATCCAGGTCGAGGGGCAAAAGGACTGGCTCTTGTGGGAGACGCCCGAGCCTTCGGCGGGCGCCACCTGGACGGATTGCGAGCGGCCGCAGACCCCGCCCGATGAAATCGTGCGCCTGAGCCCCGGTGATATCCTTTACGTGCCGCGCCGCCATTGGCACTGGCCCAAGACGGCGGGTGAGGGGCCTTCGCTGCATCTCACGGTGCAGATGATGCCGATCTATTCACGCGATATTGCGCGCTGGATCGAAAGCCTGCTGCAGGGCGAAGGCGCGATGGACAAAGGCATATCCTACGCGCTGAGCGCGCCGGATCAGGGTTCGCTGGGCGAGAATCTGGCAAAGGCGGTTGCCCTTCTTCAAGAGGAACTGGCCGATCCCGAAGCCGCGAAGCGTGCCGAGATGTTCCTCACCATGCGGCGCATGAAGCAGATATTCTCGGACAAGCAATTCTGAGCCTGTCTTGCGTTATTCGGCCGGTTCGCGCTGGCGTTTCTCGCGGAAGAAGGTGACCGGGAACAGCCATTGTTCCTTGATCGAAAGACGCCGGCGGTCGCCTTGCCCCACCACCTCGGATTCGCCTTCCTTGAAGGTGCTGAATACCCGGTCCCACAAGATGACCGAATTGCCGTAATTGCAGCGCGTATCCTCATAGCTGAGCGCGGTGTGGTGCAGGCTGTGGTGGCGGATCGTGGTGAAGAAAAAGCTGAACCATATCGGCGGGTTCGACTTGATATTGGCGTGCGCATATTGCGCGATCGCACCCAGCGAAAGGAACGCAGCCGGATAGGCGGCGGGTGTGAAATCCAGCAAGGCAATAACGCTCAGGCCGATCAGGAACAGCTCGATCGGATTGCCGATAAAGCCCTTGAGCGCGTTCAGTTGGGTGACATGGTGATGAGGAGCGTGGGTAGACCACAGCACATCGTTATTGTGCATGAAGCGGTGCATCCAGTACTGGCCGAACTCGAAGATCAGCATGATCATCAGCACCTGCGCAAGAAAGGGCAGCGTGGTGATCCACGGTGTCGCGATGCCGAGCGCTTCCTTGGCCTGGCCAAGTGGCCCGTCGACCGAAATCTCGGTCAGCGTGCCGATCACGAAGATCACCAGCAGCATGTAGAAGACATCGGTGGCAAGTTCCTTGCGCGTGATGCGCCAGCCCTCGTGCCGTTCGTGGACAAGCTCCATCGCCTGCACAAAGGCCATCACGCCGAAGGAAACGAGAGCGACAGACCAGCCCGCTTCGACCCATTGCGAAGGCGCCAGGCCGAAAAACGCCCAGATGCCGAATACGGTTGCGGGGGGCAGGTGGTCAAAGATCGCCTGTTTCATCATTCGCCTCATGCTGTTGGATTGCCGCCTGGGCAAGATCGCCTGGATCGCTGCTTACCCAGTATTACGATATGATAGCAAATTAAGACGCAAGGAAAAGGGCGGGTATGCGCAGCTGACGGATCATTAAGATCTGTCCGCTAGCCCTTTTTTATGCCCCTGAGACGCCTTGCTCCTGCCTTCGCTGTTCTTTGCCTCCTGTCGCTCGCCGCGCCTGTCGCGGCGCAGGTGATCGAGGGCACTGCCCGTGTGGTCGATGGCGACACGCTGGCGATGGGCAACATGCGCATCCGCCTGGCGCATATCGACGCGCCCGAGGCGAGCCAGACCTGCGAGCGCGCTGACGGTCCTTGGGCGTGCGGGGGCGATGCCACCGCCGAACTGGCCGCGATTGTCGGGGACGCGGCGATATCCTGCACGATCTTTGCCCGTGATGTGTATGGCCGCGGCATCGCGACCTGTCGCACGCCCGTTTTCGATCTCGGCCGTGAAATGGTGCGCCGGGGCATGGCGATCACGCTCGATGATGCGCCTTTCGCTTATGGCGAAGCAAGGGATCTCGCCAAACGCATGGGGGCCGGTCTGTGGAGCGGGAGCTTCATCGAGCCTGCGGTGTGGCGAAGGGCGAACAAGGCTTCCGCCCCTTCCGACATGGCTTCGCGCCGCGGCGCTGCGTCCACACAGGCGCACACTTCGCGCAGGCAAGGCGTGCCCGAGCGCGTCTACCGCAACGAATATGGCTGCACGATCAAAGGCAATCGCAGCCGCCGGGGTGACTGGATATACCATCTGCCGGGCCGCCCCTACTACTCTGTGACCCGCGCCGAGGAGATGTTTTGCACCGAGAGCGAGGCGCGCGCAGCAGGCTATCGCAAGTCCCGCGCCTGATCGCGCAAGCCGGCTTCTTCATCCTTCGTGCACCATAATTTAGGAAACCCGTGTCATCTGTTCATGTGAAGCAGAGCGTGCGGCGTCTTTCACGGGACCTTTTGTAAAGGGCCTCCTTAACAGGACCGCCGGGCGCGCGAGCATTGACGAGGGTTGGGGCGAGAGTTGGAAGGGCGATGATGACGTTGGAGGGCAATGCGTGGAGCGATATTCTCGCGGCCATTGTCGGTCCGTCGGATCGGGTTTTCCCCGTCTATATCCTTGCAATGATTGCCCTTTGCGGCATCATTCACTGGCGCCGCGGGATACGGCAATCCTTGTTTGCGTGGTTGTTCCCCAGGGCGATCTATCTGCATCCCTCGCATATTCTCGATCTGAAACTGTTTGCGCTTAACCGGGTGATCGCCTTGATCGGGCTGCTCAATATCGTCGCGGTGGGATCGCTGATCGCCGCCGCACTTGCAGACAATGTCGCGATCGGCGTGCAGATCGCTTCACTGCATCCCGTCTGGATCACGTTGCTGTTGCTGGTCATCGCCGATCTCGCGACCTACTGGGTGCACCGTCTGCATCATGAGAGCCCGGTTTTCTGGCCCTTTCACGCGCTGCACCACTCCGCCGAAGTGATGACGCCGCTCACGCTCTATCGCAAGCATCCGGTCTATGATCTCGTCTCCACACTAGTCAGAAGCGTTCTGATCGGGCTGCTGCAGGGCAGTTTCCTCGTCCTGCTCGACCAACGGCCAAGCCTGGTGACGATTGCGGGGGCCAACCTGTTCTATGTCGCCTTCAACGCGCTGGGAGCCAATTTGCGGCACAGCCATGTGTGGCTCAGCTTTGGGCAAAGGGCCGAACACGTCTTCATCTCGCCAGCGCAGCACCAGATCCACCATTCGCTTGCCCCGCGCCATCATGACAAAAATTATGGGGAAGTGCTGGCAATCTGGGACTGGATGTTCGGCACGCTCTATGTGCCCGAGGGCGTGGAAGAGATCGAATATGGCCTCGCCGATCGCGAAGGCCGTCGCTTGCCCCAACGCCATACGGGAATTGTCTCGGCGCTGGGCGTGCCCTTTGCCGACAGCTTTGATGCAGCTTTCGGGCGCGAAGGAGCCTCGAGCGCGAGCATGCAAGCCGATCAGTCATTGCCTGAGGGCGGGGTTGAACGCCCATGACGCGCGGATTTTCACTTTATCTTGATGGCTTGCGCTTCGGGGCGGCGCTGGTTGTTCTGATATCCCACTTTGCCTATCCGCGCTTTTCTGAAGGGCGCTGGATCTGGATCAGGGAGCTTAATCTGGGCAGCGACGCCGTGGTCGTATTCTTCGTGCTTTCCGGCCTCGTGATCAGCCATTCGGTGCACAAGAAGGCGCCAGCACCCGGGCAATATGCCTTTGACCGGCTGACCCGGCTTATCTCGGTCGCGCTGCCAGCCTTGCTCATTACCTTCATTCTTGATCGCCTGGGCGCAGCGATTGCGCCGGCGCTTTACCAGGGATTTCAATACAACCCGCTGCCCTTGTGGGAGATGATGGTGCGCGGCCTGACCTTCTCCAGCGAATGGACCGGTGCAGGCTCATTCGGAAGTGAGAGGCTCGGCACCAACGGTCCCTACTGGTCGCTCAGCTACGAGGCCGCCTATTACGCTTTGTTCGGCATGTTCTTCTTCATGCGCGGGGCACGACGCTGGATCTGGCTTGGCGCAGGCGCGCTGATCGTGGGGCCCAACGTCTTGCTGCTGATGCCGTGCTGGCTGCTTGGGGTCGGCTTGCAGAGGATGCTTGCAAGCGGGCGCTTGCCGGGTCGCGAGTTCGCGCTGGCATTCGCGGCGGCGCCGGTCATCCTCTACGCGCTCGCGCTGGCTATGGATGTGCCACAGGCGCTGTCTTCGCTCTATCCAGCCGGGCAATGGGGTTTGAGATTTTCCGACGAGTTCGTCTGGAACACGGTGCTTGCCGTACTGGTCGGCGCGCACCTTGCCGGTATGGCGGTGCTGTGCGCGAAGGAGGCCCCGCGCTTTGAGCGCTCTGTGCGCTGGCTCGCCGGAGGCAGCTTTTCGCTCTATCTCGTGCATTATCCCGCCTTGCAATTCTTCGCCGCCATCGGGATCGCGGGTGCAGGCCTTGTGTCGGACGCCGCTCTGGTGATCGTCACCTGTCTCTTCTGCTATGGCTTCGCCGCCCTGTTCGAGCGGCCACTGGACCGTTGGCGCGAGGCGATGCGCCCGCTGGCGATCTGGACGCGCGGCCCGGCGCACCAGGCCTGAAGAGAACAGCCGATCAGTGCAGGGCTAGGCCGCCTGCTTGCGCTTGGCGCGCTCGGCCTTGCGTGCAACGCTGCTGAGGCCTTTGGTCAGCTGGAACAGCCCGTTGAGCCGGCTCTGCGGATCGCCCCATACCCGGTTGATGACGAGCTTCATGTCGGGGCGCAGTTTCGCTGTGCCTTTCAGCTTGTCGACATAGGCGACAAGGCCCGGGCCATCGGGGAAATCGTCCTTGTGGAAGGTGACGAGTGTGCCGCGCGCGCCGACATCGATCTTGGCGATGTTGGCCTCGATCGCCTGGTGCTTGATCTCGATCAGGCGCACCAGGTTTTGTGTCGGTGCGGGCAGATCTCCGAAGCGATCGATCATCTCGGCGGCCAGGCTTTCGATCTCTGCCTTGTCTTCAGCCTGGTTGAGACGGCGGTATAATGCCATCCGCACCGCCAGATCGGGCACGTAATCCTCGGGGATCATGATCGGCGCGTCGACCGTGATTTGCGGCGAGACCTTGTCGCGAGAGGGCTCGAGACCCATTTCCCCGGCCTTTGCTGCCATGATCGCGTCTTCGAGCATCGACTGGTAGAGTTCGAAGCCGACTTCGCGGATGTGGCCCGATTGCTCATCGCCCAGAAGGTTGCCAGCGCCGCGAATGTCGAGATCGTGGCTCGCCAGCTGGAAGCCTGCACCCAGCGAATCGAGATCGCTCAGCACTTTCAGACGTTTCTCTGCCACCTCGGAAAGCTGCGTGTCGGTGGGCGATGTGAGGTAGGCGTAGGCGCGGATCTTGGCCCGGCCTACGCGACCGCGCAGCTGGTAGAGCTGCGCCAGACCAAAGCGGTCCGCACGGTGGATGATAAGCGTATTGGCGCTGGGAATATCGATCCCGCTCTCAACGATCGTGGTCGAAAGCAGCACGTCGTATTTCTTGTCATAGAAGGCGCCCATGCGCTCCTCGACCTGGCTCGGGCTCATCTGCCCGTGCGCGCTGACGGCCTTCACTTCGGGCACGTTCTCGCGCAGCCAGCCTTCAAGCTCCTCCATGTCGGAAATGCGCGGGACGACGATAAAGCTCTGCCCGCCGCGGTGATGTTCGCGCAGCAGCGCCTCGCGCATGACCATGTCATCCCATTCCATCACATAGGTGCGAACCGCGAGGCGATCGACGGGGGGCGTCTGCATGGTGGAAAGCTCGCGCAGGCCGCTCATCGCCATTTGCAGGGTGCGCGGGATCGGCGTCGCGGTGAGGGTCAGCATGTGCACATCGGAGCGCAATTGCTTGAGCTTTTCCTTGTGGGTGACGCCAAAGCGCTGTTCCTCATCGACGATAACAAGCCCGAGATTCTTGAATTCGGTCGATTTCGAGAGGATCGCATGGGTGCCGATCACGAGATCGACTGTCCCGTCAGCGAGACCTTCGCGCGTTTCGGCCATCTCCTTGGCGGAGACGAGCCGCGAAAGCCGGCCCAGCTTGAGCGGGAAACCGGCAAACCTCTTGGAGAAATTCTGGTAGTGCTGGCGCGCAAGCAGGGTGGTGGGGGCGACCACCGCGACCTGCTGGCCGTTCATCGCCGCAACGAAAGCGGCGCGCAAGGCGACCTCGGTCTTGCCAAAGCCGACATCGCCGCAAACGAGACGGTCCATCGGTTTGCCGCTCTCAAGATCGCGCAGTACATCGGCAATGGCGGCTTCCTGGTCGTCGGTTTCAGCCCAGGGGAAACGGTCAACGAACTGGTTGAAGCTTGCTTCCTCGGCTTCGAAGACCGGCGCTTTCTTGAGCGCGCGCTCGGCTGCGACCTTCATCAGTTCGCCAGCAATGGCGGTGATGCGTTCCTTGAGGCGTGCGCGGCGTTTCTGCCAGGCTTCGCCGCCCAGCCGATCAAGGGGAACAGCATCCTCGGAAGAGCCGTAGCGGCTGAGCACGTCGATATTCTCGACCGGGATGAACAGCTTGTCGCCGCCCTTGTATTCCAGCATCACGCAATCGTGCTGGCTCTTGCCGACCGTAATCGGATCAAGTCCGAGATACTTGCCGATGCCGTGCTCGACATGGACGACGAGATCACCGCGCGAGAGCGCCTGAAGTTCGGCAAGGAAAGCATCGGAATCCTTGCGCTTTTTCTTGCGCCGGACCAACCGGTCGCCAAGCACGTCCTGCTCGGTAAGCAGTTCCAGCGCATCGCTTGCAAAGCCTGATTCGAGGGGCAGGACCATGGCGGCGGTCGTGCCCTTGTTTGCAAGGCCGAGAGCCTCCTGCCACGAGGAAGCCAGCACCGCCGCGCAGCCCGCTTCATCAAGGATCGATGCGATGCGTTTGGCAGAGCCTTGCGAATAGGCTGCAAATAACGGCTTGCGGCCCGATTTCCCGACGCTCTTGAAGTGCTTTGCCGCGGCTTCGTAGACGTTCTCGCCGCGCGTGCGCTCGGGGGTGAAATCGCGCGCCGCCTTGAAGCCGAAATCGATCGCCTTCGCGCTTTCGGGCGAGGCGAAGACGCTGGCCCGGTGCGCAGGCGCAGCGGCAAGCGCCGATGTGAATTCCTCTTCGCCCAGATACAATGCCGTGCGTTCAAGCGGGCGGTAGCTGCCGCTCTTGTCGCTCGCGACGCGGACGCGTTGATCGTGATAGTCCTGGATATCGGACAGGCGTTCCTCGGCCGCGCCGATCGCCGCCTGGTCGATCACGACCACATCGTCCTTGGCGAGGTGATCAAACAGGGTTGCGAGTTTTTCCTCGAACAGCGGAAGCCAGTGCTCCATTCCCGCCAGCCGTCGCCCGTCGCTTACCGCCTCGTAGAGCGGGTCCTGCGTAGCGTTCGCGCCGAACATCTCGCGATAGCAACTGCGGAAACGCTTGATCGTCTCCTCGTCGAGCAGCGCCTCCGATGCTGGCAGCAGCAGGTGGTTTTCCAGACGCCCGGTGGACATCTGCGTGCCGGGGTCAAAAAGCCTGAGGCTTTCGAGTTCATCGCCGAAGAAATCGAGACGCAGGCCCTCCTCGAGCGATGAGGGAAAGATATCCACGATCGAACCGCGCACGGCGAACTCGCCATGATCCACCACCGTATCGGTGCGCGAATAGCCCTGCCGTGTGAGCAAGGCGGCGAGGCTTTCATGCCCGATCGTGACACCCGGCTGGAAGCCGCGCGCATTTTCGCGGATGCGGAAAGGGGTGAGCACGCGCTGCAGGGCGGCGTTAACCGTGGTGACCAGCAATTGCGAACCAAGGCTGGGGTGCTGAAGCCTGAACAGCGCCGAAAGCCGCGCCGCGCTGACCGATAAGGCAGGCGATGCACGGTCATAGGGCAGACAGTCCCATGCGGGGAATTCGAGCACCTCGACCTCTGGCGCGAAGAAGCGCGCAGCTTCGGCCACGCTGCGCATTGCTGCATCATCGGGCGCGATGAAGACAGCGCGCTGCTTGGCCGCCCGCGCAAGGTCACTCAGTACCAGCGGTACCGCGCCGCGCGGCAGGGACGCCAGCGTCAGGGGCTCTTGGGCAGAGAGGATGCGGGAGAGATCGGGCATGGAGACTTCTCAAACGACGAAGGCCCCGCGCGTTCCCGCACGGGGCTCGAAAGGAGCAAATTTGCAGGACGCATGCGCGCCCTTGAACGGGTGCGCGCCTAGCGCGGAATATCCACGTAGTCGAGCTTCATCATCGTATCGATGAGCTCGCCCCGGAACCGCTCGGGCACGTCCTGCGTCTTGAGAGCCCAGGCCATGATATCGACGTCATCCTCAGCCAGCAGGTCCTCGAACCAGACAAGTTCGTTCTCTCCCCATTTCCCGGCATAGCGATCGAAGAACCCGCCGATCATGTAGTCGGCCTCGCGCGTGCCGCGATGCCAGGCGCGAAAGCGGGCGCGGGCAAGGCGCTGCTCGAAGGAGGGCATTTCGCTTGTTTCGGTGATAACCATGGCCATGTGGATTAAAGGCAAGAGCCGCCCGGTTCAACTCGTCATTGCTCCTATTGGATGGTAGCAAGAATGCACGATGCGTCCCGATATTCTCAACCCGCTGTTTGCCGAAACCAAGACCCTCGGGGGGGTCGGGCCCAAGCTTGCCAAGCCGCTGGAGAAGTTGGGGTTGAACACAATCAAGGACGTCGCCTACCACCTGCCCGAGAGGTTTGTGAGCCGCCGGGCAATCGCGAACCTGGACGAAGGTGCCGAGGGTGAGCAGGTGATCGTCGCGCTGACCCCGACCGCGCACCGCGCGCCGTATAACCCGGGCCGCGGGCCCTACAGGGTCCTCGCGCAGGACGAGGCGGGCAATATCTGCGCGCTGACCTATTTCGGCCGCGCCTCTTTCACGGCCAAGAAGCAGCTGCCAGTAGGCGAAAAGCGCTGGGTGGCTGGAAAGCTTGATCGCTATGGAGACATGCTGCAGATCGTCCATCCCGATCATGTCGAGTCCGAAAGTTCGGCGCAGATGGGCCGCATGACGGAAGCTGTCTATCGCTTGTCCGAAGGGCTGACCCAGCCGCGCGTCGCTGCGCTGGTGGAGCAGGCACTCGATAGGCTGCCCGATCTGCCGGAATGGATCGAGCCGGGCCAGTTCGCCGGCGAAGGCTGGCCTTCGTGGGGGGATGCGCTGGTGGCGGCGCATTCGGACCCGAACGAGAAGGCGAGGGCACGGCTTGCCTATGACGAATTGCTCGCCAACTCGCTGGCGCTGCTGCTGGTCAAGGCGGAAGGCCGCCGGCGCAAGGGGCAGGCGCTCGCAGGGGATGGTCGCCTTCGCGAAAGGCTGAGCCTTCCGTTCGAGATGACCGGAGCGCAGAAACGTTCGATCGCAGAGATCGAGGGGGACCTTCAACAAGAAGCGCCGATGTTGCGGCTGCTTCAGGGCGATGTCGGCGCGGGCAAGACGGTGGTTGCGCTTGCGGCGATGCTGATCGCTTGCGAGGCAGGCAAGCAGGCCGCGCTGCTTGCTCCGACCGAGATACTTTCGCGCCAGCATTTCGAGACCCTGCGCGCCATGGCCGCGCCCACCGGGGTCGAGATCGCGCTGCTGACGGGCCGCGCCAAGGGCAAGGAGCGCGAGAGCATCCTCATGGGCCTGCTTGACGGCTCGATCGACATTCTCGTTGGCACGCACGCGATCTTTCAGGACAGCGTTGCCTACAAGGACCTTGGCCTCGTGGTGATCGACGAGCAGCACCGTTTCGGCGTGGCCCAGCGCCTTGCTCTTGCCGCCAAGGGCAGGCGCAATCCCCATACGCTGGCGATGACCGCGACGCCGATCCCGCGCAGCCTGACGCTCGCGCATTATGGCGAGATGGATGTAAGCCGCCTCGACGAACTGCCTCCCGGCCGTCAGGCGATCGATACGCGTGTGGTCGCTCAGGAGCGGATCGAGGACATTGTCGCGGGCGTCGAACGCCACCTTTCGACCGGCCAGCAGGCCTATTGGGTGTGCCCGATGGTGCGCGAGGCGAACGGCTCGTTTGAGACCGCCGATATTGCCGCTGCCGAGGCGCGCTACGCCGCGCTCAAGGAGCGCTTTGGCGAGGATGTGGTGCTCGTCCACGGTCAATTGCGCCCCGAGATCAAGGACGCCAACATGGAGCGTTTTGCCAGTGGTGGAGCAAGGCTGCTGGTCGCGACCACAGTCATCGAGGTCGGCGTCGATGTGCCTTCGGCGACGCTGATGGTGATCGAGCAGGCCGAACGCTTCGGTCTTGCTCAATTGCACCAATTGCGTGGGCGCGTGGGGCGCGGCTCGGAGAAATCGGTCTGCCTGCTGCTGCGCGGCAGCGAATTGTCCGAGACGGGGCGAAGACGCCTTGCCCTGATGCGTGAGACGCAGGACGGTTTTCGCATCGCCGAGGAAGACCTAGAATTGCGCGGTGGCGGTGAACTTCTGGGCACACGGCAATCGGGTGAGGCGGCTTTCCGGATCGCTGATCTGGAACAGGTCCAGCGGCTGCTGCCAGCCGCTCATGCCGATGCGCGCCTGCTGATCGAGCGGGACGGGGGCCTTACCTCGCAGCGCGGCGAGGCGGCGCGCATCCTGCTTTATCTGTTCGAACGCGATTGGGGTGTGCAATTGCTGCGCGGAGGATAGGCCGCGCAGTCGTCAGGTTCCACAGGCTCTAAGCGGCACCAGATGTATCGGCTTTCAGTCTCTCAACGAGGTGGCCCACTGCAAGGCTGATCTCTTCCCACGCGCTTTCAAAATCGCTTTCGTCGCCATGATAGGGATCGGCTACCGTCTCGCCTTCGCGTCCGGGCACGGCATCCATCAACATCGAGACTTTCGCGCCAGAGCCGCGCGGTGCCTTTGCCATGACGCCGGCATGGTTCGCCTTGTCCAGCGCGATGATATGCGTGAAGCGATCGAAATCGGCCGGACAGAGCTGCCGCCCGATCGCTGTGGAGATATTCACCCCATGTTTGCGCGCGGTGGCGATGGCGCGTGGATCAGGCGTTTCGCCGATATGATAGGCTGCGGTTCCGACGGAATCGACCTCGCATGAAAGGCCCGCTTAGATAGCGGCTTTGCGAAAGGCGCCTTCGGCCATGGGCGATCGGCAAATGTTACCCAGGCAAACGAAAAGCACTCTTGCTTGTGGATCGCCCTCTTGTGTCATCGCGTGCTGCTAGGCATGTGATAGCAAAAAGGCAAGCGTTTACTTCGATGAAAGTGGAGCAAAATCAGTGCGTTCATGGCTAATTGCGACCATTTTGGCGGTATTGATGCCCGCGGCTCCGGCCTGGGCCGGCGCGGTGGAAGATTTCGAGGCCCTGCGCGAAGAGGTCTGGCAGGCCGCGCTCGACAATTCGCCGCTGCTCGCCACGAGCGTTGGCGATCCGCGCGGCGATGGCAAGCTGAGCGACCTCACGCTTTATGCCTACACCCGCGAGGTCGAACAGGCCCGTGCCTTTCTCAAGCGGCTTGAGGCAATTGATCCCGAGGCCTTGCCCAAAGGCAGCCGCGAACGGATCGATTACGCGGTAATCAAGCGCGACTTCGAAGACAGGCTTGCCGCCGCGCAATACGATCACACGCGCTTCATCCTGTTCAACACCTATAGCGGCTGGTTTACCGGCTTTGCTTCGCTGCCGGGCCGCTCTCCCTTTTTCACGAAGGCGGATTATCAAAGCTACATCGAACGGCTCGGCCGTTTTCCCGAGATGAACCGCAACGGGATTGAGCGCAGCCGCCAAGGGCTGCGCCTCGGCTTTGCACAACCTTGCGCTCCGTTCGAGGGGTTCGATGCCAAGATCGCAGCGCAGATCGAGGATGATCCCGAACAGTCGGTCTTCTGGAAACCGTTCGAGCGCGAGCGGCCCGCGACGATTTCGCAAGAGAGTTGGAACGCTCAAAAGGCGCAAGCGCGTCGGATCATCCGCGAGGATGTGATGGGCGCCTATAAGGAATTGCTTGCCTTCTACACCAGCGAATATGCGCCCAATTGCCGCGACGGCCTGCCCGGCATCTCCGAGACGCCCGGTGGGGCGGCCTATTACGCACAGCGCGTCAAGAGCTTCACCACCACGGACGTGACGCCTGACGAGGTCCACCAGTTGGGACTTTCCGAAGTGGCACGGATCAGAGCCGAGATGGGCAAGGTCGCGGCCAAGGCAGGCTTTGACAGCCGCGAGGCCTATATCGAGCACCTGCGCACCGATCCTGCCTATTACCTGACCGACGCCGAAGCCTATGTCGCCCATGTCGCTGCTTTATCGAAGGTGATCGACGGGTTCCTGCCCCAGCTCTTCACCCGCCTGCCGCGCAACCCCTACACGGTAAAGCCAATTCCCGCCGCAATCGCGCCGGGCACGACGACCGCCTATTACCAGTCGGGCAGCCTTTCCTCGGGTCAATCGGGCATCTACCGGATCAACACGACCAGGCTCGATCAGCGCCCATTGTGGGAGTTGCCCGCTCTCAGCCTGCATGAAGCTGTGCCCGGACATCATTTGCAGATTTCGCTCCAGCAGGAATTGGAGATGCATCCCTTGCGCGCGAATACCGGCTATTTCACCGCCTTTGTCGAAGGGTGGGGCCTTTATGCGGAGCGGCTCGGCATCGAGATGGGAATCTATGATACGCCCGCCAAACAGATGGGCAGGCTATCCTACGAGATGTGGCGCGCGAGCCGCCTCGTTGTCGATACAGGCATTCATTCCAAGGGCTGGACGAAGAGCCAAGCGGTCGATTTCATGCTCGACAACACCGCACTTTCCGCTGCCAATATCGATGCCGAGGTCAATCGCTATATCACCTGGCCAGGTCAGGCGCTGGCCTACAAGGTCGGTGAGCTCAAGATCCGCGAACTGCGTGCCCGCGCCGAGAAGGCGCTGGATGCTGATTTCGACCTGCGTGCCTTTCACGACGCGGTGCTGGAAAACGGAGCGATCCCGCTGAACGTATTGGAGGCGCGAATTGACCGCTGGATTGCAGCGCGCAATGACCCGGACGCCTAGGCCGCCTCGCCGAGTGGCATGGGCGAAGTCGTGGCCAGAATGCGCTCTACCATTTCGCGCACATTGACCTTTGCCTTCAGTCTTGTGCCCAGCAGCGCCATACCTGAAACCTTGCGTTGAACGAACAGGTTCTCGATCGGCGGGAAGGCCCAGGTGTCCTTGTCCTGCGCGATGGCAAAACCTTCCTCGCGCAGCAGATAGACAAAGTCACGATCGGCGAAGTCGAACGGCTTGTCCTCGCGCATCTGTTCCATCACGATATCGATCATCTTGTTCACGCTGTCGGGGTGCTTTTCGTAGACAATCGGCATCATGAATCCCGCTTCGATCGTCGCCTTGCGCACTTTGTCGCGATTGCCTTCAAGCCCTGCGATCAGCATGTCGCGATAGCCGTTCGAGACGACTGGATCGACCGGGCGACAGGCGCCGAAATCAAGCAGGATGAGTTCACCGGTTGAAGGGCGATAGCGGAAATTCGCAAAATTCGGATCGGTCTGCATCACGCCGAAATCGAACAATTCGCGGCTGACGAGTTCCAGCAGATTGCCGAAGATTTCGTCGCGCCGTTCGGCGGGCTCCTCTTCGAGTTTTTCGATCGGCATGCCTTCTTCAAAGCTCATCGCCAGGATTGACCCGCAGGTAAGCTCCTCGTGCAGTTCGGGCACGACAAAGCCCGGCAGGCCGCCAAGCTGTTCGCGATAGAGCTTCATCTGCTCACCCTCGCGCTGGTAATCGGCTTCCTCGTGGAGCTGCCTTTTTGCCGAGGCGAGCAGCTTGTCCATCTCGAGTTCGGGCGGTGCAAATCCAGCGACCTTCAGGAGGGTCATCACGTTGTCGACATCGCTGTCGATACTTTGCGCAACGCCGGGATACTGGACCTTGATCGCCAGTTCCTGTCCATCGCGCGTCATCGCCTTGTGAACCTGCCCGATGCTCGCCGCCGCGATCGGGCGCGGGTTGAACCATTTGAGCTGGCGGCGCCAGTCATTGCCCCATTCTCCCTTGAGCACCCGGTCAAGCTGCTTGGTCGGCATGAAATTGGCCTGGTCGCGAAGGCGCGCCAGGATTTCGGAGAGTTCGGGCGGCAGGAAATCGCCCGAATCGAGGCTGATCATCTGCCCCATCTTCATTGCCGCGCCGCGCAGGTGCGAGAGCTTGTCGGTCATGCGCCTGACGTTGCCGGGGGTCAGGATGAGGTCGCGGGTCGAAAGCCGCTCTCCGCGTGAAAGCCGCCTCGCGCCCTCGGCTGCCATGCCGCCTGCGACGCCGCCGACGAGGCGCCCGAACGTGCCCGCGCGTGCGAGGCGCCCGGCCGGAACCGCGCGCTCCCTCGACCGGTCGGCGCGCGAAGGCCTGCCGGCCGAGCCCCCATCGGGTGATGGGCTGCTATCGAAAGGATCGCTGTCGTCGTGGGCCAATTGGGTCTCGTATGCTTGGAGAAGATGGGCGAGTTACGCTGCGAAATCAGAACGGACGCCGCGACGCGGTGTTCCTTCGCATGGCCTGATATAAGGATGAGGCCACGCGAACTTAAGCTCCAAAACCAGCTTTCGGGAACCGGCACCTGCAAAAAACGCTGTGTGAGGGATGGACCCGCATACCTCCCTGACTCCCACTGCTCGGCTGCTAGGTTATGCCGGCTTGCTACCGCAAATAATCTGTATTGCCCTCGTCATGACGGGAAGCCGGTATCAATATTCGGCCCTGTTCATGGGCTTTGTCTATCCGGCGATGATCTTCAGCTTCCTTGGCGGCGTATGGTGGGGGCAGGCGATTGCGCGGCTCGGATCGGCAAGTGCGGGAGCCTATCTGGTCGCGGTCATGCCATCGCTGATCGGTGCGGCCTTGTTCATCCCCTATCTTGAAGGTTGGGAATGGCCGGGGCCGGCCATGCTGTATCTGGGCGCCTTTATCGCGCTTAGCCCGATGGTGGATCGCTCGCTTGGCTATTCAGCAAGGGACTTCATGCAATTGCGCTGGCACCTTTCTCTGGGACTGGGCGCCCTCACGGTTGCGCTGGGCTTTATCGCGATGGACGTGATGGCGCCGCGCGAACCGCCCCCTGCGCCGCAAAATCCGCACACGAAGATCAACACGGTCGCTGTCAATTAGACGCACAGCAGGGGCGCAACCTGCGGCCCGTTTTCGGGGTCCCTGAAGGCCTCATGACCATTCTGCTGACAGACTTGGGCGAGCGACAGCCGAAAAGCGATCTGTTGGGTGTTGCCTTCACGGG
This sequence comes from Erythrobacter sp., assembly GCA_043567175.1. Lineage (GTDB taxonomy): Bacteria > Pseudomonadota > Alphaproteobacteria > Sphingomonadales > Sphingomonadaceae > Erythrobacter. The sequence goes on from CP121323.1 coordinate 381,942, forward strand.
CTTCGGGGGTCAAACACGCGGTCCAAAGACGAGAGAGGGATTCACTCCAGATGGCGACACTGACTTACCTGACCACCACGCATTTTGACTTTGGTGCGCTCGAAATGCTGCCCAAGACGCTTCAGCAGCACGGCATTACCAAGCCGCTGATCGCGACCGATGCAGGTCTGGTGGCAGCCGGTGTGGTGCAAACGGTGACCGATGCGTTGGGGCCGGATTTCGAACCGGTCATCTATGACGGCACGCCCGGCAATCCGACCGAAGAGGCGGTGAAGGACGCGCTGGCGCTTTATACCGGTAATGGGTGCGACGGGATCGTCGCGCTGGGCGGCGGTTCCTCGATGGATCTTGGCAAGGCCGTGGGCCTGCTCGCGGTGAGCGGCGGCCCGCTCGAACAATATGATCCGCTCGCCGGCGGGGCCAAGCTGATCAAGGGCGTCGCCCCGTTGATCGCGGTGCCGACCACGTCGGGCACGGGCAGCGAAGTGTCGGTCGGTTTTGTCATCATACTCGAAGACGGGCGCAAGATGACCTTTGCCAGCCCGCTCTTCATCCCCAAGGTCGCGATCTGCGATCCCGAGCTCACCATGGGGCTGCCCGCCGGCATGACCGCAGCGACCGGCATGGACGCGATTACCCACTGCATCGAGGCTTTCCTCACCCCGCAGGTCAACCCGCCGGCGGAAGGCGTCGCGCTCGATGGTCTGCGCCGTGGCTGGCAATGGCTGCCACGTGCGGTGAAGGACGGCTCGGATCGCGATGCGCGTTGGAATATGATGATGTGTTCGACCGAAGGGGCGCTGGCATTCGTCAAGGGCCTTGGTGCGGTCCATGCGATGAGCCACGCTGCGGGCCGCATCCGTCGCCTCAATCCGCATCACGGCACGCTCAACGCGGTGTTCCTGCCTGCGGTGCTGCGCTTCAACGAGAGTGTCTGCGAGGAAAAGTATGTCCGCCTGCGCGAGGCCATCGGCCTCGAGCCGGGCGGCGACCTTGCCGCTGCGATCGAAGGGCTCAACAAGGAAATCGGAATTCCCTCGGGGCTGGCCGAAATGGGGATCGAGGAAAGTGACATCCCCGAGATGGTCGAATATGCGATGAAGGACCTCGCCGCCCGGTCAACGCCGCGCCGCGCCAGCGCGGAGGAATACGAGGCAATGATCCGCGAAAGCATGTAGGGCCGGCGCGCTTGAAACGCATTCCTGTCACGCTCCTCACCGGCTTTCTTGGCGCTGGCAAGACGACCTTGCTCAACCGGCTGATCCGGTTGCCTGAGATCGCCAACGCGCTGGTCATCATAAACGAGTTCGGCACGGTCGGGCTTGATCACGACCTGATCGCGTCGAGCAACGAGGATGACACGGTCGTCGAGATGGCGAGCGGGTGCCTGTGCTGCACGATCAAGGGGGATCTGCAAAAGACGCTCAAGGATGCGCCGTGGCGCTTTTCGCGCGCGGGCGAGCGCTGGTTCGACCGCGTAATCATCGAGACTACCGGCCTCGCCGACCCTGCGCCCATCATCCACACGGTGATGGCGGACGAGCATCTGGTCGAGACTTACGCGCTGGCCGAGGTGATCACGCTGGTCGATGCGGTGAATGGCGAAGGCACGCTTGACGCACAGCCCGAGGCGCTGAAACAGGCGGCGGTTGCGGACACGCTGCTCGTGAGCAAGACCGATATCGCCGATCCGGGCGCTCTCGAGGCGCTCAAGAAACGGCTGCGGACGATCAACCCATCGGCGCGCATCCTCTCGGTTGCCGACCAGTCGGACACCTTGATGGACCTGCTTGGCGGGGCGGAGTTCAATCCCGAACTCAAGGGCGAGGCGGTGCTCGGCTGGCTCGACGAAGAGGCATATGCGGATCATCGTCACGACGAGCATCACCACCATCATCATGATGTGAACCGCCACGATGATCGGATCTCCTCGGTTTGTATCACGATCGAAGAGCCGCTCTGCGCCAGGGTATTTGACGAATGGTTCGGTCTCATCACCCAGTTGCGGGGCGTGAACATGCTGCGCATCAAAGGACTGATCAATCTCGAGGGCATGGACAAGCCACTGGTGGTCCACGGCGTTCAGCACGTCTGGCACCCGCCCGCTATACTGCCGCAATGGCCCTCGGAAGATTTGCGGTCGCGCATCGTCTTCATCATGCGGGACATGGAAAAGAGCGAACTCGATTCGATGCTCGACTTCGTCATGAACCGCTACCAGAGCGCGAAACTCGACGGGCCCGGAGGTATGGTACACGCCTGAGCCGCGCGAACAGTCGGAATTTTAGGGAATTCGGCGGTTGCCTTGCCCGGCGATTGGATGCCAAGCTCCATGCATCTTTCTGTTGTGCTGTGCTGCGGGGACGGCGCCTTTGGTGAGGGGGAGCGAAACGTGGCGGATTACCAGCACCTGATGATTATCGGCGCGATGAAGGCTGGGACGACCAGCCTTTTCCATACGCTCGAGACCCATCCTGCAATCTGCGGGTCCTTTATCAAGGAGCCAAACTACCTGTGCCACCCGAAATACCGCCGGGTGAACGTCGAGCACTACGAGGATCTGTGGCCCGACCGCAGAGCCAGCGATGTCCAATATCTCATGGAGGCGTCGGCCGTTTACACGAACCCGCCGCTAAGCGAGGGTGTTGCGCAGGCGATCAAGGATCGCGGGCTGGACGCAAGGTTCATCTATTGCGTGCGTGATCCGGTGGAGCGCGTTCAGTCGCAGATCAATTGGGCGGTAGGATTTTCGTGGTTTAATCCAAACGCTTCGTTCGCCAGTCCGCATTACGCTGCGCCCTCGCGGTACTTCGAGTGCTTGCAGCCATACCTGAAGCTTTTCCCCAGGGAGCGGTTTCATATCGTCGATTTCGCCGAACTGGTCGCCAGGCCAAGGCACGTTGGCGCGCAGATCTGTGAATTTCTGGGGCTCCCCGACGAGATCGACTACGAGGTAAGCCGCCAAGTGCGCAACGCGACGAAGAAAGAAACGGTCGCTGAACGCGTCGTTCTGCGCAGCCCGGCATTGAACCCGATGTTCAAGCGTCTTCCCTTTCGCGCGCGGCGTTTCCTGCGGTCGCGCGTGTTCAAGCGGTTTCCGCCAGCCCCGAAGATCACGCTCGATACCGCAGTGCGCAAAGAGCTTCACGCGACCCTCAAGGATGACATGCGCGCCTTTGGCGAAATTTTTGATTTTGATGTCGGCAAATGGGGCTATTGAGCCCGAGAGCGCGCCTCGCAAAGCGGAGACGGCTTCAACGATAAGCCACAGTGTTCACAAGCGCGGGCCCCCACCCCAGGGGGATAAGGCGCATCGCTGGAAAAACTGGTCGGGGAGAGAGGATTCGAACCTCCGGCCCCTGCCTCCCGAATTCAGGCTCTACCAGGCTGAGCTACTCCCCGACCGATTGCGTCGCGCAGGGCATGATCCGTGTGAATCGAAACCTGCGGAGCGAGGCAAGGCGCGTGCCTATAGGTGTGGATAGCGTGGGTGGCAAGCGGGCATTTGCGCCTTATAGTTTTGCCATGGCCTCGCATCAGCAAGTTGACACGATTCCCTCCGAGCGCATGGCGCCCGGACATTACGAACACCAATATCTCGATCTGATGCGACAGATCTGGGAGACGGGCACCGAGCAGGTGGACCGCACCGGGGTGGGCACGCGCTCGGTCTTTGGTGCGCAGCTTCGATTTGACCTTGGGGGAGGGGCGATGCCGCTGCTCACCACAAAGCGCGTTTACTGGAAAACCGCGACGCGCGAGATGCTCTGGTTCCTCACCGGTAACACCAATATCCGCCCGCTGGTGCTGCAGGGAGTGAAGATCTGGAACGAGTGGCCACATGCCAATTATGTAAAGAGGACAGGCGAGGATATCTCGCTGGACGATTTCGTTGCTCGCATCGCCGAGGACGAAGCCTTCGCACAGGCTTGGGGGGATCTTGGCCCTGTCTATGGCAAGCAATGGGTCGACTGGCCGACCTATCGTTATCGCAAGGATGGCCTTTACGAACCGGGAGAGGGGATCAACCAGGTCGCGCAGGTGGTGGAGAGCCTGAAAACGAACCCCGCGAGCCGTCGCCATATCATCGAGGGCTGGAATGTCGCGCAGCTTGACCAAATGGCGCTGCCGCCGTGCCACAAGACCTACCAGTTCCACGTCGCCGGAGAACGTTTGAACTGCCTGCTCTATCAGCGCTCTTGCGATGTCGCCCTTGGCCTGCCGTTCAACCTCTGGTCTGCCGCGCTGCTGGCCCGGATGATGGCGCAGCAGACGGGGTACGAGCCGGGCGAACTCGTATGGATGGGAGGTGACACGCACCTCTACCTCAACCATGCCCATCTGATCGAGGAACAGCTGACTCGGCAGCCGGATGGCCACCCGACCCTCGAAATCACCGGAAAGCCCGAAACAATTTTCGACTACCGGATCGAGGATTTTGTGGTGCATGATTACGCGCCATTGCCCCCAATCAAGGCCCCTGTTGCGGTCTGATCGGCAACGCTTGACGCCTCTGGCAAAGCAGACATACGCCAGCGTGGAAATGCACTCGCTGGGAGAGTAAGCTTATGGCCGAACCGGCCGATCCGACATCGCCAAAGGCAAGCAACCGGCCCGCTTTGGCGCTCCACGTGCCAGAGCCCAAGTTCCGGCCCGGCGACACTGCCGACTTCTCCGATATCGATATCGGCAATCCCGGCGACCAGCCTCGCCCGGACGAGACCGCCAGGCCCGAAGAGATGAAGGATCTCGCCTATGGCCTCGTGCGGGTGCTGGGCGATGACAATCAGGCGCACGGCCCCTGGGACCCCAAGCTCGATCCTGAAACCCTGCGCACGATGCTTGGCAACATGGCGCTCACCCGGGCGTTCGACGAACGCATGTTTCGCGGCCAGCGTCAGGGCAAGACCTCGTTCTACATGAAGTGCACAGGCGAGGAGGCGACCTCGGTCGCGGCCTCGATGGCGCTGGCGAGCGATGACAAGGTGTTTCCCAGCTACCGCCAGCAGGGCATCCTGCTTGCGCGTGGCTATCCGATGATCGAGATGATCAACCAGATTTACTCGAACAAGGGCGACAAGCTGAAGGGACGCCAGCTGCCGATCATGTATTCGAGCCGCGAGCACAGCTTCTTCAGCATCTCGGGCAATCTTGCAACGCAGACGCCGCAGGCGGTGGGCTGGGCGATGGCGAGCGCAATCAAGGGCGACACCCGGATCGCAGCGACATGGGTGGGTGAGGGCTCAACTGCTGAAGGTGACTTCCACTCTGCCTGTACCTTTGCGGCAGTTTATAATGCGCCAGTGATCCTGAATGTGATCAACAACCAATGGGCGATTTCCAGCTTTTCAGGCTTCGCCGGTGCCGAGCGCACCACTTTCGCTGCGCGCGCGCTCGGTTATGGCCTCGCAGGCCTTCGCGTCGACGGGAATGATGCCCTCGCATGTTTCGCCGCCCAGCAATGGGCTGCGAACCGCGCGCGCGCCAACGCGGGGCCAACGCTGATCGAATATTTCACTTATCGCGCAGAGGGCCATCATGCTTGAACGCGATCCCGACGTGATCGTGATGGGCGAGGATGTCGGCTATTTCGGCGGCGTCTTCCGCTGCACCGCTGGCCTTCAGGAAAAACATGGCAAGACCCGCGTTTTCGATACGCCGATCAGCGAGTGCGGGATCATCGGTGTTGCGGTGGGGATGGGGGCATATGGTCTTCGTCCGGTGCCCGAGATTCAGTTTGCCGACTATATCTATCCCGGTCTCGACCAGTTGATCTCCGAAGCCGCGCGTCTGCGCTATCGTTCGGCGACCGAATATATCTCGCCCATGACCGTGCGCTCGCCCTTTGGTGGCGGGATCTTTGGCGGGCAGACCCACTCGCAAAGCCCGGAGAGCATCTTCACCCACGTCTCGGGCCTGAAGACGGTGATCCCGTCTACTCCTTATGACGCCAAGGGCCTGCTGATCTCCTGCATCGAGGATAATGACCCCGTCATTTTCTTCGAACCCAAGCGCATCTATAATGGTCCGTTTTCGGGCTTCTACGACAAGCCTGTCGAGCCATGGAAGAAGCACCCGCAAAGTGTTGTTCCAAAAGACTACTACAAGATCCCGCTGGGCAAGGCGCGCAAGGTGGCCGAAGGCGATGCCGTTACGGTTCTGGCCTATGGCACCATGGTTCACGTCGCTGAAGCGGTGTGCAAGGCCAAGGGCGTTGACGCTGATATCCTCGACCTTCGCACGCTGGTGCCGCTCGATATCGAGGCGATCGAGGCTTCGGTCGAAAAGACCGGGCGCTGCCTCATCGTCCACGAAGCGACGCGCACCAGCGGCTTTGGCGCCGAGCTTTCCGCGCTTGTGACCGAGCGGTGTTTCTATCACCTCGAGGCCCCTGTCGAACGCGTCACCGGCTTCGACACGCCCTATCCCCACAGTCTCGAATGGGCCTTTTTCCCTGGCCCAGTCCGCATCGGCGAGGCGCTTGACAAGATTTTGAAGGACTAACGCGACAATGGCGAAGTTCACTTTCAACATGCCCGATGTGGGCGAAGGCGTGGCCGAGGCGGAGATCGTCGAATGGCACGTGAAGGTCGGCGATAACGTGGGGGAGGACCAGCACCTCGTCGACGTGATGACCGACAAGGCAACGATCGACATCGAGAGCCCGGTTTCGGGCAAGGTGCTTGAGGTTGCGGGCGAGCTTGGGGATACGATCGCGGTCGGCTCGATGCTGCTGGTGATCGAGGTTGAGGGGGAGGCGGAAGAAGCGGCGGAAGAAGCCGCACCGGAGCCAGCCGCTCAACCAGCGGTCGATCCCAGCCCTGAGCCGGCATCGGCTCCGACACCCGCTCCAGCGCCTGCACCAACTCCAGCTTCGGCACCCGCTCCGGCACCTGCGCCCGTGCCGTCACCCGCTTCCGGGCCTGCTGCGTCAGCGAGCGGGGAAAAAGTCCTCGCATCGCCAGCCGTGCGCAAGCGTGCGCGCGACCTCGGCATTGACCTCGCGCAGGTAAAGCCCGCCGAAGACGGCCGTGTGCGACATGGCGATCTCGACCAGTTCCTGGCCTACAATTCCGGTGGCGGCTTCAGCCCCGCAGGTGCTGCGCGCGCGGACGAAGAGATCAAGGTCATCGGTCTTCGCAAGCGCATCGCCCAGAATATGAGCGCCTCCAAGCGCCACATTCCGCATTTCACCTATGTCGAGGAATGCGATGTTACCGAGCTTGAGCGCATGCGCGCCGATCTCAACGCAAATCGCGGCCAAAAGCCCAAGCTTACCTTGCTGCCGCTGCTGATCACCGCGATCTGCAAGAGATTGCCGCAATACCCGATGATCAACGCGCGCTATGACGATGAGGCAAACATTGTCACGCGCCACGGTTCCGTTCATCTGGGCATGGCGACACAGACCGATAATGGCCTGATCGTTCCCGTGATCCGCGATGCTGAGGCGCGTAATCTGTGGCAGCTCGCAGCCGAGATTGGCCGCCTCGCCAATGCCGCGCGCGATGGCTCGGCAAAGTCCGAGGAGCTCTCCGGTTCGACGCTCACGATCACATCCCTGGGTCCGCTGGGCGGGGTCGCGACGACACCGGTCATCAATCGCCCCGAGGTCGCGATCATCGGCCCCAACCGCATAATCGAGCGCCCCATGTTTGTTACGGGCTCGGACGGAACCGAGCGCGTCGAGAAGCGCAAGCTGATGAATATTTCCATCTCCTGCGACCACCGCGTGGTTGACGGTTATGATGCCGCAAGCTTCATTCAGGAGATCCGCAAACTGGTCGAAACGCCGGTTCTGCTGCTTTCGGATTGAGGATCGAAATAAAGTTCAAAAAGCGCCTTTGAGTGCGTTGACAGCCTCAACGCTCTCGCTTAGAGGCGCGTCTCCCAAGAGGCGCTGTACCGCCCAGATGCGCGGGTGTAGCTCAGTTGGTTAGAGTGTCGGCCTGTCACGCCGAAGGTCGCGGGTTCAAGTCCCGTCACTCGCGCCACTTGGGACCCCTAGGGGTGTAATCCCGGAAGAATGAAAATACTTGGTCGACGGTGCAAGCCCGTCACCGTCTGGTCTTGTCTTCGCGTTTGTCGGGGTGCGACCAGCTGCCGGTTTCCATCCAGATGAGAAAACGGCCCAGCGGCAACAGCCAAACGACGCCGAGGAACACGTAGATCACCGTCTGCGCCCAGCCGGGCCAGGCGCTGATCATTTCGGACAGGTACACAGCGATCAGTGTCCCATAGACCATCAGCGCCACGAACAAGCCGATAATGCCGATTGGAATTCGCCAGGTGGGGGTTTCGCGCATCAGAGGCTTCCGTAGATCCGGGTAGGGGTGACGACCGCGTCGAGCGGCACGTCGTGCGGCTGCGTTGGGAGGTAATCCTCGGGTTCGACCCGCTGGATGTCCCACGCCAGACCAATCTTCAAGACGCCCGGATGTTCCGCCAGCCAGCGATCGTAATGCCCGCCGCCCTGTCCCAGCCGCTTGCCCATCGGCGTGAAGCCGACCAGCGGCACGAATACGACATCGGGGGTGAGCGTCTGTGCGGTTGCACCTGGTTGCAGAAGTCCGAAAGGACCAGGCTCGAGGTCGTCTCCGGCAAACGGATCGATGTGCCGTGCAAAGACCATGGCCGCGCTTTCGGAAGCGATGCGGGGGAGGGCGACTGCGTGCCCGTTCTCATGGAAATAACGAGCGTAGCCGGCGGCCGGCGCTTCGTGCGCGTTCGCGTGATAGAGGCCGATTACCGCGTCTGTCTCTATTTTCGCCAGCAGCGGGCGCGGCGGTGCGTGAAACAGCAGCGCGCGGATTGAATCTGGCTGCGAGGCGACGTGCTCGCGGCGTTTCTCGAGCATTTGCTCGCGGAGTTCGGCTTTGGTGATGATCTGGTCCATGGATTGCTGCACTTCGCATGCAAAACGAGATTGAGACAGCCCGCAAAAGGCCGCAAGGGCGACCGCCCGCCCGCAGCGGGGCAGCTTTCCTGCCGTCTAGCGTGGAAGAAGCGCACAGGCGCTTCGAAAAACAAACAATGACGGGACCACCATGGGTCGTTGCCAGAGAAATCCTCTGACGCGAAAACGTCAGGTGGGTGCCGTTTACCCCGGTCCCACAGCCGAACTGGTGGACCAGGACAGGGACAGCTCCCTAGGAATTGCTTATAGCCTCAGGGATGTTCGAACGGCTCGTGCCGGGCAGTCCCGCCGTGTTAGGAAATAAGCCTTGTTGGGCTTCTCTTCAAGCTGCGGAAAGGCCGCTCGAGCTTTCCATCGCGTTCGCTGCTGTTTCGGCGCGTTCCGCGAGCCTTTCAAGCGCGCTGGCGACCGCGTCTTCGTCAACCGCGCTGCCGAACAGGTCGTGCTGATGCTCGTTCGCCTCTCTCAGCGCGACGAGATCCGCCTTGAGCGAGCGGATTTCCTCGCGGGCTCTCGCTTCGGATTTGCGCAAGGTCTCGATCTCGGCCTTCAGTTCCGCTTTCTTGCCGCCGTTGCGAGATTGCTCCTGTCCGAATTTCGCAAGATGGGCTTCAAGCTCGTCCTTGGCGGTCTTGGCCTTGCGATAGGCAGCATCGGCCTGGTTGCGGGCCTCTGACAGCTCGTCAGCGATAAACAGGGCGGTGAAAAGGAGGTTCTGGCTCTCCGTCGGCGCACGAGCCGGACCGAGTTGTGCGTATTTCTCTGCGATCAAGGCGCCGAGGGCTGAAATTCGCTCCTGCTCGCCATCGCCGCAGCGCACTTCGTAGGTGCGCGGGCCAATCTTGATCGTGACTTCGGGCATATCCTCGCCTCAGCCCTCCATCTCATCGATCAGCGTGTCCAGGTCGCGCAGCGTATCGGCCACCTCTTCGCGCAGTTTTTCGTGAGCGTTGACCAGTTCCATGACGCGGGCATTGCCGCCGGGATCTTCCTGCGCGTGGTCGCCGGGAGCTTGGGCGGCGCAGGGCGCAGCGCTCCCCCGCGCGGCGTCCATGCGCGCCAGAGCGGCCTCGATCCTGGCCAGCGCTCGATCAATACGGGTCTCGCCCATGAATAACGGTTACCAAGTTTACCCATCCAAGGCAAAGCTTTGGCTTGCGCTGTTGATAAATGATCTTGGACTGCAAGCCTTGCTCGGTGTTGACCTTGTCCCACCGCTCGGCAATGGCGAGCGCGATAGTACTCAACAGCATCGAATCGTCCCGGTGACCATGCAGTATTAATGACTGCGGGCGCGGGGCACCGGGGCCGTATCCTCTTCTGCCTTGCGGCGCCCTAATTCTTGGAGGCACCACCGTAGTCATGACCGTCGACGCCGCCCGTTTGGCACCCATGGCAAACGCCATTCGCGCTCTCTCGATGGACGCTGTGCAAGCGGCCAATTCCGGACATCCCGGCATGCCTATGGGAATGGCTGATGTCGCGACGGTGCTTTTTACCCGCCATCTCAGATACGATCCCTCGCGCCCCGATTGGGCCGACCGCGATCGGTTCGTGCTCTCGGCCGGGCATGGCTCGATGCTGATCTACGCGCTGCTTCATCTGACAGGCTACCAACGCCCGACGATGGAGGACATCCGCAATTTTCGCCAGCTCGGAAGCCCGTGCGCCGGACATCCGGAGAACTTCCTGCTTGAGGGCGTGGAATGCACCACCGGGCCGCTCGGACAGGGGTTGGCGATGGCGGTTGGCATGGCAATGGCGGAACGGCATCTCAATGCGGTGTTTGGCGATGATCTGATCGATCATCGCACCTGGGTGATCGCGGGCGACGGCTGCCTGATGGAGGGGATCAACCACGAGGCGATCGGCCTTGCGGGGCACCACCACCTCGGCAACCTCAATGTGTTGTGGGACGACAATCGCATCACCATCGACGGTGCGACCGATCTGTCGACCAGCGAAGACATCAAGGCGCGCTACGTCGCCACCGGATGGCATGTCTGCGAATGCGACGGCCACGACTTCGAAGATATCGAGCGTGCCATCGAAGAGGCGAAGGAAACCGCGCGTCCCTCGCTGATTGCGTGCCGGACAGTCATCGGAAAGGGTGCGCCGACCAAGCAGGGCACCAGCGCTACGCATGGTGCGCCGCTTGGCCCCGATGAAGTCGCCGCCACGCGCGAGGCGATGGGGTGGACAGCCGAGCCGTTCGAGATCCCCGAGGATATTCTGGCCAACTGGCGCGAGGCCGGGCTCAAGGGGCAGGAAGCCTCCGGTGCCTGGGCCAAGCGGCTTGATTCGTCCGAGCACAAGGATGAATTCCTGCGCCAGATGGACGGCGACCTGCCCGAGGTTGACGCGCTGGACGGTTACATCGCCAGCCTCATCGCCGAGCCGCAGAATGTTGCCAGTCGCAAGGCAAGCGAATTGGCGCTGGGCGCGATCAACCCGGCCTTGCCCGAAACCCTGGGTGGCAGCGCGGACCTGACGGGCTCGAACAACACCAAGGCGGGCGGGATCGAGCCCTTCACCGCAGACAATTACGCCGGGCGCTACGTCTATTACGGCATCCGCGAATTCGGCATGGCTGCGGCCATGAACGGCATGGCGCTGCATGGCGGCGTGATCCCCTATGGTGGCACCTTCCTCGTCTTCACCGATTACGCCCGCGGCGCGATCCGCCTGTCGGCCATCCAGGAAGCCCGCGTGATCTATGTGATGACGCATGATTCAATCGGACTTGGCGAAGACGGGCCGACGCACCAGCCGATCGAACATCTGGCAAGCTTGCGCGCCATGCCAGGCGTTCTGGTTATGCGTCCCGGCGACGCGGTGGAGACCGCTGAATGTTGGCAGGTCGCGCTGCATGAGAAGCACCGGCCAACGATCCTCGCGCTTTCGCGTCAGGGTCTGCCGCAGTTCCGGCTCGAGGCGGCCGAGGAAAACCTGTGCGCCAGGGGCGGTTATCGCGCCAAGGCAGCTGAGGCAGCGCGCAAGGTGGTGATCCTTGCAACCGGTTCGGAGGTGGGCCTTGCGCTTGATACGGCCAAGGCTCTCGAAGCAGAAGGCATCGGCACCGACGTCGTCTCGATGGTTTGCACCCAACTGTTCGATGAGCAGAACGCCGATTATCGCGCAGATCTGCTGTGCGACGATGCGCTGATCGTCAGCCTCGAGGCGGGCACCACATTCGGGTGGCAGCGCTACACCTCGAACGCCGCTTTTCCGGGTGGGCTTTGCATCGGGATCGACACCTTCGGCGCCTCGGCTCCGGGCAAGGACCTGTTTGACCATTTCGGCTTCACCCCCGAAGCGATCACGACTAAAATCACGAATAAATTGAACGCTTAAGCAGGAGTTTCTTACATGGCCACCAAAGTTGCCATCAACGGTTTCGGACGCATAGGGCGCCTTGTCGCGCGCGCTATCCTTGAGCGCGATGACCATGATCTGGATCTCGTCTCGATCAACGACTTGGCAGATACCAAGTCAAACGCGCTGCTGTTCCAGTACGACTCCACCCATGGCCGTTTCCCTGGCACGGTCGAAGTCGCAGACGGCGCGATCGTCGTGAACGGCAAGAGCATCGCGGTCACGAGCGAGCGTGATCCGGGAAAGAATGTTTCAGCCACAATCGTTTACGGTGTGAACCATGAGACGCTGACCGCTGACGATGTGATCGTATCCAACGCCAGCTGCACCACCAACTGCCTCTCGCCCGTCGCCAAGGTGCTGAACGACACGGTGGGTATCGAACGCGGTTTCATGACCACGATCCATTCCTACACCAACGACCAACGCATGCTTGACCAGATGCACGGCGACATGCGCCGGGCTCGTGGCGGTGCGCAGAACATGATTCCGACCACCACCGGTGCGGCGCGCGCTGTCGGCCTTGTCCTGCCCGAACTCGCCGGCAAGCTCGACGGCTCTTCGGTTCGTGTGCCGACGCCCAATGTAAGCCTCGTTGACCTCGTCTTCACACCGGGCCGCGATACCTCTGCGGAGGAAATCAACGCAGCGCTGAAAGCCGCCGCTGAAGGCGCGATGAAGGGTGTGCTCGACTACACCAGCGATCCGCTCGTCAGCAGCGACTTCAACCATCACCCTGCAAGCTCGACAGTCGACAGCCTTGAAACCAGCGTGATGGAAGGCAAGCTTGCCCGCGTTGTCAGCTGGTATGACAATGAGTGGGGCTTCTCCAATCGCATGATAGATACCGCCGGCGTGATGGCGAAGTTCCTCTAACAGCTGCACAAGGGGCTTTACCGATGGCGGCTTTCAAGACGCTCGATGATCTGGACGATGTGACCGGCAAGGTCGCACTCGTCCGGGTCGACCTCAACCTTCCGATGAAGGAAGGTTCGGCCACAGATGTGACCCGGGCCGAGGCGGTGAAGCCCACCATTCTCGAATTGAGCGAGCGCGGGGCCAAGGTTCTGCTTCTCGCCCATTTCGGACGCCCCGGTGGCCAGCGCTCTTCGGTGCTCTCGACCAGCATGGTCGTAGGCGATGTCGAGAAGGTGATCGGCAAGGAAATCATGTTCATTCCCGAAGTCGCCGGGCCAGTGGTCGAGCAATCGATCGGTATCCTGCGCGATGGCGATATCGGTCTTCTCGACAACACCCGGTTCTGGCCCGGCGAGGAGGCCAACGATCCTAACTTTGCGCAGGCCATCGCGCATAACGGCGATTTATACGTCAACGATGCCTTCAGCGCTGCGCATCGCGCGCATGCGACCACCGAAGGCCTGGCGCATTTCCTGCCGGCCTATGCGGGCCGTGCGATGGAGCGCGAGCTCATGGCACTCGATGCGGCTCTTGGAACACCCGAACCGCCGGTCGCGGCGGTTGTCGGCGGGGCCAAGGTTTCGACCAAGCTGGCCGTTCTCGAAAACCTCGTAGGCCGCGTCCAGCACCTGATCATTGGCGGTGGTATGGCCAATACCTTCCTTGCCGCGCGCGGCGTGGATGTAGGCAAGTCATTGTGCGAGCACGATCTGACCGATACCGCGTCCAAGATCATGGACGAGGCCGACCATGCCGGCTGCACGGTTCACCTGCCTTATGACGTCGTCGTGGCGAAGGAATTTGCGGCGCACCCGGATACCATGCGCATCTGTAACGTCCACGAAGTGGCCGAGGACGAAATGATCCTCGATATCGGACCGCAGGCGACCGAGGCGCTTGCCGACGTGCTCAAGACCTGCCGCACGCTGGTGTGGAACGGACCGCTCGGCGCGTTCGAGACCGAGCCGTTCGACACCGCCACAATGGCGCTTGCTCGCCACGTTGCGGCGCTCACGCAGGAGGGTTCGCTTATCAGCGTTGCAGGCGGCGGGGACACTGTCGCCGCCCTGGCGCAAGCCGGCGTCACCGCAGATGTCACTTACATTTCGACCGCGGGCGGCGCGTTCCTTGAATGGATGGAAGGCAAAGAGCTGCCAGGCGTTGCTGCCCTGACGAGTTAGGAATAGCGCACGTGGCCGACACTCGCCTCTTGTTCGGGACCCCCTTTGTCATCGACCGGCTGCAAAGCGCCAAGGGGCTCGAGGCGCTCAAGGAGGCGATCCTCGCGGAACGTGGGCGCGATCCGTATGGCGTGCGGATTTCCAATGTCGGGGGCTGGCATTCGGACACCCGGATGCTGGAATGGGGCGGCGAGGCAGCCCGCGCGCTCGCTTACAAGGCGATGACGCTGGCGGACGAGGCGACAATCGACGCGCGCAGCCCGGATAACGGCCGCTACAACTGGGTGCCCGACATGTGGGCCAATGTGAGCACAGCGGGCAATGCGAATTTCCACCACACCCATCCTGGCAGCTTCTGGTCCGCTGTCGCCTATATCGACGATGGCTATGAGGGGTCGAGCGATCCGGCGCTTGGCGGGGAATTGCAATTGCTCGATCCGCGAATGCCGATGATCCGCATGACGGCGCCCGATCTTCGCATCAAGGACGGCAGCGGCAAGGCGATGGATAACGAACCCAAGCTGCGACCCTCGACCGGCATGATCGTGATGTTTCCCAGCTGGCTCCAGCATGCGGTGCGTGCGTTTCACGGGAGCGGCACGCGGATTTCGGTCGCGATCAACTTAATTCCTGCGCTAAAATCCGAAAACGCGGCATCATGACCGTGCGAACAGCCGGACCCCGAGCCTGAGCGATGGCGGACATTCCCAACCTTATCCAGGAGCGCGAGCAGCGCTTCCTCGCCAGCTGGATGCGGCGCGACACGGGTGACCTCAAGAAGCTGGTATCGCGCGATTGCGTGCTGGTGTTCGGGACCACGCCGCTCGAGGTTCTTGATCGCGCCAGCTTCGTGTCCGCGGCCGAGCGTGATTTCCGCTGCCTCGGCTTTCGCGGCGGCGAGGGCGTTGCGCGCCGATATGGCAACACGGCATGGTATGCGGGAGCTGCGGAGCTTGAGCTCAAGCTTGGCATGCGCGCGTGGCAAGATCGTTTCATGATTACCGGCCTGTGGCAAAAATTCACGTTCGGCGGGTGGAAGCTGGTAGAGCGCGGCTTGTCACCCGTTTCGGACCAACAGGCGCTCGCCGATAGTGTGCGCCGGTTGCAGATGTGGCGGTGATCGCGCGTCTGGTTCTTGCTGGGTTGGCGTTGCTCATGGCGCCGCCCGTCTTCGCCCAAGAGGCGAAATTCGAGGCATTTGCATCGTTTCTGGAAAGCTTTCGCGAAGCCACGTCCACCCCGTCGCTGAGCGCGGTGATCGTCAAGGATCGCGCGATTGCCTGGGAAGGCTATTTCGGCACCTATGACGACGAGGGAGAATTGCCCACGCGCGCCGAGACGACCTACAAGATTGCGTCGGTCACCAAACCGATTGCGGCGATGGCGCTGCTATCGGAGGCGGCCCAGGGTGGTCTGGACCTTGCCCTGCCGATGGCCGCGGATGAAGGCTGGGCGCGGTTGTGTGAATACTTCACGACCAGCACGCCCGTCGCGTTCATGGCGGGCGGCGCGGATCGCTACGGCAATTCCATCACCCCGATGCAATGCGACAAGCCGACGACGCTGGCTGATATGCTCAATATGCGGGCCAATGGTGAAGCGTTCGTCTACAATCCGATAGCTTTTGCCCGGATCGATCGCGCGCTGACTGGCACAGGCCACCGCGATTTGCGCGACATCGTGCGCGAACGCGTCGTTGATAAGGCTCTCGGCCAAAAGAGAGATGTCGCACTTGGCTGGCGCGATCCCCTTGGTGGAGATGCGCTCCGGTATCTCGCCGAACCCTTCCACATCGAAGATGGAAGACCAGTGAAACAGCCGCTGCCCGACGATGATTTTCGCGCCGCAGCCGGCATCATTGCCAGTCCGAGAGCCGTTGCCGCGATCGATATTGCTTATGACGCGGGCCATATCCTTGTACCGCCGGGCCGGCATGAGACGCTGATCAATCGGCCCCTCGGCCCGCTTGGTGACTATCGCGATGGCTGGTTTCTGGAGGACTGGAACGGCACGCGGCTGATGTGGCATTCAGGCTGGAACGAGAAGAAGTATTCCGCCCTATATCTCAAGGTCCCGGCAAAGGGGCTCACTCTCATCATCATGGCAAACACCGAGGCGGTCTGGTGGGGCAATTCGCTGGTCAAGGCGGAAGTCATTCAAAGCCCGGTCGCGGCGAAGTTTCTGGAGACATTTGCGCAATGAGCGAAACCAAGACCGAATATGGCTATGGCGGCGCGATCCAGGCGACCGAAGGCGAGTTCGCCGGTTGGTATCACTGGAACCACGATCCGTTCGAAATGCGCTCGGGTCCGTTTTTCATGCGCCGCGAGGAAGATGGCAGCTATGTCAGTGCCTTTCGCGCCGAAGAAAAGCACATGAACGGCGCGGGCTCGATGCATGGCGGCTGCCTTATGACCTTTGCCGACTTTGCCCTTTTCGCCATCGCCACCGACGAGATGAACGGGGCCATGGGTGTAACGATGAACCTCTCGAGCGACTTTCTGGGAGCGGTCAAACCGGGCGCCCTGGTCGAGGCGCGCGGCCAGGTGACGCGCGGCAGCGGCAAGACGATTTTCGTGCGCGGGCTCATCACCGGCGATGGCGCACCGGCGCTCAGTTTTACCGGCATCATCCGCAAGCTCAGCCCGCGCAGTTGAAGCGGCCTCAGGTCTCTAAAAACGGTGCGTTTCGTCGTTGCGACCCGTGCTGGCTCTGGCTAAGGCCGATCGATCCTTTTCTCTATCAACCCCCGGGGGGACGCAGGCCATGAACACCGACCAGATGACCGCGAAAATTGCACAAGGGCAGGGTTTTATCGCGGCCCTCGACCAGTCGGGCGGCTCCACGCCCAAGGCGCTGCGCGGTTATGGAGTGGAAGATTGCGAATGGTCTGGCGATGACGAGATGTTTGCGCAGATACACCAGATGCGCGCCCGCGTCATTACCTCGCCCTGCTTTGGCAGCGGCAAGGTGATCGGCGCGATCCTGTTTGAAAGGACCATGGACGGAGATGTTGACGGCAAGTCGACTGCCGACGCTCTCAAGGAGCGCGGCATCGTCCCATTTATCAAGGTTGATCAAGGCCTTGCAGACGAGGCCAATGGCGTGCAACTGATGAAGCCGCTCGACAAGCTGCCGGCTCTGCTCGAGAAATCGGTCGCCAAGGGCATGTTCGGCACCAAGATGCGTTCAGTAATAAAATCGGCAAACCCTGCCGGTATTGCAGCCGTCGTGGCGCAGCAATTCGAAGTCGGCAACCAGATTGCCGATGCGGGCCTGATGCCGATGCTCGAGCCCGAATACGATATCAACGCCGAAGACCGCGAGGCGGGTGAAGAGATCCTGCTGGCCGAAATCATGAAAGGTCTCGATGCGCTGCCCGAGGGCCGCCAGGTAATGCTCAAGCTGTCGATCCCGTTGAAGCCCGGGCATTACACCCCTGCAATTGAACACCGCGCAGTCCTGCGCGTTGTGGCACTTTCAGGCGGCTATTCGACCGACGATGCGTGTGCCCGTCTGGCCATGAACCCGGGCATGATCGCGAGTTTTTCGCGCGGGCTGCTGCAGGATCTGCGCAAGGGACAATCGGACGATGAGTTCGACGCGTCGCTCGGCAAGGCGATCGATCAGATCGCGGCGGCCAGCGTCGCCGGCTAGGATCAACTCGCGCCTGAGCGCTCTCAGGCGCGAGCCGGGGCAATCACCGCAGGAAGCGTAGGCTGGCGGACAGCCTCTTTTTCGTTCGAATTCGCGTTCGGCATCACGATCGGAGCTGGAAGATAGACCAGTTCCAGCCGGTATTGCTCCAGGGCGATAGCTCCGTCGCCGCTCGGCGGCGCGCCGGTATTGGTCAGCGTAAGCGTACCACCGCCGGGCACAGGGGTGCTCTCGAACAGGCGCAAGATAACCTCCTTCAGTCCCTCATCGGTGAAGAGAATGACCGAGACCGCAAACTGATTGTTGCGAAAACAGAATTCGGGATCGGCACAGCGCGTGTCGTGAAAGATGTTGACCGGGCTGAGCGTCAGGTCTCCAAGCTGCACGTCCTGAAAGAACGACACATTCGTCGCGACGATCGGTTTGGCAACATCTTGCGCCGCCGCGGGTGCCGCGACCATGAAGCAACAGGCCAGTATCAAGCTGCCGAGGCGTTCCGCCATCCCCATGCCATTTCTCCTTTACGATTTGGATACCATGATCACGGACACGTGCGAGAAGGAGGGCGGCGCTGTCCCAGAGCCGGACAAAAGGCGCTCATGTTGCGTGGGCGGGCCCTGCCGCCGCAGCTTGGCAGAGCAAGGGCTAGCGGTCTAAGGGCTGCAGAATGACGCAGACACCTATCACGACGCAATTGTATCTCATCTCGCCATCCGAAGTGGGCGCAGACTTTCCCCGGCGGCTCGAGCGGGCGCTCAAGGCGGGTGAAAGTGATGAGGGCAACCTTG
The DNA here is from genome assembly GCA_043567175.1 of Erythrobacter sp. GTDB lineage: Bacteria > Pseudomonadota > Alphaproteobacteria > Sphingomonadales > Sphingomonadaceae > Erythrobacter. The sequence goes on from CP121323.1 coordinate 400,778, forward strand.
TCGCCGCCTTCCAGTTTCGCGTCAAAGGCGTGGACGAGCACACGGCAGACCGCCTGGCACGCCCGCTCCAGGAGATTTGCGCGCGATATGACTGCGCGTTCATCGTCAATGACAGCGTGAATCTGGCAAAGCGCCTCAAGGCCGACGGGGTGCATCTGGGACAGGGCGACGGCGACCCGCGAGACGCGCGCGAAGAACTGGGCCGGGAGGCGCAGATCGGCGTCACATGCCATGCCTCCAGGCACCTTGCGATGGAAGCGGGCGAGGCGGGTGCGGATTATGTCGCTTTCGGTGCATTTTTCCCCTCGACAACAAAGGACAAGGGTCCTGACGCCGAACGCCCCGAGCCTGACCTGATTGAGTGGTGGGCCCAGCTTTTCGAAATCCCTGTCGTTGCGATTGGCGGCATAACTGCAGAAAATTGCGCACCGCTGGTCAAGGCGGGCGCGGATTTTCTCGCCGTATCGGGCGGGGTCTGGAACGCGGATGAAGAGGCCGCGATCGAGGGCTTTCGCGCAGCGATTGAAAGCTGATCCTGGTCACCTGCTGTCTGTGCCTTTAAACGCATGGGAGGTGCAGGCACGATTTCCATTGATTGTATGCAAGAGGTGCATGTGCTTTGCTCGGTGGATGTGAACAACGCGCCGGTCTCGCTTTCAAAGTTGGCTTTGTGGGGGTGGAATTCGACTGGCCCCAGACTTCCGGTGACCTCAGCCGCGTTTGGCGTTAGGAAGAGATCATGAAGTTTTTCGACCGACTTCTCACCATTATCGTTACCGCAACACTGACCTCGGCGGTCTGGATCGTGTTTGGCAGCACGCTATTCTCCCTTGCCGAGGGCAACGCGTCGCAGGCGCCTGACGCAGCGGACCTACCGCAGGAGACCGATGCTCCCGCGACTCCGCCTGCAGACACTGCTCCGGCGCAGGGTATCGGCGCGCCTGAGACCCGTTCGACCGCGCCGACAGCTGCGCAGGGTGCGCTGGACAAGCAGCTTGTCATCCCGGTCGCAGGCGTGATGCGCGGCGAACTGACCGACAGCTTTTTCGACTCTCGTGGAGAGAACGGCGTGCGGCGTCACGAGGCGATCGACATTTTGGCTCCCAAGGGAACGCCAATTGTCGCTGCAGCGCCGGGAAAGATCGCCCGGATACACAGTTCGAAAGCGGGCGGCCGGTCAATCTATGTGCGCTCGAACGATCGTGAGACGTTGTATTTCTACGGCCACCTCGACAGTTATGCTGATGGCCTGGAAGAGGGCGATAACGTCAAACCCGGCGATGCTCTGGGCACTGTGGGAACAACCGGAAACGCGGAAGACGACGCGCCGCATCTGCATTTCGCCATCTTCCAGACTACGGCCGATGCGGAATGGTGGGAGCCGGCCAATGCGATCAATCCCTATCCCTTGCTGACGCAGACGCCAGGCTGACGGTCAGCCCGTGCTTCCCAGCCGCGTGCAAGACAGGCGGCCCAGTTCTCCGTCGGCATCAAGGCGACGCACCGTATTGGTCCCCATCCGGCGGTAGCGCTGGCCTTTCTTGGAGCCGGTGGTGAAAACCAGCTGCCGACCCCGCAGGAGGTAGACGCCGCGATCGCCTTGCGCATCGCGATAGCCTGAGCCCGGAATGATGCTGAACTCCTCTTCCGAGACGGCCTCGAAGGCTTCATCCAGCGCATCGCCCGGCAAGGCGCACTCATAGGTGCCATGAGGCAGGGTGCGCAGCGGCCGCCCTTCCTGGGCACCCGACGGGACAGCAGCCGCGATCGCGGCGGCAAGAGCGGTGAGGATTAACACGTGAGTGGTTTTCATGGTGGTTTCGTATTTTTGCCTTGGCGCTAGCCTTATCACTGCAATTCACGCAGTTAAACTCGATTAACCATGTACCGTCGCTTAAAGTTCGGGCTTGTTCACACGGCTTGCCGAGACAGGCGCCCTCGGCTATGCGCGCGCATCACCACGGCTAGGTTTGCTGCGCGATTGCCCGCGCCTCGATGCACACCCGTCTCACACTAAGCGCAACACCAATCCGAAAGAGCGTCCCCATGAAGATCAGCGGCGTCGACATTCGTCCCGGCAACATCATCGAATATGAAGGCGGTATCTGGAAAGTTGCCAAGATCCAGCACACGCAGCCGGGCAAAGGCGGCGCCTATATGCAGGTCGAGATGAAGAACCTGCAGGATGGCCGCAAGACCAATGTCCGCTTTCGCAGCGCCGACACCGTGGAAAAGGTTCGGCTCGACACGCAGGAATACCAGTTCCTCTACGAAGACGGCGATATGCTTGTGTTCATGGACACGAACACCTACGAGCAGATCAATCTGCCGAGCGACCTTCTGGGTGATGCGCGCCCGTTCCTTCAGGACGGCATGCAGGTCATGCTCGAGCTGTGGGAAGAAAAGCCGATCAGCGTGCAACTGCCCGCTCAGATCGAAGCCCAGATCGTCGAGGCAGACGCGGTGGTGAAGGGCCAGACGGCTTCTTCGAGCTACAAGCCCGCCGTGCTCGAGAACGGCGTTCGCATCATGGTCCCTCCGCATATCGAAAGCGGCACGCGGATCGTGGTCGACGTCTATGAACAATCCTATGTTGGAAAGGCCGGTTAATTAAGTGACTTACCGTAATTTCAAGACTTTCATCGCGACGTTTGCCATCCTCGGATTGACCGCAGGTGCAAGCGCGCAGGATGCCGCTGCACCCACGGCAGCGCCCGCGCAGGACGAAGCGACGACGCAGCAACACGCGGTCGAGAATATCCAGTTGCTCTATGCCGCGCTCAATTCCGACCAGGTGTCGCAAGACGTCAAGAACGCGCTGGTGGGTTGCATCTATCAGAATTCGATGCGCGAGATCACGGTTGCGATGGACAAGGCAATTGCCGCCAATTCGACGACGATCGATCGCACCGACAGCAGTCAGATGGTTGGCCTGATGGCTTCTATCTGCGGTTACCAGCCTTCGGCCGCCGGTGCGGCCACGCAGCCCTCGGGCGGTCGTTGACGCGCCGAGCGGCGCCGTAACGATTCAGGAGAAGCCATGTCGATGTTTTCAGGCCTCGTCCGCGTAATGGAAAAAGCCGCCCGCAAGGCCGGCCATCGTTTGCGCCGCGACTTCGGCGAAGTGGAGCACTTGCAAGTGAGCCGCAAGGGTCCGGCGGATTTCGTATCCAAAGCGGACATGCGCGCCGAACGCACCATCTATGACGAATTGCTTCATGCACGCCCCGACTGGGGATTTGTGCTGGAGGAAGCTGGTGTCATCGAAGGCGACCCCACCAAGCCGCGCTGGATCATCGATCCGCTCGATGGCACGTCCAATTTCCTTCACGGCATCCCGCATTTCGCGATCAGCATCGCAGTCCAGGAACCGCGTCTTGATGGCCAGGGTTGGGGAGATGTGACTGCCGGGCTCGTCTATGACGTGATCCAGGATGCCACTTACTGGGCCGAGAAGACCCGTGGCGCGTGGCTACAGGATGCGCGGCTGCGCGTTTCGGCCCGGCGCTCGCTTTCCGACGCGTTGATTGCGACCGGCATTCCCTTCCAGGGCCACGGCGACTTTGCCGAATGGAGCCGCATTTTCGGCGCCATCGGGCCGGAAGTTGCAGGCATCCGCCGTTTCGGCGCAGCCTCGCTTGACCTCGCCTATGTTGCGCAGGGCCGCTTTGACGGGTTCTGGGAAAGCGGTCTGAACGATTGGGACACCGCCGCCGGGTGTCTTATCGTGCGCGAGGCGGGCGGCTTCGTGAGCGATTATCGCGGTCGTTCGAACCCGATTCATTCCTCGCAGATCCTTGCGGCGAACGACGCTCTGCACTCCAAGCTGCACAAGATCCTCGCCGGATCGCTGCGCTAGAGCTCATTCGGTGCGCAGGGCCTCGATCGGTGAAAGCCGCGAGGCCCTGACAGCAGGATAGCCGCCGAACACCAAGCCGATAATCGCAGAAAATGTGATCGCGCCCAGCGCGGTGCCAAGGCCAACAGGTACCGGAAAGTCCGCGAAATTCGACAGGGCGAGGCCGATACCCCAAGCAAGCGCAAGCCCTACAGTGCCGCCCAGCGTGCAAAGCACCGCTGCCTCGACCAGAAACTGGTTGCGGATATCGCTCGAACGCGCGCCCAGCGCCATGCGCAAGCCAATCTCGCGCGTGCGTTCGGTGACGCTGACGAGCATGATGTTCATGATGCCGATGCCGCCGACAAGGAGCGAGATCGAGGCTATCGAGACGAGCACCGCCTGAAGGATGCCGGTGATGAAATTGCTCTGCTCGACGAATTCCTCGGTCGTGCGCACGGTGAAGGGCGTGACCTCGCCTTCCTTCACCCGGTAGCGGTCCTTCAGAACCTTGACGATATCCTCCTTGCCGCGTTCGAGCGGGGTCCCGTCCTGAAAGGAGACGAACGCGAATTGGAGATCATAGGGACCAGATAGTCTGTCCCCCACAAAGCGCTGGCGCATTGTGCTGATGGGTATGACCATCGTATCATCGCCGTCATCACCAAAAGTCGAGCCCTTGGCCTCGAGCAGACCGATCACAACGAAGGGCACATCCTTTATGCGGACTTTCTCGCCGACCGGATCGCCTGCGCCAAATAGGCTTTCAGCCACTGTTTCGCCCAGCACGACGACGCGCGCTGCCGAGCCGACGTCGCTGTCCGAGATATACCGCCCCCGCTGGGCAAGTTGGTTGGTCACGATTCCATAGCCCGGCGTCGTGCCCACCGCCTGAGTGCTGACCGATCCGCCCGCGACCGCTATTTCCAGCGGTTCGCGCAATTGGGGGGCGACGGCGCGGATATTGGGCACTTCGTTCTCGACCGCACGCAGGTCACGTTCGGTCAGCCGGCCTCGCTCCTGCGTCCGGCGTGGCGGGCCGAATTCCTGGTCGTCATCGGGGCGCGGAAGGATGAAGGCCATGTTCGAGCCGAAACGGTTGACGGTTTCAGTCACCGCCTCGGCAGCCCCGTTGCCGACCGCGACCGCCAGCGTCACCGCGAACACGCCGATCATCACGCCCAGCATGGTGAGGATCGAACGCATCAAGTTGGTGCGCAGTGCCGTGATCGCTATGGAGACGTTGACAGACCAGCTGTCGAGCATGCCACGCCGCGCCTGGCGCGACCCCGACTGGAGCTCAGAAGCCTCACTCGCCATCAGGCCGCTTCCTCGCGCGGTTGGGCCACGATCCGGTTCTCGACCGGCAGGTCCTCGATTACCTTGCCATCACGAAAGACGATCTGTCGCTTGGCATGCTGTGCGATTTCGTCTTCATGGGTGACCACGATGACGGTGATGCCGCCAGCATTCAGCTCTTCGAAGATTGCCATGATGTCTTCGCTGGTCTTCGTGTCGAGCGCGCCGGTGGGCTCGTCCGCCAGCAGGATCAGCGGCTCTATCACCAGCGCGCGCGCGATCGCAACGCGCTGTTGCTGGCCACCGGAAAGCTTTGCCGGGGTGTTCATCAGCCTTTCCCCAAGGCCCATATCGATAAGCTTGGCAGTGGCTCGCTCACGCCTCGTCGCGGTATCAAGGCCGGCATAGATCAACGGCACCGCGACATTGTCGATCGAGGTGGTTCGGGCGAGCAGATTGAACTGCTGGAAGACGAAGCCGATCTTGCGATTGCGCAGCGCTGCCAATTCGTCGCTCGTCATGTCATCGGTCTCGATGCCGTCGATCAGCACCGTGCCCTGGCTGGGCACGTCGAGACAGCCGATCATGTTCATGAAGGTCGACTTGCCCGATCCCGAGGTCCCCATGATCGCGACATATTCGCCGCGCTCGATGGTGAGCGAGACGCCGTTCACCGCGTGGATCACCTCGCCGCCCAGCTCGTAGGTCTTTACCAGGTCGCGTGTTTCCACGAGCGGGTGCATCAGCGCGGGCTCCCGAGGCCGCTGCGCATTTCCTCATCGGTCCGCTCGCGCGAGCGCACGAGGATGGTCTGGCCTTCTTCGAGGCCGCTAGTGACCTCGGCGAATTCCTCGCCGATCAAGCCAAGCGTAACAGCCCGGCGCATGGGTTTGTACGGTTCCTCGCCCGGCACCCAGATGGTAACCTTGCCCGCGGCGGCTTCGTTTTCCTCCGCGCTCAAATGCATCCGATCGCTTTCGCGCGGAAGGAAGCGGGTGGCGGCGATTGGGACGCGCAGCGCGTCTGTCCTGCGTCCCGTGATGATGTCGACATTGGCGGTCATGCCGGTCAGCAACTTGCCATCGGGATTGTCGACATCGAGGATCACAAGATAGCTCACCGCATTCGTGTCCTGCGTCGCGGCCTGCCGGATTTGTTGCACGCGTGCCTCGAACGTGTCGTTGGGATAGCTGTCGACGGTAAAGCGTACGTCCTGCCCCCTTCGGACCTGGCCGATATCGGCCTCGTCCACGGCGGCCTCGACCTGCATGCGGCTTGTATCGGAGGCGATGGTGAAGAGGTTGGGGGTCTGGAACGAAGCGGCGACGGTGGTGCCGGGTTCAACCAGCTTGTCTATCACCACCCCGCTTGTCGGTGCGGTGATCCGCGTGCGAGACAGATCCAGTTCGGCCGATTGCAAGCTGGCGGTGCTTTGCGCGATCTGGGCGCGCGCGCTCTGCGCCTGAGCGCGCGAGGAATTGAGATTGGCCTTGGCTGAGACCAGCGCGTTTTGCGCCTGGTCGAGCCCCGCACTCGAGACAAAGCCCTTCTTTTGCAGCTCCACGCGCCGCTTATATTCGCGGGTCTGGACCTCGACATCGGTTAGCGCGCGAGAAATCGCGGCGTCGGCCTGCGCCAGTGAAGCGCGCGCCAGTTCGACCTGCGCGCGTGCCTGAGTTACCGCGGCCTTGGGCCGGGTGGAATCGATTTCTGCCAGCAATTGCCCTTTGGTGACAGGAGAATTGAAATCGACATAGACCGCGGTGACCTGCCCTGAAATCTCCGAGCCGACATTGGTCACGTTAAGCGCGCGCAAGGTGCCGCTGGCGGAAACCAGTCGAACAATCTCGCCGTTGTTCACGTCCTGCTTTTCGTATTCGTAGTTGCGTGTGCCGGAGGCCAGCGAGAAATACGCAATGGCGACGAGCAACAGGGCGAAAAGTCCCGAAACAATCGGCCGGCGCTTCAGAAACCCAACGAACCCGTTCACATTGCGACCTTTCTTCTGCCCCTACGCACCCCGTTCATGGCACCCACAGCGCTTTGCCTCAAGGGTCAGGCTGGTCACGGATCGTAACGCCTGTGGGAAGGGTGGCGCTATTCGTCGAAAAGACTGCAAAAATCGCATTTACGCCAAGGCTTGATGCCAGACGCTTGCGGGGCTAACAGCGCGTTTCTCAAGGCAAATGGCCTGAGCCCCTGTGGTGGAATTGGTAGACGCGAGCGACTCAAAATCGCTTTCCTACGGGAGTGCCGGTTCGAGTCCGGCCAGGGGCACCATTTCGTCTGATCCTCGCTGCCATTTTCTCCGCTATGCTAAGGCGCAGTTTGCCGTTCCAAATGCGGTGCATGCAACATGGCGCTCTCGTGATAGCTTGAGCTTGTGCACGCCTTGTATCGCCCGGCTTGAACAAATCCCCTTGCCATTGCCTGGCTGCTCGCAGATGTAGGCGCACGGGACGAGAGACTTCATGCTATCACTGCCCTCCTATCACGCACTCGCTGCGATGGCGGTAACAATCGCCATGTTCATCGCATTTGCTCGCGGGCGGATGTCGATCGAGATCATCAGCCTGCTGACCATCGCGGTGATCGCGGTCGGTCTCTATTTCTTTCCACTCGATGGGACCAAGCCGATTGATGGCCTGGCCCTCGCCTTTGGCGGGTTCGGGCATTACGCGCTGATCACGATCTGTGCGTTGATGATCATGGGCCGGGGGCTGGTGGTGACTGGTGCACTTGATCCTGCGGCACGACTGCTTGAGCGCCTGTTCCGCTTCAATCTGCAACTGGGATTGCTGCTTTCGCTGATCATCGCGCTTGTCCTTTCGATGTTCGTCAACAACACGCCCGTGCTGGTGCTAATGATCCCGATCTTTGCAGCGCTGGCACAAAAAGGCGCGATGGCGACTTCGAAGACGCTGATGCCCCTGAATGCGGCTTCGCTGATCGGCGGCCTTGCGACGACCATCGGGACCTCGACCAACATTCTCGTCGTCTCGATCGCTGTCGACCTTGGAATGCGCGAGATCGGCGTGTTTGATTTCACGCCAATCGTGCTGATCGCGGCGCTGGTCGCGCTTCCCTACATGTGGCTGGTGATGCCCCGCCTGCTCGATGACAACCGCACCGAGACGCAAGCGGCCACGCGCCAGTTTCACACTCGGCTTCGTGTGGGTACAAACTCCGTTCTGGCAGGCAAGGAGCTCGCCGAGATCAAGGAGAAGCTTCCCAAGGGGATCACGCTCCACAACCCTCCGACCGGTGCGCTTCAGCCCCAGCAGCAATTGCATATCTCAGGCAGCCACGAGGCGCTCGAAGACGCAACGCGCGAACTCAAGGGGCAACTCGCGCCCAACTGGGTGCTCGATCGCATCAAGCGGACCGCTTCGGCGGAGAGCGAGGATGTGATGGTCTTCGAGATGACCGTGACTGCCGATTCCCGCCTTATTACCCGCACGCTTCCAAGTTCAGGCATTGCGGACCTCTACGGTGTCGCTGTGCTCGGCATCCATCGGCCCGAGCGTGTGCTTGGCGAGAAGGACAAATATTCCGAAGGCGGGGATTTGCGCATTGCGGAAGGCGATGTGCTCTTGGTCATGGGGCTTGATGCAGACTTGCAGTCCTTTGCGCGCGGAGACAGCCTTCTGATGCTCGACGGCGCACGCGAATTGCCGCGTCGCTCAAAGGCGCTGCTTGCGGCTGCCATCATGATCTTTTCGGTCGTCACGGCTGCCATCGGTCTGTTCCCCATCGCGATATCGGCGCTGGTCGGTGCGATCCTGATGTTCGTGACGGGCTGTGTGAAGTTCGACCGAGTGGGGCGCGCGCTATCAGGCCAGGTCATCGTGCTGGTTGCGGCCAGCATCGCGCTAGGCCGCGTGATCGATGACAGCGGCGCAGCGGCATGGCTTGGCGAGACCTTGTCGCTGGGCCTGGCCTATCTGCCGCCTGCTCTCGTGCTGGCCGCGATCATGATCTTTGTCACTTTCATCACCAACTTTGCCTCGAATGCGACGGCGGCAACGGTGGGCACTCCCATTGCCTTCAGCATCGCAGCTCAATTGGGCATTCCCGCCGAGCCATTGGTGCTCGCGGTGCTGTTCGGCTGCAATCTGTGCTACGCGACACCGATTGCCTATCAGACCAACATGCTGATCATGGCGGAAGGATCTTACGAGTTCGGCGATTACATCCGCACCGGTGTGCCGCTGGTGGCGCTGATGGTAACCACGTTGTCGATCCTGCTGGTGCTGTTCTACGGCATGTAGGGCCAGCGATAGGGCGCACCGCGCGCAAAACAGGAACGACCGCCAAACCGCTGGCGGACCAGCGGTTTGACGGTCGTTTTCTCCTCCCCAGGAGAAACTGTCTAATCAGTATTTGCTGTCACCGGCTCCGACCCGCGCTGCGGGCCAGTGCCAGGGTCAGCGCCTCACGGGCTCGGGACGTAAGTGCCGAGACGGTGGTGCAGCGCGTTGATCTTGGCGAGTTCCTCGCGGTCCTCGGTCGTGCGCGCATGGCTTTCCAGCGCGCGGCGCAACAGCTTCATGTCAGCAGTCGAAAGCAGGGCGCGGGCGCGGCCCGGTTCGGCGCGTTTGGGTTCGGCGTTAGGCGTGTCGCTCATTCTAATTCTCTCCCGAGGGCATAATGAAGACGAGTCATGACCTCAAAGTGGTTGCGATGCGCAACGAATCCCACGGGGCGGCAGGCGATGCAACCCCGTGAGTATCGTTTTGCTCCCAGTTTACGCAGCGGCAAATTGGTTCATCGTGTTGTCTTTGCCGCCAGCCTTCAAAGCCGCTTCGCCAGCAAAGTATTCCTTGTGATCATCGCCGATGTCAGAGCCAGCCATGTTCTGGTGCTTAACGCAGGCGATCCCTTGGCGGATTTCCTCACGCTGAACGTTGAGAACGTAGCCGAGCATACCGTCTTCGCCGAAGTAACGCTTCGCAAGGTTATCGGTGCTCAGCGCAGCCGTGTGGTAAGTCGGCAGCGTGATCAGGTGATGGAAAATGCCGGCGCGCTTCGCGGCATCGGCCTGGAAGGTGCGGATCTTCTCGTCGGCTTCGACAGCCAGATCGGTGCTGTCATAGTCGATGCTCATCAGCTTGGCGCGGTCGTAGCCGGAAACGTCCTTGCCCGCTTCTTCCCAGGCATCAAACACTTGCTGACGGAAGTTTAAAGTCCAGTTGAAGCTGGGCGAATTGTTGTAGACGAGCTTGGCGTTGGGAACAGTCTCGCGGATCCGGTCAACCATGCTGGCGATCTGCTCGACATGCGGTTTCTCGGTCTCAATCCACAGCAGGTCTGCGCCGTTCTGAAGCGAGGTGACGCAGTCGAGCACAACGCGGTCGACACCAGTGCCCGGGCGGAACTGGTAGAGGTTCGAGGGCAGGCGCTTGGGCTCAAGCAACTGGCCATCGCGGCTGATATAGACCTGACCGTTCTTGATCTCGACCGGATCGACCGGATCGGCGTCGATGAAGCTGTTGTACTGGTCACCAAGGTCGCCCGGTTCCTTCGAGTAGGCGATCTGCTTGGTGAGGCCAGCGCCTAGCGAATCGGTGCGAGCCACGATGATGCCATCGTCGACGCCCAGTTCCAGGAAGGCGTGGCGGCAGGCGCGGATCTTCTGGATGAAGTCCTCGTGCGGGACGGTAACCTTGCCGTCCTGGTGGCCGCACTGCTTTTCGTCCGACACCTGGTTTTCGATCTGGAGCGCGCAGGCACCCGCCTCGATCATCTTCTTTGCGAGCAGGTAGGTCGCTTCCGCGTTGCCGAAACCGGCATCGATGTCGGCAATAATCGGTACGACATGGGTTTCGTAATTGTCGATCTGATTGACGAGATCGCGCGCCTTGACTTCGTCGCCCGCTTCACGCGCGGCGTCGAGGTCGCGGAACATACCGCCCAGTTCGCGTGCGTCGGCCTGCTTGAGGAAGGTGTAGAGTTCTTCGATCAGCATCGGCACCGAGGTTTTTTCATGCATTGACTGGTCAGGTAGGGGGCCAAACTCGCTGCGAAGCGCGGCGACCATCCAACCCGAGAGGTAAAGGTAACGCTTCTTGGTCGAGCCGAAGTGCTTCTTGATGGAGATCATCTTCTGCTGGCCGATAAAGCCGTGCCAGCAACCCAGCGACTGGGTGTAATCAGCCGGATTGGCATCATAGGCTTCCATGTCGGCGCGCATGATCTTGGCGGTGTATTTGGCGATGTCGAGCCCGGTGTTGAAGCGGTTCTGCAGCTTCATCCGCGCGGTGGCTTCGGGATCGATCGCGGCCCAGCTTGCGCCGTTGGCCTCGACGAGGTCGCGCATCTGGTTGACGGTTTCGCTGTAAGTCATGGGTTCTCCTGTCGTCCAAGGGGAGGTGATGCGAGGCCAGTGCTCTATTGCATCGCGTCATAACAGGAAAATTGTCATACTTTCGTGTCTGTATGCGCTAATTTCGGATGTTCCTTGTGTCACTATGTAAATTTATTTACAGCCTGCGGGCATGTCTGACACTGTCCTTCTTGCCGGTCCTTCACTGCGCCGCCTGCGCAAGCGCGAAGGTCTCACCCAGGCCGCTATGGCTGCCTCTCTTGGCATTTCACCAAGCTATCTCAACCTGATCGAACGTAACCAGCGCCCGCTCTCGGCGCGGGTCCTTGTCCAGGTGATCGAGAGGTTTGACTTTGATCCCAGCTCCCTGCGCGAGGACGCTGCGATCGGCGGGGTTGATGGCCTTGTGCGCCGCATGACCGACAAGCGTTTCGCAGATCTCGGCATTGACCGAGAGGAGGTGCAGGAATTTCTCGCGGTCGCCCCGCAGGCCGCCGCCGCCTTTGCACGGCTCTACGATAATTCCGGCGCACATATGCCGCGCGAGGAAGACCCGGTCGGAGACGTGCGACGCGCGGTGGAGCGCTGGCAAAACCATTTCGCCGATCTCGATCACGCCTGCGAGGACCTGGCTGATGAATTGCGCCTCTCGCGCTCGGACGGGAATGCAGCTCTGGGGGAGCGACTGCGAGACCGGCACCAGTTGCAGGTGCGCATCCTGCCTGCCGAAGTCATGCCGGGCATCGTCCATCGGCTCGACCTGCATAATCGTCAACTGCAGCTATCGGAAATGCTGCCCGGCGCTGCGCGGCGTTTTCAGATCGCCCGACAGGTCGCCAGCCTTGAGCTGCGCGATGCGATTACCCAGCAGGTCGAGGGGGCGGGATTGGCCAGTCCGGAAGGTCGCGAGCTGTTCCGCGAGCACGTAACCGATTATTGCGCCGGCGCGATCCAGATGCCCTATCGCCGCTTTCTGCGTGCTTGCGAGCAGACCGGCTACGACCTCGCCGTGCTTCAGCGCCGCTTCGCCTCCAGTTTTGACCAGGTGGCCCAGCGCCTGACCACGTTGCAGCGCGTTGGCGAGCGCGGCTTGCCCTTCTTCAGCGCGCGCTTTGGCCGAACGGGGCGCATGGTGGCCTTTACCGCAGGGGCGAGCGGGGCGATTTACCCGATCGAAGGCGCGCGCTGGCCGGCCTGGGTTCCCTATGCCGCCTTCGAAAGCCGCGGATCCATGCTCACCCAGGCGGTCACTTTTGGCGAAGGCGAGGCGGCATCGCGCCATTGGTTCACTATTGCGCGCACAGTAGAGGTAGACGGAGTAGCGTGTTCGGCACGCAAGGCCATCGTGCTTGGCCTTGAGGCGCGCTACGCCGGCGAACTCGCCCAGGCTCAGGGCATCTCGCTCGATCCCGGCGATGCCACGCCTCTGGGTACGCCTTGCCCCAAATGCGGGCGCATCGATTGCCTGATGCCCGCCAGCGCACGCTTGAGTCGCGGCGAAGGCGGCTAGCAATAGCCCTATACTTAAGGCCCGTTTAACTGCGCTTTGCCCTGAAAAAGCGCGGACTTGCGCGGGTCGTGTAAAGTTTACCGACACTTAAACACTGGCTCGTAAAAGGGTCGCCAGCCAAGCAATTCACGCGAGCGCGCTGCCGACCCATGATCCGTCTGTTCAAACACTACATCCCGCACGCCGTCCTGCTGCTCGGCCTGCTCGATTTCGCCTTGCTGGTGGCGGCGAGCGAGATGGCCTGGCAATTGCGCGCAGCTCAGATTGCGATGGACGCGGGGCCGATGAGCGAGCGCTGGCTGCCGCTTCTCGTAGCGGCCACGGTCGTCTGGCTCGCGATGATCTCGGTCGGGGTCTATGGCCCGCTGGCGCTGCGATCCCTCCGCTTTGCCGGAGCGCGGCTGCTGGTCGCGATCAGCCTTGGGATTATCGCGCTGGTGGTGATCGACTTCGCGCTTCCGGGGCAGACCTTCTGGCGCTCGACCCTGCTTTACGCGATGGGTTTCTCGGTGATGGTGCTGGTCCTGGACCGGCTGCTCCTAAACAGCTTCCTGGGCTCATCGTCCTTCCGCCGCCGCGTTCTCGTGCTTGGCGCGGGCGACCGCGCGCAGCGCCTGCGAGAGCTTGGCGAACGGCCCGAAAGCGGCTTTGCCATTGTTTCCTATATCGCGATGAGCGAGCCTGAGCGCGTGGTCGAGGAAGCGATCCCGCGCGAAGCGGTCCACGACTTGGGCCGGTTCGTCGAGAACCTTGGCGTCAGCGAAGTGGTGCTCGCCCTTCAGGAACGGCGCAATTCCCTGCCCCTGAAGGACTTGCTGCGGATCAAGACCAAGGGCGTGCATGTCAACGATTTCTCGAGCTTTCTCGAACGCGAGACGGGCCGGGTCGATCTCGATACGGTCAATCCCAGCTGGCTGATCTTCTCCGACGGTTTTTCGAGCGGCCGTATTCTGTCGAGCGCCATGAAGCGCATCTTCGACATCATCGCCAGCCTCGCTTTGCTGCTGCTTACCTTCCCAATCATCGCGCTGTTCGCGTTGATCGTGAAATTGGACAGCAAGGGCCCGGCCTTCTTCCGCCAGCAGCGTGTAGGACTTTACGGCGAGACCTTCCACCTCGTGAAGCTGCGCAGCATGCGCACCGATGCCGAGAAGGACGGTGCCAAATGGGCGAGCGAGAACGACCCGCGCGTCACCCGCATCGGGCGCTTCATCCGCAAGGTGCGGATCGACGAATTGCCGCAGACCTGGTGCGTTCTCATGGGGCAGATGAGCTTTGTCGGCCCGCGCCCGGAAGTCCCCCAATTCGTTGATGATCTACAAGAAGAAATCCAGTTCTACGGCGAGCGCCACATGGTCAAGCCGGGGATCACGGGCTGGGCGCAGATCAACTATCCCTACGGCGCATCGACCGAAGACAGCCGCAAGAAGCTCGAATACGATCTGTATTACGCCAAGAATTACACCCCCTTTCTGGACCTCGTCATCCTGTTGCAGACGGTGCGTGTGATCCTGTGGCCCGAGGGTGCGCGCTGATGGCCCTGATCGCTCCCCCTGGCACCGGCCTTGCTGACACTGCGAGCGTGGTTGCGCCTTTCGTCGGCGCGGCGCTGAGCGTTGGAGCGGGGCTGTGGATCGCGCGTTTCGGTGATCCCGGCCGCCCGGATCGCACCGCCTCCCTCATCGCCTGTTTCATGACCGGCGTCTGGTGCGCACTGGCGATCCTGAATGGCCCGGCCGGCACCAGCACCGTGCTCGCCGCCAGCCTGCGCAATTTTTCCTACATCTTCCTGATTTACAGGCTGTTCGCTGCTGACGGACGCGATGAAAGCCTGCGCCCGATCCGTCCCGTTCTGCTGGCGCTGGCGCTGGTCGAGGGGTTCCAGCCGCTGCTCCTGATGATCGATGCGCGTATCGCAGTGATGCCCGAACTCTCCGCACTGACCTTCGAGGTCTCGGTCGTGCTGACCATGCTGGTCGCGGTCGGCGCGCTGATGCTGCTGCACAATGTCTATGCCGGTGCGGCGGCCTCCTCGCGCGAGATCCTGCGCTGGAGCACGATTGCGCTGACGGGGATCTTCGCCTTCGATCTCAACCTCTTCACGATCGCCTATCTCGGCGGCGAATACCCCGCCTATCTGATGGCGCTGCGCGGCGCTTTTGCCGGCATCATGGCCTGCCTGATCGCGATGGGTGCCAATGCCTCTGGTGCGGGGCTGCAATTCAGCCCCAGCCGGGCGGTGACCTTTCAGACGCTCTCGCTGCTGCTGATCGGCAGCTACCTGCTGCTGATGGTGCTGGTGACGCGTTCGCTTGCATTGCTGGGCGGCGACATCGCCCGCGCCAGCCAGATCGTGTTCCTCGTCTTTGCGGTGGTGATCGCCTTCATCTGGCTGCCATCGCCGCGGATGCGCGGCTGGCTGCGCGTGACCGCGACCAAGCACCTCTTCCAGCACCGCTATGATTACCGCGAGGAATGGCTGCGTTTCACGCGCACGGTCGGCCGTGGCTCTTCGGCAAGCGCCAGTTTCCACGAACGCGCGGTCAAGGCGATCGCGGACATAACCGAAAGCCCGGCCGGGCTCTTGCTCACCCCCAACGAAGAAGCGCAGCTCGAACTCACCGCGCGCTGGAACTGGCCGATGATCGAAGTGCCCGGCGTTGCGGGCGAATATGCGCTTTCCAGCCTGCTTGAGCGGCACAACCACATCCTTGATCTGGACGAGACGCGCAGCGGGATCGACCACCACGGCGAACTTGCCCAGGTGCCCGCATGGCTGAGGCAGGCAGAGGATGCCTGGGCGCTTGTCCCGCTGATCCATTTTGATCGCCTCGTTGGCTGCATCGTCCTGGCGCGCCCGCGGATCATGCGCCGGCTTGACTGGGAGGATTTCGACTTGCTGCGCGTTGTTGGCCAGCAGCTGGCGAGTTACCTTGCCGAACAGGCCGGCCAGCAGGCGCTGATGGATGCCAGCCGCTTCGACGAATTCAACCGCCGCATGGCTTTCGTGATGCACGATATCAAGAACCTCGCCAGCCAGCTTTCGCTGCTTGCTGCCAATGCGCAAAAGCACGCCGACAATCCCGATTTTCGCGCCGACATGCTGGTGACGCTGCGCAAGTCCTCGGAAAAGCTCAATGCGCTGCTGGCGCGTCTCGGGCGCTATGGCTCCGGCCCGGTCGAGGCGATTGCGACGCTTGATCTGGGGGATATGGCCCGGGCGCTCGAACAGCGTTTTGCCGCCGTGCATCCGATTTGCGTCGCCGCGCCGCACGAGGCTCAGGTCCTCGCAGATGCCGAGAGCCTTGAGCAGGCGCTGATCCATCTTGTCCAGAATGCGATTGATGCGACCGAGGACGACGCGCCGATCCACATCAATGTCTCAGGCGCTGCGCTGAGCGGCCGGATCGAGATTGTCGATAGCGGCTGCGGGATGACGCCCGAATTCGTGCGCGGCGGCCTGTTCAAGCCCTTCGTCTCGTCCAAGCAGGGAGGCTTCGGCATCGGCGCCTTCGAAGCGCGCGAGATGATCAAGGCGATGGGCGGGCGCCTGCAGGTCGAATCGCGCGAAGGGGTGGGCACCCGGTTCTCGAT
This sequence comes from Erythrobacter sp., assembly GCA_043567175.1. GTDB lineage: Bacteria > Pseudomonadota > Alphaproteobacteria > Sphingomonadales > Sphingomonadaceae > Erythrobacter. The sequence goes on from CP121323.1 coordinate 417,344, forward strand.
TATCCTGCCGGTTGCCGAAACCGCCCGGATCATTCCCGTCGATGCGCGGCCCGATGCCGCCATTTCCAAAGAGGTGGCCTGATGGCTGAAAAGAAACCAAAATTGCTGATCGTGGAGGATGATGAGGGTCTGCAAGCCCAACTCAAATGGGCCTACGAGGATTTCGAGGTCCACATAGCGGGCGACCGCGACAGCGCGCTGGCCCTGCTGCGCAGCGAGGCGCCGGCGGTTGTGACGCTGGACCTCGGCCTGCCGCCCGATCCCGACGGCACCAGCGAAGGCTTTGCCGTGCTCGATGCGATCATGGACCTGAAGCCCGACACCAAGGTGATCGTTGCCAGCGGGCACGGCGCACGCGAGAGCGCCCTGCAGGCGATCGAGCGCGGGGCCTATGATTTCTACCAGAAGCCGCTTGATATCGACGCGCTCGGCCTGATCGTGTCGCGCGCCTTCAACCTGCACCAGATCGAGAATGAAAACCGCCGCCTTGTCGCCAGCACCAGCGAGGACAAGACCGTGCTCGGCAAGCTCATCACCGGCGCGCCCGAAATGATCAAGGTTGCACGCACGATCGAGCGCGTCGCCTCGACCAGCGTCTCGGTCATGCTGCTGGGAGCAAGCGGCACGGGTAAGGAATTGCTGGCGCAGGGGCTGCACAATGCCAGCGACCGCGCAGGCGGGCCGTTCATCGCGATCAACTGCGCCGCGATCCCTGAAAATCTGCTCGAAAGCGAGCTGTTCGGGCATGAGAAAGGCGCATTTACCGGCGCTGTAAAGACCACAGAGGGCAAGATCGAAAGCGCCAATGGCGGCACGCTGTTTCTCGACGAGGTGGGCGATATCCCGCTGCCCTTGCAGGTGAAATTGCTGCGCTTCCTGCAGGAACGCACGATCGAGCGGATCGGCGGGCGCAAGACAATCTCGGTCGACACGCGGATCGTGTGCGCGACGCACCAGAACCTTGAAAGCATGATTACGCAAGGCACTTTCCGCGAAGACCTGTTCTACCGCTTGGCAGAAATCGTCGTGCGCATCCCCGGCCTTGCCGAAAGACACGGTGATGCGGTGCTGCTTGCCAAGGCGTTCCTCAAGCGCTTCGCCGCCGAGATGAACCCCGCCGTGTCCGGCTTTGCGCCCGATGCGCTGACCGCGATCGACAGCCACGAATGGCCCGGCAATGTGCGCGAGCTGGAAAACCGGGTGAAGCGCGCGGTCATCATGGCGGATGGCAAGCTGGTGGCAGCCGAAGACCTCGATTTCGAAGGCGACGAGGAAGAGGCGAGCGATGTCCTCAACCTCAAGGCCGCGCGCGAGGCGGCCGACAGGCGCGTGATCCGCCATGCCCTGGCGCGCAGCGAGGGCAATATTTCCAGCACCGCCAAGATGCTGGGGATCAGCCGCCCGACGCTTTATGACCTGCTCAAGCAATACGACCTCCATGCGTAGGCTGGCAGCATCGCTTTGCGCTCTTGCGCTTGCAGGATGCGGGGCGTCGCCCGACGCATCCGATGAGGTCTCGCCCAGTGCGCTGAGCGGAAGCGCAGCCTTCATGGCGCTGATGAAAGAGGCGCGCGAGGCATCCGAGGATGGCGATCTGGCTGATAGCGGGCGCCTGCTTGACGAGGCTCGCGGTCTGGAGCCGGAAAATCCCGGCCTGTGGGTGGCAATCGCGCGGCTGCGCTTTCGCGGGGGCGAACATGTCGAGGCGCTGGAAGCGGCGGATTACGCTCTCGAACTTGGCCCTGACTATGCGCCGGCTCTGTTGCTGCGCGCCCAATTGGTGCGCGACGCGCATGGCCTGACCGATTCGCTCATCTGGTTCGAAGCCGCTGTCGAGGCGGCCCCGAACGATCCCGAGGCATTGGCCGAATATGCAGCGACGCTGGGCGATGCAGGCTATCACGCCGAGATGCTGGAGGTAACGCGCGCGCTCGCGGATCTCGCGCCCGCCGACCCCAGGGTGCTGTATCTCAAGGCGGTGCTCGCGGCGCGAGGTGGCAAACCGGTGCTGGCGAAAAGCCTGCTGTCGCGCAGCGGGCTGGTGGACGAGGGCGTGCCCTCGGCGCTCATGCTCGATGCGCTGATCGACCTGGCCGAGCGCAATTACGATACAGCGTCCGAGACGCTGGAGACGCTGGCGAGCATGCAGCCGGGCAACCGCCGGGTCGATGAATTGCTGGCCCGCGCCATGTGGCTTGCGCAGCGCGATGCCGAGCTTGTCGCGCGTTTTGCCGAGACCGCGCGTCGCGAGGATACGTCGCCCTATCTCGTCATGCTGGTGGCGCGCGCGCATGAACGGCTGGGTGACCGCGTGGCCGCCGCGCCGCTGCTCGAACGCGCCTATGAGGGGCGTGCGGCCGGATGGGTGGCGCTTGCCCCCGCGGCCGCTTTGCCCGAAGCCACCACCGAGATCCGCCGGCTGATTGTCGCCGGCAATGCGCGCCGCGCCCAGCGCGAGGCGGAGCGCCTCCAGGCCCGGTTTGCGGGCTCGAGCGATGTCGCCGCGCTTTCAGGGGACGCGGCGCTGGCTGCGGGCGATTCTGAGGCGGCTCTGCAACTGTATCGCGAGGCGGCAAGGGTGCGCAGGCCCTGGCCGCTGACCCGCAAGGCGATGGTCGCCTACCGCGACTTTGGCGATCCGCTGGCTGCCGACGTGCTGCTTGCCCGTCACCTTGTCAGCGAGCCGCGCAACACCGAGGCTTTGCTGCTCTATGCCGAACACGCCGCGCGCAAGGAGGACTGGCTGCGCGTCGAAGTCCTGCTCGACAGCGCGATCGACCTTGGTGCGGGCAACGATCCGCGCCTGCTCAAGCTGCGCGCCATCGCCGCGCGCGCGCTGGGCAAGCCCGGCCAGGCCCGCCGCTTCGAACGCATGACCTGGGACCTGCATCCCGGTCGTCTGCCGCCCGGATAACATCCGGCAACGCTCGACAAGCCGGCCAGGCAAGGGCAGGGGGCATGGCCCATGCTAGCGCGTCTCAAACCCCTTGCTGACCCGATGATCGCGGTTTTGCTGATTGCGACCATGCTGGCCTTCGTGCTGCCTGCAACGGGCGCGGCGCGCGGGACGGCGCAAACCGTATCCAGTGCTGCCATCTTCATGCTGTTCCTTGTCAACGGAATGCGGATAGCGCGCGGCGAAATCGCGCGCGGACTTGCCAATTGGCGCTTTTTCGGACCGCTGTTTCTCTGGGTGTTCGGGGTCATGGCGATCGCGGGATGGGGCATCGGCGCGCTGGCTGCCACCACCTTGCCGCCACTGGTTGCGCTGGGCTTCGTCTATCTCGGCGTGCTGCCCTCGACGATCCAGTCGGCGACGTCCTATACCACGCTGGCAGGCGGCAATGCGGCGCTTTCGGTCGTTGGCGCTGCGCTCATCAACATTGCCGGTGTCTTCATCTGCGCGCCGCTTTTTGCGCTGCTGGGCGGAGAGAGCGGGGCCAATATCGGCAGCGAGATGATTGTGCGCATCGCCATGATCCTCGTCCTGCCCTTCGTGATCGGCCAGGCCTTGCAGGGCTGGACGCGCGCATGGATCATCGAACGCAAGGCGCGCATCGCCTGGCTCGACCGGATCGTAATCGGCATCGCGGTCTATGTCGCCTTGTCGGGTGCCCGGGAAGAGGGGATCATGACACTTATCTCCGGCGCGGACTGGGCCGTGCTGCTGGGGCTGGTCGTGCTGCTGCTCTTTGCCGCCACGATCGGCGCCTGGGCGTTAAGCGGTGCGCTGGGATATCCGCGCGCCGACCGTATCGCCTTTCTCTTTGCCGCAGCGCAAAAGAGCGTCGGCATAGGCGCGCCGCTTGCCGCGATCCTGTTTCCCGCCGAAATCGCCGGGTTCGTAATCGCACCCTTGCTGCTTTACCACATGCTCCAGCTGCTATGGGCGGCGCCGCTTGCGACTATGCTTGCCCGTCACCCAGCGTGACGGTGTCATCCCCGCCGCTGCCCAGCTTGCGATTGTGGCGGATCGACCAGGCGAGCGAAAGCCCGATCAGCGTAGCCCCGATCAGCCCGGTAATCGTCTCGTTGATATGATACTTCGCCGAAACCAGCATGATCACGCCCAGCACGATGATCGCCCAGAACGCGCCGTGCTCGAGGAAGCGATATTGCGAGAGCGTGCCGGTCTTCACCAGATGCACCGTCATCGAGCGCACGAACATTGCGCCGACCGAAAGACCAAGCGCGATCACGATCATGTTGTTCGAAAGCGCAAAGGCACCAACCACGCCGTCAAAGCTGAAGCTCGCATCGAGCACTTCGAGGTAGAGGAACCCGCCAAGCCCTGATCGCACCAATTCGCCCGCCGCCTTCTTGCGCGCCTCGCGCTGTTCGATCACCTCACCCAGCGCATGGACCGCGATATAGGTGAGCAGCCCGAAAATGCCCGCGGTGAGGAAGGTGAGCGCCTCCGCTGGCCCGAGCAGGGTGGAAACGCCGACGATCAGCGAAAGCACGAGGGCAATCTCCAGCGCCGGAATGCTTGAGAAACGCGCCGCCGATTCCTCAATGGCACTGATCCAGTGGATCTCCTTTTCCTCGTCAAAGAAGAAGGTGAGCCCCACCATGGAGAGGAACGCGCCGCCAAATCCGGCAATCCCGATATGCGCGCCCGAGACGATGCGCTCATATTCCTCCGGATCGCCGAGCGAGAGTTCCACCGCCGCCCACGGCCCGATCCCGGCTGCGACCGAGACGATCGCGATCGGAAAGACGATGCGCATTCCGAAGACTGCGATGAGGATGCCGATCGTGAGAAAGCGCTGCTGCCACACCGGGTCCATCTCGCGCAGCACCGTCGCGTTCACGACAGCATTGTCGAAGCTCAGGGACACTTCGAGGATCGAGAGCACGAAGACGATCCACAGGACCGAGAGCATGCCCCCCAGTGTGCCGCTGGCGACCCAGCCGTAATAGCCGGCCAGCGCCATGCAGACCGCGGTGAAAAGCAGCGAGAAACTGTAATAGCGAAGCAGCGTCTGCATGATCCCGGTTTCTCTCGATCAGCTTTCGGACTGACCGGATTGGGGCCTGTCGGTCTGGGGATTCTCGGCCTTTGGCTGATAGGTCTGCTCCTCGCCCGGGAAAGCGCGGCTGCGCACTTCCTCAGCATAGGTTTCAACCGTTTTCTCGATCATCGCGGCGATGTCGTTATATTTCTTCACGAAACGCGGCACGCGCTCGAACATGCCGAGCATGTCGTCGGTAACCAGCACTTGCCCATCGCATCTGGCCGAGGCGCCGATGCCGATCGTGGGGCAGGAAACCGCCTCGGTAGCGGCGATGGCGATGGGTTCGACCACACCTTCGATCACGATCGCAAAGGCGCCCGCCCGGTCAAGCGCGAGAGCATCGCTTACGATCTTGTCCGCTTCTGCATCCGAGCGCCCGCGCGCGGCATATCCGCCCAGCACGTTCACCGCCTGCGGGGTCAGGCCGACATGGCCCATCACCGGGATACCGCGCGAATTGAGGAATTCGACCGTCGGCGCCATCGCCTCGCCGCCCTCGAGCTTGACCGCCGCCGCGCCCGTTTCCTTCAGCAGATAGGCCGCGCTTTCAAAGGCCTGTTCGGGCGAACTTTCGTAGGAGCCAAACGGCATGTCGACCACGACGACCGAATGGTAGCTGCCGCGCACAACGGCCGCGCCGTGATTGGCCATCATTTCCAGCGTCACTGGAATGGTCGAGGCAAGGCCATAGATCACCTGGCCGAGCGAATCTCCCACCAGCAGGAGGTCGCAATGGCTATCGAGCAATTGCGCCTGGCGCGCGGTGTAGGCGGTGAGCATGACCAGCGGTTCTTGCGTCACTCCGTCCTGTTTGCGCGCACGAATGCGCGGCACGGTGAGACGGCGAAGGGGTTTTGGCGTGGGGTTCGCGCGGCTGGTGCTCGTATCGAGCTGAAAGGTCGTGGACATGGGCGCAGCATGTAGCCTTGGGGCGCCTCAAAAGCAAAATTGCAAAAGGCATCGCGCGATGGGGCGCCGGGCGCGGCGGGCGGGGTGGACCAGTGTGGCGCGGCCTGGGCTCGCGTGCATCAGGGGGACAAGGTGAATTGCACTCTTGGCGCAGGCGACGAAACATTGCACTAAGGTGTCACTTTCGGGGAGTGCGGGCATCGGCCCGCCGATTAAGGGATAGATTAGCACACATGGTTGCATCAGCAGGCTCGTCTTCGAGCGGGGGAAGCCGTGAGGGTTGGTCCTCGCGCACAGCCTTTATTCTCGCCGCCATCGGTGCGGCTGTCGGCCTTGGCAATGTCTGGCGTTTTCCGACGCTTGCAGGAGAGAATGGCGGCGGGGCCTTCGTAATTTTCTATGTCGCATGCGTGTTCCTGCTCGGCCTGCCGCTGGTTCTGTCGGAAATCTTCATCGGGCGGGCCGGGCAGGATGATGCGGTCGGCTCGATCCGCAAGGTTGCCCGGCAATCGGGAGCCTCGGGCGCTTGGTCGATTTTCGGCATTTTCGGTGTGATCGCGGCGTTTCTCATCATCTCGTTCTATTCGGTCGTCGCGGGCTGGGTGCTGTATTATGTCGGCGTGATGGGCGGCGACCTGCTGAGCGCGATATTGGCGGGCGATCCCTTCCGCGGCGCGCTTGCCGGGGAAGACCAGGCTGCAATCCAGGGCCGCATGGGAGAGCTGTTTGCCAATCCGGGGCTGATGCTCGCGATGCACTTCATCTTCATGGGCGCGACCGTGTTCATCGTCGCGCGCGGGATCGGCTCTGGGATCGAGGCGGCGGCGACGATCCTCATGCCGATCTTCTTCGTGCTGCTGATCGGGATCACGATCTACGGCGCCTTTGTGGGCGATATGGGCGAGGCACTGGCCTTCCTGTTCACGCCCGACTGGTCCAAGCTCAGCCCTTCGGTGATGAACACGGCGCTGGGGCAGGCGCTGTTCTCGCTGTCGCTGGGCGTTGCGGGACTGATTACCTATGGTTCGTATATCAAAGGCTCGGAAGGGCTGGGGTCGACCTCGCTCACGATCGCCTTTGCTGATACGGGCGTGGCGCTGATTTCGGGGTTGATGATCTTCCCGATCGTCTTTGCGGTTGGGCTTGATCCTGCAGCCGGGCCGACGCTGGTGTTCCAGACCCTTCCTTTCGCCTTCCAGACCATGCCCGCAGGCGCGCTGATCGGGCTGATGTTCTTCCTGCTGGTCCTCGTCGCGGCGATCACGAGCTCGATCTCGATCCTCGAAGTTCCCACCGCATGGGGGATCGGCGAGATGGGCTGGAGCCGGCTGCGCTCCTCGCTCACCTTTGGCATCGGCGCGTTCCTCGTCGGGATTGCGTGCCTGCTGGGCTATAATGTGTGGTCAGACGTGCGCTTGCTGGGCTTCTGGTCGATCTTTGCCGACAAGGACATTCTCGATACGATCGACGGCTTTACCGGCACGGTGATGCTGCCGCTTGGCGCATTCTTCACTGCGGTTTTCGTCGGCTGGAAGGCGGACAGGCGGCTGGTCGAGCAGATGACCGGGCTGAGCGGCGCATGGCTTGCCCTGTGGCGGTTCCTGATCGCCTGGCTGTGTCCGCTGGCGGTGGGGATCATCCTTGTAACCGGGCTTTTCCCGAGCCTTATCAGCTGAGGGACCCGAGCCCCTTTCGCGGGGCTGTCGAGAAGTGCGCAGCGCCTTGCCGTGGGGCGTTGCAATTGCTCGCGGTTTATGGAACATAATGGGAACAAAAAGACTCGCCGCGAGTCCGTTAAAGTGTTCCTATGACCCGTTTGAAACCCTCTTCCAGCGCTGATGCGCCCGCTGATGCGCCCGCTGATGTGTCCCGTGATCTGCCCAGTGATCTGCATGGGGCGACCCTGTCTGCGCGCGATATCGCCGCCATCTCGAAGCAGCGAGAGGCGCGGTGGAAGCCGGGCCTTGCCGACCAGCCCTTCCATAGCGAAATCTTCGCCAGCGCGCGCGATGCGAGCGGGGCGGGGCTGGCGCTCGCTCTGGCGCGCGACGCGCTTCGCGTGTCTGCGGAGGGTGACGAACCCGCCGCCGAAGCGCAGGATCGCCGCCAGGTGCTGTGGGTGCAGGATGCCGAGGCGATCAGGCTTGGCGGGCGTCCCTATCTCCACGGCCTGCCCCGCGACCTGCGCGAGCGGTTGATCCATGTCGAGGCGAAGGCCCCCGAGGATACTCTGTTCGCTCTCGAAGAGGGGCTGAGATGCCGCGATCTCGCCTGCGTCATCGGGGAGATCCACGGCAATCCGCGCGCGCTCGATTTCACCGCATCGCGCCGGCTCAGCCTTGCTGCGGAAAAGCACGGCGTGCCCCTGTGGCTGGTGCGGCTCGAAAGCGCGCCTGACCTCTCCTCGGCGCGGATGCGCTGGCGGGTCGAGCCCGCGACCTCGCCTCCGCCGCGCTGGAACGCCGAGGCACCCGGAACACCCAGCTGGAAAGCCGAACTGTTCCGCGCCCGCCGCCATGCGCCCGGACAATGGATTGTGAGCGATGAAGACATTCTCAGGGCGCAAAAGCCCGAACGCAGCCCCCCATTCCAGCCCCCATTCCAGCTCGGCTCCGCGCTCGCCCGCAAACGGCGCTTCTGGCACCCCGGCGGCGGCGCGCCCGAGGCGCGAGGAGCCGCGCTCGCAGCCGCCACCCCGAAGGATACTCGCCATCTGGTGCGCGCAACTGTCGGTCGATCGCTGGCGGCTCGCGCACGGCCTCAAGCCGGGTGAAGGAGCGGATGCCGACCCGACAGCGCTGATCACCGAAACCGCTCACGGCCCGCGCATCGCCGCGCTCAACAAGGCAGGACGCGCAGGCGGTGCGCATCTCGGCACCATGCTGGCCGATGCGCGCGCGGTGTGCCCTTCGATCCAGGCAGTGCCGGCGGACCCTGCGAGCGATCTCGCCTTCCTGGAAAAGCTGGCGGTCTGGGCCCAGCGCTGGGGCCCCTGGAGCGCGCTCGATGCGCCCGATGGTCTGATCGTCGACGTTACCGCAGTGGCGCATCTCTTCGGCGGCGAGACAAAGCTGATCGCCGATGTCGAGGCCGCCTTTACCGCGCGCGGGATTGCCGTGCGCACCGCCATCGCGCCGACAGCGGGTGCAGCCTGGGCGTTGGCGCATTACGGGCAAGCCCGCTCCATCCTTGAGGGCAACACGCCCGAGCGGATATTGCGCGCGCTCATCGATCTGCCGGTGGCCTCGCTACGCCTCGATGCAGACGTGCTCACGGTGCTGCGCCGACTTGGGCTCAAGACGCTGGGACAGATCTCAGGCGTGACGGATGAGGAGGAGACAGGCGACACTGCGTGCGGTCGCGATGCGCTCCAGCGCCGCTTTCGCAACCGCAAGTCGCCCGCCGCCAATCCGCTCATCCGGCTTGACCAATTGCTCGGCCGCGTGCCCGAGCCGCTCCTGCCTGTCATCGCGCAGGCCATGCCGCTGGTCCAGCGCCGCCTGATGGAGCCGATCCGCCACCGCAGCCTGCTTGACACCGTGCTGGCGGATCTGGCGCAGGACATGGCGCGCGAGCTTGAGGCACAAGGGCAGGGCGCGCGCCGGCTCGAACTGGGGCTGTGGCGGGTTGACGCCGAGGTGATCGTGCGCCGTCTCGAACTCGCCGCCGCCACGCGCGAGCCCGAGCATATCACCCGCCTCTTTGCCGCCAAGCTCGATGACGTCGAGGCCGGTTTCGGGATCGAGACGGTGCGGCTACGCGCCAGCTGGGCCGAACCGCTTGGCACCAGTCAGAGCGATATCGAGGAGGCCGCGCAGCGTCACGGCACCTCGCTCAGCGCCTGCGTTGACCGGTTGAGCGTGCGCCTGGGCAAAAAGGCTGTGCGCCGCCCTGTGCCGCGCGCCAGCCACCTGCCCGAACGCGCACAAGGGTGGCAGGAGCCGATGGAGCCGCTGCCGACTTCACAAACCGCTTTCGAATTCCACGCCAGACCTCTGAAATTGCTGGACAGGCCAGAGAAGATCGCGGTGCTTTACGCCTCGCCTGATGGCTTCCCTCAGCGTTTTCGATGGCGTGGATGCGTGCGCGAGGTAGTGCGGGTCGAAGGGCCCGAACGCATCGCGCCCGAATGGTGGCGCGAGAGATCGACGGTGCGCCTGCGCGATTATTACCGGATCGAGGATACGGGCGGGCAGCGCTACTGGATCTATCGCCAGGGAATGGCCGGGGATGGGCGCGGCGGGCTGCCGGACTGGTATCTGCAGGGCCTGTGCGCCTAGCGCGGCAGGTTGGGCAGGAGGGCAGGCCTCACCGCAAATCCAGAGCGCGATGGCGGTTGCGCCCTCTTGCTCCCCGCTCGCCTCGATCAGCCTTTCTTTACGAATTCGTGCGATTGGGTGCTCATGAATCTGCATACGATCTCTCGTTCCTCCGAGCGACGACCGATTAGCCTGGAAGTCAAAAGCCACGTGCAATCGCGCGTTGTTTTCGTCGACATGATCGACATCTCCGAAGGCGGCTGCAAGATCCGCGGGACACGCGGCTTTGCGCAGGTGGGTGACCGGGTGACGATGAAGATCAATGGCGTGAACGCCCCGCTTGGCACGGTGGCCTGGGTCGAGGACCGGATCGCCGGCGTCGCCTTTGAAGGTGAAATGCATTGCGCCGTGCTCGATCACCTGTGCGCCGGGCAGAGCGCGATTGCCACGCCGTATACCGGCACGCGATACCGTCCGCTCTAGTCCGCCGCCAAAGCCATCATCATCGATAGCTTGCACGCTTTGCATTGGACTGTGAAAGGGTAGGAACATATAAGGAACAATCAATGTTCCATGGTTCCGATATGACCCAGCCAAGCCTGCGCGAAAAACTCGAAATCCTCGCCGATGCGGCCAAGTATGATGCCTCGTGCGCATCGTCCGGCACGGCGAAGAAGAACTCCGTCGGCGGAAAAGGCATCGGTTCGACCGAAGGGATGGGCATCTGCCACGCCTACGCGCCCGATGGCCGCTGCATCTCGCTGCTCAAGGTGCTGCTGACCAATCACTGCATCTTCGATTGCCACTACTGCATCAACCGCAAGAGCTCGAATGTGCGCCGCGCGCGTTTCACGCCGCAGGAAGTTGCCGACCTCACGCTCAGCTTCTACCGGCGCAATTATATCGAGGGGCTGTTCCTCTCCTCTGGCATTATCAAGAGCTCGAACCACACGATGGAACTGCTGGTCGAGGTTGCTCGGATCCTGCGCGAGGAACACGATTTTCGCGGCTATATCCACCTGAAGACGATCCCCGAGGCAGACCCGGAACTGATCCACCAGGCGGGGCTTCATGCCGACCGGGTCTCGATCAATGTCGAACTGCCCACGCGCGCAGGGCTCACCCGCCTCGCGCCCGACAAGGACGAGGGCACAATCGCAGGCGCGATGGACAAGACCAAGGCGCGCATCATCGAGGCGAAGGACGAGCGCAAGCGCTTCAAACACGCGCCGCGCTTTGCACCGGCGGGCCAGTCGACCCAGATGATCGTGGGCGCGGACGATGCGAACGATGCGGCGATCGTCACAAGGGCGAGCGGCCTCTACAAGACCTTCGGCCTGCGCCGGGTCTATTACAGCGCTTTCTCCCCGATCCCCGATGCAAGCGCGGTGCTGCCGCTCAAGCGCCCGCCGCTGATGCGCGAACACCGGCTCTACCAGTCCGACTGGCTGATGCGGTTCTATGGCTATGCCCCGCACGAGGTCGCGCAGGCCGCGGGCAAGGACGGCAACCTGCCGCTCGATATCGATCCCAAGCTCGCCTGGGCGCTCAAATTTCGCGACCACTTCCCGGTCGATGTGAACCGCGCCTCGAAAGAGCAGCTTCTGCGCGTGCCGGGGCTGGGCACGGTGGCGGTGCAACGCATCCTGCGCGCCCGGCGGCACCGCACCTTGCGATTGGATGATGTGGCCAAGCTCACCCAGTCAATCGCCAAGGTGCGGCCCTTCCTCGTGGCGCTCGACTGGCGGCCCACCATGCTGACCGACCGCGCCGATCTGCGCAGCCTGCTGGCGCCGAAATCGGAACAGCTGGAGCTGTTCTGATGGTCGCTCCGAAAGCTTCGATGCAGAACGTGTCGCTGGGTGCGCATTACGTCGTGCACCTGCCCGAACCTGACGATTTCGCCTTCTGGCGCGAGCGGGCGCGGGCGCTGATCCAGTGCGATGTTCCGCCCGACCGGGTCTCTTGGGTGGAGCCGGGCGGTACAGGCGACCTGTTCGCAATTGAGGGGCCGTCTCGCGGTGAACGCCGCCTGCCGGTGCCGGGTGGGAATGCGCAGCGCGTGCGCGCCTCCAAACGCTTCATGAGCCTTGCGCGCAACGCCGCGCTGCATTCGGACCCGGAACGTTTCCACCTGCTCTACCGCCTGTTGTGGCGGCTCCAGTCGAACCCGCGATGCATGGAGGACAAGGCCGATCCGGACGTGCGCCGCGTGGAAGAGCTCGACAAGTCGGTGCGGCGCGACAGCCACAAGATGCACGCCTTCGTGCGTTTCCGCGAGGTGCAGGGCGAGGACGGCGCAGAGCACTACGTCGCCTGGTTCGAGCCCGATCATCATATCGTGCGCGCCAATGCCGGCTTTTTCATGCGCCGCTTCGCCAACATGAACTGGTCGATCCTCACCCCGCGCGGCTGCTTGCACTGGGACGGGAAAACCATGCGCGAAAGCGGCCTGGCGCGGCGCGAGGACGCACCTGCGGGCGATCCGGTCGAGGTCTTGTGGAAGTCCTACTATGCCTCGATCTTCAACCCCGCGCGCCTGAAAGTAGGCGCGATGCTCTCGGAGATGCCCAAGAAATACTGGAAGAACATGCCTGAGGCCGAGTTGATCCCTGAACTGATCGCAGGGGCGCAGGCGCGCGAGGCGGGCATGGTCGCCGCTGGTGCAAAGGAGGATCGGCAAAGACCGCAAAGCCTTGAAGCCATCGCGCAAGGCATGGCGGTGTGCCGCGATTGCCCCATCGCCGAATGCGGCACGCGCGCCGTGCCGGGCGAGGGCGCAGCGGGGGCAGCCTTGATGATCGTGGGTGAACAGCCGGGCGATCACGAGGATGTCGAGGGGCGTCCGTTCGTAGGGCCGGCGGGGCAATTGCTCGACCAATATCTCGAACGCGCCGGGATCGATCGCTCACAGACCTATGTCACCAACGCGGTCAAGCATTTCAAATTCCAGTGGCGCGGCAAACGCCGCCTGCACCAGTCGCCCGGGGCCAAGGAGATCGATACTTGCCGCTGGTGGCTCGAGGCCGAGCGCGCAGTGGTCCGCCCGCGCGTGGTGCTGGCGCTGGGCGCGTCCGCAGCGAGGGGCCTGCTGGGCAAGACCGTCAGCATCGCGCGGGCGCGGGGTACACCGATGGACCTGGAGGATGGGTCGCAGCTGTGGGTCACCGCGCATCCCTCCTACCTGCTGCGCCTCGATGGCACCGCGCGCGAGGAACAGGCGGCGAAGTTTGCGGATGATCTCGCGGCGGTGAAGGCGCGGTTGACCCGGATCGCCGGCTGCTAGGCCATGCCTGACGCCCCGCTGACACCTGACAAACGCACGCTCGAAATCGACCCCGATCTTGTCGAGGCGCCCGAGCGTGCGCCCTTCGTCGAACTGGGCCTCGTCAGCTGCTTCAGTTTCCTGCGCGGCGCCTCGGATGCGGTCGATCTGGTGATGACGGCGCGCGCGCTCGGCTATGACGCGATCGGTATTGCCGATGCCAATTCCTTTGCCGGGATCGTGCGCGTCCACACCGAGGCCGCGACACTCAAGCTGCGGCCCGTAATCGGCACGCGGATCGAGACGGTGGAGGGCCTAGCCTTCCTCGCCTATCCAAAGAACCGCGCCGCCTATGGCCGGCTGTGCCAACTCATCAGCGCCGGACGCATGAGCACGCTGGATGATGAGTGGCAGGAAAAGGGCGTGTGCGAGATTTCGCTGGAGATGCTGGCCGGGCATTGCGAGGGCGTGCAACTGATCGCCTTGCCGCCGCGCGATCTGGAAACGCGCTTCACCGTGCCCGATTGGGCGAGCAACGTGGTCGCGCTGGATGGGAGCGAGCGGCGCGGCGCTGTGACGGGCACTCTGGCCGATATCCTGCCGCATCTCGCCAAGGGCTTGCCCAGCCTGAAACACCTCGCCGCCAGTTACCTCTATCGCGGTGACGATATCGCCCGGATCGACCGGCTCGATGCATTGGCGCGCGAAAACGGCCTCGCGCTGCTGGCGACCAACGATGTCCATTATCACGCGCCGGAACGCCGCCCCTTGCAGGACGTGATGACCGCGCTTCGCCACAAGACCACGGTGGCCGAGGCCGGGTACCTGCTCCACGCCAATGCCGAACGCCATTTCAAGAGCCCGCAGGAGATGGTGCGCCTGTTCACCCGCTGGCCTCATGCCATCACCGCCGCGCGCGAGGTAGCCGACGCCTGCGATTTTAGCCTCGACGAACTGCGCTACGAATATCCCGAGGAGATCTATCCCGACGGTCAATCGCCGCAGGAATTCCTTGCAAGCGAGACCTGGAAAGGCGCCGCGTGGCGCTACCCTGAAGGCGTGCCCGAAAGCGTGCGCGAAACCTTGCACAAGGAACTCGCGCTGATCGGCAAGATGGAACTCGCGCGCTATTTCCTCACTATCAAGGATATCGTCGATTTCGCGCGAAACGAGGTTTCGCCGCCAATCTTGTGCCAGGGGCGCGGCTCGGCGGCCAATTCCGCCGTCTGCTACTGCCTCGGTATCACCAGCGTTGACCCGGCCAAGCACGCGCTTTTGTTTGACCGCTTCATCTCCGAGGACCGCAAAGAGCCCCCCGATATCGACGTGGATTTCGAGCATGAACGCCGCGAGGAGGTCATCCAGCATATCTATGCCAAATACGGCCGTCACCGCGCGGGCCTGTGTGCGACGGTGATCCATTACCGTCCGCGCATGGCGATCCGCGAAGTGGGCAAGGCGATGGGCCTGTCCGAGGACGTGACCGCCAGCCTTGCGCGCACCGTGTGGGGCGGGTGGGGCCGCGAGATCAGCGAGCAGCACGCCGCCGAGACCGGCCTCGACGTCACCGATCCGCACCTCAGGCGCGTGCTCAAACTCACCGAGCAGATGATCGGCATGCCGCGCCACCTCTCGCAGCATGTCGGCGGCTTCATCCTGACGGAAGAAGCGCTGACCGAAACCGTGCCGATCGGTAATGGCGCCATGCCTGATCGCAGTTTCATCGAATGGGACAAGGATGACATCGAAGCGCTTGGCATTCTCAAGGTCGACGTGCTGGCTTTGGGGATGCTGACCTGCATCAAGAAGTGCCTCGATCTATTGGAGGACCATCATGATCGCAGCCTGACGCTCGCCAGCGTGCCGCGCGAAGACCCGGAAACCTATGCGATGCTGCGTAAGGGCGATTCGCTCGGCGTGTTTCAGGTCGAAAGCCGCGCGCAAATGAATATGCTCCCGCGTCTGCGTCCGCGCGAATTCTACGATCTCGTCATCCAGGTGGCGATCGTGCGGCCCGGTCCGATACAGGGCGACATGGTGCACCCCTATCTGAAACGCCGCCGGGGAGCGGAAGCCGTGCAGATCCCCGCACCATCGCCGCAATATGGCCCGCCCGACGAGCTTTCGAGCATCCTTGAACGCACCCTCGGGGTTCCGATTTTCCAGGAACAGGCGATGAAGATTGCGCTGGATGCCGCCAAGTTCTCCTCCAAGGAGGCAAACCGGCTGCGCAAGGCGATGGCGACCTTCCGTTCGCGCGGCATGGTGCACGAGCTGGAGGATATGATGGTTGGGCGAATGGTTGCGCGCGGCTATGACCCGGATTTTGCCGAGCGCTGCTTCAACCAGATCAAGGGCTTTGGCGAATATGGTTTCCCGGAAAGCCATGCGGCCAGTTTTGCGCATCTGGTCTATGTCTCTAGCTGGCTCAAATGCCACTTCCCGGCGGCTTTCGCAGCGGCCTTGCTCAATTCGCAGCCCATGGGCTTCTATGCACCCGCGCAGATCGTGCGGGATGCAAGGGAGCACGGGGTCGATGTGCTGGCGGCGGACGTGAACCATTCCGGGTGGGATTGCACGCTGGAGGAAACTGGCGAGGCGAGGGAGGTCAAGACGGGCCGCTTCGACCGTCATATTGCCCTGCGCCTCGGCTTGTGCCAGATCGATGGCCTGCCCGAACATATCGCCGCGCTGCTGATCGCCGAGCGGGCCGAGAACGGACCTTTCCGGGATGTGGCCGAGCTGCGCGAACGGGCAGGGCTTTCGCCTGCGCATATCGAGCGGCTTGCGAGCGCGGATTGCTTTGCCTCGCTCGGCCTCTCGCGGCGCAAGGCCTTGTGGGATGCGCGCAGCCTGATCGCCGGGCCTGACCTGCCGCTCTTCCGCGCAGCCGAGACCCGCGACGAGGGCGCTGAACGCCGCGCCACTCGCCTGCCGACCATGCCGCTTTCCGAGGAGGTGGTGGCCGATTACCAGACGACGCGCCTGTCGTTGAAGGCGCATCCGATGGCGTTCCTGCGGCCCGGCCTGGCCGAGCGCGGCTTCGTGCGCGCCTGCGATCTGAGGGACCGCAAGTTTCGCTCCATGGTGCAGGTCGCCGGTGTTGTGCTGATCCGCCAGCGCCCCGGCAGCGCCAAGGGGGTGTGCTTCATCACGCTCGAGGACGAGACCGGGGTGATCAACCTCGTCGTCTGGCCCGATCTGAAAGAGAAGCAGCGCCGCGTGGTGATGGGCGCGCGTCTGATGGAGGTGCACGGGCGCGTCGAATATGATGACGAGGTGATCCACGTGATCGCCCATCACATGGAGGATGCAACCGGCAGTCTTTATGCACTCTCCGACGACATGCTCGATGCACCGATTGCGCGCGCGGACCATGTGAATGCGCCGATCAGCAGCCACAAGATGCCCGCTAGCCGGGCGCGGATTGCGCTTGGCGAAGCCGAGGAGGAGGCCGGGAATGGCGCAGGTGAGGCTGTTCGCCCGCGCGAGATCATCGACGAGCTACCGCAGGCCAAGGGGGCGAACACGAGGGGTCATCCGCGAAACCTGCGGATCATCCCCAAGTCGCGCGACTTCCACTAGACGCCCGGTGGCGGCTCAGCTGGTCTCGAGCGCGTATCCTGCCGAGCGCACGGTGCGGATCGGGTCCTTTGCCCCGTCCACGCCGATTGCCTTGCGCAGGCGTCGGATATGCACATCGACCGTGCGCAGCTCGATATCCGAGCCCGTGCCCCAGACGCCGTCAAGCAGCTGACCGCGGCTGAACACCCGACCCGGGCTTTCCATGAAGAACTTGAGCAGGCGGTATTCGGTCGGCCCCAGTTGCAGCGAACGGCCCCGGCGCTGGACCTTGTGCGCGACCGGATCAAGCTTGATATCGCCGACCTCGATCGTCTCGCCGGCAAGGGCAGGGCGGATGCGGCGCATCACGGCGGCAACACGCGCCAGCAATTCGCGCGGGGAAAACGGCTTGGTCAGGTAATCGTCGGCACCCGTCTCAAGCCCGCGCACCCGGTCATCCTCCGCCTCGCGCGCGGTGAGCATGATGATCGGCACGTGGGCGGTGTCCTTGTCGCGGCGCAGGCGGCGGCACACTTCGATGCCGCTCGTGCCTTCGATCATCCAGTCGAGGATGATGAGATCGGGCACATCTTCACTCACCAGCACCATGGCCTCATCGCCGTCGCCGGTGCAGCGAACCTGGTATCCCTCGTTCTGGAAACGATATTCAAGCAGTTCCGACAAAGCCGGATCGTCTTCGACCAGCAGCAACTTTGCAGCAGACATCTCAGTCTCCTGGGCATGCGCCCTATCGCCAGCGCCTGTTCGCGCTTCGAGCCTCTGCCCTCTGTTTCAAATTTGCTTCACTTTGATGAAAACAGGGCCATCAACTTGTCCACAGGGGCGCGGAAGCCCCTAGCGATCTTCCTCCGGCGGGTAGGTTCCGGTTGCTGCGAAATGCACCATTTCGGCAACATTGGTCGCGTGGTCACCGATGCGTTCAAGATTGCGGGCGACAAACAGCAATTGCGCCGCGCTGGAGATTGTCGCCGGATTTTCGACCATATGGCTGACAAGATTGCGGAAAATGCTGTTGTAGAAGGCATCGACCTTGGCATCAGTGCTGATGACTTCGCGCGCCAGGCTCGCATCGCGCGCGGCATAGGCGGTGAGCACGTCGTGCACCATCTCGCTGGCAAGCTCGCCCATGGCAGGCAGCAGGGTAAGCGGCTCGAACCGGTCTCGCCCTTCGATCATGCCGACACGCTTGGCGATGTTCTTCGAGTAATCGCCGATCCGCTCGATCACGCCGGCGATCTTGAGCGCGGCGATGACTTCGCGCAAATCGTCCGCCATCGGTGCGCGCAGGGCGATGATGCGGACGGCGAGCTTGTCGACCTCGGTTTCGAGCGCGTCGATCTTCTTGTCGCGTGCGACAACCTTGTCGCCCAGTTCCTCGTCCCCGCGGATGAGCGAATCGAGCGCCTCGGCGATCGCGACTTCGGCAAGGCCACCCATCTCCGCGATCAGGCCGCGAAGCCGGGTGATGTCCTCGTCGAATGCCTTGACTGTATGTTCGGCCATCAGCCGTAACGTCCTGTAATATAATCCTTCGTGCGTTCTTCGATAGGATTGGTGAAGATATCTGAAGTCGGCCCGTATTCGACCATCTTGCCAAGATGGAAGAAAGCGGTGCGCTGGCTGACACGAGCAGCCTGCTGCATGGAGTGAGTGACGATCACTATGGCGTAACGGCCCGAAAGCTCATCGATTAGTTCCTCGATCTTGGCAGTGGCGATGGGGTCGAGCGCCGATGCGGGCTCGTCCATGAGGATAACTTCGGGATCGACCGCGATCGCGCGCGCGATGCACAGGCGCTGCTGCTGGCCGCCCGAAAGCGCGGTGCCCGAATCCTCGAGCCGGTCCTTCACCTCTTCCCACAATCCCGCGCGCGTGAGCGATTTTTCGACAACCACGTCGAGATCGGCTTTCTTTTCCGCGAGGCCGTGGATCTTCGGGCCGTAAGCGATGTTGTCATAGATCGACTTGGGAAATGGGTTTGGTTTCTGGAAAACCATGCCGACCCGCGCGCGCAATTGCACCACATCCATCGTATCATCGAGGATGTTCTCGCCTTCCAGTTCGATCGAGCCGGTTACGCGGGCAACGGGAATGGTGTCGTTCATGCGGTTGAAGCAGCGCAGGAAAGTTGATTTCCCGCAGCCCGAGGGGCCGATGAAAGCCGTCACGTAATCGGGCGAGATGTCGATCGACACCTCGTTGATCGCCTGTTTCGCGCCATAAAAGACCGAGACATCGCGCGCCTTCATCTTGGCGGTCTTGTCGTCTTGGATGCTGTCGTGAATGCGGGTCACCAGGTTTTCTCGAACTTGTTGCGCAGGTAGATGGCGATGCTGTTCATCGCGAGGAGGAACAGCAGAAGGACAACGATGGCCGCGCTCGTGCGCTCGACAAACCCGCGGTCGATCTCGTCCGACCACAGGAAGATCTGCACGGGTAGCACGGTTGCGGGCGATGTGAAATCGGCCGGCGGCGTGGCGACGAAGGCGCGCATCCCGATCAGCAGCAGCGGCGCGGTCTCGCCCAGGGCGCGGGCCATGCCGATGATGGTGCCGGTCAGCATGCCTGGCAGGGCAAGCGGCAGCACGTGGTGGAAGACCACCTGCACCGGTGATGCTCCCACCGCCAGCGCGCCGTCACGGATCGAAGGCGGGACCGCTTTGATCGCGTTACGCCCGGAAATCACGATCACCGGCATCGTCATCAACGCCAGGGTCATACCGCCAATCAGCGGAGCCGAACGCAGATTGGGAAAGACCGCGAGGAAAACCGCAAGACCGAGCAGGCCGAAGATGATCGAGGGCACAGCGGCCAGATTGTTGATCGATACCTCGATAAGGTCGGTCCAGCGGTTCTTGGGAGCGTATTCCTCAAGGTAAAGCGCAGCGAGAATTCCGATCGGAAAAGCGAGGACCAGCGTCACCAGCATGGTGAGGATCGAGCCCTTGAGCGCCCCCCAGACACCCACCGCCTGCGGGCTGGTGGCATCAGAGCGCGAAAGGAAGCCCCAGTCCCAGTTCTCCGCAAGGCTGCCTTCGGCCACCAACCGTTCGGCCAGCGCCTGCATTTCCGGCGATCCTTCGCCGGCAAGGCCGGAGGCGAGATCCGAGGAGGAAGGCAGCTGGAAAACCATCGGTTCGGTGCGCTCGAGCAGCGCGGGATCTTCGGTCAGCGCGGCGGCGACATCGCGCCATGCCTGGTCGCTCAACTGGTCAGCGCCTTCCTTGCCAAGTGCCTCTTCGGCGAAGAAGTGCACCACTTCGGCCATGCCCTGCATTTCGAGGGTCTGGACGGCGCTTGGCGCGGTGAGCGAGATTTCATCGCCGGTCAGGCCGCTCTCGGCAAAGGTGATCGGCACGGCAAGTTCGGCGCGCTGGAAGCCGCCGATGCCGTTGAACAGCATGTTGCCGAGAAGGAATATCAGCACCGTGATCGAGAAGATCACCGCGCCAAGTCCCATCAGCTTGAAGTTGCGCTCGGCGCGGTATCGTCTGGCGAGCTGCTTTTCGAACGCTGGCGTGCGCGTTGGCCGGGTGAGATCGGTCATGTCAGTCATAAGCTTCACGGAACCGTTTGACGACGCGCAGGGCGGCGAAATTGAGCGCTAGGGTTACGAGGAACAGCACGAAGCCCAGCGCAAAGGCGCTGAGCGTTGCGGGGTGGTCGAAACTGCCTTCGCCCGTAAGCATCTTCACGATCTGGACGGTAACCGTTGTCATCCTTTCAAGCGGGTTGGCGCTGAGATTGGCTGCGGTCGAGGCGGCCATGACAACGATCATCGTCTCGCCGATTGCGCGGCTCACCGCGAGCATGACCCCAGCAACGATACCGGGCAGAGCGGCAGGAAACAGGACTCTAACGATCGTCTCGGACTTGGTCGCGCCCATTGCATAGGAGCCATCGCGCATGGCGCCGGGGACTGCCGCAATCGAATCGTCGGCCATTGAGGAGACAAAGGGAATGATCATCACGCCCATCACCACGCCGGCAGCGAGCGCGCTCTCGGTCGAGGCATTGGTGACGCCGACTGCCACCGCCGCATCGCGGATCATCGGCGCAATAGTGAGCGCCGCAAAATAGCCGTAAACAACGGTGGGCACGCCGGCGAGGATTTCGAGCGCGGGCTTGACCCATGCGCGAACCGAAGGGTCGGCATATTGTGTGAGGTAGATCGCACTCATCAGGCCCAGGGGGATGGCGACGATCATGGCAATGATCGCTCCGATGAAGATCGTCCCCCAGAACAACGGGATCGCACCGTATCGCGAACCGTCCGGGTTTTCCGGATTGCTCATCGGGTCCGGTCCCCAGAAGGTGCCGAACAGGAAATCAACCGGCGAGACCATTCCGAAGAAGCGCACGGTTTCAAACACAAGGCTCGCAAAGATGCCGAAGGTTGTGAGGATTGCGACAAGTGATGCCAGCAGCAGCACGATCATCACCGTGCGCTCCACCTTGGTGCGGGCGCGGAAATCGGGGCGCACGCGCAGGAAGGCGAACATCCCTCCGCCGATGGCAATCACGAAGGTCAGCGCAAGCCCGATCCCGTTGTAAAAGCGCAGCGCTTCGCGGAACGGCTCGATCAGCGGTTCGGCCGCCTCGTTGAATACACCGGGGGCCCTGCCGGTGGCAACCGCGCGTGCCTCTGAAAGCCACGCCTCGCGCTCGAAACCGAAGCTGGGCAGATCCGCCGCAGCGGGCGACGCCAGAACGCTCTGTGCGATGAGTTGCGGCGCGGTGAGAGACCAGACTGTGATAAAGACCAGCACCGGGATCACGACCCACACCGTGACATACCACGCGTGATAGATCGGCCGCGAGGCCGGCCGTGCCTGCGGATCGGCCTTCTGGAAGCTCCACGCTTTGGCGCGCCCGGCCAACCACCCGGCAAGGCCGAGCCCGATGGCAATCAGGATGAGCGTAATTGGCGACATGACTTCGAAATATCCCTGAGGCAGCCAAAGAAGGGGATCAAGCTGTTGAACGCCTGTTTCCCCCTTTGCTGAAGGGCGTCTTTGGCGGTCTCATGTTGAGAAAATAAGACAGTCCTAGGACATAGGCTGCGTTTTGCCCTTCATTTCGCCCTCTGATACCTCGGGAGGCGTTGAAATCGCGGTGTTTTCCGGCTTTTCAGACTTTCTCTCGGCGACTGGAAGTCTGACGGTCACACTGGTGCCTGCTCCTACCGCGCTTTCGATATCCAGACGACCGCGGTGGCGCTCGACAATATGCTTGACGATGGCAAGGCCAAGCCCCGTCCCTCCCGAAGCGCGGCTGCGTCCCGGATCGGTGCGATAGAAGCGCCGCGTGAGATGGGGGATGTTTTCCGGCGCTATCCCGTCTCCCCGGTCAATGACGGAGAGCCGCGCGCGCCCGTCGCGCCCTTCGGCCAGTTCGACCCGCACACTCGTTTCCGGGTCGCCATATTTGAGCGCGTTATCCACAAGGTTGCGGACAAGCTGCTCCAATTGCTGGCGATCGCCGCGAACACTCGCCGGGTAATCGAGGGCCAGGTCAAGCCGCTCGGCGCGGGCGGGGCCTGCTGCATCGCGCGCCGCCCTTTCGACCAGCGCGTTGAAATCAAGCTCGTCAGTGGGCAGGTCGTGTTTTTCGGCTTCGACGCGGCTCAGGCTCATGAGGTCGCTGATCAGGCTTTGCAGCCGCTGCGCTTCGCGATTGATCGTACCGAGGAATTTCTGCGAAGTCGGCGAATCAAGACTGTCGGAGCTGTCGGAAAGCGTCTCCACATAGCCCAGGATTGCGGCAAGCGGAGTGCGCAGCTCGTGGCTTGCATTGGCGACGAAATCGGTGTGAGCGCGGCTGAGATCAGCCTCGGCGGTCTGGTTGACCAGCTCGAGCACCGCCAGATCATCATCGACAACGTGGCGATTGAATTCCCAGATATCCTGGCGCCGGACAAGGCCGCGCACGATTGCCTGGCCCTCGCTGTTGTCGCTCAGAAGCTGGATGGCTTCGGGCTGGCGGAAGGCAACGCGCGCGTCCTGGCCGATGATATGCTGGCCCAGCATGCGCCGCGCCGCTCGGTTCGCGATCGAAATCGTGCTGCCCTGTGTCACCAGCAGCGGCGTCGAGAAGTGTTCGATCACCTTGCGCATGATCTCGTCATCGCGCGGTTCGCTGACGACGACGCTGGGCTCTTCAGGAGGGCGCAGGGCCGCAACCAGCAATGAGCCGACCCAGACCAGCAGAACGGCGATCGCCACGACGGCGTCAAATCCGGAAAGCAACAAGGCTACGAAAGTGAGACAGGCCAGTACGATGCCGGCGACAGGGATCGTATATTGCTTGCCCATAACGCACAGGCTCTTAGCCAAGAGGGATGGGTGTGGAAAGCGCCGTGGCCCGCAAGGGGGCCGGGATGGCGCTCTTACAATCGCTCTCGATACAAGGAGAAGTGGTGACCCGTACGGGAATCGAACCCGTGTTTCAGCCGTGAAAGGGCCGCGTCCTAACCGCTAGACGAACGGGCCACGCTCGTTGCGAGAGCGCGCATCTAGGGGTGGGCGATGATGCGGTCAACCCCGCAGAATGCAACATGGGTGAAATTTTTTTCGCGCGCGCATGGAGCGGGCGAATATCGCATCGCTCAATCGGCGAAGGCAGCGTCTTCGAGGTGCAGTTCGGCCGCGGGGCGGGGGCCCCAGTCGTCCAGCTTGACCCGGCCAGCGAGATGGAATTTGCGGCCCCTGCTGCGGTGCAGGAGCGTCTGCGCCATTTCCGTTTCCGCTGCGCGAAAGGCGATAGCCTTGAACGAGCGCTGATCGGAGCCGCTGGCGATGATCCGCAGGTGGTCCTTGCCGACGATGTCCGCCTTGACGATGCGCACCGGGCCAACCGCAATACGCGGGGCGGGCCAGCCTACGCCATAGGGCCCTGCCGAATCGAGCGTGCTCACGAGCTGCGGCGTAAGCCCGCCCGGAGAGATCGCGAGATCGAGCTTCATCGACTGGCTCATGATGGCCTTGCCGACATCGCGTGAGAGCCGTTCGTCCAGAAATTCGGTAAAGGCCGAGAGCCTGTCGCTTTCAATCGTCAGTCCTGCGGCCATGGCGTGCCCGCCGCCTGCAACCAGCAAACCCGCTTCGCGCGCGGCAATGATCGCAGCGCCAAGGTCCACCCCGCTGATCGATCGCCCGCTGCCTTTGCCCACGGCTTCCTCGGCGTCGAGCGCGATTACGATCGAGGGTCTTCCGGTCTTTTCCTTGATGCGTCCGGCGACGATACCGATCACGCCGGGATGCCAGCCTTCACCGGCGAGGACATTGACCGCCATGTTATGCTGACCGGCAAGCTGTTCTTCGGCCGCTTCCTGCACAATGGCTTCGATCGCGCGGCGATCTTCGTTGAGATGCGACAATTGCTCGGCAATGGCGCGTGCCTCTTCGGGATCGTCGGTGGTCAGCAAGCGTACTCCAAGGGTCGATTCGCCGATCCGGCCACCCGCATTGATCCGCGGACCCAGCGCGAAACCCAGGTCCGAGGCGACCGGCGCGCGTTTCAGGCGGCTTGCATCCATCAAAGCGGCCATGCCGATGCGTTCGCGCCGCGCGAGGATCTTGAGCCCCTGCGCAACGAAAGCGCGGTTCAGCCCGTGCAAAGCCGCCACATCCGCGACCGTGCCTAGCGCCACCAGATCAAGCAGCGCCATCAGATCGGGCTCCTTGCGTCCTTCGAAATAGCCACGCGCCCGCAAGGCTCTCACCAACGCAATCGCGAGGAGGAAGGCGACTCCAACAGCGGCGAGGTGCCCGTGCGCAGCGCCAAGGTCGCTTTCATCGAGCCGGTTGGGATTGACGAGGGCGGCGGTGGGCGGAAGCTCGGGTGAGCATTTGTGGTGATCCACCACGATCACGTCGACACCCGCCTCTCGCGCCATGGAAAGCGCTTCATGCGCCATCGCGCCGCAATCGACTGTCACGATCAGGCTTGAGCCTTGTTGCGCCAGCTTGACCAGCGCTTCGCCGCTGGGGCCATAGCCTTCGAGCAGCCGATCGGGGATGTAATAGCCGGCATCGTGACCGAGCGAGCGCAGCAGATCGACCAGCAGGGCCGAACTCGTGGCCCCGTCGACGTCGTAATCGCCATAGATCGTGATGGTCTCGCCGCCGGTCACGGCCTGCGCTAGCCGCTCGGCTGCCTCGTCCATGTCGCGAAAGGCCGAGGGGTCGGGCAGGAATTCGCGTAAGGTGGGCTTTGCATTGCGGGCGATGTCGTCGATCGCGACGCCGCGGGTCATCAGCAATTGCGTCAAGATATCCTGATCGAGCCCGCGCGGATCACTTTGTGGATCGATTTGCATGTTTCCACCGCGCCATTCCCACGCCTTGTCCGACAGCGAGTGGGATACGCCAAGAACATGCGCAAGGGTCGTTGCAGGTGAGGCGGAGGCAGGCATGGCCTGTCATTATCTCTTTTTGCCACCCGGCGACAGATCGCCCGATTGACAATCGACAGATGCCGACGCTTTTACGAGGTCCATGGCAAGCAGCGAAACAAGCGAGAACCTCCTGGTGGTGTGGCACAGCCGCACCGGCGCGGGCGAATGCATGGCGCACGAAGCCGCCGACGCCGCTTCACAGGAGATCGCGGTGGAGTGCCTCAGGGCGCGCGACGCGATGGCTGAGAGCGTGTTGCAGGCCAGCGCCTATCTGTTTGTCTGCCCCGAAAACCTTGCGAGCATGAGCGGCGAGATGAAGGAGTTCTTCGATCGCCTGTATTATCCCGTGCTCGGTCGCATCGAGGGGCGCCCCTATGCGAGCATTATCGCGGCGGGCTCCGATGGCTCCGGGGCCCAGAGACAGATGGATCGTATCGCGACCGGGTGGCGTTTGCGGCGTGTCATCGACCCCATGATCGTGAATTTCGATGCGCAGACGCCTGGAGCGATTCTGGCAGCCAAAACGGTGCCGGACACGGTTGTGCAGGAGTGCCGTGAGCTTGGCGCGGGACTGGGAGCGGGCACGGCGATGGGCGTCTTTTGAATAAGATTACAGCGTTTTACGCCAACATGGTAAATACCGACTCGACGATGACGGGAAATGCCGTCAAACTCCGGCAGCGACGACGGACCTGTTTCGCTGGGGGATGAAAAAGGATCGTGGCCAATCGTTGAGCATGTGCCAGCCGCCGAAACGGAGCTGTTCCTGCTGTTCGCAGCTGGCAAACGGCCCAATCCGGCTGCGCTGAAGAAATTCGCCCAGTCACAGCGAACCGTCTCTTTGACGCATAATCCTTATGATGACGGTCTGCTCCAGCTCGTCACGCCCGATCACGCAGAGGCCAAGCGTCCCGAGATGCGCAGCGCTGATCCCGATCTGGCCGAACGGCTCTGGGTCGAAGTGATGCGCGAGGGGCTGACCTTTGACCTCACCGGTCTTGCACCGGGACCTGATTGCGCGTTTCCCGCAGTGGAGAGCCGGTTCGATCTCGATAACCAGCCCACTGGTTTTCGCTTCGAGGGTCTGAAACTGACGCCGGGCCAGCACCTGACCGGAGGGCAGCGCAGCCTGCCTGTGGTCAAGGGCCTGATTGCCCTGGCGCGCGACCTCACGCACCATTTCGATGGGCTCGAGGCGATCGTCTGGCCTGCCTCGCAAAGTGCAATTGGACGGCGGTTCTTTGAATCGGTCGTGACGGCGTGGCTGGAGGGTGGGCCTTTCCCTGCGCTTGGCCTCACCGCTTTCCGGGAAACATCGGATGGCGCGCTGCAAAGCGTGGGGTTGGATTTCTGGATTGGCCAGGAGCTCCGGCTCGAGGCTCCGATCGCTTCTGACAAGATCGCCGCGACCAGGCTTGGCGTGCGCATCATCAACCAGATGGTGCTGTCAGGCACGCTCAGGCAAAGCGATCGCGTCGTCGCGCCGGATGGCCGGGTGCTGACCCTGCACCCTTCGGCGAACGGCAAGTTCATAAGGGTCTGGCAGGACTGAAATGGCGAAAAAGGCCGATCTTGCCGCCGATGCGGCCTGCTCGCCTGCCCCTTCGGCCAAGCATCACATCCTGCCCTTGCAGGTGCAGCGCGCCAGAATTTCGTTTCGCCAGGTCAATGCCCGCGGCACGCCTGAATACGATCCTTCCCTGCAGCGCCACCACGTGCTGCCGCGCCAGCTGCTGTCGACGCGCTGTTTCAGTTCGATGTTTGCCGAATTCGGGCGCGAACGGATTGGTTTTGACGATTTTCGCACGAACGGAGTGCTCCTTCCGGCAACCGAGGAAGCGACGCAGCGCACCGGCATGCCGATGCACCGCGGCCCGCAACGGCGTTACAACGAGCTGGTCATGGATCGAGTCGGACGGATCGAGGCGCGCTGGATCGAGGCACGCAAGACCGACCCCGAAGGCGCGATGACCGAGGCGCTGATGCGCTTGCGATTGCTGCAGATCGCTCTACGCCGGCGGCTGCTTGATGAACGCAAGCGCATGGTCCTCAACCGAAAAGACCCGCTTGGCACCGGCTTCGATTTTGCCGAACTCGATGCGATGGCCGAGTTCCTGTGGGCAGCGACCGGCGATTGAACCAGTGCTGCGCGGGCTTATTCAGCCGCTTCCGCAAGCGCCTGCCAGCTGGAATAGCCCGACTTCTCGGCGAGCGACGCCTTGGCCGTGTGGTATTCGCGCTCGAAGCGCGCAACCATGTCCTCCACCGTGCCGACCGACTTGACCGCGCCGATACCCTGGCCCGATCCCCAGATATCCTTCCACGCCTTGGCCTTGGTGTTGCCACCGGAGCCGAAATTCATCTTGGAAGGATCGCTTGTCGGCAGATCGTCGGGATCAAGCCCGGCATTCTCGATCGAGGAGCGCAGGTAATTGCCATGCACGCCGGTGAACAGGTTTGAATAGACGATCCCTTCGGCCGAGCCATCGACGATGCCCTGTTTGTAGCCCTGATCGGCATTGGCCTCTTCGGTCGCGATGAAGGCGCTGCCGCAATAACCGAAATCGGCGCCCCCGTCCGCACCTTTCTCGATCGCTTTCTTGGCAAAGCGGTTGTTGATCACATCGTGCATCGTGATCCCACCCCAATTGCGCACTGCCTGGAATATCTCCTCGCGCGCACCCAGCGATGTGATGACCATGGGAACCTGCCACTTTTCGCATGTGGCCATGTCAGCCATCACTCGATCATTGGATTTGTGGACGATCTGGTTGACCGCAAAGGGCGCCGCCGGGCGATCGGGGTTCTCGCGATTGTGCTTGGCCAGTTCCTCGGTGATCTGGTGCAGCCATTCATCGAGCAGCGATTGCGGCCGCGCGTTGAGCGCCGGAAAGCTGCCGATGATCCCCGCCTTGCACTGCGCGATGACGAGCTCCGGGCCGGATACGATGAACAACGGCGAACCGATCAGAGGAAGGCGCAGGCGATCAAACGGGGCGGGTAGGGACATGTGGCATTCTCTCTCTTGTCGGGAACCGAATTGGGTTTTTGATAAGGACCGAATTTCGGTCAGGCAAGCACCTGTTAGAGCGCGTAGAAGGCTCTTGCGTTCCCCGCGTAAAGCGCGTGCTTTTCATCGGCGCTCGCATCGGCAGTAATACGCTTGAACGTGTTCCACAGCACCGGGTAGCTCGCACCCCAGCGATCGACAGGGTAATTGCTCTCGAACATCGCACGCTTCGTGCCGAAGGCCTCGATACAGGTCTCGATATAGGGCTTCCACAAGGGTGCGAGGCGCTCGGATGACCAGCCCGCGGCCGGTCCCTCGGGCGGCAGGTCGCAATTGTGCATGGCAAGCCCGCCCAGCTTGACCATCACGTTCTCGCATTTGCCAAGCTCGCGGATATTGTCGCGCCAGATGTCGAACCGCTCGCCCAGCTTGCCCGAATAGCTGGCATTTCCCAGTGGCGTGCCGCAGTGGTCAAGGCAGATCGGCGTATCGGGAAAGGCCCGCGCGAGATCGATCACGTCGGGGATCTGCGGCTCTAGGATCCAGGCATCAAAGCTCATCGAACGCTTGCCAAGCTCGGCAAAGCCTTCGCGGAAAGTGGCGTCGCGGTAGAGTTCGGGCGGGGCGTGAAAGGGAGGGCCGAGCACTTCGGGGTCCGCGTCCCAGGCGCCCTGGTGGCGGATACCCTTGAAGCGATTGGGCGAGGCCGCGTGAAGCGCGTCGAGTACCTCGCACGCTGCCGCGCCTTGCGTGAGGTCAGCGTGGCCGACAATACCGGCGCACAGCCGCAGGTCTCCGTAAAGCCCGCTCGCGCTTTGCGCTGCGACGCCGTTCACATATTCGACCTCGCCCACGACCTTCTTTGCCTCGCCATAGGCGGCGTTGTAGAACGCGCCGCATTCCATGAAGACTGTCGCGATGACGTTGTGACCACTGGTGACCTCGGCGTGCAGTTCATCGAAGCCGTAATAGGCGACCGGCACGAGTGTCTCGATGAAGCGGTGCTGCGGCTGCGGAAACATCGGCAGCATGGGTCTGAGGTCCCACAGGTGGTGGTGCGGATCGATGATCGGCAGATCGGGCTCGAGGATCGGTTCAGCTTTACCGGTGTCAGTCATTCTGGCGGTACTCTCCGTTGGGTTCTCATGGCTTTTGGGCGCCGTATTTGCGCATCTTTATTTCCTGGGGACTGGACGTGAAGAGCTTCTTGGGCGACGCGAAGGCAAAGCTCAGCGAGTGACGCGGCGATAGAGGTGCCAGGTCGCATGGCCCAGCACCGGCAGCGCAACGAACAGGCCCAGGAAAGCGGGCAGCATGGCGACAAACAGCACCATCGCGATGATCGCTGCCCACACGAACATGACGAGGCCATTGTGCTTGAGCGTCTTGAGGCTTGAAATGATCGCGGTCAGGAAGTCGACCTTGCGCTCGACCAGCATGGGCAGGCTGATCACCGTCATCGCGTAGAAGGCATAAGCCATTATCGCGCCGATGATGGTGCCGATCATCAGCATCGAGAGCCCGGCAGGCGTCATCAAGGCTTCGACCATGCTCCAGCCGCCATGCGCGGAAACACCGCTTTCGGCCATGAAGATCGCGAAGATCGCGTGCGCAACGATCATCCAGAACCCGAAGGCGACGAAGACGATCACGCCCATCGACAGGATCTGGTCATCGCCGTGGCCTTTGAGCGCGGAGAGGACATCGCGCCAGCCCGGTGCCTCGCCCGCCTCGCGCCGCCGGCTTGCCTCGTAAAGGCCCACCGCCACGAAGGGCGCAATCAACGGGAAGCCCGCAGTGGCCGGAATCAGCCATGTCAGCTCTTCGCCGACGAACGCGTAATAGCCCGCGACGAGGCCAACGAGAACATAGAAGCCGCCAAAAAACAGACCGTATTGCGGCATCACGGCGAAATCGCTCCATCCCGCACGCAATGCGGCCCACAGATCGGCCATTGCCAGATCCCGCGCCAGGCCCGGTGGCGGAGCGGCGGGGGCCGGTTTTACTCGTTGAACAGCGCTCACCAACGTCTCCCATCGCCGTGCGGCTTTGGGAAAGAATGCGCGCTATTGCGCAATGTTGCAAGCGTGCGGGTAAGGCGGGCGCGTCAAATTGCGGCGCTGAAGACTTTCGTTGTCTCTTCGCGGAAGCGATCAAGGAACGAGGCGATCACGCGCGCATAGGGAAGCCCGGCCTTGGTGATCACGAGATCACACCCGCTGCGCTGCGCAAGTCCGCGGGCGATGAACGGCTCGAGCCGTTCAGCGATCCTCGCAACCAGACATGGGCTCAGCCTCGCGCGCGAATGGCAAAGTAGGTCTTCGATCAGCTGCCCGCGCATCTGATCGTCGGCGGTGCGCACAATCCCGTGATCTGCCGTCGTCTTTCCCTGCGATGTGAGCATCCGGTAGCGCCCGGTGTTCTTCTCGTTCTGGGCGATCAGGCCCGGAAAGCCGCTGATCGCCGATGCGCCCATGCCGATGAGAACATGCGAGGGATCATCGGTAAAGCCCTGGAAATTGCGCCGCAACGTGCCGCTCCGGGCAGCTTCGGCCATCGGATCGTGGGGCAGCGCGAAATGGTCAAAGCCGATCGCTTCGTAGCCACAGCCGGTCAGCGCTTCGTAACTCTGCTGCGCCATCGCGAAGCGATCGTCACGGCCTGGCAATGCACTTGTGTCGATCACCTTCTGGCGCGGCACGAAGTGCGGGACATGAGCATAGCCGAAGACGGCGATGCGGTCCGCGCCGATGCGCCGGGTGTATTCAAGGCTTTCGTCGAGATTGTCCTGCGTCTGGTGTGGCAGGCCATACATGAGGTCGAAATTGAGCGAGCTGACGCCGGCGGAGCGCAGCCAGTCTACCGTGCGGGAGATCATCGCTTCGTCCTGCTCGCGTCCGATCGCCTTCTGGATGTGCGGGGAAAGGGTCTGCACGCCCATGCTGGCGCGGGTCACGCCGGCTTCGCCGAGCGCGCGGGCCCATTGTGCGGACATCGTGCGCGGGTCGATCTCAATCGAGAAGTCGCAATCGGTCAGGCCGAAATGGTGGGTGAGCGCGTCAACAAGCGCCAGGAATTCTTCGGGCAGGATCGCATTGGGGCTGCCCCCGCCAAAGGCGATGCGGCGCACGCGCGCCTCTTGCGGCAGCAAGTGCGCGACTGTCTCGATCTCGTGGTGCAGTGCGGCGAGATAACTCTGCACCCGCTCGCGCTTGCCCGAACGAGACGTGTTGCAGCCGCAATAGAAACAGATCTGCTCGCAGAAGGGGATGTGAACATAGAGCGAGATATCGCCTGTCGTGCGCTCGATCGCGGTCTCCAGCGCAAAGGGCTTGAGCGGACCGAAATCGGCAGCAGTGGGATAGCTTGTGTAGCGCGGTACGGGCACATCGAGCAGGTCTGGGTGATATGGCCACATATTGGTTAGCGCGCTCCTTTGCCGCGGGCGGGAAGCGCCCGGTCCCACATCAGTGGAGCACGAGAAAGGGGGCGTCTTTGCGCTCGATCAATTTGTGTGGGCGGTGCCCTTGCTCTTCAGCTTTTCGCGGCACGCACCTGCATGGCAGGCCTTGGTCTCGCAATCGCGCCGGGGCCCCTGCTGATCGCGGCCAAGATCGATCGCCATTGACCCGCCATCGCACAGCGCCACCGAGATCGTGCCCTCGGCCGGATCGTGAGGCGTCGTGCCCGCCACCAGCGGTATAAGCGAGGCAAGAGCGACAGGCGCGAGATGGGCGAGGGCAAGGCTCGTCACCACTCGGTCTCGTCTTCATCGTCGATCAGGATGCGGTTGGCCGCGCCATCCATGTCGTCATACTGGCCCGATTTCATCGACCAGAAAAAGGCGAGCAGCCCCAGAAGGCCCATGCCAAGCGCGATAGGGATGAGAAATGCCAGACCGGTCACGCGCTGGCTCCCTGAGTTGCCAAAGGCGGCGATGGTATCTTCCGGGTATCGGCCCCATTGGCGTCTGTCCCCTGGGCATCCTTACCCGCCGCGCCTGCCAGACGCAGCGAATTGGCGACCACGACAAGCGAACTCAGCGACATGGCGATGGCGGCGATCAACGGGGTAACATAGCCGAACAGCGCCAGTGGCACGGCCAACACGTTGTAACCGATGGCGAAGGCGAAGTTCTGGCGCACGACCGCCATCGTCTTCTTCGCCACGTTTACCGCCAGCGCGACAGGAGCAAGACCGCGTCCGATGAACACTGCATCGGCGGCCTGCTGGCTCGCATCGCTGGCGCTGCCCGGTGCGATCGAAGCGTGCGCGGCGGCAAGCGCGGGTCCATCATTGAGGCCATCGCCGACCATCAGCGGGCGCTTGCCCCTGGCCTTGAAGGCTTCGAGCATCTCCAGCTTTTGCGACGGGCTCGCCTCTGCCTTCGCCGCAATGCCGAGCTGTGCGGCAAGGGCCTGGACCGTTTCCTCGCGGTCGCCTGAAAGGATGCTTGCCGCGATGCCGTCGCGGCTGAGGCGCTCGAGCGTTGGCGCAACATCGGGACGCATCTGGTCGGTGAAAATGATGGTTTTTGCGCGGTTGCCGATGCGCAGCTGGCTGGCGAGCTCGTTGGCGCCGCTGGCCGGGCGTTCGAGGGCGACAGGGTCGCCACGCCAGGTGCCGGAAAGGCCTTCTCCGGCTGTCTCGATGACGCCTTCCACTCCAGCCGGTTCGACGCCTGCATCGCGAAGCCCGGCGGCAAGTCCGCGGCTGAGCGGATGGCGGCTGTGCTGCGCAAGGCCAAGAGCCACGCTGCGAGCCTCGTCATCGAGCCCGTCAATCAGGGGGCGCGGTTCGCCCATGGTCAGCGTCCCGGTCTTGTCGAACACAGCGACGTCCACTTCGGCGAGGCGTTCAAGCGCGCTGCCGTCCTTGACCAGCAGGCCGCGCTTCAGAAGCGCACCGCTGGCGACAACCTGCGCGGTCGGCACGGCCAGGCCCATGGCGCAAGGGCAGGTGATGATGAGGACCGCGATTGCGATGACGAGCGACTGATGGACGCCTGCGCCCGCGATCATCCAGCCGACAAAGGCAAGGGCGGCCAGCGAGTGGACTGCGGGTGCGTAAGCCCGGCTTGCGCGGTCGGCTATGCGTACATAGGAACTGCGCGACTGGCCCGCTTCGTCCATCAGGCGTGCGATTTCGGCGAGCGCGGTGTCTTCACCCGCACGGGTCAGGCGCACACGGATCGGCGAGGTGAGATTAATCGCGCCGGCATGGATCACATCGCCCGGCTTGATCTTTTCGGAACGGCTCTCACCGGTGAGCATCGAATTGTCGATGGCGCTGGTGCCGTGTTCGATCTCGCCATCCGCTGCGAGCGATTCGCCTGCGGCGACCAGCACCAGCATGCCCGGCTCGAGTTCGTCCGCCTCCAGGCGGCGCGTCGAGCCGTCTTGCTCGATAACGCTGGCGCTTTTGCCCATCCGGCCCAGCAGTGCGCCGATACCGTCGCGTGTGCGGTCGCGCATCACCGCGTCGAGCGCGCGGCCCGCCAGCAGGAAGAACAACAGCATCACCGCGCTTTCGAAATAGGCGTGCTCGCCCCCGGTGATCGTCTCGTAAAGGCTGAGCGCAGTTGCAAGGATCACTCCGATCGAAATCGGCACGTCCATATTGGTGCGGCGGTATTTGAGCGCCATCCACGCGCTTTCAAAGAACGGACGCCCCGAATAGGCAATTACCGGCATGGCGATCAGCGCGGAGAGCCAGTGGAAGAGGTCTCTGGTCGAACCCTCCGCGCCCGACCATACGCTGACGGACAGGAGCATGATGTTCATCATGCCGAAGCCGGCAACGCCCAATGCGCGAGTGAGCTTGCGCTTCTCTCCCGCCTCGGTGCCGAGCGGATTGTCATCGACCCTTTGCGCCTCGAACCCGATGGAAAGCAGCGCTTCGACAAGGTCGATTTCATCGAGCGAGGGATCGTGCTGGATCGCAACGCGCTTGGCCGAGAAATTGACGCGCGCTGCCTCGATGCCTTCGACCTTGGGCAATTCGCGCTCGATCTTGCCGATGCAGCCGGCGCATTTCATGCCGGGCACAGTAAAGCGTGTGCCAACCAGCCCGGAAGCCGGGGTTTCGGGCACAGGACTGCTCTCACCTGGTATCGGAGCGGGGGCGTTCACCGCAGTTCGCTTTCCTCGGCCCAGCGTTCACCCGCCGCTTCGATAGTGAGGCGCATGGTCCAGCGTCCTTCACCGACCTCTTCGAGCGATTGAAAGCGGCCTTCGCCAATCGGGGCGAAGTCGAGGTTGGCAAATTCCCTGGTGCCAAGCGGGCGGCGCAGTTGTGCTTTCACCACCGCGCCCTGGGGCACGCCGGTGGTCGCAACGGTGACGCGACCGTCTTCTCCGCGCGATGCCGACACGTTCCATCCCAGCGAGGCCATCCGGTCTGCTTCGTCGATCCAGTCGTTGAACTTCTGGCTGGCGACATAGGAATTGTCGACGACGATCCCGTGAAATCCGCCGATGGCTTGCGAGGCCATGTAGAAGTTCACTGCCGCCACAATGCCAAAGCCAGCGACCATGGTGAGCAGCATGTGCCTGCCGGTAAACTCGCGTCTGCTTGAGGCGCTCATCAGATATCTCCGGGCATGGCGAAGCTTGTTTCCTCGGCGTCGAATTCGCGCTGTTCGTCAAGCGAGGTCAACTCGAACTGGAACTCGCTGGCGCTGGCTCCCTCTGGGATGACGACATAGACCCGCACGATTTTGGTCTGATCCGCCTCGACTGCAACCGTCTGGGTGCTCGCAGCCTCGCTGCGTCCGATCGTGTCGGTCCACATTACCGCTCCTGCCGGCAGCCCGGCAAGTGCGATTTCCATATCGCGAGGGCGCGCTTCCATGTTGCGCAGGCGCAAGGTGTAGGCGTTGCGGATAGAGCCATCTTTCATCAGCATATAGGGCGGATTGCGATCGGGTGAAACCGTTAGGTCAGTATGCGTGCGGGTGCCCAGCGCGAACAGCATGGCCGCGCCGATCGATCCCCACACGCCGAGATAGATGAAGGTGCGCGGGCGCAGCAGCTCTTTCCAGGCGGGGGTGGAGGGCGCTCCGGCAGCCTCCGCATCGCACTGGTTGAGCGTTGCATAATCGATCAGGCCACGCGGGCGGCCGACTTCGGCCATGACCTTGTCGCACGCATCGATGCACAGTCCGCAGGTGATGCAGCCGATTTGCTGGCCTTCCCGAATGTCGATGCCGGTCGGGCACACCGCGACGCACTGGTTGCAATCGACGCAGTCGCCATAGCGTTCTGGGTCTTTCTGTGCCTTCTTGAGGCTGCCGCGTTCCTCGCCGCGCCAGTCCTTGTAGGTGACGATCAGTGAATTCTCATCCAGCATCGCGGCCTGGATGCGCGGCCAGGGGCACATATAGATGCACACCTGTTCGCGCATGAAACCGCCCAGCCAAAAGGTCGTGCCCGTAAGGACCGCGACGGTCATATAGGCGACAGGGTCAGCCTCCAGAGTGAAGAAATCCACGAACAGCGTCGGCGCGTCCGCGAAATAGAGGATCCACGCTCCGCCGGTGAGCATCGCGATGAGCAGGTAGACCGCCCATTTGCTGGTGCGCCGCGCAATCTTGGCCGGGCCCCAGGGCGCCTTGTCGAGCCGCGCGCGAGCGTTGCGGTCCCCGTCGAACAGGCGGTCGACGTGCTGGAACAGGTCAGTCCACACGGTTTGCGGGCAGGCGTAGCCGCACCATGCTCGGCCCACCGCACTGGTGACGAGGAACAGGCCGATCCCCGCCATGATCAGCATTCCGGCGACGAAATAGAATTCGTGCGGCCAGATCTCGATATCGAACATGTAGAAACGGCGATTGGCGAGGTCGATCAGCACCGCCTGGTCGGGCGCATAGGGACCACGGTCCCAGCGCAGCCAGGGGGTGATGTAATAGATCGCGAGCGTGATCACCATCACCGCCCACTTGAAGCGTCGGAATGGCCCGTCGATCCGCTTGTTGTGGACCGCCTTTCGCGCTTCGTAGAGCTTGAGTGGCGACGGCGCGGATGTTGGGGACAGTTCCGGCGCCGCCGCCGGTTGCGACTGGGAGCTTGACGTGTTCAGGGCCGCTTCCCAGTCGCGCTCGCCCGCGTTCTTGTCGGGCGATTTCTTGATCGTGTCAGGACTTGTCATTCTCTCCGCTTTCCGAAGCCACCGCGACGTCGGCCTCGATGGCCGGAGCCTCGATATCGGGTGCAACTTCATCGGTGGCCTCGCCGGCATATTCGCCGCCGCCGCGCGAGTGGACATAGGCAGCCAGCATCTTGATCGTCACGGGGTCGAGACGATCGCGCCAGCCTGGCATCACGCCATGGCGCGGATAAGCGATCTGTGCGCGCACCTGCGCGGGTTCATCGCCGTATAGCCAGATCGCATCGTTGAGCGCGGGCGCGCCCATGTCC
This sequence comes from Erythrobacter sp., assembly GCA_043567175.1. Lineage (GTDB taxonomy): Bacteria > Pseudomonadota > Alphaproteobacteria > Sphingomonadales > Sphingomonadaceae > Erythrobacter. The sequence goes on from CP121323.1 coordinate 454,205, forward strand.
TGATTGCCGCCGCCGTTATCGCCGTGGCACGCAGCGCAATTGTCAGCAAAAAGTTGCGCGCCTTGCGCATCGGGTTGTGCCTTGCCGCTGAGCGAGAGGACATGGTCCGAAACCGCGCCAAGCTGCTCCTTGTCGAAGATATCGCCAAAAGCGGGCATGTAATTCATGCGCGTCTCGTTCGAACCTTCCCAGCGAATGCCGTGGATCAGCGTCGTCTCGAGCTCGCTCAGTTGGCCGCCCCAGATCCAGTCATCATCGTTGAGGTTGGGGTAGCCGTATTTCTCGTAGCCCGCGGCGCCAGCGCCATGGCACTGGACACAATTGACCTTGAACGCAGCCGCACCGCCGGCGACCGCCTGTTGCATCAGTTCGGGATCTGCCGGAAGCTTGGTGATGTCGGTCGCCGCGATCTTCTCGAAGATGGGCTGACGCGCAATATCGGTCGCGGTCATTTCCCGGGCGAGATCGCCCCGGCTCGACCAGCCCAGCACGCCCTCTGTCGCCTTGTTGACCATCGGCCAGGCGGGGTAGAGCACGACATAGACGATGCCCCAGGCGATCGTCGCGTAGAACGTCCACAGCCACCAGCGCGGAAGCGGGGTATTGAGCTCCTGGATGCCGTCCCATTCATGGCCGACAAATTCGGTGCCGGTGGCTTCATCGATGTTGTCATTGTCACGCTTGGACATCGTCGTCCTCCCGGAAGATAGAGGTTTTGGCCTGCTCTACGCTATCCTTGGTGCGGGGCAGGAAATGCCAGCCGCAAAGGACAAGGTAGAGGCTGAAGATCATGACCAGGAACCAGCTGTCGGCAAAGTGGCGGAAGATTTCATAGAAGCTCATAAACTCGCTCCTTCGGGGGCATTTGCATCCGCGTTGTTGCCTCCGGCGAGATCCTCCTGCGCTTTGACGCTGTTCACATCGACGAGCGTGCCGAGCATCTGCAGGTAGGCCACCAGCGCGTCCATCTCGGTGACCACGTCCGGGTCGCCGTCAAAATCGCGGATCTGCGCCTTGGGGTAGCGTTCGGCGAGATCGCCTTCGTCCATATCGGGATCGGCCTGGGCGAACAGGTCGTTCTCGGCCATTTCGATATCGATCTCAGTATAGGGCACGCCCACGCGGTTGAGCGCGACGAGATGGGCAGAGATATCAGCGATCTTGAGGGGGGTCTCCGCGAGGAAGCTGTAGCTCGGCATGATCGATTGCGGGACCACGCTTTGCGGGTTCTTGAGGTGCTGGACGTGCCATTCATCCGAATAGCGCCCGCCCACGCGTGCAAGATCCGGCCCTGTGCGTTTCGAGCCCCACTGGAAGGGGTGGTCGAACATGCTCTCGGCCGCGAGGCTGTAATGGCCATAGCGCTCGACCTCGTCGCGGAACGGACGGATCATCTGGCTGTGGCAGGTGTAGCAGCCCTCGCGGATATAGATGTCGCGACCCGCCTGCTCGAGCGGGCTGTAGGGGCGCATGCCTTCGACCTTCTCGATCGTGTTGTCGATCCAGAAGAGTGGGGCGATTTCGACGATCCCCCCAATGGCGACCGTTACAAAGGTAGCGGCGGCCAGCAGGGTCACGTTCTTCTCAAGCTTCTTGTGGCCTTCGAAGGCGCCCTGATCGGGTGCATTATTGCTCATTTTTCAGATCCCTTTCTGGGCCGGTTACTCTGCGGGCTCGGGAGCCATGCCGCCTTGCGAAGAGCCCTTGGCTACGGCGATCGGGCGGTCGGCCACTTCGTCATGCGCCGTGTCGTCCATCGGCGCTTCCTCGCGGCTGTAGCCGGCGATCGTCATCCACACATTGTAGGTCATCACGACCGCACCGGTGAGGTAGAGCGCGCCGCCAAACAGACGCATGACATACATCGGGTGCAGTGCGGCGACGGTGTCGACGAAGCTGTTCACCAGGAAGCCGTCCGAGCCGTATTCGCGCCACATCAGGCCCTGCGTGATCCCGGCGACCCACATGCTGGCGGCGTAGAAAACGATGCCGAGCGTTGCGAGCCAGAAGTGCCAGTTGATCATGCGCAGCGAATACATCCGTTGCTTTTGCCAAAGGCGCGGCACGAGGAAGTAGACGCAGGCAAAGGTGATCATCCCGTTCCATCCCAGCGCGCCCGAATGCACGTGGCCGATCGTCCAGTCGGTGTAGTGCGAAAGCGAGTTCACCGCTTTGATCGAGAGCATCGGCCCTTCAAAAGTGCTCATGCCGTAAAAGGCGAGGGCGAGAACCATCATGCGGATGATCGGATCGGTGCGAACCTTGTCCCATGCGCCGTTGAGCGTCATCAGGCCGTTTATCATCCCGCCCCAGCTGGGCATCCACAAAATGATCGAGAAGACCATACCAAGCGTCTGCGCCCAGTCGGGCAGCGCGGTGTAGTGCAGGTGGTGCGGTCCGGCCCAGATGTAGAGAAAGATCAGACCCCAGAAATGGATGATCGACAGCCGATAGGAATAGACCGGCCGATTGGCCTGTTTGGGCACGAAGTAATACATCATCCCCAAAAAGCCGGCGGTCAGGAAAAAGCCCACAGCATTATGACCATACCACCACTGGGTCAGCGCATCCTGAACACCTGAAAAGGCAGAATAGCTGCGCGATCCCAGAAGGCTGACCGGCATCGAGAGGTTGTTGACCACGTGCAGCATCGCGACGGTCACGATGAAGGCGAGGTAAAACCAGTTGGCGACATAGATGTGCGGCTCGTGACGGCGCAGAAGTGTGCCGACAAAGACCGCGAGATAGGCAAGCCAGACAATCGTCAGCCACAGATCGACATACCATTCCGGCTCGGCATATTCCTTGGACTGGGTAACGCCCAAAAGGTAGCCGGTCGCCGCGAGAACGATGAACAGCTGGTAGCCCCAGAACACGAAACGCGCGAGGCCGGGGAAGGCCAGTGTCGTGCGGCATGTACGCTGGACGACGTAAAAACTGGTTGCCAGCAAGGCATTGCCGCCAAAGGCAAAGATCACCGCACTGGTGTGCAGCGGGCGCACCCGACCAAAATTGAACCAGGGTTCGATGTTAAGCCACGGAAAAGCCAGCTGGCCGGCAATCAGCACGCCTGCGAGGAGCCCGGCAAGGCCCCAGAACATGGTCGCAATCACCCCCCAGCGAACGACGTCATCGTCGTAGCGCGTATCGGTTTGCGGCATTCTGAAGAAGGTGTGCACCTTGGCCAGCGGATCATACCGCGTGAGGTTCAACACCAGTATCAACCCGGCGACACCGGCGATAATGCCCATATGAATGGCAAAACCGCTGTCCTGCGCGCCTGCTATAGCAAAGATAGCTGCGAGCAGGACAAGCGCCCAGACCCCCAGCCGCCCTACGACTGCTTCCATGATTCGATCCCTTCCATCAACGCGCAATCCCTTCGCGTTGTCCGATTCTTGTGTAATTGATTTACGTCAAAATAGAAACCCAAAGTGTCTAACTGGGTTTACACCCTCCTCGTAGGGCAAGACTGTCCAGATTGCTTACCCGGATGATCGAGCGGCCTTGCGTCTCGATCAGCCCGGCCTCTTTCAATTCGGCGAACTGGCGGCTGACCGTCTCGATCGTGAGGCCCAGACTATCGGCGATATCGCGCCGACTCATCGGCAGCGCGAATTCGCACGGGCCGCAGGTGCAGCCGCAGATGCGTCCGGCCATCGAGGTCAGGAATTCCGCGATGCGCGTGGCAGCGCATTTGTGCCCCAGCTGCATCATGCGCGTGCGGCTTGCGTGCAGTGCCTGGATGGAACTGGCGAGCATCGAGCGGATGACCGCCGGCTCGTCCTGGGCAACATCGAGGAACTGGTCGGCGAAGAAGACGACCAGTTGGGTCTCCCCCAGCGCAACGATTCGAAAATCCCCGTCCTCCTCGCGAAGGACCGAGACGATATCGCCCGGAAAGTGAAAGGCCAGGACCTGGGTCTTGCCCGTAACTTTCGTATCGGATGAAGTGTGCTGCGCCTCGCTAACCGGGGTGGGCGGGAGCTGGGCGATCAGCTTTGTCACGCCGCTCACGACGAAGATCAGGCGATCTTCATGCGCGCTGCCAGGCAGTTCCTGGCCGGTGTGAAGGTGGCGATACTGGCCGATGGCGCATAAGCGATCGGCGATCTCTGTTCCGCGCACGTCTTCAGGGATAGCCGCTCGAAACAGCTCCATGCTCAAGACTTCTGGAGAGAGTTGGGTGGTCGCCATGAACGCTCTTTTAAAGATCAGGGGATCAGTACGTCTTTGATCCGGATCAACTCGATTATTTTGACCAAGATCAATGATCTGTGCCGCTCTTCGTAAGAAATGGCGCTCCAACGACAGCAATCACCCTGGGCCGCGGAGGGCGGCCACTGTTGTCGGACAAGGACGGAATAATGAAGAATTTGCTTATGCTTACAGGAGCGGCCATCGCTCTGGCTTCAACTCCTGCGATGGCGCAGGAAGCGGGCGATATTCAACTCAAAGTGGTTGCCACAGGCGTGCTACCCGATGGCTCGATTGATCAGGTCAATGTCGACCTCGTCGGCCTTCCGGCAGGCACCGACACCGAGGCAAGCGACAATTACGTGCCGACCATCGCGGTCGAGTATTTTTTCAGCGAGAATTTCTCGATCGAGACGATCGCTGGCACGACCCAGCATGATGTCGATACCGTGTCCGGCTTTCCGCCTGGAACCGAGCTGGTCTCGGATGCGCTGCTTCTTCCGGCAACGGTCACAGGCAAGGCCCACTTCGATCTTGGCGGCGTGAAGCCCTATGTTGGCGCGGGCGTTGCCTATTTCATCTGGCTTGACGTTGAACCGGGCGCGGCGGTGGTCCCGCTGGGCGTGACCAACACCGATCTGTCTGACGAATTCGGCTTTGTCCTGCAGGCCGGCTTTGACATTCCGGTGGGTGAAAGCGGCTTTGGCGTCACCTTCGATGCCAAGCGTTATTTCATCGACACGACCGCACAATGGTTTGCCGGCAACACGCTGGTGATCGAAACCGAGCACGATCTTGATCCCTGGGTGCTTAGCGCGGGCGTCAGCTACCGCTTCTGATCCAGTTCAGGACCAAGAAAAGGCCGCTTCCCGCTATTATCGGGAAGCGGCCTTTTTAGTGCCTGACGCAGATGCGAGCCTGATGTCCCCGGTGGCTCAAGCGTTCCCGTCAGGCGGGTGGGGTGCGGGCGATGCGGTAATGGTGCACGCGCGTCTCGGGACCGCCAAGGCACAGATCGGTGCAGCGCGAATCGGGCGCGACGAGGCGCTGGAACAGGCGCTCGAACACCGCGCCATACCAGGCAAACAGGCTTGCGGGCGGCTCGGCCCAGTCCTGCGTCGCGCTTCGGTTGATCGTGAAGTGCCACGGACCATCGGCGCAGAAATGTCCTGCGCCGGTAAAGGTCCAGGCGTGCTTGGCGATCGCCATCATCAGCAAGCGTCCGGCCAGAGCAGGCGGAAGGTTACCCAACAGCCAGACAGCGGGCGCGGGGATGCGATTGGCGATGATGTAATCCGCGGTGCGCACGGCGCTCTCGTGAACTAGCTGCTGCGCCGCATCGCTTTCGCAATAGGCCAGCGCGTGGTGGATGGCGATCGCATCAGCTTCAGGGATCATCGCGTCGCCTGCAGGCAGCGCGCTCATACCGGCCTTGCGCATCACCTTCATGGTGCGCGCCGTGCCGAGGCGCCGTTCCATCGCATGCGCAAGCTGGAGGATCGCGTTGGGGCCTATGCGCGCGGGCTCTGTTCCTGCCGCCTCGAGCGAGGTCTTGGCCTCGCCCTGGGCGGTCATCGTATTGTCAATCCACATCGATCCGGTCCCTTTGACGGGCACCTTGCGGGGTGTCCTCCAGGGCCGCGTCGGCGGTTTGTGCGCGTTCCTGCTTGCGATCCTGGCTGCGCTCTTTCATTTGCGTGCGCACAGCCTCGCGCCGGGCGCGCGCCTGCGCGGCCTTGTCGGCATTGGTCTGCCAGTCAGTCGCAGCATCGGCGGCGACTTCGCGGCTTTCGTCAAAGTGCCAGTCGAGCTGTTTCTTGGTCTGCGGCCCCCAATAGCCCGCTTTGCCGAGGTCATAGAACGTGCGCTGGAAGCCCGCCTTGAGGAACGCGTAGAGGCAGCCCAGCAAATAACGCCTGCGAAAGCCCGTGCCGCGCCATGGGTAATGGAACAGCGCCTTTTGCATATAGAACCGGCGGTAATTCTTCATCACCCCGTCGAGCAGCTCGCCGCGCTCCATCGCCGCGGGCTTCATGATAGGCGTGACGAAATTGTATTTCGAGAAATCGTGGATCTCGACCTGGTCCTTGATCTCCTCGAACAGGGGCGTGAAGGGCCAGGGCGTGTACATCGCCCAATTGGCAAGATCGGGCTGCCAGTCCCACGCCATCTTGTAGGTCTCTTCGAGCGTCTCGGGCGTTTCGTTGTCTAGCCCGACGATGAACTGCGCCTCGACGAAGATGTCGGCCTCGCGCAGCAGACGGATCGCTTCCTTGTTTTCTTCGACCTTGGTTTCCTTGTTGAACCGGTCGAGCTTCATCTGCGCGGCAGCTTCGGTGCCAAGGCTGACATGGACAAGGCCGGCGCGGCGGTAGAAGCTCAGCAATTCCTTGTCGCGGTAGATATCGGTGACGCGGGTGTTGATCCCCCATTTGACCTTGTCGGGCAGGCCGCGATCAATCAGCTCCTGGCAGAACTCGATGAATTTCTTGCGGTTGATTGTTGGTTCCTCGTCCGCGAGGATGAAGAAGCCGACGCCGTGATTGATGTGCAGGTCCTCGATTTCGTCGACCACATCCTTGGGGTCGCGGATGCGGTAATCGCGCCAGAACTTCCATTGCGAGCAGAACGAGCAGGTGAAAGGGCATCCGCGCGCAAGGTTGGGGATCGCAACGCGGGTGCCCAGGGGGATGTAGGTGTAGAGATCCCAGTCGAGGACGCCCCAGTCGGGCTTGAGCGTCGACATGTCCTTGACGGTGTCGGCGGCAGGCGTGGCAACGATCTTGTCGAGTTCGCGATAGGCAAGGCCCTTGATCTCGGCGCGCTCGCGCGGCCAGCGACCTTCAGCAATCGCGCTGAACAGTTCGACCGCAATTTCCTCGCCTTCACCGCGCACGATCACATCGATATGCGGCGCTTCGGATAGCACCTGCTTGTACATGAAGGTCGCATGCACGCCGCCCAGCACCCGCACCGCGTCCGGAACGGTGAAGGCGGCGATCTCAAGAACGCGTTCCGCAGCGTAGATCGAAGGCGTGATCGCAGTCGTGCCGACGACATCGGGCTTCAGCTCGGCGATCCGGCGGGTGAGCTCGTCATCGTCGACCTCTTCGGTCATCGCGTCGATAAAGTGGATCTCGTCAAAGCCCGCGCCCCTCAGGTGCCCCGCCAGATAGGCGACCCATGCGGGCGGCCAGTTCCCGGCGATCTCTGCGCCGCCGGAGTGATAGTTGGGGTGAACGAAGAGTATGCGCATGAGCCTGGCTCCCTAAAAGGCTGGTGTCGTTAGTTGCGATCCCAGTCATGAAGGTGGCCGCCCATACGCGCACGCGCATTGAGCCAAATCAAATTATCGTGCGCTCAGATTCCCCGTTCGTCTACTGCGCTGTTCGCCGCGCTCAGCACCGCGCGCACGCTGGCGGTGGCGACGTCCTCGTCGATGCCGCAGCCCCAGATGGTACGCCCGCCGCTCTCGCATTCGAGATAGGCCGCCGCGCGTGCATCGCGTCCCTGGCCGAGCGCGTGTTCGGTGTAGTCGTGCACCTTGATGTCGACGCCGAAGCTCTCCTCGATCGTGCTGACGACGCTCGAGATGAGGCCATTGCCGCGCCCGGAAACGCTTTGCTCCTTGCCCTCGACCGCGATTGTCCCTGCAAACAGGCGGGTTCCGTCGCTCGCGCGGGTTTCCTCATAATCGACGAGCTGGAAATGCTTGGGGCTCGTCTGGACGTGGTAGGTTTTCTTGAAGGCTTCCCAGATGTTGGCGGCGTTGAGTTCGCGGCCCATTTCGTCGGCGAGGTTCTGCACTGCGCGGCTGAAATGCGCCTGCATCTTTTTGGGTAGCTTCAGGCCTTGGTCTTGCTCGAGTACCCACGCAAAGCCGCCTTTGCCTGACTGCGAATTGACGCGGATGACAGCTTCGTAGTCGCGGCCCAGATCGGCCGGATCAATCGGCAGATAGGGCACGCGCCAGCCTTCATCGTTCTGCGTCTCGCGCGCTTCAAAGCCCTTCTTGATCGCGTCCTGATGGCTGCCGGAAAAGGCGGTGTAGACAAGCTCGCCGCCATAGGGATGGCGCTGGTGGACAGGCAGGTCGTTGCAATACTCGACCGTCTCGATCACCCGGTCGATGTCCGAGAAATCGAGCTGCGGATCAACGCCTTGCGTATACATGTTGAGCGCCATCGTCACGAGGCAGCAATTGCCGGTGCGCTCGCCATTGCCGAACAGGCAGCCCTCGACGCGGTCCGCGCCCGCCATCAGGCCAAGCTCCGCCGCTGCAACGCCGGTGCCGCGATCATTGTGGGTGTGCAAGGATATCACCGCGCTTTCGCGGTTAGGCAGATGGCGGCAGAAATATTCGATCTGATCGGCGTAGATGTTGGGCGTGGCCGCTTCGATGGTGGCGGGCAGGTTGAGGATGATCGGGTGTTCAGGCGTGGGCGCGAGGACTTCCATCACCGCCGCGCAAACCTCGATCGAGAAATCGATTTCAGCGGTCGAGAAGGTTTCGGGGCTGTACTGGAAATGCCACTGTGTGTCGGGCTGTTTCGCCGCCTCGTCTCGCATGACCTTGGCGCCCTTGACCGCGATTTCGCGAACTTGCGGCTTCGACATGCGAAAGACGATATCGCGCCAGGCGGGCGAGAGAGCGTTGTAGAGGTGGACGATCGCCGCACGCGCTCCCTTCAGGCTTTCAAACGAGGTGCGGATCAGGTCTTCGCGGCTCTGCGTCAGCACCTGGACGATCACGTCTTCGGGGATCGCATCCGCTTGCACGAGGCCGGAGATGAAGTCGAACTCGGTCGCACCGGCGCTGGGAAAGCCGACTTCGATTTCCTTCACGCCCACTTCGACCAGCAGATCGAAAAAGCGCCGCTTCTTCACCGCGTCCATGGGATCGATGATCGACTGGTTGCCATCGCGCAGATCGGTCGAAAGCCAGCGCGGTGCCTTTTCTATCAGGCGAGAGGGCCATTGGCGGTCGGGCAGGTTTATCTGTCCGAAGGCGGAATATTTGCGGGAAGGGTCTTTGAGCATGGGCATGACGGGTGACTTTTCGCGATAATGGCAAAGGATGAATGGCGGTCAGCGGGTCCCTTGGAAGATCAGCCCCCGCAGCACGCGCGCCAGAGCCTTCACCTCCAAGGGCGAATAAGTCGTAGGCTAAGCAGGCCTGCCGTCATGATCGACATCGTCATGGCGTGCGTCTTTGCCCAAAATTGCCCAGGGTGCAAGATCGGCGTTTCAACTTTAGGAGCAAGGCGCGTGTGCAAAGCGCGATCAACCGCAGCGTATGTCGCGGATGACGCCGTCCACCGCGATCATGAAATTCAGCCGCGGATTGGTCGGATCGGGTTTGATATAGTCACCGCCCGGCGCGATGAAGCGCACCTCGGAGAGGTTGCTTGCCGCCTCCATGATCTGCGCGCGCACTTGCGCATTGGGTTCACGGCCGAGGAATTCTCCGAAACGATTGGCATCGCAGGCCGTGTTCGGATCGGTCGCGGTGCCGGCCGAGAAGGGCGAATTGGAAATGCTGTCAAGCGGCTGCGCAACTTGCGGCGCAGGCATCGTGGAGGCTTGCGCCCCAGGCGGCGTGGGCGCGGGCGCGAGAGTGTTGGAACCATTGATGCGTTTGGCAAATTCATCGGCCTCGCTGGTGGTGGCGGCCGGCTGTTCAGGCTCGCTCGAGCAGGCAGTCAAAGCCAGAAGCGTGAGCGGCGCGAGCATCAAAAGCGTCTTCATCGGATCGTCCATCTGCAAGGGATCGGGTGTTAGCCGCCTAAGCGTCATTTTGGTGTCAGCTTGATGACACCGCGGCACCGCGTTTGCGCAAGCGATCGCGCGTGAGCTGGTCGATCCGGGTGACGCCCATCAGGCGCATTCCCCGCTCAATCTCGTCTTTCAGGAGGCCAAGCGCGCGCTCGACCCCATCCTGCCCGGCTGCTGCCAGCGCGTAGAGATAGAGCCGCCCGCCGCTCGCCGCGCTCGCGCCGGTGCATAGCGCCTTTAGCGCATGGGTCCCGCGCCGTATGCCGCCATCGCAAATGATCTCAATCTCGCCCCCGACCGCATCGACGATTTCCTCAAGCTGGTCGAATGGCGACCGGCTGCCGTCCAGCTGGCGACCGCCATGGTTGGAGAGCATGATCCCGTCTGCGCCGATCTCTACCGCGCGGCGAGCATCGGCAACGCTCATCACGCCCTTGAGCACGAAGGTCCCGCCCCATTGTTCGCGGATTGCGCCAGCGGTTGACCAGTCCATCGAGGTATCAAGCATGGTGTTGAAATAGTCCGCGATGCTCACCGCCTCGCTGGATCCTTCGGACACATGAGTATCGAGGTTGGGCAGGCGGAATTTCTCGCGCAGCACGTAATCAAGCGTCCACCTGGGGCGCGTGGCGTAGCTCCAGACGCTCGCGGGCGTGAAACGCGGCGGGGTGGTGAAGCCTGATCTCAGGCACCGTTCGCGCTTGCCTGAAACGATCGTGTCGACGGTCAGCGCAAGGCAATCGAATTGCGCCGCCTGGCAGCGCTCGATCATGTGGGTGTTGAGGCCGGTGTCCTTGTGGACATAAAGCTGGAACATCTTGGGTCCGCTTGTGAGCGCGGCGATCTCTTCGATCGAGCGTGTCGCAAGGCTCGATATGCCGAACCACAGACCGTATTTCTCCGCTGCGTTCGCAACCGCCGTCTCCCCCTGCCAGTGAAAGGCGCGCTGGACCGCCGTGGGCGAGAGCATCAGTGGCAGGGCGCTTTTGCGACCAAGGATCGTGCAACTCGTGTCGATCTCTTCCACGCCCGCCAGCACGTCGGGCACGAGGTCAACTCCTTCATAGGCCAGCGTGTTGCGCGCTTTGGTCAGCTCGTCATCGGCAGCGCCGTCGATATAATCGAACACGGGGAAGGGCAGGCGCTTCTTCGCGAGCCTGCGGAAATCGTCGATATTGTGGCAATCGGAGAGGCGCATATCGTCATGCGCTGTGGCGTAAGGGACCGATCAAGTCGACCCCTTACGCGTGGCTTACCGCATCACATCTGTGCCTTTTCGAAGGCGACGCTGATTTCGAGTTCGACCTCGTCGCTCACCATCGGGATTCCGTAATTGACGTTGAAGTCGGAGCGCATGATCGTGGTTTCGGCTTCGAAGCCGACCGTCTCCTTCTTGTTGAAGGGATTGATACCCGCGCCCGTGAATTCCGCCTCGAGCGTAACGGGCCGGGTAATGCCGTTGATCGTGAGGTTGCCGGTGATCTCGGCCTTCATCTCGTTTACAGAAATGCCGGTAGAGACGAAGCGCGCCGCTTGCGGGTCGGGGCCGAAGAAATCGGGCTCACCGCCGTCCTTGGCCGGGCGTAGCAGGTGATTGGTCAGGCCTTCGCTCGCAGTGGTGACGCTGGCAATCGGGATCATGACGTCCACGCGCGCCGCATCCAGGTTGTCGGGATCAAGCTCCAGCGTCCCGCTGACATCCCCGAAGATGCCGAAATATTCGTTGAAGCCGAAGTGGTTGACCTCGAATTCCACCAGCGAATGCGCGGGATCGGCCATGTAGGTTCCGCCGCTAATTCGCGAGGGATCAACCGCGCCGGGAATGTCAGCCTCTTCCTGGGCAAACAAAGCGGGCGCGAGCGTGATCGAACCGGTGACGAGCGTTCCGGCAGCGGCCGTGGCAAGGACTAGGGTGCGGGTTGCGTTTCTCATGATTGTCAGCCTCTGGTTGAAGGGATTTTATAAGAGCTTGGGGAAAACACCCCTTTGTCATTCCAACAGGAACCGGGGCGCGCCGTTCCGACATTATCGCCAAACTGCCTAACAGCGCGGTGAGGGGTTCGATTGGCGCGCGGCCAGTTCCTCGTAGGAATAAAGCTCTCTGGGCTCCAGCGCCGGGCAGGGCTGGTAGGCCGGGTCCTGGGGCAGGCACCCTGGCCCGCACACGCGAATGGCGGCGGGGCGGTTTGCATCCACCCACCAGAACCGGCCACCGGGCGTTGCGACATAGCCGTCCATCCCGCTGGCCGCATCGCTTTCAAGGTCAAGCACGGAGGGCACTTCGCTGTCATAATCCTCGTTGAATCCACCGTGGGTGTGAAAGCTGGCGAGGGGCCGCATTCCGGGCTCGTCGAAATAGGCGATCCCGCAGCTTGCCTCGCTGCCCTTGCGCGGGGGCGAGGCGCCCAGCGTTCCACCCTTGCGCTCGAAGATGATGCCGCAAAGCTCGATGCCCTCGGCAAAACTTCGCTGTTGCAAGGCCATCAACTGCTCGCGAGCAAAGCCCTGCACCTCTTGCTGCGTGACCGTGACGACGAAGTCTTCAGGCCCCTTCTTGAGTACATAGGTGCGCGCGATGATCGCCAACCAGGCCACGGCAAGCGTGATGTAGACCAGCGTGTATTTGCGCGGTGTCACCGTGGCAGTGCCCGAAAGCGCGGCGAGAGCTGGCCTTCAGGTAAAACCCGGCGCACTCCCGGACAAAGGCCAGCTCCCATCAGCCGCAGTAAATGGCCGTAACGGTGTCGTCCGCGTCGAGTTCGACGGTGAGGCGCTGCATCTCGCGGTCCTCACTCGCGCCATCCTCGGCGCGGTCTTCTGGCGTGAGCCAGCGCACATTGACGAGCGGCGCAACGGTTTCGAGCAATTCAGAGCGGACCTCGTAGTCGATCGCCTTGCCCATGAAAGGCTCGGCCAGGCCGGCATTGCAATCAGCCGGATCGGCATCGCCATCGCCTTCCGGGCCAATGGCGATATCGTCGCGCTCGAAATTGGTTGCCTCTATGTCGATCTGTGCAGGCGAGGCCTCGGTTTCAGCATCGACCGCGTCACCGCAGGACGAGAGCATGAGGGCGGACATCGCGGCCAGAGTGGCGGCGGAAAGAATTGGTGGGTTCATCATGGTTTCCCAATACACACTGAACCCACCAAGTTCCAACTCTGCCTAGTTCTTCGACTTGTCGACCAGCTTGTTGGCACTGATCCATGGCATCATGGCGCGAAGCTCGGCACCGGTCTTTTCGATCGGATGGGCCTCGGCGCGCTTGCGTGCAGCCTTCAGTTCGGGCTGGCCGGCGCGGTTGTCGAGCACGAAGTTCTTGACGAAGCGGCCTGACTGGATGTCGTCGAGAACGCGCTTCATCTCGGCTTTTGTTTCAGCGGTGATGATCCGCGGACCGGTTTTGATGTCGCCATATTCCGCAGTGTTGGAGATCGAATAGCGCATGTTCGCGATGCCGCCTTCATATAGAAGGTCAACGATCAGCTTGGTCTCGTGCAGGCATTCGAAATATGCCATTTCCGGTGCGTAACCGGCTTCAACCAGCGTTTCGAAGCCAGCCTGGATCAGGTGAGTGATGCCGCCGCACAGCACCGCCTGCTCGCCGAACAGATCGGTTTCGCATTCCTCGCGGAAATTGGTCTCGATGATACCTGATCGGCCACCGCCAACGCCGCTGGCATAGGCGAGGGCGACGTCCTTGGCGCTGCCGCTTGCATCCTGGTGGATGGCGATAAGGCAGGGCACCCCGCCGCCGCGCTGGTATTCGGAGCGAACCGTGTGACCGGGGCCCTTGGGCGCGATCATCATGACGTCGATGTCGGCCGGCGGCTCGATCAGGCCGAAATGGATGTTGAGCCCGTGGGCAAAGGCAAGCGCGCTGCCCGGCTTCATGTTGCCCGCAAGGTCGTCTTCCCAGATCGCGGCCTGGTGCTCGTCAGGCGCAAGGATCATGAGGATATCGGCCCACTTGGCCGCCTCGACGTTTGAAAGCACCTTGAAGCCTGCATCTTGCGCCTTCTTCGCGGTGGCCGACCCTTCGCGCAGGGCGATCGCGACCTCGGCAACGCCGCTGTCGCGCAGGTTCTGCGCGTGGGCATGGCCTTGCGAGCCATAGCCCAGCACGGCGATCTTCTTGGGCTTGATCAGGCCGAGATCGGCGTCAGCGTCGTAATAAACCTTCATGGGTGTTCCCTTGTCCTTGTCTCGTGTCTTTATCTTGCGAAATTCGTGCTGGTGATAAGCTGTGCTCAGGCGCCTTGCAGGCCGCGCATCATGCCGACAACTCCGGAGCGGCCGACCGATACCAGCCCCAACTGGCGCATCAGGGCAATGAAGCTGTCGATCTTGTCCGGTGGGCCGGTCAGTTCGAATACGAAGCTCTCGATGGTAGTGTCGACGACCTTGGCGCGGAAGAGTTCTGCGATCCGCAGCGCCTCGACCCGTTTCTCGCCCGTACCCGCGACCTTGATGAGCGCGAGTTCACGCTCGACATGCGGACCGGCAGCGGTGAGATCGATGACCTTGTGGACAGGCACGAGGCGCTCAAGCTGCGCCTCGATCTGGTCGATGACCTCAGGCGGGCCCTTGGTGACGATGGTGATGCGGGAGACGGCGTGATCGTCCGAGATATCGGCGACGGTCAGGCTGTCGATATTGTAGCCGCGCGCGGTGAACAGGCCGGTGATCTTGGCGAGGATGCCCGGCTCGTTATCGACGGTGACAGCAAGGACGTGCCGTTCGCTAACGGCTGCGGTGATTTTCATGGTCTCAGGCCCCCTTAGACCAGCGCCTTGGCTTCATCATCCATCGTGCCGAGTACCTGGTCGCCATAAAGCAGCATTTCGGTATGCGCGGCGCCCGACGGGATCATTGGCAGGCAATTGGCATCGGGCGCGACGCAGCAATCGACCATGACGGGGCCATCATGCTCGATCATCGCCCGGATGCCGGCATCAAGATCGCCCGGTTGCTTGATGCGGATACCCTTCCAGCCATAGGCTTCGGCAAGCGCGACGAAATCGGGCAAGCTGTCTGAATAGCTGTTGGAATAGCGGCTTTCATAGGTCAGTTCCTGCCACTGGCGAACCATGCCCATATATTCATTATTCAATATGAATACCTTGACCGGCAGGCGGTATTGCGAGGCCGTGCCCAGCTCCTGGATGTTCATCTGGATGCTGGCCTCGCCTGCAATGTCGATCACCAGCGCGTCAGGGCAGCCCAGCTGGGCGCCGATCGCAGCGGGCATGCCATAGCCCATTGTGCCCAGACCGCCGGATGTGAGCCACTTGTTGGGGCTTTCAAAGCCGTAATATTGCGCCGCCCACATCTGGTGCTGGCCAACTTCGGTTGTGATGATCGGCTCGCGATCCCTGGTTAATGCATGGAGCCGTTCGATGGCCTTTTGCGGCATGATCATTTCGGGATGCTTGGCCGATTTGTCGGGGTAGGCGAGACATTCGCGCGCGCGCCATCCCGCAATGCGGGCTTTCCACTCGCCCAGATCTTGCGGTTTACGCGTTCCCCAGGCCGCGTTCAGCTGTCCCAGCACAGCAGCGCAATCGCCGACAATGCCCAGATCGACCGGCACCGTCTTGTTGATCGAGGAACGATCGATATCGATGTGGATCTTCTTCGAGTTCGGAGAGAACGCATCGAGCCTGCCGGTCACCCGGTCATCAAAGCGCGCGCCGATGCAGACCATAACGTCGCAGCGATTCATCGCCATGTTGGCCTCGTAAGTACCGTGCATGCCAAGCATTCCGAGGAAATCGGGATGGGTGTGCGCAAAGCAGCCGAGACCCATCAGCGTCGATGTGACGGGCGCGCCAGTGAGATCCTGGAAGCGGCGCAGAGCCTCGCTCGCCTCGGGCCCGGAATTGATAACGCCGCCGCCAGTGTAGAGGATCGGCGCTTCGGCGTTGGCGATCATCTCGATCGCCTCCGCGATCTGGTCCGCACTCGCCACCATTTGCGGAGTATAGCGATGCGAGGCGGGCTTGAGGCGGTTCTGACCGTCAGATGGGACTGCGATCTGCACGTCTTTCGGAATGTCGATCACGACCGGGCCCGGGCGGCCGGTGGTGGCGATGCGGAACGCTTCCTCGATCGTCGCGGCGAGATCCTGCGGGTCCTTCACAAGATAATTGTGTTTGGTGCAGTGGCGGGTGATGCCGATCGTGTCGGCTTCCTGAAAGGCGTCGGTGCCGATCAGCGCGGTGGGCACCTGACCGGTGAGCACCACCAGCGGGATCGAATCCATGAAGGCATCGGCGATCGCGGTTACCGCGTTGGTCGCGCCCGGGCCGCTTGTGACCAGAACCACGCCCGGCTTGCCAGTGGCGCGCGCATAGCCTTCGGCAGCGTGGCCCGCGCCCGCTTCGTGCCGCACGAGGATGTGGCGGATGCGTTCATCCCCGAAGAGTTCGTCATAAATCGGAAGGACCGCGCCGCCCGGATAGCCGAAGACATATTCCACACCCTGGTCGATCAGGCCCTGCACAAGGATGGCCGCGCCCGAGCGTTGGGAACCACCAGGTTTCGCACCTTCTGTCTGTGACCCATTGGGGTTTGACACGCTACACTCCACTCACACTGGCCAAGCTGGCCTCAAAAGAAAACGGCCCGATGCGTTAGTGCGCATCAGGCCGATCAAACACGTTCAAGACAAACGCCTAGATCAACCTGAGCCCCGTACGAGAAGTACAATAACCATGGATCTAGACCTTTTTCCCTTCGTGTTGACCGCACGCTTATACCTAATCCGAGGCGAATCCAACCCGCAGCATTGCGTGACAGACCAGCCTGCCGGGCGCCTCGATATGAGTCACATTGTATTGCGTCAACCTTTAATCAGGTAATAATCCTGCGAAAATGACATCAAGATCGATATTTTCAGAGTGCACTTCCTCCGTGAAGCGAGGCCAGTCACTGTCGATCTGTCGCCGGAACCAGGTATATTGCCGCTTGGCGTAGTTCCGGGTTGCCTGCGTGCCCGCCTCGAGAGTCTGAGCGCGTGTCGCCGTGCCGCGCAGCAGCGCAGCGATTTCGGGCACGCCGATCGCGCGCATGACAGGAAGGTCGGGATCAAGTTCGCGCGCGAGCAATGCTTCGACTTCAGGCACCGCTCCTGCTTCCAGCATCTGCTCGAAACGCTGGTCGCATCTTTGGTAGAGCCAATCGCGTGGCGGCATCAGGATCAGCGGGAACAGCGTGACCTCATCGCCAATCCCGCCCGTCTTGGCCCGCTGCCAGTCGCCCAGCGTCACTCCGGTCGAGCGTTTCACCTCGAGCGCGCGGGCGATGCGCTGGCTGTCGGTCGGCTCGAGCAGGGTGGCACGCTCCGGGTCCTCGATCATCAGCGCCTCGTAGGCGACCTCGACGGGCAGGGTGCGCACAACCTCGCGGATTTCGGGCTCGATTTCCGGTATGGGGGCAATGCCCTCCAGCAGGACCTTTATATACATACCCGTGCCTCCCACGAGGATTGGCACGGCACCCGCCTCGTGACACTGCGCAATTTCCTTTCGCGCGGCCTCGGCCCAGCGCGCGGCCGAGCAGGCCACCGCACCGTTCCACGCGCCGAACAGCCGGTGCTCGATGCCGTCCATCTCCCCTTCGCCCGGGCGCGCGGAGAGGACGGCAAGGTCGGCATAGACCTGCGCGCTGTCGGCATTGATCACCACTGCCTTGCGCCCACCTGCTCCAAGGCGTTTCGCGAGCGCTACGGCACATGCGCTCTTGCCGCTGGCGGTTGGCCCTGCGATGAGCGCGAGCGGACGAGCGACAGGAGATTGTTCATTGGCCATTGCGCGGCTCATAGCAGACGAAAACGAACTGAAAACACGCCTTCAGATGGCGCGTGCAACTTTGGCGGAACTCGGTGTGTCCGTGGGCGAGCCCGAACCGGGCCCCGGAAACGCGATCCTGACCTTCAGCCATGCCGATGCAGTCTTTCTCAAGGATGCGATGGATCACCTCTTTGTCGATTGCGACTGGATTGTCGCCGATGACGACATCCGGCCTGTGGGCTTGATGGTCTCGGACATGGATTCCACCATGATCGGCCAGGAATGCATCGACGAGCTGGCTGATTATGCAGGGCTCAAGGAACAGGTTGCCCAGATCACCGAGCGCGCAATGCTGGGCGAGATCGATTTCGAAGGCGCCTTGCGCGGTCGTGTGGCGCTGCTCGAGGGTCTTGAGGAAAGCGCGATCCATCGCTGCCTTGCGGATCGTATCCGTCCTAATCCGGGTGCGCGCGAACTTGTCAGCGCACTCAAGCAGAGTGGCGCGCGCACCGTGCTCGTCACCGGGGGCTTTCACCATTTTGCCGATTCCATCGCCGAGCAGATCGGGTTTGATCGCGTCGTCGGCAACCGGCTTTGCGTGAAGGATGGCAAGCTTACGGGCGAACTCGAAGGTCCGATTTGCGATGCGTCCACCAAGGCGCGCATCCTTGCCGAGGAAAGTGCGCATCTGGGCGCTGGCTTGGCGAGCCTCGCGCTGGGTGATGGCGGCAACGACATCCCGATGATCGAGGCGGCGGATTACGGCCTCGCTTACATGGCGAAGCCCAAGGCCAAGGCGGTAGCGGACGGGCGTATCGAGAGCGGTGACCTCGCCCGCATCGCGGCGCTGTTGCGCATTGGCGAGGCCTGATGCCGCATGGTTGAAGCGTCTTGTGTGAGAGCGATCAAAAAAGGGTTTTGAATTCTAACCGGAATGCGCTATTAACAATGATGTAAGTAACGATGCATTAGACAGGTTCGCCTGTCACCCCCGCAAAAGGTTCGTTTCGCCATGGCCACCAAAGACTACAGCGCAATCACTGCCTCTGATGGCACCATCTTGCGTCATCCCGACCGCCCGCAGCCGCGCTATTCGCCGATGCGCGCGTGGAAGAACTTTCGTCTCCTGATGAAGGATAAGGAAGATACGAGCCTGGTGTTCAAGATCTACGAATCGCTTCCTTCGACCGATTTCCTTCCGCGCGTGGAGAACCTCGCTCTGTCCGAGCGCGGCGAGATGCTGCGTTCGACCGAGCCTTCGCTGCCCGAAATTCTCGACGACCACGCGGCCTTGCGCAAGACACCCAAGGGCAGCCTTGCACATGCCTATTGCGATTTCATGGAAAGCGAAGGCCTTTCGGCTGCCGGCCTTGTCGCTGAATCCGATCGCCTCGGTCGCAAGAAATATGATGATGTGGTGCAGTGGTTCGGCGATCGCTCGCGCGATACGCACGATCTGTTCCATGTGCTCACAGGCTATGGCCGTGATGCGCTGGGCGAGCAGTGCGTGCTGCTTTTCACCCACGGTCAGAGCCCGACGCAGGGCCACTTGCTGATCGGCTATGCCGGATCGATCAACATCAAGCTCCAGATCAAGGGCAGCAAGGCTCCGGTCATCGGTGCGGTCAACCAGGCCAAACGCACCGGTCGCGGAGCACCACGCCTGATCGAGCAACCTATTCGCGAACTTCTCAAGCAACCCGTCGAAGATGTGCGCCGGGCGATGAACATTCCCGAGCCCACACTTTATCGCGAATGCCACCGTATCTGGCGCAGCGAAGGGATCGACCCCTATGACCTGCTTGGAAACGAGAAGGCGCCGGAAAAAGAGGCCGTCGCCGCCTAAGTTCAAAGCGTAAGCTCAAAGCCGCGGCTCCGCAATCTTGCGTGGGCCGGCATTGGCGCTTTGCCAACCACGATGCCTCTAGAACCGCGTCTTACACAAGGCGCGGCTAGGAGGCATTGCCATGGGCCAATTCATCGATCCCGATCCATCCCTTGAAACCTCTGGCGCTCCGCATGAAGCGCTCAACCTGCCGATCTATTCGGGCCACCAAGCGATCAAGGGCGCGAACCCGTTCCTGGGAAGATTCCGCATCTTCGACGAGATCGTCGAGCGCGTGCGCGCCTTCGATGTGCCTTACGAAGACCAGTGCTCGATCGACTATTATTTCGACATCGTGCGCACCTTGCGCGATCTCAACGGCGAGTTTGACCGGGTGGTGGAAATCGGCGTTTTCATGGGAGGCGCCTCGGTCATGCTGGCGGGGTGCAGCGGCAAGTTCGATTTCGATCTCGACCTCGTCGATATCAGCGCCGACTTCTTGCGATTTACCTATGAAAGGATTCGCCGCTGCTATCCCGAGGCGACGGGGCGGATCAGGCTGTTTCACGGCGATGTACCTGCTTACGTGCGCACGGTTATGCTTGAGGATGCCGGGCGCGGACATCCTCGCATGAACCTCATCCACCACGATGGCGCACATGATTTCAACCAGGTCGTGCACGATCTCAGCGCGCTGAGCTTCGTGCGCGATCAGGTGCATTCGATTATCGCGCAGGACACGCATCTGCGCGGAACGTTGGCCGAGATGAACTTCGTCGACATGGCGCTGGCCGCGGTGTTTGGCACGGGGCTTACCTTCGTGCCGATCGGTAAGGTCTATGAGCACCACGATCAGCGCACCAATCCCAACCAGTATCAGGGCAATTATTTCCGCCCTGGCATTGCCGAGGGGATGGTGGTGCCGATGGTCGCAAACAGCTTCCAGTATCCGCACCCCAAGGCTCAGTTCGAGGAATTGTTCGCCGCCGCCTAGAGCCAGCTTGCAATCTGGCTGAGCGGCTTCTTGTTGAGCGCGTGGGCGGGGACGGTTGCATCCTTGTCCGGTCGGCCCACCACCACAATCATCAGTGGCTTTTCCCATTCCGGGCGCTCGCATGCCTTGCGAAGGAAACCCATTGGCGAGGGCGTGTGAGTGAGCGTGGCCAGCCCCGCTTCGTGCAGCGCGGTTATCAGCATCCCGCAGGCAATGCCGACGCTTTCATTGACGTAGTAATTCTGGGTTGTGCCGTCTTCCTCGATGCCGCCCTTGCGCTGGGCGAAAACGACGATGAGATAGGGCGCGGTCTCGAGGAAGGGCTTGTCGGCATCAGTGCCAAGCTCTTTCAGCGCGCCGAGCCATTCCTCGCTCGCCTTGGGATCATCATCGTCGACGCCGTAAAAGCGCCGCTCCTCGGCTTCGGCGGCCTCACGAATGGCGCGCTTTTTCGCGGGCGAGTGGACCACGGCAAAGTGCCAGGGCTGGTGGTTTGCTCCATTGGGCGCGGTGCCTGCGGCCTCGATCGCAGCCTCGATCACCTCGCGCGGGACAGGTTCATCGGAGAAATAGCGGCACGTGCGTCGCTGCCTCAAACTGTCGCGAACCGCCCGGGCGCGTGCGACACTGTCGGCATCGGGCAGGGGCTGGAGCGAATAGGGCACTGTCTCATGGTCACGCATGGCCGCTTTATCGAGGAGAGCGGAGAATTTGTGAAGTGGACTGTTAACGCGCAAATTTGTATGTCTCGGGCTCTGTGGAAGGACATTGCAATGGCTGTAACAGATCGCCCGCTGGTTGCGCCGGACCGCAAGGTTTCGGGTATTCAGCCGCTCAAGGCTTTGCGCCATTTCGGCAAGCTCGTCGAAGACAAGGAAGATACAGCCCAGGTCTTCCACATCATCGAGGCGATGAAGACGAAAAAGGGCCACCGGCAGGCGTGGGATTTCATCCGCTCGCAAACGGGCCAGCGTTTCCTGAACGACGGCGTCGATATTCCTGAAACGCTGGACGATCATGCGCGCTGGGCAGACTTGCCCGAGCGTTCTGTGGCGCAGCGATACATCGCCTTCATGAAGCGCGAGGGGCTGAGCGCGCGCGGTCTGGTCGAGGAAAGCCATCGCTGGCTTCCCCAGGATCAGCGGCCGCAAGACCTGACCGAATGGTATTTCAACCGCCTGCGCGACACGCATGATCTCTTCCATGTGCTGACCGGATATGGCCGCGATGCGCTGGGCGAGGCGAGCCTGCTGGGGTTCAGCTATGCGCAAAACCACAATCCGGGTGTGATATTCATCGCCTATGCGGGCGCTCGGCAGATCAAGAAAGTCTCTGGCACAGCTGCGCCGGTCTTCTCCGCCATCCGTGAAGGCCAGCGGCTCGGCAAGGCGGCGGCGAAGATCGCGCATGAGGATATCGAGGCGCTTTTGCGCGAGGATATCGACGCGGCGCGCGCACGGTTGCGGATCGGCAAGCCGGAGACCTATTTCGAATGCCTGCGTATCCTTCAGGCCGAGGGCAATGTGGTCGAGGAAGTGACTTTGTCCGAGGCCTCAGCCGCCTGAGGATCGTGATTGCAGTCTAGGCCGGGGCGGGATGCACTTTCGCTGCGTCGCGGGCGAGGTTGCGCGCGGCGATTGCGATGGCGGTCAGCGTAAACAGGGCCGCCAGCAGATAAGGTGCTCCGGGGAAATACAGGCCTTCGTCATCGGCGAAGGCCCCGAAAACCCCGGTCATGATCAGCGGGCCGACAATCGCCGTGATGCTCATCGTGCTCGCCACCGCGCCCTGAAGCTCGCCTTGCGCGTTTTCGGCGACACGCCCGCTCATCAACTGCTGGATCGCAGGGAAGACCAATCCGCCGATACTGCCCACCATCAGGCCGACGATCATGTATCCGCCTGATGGAGCGAAGGCGAAGATGAAATTGGCGGGCAGCGACAGCATGAAGCCCAGCATGATCGTCCTGCCTGCACCGGTGCGCGCTATCACGCGCCCGGTAAGAGCGCCTTGCACCACCATCAGCATGACCCCGAACAGCGCGACGCTAAGGCCGATCTCCAGCGTATTCCAGCCGAACACGAGCTGGGTGTGATAGGCCCACACCGACTGGTGCGATTGGGCGGCCAGTTGCATGAAGAACGGCGCTGCAAGAAAGCCCAGAACCACGGGCTCGCGCGCCATCTGGATCAACGTGCCCAGCGGATTGGCGCGCGACAAGCTGAACGGGCGGCGGCGCTCTTGCGGCAAGGTTTCCCTGAGAAAGAAAAAGCCCGCGCACGAGCCTGCAATGGCAAGGGCGCAGGCTGCCATGAAGGGAAAGCGCACATCGATCGTGCCAAGCAGACCGCCAAGCGCAGGCCCGATGACAAAGCCGCCTGCGCCCGCAGCGCCCAGCATGCCGAAATATTTGCCCCTCTCCTCCTTGCCGGCGATGTCAGCGATGCACGAATTGCCCGCCGCCCAGCTCGCGCCCATGATCCCGGCCATGGTCCGCCCCGCAAACAGCCAGGCCAGCGTCGGCGCAAGCGCCATGATGGCGTAATCTATGCCAAGGATAAACAAGGTAACGAGCAGGATCGGTCGCCGGCCAAAGCGATCCGAGAGCCCGCCGATGATCGGGGCAAACAGAAATTGCATCAGAGCATAGGAGAACAGCAGAAGCCCGCCGATCTCGGCGGTGCGATCAAGGCCCTCCCCGGTGAGCTCCTTGAGAAGCCCCGGCAGAACCGGCACGATCAGCCCGATCCCGAGCATGTCGATGAACACGATCAACGCGACGAAGGCCAGCGTCGAGGTGGGAGGAGGCGTCGAGGTGGGGCGGGGCGTGGAGGCTTCGTTCACCGGTCAGCTTTCGGGATCACGAATTTGAGGCCCGACCAGGTATCATCCACCGCGCATTTCTTGGTATCGACCAGCCCCGCGGCAAGGCCGACGCGCTGAACCGCCGCCTGGTCGAGAGCGGTTTCGTGACCAGAACCCATCTTGGGCTAACTCACCCAGATCTGGCCCTTCTTGTCGATCTGGTTTCGCAAATGAGCGAGCTTGGCCGCGAGATCGCTTTCTTCGGTCACAAATATATGCCCCGCGTCGATGCCTTCTGCGGGATCGGCAACGAAGCTCAGTTCGAGTGCGTATTCGTCGATCTCGTCCATGATGCTGCCTGGCATGGCGTCGAACCAGCAGCGCTGGCCGTCGCGCAGGTTCAGCTTTTTCGCGAGCGGGGTTTCCGAGTATCCGGCAGTCATGGCTGGACCGCACTCATCGCCAGACAATCGCCCGCGTCAACACAAAGATGCCACAGCGCTCCAAACCCGGATGCGCGTGTCCACCAGCGCGGAATGATGAGCAGGGCGATGTAAACGAGGGCGGCTTCCCAGCCATGGAGGAAGTGAAAGCCGATGCTGCACCGCCCAGGATCGAAGATCGGGTCGGCGAGCAGATGATCGAGGTCAATGAGATTGGCCGCGACCATGACTGCTCCTGCGCGCTTCCATTGCGTGCGCCATAGCAGCGCGGCGATGAGGAACGGCGCGAGGAAATGCCCGCCGTAATGGAGCAGGGGCTGGGCGGTTTCTACGTGTCCATCCAGTCTTTGAAGAAGCTTTCATGCGCGCTGCGCAGGTCGCTGACCTTGACGCCGAGCAGGCTGTCCCCGCCAACCGTGCCGATACGGGTAAAGCCGACCATGTCGGCCTCATCGATGTCGGGCCCCTCGGCGACGATGCGATTGAAGGCCTCGGCCTTGTCGGGGGTGACGGTGATGACATAGCGGGCCTGGTCCTCGCCAAACCACCACTGTGCGGGCGTATAGGCGTCGTTGGCCGAAACATCAGCGCCGATATCGCCTGAAAGCGCCATTTCGGCGAGCGCGACCGCAAGCCCGCCATCGGAAAGATCGTGTACCGCTGCGAGCAGGCCTTCGCCGATCAGCTTGCGCACGATCTGTCCCGCGCCCAGTTCTGCCGCCAGATTGACCGGGGGCGCGCGTCCTTCATCGCGGCCATGCACCACGTCGAGCCAGAGCGACTTGCCCAGATGCGAGCGGGTCGGATCGGGTCGTGCCCAGAATTCAGGCGCAACGAGGTAGATTGCATCGCCTTCGTTCTTGAAGGCTGGCGTGACCATTTTTGCAGCGTCTTCCAGAATGCCGACACCGCCGATGGCGGGGGTGGGCAGGATCGCGCTGCCGCCACCTGTCGCCTTGCTCTCGTTGTAAAGCGAGACATTGCCCGAGACGATCGGGAAATCGAGCGCGCTGCACGCATCCCCCATACCTTCCAGCGCGTGGACGAACTGGCTCATGATTTCCGGGCGCTGCGGGTTGGCAAAGTTGAGGCAGTTGGTGACCGCCAGCGGGCGCGCGCCGACCGCGCAGATATTGCGCCAGGCCTCGGCAATCGCCTGCTTGCCGCCCTCGTAAGGATCGGCATGGACATAGCGCGGGGTGCAATCGGTGCTGATGGCGAGCGCCTTGTTCGTGCCGTGCACGCGCACCACCGCCGCATCGCCCCCGGTTTGCAGCGTATCGGCCATGACCTGGCTGTCATATTGCTCCGCAATCCACGCGCGCGACCCCAAATTGGGGGAGGCGAGCATTTTCAGCAGATCCGCGCCCGGATCGGCGCAGTCAGGCGCATCTTTGACCGGCGTGACGCCCGCCCACTCGGCATATTCCTCTTTCGAGAGATAGGGCCGGTCATATTCGGGCGCGTCGGCGGCCAGTGGGCCTAGCGGAATATCGCACACGACCTCGCCGTTCCATTCGAGCACCATATGGCGCGTGTCGGTGACCTCGCCGATGACCGCGAAATCAAGCTCCCATTTCTCGAAGATCGCTTGCGCCATCTCCTCCTTGCCGGGCTTCAGGACCATCAGCATGCGCTCCTGGCTTTCCGACAGCATCATTTCATACGGCGTCATGCCTTCCTCGCGGCATGGTACCTTGTCCATGTCGAGCCGGATACCCGCCTTGCCATTGGTCGCCATTTCGACGCTGGAAGAGGTGAGACCTGCTGCGCCCATGTCCTGAATCGCGACGATGGCATCTGTCGCCATCAGTTCGAGGCAGGCCTCGATCAGCAGTTTCTCGGTGAAGGGATCGCCGACCTGCACGGTGGGGCGCTTGGCCTCGGCGTCTTCCTCGAAATCCGCCGATGCCATGGTCGCGCCGTGAATGCCATCGCGGCCGGTCTTTGAGCCGACATAGACGATCGGATTGCCGACCCCGGTCGCAGCCGAATAGAAAATCTTGTCTGCGTCCGCGACGCCAACGGTCATCGCGTTCACCAGGATGTTGCCGTTATAGCCCTTGTCGAAATTGGTCTCGCCGCCCACCGTCGGCACGCCGACGCAATTGCCGTAGCCGCCAATGCCGGCGACTACGCCTTGCACAAGGTGTTTCATCTTGGGGTGATCGGGCCGGCCAAATCGCAGCGCATTCATGTTGGCGACCGGCCTTGCACCCATCGTGAAGACATCGCGCAGGATACCGCCGACCCCTGTAGCCGCGCCCTGATAGGGCTCGATATAGGAGGGGTGGTTGTGGCTCTCCATCTTGAAGATCGCTGCCAGTTTTTGTCCCTCTGGCCCGTCGCCGATATCGATAACACCTGCATTCTCGCCGGGGCCGCAGATCACCCAGGGCGCCTCGGTCGGCAGCTTCTTGAGGTGCAGGCGCGAGCTTTTGTAGCTGCAATGCTCGGACCACATGACCGAGAAAATGCCGAGTTCCACGAGGTTGGGCTCGCGTCCAAGCCCTGTCAGCACGCGCTCATATTCCTCAGGCGAAAGGCCGTGAGACTCGACGATTTCAGGTGTAATTTCGCTCATAGGGCGAAGCTTTAGGTCAGGTGCTGGGAGCCGCCAACCCGCCGCGTCGCACAAATTTCCGATTTTCCGCCACCCATGCGGCCATCAGCGTCAACACCCCAAATGCGATCAGCGCCTGGAGATGTAGAAAAATGTTGGCCTCGGCGGGTTCAGGCCCGAACCAGTTGATCGCCTGCAGTGCCAGAAGCGTGACCGCCAGCACGATAGGTGGTCCCGCTGGTCCACGCGTGCGCTTCATGTAGAAATAGAGCCCGCCCAGAACGAGGCCGATCTCCAGCGGCATCGCGATTGCCGGATAATTCCACAGGCCAAGACCGTAATAGGGTTCGTGCCCGGCGAGGGTCAGGTCGGGGCGGTGCGAAATCCAGTCGAGCAGCCAGTGCGAAAGGACAACCAGTCCTGAAATAAAGCCGGCAATCGCGCTGCGCTGCCACACCAGCACGATCAGCGCGAACACCGCAGCCCATATTCCCGCGCCAAGCAGGCTGTGCGTGTAGGGGAAGAAATAGAGGTCGAAAGGCACCATCACGGTTGCCCCCGGTTCGATCCGCATTTTCTCGACCCCGACAATGGCAAGGGCGAAGAACGCCCAGTCGACCAACTGCGCGGCGATGAAGGTGGTGGCAAGCGCAGGCGCGCGAGGCCCCAGCGAAGAGGCGACAAGAGCGGGGGCGAAGTGCCCGATAAACATGATCCAGTGGCCCCTTTGCGCGGGCTGCGTTTACTGACCCGTCAGTTTCAGCGTCGCCCATGTCGATAGGGCAGCTGTCGTGCCTGTGGCAAACGCTCCCCAGCAGATATCCATGATACTGATCTTCGTGGCCCAGACCTTGAAGACAGCCTGGCTCGTCAGATCGAAAGTCGCATAGCACAGGGCGCCCAGCAAGACACCGTTGAGCAGCGCGGTCGTCCACTGTCCGCTTGCCAGCCCCGGCTTCACTGCAAACCAGATCATGCCCAGCAGGTAGAGGAAGTAGAACACGCTTGCTGCGCCCATGTTAAAATTCTCGGCCATGATCTCGCCAATCACGGGGCGGTACAGATTGGGCCCCGCCCAGCTGAGCCATACGGCATCCATAGCACCGAAAATCACGGCGGCGATCCCGAAGGCGATTAGGTAATTGGTCATTTTGCAGCGTTCCTCTGGTCGACCGGCCTTGACCGGTTCGTCTTGCATAGCCATTGCTTCGACGCATGGACGAGGGAAATAGTTCCGCTGCACGCGGCGATATCGACAAGATGAGCTTTGAAGAAGCGCTGGCCGCGCTCGAGGGCATCGTGCAACAGCTGGAGCGCGGCGATGTGGCGCTCGATGCGTCGATCACGCTCTATGAGCGCGGCGAGAAATTGCGCAGCGCTTGCCAGAAGCGGCTCGATGCAGCGCAGGCGCGGATCGAGAAGATCGTGACCGGTGCGGATGGCAAGCCCACCGGAACGACGCCGCTCGACGAAGGCTCTTAAGGAGATGCTGGTGGGGATCGACGGGGACCTGCTCGGCGACAGCCTGAAAAGCATCCAGCAAGAAGTGGACGCGGTGTTCGACGCGGCCATGCCCGTGCCCGCCGATACGCGTGCGCGGCTTGTCGAGGCTATGCGTTATGCCGCGATCGGCGGGGGCAAGCGCGTGCGTCCGCTGCTGGTGGTGAGCACCGCGCAAATGTATGGCGTATCGCGCGAGGCGGCGGTGCGCGTGGGCACCGCAATCGAGGCAATCCACGTCTATTCGCTGATCCACGATGACCTGCCGTGCATGGACGATGACGATCTGCGCCACGGCAAGCCAACGCTGCACCACGAATTCGACGAGGCGACTGCCGTTCTTGCGGGGGATTCGCTCCACGCGCTGGCCTTCGAGATCCTCGCTGATCCGCAAACCTGTAGCGACCCGTTTACCCGTTCCGAACTGATCCGAACCCTCGGCACGGCAAGCGGCATGAACGGCATGGCGGGCGGCCAGATGATGGACATGGTCGCTGACAAGGAAGGCGTCGATTACGACCTTCACACCGTCACGCGATTGCAGCAGCTCAAGACCGGCGCGTTGCTGGCCGCCGCGGTCGAGATGGGCGCGATCCTTGGCAAGGTGTCGCCCGAGGGGCGTGGGCACCTGCGCAATTATGCGCGCGACATCGGGCTCGCTTTCCAGATTGCAGATGATCTGCTCGATGTGGAAGGCGATGCCGAGAAAGCCGGAAAGGCTCTGCGCAAGGATGAGCGCCAAGGCAAGCAGACTTTCGTGACACTGATGGGCGTGGACAAGGCCCGCGAACAGGCGCGCGCGCTGGTTGACCAGGCAGTCGCGCATTTGAGCAGCCACGGCAAGGAAGCCGACACACTTCGCGCGCTGGCTCGTTTTATTGTGGAAAGAGATCGTTGATGAGAAACTTCGTTACCCTTGGCAGCATCGCCCTGGCGCTTGCCGCGTGTTCAGCGGAGCCTGAGGCCGCCGATAAAGATGCCGGCATGGCTGGGGGCGGCAGCGACACGGCCATGGCGATGGGCGAAGGGCAACCCATGATGAATATGGGACCGTCCGAAGGGGCGATGAAGAAGAAGCGCGAGGCTGCTGACAAGCTGGTCGCACGCTTCGAGAGCGAGGCGTGTCGCAAGGTTGATATGCTTGGCCGCGTGCGCAAGACCGAGCCTGACGGCTCCCAAACCGTCCTCGAGGCCTTTGCCGCACCCAATGCCTGCGCCGATTCCATCAAGGCCGCTGTCGCCAATCTCGGCTTCGCCGAGACGGAACCGGGCATTTTTGCGCTCGGCGGCGATGATGGCAGCGGCGAGAGGGTCTTCGTGCAATTCGAAGAGGATGGGTCAGGGGCCGTGGTCGAATGGGAAGTCTCGACCAAATGACGCGGCGCGTCGGCATCTATCCTGGCACCTTCGATCCGATCACGCTCGGCCATGCCGATATCATCCGGCGCGGTGCCAAGCTGGTGGACTGGCTGATCATCGGGGTAACCACCAATCCCTCGAAGAACCCGATGTTCTCCAACGAGGAACGCTTCGCAATGGTCGAGCGCGAGGTGAAAAATCTCGGTCTTGGCAATGTCGAGGTGGTCGGGTTCAATTCGCTGCTGGTCAAGTTTGCCCATGCGCAGGGCGCCAGCGTCATCATTCGCGGCCTGCGCGCGGTGTCGGACTTTGAATATGAGTTTCAGATGGTGGGGATGAACCAGCAGCTCGATGACGAGGTCGAGACGGTGTTCCTGATGGCTGATGTCTGTCTGCAACCGATTGCGAGCAAGCTGGTCAAGGAAATCGCGCTCTATGGCGGCGAAATCGGCAAGTTCGTGAGCCCGCAGGTAGAGAGCGACGTGCTTGCGCGGGTCGAGAAGATCGGTCGCAAGGGCGACGGCTAGGCGCGCGCCTTCCGGCGGATGCTCCCTGGTCGTGCGGGCACCAAGGCCGCAAATGCGGGGGATCGCGGGGGATCGCTGTTCGATCATTCATTGAAGTGTCAGCCTCGCGCGGTTAGAGGCCTTGGCAGATTTCCGAGAAACTGGACCGACCAACCGCAACGATGATCAAGAGAACACTCCTCAACACCGCGGCAGCGCTGCTTTTCGCCACCGCCCCGTGCAGCCTTATGGCGCAGGACGGCGATGCCGGTTCCATGGGCGATGCCGATGCCCGGATGTCCGAGGACACCGGCGAAGCAGACGAAGACGCGCCTGTTCAGGCCCGCTTCTATCCCGATATCAATTACGACCCCACCGAAGATCCCGACACGGTCTGGGTGCTCGATCTTTCCAATGGTGAGCGGATCAAGATCCGGCTGATGGAGGAATGGGCTCCCAGTCATGTCGAGCGTATCCAGACGCTCACCCGGCAGGGCTTTTACGACGGTATCACCTTTCACCGCGTGATCGAGGGCTTCATGGCGCAGGGCGGCGACCCCACCGGCACCGGGCAGGGCGGCTCGCAGCTTCCCGATCTTGAGGCCGAATTCAACCCCATGCCCCATGTGCGCGGCACGCTTGCCATGGCGCGCGCGACCGACGAGGACAGCGCGAACAGCCAGTTCTTCATTGTATTCTATCCTCGTTTCAGCCTGGACAAACGTTACACCAACTTTGGCCGCGTGATCGAGAACATGGACGGCGTCGACGCGATCAACCGGGGCGAACCTCCGCGCAATCCGACGCGCATCCTGCAAGCCTCGCTTGCAAGCGACAACAAACCCCGACCTGAAGCAGGCGGCGAGCAGCCAGAAGGGGCGATCACCGCCGATCTCCTCAACGCGCCGCTCCAGCAGCAATAAGCGCAATTCTCGGGCCGCGGTGACGCATGCGCGTTGACCTGTTCGATTTTCGCCTACCCCAAGAGCGTATCGCGCTGCGTCCCGTGCGCCCACGTGATGCGGCGCGCATGCTTCTGGTGCGTGGCAGCGATACACCGTTCGAAGATCGCGGTGTGCTTGACCTGCCCGATCTGCTGGAGCCGGGCGACTGCCTCGTATTCAATGACACCCGCGTGATCCCGGCCCAACTTGAAGGTCGGCGCGCTGATGGCGAGGCGAAGATCGGTGCGACCCTCCACAAGCGGCTCGACCTCAGGCGCTGGCAGGCCCTCATCCGCAACGCCAAGCGCGTGAAAATCGGCGATGGCCTCGTGTTTGGCGGCGGCGTTACCGCGATTGCCGAGGAGCGCCATGGCGACGGCTCGCTCACCCTGTTCTTCGAAGGCGAAGAGCCGGTCGAGGTGCTGCTCGACCGCGCAGGCACGATGCCGCTGCCGCCCTATATCGCGCAAAAGCGCGGGGTCGATGAACGCGACCTCACCGATTACCAGACGATGTTTGCCCAGAAGGACGGCGCGGTTGCCGCTCCCACCGCCTCGCTCCATTTTACCGACAGGCTTGTCGCCGCGCTTGATGAACGCGGCATCCATCGCGAGACGCTGACGCTGCATGTGGGTGCGGGGACCTTCCTGCCGGTCAAGGCCGATGACACCGATGATCACGCCATGCACGCGGAAATCGGGCATATCGATGGGGCGACCGCCGAACGGCTGAACAATGTTCGAGCGAAGGGCGGGCGGGTGATCGCGGTGGGCACCACGGTGCTGCGCTTGCTGGAAAGCGCCGTGAACGACGAGGGCATCATAGCCCCTTTCTCGGACGAGACATCGATCTTCATCACGCCGGGCTACACCTTCCGCGCCATCGACGGGTTGATGACAAACTTCCATCTGCCCAAATCCACACTGATGATGCTCGTCAGCGCGCTGATGGGGCGCGAGCGGATGATGGCCGCCTACGCCCACGCCATCGAAAAGGAGTATCGTTTCTACTCCTATGGTGACTCATCGCTGCTGCTGCCCTAGCGGGTGAGCGCATGTCAGAAACCATTCTCTCCATAAAGGGCCTGACCAAGGTCTATTCCGGTGGCACGAAAGCGCTTGACGGTGTTGATCTGGAAATCCGCAAGGGCGAGATCTTCGCGCTGCTCGGCCCCAACGGTGCTGGCAAGACGACGTTGATCGGCGCGGTGTGCGGGCTGGTTCGGCCGACTTCGGGCACGATGACGGCTTTCGGGTACGACCTTGCGAGCGACTGGCGCCCCGCACGGGCGCGCATCGGCCTCGTCCCGCAGGAACTTTCGACCGATATGTTCGAGACCGTGTGGCGCGCCGTTTCCTATTCGCGCGGGCTTTTCGGCCATGCCAAGAATCCCGCACGCATCGAGGAAATCCTGCGCTCGCTTTCATTGTGGGAGAAGAAGGATAGCCAGATCCGCGAACTTTCGGGCGGGATGAAGCGCCGCGTGCTGATCGCGAAGGCGCTCAGCCACGAGCCCGACCTGCTCTTCCTTGATGAGCCCACCGCAGGCGTCGATGTCGAGCTTCGCAAGGGCATGTGGGAGCAGATCGCGGCCCTGCGCGAACGCGGCACCACGATCATCCTGACGACCCACTACATCGAAGAGGCCGAACTGATGGCGGACCGTGTCGGCGTGATCCGCAAGGGACAGATCCTGATGGTGGATGACAAGGACAAGCTGATGGAAAAGCTTGGCAGCACCGAAGCGATCCTCCCGCTGGCGCAGCCGCTGGAGGAACTGCCCGAAGCGATCAAGGCCTTTCCGGTCGAACTGCGCGCAGATGGCCACGAGCTGCGCTATCTGGGTGGAAACGGGGAAGGGGCGGGCCGCGCCGAGATTGCCGAGTTGACCAAGGCGCTGATCCACGAAGGCATCGACTACACCGGCATCGACATTCATGATTCCTCGCTTGAGGACATCTTCGTGGGACTTGTTACGGATACCGAAGGAGAGCCCTCGTGAGCTTTAGCCCCAGAGGCGCCTGGGCGATCTACAAGCGCGAGGTTTTGCGCGCTGTTCGCACCGCCTTCCAGTCGATCCTTGCGCCTGTCCTGCTTGTCTCGCTCTATTTCATCGTCTTCGGCGGCGCGATCGGCAGCCGCATGCCCGAAATCGGCGGGGTGGAATATGCCGCCTTCATCATTCCGGGCCTGCTGATGCTCACCCTGCTGGCCGAGACGACAAGCAATTCCAGTTTCGGCATCTATATGCCGCGTTTCACCGGTACGATCTACGAGCTGCTCTCGGCCCCTATCGGTGTGGCTGAAACGCTGATCGGCTTTGTCGGTGCGGCGGCGACCAAGAGCCTGATCCTCGCTGCGATCATCCTGACAACGGCGACCTTCTTCGTCGATTACGAGATCAAGTATCCGCTCTACGCTTTTGGCTTCATCGTGCTGGTCGCGGCGAACTTCGCGCTTTTCGGCTTTATTCTGGGTGTCTGGGCCGACAGTTTCGAAAAGCTCGGCATCATCCCGCAGCTGATCCTGACCCCGCTGACCTTCCTTGGCGGTACGTTCTACTCGCTCGACATGCTGCCCGAGCCCTGGGACACGCTTGCCCTGCTCAATCCGATCGCGTTTCTGGTCAGTGGCCTTCGCTGGACCTTCTATGGCACATCCGACGTCTCGATCGGCGTATCGCTTGGACTGACGCTTGGCTTTCTCGCCGTGTGCACCGCGATCATCGCCTACATCTTCAAGACCGGTTGGCGCCTGAGAGAGTGACGCGGGAATGAACGAGGAGAAGAAAGAACGCCCCCGCTTTGCCTTCACGCTGCACGCCACCGATGGCCGTGCGCGGCGCGGCACCATCGCGATGCAGCGCGGTAATATCCAGACGCCTGCCTTCATGCCCGTTGGGACCGCCGCGACGGTCAAGGCGATGAAGCCGGAGACGGTGCGTGAGATTGGCGCGGACATTATCCTTGGCAACACCTATCACCTGATGCTGCGCCCGGGCGCGGAGCGCATGGCGCGGCTTGGCGGCCTGCACCAGTTCATGCGCTGGGACCGCCCGATCCTGACCGATAGCGGCGGCTACCAGGTGATGAGCCTTTCCGAATTGCGCAAGCTGACCGAGAAAGGCGTTGAATTTCGCAGCCATATCGATGGCTCCAAGCATATGCTCACGCCAGAACGATCGATGGAGATACAGCGCTTGCTTGGGTCCGACATCGTCATGGCGTTCGACGAATGTCCGCGTGCTGATCGCCCGCGTGACCAGATTGCCGCTTCGATGGAATTGTCGATGCGCTGGGCCAGGCGCAGCCGCGAGGGTTTTGATGCGGGCGAGGAACATGCGAGCCGATCGGCGTTGTTCGGTATCCAGCAGGGCGCGCTCGACGAAGACTTGCGCCGCATCAGCGCCGACAAGTTGATCGATATCGGCTTTGACGGATATGCCGTCGGCGGGCTTGCCGTGGGCGAGGGGCAGGAGGCGATGTTCGGCGTCCTCGATTACGCGCCGCAGCACCTCCCCGAAGACCGCCCGCGCTATCTCATGGGCGTGGGCAAGCCCGATGACCTTGTCGGGGCGGTCGAGCGCGGGATCGACATGTTCGACTGCGTGTTGCCCACCCGCTCGGGCCGCAATGGGCAGGCCTTCACCTGGAACGGCCCGATCAACCTTCGCAACGCGAAATTCGCCGAAGATCCTGAGCCGATTGATCCAGCTTCCGATTGCTCCGCCTCACGCGATTATTCCAAGGCATATCTGCACCATCTTGTCAAAAGCCACGAAATGCTGGGCGCGATGTTGCTGACCGAACACAATCTCGCCTTCTACCAAGCCTTGATGCGCGGCATGCGCGATGCCATTGACGAGCAGCGCTTTGCCGCCTTCGCCGCCGAATTCCGGCGCAATTACCTAGGAAAGTCCGACTGAATGCGTGAGCCCCCCGCCAAGCTGCCCGATGAATGCGAAACCATGGTCGAAGTGCGCGTGGGGGTGGATGCGACCGACCGCGAGCTTGTCGCGCTGCTGGCGCGGCGATTTGGATACATGCGCGCCGCCGCCCGCATCAAACCCAACCGCGAGGCGGTGCGTGACGAGGAGCGCAAGGCCTATGTGATCGAACAGGCGGTCAAAGACGCGGAGGCACGCGGGCTTCCAGGCGATCTGATCGGCGATCTGTGGGAGCAGCTTGTCGAAGGGTCTATTCGCTACGAATTCGACGTCTGGGACAAGACGCGCAGCTAGGCTGGGGCCTCACGGTGTCCGAGAAAAGCGGGCAGCCGCGCCTGCTTTTTCTCGCGGTTTTTCGGGTTGATCGAACTCGCCATCCAGAAGATCTTCTTTTTCCACTTTTCGTGGCCTTTTTCCGCGCCGCCGTGGTTGATCGGGCCAAAGGCGGCAAAGCGTACCGGCTTGAACCCGCAAAAGCCGAGCACCTGTTTCTTCCAGCGATGGACAATGGCGTTGCGGTAGATCAGGCCGAGGAAAAAGGGCGGGGTGTCCATCGTCACCAGAACATCGGCCGAGCGGCCTTCCATATATTTGTGCCAGAAGGCGCTGCCCTCGTTGAACTGGTAGGTGAAGCCGGGCAGGAAAATCCGGTCGAGCAGGCCCTTGAGTTCAGCCGGCTCGGCGCCCCACCACATCGGAAAGGCAAAAGTGACGTGGTCGCACGCATCGAGCGCCTCGGCGAGCGCTGTGATATCGGGCTCCCAGTCAATGCGTTTGGCATAGCCGCGGCGAAGGATGGGTGTGAAATCCATGTCGCGCACATTGACGCGGGTGACGGTGCAGTCGCGCGGCAGCGCCTCTTGATAGAGGTCGAGCAAGTGCGAGGAAAACCGCGCCTCGTCCGGGTGACCGTCAATCAGCAGGATATTGAGCGGCATGGATCCCCCTTTGTCGCCTCGCGCAAAGAGGTGTTGCACCGCAAGTGCCAAAAGAAAAGGGCGGCCCCGCAGGACCGCCCGTAATTCTTTTATCTCGCGGGTCCAGTGGGACTTAGCGCGAGTAGAACTCGACCACGAGGTTGGGCTCCATGGTGACGGGGTAGGGCACTTCGTCGAGCTTGGGCACGCGACTGAAGGATACCTTGTCGTTGCCATCGGGCACGACATAATCGGGGATTTCACGCTCCGGCAGGCTCTGCGCTTCGATGACGAGCACCATTTCCTGCGCCTTCTTGCCGAGGCTGATGACATCGCCCACGTCGCAGCGACGCGATGCGATGTTGCACTTGACGCCGTTCACATAGATGTGGCCGTGCGACACGATCTGGCGCGCAGCGAAGATCGTCGGTGCGAACTTGGCGCGGTAGACGATCATGTCGAGGCGACGTTCGAGCAGACCGATCAGGTTCTGGCCGGTGTCGCCCTTCATGCGGGTCGCGTCCTTGTAGGTCGAGCGAAACTGCTTTTCGGTGACGTCGCCGTAATAACCCTTGAGCTTCTGCTTGGCGCGAAGCTGGAGGCCGAAGTCCGACATCTTGCTCTTGCGGCGCTGGCCGTGCTGGCCCGGGCCATAGGAACGCTTGTTGACCGGAGAATTCGGGCGACCCCAGATGTTTTCACCCATCCGGCGGTCGAGTTTGTACTTGGCGCTCTTGCGCTTCGACATAAGTCTTTCCTTCAAATTTGCTGGCCTGACCCCCGATCCGACCATCGGACCAGGTTCAGGCGTTCAACCCGGCATCGCTCCGCCGAGGATTACCCTCGACGCGGCCACCGCTTCACCGGGGTGCGGGGCCCATTTGCGAAGGCGCGCTGGTAGCAGGCGCGAGCGCTTTGTCAACGTTTGGCTGGAGTTTGCGGCTGCTTAGTTGCGGCGGCGCTGTTCCTGGTTGAAGGTCGCCCATTCCTCGCGCGTGCGACACACCTTGGTCTTGCGGCGGCTTCCGGCTTGTGCCGAAATGCGCTTGCAGATCTTCTTCGGCTCGGCCTTTTCCTCTGCCAGTGCCTTTTGCTCCTGTTTCGCTTCCTCGCTGGTTTCGTCGGGCTTCGCATCACTCGGCGCGTCGGGAGCAGCGAAAGCTGGCACTGCGAAGAGCGGAAGGGCGAGAGCGAGCGCGGCCTTGGGAAGGCGAAGGGTCATGGCATTTGTCCAGATTGTTTGGGGGGTTAGGCTATGATGGTCCGGGTGCCGCAAGAGCACCGCGAACCCAAGCCTTTTGCGACGAACCGAGCCGAAAATCCTATTCGGTATCACGCTCTTGCCGTTCAAGCGTGCTCAGGATGCCGCGCAAGGTGCGCACTTCGAGGTGGTTCCAGCCCGGCTTGGTCAGAACGCTGCGCAAGGTTCGGCGTGTGGAATCCGCCCGCGCTTCAGGCAGGAAATAGCCTCGTGGGGCCAGCAAATTCTCGAAATGGCCGATCAGCCCGTCGAGTTCCTCCTGAAGGGCAGGGGGTAGTGTGTCGGCTTGAGCAGTGGGCTGGACGAGATCGCTGTCCGCCATCTCGCGCCCGATCCGCGACCATTCATAGGCGACAAGAATCACCGCCTGCGCCAAGTTCAGCGAGCCGAATTCCTTGTTGATCGGGACAGTGAGGATATGGCGGGCGAGCGCGACGTCCTCGGTCTCGAGCCCGGAGCGTTCGGGGCCAAAGAGCACCGCGTGACGGCCCGCTTCTGCGTGGATCAGCCTTGCTGCACCGTCGGCGCCCACCACCGGCTTGGTCACGCCGCGCTTTCGCACCGTCGTTGCGTAAACGTGGCTGCAATCGGCGACCGCCTCGGCCGTAGTCTCGTAGACCTTTGCGCGATCGAGGACCATATCCGCGCCCGCCGCCGCCGGGCCCGCCGAGGGGTTGGGCCACCCATCGCGCGGGGCGACGAGGCGCATTTCGGTAAGCCCGAAATTGAGCATGGCGCGCGCAGCCTTGCCGATATTCTCGCCCAGTTGCGGGCGTACCAGCACGATGACCGGCTTGTTCGCCGTCGATCTGTCGATCTCGGACACGGCGCCTTACTCCTTCGCCGCTTCGGCGACGGTGCTGGCAAATTCCTCGAAATCGCGCGCTTCTGAGAAATCGCGATAGACCGATGCGAAGCGGATATAGGCAACGCTGTCGATCTGGCGCAGACCGTCCATCACAAGCTCGCCG
This sequence comes from Erythrobacter sp., assembly GCA_043567175.1. GTDB lineage: Bacteria > Pseudomonadota > Alphaproteobacteria > Sphingomonadales > Sphingomonadaceae > Erythrobacter. Next base: position 492,002 of record CP121323.1, read on the forward strand.
ATCTTGGCCGACTGCACTTCGGCCTCGCCCGCGGTTTCGACTTGGCGCTGGATGCCTGAGACAAGCTGGTCAACCTGTTCCTGTGTAACCCCGCGCTTGCGGCAGGCGAGCGCGACCGAGCGTTGCAGCTTGTCGCGATCGAAAGGTTCGCGGCGCAATTCGCCGCCGTCAGGACCGGCCTTGACGATCATGACCTCGCGCAATTGCACGCGTTCAAAGGTGGTGAAGCGCGCTCCGCAGGATGAACATTGCCGCCGCCGCCTGATCGAGTTGCCATCCTCGGTCGGGCGCGAATCCTTCACCTGGGTCTCTTCGTGAGCGCAGAAGGGGCAACGCACAGATCAGTCGCCCGGTTCGTCTTTGTCGTTGTTCTGGTCTTGCTGTTCGAGCTCGTAGGCAATCCCCAGAGCCGCGCCCAGAAAGCCGCCCCACAAGAAGCCGAGCGACTCCCAGATCGTCATTCCAACCGCAAAGCCAAACGCCGCGCCGATCAGCACATTCTGGCTCGAGGGATGCCCCATCCCCTGTTTGCTGATCTCTTTGACCAACGCCATCGCCCGGTCAAACCAGGTGATTTCCTTGGGGCTGTTATCGTTCATCGGCCCGGCTTTCGCGCTCACATGCCGGGATAGACGGGGAAGTCTGCGCACAGATCGGCCACGCGTGAGCGCACGCTTTCCTCGATCTGCGCATCGCCCTCGGCGCCGTTCTTCGACAAGCCGTCAACCACTTCGGCGATCAGCGCGCCGACTGTGCGGAATTCGACCGGGCCAAAGCCGCGTGTCGTGCCCGCGGGCGTGCCAAGACGCACGCCGCTGGTGACGAAAGGCGAGCGCGTGTCGAACGGGATGCCGTTCTTGTTACAGGTGAGCCAGGCGCGATCGAGCCCTTTCTCGGCATCCTTGCCGGTCACGTCCTTGGCGGTGAGATCGACCAGCATCGAGTGGTTGTCGGTTCCGCCTGAACAGATGCGCAGCCCGTGCTCTTCGAGGCTGGCGGCAAGGGCGCGCGCGTTCTCGACGATGCGGTGGGCGTAGGTCTTGAATTCCGGTTGCAGCGCTTCGCGGAAAGCCACCGCCTTGGCGGCGATCACGTGCATCAGCGGGCCGCCCTGAAGGCCGGGGAAGACCGCCATGTTGAGCGGCTTGGTGTATTTCTCGTCGTTCCACAGGATGATCCCTGAACGCGGTCCGCGCAGCGATTTGTGCGTCGTCGAGGTGACGATGTCGCAATGCGGGAAGGGCGAGGGATGCGCGCCGCCGGCGACGAGACCGGAAATGTGGCTCATGTCGCACAGCAGGATCGCGCCCACTTCATCGGCGATGGCGCGGAAAGCGGCGAAGTCCCACTGACGCGAATAGGCCGTGCCGCCACAGATGATGAGCTTTGGCTTGTGCTCGCGTGCGGTCGCGGCGACCTCGTCCATGTCGATGGTCTCGGTCTCGCGTGTGACGCCGTAGCTGACCGGGTTGAACCACTTGCCGCTCATATTGACGGGCGATCCGTGGGTGAGGTGCCCGCCTGAATTGAGGTCGAGCCCCATGAAGGTGTCGCCCGGATTGAGCAGGGCGAGGAACACCGCCTGGTTCATCTGAGAGCCCGAATTGGGCTGGACGTTGGCAAAGTTGCAGCCGAACAGCTGCTTGGCGCGCTCGATCGCCAGCGTTTCGACCACGTCGGCATAGTCGCAGCCACCATAATAGCGCTTGCCCGGATAGCCCTCGGCATATTTGTTGGTGAAAACGCTGCCGGTGGCTTCGAGCACCGCGCGGCTTGCGATGTTCTCGGAGGCGATCAGTTCGATCTTGTCGCGCTGGCGACCGAGTTCCTTTCCGATCGCCGCGGCGATGTCGGGATCGGCGGTGGCGAGATCATCATGCCAGAAACCGTGCATCGGGCTGACGACGTCTTGGGGCTGGGTGCTCATTGGTGGGTCTCTATGTGATCGGGCAGAAAGGGCGGTGTGCCGAGCTTGGCAACGCGGCGGCGATGACGGCCATCGGGATCGTGTGCATCGGCAAACTCGGTGTTGAGGAATGTAGCTACGCAAGAGCGCGCCATTTCGATGCCGATCAGCCGCGCGCCAAGCGCGATTATATTGGCATTGTTGTGCTCGCGCGCGAGCGCGGCGGTCAGCGGTTCGGAAACCATCGCACAGCGCACTGCGGGGTGGCGGTTGGCGCTCATCGAGATGCCGATGCCCGAACCGCACAGGGCAATGCCGTAATCCGCGGTCCCTTCCGCGACCACTTCAGCCAGCTTGTAGCCGTAATCGGGATAATCGACGCTGGTCCCGGGTTCGGTGCCGAGATCGGCAACCTCGTGGCCCTCGTCGATAAGCCATTGGGCAAGCTGCGCCTTCATTTCGGTCGCGGCGTGATCGGATGCAATCGCTATACGCATGGCGCCCTCATAGGGCAGTGAGCGCGCGGCTTCCAGTGGGGAAGGAACGGTTTTCGACGCACCTTTCGGCCGCGTCGCGGGGTTTTGCGCGCCGATTGCTCCTGCCGGTGTGCTTAAAGGAGGGGATCAGGTGTCGGCCGGAGCGGCCTTGGCGCGTTGATCGGCCATGTGGTCCTCAAGGCGCTCCCTCAACTCGCGGCGTGCCGGGCCCATCAGCGAAAGCGATTCGTCGAGATATCGCTGGTTCGCCTCGGCAAAGCTTTTGGAGCCCATGATCGCAGGCGACAGTTCGAAATAACGCTGGCCGCTGCTGGTGCGAACGAAGGCAAGGATGTCGCGCAATTCCTCCTCGGTGAAGATCGTCGCATAGGCTTCCTCCATCCCGGCCATGATGTCGGGGATGTGCTTGCGCAGCACGTCCTTGGAAGTCTGGGTGTATTCGTCAATCCATTCATCGAGGATGGCAACGGCCCCGGGATCATCCGCGGGCAGGGTGGGGGCGAGGGCGGCGCGCATTTGGTCGACCGTCTGGTCCATCGTGCCAAAGAAGAGCGCCTCGCGATCTTCTTCGGGATAGCCGACGGCAACGATCTGCCTCGCCAGGATCATCGGAGCGGGGCCACTTTCAGCGCCAGCGCCGCGTGCGGCGGGTTCCTCGCTGTCTTGGGAAGACTGGGCGGCAAGCGGCGATGTGCCGATGCCAAGAAGCGCCAGGACGCAAACGGAATGGGCAAGCGAGCGGCGGGCTACACGATAAGGCATGAAGCCAGAGTGACGACAAGAAGGCGCGAGCGCAAGCCAAGTGGCTCGAAAGTGGTCGGGGTCAGCTATTCAACTGCGTGGAAAGCCATGTCCACAAAGCGTCGACCTCTTGCGCTGCCTTGCCCTCGGGTTCGCTTTCACTGGCGGTTTCGCCCTTGGCGCTGGAGCGGTGGAAGGCGGCCCGGTCGCCGAGAGAGACCGGCGCCATATCAAGGCCCATCGCGCTTGCGACGCCGCGTGCTTCCTCGCTCAGCACCGTCGCGCCTGACGGCACGGCATTGAGCACCACGAAGGCAGGCTTTCCGGCAAAGCTGACAAGGTCTGCCACCGGTTCGAGCGCGGCGAGGTCAAAGGCGCGCGGCTTTGTCGGGATGAGCACGATATCGGCGGCCTTGATCGCCTCGCGCGCGGCGGCGTCGGCGTGCGGAGGCGTATCGATCACCAGAAAATCGACCCCGTTCTTATGCGCGCTCGCAATCGTGCGGCCAAGGCGTGCAGGCGGGCTGGTGACGACGACGGGCAGGAAATCGCCGCGCCAATCGGACCACGAAGCCGCGCTTGCCTGCGGATCGGTGTCGATCACGCAGCTTTCATAGCCCTCTTGCGCGGCCTTGGTGGCGATGTGGACGGCAAGCGTGGTCTTGCCCGAGCCACCCTTCTGGCTGGCGATGGCGACAATTTTGGGCGTTTTGGCTGGTGTCTTGGTCGGTGGCATGGCGGCGGGTCCCGATGCGGTTTGCGAATGTTGCAGTGCAACACGGCGCGGTATAATTCGACCGGGGCCCTGTGAGCAAGAGCGGCCTGTGGGAGGGGCCGAGGCTAGCTAGCGGTCTCGCCTTCGTTCTTCTTGGTCATATAATCGACCAGGCGGCCCTGCAGGTCCTGTGTGGCGGCAGGCAGTCCAGCCTGGATTTCATCGATATAGGCCTGATTGGCCTCAGCAAAGTTGGGTTCGGCCATCACGGCCGAGGACAGAACCATGAAACGCTGTCCGCTGGGCGTCGAGACAAAAGCGACGATATCGCTGAGTTCGCGCTCGGTGAACATGGTCGCGTAGCTGCGCGCAAGGCCATCCATCATCCGCGGGATATAACCACGCAGCACTTCTTTGCTTTGCGCGATGTAATCGGCAAGCCAGCCATCGAGTATTTCCGTCACTCCGGGGTCTTCCACCGGCATGCTCTTGAGCGTTGCAGCGCGCATCTGCTTGGTCATCTGGTCGACGCTGGCGAAGAACATTTCCTCGCGCATGTCCTCGGGAAAACCCTTGGCCACGATTTCCTGCGCGAGCGCGAGCTTGGCGGGGCTCGGCGCCTCGGAGGCCTGAGCCTCGCCGTTTTGCGGCTCCGCCTCCTGTGCAAGAGCGGGCGAGGCGAACAGCGCCGTACCAAGAGCAGCGGCAAGCAAGGACGTCTTCAACATGGCGACCTATCAATCGGGGGTGGGAGCCGGGGCCTACTGGTCGAGGAAAGAGCGCATCTTGCGCGAGCGGCTCGGATGCTTGAGCTTGCGCAAGGCCTTTGCCTCGATCTGCCGGATGCGTTCGCGCGTCACGCTGAAAATCGGTTCCTTGGCGATCTTCATCACCTTGCGAACCTTTTCCAGCGGCATGGAGAGGCGCGCGGCCATTTCCTCAGGAGTGGGCTCTCGGCCTTCCTCGTGCAGGAATTGGCGCGAGGTGCGTACAAGCTTGTTGATCGTCTCGATCATGTGGACGGGGATACGGATCGTCCTTGCCTGGTCGGCGATTGAACGCGTGATCGCCTGCCTGATCCACCAGGTCGCATAGGTCGAGAACTTGTAGCCGCGGCGGTATTCGAATTTGTCGACCGCCTTCATCAAGCCAATTGCCTTCCTGAATCAGGTCGAGGAATTGCAGGCCGCGATTGGTGTATTTCTTGGCGATCGAGATCACCAGACGCAGGTTGGCCTCAACCATTTCCTTCTTGGCGATACGCGCTTCACGCTCGCCCTTCTGCACCATGTTCACGATTCGGCGGAATTCGGGAAGCGCCATGCCCGTATTCGCGGCGATATCGGTGATCTCTGCGCGGATGCGGTCAATCGCGTCGTTTTCCTTCTCAGCGAAGGCGGCCCATTTCTTGTCCTTCTTCGCGCGTTCCTTGATCCAGGCATCGTCAAGCTCGTTGCCGACATAGCCTTTCAGGAAGTCGATCCGCTTGATCTTGTGACGCTCGGCGAGGCGCAGCATCTGACCACCCAGAGCGGTCAGGCGGCGGTTGAAGGCGTAGAGATTGTCGACCAGGAATTCGATCTTGGTCGCGTGGAATTGCATGCTTTCGACCTCGGCGGTCAGTTGCTCGCCCAGTTCCTCGTATTTCTTTTCCTTGGCCTTGGGGAATTCGCCGCCCGCAGCCAGCGTGTCGACGCGCTCACCCTGAAGCTTTTCAAAGGTCTTGAACAGCTTGGTGATGCGGGCAAAACGCTCGATCGCCTCGGGCTTGAGCGCGGCTTCCATCTGGGCAAGGCTGAGGGTGTTGTCCTCTTCCTCTTCCTCTTCGCGCTTCTTTTCGGAGCCCTCTTCGCCGTCTTCGCCTTCTTCCTCGTGATCCTCGACCTCGTCATCGTCATCGTCACGGATCGTGGGGCCGGCTGTATCTTCGGAGATCGAACCGTCGTCGTCCTGGTTCTCTTCCTCCATCTTCTCAGGGGGCGGCTCTTTTGAGAGCATCGCGTCGAGATCGAGGATCTCGCGCAGCTGCATGTCTTCGTTGTTGAGCGCCTCTGACCACTGGATGATGGCGTGGAACGTAATCGGGCTTTCGCAAAGCCCCATGATCATCATGTCGCGGCCTGCCTCGATACGCTTGGCGATCGCAATCTCGCCTTCGCGGCTGAGCAGTTCGACCGCGCCCATTTCGCGCAGATACATGCGCACCGGGTCATCAGTGCGCTCGCCCGTGCCGGTTTTCTTGGCGGCGGGTTTGGCCGCGGCCTTGTTGTCTTTCTTCTTGTCGTCCTCGCCGACCTCGATTTCCTCGACCTCGGCCTCCGCTTCGGCTTCTGCCTCGGCTTCTTCGTCATTCTCGACGATCTGGACGCCCATTTCGGACAGGGCGGTCTGGATGTCTTCGATCTGGTCCGGGCTCATTTCGCCGGACGGCAGGGCCTCGTTGAGCTCGTCGTAGGTGAGGTAGCCCTTCTTCTTGCCCTTGGCCATCAGCTTCTTGATCGCCGCCTCGTTGAGGTCGATCAGGGGAGCGTCGTCTTTGTCTTGCGTTTTTGCGGTCGAAGCCATTGTATCTTGTTCAATCCGTGTGTGCGCCGGGTGCAGCCTGCAAGCCAATACCCATTCGCGTTTAACCCGTTCCCGCCGCGCGCACGCCCTTGCAAGCCTTTACGCAGCCTTGTCCGTGTCCCCTTCCGAAGCCTCGTCGGCGGACCCTGAAGCGGCCTTGCGGCGCCCGAAGGCCTTCAAACGTTCTTCGACAGCGGTCAACTGTGCGCGCAGACGCGTCTGCTCGGCAAAGCACCCTTCCGGGTCTTCATCGAACCGCGCGATCGTTGCCGACAGAGCCGCCTCCAGAGAAGGCTTCTGCACCAGCAACGACACAGCCTCGGCCAATTCCTCGCGCGCTTCACCGGGATCATGGCCTTCTCTGAGGAAGGCGTAACGCAAATGTTCCGGTGGGGCAGGAAGGCCGCCTGTGCCGAATATGGCGCTTTGGTCGTGCGAATCAAGCGTTTCGGTAAGTTCTATGACCGATTCGATGACAGGCGCGGCTTCGGGCTCGAGCCGGGCGAGCCGCGAAAGGGCTTCGGCGTGGGCGTCAATCTCCTGCGGATGCCTCGCCAGACCGAGGATAACCGCACTCAGCAGGTTGCCGCGTTCGCTGCGGGTGAGGAATTTCTGCAGCACCGCAAGCGCGCCGGGAGCGAGCGATTGCGGCGCAGTGTTGCCGCCGCGCCACGCTGAGGACTGGCGATTGCCGGGCTTGTATCCGCGATTCTGCCCGAATTTGCCGCCACGCTGCTCGCGAGGGGGATAGGCGAAGGCGGAAAAGCGGTTCTGCCATTCGCGACGATAGAGCGAGCGGATATCAGGATCGCCGATCGTATCGGCGTGATCCATCAGCCGCTTTTTCAGACCGGCCTTGGCCTCAGGGCTTTCAAGCGGCTGCGCATCGCGCTCGGCGCGCCAAAGCGCATCGAGCAGGCTCATCGCCCCTTCCAGAAGCGCTTCCATCGCCTTGGGGCCACCCTGCTTGATGAGATCGTCAGGGTCGAGCCCGGCGGGAAGGCGCACGATCGCCAGCGAGCGCATCGGGGCGAGCAGCGGGAGCGCCCGCGTCATCGCCCGCATCGCCGCGCGCTGGCCGGCGGCATCGCCGTCAAAGCACAGCACCGGCACCTCGACCATGCGCCACAAAAGCTCCAGCTGCGCCTCGGTCAGCGCGGTGCCGAGCGGCGCGACCGCATCGTGAAACCCCGCCTGCGCGAGCGCGACCACGTCCATGTAGCCCTCGACCACGATCACCCGGCCCGTCTGGCGCGAGGCGGGGGCGGCGCGGTGGTGGTTGTAGAGCGTGCGGCCCTTGTCGAAGAGCGGCGTGTCAGGCGAATTGAGATATTTGGCAACGCCCTCCCTTTTTTCGAGAATACGCCCGCCAAACGCGATCACGCGCCCGCGCTTGTCCTGGATCGGCAGCATGACGCGGCCGCGGAACCGGTCATAGGCCTGCCCCTCATCGGTGACGATGCGCATCCCGCTTTCAGCGAGCATCTGCGGCTCGAACTGCGACAGCGCCTTGGCGAGCGCCTGCTTGTCCTCGGGCGCGTAGCCGAAGCCGAATTCGTGCAAGATTGCATCGGAAAATCCGCGAGCGCGCAGGTAATCGAGCGCCTCGCGACCCTCCGGTCCCTTGAGCCGATCGACAAACCAGTCCTGCGCCGCACTCGTCACATCGACCAGTTCGGCGCGCTTTTCCGCCTTTTGTGCTGCCTGCGGATCAGGGCGAGGGACTTCCATCCCCGCTTCCTCGGCCAGTTCCTTGACCGCGTCCATGAAGCCGAAGCCGCGCTGCTCGATCATCCAGGTGATCGCATCACCATGCGCGCCGCAGCCAAAGCAGTGGTAGAACTGCTTGTCATCATTGACGTAGAAACTGGGCGTCGCCTCGTTGTGGAACGGGCAGCACGCCTTCCATTCACGCCCCGCCTTGGTCAGCTTGGTCGTGCGCCCCACCAGCGTGGAAAGCGTGATCCGCGCGCGCAGCTCGTCTTTCCATTGCGGGGTGATGGTCATGGGCACAAGATGCCTTTTCTTGGTGCGGCCTGTCGAGCCATTGTCATGGCGAGTTTTGCACGGCCTGTGGACACGCGGCTTGCGTCATGGAGTGGCTCGAAGCTGGCCCCGTCAAAGGGTCTAGGAAAGCGCGGCCTTGACCAGACCGCTCGCCATTTTGCCGTCGAGCACGGCGCCGTGCTTGGCTTTCAGCGCACCCATCACGGTGCCCATATCCTTCATGCCCGATGCGCCGGTTTCGGCCTCGATCGCCTCGATTGCGGCTTTCGTTTCTTCTTCGCTCATCATTTGCGGCAGGAATTCCTCGATCACCGCCAGCTCGGCGGCTTCGGCATCGGCGAGCTCCTGGCGTCCGCCTTTCTCGTACATCTCGATCGATTCGCGGCGCTGCTTGGCCATTTTCTGAAGCACGCTGGTCACCAGCGCATCGTCGTCGATTTCCTTGGAGCTTGTCCGCTCCTCGATGTCGCGGTCCTTGATCTTGGCCGAAATCTGGCGAAGCGCGGCGGTGCGCTCCTTTTCCTTGGCTTTCATGGCGGTGATGGTGGCGGCCTTGATGTCGTCTCTGATCATGGGTGTTTTTTCGGCTTTTCGTGATTGGTTGTGGATGGATTGACGCTTGGCTGCGCTGTAGCGGGTGCTAATGAGGTAGGCCAGCTTGACGCGGGTGCAAGGCGCGCCTAGCGCATCAGGCTTAGCGACATTGCTGGAAAATTCCCATCAGGAAGGGCCCCTTATGGCTGCTGCTGCCACCACCCCTGCGCAACCCAAAGGTGCGACGGGCTGTCTCGTTCTGGCTGATGGTTCCGTGATATGGGGCCAGGGCTTCGGCGCCGGCGGAGAGGCCGTGGGCGAGGTGTGCTTCAACACCGCGATGACCGGCTATCAGGAAGTGATGACCGATCCCTCCTATTCGGCCCAGATCGTAACCTTCACCTTCCCGCATATCGGCAATGTCGGCGCCAATGCCGAGGATGTGGAGAGCGCCGAGGGCGTGGCGAGCGCGGTCGGCTGCATCACCCGCGAGGATGTGACACTGCCCAGCAATTTCCGCAGTGCCGAAGATTTCACCGCGTGGATGGAACGTCGGGGCAAGATCGGCCTTGCTGGCGTCGATACCCGCGCGCTCACTCGCCGCATCCGGACGGCCGGCGCGCCCAACGCGGTGATCGCGCATTCGCCCGATGGCGTGTTCGACATCCCCGCGCTGCTCGCCATGGCGCAAGAATGGGCAGGGCTCGAGGGGCTCGACCTTGCCGCCACGGCCACGCGCTCGGGCACCGAGGACTGGACCGGCGGCTATTGGCGCCTTGGCCACGGTTACGAGAGCATCGATGGTTCGGGCAAGCCGCATGTCGTCGCGCTGGATTACGGTGCGAAGGACAACATCTTCCGCAACCTCGTGCGTGCGGGCGCGAAGGTGACGGTGGTCCCTGCAAAGACCGATTTCGACGCGATCATGGCGCTGGAGCCCGACGGCGTGTTCCTCTCCAACGGGCCAGGCGATCCGGCGGCGACGGGCGAATATGCGGTGCCGGTGATCAAGGCTCTGCTTGAGCGCGACATTCCGCTGTTCGGCATTTGTCTGGGGCACCAGATGCTGGCGCTGGCAGCAGGCGCGAAGACGGTTAAGATGCATCAGGGGCACCGCGGCGCGAACCATCCGGTGCAACGGATCGCGTTCAAGGAAGGAGGTGCCTGGGGCGAGACCACAGGTCTGGTCGAGATCACCAGCATGAACCACGGCTTTGCGGTTGATGCGGACAGCCTGCCTGACGATGTCGAGCAAACGCATGTCAGCCTTTTCGATGGCAGCAATTGCGGCATCTCGATCAAGGGCAAGCGCGCATTCGGCGTGCAGTATCACCCCGAGGCGTCTCCGGGGCCGCAGGACAGTTTCTACCTGTTCGAAAAGTTCGTCGGAGGGCTGGGGTGAAAGCTACCAGCCAAACCTTTAGCAAGTTCGAGCGTGAACTGCTCAAGACGGCCTATCACGCATCGATCGAAGGAAGCGACGATCTTTCAGTGAGCCAGTTGTGTGAGCGTATGGAAACAACCATACAAAGTGGATGGGGCGCACAAGCATTAGCGAACTTTGAACGCATCGGACTGGTCAAATCTATCTACGGTGCCGCAGGCATAGAGGGCGACATGGTTATCGGGATGACCGGTCGCGGAATGAAGCAAGCTGAAGAATGGATTGAGGAAGATCGCAAGCGCACGCTTGTCGAGAACTTAAGAGCAATTCAGCGTAGTGAATGGATTGCGTTTTCGGCATTAATTGTATCCGCAATAGCCCTCTTCAAGGACTGAAGATGCTCAATTTCATTGATTTTACAACTTCCAGCGCCTCTTTCCTGCACTCCATGTTGGGCCGAAAACTTAGGGATATGCGCTATGACGGATAAAACCACCCTCGCAACCCTGCGCCAACGCTACCTCGCGCGCATGGCGCCGCGCCAGGTTTCGCCCAATGCGCGGCAGTTCTTTACCGGCGTGCTGACCGAGGCGGACATGGCCGAACTCGGCCTCGACTCCTCCGAGCGCGCGGACTTTGAAAAGCAGGTCATGGAAGGCTGTCTCAAGGACGGCCTGATCGTGCGCGATCTGGTGCTGGAGCGCGGCAAGGAAGCGGTGCAGCCGATGGGCATGGTGACGCCTGCGGGGCTCAAATGGGTTGAAGCAAACACGGGCGGGGAAGACTGAACCAGCCATGCCGCGCCTTCGCCCCCTTTTTACGACGCTCTTGATCGGCACCATGACGTTGGGCGGCCCATCATGGGCGAATCCGGCGATGACGCCGCCGCCCTCTGCCACCTGGCCGGGGGCGGAGATTGTCGAAGGCGTGGCGTTCCAGGGCGATGGCTCGGTCAAGCTTGAGCGCGGGGCAGGGGGCTTGCCGGTGCTGTCCTACTGGCGCCCGATCCTGTTTCGCGAGGACACCGACCGGCCCGTGGCTGGCCGGATGGACTGCAAGATCGTCGGTCTTGAAGAACCCTTCCGCGAAGAGGCCTTCGATCCCGATGCGCGCCACGCCTCGACCATCGATGCGCGCGAGCGGCAGGGCTTTGTCGACATGGACCGGCTGCGCGATATCAGTGAGCATATCCGCCAGCTCGACGTGGTCGGCAGGCGCGCCAATCCGCGCTCGCATTACGTGCTGAGCTATATCCTCGTGCGCGATGGCGAACGCCTGGTCGATATTCGCCGCAACTGCACCTTCGTTTATGGCGATGCCATTTCGCGGCCCGACGTGCTGCCCTATGTCTATCGCTACACCAAGATCTCCTACGCTTTCGAGCCGGGGGAGGGCGCATGAACGGCCGCCTCTTTCTCCTCTCCGTCGCGACGCTGGCGCTCGCCGGGTGCAATCCGATCGACGTGCTCTTTCCCAAGGATGAGCGCCTTGGCGAAGAAGCCGAGAACATCTGCATCGGCCGCGTGCGTGCAACGCTGACCTACGAGGCCTATCAGGAGCTCGAGAACGCGCCCGGACGCTTTGTGCCGAGCTACATCTACGACATCACGCGGCTTGATCTGGAGGCGGTGCAGGTGGCGCTGACGAGACCGCGGGCACGCGCCTCGTCCAGCAGACCGCCAACACTTCAGCGGCGGTCGAACGCTTCAAGCAGACCGCGGTGGACGCGAAAGGCGCGCTGTTCCTTGGCGAGGACCCGGCGCTCTTCAAGATACGCGGAAAAGCCCAGCCGGCCTCGACCATCCTTGCCAGCGGATGCGCGCGCCAGCAGCCCGATATGCGCCTGATCGAAGTGACGTGGACACCCGCAGGGCGCCGCGCAGGCGGGCCAGCGGGCAGCGCGCCCGGTGAAACGGCGGACCCGCAGTCAACCGAAACCACCGAAGTGCTCGACATCGAACAGATTTCCAATCGGGGAGGGGTGCGATGATCCCGCTGCCCCAGGACCATATTCTCTCAAGCTCAAGGCAATTGTAAGAAAATCATGCCCAAACGCACTGACATCTCCTCGATCCTCGTAATTGGCGCTGGCCCGATCATCATCGGGCAAGCCTGCGAGTTCGATTATTCCGGCACGCAGGCGATTAAGGCGCTGAAGGAAGAGGGCTATCGCGTCATCCTGGTCAATTCGAACCCGGCGACGATCATGACCGATCCCGAATTTGCCGATGCGACCTACATCGAGCCGATCACGCCCGAAATCGTCGCCAAGATCATCGCCAAGGAAAAGCCCGATGCGCTGCTGCCGACGATGGGCGGGCAGACAGCGCTCAATTGCGCGCTGAAACTCGACGAGATGGGCGTTCTCGCCGAGCACGGTGTCGAGATGATCGGTGCGAAGGCCGATGCGATCGACAAAGCCGAAAACCGCCAGCGTTTTCGCGAGGCGATGGACACAATCGGGCTTGAAAGCGCGCGTTCGGGCGTCGCCACCACGCTCGAGCAGGCGCGCGAGGTGTTGGAGCGCACCGGCTTGCCTTCGATCATTCGCCCCAGCTTCACGCTCGGCGGGACGGGCGGTGGCATCGCCTACAACACGCAGGAATTCGAGCGCATCGTGCGCGAGGGCCTCGATGCATCGCCAACCACCGAGGTGCTGATCGAGGAATCGCTGCTGGGCTGGAAGGAATACGAGATGGAGGTGGTGCGCGACCGCGCGGACAACGCCATCATCATCTGCAGTATCGAGAATGTCGATCCGATGGGCGTGCACACCGGGGATTCGATCACTGTCGCACCCGCGCTGACGCTGACCGACAAGGAATACCAGATCATGCGCTCGGCCAGCATCGCCGTCCTGCGCGAAATCGGGGTGGAGACGGGCGGCTCCAACGTCCAGTTTGCGGTCAATCCCAAGGATGGCCGCCTGATCGTGATAGAGATGAACCCGCGCGTGTCGCGTTCCTCCGCGCTGGCCTCGAAGGCGACGGGCTTCCCGATCGCACGCGTCGCGGCAAAGCTGGCGGTGGGATATACGCTGGACGAAATCACCAACGAGATCACCGGCGCGACGCCCGCCAGTTTCGAGCCCACGATCGACTATGTGGTGACCAAGATTCCGCGTTTTGCCTTCGAGAAGTTCAAGGGCGCGGAAGCCTCGCTTTCGACAGCGATGAAATCGGTCGGCGAGGTGATGGCAATCGGGCGCAATTTCGCCGAATCGATGCAAAAGGCGCTGCGCGGACTTGAGACGGGGCTCGACGGGTTCAACCGTGTGGTCGAGCTTGAAGGAGCGGCGAAGGACGTCATCACCGCCGCATTGAGCCGCCGCACGCCTGACCGGCTGCTTAAAGTTGCCCAGGCTTTCCGCGAGGGGCTGACGCTCGGCGAAATCCAAGATGTCACGGGCTTTGACCCATGGTTCCTGCGCCAGATCGAGGCGATCATCGCGGCAGAGAAAGACGTGCAAGCCAACGGCTTGCCGCTGGAGGCTGCAGACCTTCGCAAGCTGAAAGCGATGGGCTTTTCCGACCAGCGGCTTGCCACGCTGGCGGTGCGTTCGGTGGGTGTGAAGGACGGCCTCGCCGAAACGCAGGCGAGGCGTTCCGGCCTGCTGCACGATGCCTTGCAGGCGATGGCGGGTGCGACCAGCGAAGCCGAAGTGCGCGGGCAGCGCGAAAAGCTGGGCGTGCGCCCGGTTTTCAAGCGGATCGACAGCTGCGCTGCCGAATTCGAGGCGGTCACGCCCTATATGTACTCAACCTATGAGGCGCCCACTTTCGGTGAGGCCGAATGCGAGGCCATGCCTTCGGACGCCAGGAAGATCGTCATTCTGGGCGGAGGCCCGAACCGGATCGGGCAGGGGATCGAGTTCGATTATTGCTGCGTGCACGCCTGTTTTGCGTTGGCCGAGCAGGGTTATGAAACCATCATGGTCAACTGCAATCCGGAAACGGTGTCGACTGATTATGACACGTCCGATCGATTGTATTTCGAGCCGCTGACCGCAGAAGACGTGCTGGAGATCATGCGCGTCGAACAATCCAGGGGCGAGCTTGTCGGCGTGATCGTGCAGTTCGGCGGGCAGACCCCGTTGAAGCTGGCACAGGCGCTCGAGGATGCCGGCATTCCCATCCTTGGCACCAGCCCCGATGCGATCGACCATGCCGAGGATCGCGAGCGTTTCGCGCGGCTCGTCAACAAGCTCAAACTCAAACAGCCCGATAACGGCATCGCCTATACCCGCGACGAGGCCGCCGCGGTTGCAGCGCGGATCGGCTATCCGGTGCTCCTGCGCCCGTCTTACGTTTTGGGCGGTCGCGCGATGGAAATTGTCGACAGCGAAGCACAGCTCGATGACTACATCCGCACCGCTGTGAACGTATCGGGCGACAGTCCCGTATTGGTTGATCAATATCTTCGCGATGCGATTGAATGCGATGTCGATGCCCTGTGTGATGGCAAGGAAGTGCGCGTTGCGGGCATCATGCAACATATCGAGGAGGCGGGCGTCCATTCGGGCGACAGCGCCTGCTTGATGAATGTCCAGTTCGCGGTCAAGGATGGGGAGGTTTACCTGATCGAGGTCAATCCGCGCGCAAGCCGGACCGTGCCTTTCGTCGCCAAGGCGATCGGGCAGCCGGTTGCCAAGATCGCCGCGCGCGTCATGGCGGGCGAGAAGCTGGGCGCCTTCGAACCCTTCAAGCGCGACCTGCCCTATATGGCCGTCAAGGAAGCGGTCTTCCCCTTCGCGCGCTTCCCCGGCGCGGACCCGGTCCTCACCCCGGAGATGAAATCGACCGGCGAAGTGATGGGGATCGACACCAGTTTCGAGGCAGCCTTCTACAAATCGCAACTGGGCGCAGGCATGACCCTGCCGCGCGGCGGCACTGCCTTTGTCTCGGTCAAGAATTCGGACAAGGAAGGAATTGTCCCAGCGGTACGCGATCTCATCGCGCAAGGCTTCAGTGTGATCGCGACATCGGGCACGCAGAGCTATCTTGCCGAACAGGGCCTTGCCGTCGAGCGGGTCAACAAGGTTGCCGAGGGGCAGCCGCATATCGTCGACAAGATCATCGACGGCGAGGTTGATCTGATTTTCAACACGACCGAGGGCTGGCAGTCGCTGCTCGATTCCAAATCGATCCGCGCCACCGCGCTTGAAAAGAAGGTGCCCTATTACACGACCGCCGCCGCATCTCGCGCTGCGGCAGCCGCGATTGCAGCGATTGCACCCGATCAGCTTGAAGTTCGCTCGCTGCAGGACTATTATAACTAAACGATTGGTTTCATCCCCTCACATTCCGATGCGTGCGGACCGCCCACGAATGGCGCGGCCACAATCGGAATGACGCTTCAATCGGGAGCGGGGGCGTGCCCGGATCGGTGGACGAAGAAAGAGACGATGATGGCAACGATGGAAAAGGTCCCGATGCTAGTGGAGGGCTATGAGATGCTGATGACAGATCTCAGAAGCCTGCGCGAGGAACGCCCGAAGATTGTCGATGCAATCGAAGAGGCGCGCGCCCACGGCGACCTCTCGGAAAATGCCGAATATCACGCGGCCAAGGAACGCCAGGGCCAGGTCGAAGCGCAAATTTCCGAGCTTGAGGACAAGGTCAGCCGCGCGCAGATCATCGATCCCAAGACCCTTTCGGGCGACAAGGTGATCTTCGGTGCGACGGTCACCCTGCTTGATGAAGACGATAAGCCGGTGAAATACCAGATCGTGGGACAGACCGAGGCGAATGCCTCGCAGGGCCGCATCTCCTACACCTCGCCGATCGCGCGCGCGATGATCGGCAAGGTCGTTGGCGACGAGATCGAGGTGACGGTTCCTTCGGGGGACAAGTTCTACCTCGTCGACAAGGTCGAATTCGTCTGAAGCTGCCGTTTCGCCGCTCTTGATGGCGGGCTGGATAACGAGCCTTCCGATGCCGCCCTTGATATCGCGGGTGTCGGCGCGGGCGTACCTGGCCGCCATGCGGAGGAAGGTATTGCAGGCGCAGGCCTGTCGCGGCCCTGCGAGACGTTGTCATTCCCTTCAAGTCTGAATAGCTTGCGCCGGCAGGGCGGTGATCGCCTGGCTGTGGCGGGGGCGAAATGACCAATATCAGTGCGGATGCGCGCTTCATGCGCAATACGGGGATCGTATTGCTGCTCCTTTCCCTTTTGGCATTCGCGCCAAGATATTTCGTCCCTCTCGTCGCGGGCTCCTATCAGCCACCCAGCCAATGGATGCACGCCCATGCCATCTGTGCGCTGGCGTGGTCCGTGATCTTCATCGTCCAGCCATGGCTGATCGTGCAGAAGTCTCGATCATGGCACAGGCGTTTTGGCTATGCGGCCTGCCTTGTGGCGATCGTGAATGTCGTGAGCGGAATAGCGGTTCAACTCGATCTGTTTCCAACCTCTCCTGATGATTTTTCAAACATCGTGGGCGGAGGCTTTCGCTTGTTTCACTCGGTGCCCGCCTTTGTCGTGTTCCTGATCGCAGCACTGGCAATGCGCCGGCGCACTGATTGGCACCTGAGGTTCATGTACCAGACCGCGATTGCGGCTGTGGCCACCGTTCTTGGCCGGTTGTATCTTTTCTATGGCCAGATACCCGAGAATGCGATGGGGCCCCTGATCCCGCTGGGAAACCTCGGTTTCGTCCTGCTTCTGCCAGCCTATGACTATATCAAATACCGCAAGGTCCATCCTGCCAGCTGGATCGGGGTGGGCGCGTTCTTCGCCTTTCAGCTCGTTGCTACGCCGATAGTCTTTTCGGATTTCTGGACAAATTTTGCCACGGGCAGTCTTTCTGCGTGATCAATCCGCCAGCCAGAGCTCATGGGCATCGATCCTCAGCCTGGTGATAGCGCGCATCGCATCTGCGCGGGCCTGGGCCTCGATCCTGAAGGCATCGTGGACCATTCTTTCGCCCAGCAGCAGGTCAGCCAGGTTGATCTCGCCCATTTCCTGGCCGCGGCGCAATTTTGCGAGCGCTTCCATCTGAGCTTCGACCGTTTCGCGGGCGCGTTGCCAGGTGGCGATGCGGTAGCGCGCCCCGACCACGTCGGCGGTGGCGGTTTCCTCCACCTCGATGCGGGCAAGCTGCGCTTCGGAAAGCGCGACTGACGCCGAAGCCCCCGCCTCGTTTGCACGGGCGCTGCGATAGCCGCCCCCCAGCGGGATCGACACCACCACGCCTGCGCCGCGTTCAAGGCCGCCAAATTCGGAGAAGGCCCTGAGGCCGATCGTGGGATCGGCAATGCGGTCCTGCATCGCGCGGTCGGCCATCGCTGCCATGCGCTCGCTTTCGGCCTCGGCTGCCGCAATGAGGTGGCTTTTGACCACGACGAGATCGCCGAGCTGCGAAAGGCGCGCATCGATCATTTCCGGGGACGGGATTTCCGGTGCCTCGTTCGGCAGGGCAAGCGCGGGAAAACGCGTTGCAAGCCGCGAGCGGGCGAGGTCGGCCATGCCGGTCGATTGTTCGAGCGTCCGGCGAGCCTCGGCCAGCGCAGCGCGCGCACGATCGACTTCAAGCTGCGATGCATCCCTGAGATCGCGCCGCCGCTCAAGCGCAGCGAGCGCTGCTTCGTAATTGGCAACCGCAGCGCGGTCGACATCGGCAAGGGCGCAGGCCGAAAGCCAGTCGAACCAGTAGGCGGCAAGCGCCAGGGCCGCCTCGTGGCGGGCGTCCTCGGCCATGTTCTGTGCCGCATCGATGCCATGGCGACCGATCTCCCGGTCGAGCCGCGCCTTGCCCGGCAGGCGGAAGGTGCGGGAGAGCTGCGCGTCATATTCGTCGAACTCGTCGCCCGAACGGACATTGCGGCGCTGGTAGGTCCCCTGCACCGTGAATTCGTAAGGTCCGCGCGCGAGGCCCTTGGCGCGGGCCCGCGCCGCTTCGAGCCGTGCGCGCGCAGCGTTGACGTCGGGATGGTCTTCGAGCGCCTGCTCGACCGAAGCTTCGGAGGGGAGACCCGGTTCCGCCAGAACGGGCGCGGCTGACAGCAGCAGGCTGGTAACAAAGAGCATCTTGCGGATCATGCGGGGGCCTCCGTTTCACCTTCGCTGTCAGCGGCGCGCTCTTGCGCGTTCTCGCCGAAGCGTTCGTAAAGGATCGGCAGCAGCACCAGGGTCAGCAGGGTTGCGGAAACCAGTCCGCCGATCACCACAATCGCGAGCGGTTTCTGGATTTCCGAGCCCGGCCCGGTCGCGAATAGCAGCGGCACGAGGCCGAAAGCGGCGATGCTTGCCGTCATCAGCACCGGGCGCAGCCGCCGCTCCGCCCCCTGCCGCACCGCATCGCGAAGAGGCACTCCCTGTTCGCGCAGCTGGCGGAAATAGGTCACCATCACGAGCCCGTTGAGCACCGCGATGCCGAGCAGCGCGATGAAGCCAACAGAGGCCGGGACCGAGAGATATTCACCCGACACCGCCAGCGCGATCATCCCGCCCACCGCTGCGAAGGGAATGTTGGTGAGGATCAGAAGCGAGGCGCGAACCGATTGCAGCGTCAGGTAGAGCACGCCGAAGATCAGCAGGATCGCGACCGGCAGCACCACTGCGAGCCGGGCCGAGGCGCGCTGCTGGTTCTCGAACTGCCCGCCCCATTCGAGCCGGTAGCCCGGCGGAAGCGGCACATTGGCGGCAAGGTCGGCACGGGCATCTTCGACATAGCCGACAAGGTCACGGCCCGATACGAAAGCCTGCACCATGGCATAGCGCGATCCGTCCTCATGCTCCAGCTTGACCGGACCCTCGATCCGCGAGACGGCGGCGACGTCGCTCGCACGGACCAGCTGGCCAGTGGGGGAGCGATAGACGAGGTCGGCGAATTGCTGTGCGCTCAGCCCTTCCGCACCGGCCGCACCGCCTTCGCCGCGCAGCACGATCGGCACGCGCCGCACGCCCTCGTTGACGACCCCGCTGCGAACGCCTTCGACCTGGGCGCGCATCATGTCCTGCAATTGCGAAACCGGCATCCCGACCCGGCCCGCCGCGATCCGGTCGATGTCGACGAGGAGGTAATCGACCTGGTCGTTGGCCACGGTCATTGCCTCGCTCGTGCCCGGGATCGTCTCGAGCCGCGTCTGGATCTCGCCGGCAAGCCGCGAAAGTTCTTTGAGGTCGGGGCCGAACAGCTTGATCGCGAGATCGCCGCGCGCGCCGGTGAGCATTTCGGAGGTGCGCATGTCGATCGGTTGGGTGAAGGTCGGCTCGATACCGGGAAAGCGTTCCATCACGTCGCGCAATTCGCCCAGCAGCCAGTCCTTGTCCTGCACCCGCCATTGATCGCGCGGCTTCAGCTGAAGGAAACTGTCGGTCTCGTTCGGGCTCATCGGATCGAGGCCCAGTTCGTCCGAACCGACCCGCGCGATCACCGCCTCGACCTCGGGCACATTCTCAAGGATCGCGCGCTGCACTTTCATGTCGCCTTCGACGCTGTGTTCGAGCGAAATCGAAGGAAGCTTGCTCAGCTGCACGATGACCGAGCCTTCGTCCATCACCGGCAGGAAGGTCTTGCCCGTCACAGTGTAGGCCGCCCCGGCAAGTGCCAGGCCGATCCCTGCGACCACAAAGACCCTGGCTTTGTGCGCGAAAGATCCGGCTAGCAGTGCGTGGTAAGCCGGGGCGATTTTCCGCATCAGCCAGGGCTCGTGATGGTGCTCGGCGTCGGTCGCCTTCACCTTCAGGAGGTAGAAGGCGAGCACCGGGACGAGCGTCAGCGACAGCACCAGCGCCGAGGCGAGCGCGAGCACGATGGTGAGCGCGACGGGAGCGAACAGCTTGCCCTCCAGCTTTTCCAGCGTGAGCAGTGGCAGGAATACGATCGCGATGATCGCGAGGCCCGAGGCGACCGGCTTGGCCACTTCGGCGGCGGCGACATAGACATTGTGGAGCTTGCCGAGCGACTTGTGTTTTTCGTCCGAGAGCCGTTCGACGACATTCTCGACCACGACCACCGCCCCGTCGACGAGGATCCCGACCGCGATGGCGAGGCCGCCCAGGCTCATCAGGTTTGCGGTCAGTCCGATCGATCGCATGAAGATGAAGGTCAGCAGCGCCGCCATCGGTAAGGCCAGCGCGACGATCACCGAGGCGCGTAAATCACCAAGGAAAAGCAACAGCAGGATGACGACCAGCACCGTCGCTTCGAGCAGGGCGGATTCGACCGTGCCGACCGCGCGCCCGATCAGGTCGGAACGGTCGTAGAAGACATCGACGCTCATGCCTTCGGGCAGGCTCGGCCGGATCTCCTCGAGCCGGGTCTTGACCCCCTCGACGACCTTCGAGGCATCCGCGCCGCGCAGACCGATGACGAGGCCCTGGACGGCTTCCCCGGTGCCGTTCTTCGTGACCGCGCCGTAGCGGGTGAGGCTGCCGGTGCGCACGTCTGCGACATCGGCGATGCGCACCACCGCGCCGCCTTGCGAACGGACCACCACAGCCGCGAGATCATCGAGGGTGCGGATCGCGCCGGTCGAGCGGACGATGAGCGAATCCTCGCCGCTGGTGAGCCGTCCGGCGCCATCGTTGCGATTGCTCGTCTCGATTGCGGCCGCAAGGTCTGCGGTTGAGAGCCCCGCGGCAGCGAGCGCGTTCACTTGCGGAGCGACTTCGAAAGTTTCGACATAGCCTCCCAGGGCATTAACGTCGGCAACTCCGGGCACGGTGCGCAGGGCCGGACGGATCGTCCAGTCGAGCACGCGGCGCTTTTCCGCCAGCGATTGCGGGCCTTCGAGTGTGAACATGAACATTTCGGAAAGCGGAGTGGAGATCGGCGCGAGCCCGCCCTCGACCGTGGGGGGAAGATCGCCCATCGCCGCGTTCAGCCGCTCGGCGACCTGCTGGCGCGCCCAGTAGATGTCGGTGGAATCCTCGAAATCGATCGTGATGTCCGCGATTGCGTATTTGGCTACCGAGCGCAGGACCGTCTGTTCGGGAATGCCGAGCATTTCCATCTCGATCGGGGTAACGACCCGGCTCTCGACCTCTTCGGGTGTCATGCCGGGGGCCTTCAGGATGATCTTGACCTGCGTCGTGCTGATGTCCGGGAAGGCATCGATCGGCAGGTTGACGAAAGACCACGCACCGATCCCGGCGAGGATCGCGGCAAGGCCGAGGACGGCGAGGCGCAGCGACAGCGCCTTTTCGATGAGCTTGTTCAACATCGGCCTATTGCGTGCCCTGCGCCTTGAGCTCGGCGACACTGCTGGCGGCAACGGTTTCGCCCGCCTCCAGCCCTTCAGCGATGATCGCCTGCCCGCCGCTGATCGCGCTCACGCTGACGGGACGGGGGACCCAGTCCTCGCCTACGCGCACGAAGACATGGTCCTTTCCCGCAATCCGGGTGACGGCGCGCTCCGGGACGGCGAGGCCCTTGCCCAGGCCCCTGATCGATAAGCTGACATTGCGCCCGGCGACCACGCCCGGCGCGGCGCTGATGCTGGCGCGCGCCATGACAGAACGCGTCGCGGGGTCGATCGAGGGCGCGACCGCGATGATGCGTCCGCCGACGGGGCCGGGCTCGCCATCCGTTCCGGTGAGCGCGATCTCGATCGCCATTCCGGGGCGCACTTCGCGCGCGAGGCGTTCGGGCAATTGCAGTTCAACCTGATAGGCGCCGTCGGCCTCGATCACGAAGGGCGCGCCCATGCCATCGACCCCGCCACCGGTCTCGACCCCGACATGGGCGACCCGGCCTGCGATCGGCGCGCGCAATGTCATCGAACCGTCCGGCCCGACCCCGCCAAGTGCGGCGAGACGGGCCGCCTCGGTGCGGCTGGAGCGGGCCTGTTCGTATTCGGCAGCGGCCTCATCGGCGCGTGCCTTCGCGATGATCCCTTCCTCGGCGAGCTGGGCGAGGCGTCTGGAGCGGGCCTCGGCCAGTTTCTCTGCCGAACGCGCCCGGGCCAGTTCGCCGCTGATCTGTACCGGTTCTGCCGCACGCACCAGCGCAAGCGGATCGCCGCGCGCAACGCTCTGACCCTCGATCACGTAGACACGCACCGCCGCGCCCGGAAACGGCGCAGTGACGGCGACCCGTGCTTCGGGGGGAAGGGTGATCGTCCCCGGCACGCTGCCCAGCGGCACGCCGTTCACTTCCTCTACTGTGGCGGTCTGGATCGCGAGGCGGTCGGCAACGGGCGCGGTTTCGGCATCACTGCCGGCCTTGTTCCGATTGGGGGTAAGAACAGGCCGGCAGGCCCGCCAGTGCGGCGAGAACGGCAAGAGAAGCGATGGTGCGGGTCGTCATGCGCGGTCCTTTGGGCCGCCAAGCTGACAACAACTTGTCAGCCTGCCAGCTTCTTGTCAGTTTCGTGCGCCATTCCCGGCAGCGGAAAGGACCGGTTTTGCCATGCACATCCTGCTCGTCGAGGACGATACCGAGCTCGGTCGCCGCCTGTCCGAAAGGCTGAGAGCGGCCGATTTCGCGGTCGATCTCGCCACCAGCCGCAGCGAGGCGGAGGACTGGCCCGATGCGGACCGCATGGCCGCGATCATCCTCGACCTTGGCCTGCCCGACGGCAGCGGGCTTGACTTGCTGCGTGGCTGGCGCGACCGCCGGGTGGAAGCGCCGATCCTGATCCTCACCGCGCGCGGCAGCTGGCAGGACAAGGTCGAGGGCCTCAATGCCGGCGCGGACGATTTCGTGGTCAAGCCGGTGCGCTTCGAGGAATTGCTCGCCCGCCTCAACGCGCTGCTGCGCCGCCAGCAGGGATCGCGCAGCACCGCGCTCGAGGCGGGCGACCTTGTGCTCGACCCGCTTGCACGGACCGCACGAAAAAGCGGAGATCCGCTTTCGCTGAGCCGCCAGGAATTTCGCCTGCTCCACCTCTTCATGCGCCGCCCGGGCCAGGTCATGTCGCAGGGCGATATCCTCGAAGACCTCTACGAACTCGATGCGGAGCGCGAACTCAACACGGTCGAGGTTCTGGTCGGACGCCTGCGCCGCAAGATCGGGCGCGAGAGGATTACGACCTTGCGCGGAATGGGGTACCGGTTCGAACGATGATGCGCCTGCCCGCCCTTTCGAGCCTCAGGCTGCGCTTCCTGCTGGCGGTGACACTGTGGGTGCTGCTTGGCATTGCCGCGATTTGGGTTTCGGCAGCCAGCATCTTCTCGGCCCATGTCGAGCAATCCTATCATGAGGAACTCGAAGTCCATGTCCGCGAACTGGCACGCCTGACCGAGATAGACCCGAACGGGGCCTTGCGCCTGTCGCGCCCGCTATCCGATCCGCGCTACGAGGTGCCGCTTTCCGGCTTTTACTGGCAGGTCACCGCTCCCGGTCTCGCGCCGCTGCGCTCGCGCTCGATGACGCGGGGACAGCTTGACGAGAGCATCGCCCATTCGCCCGAGATCCTCCACCGGCTCGACGATGGGCCGACCGGGGCGGCGATCACCTATGGCTTCACCCGGACCGGCCCGGCGGTAGAGGACGTTCACTTCGTCATCGCCACCGATCAGAGCGAACTCGACCGCCTGATCGACGATTTCACCGGCGACCTCGCGCTATGGCTCGCAGGGCTTGCGGCCTTGCTGCTGGGAACGGGGCTGGCGGTCGTCGCCTTCGGGCTGAGGCCGCTCGACCGGCTTACTGCCGCATTCGGCAGGCTGCGACGCGGCGAGGCGCTCGAACTCGAAGGTGAATACCCGGCGGAAATCGCTCCGCTCGCAAGCGATCTCAACGCCTATATCCGCCAGAACGAGGAAATGGTTGCGCGCGCACGGGTGCAGGCGGGCAATCTCGCCCATTCGCTGCGCACGCCGCTCGCGGTGATCACCGACGAGGCGGAGCGTCTGTCCGAGCGCGCAGAAAGCGCCGCATCGGGTGCGGCTCTGCTTGAACAGGCGCGGGCGATGGAACAGCAGGTCGAATACCAGCTTGCCCGCGCGCGTTCATCGGCGGCGCGGAAACGGTCGGGACGCGGCGTGGTCATTCCCGAAGTTGCAGTCCCGATCCTGCGCGCGATGGAACGGCTCCACCCCGAGCGCCACTTCACGATGGAGACGCGCGGCTGCGAGGGGCTTGTCCTGCCGCTCGACCCGGTTGATTTCGCAGAGCTGCTTTCGATCCTGCTCGACAATGCGGGCAAGTGGGCGCGCGGCGCGGTCACCCTGAGATTTGAATGCGACGATGGGGAGGGGCTTACCGTAGAGATCGCCGACGATGGCCCCGGCATGGCGGATGAAGACCTCGCCAGCGCGTTCGAGCTCGGCACGCGCTTTGATCCGCAGATGCCGGGATCGGGCCTTGGCCTCGCGATTGCGCGCGATCTTGCCGAAGCGATGAGGCTGGAGCTGAACCTTCGCCGCGCAGATAGCGGCCTTATTGCCACGATCGGTTATCGAGGCCCTTTCAGGACCGCATGAGAAGCAGGCCCCCCGGCGAGGACCGGCTGCGGGGACCCAAATCCCGCATCGGATCTTGACCGCAACAGACCTGCAACGCGCAGGCGAAGGATTGTCCGTTTTGTCGATGAAGTCCGAAGGCTGGCGATCAATCTTGCCAGAACGCGCCGCGATGCGCTTTTTCCAAGCGCTCGACGTCATGCGCAAAATCAAGTTTCATCCGGGCACGCTACAGAGCCAGTTCCGCCTGCTTTCTCGCCGCGCCTGACAAGCTCTCTGAAGTGTTCTTTGTTAGTATCGCAAGCGACTTCTGCAACCAAATGCCGAACTCGACCGAACCGACACCGTCCTTGCTGATAGCACCAAACGCATCTTCGACGATATCCGCCGGGTCCAGCCCGCTGACGAGAACCCGCTCGAAGCGTTCCACGGGTTTCTTCCCGGGTTCCCGGGTGTCCCATTCCAGAATGAGCCGCGCCATCCTCACTGCGATGTCGATGGCTGTCCCCGGATCGTTGATGCCAGGAGACAGAGCGCGTGAGCTGATCTCGGACATGGTTATCAATCCGAACCTGGGATCGGTCGAGAAGGACCGGCGATCGCCCATCACGAAGGCTGCCTGCGCCTTTGCGACATCGGGAAGTTCAGCGTCTTGCGGCAGATAAACGCTGGCGAGAGGGCGATCGGGTCCGATAAATGATCCGGGGTAACTGCACACCTCTATGAATGCATCGTTTTGTTTGGCCCATTCCTCCAGATCCTCCATCGCGATGTGCTGAATGAAACCCACTTGGTCTGAATGGATCAGACGGGGTTCCTGCAGTTCGGCGGTGATCGGAATTGCGCCAAGCGGTGAATGGGCCGGCCATTCCCCGAATGCATCGCGCGTGGCCTGTTCAACTTTTGCGACCGTGTTTCCCAAACGACCAAGCCGGGCGATATTGTCGACCCAGCGAACGAAAGTCAGCACCACCCAGGCAAAGACAACCATCGTCGCGAGAAAGAGCGTGAAGCGCCCTGCAATCCCGAAGAACCCTACCTTGAGCGGTATCAGACCGACGATGCTGAAAATGAACGCGCCGATGAAGCTGGAAAGTGCGGTCTGCGATTGCCCGTCCGCGACCAGCAGCGAAAATGCGCGCGGCGTGGCGTTCGATCCCGCCGATGCATAAGCGGAAACCATCGATGCCACGGCAAAGGTCGCCACTGCGAGCATGCTTGAAGACAGCACGGTCAGCAGTTTTTCGATTGTTTCCGGCCGGATATCCGGCGCCAGACTGTCGAGGCTCAGGCGGTCCGCGAAATGGGCCAGGTAAACAATCGCAAGAGCAAGAAGCGCATAGCCGAGCGGCTTGATCCAGAGCTTCTCTTGCAGGCTCTGGATCGCAAATTTCAGGCGGCTTCCGATCATTTACATGGCTCCAAATCCCGCCGAAATCAGCGAAAGCGCACATTCAGCCCCAATCGGACAGCGATCAAGTCGCCCATTGCCGGGCTCGCCCGTGGGGGGCCTGGTCCGCAATGGACAGCCAGGTCCCGTTTGCGCTCCGGGCTGCCATTCCGCTTGCCTGGCCGGGATTGAAGCGTCCTAGCCCTCGGGTGTCAGCAGCTTGTGGATGTGCACCACCACATATTTCATCTCGGCATCATCGACCGTGCGCTGTGCCTGTGCGCGCCATGCGTCGACGGCGGCTTCGTAGGAGCTGAACACGCCGACCGTGTGAAGGCCTTCTGGATCGACGAATTCATAGCCGCGCGGGTCTTTCACCCGGCCACCCATGACAAGGTGGAGTTTCTGTGTCGGGGTTGCTTCTTCCATTTTTCGCATTTCCTGTAATTCGGTATCCGGGGGAGGGGGAGGCCGCGTGTCACGCGCGGCCCCTCGCGCAGCCCATAACGATCAGGCCATAACGATCAGGACGCGCCGCGCAAGCCGACCAGGGTATCAAGGCGCAGGAAAGACGCCCGCTCAGTTCGAGACGCGGTCCGAAAGGTTGCGCACGGCACGCGTCGCGCGGCGGCGGGTGCGCTGTCCGACGGTGCGGGTCTTGTCGGCTGCGGTGCCGGCGGCGTGTTGCGCCTCGCGCTTCGCCGTGCGCGCCTTGGCTGCGGCGGCATCGCCCAGATCCTCGACCGCATCCTTGCCCGCTCGCGCCGTGTCGAGCGCGTCATCGACCAGCTTGATGCCATAGGCCACCAGCGCATCCGCGATCAGCGTGCCGAGGCGCGTGCTCTGCTTCCTGGCCGCCGTCTCGACCGTCTTCGCGGCTCCTGTGGCAGCACCGCCAACGGCGCTGGCCGTGCCGCTTGCCGCGTTTCCAACGGCGCTACCCACGGCCTTGCGGCCCGAGCGGGTCATCAGGCCGATCAGGAGTCCGACAGTGACGGCGCCGCCGACGACCTGGAGCGGGTGCTGCTTTATATAGTCGCTGGCAGCCCCTGCCGCCTGGCGCGCTTCCTCGGCCAGAGTGCGCTCGGCGATCCGGCGTTCGCGCGCCTCGATCTTGGCGCGCAGTTCGTCGCGCGGTTCGGAATGGCTTTCGGTGGCTTCAGTCATTGGGTGTCTCCGGTGATCAGCGGCTTGGGGGCGCGCTGGTTTCGGGTTGTGCTTCAGGTGCTTGCGAGACGGCGGCGTGCGGATCACTCGCGGCCTCGTTCGTTTCCCTATCGTCTGCCGGGCGGTCGTCTGCGTCAAGCGGGCTTGCGCCATCCGGTTGCTCGCTTGCGCCATTTTCGCCCGTCTGGTCTTGGGCCTCGTCCAACAGCCCGCCAAACACATTGTGCAAGATCTCGCCAATCGGCTCGCGCGCGAACCACACAGCGACCAGGGCCACGAGGCCGGCAAGGATGCCGCGCTTGTCGCCGGCATGGTGTTTGGCAATCTCGAACACGTCCTTGGCCCCGTCACCCACGCGGCCGGCGAACCGGTCAGCGAGGCCCTTGCCATTCAGCGTGGCGCGCGCATGCTCGATATCGGCGATCAGCACTCCGCGAGCAGCGTCGCGCAGCGCCCTGTCCTGGTGGAATTCATCAGGCAGCCGGCTCAAGACGCATCCCCTTCGCTGGTGCCCTGTGAGGCGGTATCCGACGCGGTATGCGAAGCGTTCTCGGCCTGATTATGGGAAAACATCTCGGCGATGATCTTGCCCTTGGCCGCCGCGAGATAGACCAGCGCGCCAACGCCAACCAGCATCACGCCGACGACGATCGCGATCGAACCCCAGATGCCGACCAGCGGCTCCAGCGCGATAACGAGGCCCACGGCCATAGCGATAAGCGCGATATGCAGCAGGATGAGCGCCACCGCGATTGCCGCAGCTGCGACGCCGGCATTGCGGCCAAGCAGCTTGGCGCGGGTCCTCTGAAAGGCGATCTCTGCCGCAGCGTAGAGCCGGGCATCATCGATCACCGCGCCGAGTTCTTCGATCAGGCCCTCATCGGGGAGCGGCGGAGATGATTTGGGCTGATCAGTTTCGGTATCAGGGCCACTATCGGAACCGGAATCGGGCGCGCCTTCCGAAGAGGGCACGGCGCCCTCGCGCGCGGCGTCCTGATCACTGTTCAGCATTGCCTTGAAATCCAGCCCCCTCAGATCCTTAGCAGCTCATGCCCTTAGCGCTTGCGCCTCGCGAGCGCAAACGGACGCGGTGCGAAAGCGCCCAGCGCGACGGATCGCCGCGCTAAGGCGCTTCATCGCCTGGCTCAGTCTTTCGAGCCGCGGAACATGCGCGCCAGCATGAAGCCGGCGACCGCGGCAATGCCAACGGCAACACCCGGGCTCTTGCGCACGAATTCGCGTGCGTCCTCGCCCAGTTCCTCGACGCTCTTGGCATCGAGGCTGGCCGAGGTTTCCTGCAGCGTGCGCGAGGCCTTGCGGGCATAATCGCCATATTGTTCGCCGAACTGGTCATCGAGCTTGGTCGCGGTGTCGCCCACCACGTTGCCCAGCGAGGCGATCCCGTCGCTGGCAGCGGATTTGGCATCAACCGCGAGGCCTGAAGCCCTGGTCTTCGCCTTGTCCGTGTAGACGCGCGCTTCGCTCATCAGGTCATCGCTCGCGCCAGCGGCACGCGTGGTGGCTTCGCTGCGCAGGGCTGCGGCGCCGGCCTTGGCTTCTTCGAGAGCGGCGTTGAAGCGGCTCTTTGCCTCGGCGGTGTTCGGGCCGGTGCTGGTGGTGTTCTCGTTGGCGGATTGGGTCATGGTGGTGGCCTCCTTTTTGGGGGATGGGGTCGAGGCGGGCTTGCCGGATGCGCCGGTCTTGTTCGGAGCGGCCTTGCGGGCTCCGCTGCGCTTGGCTGCGCCGCCCTTGGCAGGCGATTGCGCGGCAGTCTTCGAAGGTGTCTTCGAAGGTGTCTTGCGCGGCGTCTTGGAAGACGATTTCGCTCCGGTCCCACTCGTTTTCTTGGCCGCCGGCTTGCGCGTGGCGGTGGTGCGGGTGGGTTTCTTCGGTTCTTCGTCAGCCATGATCGTCTAATGCCCTCCAATTCGCTGTCATTACAGCGGCGTGCGCCCGCTTTCACAAGCATTTTCGCGCCCTTTTCAGCGCAAGGCATGCAAACAGGGCGACTTGCCTCTCTTGCTTACCTACCCCGCTGAGCATAGGGGGTTCCGCGAAACTCAGAAAAGCGCGCGCCAACGCCTGGCCGGCTCTCTGAGTGTCTTACACTTATAGAACACTTTGGAGCTCAGGCCAACCATGACTGCCATTATCGACATCCACGCTCGCGAAATTCTCGACAGCCGGGGCAATCCGACGGTCGAAGTCGATATCCTGCTCGACGATGGCAGTTTCGGACGCGCGGCGGTGCCCTCGGGCGCCTCGACCGGCGCGCACGAGGCGGTGGAACTGCGCGATGGCGACGCAGGCCGCTACAAGGGCAAGGGCGTGCTCAAGGCGGTCGAAGCGGTCAACACCGAGATCACCGAACTTCTGCTCGCCGATTTCGATGCCGAGGACCAGCGCGATATCGACCACGCGATGATTGAGCTGGACGGCACGCCCAACAAGGCGCGCCTCGGGGCCAATGCGATCCTCGGCGTGAGCCTTGCCGCGGCCAAGGCGGCGGCCAATGCGCGCGGCCTGCCGCTCTATTCCTATCTCGGCGGTGTGTCTGCGCATGTCCTGCCGGTACCTATGATGAACATCATCAATGGCGGCGAACACGCCGACAATCCGATCGATATTCAGGAATTCATGATCATGCCCGTGGGCGCAGATAGCCTGGCCGAAGGCGTGCGCTGGGGCGCGGAAGTGTTCCACACGCTCAAAAAGGGTCTGCACCAGAAGGGTCTCGCCACCAGCGTGGGCGATGAAGGCGGCTTTGCCCCCGACCTTGCCAGCACGCGCGATGCGCTGGATTTCATCATGGCCTCGATCGAACAGGCCGGGTTCAAGCCGGGCGAGGATATCGTCCTCGCGCTCGATTGCGCGGCGACCGAATTCTTCAGGGGCGGCAAATACGAGATTTCGGGCGAGAAGCTCAGCCTCGATGGCGAAGGCATGGCCGATTACCTTGCCAAACTGTGCGCCGATTATCCGATCCTCTCGATCGAGGACGGCATGAGCGAGGACGATTTTGCCGGCTGGGCGGCGCTCACGAAGCTGATCGGCGAGAAAGTGCAATTGGTGGGCGATGACCTGTTCGTCACCAATCCGCAGCGCCTTTCGCAAGGGATCGCCGATGGGCTCGCCAATTCGCTGCTGGTCAAGGTCAACCAGATTGGCACGCTGACCGAGACGCTGGAGGCGGTCGATATGGCGGCCCGCGCGTGCTACACATCGGTGATGAGCCATCGTTCGGGCGAGACCGAGGATGCGACCATTGCAGACCTCGCGGTTGCGACCAATTGCGGGCAGATCAAGACCGGTTCACTTGCCCGTTCCGACAGGCTGGCCAAATACAACCAGCTGATCCGTATCGAGGAAGAGCTGGGATCAAGCGCGCGCTATGCGGGACGCGGCTGCTTTGGTGCGCTTTCGCGCTGAGCCGGGGCGCGGCCGCCGCGTTTCTGGGCAAGATCTCTTGGTCAAGATCTCTTGGCCAAGGGAGCTCTTGAACAAGGGCGCCTGAACCCCTCCGGCCTGGAGGGGACATGAACCGGAAGGGCTCAGGCGCAGGGCGCGCGGCGGTCTTTGTGAAGACCCGCGCTGCAGGAAAAATAGCGGTCCATCGCACGAAGCGCCTTGTCGGTCAGTCGCACGAGGACCCGGCGTTGATCGTGGGGGTCATGCTCGCGTTCGAGCAGGCCCTGATCGGCCAGCACTCCCAGCCAACGCAGCCCCGTGGTTGGCGGTGCGGCGGAGCCGATACAGGCGCTGGAGACCGAGACGGGCTTGTCATCCGCTTGTGCGATGTAGAGATCGAGCAGGATGTCCCAGGCGGGCTCTCCGAACAATTCGCTGTCACCGAAGATTTTCGCCCGCTTGCGTCGCCTGGCATAGGAGAGGCGCGCCATTTCGGTGAAGAGCGCGCGCTGCGCATCTTCGTCCAGAGCCTCAAGATCGGGTGTGGCGTTGCCGGTGCCATCGGCGTGTTGCGAACCCGCTGTGGCATCGGCGTGTCGTGCGCCTTCAAGGCCCGGACGTAATTTGTCTCCCAATTTGTCTCCCAAGTCACCTGACAGGTCACCCGCTCGCAATCTTTCGGCGAGGGCGGCGAGGTGATCTGCAAGGGGGCGCATGTCCGGCATGGCTTGGGATGGTGCGTTGGCGGGCGCAGCGGGAATTCGCAGGCGGGCATGGTTGATCGAGCCAGCGGGCGAGGCACTCCTGGTGTTGCAGGGGGTGATCCGGGCAAGGGCAGGCGCGCGATGGTTCAGGCCTGCATCAGTAGCGGACAGCGGGTGATCCGCCCGATCATCTGCTCTGCGTTCAAAAGAGCCATCGGCCAGCGAATGATTGACGCGATCATCCACGGCGCGGCTCATCATTGCAGCCCATCGGGAAAATTCGTGACATGCCCATCGCCACCATTATCCAGCCTCCAGCCCTCGGGGGCAGCCCCTACCCGGAAGCGTCATGCGCCGGGTTCCTGTAGCTGCTCTCATGCTTAAGGGTTCTAACGGGCGGCGCGGGCCGTGGCTTTAAGGGGAATTACCTGAAAAGCCTGAGTTCCCTCCGATTGGGAGCAAGGCGAAACCGCCATTCTGGAGATTTGCGGCAGGCCCTCTTCATCGCCGCCCGCCTCCGCCTCTCGCAGCACCCGCGCATCGCGGCGCAACTGGTGGATCGCGGCGTCGAGATGCGCTGCTGCCTTGTGCGCGCCGGCGCGATCAAGCGCGGCCAGTTGCTCTTCAAGCGCGGCGCCGATCCTTGCATATTGAGCGAAGGGCGAGAGTGTTGCGTGTTTCAAGGCGATGATCCCCATCTGGTCTTGCCGTAAGCGCCGACGACGGCCGGGCACCTGCGTAAAACCGCATAGTCTTGTTAAAAGCTACACAGGGAAAACACGTAGTCTTGCTATGCGCCCGGTATACCGGGTTTCGATGCGCGCGCGTTTTATCGGTCGAAGCGTTCTGCCAGCGCCAGCAGCGCCAGCGCCGCCTTGGCCGCTTCACCACCCTTGTTCTTTTGTGCAGGGTCTGCGCGCACCAGCGCCTGTTCCTCGTTCTCGGTCGTCAGGATGCCGTTGCCGATGGCGATGCCATCCATGGTCAGCGCCATGATCGCGCGAGCGCTTTCGCCGGCGACTATCTCGAAGTGGTATGTCTCGCCGCGGATCACCACGCCAATCGCTACGAAACCGTCATATTCGCCGCTTTCTGCGGCCAGAGCGATTGCGCCGGGCACTTCAAGCGCGCCGGGCACGGTGAGGACTTCGGTCTCGTGGCCTTCAGCCTCGAGCGCGGCCCTGGCGCCCGCGATCAGCATGTCGTTGAGATGGGAATAAAAGCGGGCTTCGACGATGAGGATCTTGGCCATGATATTGGCTCCTTAGGGGATGCTCTGGAAATCGGTGATGGTGATGCCGTAGCCTTCGAGCGCGACCAGATCGGGCCGCGAATTGGACAAGAGCACCATGTCGTGCACGCCCAGATCGGCAAGGATCTGCGAGCCGATGCCGATATTGCGCAGCTCCTCATCCTTGGTCCAGTTGCCCGTGCCGACGCGCGAGGTGAGGATGACGATCACGCCCGAACCGTGCTCGCCGATCGCGCTCATTGCGCGTTGCAGCGTGTTCTGGCGCGGGCCGGGCGCACCCAGCAGATCATCGAAGACCGAAATCGGGTGGACGCGGGTGAGGGTGGGCTCGCCCTCGATCACGCGGCCCTTTTGCAGGACATAGGCCTCTTCGTTGGCGATCCGGTCGCGATAGGTGATGAGCCGCCACTGACCGCCATAATCGCTTTCAAAGCTGCTCTCGCCGAGGCATTCGACAAGGTGGTCGTTGCGCATGCGATAGGCGATAAGATCGCGGATCGTGCCGATCTTGAGGTCGTGCAGGCGGGCAAAGCGGACAAGGTCATCGAGCCGCGCCATGGTCCCGTCCTCGTTCATGATCTCGCAGATCACGCCCGAGGGGTTGAGGCCGGCAAGCCGCGAGATATCGACCGCCGCCTCGGTATGGCCCGCGCGCACCAGCGTGCCACCGTCGCGCGCGGCGAGCGGAAAGACATGGCCGGGCGTGACGATATCGTCGGCGCCCTTGGTCGAATCGATCGCGACCGAGATCGTGCGCGCCCGGTCGGCTGCGGAAATGCCGGTGGTGACGCCTTCCTTCGCCTCGATCGAGATCGTGAAGGCGGTCTGCATCGATTCCTTGTTGTTGCGGCTCATCGGTTCAAGGCCGAGTTCGTCGACCCGCTGGCGATCGAGCGCTAGGCAGATGAGGCCGCGGCCATGGGTCGCCATGAAATTGATTGCTGCCGGGGTTGCCATCTGCGCCGGGATAATGAGATCGCCTTCGTTCTCGCGGTCTTCGTCGTCGACGAGGATATACATGCGCCCGTTGCGCGCCTCGTCGATGATCTCCTCGATCCCGACGAGGACGGGGCGCTCGTCGTTGGAATTGAGGAACGTCTCGAGTTTGGCGAGCGTTTCGGCGGTGGGGTTCCAGTCGCTCTCGGTGCAGTCGCGCAGAGTGTTGGCGTGAAGACCAGCGGCGCGGGCGAGGCCGGCCTTGCTCATGGCGCCCGATGTGACGAGATCGCGAACGCGTGTGATGATCGATGTGCTCATGGCGGCCATTTAACACACTGTGCTGTGATTGCAAATTCAGTTATCCAACCCCGTCGGCGGTGTTTGATCAACTAACTTTTGGCACTCACATCGATGCTCACAGCGAAGGGTGGCGGGCGCCCACATTGATGGCTTAGTCGATGATCCGGTAACGCACCCTCAGCTCGAACGAGGAACCGCCCGCCATCATGCCGCCCGGCATCAGGCGGAAACCGTCAATATCAGGATCGCAGCCGGTGCCATCGTCCTGCGGGGTGTAGCCAAAGCCCGCATTGCCGACCTCGCTGAAAGCAAGATCGCTTGCCTCGGAATAGGTGAGCCCGGTCGTCGCGCCCGGATCGCTGAAGGTCACCGGACCACCGGCACGGTCGAGCCGGCACAGTGCGATATCGGCGGCGTGGAAATCGGTGATGACAAGCTCGCCCGGATCGGTGGCCGAGACGCCGGTATTGCTCACCTGGATGACGTATTCGACCACCGCTCCGGGAATGGCCTTGGCATCCGCCGCATCGGGGTTGAACGGGTCCTCGATGATCGAGCTGACTTTCGTGACCGAAAGCTGCGTTTGCGGCGCGCAGAAGGTGATGTCGTGGATCGCGATCGCCTGTCCGTCGGGGACGGGCGGGGC
This sequence comes from Erythrobacter sp., assembly GCA_043567175.1. Taxonomy (GTDB): domain Bacteria; phylum Pseudomonadota; class Alphaproteobacteria; order Sphingomonadales; family Sphingomonadaceae; genus Erythrobacter. Next base: position 526,509 of record CP121323.1, read on the forward strand.
GGTTGGCGCGTTGCCGTATACGATGGTGATCGTGTCGATCGGCTGATCGAAAGTGACGACCACATTGGCCGCTCCCGACGAATTGCCCGAAGTGATGTCGCCAATCGCGGTGTTGCCCACGACATAATTGGCAGCGCCATTGGTCAGGACCGGAATGACGCTCGCCCCCTGATAGGAGCCGGTGACGGTGACGAGGTCGGCAAAGTCATTGGGGGCAAAGTCGACATCGAAGATCGTGAACTGCGCGCCCGAGACCGCGTTGGGCAGAGTGATGACCGTGCTGGCGGTCTGCTGGCGGTTTGCGAAATCGAGATATTGGTGCAGCGAATTGCCCGAAGACGCGCTGCCGCCGGTATTGGCATCCGATTCCGCAGGTGAAAATCCCCCGAAATTGGGATCGTTGACCCAGGTCCCATCGCTTGCGACCGCAAATCCCACTTCCCCGAAATTGGCGACGGCAAAGCTCTGGTTGAACACGCCTGCCGACCATACGACACCCGGCGCATCCCAATCGAAAACGCGTGTGCCCACCGGGCAGGAGAGGACGGGCGGGGTGCCCGCTACACGGGTGCCCTGAACGGTGAAGCTGGCGCTGTCATCGTCGTCTTCGTTCGTGCTGCCATTGCCGGGCGTGGAATCAGGGTCGGTTTGATCCGAGGCGGAGATCTCTGCAAAATTGACAATGGTTGCCCCCGCCGTCGCCGCGACGGTGCCGGTGATCGTCATTGTACGCGTCTGGCCTGCGGGAAGGGTACCCACAGACCAGATGCCGGTTACCGGATCATAGCTGCCAGAACCGCTCGATGAGACGAAGTCGAAGCCGACCGGCAATTGGTCAAGCACCTCGACATTGGCGGTCGAGGTTGGCCCGATATTCTCCACCGCAAGCGTATAGCTGATCGTTGCGCCAAAGACCGGGCTTGAATTGCTGACCGACTTGGTCAGCGAGAGGTCGGCGGTGTTGGGCGCGACCGAGGTCAGGAACAGTTCGGCATAGCGAAAGTCGCCGTCATCAGCGCTCGGGAAGAGGTCGCAGATCTCCATCGTCCAGGTGCCCGCGCTGTTCTCGCCGTCAAAGGCGCTGAGCGGGTTGACCGGGATGAAATCGTTCTGGAACGGCGGGTTGTTGGCGCCCGACTGGTTGCGCGTATCGCCATCGGTGTTGACCAGTTGGGTGCCCTCGTCGTTCAGGCGCACGTGGAAATTGTTGCCGCTTATCGCATTGATGTCGCCATTGGTCAGCTGCACCGTGGTGCCCGCGGGCGAGGTCAGGCGGATGCGCAGGTCTCCGCGCCATGAGTAGTCGACGATCACGCCCAGATCGACATCGCCGATCACGAAGCTGTCACCAACGCTGAAAGTGCGGATCAGGGGCGAGGCGTTGCACGCCTGGTCCTCGTCGATCCGGCCGTCATCGGTGCGCACATAGCTGCTGGTCGATTGCGCATGGGCAGCCTCGGGCCCTGCCAGCCAGGCGAAGGCAAAAAGCAGCGTCCAGAAAGCCAGATTGCCGGCAGCGCGCATCAGGTGAGGGGCGAGGCGAAGCATCAGCGGCGTCCTCCCAGACCAAGAGCGGCGAATGTATCGGCATCGAACTTGAGGCGCACCGCGGCGAACAGCCCCTTGTTCGTGTTGCGCGCAAGGGCAAAGTCGCCATCGCGAAAGCCTTCGATGTTGTAGCCGATGGTTATCAGCGTATCGCGCACCGGCGAAACACCGATTGTGGGGCCATAGGAGAAGCTGGTGACCTCGTCTTCGAGATTGGTGCGGACCGTGCCGCTGAAGCCGAGCTCGAACATGTCGGTCACGCCAAGCCGCGCATCGAGGCCTGCAAGCACTGTCGTGCCGCTGAATTCAGTCCCTTCGAACTGGTCGAAATTGTAGCGGCCGCCAAGGAACAGCGTGTATTCATCGCGCCTTGTCTGCTGGTCGATGCCGTTCTCGTCCTCGTCCCATCCTCGCGGGCTCCAATTGGTCGAAAGGCTGGCGACGAGGCGGCGCGAAGTGGCATCGCCGTCAACCAGCAGGGCCGTGCGGCCTGCGCCAGCGACATTGCCGGCAACCGCGCCGCTGACCTTGTCGCTGCGGAATTCGAGCTTGCCCAGCATCGCGACTTCGGAAGCGTCGGGCCGGTGCGCGAAGGCGAGGCTTGCATCCATGATCTCGGTCGCCGAACCGTTGGTGTTTTCCGCCCGCGTCCAGGTCGCGCCGGAGCCTACGAGGCTGCCGCCACCCAGCTGCCGGATCGCGCCGAAGGTCACGCCTTTGCGCTCGGCTTTCTCGCCGTCGCGATATTCGCCGCGTGCAGTCACGCTCCAGCGGTCCTTGCGCCATGCGCCGCCAAGGGTGAGGGCGGTGAAGTCCTCGAAATTGAGCCCGCCGGTGATCTGTCCACCGCTCGCCGCGGGCTGGGCGGGATTGACGAGGCTGTTCACATCGGGCGCGCCGCCCAGTGTGCGGTTGCCGTCGACCGTTGCATCGATGGTGAGCTCGGAAGTGACCTGAAGGCTTTGCGCCAGGCCGAAAGCGGCGAAGGAGCGGTTGCCGAACTCGCCGATCGTCTGCTCGCCCAGAGTCGTGATGATCTGCCCGCCATCCCACGGCGTTGCCTCGATCCCGCCGCGCAACTGGCGCGAATTGAGCGTCTCGCCATCGGCGATCTCATAGGAACCGACAAGGCGCACATTCTGGATCACCTGATAGCGCAGGTCGAGCCGATGGCGCGCGGGAAGGTCGACACTCTCAGCCTGGTCGAGCGCGATGGCGGTGCTGGCGGTGACTTCGAGAGCGGCATCGAACAGGCGCTGCGTGGCGCCTGCCTCGAGGACGGTCGAATCCCCGCGCGAGCCATCGGCAAGACGGTCATCGAAATGGGCAAGGCCAAGCCGCAGAAGCGTGTTCTGGCGTTGCAGGGTGATCTGCCCCTGCGCGGCGCGGCGGCGGCTGGCATCGGTCAGACTGTCATCCTGCCACACGCTGCCCAGCACGCTGAGCGCATCGGTGAGCAGCACGCGGCCATCGACGCCCACCTTGCGCCGACCGCGTTCGACGAGGTTCTGCTGGCCGACGCCGTAATCGGCATCGAGCTGGCGGGCATAGGCGAGCACGTCGAGCGAACCGGTCTGGCGTTGCGCTTCGATTATCCATCCGCTCGAGGTTTCGCCTTCGCTGCGGCTGACGCCCAGTTCGGCGCGCAATTCGGTGCTGTCATCAAGCTGGGCGCGCAGGTCAATGGCGCCGATATTGGTGCGCGCCTCGTCGCCGCGGTCTGTGATCGCGTTGACGCCGACGCGCACATTGCCGTCATCGCTGGTCCAGTCGGCGCGAACGCCGGCGTTGATCTGCCCTTCGCCAAGGCCATCGGTCTCGTATTCGACGATGATGAATTGCGGGTTCAATTGCTCATCACGGCTCAGCACCGGCTCGGCAAAGGTGAGGGTGCCTGACAGCGGATCGAGGTTGAAGTCGATGAAGCGCACCAGAGTGCGGCGCTCGACGATGATCTCGGGCCGGAAGCGGTCGCGCACTTCCAGCGTCACGCGTTCGGAATTAGGCAGGATGCGGCGGCTTTGCAGCGCGTAAGGCCCGGTTATGCCCTGGCCCTGAATTTCCTCGCGGCGCAGGCGGCTCGAGACTTCGGCGGCAAAACCTGTGGCTTTCACCTGACCAAGGCGCGCTTCGCCTCGCACGCCGGTGGCGGTGCGATTGTAACGGGCAAGCCGGGTCTGGTCGAAAGCGGTCTGGAAATCGCGTAAAGCGCAAAGAAGGTCGCGGTTTCGATGCGGACATAGAGTTTCTCGCGGCTTGCGGCATCAAAACGGCGCAGCGATCCATCGGCAAAGACCGTGTAATACGCGTTGGGATCAAGCGCGCCTAGCACGCGCTGGTCCTCGCGCTGCTTGGCGCTGTCATAGGCGAGGGTGACGAGATATTTGCCCAGTACGCGGCCCTTGGCATAAAGCGCGACGCGCGCATCTTCGCCAAGATCGCTGTCAAAGCTGCCTGCGCGCTCCATATTGTCCGCGACCGAGCGCGCACCAATGGTGCCTTCGGCAAGGCCGACAATGGTCCATTCGATATCGCCCGGCTCGATCCAGGCTTCGAGTTCCTGCTGGCGCACGATTTCGCCATCGTTGAAGGTGAAGTTGAGCCGCAGCGATCCCGAAACCATCGTCGGCGCAAGCTCGATCAGCGCAATGCCCTCGCGCCCCTGCGTGACCCAGCGCGCACTACCCGCGCCAAGGCCGGTAAGCTGGTTCAATTGCTGGCGGTCAAGCTGTTCGGCGCTCTCATAGGGCGCGTTCAATGTGAATTCGCCTGCAATCCCTTCGCGAAGCGGGCGGTTGTTGCGGTCGAGCACGCGCACCGCGATCACGGGGCGGGTGCGGCCATCGGCGACGAGGTTCGAAAGCTCGGGCACCAGTTCGACCTTGGCGGGCGCCTTGGTGAACCAGACCTCGCGGCTGATCGTTGCGCTCTTCATGCCGAACGAGCTTATGATGTCGGCTTCCAGAACGGTCTTCTCGTTCGCCAGCGGAACGCCGCGCCACACGCTGACGGCAAAGCGGCCCGAGGAGACCTGCGTCCCGTCAAAGGTGAGCGGGCTGACAGGCTGGCCATCGACACGAAGCTCCACCTTCTGCCCCTTGCGGTGACGGATCGCGACCTTGATCGCGGGTGCGCGCGGGTTGGCTTCTGGGGCGGGGGAGAGAAAGCCGTCGGGCCCATCGCCCAGTTCGAGCCAGTCCTGCAGCGGCTCCGGCGTCGTTGTAGCGGCGATTGCGGCCGCGCTTACCGCCGAGCCTAGCGTGCGCGCGGCGGCGCTTGTGGCAACGGGGCGCTGCGGCACCGCTTCGCCCCCGCGCGAGAGGTCGGAACCCTCGGCCACCTCGTTGATCGCGCGGGCGGTCGCGCCATCGGGGCGGGTTTCCGCCTTGTCCGTGGCGGGTCCAAGCGCGCCTTCAGGCACCACGGCGTGGAAATCGGCAACGACAAGGCTGCCGCCCCGGCCGATGACAAAGCGCGAGCTGACCGAGCCTGCATTGCGCGTGCCGCGATGGCAGTCGATCAGCTCCGCGCCTTCGGGCAACGTCATGCGCGAGACCGCAACGACGTGGGTGCCGGGGACCACGCCCTCGAAGTGGTAGCGACCATCCGCGTCGGTCACCGCAAAGCTGCCGTCTTCCAGCATCACGCGCACGCCAGGAATGCCGGGGCGCGGATCATCGATTTCGCAGCTTCCCGCAGTGATGCGCCCGATGATCGTCATCCGGTCGGCGATCGCATCGCGCTGGATATCGACCGGCGCCTGAGCGCGGGCCGAACGGCCCAGCAGATCGGTTGCGACCGCCTCGTTGAGTGCGCGGCCCGGCGGCGCGTCGGGGCGCACGCTCATCGCATAGGTGATGCGCGCAGATTCCCCCGCGCCAAGGCTGGCAAGCGTGATCTCGAGCGAGCTTCCATCAGGCGCGATGCTCAGCGCGTCTGGGCCTGCTTCCTCGCCATTGATGCGGATCGTATCGGGGCGCAGTCGCAGCCAGCGCGAAGGTGTATCGGTGACCACCACATTGCGCTTTGCCCTTGCCGCATCGGAATTGCTCGCGGTGATTGCGTAGAACACCACGTCTCCGGGCACGACTTGCGCGCGGCTGGCGCTTTTGGTGACGGCAAGCCCCGGTCCCGAACGGTCGAGAGGGATGTCGATCTGCACCGGGGTCGGGTTGTCGAGCACAAAAGCCTCGCCATAAGATCCTTCGCGGATAAAGAAGCTGCGGCCATCCGAATGGCGCAGACCGGCGAGCTGTGCGGGTTGAACCACCGAAGGCGCGGAATAGTCCTGCGGCGGCTCGATCACGAGGCGATAGCGGCCAAGGAATGTCAGCGGGAACCAGAACTCGCCAGCCCCCATCTCGACCACGTTTCCGGCTCCGTCTGTCACCGGATCGCCCGAAATCACGCTCGAGGGCCAGGGGGTCACCCCGTCCTCGGCAAAGACTGTCGCCGGTTGGCCGGAGGCATCGTCGATCAATGTGACCCGCGCACCGTTGACAGGCTCACCGGTTTCGCTGTCGAAAACCACGCCGAACGGGTCGACGAGGACCTCGATATCGGTGCTCACGCTCACATTGGCGCGGCCATTGATCGTGGCTGAAACGGTTATCGAGGCGCCGTCGACAAGGCTGAGGCGGCAATCGCTTTGAGCCATGGGCGGAGGCATTCGCACCGTCGCCATACGGCCCACGAAAATTCCGGTGTTCTCACCGGTTTCGAAGATGATCTCCGTTTCGCGGTCGCCTGTGGTGGTGGTGATTTCGACCTCCAGCTGGTCGATGGCATTTGGATCGGTGTTGGCATCGAGAGCCTTGATCTCGAACACCAGATCCTCACCGGCACGCAGCACCGTGGATTGTTCCACCATCAGGCTGAGAGGACGGGCGGCCGCCACGATATCGGTCGGGACGGATGCGTCGGTTGCGGCCCCGCCGCGATCTGCGAGCTGGCAGAAGGGCTGGCGGAACGAGAGTTCGGTCGTCCCCTGGCTAGCAGGCCTGAAGGCGCGGATTTCGGGGGGCGGCAACGTCACGTCAAAGCTGACCTCGTTCGATCGCGTGCTCGCTGCGCGCCCCTGGAAATTCCATTGCGCCGAGGCGACGTTGGTTATCGTACCAATAACCGGCCGGGATTGACTCCCGGTCTTATCATCTTGGGTGTTGTCCTGTGCGAGCGCCTCCCCATTGAAGACAGCGCAAAGCAGCAGCACTATCGCTAGTGCCACTGCCATTCGCCACCCCAATGGGGAGGAAACACGCAAAGAATTCACCGTCGTGAGGCTTTAGTCGGGCGTGTTACGCGCCGCCGTTTCCGAAGCCGTGGTCGAGCCATCGCTGGCGTCATCCACCGCCGGTGCGATGGTCACGTCAAAGGTAAAGCCCAGCGTTGCGTCGATACCCACATTGTTGAGCGAGCCGGAAACAACGCCGGTGCCCGAATCGTAGGCGCCGCCATCGGCATCCGCGTCGCTGTCGGTGGCCGTGGCCCCAGTCGTGACGTCACAGGTCGCTTCGCCGCTGGCGATCGACACGTCGGTGTTGCGACGGATCGTGCCCGTGTTGAAATCAACCTCGCCGGCAGTTCATCCGAGATCGAAACGGCCGTCGCAGCCGCGCCGCCGCCCGAGTTCGAAACCGCGATGCAGTAGCGGATGACCGCGCCCGGGATCGCCTTGGGGTTGCTGGTGCCTTTGACCGGATCGCTGACGACCAGGCTCGACTTGATGACGGTGACATTGGCCGCGGAAACCTCGGCAAACGCGCGGTCAGTGTCCGAACCGTCACGGTCTGCATCGAGCGAGAAGGTGGAATTGTCATCCACCAGAGCGGTGTCGACCACCGAAGCATCGGCCGAGTTGCTGGCGGTTTCGGAGATTTCGTCACCTGTGCCACCGGCAGACATCGTGCCCGATTCGAAGGCGTTGGCGTTGAGATCGACCTGGAAAGTCTCTGTGTCGACTGCATCGGAATCGATCGAGACGACAACGATAACGCGGCGGGTTTCGTCCGCGTCCATCGCTGCGGCATAATCGACCGTGTCCGTGCCGGCATCGAAGGCGCCATTACCGTTTTCGTCGACAAAAACCTGGGTAATCGTCGCATTGCTGTTGGTGTTGACCGCCAGCACGGCGTTGAGATCGAGATCGACCGCAGCGTTCGAGAGGTTGGTCACATCATAGGCGAAGGCAATACCGGTCTGGCCCGGTGCAACCTCAAGCGGGGTGCCCGCATCGCCGCCGGTCACGCCGGCAAAGGTCACATCGACATTGATGCGGCGGTCGATCGCGAATTGATCGGTCGCCGTGATCGTTGTCTGGTCGACGCCGCCGACCTGATAATCGACGTTCACGGTGTTGGTGACAATGGTCCCGGCAGCTATGCCTTCCGCCATGGCCGGGGCGCTGGACATGGCAATGAGCGCCACCGCGCTCACCGCCCCCAGCAATTGGGTACGTTTTTTCATCATTCTGGTCCTTTGCGTGTGCCGCGCGCCTATGGTCCCGCCCGCACGGCTTGGCGGTTATCTTCCGTGGATCGTCGGTGATCAGCGGATGATGACGGGAAAGCCGATCCGCCCGCTTTCCCCCGGCGCGATTGAAGCAATCGTCCAGCGGACATGCGTCACATCGTCGTGGGTTGCGGGTCGGGTGGCTTCGTTCTGGGTGGCGACGCTGAGCGTATCGAGCGTGCCGAATGTTTTGCCGCCATCGACCGAGACCAGCAGGGCCGGGTCGGCATCGGGCGCGAGGCGCACGGCGGTGTTGAGCGGGTTGGTGCCGGTCACGTTGGTGGCCGCCTCGGTTCCGCTGTTCGAATAGTTCATGCCAAAGCTCAGCTTCGTACCCGGCGTGAACTCGTCGGGCTTGGCGAGGGTGGTCGTCTGCTTGCCGGCCTCGTCGCTCGTGGTGATGATCGCCATCACATCACTTGTTAGCGTGACCTTGGGTTCGCTCGCAGCCTCGCCCCGGGCGTTGGCGGGTGCGGCGTCCTGCGCGGAAAGAGGCGCGAGCGGGGCGGCGAGAACAAGCGCACCAGCGGCAATTTTGATAAGCGTTTTCATGGCATTCTCCTGAAAAGCTGGAATTCGGATCAATCGATTGTGACTGCGAAGGTGATGGTATGGGTGGTGCCGCCGGGCGTGGTGCCCAGCGCGACTGCGATGCCGTCCTCGTCGGAGGCTTCGCCCGCATCATCGCCGCTCGCATCGCTAAGCGGCGCTGCATCGAGGGTGAGTGTGCCGGGCGCGTAGGTGGTGCCATCGGGGATGATGTCGGCAATGGTCAGGTCTTCGATAGCGCCCGAGCCAAGGACGCTGGCGGTCAGCGTGAAAGTCGCGATGCTGCCAGGCACCGCGCTGGTGCCACCGAACGGGTCGGCCAGGCTTACCGCTTTCTCGAGATCCAGCGTGGTGATCCCTGCGCGCAAGCTGCCGAGAGCCGTTGCAGAGGCGGTGGTCGTTCCCGCGATCGCATCGCCGCCGCCTTCGCCCTGGCCCGCAAAAACGGTGCCTGGTGCGCCATTGCCCGTGGCGGCGCTGGCGGTCAGTTCGACCTGGCTGAGCTGTTCGTCGCTTACATCCTCAGGGACTGTGACGACCACGAAGACGGTGATCGCTCCGTCCGCGCTCAGGACCGGGCTGGTCTGCGGAGCGGTCAGAATTTCATCGACGCCTTCATCGTAGACACCGTTGGCGTTGCTATCGAGCGCGATGCTTGAGACGACGACTTCGAAGTCGTTGTCGGCCACCACCGGATTGGCGACCAGTTCGAAGGCTTCGGGGCCGTTGCCCTGATTGGTCACCTCGAACGTAAGGATTGCTGCGCCAGGCGTCGCGGTGATCGGGCCGGGGTCCAGCGAGGTAACGGTGACGTCGAGCAATTCGTCGACGCGCACGGTCACGGTGTTCTACGCGATCGTCTGCGGACCGTTCCCATCCTCGTAGGTCGCGGTTGCGGTGTTCTCGATAAGCGTGCCAGCGCTAATCCCGCCGGCAAGGGCAGGGGAGGCGAGGGTTAACGCAGCGCTTGTTGCCAGGGCAAACAGCGCCCGGGGGATGACATTGGTAGACATACCTAGCGCGTTAATCAGGAATGGTTATTATCCGGTTAGCGCGCCTTGTCCGGCTTCAGAATTTTCCCAGAAATAGAGAGGCTTCGGTCTGCCAGACTAACGTTAATTACGCATTAGCGGCGTGGCTTGCTTGGCTTGCGAAGGCTACGTGATCCTACTGGGATGAGCGTTTACCAGGGGTGCCGCTTGTCATTCCGTTGCATCGAAAGGACGAATTGGGCGTTGCCATTAGCGCCCATCTCGTCGAGTCCATCAGGCACCGCGCAACTGAAAGGCTTTGAATGACTGATCTTGGAGCGCAGATCGCATGGATCGCCCGCCTCGTGCGGCACGACACGACTTCGCGCCATTCGAACCTCGCCCTGATCGAGGATATCGAGGCCTATCTGGCGCAGCATGGCGTGGCATCGAAGCGGGTGCCGAGCGCTGACGGGCTCAAGGCCAATCTCTATTTCACGGTCGGGCCTACTGTCGAAGGGGGCGTCGTCCTCTCAGGCCACACCGATGTCGTGCCGGTCGACGGGCAGCCATGGGAGACCGATCCGTGGGAAGTGGTCGAGAGGCATGGGAAGCTCTACGGGCGCGGCACCGCGGACATGAAGAGTTTCTCGGCCATCGCGCTCTCGCTTTTGCCCGATATGCTCGCCGCAGATCTCAAGCGACCGATTCACTTCGCGTTGAGCTATGACGAAGAAGTGGGCCTGCTTGGCGCGCCGGCGATGATCCGCGAGATGAAGGACCTTGTCCCGATGCCGTCAGCGGTGATCGTGGGCGAGCCGACCAATATGGAGGTTGTCGACGGCCAAAAGGGGATCGCCGTGCTGCGCACCGAAATCACCGGCCATGAAGCGCATTCAAGCCAGCCCCATCGCGGCGCGAGCGCAATCATGGCCGCCGGGCGCCTGATCGCCAAGATCGCCGCCATGACCGAACAGCGAAAGCGGGAAGCCGAACCCCAATCACCTTTCACGCCGCCGCACACGACCATGTCGGTTGGCATCATCGAAGGGGGCACGGCGTCCAATATCCTCGCGCGACGCTGCGGCTTCACCTGGGATGTCCGCACGGTGCCAGGCGACAGCCTTGCAGCGATCCTCGAGGAATACAACGCCGAGGCGGCAGAGGTAGAAGCTGAGATGCAGGCGATTGCGCCCGATTGCTCGATTGTCACGCGGACGCTGGCCGATGCCCCTCAATTGACCCCCGAGGTCAACAACCCGGCCGCCGAGCTCGCTCACGCGCTGACCGGCGCTAACGGGCGCAAGGCGGTTTCGTATGCGGCCGAGGCAGGGCAGTTCCAGCAGGCGGGTTTTTCAACCGCCATTTGCGGTCCCGGTTCGATCGACCAGGCGCATCAGCCCAACGAGTTCATAACCCTCGACCAGGTCGCCGAGGGCACGCGTTTCACCCGAAACCTGATCCGGCACCTAAGCGCCTGACCTTTCGCAAATGCAGACCTGTCCGGCCCCCGCGTGCGGAAATGGCCCGGCACCAGCCTGTCTTTCAAGCGCAGCGACATGCACGCGGAACCAGTGCGTGTTTTGAGTTGCAGACGCTGGTGATGAGGTGGGGAAATGGTGGACGCACTAGGGTTCGAACCTAGGACCCGCTGATTAAGAGTCAGCTGCTCTACCAACTGAGCTATGCGTCCACACTGATCGCGATTCTGTTCCGATCGGATCGGGCTTGATGACGGGGCAGGGCCCAGTGTCGAATCAAGCGAGGCGCTGCATTTAGCGATCCCCCATCGGATATCAAGTGTTTCATGCGCCTCGCGAGTTCTTGAGCGGGCTATCCGCTTGCAAAGCCCCCGCGCGGGGTGTTCTGGTTCCAGCGGTTGACCATCATCAGCGCGCCGATGCAGATCATGTTTGTTAGCATGGAAGAGCCGCCATGGCTCATGAAGGGCAGGGGGATGCCAACCACCGGCGCAAGGCCCATCACCATCAACAGGTTCACTGCCACGTAGAAGAAGATTGTCGCGCTCATCCCCGCGGCCAGCAGGCTTGAAAAGCGATCCGTGCTTGCGCGCGCGACCTGCAGGCCCCAGCGCAGGATAACGCTGAACACCGCCAGCACGAAGAGCCCGCCGACAAGCCCCCATTCCTCGGCCATGGTCGCAAAGACAAAGTCGGTATGCGGTTCGGGCAGGTAATTGAGATGGCTTTGCGAGCCGTTGTTGAAGCCCTTGCCGAACAGCCCGCCTGAGCCGATCGCGATCTTCGACTGGGCAATGTGGTACCCATCGCCAAGCGCGTCGGACTCGCTGTCGAACATCGTGAGGATGCGGCGTTGCTGGTACTCCTTGAGCCCGAAATAGAAGACGAGCGGCGCGGCAGCGAGGCCGGCCAGCCCGGCGCCGACGAACCAGCGCATCGGTAGGCCTGCCAGCAGCATCACCACGCCCCCGCCAAAGGCAATCGCAAGGCTGGTGCCAAGGTCGGGCTGCATCAGCACAAGGCCCATCGGCAGCGCCACCATCACCGCGGGCACGATCAGCGCGCGCCAGCTTGTGACCATGCCCAGCGGAAGCGAGGCATAATAAAGCGCGAGGGTGACGACGATAACCGGCTTCATCAGTTCCGAAGGCTGTAGGTTCATGAAGCCCAGGTCCAGCCAGCGCTGGCTGCCGCCACGCAGCGCGCCCATCACCTCGACACCCACAAGCATCACGACCACCACCAGGTAGACCGGATAAGCCATCAGCTTGACGAAATCGCGCGGCATGGCGGTTATCACTGCCGCGATAATCAGGGCGACGCCAAATCGGATCAGGTGCGAGCTTGCATAGGGCTGCATCGATCCACCGGCAGCGGAAAACAGCACTGCGGCCCCGAAGGCAACAAGCAGAAAAAGCGGGATCAGCATCCCCCAGGGCTGGCGCGCGATGGTGTAGGGAATGACGCTGGAGCGTTGCGAGATCATTCATCGCCCTCCGCATCACCGCGTGGCATGCCGGGTATGCGCGTTGCACCGGGCGGCGGAGTGCCGGCCGCGGTCTGGTCTTCGCGCGGAACAATCGCATCATCGGCAATCGCCTGGGACTGGCGCGCGGCGACGCGTGCTTCAGCCTCGACCAGGTCGAAGATCTCCTCGTCGCGCCGCGGCGGCGGAGTGACGGTCGCACCGCGTTCCGCGGCATAGGCGGCGTAGCGCTTTTCGAGACGCTGCTGGGCGGTGCCGCCCCATTGCTTCTCCAGGGTTCGCAAGGCTTCAAGCCCCTTGGCCGGATCGAACAGGAAGGTCATCACATCGCGCGCGATCGGATAGGCCGAGCCCGAGCCTCCGCCATGTTCGATCACGACCGCACCGGCATATTTGGGTTTATCAAACGGGGCAAAGAACACGAACAGGCCGTGGTCGCGATATTTCCAGGGGCCGCTGCGGCCGTCAGAGACGCTGAGCGAGACGACCTGCGCGGTCCCGGTCTTGCCGGCCAGTTCGATGCCGTCGATCGGCAATTGCGCCCGCCGGGCGGTGCCGGCGCCGTTGACGACCTCGCGCATCCCGAGCTGGACCGTTTTGAGATGCTCGTCGCTGAAATTGAAGAGTTCAGCATCTTGCTGCGCGCCCGACAGAACCAGCTTCGGATTTATCCTCTTTCCCGTGGCCAGCCTCGCGCTCTGCACTGCCAGTTGCAGCGGGCTGGCAAGGTAATAGCCCTGGCCGATAGAGGCGTTGACCGTGTCGTAGGGTTCCCACGATCGGCCGAACTTCTTCTCCTTCCACGCCGGGTTGGGCACGGTGCCATAGAACTGGCTGTTCACCGGTAACGGGAATTGCTGACCCATGCCAAAACGTGTCGCCATGTCGGCCACCGCATCAAAGCCAACCTGCTGGGCGAAGTGATAGAAATAGCTGTCGCAGCTTTGCGCGATGGCGCGGTTCATGTCGACCCGGCCATGGTTGGAGTGACAGCGGAAGAAGCGATTGCCGATCCTGCGCCCGCCGCCACAGATGATGCTCTCCTCAGGATCAATGCCCGCTTCGAGGAAAGACATGCAATGCATCGGCTTGATCGTCGATCCGGGCGGATAGAGGCCCTGCAAGACCTTGTTGCGCAAGGGGACCCGTTCGTCCTCGCGCAGCATGGCATATTCAACGCTGCCGATGCCGTCGGAAAAGCTGTTGGGATCAAAGCTCGGCATCGAGGCCATGCAAAGCAGGTCACCCGTATCGCAGTCCATGATGACCACGGAACCGCTTTCGAGCCCGATCCGGCGAGCGGCATAATCCTGCAGCGGCCCGTCAATTGTCAGCTTGACCGGATCGCCTTGCACGTCCTCGCGCGTTTCGAGGTCGCGAATGATGCGACCGCTGGCGGTCACCTCGACCCGGCGCGCGCCGGGTTCGCCGCGCAATTCCTGCTCGAACTGCTTTTCCAGCCCGTCCTTGCCGATCTTGTAGCCCGGTGTCACCAGAAACGGGTTGCGGTCTTCCTCGGCATATTCCTCGGCATTGGCGGGACCGACATAGCCGATCAGGTGCCCGACAGCGCAACCGATCGGGTAAAAACGCGAAAAGCCGCGCTGCGGGACGATCCCCTGCAGATCGGGCAAGCGCACGCTGAGGGCTGCAAATTGCTCGTAATCAAGGCCGCTGGCGACCTCGATCGGCTGATAGCCCCGCGAAACCGCGAGATCCTGCTTGAGATCGGCAATCCGGCTTCGCTCAAGCGCCAGCAGCGTCCCGATCTGGTCGATCATCTTGTCCGGCTCGCTCAGGCGATCAGGGATGACATCGACGCGAAAGTCGGCACGGTTGGAGGCGAGGGGGGCGCCGTTGCGATCAAGGATCCACCCCCGGCGCGGCGGGATCAGCGTGAGGTTGACCCGGTTGCTTTCGGATTGCAGCCGGTACTTCTCGTTCTCGGCGATGGCGATATAGCCCATGCGCACCGCCAGCAGCACCGCCACGCCGCCCTGAACCGTTCCGATCAGAATGCTGCGTCTGTCAAACGTGTTCTTGAGCGTGGAGGCATTGACGATCGAGCCGCGTTTTCCAAGGCCTCCTTTCGAGCGCCACTTCTTCAACCCACCCTCCGAGATCGGGACAGTCGAAAGCGGTCAAAGCCCGCGATCAAGTGGGCGAGGAAAGGATAGAGCAGGATCGCGAGCGCGATCTGCGGCAGGCAAGCCAGAAACATGACGGGCGTAGGCTGGGCTCCGGAAACGATCATGGTCGCAAGGATATAGGCCGCCGCGCCTAGACTGGCCGTGAACCAGTCCTGGTAGAATCCGCGCCAGGGAAAGCGCGCTTCGATGAGTTCGAGGATGATCATCGCCAGCGACCATAGCAGAACGCCGCTACCAAAGGGCTGTCCGCTGAAAAGATCGTCAAACGCGCCCATCGGAACACCCGCCCAGAGTGGCAAGAGCCCAGGCCGCATGATGCGCCAGCCCAGAAAGACGAGAAAACCCAGCGGTGGGAGCAAGGGCAGCACATCAGCGAGCACCAGGAACGGCAGGACCGATCCGAGCATGATGGTGATGTAGTGCACGCTGCGCGCGCGCCACGGAGACTGTTCCCGGTTGATCCGGCGCCCGTAGGGGTCCGACCGCGCGGTATTCGACAGCAGATCCATCATTCGCGTGCCTTGCCGCCCGGAAGTTTCTGGGTGAGCGGCACCTGCGAGGAGGTCACCGCGAGGGGTTCGTAGATCGGCTCGACGCTGACGAAATCGGTCGCGGCAGGATTGGCAATCAGGCGCGCCATGCCCCCGTCTGGGGTCAATTGCGTCAGGATCGCAACCGCGACGCCGGGGCGATAATATCCGCCGGCCCCGCTGGTGACGAGGACATCCCCGACCTTCAGCGGGTTAAGCCCGAGATTGATCAGCCGCACGCGCAGCAGACCATCCCCGCGCCCCTCGGCAAAGGCGACGGTGTTGTCGCTTGCACGACGCACGGGAAGCACGCTTTCGCTATCAGTGAGCAGCAGCACGCGTGAAGAAGCGCGAGCAACTTCGAGTACGCGGCCGATTACGCCGCGCGCCGAACGCACCGGCATACCCACCCTGACGCCGTCAAGCCGGCCAGCGCCGATATAGGCAAAGCGGCGGGTGCTGCTGGCGCTTGATCCGATCAGGCGGGTGGTCGCGACCGGATCGATCTCGCCCTGTGCAAGAGCAAGAAGGGCGCGCAGGCGCCGGTTCTCGGCCTTGAGCGCGTCGGCTTCAGCGATGCGGATGCGCGCGATTTCGACTTCCTCGCGCAGCTCGACATTTTGCTGCCCCGCATTCCAATAGGCAGTGATCGTGCCCCACACCCCGCCAGAGCCCGACCGCGCCGCTGCGGTCGCTTGACCGGCGGGGGACACAACGTCCTGCGCGGCCCCTCGCAAGGGGGCAAGAGCCTGGGGCTGCCACAAGGAGAGCGCGAGCAGGCCAACGCCCAGAAGGGCGCCGAGCGAGGCGAACAGATATCCGGTAAAGACCGAATATCGCGCTTTCTTCGAAAAGCCTGACCGGCGCGAAGAAGGCGGCGCCATCGCTAAGTATCCCCTTGTTCAACATGCGCCCTGTCGCTCTGACACGTGCCTTTGCAGCCATGTCTTGCAGCCAGCCACGCCAGGGTGGCAAGAGCCGTCAGAGCGCGTTTACGCCGTCATCAAAACTCCGCGGTAAATCGGGTCTTCCATTGCGCGGCCCGTGCCGATCGCCACGCAGGTGAGCGGGTCTTCCGCGATCGAAACCGGCAGGCCGGTTTCCTCGCGCAGATGTTCGTCGAGGCGTCGGATCAGCGCCCCGCCGCCGGTAAGAACGATGCCCTGGTCGACAATGTCGGCGGCGAGTTCGGGTGCGGTGTTCTCCAGCGCGATGCGCACACCTTCGACGATCGCACCGATGGGTTCGGAAAGGGCCTCGGCAACATGCGCCTGATTGATCGTGATTTCCTTGGGCACGCCGTTGACAAGGTCGCGGCCCTTGAGGGTGATGGTTTCGCCCACACCGTCTTCCGGCACCATGGCGATGCCGTAATCCTTCTTGATCCGTTCCGCAGTTGCATCGCCGATCAAAAGGTTGTGGTGTCGCCGCACATAGGAGACGATGGCCTCGTCCATCTTGTCGCCGCCGGTGCGAACCGAGGTGGTGTAGGCAAGGCCGCGCAGCGAAAGCACGGCAACTTCCGTTGTCCCGCCGCCAATATCGACCACCATCGAACCAACAGGTTCTGTCACCGGCATGTCTGCACCGATGGCCGCCGCCATGGGCTCAAGGATCAGGTGCACTTCCGAGGCACCCGCATTCGAGGCGGCATCGCGGATCGCGCGCTTTTCAACCGAAGTAGAGCCCGATGGCACGCAGATCACGATTTCGGGATAGCGGAACAGGTTGCGCTTGCCGTGCACCTTGCGAATGAAGTGCTTGATCATTTCCTCGGCGATCTCGATGTCGGCAATCACGCCGTCGCGCAATGGGCGGATCGCCTCGATGGTGTCGGGCGTCTTGCCCATCATCATCTTGGCATCATCGCCGACGGCCTTGACGCGCTTGATACCGTTGATCGTCTCGATCGCGACAACGCTGGGCTCGTTGAGGACGATGCCCTGATCCTGCACGTAGACCAGGGTGTTGGCCGTACCAAGATCGATGGCCATGTTCTGCGAACCGAATTTGAAGAGATTAGCGAAAAAGCTCATGATTTTTGTTCTGTTCCGTGAAGCGCGCTGGATTGGAAGGGTATGCGAAACTCGTTCGCGGCAAAGGCGTTCCGCGACGGACTCGATCCACACTGGTCCCAATAGCTTGGACGCCTAGCGAAACCTTGCGAAAAAGGCCAAAAATTTTGTTGAAGGAAATGGTAATTATTCACCGCTGCCCTCGAATTTGCGACCGTTGACAGCTAGCCTGCGACAAATGCCCGACAACGCCGCCCCTTCTGACGCTTCCAATCGGCCCAACATTCGTCGCCTGCCGTCCGATCTCGTCAACCGGATTGCGGCGGGGGAGGTGGTGGAGCGACCGGCCGCCGCCCTGAAGGAGCTGGTGGAAAACGCGATTGACGCAGGCGCCCACCGTATTTCGGTAGAGCTCACCGATGGCGGGCTCACGCGCCTTCAGGTGACCGACGATGGCTGCGGCATGAGCCCGCAGGAGATAGCGCTGGCGCTGGAACGGCACGCGACCTCCAAACTGCCGGATGAAGCGATCGAACTTGTCTCCACGCTGGGTTTTCGCGGCGAGGCCTTGCCCTCGATCGCCAGCGTCGCGCGCCTTACCATCGAAAGCCGCGTGCCAGGCGCTGCGGAGGGCTGGCGCCTCGTTGTCGATCACGGCGAGAATATCGACGACGGGCCTGCCGCACTCCCGCCGGGCACGAGGGTGCGGGTCGAGCAGCTGTTTGCCAAGATCCCCGCGCGCCGCAAGTTCCTGCGAACGCCGCGCAGCGAATATATTGCCTGCCTCGACGTGGTGCGCAGGCTTGCCATGGCGCGGCCCGATATCGCCTTCACGCTGGAAAACGGCAGCGAGGGCAGGACGCGCAAGGCGCTCTCGACACAGGCCGACGAGGATCTCGCCACCCGCGTTGCACAGATCATCGCGCGCGAACTCAAGGACAACGCGGTTGCCATCGATCTCGAACGCGATGGTCCGCACGGCGCGATGCGGTTGACCGGGATGGCGGGCCTGCCGACCTACAATCGCGGAGTGGCCGATCACCAGTACCTTTTCGTCAACGGGCGCCCGGTAAAGGACAAGCTGCTGGTAGGGGCGGTGCGCGGGGCCTATTCGGATATGCTCGCGCGCGATCGCCATGCAGTGCTCGCGCTGTTTCTCGAGATACCGTCGCAAGACGTCGATGTTAACGTCCACCCGGCCAAGACCGAGGTGCGCTTTCGCGATGCGGCGGCAGTGCGGGGTTTCATCGTCTCGGGGTTGCGCCAGGCGCTTTCGACCGGTGATCGCCGATCAGCGCAGGGCCCGGACCGTGCGGCGATGGAGCGTTGGCAGACTGAGCCTGCGCCCGCTTTGCGCTCGATCTTCGAGGGGCGCGACTGGTCCGCGCCGACACAGCGCCCCTCGCAATCAGTCCATGAGGCACGTCAGGAATGGAGCGTTGCAACCTCTGCGCAAGAGGCCCTGCCGCAAGGCCGCGCCGAAGAAGCTGCTCCACTCCCCGAAGACGCCGCTCGATACCCGCTAGGCGTTGCGCGCGGGCAGGTGGCGAACACCTATATCGTTGCAGAAAGCGCCGACGGACTCGTGCTGGTTGACCAGCACGCGGCCCACGAACGCCTTGTGCTCGAGAGGCTCAAACGCGCCGGCGCAGACGAGGCGGCCAAGCGTTCGCAAGCGCTGCTGGTGCCCGATGTAGTCGAAATGGACGAGGTCGATTGTGACCGGCTCGAACAGGCTGCACAGGGCCTTGCCCGCTTCGGCCTCGTTATCGAGCGGTTCGGTCCATCGGCTATGCTTGTGCGCGCGGTTCCCGCAGCGATCGCCAAGGCGGATACGGGTATCCTGTTGCGCGACCTTTCCGATGATATCGCCAAGCATGGCCTGCAGGACGAAAGTGGTTCGCTGCTCCTCGCGGAACGGCTCGAATACGTGCTGGCGACGATGGCCTGCCACGGTTCGGTCCGCGCCGGGCGCGTGCTTCGGGTCGACGAGATGAACGCGCTGCTGCGCGAAATGGAGGCGACGCCGCGCTCGGGCCAGTGCAATCACGGGCGGCCGACCTGGGTGAAGCTGAGCATGGAAGACGTCGAGAAACTATTCGGGCGGCATTAGGCTGCGCGGCGCGAAGGGTATGCGGGGGATGAGAATGCGCACAATTCTGGCGGCAATCAGCATAGCTGGACTGGCTGCTTGCGGGCAGGGGGCACAGACCAGCCCGCAAGCCGCTGAGCCCGGCGGACCCATTTTCCACGCCAACCCCGCTTTCAGGGACAAGGGCTATCCCTTCTCCGAGGCCGTTGAAGCGGGCGGCTTCGTGTTCCTCTCGGGACAGATCGGCACCGACACCGAGACCGCCGAACTGGTCGCGGGCGGGATCGTGCCTCAGGCGCGGCAGGTGATGGATAACATCAAGACCGCGCTCGAACGCCGCGGTCTGACTTTCGCCGATGTGGTCAAGTGCACCGTGATGATCGACAACATGGCCGACTGGCCCGCCTTCAACGCGGTCTATGCCGAATATTTCGACGGCGAGTTTCCCGCCCGCAGTGCGTTTGGAGCCGATGGCCTTGCACTCGGCGCGGCGGTCGAAGTGGAGTGCATCGCCAGGCGTTAGTCTTCGATCCGTGTGAAAGGGGTAGAAGCCATTTTGCGGCTCGCGCTGAAGAAGAACAGACTGTCCGCTTCTGGCTCAATTGCTTTCTCACTCGGAAGATCACTCTCCCTGCCTTCAGCGGGAAAAATTGACACCGGTTCAATTGCATGAGACCCCCGCTGCTGGGGGAACTAAGAAACAGCTCACTTTTCCCCGGATCAGGGTCGCAAACCACTGAACCGGAGATTGAAGATGAAGAACTTCTGCAAATCATTGAGCATCGCAACCGCAACAGCGGCTCTTGCGTTGAGCGTGCCTGCCTCGGCGCAACTTGAAGTCTGGGAGGACTACACTCCCCAAGAACAGGTGGTCGAGCTCACTTATGTCAAGGTCGAGCAGGGCCAACTGGACTTCTACCTCGAAGGTCTGAAGTCGACATGGGTCAAGGCCAACGAAGCCGCTATGGAGATCGGCCAAATCTCAAGCTACGGTATCTACACCGTTCCGTTCGGCAGCAACGAAGTGAACCTCGTGCTGCGGATCACCTATCCCAACATGGCGTCGCTTGATCCTGACAAGGCCGAGTACGACAAGTTCATGGACGCTTGGGGCCAGTCCAACATGGAAAGCAGCAACCAAACAGTCCGCGATCTCTACAACAAAATTAGAGAGATCAAGGGCACCTACATTCTGCGTGAGCTCAAGATGAACATGTGACGATACTCTGACAGCGACTGGGGCGGGCGCGATCCCGCCTCAGTCATTTCGGGTGTTGAGGCCCATATTCTTGTCTCCAAGCAATTAGCGGCCAATCCGCTTCCGACCCCGAAATCGGACTCCAGTCGAAGCCTTGAACTGTTGCGGTTCAGCCAACGGCCGCAGCATCGTAGAAATGACGTTATTTTAGCGTAAGCGGTGATTGGCAACCTGCATGGCGCGAGGTCACTCCGAAAGTATGGATCAAACATTTGCGAAGCGGCACCCCTATGATGGCCGCCTGTGGGCAGGCATCTGGCTTTATGCTTTGGCTGTCGTTCTGATCGGTTTCAGTCAGCCGGTAACTGGGCGATTTTTCGACGAGGTGCGCGAACCGGCAACGTGGACCCTGGTGATCCACGTCTGGTCGTTCTCGGCATGGTTGGCCCTGCTAGCGGTCCAAGCGTGGTTTGCGGCGACAAAGCGCATGAACTGGCACCGCGCTTTCGGCTTCGCGATGTTGCCGCTTGCGGTGGTTATGGTCTGGTCGGGAATGGCCGCCGAGTTCGATGGATTCCTGCGCGACTTCCCCTCTGGGGGTACGACTCGGTTCCTAGCGACAAGCGGCACCTTTTGTGCGGCCTTCATGGTGTTCGCGGCCCTTGCGTGGATCAAGCGAACAGACCCACCCGCTCACAAGCGGCTGATACTGCTGGCCAGCGCCGCGATCCTCGGCGGGGCGCACGCGAGGATCATTGCGCTATTCCGGCCGGATGTTTGGGGCGTATCCGATTTCATCCTTGCCCTGCCTTTCTGGTTCGGTGGAACGTGGATCATCGTCGGCACCGGAATGGCGTACGACTTTCTGTCGCGAGGGACCCTGCACCCGGTCTACAAATACGCGGCTCTGCCTTTGCTTTGCGCCAATGCCCTAGGCGCTTACCTATATACGAGCCCGGACTTTAACGCATGGTTGGGACCGATCCTGACTGGATAGGCGCGAGAGAAACTGCGCCGCCACCACGAACCAATCAGACCGTTTCAACCCCTCGCCCTGTCAAGCTTCTCGTGCGTTTGGTTTGTGTCCGCAAACCACCCAGTTTCCGTCGACAAGAGACGGTGCCTGATTGGCCGGACCCGGCCATTAGGGCCTCGGCATTAAACGTTGAACTTGAACAGCATGACATCGCCATCCTGGACGAGGTATTCCTTGCCCTCCTGACGCATCTTGCCGGCTTCCTTGGCGCCCGCTTCGCCGTTCAGCGCGATGTAGTCCTCGTAGGCGATCGTCTCTGCGCGAATGAAGCCCTTCTCGAAGTCGGTGTGGATTTCGCCTGCCGCCTGCGGGGCCTTGGCGCCATCTGGAAAGGTCCAGGCGCGTGATTCCTTGGGCCCGGCGGTGAAGAAGGTTTTGAGACCCAGCAGCGTATAGCCGGCGCGGATAACGCGGGCGAGGCCGCTTTCGGACAGGCCCAGGGCTTCAAGATATTCACCGCGCTCCTCGATCGGCATGGCGACCAGTTCAGCCTCGATCGCAGCGGAGACGACGACGGCCTGCGCACCTTCGCTTGCGGCCTTTTCAAATACCTTTTGCGACATCGCATTGCCTTCGGCGGCCTCGTCCTCGGCCACGTTGCACACATACAGAACCGGCTTTGCGGTAAGCAGCTGGGCCTGCTTGAAGACCCGCGCTTCCTCGTCGTCCCTTGGCTCGACGAGTCGGGCAGGCTTGCCATCACGCAGCAGTTCGAGAGCCTGGCCAAGCACGCTAGCAAGGATCTTTGCTTCCTTGTCGCCTGCGGTAGCGCGCTTTTCCGCATTGGTGACGCGCTTTTCGAGGCTTTCCAGATCGGACAGCATTAGCTCGGTCTCGACCACTTCAGCGTCGGCCAGTGGATCGACCTTGTTGGCAACATGCTGAATATCGTCATCCTCGAAACAGCGCAGCACATGCACAATCGCGTCAACTTCGCGGATGTTGCCCAGGAACTGGTTGCCCAGACCCTCGCCCGAGCTCGCACCCTTCACGAGCCCGGCAATATCGACAAAGCTCAGCTGCGTGGGGATCACCTTCGCGCTTTTGGCGATGGCAGCGATTTTGTCGAGCCGTTCATCCGGAACGGCGACCTGGCCGACGTTCGGCTCGATCGTGCAGAAAGGATAGTTCGCAGCTTGCGCAGCCTGCGTCTCGGTGAGCGCGTTGAACAAGGTGGATTTGCCCACATTGGGCAGGCCCACGATACCGCATTTGAAACCCATGGTTTTGTATCTCGCTGAAGTGGTGTGCGGCGCGCTATACGCGAAAGCGCGCGCCGCTCAAGATCGGGGCTCAAGATCGGGGCTCAAGATGACGCCGCCAGATCAGCGGGGGTCATAAAGCCCTCAGCTGTTATGCACCGCCTTGATCCAGGGGCCGTAGGGTGAGGCACCGAGCCATTCGACCTGCGCCTTGGCGCTGACTTCGTTGATCGCAAGCTGCGGTTTGGGCCCCGGATGCACCGCGCGGCGCAAAGGACGGGTGCCCGGCGGCATTGAAATCACTTCGGCCATCGCGTTCGGCACATCCATCGGATCAGTCGTGCCGCCATTGCTGCGCGACAGCTGTGCCTCGATCAGCTGCTTGTAACCATCGGTGTGCTTCTCATCGGCTCGCGACAGAAGCTCCATCGAATTGGCCTGCGCGTTCTCCCAGATCTCGGTCGGATAGCCGCCGGGCTCGATCACGGTCACCTCGATCCCGTGAGGGACCAGTTCATAGGCCATCTGCTCGCTCATCGCTTCAAGCGCAAACTTGGTGGGCGAATATTGGCCGAGCGACGGTGCGACAACGCGGCCAAGCTGCGATGCGACGTTGATGATCAGCCCGCTTCTCGCCTCACGCATGGCAGGAAGTACCGCGCGCGCCATTCGGTGGGGGCCAAAGACATTGGTCTCGAACATGTGGCGCGTGGCGTCCATGTCCTGAATTTCAATCGGGCCGCCATAGGAAATGCCTGCATTGTTGATGAGCACGTCAATCGAACCGCCAGCCATCGCAATTGCCTGCGCGACGCCTTCCTCTACCTGGCTATCCGATGTGACGTCGATCTCGATCACCTGCAGATCAAGCTTTTCATTAAGCGCCATAATGCGCAGCTCGTCGGCTTCCTTGCGCGGCATGCGACGCATGGTGGCAAAGACGCGCGCTCCCTGCCGGGCAAAACTTTCCGCTGCGAGGCGTCCGAAACCGCTGGAGCAGCCGGTGATGAGCACGCTCTTGCCTTCAAGATCGGTCTTGCGCTTGACCATGTCTGCCTGTGCGGTGCCTGGCGTCGCAGCGAGCGCACCCGTGGCGGCGGCTCCGGCAAGCAGCGTGCGGCGGTTGATCTGGTTCACTGGTCTTCTCCCCTCGTATCCCTGTCTGTCTGCAGCGTCTCACGCCCGGGGCAACCAGGCAAGTGTGCCGCCGGTCTTGGCATTAAAAGGCCCATCTCGCCCATCGCCTTCTGAAGCGCCCAAAGTGCGTAAACATCATAGAGCGCGTGTGCGATCATCACGGTGAGCAGGCTTCCGGTCTGCCAGTAGATCCAGCCGAACAGGCAGCCGATGATGAACAGGAGGGCGCTGACATGGGGCTTGGCAAAATGGATCAGCGCGAAGGCTGCTGCAGCAAGAGCGAGGGCAAGGCCTGCCGGCATATAGTCGCCAAGCAGCGTCTGCAAACCGCCGCGAAAAAGCGCTTCCTCGCCGATCCCGGCGCATAAGGAGATGAAGAGGATCGCGGGCATGGACACCCGGTTCGCAAGAAACCCGTAAGTGCGCGCCTGAGCCTGGATCAGCCGCCGGGCATAGGCCGGAAAGAGCCTGCTCAGCACCATGCTCAACAGCATCAGAACCAGCGCCAGTGCAACGCCATTCACGATTGCGGACCAGTCGAGCACCACAAAGTCGGCAATCGGGCGCTCGGTCTGCCGGAAGATCGCCACGCCGGCTATGGTGAAGAACATCGCCTGAAGGCCGATAGTGAACAGCACTTTCCACAAGGGCATGCCGGCCAAACGATCAGGGCTTTCGGTCAGCTCGGAGGGCTCTTCGCTCACTGCATCCTCAGCGCGACATCGTTCATGAACCGCGCATCGTCGCCAGCCGCCAGCCATTCGGCTTCGGCAGCGATGGCGCCGATCATGTCGGTGAGCGGATCGATTTCGACCTTGGCATAATTGCCCAGCACATAGCCCGAGACCCGGTCCTTGTGCCCCGGATGGCCGATACCGATGCGCACCCGGCGAAAATCCCTGCCGAGGTGCCTGTCAATCGAGCGCAGCCCGTTATGTCCAGCGGTCCCGCCGCCCTGCTTGATCTTCACCTTGAACGGGGCAAGGTCCAGTTCGTCATGAAAGACGGTCAGTGCTGCTGGATCGAGCTTGTAGAAGCGCATCGCCTCAGCGACGCTACGGCCGCTTTCATTCATGAAGGTGGCGGGTTTGAGCAGCAGAATTCTGTGCGTCCCGATGCGCCCCTCGCGTACATTGCCGGCAAACTTCTTCTGGTCGTGGCCGAAGCCATAGGTCTCGGCGATCGCGTCGAGCGCCATGAAGCCGACATTGTGCCGATTGAGCGCGTATTTCGCTCCCGGATTTCCAAGACCTGTCCAGATTTGCATGGGCATCCGCTTAATCGCGCGGCTCTCAAAACGAAACACCGGACTTCTTGCGAAGCCCGGTGTTCCTGGTGATAGCGTTGCAGCGAGGCTGCGTTGGTGCGACAGCTTATTCGCTGTCGCTCTCGTCTCCGCCTTCGGCATCCACCTGGGTTGCCGGTACTTCATCAGCTGCCGGCGCTTCCTCGTCGTCTTCGCCTTCGCTCTTCTTGAGCGCGGAGGGAGCAACGAAGGTCGCGATGGTAAAGTCGCGGTCGGTGATCGCGCTCGAGCTGCCTTCGGGAAGGGTTACTTCGCTGATATGGATCGAATCGCCCACTTCCTTGCCTTCGACCGAAATCTCGATTTCGGAAGGCATCTTGTCAGCTTCGCAAACCAGCTCGAGTTCGTAGCGCACCACGTTGAGAACGCCGCCCTTTTTGAGGCCGGGCGATTTCTCTTCATCGGTGAACACGACCGGAACCGAGACATCGACCATGGAATCCTTCGTCAGGCGCAGGAAATCCGCATGAGCCGGACGATCAGTGACGGGGTGGAGCGCAACATCCTTGGGCAGGGTGCGCACGGTCTTGCCGTCGACTTCGATCTTCACGATCGAGTTCATGAAGTGGCCAGCGTTCAACTGCTTGACCAGTTCCTTTTCCTCGATGTGGATCGTGAGGGGTTCTTCTTTGCCGCCGTAAATAACAGCGGGAATCCGACCTTCGCGGCGAAGTGCTCGGGAGGCTCCCTTGCCAGCCCGTTCGCGGCGTTCGGCCGGCAGAGTAAGCATATCGCTCATGGGTCTTTGCCTTTCGAATGCGTTTGATAGGTATTTTCGAGCGCACCGCCTCCAAGGATGATCAGAGCGTTCGAGGTGCGGGCCGTTAGAGGGGAATGGCCCGCAAAGCAAGAAAATTGCGCGGCGCGCGACGCCTGCTCTAACGCAGGCGCTCCACCGAGATTTCGCGCTCGTTCAGCATTTGCTGCACGCTCCTTGGGCCCGCCAAATGCCCTGCGCCAACGGCGATGAAGACCGTGCCGGGCGCATCAAGGCGGGTGTCGATCCACTCGGCCCAGTTGGCGTTGCGATCATAGAGCAGCGCATCGGCGATCTCGGCATCATCGAGACCTTCATTCATCAGTTCTGCAAGGCCATCGGCGTCGCCTTCGATCCATTCGGCAACCATCTTGTCGAGCGCAGCCTTGGCTTCATCGAGATCCTCGACCGCCTCCATCATGAAGTCGATCTGCTTTTCCTGCGGCAGGCTGTCGAAGATGCCGAGCTGGAATTCGACCGTTTCGAGGGCGTCCTGCGGCTTGTCTCCGATCTTGCTGAGCAGCACTTTCTCGACACCGGAATCGGGCGAATATCCTTCCTTGAGCAGCGGCAGCATGGCGAGGGTAAGGCCAACCATCCATGGCTCAAGCCGGTCAAAGGCGGGGGCAGGCATGCCAAGATCGCCCAGTGCTCCCTCGTAGGCTACGACCTGTTCCGGGCTCAGCAACGAGCGCAATGTCGTGCCCTGAGGCAGCATTGCCTTCTGCATCGCGACCTGCTGCATCTTGGCCTCGCTTTCCGGGTCCATCCGGATCTCGGTCACCAGCGTATCGGACGAGGTCAGCGCGGCGGCGATATCATCCTTGTACCATTCCACCTCTTTGGGGAGCATATGGACGGTGCCAAAGAGGTAGATCGTGGTATCCTCATCCGCGACCTTCCACAGGGCAGGACCAGCGGGGGCATCGGTGGCGTTGGCAGTGAGGTCGGCTGGCGCGTCATCGGCGGCGACTACAGCCTCGCTTTGGGCGAGGGCCGGGGGCGAGACAAACAGTGCAAAAGTAGCTGCGCCGGTGGCAAACAGGCTTCTGAAAGTCATCGGGGTACTCCTTTCAACTGGATCGGGATCGAGCCCGATAAACAAAAGCGGACTGTGTATCGGTCTACTCTGACTGAAAATATTTACTATCGTCAATTCAAGGAGGCGGGCAATGTGAAAGGCAAGGGGCAAGAAGGAATCCTGCTTTCCGGCCTCGATCGCGTTCAGCGCGCAGCACTCCGAGGCGGTTCTTCATGAAGCGTCAGAACCCTGATGTGCTGACCGCCCTGGCCAGCATGTTGCCCAAAGCAAAGCCGCGTAGGTCGATTGCCGGATATCGCTGCCAAAGCCTGGTGCAGATCGTTTCGTCAGACGAATTCATGGCACAGATCCCGAGTTTGGGGCGCGCAAGTAAAACGCGCCTCCATTGACCCGCCAAAGCCCTTGCGCCATGGCCCGTCGCGCCATGACATTTGATGCAAAGCCGGTCGCCGTCAAAGACGGTGTACCCCCCAACACCCCGACCCGCGACCCGACGCGCTCGTTCCAGGACATGATCCTCACGCTCCACGATTTCTGGAGCGCGAATGGCTGCGTGATCCTCCAGCCCCATGACATGCGCATGGGAGCAGGGACGTTTCACCCCGCGACCACATTGCGTGCGCTGGGGCCCAATCCGTGGAATGCCGCGTTCGTGCAGCCCTGCCGCCGTCCGACCGACGGGCGCTATGGCGAAAATCCGAACCGCTTGCAGCATTATTACCAATACCAGGTGATCATGAAGCCAAGCCCGGACGCCATCCAGGACCTCTACCTCGCCAGCCTTTCAGCAATCGGCATCGACCCGCTCAAACACGATATCCGCTTTGTCGAAGATGACTGGGAATCGCCCACGCTGGGCGCCTGGGGTATCGCGGCCTATGAACAGGCAGTTGAGGCGAGCCATATCTTCAACCTGCTGCAGGCGCGCGGCGTAATCAGCGTACAGGAACGCGCGAGCTATATGGGCCGCGTACGCGATATGGCACGCTCTTCTTGCGAGGAATATGCAAGGGGCATGACGCCCGAATGGGAAGCCAGGGTTTCGGGTTGGAGCTTATGAGTGTTCTTGGCCGAATAAGGGCTTTTGGCCGGAATAGACTGCGATCCAGTCACGCCGCGAATGCACAGGTGCCGATAACCGCGGCTCTCGACGTGGAATTCGAGGACGATCTCTTGAAAGTCTCGCGTCTGGGCGATGTTTCTGCTCCAAACGTTATCGTTGCTTTCACCAGGATCCAGCACGGGCTCGGCCAGATCGCAGCCGAGGAATTCGTCGGTTCAAGCCGGATGCAAGGCTACAGCGCCCTGTTCGTCAGCGATATGCGTTGCTCGTGGTATAATAATTTCGAGGGCGCGCGGCTGCTTGAAATCCTCTCTCCGTTTCTCACCAACAAGCGCGTTGTGACTCTGGGTAACTCCATGGGAGGCTTTGGAGCAATCTGGGCCAGTCGGCTTGTTGGTGCTGCCAGCACCTTGGCCTTTGCACCGCAGTTTTCGGTCAAACCCGAGATTGTACCCAACGAGCAGCGCTGGATGAACTTTCGCTCGCGGATCGCATGTTGGCGAGTGGACAGCCTTTCGGGCTGTTTTGACAGCCGCACCAGATACATAACGATCAATGGTGATGCAGACTGTGAGCATTTTCAGCATTTCAGGAGCTCGGAAAACCAGACACACCTGCTGATCCATGACAGCGGGCATAATCCGGCAAGCGTTCTCAAGAAGGCCGGTCTGGTGAAAGAGGTTGTCGCCCTTGCCGCCGCGGGGCTGGATCCCTTCGAGCGCATTAGGCAAAGCGGCATCAACGTATCCCGGATTGGTGTGTAATGGCTGATTTCCTTCTTGAACTGCGATCCGAAGAGATCCCCGCGCGCATGCAGAAGGGCGCGCGCGGCGAGCTTGAAAAGCTGTTTCGCCGCGAGATCGAGGCCGCCGGCATCAGCGCGGACAGTCTTGCCGTCTATTCGACCCCGCGCCGCCTCGCGCTGATCGCGCAAGGGCTTCCGCTGGAGACGCAGGCCGTGCGCGAGGAAGCCAAGGGCCCGCCGGTTGGCGCGCCCGATCAGGCGGTGGACGGCTTTTGCCGCAAGAACGGCGTGGAGCGCAGCCAGCTCGAAGTGCGCGAGGTGAAGGGGCGCGAGACCTATTTTGCGGTGATCGAGAAGCCCGGCCAGGCAGTCGGTGATCTGCTTGCCGCTGCGATCCCTGCGATCATCCGTGATTTCTCCTGGCCCAAGTCGATGCGCTGGGGCGAGGCTTCGACCAGCACCGAGAGCCTGCGCTGGGTGCGCCCGCTTTCGGGCATTGTCGCACTGCTCGACGGCGAGGTGGTGCCGGTCGTGATGGACGGCATCGCCAGCGGGCGCGAGACGATGGGGCACCGCTTTCATTCCAGCGCACAGGTGACGATTGCGGGCGCGCAGGACTACGCCGAACAGCTGCGCGAAGCCTTTGTGATTGTCGATCACGAGGAACGCGCCGGGATCATCCGCGAGGCCGCGCGCAAGGCGGCGCGTGCCGCTGGCCTCAGCGTGATCGAGGATGAGGCGCTGGTGGTGGAGAATGCTGGCCTCACCGAATGGCCGGTGCCGCTGCTCGGGCGCTTTGACGAGAGCTTTCTCGACGTACCGCCCGAAGTCATCCAGCTCACGGCCAAGGTGAACCAGAAATATTTCGTGTGCGAGCAGAGCGGGCCGGAAGGCAAGCGGCTCGCCAACGCGTTCATCTGCACCGCCAATATCGCTGCGAGCGATCCCGCGGTGGTGGTTGACGGCAACCGCAAGGTGCTCGCCGCGCGGCTTTCTGACGCGCGCTTTTTCTGGGAGCTTGACCAGAAGAAGACGCTCGAAGAGCACGCCCACGGGCTGGAGCGCATAACCTTTCACGAAAAGCTGGGCACCGTAGCCGACAAGGTCGAGCGCGTGGCCAAGCTGGCGCGCTGGCTGTGCGAGGAAGGGATCGTCAAGGGCGACCCTGCATTGGCCGAACAGGCTGCGCGGCTGTGCAAGGCCGATCTTGTCACCGAAATGGTCGGCGAGTTTCCCGAATTGCAGGGGCTTATGGGCGGCTATTACGCGCAAAAGGAAGGCCTGGACCCACAGGTCGCAGAGGCAATCCGCGACCATTACAAGCCGGTGGGGCAGGGCGACGACGTGCCGACCGCTCCGGTGACGGTGGCAGTGAGCCTTGCGGACAAGCTGGATACGTTGGTCGGTTTTTTCGCGGCGCGCGAGAAGCCAACGGGATCTAAAGACCCGTTTGCTTTGCGGCGTGCAGCATTGGCTGTCATTAGTTTGCTAGAGGAAAATCTGCTCCGCGCGCCGCTCGGCATGGCTGTTGAGATGGTGTTTAAAGGCCTTGCGGTGGTTCGACGTGGGAAGGACCACGAAGGTGTCCACACTATTTATCATCCTGTGATGTTGAGGGTTATCGAGGACGATGAAGGCCATGCGAGATACAGGATCTCTCGGCTTGATTGGACCAGTCGTGATTGGACGGATGATGAAATCAGTTTCGCCGAAGAGAATGAGTATTACGATCCCAAAGAGGTCATTTATGATACTTGGCTGGATGATCTTGGACATGTTTATGGTTCGCTCGCCCCATTTAGTACCACGCTCAATGATCTCCTCGACTTCTTCGCTGACCGCCTCAAGGTCCAGCAGCGCGAGGCAGGTGTGCGCCATGACCTCATTGACGCGGTGTTCGCTCTCGGCGGCGAGGATGATCTTGTCCGCCTCCTCGCCCGCGTGAAGGCGCTGCAATCCTTCATCGAAACCGAGAACGGCGCGAACCTGCTGGCGGGCTACAAGCGCGCGGCCAACATCCTCAGAAAAGAGGAATGGGTGGACGATGCGCGGCCGCCATTGACGGGTGAGGAAGACCCGCTTGCGCTGGCAGGCAAGCCGGAATTCGATGACGCCATGCGCGCTCGAAACCAGAATCGTAATTCGCTTTCCTACACGCCCGAAGCGGACGAAAAGGCGCTGATCGATGCGCTCGACGAAGCCGCCCCCAGGGCGGTTGCCGCGATCGAGGCGGAGGATTTCGAAGGCGCGATGGCCGCGCTTGCCAGCTTGCGCTCAAGCGTCGATGCGTTCTTTGACAATGTGGTCGTCAATGCTCCCGAGGCGGAGAAACGCGAGGCGCGTCTTGCGCTGCTCGCCCGTTTCCGCAATGCCGTGCACCAGGTCGCCGATTTCAGCCGGATAGAAGGATGAAGAAGGCACCGGCACCCTGTCCGTCACTCTCAGGGCAATACATATAAAACAAAGGGTTGGAGCAATAATCGAGGGTGACACGGTGTCACCTTTGTCACCCTAGGTAGGAAATTTTATGTCGCTGCAAACGGTCTATCCCTTCGGTGGAAACGCGTCTCACAAGGATGCCGAGAACGAACGGCGCCAAAAAGACAAGACCATCACGGGGGGCAAGGGCTCCAACCTCGCGGAAATGGCGAGTATTGGCCTGCCGGTCCCGCCCGGCTTCACGATCACGACCGAAGAATGCGTGCGCTACCTGCAGAACGGCGAGGAATTTCGCGAGGACCTGCGCGCCTATGTGATGAAGGCGCTGGCCCATATCGAGGCGGCCGTTGGCAAGACTTTCGGCAATGCTGCTGATCCGTTGCTGGTTTCGGTTCGCTCGGGCGCGCGGGTCTCGATGCCCGGCATGATGGACACGGTCCTCAACCTTGGTCTCAACGACGAGACGGTCGAGGGACTGGCGACCACAAGCGGCGATGACCGATTTGCGTGGGACAGCTATCGCCGCTTCATCCAGATGTATTCCGACGTCGTGCTGGGCATCGATCATGGCCTGTTCGAAGAAGCGCTGGAGATCACCAAGGAAGATAACGGCTTCTACGCCGACACCGAACTTGCCGCCGATGACTGGCGCGCGCTGGTGACCGAATTCAAGGGCATCGTCGAAAAGGAGCAGGGCAAGCCGTTCCCGCAGGATGTGAACGAGCAGCTCTGGGGCGCGATCGCGGCGGTGTTCGACAGCTGGGATTCAGACCGCGCGAAGGTCTATCGCCGCCTCAACGACATTCCCGCCGACTGGGGCACCGCGGTCAATGTGCAGGCGATGGTGTTCGGCAATATGGGCGATACGAGCGCGACGGGCGTCGCCTTCACCCGCGATCCCGCCACCGGCACGCGCGCTTACTACGGCGAATATCTGATCAATGCGCAGGGTGAAGACGTGGTGGCGGGCATCCGCACGCCGCAATATCTGACGAAGGCCGCGCGCGAGGAAGCAGGCGCCAAGCCGCTCTCGATGGAAGAGGCGCTGCCAGAGGCATATGCCGAGCTTGCCCGCGTGTTCGACCTGCTGGAGGCGCATTATCGCGACATGCAGGACATCGAATTCACCGTCGAGCGCGGCAAGCTGTGGATGCTGCAGACCAGGTCTGGCAAGTGCACCGCGAAGGCTGCGCTCAAGATGGCAGTCGATATGGTCGGCGAAGGGCTCATCACGATGCAAGAAGCGGTCAAGCGGATCGATCCGATGGCGCTCGACCAGTTGCTTCACCCGACGCTTGATCCGGATGCCGAGCGGCACGTACTGACCAAGGGCCTGCCTGCATCGCCGGGTGCTGCGGCGGGCAAGATCGTGCTTGATGCCGATACGGCCGAGCAATGGGCCAATCGCGGCGAAAAGGTGATCCTGGTGCGGGTCGAAACCTCGCCCGAGGACATTCACGGGATGCACGCAGCGCAAGGTATCCTGACCGCACGCGGCGGGATGACGAGCCATGCGGCCGTGGTCGCGCGCGGCATGGGGCGTCCGTGCGTCTCGGGCGCGAGCGGGGTGTCAATCGACCGCACGACGCGGGCGCTGCGGATCGGCTCGCAGGAATTGAAAGAGGGCGATGAAATCACGCTCGACGGGGCAAACGGGCAGGTAATGCTGGGCATTGTGCCAACCGTTGACCCCGAGCTTGCAGGCGATTTCGGCACGCTGATGGAATGGGCTGATGAAAGCCGCCGGATGCGCGTGCGCACCAATGCCGAGACGCCGGCGGACTGCAAGATGGCGCGGCAATTCGGCGCGGAAGGGATCGGCCTGTGCCGCACCGAGCATATGTTCTTCGAGGGCGCTTGTGGATCGGGTGGCGCAGGAAGTCTTCGGCGAGCAGGGCATCACCGTGGCCTATCTGGTTGGTACGATGATCGAGCTGCCGCGCGCGGCCCTGATGGCGGGCGAGATTGCCGAGGAAGGCCAGTTCTTCAGCTTTGGCACCAACGATCTCACGCAGACGACGCTGGGTGTGAGCCGCGATGATTCGGCCAGGTTCCTCGCGCCTTACGTCGACAAGGGCATCTTCCCGCGCGATCCGTTTGTCAGCATCGACATTGATGGCGTGGGTCAGTTGGTCGAGATGGCGGCGGAAAGCGGACGCACGACGAGGCCCGATATCAAGCTGGGCATTTGCGGCGAACATGGCGGCGACCCGGCCAGCATCGCGTTTTGCGAGCATGTAGGCCTCGATTATGTCAGCGCCTCGCCCTATCGTGTGCCGATTGCGCGGCTTGCAGCGGCGCAGGCGGCGCTAAAGGATTAGGTGCCGGCGAGTGATCGACGCCCGGTAAGGGTGATGATCTCGAAGCTTTCGGTGACCTTGCCGTCAGCCTCGGCATTGGCCAGAAAGGCCGCGCGCGCACGGGCGAGGGCGGCGCGGCCCAGCGAAGGCGCCTGGTCGGCCAGCGCACTGCCCAGCCCCTCATCGCGCAGGTCGGCCACCAGGCGATCGAGCGAACCGTAGCGCACCTTGAGAGTGTGAGTATCGACCACGGGGTCCTTCCACCCTGCGCGCTGGAGCAGGCCAGGCGCGGCTCGTGGATCGACCAGCGGGTGCATGCGGGCCGCCGGGCGGTCGGGTTCTGCGGCCATCATCGCGGATCGCAGACGCATGAGGCTTGCTCCGCCGACAAAGCTGACGATCGCAAGACCGCCGGGTTCAAGCGCGTTGCGAATATGGATGAGCGCGCCGGGAAGATCGTTGACCGCGTCAAAATTGCCGAGCGCAGCGATAAAATCGAAGCTGGTCGCAGGGTAGGGCGCCTCGGGATCGATCGCCACAGGTGAGGTGCCGAGCCTTGTGGCGAGATCCGCCGATGCATTGCCCAGCAGCAGAGGGTTTTCGGGCTGATGGCGCACGAAGGCCAGTCGTTCGATGACGTCATCGGCCATTTCATCGCGGATAAACCGCGCTGCGTCATCGCGGTGGCTGCGGGCGAGGGCTCTTTCAAGCCGCTTTTCGCGGCGTCTGGGGCTGAAGATCCGGGGTACATTTGCGCTTGCCATGCCGGGCGCCCTGCCGCGCTTGCGCGATATGCGCAAGCCATGCGAAACACGTGTCATGGACCTGGCGCGCGAAATAAGGGCGGGGCTGAACCCGCTGGTGGACCTGATCTACCCGCCGCGTTGTCCCGGCTGTGGTGCGGCGCTCGCGCAGCATGGCGGCCTATGCGTGGATTGCTGGGGTGCGCTCGAAAGCCCGCGAGAACCTGCATGCCGCAGTTGCGGGTGTCCGATCTCCGAGCGCCGTTCGGGCGATCTCGATTGCTGGTTGTGCAGCCAGAACCCCCCGCGCCACCAGGGCATCAGGGCCGCGACCGTATATAACGACATCTCGCGCGATCTTGTCCTCAAGCTCAAACATGGGGGTAAACTTTCACTGGCTGCCTTGATGGCGCAGATGATGGCGCGAATGCTCGAAGACCCGGTGCCCGGAGACGAACCGTTGCTGGTGCCTGTACCCCTGCACCGCGTGCGACTATGGGAACGCGGGTATAACCAGGCGGCCCTGCTGGCCAGAGAGCTCGCGCGGCGTGGCAAGGGCACTTTGAGTGTTGATACGCTTGAGCGACGCAAGCGCACGCCGAGCCTGGGCGGACTGGGCAGGGAAGATCGCAAGCGCGTGCTCGCCAACGCGATCACAGTGAGGGCGGGAGGCGTGGATAGATTGAACGGGCGAAGTGTAGTCCTCGTGGACGATGTCTACACCAGCGGGGCAACCAGCGGGGCATGTGTCGAGGCGCTGCTTGAGGGCGGCGCTCGCGCGGTCACCATCGCCTGTTTCGCTCGCGTGATGGACGGCTAGGCCGATTGCCGGCGCCTGATCAAGTACGCCCCCAGATCAAGTACAATGTCGGAAAACGAAACGCCCGAGGCCATGAAGGCCCCGGGCGCCACGTGACGAAACGAATTTGATCCGCTCTGAAGAGCTCAGACGGCGACCCCCTAACTTCGCCATCAGGATCTAATTCCTCATCGACCGATCAACCGTGCCAACACCCCGCTGTTGACTAACGACCGATCGCTCCCTTAACCAAACGCTGCATTGCAATGTCTGCTGCCAGGACAAGCTTGCAATAAGCTTGTCCAGCGTTTCTTCCATCCCAATTACCAATCGGGAAGTTCAAACATGCTTTTGGAAAGATTTTGAGGTAAATCTGTTGTGATCATGCAACAAACTGAATGCCTGCCATTATGCGCCCGTTCCCTTTGTGCAGCAGATCGTCCACAGGCCGCGCGGTAGTTGCCGCCGGCCACCATCAAGAGGAGCTTCGCGCATGGTCGCCCGATCCGTTTCGACGCATGAGCTGGAACATGGAACGCTGTTTGCGCCCCGTTTTGGATCGGACGGCCTTATTCCGGCGATTGTCCAGGACGAGATGACGAAAGACGTCCTCGTTGTGGCATTCATGAACGAGCAGGCTCTGGCAGCCACACGCGAAAGCGGAAACGTCACCTTCTGGTCACGCTCGCGGCAAAATCTCTGGATGAAGGGCGAGACCAGCGGGAATGTGCTCAAGGTGACGCGGATACTCGTTGATTGCGACCAGGATGCGCTCGTGATCCATGCCGTTCCTGCAGGGCCGACCTGCCACACCGGTGCGCGCTCCTGCTTCTACCGCGAACTCGACCCTTCTGCTCCTGACGACGATGCCCTCAGGCCGGTCGAGGAGTAACCTTCGCGTAAGGGTCAATGCTTGACGCTCACGTAAAGGTAAGGTAGCTGTTTGGCATGTCTACTGCACAGACGCATACGCAGGCCGAAAAGGCCGAAAGCACGGCCGGAGCCACTCCGCACACCAATCAACGTCGCAACGGGGCGCATATCGATACGCCCGATAAGCTTGAGCGTGAGCAATATTCGATCTCCGATCTGACCTCGGAATTCGGCCGCACCGCCCGAGCGTTGCGCTTTTACGAGGATGAGGGCCTGATCGCCCCTGCACGGGTCGGACTTACCCGCGTCTATTCCAAGCGCGACCGCGCCCGCCTTGCCTGGATCATGCGCGCCAAGAATGTCGGCTTCAGCCTGACCGAAATCCGCGAAATGATTGACCTCTATGACCTTGACGATGGCAGGGTCGAACAGCGCCGTGTCACCATTGAGCGCTGCCTCGCGCATATCGGCAAGCTCAAGGCCCAGCGCGCCGATATCGACAGCGCTATCAAGGAACTGACTGAATTCGTCGCCGAGATCGAAAAACTCGACCTCGGCTAAGACTGCTACGCCCTGAACATCAGAGCACTTTAAACCCGCACCCAACCGCACACGAAAGGGACCGAGTGATGCCGACCTACACCGCCCCGACGCGCGATTCGCGCTTCATCATCAACGAGATGCTGGACCTTGCGAGCTACGGCAATCTGCCGGGCTTCGAGAACGCGACGCCTGACATGATCGACACTGTCATCAACGAATCGGGCAAATTCTGCGCCGAGGTTCTCGCCCCGCTCAACCAGATCGGTGACGAGCAGGGATGCACCCGTCACGAGGATGGCTCGGTGACCACCCCTGACGGCTTCAAGGAAGCCTACGCCCAGCTTGTCGAATCGGGTTGGACCACGCTTGGCGGGCCTGAGGAATATGGCGGTCAGGGCATGCCGCATGTCATCAGCTTTGCGTTCGAGGAATTCATCGGCACCGCCAACCAGGCCTTTGCCATGTATCCCGGCCTCACCAGCGGCGCAGCCGCAGCGCTTCAGGCCGCGGGTTCGGACGAGCAGAAGGCGATGTATCTGCCCAAGATGTTCTCCGGCGAGTGGTCGGGCACCATGAACCTGACAGAGCCGCATTGCGGCACCGATCTCGGCATGATCCGCACCAAGGCCGAACCGCAGGACGATGGCTCCTATGCGATCACCGGCACCAAGATCTTCATCTCGGCCGGTGAGCACGATCTCACCAGCAACATCATCCACCTCGTCCTCGCCAAGACGCCCGGCGCGCCGGATTCCTCGAAGGGTATCTCACTGTTTGTCGTGCCCAAGTTCATCCTCGACGAGAATGGCGAGCCCGGGACACGCAACGGCGTCAGCTGCGGCTCGATCGAGAAGAAGATGGGTATTCACGGCAACGCGACGTGCGTGCTCAATTATGACGGCGCAAAAGGCTGGCTGGTTGGCGAGGAGAACCGTGGCCTTGCCGCGATGTTCATCATGATGAACGCAGCGCGCCTTGGCGTTGGCCTCCAGGGCCTCGCCCAGGCCGAGGTCTCCTACCAGAACGCCGTCACCTACGCGCTCGATCGTCGCCAGGGCCGCGCGCTCACCGGTCCGGCCGAGCCCGAGGAAAAGGCCGATCCGATCTTCGTCCACCCCGATGTTCGCCGCATGCTGATGGACGCCAAGGTGTTCAACGAAGGGATGCGCGCATTGTGCCTGTGGGGCGCGCTCCAGGTCGATCTTTCGCACAAGGCCCAGACCGAGGAAGAGCGCCAGCTCGCAGACGACCTCATCGGCCTGATGACCCCGGTCATCAAGGGCTACGGCACCGACAAGGGCTACGAGATCGCCAACAACATGCAGCAGGTCTATGGCGGGCATGGCTACGTCAAGGAATGGGGCATGGAGCAGTTCGTGCGCGATAGCCGCATCGCCATGATCTACGAAGGCACCAACGGCGTGCAGGCGATGGACCTTTGCGGGCGCAAGCTTGCCAGCAAGGGCGGGCGCGCGGTCCAGGCCTATTTTGCCGCAGTCGAGGAAGAGATCGCCAAAGCCAAGCAGACCTACGGTCTCGAAGAGATCGCCGGCAAGCTTGAAAAGGCTCTTGAGGAACAGAAAGCCGCGACCATGTGGTTCATGCAGAACGCGATGGCAAACCCCAATCACTTGGGCGCGGGCGCGCATCACTACATGCACATTATGGGCGTCGTCACGCTGGGCTTCATGTGGCTCAAGCAGGCGCAGGTCGCCAAGGCGGCGCTTGCGAGCAATCCCGAGGATGCGGCGTTCTACGAAGCCAAGCTGACCTCGGCTGCCTATTATGCAGAGCGCTACCTGCCCGATGCAGGCTCACTTCGTCGCAAGCTTGAAGCAGGCAGCGACAACATGATGAAACTGCCCGAAGAGGCCTTCGCCACCGCCGCGTAAGTCTTCTTCAGACTGTGACCCGAAAGACCCGGCCAGCCAGCGCGCTTGCCGGGTTTTTTGTGGGCCTTTTTGCGAGTCGCACGAAAAGTTTGTTCATAAAACGCATCCGAAAGGGCGAGGGGAAAGGGGGCGGTTTAGCCCGCCCTTTTTGGCAGATCGGAGATGCAAATGGCCCGGGCGAGAGCGTAGCTGCGCTGCGTGGAGTAGGAAATGCCCGCTTTGCGCCAAGCATTTTCTCTTGGCAGTTGTCTTAATCCCGCAGCCCTCTTAGCCTTGTGTACAAGGACAATATAACAGGGAGAGACCATCATGCGTTCACGCGCCGCCAGCCTCGCCGCGCTCGCCGCCAGCGCCGCTGCGATCACCGTCACAGGCACGGCAACACCTGCCGCAGCCCAGCCAAGGTTCGACGTATCGATCACGCGCACCACGCATGGCATCGCGCATATCGAGGCCGATGACTGGCAAAGCGTGGGCTACGGCGTCGCCTACGCCTATGCCGAAGACAATCTGTGCATGCTGGCCGAGGAATTCGCGACCGTCGCGGGCGAGCGCTCGCTCCATTTCGGGCCGGAAAACAGCAGCGTCCTTGGTTTCAGCGAGGTCGACAATGTCACCTCCGATTTCTTTTATCGCAGCCAGCTCGATCTGGAGGCCATGCGCGCCAACGCGGCAGCGCAGATGGACATGGCCAGCATCGCGCTGATGGAGGGCTATGTCGCGGGCTATAACCGCTATCTTGCCGACCACGAAGGCGAGTTGCCCGAGGCTTGCGCGGGCAAGGCCTGGGTCCGAGCGATCACCAGCGACGACATGATGCGCCTCAACGGCAAGCAGATGCTGCTGGCAAGCTCGCTCGCGCTTGCGCCCGGCATCGCCACCGCCGCGCCGCCCGAGGCGCCGAAAGCCGCCTATAATGTGCGCGTTCCGACAGGTTTCCCCGACAAGGACAAGCCCACATTCGGCAGCAATGGCTGGGCCTTCGGGTCGGACGCCACCGTGGATGGCAAGGGCCTGCTGATCGGCAACCCGCACTTTCCGTGGGAAGGCCCGGCGCGCTTCTGGCAGATGCATGTGCGCGGGCCTGATGGCTATGACGTGATGGGCGTCGGCCTTGCCGGCACACCGATCCCGACTTTGGGCTTCAACAAGGATGTCGCCTGGACGCATACGGTCACCGCCGCGCGCCACTTTGCCGCCTATATGCTCAAATTGTCGCCCGATGATCCCACCAGCTACATCGTCGATGGCGAGAGCGTGAAGATGGAGGCCAAAGAGGTCAGCGTTCCGATGCCGGATGGCGCGCAGCCGCTAACGCGCACCTTCTATTCGACCCGCTTTGGCCCCATCGTCACCGTGCCGGGCACGCCGTTTGGCTGGACCAAGTCGATGGCCTTCGCCCTGCGCGATGCCAATTCGGACAATGGCCGCGCGATCGAGACCTGGCTGGGCATCGGCAAGGCCACAAGTGTCAGCGAAATCGAGGAGGTGGTCTCCGAAACGCTCGGCATTCCATGGGTCAACACCATCGCTGCCGACCGCGAAGGCAGCGCGCTCCACGCCGATATCACCGCCGTTCCCAATGTGACCGCCGATCTGATCGAGGCCTGTTCGACGCCGTTCACCGCGCTTGTCGCTGATCGCCTGACGCTGCTCGACGGAACGCGCGCCGAATGCGACACCGCAACGCGCGCAACCACCGCGCCCTTCGCCGGGCTGTTGCCCGCCGATGCGCAGGCCTCGCGCACGCGCAGCGATTACGTGACGAACTCGAATGACAGTTACTGGATCAGCAACGCATCGAGCCGCTACGAGGCGCTCTCGCCGATCCTCGGGCCGCATTCGAACCAGCTCAGCTTACGCACGCGCTCCAATTTCAAGGAGACCGAGGCGATGCTGGCGGCGGGCAAGATGGACCACGCGCGCGCCAAGGAGCTGACCTTCGGCAACAAGAGCCTCGCCGCGCAATTGATGGTCGATCCGCTGGTCGAACATTGCCGCACCGTCTGGGATTATGCCGAGTCTTGCGAGATCCTTGCACGCTGGGACTGGCGCTTTGATGTCGAAAGCACAGGCGCGCTTGTCTTCATGAAATTCTGGGAGAAGGTGCGCGGCCGCAAGGATCTGTGGGCGGTCCCCTTCGATCCCGAAAACCCGCTGACCACGCCTTCGGGCCTGACACCGAGCGAAGAGGTGCGCACCGAACTGCTCGACGCGCTTCAGGAAGTGGCCGAAGAGGCCGTGGACACGATCGGCGAGGCCGAGATCGCATGGGGTGATGTGCAGGTGCGCTATGGCGGGAATGACCGCATCGCCATTCACGGCGGGCCGGGCACGGCGGGCGTGCTCAACATGCAGCGCAGCCGCGAAATCCCGGGCGGCCTGACCCCGGTGCACGGCTCCAGCTATATCCAGATCGTGGGCTTTGACGAGGATGGGCCGGTGGCCGATGCGATCCTGTCCTACTCGCAATCGACCAATCCCGCTTCGCCGCATTATGCCGACCAGACGCGCAATTATTCAGCGAAAGAGTGGCACCGACTGCCCTTTAGCGATGAAGAGATTGCGGCGGCGAAGATCGGCGAGACGGTGAAGTTGAGCGAGTAGGGTTCGCTCAGCCCAAAACCTCATCGAAAAGGTCCATCATCGACCGCCAGCTTTGCCGCTCGGCGCTGGGATCGTGGGCGGGGTTGGGCGAACCGTCAAACCCGATGGGCTGCGAAAAGCCGTGCTCGACCCCTGAATAGGAGTGGAAGTGCCAGTTGGCCCTGGCCGCGTCCATTTCCTCCCAGAACGCCATGACATGGGCGCGCGGCACCATGCTGTCGGCATCGCCGTGGCACACGAGGATGCGCGCCGTGATCGGATCGGTGGCGGGCGTGGCGGTCTCCAGCAGGCCGTGGAAGCTGGCGACGGCGACAAGGTCCTGCCCGTCACGCGCCATTTCGAGCGCCGCCTTGCCGCCAAGGCAAAAGCCGATGGCTAGCTGGGGCACGTCGGGGGCGAGGCTTTTCGTCGTCTCCAGCGCGCAGCGAAAGCGCTGGCGCATGGCGACGGGATCGCTGGTGAGATCGCCCAGCGCCGCGAAGGCCTCGTCCACATTGGCGGGCGCGCCGGGGCCGAAGAAGTCCGCGATCATCACCGCATAGCCCGCGTCCACGAGCTGCAACGCCTTCGCCTCGACGCCGGGGGTCGAATTCATGAAGGTCGGGTAGACGGTGATCGCGGCTCTCGGCGTGCCTTCGGGCAAGGCGTAGAGGCCGGTCAGCGGCGTGTCGCCGTCGCGATAGTCGATTCGGGTGAGATTACTCAACGGGCAGGAACTCCGGAACTGAAAGATACCGCTCACCGGTATCGTAGTTGAAACCAAGCACGCGGGTGCCCGGTTCCAGATCGGGCAGCTTCTTGGCGATGGCGGCCAGCGTTGCGCCCGAGGATATGCCGACCAGCATCCCTTCCTCGCGCGCGGCGCGGCGGGCCATTTCCTTGGCATCCTCGGCATCGACGGTGATCGCGCCGTCGATCGCATCGGTGTGCAAATTGCCGGGGATGAAGCCTGCGCCGATGCCCTGGATCGGGTGCGGGCCGGGCTCACCGCCATTGATGACGGGCGAGGCTTCGGGCTCGACGCCATAGGCCTTGAAGGAGGGCCAGTGGCGCTTCAATTCCTCCGCGCAGCCGGTGAGGTGGCCGCCCGTGCCAACGCCGGTGATCATCACGTCGATCGGCGCATCGGCAAAATCGGCGAGGATTTCCTTCGCCGTCGTGCGCACATGGACCTCGACATTGGCGGGGTTCTCGAATTGCGAGGGGCTCCATGCGCCCTCGGTTGTCGCGACGATCTCGGCAGCGCGCTGGATCGCGCCCTTCATGCCCTTTTCCTTGGGCGTGAGATCGAAGCTCGCGCCATAGGCAAGCATCAGCCGGCGGCGTTCGACCGACATCGATTCGGGCATGACGAGCACCAGCTTGTAGCCCTTGACCGCGGCGACCATGGCAAGGCCGATGCCGGTATTGCCGCTGGTGGGCTCGACGATGGTGCCTCCCGGCTTGAGCTTGCCCGATTTCTCCGCGTCCTCGACCATGGCAAGCGCGATGCGGTCCTTGATCGAGCCGCCCGGATTGGCGCGTTCGGATTTGAGCCAGACTTCGTGATCGGGAAACAGCCGCGCGCATCGGATATGCGGGGTGTTGCCGATCGTCTCGAGGATGCTGCCAGCTTTCATGTGCCTTCTCCCGTCAGGCTGTGTGCCTGTTTTCAAGTTTGAGTCTGTGTCTGTGTTCGCGTCTGGCCGCTATGTAACACGTCTTCGGGCGGATCGAAGGTCCTGGTTGTGCGCAGGACCGGAAAGATCCTCGCCCACAGTCCCACGGTGACGACCGCGCCCACGCCGCCTGCAATCAGCGCGGCAATCGGTCCGATGGCAAAGGCAAGCGCGCCCGAAAACGCATCGCCGCCTTCGTTCGAGGCGCTGATCGCGAGCATGCTGACCGAGGAGACGCGCCCGCGCTTCTCGTCGGGCGTGTGCAGCTGGATCAGCGACTGGCGGACATAGACGCTGAACATGTCGGCCGCGCCGATGATGAACAGCATGAACAGGCTGAGCCACATCGTGCGCGACAGGGCAAAGACGATCGTGGCAAGCCCGAAGACCAGCACTGCGCCCAGCATCTTTGGCCCGACATTGCTCTTGAGCGGGCGCCAGGAAAACCACGCCGCGCTCAGCAGCGCGCCGACGCCAGGCGCCATGGCAAGCTGGGCCAGGCCTTCCTCTCCCACTTGCAGGATGTCGCGGGCAAAGACCGGCAGCAACGCGTTTGCCCCGGCAAGGAACACCGCCAGCAGGTCGAGCGTGATCGAGCCGAGCACCATCTTGTTGTGCAACACGTAACGCAGGCCATCGACGATTGCGCCGACGGGCCGCGTATCTTTGCGCATCGGGGGCTGGGGCACCTTGCCGATCGTGGCAAGCGAGACAATGGCGAGCGCGAACAGGCCCACCGCGACCGCATAGGGCAAAGCGGGCGCAATCGCGTAGAGATAGCCTCCCATCGCAAAACCGAGGATAGATCCGGTCTGCCAGGCAATGGTCGAGATCGCGATCGCCGTGGGCAGCAATTCCTTGGGCACCAGATTGGGTGCGAGCGCCGAAAAGGCAGGCCCGGCAAAGCCGCGCGCAACGCCAAGCCCAACCGCGACCGCGAAAAGCACCGTGGTGCTGATCGC
Source organism: Erythrobacter sp. (assembly GCA_043567175.1). Lineage (GTDB taxonomy): Bacteria > Pseudomonadota > Alphaproteobacteria > Sphingomonadales > Sphingomonadaceae > Erythrobacter. Next base: position 570,143 of record CP121323.1, read on the forward strand.
GCCGTCCCAGGTGAACCAGGCCAGCACCAGCGCGCAGCCGAGTTGCAGGACAAGCGTGCCGAGCGCGATGCTGCGCCGGTCATACCGATCCGCCACCAGCCCCGTGAAGGGCGCAAGCGCGACAAGCGGGAGGAATTGCAGCAGGCCGATCAGCGCCAGCTGGCCCGATGCCTCGGGGATGGTCATGCCGCCATCGCGCGCAAGGTTGTAGACCTGCCAGCCAATGATGAGGATCATCGCATACTGGGCCAGCGTCATGGTGAGACGGGCGAGCCAGTAGGCGCGGAAATTGTGGATCTGGACCGGGTGCGTGGGCGCTGGCCGGGAAGCGGAAGTGTCAGTCACGCCCGCGCCCATGACAGGGCCGGGGCGCGCTGCCAAGGGTCAAGCAGGGCTAGGAGTAGGGGTAGCGGCTCAGCGAGAGCGGCGCAGGCGCGGATTGGGTTGCAGCGTATCGATTATGGCGACGAAATCGTCGAGGCGAATGATACGCTCGAACTGGAAGCCGGCGCGCTTGTCACGCGTCCAGATCACATAGGCCTCGATCCGGCCGACAACCGGCAGGCAGATAATGAGGCGGTCCCCGCGCGAGAGGTTTTGCGCATCATCGACCATGAAGCCGTGCGCGGACAGGTTGGAGACATGCAGGTTCATGTCGCCATGCGCATAATGTTCGACGATGACCGGAAAATCGACCGGATGACGCGCCGCCTGGCGCATGTCGGTTACACTCAGATTTGCTCCAGCAGCCACGGCCACACGCCCCTTATTGTCTGTCCTTGGTAATCCCTAATCCGGGATAAAGGCTGACATTTGGTAAAGTGCGAAGGTTGACGCGCCGGTAGGAATTGGGGCGGCAGGCTTCGGGGCTTCAGGAATCCGGGCGTCACCGCGTGAGGATGGCGTGCCGTTTCTTGCCCAGGCTCAGCTTCACCTGCACGCCTTCGGCAATGCCGACGACAAAGCCCGGGTCCTTCACCGGTTCGCCGTCCAGCTTGACCGCGCCTTCGGCCAGCTTGCGCTTGGCCTCTCCGCCTGACGCGGTGAAGCCAAGCTGGGTCAGCACCGCGCCGATGCGCATGCCTTCAGGTCCAACCCCGAGCGTAGGCAAATCATCGCCCGCGCCGCCGCCGGCAAAGGTCTCGCGCGCGGTCGCCTGTGCGCCCGTTGCCGCCTCGTCGCCGCGCACCAGAGCGGTCACTTCATTGGCGAGCACTTCCTTGGCCGCGTTGATCTCCGCGCCCTCGAGCGCTTCGAGGCGAGCGATCTCGTCCAGCGGCAGATCGGTGAACAATCGCAGGAACTTGCCCACGTCGCGATCATCGGTGTTGCGCCAATATTGCCAGAAATCATAGGCGGGCAGCTGGTCTTCGTTGAGCCAGATCGCCCCGTCGACTGACTTGCCCATCTTCGCCCCGTCCGCGCGCGTGATCAGCGGCGCGGTGAAGCCATAGACCTCGCGCCCGTCGATCCGGCGATTGAGCTCGATCCCGTTGACGATATTGCCCCACTGGTCGCTGCCGCCCAGTTGCAGGCGGCAATCATGATCGCGCGCGAGCACGAGGAAATCATAGGCCTGCATGATCATGTAGTTGAATTCGAGGAAGCTCAGCGGCTGCTCGCGATCGAGCCTCGTCTTGACCGAATCGAAGGTAAGCATTCGGTTGAGCGTGAAATGCGGGCCGACGGCGCGCAGCATCTCGATGTAACCGAGCTTGCTCAGCCATTCGTCATTATCGATCAGCAGCGCGCCGGTTTCGCTGTCATCGAAGCGCAGGATCTTTTCAAAGCTGCCCCTGATCCCGGCGATATTGGCAGCAAGGCGCTCTTCGGTGAGCATCTGGCGCGTCTCGTCCTTACCCGAAGGATCACCGACCTTCGCCGTGCCGCCGCCCATGATGACGATCGGGCGATGGCCGGCCTGCTGCAACCGGCGCAGCAGCATGATCGAAGCAAGGTTGCCGATATGAAGGCTGGCCGCGGTCGGATCGAAGCCGACATAGCCTGTGACGACCTGTTTTTTCGCCAGCGCATCGAGCGCGCCCGCATCGGTGATCTGGTGCAGGTGGCCGCGCTCCGAAAGGAGGCGCAAAAGGTCGGAATCAAAGGCGGTGTCGGTCATGGTGGAGGGGCGCTTACCAGCGCGAGGGGCAAGCGCAAAGCCTATTGCTCACCATTGCCCGCTCGGCGATAGCGTGCGCCATGGAAACGCTAACGCAACCGCTCATGCTCCACCGCGAATGCGACCTTGGCCCGATCCGGGCCGTGACCGCCTCGATCACGCCAACCGATACCGGCTGCGAGGCCGAATTCCGGCTCGACGGTGATGTGTCGCGGATCGTCATTCCGCCCAACGCGCCGCCCGCCCGGTGCGACAATCTGTGGAAGACGACCTGTTTCGAGATCTTCTGGCAGCCGATCGGACAGCCCGGCTATGTCGAGTTCAACCTCTCGCCTTCGGGCCAATGGGCAAGCTACGATTTCGACTCTTTTCGCGAAGGGATGCGCGATGCGCCGGTAGATGCGATTTCGATTGCGTGTTCGCACGCATCGAGCAACGGGGCAGGGGAACTGGTGCTGAAAGCGAGCATCGCCGCCGATCTTCCCGCGCCCGCGCAAGTGGCGCTCAACGCCATTGTCGAACATCCCGGCGGCGGCATCCAGTTCTGGGCGCTGGCCTTTCCACCGGGCAAGCCCGAATTCCACTCCGAGGCGTGCCGCCAGTGGATTGTCGAACGATGATCGTTGCGCGCTAGGCTTAGGCGTTTTCGGCCTTGGGCCCGAACGGCCCGTTCATCTTCACCACTTCCCAATTGATCGCCTGCGCAAAGCAGGTCCACACGATATAGGGCAGAACAAGCTTTGCAGCGAAGCCTGAAACCGGAGCGAGCGCAAAGGCGAGCGCGATGGTCGAGGCGATCAGCGCCCAGTTCTCGATCATCGACCAGTCGGGGCGGCGGAAGGTGAAGAACAGCGGCGACCACAGGAAGTGGAAGACCGCGTTGACGCTGAAGGCGACCGCGACGATCGTATATTGCTGCGGGTTCGCCGCCTCGGTCAGCCCGATATAAAGCGCCCATCCAGCCAGCCCGAGGATGATCGTCCAGGCCGGGCCAAAGGCCCATCCCGGCGGCTGAAACCACGGTTTCCTGAGGCTGTGATACCACTCACCCACATTGGTCAGCAGGCCGCCGGCAAGGTTCAAGCCAAGGCCGTAAAGCAGCGCGAAAGAGAGGGCGGTGTAATCCATACCTCCTAAACTAGTGGGTCGGCCACTCAGTTCCAAGCTTGCCGCTTGCCTTTCGACCGATGCTGTTTCACCTGATCGCCATGAAACTCGTGAAATTCGGTATCGATCGCCTGCTGTCTGACCCCGCCTTGCTGGCTGAATTGAAGGGCAAGCGCGTCGCGCTGGTCGCGCATCCGGCGAGCGTGACGGCAGACCTCACCCATAGCCTCGATGCGTTGATCGCGGCGGGCATCAACGTCACCTGCGCCTTTGGCCCGCAGCACGGGCTCAAGGGAGACAAGCAGGACAACATGGTCGAGACGCTCGACGAAGTGGATGAAGCCTACAGTATCCCGATCTTCTCGCTGTACGGCGAAGTGCGGCGACCAAGCGCGGCAATGATGGAGCACGCCGAGGTCTTTCTGTTTGATTTGCAGGACCTTGGCTGCCGGATCTACACCTTTGTCACAACTCTGCTCTATCTGCTGGAAGAGGCGGCGAAAGGCGGCAAATCGGTCTGGGTGCTCGATCGCCCGAACCCCGCCGGGCGCCCGGTCGAGGGAACGATGCTGGTTCCGGGCCAGGAAAGCTTCGTGGGTGCCGCGCCCATGCCGATGCGTCACGGCCTGACGCTGGGCGAGATGGGGCGCTGGTTTATCGGGCATTTCGGGCTCGACGTGGATTACCGCGTTGTCGCGATGGAGGGCTGGCGCCCGGATGAGCCTTCGGGAGCAGTCGGCAGCGGTTATGGCTGGCCGGCCTCGCGTGTATGGATCAACCCGTCGCCCAACGCGGCCAGCGTCAACATGGCGCGCTGCTATGCGGGCACGGTGATGCTCGAAGGCACGACCTTGTCCGAGGGGCGGGGCACGACGCGCCCGCTAGAAGTCCTGTTCGGGGCGCCCGATATCGATGCCAGGGGCGTGTGGAAGCTGATGAAGCAGATCGCGCCCGAATGGTGCGGGGGCGCAATCGTGCGCGAATGCTGGTTCGAGCCGACCTTTCACAAACACTCAGCTTCGCTGTGCAACGCCTTGATGATGCATGCAGAAGGGCCGGAATATGCCCATGAACTCTTCCGCCCGTGGCGGTTGCAGGCGCTCGCCTTCAAGGCGATCCGCACGCTCTATCCCGATTACGATCTGTGGCGCGATTTTCCCTATGAGTACGAACTCGATCGCCTCGCGATTGACGTCATCAATGGCGGCCCGGCTTTGCGCGAATGGGTGGATGACGCCGCGGCGGCTGCGGGCGATCTCGACACCGCCGCCGCGCAGGACGAAGCGCTCTGGAAGCAGTCCGTGCGCGACCATCTGCTCTACTGACAGCGGCGCGCATCGCCGAAACCTTTGCGCTTACGCGGGTTCTCGCTCCTGCGTCTCGCTCTCGAGCAGGCCGGCGGTCAGATACCACAATTCGCGGCTGCGAGCGGCGTCCGTTGCCTTGGCCGAGAGGTCTTGCGCAAAAGCTTCGCGCCCCTCGCGCTGGCGATTGCCCCAGCTCCAGTGGACGCCCGAGCGCGCAAAAGCGGGGTCTGCCACAACTTGCGCCACCCGCTCCCCTGCCAGCGGCTGCGAGACATAGCCGCGCGTCACGTTCTTCTGGAACCACGGGAAAATGGTCTGGAATGCCTTGGGCGCGTTGCGGAACAGGGGCGTATCGGCAACGCATCCGGGATAGAGCGTGCTGAAGACGATGCCCGTCTTTCCATGATAGCGCGCGTGCAATTCGCGGCTCATCATCATGCAGGCGAGCTTGCTGTCCTTGTAGGCCTTGCCGGGTTTGAACGCCTTGCCATCGATCATCGCCACCGGCTCGCGAAAGCCGGCGATCAGGCCCGCAAAATCACCCAGATCCGCAGGCGCTGGGATCGGGACCTTTCCGCCGAATTCCTCCGAGTTGGCGGTGACCGTGCCCAGCGTGACGAGGCGCGGCGCGTCGGCGCGTTGCAGGTCCTCCAGCAATCGGTTCACCATCGCGAAGTGGCCGAAAAATTGGTCGCAACGCTCAGCTCGAAGCCTTCGCGCGAGCGCAAGGGCTCGGCAAGCCGGGGCATATAGGTCGCCGCGTTGCACACCAGCGCATCGAGCGCTTGCCCCTGTGCCTGGAACCGGTCGCAAAAGGCATGGACACTGGCGAGCGAGCCCAGGTCCACTTCCTCGAGCGTGTAGCGATTTTCTGGCAGGCCCAGATCCTCTGCGGCGCTGCGCCCCTTGGCGACATCGCGGCACGCCATGATGACATGCCACCCGCGCGCGATCAGCGCTTTTGTCGCGTACAAACCGATGCCCGAGGAGGCGCCGGTGATGATGGCTGTGCGGACTTGTGAAGTTTCCATAAGGCGCGTCCCTCTCCCAAAAGCGCGGTCAATTCCTCACGTGATGGGAGACATGATAACGTGTCAATCCGAGTTGTCACGGCTTACCGGCATCAGCTGCTGATCCGTTCCTCGCCGGTCGCCAGGCGAATTGTCAGATCGGGCGCGCCATGATGCCCGCCTGCCGCCTCAATGCCCCTGCTTGCGGCTCAACTCGCGCATCGCCGCGTCCAGCCCGTCGAGCGTGAGCGGATACATCCGGTCATCGACCAGCTGCTTCATCATCTTGGTCGATTGCGAATAGCCCCACTGCTTTTCGGGCACGGGGTTGAGCCACACGGTCGCCGGGTAGGTGTTGGTCACGCGTTGCAGCCAGGTGGCGCCGGCTTCCTCGTTCATATGCTCGACGCTGCCGCCCGCATGGGTGATCTCGTAGGGGCTCATCGCCGCATCACCGACGAAGACGACCTTGTAATCGTGGCCATATTTGTGGAGCACGTCCCAGGTTTTGGTGCGCTCTTGCCAGCGGCGTTTATTGTCCTTCCACACGCCCTCGTAGAGACAATTGTGGAAGTAGAAGAATTCGAGGTTCTTGAACTCGGCGGTGGCCGCGCTGAACAGTTCCTCGACCAGCTTGATGAACGGGTCCATCGAACCGCCGACATCAAGGAACAGCAGCAATTTCACCGCATTGCGACGCTCGGCGCGCATGTGAATATCGAGCCAGCCCTGCTTGGCCGTGCCTTCGATCGTCTTGTCGAGATCGAGCTGGTCCGGGTTCCCCTCGCGCGCAAAGCGGCGCAGTCGGCGCAGCGCCATCTTGATGTTGCGCGTGCCCAGTTCCTTGGTGTTGTCGAGGTTCCTGAACTCGCGCTTTTCCCAGACCTTGACGGCCTTCTTGTGCTTTCCCTCGCCGCCGATCCGCACGCCTTCGGGATTGTAGCCCGAATTGCCGAAAGGCGAGGTGCCGCCGGTGCCGATCCACTTGTTGCCGCCCTCGTGGCGCTTTTCCTGCTCGGCGAGGCGCTCCTTGAGCTTGGCCATCAGCTCGTCCCAGTCGCCGATCTTCTCGATCTCGGCCATTTCCTCTTCGGACAGGAATTTCTCGGCGACCGATTTCAGCCAGTCTTCGGGCACCTCGACCGGATTTTGCCCGTAATCGGACATGATCCCCTTGAAGACCTTGTGAAACACCTGGTCGAACCGGTCGAGCAGGCCTTCATCCTTCACGAAGGTCGCTCGGCTGAGGTAATAGAACGCCTCGGGCGTTTGCTCGATCACCTCCTTGTCGAGCGCTTCGAGAAGCGTGAGGTGTTCCTTGAGGCTGGCCCCGATGCCTGCGGCTCGCAGCTCGTCTGTGAAATTGAAGAACATAGGCGCCAGTTTAGCGCGAGGGATGGTGCCGCGCTAGCCCTCAAAGCGCTGAGCTGAGGCGGCATTAAAACTTCGCTAACCACAAACGGTTACCACCGGTGCCAAATCGCGCGCCCGTTCCCCGGCGCGCAAGGATACGGGGCTTGTGACTTTATGAAATCCATCGCGATCGATACCGGCAACGCCAAGGCGCTGGAGGCCATCCCGGAAAGCTGCGGGGCGGTGACCGTCGGATGCAGCCAGGTCGCCGGCGTGGTCGAGGCGGTGATCCATTCCTCCGAGGCCCTGCGCGCCGAACACGATGCCCTCCAGGGAACCGTCGCAGACCTCGAGGCCGACCAGGACAAGGTTGCCGAAGCCAGCGACGAGGCGCGGCTCCTTTCCGAACGCGCGATCGAGCGGCTGAACGATGGCACAAGGCTGATCCATTCATCGCTTGGCCGGATCAACGAATTGCTCGAAATGGTCGATACGCTCGGCCAGCACGTCACCACCTTTGCCGCCGCGATGGAGCAGGTGCGCCGCAGCGCGCAGGATATCGACGATATCGCCGAGACGACCAACATCCTCGCGCTCAATGCGACTATCGAGGCAATGCGCGCGGGCGATGCGGGCCGCACTTTCGCGGTGGTGGCGAGCGAGGTGAAGAGCCTTGCCAATGATACGCGCCGCGCGACCGAGGAAATCACCCAGACCATTGCGAGCCTTGGCGACGAGGCGAGCAGCGTCATCACCAAGATCGAGGCGGGCAGCCAGGCAAGCGGCGAGGCCAAGGCCTCGGTTGCACAGATCGAACAGACGATGGCGAGCGTGAGCGGCCTTGTCGAAGAGGTCGACAAGCAGAACGACGTGATCGCACGCTCCACCGGCACGATCAGCGGCCATGTCCACCGGGTGCAGGACGTGCTGCAACGCTATGACCGCGTGACCCGCGACAACGAGGCGCAGCTGGCACAGGCAAAGAGCGAGGCGGTGGGTCTGGAAAGCATCGCCAACGACATGTTCGATGGTCTCGTGCAGGCCGGGCTTTCCCCGCGCGACGAAGCGATGGCGGACCACGCCATGCAGGTTGCGCGTGAGCTCATGCAGGCAACCGAGAAAGCCATCGCAAGCGGCGAGATCAGCCGCGCGGCCGTATTTGACCGCGATTACCGGCTGATCCCCGGCTCGGCGCCCGAACGCTTCACCACCGGGATCACCGAATTCGCCACGCGCGTGTGGAAACCGATCTTCGATCATTCGACCGACACGATGGCCGAAGCGCTCGCGACCGTATGCGCCGATATCAATGGCTTCATGCCTACGCATATCGAGCGGTTCTGCCGCAAGCCGACGGGCGATCTGGAGCACGACACGCGCTTTTGCCGCAATGGCCGCATCCTGATGGACCACGCTGACCGCGCCGCGCTCAGAAGCGAGGCGCCCTATCGCCTGTCGGTCTTCCGCCAGCCAACCGAAGGCGGCGGCTACAGCGTGGTGCGCAGCGTCTATGTGCCGATGCGCATCAATGGCGAGCGCTGGGGCGACATGAAATTCGCCTACAGCCTGAGCGGCGCGAAAATTTAAATTAAACTGGCGCCCGTCAGCTCGGATTGCGGCGCGCCATAAACGCGAGCCGTTCGAACATCATCACATCCTGCTCGTTCTTCAGCAAGGCACCATGAAGCGGGGGGATGGCGCTGTTCGGGTTGCTGTCCTGCAGTACTTCGAGCGGCATGTCCTCGTGCAGCAGCAGCTTGAGCCAGTCGAGCAGCTCGCTGGTTGACGGCTTCTTCTTCAGGCCGGGCACGTCGCGCAGTTCGTAGAAAATATCCATTGCCTTCTTCACCAGCACCTTCTGGATGTCGGGGAAGTGGACATCGATGATTTCCTGCATCGTGTCGCGATCTGGGAACTTGATATAGTGGAAGAAGCAGCGGCGCAGGAACGCGTCGGGCAGCTCTTTCTCGTTGTTCGAGGTGATGACGACGATCGGGCGTTCCTTGGCCTCGATGCGCTCCTGCGTTTCGTAGACATCGAAGCTCATGCGATCGAGCTCCTGCAACAGATCGTTCGGAAATTCGATATCGGCCTTGTCGATCTCGTCGATCAGCAGGATCGGCAGCTCGGGCGAGGTGAAGGCCTCCCACAGCTTGCCCTTCTTGATGTAGTTCGAGATGTCGTGAACGCGCTCGTCGCCCAGCTGGCCATCGCGCAGACGCGCCACTGCGTCGTATTCGTACAGTCCATGCTGCGCCTTGGTGGTCGATTTGATATGCCATTCGATCAGCGGCGCCTTGATCGCCTCGGCGACCTCATGCGCGAGGATCGTCTTGCCGGTGCCCGGCTCGCCCTTGATCAGCAGCGGGCGGCGCAATTTGACGGCTGCGTTCACGGCAACCTTCAGATCCTCGGTCGCAACGTAATTGCTGGTGCCTTCAAAACGCGTGTCGGTCATTGGTTTTCCTCTGCAACGTAATTTCGGTTTGGCCAAGCGATAGGGGCGGCGCGAGAGCCATGCAAGAGCGAGCTTTCGCGCCCGATCTATTGCGGCAGGCTCAGAATGCGCAGCGCGATTGCCTCAAGCTCGCTATAGGCGACGCTCTCCTCGCGGTTGACCCAGTTCAATGAGAGCATGTGGTCCTCGCCCGCCTTGTCGCGCAGCAGCCAGGTGACGTTGAGGACGCCGGGCTCGCTCCCGCCCTTGTAGCCGACATAGTCCCAATTGCTCAGCGCCTCGCGGGGGATGCCCGGATTGATCGCCATGATGGCGAAGACTTCCGGGTCACACTCGGCGCGCATGAAACGCAGAAGACTGGCAAGATCGCGCGCGCTCGCGAAATATTCGATATCAAGCGCGACAGGCGGCCCGGAAAACGCGTCGCCCACCTGCCGGGCGCTTGCCGGATTGTCTTCCAGCCCGGCAAGGATGCGCGCGCGGGCCGCTTCGGGTCCGGCGATATAGGCGTCACGCTGCGCCGGCTCGCCCGCCTTGAGCAGAAAGAACTCGCGCGTCGTCAACCAGGGCGCGTTGAGCTGCGGCGCGGAATGGCCGGTGGCCTCGAGAATGCTGGCCAGCGCTTCCTCGCCAAGCAAGCGGATCAGCGCGTCGGTGGCGGTGTTGTCGCTGATCGAGATCATCATGCTCGCCAGCGTGTGCAGCGTCACCGGCGCGCCTTCGGGCCAGTCCTGCATCTTGCCGCTCGGAAAGCTCTTGCGATCAAGCTGCACGACATCGCTCCAGTCCCGCTCGCCCGCCGCCACTTCGCGGCCAAGCTGGGCGAGGACGTAGAGCTTCATCGTCGAACCCAGCGGGTTTTGCTGCGCGGGGTTGATGGCCAGCACAGCCTCTTCTTCCGTGAGCGGCCCGAAATAGGCGCTGACTTCGCCCGGAAGCGCGCCGAGCGCCTCGCTGATCTGGTCAAGACTGTCACCTGTGGGCGTCACGCCCTCGACCCTGAGGCCGTTGATCCGGTTCGCCTGGTTCGGATCAAGCGACAGCGAGAAGGCAGCAAGCCCTCGTTCCATCCGGATTGTCACCAGCGCTGCGGTTTCACTGCGCGCCTCAATGGTCTCGACCGCGATTGCGGGACCATATTGCCCCGTTAGCTGGCGGGTGATCGCCTTGATCTGCGAGACCGGAATGGCGGCAAGGAAATTGGACGCGAACAGTGCTTCCGGATCGGCCTCGTCATTGAGCAGCCGGACGAGATCATGCGCGCGCTCGTCCAATGGTGTCTCGGCATCTTGCGAAACGCTGGCCGGGCTCTGACCGGGCGCGTCCTGCGCGCTTGCAGGAACACCGAGCATGGCGGCGAGCGCGGTTGCAGCGATGGCGAGACTTTGTGTGATGCGGGGTTTTGGCAGGGGCATGAGAAATCCTCCTTGTGTCTGATCGGGTGGCAGGGCGCTCACGAAATTCTATCGAGTTGTTGAATACGCTGTTTAAGAGCGCGCGCTGCAAAAGCGTTGAGCGCCCAGACCGCAAGGAAGAAGGCTGCGGTGCCAAGCATGGGCAGCCACACGCCTTCGAGTGCCTTCTCCCACCCACCAACCTGGGCAAATCGGTAGGCAAAGGCGCCGTAGAAACCGGTCAACCCGATGGCGAACGGCCCGAGATACCACACAGGCACGCTGCGAAGCGCCTCATACTGGCGCTTATACTGGGCGCGCAAATGCTCGAGGCAGGTCGCTTCAGGCGGGGCGGGGCGATAGCTCCCGCGTGCATTGAGCTGCCACAGCACGACGAGGATCGAGCCGATGCACAAAGCGCCAGCAGCGGCGAACAGATATTCGCCGATCGCCAGCGCACCGATGGCGAGCGCGCCGAACAGCACCAGCGCGAGCCCGCCTGCGGCATATTCGAGGACATTGCGGCGCTTGATCGTGCGCTCGAATTGCGCGGCGCGGGTCTCGATCAGGGCGGGGTCGGTGAATTGGGCATCATCCACCGCAGCGGCCCATTGGGGAATCGGAAACTGGCTCATGATGATATCCCTTCTTTGACGGGGTTCTGGAAATGCTTGGCAAGCAGCTTCTTGAGCCGGTGGACGCGCACGCCCACCGCGCTTGTCGAAAGGCCGGTGACCTCGGCGATATCCTTCGTGCTTTCGCCTTCCAGCCACAGCAGCATCACCTGGCTATCGGGGAAGGGCAGCTGGCGGATCAGGTCCTGGACCTGCGCAAGCACGATGGACTGGCCGGTTTCAGCTTCGGGATCGGCGGGGGAGGGCAGGTCGCCGATCTCATCGAGCGGCACCCGCTTTGGCCCGCGCGCAGCCTTGTTGACGTGATCGGCCGCGACATTGTGGGCGACGCGGTAAACCCAGGTCTTGAGCGCACATTGCCCTTCAAAGCGGGCAAAGCTGCTCCACAAGGCGGCGTGCATCTCCTGCTCGAGATCGCGCGCCTTTTCGCGGTCGCGCTCCATCGCGCGGGCGAGACGCGCAAGGCTGGCGGCAAATTGCTCGCCCGCCTTTCGATAGAGATCCGCTTGCTTGTTCATGCCCCTTTAGTCTGGTGGCGCGGGGATTTCTTACAGAAGCAAGGTGATTTCCTGGCCTACATCCGGTCAGCGACCGCCAACAGCACCAGCGAAAGCTGCGCCACAAGCATGAGGATGGTCGCAATCCGCCATCCCGCAGCTGCGCGCGCCATACCCCGCCGCCAGGTCCACGCGCCAATCGCGCCGGTCGCAACCCCGGCGCCCGCTATGGTGAAATAGCCGGGCAAACCCGCGAGAGCGAAAACCAGCGTGGTCATCACCAGCAGCTGTACGATCATGGCCCCGGTGAACCACACGATCGGGATCGGGCGGTACGAGGTATCGGGCACTTCCCAGTCGGGCAGCGAAGCATCGGGCCGCGACAGGCGCCGGTCGCCCGCCATGATGTCTTCCTCGTGCGGGTTGGGGTAGCGGGCGCGGTCCTCGGCGTCTGCGCCCGTTCTGCCGCGCCTTTGGGGTTCAGGCATCAATCATGTCGCGGTCCATCTCGCCCGCGCGGTTCTGGATGAAGTTGAAGCGGTGTTCGGGGTTCTTGCCCATCAGCTGGTCGACCAGTTCCTTGACGCTGGCGCGGGCCTGAAACTCCTGCGGCAGGGTGATGCGGATCAGCTGGCGGGTTTCAGGGTTCATCGTGGTCTCGCGCAATTGCGCCGGGTTCATTTCGCCCAGACCCTTGAACCGGCCGACTTCGACCTTCTTGCCCTTGAACACGGTCGCCTCCAGCTCGGCGCGGTGCGCATCGTCATTGGCGTAGCGGCTCTCCTTGCCTGCGGTCAGACGATAAAGCGGCGGCTTGGCCAGGAACAGGTGCCCCTTGCGCACCACGTCGGGCATTTCCTGGAAGAAGAACGTCATCAACAGCGTCGCGATATGCGCGCCGTCCACGTCCGCGTCGGTCATGATGATGATGCGGTCGTAGCGCAGGTTCTCCGCGTCGCAATCCTTGCGCGTCCCGCAGCCCATCGCGAGGGTGAGGTCGGCGATTTCGGAATTGGCGCGGATCTTGTCGGCGGTGGCTGAGGCAACGTTGAGGATCTTGCCCCTGATCGGCAGGATCGCCTGCGTCTTGCGGTCGCGCGCCTGCTTGGCGCTGCCACCCGCTGAATCGCCCTCGACGATGAAAAGCTCGGTTTCCCGGTCGCCTTCGCCCGAACAATCGGTGAGCTTGCCCGGCAGACGCAGTTTCTTCGCGTTGGTCGCGGTCTTGCGCTTGATCTCGCGTTCCTGCTTGCGCTTGAGGCGCTCGTCCATGCGCTCCATCACTTCGCCCAGCAGCGCTCTCCCGCGCTCCATATCGTCGGTGAGGAAGTGGTCGAAATGATCGCGCACCGCGTTCTCGACGAGGCGCACGGCCTCGGGCGAGGTCAGTCGGTCCTTTGTCTGTGACTGGAATTGCGGATCACGGATAAAGACGCTCAGCATCACCTCGCAGCCGGTCATTACGTCATCAGCGGTGATATCCTTGGCCTTCTTGGCGCCGGTGAGTTCGCCAAAGGCGCGCAGAGCCGTGGTCAGCGCCTTGCGAACGCCCTGTTCGTGGGTGCCGCCATCGGGCGTTGGCACGGTGTTGCAATACCAGCTGGTCGAACCGTCGGAATAAAGCGGCCAGGCCATCGCCCATTCGACGCGGCCTTGCCCGTTGCCCGCCTCGTCTTCGGGAAAATCCTGGCTGCCGGTGAAGGGAATGGCGGTGACGCATTCGCGTGCGCCGATCTGCTCTTTCAGGTGATCGCCGAGGCCGCCGGGAAATTTGAACACCGCTTCGGCGGGGACATCGTCGCTGGTGAGGCTCTCGGCGCATTTCCAGCGGATCTCGACGCCGGCGAACAGATAGGCCTTGGAGCGGGCGAGCTTGAACAGGCGTGCCGGCTTGAACTGGCGATCACCGAAAATCTCGGTGTCGGGGGTGAAGGAGACCTGCGTGCCGCGCCGGTTGGGCGCTGCGCCGACCACCTCGATCGGGCCCAATGTCTGCCCCTTGGAAAATTCCTGCGCGTAAAGCTGCTTGTCGCGCGCGACCTCGACGCGGGTGTGCGAGGACAGCGCGTTGACGACGCTGACGCCCACGCCGTGCAGACCGCCGCTGGTGGCATAGGCCTTGCCGGAAAACTTGCCGCCCGAATGCAGCGTTGAAAGGATCACTTCGAGCGTCGACTTGCCCGGATATTTGGGATGTTCGTCCACCGGAATGCCGCGGCCATTATCAGAGATTGTCAGGCGGTTGCCTTCCTCCAATCGCATTTCGATCCGGCTCGCATGGCCCGCAACCGCTTCGTCCATCGAATTGTCGAGAACCTCGGCGGCGAGGTGGTGGAGCGCGCGGTCATCGGTGCCCCCGATATACATGCCCGGCCGGCGGCGAACCGGCTCCAGCCCTTCGAGCACCTCGATCGAGGAGCTGTCGTAATTGCCGCTGGAGGTTGGCGTGTTCTCGAAAAGATCATCTGACATGCCCTTGAATATGGCGCGCGAGCGAGCGCGTCACAAGGCGCACAAAGATGCTTTTCGAGGGTTATTCCCCGCCACGGCAGGGCAGGCGGACCTTATTGGCCAAAGCTGGCGGGCGCGGGGTCAGCCGTCAGCACCTTGCCGTTCTCGATCCGGCGCACTTCGAGCGCGCGCTGCGCGACCCCGCTGCGATCAAACCGGAACGGCCCGTCGATCCCCAGGAAACCGCCCGAATTGTAAAGTTCGCTGGTGGGGAAGGGCGTGCCCACCTGCCAGTCGCGCGTCATGCGGATGGTGAGCAGCACCGCGTCATAGCCCAGCGTTGCCAGACGGTCGGGCGCATCGCCAAAGCGCTGCTTGTAACTGTCGACAAATTGCAGCAGCCGGCGCTCGGAAACGGTGGAATACATCGCGCCGTTCAGCACAGCAGAGCGCGCCACTGCCGCTTCGCCGGCCCAGCGTTCGGTGCCAAGGATGCGGGTGCCCTCGGCGCCTTCGCGCTTCAATTCACGGGCAGGAGCCGCCGCGCGCGCGCCGCGATCCGCGATCAGGACCGTGTCATAGCCGCCGCCCGTGCGCAGCCGCTGGGCAGCGCTGATGATCGAGGTGTTGCCCGGCTCATAGGTCTCGCGCGCGACGAAATTGCCGCCCGAGCTTTGCAGGGCCTCGCGAAAGGCGCTGTAGGCACGATTGCCATAAGTGTTGTCGGGTGCGAGGATCGCGAACTGGTTCGACCCTTGCGAGGCGGCATATTCGACAGACCGTTTCACCGATTGTTCGGGCATGTAGCCCATCAGGAAAACATCGGCGCTGGCGACTTCGATGTCATTCGAGAACGAGACCACCGGGACCCCGGCACGGCGAGCCTGCGCCTGTACGGCGGGCACGTTCTGGCCGATCAGCGGCCCGAGGATCAACCGGTTGCCATCGACCACCGCCTGCTGCGCGGCCTTTCCTGCGCCATCACCGGTGTCGTAGGTGGTGATGCGGATATTGTCCGCGCCCGTATCAAGCAGCGCCATCGTCACTGCATTTGCGAGCGACTGGCCCGCTTGCGCGGTGCGTTCATCGCTGGCTGACAGTGGCACCAGCAAGGCGATGCGGTGCCGCGCCGAATCGGTGGGCAGGGCGGTTGGCGTGGGCTGGGGTGTCGGCTGGGCCACGGGGCCGGTTGAGACAGGCTCGCTCTTGGGAATCACCGAACACGCGCCCAGCAGCGCAGCGCTGCCCGCGACCACCAGCGAACGACGCGAAAACAGCGCCTTCAGCCCCGCCTTCATCCGCGCCTTCTTCCCCAGGCCAACCTTTTCCAAAAACCCGTTCATTCTTGCCGACCCCTCTTGCCTCGTCCAAACGGGGCCTTGTGACCAACCCGCCTGAACCCGACCTGTCTGTATCCGATGTGCCTTCGGCTCCCTCGTCCGGGGCACTAGAGCCGGGCCTCTATATCGTCGCAACGCCGATTGGCAATCTTGGCGACATGACGTTCCGCGCTGTCGATACGCTGAAGGGTTGCGCCGTGATCGCCTGCGAAGACACCCGCGTGACCGGACGATTGCTGTCCCGCTTCGGGATCGGCACGCGCATGCAGCGATATGACGACCATGCCTCGCAAAAGGTGCGCGAACGGCTGATCGAGCAGGCGGCGCGGGAGCCCGTCGCGCTGGTGAGCGATGCGGGCACGCCGCTGGTCTCCGATCCGGGCTATCGTCTGGTGCGCGAGGCGCTTGGTGCGGGCGTGACGGTGACCTCGATCCCCGGAGCCTGTGCGGTGATTGCCGGCCTCACGCTGTCCGGCCTGCCCAATGACCGGTTCCTGTTTGCCGGTTTCCTGCCGGTCAAGGACAAGGCGCGGCGCGAGGCGTTCGAGGCGGTGGCAGACGTGGCGGCAACGCTCATCTTCTATGAAACGGGGCCACGGCTGATGCGCTCCCTGCAGGCGCTTGCCGATCTTTGGCCGCAGCGCGAAGTGTCGGTCGCGCGCGAGATCACCAAGCTGCACGAGGAATGCCGCACCGGCCTGCCTGAAGAACTGGCCACGCACTTTGCCGACCATCCTCCAAGGGGCGAGATCGTGCTGCTGGTTGGTCCGCCGGGCGATGCGCCGATGGAGGACAACCCCGATACGCTCCTGCGCGAGGCGCTGGAAGATCTGCCGGTCAGCAAGGCGGCAGCCCGTGTTGCCAAGGCAACCGGGCTCGACCGCAAGACGCTCTATGCGCGCGCGATGGAATTGAAGGGCCAATGAGCGAGAAGCGCGTGATCGCTGATGCGCGCGGGCGCGAGGGAGAAGACGAAGCTGCGCAATGGCTGGCCGGGCAGGGCTGGGAAATCCTCGCACGGCGCGTGAAGACCAGGCAGGGTGAGATCGACCTCGTTGCGCGCAAGGACGGCCTTGTCGCCTTTGTCGAAGTCAAATGGCGTCGCCGCGCGGCTGATCTCGCCACCGCGATCGACGAGCGGCGGCTGGCAAGGGTTGCAGCGGCGGTCGAGGCTGTCGGGCACCAATATGCAACAGCGGGCGAGGATATGCGGATCGACGTAATCCTCCTTGCACCGGGCGCCTTCCCGCGCCACATCGCCAACGCCTGGATGCCATAGGAACCCGATATGCCTGCCCCGAAGAAATTGCGCATCGCCGTGCAGATGGACCCGATCGAAAGCGTCAACATCAAGGGCGACAGCTCGTTTGCACTGATGCTCGCCGCGCAGGAACGCGGCCACGAGGTGTTCGAATACCACGTCGAAAGCCTGACCCTCGACGCCGATGACCGGCTTTTCGCGCAAGGCTTTCCGGTCAAGGTGCAGCGCGTGGTGGGCGATCACTTCGAAAAGGGCGAGGCGGTGCGCCTTGATCTGGGCAAGGATATCGACGTTGTTCTGATGCGGCAGGATCCGCCCTTCCACATGGGCTATATCACCGCGACCCATCTGCTCGAACGCATCGCCGGCGAGACGCTGGTGATCAATGATCCCGCAAGCGTTCGCAACGCGCCTGAAAAGGTGATGGTGCTCGATTATCGGCAATACATGCCGCCAACGCTCGTCACCCGTTCGGTCGACGAAGTGCGGCGTTTTATGGCCGAGCATGGTGCTGTGGTGGTGAAGCCGATCCACGGCAATGGCGGCAAGGCGATCTTCCGCGTGCCCGCCGATGGTGACAATCTGTCCGCATTGTTTGAGGTCTTCAACCAGACCTGGCCGGAGCCTCATATGGTTCAGCCTTTCCTTCCCGAAGTGGCGGAGGGGGACAAGCGCATCGTTCTGGTCGATGGCATAGTTGCGGGAGCAATCAACCGCAGGCCGGGCGAGGGCGAGTTCCGCTCCAACTTGGCGATGGGCGGCAGCGCGGAAAAAACCGGGCTGACCGAGCGTGAGGTGGAAATCTGCGAAGCGATGGGCCCGGAATTGAAGCGCCTTGGCCTGACCTTTGTCGGGATCGACGTGATCGGCGGCAAATATCTGACCGAGATCAATGTCACCTCGCCCACGGGGATCGTCGCGATCTCCGAATTCGACGGCACCGATATTGCCGGAATGATCTGGGACGCGATCGAGGGGCGCGTTGCTTCGATGAACCAATAGGTGCCTCGCGTGTATCCCTGACATGACGGATTTTATCGCCGAGGTCATCCGGCAGGGCGGCTATGTCGGTATCTTTGCGCTGATGGCGCTGGAGAACATCTTCCCGCCGATCCCTTCCGAGATCATCATGGGTTTCGGCGGGGTCCTGGTCGCGCGTGGCGACATGGCGTTCTGGCCGCTGCTGATCGTCGGCACTTTGGGCACCACGGCGGGCAATCTGTTCTGGTACTGGATGGGGCGCCGCTGGAGCGAGGCGCAATTGCGCGCCTTCATCGCCCGCTATGGCCGCTGGCTGACCTTCGAATGGCGCGAATTCGATCGCGCGCGACACATCTTCCGCCGCTATGGTGACTGGATCGTCTTCGTGCTGCGCTTCTCGCCGGTCCTGCGCACGATCGTCTCGCTACCCGCGGGGTTGGCGCAGATGGGTATCATCCGCTTTTGCGTGCTCACCTTTCTCGGCTCGCTCATCTGGAATGCCCTGCTGATCGTGCTCGGCGATGCGCTGTCCACCTATCTCGACACCTATGAGCAGATCGCCAGCTTCGTCATCATCGCCATGATCGCGCTCGGCATTGCCTGGTATGTGCGCCGGGTGATCGCGTGGGAACCCGAGGATGCCGGGGATGCAGGCGATGCGGGCGAGGGCACGGATTGACGCCCCACTCAGCGCAGTTCCCTCTCAGCGCGGACCCTTCTTGGCGCGCGGATGGGCGCGGCGGTAATCCTCCAGCATCTGGGCGGCATCGACCTTGGTGTAGATCTGTGTCGAGCCGAGCGAGGCGTGGCCCAGCAATTCCTGCAAGGACCTCAAATCCGCGCCTGCGCCCAGAAGGTGGGTGGCAAAGGAGTGGCGCAGCGCATGCGGCGTTGCCGTTGCGGGCAGACCAAGCGCCTTGCGCGCGCTCGCCATCGACTTTTGCACCATGCCCGGCGAGAGCGGGCCGCCTTTTGCTCCCCGAAATAGCGGGGCCTCGCGCTCGAGATCGAACGGGCATGCGGCGATATAGGCTTCCACCCCTGCACGCGTGATCGGCAGGATCGGCACGATGCGCTGCTTGCCGCCTTTGCCGGTGACGCTCAGCGTTTCGCCCAGCGGCGCATCACCGCCCTTGAGCGACAACGCCTCGGCAATCCGCAGGCCCGATCCATACATCAAGAGCAGCACCGCCCGGTCGCGCGCGCCAATCCAGTCGTCGGCGGCAAGGCCGTCCACCAGATCAGCCAGGTTCACCGCTTCATCGGGCGTGACGGGGCGGGGCAGGCCTTTCTTCTGACGCGGGCCGCGCAGGCGAGGGGCCGCAGGGTCGGGATCGCCCGCCTGTTCGCGCGCAAAGGCGATAAAGGCTTTAAGCGCGGAGAGTTCGCGCGCAGCGCTGGCATTGCCGAGGCCTTCAGCGCGGCGCGCGGCGAGATGACGGCGCAGGTCGTGCGCCTCGAGACGCGCGGCGTCATTCCAAGTCACAATGCCCATCGCTGCAACAATGCGCGCAGCCGAGGCGGTGTAGGCTCGCACCGTATGCGGCGACCGGCGCCTCGCATCAGTGAGATGGTCGCGCCACGTCTCGAGAAGCCCGGCACCGCTCACGGTTCGACCAGTTCGTCCGCAACCAGCGCCTCGATAAGGCTGTTGAGCACGCCCATGCCCTTGCGCTCGACCCCGATCCGGTCGCCGCGCTGCCAGACGAAGCCGAGCTTTTCATAGCGCGCACAGTCCGGCTTGCTCACCATCGACCAGCGCGGCCTGCCAAAGCGTTCCTCGAAGGTGGCGAGATCGATCCCCTCGACAAGGCGCAGGCCCATCAGAAGCGCTTCGGAGGCTTGTTCCTCGAGGCAAAGGCCAGACTGCTCGGCAATGCCGTGGCGTTTTTCGCTCACAGCCTTGAGAAAGTTCTCGGGCTTCTTGTGGCGCACCGTTGCAAAGCCGCCGCGCCTCCCATGCGCGCCCGGCCCGATGCCGCAATAATCCTGATAGCGCCAATAGGTGAGGTTGTGGCGGCTCTCCTCGCCCGGACGTGCATGATTGCTCGTCTCGTAGGCGGGGACGCCCGCCGCCGCTGTCATCGCCTGCGTCAGGTCATACAGCTCTGCCGCCTCGTCATCATCGAGCGGGGCAAAGTGGCCAAGGCGCACATCGGTTGCAAAGCGCGTGCCCGGTTCGATGGTGAGCTGGTAGAGCGAGAGATGCGAGGTGCCAAAGCCGAGAGCCTGCGCCAGTTGCGCCTGCCAGTGATCGGGTGTCTGCCCCGGCAGAGCGTAAATGAGATCGAAGCTGACGCGATCGAAATGCCTTTGCGCGGTCTCAAGCGCGCCCAGCGCCTCCTGCGCGCCGTGGAGCCGCCCGAGCCAGCGCAGCGTCTCATCCTCAAGCGACTGAACCCCCAGCGACACGCGATTGACGCCCGCACTCGCAAGATCGGCGAATTTGCCGGCCTCGACCGAGGTCGGATTGGCCTCCAGCGTGATCTCGATGCCGGGTTCAAAGCCCCAGAGCCGCTCGGCCTCGGCAAGAAGCTCACCCGCAAGCGCAGGCGGCATCAGGGAGGGCGTCCCGCCGCCAAAGAAGATCGAATGCAGCCGCTCCCCACCCGCAACGCTCGCTTCGGCGTGCATATCCGCGAGCAGCGCCTCGAGCCACGCTGCGTGGTCGACACGCTCGCGCACATGCGAGTTGAAGTCGCAATAGGGGCATTTCTTCGCGCAGAAGGGCCAGTGGATGTAAAGTGCGCGCGCCATGAGGATCTTTCAGCCTTTCTTAAGCGGGACAAGTCAAGCTTTGCGCATGAAAGCACGGCTTTTTGCAAAAGCGATCTTCGGCCTCATCGGCCTGTGCGCGAGCGCCTTTGCCCATGCTCAGGATACGCAGGACCAGAATATCTGGCTGCAGGAACACAACGAAGCGCGCGCGGAATTCGGCAGTGCGCCGCTGCGCTGGAATGGCGATCTGGCGCGCGAGGCGCAGGGCTGGGCGGTCCATCTGGCACGCACCAGCCAGCTGCGCCATTCGGACAATAGCGAACGCGGCCGGACCGGCGAGAACCTGTGGATGGGCACCGCCAACTATTTCGCCGCCTCGGACATGATCGCAAGTTTCGTCGAGGAACGCCGCCACTTC
Source organism: Erythrobacter sp. (assembly GCA_043567175.1). GTDB lineage: Bacteria > Pseudomonadota > Alphaproteobacteria > Sphingomonadales > Sphingomonadaceae > Erythrobacter. The sequence goes on from CP121323.1 coordinate 591,195, forward strand.
GTTCCGGGGCGCTTTCCGCAGGTCTCACGCACCGGACGCTGGTCCGATGTGGGGCACTACACGCAGATCGTATGGCCCGAAACGCGCGAGGTGGGCTGCGCGCTTGCCTCTGGTGCCCGGTTCGACGTGCTGGTGTGCCGGTACTGGCCGGCGGGCAATCTGATCGGTGAGACCATCGCACCCCGCCCGAAAGTGGCGAGGCGCTAGGGCACCTTCAGTGCCGCAAGCTTATAAGCCTCAGGCTCTCAGGGCCTCAGGCCCCGAACTGGTCGGCGACGAGTTTTGCGAAGGCGTCGGCGCGGTGGCTGATCGCGTGCTTTTCAGCCGGGTCGATCTCGGCGAAGGTTTCCTCGCCCGCGCGCGATGACGGCACGAAGACAGGGTCATAGCCAAAGCCCATTTCGCCCTTCGGCGGCCAGGTGAGCGCGCCGGGGCACAGGCCTTCATAGGTCGCGTATTCGCCGTCGGGCCACGCTATCGCCAGCACGCAATGGAACGCGGCGCTACGGTCGGTCTTGGGGCCGAGCTGTTGCAGCATCCCTTCAACCTTGCCCATCGCCATGTACCAGTCGCGCCCCGGATCACCCTCGAACCACTGACGCTCGGCCCAGTCGGCGGTGTAAACGCCGGGACGCCCGCCCAGCGCATCGACACTCAGCCCACTGTCATCGGCCAATGCCGGCATCTGCGAGGCTTCCGCCGCAGCGCGCGCCTTGATCAGCGCGTTCTCGACAAAGGTCGTGCCGGTCTCGGGCGGCTCGGGCAGGCCAAGCGCGCCGGCTGACAGGCATTTGAGCCCGTAGGGTTCAAGCAGCGCCGATATTTCCTTCAGCTTGCCCGCATTGTGCGTGGCAATCACCAGCGATCCGCCGGAAAGCCTGCGGCTCATTTGGTCGCGTCGAGCTGGCTTGCAAAGATCTGGTCACAGCCCATGCGCGCAAGGCGAAGCAGGCGCAAAAGCGCTTCCTCGTCATAGGTTGCACCTTCGGCGGTTGCCTGCACTTCGGCGATCTGGCCGCCGTCGATCAGGACAAAATTCGCGTCCGCATCGGCGCTGGAATCCTCGTCATAATCAAGGTCGAGCACCGGCGTGCCATTGTAGATCCCGCAGGAAATCGCGGCGACCTGACCGGTGATCGGGTCTTCCTTCAATTCGCCTGCCTTGATGAGCCCGTTGACCGCGAGCCGCAGCGCCACCCACGCGCCCGAGATCGAAGCGGTGCGCGTGCCGCCATCGGCCTGGATCACGTCGCAATCGAGCGTGATCTGCCGCTCACCGAGCTTCTTCAGATCGACCACAGCGCGCAGGGAGCGCCCGATCAGGCGCTGGATTTCCTGCGTGCGGCCTGATTGCTTGCCCCGCGCTGCCTCGCGGCTTCCGCGAGTGTGCGTGGCGCGCGGGAGCATCGAATATTCGCCAGTCACCCAGCCTTCGCCCTTGCCGCGCAGCCAAGGCGGGATGCGTTCTTCAATGCTGGCGGTGCACAGCACGCGAGTGTCGCCAAAGCTGATCAGGCACGAGCCTTCGGCGTGTTTGGTAAAACCGGTTTCGATGGTGATGGCGCGCATTTCATCGGGCGCGCGGTTGGATGGACGCATGGGGTCAGGCCTGCCTTTTCGAATCGTTCGGGATGATTGGGCGCGGGTGTGGCGGTGAATGGCGGCGCCCGCAAGGTTTGGCCGCCAACCGCCGCGTTAAAGCCTTGGCTCAGGCGAGAAGCGCGCTATTTTGGCCGGCATGACATCGCTTCCCATTTCCGAACTGACAGACAGGGCACGCGATATTTTCCAGCGGGTCGTGGAAGGCTACATCGATAGCGGGCAGCCGGTCGGCTCGAAGACGCTGGCCACTGACGGCACGCTCAACCTGTCGCCCGCCTCAATCCGCTCGGTGCTCGCGGACCTCGAGACGCTTGGCCTGCTCGAAGCCCCGCATACCAGCGCGGGGCGCATGCCGACCGATGCGGGCTTGCGGATATTCGTCGACGGGATGATGCGCGTGGCCGAGCCCACCAATGAGGAACGCGCCCGCATCGAAGCCGGGCTTTCACAGACCGGGGCAGTCGAACAGGCGCTGACCAAGGCGAGCACGCTATTGTCTGACCTGTCAGGTGCGGCGGGCATGGTGATGGTGCCGACGCGCGAAGTGCGCCTGTCGCAATTCAGCCTCGTGAACCTTGGCCAGGGGCGCGTGCTGGCAGTGCTGGTGGATGAAGCGGGCGGAGTGGAAAACCGCGTGCTCGATCTCGGCCCTGCTGCTGCCTCGCCGGGCGCGCTGGAGCAGGCGAGCAATTACATCACCGCGCGCCTGCTGGGCCGGACGCTTACCGAGGCAGCGCAGGCGATGCGCAGCGAAATCGCCGCGGAGCGCTCGCAACTCGACGAGGCGAGCCGCGACCTGGTTGAACGTGGCCTTGCGGTCTGGAGCGAGGACACCGCCGCACGGCCCGTGCTGATCGTGCGCGGGGCAGCCAACCTGCTTGACGAAGCGGCGCTCGAGGATATCGACCGCGTCCGCTCACTGCTCGATGACCTTGAGAACAAGCAATCAGTCGCCGAACTGCTCGACACGGCGCGCGATTCAGAGGCAACGCGTATCTTCATCGGCAGCGAAAACCGGCTGTTCGGCCTTTCGGGCTCCTCGGTGATCGCTTCGCCCTATCGTGATCGCGAGGGGCGGGTGGTGGGAGTTTTGGGCGTGATCGGGCCTACTCGGTTGAATTACGCGCGCGTGGTCCCCATGGTGGATCTAACCGCGCGATCACTGGGAAAACTGATCGCGTAACATTCCTTTGATTCGTCACGACTGGGTTCAAGACAATGAGCGATAAAGACAAGCCGCAAGATGATGCGGTGGCCGAAGAACTGAAGGGCGTTCCCGAGCATATGCTCGACACCGGCGATGACGCCGAGGATACGGAGGATGCGGGGCAGGGCGCGCAAAACCTCGTTGGCGAAGCGCTCGTCAGCCTCAAGGAAGACCTCCAGAAAGCCGAGCAGGCGACGCTTTATGCCAAGGCCGAAACGCAAAACCTGCGTCGGCGGATGGAAAAGGAAGTCTCCGATGCGAGGGCCTATGCCGCAACCGGCTTTGCCCGCGACGTGCTGGTCGTGTGGGACAACCTCTCGCGCGCGGTCGACGCCATCCCCGCGGACCTGCGCGAAAACGAAAAGATGAAGGGCCTCGTCTTCGGCATCGAGGCGACCCAGCGCGAGCTGGAAAAGGTGTTCAAACAGCACGGCATCGAGCGGATCGCCGCGATGGGCCTGCCGCTTGATCCCAATCAGCACCAGGCGATGATCGAAGTGCCGAGCGCCGATCAGGAACCCGGAACGATCGTGCAGGAGATGCAGTCGGGCTGGATGATCAAGGACCGCTTGCTGCGCCCGGCAATGGTTGGGGTTGCCAAGAAGCCGGACTGATTGCCCGGTAAGCCTTTCGGTGGGCCAGCCTTTCAGCCGTGCTGGAAATAGGCCCCGAAAGTCGCGTAATCCTTGCTGTAATACCGCTCGAGCTTGGCGACCTGCCTTGATGAAAGGTCGCCCGGCGAGAGCTTGGGCCCGCCGGTCTGAAACCGTCCGGCCGCTACTGTCCTGCCGACGACATTCGAGACATCCTCGAGAAAGGCGTCGATCCGGCTGATGTCGTAGATCGCGTGAAAATAGCCGGTGTCCGTGCCGAGCCAGTCGACCATTGGCCGGCAGTGGTTCATTACATCGGGAACGGCGAGGTATTGTTCGAACCGGTCGACGAATTCGTCGAGTTCGGGATGGGGCGTGAGCCGTTTGAACCGCCCGGCATTGTTGACCGCCTGCTGTGTTATCGCCCGGTGGTGAACGACGCGGTTGCTGTAGGCAGACAGCAAGCGCTTCACCGGGTCTCGAACGATTGTGAGCCGCCTGAAATCAGCCAGTTCTGCTTCGGGATAGTTCTGGCGAAAAAGGTCGGGATAGAAATAATGGACGTGCCACATCTTGCCGTTGGCATAGATCGGTTCGAAAGGCCGCCCGTTCTCGATCTCGAAAAACATCCGTTTGAGCGATGTGCACGCCACTTTCGGGATCGAGGCGTAGAACAGCTTGTGGTCGTTGAGGATCACGGACATGCGGGCAGAACCTGTGGCACCTTACGGCAGGATGGATAAGCAGGGGCAGATCGGCAGTCTCTTAAATAGGCAATGCCGGCTTGCCTAGATTTAACGGGCACTTGGGCGACCCCTGCCTCAGCGCGATGCGCCCTTGAAGCGCACGAGCCAGTCATAGGCCGAGGCATCGCCAACTCCTGCGATGCGCATTCCCTGGCGCAGCCAGAAAGCGTGCTGCACGATCATCGCCTGCTGCTCGATCCCGTAAGACGTCAGCGGACGCCCGGGCTTGAGCGTGTAATCATAGCGGCAGAACGGATGGCGATTGAGCACCAGATACCAGTCCCCGCGCGTCTGGGTCTGCCAGACATGGGTCAGTTCGTGAATCAGCAGCCCCTGTCGCCCCACGCCCTCTTGCGAGAAATCATCGCAATAGGCGCTGCCATCGGGGTGGAAGTGAATGCTCCCGCGCGGCGCCATCGTCACCTTGCGCGGCTGAAAGGGAAACCATTTGCGGCGCCGCAAGCGCACGGCGGGATAATCGATCGCCGCGCCAAAGATGCTGCGCGCAATCGCGATTTCACCCGAAGTGAGCCCGCGCGCTCCCCCCACCGGACAGGGCGCAGGAGGGGAGGCGGGGCTGTCTTCGGATTGTCGGTTCAGCGCTCTTCCCCGGCGGCGCGCACTTCGGCATCGAACTTATGCGTCTTGCCGCCCGATATCTTGAGCGTGACCTCGATCATGTCTCCGGGCGCGACGCCCTCCTGAAGCTCCATCGCCATGATGTGCAGACCGCCCGGCTCGAAAGTCTGGCTTTCCCCGCCGCGGATCGCGATCGGGCCGGCCTCGGCCATGGTCATCTTGCGATCATATTCCATCATCGCGTGAACCTGCGCGCTGGAGGCCTTCTCAACCTCGGCCCCGGCGATCGAAATTCCGCGCTCGCCATTATAGGCAGCGGTGAAATAGATTGCCGCCGGATTGCCCGCGACTGGCGGCAGGACAAGGCGCGCATCGGTGATTTCCAGGCCTGGAAACACGCCTTCGACCGCGACAGGTGCGGGCGCTTCCTCGGCGCAGCCCGCCAGCGCGAGGGCCAAAGCGGTCGATGCGCCCAGAACGGCGCTCTTGAGTGTTGTGCGTATCATAGGATCGATCCCTGCTAGTTGGTTTGTCCGGCGCGCGCATGCGGGCCGTTCTCTTGGCGAGATTGTTGCAAAAAGTAGACCCTTCGATCTCTTGTGCCAAGCAAAAGCGCACCTATATCCGCCTCATATTCGAGCCGCCGAGCCGCTTTGCCCGCAGCTGATAGCACAGGGGAAGCGCAAGGCGCGGTGTCCAACATGAGGCCCTGACAAACTGACAAGGGGCCAGCTAATTGATGGGGTAAAGATGGGTAAAGTAATCGGTATCGACCTTGGCACCACGAATTCGTGTGTTGCCGTCATGGATGGCGGCAAGCCCAAGGTCATCGAGAATTCCGAAGGCGCGCGGACCACGCCCTCGATCGTCGCCTTCACCAAGGATGGCGAGCGTCTGATCGGTCAGCCGGCCAAGCGCCAGGCGGTCACCAATCCGGACAACACGCTGTTTGCAATCAAGCGCCTGATCGGCCGCCGGTTCGATGATCCGACGACCAAGAAGGACATGGATATCGTCCCTTACAACATCGTGAAGGGCAAGAACGGCGATGCCTGGGTTGCAGCAGGCGGCGAGGAGTACAGCCCCTCGCAGATCAGCGCCTTCATCCTTCAGAAGATGAAGGAAACCGCCGAGGGTTTCCTTGGTGAGACCGTCGATCAGGCGGTCATCACCGTTCCTGCCTACTTCAACGACGCCCAGCGCCAGGCAACCAAGGATGCAGGCCAGATCGCCGGCCTTGAAGTGCTGCGCATCATCAACGAGCCGACAGCGGCCGCGCTCGCCTATGGCATGGACAAGGAAGACGGCAAGACCATCGCCGTCTACGACCTTGGCGGCGGAACATTCGACGTCTCGATCCTCGAGATCGGCGACGGCGTGTTCGAAGTGAAGTCCACCAACGGCGACACTTTCCTTGGCGGTGAAGATTTCGACAATGCGATTGTCGAACACCTCGCCGAAGCCTTCAAGAAGAAGGAAAACATGGACCTGCGCAAGGACAAGCTCGCGCTCCAGCGTCTCAAGGAAGCCGCCGAAAAAGCCAAGATCGAGCTTTCCTCGTCGGCGACGACCGAGGTCAATCTGCCCTTCATCACCGCGCGCATGGAAGATGGCTCGTCCACTCCGCTGCACCTGGTGGAAACGATCAGCCGCTCCGACCTCGAAAAGCTCGTCGGCGGCCTGATCGATCGCACGCTGGGCGTGAACCCCGACGAAGTCGTCGCCATGGGGGCCGCCATTCAGGCGGGCGTCCTGCAAGGTGACGTCAAGGATGTGGTCCTTCTGGACGTCACCCCCCTGTCGCTCGGGATTGAGACGCTGGGCGGGGTCTTCACCCGCATGATTGATCGCAACACGACGATCCCGACCAAGAAGACCCAGACCTATTCGACCGCTGAAGACAACCAGAACGCGGTGACGATCAAGGTCTTCCAGGGCGAGCGTGAAATGGCCGCGGACAACAAGCTGCTCGGCAATTTCGACCTCGTCGGCATTCCCCCTGCGCCGCGCGGTGTTCCGCAGATCGAAGTGACCTTCGATATCGACGCCAACGGCATCGTATCGGTCGGCGCCAAGGATAAGGGCACCGGCAAGGAACAGCAGATCAAGATCCAGGCATCTGGCGGCCTGTCGGATTCGGACATTGATCAGATGGTTCAGGATGCCGAGAAGTTCGCGGAAGAAGACAAGAAGCGCCGCGAATCTGCGGAGGCTCGCAATCAGGCAGATAGCCTGGTGCACGCGACCGAGAAGCAGCTCGAAGAGCATGGCGACAAGATCGATGCCGAGACCAAATCGGCAGTCGAGGAAGCACTTGCAGAGACCAAGACAGCGCTCGAAGGCGACGATGCCGAGGCGATCAACGCCAAGGCTCAGGCTCTGACGCAGGCAGCCATGAAGATGGGCCAGCAGATCTACGAGCAGGAGCAGGCTTCGGGCGCGGCCGGCGATGACGCTGCGGCCGAGGATAGCTCGAGCGACGATGACGACGTCGTCGATGCGGAATTCTCCGAAGTCGACGAAGACAAGAAGGACTGAGGTCCCGCTGAACAAAGTCCACCCCGCCGGCGCGGCAACGCTCCGGCGGGGTGGTCGCATGGGGACAAGTGCTTATGGCTAGCCAGACCTATTACGAGACCTTGGGCGTTTCGCGCGATGTCGAAGCGGGCGCGCTCAAGAGCGCCTATCGCAAGCTCGCGATGAAATACCACCCGGACCGCAATCCGGGCGATGCCGACGCGGAAGCCAGGTTCAAGGCCTGCGCCGAGGCTTATGAAGTGCTCAAGGACCCGCAAAAGCGCGCTGCCTATGATCGCTACGGCCATGACGCCTTCACGCAAGGCATGAATGGCGGCGGCGGTGGCCCCGGCGCAGGCTTCGGGCAGGCCGATTTCGGCGATATCGGCGACATTTTCGAGACCATATTTGGCAGCGCATTTGGCGGTGCGGGGCCGCGTGGCTCACGACAGACCAACCGGCGCGGCGCGGACTTGCGCTACGACATGGAAATCAGCCTCGAAGAGGCATTCCACGGCAAGAACACCCAGATCGAAATCGAAGTCAGCACCGCGTGCGACACATGCGATGGTTCGGGCGCGACACCCGGCACCGGCGAGAATGTCTGCACCATGTGCCAGGGCCGCGGCGCGGTGCGGGCCAAGCAGGGCCTGTTCGTGGTCGAGCGCCCGTGTCCGACCTGCAACGGTCGCGGCGCAGTAATCCAGGATCCGTGCAAAGCGTGCCGGGGCGATGGCAGGGTGGACCAGCCACAAACGCTCGAAGTCGACATCCCTCCCGGCGTTGACACCGGCACCCGAATTCGACTGGCCGGCAAGGGCGAGGCGGGTGCGCGCGGCGCGCCTGCGGGCGACCTGTATATCTTCATCCACGTGGCGCGCCACGCCCTGTTCGAGCGCGAAGGCACCACGCTGGCAGCCCGCGTTCCCGTCAGCTTCACGACTGCAGCTTTGGGCGGCTCGGTCGATATCCCCGATCTCGACGGCTCGACCAACACGCTCGACATTCCCGTCGGCATCCAGTCGGGCAAGCAATTGCGCGTGCGCGGGGCGGGCATGCCCGTACTCCAGGGACGCGGGCGCGGCGATCTCGTGGTCGAGATCAAGGTCGAGACCCCGACCAAGCTCAGCCGCCGGCAAAAGGAAATCCTCGAGGAATTCCGCGAAACCGAAACGGGCGACGAATGCCCTGAAAGCCGCAGCTTTTTCTCGAAGCTCAAGGACGCCTTCGGTGCCTGAGGCCTGCTGGGCCTGAGGCCTGCTGGGTCTGAGGCCCGCTGGACCCGTCGGGTTGGCCCCTTTCGCGCTAGCGCCTGCACTCAGCCCAGGCGCTCGTCAATCTCGGCGCGCAGTGTGCCGAGCAGCGATCGCGCACATCGTCCCACACTGGCTTCTTCTTCGATGATGGCCAGGAAGACGGCGCGCTTGGCGGCCTTCAGGGTTTCATTGTCGAGCGGAACCTCCAGCGTCGAGCCGACAATATCGATCATCCGCTCCGCCCCGTGCAGGCGGCCCCACAGATAATCGTTCTCGCGATAGGCGCGGCTGAAAAAGGCCCCGAAATTGTAGAACTCGATCCCCTTCAATGTCTCGCGGGTGCCGCCTTCGCGGATCGAGCGCGCATCATCGGGGGATATCCGGTCGATGCGCGCCGGGTTGAATTCATCAAGCCGGTCACGCTGCATCAGCGGCAAGGTGGCGATATCGTAATAGGGAAAGCCCAGATAGGTCAGCAGCATGCGCTGGCGCAGGTTCTTTGGCATTTCCTCCAGCGCAATCGCGAGCATCTTCTCGGCCATCAGGTCGGTTTCGGGCAACAGGCGGGTGCGCGCGAGGTGATCGAGCACCGCGCCCGGATCCTCCAGAGCCCGCATCGCCAGTTTGCGAAACGCCTCGCTTTGCACCGCTTGGTCCGCCGCATCATAATACAGCGCGAGGATCGCGTAGATCCGCTCGCGCGCAATATCGAGGTCGGCATCGGGAATATCGGGGTCCATCTCCCATTCGCGCGAGGCGCGGCGCGCCAGCAATTGCAGGCGTCTTACGCGAAAGCCCACATCGTGCGCGCGAAAGAAGGTGATGGCGGCTTCGCTCGCGCCGCCCTTTTCCGAGGCCAGCCTATCAAGTCCATTGCGGCCCAGATGGTCGCGAAACCGGTCGGTTATCAGCGCATGATCAGCCAGCGCGAGTTCGGGCGCTGCATCGTGCGTGATGGTCGAGAGCCGGTCTATGATCGCGGTGAACTTGCTTTGCGCGTAGGCCTGGAAGGCAAAGCCCGACTGTTCGGCAGCCGCCTGCTGCGCCTTGCTGCGCCAGTTCGCGAGCCGCTTGGGCGTTGGCCTGTCGAGGAAGAAGGTGCGCCCGAACAGTTTCTCGACCGCCCGGTCGATCTCGGGCCGCAGCGACACCATGATCCGGCGCAGGCGCTGTGCGTCGCGCGATTGCTGCTCGATGCGTTCAAGGTCATCGCGAATCGGCTGTTCACGCGGGATGGTCGAAAGCGAGCCGAAGATCGCGCCGAAGAACCCGATCGGGGCGTCTTCCTCGTCCCCGAATGCACCGACCCGGTCGGGGCGCGGATCGATATAGACAAAGCGGCGGTCCACCTCGCGCTGCGACTGGCGCCCGCCCAGCGCACCGATTGCCCCGCCAAAGGGCGCGTTGACCAGCACCGAACCATCAATCAGCGAAACGCCATCGACCTGATCGTTGCGCACATGGACCGGCATGATGCGTTCCAGAAATGCATCGCGGCTTGCCCAGTCATGGCCTTGCTCCATCGCAAGGCGATCGATCTCGTCGAGCCGCAGCGGCGGAAAGGCGCCCGGGAAACTGGCAGTGGCGCGCGCGGCCAGCACCAGTTCCATTGCATCGCCGAGCGGGGCGGTCCCGTCGACGTTGACCGCGGTGTGAAAATCAATCGGCAGGCGATGCTCTGTTTCGAGCACCAAAGACGGCGAATTGAGTCGCAGGCTTTGCAGGTGGCTGCGAAAATCGGTCGTCGTGACCATCAGGTCGATCGGGTAGTTGGGCGGCAGCAGCGGCTTGTGCGTGGGCCGTGCGGCCATGCTTTCGAGCGCTTCGAAGAGCATTCCCGAAAACCGCTCGCCCGAAAAGGGCGGGCTGAACCAGCGCCCGCGCACCAGGTTCGAGACCTTCTCGCGCACCTCGGCGCACGTATCGGGCGAGACGCTTTCGGTCACCATGTTGCCCGGACGGCCCAGATACCAGTCAACAAAGGGCTGGGTCCAGATCTTGGCATAGCGCCACATCGGCTTGGCCTGCGCATCGGTCAGCTGGCTGACATCGGCGTTTTCAAGCCACAGGTCGGTCAGCGGTTCGAGCGACTGGCCGGTGGCGATCGCCTGGGCGAGAAACACCGCGTTGATCCCGCCGGCGCTGGCACCGGTGAGAATATCGGGCAGGACCTTGAGGTGCAGGTCGCGCTCACGCTCGATCGTTGCCAGGAATTCGAGATAGGCCGAAGCTGCCGGGCTCAGTTCATCGTCTTCGGACGTGTTGAATGCCCGACTGGCTCTGGCAAGGTGCCAGATCTCCTTGGTGACGCCGTGCATGTAGACCGCAAGGCTCACCCCGCCATAGCACACCAGCGCTAATCTCAGCTCCTTCTGACGCATGACACACCCCTAATGTGCATTGGCGGTAAAGCACAATTGCGTTCAACCTTTGTTCTGGTTACAAACCCGCGCCATGGCCAAGGTGAAAAAGCGATTTGTCTGCGCGAATTGCGGCGCGGTGACGCCCCGCTGGCATGGGCAATGCCCCGAATGCGCAGAGTGGAACACGCTCACCGAAGATGCGCCTGCCACGGTCTTCTCGCAAAAGCACGATCTGTCGCGCGGGGGGCGCGGGATCGAGTTTGTTGCGCTTAACCAGCCCACCGAATTGCCGGTGCGCAAATCGACCGGGCTTGCCGAGTTCGACCGCGCATTGGGCGGCGGGCTGGTACCGGGCTCAGCGGTGCTGATGGGAGGAGATCCCGGCATCGGGAAATCGACCTTGCTGTTGCAGACGGCGGCAACCATCGCGAGAGGGGGCAACGATGTTGTCTATGTCAGCGGCGAGGAAGCGGCGGGCCAGGTTCGCCTGCGCGCCACGCGCCTTGGCGTTGCCGACGCGCCGATCCGGCTCGCATCGGCGACTTCGGTGCGCGATATCCTGACGACCCTGGGCGAGGGCGAACCGCCAGCCTTGCTGGTGATCGATTCGATCCAGACCATGTATTCGGACACAATCGAGGGGGCTCCGGGCACTGTTAGTCAGGTTCGCGGATGTGCGTTTGAATTGATCCGATACGCCAAGGAGCGCGGGACCGCGCTTTTTCTGGTGGGTCATGTGACCAAGGACGGCAGCATTGCCGGCCCAAGGGTCCTTGAACACATGGTCGATGTCGTGATGAGCTTTGAGGGAGAGCGGAGCCATCAATACCGCATCCTGCGCGCACTCAAGAACCGCTTTGGCGCGGTCGACGAGATCGGCGTGTTCTCGATGGAGCAGGAAGGGCTGGAAGAAGTCAGCAACCCTTCGATGCTGTTTCTTTCAGGCCGCGACCAACCGCTTGCGGGCAGCGCGGTTTTCCCCGCGCTGGAAGGAACGCGGCCCGTGCTGGTCGAGATCCAGGCGCTGATCGTGCGCCTGCAATCGGGCGCAACGCCAAGGCGCGCGGTGGTGGGCTGGGACAATGGCCGGCTCGCAATGCTGCTGGCGGTGCTCGAATCGCGCTGCGGGCTGAATTTTTCCTCGGCCGAGGTCTATCTCAACATTGCCGGCGGCTATCGCCTGTCCGATCCGGCGGCGGATCTGGCGGTTGCCGCTGCATTGGTCTCGGCGCTGGCGGACAAGCCATTGCCCGAAAAATCGGTATGGTTCGGAGAAGTGTCTCTCGCCGGGGAAATCCGCCCGGTGGCCCATTCCGAACTGCGCGTTCGCGAGGCGGCGAAACTCGGCTTTGCCGGCGGCTACGGTCCGTCGGACACCAAGACCGGTTCGTCCGCGATGCGCTACCGTGGCATGGCACAACTTGCAAACCTCGTTGACCAGGTGATGGGCGCGACATAACGCGCATGGCATTATGACGGGCTTAGGCATGACGGGCTTTACAGGCTTTGACATCATCGTTCTGATCATCGTGGGGGTCGCCGCGATTGGCGGCTTCATCCGCGGGCTGGTGCAGGAGGTGCTCTCGCTGGCCGCGTGGATACTGGCCGCCTTCTCGGTCAATTATCTGCACGATCCGATGACCGAATTCCTGCGCGGCTATTACGACGCCGAACCTGCGACGCCGATCCTTGCTTTCGTGCTGTTGCTGCTGATCCCCTATGCCGCCATGAAGGTGATCGCCTCCAATGCGGGCGAGGCCTCGCGCAATTCGATCCTTGGTCCGATTGATCGCCTGCTGGGCTTTGGCTTTGGCGCGGTCAAGGGCGCGCTGATTGTCGTCTTTGCCTTTTCGGTTCTGGTGCTGGGTTTCGATACGGTCTGGGGGCCCAAGGGCCGGCCCGACTGGATTGCGCAGGCCCGCACCTACCGCGCCGCCGACGCCTTCTCGCGCCAATTGGTGCAGATGCTGGCCGAACGCCGCGCAAGGTTCCTGGATGAGCAGGCAGAGCTTGAAGCGTCCGACGACCGGGACCAGTGACCGACCGTTGAGCGCGCTTTACACCCCGCAGATGCTGGCCCTGTCAGCCGAACTTGCCCGATATCCCTGGTCAGACAGTTTCGCGCATCAGGCCCGAGCGCGTTCGACCGTCTGCGGAAGCACCATCGCGCTTGGCCTTGACCTTGATGCCCACGGCGCGGTTGCGGGCCTTGGCCTTCAGGTATCGGCCTGCGCCGTGGGGCAAAGCTCTGCGGCGATCCTTGCCGGCGGCCTTGCGGGCGCGACGCAAGGCGATATTGCGGCGGCGCTGGCAGGGCTCGAGCGCTGGCTTGCAGGCAGCGGGGACATGCCCGCCTGGCCGCGGCTCGAAGCGATCGCGGGAGCGCGCGATCACCCGGGGCGCCATGGCGCGTTGCTGTTGCCATGGGAAGCGGCGGCAAAGGCGCTATCCTCCGCCCAGTGAACGCCTGATCTTTCATCACCGGCCCTCTCTCGCTACAGACACGGCGATGCGCGTTCAGGCGCCACGGGGATATCAGCAAGACAGGGGCAACCGCACCAATGGCAGACACGGGCGCAGCCAGCGCTACACGGCACGAAGCACAGGCTCTGGCGGAGCGCGAACCGACGAAACGGGAAATCCAGCTCGTCATCGGCGCCTCGAGCGCGGGCACGATCTTCGAATGGTACGATTTCTTCATCTACGGAACGCTCGCCTACATCCTGAAGGATGCGTTCTACGACGTCGACAATGACACACTCGGCCTGCTGCTCGTCTGGTCGACCTTTGCGGTGGGATTTGCCTTTCGCCCGATCGGGGCGATCCTATTCGGATTTCTGGGGGACAAGCTGGGGCGCAAATACACCTTTCTTGTCACGGTAACCCTGATGGGGATCGCCACGGCGGGGGTGGGCTTCATCCCCACGGTCGACACGATCGGTGTCGCCGCGCCCATAATCGTGATCCTTTTGCGCGTTATCCAGGGGCTGGCACTGGGCGGTGAATATGGCGGCGCAGCCATCTATGTCGCCGAGCACGCGCCGCCCGAGAAACGCGGGTTCTACACCAGCTTCATCCAGGCAAGCGTGGCGGGCGGCTTTGTCCTTTCGATCATTGTCGTGCTGGCCTGCCGCGCGCTGCTGCCAACCGAAGAATTCGAGGCGTGGGGATGGCGCGTGCCGTTCCTGCTTTCGATCCTACTGCTGGCGATCTCGCTGTGGATGCGGCTCAAGCTTTCGGAAAGCCCGGTGTTCAAGGCGATGAAGGAGGCGGGCGAGACAGCGGGCAATCCGTTTGTCGAAAGCTTTACCTATCCCGGCAACCCGAAGCGCATCTTTGTCGCGCTGTTCGGGGTTACGGGTGTGCTCACCACCATCTGGTACACCGCCTTTTTCTCCGCGCTCAGTTTTCTGCGCGGGCCGATGCATGTTGACCCGCAGACGGTGGAGCTCATGCTGCTGGTAGCGGGCGCGATCTCGATGAGTTTCTACCTTGTCGTTGGCAAATGGTCGGACAAGATCGGGCGCAAGAAGCCGATCATCATCGGCGCGCTTGGCACGCTGGCTCTGCTGTTCCCTGCATTCTGGGCGCTGGGCAGTCTGGCCAATCCGGATCTTGATGCAGCGGCACAGCGCACCCCGATCGTGGTCGCCGGCCCTGAATGCGTGACGGACCCCTTCGCCGAGCTTGCCGATCGCGAGCAGACCGCCTGCGGAAAGGTGCTTGAGACGCTGACGGCTTCGGGCGTCGCCTATACGCTCGAGCCGGGCGACGAACTCACCTTGTCAGCCGGCGGAAACGCGATCGCGATCGAAAGCGAATGGCTGGAAAGCGGTGAAGCCCGCCGCGCCGGCATCCATTCAGCGCTTAGCGAATACGGCTTCGACTTTGGCAAGCAGAAACCCGATCTGGTCAATGTGCTGGGGATCATCGGCGTCTTGCTGGGGCTCGGCATGCTTTCGGCGCTGACTTACGGTTCGGTCGCCGCCTTGCTGTCCGAGATGTTCCCGCCCAAGATTCGCTATTCCTCGATGTCCATTCCCTATCACATTGGCGCAGGCTATCTGGGCGGTTTCCTGCCGCTGATCTCGGGCGTGATCGTGGCGAGCACCGGCAACATCTATTCCGGGCTGTGGTATACCTGGGCGGTGGTAGCCTTCGGCGTGGTTGTGGCATGGTGGGGCCTGCCCGCAGGTCCGCCAACGGACTTTGCCGATGACCCGGCCTGAGGCTGGTGAAAGCCGGCTTGATCCTCCACCGCCAACGCTTCGCCTGACGCTCGACACCGGAGCGCTGGCGGATAACTGGCGCATGCTCGACCGTCTATCGCGCCCTGCGCGGGCCGGAGCGGCGGTCAAGGCGAACGCCTATGGCCTGGGCGTCGATGCCTGCGTGCCGGTCTTGCGCGATGCGGGGTGCGAGCATTTCTTCGTCGCGCACTGGAGCGAGGTCGCAGCCGTCGCGCGCCACGTGCCCGCTGCCAGCATCGCCGTTCTGCATGGCGCGATAGATGCAGCCGAAATCGACTATGCCAAAGCGGTTGGGGCGGTGCCTGTGATCAACTCGCTAGACCAGGCGCGCGCGTGGTGCGAAGCGGGGGGAGGGCGCTGCCATCTGATGGTCGATACCGGGATCAACCGTCTTGGCATTGCGCCCGAGGAATGCGCCGCGCCAGAAGTTCAAGCGCTCGACGTCGACATGCTGATGTCGCACCTTGCGAGCGCTGATGAAGATAGCGCCATGAACGCTGCCCAGCTTGCATCATTCCGGAAGGCCGCGAGCAGGGTGAAGCATCGGTGCACCAGCCTTTCCAACAGTGCCGGCGTTGCGCTGGGCAGCGATTTCGCCTTCGATATCGCCCGGCCGGGCCTTGCGCTTTACGGCGGTATCCCGCGCCCCGAACTCGAAGGCGTGATCAAGCAGGTTGCGCGCATCCACGCACGCATTCTCCAGGTGCGACACATCAAGGCGGGCGACCAGGTCGGCTATAATGGCGAGTTCACCGCTCCCTCGTCGATGCGCGTCGGCACCGTTTCAATGGGCTATGCCGACGGCTTTCTGCGCAGCCGGGGGCCGGGCACTGCACTCCTGTTCGGCGACAAGGCTTGCCCGATCCGTGGCAAGGTTTCGATGGACATGATCGTCGTCGATCTTGCCAACGCAGCTGCAGCGCAGGCGGGCGACTGGCTTGAAGTGCCTTTTTTCCTTCCCGATGCTGCGCGGCAAAGCGCTGTTTCTCAATATGAATTGCTGACCCTGATCGGCCCACGCCTGCGCACCTGACCGCGCCTTATTGCGCTGCACATTGTGCAGGTGCTAAGACCCAGGCCAGTCGCATCGGGATAAAGACATGGCCAGAAAAAACACAGCAACGCTGGAAGGCGGCGCCGAAGGCGCAACCATCATCAAGAAATACGCCAACCGGAGGCTCTACAACACAGCTTCCTCCAGCTACATCACGCTGGACGACCTTGCGAAAATGGTGCGCGAGAATGTCGAATTTCAGGTCGTCGATGCGAAATCAGGCGAGGACATCACGCATTCGATCCTGACCCAGATCATCATGGATGAAGAGGCCAATGGCGAACAGATGCTGCCCGTCAGTTTCCTGCGCCAGTTGATCGGCATGTACGGCAATTCGATGCAGAACCTGATGCCCTCCTATCTCGAGGCGAGCATGGACAATTTCCGCCAGAACCAGGCGAATATCCGGGATGCTTTCGAGAAGGGCATGAGCGCCGGCCCGCTGGCTGCGATCCACGAAACCAACATGGCGATGATGCGCGCGGCAGCCAGCACGTTCATCCCGGGCACCAAGAAACGCACCGCCGAACCCAGCCCGACGACGCCGGAAGAGAACAGCGGATCGCAGACCGAGATCGAGCTGCTCAAGCAGCAGATGGCGGCAATGCAGAAGAAGCTGGACGAACTCGACAAATAGGGCCACGGGCCCGCGGTGTTCCAACCCGCAGCAAGAAAGCGACGCTTCCGTGTCGAATACCCGCCCCGCCATCAGGCACGCGCTCAACACCAGGCGCGAAGACGATTTTGCCAAATGGTACCAGGAAGTCATCAGCGCGGCTGATCTCGCCGAGGAATCGGGCGTGCGCGGCTGCATGGTGATCAAGCCGTGGGGCTATGGCATCTGGGAACGCGTGCAGCGCCTTATGGATGACCGCATCAAGGCCGCCGGTATCCAGAACGCCTATTTCCCGCTTTTCATCCCGCTCGCCAATTTCGAGCGCGAGGCCGCCCATGTCGAAGGCTTTGCCAAGGAAATGGCGGTCGTCACCCATCACCGCCTGATCGCGGATGGCAAGGGCGGACTTATCCCCGATCCCGAAGCGAAGCTCGAAGAACCGCTGGTGGTGCGTCCGACCTCGGAAACGATTATCGGCGATGCGATGGCGCGCTGGGTGCAGAGCTGGCGCGATCTGCCGCTGATGCTCAACCAGTGGGCCAATGTCGTGCGCTGGGAAATGCGCACCCGCATGTTCCTGCGCACCAGCGAATTTCTCTGGCAGGAAGGCCACACCGCGCACGCCACGCGCGAAGAGGCGCTGGAGGAGACCCACCGCGCGCTCGAAATGTACCGCGCCTGTGTCGAGGAAGACCTGGCCCTGCCCGTGATCGCGGGCGAGAAGCCGGAGAACGAGCGTTTCCCCGGTGCGGTGGAGACCTGGTCGATCGAGGCGATGATGCAGGATGGCAAGGCGCTGCAGGCGGGCACCTCGCATTATCTCGGCACCAATTTCGCTCACGCAGCGGGCATCCAGTATCAGGACCGCGAAGGCACGCAGCAATATTGCCACACGACCAGCTGGGGCACCTCGACGCGCATGATCGGCGGCGTTGTTATGACGCATGGCGATGATGACGGGTTGCGCGTGCCGCCGCGCATCGCGCCGCACCAGATCGTGATCCTGCCGATGCTGCGCGAGAAACCCGAGGATGCGGCCGTTCTGGAATTTTGCCAGGAAATCGTGGACAAGTTCCGCGAACTCAAACTCTCGGCGCTTGGCGAACCGATCCGCATCCTGCTCGACAAGTCGCCCGGAAAGGCCGCAGCCAAACGCTGGGACTGGGTGCGCAAGGGCGCACCGATCATCGTCGAGATCGGACCGCGCGATATGGAAAACGGCAAGGTGGCGATGTTGCGCCGCGACCAGTTGTGGAACGAGGAAACCGGCAAGCTCAACACGCAATTCCTCAGCGCCGCAGGTTTCTCGTCGCAGGCTCCCTCTTTGCTTGAGGCGATCCAGGACGCGCTCTTCGTGCAAGCTGCCCAGCGCCGCGATGCCAATATCACGCGCGGGCTCACCGAATGGGACGCGGTCGTCGATCACTTCAAGTCGGGCGGCAAATATCCCGGCTGGGTCGAGGTCCAGTGGTCCAAGCCCACGGGCGAGGAACTGACCAGCGTAGTCGAGCGGTTGAAGGCGCACCAATTGACGGTCCGCAACGTGCCGCGCGAAGCCGAGGCCGCCAACGGTGCGTGCATCTTCACCGGTGCGCGCGCGGTGGAGCATATTCTGGTCGCCCGCGCCTATTGATCAGCATTCGCACGCGGCCGCGCTCGCAATGCGGGCGCGCATCGCGTAAGAGCGTGCGCAATGCCAAGTTCAAACAAACGCCCCGAGGGGCTTCCCTCCCGAAGCCAGGTCCTCGACTTCATCCAGAACTCCGAAACACCCGCGGGCAAACGCGAGATCGCGCGCGCCTTTGGCCTGAAGGGTCAGGAGAAGATCGCGCTCAAGCGCCTGCTGCGCGACATGGCCGAAGAAGGCCTGATCGACGGCAGGAAGAGCGCCTATCATCGCCTCGGCGGCATCCCCAAGGTTACCGTTCTGCGCGTGGTCGATATCGAGGATGGCGAGCCGATCGCGATCCCCGATAACTGGGACCCCGAAGCGCCCGGCGAACCGCCGCGCCTCACAGTCAAGGAATTCAAGGGGAAGGGCGGCCAGAAATCGGGATCGCGCGCGCCCGCACTCAAACGCGGTGACCGCGTGCTTTCGCGCACCGAGGAGCGGGCCGAGGAACAAGGGGGCGGCTGGGTCGCTCACCCGATGAAGAAACTGCCCGCGCGCACCGAGGGGCTGCTTGGCGTGGTCGAGATTGACAATAGCGGCCAGGCGTGGCTCGCCCCGGTCGACAAACGTATCCGCAATTCCTCCAAGATCGTCGATCTGGGCAGCGCCGAGGAAGGCCAGCTGGTGATCGCTGAGCGGGTAGGACGCTCGGAACGCAGCGGCGTGAAGGTGGTCGAAATTCATGGCGATCCGCTGGCGCCCGGTGCCTTCAGCCTGATCGCCATCGCCAAGCACGGCATTCCCGATGTGTTCCCCGAAGAGGTACTCGACGAAGCCCCTCGTGCAGCCAAACTGAAATTGTCGAAAGACCATCGCGAGGACCTGCGCGCGCTGCCCATTGTCGCCATCGACCCCGCCGATGCGCGCGATCACGATGATGCGATCTGGGCCGAGCCGGACGGCGAGGGCGGCTACAGGGCACTGGTCGCGATTGCCGATGTGTCCTTCTACGTACGCCCCGGCTCTGCGCTCGACCGCGAGGCGAGAAAGCGCGGCAATTCGGTCTATTTCCCCGACCGTGTCGTACCGATGCTGCCCGAAATCCTCAGCGCCGATGTGTGTTCGCTGAAAGAAGGCGAGGACCGCGCGGCGATGGCCTGCCATCTGCGTATCAACGCTGAAGGCAAGGTCACCAGTCACCGCTTCACCCGCGCGCTGGTGCGCATCCATCACAATATCGCCTATGAGGATGCTCAGGCGAAGATGGATTGCGGCGAGGCGCCCGAGTTCCTGCAACATCTGTGGGGCGCGTGGAAATTGCTCGCCGCAGCGCGCGAGGCGCGCGACCCGCTCGAACTCGATCTGCCAGAGCGGCGCGTGGTGCTGGGCGATGACGGCCAGATCGCCGAGATCGCCGTGCGCGAGAGGCTCGATGCGCACCGCGTCGTCGAGGATTTCATGATCGCTGCCAATGTCGCGGCGGCCAAGGCGCTGGAGGCCAAGACCGCGCCTGTCGTCTACCGCGTCCACGAGCCGCCGAGCCGCGAGAAGCTGATGGCCTTGCGCGATTACCTTGCGACAATGGATCGCACGCTGGCGCTGGGGCAGGTTGTGACGCCGGGTCTGTTCAACCGCATCCTCAAGGACGTGGCCGACGAGGCGGAAAAGGCGCAGGTGATGGAAGCGGTTCTGCGCACGCAGATGCAGGCCTATTACGGTCCTGCCAATGCCGGTCACTTCGGCCTGAGCCTTGCCTCCTATGCGCATTTTACCTCTCCGATCCGGCGCTATTCGGACCTGCTGGTGCACCGCGCGCTGGTCGATGCCTACAAGCTCGAGCAGCCCGAACCGCCCGGCTCGATCCCGCCGACAACGGGGCTTTCGGATCGTGACCGCGAGAACCTGCAAGCGATCACCGATGCGATCAGCGCCACTGAACGCCGCGCGATGGAAGCAGAGCGCGATACGATCGACCGCTATGTCGCCGCCTGGCTTTCAGGCCGCGTGGGCGAGACCTTCGACACCCGCATCACCGGCGTGCAGGGCTTCGGCTTTTTTGCCACCATCCTGGGGCTGGGCGGCGACGGGCTTGTCCCCGTCTCGACGCTGGGCTCGGAATATTTCCGCCACGACGAAGCGGCTCAAACCCTGACCGGCGAGAACAGCGGCACGCGCTACGCCGCAGGCGACCGGCTGAAACTGCAACTGGCAGAGGCAAACGCGCTGACCGGCGCGCTGAAATTCGTGCCTCTCGACGCCGACGGCGATCCGATCGAACCGCGCGGCTCGCGCCCGTCTCAAAAGCGGGGGCCACGCGGCGGACCGGGACCACGCGGCCAAAAGCAAGGCACCGGGCAGAAGGATCAGGGCAAGCGCATGGCGGGCAAGCGCGGCAGGCCGGGCAACATCCGCCATCAGGGGCGCAAGCGCAAATAGCTGGAACGGATCGCACAGCCGGAACTAGGCGGGGCAAAGGAGAAATTTTCCAATGCTTACCCCCGGTTCATCCGTCCCCGATCTGATCCTGCCGCTGACCATCGGTGCGCAATACAACCTCGCCAAGCAGAGCCCCGAAAGCTTCACGCTGGTCGTCTTCTATCGCGGAAAGCACTGCCCGATCTGCCGCGGCCAGCTCAAGGAATTGAGCGGGAATCTCGAGTCTTTCACCGAGCGCGGGGTCAACATGGTTGCTGTCTCGATGGACGACAAGGAACGCGCGATGCATGTCGACAAGGAATGGGAAACGGGCGATGTGCCGCTCGCCTACGGGTTGAGCGAAGAGAGCGCCCGTGAATGGGGCCTGTTCGTCAGCGAAGCGCGCGAGGGCAGCGATGAGCCGGCGATCTTCTCGGAGCCTGGCATGTTCCTCATCCGTCCGGATCAGAGCCTCTATTTCGCAAGCGTGCAGAATGCGCCGTTCACCCGCCCGCCGCTTGGCGACCTGCTCGATGCGATCGATCACATCAACGAGACCGATTATCCGGTGCGCGGGACGCTGACCTAGATTTTGGCGGTGCTGGCGCAGCGCGGCTAGGCCGCGTGATCGCTTTCGCGCTCGTCGTAACCATGCGGGATGACGTAAAGCGGACAGGCAAGCGTCCCGGCCTGCGCGGAAAAGTGCATCACCAGCGGGCCGGGATTGCTTCCTTTGGCAGCGCCGAGGACAAGCGCGGCCACCTCCTCGTGCTCGGCCAGGAAATCGGTGACGATCTTGGTACCATCCCCGATCGCGACCGAGATCGTGGGCATGATGCCGCTTTCGGCAAACAGGTTGCCCGCAACGCCATGCGCCAGCACTTCGGCGCGGTCGCGCGCCTCCTGCTCGATTGTCGCCTGCACCGCGCCGAACGCGCTGAAGCTCTGGCGCGGAACGAGAGCAAGGACATGCACAGCCCCGTCCACCGCAACCGCACGGCGCGCGGCAAAGCGCAGAGCGGCGCGTGCCTCTTCGCTTTCATCGGTGACCACAAGAAAAGTCCGCATAAAGGCTTACTTCCACCAAGGGCGGTGCTTGTCAAAGCCTGACGCTTGCGCAGCTTCGCCTGCGAAACCTTGCCCGTCCCGAACAAATTCGCCAAACGGGGCTCGACGAGGAAACAGGCTCGCAGACGCCTGCAAGGGATCGAAACGTAATGCCGATTGAACTACGCATGCCAGCGCTTTCGCCGACCATGGAGGAAGGCACGCTCGCCAGATGGCTCGTCAAGGAAGGCGATTCGATTGCCTCGGGCGACATCATGGCCGAGATCGAGACCGACAAGGCAACGATGGAGTTCGAAGCGGTCGACGAGGGCACTCTGGCAAAGATCCTCGTCGAAGAAGGCAGCGAGAATGTCGCGGTCGGCACGGTGATCGCAGTGCTGGCCGAAGAGGACGAGGATATCGAAGATGTCAGCGCGCCTGCGGGTGGCAGCGAGGCGCCTTCACCGGCGCCTTCGCCCGAACCCGCGAGTGCGGACAAGAGCGATGGGGCAAAACCCGCCCCTTCTGCTGTAAAGGCATCGCCGCTCGCTAAGCGCATGGCCGAGGCAAAGGGCATCGATCTGGCTTCCATCGAAGGCAGCGGACCGCGCGGGCGCGTAGTGAAAGCCGATGTCGAGCAGGCCGCAGGCGGCGGCTCAAGCGCCGCACAGGCGCGCTCTGGCGACCGCGTGATCGCCTCCCCGCTTGCCCGCCGTATCGCTCAGGACAAGGGGCTGGACCTTGCAGAAGTCTCGGGCACCGGACCCAATGGCCGGGTGATCGAGCGCGATGTGGAGAATTTCGAGCCTGCCGCAGGCACACCTGCTGCTGATGGCGTGGTCCCCGCGGGCGATGAAAAGCTGGTCGAGAAGGTCAAGACCACCCCCGAACACGGCGCGCCGTTCGAGGAGGAGAAGGTCTCCAATGTTCGCAAGGTCATCGCCAAGCGCCTGACCGAGAGCAAGCAGACCGTCCCGCATTACTATCTCACGATGGATATCCGGCTCGATCCGCTGCTGGCGCTGCGCAAGGCGCTGAACGAGGCGCTGGAGGCCGACGGCGTGAAGCTGTCGGTTAACGATCTGCTGATCAAGGCGCTGGCCAAGGCGCTGATCCGGGTGCCGAGCTGCAATGTCAGCTTCCACGGGGACACGATGCGCCGTTATTCCCGCGCCGATATCTCGGTCGCGGTCGCCGCGCCCACCGGGCTCATCACCCCGGTCATCACCGAAGCGGACACCAAGAGCCTTGCAGTGATCGCGAAGGAGATGAAGGCGCTGGCGGGCAAGGCGCGCGAAGGCAAATTGCAGCCGCACGAATATCAGGGCGGCACGGCGAGCCTTTCAAACCTCGGCATGTTCGGCATCAAGCAATTCGATGCGGTCATCAACCCGCCGCAGGGCATGATCCTTGCCGTGGGGGCAGGGCAACAGGCGCCCTATGTGATCGACGGCGAACTCAGCGTTGCCACCGTCATGCACGCCAGCGGCAGCTTCGACCACCGCGCGATTGACGGGGCCGAGGGCGCGGAACTGATGCAGGCGCTCAAAGATATCATCGAGAAGCCGATGGGGCTGGTGGTGTGATAATTCGAAGTGTTGCGATCTTGGCAGCAATCTCGATGTTCGCCGGGATCGCCGCTTGGTTGCCCGTCACGTTCATGTTTGAAACGGGCTCGAACTCGGTTTTGCCTAGATTCTACACTCTAAGATTTCTGCCAGTCGCAATCGCTGGATCATTTGGGATCGGATTTCCGGTCGCGCTGTTGACCTTCCTTTTTTCATGGCGGCATCTAGCGCAATCCTCTGCGACACTGGCCATCGTTGCCGTCTTGGCTGGTATCATGATGATCCTGACTAGCTACGCGATTGCGGATGAAGAGGGAGTGTTCCTTCTCGGCATTCCCGCCTTTGTCGCCGCACTTACCTACGGGATCTTGGGCTGGTTCTGGATCCTCAAACCTTTGCAACGCACTCTGAACCCTCCTCCCCAGGAAAAGGAAATCGCCTGATGGCAAATTCGTATGACCTCATCGTCCTTGGCTCCGGACCCGGCGGTTATGTCGGGGCGATCCGGGCCGCGCAACTGGGCCTCAAGGTCGCCATCGTCGAGCGCGAGAACCTGGGCGGTATCTGCCTCAATTGGGGCTGCATCCCGACCAAGGCGATGCTGCGCTCGGCCGAGATTTTCCACTACATGCAGCACGCCAAGGATTACGGCCTCGTCGCCAAGGAAATCGAGGCTGATCTCGAGGCGATCGTCAAGCGCAGTCGGGGCGTTGCCAAACAGCTCAACCAGGGCGTCGGGCACCTGATGAAGAAGAACGCGATCACCGTCCATATGGGCGAGGGCAAGCTGACCGGCCCGACCTCGCTGACGGTGACGAACGACAAGGGCGAGGAGACGCTGGAGGCAAAGCACATCGTTGTCGCCACCGGAGCACGCGCCCGCGACCTGCCGTTCGCTCCGGCGGACGGCAAGCGCATCTGGAACTATCGCCACGCCATGACCCCGCCCGAAAAGCCGACCAAGCTGCTCGTGATCGGCTCAGGCGCAATCGGGATCGAGTTTGCGAGCTTCTACAACGATATGGGCGTCGATGTGACGGTGGTCGAAATGCTCGAGAGGATCGTGCCGGCCGAAGACGCCGATGTCTCCGCCTTCCTTGAAAAGGCGGTGGTCAAACAGGGCATGACCGTCATGACCGGCGCTGGCGTCGAGGATCTCAAGATCACCGACAAGGGCGTCACCGCAACGATCAAGGACAAGGCGGGCAAGGTCAGCGAAACCGAATTCAGCCACGTCATCAGCGCGATCGGGATCGTGCCCAACACCGAAAATATCGGGATCGAAGACATGGTGGAGATGGAGCGCGGCTTCATCCAGATCGACCCTTACGGCCGCACCAAGACCAAGGGGCTGTGGGCGATTGGAGATTGCACCCCGGGCCCGTGGCTGGCGCACAAGGCGAGCCATGAAGGCGTCACCTGCGCCGAGGCGATTGCGCAGGAACTGGGCAACACCGAGGTTCACCCGCACGCGCTGGACCGCAACACCATTCCCGGCTGCACCTATTGCCACCCGCAGGTCGCCAGCGTCGGCTTGACCGAAGCGAAGGCGAAAGAGGCAGGCTACAGCGTAAAAGTCGGCAATTTTCCCTTTATCGGGAACGGCAAAGCGATCGCGCTGGGCGAACCTGAAGGCTTCATCAAGACGGTCTTCGACGAGGCGACTGGCGAACTGCTGGGCGCGCATATGGTAGGTGCCGAGGTGACCGAGCTGATCCAGGGCTATACCGTCGGCAAAACGCTGGAGACCACCGAAGCCGAGCTGATGCAGACCGTCTTCCCGCATCCGACCCTGTCGGAAATGATGCATGAAAGCGTGCTCGATGCCTATGGGCGCGCGCTGCATTTCTAGCTGGCCCGCGAACGCTTGCGGAGAGGCGCCCCTGTGCTAGACGGCAGGCGATGGAAACCAAGATGCGGTGCTTTCGATGCTTTCCTGCAAGGCTGATCTCTCGTCGTCCAAGTGTCGCGTAGCCAGGTAGATATGCAACTCTCTGTCGCCGGGGTCTCTCTTGCCTATGATGGCAAGCCCGTTCTTGAAGATGTGTCGTTCACGCTGAACGAGGGCGACAGCGCGTTGCTGCTCGGCCCGTCGGGTTCGGGAAAATCGAGCCTGCTCAACATTATCTGCGGCCTCAAGACGCCCGATCGCGGCACGGTGAAACTGGGCGCGCAAAATGTGGCGAGTGCGGGCGGGTCTGCCGGCGGCGATGAAGTGCGGCGGCTCTCGATGGGGATCATCTTCCAGACCCTGCGGCTTGTCTCGGCCTTGACCCTGCGCGGCAATCTTCTGCTGGCGCAAAAACTGCAGACCGGCACGCAGGACGAAGAGCTGGTCAGGGAGACGCTCGAAAAGCTCGATATTGCGCACCGCGTCGATGCGCGCCCGTTCGAGCTGAGCCAGGGCGAAGCGCAGCGTGCCGCCATTGCGCGCGCGCTGGTGGTACGCCCCCGGCTGTTGATTGCGGACGAGCCGACTTCGGCGCTCGACGCGGCAAACACGCAAAAGGTGGCGCACCTGCTGCTCGGTCTTGCGCAGGATGCCGGCGCTTCGCTGCTGGTTGCCACCCATGATGATCGCCTGAAGCCCTATTTCGCGAACACGATGGTGCTTTGCGACGGCACGCTCGAACACAAGCGGGTGACCGCGTGATCCAGCTTGCGCTCGCCTATCTGCGGGACCGGCCGCTGACGACTGCGCTCAACGTGCTGTTGCTGGCGATCTCGGTCGCGATGCTGGTCCTGCTGCTGCAATTCGGCAATCAGGCAAGCGAGCGGTTCGAGCGCGATGCGCGCGGGGTCGACCTCGTCGTGGGCGCCAAGGGATCGCCGCTTCAGCTGATCCTCTCGAGCGTCTTTCACATCGACCAGCCCACCGGCAACGTGCCCTATTCAAGCCTCGAATTGCTGCGGCGTGACCCGGCGGTGGCGCGCGCGGTGCCGCTGGCGCTGGGCGACAATTTCCGCGGCTTCCGGATCGTCGGGACCGATGCAAGCTTTGCCGGTCTCTACGACACCGCGCTGGCACAGGGCCGGATGTTTGAAGAACCGCTCGACGTGGTGCTGGGCGCCACGGTCGCTGCGCAGACCGGGGCGGGGCTGGGGCAGCGCTTTGTCGGCAGCCACGGCCTTGCCGATGACGAAGGCGGCGACATGGGCCACGATCACGCGCCTTTCGAAGTGGTAGGCATTCTTGAGCCGAAAGGCACAGTGGTCGACCGGCTGATCCTGACCTCCTACCAATCCGTGTGGGATGTCCACGGCATAGACCATGATGACAAGCACCATCACGATCATGATGATCACGACCATGATGACCATGACCATGAAGGCGACAACCACGGCAAGGAGGAGGCCGCCCCGGTGGCAGGGCCGCAAATTCTGCAGGCGCAAGGCTCGGGCCTCCAGCCAGAGCTTACCGCGCTGCTCGTCACCTACCGCAATGCCTCGGGAGCAATCCGCATTCCCTCGCTCATAAACCGTCAGACCGAGATGCAATCCGCCGTCCCCGCGACCCAGACCGCGCGGCTACTCTCGCTTCTGGGCGCGAGCATCGAGGGTATCCGCCTGTTCGCCTGGCTGCTGGCGATCACCGGGGGCCTTGCGATCTTTGTCGCGCTCCTGGGCATGGCCCGCAGCCGCGAGGGCGATCTGGCGCTGCTGCGGGTGATGGGCGCGACGCGCGTTCAGGTCTTCGCAACCGTGGTTATGGAAGGCATGATCACGGCGGCCATGGGCGCGATCCTGGGCTGGCTGGCCGCGCATGGGCTGATCATGGCGGCAAAATCGAACTTTGCGACGCTGGCGGACCTTGGTCTTCAAGCGTGGCAATTTGAACCGGCAGAGGCATATCTGGTATTGGCTGTTCTGGCCATCGGCGCTCTGGCGGCTCTTGTTCCGGCGTGGCGGGTCTATAATATCGACCCCGCGCAAACTCTGGCGAGGTCTTGATACGAATGAAAGTCGGTTCGAACTTCAAAGCAATGGCAGGCGCTGCGGCGGTGCTGGTTGCCGCTCTTGGTGCTGCGAGCGCGACGCACAGTGCAAGCGCGCAGGCGCCCGATCCCAAGGCTGGTCCTCCGGCCGAGGATATCTGGAAGCCCGCACCCACGCCCAAGGGCGGGGTCTCGTGGAAGACGCTAGAGGCGACCGGCGAGAAGACCCGGCGCGATGAACAGGGCTACATCCTTTCAAAGCCACTCTTCACCCCGACGGTAAAGAAGCTCAACGGCAAGCGCATCAAGGTCGCAGGCTGGATGATGCCGCTCGATAATGGCAGCACCCAGAAGCGCTTTGTCCTCCTTGGCTACCCGCCGGGCTGCCCGTTCCACTTCCACGCAGCACCCAACCAGTTCATCGAGGTGCTCGCTGATACGCCGTTCAAGACCGACGAGGTCAACGCCCATGTAGTCAGCGGTGTGCTGGAACTCACCGGCTATGACGAAAGCGGGATCTTTTTCCGTCTGAAGGCCGCCAAACCCGCCTGATCGCCGCCCGATCATCGCCCGATCATCGCTTTGCACGCGTCTTTTCACCTGCCTATGATGCCGTTCCTAGATTAAGCCTTGACCGCAAGGTAAGCCTCGGCTTTCTGCCGATCCATGCCAATATCAACAACCGGCCCTCGTGCCGGCTAAAGTCGCAAGGTTGCATCCATGTCCATGACCCGTCTGGCCTCGCTTGGCCTTCTCGTTTCCGCCGCTATCGCCGCACCGCTTGCTGCCAAGGAGGGCATGTACACGCCCGACCAGCTGCAGGAGATCGAGGGGCAGCTCAAAGAGGCAGGGCTGGAGCTTGATCCGCAAGCGCTGGCCGACCTCACCGCCTTTCCGATGGGCGCGATCGTTTCGCTGGGCGGGTGTTCGGCAAGCTTCGTCTCGCCCGAAGGCCTGGTGGTCACCAACCACCACTGCGCGCGCGGTTCGGTGCAGTACAATTCAACCGCCGAGAACAATTATCTCGAAAACGGCTTTCTTGCCGCCACCAAGGGCGATGAGCTTCCCGCAGCACCCGGTTCGCGCGTCTATGTGACGACCCAGGTGACCGATGTGACCGCGCAGATGCGCGAAGGCACGCAAGGAATGGAGCCGCTTGCGCGCTACGAGCTGATCGACCAGCGCCGCAAGGATATCGTCGCCGCTTGCGAAGAGGCGGCGGGCTATCGCTGCCAGGTTTCGGGCTTTTTCGGCGGCGCGCAATACAAGCTCATCAAGCGCCTCGAAGTGCGCGACGTGCGCCTCGTCTACGCACCGGCTGACAGCATCGGCAAATATGGCGGCGATATCGATAACTGGATGTGGCCGCGTCACACCGGCGACTTCGCCTTCTACCGCGCCTATGTCGCACCCGACGGTTCGGCTGCCGATTACAGCGAGGACAATGTTCCCTACGAGCCCGATCACCACCTCAAGGTGAGCGCGGCGGGCGTTGCCGATGGCGATTTCGTCATGGTTGCGGGCTATCCCGGCTCGACGAGCCGTTACACGCTGCTCGCCGAGGTCGAGAACCAGTTCGACTGGTATTATCCCACTTTCCAGACCGTGCTGACCGACTGGATCGCCACCATAGAAGACGCCGCGCCCGAGGGTTCGGATGCGCGCGTCAAATATGAGAGCCTGCTCGCGGGGCTCAATAACGCTGAAAAGAACTTCCGTGGCCAGATGGACGGCGCGCGCCGTGTCGGCCTGGTCGATCGCCGGCGCGAGCGCGAGGCGGCGCTTGCTGAATGGATCGCCGCCGATCCCTCGCGTGCAGAGTATGGCGAAGCGATTGCCGCGCTGGGCGAGCTTTCCAACGAGAGCGCACAGGCCGCGCGCACCAATTTCTGGTACGGCAATGCAGGCCGTGCGCAGCTTTTCGGCGTCGCAAAGCGGCTCTATCGCCTCGCCAAGGAACGCCAGAAACCCAACGCCGAACGTGAAAGCGGCTATCAGGAACGCGACATGACCCGCTTCGAGCAGGGCATGCAGGCGATCGACCGGCGCTATGATCCGGCGGTGGACCAGGCAGTCTGGACGCTGTTCCTCGAAGGCTATCTTGCACAGCCCATGGAAGAGCGCGTCGCCGCTTTCGATGCAGCAATGGGCTTTGACGATACGACCACGGCGCAAGACCTTCCCGGCCTGCTGAGCGATTATTACGCAAATACCACTCTCGGCGATGTCGAGACGCGCCTTGCGCTGATGGAAGCTTCCCCGGAAGCGCTCGAGGCGAGCGATGATCCGTTCATCAAGCTCGCGGTGGCGATGTATGATTACGGCTTCGAACTGGAAACGCAGAGCAAGACCCGCTCGGGCCGCAGCCTCGCGCTTCGCCCAGCCTATATGGAGGCGATCACCGCCTGGCAGAAAGAGCAGGGCGTGCTCGCCTATCCCGATGCCAACAGCACTTTGCGCATCACGTTCGGCAATGTCATGGGCGGTTCGCCCGCAGACGGGCTCGTCTATACGCCGTTCACCACGCTCGAAGGCATTACCGCCAAGGATACCGGCGAAGACCCGTTCAACGCGCCCCAGCGCCAGCTGGATCTGATCGAGGCTGCCGATTACGGTCGCTACGAACACGCTCCGATCAACTCGGTGCCGGTGAACTATCTCTCCGACCTTGACGTGACGGGCGGCAATAGCGGTTCGGCAACGCTCAACGCGCGCGGAGAGCTGGTCGGCCTGCTGTTCGACGGCACCTATGAAAGCATCAATTCCGACTGGGATTTCGACCCGCGCACCACGCGCTCGATCCACGTGGATTCGCGCTATATGCTGTGGGTGATGGAAAAGGTCGACGGCGCCGAGGGCCTGATCGACGAGATGGACGTTGTAACCGAATAAGGCCTGCCAACCCAGCGCGCCAAGACCAAGACCAACCGAGGAACGAGACCTTTGAGACTGATTGCATTCCTGTTCGCCCTGATCATCGCGGTGCCCGCCCATGCGCAGGGCATCCAGCAGACCAAGGGTTCTTTCGAGGACAAGTTCCGCCAGCTAGACGAGGTCTTGCGCAGCCCCAACGTCTATCGCAACGCCTCAGGTGCGCCTGGCCACCAATACTGGCAGCAGGAAGCCGATTACCGGATCACCGCGAGCCTTGATGAAGAAGCCCGGCGGCTGAGCGCGCAAGGCACCATCACCTACACCAACAATTCGCCCGACACGCTGCCTTGGATCTGGCTGCAGCTCGACCAGAACATCTTCAAGAACACATCGATGTCGGAGATGACGCGCACCTTCAGCAATCCGGGGCGCGATGGCGATGCGCGGATCAGTCTCAACCAGCTGCGCCGCCAGCAGGCGATGGAAGACACGCCCTACGGCTATGACATCACCCGCGTGGCGCTGACCAGCGGGCGCGCGCTCGATTACACGATCGTGGGCACGATGATGCGGGTCGACCTCGCCGCGCCGCTGCGCCCCGGCCAGAGCGTGAGCTTCACGATCGACTGGGCATTCAACATCATCGAGGTCGACGCGATCGGCGGGCGTTCGGGTTACGAACATTTCCCCGATGACCCGCGCGAAGGCGGCAACGACATTTTCCTGTTTGCCCAGTGGTTTCCGCGCCTCGTCGCCTATTCGGACTATGAAGGCTGGCACAACAAGGAATTCCTCGGCAGCGGCGAATTCACGCTGGAATTCGGCGATTACGACGTGACGATGACGGTGCCCGACGATCACATCATCTCGTCAACGGGCATGCTGAACAATGCGACGTCCGTGCTGACGGCGACGCAGCGCCAGCGGCTGGCTGAGGCGCGCAATGCTGATGCACCGATGTTCATCGTCACGCCCGAAGAAGCCGAAGCCAACGAGGCAACCGGGCCGACGGGCACCAAGACCTGGCGCTTCACCGCCGACAATGTGCGGGACTTCGCCTGGGCGTCGAGCCGCAAGTTTGCCTGGGACGCGCAAGGGCACAAACAGCCCGGGGCCGAGAACGAGACCGTTATGGCCATGTCGTTCTATCCCAAGGAGGGCGGGGAGCTGTGGCAGAAATATTCGACCGCAGCCGTGGTCCACACGATGAAGGTCTATTCGCGCTTCAGCTTTGATTATCCCTATCCCACCGCGCAGTCGGTCAACGGGCCGGTTGGCGGGATGGAATATCCGATGATCACCTTCAACGGACCGCGCACCAATCTCAATGATGACGGCACTCGCACCTATTCCTTGAGCGAAAAGGTGTTCCTGGTCGGCGTCGTCATCCACGAGATCGGGCACATCTACTTCCCGATGACGGTGAACACCGACGAGCGGCAATGGACCTGGATGGACGAAGGCATCAACTCCTTCCTCGACTCCGTGGCAGGCTATGAATGGGACCCGGACATGCCCTGGGGTCGCAGCATTCCGCGCGATCTTGTCGGCTACATGACCTCGAACAACCAGGTTCCGATCATGACGCATTCGGACAGCGTGCTGAACCTTGGCCCCAACGCCTATGGCAAGCCCTCGGCGGCCTACCACATCCTGCGCGACACGATTATCGGGCGCGAGCGGTTCGACTTTGCGCTCAAGGAATATGCGCGCCGCTGGAAGTTCAAGCGCCCGACGCCCGAGGATTTCTTCCGCACGATCGAAGAGGCATCAGGCACCGATCTCGACTGGTTCTGGCGCGGCTGGTTCTACACCACCGATCACGTCGACATCTCGCTCGATACGATCCACAAGCTGCGGCTCGATACGAAGAACCCGGACGTGGAGCTCAACCGCCAGCGCGAAGAACTCGCCGGTGAGCCTGAAAAGATCGGCGTTGCGCTCAACCGCGAACAGGGCGTGCCGATCTGGGTGCTTGAAAACCCCGGCGTCACCGATTTCTACGACGAAAACGACCAGTTCACCGTCACGCCCAAGGACACCAAGAGCTATGAAAGCTTCCTTGAGAGCCTCGAGGGCTGGGAGCGCCGCGTGTTCGACCGCGCGGTGGAAGAGGACAAGAATTACTACGTCCTCAGCTTCTCCAACAAGGGCGGCCTCGTCATGCCGATCATTCTTGGCCTGACCTTCACCGATGGGACCACCGAGCGGATGTATATCCCCGCCGAGATCTGGCGGCGCAATGCGCGGCAAGTCAGCAAGCTGCTGGTCTTCGACAAGGGCAAGGAACTGAGCCAGGTCATCGTCGATCCCAATTGGGAAACCGCCGATGCCGACGTGGGCAACAATTACTACCCGCGTCAGATCATGGACAGCCGGATCGAGACCTTCAAGCGTTCCGGCTCCTCCTCGCGCACGGGCCGCGACCTGATGGCCGAGGTGCTGGTGAGCGACGAGGCCGAAAGCGAAGAGGGCGAAGAGGAAACCGAGGGCAGCGAATGATCCGTGCTCTCCATCTGAGTGCGCTTGCGCTTGTCCTTTTGCTCGCGCCGGCCCTGTGGGCGTCTGCCACGGCGCATCAGCAGAAAATCGCGCTCACCTCGATCGCGCATAATGATCGCACGGGACTGCTTGAAGTCATCCACCGCGTTCCGCTCCACGATGCGGAGCATGCGCTCGAGGGGCAGGGCGTGCGCGCGCCCGATATCGTCAACGACCTCGAGAGCCGCCGCGCGGTGGCGCGCTATGTCGTCTCGCGCTTCTCGGTGGCGTACAAGGGCAAGCCCATCGCTTTCACCCTGCTGGGAACCGAGATCGAGGGCGGGCGCCTCGTCGTCTACCAGGAAGCGCCTTCGCCAGGAGCAGGAGCCGCGCTGGCGATCAATTCACAAATCCTCACCGATGTGTGGAAGCAGCAAGAAAACCGCGTAAACCTGGGCGTGGGGACACGGGTCGATACGCTGATCTTCAAGGATGGCGACGCTTCGCGCACCGGCCTCCTGCCCTGAACACGCAGCGCTTCGCCTATTTCACGGTCAGGACCAATCTGTTGCGACCGTCCTTGCGCACATAGCTCATATCGCTGCCCCAGGCGCGCACGATCGCCAAGCCGACGCTGCCGCCTTCATGCGGGTCGGGGCCGGTGAATTCCTGCTCCAGACTGGCGTTGAAGGCGATGGAATCGTCATCCAGTTCAAGCCGGATCGCATCCTTGCCGGTGCCCAGCGACAAGGCGAGATGGACATCGCGCGCCGGGTCCTTGTGGCGCAGAACATTCGAGACGAGTTCCTCAACCACGATCAGGGTTTTCACCTGAGCCTTGGCGTCAAGGCCCGCATCATTCATGAATTCGCGTGCAAAGTCAGTCGCTTCGACAATAGCCGGCCGCGGATCATCCCCGCTGGCGACAAAGGCCGAAAAGCGTCTCTTGTGTTGCATGATTTTATGCTAACACAATCAACGTGGAGGGAACATATATGAGAAATGCAGCGGTCCTGTTTTGTGCAATCTGTGCCCTGGTGGCGCAGCCCGCTCTCGCCGAGATCGGCCGGATCAAGAACGCGACGCAAGGCAGCGTGGTGGTCATCCGCGATGGTCGCTCGCTCGAAGCAAAGCCGGGCTTCAGGCTTGAGGAAGGCGATGTGATCTCCACCAGGCCAGGCCAGCGCGTGGGCATTACCTTCATCGATGATACCCGCATGGCCGTCGGGCCGGGCAGCCGCGTTACTCTGGACGAATTCAAATATGATCGCACCCGCCAGACCGGGCGTTCGCTGACGACGGTTAACCGCGGCTCGCTCGGTGTTGATTCGGGCAATATCACCCGCACCGGGGCAGATCGCATGCGCGTTCGCACTCCCACGTCCACGCTGGGGGTGCGAGGCACCACTTTCGTCGTCGAAGTCAAATGAAGCGCGTGGGGGGGATGAAAAAGGGGCTGGCGCTTTTCGGAGCGATGGCCCTTGCCGGTTGCGCCGGGGGTGATCGCGTGACGCTGATGCCCGCTGCGCAGGATCGCCCGGTGGGAGCCGTCGCGGTACTCGAGGAAGGCGGGGGAGAGACCGTTCTCGATCAGGCCAATTCGCAGGCGCTGCTCAGCCAGAACGGCGCGCGCGTGCGCCAGCTCAAGAGCCTTGATCCCGCCTATGCCGAACTGATCGGTTCGCTGCCGAGACGGATCGAGCCGCAGGTCATCCGCTATCAGACCGACGACATCTCCATTTCTACCGAAGCCATCGCCAATCTGAAGGCCGTGCGTGACAGCCTTGGCCCTGATCTCTCGATCTACCAGATAGAAATTGCCGGCTACACCGATTCGACCGGGACCGAGCAATACAATCTGGACCTCTCGCAGAAGCGCGCCATGCAGGTCGCTGAATTGCTGCGCGCCGAGGGCTTCGAGATTGATCCGCAAGACGTGATCGGCAGGGGTGAATATGCCGCCGTGCGCGAGATCGGAGACAACAAGTCCGACGAGCAATACCGCGCGGTCACGATCAAGATCCGCTGACCGCTTGGCATTACGAAGCGCCCGGCGCTTCCTTCCCGAGATAGCGCAGCGCGAAGATCGTGAGATCATCGCTCGGATCGGTCTCGCCTTCGAACAGGCGCACTTCACGCGCCAGATGTTCGACCCTGTGCGATGCACTTTGCCCGCGCACCGTTTCGAGCGCTGCCAGAACGCCTTCGATGCCGAACAATTCATCGCGCTCGTTCGCGGCCTCGGTCGCGCCGTCGGTGATCACCACCAGCGTGTCGCCGGGGGCGAGGGTGAGCGTCTCCACCGCATAGGGAAAATCGATGACACACAAGGGAGGCCCGCCGCGCAAGGGAACGTCCTCGATGCTGCCGCCGCGATGGACGTGGAGCGGGTTTTCGTGGCCGGCATTCACGAGATCGATCTGGCCCGTCGTGCAATCGATCACACCGACCATGAGCGTGAGGCCCATTTCGTCATCCGCCTCGTCCATCAGGTCGCGGTTCAATTCGGCGACGGCGGTGCCAAGGTCTTCGGTGGGACGCGCAAGATTGCTCTTCGCCAGTGATTTGGAAAGCGCCATGAACAAGGCTGCGGGCACGCCCTTGCCGGTAACATCGCCGACGACGAAGATGATGCTTTCCTCGCCAATGCGCGCAGCATCGTAGAAATCGCCGCCGACCGACTTGGCCGGTTCAAGCACTGCGCTGATCTCGGTGCGCGGATCAAGCCTGGCGAGAACCTGCTGGCTTGGCACCATGCTCATCTGGATGCGCCGCGCGGCCTTCAATTCGCCTTCCTGTGCCGATGCGATGACGCGCTGCTCCACCAGTTCGGCGGCGAGCCGTGCACGCTCTGCCCGGGCCATTGCATAGCGCGTGATCGCCAATGCAATCGCAGCGAGGGCTCCGACCAGCAGCGGGCGCACCGGGTCCAGCAGCAGATTGGCCTGCGTATAGGCAAGCCACGAGGCCACCGGCAAAGCGAGGGCAAACAGGGCGGCGGGGACAATCACGGCAGCGCGCGCTGCGAGACCCGCCGCCAGAACCAGCGCGACAAGAAGCATGGCCGCAATGACTTCGAATGCGAGGATCCAGGCAGGCCGCGCGAGCCATTCGCCTTCGAGCAGCGCATCGACCGCCATCGCCTGGACAAGCACGCCGTCGATCTCGCTGCGCAGCGGAGTGGCGACGATATCGAAAGTACCGGTGGCTCCCACACCGAGCAGGACAACCTTGCCCTCCAGAGCCTCGACCGGGACCTGCCCCCTGGCCACGGCGGCGGCAGGATAGATCGCCGGATTGGGGAAAGCGCCCATCTTGAAGGCC
This sequence comes from Erythrobacter sp., assembly GCA_043567175.1. GTDB lineage: Bacteria > Pseudomonadota > Alphaproteobacteria > Sphingomonadales > Sphingomonadaceae > Erythrobacter. The sequence goes on from CP121323.1 coordinate 627,234, forward strand.
ATGCGTCCTTCCCCGTCGGAAAAGACGCGGGTCTGGTCGATCAGCAGAGCATCCTTCTCCCAGCGCAGATCCTGCGCGCCCATTGCGACCCGCGCCAGTTCGAGAGCGAAGCCGGGCGCGATCGTATCGCCCATGCGAACCCCCAGCGGAACGCGCCGCAACACGCCGTCGCTGTCTGGCGGGCCGTTGACCATGCCATGGCTGAGCACGTTGTCATCAAGGGGAGCGATACTGGCGATGACCTGGTCCGCGCCGAGCAGGCCGGGCGGGGCGTCCCCTTCGATCTGCGAATTGATGAACAATTCTGCGGGATCGCGGCCGTCCTCGGGGGTTGCCGCACGGGCAAGCACGACCTCGCCATCCCCCAGAACCTGCGAGAGCACCTGGTCCCATTGGGGCAGGGCAAGGATGGCCTCGCGGGTTCGCCCATCGAGTTCGCCGGGCCCGTAGAGCCCTGCGAAGGCCTGAGGGCTAAGCGGGTCGGCTTCGGTGAAATAGATGTCGATCCCGACGGCGGCGGGCCGCGCGGCGACGATCTGCTCCATCAGCCGCGCCATGGTGTAGCGCGACCACGGCCAGGCGCCCAGATCGGCAACGCTGACATCGTCGACCAGCACCACCGCGACATTGTCCATCCCGATTGGGCGCGGCGCGAGGCGCTGCCAGGTGTCGAACACCGCGCGATGTCCGGTGGTCGCGAAGACCACGCTCGCCAAGGCGCCGATCAGGCCGCCCAGCAGAACGGATCGGATGATGGGACCGCGCGCTGTTGCCCGCGCGCTGCGATCAGAGTTCGACACAGAGCCCGTCATAGGAGCACAGGACCTCGATCGAGGCCTCGCTGCCATCGGCTTCGTCGCGTGTCAGTTCCTCGTAGCGGATCGTCTCGGCGTGCATGCGCTCGATATCCGCATCGGAATAGGTCGGCTCGTGGTGGAACAGGGCTAGCCGCTTGGCACCGCCTATGCGGCACAGATCGACCGCGACGATATTCGAGGAATGGCCCCAGTCCTCCTTCATCGAGACGCTGTCGGCGAGCGAATACATCGTATCGGCAATGAACAGGTCCACGCCCGCGATGAACTCGGCCATCGCGTATTCCTCGTCCATCTTCTCCACCTTGTATTCGGCGTCGGTCGAATAGACCGCGCTGCGCTCCCTGGCGTCGGTGAAGCGATAGCCGTAGCTGGCATGGCTGTGGTCCTGCTCGACCATCGCGACGGTAAGCTCACCGATCTCGTAGGACTTGCCAGTTTCCAGCGTGCGGAACTCGATATCGGCCTTCAGCCAGTCGAAGGGTACGGGAAAGCTTATCTCTTCCTGCTGGCGGCGCAGCGCTTCCTCGGCGTCGGCGTGGCCGGCATGGATGATGACCTTCGCGCCCTCGATGAAGGCGGGGACAAAGAAGGGAAAGCCCATGATATGGTCCCAGTGCAGGTGGGACATGAAAAAGTGCCATTCCTTGTCGCGCCCACCTTCGGACAGGCGGCGCAGCGTATCGAGGCCCAGTTCGCGCAGCCCCGAACCCATGTCGCAAATGACGAAAGCGCCCTTGCCGACATCGATCTCGACGCAGCTCGTCGCGCCGCCATAGGTGTGGCCGGCGGAAAAGCTCAGCTCGTCTTCAACGAAAGCGCGCGCGGCGGACTTGTCGGCAAAGGTCTTGCCGCTGGCCTCGACCAGAGCGCCGGCAATCTTGTCGGCCACCGTCGATGCGTGCGGCGCGACCGGCAGCGAGCCTCGCGTACCCCAGAACCTGACCTGCATATCCCCCCCGTCAAGTTGTTACGTCAAGCTGTTAGTTCGCCAATGCATCCTCGATCGTATCGGCAACGCGGAACACCATATCGTAGCGACTGATGGCCAGAATTTCGCGCATCGTATCGTTGGGGCGGGCGAGCGCGATCGTCGTCCCGCTTTCCTGCCCGGCACGCTGCGCAAGGGTGAGCGCGCGAAGACCGCGCGATGACATTTAGGCCACACCTGCAAGATCAATGACGAGGGCGCTGGGTCCCGGCTCGACCGCTGACAGGAGGCGTTCCTTGAACGCATCTGCGGTGGATTCGTCCACCCGGCCGGTGGGCGCGAGGAGACTTGCGGTGCCCCGCTGCTCTTCGTGCCAGTCCAGTGCTTTATCGCTCATGGGTCTTGCATAGCGCGGGCGTGCCGGTTTTCCAAATACTTGGTTTTTCCCGAATGTCGGCAGGGGACGGTCATAGGCGCCCAGCACAGGCGCGATATCGATAAGGTGTTGCACAGGCTTGCTCGCATTATTGGGGGGCGTGAAGGGCCGCAAGGGAGCCACAGGACCACTCGCAGGTTAATTTTCCGATACCACGCAGCTTGAAGACCGGTCGCGACAGGCACTTGGCAAAGCTCTTGCCCATCGCGCAAGCAGCGGCCATTCAAGGCACAGGCAGCGCAATCGAACGGGGGCTGAAAATATGATTTCGAGAAAAATGCAGGCAGGCGTGCTCCTGGCTCTGGTTTTGCTTACAGGCGCCTGCTTTCAACTGAGCGACGAAGATCTCGCCGAGACGCCGCCCGCATTCACAGCCCCCGAAAGCGCGCTCGTCTCGCTTGATGAGCAGGTGCCGATGCGCGACGGCGTGCGGCTCAACACCGATATCTACGTCCCCGATGGCGGCAAGACCCCGGTCGCAACCATCCTCATCCGCACGCCCTATGACAGCGAATTGCGCAATCGCCATCAGGCGCTGCTGGAACGCGGCTATGCCATCGTCGAGCAGCACGAACGCGGGCGGTATCTGAGCGAGGGGGACTTCACGATGATCCCGCGGCCCGCCGAAGACGGTTGGGATACGCTTGACTGGATCGCCAGCCAGCCCTGGTCGGACGGGCGCGTGACGACGATCGGCTGTTCATCCTCGGCTGAAAACCAGCTCAAGCTTGCCGCGGCAAATCACCCCGCGCACAAGGCCTTCATCGCGCTTTCCGCCGGTGTCGGCGTCGCTGAGGCGGGCCCGTTCAGGGAGCAGGGCAATTTCTGGCTGGGTGGCGCGTGGCAGCAGGGCTGGTTCGACTATTTCCACGAAGCGATGCACCAGGACTGGCCGCAATTGCCCGCCGGGCTGAGCGACGAGGCGCGCAAACGGCAATTGGCGATGATAAAGCTGCAGACCACCGGCTGGGAGGTGCCTGCGGAGCGCTATGATGAAACGCGCATGCACCTGCCGATGATTGCGATCATGGACGAGCTCGAGGCGCCGCGTAACGAAGTCTCCAAATATCTGGAGCGCGGGCCAAGCCACCCGGACTGGTCGGCAAACCGCGTCACCAACGCCGATGAAATCGCCATACCGGGCTACTGGGCCGAGGCGATCTACGATATCTCGGCGCGCTCTACCGTGGCCTTTTTCGACAAGACGCGGCGGGACAATCTGCGCGAGGGCCGCGACAACCAGACCTTGCGCCTGACGCAGGGCGGGCATTGCAGCTTCGGGCGCGAGACCGAGGACTGGAGCAAGGGCGACCTGCCGCTGGGCGATGCACGCTTTGCGCTCGAGGACGAGATCATTGCCTTTCTCGATGCGTGGATGCCGGTTGATCCCAAGACGCCCGGCGAAGTGCCCTTCACCGGGGTGAAAGCCTATCTCGCCGATGGCGAATGGCAGGCAGCCGGCGGCCTCGATTATGGCGGCGGCGCGGTCTGGGCCTTGTCAAAGGATGGCAGTCTGGCCATTGACGGAGCATCACCGGGCGATGCGGGCCTGCTGAGCTTTGTCTATGATCCGGCCGACCCCGTCCCCAGCCTTGGCGGCGCGATCGGGGGAACGGGCACCGATCACAAGGATGGAAGTTTCGACCAGACCGCGCAGGAAGAACGCCAGGACGTGCTGGTGTTTCAATCGCAGCCGCTGGACGCACCGCTTGATCTTCTCGGCTATGCGCGCGTGTCGCTGACCGTGTCATCCGACCGGCCCGACACCGATTTCACCGTCAAGATCATGGATGTCTTCCCTGACGGGCGCGCCTTCAATATCGGCGATACGATCCTGCGGATGCGTTATCGCGATGGCGTTGAAAGCGCACAGTTCATGAATGCGGGGACGCGTTACGACGTCGAACTTCCCCCGATCCTGCTCAGCCGCCGGATCGAGGAGGGGCACAGCATCAAGCTGCACATCTCGTCGAGCAATTTCCCCAATTATTCGCGCAACCTCAACACCGATGCGCCTGTCTACACATCAACCGAAACGGCGATCGCGACCAACAATGTGCATTTTGGCGGCGACAGCGTGAGCGCGATCGAATGGCCCGCGCCTATCCGCTGAGGGCGGCGGCGGCGGTCTGAGGCTTACGGGATTTGGCGGACAGGGTGGGATTCGAACCCACGAAGGGCTTGCACCCTTGCCGGTTTTCAAGACCGGTGCATTCAACCGCTCTGCCACCTGTCCGCACGAGCGAGAAATTCCGTTAGCCGCGCAATTGGTCGCGCTCAACCCCATGGTTGAGCGAAAGCGCTCTTGGAAGCCTGCAAGAAATGTGACAGCACGCCTGAATGATCCGTTTTCCCCTTGTTGCAGCCCTTGGCCTGCTCGTCTTGAACCTTGCCCCCATCACTCCCGCCTCGGCCCAGCCGCAGGCGCGCGACGGCATTCCGTTTGATGCCTATATCGAGGGGCTGAAGGCAAGGGCTCGCGCTCAAGGGGTAAGCGAGGCGACGCTCGAGCGCATGACCGAGGGTCTTGAGCCCAATGCACGCGTTATCCGCCTCGATCAGGGGCAACCGGGCAAGCCGACGAAGCGTGGCTATCCCGACCTTGCGCCCTATATCGCCAAGCATGTCAATTCGGTGCGGATCGCGGGCGGGCGCGCGGTCTATCGCGACGACATGAACGCGCTGCTGGCTGCCGAGCTTGATACCGGAGTGCCTGCGGAAATCATCGTCGCGATCTTCGGGCACGAGACGAGCTATGGCCGGATCAAGGGTGGCTTTGACCTGTCGCAGGCGCTCGCAACGCTCGCCTGGGAAGGGCGGCGGCGCGAATTGTTCGCAGGCGAGTGGCTGGCGCTGATGCAGGTTGCAGACAAGGGGTTCTCGCGCGAAGACCTCAAGGGCAGCTATGCGGGCGCTTTCGGCAATCCGCAGTTCCTGCCCTCGGTCTATCTGCGGCTCGCCACCGATGGCGATGGCGACGGGCGCGCCAACATCTTCACCAACCGGGCCGATACGTTCGCCTCGATTGCGGCCTATTTCAAGGATGCGGGCTGGCGCAAGGGCCAACCCTGGGGCGTGCGCGCAATCGTTCCGCCGAGCTTTGACGTTGATGCCTATCGCACCAGGCTGACCGCGCCCGTATGCCCGCGCGTGCATGAACGCCACAGCCAGTGGAAGACGGTGCGCGAATGGCGCGAGCTTGGGGTCGAGACGCGCAAGGCTCTGCCCGATGACACGCTGGTCTCGCTGTTCCAGCCCGACGGTCCGGGCACCCCCGCCTGGCTCCTGACCGGCAATTACCGCGTCATCCTCGAATATAATTGTTCGAACTATTACGCGATGAGCGTTGGCCTGCTGGCGGACGAAATCGTGAACTAAGGCCTGCCGGCGCCTCGCCTTGGGCGCGCGGCGCGCTTATAGAAAGCGGCCATGACGCGATTTCGCTGCCTCCTTTGCCTTGGTTCGCTTGCCGGTGTTGCACTCGCTGGCCCTGCGCCCGTGGCGGCGCAAGGACTGTCGCCGCCCGAGCGGATCACCGATATCGATGCGCCGGTCGCCTATCTCGTCGATGCCAGCAATGGCCAGGTCCTGTTCGAGCGCGGGGCGAACCGCCGCTTCGTGCCCGCCTCGGTCACCAAGGTGATGACGCTCTACACCGCGTTCGAGATGATCGATGCCGGCCAGCTTGCGCCCGGAGATCTTCTCACTGTCAGCCCCGAGGCGTGGATGGAATGGCGCGGCAAGGGCTCGACCATGTTCCTAAACGCCGATGAGCGGGTGGCGGTGAGCGACCTTCTCACCGGGATTGCCAATGTCTCGGCCAATGATGCAGCCTATGTGCTTGCCGAGGAAGCGGCCGGCTCGATCGAGGCGTGGAGCGCGCAGATGAACGCCAGGGCCCGCGCGATCGGCATGACGCAAAGCCATTTTGCAACGCCCAATGGCTGGCCCGATGAGGGCGCGACCTTCACCACCGCGAAAGATCTCGTGACGCTCGCCACCGCGCTGGTGCGCCGCCACCCGGAAAAGCTCGCGCGCTATATCGGCAAGCGCTCCTTCACCTATTCCGGTATCACCCAGTCCAATTACGACCCCATGATCGGACGCATCGAGGGCGCAGACGGGATCAAGACCGGCTACACCAACGAGGCGGGCTATACCTATCTCGGCACCGCGCGGCGCGGGGCCAAGCGCTTGATCGTGGTGGTTGCAGGCAGCGACAGGCTGCAGGACCGCGCCAAGCTTGCCCGCGGCCTCGTCAAATGGGGCTTTGACGCTTTCCAGCGCAAGACCCTCTATGCCAAGGGCGCCAGCGTCGGCGAAGCGCGCGTCCAGAACGGCAGCGCGCGCCGCGTGCAACTTGTCGCCGACCGCGAGGTTGCGATCAACGTGCCGAAGGGCCAATCGCAGGGCATGCGCATCACCATCACCTATAACGGTCCCCTGCGCGCGCCCATTGCTGCCGGCGAAAGGGTCGCCACGCTGCTGATCGAGGCGCCGGGCACAGCGCCCGCGCGCGTCCCGCTGATCGCTGGCGAGCCAGTGGAAAGGGCCGGTTTCCTCACCCGGATCACCAATGCCTTTGCCAGGTGGCTCTCATGAGCTCCGGCGAGGCCATCACGATCCCGAGGGGCCGGTTCATCGCCTTTGAAGGCGGGGAGGGGGCGGGCAAGTCCACTCAGGCGCGCCTGCTTGCAGACGCTCTGACCCAGCGCGGGCTCGAGGTTGACGTCACGCGCGAACCGGGCGGCACGCCCGGCGCCGAAGCCATTCGCGCGCTGCTGCTCGATCCGCCCGAAGCCTCCGCCTGGACCCCGCAGGCCGAAGCGCTGCTGTTTGCCGCCGCGCGCGCCGACCATGTCGCCAAGCGCATCCGGCCCGCGCTCGCCCGCGGGGCCTGGGTGGTGTGCGACCGCTTCGTCGATTCAAGCCGCGCCTATCAGGGCGGGGCAGGGGCACTGGGCGACGAGGCAATCACCACGCTCCACCGCTTTGGCAGCGCCGGACTTCGCCCCGATCTCACCATTCTTCTCGAAGCGAGCCCCGAGCGCGCCGCGCAGCGCCTGTTGAAGCGCGATGGCGACGAGACCGACGCGATTGCCGGGCGCGGCAATTCCTACCATTCGCAGGTCGCCGCCTCGTTCCGCGCGCTGGCCGAAGCCGATCCGCGCGGCTTTGCGGTGATCGACGGCGATGCCACGCCGCACGAAGTGCACGAAGCAATCCTCGCCGCAATCGAGGAACGGCTGGGAAACGCGCAGGCGTGACGGGTTTCGCACCATGACCGCATGGCCCAACCACGATGCGCCCTGGCGCCAATGGCGCAGCGCGCTGGGCAGTGCCCGGATGCATCACGGCTGGATGCTGGCCGGCAAGGCCGGGCTGGGCAAGCTCGAATTTGCCCGCGCCGCCGCACGCGAACTGGTGGACGAGGCCGGCATTCCCCAACCTGAGGAACACCCCGATATCCTGGAGGTGACCTACGGCCCCAAGGACGACAAGGAAGAGCGCAAGCGCCAGAACGGCAAGCCCTTCGAACTCTCCAAGATCATCCGCGTGCGCGAGATCCGGCAGATGCAGCAGCGCCTGACAACGCGGCCAACGCTGGGCAAACGGCGCGCAATCATCGTCCACCCGGCGGACGACATGAACAAGGAAGCGGCTAACGCGCTGCTCAAAAGCCTCGAGGAACCGCCGCAGGGCACCTTTTTCATTCTTGTCACCCATCGCCCATCGCGTCTTTTGCCCACGATCCGTTCCCGCTGCCGGATCCTGCGCTTCCAGACGCTGAGCGAGGGGCAATTGTCGGATATGCTCGCAGCCGAGGGCCACGCACCCGATCCGGCCGCGCTGCACGCGGCATCCGGCTCCTACGGCGCGGCGGTGCGCTTCATGCAGGAAGACCTTGCCCCTGTTGCACGGATGATCGACGGGCTCCTGACAGCGGGCGATCCCGGCTTTGTCGCGCGCGCCGAGCTCAGCCGCCTGATCGGCACGCGCGCCGAGCGGGCCCGTGTGCAGGCGGTGTTCGATCTTGCCCAGGGAATTACCGCCGAGCGCGCCAAGCGCGCCGAAAGCCCGGCCACGCGCGCTGCAATGATCGAGGCGCATACGCAGCTGGTCGCGCTCTCCGCCCAGGCGCCTTCGCATAATTTCGATCCGGGGCTTCTCACCCTCGAAATCGGCAGCTTGCTTGTAGGGGCGCACGCGGCTAGCGAGCCTGCCCATGAACCCCGCTGACACAACGCCGGACGATAGTCCCTATTACATCACCACCGCGATCAGTTATCCCAATGGTCGCCCGCATATCGGCCACGCCTACGAGGCGATCGCCTCCGATGTCATCGCGCGTTTCCAGCGGCTGCGCGGCCGCCGCGTGCGCTTTCAGACCGGCACTGACGAACACGGCCTGAAGATGGCGCGCAAGGCCGCCGAACAGGACCGCACCGCGCGCGATCTCGCTGATGAAATGTCGGGCTATTTCCAGACCATGTGCGATGCACTTAACGTGAAGTATGACCGTTTCATCCGCACTGTCGAGGATGACCACCACCGCGCCAGCCAGGCGATCTGGCGGCGCATGGAAGAAGCAGGCGACCTTTATCTTGACCGTTACGAGGGCTGGTACTCGGTGCGCGACGAGGCCTATTACGACGAAAGCGAACTGGTCGAGGGCGAGGGGGGTAACAAGCTTTCCCCGCAAGGCACGCCGGTTGAATGGACCGTCGAGGAAAGCTGGTTCTTCCGCCTTTCGAAATATCAGGAGCCTCTGCTCGAATGGCTCAGGACGCCGGGCCATGTCGAGCCTGTCAGCCGCCGCAACGAGATGATCGCCTTTGTCGAACAGGGGCTGCGCGATCTCTCGGTCAGCCGCACCAGTTTTGACTGGGGCGTGAAGGTGCCGGGATCGGACAATCACGTGATGTATGTCTGGGTCGATGCGCTGACCAACTATCTCACAGGGCTCGGCTTTCCCGATGAAAGCGAGCATATGCGCGCCTTCTGGCCGGCAGACCTGCACCTGATTGGCAAGGATATCGTGCGCTTCCACACGATCTACTGGCCGGCCTTCCTGATGAGCGCGAAGCTGCCTTTGCCCAAGGCTGTGTTCGGGCACGGCTTCCTGCTCGCGCGCGGCGGCGAGAAGATGTCGAAGAGCCTTGGCAATGTGGTCGATCCGCTTGATCTGGCCGAGACTTTCGGGGTCGATGCCCTGCGGTATTTCCTGATGCGCGAAGTCGCCTTCGGGCAGGATGGCAGCTATTCGCCCGAGGCCATCGTCACGCGCGCCAATGCCGAGCTTGCAAACAGTTTCGGCAATCTGGCGCAGCGCACATTGTCGATGATTTTCAAGAATCTGGACGGCAAACTTGAAGCGTTTCAGTCAGAAGACGCGGACGCGGCCTTGCTGGCGCAAGTGCACACAGCCTGCGCCGAGACGTTGCCCGAGGAATTCGACAAGCTGGCATTCTCGAACGGGATCGAGGCGTGGATGCGCGCCGTTTATGCGTGCAACCAATATGTTGACGAACAGGCGCCCTGGACGCTCAAAAAAAATGATCCTGCGCGGATGACAGTGGTTTTGCAGACGCTGTTCGTGGCGCTGCGCGATCTGGCCATCGCGATCCAGCCTGTCGTGCCTGAAAAGGCGGCGCTGCTGCTTGACCAGATGGGCATTCCCGAGGGCGAGCGTGGCTATACCGATCTGGCTGATGCAGGCTGGTTCGAGCGCCTGGTCGAGGCCGGTTTCACGCTCGAGAAGCCGCAGGGGATTTTCCCGCGTCTGGAACTGCCCGAGGCTGCCGAGGGTTGACCCTGTATGCTGATCGATAGCCACTGCCACCTTGAATATAAGGGCCTGGTCGAGGATCAGGCAGGCGTCCTCGCGCGCGCTCGCGAAGCGGGGGTGGGGGCCTTCCTCAACATCTCGACCAAGCAGAGCGAGTGGGACCAGGTGGTCGCCACCGCCAACCGCGAGCCGGACGTCTATGCCAGCGTCGGCATCCACCCGCACGAGGCCGACAGGCACGCCGACCTTGGCCGCGCGGCGCTGCTCGCGGCAAGCGAGGATGCGCGAGTGATCGGGATCGGGGAAAGCGGGCTCGATTATTATTACGACCATTCGGATCGCGAGGTGCAGCGCTCGCTCTTTCGCATGCATATCGACGTTGCGCGCGAAACCGGGCTGCCGCTCATCATCCACACGCGCGATGCCGAGGGCGATACGCTCCAGATCCTGAACGAAGAGATGGAGAAGGGCGCGTTTCCAGCGCTGATCCACTGCTTCACCGCCTCGGAAGAATTCGGCGCGAAGGTGCTGGAGCTGGGGCTGGTGATCTCGATTTCCGGCATAGTTACGTTCAAGAATGCAAAGGCGTTGCAGGCGACCGCGGCGAAGGTGCCCGAGGACCGGTTGATGGTGGAAACCGACAGCCCTTTCCTCGCACCCGTCCCGCATCGCGGGAAATCATGTGAACCCGCCTATGTAGTTGATACTACACGCTTTTTGGCAGAATTGAGGGGTGTAGAGCCGGAATATCTAGCAAACCGCACAAGCGAGACCTTTGTGAACTTGTTCACCAAGGCGAAGCTGTGATGGGTGCGACCCGGTGAAGGTCATTCTGCTTGGATCAGGCACCTCGACCGGCGTGCCCAGGGTAGGGGGCGAGGACGGCACGGGCGACTGGGGCGATTGCGATCCGGCAGAGCCGCGCAACCGCCGTACGCGCGTCTCGGTCCTGGTCGAGAGCAATGATGGATCGCGCCTGCTGGTCGACACGTCGAGCGATTGCCGGGCGCAATTGCTCGCCAACCGTATCAACCGGATCGACGGCGTCTTCTGGACCCACGACCACGCCGATCATTGCCACGGCATCGATGATTTGCGCGTGCTGCGCTATGGCCGAGGCGGGCCTATACCCGGCTTTGCGCATACCGAAACGGTGCGGCGGCTGCGCCAGCGCTTTGGCTATGTCTTTGCCGGGCAGGACGGCTATCCCACGATCGTCTCGCTCGACACGCTGGACAGGATCAAGCTCGTCGCCGGCTTTCGCGTCGAATGGTGCCAGATGCCGCACGGGCCGGGCGAGACGACCGGCTACCGCTTTGAAGCGGACGGCGCGTCAATTGCCTATACCACCGACTTCAGCGCCATCACCGAAGACATGGTGGACTTGTGCGAAGGGGTCGACATACTGGTGAGTGATTGCCTTCGCCGCGAGCCGCATCCCACGCATGCCAATCTCGAACTTGCCATGGAATTCGCAGAGCGATGCCGCGCAAAACGGCTGGTTCTCAGCCACCTCGACAAGAGCATGGACTATCGCACCTTGTGCAACGAGGTGCCCGGACACGTGGCAGTGGGATATGATGGCCTGGAGATCGCCGCATGAACGACATGACCGCCGTTTCAATCATAGCCATGCTGGGCTGGCTGCTGATAGTGGGTGCAAGCTTTGCCTCGTTCCGCCTCAGCTGGGGAAAGACCGCGCAGCTCGCGCTGACCTGGATTGCGATCTTTGTAGGGCTGTTCCTGCTGGTCCGGCTGCTCGGCCTGCAACTTTGAGGCGTGGCGCCGGCAACCGGTACTTTATTTAACATAATATATATTATCCATCTTCAGGATCATCGAAGCAAGCATGAGTCAGACAGAGCCCGAAACGCATCCCGCCTCTCAAATTGATCGCCTGCTCGCCATCATGGCGCGGCTGCGCGATCCCGATGGCGGCTGCGAATGGGACCTTGCGCAGAATTTCGAGACCATCGCACCGTACGTAATCGAGGAAGCCTACGAGGTAGCCGATGCAATCGAGCGCGCCGACATGGCAGACCTGCGCGGCGAACTTGGCGACCTGCTGCTCCAGGTCGTGTTCCATGCGCGCATGGCCGAGGAAGCCGGCCATTTTGGCTTCGAGGACGTTGCGCGCTCCATCTCGGACAAGATGGAACGACGCCATCCGCACATTTTCGGCAGCGAGATCGGCAAGATGAACAGCGCACGCTGGGAGGACCTGAAGGCTGCGGAACGCGAAACCGAGGGCTCCACCAGTGCGATGGATGGCGTTGCCCGCGCACTGCCAGCGCTGCTCAGGTCTGAAAAACTCCAGAAACGAGCCGCGCGGGTGGGCTTTGAATGGCATGATCTCAAAGGCCCCAAGGAGAAACTTGAGGAAGAGCTCGAAGAGCTGGAATCCGCCGAAACCGAGGCAGAACGCCTTGTTGAAGCCGGCGATGTTCTGTTTGTCGCGGTCAACATCATCCGCCGCTATGGCCTTGACGCCGAGCAGGCGCTCAAGGCTTCCAACGCCAAGTTCGAGGCGCGATTCCGCGCAATGGAAGACCTTGCCGCCGCCGACGGCCACGCCTTTGACAGCCTCTCGCTAGAAGCACAGGAAGAATACTGGCAGCGCGTCAAATCTGCTGAGAAACACGCTTGATAACAATTCTATAGCGATGCATATTGACCCAATTCCTTAGGATTGAGGCGAACCGTCAAGGTGCGCTGAGGCCCGTCCTCGCCCTCACCCGCATCCGCATCCGCTTCTGACAGCACGTCGCCATGCGCGTGCAACCACGCGATCCGGCGCCCATCGCTAAGCGGCAACGTCACAGTCACTTCACGCGCCTTGGCCGTCAACATCGCTGCGACATGCTCGGCAAAGGCATCGAGCCCTTCCCCGGTGACCGCCGACATCACGACTGCATCTTGTCCCGGTGCCGCTTCGCGCAGATCCTCCAGTGCATCCTCGTCAAGCAAATCAGCCTTGTTCCACACTTCGAGGATCGGAATATCCGAATGGCCAGTCTCGCGATCGACCACGTCGAGATCGGCAAGGACATCCATTACCTGCCGCTTTTGCGCGGCATGGCTGGGATTTGCCATGTCGCGCACGTGGCAGATGACATCGGCGCCGGTAACCTCCTCGAGCGTCGCACGAAACGCGGCAACCAGCTGGGTCGGAAGATCGGAGATGAAGCCCACCGTGTCCGACAGGATCGCCTTTTCGACGCCAGGCAGGCTGATCGCGCGCATCGTGGGGTCGAGCGTTGCGAAAAGCAGGTCCTCCGCCATCACGTCAGCACCCGTCAAGCGATTGAAAATGGTCGATTTTCCAGCGTTAGTATAGCCAACCAGCGCGATCACGGGCCAAGGCGCCCTGCCCCGCCGCTCACGGTGAAGCGTGCGAGTCTTGCGCACCTGCTCGAGTTCGCGCCGCAACCGGCTCATGCGCGTGCGGATCATCCGGCGGTCAGCCTCGATCTGCGTTTCGCCCGGACCGCCGAGAAAGCCATATCCGCCGCGCTGGCGTTCGAGGTGGGTCCAGCTGCGCACGAGCCGGCTTTGCTGGTAATCGAGATGCGCAAGCTCGACCTGAAGCCGCCCCTCGGCGGTTGCCGCACGTTCACCGAAAATTTCGAGGATCAGCCCGGTGCGATCGATCACCTTGCGCTTGAACTTCTCTTCGAGATTGCGTTGCTGGATGGGTGTCAGAGCCCCGTCGACGATAACCAGTTCGGCCTCGTGCTGCTCGCAGGCGATCTTGATGTTATCGACCTGGCCCGAGCCAAACAAAGTGTTGGGCTGCATCTGGCGGATCGGCATGATTTCGCTGTGCGCGATCACCACGCCGATCGCGAGGGCGAGGCCCTTGGCTTCCTCAAGCCGCTCTGCGGCATCAAGGTCATAGCTCAGCTGCCGGATATCCGGGCACAGCACGAGGGCCCGCGCACCGCGGGTTACCTCGTCCATCAGATCATCATCGAAGCTCAGTCGTCGTCTTCTTCGTCATCATAATCCCCGTCCTCTTCTTCGTCATAGAGGTCGACAGGGCCCGCGGGCTGGATCGTCGAGACCGCGTGTTTGTAAGCAAGTTGCACCGCGCCATCGCGCTCGAGCAGCATACAGAACAGGTCGAAAGCTGCAATCCGACCCTGCAGCATCACGCCGTTCACGAGGAACATTGTCACCTGAACGCCGGTATCGCTGACCCGCGAGAGGAAGACATCCTGCAACAGCTTCTTGTTCTTGGCCTTGCTGCGCCCCTCGAACTGATCGGCATCAACGCTGGCGCCGGGCATGATCGTCGAGATCGCGTGCTTGTAGACAAGTTGCGACTGCCCATCGCGCCGCAAGAGGATCGAGAAATTGTCGAACCACGTGACAATTCCCTGCAGTTTTACTCCTTTTACGAGGAACATGGTGACCGGGACCTTGTTGCGGCGCAGCAGGTTGAGAAACGCATCCTGAAGATTGCCGGAAGTGCCACCGGCACGGTCACGCGTTGGTGCAGGGACCGATGAAGGTGCCGGTGATGGCGGCGATTTGGGCACGGGGCGCGGAGTGAGAGTGCCTCCACTGGACATGGGCATTGCTCCTGTTCTTGGCGGCCGTCTTTACGGTCCGCAGAGGGGCTGCCGGGAGCGCGCCTCAAGATCGGGAGGTGCGCGCATCACGGACGCCGAACGCCATAATGCCTATTGCCACCCGATCGGGCAAGAATTGAATTATCGTCAAGTGCCAAGCGCAATATCAAGGCGTTCGGCAGGCTTGTGTGCTATTCTTTTCGCACGGCTTCGCGCCGTTCCGCCATGCCCAGCAGCTTGAGCTTGCGGTGGAGTGCTGATCGCTCCATGCCGATGAATGTTGCGGTTTTTGATATGTTGCCGGAGAATCGGCGAATCTGGATTGTAAGATATTCGCGTTCAAAGCTCTCGCGCGCCTCGCGCAAGGGCACGCCCATCATCGCAGACAGCCCCTGCCCCGACGCGGCCATCCGACCGCCGGTAATCTCGCTCGGCAGCATATCGGTTTCGACCGTTGTCAGGCGATCGCGCGGGGTCATGATGATCGTGCGCTCGACGACATTGCGCAGCTGGCGCACATTGCCCGGCCAGTCATAGGCTTGCAGCGCCGCCATGGCCTCTTCGGCAATCGTCGGCGCCGCGATACCCTGATCGCTTGAGTAGCGGGTGAAGAAATGCTCGGCCAGCGCAGGGATATCGTCGCGCCGATCGGCCAGGCTGGGAATGGCCACGGGGACCACGTTGAGGCGATAGAACAGGTCTTCGCGGAAGCGCCCCTCGGCCATTTCCTCGGTCAGATCGCGCGAAGTCGAGGAGACGACGCGCACATCCACGCCGATCTGCCGGGTGCCGCCCACGCGCACAAAGCTTTGCTCGGTGAGAACACGCAGGATCCGCGCCTGGGTTGAAAGCGGCATGTCCGCCACCTCGTCGAGATAGAGCGTCCCCCCGTCAGCCAGTTCAAGGAGGCCCGGGCGCACCTGCTTGCCGTCCGATTCCTCGCCGAACAGTTCGTGCTCGAACCGGTCAGGCGTGATGCGCGCGGAATTGACGATGACAAAGGCGTTTTCGGCGCGGTTGCTCCAGGCATGGAGCAGGCGCGCTGCAACCTCCTTGCCCGCGCCAGCAGGTCCGGAGATCAACACCCGGCTGCCGGTATTGGCGACGCGCTTCAAGGTGGCGCGCACGGCGTTGATGACGCTTGAGTTGCCGGTGAATTCGCCCGCTTCCTCAGCGCTTTGGCGCAGGCGCGTATTCTCTCGGCGCAGGCGCTCTGTCTCGGTAGCGCGTTCGACCAGAAGGAGCAGCCGCTCGGCCTCGAAAGGCTTTTCGATAAAGTCCATTGCGCCGCGACCCACCGCGCTTACCGCGGTATCGATATTGCCATGGCCGGAGAAGATGATCACCGGCAGGTCCGGCTCGCGCAGCTTGATCTCGTCGAGAAGCTCGAGGCCGTCCATCTCGCTGCCGTGCAGCCAGACGTCGAGCAGCACCAGACTGGGGCGGCGTTCGTCGATCGCTGCGAGGGCAGCGGTCGAATCCGCAGCGGTGCGGCAGGCGTAACCCTCGTCGCCCAGCACGCCTGCGACCAGTTCGCGGATATCACGTTCATCATCAACGATGAGGATTTCAAGCGCCATATGCGCGGCTCCTTCCGGGGCTTCTTGTGAGAATGGCGTATCGGGTGGGTATCATGCAGCTTCGCCCTTGCCCGTCTGGGGATCGCGCGCGAAACGCAACGTCACGCGCGTGCCACCGCTTTCGCTGGCAGCAAACGCCATGTCGCCGCCATGTTCATCGACGATCTTGTTGACGATCGCGAGGCCAAGGCCCGTCCCCTTTTCGCGCGTCGTCACATAGGGTTCGGTCAACCGTTCGCGATCAGCAGGAAGGCCCACGCCGTTATCGTCGATCGTGATCGTGAGATGGTCGGCATCATTGGCAATCGTGACGCGGATTTCGCCTGCATAGGCCCCGCGGGCCTCCGACGCGCGCGCTTCGATCGCCTCGACCGCGTTCTTGAGGACGTTCGTCAATGCCTGGCCCAATTGGTGCCGGTCGCAGCGCAGGTCGCGCACTTCCACCCCGGAGGCATTCACGCTGAAATCGATCCCGTTATGCGCGACTTCCTGGAGGAAGACCGCCTGACGCACGAGATCCACCGCATCCTCGCTGCGGAATACCGGTTTGGGCAACCGGGCGAAGGAGGAAAACTCGTCCACCATCTTGCGCAGATCACCAACCTGGCGCACGATCGTGCTCGTCAGTTCGTCAAAGAGCTCGGCATCCTCGCCTTCCTGCACCTGCTTGCGATAGCGCCGCTTCAATCGCTCGGTCGCAAGCTGGATCGGGGTCAGCGGGTTCTTGATCTCATGGGCGATCCGGCGGGCAACGTCCGACCACGCCGCCTGGCGCTGGTCGAGCAGCTGGCGGGTGATGTCCTCGAACGTGACCACATGGCCGCTGGTGCCCGGGGCGACCTTGACGGCGAGGGTCAGCAATTCGTTGCCTCGCGCATGGGTCACGATGGCACGGCTCGTTCCCTCCAGCACCATTCGGGCAATTTCGGGAGAGAGAGTTTCGAGCGCGGCGCCCTCGAGATCCATTCCCGGCTCGCAGCGCTCCGCATGCTCAAGCAAACCATAGGCCGAGGAATTGGCGAGCAGCACCCGGCCCGTATCGTCGACCGAAATCACCCCGGCGCTCACGGATTCGAGCACAGCCTCCATGAACAGGCGGCGATCATCAATCTGGCGGTTCAGGCTCACCATCGCGTCTGTCTGCTTTTCAAGCTGGGCGGTCATGCGATTGAAGGCACGGTTGAGAAGGCCGATTTCGTCGGCCCCCTTTCGCCCCTCGACGCGCAGAGAGAAATTGCCCTGCCCCACCTTGCGCGCGGCGCCGACCAGATCGGTCAGAGGCTCGACCTGGCGATCAGCAAAGCGCAGTGCGAACCATATCGCAAGGCCCACCAGCAGCAGGCTCACCGAGACCAGCGCAATGTTGAAGCGCAATTGCAGCGAACGTGCCTCGCTGGTCAGCGTGTCATAAGCGGTCGAGATCGCCTGCGCGCTGGCCCATGAATTGAACATCGTCTCTTCAGTGTTGCGCGCATTGTAGAGGTAGATGCCGGCTGCCTTGTCGATCGGAGCCAGCGCCGCGATCCGGTCTGGGCTGCCTTCGACCACGACGAATTCTCCGGCGTCGAGCTGTGGCAGCACGCGCTCGCTGAATGAGATGGGACGGTTGCCCTCGGTCAGCTCGTAAATCACAGCCGTGCGAATGCTGTCATCTTCCATGCGCTGGAGGATCAGGCTTTCCGAGATCTTGCGCGATTGCGCCTGGTAGGCATAGAAATCGGGAAATTCGGCGTCGCTGATCGAATAGCGTTCAAGAATGGCGCGCATATCGCTCGCCATGGTGATCGTTTCATCCTGAACATCGCGCTGGTTTGCATCATAATAGCTTTGCGCAAGGACGTTAGCGTTTTCCATCAGCCCGCGCGAATCGTCGGAGAACCAGAAATCGACGCCCGTCTGGAACAGGAAGGCGGCAAATCCCGCCACCAGCAGGGTCGGGATCGCCGCGACCATCGAGAAAAAGAACACGAGCCGCACGTGAAGCCGCGCCGTACTCCCGGCTGAGCGCTGCAGCGCCACCCTGCGTCCGACAAATACCAGCAGCGCCATCGCCGGCACCAGGATTGCCATCAAGAGCAGCGAGACCTGCATGGTCGGCAACGCGCTGGTGGGGTCGGGATCGCGCGAATAGGCCAGATAGGTCACCGCAACCGCCATGATGAGCGCGACCACTGCCAGCGCCTCGAGCCAGACAAACAGATTCGCGCGGCGCGACATGACGAGGAGACGGCGCCGCCACAGCGGCGTGCTGCGCCCCTTGCCGCGCTCTTCCACACCCAGACGCTTGCCCAGCGTCGGCGCCTCTGGCGTATCCAGAGGCGTCAGGTTTGCCGCAGTCGGCATGGTTGGCCCGCCCGGTCCGTTCATCGTGGCGCGGTTACAACCATGGTGTTGCCAATTTGCAAGTAAAACTGCGCAATTGTGCCCCGTTTATGCGTCAACCCGTTCTGGCAAAGCGATCAGGCTCAATGCCCAATTCGACAATCCGCTTGCGCAGCGTGTTGCGATTGATCCCGAGCAGCTTTGCCGCGCGCAGCTGGTTGCCGCGCGTCTCTCCAAGCGCATACTCGATCAGCGGCTTTTCAAACGCTGCAAGCGCCAGGTGATAGACAGTCCCGGGTGCCGGCTCTTGCTCGTGCAGCCAGTGCGCGACCGCCGCCTCGAAATCGGGCGGCCCAAGCGGGTCCGGCGCGCGTGCGCTTTGCGCCTCGGTGGTGACAAGGTCATCGACCTGGCCGGCATCGATGAGATCATCGCGGGCCATGACGGCAAGGCGGTAGACCACATTGCGCAATTCGCGCACATTGCCGCGCCAATTGTTGGCTTCGAGCCGTGCCAGAGCATCCTTGGTCAGCGCGCGGCGGGGAAGACCTTCTTCCGCCGCCTGCGCAAGGAAGTGGTTGGCGAGCACTTCGATATCTTCGGCCCGCTCGCGCAGTGGCGGCAGCGCGATCGGCACCACGTTCAGGCGGTAGAAGAGATCCTCGCGAAAGCCGCCGCTCGCAATCAGCGGGCCCAGATCGCGGTTCGTGGCGGCAATGATCCGGATGGTCAGAGGCATATCGCCGATCTCGTCGAGGAACAGCGTCCCGCCATTGGCGTATTCGAAGCGAAATATTCGAAGGCCTCGCTGTCACTCGCGCGCACAGCGGTATCGAGCGTGTTCTGCGCCGAAAGCACGATCACCGGCATCACCGGCGCTTCGCGGCGCACATTTGCCAGCGTGGCAAGCCCGTCCCCGTCCTCCAGCATCACATCGGTCAGCATGGCGTCGAACCGGGCCTTGCCGAGCGCCGCGTCGCGTTCGGCGAGGCTGGAGACACGCGTGATGCGAAAGCCCTCATCCTCGAGCGCGGCCTCGATCACCATCGCGATGGCCGTGTCGTCCTCGACAAGCAGGATGCCGGGCTTGCCGGGCTTGCTCATTGCCCACCCCCGGAGGCAGGCGCGGCCGGTGCGACGGGCAGATGCAGGCGAAAATGCGTCAGCCCGCGGCTGCGCTCGCGATCATGACTGACGCTGCCGTCCATATCGCGCACAAGCTTGCGCACCAGTGCAAGGCCAAGGCCCTGCCCGCTGGACTTGGACGATACGAACGGCTCGAACACGCGGTTCTGCAAGTCTTGTGCAACACCAGGCCCGTTATCGGTAATCGACACTTCGATCGGCAGCCGCACCGCACCGCCGGATCGCTTGGCATTGTAGACGAGCCCGCTGACATAGCGAGTGCGGATCGTGATCTGGCCGCCTCTCCCGTTATTGGGATGCGCGGCGAGGCAGGCATCGCGCGCATTGGTGACAAGATTGATCAGCACCTGCACGAGCGCATCGCGATGGGCCAACACGGCGGGAAGCGAGGGATCAAATTCCTCGACAATCTCGACATCGTGCATGCCCGCAGCGCGCACCGTGGCAACCGCTGCCCGGATCGCTTCATGCGGGTTGCAGGCCGAGTTTCGCTCTGCGGTCTGGCTGCCCAGTTGCTGCATGCGATCGATCAGCCGGGCGATACGGTCGACCTCGTCGGTAATCATGCGCGCCAGCGACTTGTCCGCATGCGGCAGCTTGCGCGCAATCAATTGCGCGGCGCCCTTGATCGCAGCCAGCGGGTTCTTGATTTCATGGGCGAGGATCGAGGGTGCGCCCACCGAAGTCGGCGTCTGATCGGCGCCAGAAACCTGTTCATGGCCAAGCTGCGACAGCGTCACCACGCGCCAACCGGGATGCGAGGCAATGGCCGACATGGTGAGGTTCACTGGATGCTCGGCGCCGCAGAACCGCACTCGCACATCGCGGGCGACCAGCGCCGCCTCGCCGATGCGAAGCAAATGCGCAACGCGCGTATCAAGCGGCGTGATGACCTGGTCGAGGCTCTCCCCGATCAGCCGTTTCGCACCGGTTCCAAGCAGCGCTTCGGCTGCGTGATTGACCTGTGCAATCCGGCCTTCGGGATCAACCAGCATGAGCGCAAAGACCAGCGCCGCGATCTGGCTGGCGCCCTCAGGGGCATCCAGGCCCGGAGGGCCAGCGGCAGGTTCGGTGGCCATCTGGGTGCCTTTATCCCGGGTGCCAGGCTCAGGCGGCCGCGGCGCGGCGATTGAGAAAGGGGGTATAGAACCGCTCGATCTCGCCCAGCACCTGCCGAGGATCGTCAATCGTGTTGGCGTAATGGCGAAATTCGGCCGAGCCATGCATGCCCTTGGTGTACCATCCAAGGTGCTTGCGCGCGATCTTGACCCCGACATTGGCGCCGTAATGGTCCAGCATACGCTCGTAATGTTCGACCAGCGTTGCGTATTGCTCGTCAAAACTGGGGGTCGGGATGCGTTCGCCAGTGCGCAGCCAATGCATCACCTGGCCAAGCAGCCACGGCTTGCCATAGGCACCGCGCCCGATCATCAGGCCGTCCGCGCCCGACTGTTCGAGCGCCTTTTGTGCATCTTCGATCGAACAGATATCGCCGTTGACGATGACGGGAATGTTCACCGCCTCTTTCACGCGGCGGATGAAAGACCAGTCGGCGTGACCCTTGTACATCTGGTTGCGCGTGCGGCCGTGGACAGTGATCATCTTGACGCCGAGATCCTCGGCGATGCGCGCCATTTCGGGGGCGTTGAGGCTCTGGTGGTCCCAGCCCATCCGCATCTTGACCGTGACGGGCACGTTCACCGCCTTGACAGTCGCCTCCATCAGCTTGGTCGCCAGCGGCACTTCGCGCATCAGGGCACTGCCCGCATACTGGCCCACGACCTTGCGGACCGGACAGCCGAAATTGATGTCAATGATCGCCGCGCCGTTACCTTCCTGAAGCTTCGCGGCCTCACCCATCGATTGGGGATCGCAGCCGACAAGCTGCATCGACACGGGGTTTTCGGTCGGGTCCCATTCGGCCTTCTGGATCGACTGCCGCGTCTCGCGGATCGCTGCCTCGCTCGCGATCATCTCGGTCACGTTGAGGCCCGAGCCATAGCGCCGCACGAGGACGCGAAACGGCTTGTCGGTGACGCCGGTCATCGGCGCCAGAAGGACCGGCTCATCAATCGTGACCGAGCCGATATTGATGGGTTTGAGAGTGGGCCTGGCGGCTCCGGCCTCTTGGGGGAGAGAGGGGATCGTCATAGTTTCAATGCCTAAAATTTGTGCAGCGCATAGTGGATTGCGGAAATGCCGTCCAGTCCTTAAGCGCGGGACCGCAATGGCCAAGACCGCTCCCCTCCCCGCATTTGCCGCCGTCATCGTTGCAGCGGGCAAGGGATTGAGAGTTGGTGGCGACACGCCCAAGCAATTTCGTGCCTTTCGCGGCAGGCCGGTGCTCGAACATTCCGTTTGCGCTCTCATCGAGGCCGGCTGCACGCACCTTGTGATCGTCGCGCCCGAGCATCTGCACGCCGAAACGCAAGGTGCAGCGGGCAATCCGCAAGGAGCGATCACGGTCAGCGGCGCTGCCACCCGGCAGGGTTCGGTGCGCGCCGGGCTTGAGGCGCTGGCTGATATTTCTCCCGAACGCGTGCTCATCCATGACGCCGCACGTCCCGATCTTCCGCTCGGGGTGATCGCTCGCCTGATCGCGGCTCTTTCCAGCTATCCGGGCGCCATCCCCACCCTGCCCGTCGTCGACAGCCTTGCCGTGGCGGATGAAACCAATGTGATGACAGGCACTGCACGGCGCGAAAGCCTGCGCCGCGTGCAGACCCCGCAAGCCTTCCGTTATGCCGATATCCTTGCCGCCCACCGCGCATGGCCGGGTGAACCCGATGCAGGCGACGATGCGCAGGTCCTTTCAGCAATGGGAGGTTCAGTTGCACTGGTAGAGGGTGACGAACGCCTCAGGAAAATCACTTTTGCACAAGACCTCCAAGACATGAGCAGCAAGCCACCGTTCCGCGTGGGCCAGGGATACGACGTCCACCGCCTCGAGCGCGGCGAGGAACTGTGGCTGTGCGGCGTGCAATTGGAGCATACTCACGGCCTCGCCGGCCATTCCGATGCCGACGTAGCATTGCACGCGATCACTGATGCGGTGCTTGGCGCGATCGGCGATGGCGATATCGGTACGCATTTTCCGCCCAGCGACCCGCAATGGAAGGGCGCGCGATCGGCCCGGTTTCTTGGCCATGCGGTGAAGCTCGCAGGCGAAGCCGGCTATCGCTTGGGCAATATCGACGTGACGATCATCTGCGAAGCGCCCAAGATCGGGCCCCACCGCCCTGCAATGCGCGCCGAACTGGCAGGCGTCACCGGCCTTGATGAAAGCGCGATCAGCGTGAAGGCCACCACGACTGAAAAGCTCGGCTTTACCGGCCGCGAAGAGGGCATCGCCGCGCAGGCTGTCGTCTCGCTCTTCAACCATTCCTGATTCCCCGATAGGAGACCTCCCGATGCATCACTCCCTTCTCACTTCCGCTCTCGGACTTGCCGCGCTCGCCAGCGCGCAGGCCGCCCAGGCCCAGCACCAGGCATGCATCATGCCCGCCGATGCCGCTGATACGGTCGTCTACCTGATGCCGGTCGCCTATGACGGCGCGCTCAAGAGCTGCAAGCGCGAGTTCAGCGATGCAAGCTTCTTGCCCAGCGACCAGGGCCGCAGCTTCATCGAGCAGTTTCGAACGAAGCAGGATGCAGCCTGGCCTGGCACCTATCGCGTGGCGCAGACCCTGATCGCAAGCCAGGGCGACCAGGATGACGGCATGGCGCAAACGCTCGGCGGGCTCAAGGAGGACGAGCTTCGCCCCTTTGCAGACGCGCTTCTGGGCCAGATGATAGCTGAAGAGATCAAGCCCGATTCATGCAACAAGATCGATCGGGGAGTTAAGCTGCTCAGCCCGCTTCCGGCAGAGAATGTCGGCGGGCTCGTCTCCTTCGTTCTCGAAATGGTCGATTTTGGCGACAGCGTGCCGCTATGCAACGCGGATGGCACCAGGCGCATGCCTGAAGAAGACACGGAAAAAGCTGTGCAGGGCGAATGAGCACCGGCCTTCTGCCTGGCGAAATCGAAGCCCTTGCCGCCCGCGTCGTCGCCGAGAATCGCGCGGCGGGGCGCATGGTCGCCACCGCCGAGAGTTGCACCGGAGGCCTCGTTGCAGGGGCAATTACCGAGATTGCGGGATCATCAGCGGTGCTCGACCGGGGCTTTGTGACCTATTCGAACGAAGCGAAGATGGAGATGCTGGGCGTCAGCCGCGACATTATCGAGACCTTTGGCGCCGTTTCGATCGCCTGCGTTTGGGCGATGGCCCAGGGCGCGCTGAAGCGCTCCAACGCCGATGTCGCGGTTGCGATCAGCGGGGTTGCGGGGCCCGGTGGTGGAACCGATCTCAAGCCTGTTGGAACGGTGGTCTTTGCGCGTACCTACCGCACTCAGACGGGAGAAGAAGAGGGCGAGCTCAAATTCTTCGAGCATGGCGACGACCCTGATCGCGCGCGCGCTGAAATCCGTCATCAGGCAACGATCTGCGCGCTCGAATTGCTGCTGCCCGATGCAGGCTAGCCTTCGCTAAGGGCTAGGCTTCTTCGGTGTCGTAAAGCTCGGCGGCGCGCTTTTCAAAGGCGGTCACCATCCGGCGAAAAGCGCGGTCGAAATACTGGCCCGCAACGCGCTCGAACACGCGGTTCTTGAACGTGAAATCGACGTAGAATTCGATCTCGCAGCTTTCATTGCCATAGGGGCGGAACAGCCAGATATTGTCGAGATCCGAAAGCGGCCCGTCGACATAGTGCACGCGGATTTCGTGCGGCCGATCCTTGGTCACGCGGGAGGTGAAGCTTTCCCTGATGGACTTGAAGCCGACGACCATGTCGGCAAGCATCTCGGTCTCGGTGTTCAAGCGCACCCGCGTCGCGATCACCCACGGCAAAAATTGCCGGTAGCTGCCTACGTCTGCCACCAGGTCGAACATCTGTTCGGGCGTGTAATTGAGCTGAGTGACTTCGCGGATCGAGGGCATGGGTCGCGATGCTCAGACTTCGAGCCGGTCCTGCTTGCGCGTTTGCTTCGCAAGCTTGGCCTCGCGCGCGGCGCGCATGACGGCGAAATCGTCGCCTGCGTGATAGGACGAACGCGTCAGCGGGCTCGAGGCAACCTGCAGGAAGCCCTTGGCGCGCGCGATTGAACCGAAGGCGTCAAACGCCTTGGGCGTGACGAACTCGGCCACCTTTGCGTGCTTCGGCGTTGGCTGGAGATACTGGCCCATCGTGATGAAATCGACCTCGGCGCTGCGCATGTCGTCCATGACCTGATGGACCTCGAGACGCTCCTCGCCCAGCCCCAGCATGATACCCGACTTGGTGAAGATCAGCGGATTGTGCGACTTCACTTCCTCGAGCAGCCGCAGCGACGCGTAATAGCGCGCGCCGGGCCGGATCGTGGGATAGAGGCGCGGCACGGTCTCTAGGTTGTGATTGAACACATCCGGGCCCGCTTCGCAGATCGCTTCGATAGCAGGGCGCATCTTGCCGCGAAAATCGGGGGTGAGAATCTCGATCGTGGTGTCGGGCGTGTTGCGGCGCAGTGCTTCGATCACCTTCACGAACTGCCCCGCGCCGCCATCGGGCAAGTCGTCGCGATCAACGCTGGTAATGACGATGTGCTCAAGCCCCATCTTGGCGGCGGCCACGGCGGTGTTTTCCGGCTCCATCGGATCGACCGCGCGCGGCATCCCCGTCTTGACGTTGCAGAACGCGCAGGCGCGCGTGCACACATCGCCCAGGATCATCACGGTTGCGTGCTTCTTTGACCAGCATTCACCGATATTGGGGCACGCCGCCTCTTCACATACGGTGTTGAGGTTAAGCTCACGCATGAGCTTGCGCGTCTCGTTATATTCCTTGCTCACCGGAGCGCGCACGCGAATCCAGTCCGGCTTTCGCTGGCGCGGCGGGCGTGTGGGATCCGGCTTGGGCGTGTTGGCAAGATCGTTCATGGGGGTCCACTTAGGCTCACAAAGCGGCGCCCGCAAGCGCGGGGCCTTCAGGATGTCATCCGAGATACGCCGCGCGCTGCGGCACAGATGTGGGCAGCGCCCAAACCGAAAGCCTCGTTGAAATATTTGCAATAAGCGCTTGCCTGTAAAGCCCCCCTCACCCATCTGCTTGGCGATGTCCTACACCCAGACCGCCAATATCGCCCTGTTGATCGATGCCGACAATGCCAGTCACTCGGCAATCGATCCAGTTCTCACCGTCTTGGCCGAACTCGGGCAGGTCAACATCCGGCGAGCCTATGGCAATTGGCGCAAGACGGCACTCAAGGGCTGGATCGACAAGATGCACCGCTACGGCATCGAACCGCAGCAACAATTCGACATCACCAAGGGCAAGAACGCCACCGACATGAAGATGACGATCGACGCGCTTGATCTGCTCTATTCAGGCCGCGTGCACGGCTTTGGCATCATGAGCTCCGACAGTGATTTCATGCCGCTCGCCATGCGGCTGCGGCAGGACGGGCACCCCGTTTACGGTTTCGGCGGTGCGAAAACACCCGAGGCCTTCCGCGAAGCCTGCACGCGCTTCATTGATGTGAACGCGCTGATGAAGGCGGAAAAAAAGGAAGCGGAAAACGAGAAAAAGCGTGGCCTCGCCGAACCCGAGAACGGGGAGGAATTTGACCGCGAATTGTTGCAATTGCTGGTCGACGCCTACAACGCCAGCAAGCGTGACGAAGGCGGGTATGCCAAACTATCCGAGGTAGGACAGCGGGCCGGCAACCGCTCCAGTTTCGACACCCGCAATTACGGCTATGCGCGCCTCATCGACCTTGTCGACGCGATCCCCAATTTCTCTGTCGAACGACGCGAAAGCGGGGATGTCTGGATCAAGCGCCTGCGCTAACGCGTGCCAACAGCGCTAACAAGAAAGGGCGCCGGAACTGCTTCCGACGCCCTTTTCATTGTCCTGAAACGGTCGCTTACGATGCGTCCATCAGCTCGCCGAGCGAGGGACCGTCATCGCTCTCGGCTCCGCCATCCATACCATCTCCGCTCTGGTAGAGCGCATAGCCCGACCAGACATTCGCGATCGGTGCGCGTTTGCCGGTGATCTTGGCGAAAGTTTCGCGAGCGCCGGCATAATTTTCCATGCCGATCTGGGCGATGCCGAGCCGGGTGAGCGTCTCTTCCGTGTCCACACCGGGCATGCCGAGCGCCTTGGTGTAGAACTCGACCGCCTTGGCGTATTCGCCATAGCTGAGGAAAGCGCTTCCCGCCGCGCGAACGGTTGCAAGTGAAGCATCAGCCGCGCGCGCATCGGTTTCAAGCGCGGGCAGATCGCTGCGATCGCTTTCGATGCGGCCGCTTGCAACCCGCAGCTGGTCGGCAAGATAGGGATCAGAACGATCAATTACACCTGAGGCGTAACCTTCCTCGATTACATCCTTGACCTCTTGCGGAAGGCGACGCGCATCGGCCGTCTCGACATAGACGATATATTCCTGCGTGTTGCTCATCACGCCGGCCATGCGGCTGAGACGCAGAATATCGAGTGTTTCCTGATCGGTGAATTCATTGAGGACACGGACCACGTTGATGGCGTTGGTCCAGTTCTCATCAGTCGGATAAAGCCGCGCGCGCTCCACAGCGTAATTATAGACCTGCGGCTGCAGATCTTCGCGATAGGCGACCGAAAAGGCGATCTCGTACAGGCGCTCTTCGGGCAGCTGGCCTGCGGCTTGCTGCTCGGCGAAAGCTTCGTCGAGGACTTCGAGGCCCTTGGCGTATTCATTCGTGTTGAAATAGGTCTGCGCCATGGCAACCTTGAGGTCGGTCACCGACTGATCACCAGTATAGCCCAGATTGATGGCCTGCTGGAGAAAATTGCGAGCCTTTGCCGGCTGGCCCGCAACCGAGGCGAGCTGGAAGGCGATGAAGTTATACTGACCGGTCGCCGCGATCGGCGCTTTGCCGCTGGCGATCATCATCTCCATGCCACGCAGGCGCATCTCAATTCCGGTTTTCTTGCCCGCATCGGTCTGGGCCATCTGGCCCGCACGAATGCCGGCATTGTAGATAAGCTGGCCGGTCTGAAGCATTTCGTCGCCAGATTTGGTCAGGCCGACAAGCTGTTCGATCTGAGGGGAGAAGGCCGAAGGGTCGGCGCCTTCGGCCTTGAGTTGCTCATCAAGCGGGATGAATGCGCCGCGCCATTCCTCGGAATATTGCGCCGCGCTGCTTTCCTCGTCGCCCTTCTTCTTTTTCTTCTTGCGCTGCGCGTGCGCCTCGTCGGGCACAATGTGGCCGGCTACCATGGCGGTTCCGGTGGCAAGCGCGATGGCGAGCACAAGCTTGGAAGCTTGCTTTCGCAGAGAAACGGTCTTCATTCTGGTGGTCTCCCTTGAAGTGGGTGCCCCGCGCTTGAATGGGACGCGCGGCGGCGGTTAGCTCGTTGCGCGTGTCCATGACGATGTTGCGCGCAATTTGCAATTCTTCCTAGGCGTACCGTTCTGAATGGCCTTTGAACGGATCGAAAAGCCTCGCGATTGAATCGTTCAAGCGGCACGCGATTTCCTGCTGTGCACACACGACAGTGGGCCTAGCGCGAATTGTGCGCCCCGAAGTGTGGAAAAAAGCGCCTTTGTTCCATGCATGTTCCGCTCGCTCGGTGGCACAGCACACAAGCACCGCAAGTGTGCCAAGGTCGTCGGCGACGTCATGGGTAACTACCACCCGCACGGCGACAGCTGCACCAAGTTCGAGCTCAACAAGGCTCGCGAACGCGCGCACCTCTTGCTCGGCCTGGTGGTGGCTGTCTCGAACCTTGACGAGGTCGTGGCGATGATCCGCAGCGCCGCCAATCCCGCCGAAGCGCGCAGTCGACTGCTTGCCAAGGAATGGCCGATCGGTGACATCGCGCAATATATCAGGCTGGTCGAGGCGATCGAACCCAACGCCGATGAGGCGGGCGGCACCTACAAGCTCTCCGAACGTCAGGTGAAGGCCATCCTTGACCTCCGCCTGCACCGCCTCACCGCGCTCGGCCGCGACGAGATCGGCGACGAACTGAAAGAACTCGCCATCGAGATCGAGGAATTGCTCTCGATCCTTGGCGACCGGGTCAAATTGTACGGCGTGATGCGCGAAGAGCTCGAGGAAGTGCGCGCCACATACGCGACGCCGCGCGTGTCGGAAATTGCGCCTGCCTGGGATGGTCTTGAAGATGAAGACCTGATCGAGCGCGACGAGATGGTCGTGACGGTCACGCATAGCGGATACATCAAACGCACCCCGCTGGCGACCTTCCGAGCGCAGGCACGCGGCGGCAAGGGGCGCTCGGGCATGGCAACCAAGGACGAGGACGCGGTCACCGAACTGTTCGTCACCTCGACGCATAACCCGGTGCTGTTTTTCACCAATACGGGCCGCGTCTATCGCCTCAAGGTCTGGAAGCTTCCCGAAGGAGGGCCTCAGACGCGCGGGCGCCCGATGGTGAACCTTCTGCCTCTTGGCGATGACGAGAAAGTCACCAACGTCCTGCCGCTGCCCGAAGACGAGGCGGAATGGGAAAGGCTCGGGATCGTCTTTGCCACTCAGCAGGGCATGATCCGCCGCAACTCGATGGATTCGTTCGCCAACGTGCCCTCTAACGGCAAATACGCGATGGGCTTTGTCGAAGGCTCGGGCGACAAGCTCATCGGCGTCCAACTGGTCGATGAAAATCAGGAAATCTTCCTTGCCAGCACCAATGGCAAGGCGATCCGCTTCGTCGCAACCGACGCGCGCGAGACCAAAAGCCGCACCGGTATCGGTGTTCAGGGTATGGGCCCCAAGGGCGAGATCGAGGTCGTCAGCCTTGCCGTGCTCAACCAGACCGGCACGAGCGTAGAGGAGCGCGAGAATTATCTTCGCGCCGCGCCATGGAAGAACAACGAGGCCGAGCCCGAGCTCAGCGAAGAGCGCATGGCCGAGATGGCCGAGATGGAGCAATTCATCCTGACAATCTGCGCCAACGGCTATGGCAAGATCAGCTCGGCTTACGAATACCGCGTCACCGGGCGCGGGGGCAAAGGCGTGGTCAATATCGGCGAGCCCGGCGAAAAGGATCGCAACGGCCCGGTGGTCGCGAGCTTCCCGGTCACCAGTGGCGACCAGATCATGCTGGTGACCGATCAGGGCAAGCTGATCCGGCTGGGCATCGATTTCCGCCACCTGCTCGATAACGGGTTCGAGGAACTCAAGGGATGGGCGATCTACGGGCGCGGATCCTCGGGCAACCGCCTGTTCAACGTCGCCAAGAACGAGCACATCGTCAGCGTCGCGCGCATTGACGAGACCGCGGAGCCGGAAAACGAGGCCGAGGAAGCGGTCGTCGAGGAAATGGTCGAACGCCGCGGCGGCGAGGATGAGACCACGCCCGATACGACCCCGCACTCTGACAAGAATATCGACGGCGAGCCCGGCGGCTAGGCGCCCGCATTGCCACTCTCCCGCATCGAGGATAATCTCTCGGGCGGGAGAGAAGACATCATGGACATAGAACCTTCGGGCGCCTCTTGCGGCGCGCGCGTCACCGGCGTCGATCTTGCGGGCGACCTGTCACCGCACATGATGACCGAGATCCGCGCCGCGTGGCTGAGGCACAAGGTGCTGGCCTTTGCCGATCAGGCGCGCTTCGACAACGAGGCGCTCGAACGCTTCACGCTCGCCATGGGCGGTTTCGGCCACGATCCGTTCTTCGATCCGATCCCCGGTCACCCGCATATCGCCGCGATCCTGCGCGAGGCGGACGAGGAAAGCTCGATCTTCGCAGAAACATGGCATTCGGACTGGAGTTCTCAGGAAAACCCGCCGGCAGGCACGTGCCTACGCGCGGTGGAAATCCCGCCGATGGGAGGCGACACGCTGTTCTGCGACCAGGTCGCCGCCTTCACCGCCCTGCCCGAGGATCGCAAGGACTATCTGCGCAGCCTGACCGCGATCCACTCCGCTTCGCGCGGCTATGCGCCAGACGGACTTTACGGGGACAATGACAGCGAGGATCGCTCAATGGCGATCAAGTCAGGCATGTCCGCCCTCGCCCGGCAGACTCATCCGCTGATCCAGCGCCACCCGGAAACCGGCGAGGAAGCGCTCTATTGCAGCATCGCCTACGTCGTCGGGATCGAGGGGATGAGCGATGCTGACGCGTTGCAACTGGTCATGGAACTGCACCAATGGTGCTATCAGGACCGCTTTATCTACCGCCATCGCTGGGAGCCCGACATGCTCGTGATGTGGGACAATCGCAGCGTCAACCACAAGGCAACCGGCGGCTATGAGGGCCACCGGCGAGAGCTTCATCGCACGACGATCGCAGCCTATGCGTAAGCCTGGTTCGCCTCGCTCTCGGCGCGCAGGGTCTGCACCACGCCCGTCGCGATCATGAATTGCGCGGCGTAATAGGTTGGCCAGATCAGCAGGTCGGGCAAAGGCTCCAGGCTCAGGGGTCCGAAGCGGCTGAAGATCAACCAGTCGCTGATTATGAAAAGCACTGCGCCCAGCCCCACACGGTAGCGCGGAAAACGGCTCATCCAGGCAGCGCCCGCCATCGCGCCAAGGCTCAGCGAATAGAGCGCGATGTCGGCCCGCCCGCTCAGCAGGTAGGACATAGCGGGGGTAGCAACGAACAAGGCCGCCGCACAGGCCTTCTGGCTGCCCGTGGCACTGTGCCTGCGATTGCGAACATAAAGCCCGACGGCCACGCAATGAGAGGCAAAAAACAGAGCGCCGCCCAACTCGAAGTTGAGCACCAGAACCATGTCAGCCGCCGCGCCAAGCGCCAGTGCGATGGTGAGGATCGCTCCGTCGAGCCCTTGCGTGCGCCTCAGTGCGCAGAGCGCGAGAAAACCGACGCCACCCCCCTTGAGAAGAATCAGCCACGCCTCTCCAACCGGGTTGTTCCACAGGAAATAATAGCCCACCCCCGCGACAAGACTGGCGAACAGCCACGGACGATGCTCGATCAGCGCGCGCTTGGGCACGATTGGTTTCCCCTCACTCGGCGGGTCCACGACCCTTGCGCCCGCGCTATCACGCAATTACCTCGTGCGACAATATGACACATGACGTTCAAATCATCGGCGGCGGGCTCGCCGGGTCCGAAGCCGCCTGGCAACTCGCGCAGCGCGGCGTGAAGGTTCGCCTTTCCGAGATGCGGGGTTCGGGAGAGATGACGCCCGCTCACCAGACCGATGGTCTGGCTGAGCTGGTCTGCTCGAATTCCTTTCGCTCGGATGATGATGCCAAGAACGCGGTCGGCCTGCTGCACCATGAAATGCGCGCGCTCGATTCGATCATCATGCGTGCGGGCGAACTGGCGCGTGTGCCCGCCGGCAGCGCGATGGCCGTGGACCGCGATGTGTTTTCCGGCGAAGTGGAAAAGGCGCTAAGCCAACACCCCAATATAGAGATCGTGCGCGAGCGGGTGGACAGCCTGCCGGAAAGCGGCCTCACCATCGTCGCCACCGGTCCGCTGACGGCCGCCAGCCTGGCGCAAAGCATCGTCAAGGCGACCGGCGAAGAACGTCTCGCCTTCTTCGATGCCATTGCACCGATCGTCCACCGCGACAGTATCGACATGTCGAAATGCTGGATCCAGTCGCGCTGGAACAAGCGGACCGAGGCCTCCAACGAGGATGGCGATTACATCAATTGCCCGATGACGAAGGAACAATATCTCGCCTTCCACAAGGGGTTGATCGAGGGCGAGAAAGGCGAGTTCAAGGAGTGGGAAAAGGATACTCCCTATTTCGACGGCTGCATGCCGATCGAGGTGATGGCCGAACGCGGCGTCGAAACGCTGCGCTATGGTCCGATGAAGGGCGTCGGGCTGGACAATCCCTATGACACGACCGAGGAGCACCCGCAGGGCCGCTGGCCCTATGCCGTGGTGCAGCTGCGCCAGGACAACAAGCTCGGCACGCTGTGGAACATGGTGGGCTTCCAGACCAAGCTCAAATATGGCGCACAGGTCGAGCTCTTTCGGACCATTCCGGGGCTGGAGAACGCCGAGTTCGCGCGTCTTGGCGGCCTCCACCGCAACACCTTCCTCAATTCTCCGGAAGTGCTCGATCGCCAGCTGCGCCTCAACGCCGCGCCGCATATCCGTTTTGCAGGGCAAGTGACGGGCTGCGAAGGCTATGTCGAAAGCGCCGCCATCGGCCTTGTTGCCGGCATGATGACGGCGAGCGAACTGGCTGGGCGCGACTGGCAACCCCTTCCCGCGTCAACAGCAATGGGCGCGCTTCTGAGCCACATTACAGGTGATGCGGACGCCGCGACATTCCAGCCCATGAACGTCAATTTCGGCCTGTTCCCGCCGCTCCACGAAGTGAAGAAGAAGCAACGCAAGGAAGCCTACACCAACCGCGCAAAGGCCGAGCTGGCCGCGTGGATCAGCGCGCAGAAAGAACCGGTTCCGGCCTAGTTCAACAATCGCATCGCGGCTTGGCCGGCGAAGCGCGCCTTTTGGGCGCAGTCGTGGCGAATTCCGAAGGCGTCAGCTTGTCGTTGCCGTCGGCATCAGCGCTCTCAAAGCGGTCGACGGTGGTGACCGCCCATTCCTCGAATGTCAGCAGATTGTTGCCATCCACGTCGAGTTTGCGGAACGCGTCCGAGCGCGTGGAGAGCATCTCGTTGCGGGTGATGATCCGGTCACGATCGCGGTCGTAGCGGAAGAAGCGCCGCTCCTCGCGGGTGAGTTCGCTCGCTTCGGGCGGTTCGGGACCCTCGAGATCCGCGGGATCCATGATCGGCAGGTCCGTTTGGGCGGGCGCAGGCTCCTCGGCTTCAGGCGGAGGAGGCGCGAGGTCTTCCACCTGCGCTGCGCCCTGATACCAGAACAGACCGACCCCGGCGAGGATCAGTCCGACGAACACTCCCAGAATCGCCTGCCGCATCGCGCCTGGCCCCTTCGCCTGATTGTGACGGGGCAAAGTGTATACATTTTCAGCGGCCTAACAAGCCGGCTCGCAGCGCCGCGAGCGCTGCGCCGCGCCCAGACATGAGCGGTATCCCGCCAGCAGCCAGCGCCCGCGTGCCCAGCGCTCCGAGAACCGCGACACCGCGGAGAGGACCTGACAATCGCGAGGGCGGCGGAAGATTGCGCCCCAGTTCGAGCAGCGTATTACGCTCTTCGCCTTTCGAGACGTGGCTGACCGCATCCGCAATCGCCCAGACCCGTCCCGCATCAGCGATCGAATCAGCTTCTGGCACATGGCCATCATGCAAATTTGCCAGCCCGGCCAGACCTCTCGCACGCCCTTCGGCAAACGCAAAAGCTGCCTCACGCGTCAGGGGCGGGTCGATCAGCATGTTCTCCCAGCCATCAACCAGCGCGACTAACGAAGGCTCAGCGCCGCGCCAGTGTCGCGCGATTTCATCGAGCACTTCGTCCCCGACCGGCCTCTCGCTGATCGGCATGCCTAACGTGTCACGCCACCAGGCCAGCCGCATCTGTCCGAGAATGGGTTCGCTGGTCCCTGATACGAGCCGCGCGAGCCGGCCATCGAACTCAAGAAATATCCTTAACGCATCGCGAAGAACCGGCTTTGTGTAAGCCAGTGCCAGACGGGCCTCGTCAGACAGGGGATGGGTTAGTTCCAGAGACATAAAAGCGGGCGATACCCTAGGGCTTGTGGGCGTTGTCAAGCTTGGTCGCAAGGGTCCGCGCGATTGCCGTGGAGGAGGATCTTCAAGGCACTCGTTTAGACTTGCTTAACCACAAGGCTTGGTAATTTTCTTACCCAACCGCGCCTATGCCGAAGCTCTGTAGATTTGTGTTTGGAGGCTATTTCGCTCTCCAACGGGGCCAAGGACACGCATGACATGAGTCAGCCAGAGCTTCTCCCAAGAGACTTCGAGGGCGGATTCCTGAAAGCGCTTCTGCATGATGCGCGCGCGAACACGATTGTGATCGGGGCCGCTGCATTGGTTCCGCTGCTGGCAATGGTCGGCGGCGCGGTCGATGCGAGCCGTTTCTACATGGCCGAAGCGCGCCTGCAGGCGGCCTGCGATGCTGGCGCCCTGGCCGCACGCCGCGCCATGGCGGACGATCAGTTCACCACGGAACACCAGGCCATTGGCGAGAACTTCTTCGATCAGAACTTCGACGACGGCCTGTTCGGGATGGAAGGCCAGCAGCGCGCCTTCGTCGGCACGCAAAGCGGCGAGGTCAACGGAACGGCGAGCGGCATCCTGCCAACAAGCCTGATGGGCATGTTCGGCTATGACGAATTCAGCCTTGCGGTCAATTGCACCGCTGACATCAACATTTCCAACACCGACATAATGTTCGTCGTCGACGTCACCGGTTCGATGAACTGCGCGCCCGATAATCCGGGTGGCGGCAGTTGCGGCAATACCGAGGATGCCGGGTCGAAAATCGAAGGTCTGCGCGATGCAGTGATGACCTTCTACGACACTGTGGAGGCTTCCACCTCCCCGGCGGCGCAGGTGCGTTATGGCATGGTGCCCTATGCATCGAACGTGAATGTTGGCGGCGCCATAGTCGATGCAAACCCGAACTGGATGGCAACCAATGCAGTGTTCCAGTCGCGCTGGGCCAAGTTCAAGGAAGGCGGTGAATGGGTCCAGGTCGGCGTCAACGTGGTCGATATCACCTTGGACGATGACGAGTATTACATCGGTCTCACCCGCGACACGGTCTATGTTTCCAACCAGTCCCAGTGCGATGCGCGTCGCCCCGACGACTTTGACAACATGATCCGCACGAGCCTTGGCACGCACCAGGGTCAGGACTCGCAACGCATCGAGGGCAACCAGCGGTTTACCCGCTATGATGATGACAATGAGACAATTTGGCGCGGCGAAGGATACGCGCAATATCGGTCTTGGGACGGGCGCTGCCGGTATGGATGGTATGTCTACGAGACCCGCGGCGATGTAACCTTCGAGATCGTCGAGGAACTCGAAGGCGGCGGCGCCGAATTCGATGAGTGGGTCTATGCCGAAATCGACACCGCGAATCCGCCGGGCGGCTCCAACCCGTCGGGCAGCCCGGATGGGTGGGAAGCGGTAGATCTTACCGCCTTGTATGACAGCACGCGGAGCGTCCAGGTGCCGATCGGCAATGATGGCTCGATGACAACGCTCAACTGGGACGGATGCGTCGAGGAAGCGGACACCGTCGCGACCACTGTGTTCGACCCGATCCCGACGGGCGCGTTGGACATGAATATCAATCTGGTGCCGTCCACTCAGGCCGAGCGCTGGAAACCAGTCGTCCGAAACATTGCCTGGGAACGGCGGTCGAGCGGGGGGAGCCGTGTCCTGCGCGACGTGGAATCGTCTGAACGATCCAGCCAGTCGCGCCCTGGCTATACTTGCCCGGAACCTGCATTCCGGCTGACAGACATAAGCCGCGCCGACATGCGCAGTTACGTCGATAGCCTGCAGGCACGCAGCAGCACCTATCACGATATCGGCATGCTGTGGGGCGCACGCTTCATCTCGCCGCGCGGTATCTTCGCGGCGGATAACGTCACCGCTCCCAACGGCGATGCTGTCGCCCGTCATATTGTTTTCATGACCGATGGCCTCCTCGCGCCAAACCGTGAGATCTACGGCACGTATGGCGTTGAATGGTGGAGCCGCCGCGTCAGTGGTGATGGCGACAACACCACCCTGCGCGATGCCCACGCGGCGCGTTTCCAGGCGGCTTGCAGGCTTGCTCGCCAGGAAAACATATCGGTCTGGGTCGTCGCCTTCGGGACCGAGCTTTCCCAGAATCTGATCGACTGCGCCTCCCCCGGCCGCGCTTTCGTGGCTGACGATTCCGCTCAATTGGCAAGCTCGTTCCGCGAAATCGCTCAACGCATCGCCGCACTCAGGCTGACGCAATAAAGGTTCGCTCGATGACCAGGAAACTCCTCAAGCGCGAAGACGGCGCCACTCTCACCGAGTTTGGTCTCGTCGCGCCGATCTTCATCATGATGATCATGGGCGTCTTTGACATGGCGCACTCGCAATACACGCGGGGAATGATGAACGGAGCGATGCAAGCCGCCGGACGCGACCTGACACTGGAAAGCGCGGGAAGCCAGCAGACAGCCATCGACCAGAGGGTGATCGACCGGGTCAAGAATGTCATTCCGGACAATGCCGAAATCAGGCTCGAGAAGCTGTCGCACTTCGAATTCCGGGATATTGGCGAAGCCGAGGAGTTCAACGACGAAGACGGGGACGGCATCTGCAACAACAACGAGGTATTCGAAGACGCCAATGACAATGGCCAGTGGGACAGCAATCGCGGCGAGGAAGGCATTGGCGGCGCACGCGACGCCGTCCTCTACACTGCCGTCGTGAGCTATGATCGCCTGTTCCCGATGTATGGTCTGGCTGGCATGCCGCAACGCGTGACGCTGCGAGCCTCGACCGTTCTTCGCAACCAGCCTTATGATGAGCAGGACATTGCAGTCCAGATCGGGAATTGCCCATGAGTGCGCTTGATCTGATCCGAGGCCCTTGGCTTCGTCGCCTGGCAGGTGAGGAAAGCGGCCTTGCGCTCACCGAGTTCGCCTTCATCGCACCGATCTTCCTGTCGATCGGGCTGATGGGCAGCGAAACCGCGTTCTACACCATCACGCATATGCAGGTCAGCCAGATCGCCATGCAGGTGGCCGACAACGCCTCACGCGTTGGCGAGACCGACGTTCTGGTAGCGCGCAAGGTCTATGAGGACGACATCAATTCCTCGCTCGTCGGTGCGGAAAAAGCGGGCGACGTGATCAGCCTGTTCGATAACGGGCGCGTCATCATCTCCAGCCTCCAGCAAAACAGCGATGGCGGCCAATGGATCGCCTGGCAGCGCTGCCGCGGGGCTTTCAATTACAGCTCCAGCTTCGGGACGGAAGGCGACGGCGAAAGCGGCACCTCGTTTCAGGGTATGGGCGAACCGGGTCGGCGCATTACGGCCAGCCCCGGCACGGCGGTGATGTTCGTCGAAGTCGCCTACCAGTACCAGTCACTGACCCCGTTTGACTGGCTGGACGGAGAACTGATCACCTATACAGCGGCGTTCAACGTGCGCGACAATCGTGATCTCACCGGGCTTTACCAGACGAACCCGGCTACCGGCGTTGCGAACTGCAACACTTTCAATGCGGAGCGTCCGTAACCATTCCTGTGCGCGCTAGAAGGCGCGCACGGTGCCGAAGCATTCTCGCCGATACGGTCAGACGTAGCAGACTTTCCTGACCGCCTCGATGATCCGCGGTGCATCGATCAGCGACATGCTCTCAAGGTTTGCCGCATAAGGCAGCGGCACGTCCTCGTTGCACACGCGAAGGACCGGCGCGTCGAGATCATCGAAGCCGTCCTCCATGCAGATCGCGACCACCTCGCTGGCGATCGAGCATGTCGGCCAACCCTCTTCGGCGATGACGAGGCGGTTAGTCTTGGCAAGACTGGTGAGGATCGCTTCGCGGTCGAGCGGGCGCAGGGTGCGCAGGTCGATCACTTCGGCGTCGATCCCTTCCTCGGCGAGCGCCTCGGCAGCTTCAAGCGCAAGCGCGACGCCAATCGAATAGGAGACGATCGTCACGTCCGAACCTTCGCGCATGATCCGGGCCTTGCCGATCGGCAGAACGTGATCCTCAATGTCAGGCACATCGAAGCTGCGTCCGTAAACGAGCTCGTTTTCGAGGAAGACCACCGGGTCCTCGCAGCGGATTGCCGCTTTCAACAGGCCCTTTGCATCGGAGGAATCGTATGGCGCGATAACGATCAGGCCCGGTACGCTTGCATACCACGGCCCGTAATTCTGCGAATGCTGGGCGCCCACGCGGCTGGCCGCGCCATTGGGCCCGCGGAAGACCACCGGGCAGCGCATCTGGCCGCCTGACATGTAGTTGGTCTTTGCCGCCGAGTTCACGATGTGGTCGATCGCCTGCATTGCGAAATTGAAGGTCATGAATTCTACAATGGGTCTCAGCCCACCCATCGCTGCGCCTGTACCGATCCCGGCGAAGCCGTATTCGGTGATCGGCGTGTCGATAACGCGGCGTGGCCCGAATTCATCGAGCAGGCCTTGCGTCACCTTGTAGGCGCCCTGGTATTCGGCGACCTCCTCGCCCATCACGAAAACGCGTTTGTCGGCGCGCATTTCCTCGGCCATGGCATCGCGCAAGGCTTCACGCACAGCGATCTTGGTGAAGCTGGTGCCTTCGGGGATTTCGGGATCGTTGGCAGGCTTGGTCGCCGCGGCTTTGGGAGGCGAGAACCCGCTTGAGGCTTCTACCTCTTCCTCGGTCTCTTTCTCGCTCTCCTGCGGTTCCTTATCTGCTGCATCCGAAGCGGTCGACGGGGCAGGCGCTACCTCTTCATCCTCGCCTTCCATCATGGCGATCACTGTGCCGACCGCTACGTTTTCGGTGCCTTCCTCGATCAGGATCTTGGACAAGACCCCTTCATCGATAGCCTCGAATTCCATCGTCGCTTTGTCGGTCTCGATCTCGGCGATGATGTCGCCGGGTTCGATCGTGTCGCCCTCGGCTGTGAGCCATTTGGCGAGCGTGCCCTCCTCCATCGTGGGCGAGAGCGCGGGCATTTTCAGTTCGATCGCCATCAATAATCTCCCACCAAAACGTCGGTGTAGAGTTCACCAGCCTCGGGCTCGGGCGAGCTTTCAGCAAAATCAGCAGCTTCAGCGACCTGCGCACGGATCTTCTTGTCGACGGCCTTGAGATCGCCTTCGTCCTTACCGGCTTCAATCAGCTCCTTCTTGAGGCGTTCGATCGGGTCATGGTGGTCGCGCTGATCCTGCACTTCCTCGCGGGTGCGATATTTTGCCGGGTCCGACATCGAGTGGCCACGATAGCGGTAGGTGTTGCACTCCATCAAAACGGGGCCCTTGCCATCGCGGACATGCTTGAAGGCGATTTCGGCTGCGGCGCGCACCTCGAGTACGTCCATGCCGTTCACTTCCATGCCCGGAATGCGAAATGCGGTCCCGCGACGGTAAAAGCGGGTTTCAGCCGAGCTGCGCTTGGTCGCGGTGCCCATCGCGTACTGGTTGTCCTCGACCACGAAGACGATGGGAAGATTCCAGAGCGCGGCCATGTTGAAGGTCTCGTAGACCTGACCTTGATTTGCCGCGCCATCGCCGAAATAGGCCAGACAAAAGCCGCCGTCTTCATTATACTGATGCGCCAAA
This sequence comes from Erythrobacter sp., assembly GCA_043567175.1. Classification (GTDB taxonomy): domain Bacteria; phylum Pseudomonadota; class Alphaproteobacteria; order Sphingomonadales; family Sphingomonadaceae; genus Erythrobacter. The sequence goes on from CP121323.1 coordinate 666,999, forward strand.
GCGAGACCTCCGCCCAGCGCGACCTGAGCGCCGACAATGCCGTGCCCGCCGTAGAATTTATGTTCGGTCGAGAACATGTGCATCGACCCGCCCTTGCCCTTGGAAATGCCGGCTTCGCGGCCGGTGAGCTCGGCCATGATAACCTTGGGATCAAGGCCATAGGCGAGCATGTGGCCGTGATCACGATAACCCGTGATGACGCTGTCCTTGTCACCATCAAGCGCGCTTTGCAGGCCGATCGCAACCGCTTCCTGGCCGATGTAAAGATGGCAAAAGCCGCCGATCAGGCCGAGGCCATAAAGCTGGCCCGCTTTCTCTTCAAACCGGCGGATCAGCAGCATCTGCTCATAGAAATGCAGCATTTCCTCTTCGCTGGCAGAATAGCGTTTGGCTTGTTCAAACTCCTCCTGAAGCGAACGCAGGACGAAATCGGGATCGTCCGAGGGGGCAGCGGGGCTGCCAGTCTTTGTCGGTTTTTTGGCGGCTGCTTTCTGGGCAGCAGGCTTGGATGGCTTTGCCATGGCTATGATCCCTTAAATTGCCGAGCGAGCACGCAAACGCGCCTTCAAACCCAGCGGTCCCTCTTGGGCTCGTCTTTGGACCAAGAGCGCTCAAGACGCAACGTCAAGCGTAGCCTCTTGAACCGGAGATTGGTGCCCTGAAAAGTACAGACTGCGTGCCTGCCCGGATCAGTCTTCGGGAAGGATGATCACCACTTCGTCTGCGTGCAATACGCCCAGGTTGCGGCGCGCCAGTTCACCGACGATGTCGGAATCGACGTGCTCCGGGTCAAGCAGGTCAACACGATTTTGCAGCGCAGCGATCTCTTCTTCAAGGATTGCAGCCTCTGCCTGGCGCGTCTCGAGAGTGGCAGCATTTTCATACCACGCAAGGACACCCCAGGGACCCGCGATCGCAAGCCCGGTCAGCGCGAGCAGGCAAAGCAGCGCAGCCCACAGCTTGAGCGGGTTGCCTGGCAGCGCCACCCGTTGCGGCGCATTCTTACCGATGATCAATTCCCGTCCCGTCATAAGTTGACAGAATCACAGTTAGGGAAGCGGTGCAAGCCCAAACCGATGGATAGGGCATCATACGGCCCGGTCTGAAACCCTCGCCGAACAGTAGCCGGTCAGTAGGAGCGCGGCAGCCCCAGCACATGCTCGGCGAGGTAGGACAGGATCAGGTTCGTCGAGATCGGTGCCACGGTGTAGAGCCGCGCTTCGCGGAACTTGCGCTCGACATCATATTCCTCGGCAAAGCCAAAGCCACCATGCGTCTGCACGCACATGTCGGCGGCAGCCCAGCTCGCCTCGGAGGCAAGCAGTTTGGCCATATTGGCTTCCTCGCCCGGATTGCCGCCCTCATCGTACACATGCGCTGCGTGGTGGACCATCAGCTCGGCAGCGCGCATCTGCGCATAGCAACGCGCGATCGGGAACTGGATGCCCTGATTCTGACCAATCGGCCGCGCAAAGACATTACGATCGCTGGCATAGGCCGTGGCGCGCTCGATAAACCACTTGGCATCGCCAATGCACTCGGCCGCGATCAGGATGCGTTCGGCGTTCATGCCGGAGAGGATATAACGAAAGCCCTTCCCCTCCTCACCCACCAGGGCGCTTGCAGGAATGCGCAGATCGTCAAAGAAGACCTCGCAGCTGGAGTGGTTCATCATCGTGCGGATCGGTTTGATCTCCATCCCGTTCCCGCGCGCTTGCTGCATGTCGACGAGGAACATTGAAAGCCCCTCGGTCTTCTTCTCGACCTGGTCGCGCGGTGTGGTGCGCGCGAGCAGCAGCATGAGATCGGAATGTTCCGCGCGGCTCGTCCAGATTTTCTGGCCGTTGATGACATATTCCTCGCCCTCTCGCACGGCATGGGTCTTGAGGCTGAGCGTATCGGTGCCGCTCGTCGGCTCGGAGACACCAAAGGCCTGAAGCCGCAGACGGCCATCAGCGATACGCGGCAGGTAATGCGCCTTCTGCTTCTCGCTGCCATAGCGCAGCAGCGTGTTCATGATGTACATCTGAGCATGCGCGGCGCCGCCATTACAGCCGCTTGCCTGGATCTCCTCCATGATTACGCAGGCCGCATCGAGGCTTAGACCACTGCCACCGAATTCGGTCGGGATCAGCGCGGCGAGAAAGCCCGCTTTGGTCAGGGCATCGACGAATTGTGCCGGATATTCGCGCACCGCGTCCTTGGCGCGCCAGTATTCGCCCGGAAAATCCTCGCATAGCGCGCGAACGGCGCGGCGGATCTCGGCAAGCTCTTCGCTTTCATTCTTCATATGGATAGTCGATCCCTCTTTCTCGCAAAGCCTCATGCCCAATGCCCTCGCGCAAGTCCACAAGGTCAAGAGCTGTCGCTACGCACCAATCCTGAACGTCCCTGAGAGCTGCGGTGCCGAAACTTTGTCGGAACGCAAAACCCTTTCGATTCATTGCATTCAGCACAGCACGAAAAGAAGGATTTCAAGACATAATCATGCCTTCCGTCATCACAGACCAGATCACCACCTACTGGGCGCAGACGCTCGCCGCTATTCCATCGCTTGGCATCGCTATCATCATCATCGCGGTCACGTGGCTCGTTTCCAAGGGGGCCGGATCCATTCTGCGCCGGTTGATCGGGCAGACCCAATTGCGCGACTCGCTGCGTCATCTTTTCCAGAAAGCGATCAAGCTCGTGATCTGGATCGTTGGTCTCATGATCGCTGCGATTGTCGTCTTTCCCGATTTCACCCCCGCCAGCCTGATCGCAGGACTCGGCATCGGCACGGTCGCGATCGGCTTTGCCTTCAAGGATATCTTCGAAAACTTCTTTGCCGGCATCATGATCATGATGCGCGAAAAGATGCAGCTGGGCGATGTCATCGAGGTCGAGGATATCCTTGGCACAGTCGAACATATCTCCATGCGCGAGACCCATATCCGCCAGTTTTCCGGCGAGCTGACAATCCTGCCCAACGCGACGCTTTTCAAAAGTCCTGTGCAGATATGGACCGATGCGCCCAAGCGCCGTTATCAGGTGGTGATCGGTGTCTCCTACGACACCGACCTCGAAAAGGCAGAGTCCGTGCTCCAGCAGGCAGTCGAGGGCTGCGAGACGGTCTTCGAGGAAAAGCCCGTGCAGGTTCTTGCCGATACGTTCAATTCGAGCTCGGTCGATTTCGTCGTGCGGTGGTGGTCCGATAGTTCGGGCGCCAACACCGTGGCGACCAAGCCTGAAGTGGTAAAGGCCATCAAACAGGCCCTCGACAGCGCGAAAATCGAGATCCCCTTCCCTTATGTCACGCACACTTTCAAGGAACAGGTGCCGCTCGCAAAAGCCGATGGCGGGGCTGGCTGACCGAGTGGCATCAGGCCCCCTCGCCCACCTGTGTTCCCATCGGGACACGCTCCTTGAAGGTATGGGTGATATAGGGAAACGGGATTTCGATACCTGCATCGTCGAGCGAACGCTTGATTGCCCGCACCACCTTGTCGGTTGATTCCCAGCCGGAGCGCGGCGCTGCTCCGGACCACCAGCGTACGAGAAAGTCGATCGAGGAGGAGTTGAATTCCTTCGCAAAGACATCGATGCCCCTGTCAGTATCGACAATCTCGAGCGCTGTGACAGCCTTGCGGATCACATCGGCAGCCTCGTCGAGATCAGTGTCGTAGGAAACCCCGATCACGACGTCGTGGCGGCGCTGATCCTTGTCAGTCAGGATTTCGACGGGGTTCTTGAACAGGATCGAATTGGGAACCACGGTCAACTCGCCAGAAAGCGAACGGATATGGGTCTCTCGCAGGGTTATATGCTCGACTTTGCCGATGATGCCCTCGCATTCGATCACATCATCAATGCGCATTTTCTCGCGCACCATGATCAGCACTCCGGCGAGGAAATTCTCGAAGATGTCCTGAAACGCAAATCCGATCGCAACCGCGCCGATGCCCAGGCCCGCAATGAGCGACCCGGCGGTCATACCCGGGAAAACGATGATGGCGGCAATTAGCAGTCCGAAAACCCAGACTGCAAGCTTGACGAGGGTCTCGGTCAACTGGCGCAGCGACGGACGAAGATCGGTCTTGCCGGTACTCGCATGCGCAATCCTGGTCGCAAAGCCGGCAATGATCGCGGTGACGATAATGACGACCAGCGCAATCGCCAAAGAGGGCAGCGATCGCACGAATTCGGTGCCCATATCATTCATCTGGTTAAACAGCGTGTTGATCATCTTCTCCCCTTTTTTGCTGATTGCATCACCAAATAAATTGCGGGTCACGCACGATAGTTCCGTAAAACACGTCAATTGCCCATGGCCGTTCTGGACACTTGTCAAACCAGCGGGCAGACAAGCGGCGCGAGGACAAAGCCTCGAAAGCGGTGCTTGCATCGTCTCGCACATCGCGCGCTGAAGAGGGAAAGAAGCCATGCAGATCATCAAGACTGATCCCGCCCGTTTCGCCGATATCCCCGATTTTCCCTTCGCAGAGAACTGGGTAGAGATCGATCTTGGCGATGGTCATAAAGGGCGCATGCATTATCTCGACGAAGGCCCGAGTGACGGCCCGAGCGTGCTGTTGTTCCATGGCGAGCCGAGCTGGAGTTATCTCTATCGCAAGATGATCCCGATCCTTGTCGATGCGGGGCTACGCTGCCTTGGGCCCGACCTCATCGGCTTCGGCAAGAGCGACAAGCCCGACGATATCGCCTTCTACACCTACGAGCGCCACACCGCGTGGCTCAAGCAATGGCGCGATGCGGTAGTGCCTGGACCGGCGGGGCTGTTCTGTCAGGACTGGGGCGGGCTTCTGGGCCTGCGCATGGTGGGCGATGAGCCGGACCGTTTCTCTTTCGTGGTAGCCAGCAACACCTTCCTGCCCACCGGCGGCAATCCTTCACCCGCTTTTCTTGCCTGGCGACAATTCGCCAGAAGCTCGCCGGATTTCAGGATCGGCGACTTGCTGCAACGCGCTACCGCAACCGAGCGCAAGCCCGAGGAAATAGCGGCCTATGATGCGCCCTTTCCCGACGAAGCCAGCAAGGCCGGCGCGCGCGCCTTCCCGCAGCTGGTACCAGTCGAGGAAGGCATGGCAGGCATCACTGAGAATATCGAGGCATGGAAGGGCCTTTCGGCTTTCGACAAACCGTTCCTCACGCTGTTCGGGGAGGATGATCCGGTCGCCGGCAGCATGGGCCCGGTGCTGATCGAACGAATCGCAGGCGCCAAGGGGCAACCGCATGGAACGCTCTCGACCTGCGGTCATTTCTGTCAGGAAGACCGCCCGATCGAGCTTGCACAGGGCGTTATCGACATGGCCAGGGCTGCAGGCATACTCAGATAAGCGACCAGTCTTGACACAGAACACCCTGCACCTTCCCGCGCGGGTCCCATCCCCATCAGCCTATCTCTCCCGGCGGCAGGAGTTCCAACTGGCGCTTGCGATCGCGGTCGTGACGGCGAACGCCTATTACATCCACCCGATTATCGGTGATGTGGCTGACCACTTCGGCGTAAGCGACGCGCGGATCGGGATCGTGCCGGCGCTCAACCAGGTGGCGCTGGCGATCGGGATCTTCCTGCTCTTGCCGCTGGGTGATCGCTATTCGAACCGGCGCTTGACGATCATCTTCAGCGCGTGCCAATGCGCTGGCCTCGTCGCGATGACGCTGGCACCTGATTTTGCCACCTTCACGATCGGCTCGACCTGGCTGGGCTTCTTCACCATAGCGCCCTATTTGCTCCCCGCCTACGCATCAAAGCGCGTCGCTCCCGAGCGGCTGGGCCATGTCACGGCGACCCTGACAGCGGGAGTGTTGTTCGGGCTGCTGGTGGCGCGGGTAGGTTCCGGAGTGATCGCCGATGTCTATGACTGGCATGCGGTCTACTGGATCGCCAGCGCGGCAATGATTGCCGTGACGATAGCTATGCCGTGGATTGTACCTGCTCAGGAAGCACCAAGCGCAGCGTCGCCCGACAAGCCATCACGTGGCTATCTGGCACTCCTGGCCTCGGTCTTCCCGTTGATCAGGACCTATCCTGAAATCCTGATTTCCGGCGCGATCCAGGGGATCGGTTTCGGGCAGTTCATCGCGCTTTGGCTCGGGCTTGCCCTGCACCTGACCTCCGATGCCATGGGCTATGGCACCGACGTGGTGGGCTATCTTGCCGGCATGGCCGCGCTCAGCGTGCTGACAACCCCGCGCCTTGGCCAGTTGGCCGACCGGATCGGCCCGCGCCGCGCACGGTTCCTGTTCGGCTGTGTCCAGGCAGCAGGCGCGGCTATGTTTCTGCCCTTTGGCGATAATCTGTGGCTGCTTACGATCCCGATCCTGTTCACCACCACAGTTGGTCCGGGCATGGACGTTGCGAGCCGCATGACCTTCCTCACAGCGCCTGCCGACCTGCGAACGCGGCTTACGACGATCTACATCGTGCTGATGTTCGTTGGCGGAGGCATCGGCAGCCTGACAGGCACCTGGATCTACGACACCTATGGCTGGGATGGCATCGCCATCTCCCTGCTCATCGCCTGTTCGTGCCTTACGGCGCTGGCAGCGCTTTCGTGGAAGATATGGGGTGCCTATTCCAAGGCATCATGATCGCCCTCAAATCTAACGCTTCCGCCAGAACCAGACATGGTCTGGTGTCCCCGACAGGATTCGAACCTGTGGCCTTCGGATTAGGAATCCGACGCTCTATCCAACTGAGCTACGGGGACCCTGACTGGGCTTGATGCCCTAATAGCATCGAAGATTCAGGCGTCACGCCTCAATTGAGCTTTTCGGGCGGCGCGACGGGAAAAGGCAGCGGGGCGACCGGGACGCCCTCATCCACCAGCGCCTTTGCTTCCTCCGGGCTTGCCTGCCCGTGGATCGGCGCTTCGTCGCGCTCGCCATAATGCATCTCGCGAGATTGCTTGGCGAAATCCGAGCCGACATAAGTGCTTTTCTTGAGAGCCTTTGCCTGTGCTTCGGCCAGCTTTTGCAGGGCCTGCTGCACTTCAGCGGGCATTTCGCGATTGGATATGGGCGCCTCTTCGGCCTTGGCGACCGCTTGAGGCGGGGCCGGCTGGCGTGTTTCGGGCCGCGTGTTGCCCTTGGCCGGTACGGCCGGCGCCATGGGCGCCTTGCTCACGCGCCTTGTCTCGCATTCCGGGCAAGCGACGAGGCCGCGCTCGCGCTGGTCTTCGTAGTCGGCGGACGAGCCGAACCAGCCCTCGAAGCGGTGACCGTGTTCGCAGTGAAGATCAAAGACAATCATGGGTTTTCGTCACTCGAAATTTCGCGCTTGTTGGCAAGGCTTGGAACCTGGCGACGCACCTCGTCGATCCGTTCAGGATCTATATCGCACAAACCCAGCCCAGGTTCCTCGCCGCCCATGTCGAGCAGCACTTCGCCCCACGGATCGACGACGAGGCTGTGACCGAAAGTTTTGCGCCCGTCCTCATGTTGGCCGATCTGGGCGGCGGCGATGACAAAGGCAGAAGCCTCGATGGCGCGAGCCCGCAAGAGCGTGTGCCAATGTGCCTTACCCGTCGGGACCGTGAAAGCCGCGGGCACAGCCAAAGCGTCGCAGCGGCGCCGACCAAGCGCCTCGAAAAGCGCCGGAAAACGCATGTCATAGCAAATCGTGAAGCCCAGCTTGCCAAGTGGGGTGTCCGGTTCGATGACCAGCGAAGTCCCGGCTTCATAGGCGTTGCTCTCGCGCCATGTTTCGCCAGTTGAAAGCTCGACATCGAACATGTGGATCTTGTCGTAGATGACCGGCTCAGCGCCGTCGCGGGTGAAGTAGAAAGAGCGGTTCGCCCATTTCCCACCGCCGACAACGACAGGCATCGAGCCCAAGGCAATATCGATCCTGCCGCAAGCCAGATCGAACAGTCGGCGCTCCATCGTGCGAGGTGCATCGCTTTCGATCCACGGACCGGCTCGCTTTCGGTCGCGGTCGAGCAGGATCGACATTTCGGGCGTGAACAAGACCTCTGCGCCCTTGGCACAGGCCTCGTGTACTGCGGCCTCGATTGCCGCGAAGTTTGCCTCCGGGTCGATCCCGGAGTTCATTTGCAGAATGGCAATCCTGGGCATGAGCAGCCAGTTACCCCGCTAGCAGCGCATCGAGCTTGCCGGCGTCTTCAAGGGCAGCCAATTCGTCCGAGCCACCCACATGAAAGGCACCGATGAAGATCTGCGGCACTGTCATCGCGTTCGGTGCGCGGGCCAGCATCTCGTCGCGTTTCTCGCCACCCATCGTGATGTCAAACTCGTCGAATTCGACCCCTTTGGAACTGAGCAGATGTTTGGCGCGCACGCAGAACGGGCAGGCAAACTTGGTGTAGATATCAATCTGGGGCTGGCTCATCGGTTTGTCCTTTCGAGACCCTTGAAAGGGGGTTTGCCCCTCCCAAATAAGACTCGTCTTAGCGTTTCGCCAGTCATTGGGAAACGCGCAAGGCACCACCAAAGCCTGACGCTGCATGAGGCAGGCCGGGCACTGAACGCAAATTGCTCAAAAACGAGGATTTGAACTTATGTCACGTCTTGATTTTACTCCCTATCGCCGCTCCACCGTGGGCTTTGATCGCCTCTTCGATCTTCTCGAAAGTCAGGCTCGCTCGCAATCCGGCGATAATTATCCCCCCTTCAACATCGCGCGTCAGGGCGAAGACAATTACCGCATCACGCTCGCGGTTGCCGGTTTCCGCCCTCAGGATATCGACATTACCGCTCAGCAAAACCTGCTGACCATACAGGGAAAAAAGCGCGAAGAATTCGAGGACGGCTCTGAAATGCTCCATGTCGGCATCGCCAATCGCGGATTTGAAAGGCGGTTCGAACTTGCCGATTTCGTGCGCGTCGAACGCGCTGATCTCGCCGATGGGCTGCTTATCATCGATCTGGTGCGCGAAGTGCCCGACGCGATGAAGCCCAAGAAAATCGCCGTTGGCTCCAACACGTTGAAAGCTGTTGAAACCGAAGTGCGTGATGCCTCAGGAGACGACGCGGCCAACGCGGCCTGATCCGGCATAGCAACTGATCGACCAGAAGGTGGCCTCGAGCGACGCGGGCCACCTTTTTCGACACGAATCATCGCTGGATGGAGTAGAGGCGGACCACACGGATCCGCCTCTGCGACCTAAGCCGCCTCGATCAGAACTGAGCATCCGGGTCGCAAAAGACGCTCTGCCCCAATCCGAGCTTTCTGCGACGCGCAGGCGGTCAAAAAGACCATGGCGTTCTTGCGCGACGCAAACTTTAACCCACTGCACATTGAGCTTTTTTACGGCTCGTTGTGCTGGGGTAATCTTGATCGGAAGTGGCTTGCAAGCGTAAAACGAGACCTTGTAGAAACGCGACAGGCGCTTGATTCAACAGGGTTTCTCCAAATTTGTCAGAAACTGCCTCAATCACCATTCAAAATCAGTACCTTGGAACATTCCGGGAGCGTTCCTCTTGGCAATATCCATCTGGCAGAAAAATCAGACGAGGCGCGACTGCTCGAGGGCGGCGGCGACGAATCCGGCAAAAAGTGGGTGAGGATCAAACGGTTTGGACTTGAGTTCGGGGTGGAATTGCACGCCGACAAACCAAGGATGATCGGGCCGCTCGACAATTTCGGGCAAGAGACCGTCAGGAGACATGCCCGCAAATACCAAACCCTGTTTTTCAAGCGGTTCGATATAGGTGCTATTGACCTCATAGCGGTGCCGGTGACGCTCTGAAATAGTCTTGGCCCCGCCATAGATTGTCGATGTATGGCTGTTGGCCAGCAATTTGGCCTCATAAGCTCCCAACCGCATCGTGCCTCCAAGGTCACCGCCTTCCTTGCGGCTCTGGAGACCCTCCTCGCTCATCCATTCGGTAATGATGCCGACGACCGGTTCTGAAGTCTCTCCGAATTCGGTCGAAGACGCTTCGTTGAAGCCAGCGGCTCGCGCGCCTTCGATGCATGCCATCTGCATGCCGAGGCAGATGCCGAAGAAGGGAACCTTGCGCCCGCGGGCGAAACGCACGCTGGCGATCTTGCCCTCGCTGCCGCGCTCGCCAAAACCGCCCGGCACAAGGATCGCGTGCATCGGCTCAAGCTCGGCGGCGACTTCGCTGTCTTCGCCTTCGAAGATCTCCGCATCGATCCACTTGATGTTGACCTTCACCCGGTTGGCCAGACCGCCATGGACAAGCGCCTCGTTGAGGCTCTTATAGGCGTCAGGCAGGCCGACATACTTGCCGACGACACCGATGGTCACTTCGCCTTCGGGATTGAAGTAGCGGTCGGTCACATCGTGCCAGGCCGACAGATCAGGCTCCGGGGCATCGGTGATGCCAAAACCGCGCAACACCTCTGCATCGAGGCCTTCCTGGTGATATTGCAACGGCACCGAATAGATCGAGGGTGCGTCGAGCGCAGGGATCACCGCTTGCTTGCGAACGTTGCAGAAATTGGCGATTTTCTGGCGCTCGCTGTCGGGGATCGGATGCTCGGCGCGGCACAGAAGAACATCGGGCTTGATGCCAAGGCTCGCCAACTCGCGCACCGAGTGCTGCGTCGGCTTGGTTTTCAACTCGCCAGCTGCCGCGATATAGGGCACCAGCGTGACATGGACACTCAGAGTCTGGAACGGCTCCAGTTCGTTGCGGATCTGACGGATCGCTTCCATGAAGGGCAGCGATTCGATGTCGCCCACCGTTCCGCCGATCTCGCACAGGATGAAATCGTGATCGTCCTGGTCGGCTAGCGCGAAAGCCTTGATGGCATCGGTTACATGCGGGATCACCTGGACGGTCGCCCCCAGATAGTCGCCGCGCCGCTCGCGCGCGATGATATCGCGGTAAACCCTGCCCGAGGTGATGTTGTCGCTCTGCCGGGCGGAAACGCCGGTAAAACGTTCGTAATGGCCAAGATCGAGATCGGTCTCGGCCCCATCGTCGGTCACATAGACTTCGCCATGCTGATACGGGCTCATCGTGCCCGGATCGACATTAAGGTAGGGATCGAACTTGCGAATGCGGACTTTGTAACCGCGCGCCTGAAGCAACGCGGCAAGGCTTGCCGCCATGAGACCTTTGCCGAGCGAGGAGACCACGCCGCCGGTGATGAAAATGTACCGCGCCATGGGAGTTGGGCCTTTAGCGTTGGATCGGATTCGGGGCAAGCGAATTGGGGCTGTGGGCGCCCTTCAATCCACAAACCTCTGATGTGGGACTGCGCAAAGCCCGCAGGCTTTGACTGCGTGTAAGCGATTATTCCGCGAGCGGGTCGTCGGAAGCCGGGGCCTCTTCAGGGCTCTGCGATGGCGCGAGCGGATCACCGAGCAGCTGCTCCGTCGGAGAAGGCGCATCGACGTCGCGATTGAGCGTCGAGGTCACCGTGTCGGTCGTGCTGGTCTCGACAGCCACAGCCGCAAGCGCAATCGAGAGAACGACAAAAGCCACGGCGAGCCACTTGGTCGCGCGGGTCAGAAAATCCGCCGCGCCGCGCGCGCCAAGAGCGCCAGTAGGGCTGCCACCAATGCCAAGGCCACCGCCCTCCGAACGCTGCATCAGCACGACACCCACAAGTGCGGCCGCAACAAGCCCTTGAAGGACTGTGAGAAAAATAAATAAACCCATGTTGGTTTTCTGTCTCTAAACTGTTTCAGCGAGGCTGTTTATGCCGCGCATTTAGGGGCGTCGGCGCGCTTGTGCAACCATCTGACGGTTTGCTGGACTGCGGCGCTGGCCTAGCCCTCTGACGATTCGGCTGCCAGCGCGATGCTCATGAAGCTATCAGCCGTCAGGCTTGCTCCGCCGACTAGGGCACCGCCCACTTCGGGCACGGCAAGGATCTCTGCCGCATTTTCCGGTTTGACCGACCCACCATAAAGGATGCGAATGGCAGGCGCCTGCGCTTCGCCGAACAAATCGATCATCAAGGCACGGATAGCCTCGTGCATTTCCTCGATGTCTTCGATCGTCGCAGTCTTGCCGGTGCCAATGGCCCAGATCGGCTCATAGGCGATGGTCAATTTCTCGCCGGCTTCTTCGATCGCGGGAAGCGATGCCTTGATCTGTTTCTTGACGTAAGCGACCGCTCGCCCCGCATCGCGGGTCTTCTCGCTTTCACCGCAGCACAGGATTACGCGCAATCCGGCCTGGAGCGCCGCCTCGACCTTCGATTTGACAATCGCATCGCTTTCACCGTGGCCAGCGCGCCTCTCGCTGTGACCAAGGATCACGAATTTCGCGCCTGCATCCGCGACCATTGCGGCAGAGATATCCCCGGTATGAGCCCCGCCGTCGGCAAAATGGCAATTTTGCGCGCCGACACCGATCTGCTCGGCTTCGCGGTGAATGGGGTGGATCAGTGTGTATGGCGGCGCGATTGCGACCTCCACCTTCATATGGCGCTGCGCCGCCCGATCCATGGCGCGCGCTTCGGAAAGCATCGCGCGCGTGCCATGCATCTTCCAGTTTCCGACAATATAGGGCCGTTCCGCCATTGGGTAATCCTGCTGGTATACTTGAAGAGTTCGATTCCTGGACCGTAATAGGGTCAGGGGACCGGCGCCGCTAGACGACACACGTCCTGCAGTCAAAACCTTCGCACACCTGTTGCCGCGCGGTCTCAGGGCGGATAGAGCGCTTTGCCAAAGCAGGATGGCGTACCATCGTCACTCTTGCGATAGGTATCCAGCGCGCTTCAGCTTTCGGGATTAGTCGCACCTATGATCACGTCATTTCGCAAGTTCTTTCAGTCGAAATTGGGTATGGGGGTTTTCCTCGGCTTCCTGGTCCTTGTCGCCCTTGCCTTTGCTGGCGCGGACATCACCGGCAACACTTTTGGCGGCATCGCACAAGGAGAGCGCATAGCTCTGGTCGGCGATGATGCGGTCACCAGCACCGAGCTCACCGAAACCGCCCAATCCGCCCTGCGCGGCGTACAGCGCGAAAACCCGACGCTGACGATGACCGAATTCGCCGCTCAAGGCGGCCTCGACGAAGTGCTTTCACAAGTCATCGACCGCTATGCAATCGGTGCCTTTGCGGAGAAAATCGGCCTTCGCGCAGGCGAAAACCTCGTGAACAGCGAAATCCTCCAGATCGGCGCCTTTCGCGGTGTCAGCGGCGATTTTGACCAGGATGTCTTCCGGCGCGCGCTCGCCGACCAGCGCATCACTGAGGCGACACTTCGGCGCGACCTGGCGGATGGCCTGCTGGCCCAGCAGATTCTCTTGCCAGCGCTTGCCTCGCCGCAAGTGCCAGAAAAGGTCGCTCGTCAATATGCCTCCTTGTTTCTCGAGCGGCGCAGCGGACGCATTGCCCTTGTACCAAGCGCGCTCTTTTCGTCCGAGGAAGAATACGAAGATGCCGAAGTCGAAGCCTATTATTCACAGAACCGCAGCGAATATATCGAACCTGAGCGTCGCACGCTGCGTTTTGCCGTGTTCAACTCGGACAATCTCAAAACCGAACTGACGCCCTCGCAAGATGAGATAGCGGCTCGATACGAGGAGACACGCGATGAATATGCCGCTCGCGAAGCGCGCGACATCACCTCATTCACGGTCCCGACGCAGGAAGGCGCCGAGGCGCTGGTAGCAAAGATCAGAGCCGGGCAGAGCATCGAATCGGTTGCGATGGAAGCGGGCTTCAACACGACAAAAGTGGTTGACCGCGACCGTGAGCAATATTCCTCAAACGCCAGTTTCGCGGCCGCACAAGCCGTCTTTAGCGCGCAAGAAGGCGATATTGCCGGACCCGCGCAAAGCACACTTGGCTACATTATTGCGCGTGTCGACAAGGTAACGAAGACGCCCGAGCGCAGTCTCGCCGATGTCGAGGCCGAAATCACGCAAACTCTGAAGCGCGAGAAGACCGCAGCCGCACTGGGCGACCTCTCCGCGCGGATAGAGGCCGAGGTCGACCAGGGCACGTCGCTGACCGAGATTGCCGACGTATTCGAACTGACGCTCGATGAAAGCCCGCCCTTGCTTGCCGATGGGCGCGTCTACGGCATGCAGGGCGCGCAGCCCAACCCTGCCATTCGCCCCATCCTCGACACTGCTTTCGGCCTCGATGAAAGCCAGCCCCAGCTCGATGTGCTGGTGCCAGGATCGCAATTCATCGTTTACGATGTCGCGCAGATCGTCGAATCTGCCCCCCCTCCGCTTGCTGAAATCCGCGATCGGGTTGCGCAGGATCTGGCGCTGTCCGAGGCCAGCAAACTTGCGAAACAGGCCGCACAGCGTGTGCTGGAAAAGGCGCGCGGCGAGACCGGTCTGGCGCAGGCCATAAGCGAGGAAGACGCAGACCTGCCCAATCCCGACACTGTTAGTCTGGCGCGGCAGGAATTGCAGCAATTGCGCTCACGCGGTCCCTTGCCGCCTGCAATCGCATTGCTGTTCAGCATGGCCAAGGGCACGACGAAACTGCTCGAGGCACCCGGCAATCAGGGCTGGATTCTGGTCTCGCTTGACGAGATCGCGACTGACCCGCTTGAAGAGGACAACCCGATCGTGCCAAGCCTGCGCCAGCAACTCGCGCAGACATACGGCGCTGAATATTCCGATCAACTCACGAAGGCGATGCGCGCCGAAGTGGGCGTTGAAACCAATGATGCCGCTCTCGAAGCTGTGCGCGCCCAGCTTGTTGGCGGCGAGATCTGATAGCGTCCACACAAGCCTCTGACCCCGTTGTGACCACAGACACTTCAACCGCTTCCTCGCCATCGAATGCCGCAGAGGCAAGGCGCGCCTTGGAAGCTGGCACGGCAACCTTGGTATGGCGCAAGGTTATCGCCGACAGCGATACCCCTGTGGGCGCCGCGCGTCGGCTGATCGTTCCGGGCCGCGGCGATTTCCTGCTGGAATCGGTCGAAGGCGGTGAGGTGCGCGGACGATACAGCCTGCTTGGCCTTGACCCCGATCTCGTCTTCCGCGCTCATAGCGGCCAGGCCGAGGTGAACCGGGATTGGCGCACGGACCGCTCCGCTTTTTCACCGTGCGATAACGACGCCTTGAGTGAACTGCGCTCCCTTGCCCAAGCCTGCCGCATCGATGTGCCCGAAGAACTGCCGTCAGCCCTCGCATGTCTGGTTGGCTATTTCGGCTACGAAACCGTCGGTCTGGTCGAAAGGTTGCCGCGCGCGCCACAAAGCGAGTTGGCGCTGCCTGACATGCTGTTCGTCAGGCCAACGCTGATTCTTGTTTTCGATAGCCTGAGCGATGAACTGTTCTGCGTGGCCCCGCTATGGCCCGAGCCCGAGGCGCTCGAAGACCCGGCGCGCGCGATCAGCGGAGCATCGGATCGGATCGACGAGGCGCTGCGCTCGCTCACCAGCATTTTTCCCGAGGAGCCGCGCGCGGCTCCCGATACGCAAACGCCTGAACCCACGCCCGTACTGAATAGCGAGGATTACAAGGCGATGGTCGCTCGGGCGAAGGACTACATCCTTGCCGGCGATATCTTTCAGGTGGTTCTGGCCCAGCGTTTTACCTGCCCCTTCACGCTGCCGCCGCTCGAATTATATCGTGCCCTGCGGCGGGTGAACCCCTCGCCCTTTCTCTATTTTCTCGACTTGCCCGGCTTTGCAATCGTCGGCTCGAGCCCGGAAATCCTGGTCCGAGTGCGCGCCAACAGCGAGGGCGTGCGCGAAGTCACGATCCGGCCGATCGCCGGAACGCGTCCGCGCGGGGCCAACCGGGCGCAGGACGAAACAAACGAGGCGAGCCTGCTCGCCGATCCCAAGGAGCGCGCCGAACACCTCATGCTGCTCGACCTGGGGCGAAACGATGTCGGCCGCGTCGCCACCCGGGGTAGCGTCGAGGTCACCGACAGCTTCGGTGTCGAGCGTTACAGCCACGTGATGCACATCGTCAGCAACGTCATCGGCGCGCTAGCGGACGACAAGGACGCGCTTGACGCGCTGTTCGCCGGGTTTCCCGCCGGTACCGTATCGGGCGCGCCCAAGATCCGCGCCTGTGAAATCATAGCCGAGCTCGAATCCGAGACGCGCGGCGCATATGCCGGCGGCGTCGGCTATTTCGCGCCCGATGGCTCGGTCGATAGCTGCATCGTCCTGCGCACCGCGGTGGTGAAGGATGGAATAATGCATGTTCAGGCGGGCGCCGGTATCGTCGCTGATAGTGATCCCGATTACGAACTCGCCGAATGCCGCGCCAAGGCCGGCGCGCTCTTCGCAGCCGCTCGCGAGGCCGTACGCCGCGCCAGTGAACCGGGTTATGGCCAATGAAGCGAGCCTTTTTCCCATTCGCCCTTCTCGCTTTGCTCGCCGCTTGCAGCGAGCAGAAAGCCGGCGAACCGGTGGTCACCGTCAACCTCAAGGAACGCGATGGTGAGGAAATTGTCCCGGTTCCGACCGACAGTCCGATCGTCACCGCGCAGGCGACGGCAGCGAATTCGGCATGTTCGGCGGTCAGTTTCAAGGGCGCCGCGCTGACGCATTGTCTCGCCGATCCCGCGCAGCACTTAATCAGCGTTGTCTACGGCCCCGGTGACGCCTCCACACCGTTCGGCACACTCGCAGCCTTCGCACAGACCGTCGAACCCTCTGCAATCGCCTTTGCCATGAATGGCGGCGCATTCAGCGATGATCTTTCGCCGAGGGGCTATCTCGTGGCTTCAGGTGAACGCCTTTCAGAGCTTGATCGCGGCGAAGGCGAAGGCAATTTTTACCTGAAACCCAATGGCGTGTTCTTCGGCGGTGCAGATCGCTGGCGCTTGCTCACGACCGAACGGTTCTTCCGCACGGTGCGCGACCGGCCCACCTTCGGCACGCAATCGGGCCCGATGCTGCTGGTTGATGGTGAACTCGGCGAGGCCATCAGTGCCAACGGCAACTCGCGCGCCGTGCGCAACGCAGTTGGGGTCGACGCCGATGGCCGCGCGCATTTCGTCATTTCAAGCAGCGCGGTTAGCTATGGCGAACTGGCACGCTACATGCGCGACGAGCTTGCCGTGACCGACGCGCTCTTCCTTGACGCCAACTCCTCCTCGCTGTGGGATCCGGCCACGGGACGCCTCGATGACGGGCGCACCGGGCCGATCCTCGTTGTCTCGAAGAAAGCCGCACCATGACCGACCGCCGCACGCTTTATCCAGAGATAGAACCCTACGAGACCGGCATGCTCGATGTTGGCGACGGCCATTATCTCTATTATGAGCGGGTCGGCACACCGGAGACGAAGCCGGCGGTGTTCCTGCATGGTGGCCCCGGCGGCGGCATGTCCCCGTCGCACCGGCAGCAATGGGACCCTTCGCGCTACGATGTGGTGCTGTTCGATCAACGCGGCTGCGGCAAGTCACAGCCCTTTGCCGAGATCGAAAATAACGACACCTGGCGCATCGTCGCCGACATGGAAATCCTGCGCGAGCATTGCGGGTTTGATCGCTGGCAGGTCTTCGGCGGCAGCTGGGGCTCGACCCTTGCGCTCGCCTACGCACAAAAGCACCCCGAGCGTGTTACCGAACTGATCCTGCGGGGCATTTTCCTTGCCCGCCAGCGCGAGAAACACTGGCTCTACATCTACGGCGCGAGCGAGATCATGGCCGAGCAATGGGACCAGTTCACAGGCCTTATCCCGCCAGAGGAACGCGATGACCTGGTGAAAGCCTATCACGCGCGGCTGACGAGCGAGGACGAGGCAACCCGCCTGGCCGCGGCCAGGGAGTGGTCGCTATGGGAAGGCAGCGTCGCAACGCTCCTGCCCAACCCCGCACTCCTCTCCGAATTCGAGGACCCAGCCAAGGCTGTACCCTTCGCCCGCATCTGCGCGCGCTTCTTTCTTGAAGATTTCTTCCTTGAGGAAAGCCAGCTGCTGAACGATGCGCACAAGATCGCCGAGATCCCCGGTATTATCGTTCAGGGCCGCCACGACATCTGCACCCCTCCAGGTGCCGCCTGGGCGCTCAAGAAGGTCTGGCCCAAGGGCGATCTTTGGATCGTTGACGACGCCGGCCACTCGGCCAGCGAGCCGGGGATAATCGACGGCCTCGTGCGTGCCACCGACCATTTCGCAGGAGACGCTTAGTGAGCGCGCCCGCCATTCTCGTCATCGACAATTACGACAGTTTCACCTTCAACCTTGTCCACTACCTGATGGAACTGGACGTGGAGGTTCGGGTGGAGCGCAACGACGCGCTGACCGCGGCAGAAGCGATCAAGACCGATGCTGCAGGTTTTCTCATCTCGCCCGGCCCCTGCTCGCCTAATGAAGCCGGGATCAGCCTTGACCTGGTGGCAGCCTGCGCGGATGCGCGGCGTCCCCTGCTTGGTGTGTGCCTCGGCCACCAGTCGATCGGCCAATATTTCGGCGGCACGGTCACACGTGGAGGCCTGATGCACGGCAAGACCTCGCCGGTGACGCATGACGGGACGGGTGTGTTCAAGGGTCTGCCCTCGCCCTTCACCGCGACGCGATATCACAGCCTTCAGGTTGTCGACATTCCCGATTGCCTTGTCACCAACGCCCACGCGGCTACGCCTGGCATCGACGAATTGAGTGTCATGGGCTTTCGCCACGAGACCCTTCCCATACATGGCGTTCAATTCCACCCGGAGAGTATCGCGACCCAGCACGGACACGCCATGCTCGCCAATTTTCTCGCCGAATGCGGTGTTGACGCCGTTCTTCCCAAAACCCGTACGCTGGAGACCCCTGCGTGAGCCATCTGCCCGATATCGCGAACCCGCTCACGGAAACGCAGGCGGAAACCGCGTTCGGCGCGCTCCTTGATGGATCGCCGGGCGAGGACGAGATCGAGCGGTTCCTCGTAGCCCTCTCCGCACGCGGCGAAACCTCCAACGAGATCGCCGGGGCAGCCCGGGCTTTGCGTGCGCGTCTTGTCCCGATTGATGCCCCTGACAACGCCATAGATGTCTGCGGCACCGGGGGTGACGGGCACCACACGCTCAACGTATCCACAGCGGTAAGCCTCGTCATAGCCGCTTGCGGTATCCCCGTTGCCAAACACGGCAATCGCGCAGCCTCCTCCAAGGCCGGCGCGGCAGACACTCTCGAGGCCCTGGGCCTCGACATGGATGCGGCGGGCAAGACCGCGGAAAAGACGCTGGCCGAGCTCGGCATCTGTTTCCTGTTTGCCAAGAACCACCATCCTGCCATGGCGCGCATCCAGCCCATCCGTGTGAAAATCGGCCAGCGCACGATCTTCAATCTCATGGGTCCGCTCTCCAATCCCGCACGCGTCGACAGCCAGCTTATCGGTATTGCGCGGCCTGCCTATGTGCCGATCTATGCCGGTGCCCTTGCAAAGCTTGGCACTGGGCATTCGCTGATCGTGTCGGGCGATGAGGGGCTTGACGAACTCAGCCTTGCGGGCGGCAACGAAGTGGCCAAGGTCACCGGCAACACCTTTATCATGCAGCGCCTCGATCCGGCGGATGCAGGGCTGGATCATACGCCCGTAAAGGCGATCCGCGGCGATGATGCCGCCTTCAATGCCGCCGCGCTCAAGCGACTGCTTGATGGCGAGGCGGGCGCTTATCGCGATGCTGTCCTGTTCAATGCCGCCGGAGCACTGTGCGTGGCGGGACGAGGAACCGACTGGCCTGAACGCGTCGCCATTGCGGCTGAGGCGCTTGACAGCGGCCGGGCGCGCGACCTGCTGGCACGCTGGATCGAGATGGTGGTTTAGGTGATGAACAAGCTGGAGGAAATCTGTGCAAACAAGCGCAAAGAGGTAACCGAGCGCAAGGCAATTCACAGCCGGGCCGATCTTGAGGTCGCTATGCTAGAGCAAACTGACCCGCGCGGGTTTGAAGCGGCCTTGCGCGAAACTGCCAGGTTGCGTTTTGCCCTGATCGCCGAAGTCAAGAAGGCGAGCCCTTCCAAAGGGCTGATCCGCGCTGACTTCGATCCAGCAAGGCACGCTGCCGACTACGAAGCGGGCGGTGCCGCGTGCCTCTCGGTGTTGACCGACGCGGCCTATTTCCAGGGCCACGAGGACTACCTTGTCGAGGCGCGCGCCGCTTGTGCCCTACCCGCACTGCGCAAGGATTTCATGGTCGACCCCTGGCAGTGCCTTGAGGCGCGCAGCCTTGGCGCTGACGCAATCCTCGTGATCGTCGCCGCACTCGAAGATACGTTGATGGCCGAGATCGAAGCTGCGGCGCTGGACCTGGGAATGGACGTACTGGTCGAGGTGCACGACGAGGCGGAACTCGAGCGCGCCCTCAAGACGCTCAAATCGAAACTGATCGGTGTGAACAATCGCGATCTCAAGACCTTCACCACCTCGCTCGAGACGACGGAACGGCTCGCCGGCTTGATGCCTGATGACGCGCTTGTGGTCGGTGAGAGCGGGATCAACACCCACGCCGATCTCGAACGCCTTTCAAAATCGGGCGTGAACACCTTTCTCGTGGGCGAAAGCCTGATGCGCGCAAGCGATGTGGCAGCGGCAACGAAAAAGCTGCTACAGGGCGCCTGATGAGCGATCTCACTCATATCGGCGAGGATGGCGCGGCGAGGATGGTCGATGTCGGCGGTAAAGCCGAGACCCACCGGGTTGCCATTGCCAGCGGCTGTATAACGATGAGCGCCGAAGCCCTCGCAGCGGTCCGGGATGGCGATGCGCCAAAGGGCGACGTTCTCGGCACCGCGCGGATCGCCGGCATCATGGCGGCCAAGCGCACCGGCGAACTCATCCCGCTATGCCACCCGCTGGGCCTGGAAGCCGTGACGCTTGATTTTTCTTTCGAAGACAGCGCCATCCGCGCCACCGCCACCGCCTCGCTCACCGGCAAAACCGGGGTCGAGATGGAAGCGATGGTGGCGGTTTCCACAGCGCTGCTCACGATCTACGATATGGCCAAGGCGATCGACAAAGGCATGGTGATCGAGAGCGTGCACCTGATCGAGAAGCGCGGTGGCAAGTCTGGCACCTGGCAGGCGGCCGAGGCTTGAGCGCTCTCTTGAGCCTTGAGGAGGCCTGGGGACGCCTGCTCGCCCTCGCCCCTGATCGACCCGTGATCGAAACCGAAGCGGCTGGCAGCGCCCGCACCATCCTCGCGCGCGACCTGCTGGCGCGGCGAACGCAGCCTCAGGCCGATCTGTCTGCCATGGATGGCTATGCCATCTGCGGCCCGGCGCCTTGGGAACGCGTTGGGGAGAGCCGTGCAGGCAAGCCCTTTAATGGCTCGCTTGCGCCGGGTCAGTGCACCCGTATCTCTACCGGTGCATGGATACCGGCCGGATCGGACCGGGTCCTGATCCAGGAGAATGCCGCGATCAATGGAGACACGATCGCGCTGGCTGATGGCGAAGGCCTTCCGCCCCCCGGGCAGCACCTTCGACCCCGTGGCTTTGACTTTGCCGAAGGGGACCTTGTCCTTGCAGCCGGCACACCACTTGGGCCTGCGCAGCGCGCGCTGGCCATCGCCGCTGGCTACGAGTGCGTGCCGCACCGAGCCCCCCCGCGTGTCACCGTGCTCGACAGCGGCGATGAACTCGCCCAGCGCGCTTCGCAATGCGGACCTCATGAGATCCCGGCCTCCAACGGCGCGATGATAACGGCGATGCTCAGCCCCTTGGTCAGCGACATCACCCTTGTGGGCCCTGTGCGCGATGACCCTGACGCTCTCGCAAAAGCCCTGGAGGGCATCGACGCCGACATCCTAATTACCTCGGGCGGCGCATCTGTCGGCGATCACGACCTCATCCAAGATGCGCTACGCAATTGGGGCGCGCAAATCAGCTTCTGGAAAGTCGCAATCAAGCCCGGCAAGCCGCTCATGGTTGCAGTGCGACAACGCGACGGGGCGCAGCAGGTGATCCTGGGCCTTCCCGGCAACCCCGTCTCCAGCTTCGTGACCGCATTCCTGTTTGCGCTCCCGCTCGTGCGTGCAACGCTTGGCGATCCAAAACCTCTGCCCATCTCGCGTGCCATGAGCGCACAGCACGATCTTCCCGCCACCGGGGCTAGGCGCGAGTTTCTGCGCGCAATCAGCGATGGCTCAAGCGTCAGGCTCGCCGGTTCCCAGGACTCAAGCGCGCTGGTGGCGCTGGCATGCACCAATTGCCTGATTGATCGCCTCGCCGGTTCGGCTGCGGTCAAGGCTGGTGAGAGCGTATCGGTGTTGGATCTGCAAAACATCTGATCTACCCGGCATTTGCCTACGCGCGTGCTTGACTTGTTCTCGCCGGTTGCCTAATTGTTCCTCATTCGTTCACCTTATTGGTGATCGAGAGTGTCAATCACGCACTGTAAGCCAACCCGTTTGGCTGGTGCCTCTGGAAGGCGCGCTTCAATGGCAGCTGTTCGTGTCTTTTCGCGCGAAACAGCGATCTGCGAGTAAGGGAGATTATCGCAATGCTGACCGCCAAGCAGCACGAACTAATCCGGTTCATCCAGCAGCGGCTGGAGGAAACCGGCGTCTCGCCCAGTTTTGAAGAAATGAAGGAAGCGCTCGACCTCAAGAGCAAATCCGGCGTGCACCGCCTGATCTCGGCGCTTGAGGAACGCGGCTTCATCCGTCGTCTTCCAAACCGCGCTCGTGCTCTCGAAGTGATCAGGCAGCCCGAAGATGCGACCCCCGCTTCGCGCGCCGGTGCTGCCTCGCCTGCATCCGATGACGTTGTCGTCTCGATGCCTGCTGCACCCTCACAGCGCGCTCCCGAGCCCGCAAACGACGTGATCGAGATTCCTTTGCATGGCCGGATCGCCGCAGGGGCCCCGATCGAGGCGCTGGAAGGACAGACGTCGCTTCCGGTGCCCTCTGCGCTGCTTGGCCCGGGTGAGCATTATGCGCTCGAAGTGTCCGGGGATTCAATGATCGAGGCCGGAATTTTTGACGGTGACTTTGCTCTTGTGCGGCGCACCGACAGCGCGCGCGACGGCGAGATTGTCGTCGCGCTTGTTCACGGTGAAGAAGCAACACTCAAATATCTGCACAAGGACGGTGGCAGCATCCGCCTTGATCCGGCCAACGCCGCCTATGAGGCGCAGATCTATGGTCCGGGCGAAGTTCAGGTCCAGGGCAAGCTTGCCGGCCTCTTGCGGCGTTACCACTAAAGCTCGTTGATCGAGCGCGGCGCGACCGGATGTTGGTGCGCGCCGCGTTTTTTTTCTCAGGCCGCCATGACTGGGCCGCGCTTCTCACTCAGACCCTTGCCACCAGCCATGTTCGCCTTGGCCGCTGGCCACATCTTTGATCCTCTCGCTCTTCAAAAAGACAGCTATGCCGCCATGGCGCTGCAAGTAGCGTCTGTCGGCTTTGAGCCAACGCGGTCTGCACGAGCGCGGCAGGGATCGCGAAGCAACCACGATATCGGCCCGTTCGCATGCGGCGGCGAGCGCCCGTTCCGCGACCATGTCGGTGTTGCGCGCGAGCAGAAGGGTCCAGTCGCGATCGCCCTTGGACAGCGTCGTCAGGCAGAATTCCGGCGAGCATTTCGCCCCCTCCCACTGCGCCAGTGCGATCGGAACGCTCGTCACATTCGCAAGCTCAACCAGGTTATCGCGAACATAGGTTGAGCGAGTGTCGCGCAGGCTCAACAGGCGATTATCCTCAAGCTTGATCCCCACATTGCGCCCATCACGGCCAATCAGGATATCGGGCGTGGGGGTAAGCATCAGCATGATGGTCGCAACCAATATAGGCGCCAAACCAAGCGCCCTTGCACGATGGTTCCAAAGCGCAAGCCAAAGTCCCCCGATTACGAACAGGGCAATCGTCAACCCGCTCATCTGCGGCATCAGCTTGACTGCCCCCGGCTGCGCCGAGGTGAACCTGGCAATGGCCAGAAGGGCCTCTAACGAGGCATCGACGCACCACCACAAAGGCGCACCAAGACCCACGAGATCGAGAACCAGCGCCATCGCAATCAGGGGCATCGACACAAATGTCACAAGCGGGATCGCAATCACATTGGCGAGCGCGCCATAGACCCCTGCGCGGTGGAAGTGGAACATGACAATCGGCATCAGGGCAATTTCAATTACCAGCCCGGTAATGAACAGCATCGCCGCACGGCGCCCGATCCTGGAAAGCCAAGGCTCCTCTCGCGGCTTCAGGAATTCGCGAACTGGAGCCGATGTGTGCAGCGCAACGATCGCCAGCACCGCGCTGAAGCTCATCTGGAAACTTGGCCCGATCACGCTTTCCGGCCAGAGCAACAGCACCGCAACAGCCGCCACGGCGACCATTCTGATAGACAGGGCCTCGCGACCCATTGCGAGCGCGCCAAGCACCAGCAATGCGGCGACACAGGCGCGCACGGTGGGCACCTGCGCCCCGGTGAGCAGGGTGTAGCCAACCCCCGCCAGCGCGCCCGCGCTCGCCGCGACGATCGGCAGACGGACCCGCAGTGCCAGCGACGGGAAGAGCGCCAGGATCTTGAGCACGACGAATTAGGCAGCGGCGATCACGGCACTGACGTGGAGGCCACTGATCGCGAGCAAATGTGTGAGCCCCGCATCGCGCATGGCATCCGCATCTTCCTGCGCAATCGATCCTCTGTCACCGCTCGCAAAGGCGGCCGCAATCGTTCCGGGCGAACCTGTGATCTGCTCACGCACATGGCCTGACAAGGTCCGTTGGATCGGCGCTATGATGGAAGGTCGACCCGACACGGACACATCTTCGACCTCGCCCAGCAGGCTCCCTGTTGCCGCCAGCCCCTTGAACCACGCAGCGCGGGCGAAGTCATAGGCACCCGGCAGCATCGGACTTGCCGGGGGCATCAGCCGCACCCGCATGCGCAGGCTTGATCCTTCGACAAGCGTGTCTTCACCCTCCATGCGAGCGAACCGGGCATTGGCTCGTGCAACCTCTTCGAGGGGTATGTTAACGCGGATCTTGCGGCTCTGACCCGTGGAAGCATCGCGCACCGCAAGGGTAAGTCTGATGCGATCTTCGCTCGGCTGGTCCTGGCGTTCCAAGATATGACCTTGCACCCGCTCGATCGTTGGACGCTCCATGGGTTGTGCGCCAACCATTTCCGAGCGGAGCCAGACAACAGCAATCCCGGCGGCAAAAACAAGAGCGCAGGCCATGATGGCATTGCGTAATCGACCGCGTGCTGCCTGCGTTTCGGCGATCCGAGGCCAGGCTACGAGTGCGGCGAGCGCGGCGAGGACGCTCAATCCTATGGCGCTGGCCCATTGCCATGGCGAGTGGAGGGTGAACCAGCACAGGATGCCGCATCCAAAGGCAACCGCGAGCCAGGGCGCTCGATCAAAACCGGCATCACCCAGAAAGCTCTCTGTCCGGTCGCCAAGCGCCGAGCGAATGCTGGACATTCCTCTGTCCGTTTGCCAAACGCGCGCTGGCCCGGCCCCACCGGGGCTGTTCGGGACCGCTCCAGGGGCAAGGGAATTGCCCTGGCTGTCGTCTCCCATGGGAATGATTGGCGCGTCAGCCATTGACCCCTCAGCATCGGGCACCGCCCGACTGGGTGTCAGAGCGGAATTATCGCGCCTTTTGAATAGGATTTTAGACGTTATGGCAAGCCCAGCAACCACTCCGGTCGTCACCAGGTTCGCCCCCTCGCCCACCGGATTTCTGCACATCGGCGGCGCGCGCACCGCTTTGTTCAACTGGCTCTACGCCCGCCATCACGGCGGCAAGGCGCTGCTGCGGATCGAGGACACCGACAAGAAACGCTCCACGCAGGAAGCAATCGACGCCATTCTCGATGGGCTTGAATGGCTGGGTCTCGATTACGACGAAGCGCCCACCTTCCAGTCTCGGCGCGCCGAGCGCCACGCCGACGTAGCCCACCAGCTGCTGGACGCCGGTCATGCCTATAAATGCTTTGCCACACCCGAACAGCTTGAGGAAATGCGCGCTCAGCAGCGCGCCAACAAGCAGCCGATGCGCTATGACGGTCGCTGGCGGGACCGCGACCCGAGCGAGGCACCACAAGGCGCGCCCTATGCGGTTCGGCTGAAAACCCCGCTCGAAGGGCGGTCCACTATCCATGATGAGGTCCAGGGCGAGGTTTCGGTCAACAATTCCGAGATTGACGACTATGTCATCCTGCGCGCCGATGGTTCGCCGACCTATATGCTCGCGGTAGTGGTCGATGACCACGATACGGGCGTAACACATGTCATCCGCGGTGACGACCATCTCAACAACGCCTTTCGCCAGCTGCCGATCTATCGCGCAATGGACGCGATCGAGGGTGGCTGGGCGGACCCGACCTACGCCCACATCCCGCTGATCCACGGCCCGGACGGCAAGAAGCTGAGCAAGCGTCACGGCGCGCTGGGGGCCGAGGCATATCGCGACGAGATGGGCATCCTGCCTGATGCACTGTTCAATTATCTCCTGCGCCTGGGCTGGGGACATGGCGATCGCGAGGAGATCACGCGCAAAGAAGCGATCGAACTGTTCGACTTGAGCGGAGTCGGAAAAAGCCCCTCGCGCTTCGATATGAAGAAGCTCGAGAACTTGAACGGCTACTACATCCGGGAAGCCGACGATCAGACATTGGTCGAACAGGTCGCTGCCCGCATGCCTGCGGATACCGATAAAGCGCTGCTCCTGAAGGCCATGCCGGTCTTGAAGACGCGCGCCAGGAATCTGGGCGAAATCGCTGAAGGCGCGGCATTCTTGTTTGCAAAGCGTCCCCTTGAAATGACCGAGAAAGCGGCGACATTGCTTGATGATGATGGCCGTGCGCGTCTGTCCCTCGTTTCTGCTGCACTTGCGAAGGAAAATGACTGGACAATCGACGCTCTCGAAGCCACTACGAAGCGGCTTGCAGAGGATCAGGGATTGGGCCTTGGCAAGCTGGCGCAACCGATGCGCGCCGCACTGACTGGGACGACAACATCGCCCGGAATTTTCGACGTTCTGGTCTTGCTTGGCCGGGATGAGGCCCTTGCACGGCTCAACGCGCACGCCGCATAGAGCTCCCCGGCACGGGCATAATGGGATTGGACAGGAGAAACACCTTGGCAGACAAGCACGCGACGCTCGAATTCGATGGCAAGACCCACGAATTCCCCGTCCACTCGGGCAGCACCGGCCCCGACGTGGTCGACATCCGCAAGCTCTATGGCGCAACCGGCGCTTTCACTTTCGATCCCGGCTACAAATCAACCGCCAGCTGCGAAAGTGCCCTCACCTATATTGATGGCAATGAAGGCGTTCTGCTGCACCGCGGTTATCCGATCGGTCAATTGGCCGAACATTCAAGCTTCATGGAAGTCTCCTACCTGCTCCTCAACGGCGAATTGCCGAGCAAGGACGAATACGAGGATTTCGAATACACGATCACGCGCCACACCATGCTGCACGAGCAGCTGCGCACCTTCTATCAGGGTTTCCGCCGTGATGCGCACCCTATGGCGATCATGTGCGGCGTGGTCGGCGCGCTTTCGGCTTTCTATCATGACAGCACGGACATCTCGGACCCCAAGCATCGTGAAATCAGTTCGCACCGCCTGATCGCTAAAATGCCGACGATCGCGGCGATGGCCTACAAATATGCGGTCGGTCAGCCCTTCATGCAGCCCGACAACAATCTGAGCTATACAGGCAATTTCCTGCGCATGACCTTTGGCGTCCCGGCCGAGGAATACGAAGTGATCCCCGAAGTGGATTATATCGAGCGCGCGAAGGACAAGAACGATCCGTTTCGCCTGATGGGATTTGGCCACCGCGTCTACAAAAACTATGACCCACGCGCTGCGGTGATGCAGTCAACCGTGCGCGAGGTGTTCGATGCTCTCAAGGTGAAGGACCCGGTGTTCGAAACGGCGCTTCAGCTTGAGGAAATCGCGCTGAACGATGACTATTTCCGAGAGAAAAAGCTGTTCCCGAACGTTGACTTCTATTCGGGCATCATTCTCTCGGCGATCGGCTTCCCGACCACCATGTTCACCGCGCTCTTTGCGCTCGCCCGCACCGTGGGCTGGGTCGCGCAGTATAACGAGATGATCTCCGATCCAGCGCAGGTCATCGGCCGTCCGCGCCAGCTCTATACAGGGCCCACACAGCGCGACTACGTGCCGATCAGCCAACGCTGAGCCTTTCAAGGAAACCCGGACAATGCGCGGGCCATGGTGATGAAACGACTTTTCCGGATCATCGCCATGGCCCTTGTCATATCTGGCATCTTGTGGGCCTTGCAGGGCCTCGGCATCCTTATGTGGCCGCCGCAAAGCTTCATGCTCGCACAGCGCGAATGGGCACTTTACGGCGCGATCATCGCCGCGCTCGGCGTGCTATTGTGGCTGGTCTCTGCGCGGATCGGGCCTAAACGCTAGTCTTCAGCCGCGCTGTAAACCGGCAAAGAAAGGCAAAAGGTTGCGCCCTCTTGCCCCGCATTCTCGACTTTGAGCTCACCGCCCATGGCCTTGGCCAATCGCGATGAGATGTAGAGGCCAAGCCCGGATCCACCATCATTGTCACGACCGAGGCGCTCGAACTTGTCGAACACGCGTTCGGCCTGTTCCGCGTCAATCCCCGGTCCCTCGTCGCTGACCCTGAGGCTGATCGCATCGCGCTCGTCCTCATGCTCCAGCAGGATTTCGACAGCACTGTTAATCGGGGAATAGGCGATCGCATTGCCGACGAGGTTGATCAGGATCTGGAGCACACGGCGAAATTCGCCCGCTGCAGGGGGGAAATCGGCGCCTGCCGGCAGTTTCAGATCAATGCTCTTGGCCTGCGCCCGAACGCCCAGAATACCGAACGCGCGCTGAGAGGCGTCGGCCAGATCAACAGGTTCATGCGCGATGGTGAAGTCTTCAGCTTCAACCACTTCGAGATCGGCAAGATCATCCAGCAGGCCGTTCAGCAGCTGTCCGGCAGCGGCGATATTGCCGGCATATTCGCTGTATTCCGCACGCAGTGGCCCTGCCAGGCGCGAGCGGATGGTCTCCGCATTCGCGATCACACGGGCAATCGGCTGCCGCAATACGGGCGTCAATGCACCTCCGATCAGCAGGGTATGGCTTTGCGAGGGGCCTGCGGCGCTTTCCTCCCCTTTGACCAGATTAAGCGGCGCATCAGCGACGAGAAGCAGCTCAAACCCTCGCACGGCGGTGCTCTGGGAGCCCAGCGGCAAGAGCCGTACCCGCCACCCGCGATCAGATCCGGCAATCCGGCACCGCGCACCATCAAGCAAGCGCCAGTGGAGCGGCTGTCGATGCTCCATCCCTTCAAGCGCCACATGCTCGCTCCAGACGCTGCCGGGCGCCGCGGCGATTGCTTCCTCGAAAGCCAATGCGTCAGAAGCGCATGATTGGACAAGTTGAACACGCTGCTGCGCATCAAGCCGCGCCGTAACTTCGGCACTGGCCCGATCGATATCATCAAGGCGCTGCGCAATATCGCGGGTCCCTGGCTCGGGCGCGGCATGGCTTTGCCAGTTCTCGATGAAAAGCTCGCATCCTCCGCCTTCAGCGGCCTCAAGAGGATGGACCCGGACCCTGCCCGTGATCACAGCGTCACCGTCAAATGCGCTGAATTCGCGCGATATCCTGAGCCCCATGCTCCGCCCCTGCTGCACGAGTTCAAGCAGTTCGGGAACGGCCAACGTACCAGGAAGTTTCCCTCCGCACCGTTTGTGCAGATCGACAAGCGGATCGTCGGCGGTCACCAGGCGGTCGCGTTCATCGGTCAGGCCGCGTGCGGCGAGCAAGCTTTCCTCACGCTCCATCAGCGTGCGCCGTCCCAATCGGGATCGGGATCGCCGCCCTGAAGCATAGCCTTGGCCATAGCGGGCGAAAGAGCCTCCAGACCCTCGGGAGGCCGGACCGACAGATCAAGTGCAAGAAACTGCCGATCAATCGCATCAGGCGCCAGGCCAGCAGCGCGCAATCCCACGGCAAGCCGCGAGGATTGATCATCGTGGCAAGCGAGAATGATGCGCTCGCGGCTTTGGCCCGTCTTCTGGGCAAGCGCACTCGTGAACAGGGCGAAGCCTGCATGTTCGAGTTCGAGCGCGGCCAGCACCCCGCCTCGCATCGCGCTCAGCAGGCGCGCAATCAGGCCGCATCGCGTCTGCGCCTCATCATACTCGGCCTTGAGATCGCGCATGGCCTTGGTCACCTGTGGCTCGTTCTCAGCCGGGATCGCGCGCGCCCAGATCCGTAACGCACGCTCGAGGATTTCAGGTGCAAGCTCAAGCACGCTCTGTTGCATCCTGCGCTGCGCCTGCATGAAGCGCGATTGCCCCGCCAGCGCCTGCATGGCGGTTTCGCTTGTCGCGGCATCGCGGGAGGCGACCAGTTCCTGGACCAGAGGGCTCAGGACCGGATCGATCGACGCGCGTTGGTCAAGCCGCTCGGTGATGAGTCCTTCCATCGCCGATGCGTGGAGCACTGCAAGTATAGACGCATCGCCAGTCAATTGCTTCACCAGCGCATCGAGCAAGTGCATGTCCGTGCCCGGGTGATCCGCGTCAAGGGAAGCAAGACGCCTCAAGAACTGGCGCGCCAATTCGTTCACCATGCCCCTGATCCGGGCGACAACCGCGTCGCTGACCAGAGCATTGCCGGAACTCGCCAGAACATGTCCCAGAACCGGCGCAACGCCGCCCAGCGCGCGATCCGCGCGCGCGAGTTCGTCCCTCAGGACCGTCTCGACTGAGCTGGCAAAAGCGCTGTTCAACGCGCAATCCTTATCCTACCGAATACCGCCGGGCACCACGCGATCAGGCGCAGCCCCGGTTAGGCCTTAGGCGTTCATGGTTAAACCCCGGTTAGCCGAGCCGCCAGCGCTGCAAAACCAGGCCGCACTGCCTATACGCTACCGTATCGTTTTGGGGCAGATTTGCTTGCTTTAAGAAGCGCGGTCGCCGGAAAAGGCGGCCAAGACACTCTCGATCTCGCGGATCGATGCCGGTTCGCCCGGTGCTGCCTCAAGCGCGTTCTGCGCTGCGCCGATCAAATCATCGGCGTGGAAACTGGCAGCAAGGCCCTTGAGCCGCATTGCCGCGACGTTCCAATTGCCATCACAGCGCGACCGCTTGAGCAGATCAAGCTGCTTGTGAGCGCTTTCAATGAAGGCCGCGCGCAATTCATGCATTAGCGCCGGATCATCCCCGGCAGCCGCCGCCAAAGTCGCGTCAAGAGCTCCATTTTCATAAGCCATGTGTCAGGAATAATCGTATGAGGGTTAAGGCGGGGTTTATCCCGCCCTGCGGTGTGGTATGATCGGAAAATGACGGGGAAGAACCACATCATTCGCGCCGTTGACGGCGAAGCGGGCGCTGAACCAGGTGTGCCCGCCGATGCTGTAGCGAGCGAAAGGCTCGAAGATGCCGCGCGCGACGATGCCGGCGCCTTCCCGTTCGAGGAACACGAAGACCCCGAGGGCTCCGACGCTTCGCAAACAGACTGGATGCGACTTGTCTTGGCGGGGGCCGCCGCTGCGGCGGTGCTTGGGTGGAGCACGCTTTATGGCTGGGCGATCAGCGGCGAACTGGCCCAGCCTCTGCTTGCAACCCCTGACCAATGGGTGCGCTGGATCATTGACTGGTCCGTGCCGGTGCTGCTCATCTGCGTCGTGTGGCTGCTCGCCATGCGCAATTCCACACGCGAGGCGAAGAGGTTCGCGCGCACCGCAGCCAGCCTCAGCCACGAGAGCGCCGGGCTTGAGCGCCGCTTGAGCGTGGTAAACCGCGAACTGAGCCTGGCGCGCGAATTCCTCGCCTCGCAATCGCGAGATCTCGAAACGCTCGGCCGGATGTCGGCTGAGCGCCTGTCGACCCACGCGGCCGAGCTTCAGAACCTCATCCAGTCCAACGGACAGCAGGTTGAGAATATCGGAACTGCAAGCGAAACCGCGCTGGCTAACATGACACGCCTGCGCGATGACCTGCCGGTAATCGCCACTTCGGCGCGCGATGTGAACAACCAGGTGGGCAGCACGGGTCGTACGGCGCGCGAACAGCTCGAAAAACTGGTCGAGGGTTTTGACCGCCTAAACACTTTCGGCAAGGCGAGCGAGAATCAGGTGAAGGCGCTCAGCGCTCGCGTCGGCTCCACGATCGAGGGCTTTGAAGCCCAGCTGGGTCGAATAGAGCAGACGCTGGTTGCCCGCTTCGAAGCGATCCAGTCGCAGGCGCAGGAATATCGCGGCTCGATTGCCGAAACCGAAGCCCACGCTCTTCAGGCTATGAACGAGCGTGTCGCGCTGCTGCAAAGCGAGACGCGTGCCATCGCCGCAAAGATGCGCCAATCGGAGAGCGAGGCGCTCGAACAGGTGTCTGCGTCCCGCGCCCGGTGGGAAAAGGAAATCACCGCGATGGTCGAGACCCTCGATACCCTCGACAAGCAGGCCTTCGAGACAATGCAGGCCCGCCTCAAGGAGATCCTGGCGGAAGCCGAGCGGTTCGACACGCGACTGAAGCAGCGCGATGCCCATTTCTTCGAGGAAATGAACCGGCGCCAGTCCGATTTCGAAACGCGCGAGGCGCAGGCCAGCGAAGTGCTTTCCCAGCGCCTCGCTGCGCTTGATGATGCCTTGGCCGAGCGGCGCGAGGCGCAACTGGACGAAACGCGCAAACTTACCGAGCAAAGCGACCAGATGGTCGCCCAGCTCGAAAAACTCAGCGTGATGATAGCGCGGGTCAAGGAAGTTGGATCGGATGCGCGATCGCAACTGACCGAAGGGCTTGATGCGCTAGGCGAGAACCTTGGCACCAAGCGCGCTTCGCTGGTGGAGACCGAAGCGAGCCTTGCCGCCCTGACCGATGCGAGCGTGCGCCTGCTCGAAATCATCCAGTCAGGCGCCAAGCACAGCCGCGAAGATCTACCCGAAGCAATCAGGTCCGCCTCAAGCGAACTCACGCAAGTCGAAGAGCGCGCCGAACGCCTCAGCGAGGCGATGTTTGCGATGGGAAAGAAAGGCGAAGACCTCTCTTCCTATCTGATCGAGACGCGCGAGGGCATAAGCGAGGCCGACACCTCTCTCGAGGCTTTGCACGCGCGCGTGGCCGAACGTTCGGACGACGCGATGGCCAAGCTCATCGGTCTCAAGGGCGGGCTGGAGGATCTCGCGCAAAGCAGCGAAGTCTTTGCCGGTGAAACGCAAGAGGCCCTCATCGCCTCGATCGCCAAGCTGGAAGACGCGACCAGGGCAACGCTTGCAGCGCTCGAAGAGGGCGCACGCAGCCGTGTGGAAGGCCTCGCCAAACAGCTCAGCAGTGAAGCGGTCGGCGCGCTGGAAAAGGCCTTGCGAACAGACAGTGCGGAAACCATCGGCGCTCTCGAGCAGGCCGCTTCCCACGCCTCGGGCGTGGGGCGCGAGGCCACGGTGCAATTGCGCGACCAGCTTGCGCGGGTGAACGATCTTACCGCGAACCTGGAGCAACGCATCAGCCGCGCGCGCCAATTGGCCGAAGAGCAGATCGACAACGATTTCGCGCGCCGTGTGGCGCTGATCACCGACAGCCTCAATTCCGCCTCGATCGATATCAGCAACGCGCTTTCGACGGAGGTATCGGACGCGGCGTGGGATTCCTATCTCAAGGGCGATCGGGGGATCTTCACCCGCCGCGCGGTGCGGTTGCTTGACAGCGGCGAACTCAAGGCGATCTCCAAGCTTTACCAGCACGACGATAGGTTCAAGGCGAGCGTCAATCGCTACATCCATGACTTTGAATCAATGTTGCGCTCGATGCTCTCCACGCGTGACGGCAACGCGCTCAGCGTCACGATCCTGGGGTCGGACATGGGCAAGCTCTACGTCGCATTGGCGCAGGCGATCGAGCGTTTCCGCAATTAGGGTGCTGCAAACGCGCAGCCTTATCGCGTGCGGCGGAACTCTTGAGGCGTGGGCAGGACATCAAGGTCCTGCGCTGTGATCCAGCCATATTCGTAATTGATGACGAACACACTCGTCAGCACGGCCGCAATCACCGTTGCGCGGATCATCAGGCGGCCCGGGCGAAAGTTGACGGGTGCGCTTTCGGCCTGGCCCGGCACCTTGTCGACCCCGGCTTCATCCGCAGTGCGCACGCCGAAGGGCAGCAGGACGAAAGCGCTCATCACCCAGATCAGGAAATAGATCGCGAGGATCGAAGTCCACTCCACCGCGTCTCGTCCCTAGTGTTTCGAGTTTGGTGCAGGCGGCATGATTACGCGCACCTGCGGGTTCTTGCCCGACCAGCGGCGAGCGGCGCGGCGGGCGGCAAGGCGCGCAGCCTCGTGCACGGCGGCCGGCTCTTGCGCATCCTTGCCACGCAGCTTGCCAATGGCGCCCAGCACATCGTCCTGCGCCTCGGCGATGAAATCCTCGAGGTCCTCGTCCAGCGGCAATCCGATCGGCTCGATAACGGGCAAGGCACCGCGCGCGAGTACGACGACAAGCACACCTTCACTCGCGATCCGGCGGCGCATCGTCACCGCATCCCCATTGGCGGGCGCGATAATGTCGCCATCGAGCACCAGGCGGCCGCTGACCACCGGCGCGATGACGCCCGGCTTTCCCGGAGCGAGGCGCACGATATCGCCGTTCTTCTGGGTGATGGCGTGAGGGATCTGGCAAGAGGCACCAAGCCGTGCTTGCTCGTGCATGTGGCGTACTTCACCATGGACCGGAACCAGCACTTCGGGGCGGATCCAGCTGTAAAGCGCCTCAAGCTCTGGCCGCCCCGGATGGCCGGAGACATGGATCAGGCTCTGCCTGTCGGTCACCATCACGATACCCTTGGCCGCCAGCTGGTTCTGCACCTTGCCGATACCGATTTCATTGCCGGGGATGACGCGGGTTGAAAACAGCACCACGTCGCCGCTGGTAAGCTCGATCGGGTGATTGTCATCTGCGATGCGGCTGAGCGCCGCGCGCGGTTCGCCCTGCCCGCCGGTGGCAACGATCAGCACCTCGCCGCGTGGCAGCCGCATGGCGGTATCAAAGTCGATGGGCTCGGGAAAGTCGGCGAGATAGCCGTTATCCTGAGCGACATCGATGATGCGTTCGAGCGAGCGGCCCGCAATGCAGACCTGCCGCCCGGTCTCGCGCGCGACTTCGCCAAGCGTCTGCAGCCGCGCAACATTGCTGGCAAAGGTGGTGACGAGCACCCGCTTGCCCGCATGGCTCTTGACCTCATCCATCATCGCGCGGTGCACCGCCCCCTCCGATCCCGAAGGTGAGGCATTGAAAACATTGGTGCTGTCGCAGACCAGCGCGAGAATGCCCTCGTCGCCCATTACCCGCAGTTCTTCCTCAGTGGTCGGCTCGCCGATGATCGGCTCTTCGTCGAGCTTCCAGTCGCCAGTATGGAAGATCCGGCCGTAGGGCGTGTCGATCAACAGCGCGTTGCCCTCGGCGATTGAGTGGGCAAGCGGGACATAGGTGACATTGAATGGCCCAAGGTCGAAGGAACCGTGATCGTCCTCGATGATGTTGAGCTCGACCTTGCCCAGCAGCCCCGCTTCCTCCAGCTTGCGCGCGACAAGATCGGCGGTGAATGGCGTTGCGTAGAGCGGGACGCCGAGTTCGCCGGCGAAATAGGGTACCGCGCCGATATGGTCTTCATGCGCGTGGGTCAGCACGATACCGAGCAGGTCGCGCGTTCGTTCTTCGATGAAGTCGAGATCGGCAAATACCAGATCGACGCCGGGATACTCGCCCCCGGAGAAGGTCATGCCCAGATCGACCATCATCCACTTGCCTTTACAACCGTAGAGATTGACGTTCATGCCGATCTCGCCCGATCCGCCTAGCGCGAGGAACAGGAGCTCTTTTTCAGGGGTAAAATCTTTTTTCACGTAAGGGTCAGTTCTCAGCTCGTTTCGTCGGCGGCTTGCTTGGCGAGGATCGCGAGACCCTCGATCGTGAGGTCGGCATCGACATGGTCGAACACGTCGGTCGCCTCGTCGAACAGGATGGCAAGGCCACCGGTGGCGACGACTTTGGCAGGACGGCCAATCTCGGACTTCATACGCTCGATGATGCCTTCCATCATCGCGACATGGCCCCAGAACACGCCGATCAGCATCTGATCCTCGGTGTTGCGACCGATCGTGCTCTTGCTGCCCGGCGCGCGGATCGCGATGCGCGGAAGTTTCGCGGTCTTGCCCACCAATGCATCAAGCGAGAGGTTGATCCCCGGCGCGATCGAGCCGCCCTTGTAGGCGCCATTGAAGTCGATCGCCTCGAACTTGGTCGCGGTGCCGAAATCGACCGCGATGATGTCGCCGCCATATTTGTGGTGGGCTGCCAGAATGTTGAGCGCGCGGTCCGCGCCAAGGCTGCTGGGCTGGTCGACATCAATCTCGAAGCGCCAGCGCGCCTTGCCCCGCCCTGCGAAGAGCGGTGTGATGCCGAAATATTTCTGCGAGAGCACGTCCAGATTGTGGTCCGCGCGCGGAACGACCGAGGCGATCATGATCTGCGAGATATCCTCGCGCGTGACACCCTCGATGGTGAGCAGTTGGAGCAGCCACACCGCATATTCATCGCCAGTGCGACGCGGGTCAGTGGCGATGCGCCAGCGCGCCTTCAAGGTGGGCACACCTTCGCCGCTGTTGTCGAACAGCGCGAAGACGACATTGGTGTTTCCGACATCGGCAGCCAGCAGCATGGGTCTTATCCTCTCGCGATCAGCGATACATCGCCGGCGTGAATAGTGCGCATTGCGCCCGAGGCCAACCGCACGATGAGCGATCCGCCCTCATCAAGGCCAGCATAGGCGCCATTGATCGCCCCACCCTCGCCGGCATTAACCGAAAGGGGCGTGCCAATTGGCAAGGCGCGCGCCTGCCAGCGCTCCAGGACCGTCGCCAACCCGGCCTCGCGCCAGCGCGCCACTTCGTCCGAAAATCGCGACTTTAGTTCATAAAGCACATCCGGGGGGCCGTTGTTTTTGCTTGTTTTTTCGGAGTGAATTTTTGTGGTCTCGCGATCGGGCAAATCGGGGGAATGAGCGATGTTGACGCCAATTCCTACAACCACCGCCTGCTGGTGTCTTTCCAACAGGATCCCCGCGATCTTTGCGCCGCCGACCAGCGCGTCGTTGGGCCATTTGAGTGCGAGCGGCGCACCTTGCGGCAATTCGCGCTTGAGCGTTTCATAAACCGCCAGACCCGTCACCAGAGAGAGCGTATGCGCGGGCGGATCGCCGGCGCGCAGATGGACGACGGTGCTGGTGTACAGATTGCCCTTCTCGCTCACCCATGCGCGGCCCGAGCGCCCTCGCCCCGCCACCTGGCGTTCGGCACGCAGCCAGTGACCTTCGGCCACCCCCTCGCCCGCCGCAAGACGCGCCAGCAGATCGGCGTTGGTTGACCCTGTCTCTTCGACCGTCTCGATCAAGGCAGGAGGAACAGCGTGCCCGCCGCCTTGCCCGCAAGATCGGTCAGCGACGGCGTAAGCAGATAGCCAAGCGGCGAGATGATCGCCGCGCACACGAACAGGATCACCCAGTGCGCAGCGCCGCTCTTGCCGGTGACCAGCCCGGTCGGCTCATCAAAGAACATCACCTTGACGAACTTGATGTAATAGAACGCGCCGATCACGCTTGCGGCGATGGCAATCGCGGCGAAGGCGACGAGGCCCGCTTCCACGGTCGCCTGGAAGACCACGAATTTCGAATAGAAGCCGAGCAGCGGCGGAATCCCCGCAAGGCTGAACATCAGCAGCAGCAGGCTCCACGCAATCGCCGGGCGCGTCACGGCAAGACCGGCAATATCGCCAAAGGTTTCGTAAAGGTCGCCGCTCTCGCTGCGCAGCATCAGCAGCGCGGTAAAGCTGCCGAGGCTCATCGCGACATAGATGAACAGGTAGATCAGCATCGAGGCCGCGCCCGCTTCATTGGCCACCGCAAGGCCCAGCAGGATGAAACCGATATTGTTGATCGAGGAATAGGCCAGCAGGCGCTTGAGATTTTCCTGCCCGATCGCACCCAGCGCGCCGAACACGATCGAGGCAAGCGCTGTGAACATCACAATCTGCCGCCAGGCATCAACCTGCGCGCCGAACACCTCGAACACGACGCGCGCGGTGAGCGCCACCGCGGCGACCTTGGGCGCGGTTGCAAAGAAGGCGGTGACCGGTGTCGGCGCCCCCTCATAGACATCGGGCGTCCACATATGGAACGGCACGGCGGCGATCTTGAAGGCAAGGCCCGCCATCACGAAGATCAGGCCGAACAGTGCGCCGGTGCCAAGCTCGCCCGTAAGCCCCGCGCGAACGCCGGAAAAATCGGTGCTGCCGGTAAAGCCATAGAGCAAGCTCATGCCGTAAAGCAGGATGCCCGATGCCAGAGCCCCAAGTACGAAATACTTCAGGCCCGCTTCGCCCGAGCGCGCATCGGCGCGCAGGATCGAGGCGAGCACATAGGCCGCAAGCGAATTGAGCTCGAGCCCGAGATAGAGCGACATGAAATCGTTGGCCGAGACCATGATGCTCATGCCCAGCGCGGCAAACAGGATCAGCACAGAATATTCCGCGCGCATCCCGCGCTCGACACCGGCTGCCTCGCTGTTGAAGAAAGCGGGCGCGACCAGCAGGCAGCCGATCGCCGCCAGATAGATCAGCGCCTTGGCAAACAGCGCGAAACTGTCGACCTTGATAAGACCGCCGAAGGCAAGCGTATCAGGGCCGCTCGCACCACTGTGAAGGCCCGGCACCAGCGTCAGCCCGGCGATCAGGAAAATGATCGCTGCGGCATAGGTGATGCCCTTGGCCGCCTTGTCCCCGCCCCATGCGGTAACAAGCAGCAGGGCAAGCCCTGCGGCGGTGAGGATCAGCTCAGGGGTGATCAGCGCGAAGGAAGTCGCGAAATCCATCAGTGTTCGCCATCCTTGTTGTGGCTTTCAGTGTGCGGCACGGCGTTCGCTGCCTCGCCGCGGGGGCTACCGACGATCAGCTGGCTGTCGCTGGTCGGCGCGGCCGAAGCAATGCGCGCATCCAGCGCAGCAATATCGGCGCGCATCGGCGCGATGAAGCTTTCGGGATAAACGCCCATCCACATCACCGCCGCTGCGACCGGGACCATCATCGCCCATTCGCGCCCTGTAATATCGCCCATGGCCTGCGCGTCCGGGTTCTTCTCCGGCCCGAAGGCAACGCGGCGATAAAGGTAGAGCATATAGGCCGCGCCAAGGATGATGCCCGTGGTGCAGACCAGCGCGACCGTGGTCGAAACCTGGTAGATGCCCGCCAACGACAGGAATTCGCCGACAAAGTTGCTGGTCCCCGGCAAGCCGATGCTGGCCATGGTGAACAGCAGGAAGAACAGCGCGTAATACGGCATGTTGATGCTGAGCGCGCCGTAACGGTCGATCTCGCGGGTGTGGAGGCGATCATAGATCACGCCGACGCACAGGAAGAGGGCGCCCGATACCAGCCCGTGGCTCAGCATCAGCACCATCGCGCCTTCGAGGCCCTGGATGTTGAAGGCGAACAGCCCGACCATCACGATCGCCATGTGGGCGACGGATGAATAGGCAATCAGCTTCTTCATGTCCTGCTGCACCAGCGCAACCAGCGAGGTGTAGACCACCGCGACCATGGCAAGCGCGAAGACAAAGGGCGCGAAATAGGCCGAGGCCCCGGGGAACATCGGCAGGCTGAAGCGCAGGAAGCCGTAGCCGCCCAGCTTGAGCAATACGCCGGCAAGGATCACAGAACCCGCGGTCGGCGCCTGGACGTGCGCATCGGGCAGCCAGGTGTGGAATGGCCACATCGGCACCTTAACCGCAAAGCTCGCGAAGAAGGCCAGCCACAGCCAGGGCTGCGCGCTTGCCGGGAAATCATATTGCATCAGGGTCGGGATGTCCGAAGTGCCGGCAGTGGCAACCATCCAGAACATCGCGATCAGCATCAGCACCGAGCCGAGC
Source organism: Erythrobacter sp. (assembly GCA_043567175.1). Taxonomy (GTDB): domain Bacteria; phylum Pseudomonadota; class Alphaproteobacteria; order Sphingomonadales; family Sphingomonadaceae; genus Erythrobacter. The sequence goes on from CP121323.1 coordinate 706,758, forward strand.
AGCGTGTAGAGGAAGAACTTGTAGCTGGCGTAGATGCGGTTGCCCCCGCCCCAAACGCCGATGATGAGATACATCGGGATCAGCCCGGCCTCGAAGAAGACGTAGAACAGGAAGATGTCCTGCGCGGCAAATGTCCCGATCATCAGCGTTTCCATGAACAGGAACGCCGCCATATATTCGCCCACACGCTTCTGGATGCCGTTCCAGCTTGCAAGGATGCAGATCGGCATGAGGAACACGCTGAGCATGATGAGCAAGAGCGCGATGCCGTCGATCCCCAGGGCATAGGAGAAACCGGCGACGAGGTCCGCGCGCTCGGTGAACTGCCATTGCGGCCCGCCGATCTCGAACCCGGTCCACAACACTGCGCCCAGCGCAAAGGTGACCAGCGTCGCCGCCAGCGCCGTCCAGCGCGCAGCATTTGCGCCTGCAAACAGGCAGATGGCTGCGCCTGCGAGCGGCACGAGCATCATCGTTGAAAGAAGGGGGAAGCCGTCCATGTGTCCCGTGGTCCCCTAGAGCAGAATGTAGGTTGTAGCGGCGATCAGGCCCAGGAGCATGATCAGCGCGTATGTGTAGAGATAACCCGACTGGATCGACTTGGCAGCGACAGCGCCGCGCTGGACCGCCCATGCAACGCCATTGGGGCCAAAGCGATCGATCGTGCCGATATCGCCCAGCTTCCAGAACTGGCGCCCGAACCAGAAGGCGGGACGCACGAAGATGCGATCATAAAGCTCGTCGAAATACCACTTGCGATAGACGAAATTGTGCAAGGCCGAGAAGGAAGCGACGAATTTCGCGGGCACGTCGGGCTTCAGGATATAGGCGTAGATCGCTCCGCCCAGACCCAGCAACATGACGATGAAGGCCGCATATTTCACGAGGTAGGGCACTTCGTGCATCGCGTGGATCAGGTCTTCATTATAGAAGATCGAGCCGCCCCAGAATTCAGCGCTGTCGAGGAAAGCGGGCGCGAAGACCTGCCCCGCGGCGACCGCGCCAACACTCAGCAATACCAGCGGCGTGAGCATGACCCAGGGGCTTTCATGCGGGTGATAGCCGCCGGTCGTGTCTTCGCCTGCCTGTTCGGGCGTCTTGTGAACACTGTGCTGGATATGCTCGCTCTCGATCCAGCGCGGCTTGCCGTAGAAGGTCAGGAACACCAGGCGCCAGGAATAGAAGCTGGTGAGCAGCGCCGCGATCACGCCCGCCCAGAAGGCGAAGGTGGCTGCATTCGTGCCGCGGGCAAAGGCGACCTCGATGATCGCATCCTTCGACCAGAAGCCGGCAAAGCCAACGCCAAGGTGATAGACGCCCAGCCCCGTGATCGCGAGCGTGCCCGCCATCATCGCGTAGAAGGTGAGCGGGATTTTCTTACGCAGCCCACCGTAATAGCGCATGTCCTGTTCGTGGTGCATCGCGTGGATAACCGAGCCTGCACCGAGGAACAGCAGTGCCTTGAAGAACGCGTGCGTAAACAGGTGGAACATAGCCGCGCCATAGGCGCCCACACCCGCTGCAAAGAACATGTAGCCCAACTGGGAGCAGGTCGAGTACGCGATCACCCGCTTGATGTCCCACTGCGTGGTGCCGATAGTGGCAGCAAAGAAGAAGGTGGCGGCGCCAACAACGGTCACCATGGTGAGTGCGATCGGAGCGGCTTCGAACATCGGCGAAAGGCGGCACACCATGAATACGCCCGCGGTTACCATGGTCGCGGCGTGGATCAACGCGGAAACCGGCGTCGGGCCTTCCATAGCGTCCGGCAGCCATGTGTGCAGACCCAGCTGCGCGGATTTACCCATCGCGCCGATAAATAGCAGCACGCACAGAATATCCATTGTCGGCCAGCGGATGCCGGCAAAGGTGATGGTCGCGCCGCTCATCGAAGGCGCAGCGGCGAGGATTTCGGGGATCGACGTTGTCTGGAACACCAGAAACGTGCCGAAAATGCCCAGCATGAAGCCAAGATCACCCACGCGGTTGACCACGAAGGCCTTGATCGCGGCCGCCCCGGCGCTCGGCTTGTGATACCAGAAGCCGATCAGCAGGTAGGAGGCAAGCCCCACCCCTTCCCAGCCAAAGAACATCTGGACGAGGTTATCGGCGGTCACCAGCATCAGCATCGCGAAGGTGAACAGCGAAAGGTACGCAAAGAAGCGCGGCTGATCCGGGTCTTCCTCCATATAGCCCCAGCTATACAGGTGGACGAGTGCAGATACCGTGGTGATCACCACCAGCATGACCGCCGTCAGCGTGTCGACCCGCAGCGACCAGTCAAAGCTCATCGCGCCCGATTGCACCCAGGTGAGAACGGGGACGACCTCAGCCTCGGCGCTGCCGGTGAGGAAGCCGATGAAGATCGGCCAGCTCAGCCCTGCGGAAAGCAGCAGCGCGCCGGTTGTGATGACCTTGGCCGGGACATTGCCGATCATGCGGTTGCCGAACCCGGCGATTATGGCCGCGACCAGCGGGGCAAAGACGATGATCTGGATCGTGCTCACGATGCCCTTACCCCTTCATCCGGTTGACATCATCGACCGCAATGGTGCCGTGGCCGCGGAAGTAGATGACGAGGATGGCGAGCCCGATGGCCGCCTCGCCCGCTGCAACCGTCAGCACCAGCATGGCAAAGACTTGGCCCACCAGATCCTCCATGAAGGCGCTGAACGCGACGAGGTTGATGTTCACCGCGAGCAGGATGAGTTCGATCGCCATCAGGATCACGATCACATTCTTGCGGTTGAGGAAGATGCCCAGCACACCAAGCACGAACAGGATCGCGCCGACGACAAGGTAGTGTTCGATGCCAATCGGTCCCATCACAGATCGACCCCTTCGCCGATAGTCGGCTGTTTCATGACGGTGGCGTCCTCTGGCCGGCGGCGGATCTGCTTGCCGATATCCTGACGCCCGCGCGCACCCGGCTTGACCTCGCGGTGGGTGAGGACAATCGCGCCGATCATCGCAACCAGAAGGATGATCCCGGCGATTTCAAAAAGGACGATATAGCGCCCATAAAGCAGCGCGCCGATCGCCTCGATATTGCTCTGGCCCACGGCGGCGGTGGCCGTGCCATCGCTTTGCCCCAGTTCGATACCGCCCGCTCCATAGGCGCCCAGCGCCAGCAGCAGCTCGGCCAGAAGGATCGCGGCGATCAGGATACCCAGCGGGAAATTACGCACGAAACCGGCACGCATGGCGGCGAAATCGATGTTGAGCATCATCACCACGAACAGGAAAAGCACCGCTACTGCGCCGACGTAAACAATCACCAGCAGCATCGCGATGAATTCAGCACCCACCAGCACCATCAGCCCCGCCGCGTTGAAGAAGGCGAGGATCAGCCACAGGACCGAATGCACCGGATTGCGGCTCATGATGACCATCACGGCGCTCGCGATCACGACGCTTGCGAAAAGGTAAAAGGCGAGTGCCTGTATCATGACGGTTCAACCGTTCACGTCCCGCCCGAAAAGCGAGTGCGAGAGACGGTCTTTCGATCCCTTGTTAATCCCTCGAACCCGGATGTCGGGCTATTAGCCGACCGCCCGGATTCGTTCGTCCCATTCCGTTTCGTAACGCCCCCTAGCGATAGGGTGCGTCGGCTTCAAGATTGGCCGCGATGGCCCGTTCCCATTTGTCACCATTCGCAAGCAGCTTGGCCTTGTCGTAAAGCAGCTCCTCGCGTGTTTCGGTCGAATATTCGAAGTTCGGCCCCTCGACGATGGCATCAACCGGGCAGGCCTCCTGGCAAAAGCCGCAATAGATGCATTTCGTCATGTCGATATCGTAGCGCGTCGTGCGGCGGCTGCCGTCCTCGCGCGGTTCGCTCTCGATCGTGATCGCCTGCGCCGGGCAAACGGCCTCGCACAATTTGCACGCGATGCAGCGCTCCTCGCCATTGGGATAACGACGCAGCGCGTGCTCCCCGCGGAAACGAGGGGAAAGCGGCGATTTCTCGAACGGATAATTGATCGTCACCTTGGGCTTGAAGAAATACTTCAGCGTCAGCGTGTGGGCCTTGAGGAATTCCCACAGGGTGAACGATTTGAGGAGGTGGGTTGCGGTGCTCATGAAGCGGTCCTCTCGGCGGGGATAGCCACCGGTGCGGTTTCAACGAATTGCGGGTCTGCGGCGTTCGGGTCAGCCATCACAGGCACGTCCCGCTCGAAATGCCCCGTCGCCATCAGATAGCCACTGATGAGCGCGACAAAGAGCAGGCTCATCGGCAGGAAGACTTTCCAGCCCAGACGCATCAGCTGATCATAGCGGAAGCGCGGAACGGTCGCCCAGATCCAGCTGAACAGGAAGAAGAACATAAACGTCTTGAGCAGGAACCAGACAATGCCCGGCACCCAATACAGGAACGGCAGCTCCAGCGGGGGCAGCCATCCACCGAAGAACAGCAGCGTGCACAGCGAACACATCAGCAGGATGTTGGCGTATTCGCCAAGCCAGAACAGCGCGAAGCTCATACTGGAATATTCGGTCTGGAAACCGGCGACGAGTTCAGATTCCGCCTCGGTCAAGTCAAACGGTGCGCGCGCGGTTTCCGCCAGACAGCTGATGAAGAACACCACGAACATCGCACGCAGACCAGGATAAAGCCGATCGAGACTTCGTAGCTGATCATCTGTGCGGCGGCGCGCATTGCGGAGAAGAACGGATATTTCGAGTTCGATGCCCAGCCCGCCATCACCACGCCGTAAACGCCCAGCGAACTGATCGCGAGAATGTAGAGCAGACCGACATTGATGTCTGCCAGCACCATATGTGCGTCGAACGGAATGACCGCCCATGCGGCGAGCGCGACGGTGAAGGTCACAATCGGCGCGAGCAGGAATATCCCCTTGTTCGCCGCCGATGGGATGATCGTCTCTTGCAGGAAGACCTTGAGGCCGTCCGCGAAACTCTGGAGCAGGCCAAACGGCCCGACCACGTTCGGCCCCCGACGCAGCATGATCGCGCCCAGCACCTTGCGGTCGACATAGATCACCATCGCCACCGCCAGCATGACGAGCAGCGAAATGATGACGATGCCCAGCACCGTCGCGATGGTCCAGGCCCATTCGTAAGGAAGGCCGAGCGATTCGAAGAAAGGCGTCATCGACGCGCCTCCATGTAAAGGTCCAGACGGGTCATCAGAGCCGCCGCGATCAGCAGCCAGCTGCCATAGAACAGGTTATCGATGATCGGGCCGTTTGTTGCGACGGTCGCGGCGATTGCGAACACGAAGAACGCGATCAGGAAATGCGGCGTGAAGCGCGCAACGAAACGGGTGAAGGCATCAGTCATTCCGCGGCCTCCTTCTCGCGGCGCCAAACCGCTCCAATGACCGTCGACAAGAGCGCGGCTATCAGCGCAAGTCCAACGCCGGGTGCGAAGACGATGATCATCGCGCCCCCGATCTGATTGACAGCCTCGCCGCGCAGATTGCCTCCAAGCACCATGACAAACAAGAACACCGTGACCCCGGCAGCCAGGACTGCGAACAGAGCTGCAAGAAGAAATAGCGTCTTCAAGACGAAAGTCATTCCGCCGCCTCCTTGATCTCGTCGGCGTGGAGCAACTCGGCAGAGCATCGCTGCATCACCGCGCTCGCGCGGGCGATCGGGTTGGTCAGGTAGAAGTCGGCAATCGGGTAAGCGGTGATCTCGCCTTCCGCCTTGGCGCCGCTATCCGCCTTGGGCAGCGCGCCGTAATCCGCGAGCGCCTCTTCGCCAAGAGCCGGAACCGCCGCCATCATCTTGCCCTGCAATTCGCCAAAGCTGTCAAACCCGACGTTAACGCCCAGCGCATCGGCCAATGCGCGCAGGATCGTCCAGTCTTCGCGTGCATCGCCCGGTGCAAACACCGCCTTTTCGGCAAATTGAACGCGCCCTTCGGTGTTGACGTAAGTACCGTCCTTCTCGGCATAGGAAGCGGCAGGCAGGATGATATCCGCCGCATGCGCGCCCTTGTCGCCGTGATGGCCGATATAGACCTTGAGGCTGTCGGCGAAGGGTTCGTGGTTCATCTCGTCTGCGCCAAGGCTCAGCACCACCTTGGGCTTGGCCGCCGCGATATCCGCCATGCCGCCCGGCACGGTAAAATCGAGCATCAGCGAGCCCATGCGCGCCGCAGACATGTGGAGGACGTTGAAGCCGTTCCAACCTTCACGCACGAGACCGAACTTGTCGACCAGCTTGAGCGCGGGAGCCAAAGCGCCCTTCGCCAGAGCCGCGCCGCCCAAGATCACCGCCGGGCGCTCCGCTGCTTTCATCGCATCGCCGAGCGCCTTGGGCACCCGGTTGAGGACCTTAAGATCATTGCCAAGGAAAGTGGTCGGAAAGGTCGTTTCCCATTCCGGGCCGATAACGAAGACCTTGGCGCCGTGCTTCACCGCCTTGCGAAGGCGCGCATTCACCAGCGCGGCTTCCCAGCGGATGTGGCTGCCGATGATGAGGATCGCATCGGCGGTCTCGATCCCGGAGAAGGTCGAATTAAAATTGACCGCCGCCAAGTTCGAGACATCGTAGGTCATGCCGGTCTGGCGCGCTTCGGTGAGGTCCGAGCCGCAGGCCGTGAGCAGCGTCTTGGCGGCAAACATCGTCTCGCAATCGACCATGTCGCCTGCGACCGCCGCAATCGAGCTTTTGTCCGAGCCCAGCGCCTCGGCAATCGCGCCGAAAGCCTCTTTCCAGTCTGCAGGGGCGAGCTTGCCGTTCTTGCGAACGAAGACGCGGTCAAGCCGGCGCTTGCCCAGCCCGTCAACCTGGTAGCGGCCCTTGTCGCTGAGCCATTCCTCGTTCACCTCGTCGTTGACGCGCGGCAAAGCGCGCATCACTTCGCGGCCACGCGAATGCAGCGAGATATTCGCGCCCACCGCATCGGACACGTCGATGCTCAGCGTGCGCTTGAGTTCCCAAGGACGCGCTTCAAACGCATAGGGACGCGATGTGAGCGCACCCACCGGGCACAGGTCGATCACATTGGCGCTCATTTCATGCGCCGCCGCCTGCTCCAGATAGGTGGTGATCTGCATGTCCTCGCCGCGATAGAGCGCGCCGATCTCGTCCACGCCCGCAATCTCTTCCGAGAAGCGCACGCAGCGTGTGCAATGGATACAGCGGGTCATCACCGTCTTGATCAGCGGGCCCATATATTTTTCGGTCACCGCGCGGCGATTTTCCTTGGTCCGCGCGCGCCCCCGGCCATAGGCCATCGCCTGATCCTGCAGGTCGCATTCGCCGCCCTGGTCGCAGATCGGGCAATCGAGCGGGTGGTTGACGAGCAGGAACTCCATCACCCCTTCGCGCGCCTTCTTGACCATCGGGCTATCGGTGCGGATTTCCTGACCATCGCTCGCAGGCAGCGCGCACGACGCCGCAGGCTTGGGCGGCCCAGGCTTCACCTCAACAAGGCACATGCGGCAGTTGCCCGCGATGGACAGCCGTTCGTGATAGCAGAAGCGCGGGATTTCCTTGCCCGCAAGCTCGCACGCCTGCAGGACCGTCGCGCCTGCGGGGACTTCGATTTCCTGTCCGTCTACGGTGACTTTAGGCATTTTCTGCCTCTTCCGATTTGAAGTTTCTTCGTGTGTTCACAAACACGACCGTTCCCAGAATGAACTGGCTCGCCGGCAAAAGCAGCCAGCGCACAAGTCCCTCTTCGCCCGAGGCGAATTCGGCATAGCCATCCACCAGCGCAATGGTCCCGACCAGGATCAGGAAGGCGCTAAGCGCGTAGAGATAGCGCGGATTGTTCATCACTCGGCGGCCTCCCGAACCTCAGGGGCGAACTGCGCATTGTGTTCCTCGATCCGGCGTTCAAGCTCGGGGCGGAAGTGGCGGATCAGGCCCTGGATCGGCCAGGCCGCTGCATCGCCCAGCGCACAGATCGTGTGCCCTTCGACCTGCTTGGTCACTTCGTGCAGCGTGTCGATTTCCTCGATCGCCGCATCACCCGTGCGCAGGCGCTCCATCACGCGCCACATCCAGCCCGTTCCCTCGCGGCATGGAGTGCACTGGCCGCAGCTTTCATGCTTGTAGAAATAGGAAAGCCGGCTGATCGCGCGGACAATATCGGTGGACTTGTCCATCACGATGACCGCCGCAGTGCCAAGGCCCGATCCAAGCTCCTTGAGCCCGTCGAAATCCATCGGCGCGTTGCGGATTTGCTCAGCCGGAACCAGCGGCACCGACGATCCGCCGGGGATCACCGCCAGCAAATTGTCCCACCCACCGCGAATGCCGCCACAATGCTTCTCGATCAGTTCCTCGAAGGGGATGCTCATCGCCTCTTCGACGACGCAGGGCTTCTCGACATGGCCGCTGATCTGAAACAGCTTGGTGCCCGCATTGTTCTCGCGTCCGAAGCTGTTGAACCAGCTCGCCCCGCGCCGCAGGATCGTCGGGGTAACCGCGATGCTCTCGACATTGTTGACCGTGGTCGGACAGCCATACAGACCCGCACCTGCCGGAAATGGCGGCTTGAGGCGCGGCTGGCCCTTCTTGCCTTCAAGGCTTTCGATCATCGCGGTTTCTTCGCCGCAGATATAGGCGCCCGCACCGCGATGCATGAAGACATCGAAATCATAGCCTGACCCGCAGGCATTCTTCCCGATCAGGCCGGCATCATAGGCCTCGTCGATGGCAGCCTGAAGCACCTGCGCCTCGCGGATATATTCGCCGCGAATATAGATGTAGGCCGCGCGCGCACGCATCGCGAAACCGGCGACCAGCGCGCCTTCGATTAGCTTGTGCGGATCGTGGCGGATAATCTCGCGGTCTTTGCACGAACCCGGCTCGGATTCGTCAGCATTGATGACGAGGAAGCTCGGACGACCATCCTTGCTTTCCTTCGGCATAAATGACCACTTGAGGCCGGTGGGGAAGCCCGCCCCGCCCCGTCCGCGCAGGCCCGAGTCCTTGATTTCCTCGATGATCGCATCCTGCCCGCGCTCGAGCAGTTTCTTGGTCTTGTCCCAATCGCCGCGCATCTGCGCCGCCTTGAGGCCCCAATCCTGGAAACCGTAGACATTGGTGAAGATGCGGTCCTTGTCAGCGAGCATCGCGAGCGTCCCTCACAGCAGCGTCAGCCAGCATCGTTCAATTCCTTCTTCTTAGCCTGCTTGAGCCGCACCAGCGCAAGCACCTGAAACATCAATCCGAAACCCATGAACGTGATGCCCATGGGCCGCTCGCCGGTTGCCGCGAAATAGGCGCCGCAGCCAAACGCGATCATCCCGGCGAGGATAAAGACGATTGTTCCGCCGTTCATTCGCCGTCGCCTTCCTTGCGGTTCATGAAAATGATCCCGAGCACCAGGAATGGCAGGCCGGTGCCGATGAAGGCGACACCCAGCGTGGAACCCATCGAGACCATCATGCCAACACCAAGCGTCATGAAAACCACGCCGAGCGTCTGGTTGCCGGAAGTCTCCTGCTCACCCATTACCACTCGCTCCGGTAATCGTGATTAGCCTCGACCATCTCCTTCAAGGTGGTGACGCCGCCGGCAGGTTCGGACGTGTGGCGGCCCGGCTCTTGCGTGCCGGTCTTGGGGCTTTCGCCCTTGGCCAGCGCATCGAGCACGGCATCGAGACGCTCGGGCGTCAGATCTTCGTAATTGTCGTCATTTATCTGGACCATAGGCGCGGTTGCGCAATTGCCCATGCATTCAACCTCGGTCAGCGTCCAAAGGCCATCTTCGGACACTTCGCCCTTCTTCATGCCCCGGCTTTTGCAGGTCTCAAACAAACCGTCGGAGCCGCGCAGCATGCACGGCGTAGTGCCGCAAACCTGCACGTGATATTTGCCGACCGGCTTCATGTTGTACATGAAATAGAAGGTCGCGACTTCGAGCACGCGGATCACCGGCATGTCGAGATAGTCGGCGACATATTCGATCACCGGCAGCGGCAGCCAGCCCTGCGTATCGGTTTCTTCGCCAACCTGACGCTGGGCGAGGAACAGCAGCGCCATCACGGCAGATTTCTGGCGACCGCGGTCACACTCCCCGAAAACGACGTCGATCGCGCCGAGAATGGCGGTCGCGTCAGGCAGCATGTGGCCTTTGCTCATGAAGTCCATTGCTTGCAGGTGCGAAAACGCAGTCGGGCGGATCTTGCAGCGGTATGGCCGATTAGTGCCATCGCTGACCAGATAAACGCCGAATTCGCCCTTGGGACTTTCGGTCGCAACATAAACTTCGCCTTCGGGCACGTGGAAGCCTTCGGTGTAGAGCTTGAAGTGATGGATCAGCGCTTCCATCGTCTGCTTCATCTCGCCGCGTTTGGGCGGGACCACCTTGTTGTCAGTCGAGGCGACAGGACCCTCAGGCATGTCGCGCAGACACTGCTTGATGATCCTGGCGCTCTCGCGCACTTCCTTCACGCGCACCATGAAGCGGTCATAGCAGTCCGAATTGGTGCCGACGGGAATGTCGAACTCCATCCGGTCATAGACATCATAAGGCTGCGACTTGCGCAGGTCCCACGGAATGCCTGCGGCGCGGATCATCGGGCCGGAAAAGCCCCAGGCAATCGCGTCCTCGCGGCTGACCACGGCGATATCGACATTGCGCTGTTTGAAAATGCGGTTGTCGAGAACGAGGCTCATCGCATCGTCGAACAGCTGGAAAAACCGGTTGTCGAGCCAGTCGCCAATGTCGACGAGCAGCTTTTCCGGCACGTCCTGGTGGACACCGCCGGGGCGGAACCAGGCCGAGTGCATCCGCGCGCCCGAAGCCCGCTCGAAGAAGTTCATGCAATCTTCGCGCAGGTCCATGATCCACAGGTTCGGCGTGAACGCGCCAACGTCGAGAACATGCGCGCCCATGTTGAGCATGTGGTTGCAGATGCGGGTCAGCTCGGCGAATAGCACGCGCAGATATTGCGCCCGCTCCGGCACCTCCAGATTGATCAGTTTCTCGATCGCGAGAACGTAGCTGTATTCCTGTGCCAGTGGAGAGCAGTAATCGAGCCGGTCAAAATACGGCAACGCCTGATCCGACATGCGGATCGATCCGCTCGATCACTTCGCCGTCAAGCTCCATCACCATGCGCAGCACGCCGTGTGCCGCGGGGTGCTGGGGCCCGAAATTGATCGTGTAATTGGTGATGACGTCGCCATCGGTGGTGGGCGATTCTTCGAGTTTCATTATTCGCCCTCCCGCGTTGCGTTGGTGGGATGATTATCGGTTTCGATATCAACCTCGATCATGTCAGGCGGCACCGCATCGGTGCCCTCGGCAGCGTTTTCCTCAGCATTCGGGCCAGCGCCGGTATCGGCGGGCTTTTCGGTCACCTTGGGCTTATCGACCTGGGGCGGACCATCGGCCTTTTCGTCGCCCGGCAGGACATAGTCCGAACCTTCCCACGGGCTAAGAAAATCGAAAGTACGCATTTCCTGCGCGAGTTCGACCGGCTCGTAGACCACCCGCTTCTCATCCTCGGAATAGCGCAGTTCGATATAGCCCGTCATCGGGAAGTCCTTGCGGAAAGGATGCCCTTCAAAGCCGTAATCGGTGAGGATGCGGCGCAGATCCTTGTTGCCCGCAAAGGTGACGCCGAACATGTCGAACACTTCACGCTCGAGCCAGCCTGCATTGGGCCACAGCGTCGTGACAGTGGGCACCGGCGTGTTCTCGTCGGTCGAGCACTTCACCATGATGCGGTGGTTCTTGGTGAGCGAGAGCAGCATGTAGACGACTTCAAAACGCTCGGGCCGCGCGGGATAATCGGCGCCGGCGATCTCCATCAGCTGCTGGTACTCGTGATCGTCGCGCAGAGTGCGCAGCACGGTCTCGATCTGGTCACGCTTGGCGGTAAGAATGATCTCGCCATGGCTCTCATGCGCGCCGTCGAGCCAGACGCTCAGGCTGGGCAGGAGCGCATCGAGCACGCCTTCATTCGAGGCGATTTTGGGGGCGGAGTGTGCAACCATGAATGCGGCTTACCGTTCAATCGTGCCGATGCGGCGGATTTTCCGCTGCAACTGCATCACGCCATAGAGCAGCGCCTCTGCGGTTGGCGGGCAGCCGGGAACATAGATATCGACTGGCACGATCCGGTCACACCCGCGAACGACGCTGTAGGAATAGTGGTAATAGCCACCGCCATTGGCGCAGCTGCCCATGCTGATCACATATTTCGGATCAGACATCTGATCGTAAACTTTACGCAGTGCAGGCGCCATCTTGTTGCACAGCGTGCCGGCGACAATCATCAGGTCTGACTGGCGCGGGGATGCGCGCGGCGCAGCGCCGAAACGCTCCATGTCATAGCGCGGCATATTCGCGTGGATCATCTCCACCGCGCAGCACGCAAGCCCGAAAGTCATCCACCACAGCGAGCCGGTGCGCGCCCAGTTGAAGACGTCCTCGGTCGAGGTGACGAGGAAACCCTTGTCGTTCACCTCGGTCTGGAGCGCGTTGAAATAGTCGGAATCGGGCTGCTTGACCTCGCCGCCTTTCGCGGTCGGCATGGTCTCGGCGGCCTCGCGCGCATTGAGCGGCGCGGTCGGCGGCGTCACGATGGTCGATGAGTTGCTCATTCCCAGTCCAGAGCTCCCTTCTTCCACTCATAGGCGAGGCCTATCGCCAGAATAGCAAGGAAAGTCATCATGCCGATCCAGCCAACCCAGCCGGTTTCACCAAGGCTGACCGCCCAGGGGAACAGGAAGGCCGCTTCCAGATCGAAGATGATGAAGCTGATCGCGACCAGGTAGAAACGCACGTCAAACTGGCTGCGTGCATCCTCGAAGGCGGGAAAGCCGCATTCATATTCGGAAAGCTTGTCCGCGCCGGGATTGTGCGTGCCGGTCAGGCGCGAAACGCCCATCGGCAGGAACACGAAGAGCACCGACAGTCCGAGGGCCATGAAGATGAATAACAGTATCGGCAGATACTGGCTGAGGTCGATCACAGCGATTTGTCCAAGTTGATTTATCCCGCGTGTCACCTAGGCTTGTCGCCGTTTGGTGGCAAGGCCTCGACTCGGGCAAAACTGCGCATGATTGTTGCAGTCTTTCGAACAAACCGGAGGCCGCCGCGCATTCTTTGCACAGCGACCCCTGAAAGCCCTTTTATTTCAACATGTTGGCAACCGCCTTTTCGGTCGCCTTGCCATAAGGCGGCTTGAACCCGCCTAGCTTGGCAATATCGATCTTGGGTTGGTGATAGACTGCACGCGCGTGGCTGAATTCACGGAAGCCCTCGATCGCGTGGTAACTGCCCATGCCCGATGGCCCTACCCCGCCGAACGGAAGGTCCTCCACGGAAACGTGGAAGATCACGTCATTGGTCGTCACACCGCCGCTGATCGTGCGGGTCAGCACACGCTCCTGCTCGCCCTTGTCCTGGCCGAAGTAATATAGGCCCAGCGGGCGATCATGCTCGTTCACATAATCAACCGCCTCGTCGATCTGGCTGTAGGTCTTGACTGGCAGCAGCGGACCGAAAATCTCTTCCTGCATCACTGCCATTTCATCTGTGACATTGCGCAGGATGTTGAGCGGCATCTTCCGCTGGTTGGCATTGGCAAAGTCTTCTCCGGCCGGGTTGACCTCGATCACATCAGCGCCCTTGCCTCGCGCGTCCTCGACCAGGCCCTGAAGCCGCTCGAAATGGCTGTCGGAAATGATCGAGGCATAATCATCATTGTCGAGCAGCTTGGGATACATGTTGGCGACCCCGTTGGAGACGCCGGCAACCGCTTCGTCTTCCTTGTCTTCTGGCACATACATGTAATCGGGCGAGAGGCAGATCTGGCCTGCATTCATCATCTTACCAAGCGCAATGCGCTCGCCCGCCTTTTCGAAATCGGCGCTGCGCCCCATGATGACGGGCGATTTGCCTCCCAATTCCAGCGTGACGGGCACGAGGTTCTTCGCCGCCGATTGCATGACGAGGCGACCCGTCGGCGTCGAACCTGTGAAGACCAGGTGATCGAAGGGCAGCGAGGAGAAGGTCGCGGCGACTTCCGGCCCCCCGGTGATCACGGTGACTTCATCAGGGGTGAAGTATTTCTCGACCAGATCGGCCATCAGCAGACTGGTGCGCTCGGTAAACTCGCTCGGCTTGATCATCGCCCGGTTGCCAGCGGCAAGCACCTGCATCAGCGGCGAGAAAGCGAGGTTCACCGGGAAGTTCCAGGGGCTGAGGATGCCGACCACGCCCTTGGGCTCGTAGCGGACCTCGGCCTTGGCGCCGAGCAGGCCGAGCGGGAATTGCACGGGACGCTTCTCGGTCCTCGCCCATTTGTCCATGTTCTTGAGAGCGTGCTTGCCCGCCCCGATCGTGCTGCCGATATCGGTGATCATCGATTGCTGCACCGAGCGGCTACCGAAATCCGCGCTCATCGTCTTGGCGAAATCCTCGGCATGATCCTTCAGCAGTGCGATAGCGCGCTTGATGCGGTCCTTGCGCATCGTCATCGGCTCGGGGCGCGAGGCGGTGAACGCATCGCGCTGGAGTTTCAGCATCTTTTCCTGATGCTCGCGGCGGTCGTCGGCCATGATCTCTCTCCGATCGTGAAAATGGTTTTGATTTGCGACTTGTGTCGCGCAATCTCGTGCTTTGTGCAAGCGCCCTACCCGATGTTGGTGCCCGATGTCGCTGCCCGGTGCCGCTGCGCAATGCGCCCCGCGCCGCCTGAGACGAATTGGCTAGCCCGCTCGCGATTGCAAACCGCGCAAGGCGGCCTTAAGTCCACGCCCAAGCCACTTTTCAACTGTTTCAAGGGATCGAAACCATGCCCCAGCTTTCCGCTTCCGACCCGATCGTCATCCTCTCCTACGCCCGCACTCCGATGGGCGGCATGCAAGGCGCATTAGCCGATGTGTCTGCAACCGACCTCGGCGCGACTGCAGTCAAAGCGGCTGTCGAGCGTTCGGGCGTCGAAGGCGACAGGTTCGACCGCGCCTATATGGGATGCGTGCTGCCTGCGGGACTTGGCCAGGCGCCCGCGCGCCAGGCGGTTATCAAGGCGGGTTTGCCAAGCTCGGTTCAGGCGACCACGGTCAACAAGGTGTGCGGCAGCGGCATGCAGACGGTGATCATGGGCGCCGAGGCGCTGGCGAGCGGATCGATCGACTATGTGATCGCAGGCGGCATGGAAAGCATGACCAACGCGCCCTACCTCCTGAAGAAGCACCGTTCAGGCGCGCGTCTGGGCCACGATACGACCTATGACCACATGTTCCTCGACGGGCTGGAAGATGCCTATGACCAGGGCCGCGCGATGGGCACTTTCGCGCAGGACACAGCCAACGAATACCAGCTGACGCGCGAGGACATGGACGCCTATTCGATCGAAAGCCTCAGCCGCGCCAATGCCGCGATCGAAAGCGGCGCCTTTGCCGATGAAGTCGTCCCCGTGACCTTCTCGACGCGCAAGGGCGAAGTCACGGTCGACACCGATGAACAGCCCGGCAAGGGCCGCCCCGACAAGATCCCGACCCTGCGCGCCGCCTTCGCCAAGGACGGGACGATCACCGCGGCAACGTCGAGCTCGATCTCAGACGGCGCGGCGGCGGTGGTTCTCACCCGCGAAAGCGTCGCGAAGGAAAACGGCCAGACACCGGTCGCAAAAGTCGTCGCCATGGCCGCCCATGCGCGCGAGCCCAAGGATTTTACCGTCGCCCCCGTCGGCGCGATCGAGAAGGTGCTCAAGAATGCGGGCTGGAGCGTTGATGATGTCGATCTTTGGGAAGTGAACGAGGCATTTGCCTGCGTCGCCATGTTCGCGATGCGCGACATCGGCATCGATCACGCCCGGATCAACGTCAATGGCGGCGCGACGGCGCTGGGTCACCCGATCGGGGCAAGCGGAACGCGGATCCTTGTCACCTTGCTCAACGCGCTCAAACAGCAGGGCAAGACAAAGGGTGTTGCCAGCCTGTGCATCGGCGGCGGCGAGGCGACCGCGATCGCAGTAGAGTTGATCTGACGCAGAACGTAAGCGGGGGAGAACCCTCTGGCGCGGGCACAAGCGGCGGGCGAAGCCGGTTATTTGACGACCTCGTCGTCCCCCCACAGACGAATGGACGCGACCCAGCCCGTGCGTCCGCCAACGTCGATCTCGCACCAGCCCTCGCGGCAGGACAGCAGGCTCGCCACAACGCCCGGTGCGGCGCGCCATCTCAGCGCCGATGCGTCTCGCGGTTCCTCGCGCATTTCGACCGGGCCTTCGCCGGTTACCATGGCGCTGCGCGCGCGGGTAAGCTGGCTGCCCGAAATCCAGCCCTTCGTGCCATCGGGATCCTGCACCAGATCCCACTCGTCGCGCGATCGCAGAACACGCACGGGCAGACCCTTGCGCTTGTAGACCCACTCGATCGGATATTCGCGGCTCGGCCCCACGCGCATATTTGTCCTGTCGAATTTGAGCGAGGCCCAATAGGGCTTCTCGATCACCTGCGCGCTGAGGCCAGCGCCGCTCAACGCTGCGCTGGCGAGCGCGACCAGAATCGCGGTCATGATGGGTTTTCGTATTGTCACAAGACCCGTCTTAGCGAGACGCAGAACCTGCCTTCAAGAGGGTCTTTCTCGCACCCGTCCCATTGGGCGCTTGACCGCCTGCCCCCGCCTCTATTAGCGCGTGGTCCATGGCCTCGCATCACCCTCCGCAGTTTCCCTCGGGCAAGCCCAAGGTCGTTGTCACCCGGCACCTGATGCCCAGTGTCGAGGACCGCATGAGCGAGCTGTTCGACACCGTCCTCAACCCCGAAGACAAACCCATGAGCGAGGACGCGATCATCGCCGCGATGCGCGATTGCGACGTGCTGGTGCCAACAGTCACGGACAAGATCACCGCGCGCATGATCGAGGCAGCGGGCGAGCGGCTGGGCCTGATCGCAAGCTTTGGCGCAGGGACCGAGCATATCGACCTCGCCGCAGCCGCGCAGCGCAAGATCCTCGTCACCAACACGCCCGGCGTCTTTACCGACGACACTGCCGATCTTGCCATGGCCGCAATCATCGGCGTGCCGCGCCGGATCCGCGAAGGCACGCAGCTGGTGCGCCGGGGCGAGTGGACCGGCTGGGCTCCTTCGGGCATGCTCGGGCGCAAGCTCAAGGGCAAGGTGCTCGGCATCGTCGGAATGGGCCGCATCGGCCAGGCGGTGGCGCACCGTGCGCGCGCCTTCGGTCTGGAAATCGCCTACACCAACAGGAAACGCCTGCCCGAAGCGGTGGAGAGCATGCTCGGCGCGCGCTTTGTCGAAAAGATCGATGATCTGGTGGCCGAGGCCGATATCCTCACGTTGCACTGCCCGCTGATCGAGGAAACGCGCGGCATGATGGACGCGCGACGGATAGGTTCGATGAAACCGGGCGCCAGCATCATCAACACCGCGCGCGGCGAACTGATCGATACAGATGCGCTGATCGAGGCGCTGCATTACGGCGATCTCGCTGGTGCGGGGCTGGATGTCTATCCCGAAGAGCCGCACGTCGCCCAGGGCCTGATCGACCACCCCAACGTGATGACCCTGCCGCATATCGGCAGCGCCACGCGCGAGGGCCGCGAGGCTTCAGGCGAGAAAGTGATCGCCAACATCCGCTTCTGGGCCGACGGCCACCGCCCGCCCGACCAGGTGCTGACCGCGCTGATCAGATAGGCCGCGCAAGGCGGCGCTCAGCCATATTCCTCGAGCAGCGTAAGGATCCGGTTGATCGAGCGCCGGCTCGCCGAAAACTCGAAATGCCGCTCGGGCACTTCGACTGCGACATCGCGCTCATGCTCTTGCCCGCGTGAGCATGCGGGCGCGATGATCCCGTCATTGGGCGACCAGATCGCGATGGTGCGGGCGGGCGGCTTAAGGCTTGGATCGTCAGGAAATGGCGGGTTGTCGACGCCGTGATCGTTGATCGCCTCGTAAACGCGCCAGGCATTGTTCGCGCGCCGGTCACCCGAAAAGGGCGTGCCCAGCGTCATGACGAGTTTCACTTTTTCCGGATTTCGCTGCGCCAGAACGCGCGCATAGAGCCCGCCAAGGCTGATCCCGATCAGGGTGACGGGTCGGCCGTGCCTTGCATAGACCTCGTCGAGGCGGGTCTGGGCTTTCGCCATCAAGCGATGCGTGACGCCGGTGACAACGCCAAGCCGCGAGGCATAGGCATAATAGCCCTTGCGCCACAGTGTGCGCCGCATGAGCGAAGTCGCAGGGTCGGAAGAGAGAATGCCGGGAAAGACCAGCACGGGTGCCGCATTCTCGGGCGCGGCGGCCTTGGCATCGGCCACCCGGACAGGGCGCACCGGGCTTGACCAGATGAGCGTGAGATTGGGGATCTCGCGCAGCAGATTGGTGATTGGCGGTGGCTTAGTGTCAGTCAATCCGAAGGTCCCTCGAAGCGCGCTCCTCGAAGACTAATCGGCCAGAGATGAACGCTGCGCAACTGGGCCGCGCAAATGCGTCAGAGATTTTCGTGCTGCGGCATGCCCAGCACGTGAAATCCGCCATCGACGTGGATGATCTCTCCGGTCGTATAGGCGCCTGCATCCGAAACAAGGTAGACCGCCGTGCCGCCGACCGCTTCCAGCGTCGCATTGCTGCGCATTGGGGCATTGGCCTCGGTGTGCTTGAAGGTCTTGCGCGCGCCGCCGATCGCGCTGCCGGCAAGCGTCTTCATCGGACCGGGACTGATCGCATTCACCCGGATGCCCTCGGGCCCGAGATCGTTGGCCATGTAACGAACCGAAGCCTCCAGCGCAGCCTTCGCAACGCCCATGACATTGTAGTTCGGGGTGACGCGGGTCGAACCCATGTAGGAGAGCGTCAGCAGCGTCCCGCCATTTTCGTGCATCATCGGGTGCGCCCGGCGCGCGACGTCGATGAAGCTGTAGGCGGAAATATCGAGCGAATTCTTGAAGTTCGCCCGCGTCGTGTCGACGATCCGGCCGGTCAGCTCCGACTTGTCGGAATAGGCGACGGCATGGACGAGGAAATCGAGCCTCGACCAGCGTTCCTGCAAGGCGGCAAAGGCGGTGTCGAGCGAGGTGTCGTCGGTCACATCGACATCGAGCATGATGTCCGAGCCCACGCTTTGCGCCAGCGGCTGCAAGCGCTTGCCAAACGCCTCGCCCTGATAGGTGAAGGCAAGCTGCGCCCCCGCCTCGGCGCAGGCTTTCGCGATGCCCCAGGCGATCGAGCGTTCATTGGCGACGCCCATGACCAGACCGCGTTTTCCTGTCAGCACGCCCATTTTCAAACACCTTCACCTATGAGCGCCGGGGCCCCGCTCCGCTAAACCTACCCCTGGAATTTCGATAGCAGCATCGAACCGTTGGTGCCGCCAAAACCGAAACTGTTGGTCATCACCGTATCCAGCCCGGCATTTTCGACCAGGCTGGTCGCGATCTCTTCGGGCTTTAGCGCGGGATCGAGCGTCTCGACGTTGATCGAGGGGATGATGAAATCATGTTCCAGCGCGAGCAAGCAGTAGACCGCTTCCTGCGCACCGGTTGCGCCCTGGCTGTGACCGGTCATCGACTTGGTCGAACTGACCGGCGGCGTGGAACCCCCAGATTCGTTGGCGCCAAAGACGCGGCGCACAGCTTCGATCTCGCCCACATCGCCGACGGGGGTCGAGGTGCCGTGCGCGTTGATATAGCCGACCTTACGGCCCTCACCGAGGGTCTTGAGTGCGCCGCGCATCGCGCGTTCGCCGCCCTCGCCCGAAGGCGCGACCATGTCTGCCCCGTCGGAGGTTGCGCAAAAGCCGGTGACTTCGGCGTAGATCTTCGCCCCGCGCGCCTGCGCGTGTTCCAGGCTTTCGAGCACCAGGATTGCCCCGCCGCCACCGATGACGAAGCCGTCGCGGTCGGCGTCGAAAGCGCGGCTCGCGCGTTCCGGTGTGTCGTTATACTTGGAGCTCATCGCGCCCATCGCATCGAAGAGGCAGGACAAAGTCCAGTCCAATTCCTCGCCGCCGCCTGCGAACATGATGTCCTGCTGTCCAAGCGCCACCTGCTGCGCGGCCATGCCGATGCAGTGCAATGATGTGGAGCAGGCAGAGGTGATCGAGAAGTTCATCCCCTTTATCTGGTAGGCCGTCGCCCGGTTGGCGCTGACGGTCGAAGACATCGTCTTGGGAACCGCAAACGGCCCGATCCGCTTGGTCGCGCCAGTGCTCAGAACCGTCTGGTGCGCTGCGAACATGGCAGAGGTGGACGGCCCGCCCGAACCCGCGATGACGCCGGTCATCGGGTTAACGATGTCCTTTTCCTCAAGTCCGGCATCCGCGATCGCCTGGCTCATCGCGACATAGGCATAGGCAGCGCCCGGCCCCATGAAGCGCAAGGTGCGCTTGTCGACATGCTCTTTGAGATCGAGATCGACCGCGCCCGCAACCTGCGAGCGAAAGCCGTGCTCGGCCATGTCTTCGTTGAAAGTGATGCCCGACTTGCCCGCTTTGAGCGAAGCCAAAACTTCACCGGAATTGTTGCCGATCGAGGAGACTATCCCCAAACCGGTTATGACGACACGACGCATGATCCCTCTTTCGTCTCTTGTCCGCTGCGCGAAAGGCCTAGGCCTCCGAGAGCGCGACCTTCATGTCCTTGACCTGGTAGATGACCTCGCCATCGGCCTCGACGCGGCCGTTAGCGACACCCATCGTCAAGCGGCGGCTTTGCACCGCCTTGGTGAAATCCACCGTGTAGGTCAGCAGCTTGCGATCAGGCCGCACCATGCCCGTCAGCTTGACCTCACCCACGCCCAGCGCATAGCCCCGCCCCTGCCAGCCACGCCAGCCGAGGTTGAAGCCCGTAAGCTGCCACAGACCATCAAGGCCAAGGCAGCCGGGCATGATCGGGTTGCCGGGAAAGTGGCAATCGAAGAACCAAAGCGACGGGTCGATATCGAACTCGGCCAGAACATGCCCTTTGCCATGTGCGCCGCCATCGCCGGAAATCTCGGTGATGCGGTCCATCATCAGCATGGGCGGCTCGGGCAATTGCGCGTTGCCGGGGCCGAAAAGTTCGCCGCGCGCACATTTGAGCAGACCCTCGCGGTCAAAGCTGGTTGGGAATTGGGACATCCCTGATCGTCTCCCCGATGGTATAATTCGTTGGTTGGCGCAGCGCCTAGCACCCCGCCCCTTCAAGGAAAAGGGCGCAAGGCCCCATGGTTGATAACTGGCGGTCTCGCGCGGCTGTCGAGAGGTGCCGTGGCGACCGATTCAGGGGCCGCTGCTGGCGCAAACCTCGATATCGCCGGGTTCGGAGCGTTTCTCGCCGCGTTCGAAGCGCGCGAAATAGCCCTCGATATCGGGCTTCTCGGTGAATTCCAGCAGATGATAGCCCACCGCCTCGAACTCGCAGAACAGCAATGCATGCGGAATGCCGCGCTGGCCGATGGGTCGCTCCGCCTCGACGACGACGATCTCGCCCCCGCGCGAAAGCGCCGGCCACATGCGCCACAGGAAGGCGTAAGGCTCGGTCACCTCGTGATAGACGTGAACGAGGAAGATGCGGTCGAAACTGTCGACCGGCAATTGCGGATCATCCACCGTGCCGAGCTTGATCGAGATGTTCTCAAGCCCCTCGCGCTCGACGCGATTGAAGATCCGCTCCAGCGCCTCGCGATTGATATCCTGCGCCAGCACCCGTCCCGCCTCGCCCACGCGCTCGGCAAGGCGCACGGTGTAATAGCCCTCGCCCGCGCCGATATCGGCAACGGTCATGCCCGGCGTGATCTCGGCAAGGTCCATGACCGTCTCGGCCTCGCCGCGCTCGTCGCGCACGTCCTCGTCAGACCAGGTGCTGACCGAGTCTTCCGACAAGGGCCGGTCGGGCAAAGGGAATTCGAGCGCAGTATCGGGCCGCGTGCCATCGCCCCCCAGCGCATCGCACCCCGCCAGGGCCATCGCAATCGCTCCCAGAGCCAGGAATTTCGCACCGCGCATCATGGGATCGGCAGCGCCCTCATGCCCGAGACGAAGACGTTGAAGGCGAGATCGCCCTGCCGCCAGGGCGATTGCCGGTTCTGCGTGCGCTCGGTGACCGCGATCGCGGTCTTGCGGAACACCTCGTCGAGCGACTGGCGGCGCTCGATCTGCTTGGCGAATTCGATGGCGAACGGGCTACCCTTGCCCGGCTGATCGCCATCCTCGGCGACATTTCCCGGCTCGGTGGAGAAGAACGCGACCGCCGAAAGCCCGCGCAGATTGGCCAGTTGCGCAAGCCCGCCAGAGGATTGGCTGAGGTCATCGAAGGTCGCATAGCCAATGCTGCGCGTGGCGCGATCGATATCGACGATCTCGACCTCCTCGTCGGGCCGGGTTTCGTAATAGGGATTGTTGCGGCACGCATCGATGATGATGATTGCCCCGCGCGCCCGGCTCGTGATCTGCGTCACCAGCGCATCGAGCGGGATCAGCGACCTGCCGTCGCCGCTCATCAGGAAATTCAGCCCTTCGATCTGGAAGCCGTGCCCGGCAAAATAGAACAGGCCGATATCATCGCCCGAAAGCGTATCGAGCCAGGCTTCGAGCTCGGCGGTCCATTCATCGGCACCCGGGTCTTCGAGCACGCTCATATCGCGCACCGATGTGCCGCGCAGGGCAGCACGGATGAGGCGGATATCGGCCAGCGGATTGGCAAGCTTGAGCTTTTCGTTCTCAGCCGTCTCATAGCTGTTGCCAACGATCAGCGCCTTGACCTCGGCCTGCGCGGGAGCGGCAAGGCCGAAGAGGATCAACAGCACAAGGAGGTGGCGAAAAGGCGAAATCATAAACGCAGCGAAAGCCCTATGTTGAACCCGTGGTTGACCCGCGCATCGGAAAAATCCTGAGGCCCCGACACAGGGAAGAAGAGGATCGCCCGATAGCGCAAATCCAGCGCCAGATCATCGCTCAGCACGAATTGCGCGCCCACCGCAATATCGGGACCGAAGCTTGTTTCACCGGCCGCCTGCGAGACGAGCCGCTCAAGCTCCGCGCCGTTGGCATCGACTTCGACATCCCTGATCGAATAGTCGGGCTGGAAGCTTGCGTGAACCATGCCATTGGCAAAGGCAACAGCGTTGGCGCCGATCGGCACGAACACCGTGGCCCCTGCGCGAACGCTGAAGGTTTCGAGCGTGGTTTCGCTCGTGCCGAACCGTTCGATCGTATTGAGCCGGTCGATCGGCGGTGGACGCTCGCCGGTGATAACCTCGGTGAGGAAATCCTCGATATTGCTCGTGTTGGATTCGCGCACGAAGACATTGGCGCTGGCCTCGATGCGCTCGTAGCGGGCGCCGGCAAAGAAGGCGAGTTGCTCGCTCGTGCGGCGTTGCCAGGTCGCCTCGATGTCGAGCTTGCCGTAATCGATATCGCCCTGGATCAGCTGCGTCCCGATATCGAAGAAAACGAGGTCTGCTACGCCCAGCTGGCCGCTGGTCGCGTTGAGCTGGTTGAAGTTGCCGGTGCCCTCGCCATACATCGCCGCAATTGTGAAGCGATCGCGATCATCGCCGAAATTGGCCATGAAACCGGCCATCGCAAAACCGATCTGGTCAGCGGTGACGCCATCGCCTTCGGTCGTTGTGGTAGCTGCCACCTCGTCCGATCCGAACAGGTCCTGCAAGAGCTGCGTTGCCTCATCGTCGATCACGATTTCGCCGATATCGTCAGACCCCTGTGCAGAGGTGCGCAGGTTCGAGTTATCGAAGTAATAGGCGACCCTTGGCCCGATCACGAGATCAGCCTGTGCCACAGCCGGCACGCACAGGCAGGCAAGTGAAGCCGAAGCGGTCAAGGCGCGGCAGTAATTGCGCGCTGGCGAGCGTTTGTCGGCGTTCATCTGCACATGCATCTTTTCAAGACCCCCCATCGATTACGGCCATCGATTGCGGCAATCAAATGCGCCGATCAAGCATGCGCAGGCAAAGGTTCGCGATAAAGGTCATGACCTCGCCGTTCATCCTATCTTTCTCGTCACAGCCCGGCACGCCCCTGCATTGCCGGACTATTCCACGTCCTCGACATCAACCGTCTCGCCTGTCACCCGCTGAGCGAGCGCGGCGGAGATGAACAGGTCGATCTCGCCATCAAGCACCTTGTCGGGCGAACTCGAAGTCGTTCCCGTGCGCAGGTCCTTCACCATCTGGTATGGCTGAAGGACATAGGAGCGGATCTGGTGACCCCAACCAATATCGCTCTTTTCCTGATATTCGCCGCTTGCCGCTGCTTCGCGCTCTGCCATTTCACGCTCGAAGAGACGTGCCTTCAGCATGTTCATTGCGGTCGCACGGTTCTTGTGCTGCGAGCGGTCATTCTGGCTGGCGACAACGATGCCGGTCGGCTGGTGGGTGATGCGCACCGCCGAATCGGTCGTGTTAACGTGCTGTCCGCCCGCGCCCGATGCGCGGTACGTGTCGATCTTGAGATCGGATGGATTGATCTCGATATCGATATCATCATCGATCACCGGGTAGACCCAGACAGAGCTGAAGCTGGTATGACGTTTGGCTGCGCTGTCATAGGGACTGATCCGGACAAGGCGATGCACACCGCTTTCAGTCTTGGCGTAGCCATAGGCGCCTTCGCCCTTCAACAGCAGCGTTGCCGATTTGATGCCAGCCTGGTCGCCTGCCTGGTATTCGACCGTCTCGACCTTGAAGCCGCGCTGTTCGGCCCAGCGACCATACATGCGGAAAAGCATTTCGGCCCAGTCCTGGCTCTCGGTGCCGCCTGCGCCTGCGTGGATTTCGAGATAGGTGTCGTTCGCGTCCGCCTCGCCCGAAAGCAGCGCCTGCACCTTGTCGGCATCTGCGCGTTTGGCGAGGCGTTCGAGCGATTTCAGCCCGTCGGCAACGACGCTGTCCTCGCCCTCGATCTCGCCCATCTCGATGAACTCGATCGCATCGGACATCTCCGAGGAAATCTCGTTGACGGTGTTGACCGCATTTTCGAGCAGTTTCTGCTCGCGGCTGATCTTCTGCGCTTCCCTGGGATCGTCCCACAAGGTGGGGTCCTGCACACGCGCGTTGAGTTCGTCGAGACGCCGCAGCGCCCGCTCCCAGTCAAGCGACTGGCGCACCAGGGCCAGCGCGGCCTCGATCCGGTCTATATAAGCTTGGGCCTCGGCCCGCATGGCGTATCCTTCCACGCCTGCGATGGCGACAACCAGCACAGGCAAATCAAAGCGCTTTCCCTAACGCGGGCGCGCCGATTGTAAAGCGCATCGCCGGCCCGCAGGCAGCGGCTCGCGGCTTATTTGGAAAGGTTTTTCAAAGCGTCGAGCGTGCGGCTGACATGCTGGCGATAATCGCCGCTCGAATAGACCGCGGCGATCTTTCCGTCAGGCGCGATCACATAGGAAGTGCGGCTGGCATAGGGCCGTTCCTCGCCGCCGACCTTGTACCCTTCCATCACCTTGTAACTGGCGACGCCAACCGGGAACGCATCGCGGCATTCCTCGCGGCTGAAGCGCTTGAGCGTTTCGATATCATCGTTCGACATGCCGATCACACTCGTACCTGCGGCGGTGAATTGCGGCATCGCCTCGGCAAAGGCGTTCGCTTCGAGGGTGCAGCCGCTGGTGAAGGCCTTGGGATAGAAGTAGAGCACAACCGGTCCCTTCTTCAGCGCGCTTGCAAGACTGAAGCCGAATTCCTTGCCCGCCATCGCGGCCTTGGTGGTGAAGGTGGGTGCGCTCTGCCCTTGGGCAAGCTGCGCCATGGCGGGCGTTGCAAGGGCAAAAGCAGCGGCAGAGGCTGCAACGGATGTGTAAAGGTTCCTGATCATGACTGTCTAACCTTTCAGATGGCGCGCCGGTTCCCCGGACCCGGAGGAAAAGCAATCAATAGATCCCGCCCGATTCCTCGGCGAAGTTTTCCGGCATGCCGACTTCGCGTGTCGCCGAATCGCCATAGCGACCCGCTGCGATCAGCGAGAGGTACTCCGCCCGCCGCGCCGCAATCTCGTCCGCACGGGTCGAGCGGCTGGGTTCGGTGTCAGGCTTGAAGGCTTCCCAGATGATGCCACTGAGCGGATCATCGCTCGGAAACCCTTCGAACACGCGCTTGCCCGTTCGCCGGTCGATGCGGACCATGCGAATGCCGTCGGGCGCAACGGCGGGCAGATCCGACCAGCGGGTCCGCGATTTCTCGATCATCGACTTGATGATCGGCGCAGCGATCGTGCCGCCATAAGCATAGCCGCCCAGATTGCGCGGCGTATCAAAGCCGAGATAGGCGCCCGCCACCATGCGCTGCGTACCGCCGATGAACCACACGTCCTTGGGTCCGGTCGTCGTTCCGGTCTTGCCGAACAGCGGCAGATCGAGGCTGCGCATGATCGTTGCCGTGCCGCGCGTGACCACGCCTTCCAGCATGTGCATGGTCTGGAACGCGGTGCGCGGGTCCATCGCCTGGCGGCCCTTCAGCCCCATCCGCGGCATCGGCGAGCCATCCCATTCGGGCATATTGCAGCCCCGGCAATCGCGTTCGTCTGCGCGCCAGATCACCTTGCCGCGTCGATCCTGAACGTAATCGATCAGAGTCGGGCTGTTGAACCGCCCGCGATTGGCGATTGCGCTGTACGCAGCGACCATGCGCATAACGGTGCTCTCTTCCGAACCAAGCGCGGTCGCGGCGTAAGGATCGGCATCATCGCTGATACCCAGCGTCTCGATCGTCTCGACGACGTTTTCCATTCCCGCCTGCATGCCGATCTGCACCGTCATGATGTTTTGCGACTGTTCGAGCCCATAGCGCATCGGGAACTGGCCCGCGCGCCCGCCACGAATGCACTTCTCACCCAGGTTCGAGCCCTGGTAATAGCAGAACTGCGTGTTATCGACCTGCGTCGAAGGGGTCATGCCGTTGTCGAGCCCGGTTGCATAGACGAAGGGCTTGATGGTCGAACCCGGCTGGCGGAAGGCCTGCGTCGCGCGGTTGAAATCGCCGAGCCGATCGTCGAAGCCGCCCTGCATCGCCAGAACGCGGCCCTGTTGCGCGTTCTGGACGACCAGCCCGCCCGAAGCTGTGGGCACGATCGCGAGCCTGTAGGCATCACCATCAGGTTTCACTGTCAGGACATCGCCGACAGCCAGAGTGCGAGGCGGGTTCACCAGCGGGCCTTCATCGCCATTGGTAAAGCCAAGCCTTGCGCCATCGCCCGATCGCTCGGTCACGACGGCCACGCGCCAGTCTTCGTAATTGATCTGGAGATAGGAACTGGCCAGCTGGCGCACGAGGTCGCCGTCTTCCGGCTTCACGGTAGCGATCGGGCCACGCCAGCCGCGATTGCCGTGATAGCGCAGCAGCCCTTCGCGCAGGGCCTCGCGCGCGGCATCCTGCAGCTCCATGTCGAGCGACGTGCGCACCCACAGGCCGCCAGCATAGACGCTGTTCTCGCCATCCTCGGCACTCTCGCCGAAGCGGTCGATCAGCTCGCGGCGCACTTCCTCGAGGAAATAGCCCGCATCCGCGCTGCGCTGCGTGCGCTGGCGCACCAGCCCAAGCGGTTTGGCGCCTGCAGCCCGGCGCTCGCTCGCGCTGATGAAGCCGTTATCCTCCATCTGCCGCAGCACGAAGGAACGCCGCGCCAGCGCAGCCTCTTGCTGGCCGGAGCGTCCATAGCGCTCAGGCGCCTTGGGCAGGATCGCGAGGAAGGCGATTTCGTGCAATTCCAGATCGCCCACATCCTTGTCGAAATAGGCGCGCGCCGCCGCTTGCACGCCAAACGAGCGGCGCCCCAACGGGATTTCATTGAGGTAGAGCTCGAGAATTTCCTCCTTGCTCAGCACGCCCTCGATGCGACTGGCGAGGATCATTTCCTTGAGCTTGCGGCTGACCGAATATTCATCGCCCAGCAGCAGGATCTTGGCGAGTTGCTGCGTGATCGTCGAGCCGCCTACCGCGCGCTCGCCCGACCCGTACTTGGTGGCATAATCGAACACCGCGTTCGCCGTGCCGGTGAAATCGACCCCGCCATGGCTGTAGAAGGTTTTGTCCTCTGCCGAGATATAGGCCTGTTTCAGCCTGTCGGGGAAGTCGGCATATTGCAGCTGCACACGCCGCTCGCGGGCATAGGAGTGGACGATCTCGCCATCGATCCCGCGCACCACGGTGGGCAGCGGGGTTTCGTATTCGAGCAGGCTTTCGGCGTCGGGCAAGTCGCTTGCCAGCCAGACGAAGACGCCGACCCACAGCGCCACGAAAGCAAGCGCCGCCAGCACAAGCAGCTTGTACCAGATGCTTGCACGCCAGGTTGCCAGCACAAATGCGCCCGCGCGGTTCAGATCGTGGACGATCCGGTAGCGGATATAGGCAAGAGTCGAGAGGTCGGAGGTGTTGCTCATGAGATTGCGTCGCGGGGGTACAACAGCGTTTGCCGGGGTTCCAGTGCTTTAGTGGCGAGGTCCTGCGTTGCAAGCCTAGGGCAGATACGATGGCCTCGGCTGCGCGGCTGCAACGCCTTCGCCCGTTTGTCCGGGATCGACATCGAGACGGCGGGCGAAGTAGACTCGGATCGCGCGCGCCAGTGCCTCGGCGTAGGCATCGCGCCCTTCCTCGGTGGTCAGCTTGGCGCGGTCATCGCGATTGGTGACGAAACCGCTTTCAAACAGGACCGCCGGCACATCGGGCGCGCGCAGCACGGCCAGCGTCGCCGAACGCAGCGCCGTGGGATTGAATTCTATGCGCCCCTCGCCTTCGCGCAGGATCAGGCGAGACAATTCTGCCGATTGTTCCTGCGTGCGCTCCTGCGCCAGTTCGACCAGCATGTCTGTCACCGCGTCATTGGCCTTGTCTACCTCTACGCCGTTAAGGCGATCGGCGTTGTTTTCGCGCGCCGCAAAGCGGGCGGCTGCCTCGCTCGAGGCTTCAGCGGAAAGTATGTAGACCGACGCGCCTGAAACGCTGCTGAGGTCTCCGGCCGAATCCGCATGGATCGACAAGAACAGGTCCGCGTCAAGCTGGCGGGCGATCTCGGGTCGCTGGGCAAGCGTGACGATGCGATCGTCCTCGCGCGTCAACGCGACGCGCACGCCGCCCTGCTCGACCAGCAGATCACGCAGCCTGAGGGCGATCGCCAGGACGATCTCTTTTTCCTGCACCCCTGCGCCAACCGCACCCGGATCGCGTCCGCCATGGCCGGCATCAATCACCACGAGCGGTCGCTCCGGATCGTCCGGCCCGTAAATCGCGGGAAGGTCGAGCGCGGCCTTCGCCTCAGCCACAGGAAAGCTCAGCACATAGTCGCGCCCCCAGATCGGCACGGGGATGGTCCGGCCCAGCGCCATCGCTCCACCAACCAGTGCGATCGGCAACAGAATGATCAGGATGAGAAGGTCGCGCAGGCTCATGGCTGCTTTGGCTTAGGATGGGCTTGGGCCAAAGCGCAATAGAGTTGCCTGTTGAAACCTGCGGTGCTAGTCATGTGATGTCGGAGGGATTGCCACGCCCGTATTGCAAAATTACGTGCCGCAACAATCACCTCCTCTCGCTGGCTCACGCGGAGAAACCCGCATCATTGGTGAGCCTCAAACAGGTTGATGCAGTGACGAGACGTAGTGCCTCGCAGATTTGTCCGGACCGTGCCCATGGCGCGGCCTCATGGGCTAGCGAAGCCGCGCACAAAGCCGCACGGGCTCTCACGGCAGACACGAACATCGCGCAAAACCCGATAACGGGAGAGCTGCCCCTGGCGCAGCCGAACCCGGGTCGCCGCGCGACAATCCCATACGGCGCCGGCTTTACCGGCGCCATTCACACCACAGTTACGCGCCGCCTTCACCGTCCAGGAACGGGAGCGAAAGGCAGCGCATGGAGATACGTAAATGGCAACGCGCATGCTTATCGATGCGCGCCACCAGGAAGAAACCCGGGTGGCGGTTCTCAAGGGAAACCGGATTGAGGAATTCGACTTTGAATCGGCTGAACACAAGCAGATCAAAGGCAATATCTATCTAGCGAAAGTCACGAGGGTAGAACCCTCGCTGCAGGCCGCGTTCGTCGATTTCGGCGGCAACCGCCACGGCTTCCTCGCTTTCAGCGAAATTCATCCCGATTATTACCAGATCCCGCAACAGGATCGCGAAGCGCTGCTGGCCGAAGAGGCCGAAGCCGCCGAGGAAGAAGCGCGCCTGCGTGACGAGGAAGAGGATGAGGGCGTTGCACCCGGCGACGAATATGACGCCGAAGATGAAAGCGCCGAACAGCTCGCCGAAGATCTGGCCGAAGACGGCCTCGAGGAAGTCGACACGTCCGACAAGGAAAAGGTCTCGACCATCGAGGACGGCGCGTCCGACGATGATGACGACGATGATTCGGACGACGACAGCGACGATGACGGCGATGACAATGGCGATGACGGCGGCGATGACAATGGTTCTAGCCAGCGGGGCCGCTCGCGCCGTGGGCGCGGCCGGCGTCGCCAGGGCAAGGGCGGCAAGAATGACGGCAAAGGCGGTCGTGGCCGCTCGAGGGCCAAGGAAGTCGACGAAGTGCGCGCCAAGCGCATGGCGCTGCGTCGCCGCTACAAGATCCAGGACGTCATCCAGCGCCGCCAGGTCCTGCTCGTCCAGGTCGTGAAGGAAGAGCGCGGCAACAAGGGCGCCGCACTCACCAGCTATCTCAGCCTCGCGGGCCGCTACACGGTCCTCATGCCCAATTCGTCGCATGGCGGCGGGATCAGCCGCAAGATCAGCTCGACCAGCGATCGCAAGCGGTTGAAGCAGGTCGTCTCCGATCTTTCGCTACCCAAGACGATGGGGCTGATCGTGCGCACAGCCGGGCTCAGCCGCACCAAGACCGAGATCAAGCGCGACTTCGATTATCTCGCAAGGCTGTGGGACACGATCCGCAAGACCACCCTCGCCTCCACCGCGCCTGCGCTGATCCATTCAGACAGCGATCTTATCAAGCGCGCCATCCGCGACATCTACAATCGCGAGATTGAGGAGGTCGTGGTCGAGGGCGAGGAAGGCTACAAGAGCGCCAAGGCGTTCATGAAGATGCTGATGCCCAGCCATGCGCGGCGGGTGAAAGCCTATTCGGACCCTGTCCCGCTGTTCCAGCGCTATGGAGCGGAAGATCAGCTGCGTGCGATGTATGATCCGATGGTTCAGCTCAAATCGGGCGGCTATCTGATAATCAACCCGACCGAGGCGCTCGTCTCGATCGACATCAACTCCGGCCGCTCCACCAAGGAGCACGGGATCGAGCAGACCGCGCTGCACACCAATCTCGAGGCCGCGCGTGAAATCGCCCGCCAGTTGCGCCTGCGCGACATGGGCGGCCTGATCGTCATCGACTTCATCGACATGGAGTACAACTCCAACACGCGCAAAGTCGAAAAGGCGATGAAAGACGCGCTCAGGAACGACCGGGCGCGCATCCAGGTGGGCCGCATCAGTTCGTTCGGCCTGATGGAAATGAGCCGCCAGCGCCTGCGCACAGGCGTGTTGGAAGCGACCACGCGCGAATGCCCGCATTGTGATGGCACCGGCCTTGTCCGCACTGCGTCGTCTGCCGGGCTTTCGGCGCTGCGCCTGATCGAGGACGAAGCGGCCAAGGGCAAAGGCACGACCATCCGTCTTGCCGCGAGCACCGAGGCGGCGATCTACCTGCTCAACGAAAAGCGCCACGAACTCGTCGAAATCGAACAACGCTATGGCGTGAACATCGAGGTTTCGCCCGAGGGCGAGGACGAAGGCGCCAAGATGACCGTCAGCAGTCACGGACCTCGTCCGACCGAGGCGCCTAAGTTCGAACCCATCGTCGATATCGATGACGATGATGACGAGGATTACGATGATCAGGCCGAGGACGATTCGTCCGAAGATGACAGCGAGGACGATGACGACGGTGCCCGCCGGAAGAAGCGCCGCCGCCGGCGCGGTGGACGCGGCCGCAACAAGAAGCGCCAGGACGGTGGCGACGAGAATTCGAGCGACGACAGCGACGACGATTCGAACGGCGATGATTCCGAAGACGACAATTCGGATAACGACAATTCCGATAACGACAACGAGACGGGTGACGGCAAGCCCAAGCGCCGCCGTCGTCGCGGAGGTCGCGGGCGTCGCCGCAAGTCGGGCGATGATGCCACCGGTGATGAAAATCAGTCCAATGGCGACAAGCCTTCAGAAGATGACGAGAACAGCTCGTCGGACGATGTGCCCGCCGAGAACCTCAAAGAGGTTTCCGAGCAGGTAAAAGACGACATGACAGTCGTTGCAGGCCCTGAGGATGCACCGCAAACAGCCGAAGCAATGGCTGAAGAGGACGCGCCCAAGGAGCCTGAGAAGCCCAAGCGCAAACGCGCGCCGCGCAAGAAGAAAGTCGTGGACGAGGCTCCGGTTGAGGCACAGGCCAATCCCGACGCCGAGGCCGCCGCAGACGAAGCGCCCGCCAAGGAAGAAAAGCCCAAGCGCAAGCGTGCTCCGCGCAAGAAGAAAGTCGAGGAAGAAGCTCCCCCCGAGGCTCCAACCACCGAGGCCCCGGCCGCCGAAGAAAGCCCGGCACCTGCCGAAGCCGAGCCGGAACCGCAGGCCCAGGCAGCTGAAGACGCTCCCAAGACCGCAAATGAAAGCGCGGACAGCGGCAGCGAGGGGGACGGCGACAGCGACAGCGGCCCCAAGAAACGCGGCTGGTGGCAACGCACTTTCGGCGAATAAAGTTCGATCCGGACTGAAGAAAGGGGCCGGGCCTCGCGACGTACAAGCGCGAGGCCCGGCCTTTTCGCGTCTAGGCGCCTGCCTTGCGCGCCACGCCCCATTCCATCCAGCCGGCAAAGCGGGGCGCTCCGGGCGTATAGCCCTCGCCCACCGGCTCGCCCTCGAAGCCTGAAGCGGCAACCGCCGAACTGATCGGGCGGGTCAGATGACACCCTCCGGCCATCGGCTTCCAGATCGGCTCGATCCGGTCCTGCCACCTGGCAACACCCGCATCGGGCGCGCGGCCATGTTCCAGGAACAGCGCCTGGCCGCCGGGTCGAAGGATGCGCCGCAATTCGCTCAGAACGCGGGCCGGGTCCTGCACAGAGCAGAGCGTAAAGGTGCACACGCAGGTATCGAAGGAATTGTCCTCGAACGCGATCGCCTCGCCCACGCCGGCACGGATATCCGCCGGCCAGCCCTTTGTGCGAGCCGCGCTGCGCGCTGCGTCCAGCAGTCCTTCATGCGGGTCAATCCCGGAATAGGAGGAGATCGCGTCCACGTCGTAAAATTGCTGGTTGATGCCGCCCCCGCAGCCCAGTTCGAACACGTCTCCGCGAGCCCGTGGCACCACGGCGGCGCGGCGCTTCATTACCTGGCCCTGGCTGCAGGCACAGGTGATCAGGCGCGGCATGATCTTGTCTTCGTACCAGCCCTTCAGTCCCATCCGCGCATTCCCCCTTTATGCAAGACGCTTACTGTCATCGAAATTGCACCACTTGCCAAGTCTATTGCGAAGCTGTGCGTGGCAATCAAATCGCTGGCGTAAGCCTCGCGGACTCGTTAAAACTCACGACCTCACTCTCTCCTTTCCAGGTTCGTTACATTCATGCCTTCTTCGCTTGAACCACTCCGCATTGCGCCGGCTGATAAAGAGCGCGTGCGTCTCCTCTACATGGCAAAGCACGCTAAGTTCGGCGGCGGGATGCACCCCGAGGACGGCAACCACGCCATCTACCACCACGAAGTGCGCACCACGCTGGAAGGGCTCGGGCTCAACCTCTCGCTCGCCGATCGGTATGACGTCCTGTTCACCCAGCCCGAAGCCGATTTCGTATTCCCGCTGCTTAACCGCGGCGGCTTCGTCAATTCCGAGATGATGATCCCGCTTTTGTGCAACATGCACCGCGTTCCCTATCTGGGCGCGATGCCGTTCCTGCGCGGGCTTGGTGATGACAAATCGGTGTCCAAGCTCGTCGCACGCGGTGCCGGCGTGCCCACCGCGGACTGGTTCTGCTATCGCCGCGGCGCACCGGTGGAAGAGGCCGACATGCCCGCCAGCGCCAGCGGTCGCTGGGTAATAAAGCCCAATGCCTCCTCGGCAAGCTGGGGCCTTTCGGACGCGTTCGACTTTGCCGGCGTCGCCAACGCAGTCGCCGATATTCACGGCCAGGGCCATGACGCGATCATCGAACCCTATCTTGATGGCTACGATATCCAGTGCGCCTTCATCACGCTGAACGGCGCTCCGACTGCGCTGCCGATGCTGTGGTATGAGCGCGAGGACACGCAGCGCCTGTGGACCTATTACGAGAAGCGCGATCTGGTGCAGAACACCGAGAAAGCCGCGCTCAAGACCTTCGACCATGCCGAATTCGCGCCCCTCATCGGCGAACTTGCGCACAAGGTCGCGCGCGAATTTCGCCCGTTCGACTATGGCCGCATCGAATTCCGTCTCGATCTTGCCACAGGCGATATCAACTTCATCGAGATCAACCTGAACTGCAATCTGTGGTCCGAAAAAGTGATGGCCAAGGCCGCCTCGCGCGCAGGCTTCAGCCACGCCGATCTGCTTGAAACGCTGCTGGCGGAAAGCTGGCGTCGCAACGGGCTTATCGCCCCCTGACATGGACAATCTTGCCCGCTCCCCGCTTCGCGATCTCACCCCGCTCACCATCCCCGCCGAAGCGCGCGCACGGCTCAACATCCTGTTCATCGCCAAGAATGCGATGTGGGAGGGAGAGATCCATCCCGAGGATGGCAATCACGCGCTTTACCACCGCGAAATGCGCGAAGTGCTCGAGGGGCTCGGCCTCAATCTTACCATAGCACAGACGCACGAGATCCTGTTCGACTCGCCCGAGGGTGTGGATTTCGTCTTCCCGCTGCTGAACCGCGCAGGCTTCTTCAATTCGGAAATGCTGCTGCCCCTGCTGTGCGAACGCGCGGGGCTGCCCTATCTGGGCGCAAGCCCGATCCTGCGCGGGCTTTCGGACGACAAGCACCTTGCCAAACGCGCTGCGGCCATCGCCGGCCTGCCCACCGCGCCCTGGGCAATCTATCGCAAGGGCGCACCGGTCACACCGGACAAGCTGCCGGAGGCGGAGCGCTATGTCATCAAGCCGAACAATTCCTCGGCCAGCTGGGGCGTGCGGGACGCCCGTGACTGGGAAGGCGTCAGGGCGGCAATCGAGGAAGTCCACCAGGACCCGGCCAATGGTGGGCAGGATGCAATCGTCGAACCGTTCATCGAAGGCAGCGACGTCGAAGTTCCGGTGATTACGATTGGCGGTGAGCCGCAGATCCTGCCGATGCTGATCTTCCGCCAGGCAAACCCCTCGCACCTTCGGACCTATTACGAGAAGCGCGATCTGGTTGATCGCAGCCAGAAATATTCGCTCGATCCGTTCGAGAATCCCGAATTGCAGCAGCGCATAGCGGATATGACACGGGCCTGCTGGGAGGAATACCGGCCGTTCGACTACGGACGGTTCGAATTCCGGGTGAACGAGGAGACGGGCGAGATCAATTTTCTCGAGCTCAACCTCAACTGCAACCTGTGGTCGAAGAAAGTCTTCGGCCGCGCGGCCACAATGGCCGGCTGGACGCAAGAAGAGCTGATCGAAACGCTGCTGGCCGAGGCGCTGGCACGCGAAGGGCTGCTCTAGGCCGGCACTTCCTTGCCTGCAAAGTCAAAGACCTTGCCGCTCTCTTCCGGGCCCAGGCCGGCAAGCACGCCCAGAAGGTTTTGCGCCGCATCGGCGGGGCTGGTCAGCTGGCCTTCGGGCAGGTTCGACTGGAACGGCTTGGACAATTCGCTGTCGACCGTCCCTGGATGAAGGCCCACGACCACGCCTTGCTTGTGCGTGCGCCCCATCTCGAGCGCGAAGTTCCTGAGCAGCATGTTGAGACCGGCTTTCGAGGCGCGGTAGGAATGCCACCCGCCAAATCCGTTATCCGAGATCGAGCCGACCCTTGCCGAAAGGGCGGCAAACACGAACCGCTCGCGGCGCGGCATCAGCGGCAGCATATGCTTGGCGACGATGGCCGGCCCGATCGTGTTGAGTTCCAGCACCCTCGCCATGACCTGCGGATCAAGGCGCTTGAGCGTGCGCTCGGGCCCGGTGCCATCCGCCAGCGTCAGCACCCCGCTGGCAACGATCACCCAATCGGGCGGCACATCGCGCATCATCCTCGCGGCGCTCTGGATGCTGGCTTCGTTGGTCAGATCGAAAGCGAACGGGGTGATACCCTCGCCCGAAGGCTCCTCTCCGCTTCTGGACCCGGCATAGACCCGCTCGCAGCCGCGCTCGATCAGCTGTTCGCACAAGGCGCGCCCGATACCGCCGGTGCTGCCGAAGACAGCGGCGATGCGAGGAGGATTTCCTACGTTGCTCATACGTCTTACAGCGAAGCAACCACCTGTCAGTTCCCGGCCAAACGAGAGGAAGAAGACACCCGCTCCCCTGTCCGTCACTCTGGAAAATTTTCGCTTTAATGTATCAATATCATAGGTTTGATCCCATTCATCGAGAGTGACACGGTGTCACTTTTGTCACTCTGGATTGAACCGCGGGCAAGTTTCATCCCAAACAGCGCAACATCGCATCTCTTGCCTCATCTGCGATGAGCGTTAGATAGAGATCAAACGAACAGGGATTATTCGTAACATGGCTACTTTCACGCTTCCGAAGAATTCGAAGATCAAGAAGTCCGGCAAGACGCACAAGGCTGACGGGGCCAGGCGCGCCAAGAGCTTCAAGATATACCGCTACGATCCCGATAGCGGAGAAAATCCGCGTTACGACACGTTCGAGCTGGACCTCGACAATTGCGGCCCGATGGTTCTGGACGCACTGTTCAAGATCAAGAACGAAACCGATCCGACGCTCACCTTCCGCCGCAGCTGCCGCGAGGGGATTTGCGGTTCATGCTCGATGAACATGAATGGCAAGAACGGCCTTGCCTGCACCACCGCGATCGAAGATCTGCCGGGCGAAATCCGCATCACTCCGCTGCCGCATATGGAAGTGATCAAGGATCTGGTGCCGGACTTCACGCATTTCTATGCGCAATACGCCAGCATCCGCCCCTGGTTGCAAACCGTATCGCCCACGCCTTCGGGCAAGGAGCGGCTCCAGTCGCCGGAACAGCGCGAGCAACTCGACGGCCTTTACGAGTGCATTCTGTGCGCCTGTTGTTCGACTTCTTGCCCGTCCTATTGGTGGAATTCGGACAAGTTCTTGGGCCCGGCGATCCTGCTGCAGGCCTATCGCTGGCTGGCGGACAGCCGTGACGAGATGACTGGCGAGCGGCTCGACCAGCTGGAAGATCCGTTCCGCCTCTATCGCTGCCACACGATCATGAATTGCGCGAATGTCTGCCCCAAGGGCCTCAGCCCCGCCAAGGCGATCGCCGAAACCAAGAAGATGATGGCCGAACGCGCGATCTAGTTTCAAGCGGGCTTTCCTACGAGAAGGCAAGCGCCTAACGCCCGCAAGCATGAGCAACGTACCCAAGGACCTGCCCTTCGATCACCGCCTCCTGTCCCCGTCCGAGACCGGGGGCGAGGAAGGCTGGTACAGCTGGAATCTGCTGGACCGCACGCGCTACAACACCCATGCGCTGGGCGAGATGTGGGTGCGCGCCGAAGGCGACAAGTGCCGCCTGCGCATGTTTCCCGAACGGCGTCACACCAATCTGGGTGACAACATCCACGGCGCGGTCTCGCTTGGCCTCACGGATATCGCGCTGTTCGCGACCATGCACATGATCGGCAATGGCGATGCGGGACCTTCGGTGACGGTCGAACTCTCAACGCAATTTGTGGGGCCAGGCGATCCATCGATGCCGCTCGATGCGGTGAGCGAGATCACGCAGGAAACAGGCCGGATGATGTTCGCGCGCGGGCAATGCGTGCAGGGCGATCGGGTGGTGACAAGCTATTCGGGCATCGTGCGCAAGATGCGGCCGAGGCCGGGCGCCTGATGGGCGGACTGCTCGCCCGTTACGAATCGCTCATCGCCGATGGGCAGCTGCATCCCGACCGGGACCAGCGCGCCGCTGCTGAACGTCTCGGTCGCCTGCAAAAGGAGCTTGAGACGCAGCGCCCCGGCGGGCTGATCGCGCAGCTCTTCAACAAGGGACCGCGGCGTTCGGAAGGCATCTACATGTGGGGCGGCGTCGGGCGCGGCAAGTCCATGCTGATGGACCTGTTCCACGACACGCTCGACATTGCCGGGAAACGCCGTGTGCACTTCCACGCCTTCATGCAGGAGGTTCACGAAGCGATCCGCGACGCGCGCGAGACCGAACCGGGCGATCCGATCCCGGTGGTGGCCGAACGGCTCTCGCGCGATGTGCGCTGCCTCAACTTTGACGAGATGGTGGTCAACAACTCTGCCGATGCCATGATCATGAGCCGGCTGTTCACCCAGCTCATCCGCGAGCGCGATGTGACTGTGGTTACCACCAGCAATCGCCCACCCTCCGATCTCTACAAGGACGGCCTCAACCGCGAGCATTTCCTGCCTTTCATCGACCTCATTCATGAAGAGCTTGATGTACTCAGCCTCAACGGGCCAACCGATTACCGGCTCGACCGGATCGGCGACATGCCGACCTGGCACGCGCCCTTCAGCGACGAGGCAACAGCCAAGGTGCGCGAGGTGTTCTTCCGCCTGACCGACTTCGACCCTCAGGACGCGGCTAACGTTCCAACCGGCGTGCTGGACATCGGGGCCAAGCGCGACATGCACGTTCCAAAATCCCTGAAAGGCGTGGCCGCGATCAGCTTCAAACGGCTTTGCGGCGAAGCGCGTGGCGCCTCCGATTACCTGGCTCTCGCGCGGGCGTTTCACACCGTCATTCTGGTGGGAGTGCCAAGAATGGGACCGGAAAACCGCAACGAGGCGGCGCGCTTCGTCACGCTGATAGACGCGCTCTACGAGAACAAGGTCAAGCTCTTCGTGACGGCCGAAGCGGCTCCGGAAGAGCTATACGAAGCGGGCGATGGTGCGTTTGAGTTCGAACGCACGGTGAGCCGTCTCAACGAAATGCAGAGCGAGGAATACATGGCGATGGGCCACGGGGCGGCGGGTTAGCTCAGGCCGCAATGCCAAGATGTTCGAGCGAGCGTTCGAGCATCAGCAATTGCCACAAGAGCCGCGAATGGTCGCTGCGCCCGGCAATATGCGCCTCGGCAATGGTTTCCAGAGCGCGCGGGTTGAACCAGCCGCTCTGGGAGAGCCACCCCGAACGCGCGATCGCCCTCGCCTCGTGCGCCAGCGGACCGCGCAGCCATTGGGCGATCGGCGTCACGAAGCCCTGTTTGGGCCGGTAAAGGATATCGTGGGGGAGCCGGTCTTCCATCGCGCGCTTGAGCAGGAATTTGCCGGTCTTGCCCCTCACCCGCATTTCTTCGGGCAGGCGGGCTGCGAATTCGACGAGGGCATGGTCAAGCAGCGGCTCGCGCGCTTCGAGGCTGACAGCCATGCTGGTGCGGTCGACCTTGGTGAGGATATCGCCGGGAAGCCAGAAGGTGAGGTCGGCATATTGCGCACGGTCGAGCCCGCTGCGGGCAGGCGCGCCGCGCATGAGGGCGATCAGTTCATCCTCGGCGCGAAATCCGCCGAGGCCTTGCGCGAAGCCCTCGCTGTAGAGCGCGGCGCGTTGTTCCGGGGAGGTGGCGCTTAGTCCGCGCGCATAGCCCTCCTCGCCGCTTGTCGCGAGCGCGAGAAGAGTGCTTTTGGCGCGAAGGGGGCGCGGCGCCCAGTCGGCCTTTGGCCACAGGCGTCCAAGCGCTCCGAATACAGGTGAGCGCAAGGTCTGGGGGATCATCCCCCGGGCGCGCTCCTCGTGGTGGTGGAAGACCTGGCGGCGATAACCGGCAAAGGCCTCGTCCGCCCCGTCGCCGGACAGTGCAACGGTGACGTGCTCGCGCGCCAATTGGCACACGCGCCAGGTGGGCAAGGCGGAGGCATCGGCAAAGGGTTCGTCGAACATGGCAGCAAGCGCGCCCGACGCCTCGAAATCGTCCTGGCTGACCGTGCCCGCGCGGTGGTCGGTCGCGAATTGCCGGGCAACGCGCTCGGCATAACCGGTTTCGTCGAGCGAGCCGACATCAAAGCCGATCGAGCAGGTGCGCACAGGCTGCGGCGAGGCATCGCTCATCAGCGCAACGACGCTCGAGCTGTCGACGCCGCCCGACAGAAAGGCGCCGAGCGGCACGTCAGAGACCATGCGCGAACGCACCGCGGTGCGCATCCGGTCAGTCAGTTCCGCGGACAGATCAGCTTCACTGCCCTGCATGCGGTCGGCAAAGCTGATGTCCCACCAGCGCCGCGGCTGCGGCAGCGGCTTGCCGGCCTCGCACAGCAGGAAATGGCCTGCGGCGAGCTTCTTCACGCTCGACAGGATCGCGTGGCTATCGGGCACGTAACCCCACGCAAGATAGGCATCAAGCGCATGCGGATCGATCCTGCGCGGCAGCGTCGGCTCAGTCAGCAGCGCTTTGAGTTCGGAGGCGAAGGCAAGCGTTCCGTCCGGAAATTGCGCAAGGTAAAGCGGCTTCACACCGAAGCGGTCTCGCGCCAGGAACAGCGCGCGCCTGTCAAGATCGTAGAGCGCAAAGGCGAACATGCCGTGCAGCCTCTCGAGGCAGTCGACGCCCCAGCGCTGCCAGGCGGCGAGGATGACCTCGGAATCGCCCTCGGTTGCAAAGCGCGCGCCCTCGCTTGCGAGTTCGGCGCGCAATTCGCGAAAATTGTAGATCTCGCCGTTGAAGACGAGCACCGCGCGCCCATCGGCGGAGTGCATAGGCTGCGGCGATCCTTCAAGGTCGATGATCGAGAGGCGGCGGTGTCCAAGCCCGATACCTTCAGCACACCAAACCCCCGCGCCATCAGGCCCGCGATGAACCAGCGTGTTGGTCATGCGCTCGATCCGCGATGCCTCGAAACGCGCCTTTCCCGAAGGATCAAACAGGCCGGCGATTCCGCACATGGTCGATCAGCCCGAAGCCGCAGGCGCAAGGATGGCAGCCGTGACGCCCGCCACCAGCGCGAGCGCGGCCATCCCGCCGAAGATGACCGCCGCGCTTTCCCTCGCCGTCTCGAACCGGCCAATCCAGTCCTGCTGCGCGACTTGCCCCACGGTAATACCGTATTCCTCGGGCTCGCTCTCGAAGAATGGCCACGCAGCGCCGATCACCATCGCAACCACGAGGGCAAAGAAGACCCATCCATAGACAATGTGATCGAACCCGGCGGCGAACTCGATCCCGGCAAACTGGGCGATGTAGATCGTGCCCCAGGCGCGCACCCCGTTGGCGAGTACGGGCACGATCACAGCCGCAATCATGAGGATCACGCGGCGGCTCCAGCTCTTGAAACGGGTGAAGGCGATAAGGACGGCAAGCGTCACCATCGCGACCAGGAACTTCACGCCCGAACATTCCTCGGCAACGATAAAGAGCCCGGCAGGCGTGTCGATATAGATCCCCTCGATCTGGGCCGGCACTCCGCTTGCCAGTGTGATGGCGATCGCCATCTTGGCGGTGATAGCTTGCAGGAAAGGGATGATCTCGTCGCCGAAGGGTACGAGGAAAGCGAGGAAAGCGAGCGGGAGGGCCAGCATCACGCATGCGCGCACCCCCAGGAAGGCGACCACCGCGCCCTGCAAGGCTCCCACTGCGCCGGCATGCGCGAGAAGATTGATCCCGGTAATGCGGCCAAGCAGCCAGAGCGAGAGGCCTGCGGCAACGAGACCCAGCCCCAGAGCGCTGGCGCGCGGCGTCATCGCGGCAAGGTCTTCGGCCTTGAGCCAGACGAGCCAGGCGACGATCGGCGGGACAAGCAGGATGTGATTGTAGGTGTCGATGCTCCACCACTGGTGCAGCATTTCGCCCCATTCGCGCGCGGTGACGAGGATCAGCACCGCCGCTGCCACGCCGAGCCAGCCGAGCGGCTTGCGCCAGGCGGGCGGCAGGGCCTTGGCAAGGCTCGCCGGTGCAAAGCTTGCCCATGGGATGGAAGCTCTTCGGGTCTCAGGCGGCATTGCGGGCCTCCGGCGCACCGTGGCCAAAGACGAGGTCGGCCATCGGTGCGAGTTTCGCCTCCCAATCGTGATGCTCAAGGACGAAGGCGCGGGCAGCCTTGCCCATGTGGTCACAAGCACCGCTTTGCGCCATCAACGCCTCGAAACGGGCCAGCATCTCTTCAGGGTCCGATCCGGCGATCATCCAGTGTTCGCCGTCGCGCGCCTCGATCCCCGTCGCAGCTTCAGTGGTCAGCAGGACGGGCCGCGCCATCGCCATCGCCTCGAGCACCTTGTTCTGGACCCCCCGCGCAATCTGGAGCGGCACAAGCACGCAGGTGGCAGCCGCAAGAAACGGCTTCACGTCGGGCACTTCGCCCCAGACATGCACGCCAGGCGCGTCCTTGTGTGCAAGCAGCGCCGGGGTCGGCGCACGGCCCACGACATGAAACTGCGCCGCAGGATAGCGCGTGCGCGCCAGCGGCATGAAGCGTTCAATCGCCCACAACGCGGCGGCCTCGTTAGGGCGATAATTCATCTGCCCGGTGAAAACGAAATGCGGGCCGGTCTCAGATGACAAGGCTGCATGCCCGGTCACATGGCACGGATCGAAAGCGGCAGCGTCGATGCCGTTTCCAAGAGCGGCAACACGCAGCTTTTCGGGAACGCTGAGCCTTGACCTGAAGAGTTCGGCCTCGGCTTCTGAAACGAGGGTCACCGCGTCGCATCTTTGCACCAGCCGCTCTTCCTCGGCGGCGAGCAGGCGCGCTTCGCGCGCATTGAGCCAGACGCGCTCTCCGGCCCGCGCATAGCTTTCGAACTTGGCGCTATCTACATCGCACAAGTCGATATAGGTGCGGCCCGCGAAATCGTCGGGAATGTACTGGCCCATCTGCCCGGAAAAGACGACGATGGTCGAAATCGGCCGCTCTGCCACCAACCGCCGCACCCAGTTTTCAAGGCGGCGGCTGTGGAAGGCCGTGAGGCTGACCGGCTTGGCTGCCAGAACCGCCTCGGCCCCTGCAAGCACCAGCGGCTTTTCGCGCGGGACGACGCAGTGCGAGGCGCTGATGGCGGCGACCTGATCGACGCTCGCGCGATCCTCGGCGCTCTCGGAGAAGCACCCGACATGGACGGGCGCGAGGCTGGCGGCCTTGAGCAGCAGGTGATGGCTGCGGATCTTGTCGCCCCGGTTGGGCGGGAACGGCACCCTGTGGGTAAGGAAGAGAATCTCGCTCATGGCTGCGCACCCCCGCTCAGGCCAGGCCGCGCGCAATGAACGGACCGATCGTATTGGCAACGCCCAGTGGCAGCTTCTGCCACAGCGCGATCTTGCGGGCATAGGCCTCGCTCGTCGGATCGACGTCGCGCGGCTCGTGGCCGGGCGCGGTCCATTCAGCGTAGGCAAGGGGCTGCGGCTCGAAACCCCAGTTCTTCTTGAATTTGTAGGGACCGCTGCCGGTCTTCGAGCGGCCGAAATCAAACCGCTTCATACCCCGCCCGCGAGCATGGAGCATGAGCTCGTAATACATCAGCTCGTTCGAGCGCGCGCTGCGTGCGGCAAAGGTTCCCCCGCCCC
The DNA here is from genome assembly GCA_043567175.1 of Erythrobacter sp. Taxonomy (GTDB): domain Bacteria; phylum Pseudomonadota; class Alphaproteobacteria; order Sphingomonadales; family Sphingomonadaceae; genus Erythrobacter. The sequence goes on from CP121323.1 coordinate 750,232, forward strand.
AGAACGGCATGACCGCGCCATCGTGGTAGAAATTGAGCACGCTCGAGATCGGCTCTCCATTCCTGAAGACGGTAAGGATATCGCTCTCTTCGGGAAAGGACGAGAGCATGGCGCGAAAAAGCTTTGCCGGAAACACGGGAGTGCCAAGGTTGCGCACGCTTTGGGAATAGATCGCGTAATGCGCTCGCAGGTCTTTTGGCTCGCTTCCGATGCGGACAGCCAGCCCGGCCTTCAGCCCCTTGCGCACTTCAGCGCGGGCCTTGCGCGGGATGGCGAGCAACTGAGCCTCGTCATCATCGCACAAGTCGCGTTCGAAACCGCAATGCTTGTCGTCCCATTGCCGCCAGCCTTCGCCTTCAGGCAAAGGGCCGCCGCGCAGTTCAAGGCTTGAAAAACCGCGTTCCAGCGCGTGGCCCTGCGCCGCCTCAAGAAGCGGGCGAGCTGCATCCTCGCTTGCGACGCACAGGCCACCGCCGACGCCAAAACCGCTCGAGACGAGGGCCTTGCCGAACAGGAACGATCGCACCTGCGTCAACGGGAGCCAGCCCGTGATCGTGCCCAATTGCTCGGTGATGAGGCCGAATGCCTTCTGGCCCGTCCCCGCCTCGACCGCGCGCAGCCAGGCCGGGCGGTGAAACAGGCTGGCGCGTTGCTCCCTGACGAAGCCCTCGATGCGCGAGGCGGTGCGAGCGTCGCTGAGATCGACGCTAAGTACCTTGTGGCTGGTGGTGATCGGCGCGTTCACGCGGCCAGCTCCCCGCAGGCGGGTGCGTTCACCACAAAAGAGCGGGCGCGCGCGCGTTCCCCCGCGACGAGCACGTCCATCCGGCCCCAGGCAAAATCGCCCAGCAGGCGGCGCAATTTGCCCGCCATGTTATCAAGCCCGGTATAGTGGCGCAGTTTCGAGCGGATCGGTGCATCGGCCACGCGCGGCTGGTCGGGATCGATTTCCCATGGGTGGAAATAGAAGATCGCAGGTCGCTGTTCCTGCGTGTTCACCTGACGGATCGCCCAGCGCGAAAAGCCGTAGGGCAGCACGCGGAAGAAACCTCCCCCGCCTGCCGCCATGCGGCGCGCGCCCAGCATCGCGGTGGTCACGGGTACTTCGATGAGGTCGCTGCCGGGCACAGGGCGAAACGCAAAGCGCGGCGCCTCGGGCCAGCCGTAATGATCATGCGCGATCGGCGCGACACTTGACGAATAGGAATAGCCCTGTCCGGCCAGTTCCTCGAGCGCCCAGGGATTGCGCGCGTCGATCGAGAAACTCGGCGCGCGGTAACCGGAGACCTTCTGGCCCGAAATGTCTTCGAGGATCGCGCGCGCCTTGCGCAGATCCGCGGCAAAGCCAGCGCGCTCAAAGGTGAAGACACGGGCGTGGTCGTAACCATGGCTTGCGATTTCGTGGCCGGCCCTGGCAATGCGGCGCATCATCGCCGGATGGCGCTCTGCCACCCAGCCCAGCGTGAAAAAGGTCGCCTTGACCCCCGCATCGTCAAAGAGCTGCAGAACGCGATCGATATTGGCTTCGACCCGCGTTGCTATCGATGGCCAGTCGGCCCGGTCGATCACATTTTCGAAAGCGCCCACCTGGAACCAGTCCTCGACATCGACCGAGAGACCGTTGATCACCTGCGGAGAAAGGTTCGGGCGCGGCTGCATGGATCAGGCCGCCTCGCGTGATTTTCCGTCTTCCAGCCACTCGATCAGCATGGTGAGCACATGGCGGAAGGAACGCTCCTGCTCTTCCAGCCGCGCTTCGAGACGCTGGATCGCCTCGCCCACTTCGGGATCGACCGGCTGGCCGCTGAGCGCACCTGCGGCCTGCAGCTCCGCGATCGCAGCTTCGAGCTGTGCGGTTTGCGCATCGCCCGGCGCGCTTGCGATGTCCTGGCTGTCTGAGGAAACCGTCTCTCTGGCGGGCTGACCGATCCGGAACGCGCCCGAATGTTCGCGCGCTCCGCGTGTCTGGTCAGCGGCCATTTCCTCGCACACCGCTTCCAGCATGGCGAGGTTGAGCTCCTCGTGCTCCTCGATAGCGCCAAGCAGCAACAGGCGGTTCATCACCTGGTTGATGCGGCGCGGAATACCGCCGGTGGCCTCGAACAGGCGCGGCAGCAGCCCTTCTCCAAGAACCGGGCACCCCTCCCAGCCCACATGCTTGAGACGGTGCGTGATGTAATGCTCGACTTCGGCCTCGTCGAGCGCGTCCAGATGGTGCGACGCAATGATGCGCTGGCGCAGCTGGTCCAGATCGGGATGATGCGCCAGCGTGCGGCGGAACTCGGGCTGACCAAGCAGCAGGCTTTGCAGAAGCGGGTGCGAGCCAAGCTGGAAGTTTGAAAGCATCCGCAGCTCTTCGAGCGCGGTGAAATCGAGATTCTGGCATTCGTCGACCACCAGTAGGCAGCGGCGTCCGGCGCGCGCTTCATCCTGCAGGAAACGCTCGATCGCGCCGAGCGCCCCGGCCTTGTCCTTGCCTTCGATCGGCAGGCCGAAACCTTGGGCGATGACGTGGACCAGCTCTTCGCCATCAAGCGCCGAGGTGACGACTTGTGCAACCGTCAGCGCGGCAGGATCGATGCGCTCCATCAGGTGCGCAACCAGCGTCGACTTGCCTGCGCCGACCTCGCCGGTGATGACGATGAAACCCTCGCCCTGATTGAGGCCGTAACCCAGATAGCTCATCGCCTTCTTGTGGCTTGTGCTCTCGAAGTAGAAATCGGGATCAGGCGTCAGCTGGAAAGGACGCCCCGTGAAGCCGTAGTGTTGCTCGTACATCGCTTTGTGGCTCCAGTATTCTAGAAATCGAGACGAAGACCGACCAGCGCGCTAGCGGCGGCGAAGTCCTCATCGCTGAAATCACTGTCAAAATAGTCAACTGCCAGCGCAGCACGGGCAGTGAGACGATTGGTGAGCGCGCGGTTATAGGCAGCCGATGCGCCATAGGCGGTGAGATCGGCATTATCGATCTCGCTGCTGAACCAGTTCACATAGGCACTGGCGCTGATGGCACCGGATTGCCCGATATCGCTGCCCACCGAGCCGACGACATAGTAGCTCTCGTCACGCTGGCCATCGAGCGCTTCGAACACGGTGCCTTCGGCGCCGACGAACGTCCGACGGTCATATCCGGCGACTACGGCCGCGTTGAGCCTGCCAATCGTGCGCTGGTAGCTGAGATTGCCCCCGCGTCCGCGGAAAGCCGAGCCGCGGGTTGATCCCAGAACGCCAAGCCCCGAGGCGCCGTTCTCGCCCGTCACGAGACCGGTGAAATCACCGGTCAGGGCGTTGCGGGTCGCCTCGAAGTCCGCATCGAGGCCGCTCAAGGAGTTGGTGAGCGCTCCGCCGAACCCGGTCAGTCCGTCATAGACGTTGATCGCAAGCGCGCTGCGGCTGTCGGGCGTGTAAGTGAAATTGCCGAAATAGGTGGTCGAGGCATAGCGGCGACCATAGGTGGCAGTCAGCGAGGTGCGACGGCTCGGATTCCACTGCACGCCAACGTCCCAGATCAGGCCGTCAACATCAAAGGCAATGCGACGCGGCGAAGATGTGTCGGTTACGAAGCGTCCGTTGTCAGCGACCACCGGGTCGCCATCGGCATCGCGCAGGGCGTCGCGGCTGGAGACCTCGACATTCTCGTAGCCGACACCGCCTACCACGGCGAAATTGTCGGTGACGGGCAGGGTTACATCGCCGCGCACATAGACGTCGCGCACGCGCTGGTCGAGCGTGTCGACGTCTTCCTGGAAACCGCCGGCTCCAACACCAAGACCGATGGGCAGCGGGTCACCCGGGCGCGTGCCGAAGCGAACCTGCCCGGCATAGGTTACGCTTTCGTCGAACACGTCGAGCGCCTCGCCGTCATCCGCGATGAAGGCATCGTTCACCTCGATCCGGTTGTAGCCGACAAACGCGTTGGCGGTAATGTCGACGGCGCCCGCACGCGTTGCGATCGTTGGCCCTGCATAGAGGCTGTAGATCTCGCTGGTCTGGTCCTGGGCTGCGAGCGGATTGGGCGAGACCCCGCCCCCGCCATCGATCCGCGTCCTGGTGGCAAGCGCGCCCGCTTCAAAGGTTACAGCCCTTGGCACAAGAGCAAGCGAGCCTCGCGCAATGCCGCTGATCGCATCGGTATCAACCGCATCGCCATAGCCGATATTGCGCTCGTATCGCACCGAGACCGACGCGACCGAGTTGCGCCCTGCAATCGTGGTGTCGACGCCGGCCGCGATCTGCGTGAAAGTGAGCACATCATCGCCGGGCGTCAGCTGGGCGGTCAGAACCTGGTTCACTTCAATATAGGGCTGCACAAAAGTGGTCGGCCCCTGCCCCTGGTCGGAAGCCTGGCCTTGGCCCTGAGCTTGGCCCTGGCCCGGAAATTGGCCCTGGGCCGCGACAGGTTCGAGTGGGAGCGCTCCCACCATACCGAGCACAACAGCAGTGCAGGCGAGGAAAGAACGCGTCATGAATTTTCACCTTGGCGATAATTGCCAAACCGCCGACCCGAAGGGCTGAATTTTGCAGCGTTGAGCATCAGCTTGAGATCAGGGCAGGCAGAGAGCAGCTTGAGCGCATCATCAATCGCCGCGCGGCCTGTTTCATCTGCGCGCACGATCAGCAGGGCCTGGCCCACGAAGGCGGCCAGTTCGGCTGCGGGCGACGCTGCAAGCGCGGGTGGTGTATCAAAGATCAGGATGCGATCCGGTGCGCCGCGCGTCAGGCGATCAAGCACCTCTTTCGTACGCGCGCTTGCGAGATATTCGGTGTCGAGCACACTGCGGCTGCCTGCGGGCATGACGAACAAGCCTTCGATGTCGGTCCTGATCGCGAGGTCTTCAGGCTTGCGCGAAGGGTCCGCCAGGGCATCCATGAAGCCGGGGCCCTCTTCGATGCCGAAGACGCGCGTGATCGACGGCTTCATCACATCCGCGTCGATCAGCACGACTTCCATGTCGCGCTCGGCACTGAGCGCGATGGCGAGATTGGCCGCGCAGAAAGTCTTGCCTTCGCCTTCGTGCGGCGAACTCAGCAGGATGCGGCGGGCCGCACCCTTGCGCGAACGACGCGCATTCGCGAGCAATTCTCGCTTGATGATCCGAAATTCCTCGAGAAGTCCGGTGACCGGATCCTCCGGTATGATCAGCCCGTTCATGCGCAGGATATCGCGATCGATTTCAGCCGACGGACCGCCAAGCGCAACGCGGGGCTCTTCGGGCACAGCGTTTGTGCCCGCATCGGCGCTGCGCATTGCCTCATCCGGTCTCGGCGCTTCAGGCCTCGCACCGGCCTGCGGCGCTTTCACCCGCGGTTTCGCAGGCGGCAAGTCGCCCGGAACCTTCGACAGGCCAAGGCCATCGAGACCGAAAGCGGCTTCGGCTCTTTCAAGCAGGGACCCGTTCTTTTGCTCAGGGCTGGGGATCGGTGTGTGCTTTGTCATATCCGGCCCCTCACGCCACGGCCCGGATCGAGATCATCTCGATCACCAGCAGAATAACCATCACTGCCACCAGGGCCGCAGTCGCCCCGCCAAACTGGATAAGCCGGCGCCGTTGCAGAGCCTGCGCCGTTTCCGAGACGGTTCGCGAAACCGTTCCGATCACGGGCAGTTCAAAGGTCCGCTCCAGCTTCTGGGCCGTCATGAAGGTCGAACGCAATTGCCCCATCCCCCAGGCAACTCCGGCACCCGCCCCGAGCCCGACGATCAGCACGCCGAGCAGCAGCAGCGGACGGTTAGGCGCGGCAGGCTTTTGCGAAACAACGGGAGGATCGATCAGGTCGAACTTGAACTGGCTGGATTCTTCCTCGATGTCGCCGCGCGTGCGCAGTTCTTCGCGGTCTTCAAGCAGCTTGTCGTAATTGTCACGCAGCACCTCGGTATCGCGGCTGATGCGTATGGCCTCGGCGGCAACTTCCGGTTCGGCGGCCTGGCTTGCGACGAGATTGGCAACCTGCGACTGGATCGCCGCACGGCGCGATTGCAGCGCCTGGATCGAGGCCTGGCGATCGGCGCGCAGCGCCACGAGAGACGAATAGGCAGGATTGGTCGTCCCGACCTCGTCCTCTGGCCCCGCATTGGCCGCCGCCTGGCGCAGCATGACAACCCGCTTGATCGCAGCTTCGACATCGGGATGCTGATCAGTCAGCCCCCGCGATTTCAGCGCCCCGTATTGCCTTTGCGCCTCAGCCAGAGCCGCCTTAGGTCCGCTGGCACCGTTCGGCCCGGCAATCGTGCGCGGCGTGTTACCGAGCTGGCTCTCAAGCGAGGCAAGCGAGGTTTGCGCACCCGCAAGATCGGCGTCGATGTCGCGCAATTCGGTGCGCAATTGCTGGATCTTGGTCGAAAGCGCATTGGTGCCACCAACAAGATCCGGATATTGCGCCTCGAACTGGAGCTGGCGCTGCTCGGCTTCTTCGAGTTCAGCCTTGCGCTCGGCAAGCAATTCGTCAAGTTTTGCCACCGCGCTGTTCAGATTGGCCCGGCTGCCCGCAATGTTCTCTTCACGAAAGATATCAAGCAGCTTCTGAACCACGTTGCGCGCCAGAACGGCGTTCTCGGCATCGGTCAGGTCGCTCTTGCCGATCGTGGCGGTGATTTCGAACAGGCTGTCGCCTTCAGCACGCACGGCGACCTGGTTGCTTAATTCGTCAATGGCGAGATTGAGCGCGCCCTGGTCGCTCAGGCCTTCGCCCAGCTTGGTGCCCTTGATCACCTTTGCGAGGTTCGTGTCGCTCGCCAGCGTCTGGCGCACCTTCGCGATTTCCTCCCGGCCGTCGGCGGAAAAACCCTGCTGTTTCGAAAGCACATCATCGACATCGACAAATATACGCGCGTGCGATTGGTAGGAATTGGGCATGAGGGCCACGGCCACCCACCCCACAAGGCATATCCCCCAGGCAACACCAAGGGCGATCCAGCGGCGATGCCAGACCGAATAAAGCGCCGTGCGCACCTCGTCGAAGATTTCGTTCATCCTGGTGCGCGCCCCTTAGAAGCGGCTCTCGGGGATGGAGATCGTGTCGCCGGGCTTGAGCGCGACATTGGCCGTTGCATCGCCCTTGTTGAGCAAGTCCTTGAGGCGCAGGCGATACAGCGTGTTCTTGCCCTTCTCAGGTTCGTAACGCGAGAGAGTCGCCCGGTTGCCAGCGGCAAATTCCCCCAGACCGCCCACTGCGATCATCGCATCGAGGATCGTCATGTTGGCACGGTAGGGCAAGGCAGCGGGCTGCGCGCCCGCGCCTGTGATGCGGATCTGCTGGGAAAGCTCGCCAACTGACTGGTTAAGGATCACCGAGACAATCGGGGTCTCGACATATTCGTTGAGCACTTGCTTGATGTCGCCCTCAAGCTCGGTCGGCGTCTTGCCCACCACGACCATGTCTCGCACCAGCGGAATGGTGATGCGGCCATCGGGGCGCACCTGAATATCCTCGGCGCTCAGTTCGGGGTTGTTCCAGACATGGATGGTGATCGTATCCGCCGGCCCGATGATGTAATCGTCCTTGGGCGCAACGGGAGCCGCTCCCGGCGTTGCCGGGGGAAGTTCGAGGTTCGGACCACCGCCGCAAGCGCTGAGCGAGGCGGCGGCAAGGGCCAGTCCGGCAAACCGGAGAGAAGACTGCGAGATAAACATCGATACGTATCCTTGGCGTGTTCAAGCCATGGCGGGCCTGGTGCACAGGAGCGACCTGCACGCCCGCCCTGGCGAAGAGCCCGTGTTCTCTCGCTGAAAATGGTGAACATAATATTAGTAATGAGGGGTCGAATCGGGTCCTATCCCGTTATGGGACAGCGTTTTTCCGCACGTTAACGCGCAGCTAACTCCCGGTTCTCAGACCATAATCTCGGCTGCGGGGCCATGCCCGAGAAACGCCGAGGGGCTGGCAGTCGCGCCGTATGCGCCCGCGCAGAACACAGCGACGAGATCGCCAACCTGTGCATGCGGCATCAGCGCCTGATCGGCCAGCCTGTCGAGCGGAGTGCACAGGCAACCCACGACGTTAACCTCCTCCAACGCCTCGGCCGTGAAATGCGAAGCGATCGCGACCGGATAATTGCGCCGCACCACCGTGCCGAAATTGCCCGAGGCAGCCAATTGATGCTGCAGTCCGCCATCAGTGACGAGGTAGGTCGTGCCGTGGCTCACCTTACGGTCGATGACGCGGCACAAATAGACCCCCGCCTCGCCGACAAGATAGCGGCCGAGTTCAAGGCACAGTTCCGTTTCCGCCAACAAGGGCGAGAGGTTGTTGACCATATCGCGCAGGGCCGCGCCGACAGCGTCGAGATCAAGCGCGGTATCCTTGGGGAAATAGGGGATGCCAAAGCCGCCGCCCATATTGAGCTTTGGCAAAGGCTTGCCGATTTCTGCCGCCAGTTCCTCGGCCAGTTTCAACACGTTGGACTGCGCTTCTATGATCGCGTCTGAGCTTAATGTCTGGCTGCCGGTGAAGATGTGCAGGCCTCGCCATTCAGCGCCTTGCTCGATCAGGTGTCGCGCAAGCGCCGGCACGCGCTCGGCGTCGAGGCCGAAGGGCTTGGCACCCCCGCCCATCTTCATGCCCGAACCCTTGAGCTCGAAATCGGGGTTCACGCGGATGGCAATCCTTGCTCGCTTGCCAAGGCGGGACGCGATGGCAAGCGTGCGCTGCGCCTCACCCTCGGATTCGCAATTGAGGGTAACGCCCGCAGCGACAGCTGATTCCAATTCGTCGTCGCGCTTGCCCGGCCCGGCAAAGCTGATGCGCGCAGGATCGATTCCCGCCTTCAGCGCAAGCTCCAACTCACCCGCCGAGGCGATGTCGAAGCCGTCAACGAGCGGCTCCATGTGAGAAAGAACCTCGGCGTGGGGATTGGCCTTGATTGCGTAATTGACCCCGACGCGATCGGGCAAGACTGCGCGAAGCCGTTCCATGCGCGTATCCAGATGCGCGCGTGAATAGGCGAACAAAGGCGTGCGCCCCGCCTCGGCCACCAACTCGCTTGCGCGCTTACCGCCGATAGCGAGTTCGCCATCAAGAGCCTCGTAGCCCTCGGGAATGGGTCCGAGCGGCTTACTCACGCTTCTTTCTCCAGCAATTCTGCCAGAAGCGCGCTGCGGTCGATCTTGCCATTGGGATTGAGCGGCAGCGAAGCGCGCCAGTGCACTGCGCGCGGCTGCATGAAATTGGGCAATTCGCGCGCGAGATGGCTGGCGAGCCCGGCCCGGGCCTCCTCGCTCTGGGCCCCGCGCACCACGAGGTGGACCGCGTGGCCCAGCCGCTCGTCGGGCAGGCCGAAGGCGGCGGCCTCGGCCACGGCTTCGAACTGAAGGGCCGCCTCCTCGATCTCCTGCGGGCTTATGCGGTTGCCTGCGCTCTTGATCATGGCGTCGCGCCGACCGACGAAATAAAGCAGGCCATCGGCCTCGCGCCGCACCCGGTCGCCCGACCACACGGCGGTCCCGCCGTAAGACGAAGCCTCGGGCGCAGGCCTGAAGCGCGCCGCGCTGCGTTCAGGGTCCTGCCAGTAGCCCCTTGCGACCAGCGGCCCGCAATGGACCAGTTCACCCTCCTCGCCCGGCGCGGCGAGATCGCCTTCCTCACTGACCACCAGAATTTCGGCAAAGGGAATAGCGCGGCCCATCGAGGCAGGATGCGCGTCTACCAGCGCGGGATCAAGATAGGTCGAACGAAATGCCTCGGTGAGGCCATACATCGGATAGAGGTCCGCGCTTGGCAACAGGGTGCGCAAATCGCGCACGAGATCAGGGGGCAGCGCCCCGCCGCTATTGGTCAGACGGCGCAGCTTCCCGCGGGCCTCGTCAGGCCAATCTATCTCGGTCAGCTGTACCCAGAGCGGCGGCACCGCCGCCAGTGTCGTGACGCCATGCTTCGCGCACGCTTTCACCACATCCCTGGGAAAGAGATAATCGAGCGGCGCCACGCATCCGCCCGCATACCAGGTCGAGAACAGCTGGTTCTGCCCGTAATCGAACGACAGCGGCAGAACCGCAAGCGTGACGTCATCCTCGGCAAGCTTGAGGTAATGCGCGACGCTCACCGCGCCGAGCCACAGATTGGCGTGGCTGAGCATCACGCCTTTGGGCCGACCGGTCGAACCGCTAGTATAAAGGATCGCGGCGAGCGTTTCGGGATCGGCGCTGGAGGGACCGAGCGCGCCGTAACGCATCGCTTGTTCCAGCGCCTCGCCCTCATCGATAATGCTGTCTTCAGGGAAATCTCCCGGTTCGAGCGAACCGGCCCGCGCCTTGGTCGCGATCAACATGCTTGCACCGCTATCGGCGAGGATATGCGCGACCTGCGCGCGCTTGAGCAGCGGGTTGATCGGCACGTGGACCAGCCCTGCCCGCGCCGCCGCCAGCGGCATCAGGCAGGAAAGTTCCCCCTTGGCCGCCCAGGTCGCCACTCGCGCGCCCGGCTCGGGCACATTATCAACCAGCCACATGGCAAGCTGACCCACACGCTGTCTTAACTCCTTGTGGTTAAGGCTCGCGCCCTTGAGGATCAGCGCCGCGCGGTCATCAAAGCCCAGAAGGCACGCTCTTTCGGCGAGATGATCGATGGGAAACGCGGTCGGATCAGGCGGTTGTGTCATTCGGCTTTCGCGAAGAGGGTGCAGGAATTTGTGATTGAAGCGCGGTATCACGATAGCGTTAACGTCTTGCAAGAGATGTTTGCCGCCTCGGGCGAAAGCCTCGAGGCGCGCGCGCCGTTCGACCGCGCGCAATGGTATGCGCTGCTGGCGGAAACGGGTCTCACGCCGCTGATTGCGATGGCTGAGGACGAGGATGATCGCGCCGCTCTCGCGCTGACCGAGCGCTGCGGCCGGATCACACCCTTGCGCAACTGGTATAGTTTCACCTGGCGCCAGCTTGCGCCCGCAGGAAAACGCGGCGATGCCTTGCTCGAAGCGATCGCGAACCAGTTGCGCGGCCGCGGCCACCGCGTCACGCTCGCCCCTGTACCCGAAGAAGACGGCTCGGCTTCGCGCCTTGCGCAGGCCTTTGCCAAAGCGGGCTGGCGCGTTGAGGTGACCCGCTGCGACACCAACCACGCATTGCGCCTCGATGGCCGATCCTTCGCCCGATACTGGGCATCGCGGCCCGGCCCGCTGCGCACCACGGTGAAACGCAAGGCCGCCAGCATCGACGTCAGAATACTCGATCGCTTCGAGACCCGGGCTTGGGAGCAATATGAGGCGGTCTATGCTGCAAGCTGGAAACCCGTCGAGGGCGAGCCGGCCATGCTGCGGGCCTTTGCCACGAGCGAAGGTGAGGCGGGGCGTGTGCGACTGGGCCTCGCGACCCACAAGGGCAAGACAGTCGCCGCGCAATTCTGGACCGTCGAGAACGCGACCGCCTACATCCACAAGCTGGCCCACCTCGAAAGCCACCGACGCCTGTCAGCCGGCACCGTCCTTTCCGCCGCGCTTTTCGAGCACGTCATCGACCGCGACCGGGTCGATCTCATCGATTTCGGGACCGGCGATGAGCCCTACAAGCGCGACTGGATGGAGATGACACGGCCGCGCTACCAGATCGATTGCCTCGACATGACGCGCCCGCGCGCCTGGATCGATCTGGCGCGTCTTGCCGCGCGGCGTTTGCGCGAGAGCGACGTTCCGGCTCTTGCGCGCTATCCCTTAGATGGCTAAGGCCGCGCGCCTGACCAAGAGCGACGTTACGGCATGGGGACGGTGGTCCCGAACATATTGTAGTCACGCGGTCCGGGTCGCAGGCACGGACCAGAAAAGGGAAACCGCCCCATGAGCAGCAAGCCGATCGCGCAAGAAGAGTTTGCCTCACACGCCAGCGCAGGCCGGAATTTGCGCATTGTACCGGAGAGCTCGACCGACATGTCCGCCCAAGCGCTGCTGAAGAACATTCTTGCCGATGTTCTCGGCCTCGACGCCGAAACCGCCGACGCGCTGACCCGCGAAAGCGGTCTGTTCGGCCACATGCCCGAACTGGATTCAATGGCGGTGGCCGGGCTTCTCACCGAGATCGAGGACCGCTTCGACATCGAGATCGAGGATGACGACGTCGACGGCGAGATGCTGGAAAGCTTCGGCGGGCTGCTCGACTTTGTCGTTGCCAAGACACAGCAAGGCTGACGCTGCCCGGTGCACGCGGGCCGCAATCGATCATGGACGTCACCACCTGGTCACCTGAAGCGCCCGGCGATGGCGCTGCAAAGAGCATTAAAGATGAATTGCTGGTAGCCTTTGACCGCCAGCAGACTGCTCGCTTGCTGATCATCCCCGCACTGTTCGATGAGGCGAACAAGATGCGCCGTTTCACGCTTGGTGTCATGCGCGCGCTCGACGAGGCAGGGATCGACAGCGCCCTGCCCGACTGGCCGGGCTGTAACGAAAGCCTCGCACCTATGGCGGACCAGACGCTGGAGTGTTGGCGAGCCTGCGCGCTTGCGGTGCGGGACCGCTTCGAGGCAACGCATGTGCTCTCGATCCGGGCAGGTGCGCTGATCGCGCCTGCGGATATGCCGGGCTGGCGCTACGCCGCGCTCGAAGGGCAAAAACTGCTTTCGGGACTGTTGCGCGCCCAGACCATCGCAGCGCGCGAGGCGGGCGAGACACAGACCCGCGAGGGGCTGATGGCGCGCGGCCGCGAGGATGGGCTGGTGCTGGGCGGCTGGGAGCTTGGCGCCGAAATGCTGCGCCAGCTTGAGACCGCAAGGACCGCCCCCCAGACAGCGCAAAGCGATATCGAGCAATCCGCTCTGGGCGGGTCCGGCCTCTGGCTGCGCGCCGAGCCCGATGAGGATGCCGGCCAGGCGAGCGCCCTCGCCGCCATCATTGCCCAAACGCTGCAAGACCCCGAAGAGGCCGCGTCTTGAGCCGCCTTCACCTCACCTTTGCCTGCAGCAGCCACAGACTTGCAGGAACACTCGACACAGCGCCAGGCAAGACCGGGCTGTTGATCGTGAGCGGCGGCAACGAGGTCCGATCAGGCGCGTTTTGCGGTCAGGCCCGGCTTGCTCGCGCCATCGCGAAGGCAGGTTTTCCGGTGTTCCGTTTTGACAGGCGCGGCGTCGGCGACAGCGAGGGCGAGAACCGCGGCTTTCGCCGGAGCGCGCGCGACATTGCGAGCGCCCGCGACGCCTTTCTTGCGCTCGCGCCCGATGTCGAGCGCGTCATGGCCTTTGGCAATTGCGACGCCGCAAGCGCGCTGATGCTGGGCTCTGGCGCCGGGTTCGACGCGCTGATCCTCGCCAATCCGTGGACGATCGACGAGGATGCTCAGGACCAGGCAGCCGCCCTGCCCGCCAGCGCAATCCGCGATCGCTACGCCGACAAGCTCAAGAACCCGGCCGAGATCAAGCGCCTCCTGAGCGGCGGCGTCAACCTTGGCAAGCTGGCCAAGGGACTGGTGCGGGCATCGCGTCCCGCCGCGCGCGAAGAATCGCGGCTGGCCCAGACGATGCGCGAAGGCCTCGAGAATTTCGCCGGCCCCGTCTCGATCTTCCTGGCCGGCGCAGACCGGACCGCCCTTGCCTTCGAGGACGCCTGGGACATGGAAGACCCGCGCATCCAGCGCTGCGAGGGCGCAGGGCACGCCTTTGTAGAACCCGATCACCGCGCGTGGCTTGAAGAGCGGATCCTTACAGCACTCAGGGCCTGAAGTCCGGCGGGCGTGAATTCTTCAGGGCCGGATAAACAGGCTCACCAATTCGACATGGGTCGACCAGCGAAACTGGCCGACCGGGCGCAGTTTTTCGAGGCGAAACCCCTCGCTGGCGAGCGTGGCGGCATCGCGCGCCCAGCTTGACGGGTTGCAGCTGACGTAAGCGACACGTTGCAGGTCGCTCCTCGCGATTTCGGCGATCTGGGCCCTCGCACCTGCGCGTGGCGGATCGAGCATGACCGCCTCGAAGCGCCCCAGCTCTTCGGGTTGAAGCGGATTGCGAAACAGGTCGCGGTGGAGCGCGTGGACTGCGCCGCCAGTGTGCACCGCCGCGCCCTTGCAGGCGAGGTGCGCGGCGCGATCTGCCTCGACCGCCAGCACCTTGCGCCCCTCGCGAAGGGCAAGGGCGAACGTCCCAAGCCCTGCGAACAGGTCGATCAACGGCCCCGACCCTTCGAGCCAGGCGCGCACATCTTCGATCATGCGTGCCTCGGCGTCGGGCGTTGCCTGAAGGAACGCGCCCACCGGCATTGCGACGGGCACGCCGCCCAGCGTGATCGTTACCGGCTCCGGCTCCCAGACCGTCTCGGCCCCGTAACCCTGATCGACACTCAGCCGCGCCAGCCCGTGATCGCGGGCGTAATCGAGCAGCGCCTCAGTCGCGGCGAGGCCTTCGAAGACCATGTTTGCCAGTGTCAGGTCGACCCCCTGGTCGCTCAGCGCAAGACCGATATCGACCGCGCCCTTGCCGCCATGCCGCGCAATCAGCGCCCGCAGGCCCGGTATATGCGCGGCAAGTTCGGGCGAGAGAACCTCGCATCGTTGCAGGTCGATTATCTTGTGCGAACCGCCTGCGCGAAATCCGATGACGGCGCCTTTGGCGGTGCGCATGGCGTGCAATGTCGCGCGGCGGCGGGAGCGTGGCGGGGAAAGATGCGTCGGCACAAGGTCGCGCGGCTTCAGCTTTTGGCCGAGCGCGGCGTTCACGACCCTGCCGGTCACGAATTCGCGCAAGGCCTCCTCATCGGCGTGCTGGAGCTGGCAGCTCCCACAAATGCCGAAATGCGGGCAAGGCGGCTCTGCGTGGTGCGGCCCGGGCGTGACGCGCCCCTCGCCATCGACGCTGTCGCCGGGAGCAGCGCCTTTCACATGGCGTCCACTCGCGGTAACACCATCGCCCTTGGCAGCGATCCGCACGATGGTTTCGGTGCCGCTCACAAACAGGCCGCTAGCGCCGAGCCCACTGAAGCGGCGAGGTCATCGGCGGTAAAGGCCGGGCCCGCAAGACGCGCCGCCTCGGCATGAAGCCACAGGGCCTGTGAGGCCGCCTCCATCGCATCGCCACCCGTTGCAAGACGGCTTGCGAGGATGCCTGCCAGGACATCGCCGCTGCCTGCGACCGACAACCAGCTGGAAGAGGCCGGACCGATCGCGAGCGCGCCCTCGGGCGAGGCGACAAAGCTGTCCGGGCCCTTGGCCAGCACGACCATGCCGCTGGCAGCGGCAAGCGCCCTCGCCCGCGCCATGCGCCCCTCGGCGATCACGGCAAAGCGTTGGCACAAGGCCTCAAGCTCGCCATCATGGGGGGTGGCAATCACAGTCCTGTCGCCCTCGAGGTCAGCGGGCCGAAGAAGATGGAGCGCGTCGGCATCCAGCACCAGCGCATGGTCGCTCACCAAGGCAGACTCGAGTTTCGCGCGAGCCTTATCATCGCGGCCAAGCCCCGGTCCGACGAGAACGCAGCTGATCCGCTTGTCCGCCAGCGCCCCATCAAGAGGCCTGTCGTCGCATACCAGGCCGGCAGGTGCATTGGGTGCCTGGGGCCCCAGCAACTTCACATATCCAGCCCCCGCCCGCATCGCAGCGGTGGTCGATAGCAGCGCGGCTCCCGGCATTGCACCGGCGACGACAGCGCACAGGCCGCGCGTATATTTGTGGGCCACAGGCGATGGCGGCGTGAACGCAGGACGGCTCAAGCGGTGCGCAGCGCCCTCGACCGCGGCAATACCGATCGGGACAAGCCGCTGGGTCCCGAGATATTCGCGCGCCGCGACAAGGCAATTGCCGAACTTCCAGGCTCCAAGGGCCAGCGTCACGTCAAATTGAGGAAGCTTCTCGTTCAGCGGTTCACCCGTATCCGATGCGATCCCCGAGGGCAGGTCGATGGCGATGCGCAGGGAATGCCGCTTGGCAAGGTCGCGCAGCAAGAGCACGTGTTCACCGCTAAGTGGCCGCGCCAGGCCCGAGCCGAACAGGCAATCGACCATCACCTCGCCCTGCGCCTGACCGCCCGACGTAAGCACCGGGCCGCCCCAGGCTGCCCTCGCATCCTTCGCTGCCTGCGTCTTGGGGGCGATGGGCGCGACGATTGCGACCGGCAGGCCCCACTCGCGCAGCCGCCGGGCAATGACATAGCCATCACCGCCATTATTGCCCGGACCACACAGCACGGTCACGCTACGCCTTGCGGCAAGGCGGCGGACCCATTGCGCCGCGCCGCCAGCGGCAATCTCCATCAATTCGCTGACACTCGTGCCTGCATCGAAAATCCGCTGCTCGGCGGCACGCATCTGATCGGCGGTCAGGACCTGCGTGTCACTCATCGCCAGAAGGCACGATGGGGGTCGGGTCAAGGCGGTAGCGGGCGTTCGTGTGGGTAAATTCCAGTAAGCCCAGACCCGCGCCGGGCAGACTGACCCTGACGTTGGTGACCTCGTCGGCTCCGTCCAATGCGGTAATCGCCAATGGGGCCTCGTAGCGGAAACGCTGGAAGGTGTCGTCGGGCCGATGGATGCTGAACGTCCCGTCACCCGATACCTCAAGCAGACAGTCCTGCTGCAGTTGCGCGCCTGCGCCGATCGCGCACTCGATCGCCACGCCTTCCGGCTTGCCGCTTTCGGGCGCGCAGGAGGAGGTGAGCGCCGCTGTAGCGAGGAGCGCGCTAGATATCCGCATAAACATGCGTCTCGGCCTTGGCGCCGGGATGAGTAAGCGCTCCTTGCCGCGCCGGACCGACATTCTGGGCGTAGCGCCACAGGGTGCCGGACTGGTAATCATTGGTGCGCGGCTTCCACGCCTTGCGGCGCTCTTCCAGCGTGGCCTCGTCCACTTCGAGATCAATCGTGCCTGCCTGCGCGTCGATCGAGATCGTATCACCATCCTCGACCAGCGCGATCGGGCCGCACTCGGCCGCCTCGGGTCCGACATGGCCGATGCAAAAGCCGCGCGTCGCGCCCGAAAAACGACCATCGGTGATGAGCGCAACCTTCTCACCCATGCCCTGCCCATAGAGGGCGGCGGTGGTGGAGAGCATTTCCCGCATGCCGGGGCCGCCCTTGGGCCCTTCATAGCGGATGATGATGACGCTGCCCTCGGCGATATCGCGCGCCTCGACTGCGGCAAAGGCATCTTCCTCGCGGTCGAACACGCGCGCAGGGCCGGTGAATTGCAGGCGGGCCATGCCGGCGACCTTAACGATCGCGCCATCGGGCGCGAGACTGCCCTTGAGGCCGACAACGCCGCCGGTGGGCGTGATCGGGTTTGTTACTTCGTAGAACACCTTCTGGTCCGGGTTCCAGGTGATCTCCTCGATATTCTCGCCCAGCGTCTTGCCGGTAACAGTGATCGGATCGGGATCAAGGAAACCGCCATCGAGCAGTGTCTTCATGCCCATGTAGATGCCGCCCGCCTCGTGCATATCCTTGGCGACGTACCTGCCACCGGGCTTCAAGTCTGCAATGTAAGGCGTTGATTTGAATATCTCGGCAACGTCGAACAGATCGAAATCGATCCCCGCCTCGCTCGCCATGGCGGGCAGGTGCAGCGCCGCGTTGGTCGACCCGCCGGTTGCCGCGACGACGCGTGCGGCATTCTCGAAAGCGGCCCTCGTGCAGATATCACGCGGGCGCAGATTTCTCTCGATCAGGTTCATCACCTGGCGGCCGGCTGCCACGGCAATATCATCACGTGATCTGTAAGGAGCAGGCGCCATATTGCTGTTTGGCAAGGACAATCCGATCGCCTCACCAACGCAGGCCATGGTGTTGGCGGTGAACTGGCCGCCGCATGCGCCGTGCCCGGGGCAAGCGACCTTCTCGAGCGCAATCAGTTCCTTCAGCGGACAATTGCCCGCGGCGTGCTGGCCGACCGCCTCGAACACGTCGACCACGGTCACGTCCTCGCCGCGATGCGTGCCCGGCAGGATCGAGCCGCCATAGACGAAGATGCTGGGCACGTTGAGCCGCAGCATTGCCATCATCATGCCCGGCAGGCTCTTGTCGCACCCGGCAAAGCCGATAAGCGCGTCATAGCAATGGCCTCTGACTGAAACCTCAACCGAATCCGCAATCACTTCGCGGCTCACAAGCGAGCTTTTCATGCCCTGATGGCCCATGGCGATCCCGTCGGTCACTGTAATCGTATTGAAGCGGCGCGGCGTCCCGCCATTCTCGATCACGCCCTCGCGGCAGATATCGGCCTGCGCGTTGAGCGTGGTATTGCATGGCGCGGAATCGTTGCCCGCGCTCGCCACCGCGACAAAGGGCCGTGCGATCTCTTCCTCGGTCATCCCCATCGCGTAATAATACGAACGGTGCGGCGCGCGCTCAGGCCCGACCGAGACATGGCGTGAAGGAAGTTTCATCTTGTCAAAGCGCGAGGACATATTGTTTCCCGATTCCAGCTGAACGCTGTTTCCTTGCCCTCAGGCGAGAGCCAGCGCAACCCTTCCCGCGACATCCGCCAGCGTCGCTGCCCAGCGCGCCTGGTTTGCGCGGGTGGTGATCAGATCCTGCCGGATCTCGAAGAAGCAATAGGGACGCCCATGGGCCTCGGCGTGGCGGTTCATCGTCGCGTTGAGCTCGGCGCCGGCATAAGGTTCGTTCTCACCAACGTGATAGCCCAGATCGCTTAGAAACCGGATCGCATGCCGCGCGGCGCGGTCATCCTCGTTGTAGAGCAGCGAGACGTCCCAGGGGCGCTCGTCGGATTGGCTCTCAAGCTTGGGGGTGAAGCTGTGGACCGAGAGGATCAATTCGGGGCTCATCCGCTCCAGCCACTGCGCCAGCGCGTTGTGATAGGGGCGGTGGAAACGATCGAGCCGCATTTCCAGATCAGCACCGATATTGCCGGGAATGAGATGCCCGTCGCTCTTTGTGGGCACGACCTGGGGGTGTTCCTCCTCGCGATGAAGATCGATCACCAGCCGGCTGAGGGTTGCGACATGAGCGGGAATGCCGTGGCTGCGCGCAAGGCGCTGGACCACGCCTTCGACGCCGATATCGATCGCGATGTGTTCGTTCAGGCGTTCAGGCGCAATGCCTAGCGGGATATCGTCCGGCACGAAGTTCGAGGCGTGGTCGGCAACGCACACGATGCGCGCGGCCTGCGGGTTCGCAACGTCGTATTCGCCGAGCTGCTTGTAGGGGAGATCATCAATCATGCGCGCCTTTTAGCGCAGTTTGCCTGCCAGCATCCACCATTGCGGGTGGATTTCCTTGATGCTCGCCTCGGCAGCCTCGCGCTGGGCCACGGTTTCGAACAGGGCAAAACACGTCGCGCCCGAGCCGGACATGCGTGTGAGCCATGCGTCGCTGGCCTTGAGCGAATTCAGAACGTCACCGATCACCGGGCACAATTCGAGCGCGGGCGCAGTGAGGTCATTCCGACCTTCCAGCGTGATTGCCCGCGCTGACCCGGTCGGTAGCGGGACGCGATCCACTTGGTCCCATGCTTTGAAGACGGGGCCAGTGGCGAGCGGCACGCTGGGGTTCACCAGCAACACGGGCTTACCCTCAAGGTCGTTCTCGACCTCGATAAGTTCGGTGCCGGTGCCAAGCCCGATCGCCATCTCGCTGCGCACGCAGGAGGGCACATCCGCGCCCAGCTTGGCGGCGCGTTCCTGCCAGTCGTCGGGGAGGCCGTGGAATTCCTCGACCATGCGGAAGATCGCGCCTGCATCGGCCGAGCCGCCACCCAGGCCAGCGGCGACGGGCAGGTTCTTCTCCAGCGTCACCGCCAGCCCCTGAGGGCGCGGCAAACTCGCCAGAGCGCGCGCGACGAGGTTGTCGAGCGGGTTTTCGATATTGCCCGCAAAGGGTCCGAAGGTTTGCAGACTGTCCTGATCCGCGGGCCTAGCCGTCAGCGTGTCCCCCGCATCGACAAAGGCGAACAGCGTTTCGAGCACATGATAGCCATCATCGCGCCGCTCGCGGACGTGGAGCGCAAGGTTGATCTTGGCGTAGGCTGTTTGGTTCAGCACTTGGCTACAAACTCGTCATCGCGAGTGAAGCGAAGCGATCCAGGGCGTCTCGCGCACCACTCTGGATTGCCGCGTCACTTCGCTCCTCGCAATGACGAACGAAGTCCTTCGGGCTTACATATTCGGATAGTTCGGCCCGCCGCCGCCTTCGGGCGTTACCCAATTGATGTTCTGGTTGGGGTCCTTGATGTCGCAGGTCTTGCAGTGGACGCAGTTTTGCGCGTTGATCTGGAACTTGGGCTCCTTGCCCTCTTCCTCGATCCACTCATAGACGCCAGCCGGACAATAGCGCGCCGAGGGACCACCGAACACGTCGTATTCGCTCGCCTTTTGCAGCGGCCAGTCCTTCACCTGCAGGTGGACCGGCTGGTCCTCTGCATGGTTGGTGTAGCTATAGGCGACGTTGGTGAGGCGGTCGAAGGTGATTTCGCCATCGGGCTTGGGATAGTCGATCTTCGGGTAAAGATCCGCGCGGCCCGTCGCCTTGTAATCGGCATGGTGCTTCATGCTGATCGGCAGACCGATCTTGAGCGTGCGCATCCACATATCGACGCCAGCCAGCAGAGAACCGATATCATCGCCATATTTGGCCACCGCAGGCTCCGCATTCTGCACGAGCTTGAGTTCATCCGCGATCCAGCTCGAACGCACGGCGGGCTCATAGCCCTGAAGTTCCGGCTGGCTTTCATGGTTCTCGATCTCGGAGAATATTGCCTCGGCCGCGAGCATTCCCGATTTCATCGCGGTGTGGCTGCCCTTGATACGCGGCACGTTGACGAAGCCCGCCGCGCAGCCGACCAGCGCGCCGCCGGGGAAGGCAAGCTTGGGCACTGATTGCCAGCCGCCCTCGTTGATCGCACGCGCGCCGTAGGCAACACGCTTGCCGCCTTCGAGGATCGCCTTGATTTCCGGGTGAGTCTTCCAGCGCTGGAATTCCTGGTAGGGCGAGACCCAGGGGTTCTTGTAATCGAGCGCGGTGACGAAGCCGAGCGCGATCTGGTTGTTGGCCTGGTGGTAGAGGAAACCGCCGCCCCATGTGCTGCTTTCGTTGAGCGGCCAGCCTTGCGTGTGGAGCACACGGCCAGGCACGTGCTTTTCAGGATCGATATCCCACAGCTCCTTGATGCCAAGGCCGTAGACCTGCGGCTCGCAATTGGCCTCAAGGTCGTATTTCGCCTTCATCTGCTTGGTAAGCGAGCCGCGCGCACCTTCGGCGAAAAGCGTGTATTTCGCCTCGATTTCCATGCCGGGGGTAAAGTCAGGTTTCTGGCTGCCGTCTTCGGCTACCCCCATGTCCTGTGTGATGACGCCTTTGACCGCGCCTTTATCGTCAAACATGACTTCGGACACGGGGAAGCCGGGGAAGACCATCACACCAAGGCCCTCGGCCTGCTCGGCGAGCCAGCGGGTCATGTTGCCAAGCGAACCTGTGTAGCAGCCGTGATTGCTCATCAGCGGCGGCATGAGAACGTGGGGCAGCGAAGTCTTGCCGGTCTTGCTCAGCATCCAGTGCCAGTTATCGGTAACCGGCGTTTCAGCCATCGGGCAATCCATGTCGCGCCAGTCGGGGAACAACTCGTTGAGCGCCTTTGGATCAACCACCGCGCCCGAAAGGATGTGCGCACCGATCTCGGAGCCCTTTTCGAGGACAATGACCTCGAGCTCCTCGTTGAGTTGTTTCAGCCGGATCGCGGCGGAAAGGCCGGCCGGCCCGCCCCCTACGATCACGACGTCGCACGGCATGCTTTCGCGTTCAATCATTGAAATATTCAATCCCTCTTGCAGCGCTGCACTCAGACGCGCCGTTCCTGCTCTTAAGTACCACTTGCTAAGCAAGCCCAACACAGTCAAGACCTGCCACTCTAGCCATGAACGCCTCTGAGACCCCGCCGATCCCAAATCTGCACGACGAGATTGCCGCCGCGCTGGAATGGTGGCGTGAGGCCGGTGCCGACCTTGAATTTACGGATGACGCTACGGCCTGGCTTCACGATGCCGAGGCTCCGCCCGAACAACAGGCCCCGCAAAACCCGCAAACGCAGGCGCGATCAGCGCTGCTTGAGCGCGAGAACGCTGACCCGGCCGACGCCAAAAGCGCCCCGGAGAGGACTGATTTTTTTGCCGAGGGCAAAGCGCAAACGCTCGATGCGTTCCGCGAATTCTGGCTTTCAGCGCCCGGACTGGACGCGATCGGTCCGCGCGGACGGGTCGCGCCCCGTGGCGAAGCGGACGCGGATCTCATGGTGCTTGTGGTTGATCCCGAGGAAAACGACCGGGACCGCTTGCTGTCTGGACCTCGCGGAAAGTTGGTCGAACGCATCCTTGCCGCCACCGGCACGCCGGTCGAAAACGTCTATTTTGCCTCCGCGCTCCCCCGCCACACGCCCATGGCCGACACGGCGGCTCTCGCTGCTGCAGGGCTCGATGAGGTGCTGCTTCACCATGTCGCGCTGGTCAATCCGCGCAAAATCCTTGCGTTCGGCGCACAATTGACTCCGTTCATCGCAGAACAGACCTCAGGGCCGCAAACCTCTTTACGTAGTATCAACTATAAAGCTGCACTCCCTCCCACACTGGCCGGAGAGGGTCTGGACAGTCTGGCTGAGACCCCGGCGCTCAAAGCCAGGTTCTGGCGGCGATGGATGGAATGGTCAGCGGATAAATGACGATGCGAAGGTCCAGAACGACGTTTTTGACCGCTGCTATTGCGGCGCTGACCTGCGTTGGTGGAACCGCTCTTGCCCAGCCGCAATTCCGCGATCCTCTGGTCGCCCATTACAACACGCCCGCGCCCGTCTCCTCGCAAGATGACACCGTGGTGCCGCGCATGCTCTCCGAGCAGGAGCGCACGCGCTATGTCGCCGTCTTCGCCGCGATCGATTCCGAGGACTGGGACCGTGTCGAGGCACTGCTCGAAAATGCGCGCGGCGGCATTCTCCACCAGGTGGCGCTGGCCGAATATTACACCCATGCCAACAGCCCTCGCATCAGCGGCGAGCGCATCGCGCAATGGCTGGCAGACGGCGTGCACCTGCCACAGGCGCCGCAACTGGCGCGGATGGGCGCGCTGCGCGGCGTCGAGGACGTGCCCGATTTTCCAGATACGCACAATCTTCGCTACCAGCCCGAGGCCAGCAAGCGCGTGCGCCCCGCAAGCGTGCGTGACGGCTCCATTTCAGACAGCCAGCGCGAAGCTATCCTCGATGCGATCAAGAACGATGATCCGAGCGGTGCTTATGCCATCCTGCTCGAGATTGACGCGCAACTCAGCCCCGAAGCGCGCGCCGAATGGCGCCAGCGCGTCGCGTGGAGCTACTACATCGAGAACGATGACGAGAACGCTCTGGCTTTGGCCGAAAAGGTCTGGGTGGGCACCGGCCCCTGGGTCGCCGAGGGCGAATGGGTCGCCGGGCTTGCATCCTGGCGGCTTGGGGATTGCGAGCGCTCTTCGCGGGCGTTTGCGCGCGCCGCGAGCGTCTCGACCAATTCCGAACTGACTTCGGCTGCGCATTACTGGGCACACCGCGCGCTGATACGCTGCCGCGAACCCGGAGCGGCGCAGGATCACCTCGTCGCTGCCGCGCGCCTTGGCGAAACCTTGTATGGCATGCTGGCGAGCGACCAGCTTGGCCTTGATGTTCGGCTCGACAATCCGGCGGTTTCCTTTTCAGGCACCGATTGGCGCATCCTGGAGCGGCGCCCCAATGTGCGCATCGCCACCGCGCTGATGGAAATAGGGCGCTCTGCGCTCGCCGACGAGATCCTGCGTCACGAAGCCCGGATCGGCGGGCCCCAGGGCTATTCCTCGCTCGCTCGCCTGTCGCGCGCGCTTGGATTGCCTTCCACCCAGCTCTTCATGGCGCATCACGCGCCCTATGGCGAACAGGTCGATCCGCTGCTGCGTTATCCGGTCGCCAGCTGGCGGCCCAAGACCGGGTGGCGTGTCGATCCTGCGCTTGCCTTTGCACACACCTTGCAGGAATCGGGTTTCCGCGCTTCTGCCGTCAGCCCGGCCAATGCGCGCGGGCTGATGCAGATCCTTCCGGGAACCGCGCGCGATCACAATCGCCGTCTGAACCTGGGCGCGAGCTATTCCGACCTGAGCGATCCCGAAGTGAACCTCGCTTACGGTCAGCAACACCTCGAAATGCTGCGCGACACACCCGCCACGCAAGGCCGGCTGCCCAAGATCATGGCGGCCTACAATGCCGGGCTCACCCCGGTCACCCGCTGGAACACCGAGATCCGCGATTTCGACGATCCGCTGCTGTGGATGGAATCGATCCCCTATTGGGAGACGCGCGGCTATGTCGCCATCGTGATGCGCAATTACTGGATGTATGAGCGCGCCGCCGGCCTGCCCTCGCCTTCGCGCCGCGCGCTGGCGCAGGGGCTCTGGCCAGAATTTCCCGCCATGGCTAATGTGCGCAGCGCGCGCATGGAAGGCGCTGAATAATCAAGGGGTAACGCGGCATGGCGATCGATCCGGAAAAGACCTTCACCCCGATCAACATCGCCGTGCTGACAGTCTCCGACACGCGCACACCCGAAACCGACACTTCGGGTGATATCCTGGTCAGGCGACTGGAAGAGGCGGGACACAATCTGGCGGCCCGCGCGATCCTGGCCGATGATGCGGCGTTGCTCGTCTCGCGATTGGACGAATGGATCGACGATCCCGCCATCGACGCGATCATCCTGACCGGCGGCACCGGCCTCACAGGCCGCGACGTCACGCCCGAAGCGCTCGCCCGGATCGAGGGCGGCCGCGACATTCCCGGATTTGGCGAGCTGTTCCGCTGGCTTAGCTACAAGACGATCGGCACCAGCACCGTCCAATCCCGCGCCTGCGCCATCGTCGCGCGCGGGACCTACATCTTCGCCCTGCCCGGCTCCAACGGCGCGGTGAAGGATGGCTGGGACGGCATCCTTGCCGAGCAGTTGGACAGCCGCAACCGGCCCTGCAATTTTGTCGAACTGATGCCGCGCCTGACCGAGAAATAGCCTTTTCAACGCAATCTGTTCTTACTATGTTCCAGGCCATGGGCACGGCCAGGCATCCCGATTACGAAAAAGGACGCGGCGCTGCTTCGGGCGCGGCGCCGACCCGCTTTGGCCTCGCGAGCCGGGAGGTCGACGGGGACTGGCGCGATCATGTCGAGAATCTCGATGGCCCGCCCGTCCGCTTGCGCACCACCGTGACCGAGGAGCGCCCCAAGACGATCCTCAGCTTCAACCAGTCGCCCGATATCCCTTTTGACCGATCGATCAACGCCTATCGCGGCTGCGAGCATGGCTGCATCTATTGCTTTGCCAGGCCCACGCACGCCTATCACGACCTTTCGCCCGGCCTCGACTTCGAGACAAAGCTGTTTGCCAAGCCGAACGCGGCCGAGCTGCTGCGCGAGACGCTGGCCAAGCCGAGATATACGCCGCGCCCGATTGCGCTGGGCACCAACACCGATCCCTACCAGCCGATCGAGCGTGACTATCGGATCACGCGCCAGATACTTGAAGTTTGCCTGGAGGCGCGCCATCCGGTGACGATTACAACCAAGTCGGACCGCGTGCTGCAAGATGCCGATCTGCTGGAGGACATGGCGCGTCAGAACCTTGTCGCGGTCGCGATTTCGGTGACAACGCTGGACCCGGCGCTCTCGGCCAAGCTCGAGCCGCGCTGCGCCGCCCCGCAAAAGCGCATCGCCGCGCTGGCGAGGCTGGTGGAAAAGGGCGTCCCCACTCATTGCTCGATCTCGCCGATCATCCCCGCCATCACCGACGAATTCATGGAGGCAATCATCGCGCGGATCGGCGAAATCGGCGTGCCCAGCGTCGGCTGGATCCCGCTGCGCCTGCCGCACGAAGTGGCACCACTTTTTCACGAATGGCTCGACGTGCATTACCCTGATCGCGCAGGCAAGGTGATGAGCATCGTGCGCTCGATCAGGGCCAAAGACGGGAGGGGCCGCGACAACGATCCCGATTTTTTCACCCGCATGCAGCCCACCGGCGTTTGGGCAGACCTGCTGCGCAGTCGCTTCCGCATCGCCTGCAAGCGCGCCGGGATTGGCCAGGGGAAGGACAGGCACCGTTTCGAGCTTGATTGCTCCCGCTTCCGCCCGCCCGAAATCAGCGGCCAGATGCGCCTGTTTTAAAGCCTTTGGCTTGCGAACACGGCCTTGCACCTTGCGCGCCGCCGCGCTGCCCGATAGCCCTCGCAAACAACACGCTTTTGGGGATCACGATGAAATCTGCACTCTTGTTGCTGGCGCTGGCAACAGCGGCCCTGGCGCCCTCACCCGCGAGCGCGCAGGGTCAGGCGTTTGACGGGGCCAGGGTGATCGACACGATCGACGACGCCACGCTTCGATCGGCCATCGCCGCGCTGGGCGCGACGACCACGCCGCTTGATGATGAAGAGAACACGCTGCGCATCGCCTATCCCAACGGCATGCGCGGGGTTGCCCGGCGCATGGCTTGCGACGAGGCGGGCGCGCAGTGCAAGGGCCTGATCCTGCTGGGCTATTTCTCACGCCCCGACGATGTGCCAGCTGAGCGCGCGGCCGAGGCGTTGGCCCGGTTCGGCTTCGAGCAGGTTCTTTCCTCCGTGGTGGTCAACCAGGAGGGCGAGCACGTGGTCAAGACCTATGTCATGCTCGATGGCGGCATCACGCAGGCAAACCTCGTCAACTGGATCGGCCTGTTCGGGCAAAGCCTCGCGGCCTATCAGGTGATGCTTTACGGGCCGGCGGGTTAGCCGAGCAGTCTTAAAGCTATGGTTCGGATAAAAAAGGCAATTATGAAACACGCACTGGCTCTGCTGGCCGGCATCGCCTGGGCTGCGACACCGCTTGCCAACGCCCAAGCGCAGCAAGCCAACGAGACGATCGAAGTCTTCACCGAAGAAGATTTGCGTCGGGCGCTCGACACAATCCAAGCAAGCTATGAGCCTTCGAGTAACAACCGCACAATAAACGTCAAATTCGCCAGCGGCCTGCATGCAAACGCAGAGCTTACCGCTTGCACGGATAAAGAGAAATTCGTGGACTGTCACGCCACGTCGATCCTTGCAGCCTTCGCAGTTCCCGAAGGAAGCACTTCTGAAACCATCGCGAAAGCCATTACACAGTACAATTATCGCGAGAATTTTGGCCGTGCCTATATTAGCCCGCAAGGAAAGATTTCCGCGCGAATTTATATCATTTCAGACGGCGGCATCACTCCTGAGAACTACGCCCGCCAGATACGGCTGTGGGAGGCCTCATTGAGCGACTTCTCCAAATATCTCTTTAACCCGGAATAGACATTACAACGCGCTAGGCGCAGTCTAGCCCGCTCACCCAAACCCTTCACCCGGCTCACCCGGTGCAAAGCGCATCAACCGGCTGTCGAGCAGCGCGGCGGTGCGGTTCTGGACGGCGAGCTGGTAGTCGGGGTCGGTCACCATTTCCAGAAACGCGGCCGAGTTCGGGTAGTAGGCGACAAAGCCGTCGTGCCAGACCTTGTCTTCAGGGGTTGGCCCGGTGACCATCGTCTCGAACGTGCCGCGCCACACGATCTTGCCGCCTACGCGGGCAAAGATCGGGCCTGAGGTCTTGCCGTATTCCTTGTAGGCGCGCGCCCCGCTCCAGCCCTTGCCATGATGCTCATGACCCTCCGGATATTCGGCGAGATCGCGAAACCGCAGCAGGTTGAGCATGTGAATCGGCGTGTCGCGCGGCAGGTCCTTGAAGGCTTTCCAGTTTTCGGGAGACGGGTCGATATAGGGGCCCGTCATCGCCTCAAGCCTCCAGCTTGTAATTGTGGAAGCGGTCGCGCAGGTCCTTCTTGGAAATCTTGCCGGTCGCGGTGTGCGGGATCTCGTCGATGAACTCGACCGCGTCGGGCAGCCACCACTTGGCGACTTGCGGCTTGAGGTAGTCGATCACCTCGCCGCTGGTAAGCTTGGCCCCTTCGTTGGTGACGACAAACAGCACCGGGCGCTCGTCCCATTTGGGGTGCGGCATGCCGATACAGGCGGCTTCGGATACGGCGGGGTGGCCGACCGCAGCGTTCTCTAGCTCGACCGAGCTGATCCATTCGCCGCCCGACTTGATCACATCCTTGGTCCTGTCGGTCAGTTGCAGCGTGCCATCGGGATGGATGATGCCGACATCGCCGGTGTCGAACCAGCCATCCTCGTTCACAGCATCGGTTTCGGCCTTGAAATAGCGCTTGATGATCCACGGGCCCCGGATCTGGAGCGCGCCCGAGGATTTCCCGTCGCGCGGCAGCGGTGTTGCCATGTCGTCGAGATCGACCGTGCGCAGTTCGACACCGAAGATCGGGCGGCCCTGCATCTGGGTCTTGGCGACCTTTTCCTCGAAGGAAAGCTCGTCCCAGTCATAGGTCGGCGCCCCCACCGTGCCGATCGGCGAGGTCTCGGTCATGCCCCAGGCGTGCTGCACGCGGGTGCCGTTCTTCATCAGGCGCTCGATCATGAAGCGCGGGCAAGCCGATCCGCCAATCGTCGCAGCCTTCAGCGGCGGCAGATCGATCCCTTCCTTGTCGCAATACTGGAAATGGGCGAGCCACACTGTGGGCACGCCAGCGCTGTCGGTTACTTTCTCGCGGATCATCAGATCATGCAGCACCGCCGGATCGTTGACTGCGGAAAAGACGAACTTCACCCCCGCCATCGCGCCGGCATAGGGCAGCCCCCAGGAGGCTGCGTGGAACATCGGCACCACCGGCAGCATCACCGTCGCGCCGCTGAAATTGAAGGTCGCCGGCTGCAGCCCGGCAAGCGCGTGGATCACGGTCGAGCGGTGCTCGTACTGCACGCCCTTGGGATTGCCCGTGGTCCCGCTGGTATAGCAGATCATGCACGGGTCGTTTTCCTCGCCCGTGACCCATTCGAAATCGCCATCCTGCTCGCCGATCCAGTCTTCGAAGGCGGTCGTGTGCTCGCCGCTGTCGTAGCAGATGTAATGCTCGATCCCGGGCCAGCGGTCCTTCATCTTGTCGACGATCGGCTGGAAGGCCGCGTCGTAGCACAGCACCTTATCCTCGGCATGATTGACGATGTATTCGAGCTGGTCATCGAACAGGCGCGGGTTCACTGTGTGAAGCACCCCGCCCATCCCCGCAACGCCATACCAGCTGACCAGATGGCGTGAATGGTTCATCGCAAGGCTGGCAACCTTGTCACCTTTCTTGAGCCCCAGCGCCTGAAGCGCCTGCGCCATCTTCAGCGCATCGCGGCGAATGCCCGCCCAGTTGGTGCGCGTTTCGCTGCCATCGGCCCAGCGTGTGACGATCTCGCGCGTGCCGTTTTCGCGCGCCGCGTGATCGATCACGTGAGTGACGCGCATGGTCCAGTCTTGCATGGCTCCCAGCATGGGTGTTCCTCTCTCTCAAAGGGTCTGCTTTGCAGTGACAATGGCGAGGGATTTGGCGCTTGGCAATCGGGCAATTGCGTCCAGTTCTCAAAACGGGCACGGGGCCCGGCAGCAACCGCACCCAGCCCCGCTCACACCGCCTTCCAGCCCTGCGCCAGAGGTCGCATGGTCACTTGCTCTCGCCTTGCGCCGGCGTGATCTCGTAATCGATCACCTGCCACCGGGCCCCGACCTTTTCGAGCACCACCCGCTCGATCTGGCGGTTGTTGTATTCAAACAGGGTGTCAAAGATGATGACAACGAATTCGCTGCCTTCGCGCCCGCCAAATTCCCCGGTGCGCGTCAGGCTGGCGAGCGAGCGGTCCTCCAGCTCGCCCTTGGTCCTGCGCATGGCCATGCCGAGCTCCCATAAGCCAGGCGAATATTGCTCGCGCAGCGTCTCGCCGGCCTCTTCGTAGCTTTCATCGAACAGCCCTGCGTCGATCAGGCCAAGCCAGCGGCGCGCCTGAAGCTCAAAGGGCGAAGGGCGCTCGGCGACAAATTCGGTTTGGGGGGTAATATCGGCCCGATCCGCCTGAGGGGGCTGCGCGGGATAGAAAACCGCCGCTGCGGTGAGCGAGAGAGCAAGAACGAGGGACATGATGACAACACCTTTCCACCGCCCTGCGAGGTGGAACAACCCACTCTCGCTTCCTTGGGCGATGGTTGGAATGTGCTGATTTTCCTCGCTTTCATGCACCCCCAAAGGCTTGTGCACAAAGGATTTGGGGGGCGTGTCCTCGGTCGATTGCCCGGCCTGTGAAAGGACACGCGCGGCTTCCTTGCTCGTCGTCACGCCCAGCTTGCGCCGCGCCGCGCGCAGCCGGTCGTTGAGCGTGTGGACCGATATGCCTAGTTCCAACGCCGCCGACTTGGCATCGTGTCCGGCCAGAAGCAGGCGCAGCGCTTCCTTCTCCTTTTCGGTCAGCCCGGCGACCGCATCGGCCATCACGCCACCAGTTTGAGCCTTGCAGCCCCGCGCACCGGTTCGAGCTGAACATTCTCGATGCCCTCGATATCGGCGATCCGTTCCGCTCGCTCACCATCGAGCAGAAAACGCGAGCCAAGTCGCACGATCGCATCGCGCCCGTTGGCCATTGCGAGGCGAACGACGACCTCGCCCGGCGCTTCGGACCCTTCCTCGAGTTGCAGCCGGAACTGGGCAAAGGCGGCGGCGTGCATGATATCGGCCTGCAAGCGCATCGGCATGCGCCCGCTTACCTGCGAGAGCGGCCTTGCGCCGCGCACGGTGAGGCGCGGCGGTTCGCCCGGATTGGGGCTGTCGAGCTCGACGCTCAGGAGCAGGCATTCATTGCTCTTTGCCCAACGCTCGAATTCCGGGACGAGCGCCTCATCAAAGCAGGCAGCGGAAAACTGGCCCGACGGATCGGAGAAATCCGCGCGCACGAATTCGGCCCCGCGTTTGGTGCGGCCCTTGCTCATCCCCTCGACCATGACCGCGATCGCGGCATGGCCGCGCCCGCCGGGAGGTGCGCCGGCCTCCATGATCGCCTGATAGGTCCGCGCGCCCTGCGCCAGCGCCGCATCGCGAAATTGCTGGACGGGATGAGCGGAGAAATAGAAGCCAAAATTCTCGCGCTCCTTCGCCATCTTCTCGGTTCGCGGCCAGGCCTCGGTCGGTTTGAGCCGCAGGTCCTCTACCTCCTGTTCTCCGCCAAACAAGCCCGCCTGCCCGCTGGTACGCTCGCGAATTGCAGCTTCGGCCACGCCCAGGATCGTATCGACATTGGCCAGAAGAAGCGCACGGTTCTCTTCCAGCCCGTCCAGCGCGCCCGCGCAGATCAGGCCCTCAAGCTGCTTGCGATTGACCGCGCCCTGCGGGATGCGCTCGCACAGGTCCTTCAGGCTCTTGAAAGGGCCGTTCGCCTCGCGCTCCGCCACCAGCTGCGCCATCGCCTTTTCCCCGACATTGCGGATCCCGGCAAGCGCGTAGCGCACCGCGTAGCCGTGATCGGTCTGCTGGACGGTAAAGCGCGATTCGGATGCATTGATATCAGGCGCAAGCACCTCGACCCCACCCTCCACCGGGTAGCGACGCGCATCATCGACGAACACGCTTAGCTTTTCCGACTGGTGCATGTCGAAGCACATCGAGGCGGCGTAGAATTCCTCCGGGTAATGCGCTTTCAGCCAGGCGGTCTGGTAGGCGAGCAACGCATAGGCGGCGGCGTGCGATTTGTTGAAGCCGTAGCCGGCAAACTTGTTGATCAGGTCGAACAGTTCGTTCGCCTTCCTGGAATCGATGTCGGAAACGCGCTTGCACCCTTCGACGAAGATCGCGCGCTGCTTGTCCATCTCGGACTGCTTCTTCTTACCCATCGCGCGGCGCAGCAAGTCCGCATCACCCAGCGAATATCCCGCCAGAATCTGCGCGGCCTGCATCACCTGTTCCTGATAGACGAAGATCCCGTAGGTCTCCGCAAGGATCTGTTCGAGCTTGGGGTGCGGGTATTCGATCGGCACCTCGCCCGCCTTGCGCTGGCCGAACAGCGGAATGTTGTCCATCGGCCCTGGACGATAGAGCGAGACGAGCGCGATAATGTCGCCGAAATTGGTCGGCTTCACCGCCTTGAGCGTGCGCTGCATGCCTTCCGATTCCAGCTGGAAGACGCCGACGGTGTTACCCGCCTTCATCAATTCGTAGACACCCGGATCATCCAGCGGCAGGGCGCCCAGATCGATTGCGATCCCGCGCAATTCCAACAGGTCGACAGCCTTGCGCAGGACGCTGAGCGTCTTGAGGCCGAGAAAGTCGAACTTCACCAGTCCCGAGCTCTCGACATTTTTCATGTCGTATTGCGTCACGGGCATGTCCGAGCGCGGATCGCGATAGAGCGGGACAAGCTTTGACAGCGGACGGTCACCGATCACGACGCCGGCCGCGTGGGTCGAGGAATTGCGCGGGAAACCCTCAAGCTGGAGCGCGAGATCTACGAGGCGCTTGACCTCGTCATCATTGTCATAGGCGCGTTTGAAGTCGGCGGCGCCGTTCAACGCGCGTTTGAGATCCCACGGATCGGTCGGGTGGTTGGGCACCATCTTGGCCAGATCGTTGCGCTTGCCAAAGCCGACCTGCAGGATGCGCCCGCAATCCTGGATCGCGGCGCGCGCCTTGAGCTTGCCGAAAGTGATGATCTGGGCAACGTGATCGGCGCCGTATTTCTCCTGCACGTAGCGGATAACCTCACCGCGCCGTGTTTCGCAGAAATCGATATCGAAGTCCGGCATGGAGACGCGTTCGGGGTTCAGGAAGCGCTCGAACAGCAGACCCAGCTGCAACGGATCAAGATCCGTGATCGTCAGCGCCCACGCCACCATCGAGCCCGCGCCCGACCCGCGCCCCGGGCCGACCGGAATACCGTTATCCTTGGCCCATTTGATGAAATCCGCAACGATCAGGAAGTAGCCGGGGAAGCCCATCCCGACGATGATCTCGATTTCGTATTCTAGCCGGTCGAAATATTTCTGCCGCTCCTCTTGCGCCATCTCGCCATAGGGTTCGAGCCGCTTTTCAAGCCCAGCGCGCGATTGTTCGGCAAGCATTCTGGCCTCGCCCTCGAGATCGCCCGCAAGGCTGGGGAGGATCGGGTCACGATAGGGCGGCGCGTAGGCGCAGCGCTGGGCGATGACGAGCGTGTTCGCAATCGCCTCGGGCAGGTCCTCGAACAGCTCTTCCATCATGCTGGCCGATTTGACGTAGGCCTGCGGATTGGTGCGCGCACGCTCCTCGTCATCGATGTAGGTCGAGCCGGCAATGCACAGCATGGCATCATGCGCCTTGTGCATATGCGGTTCGCCGAAATTGGCGGGGTTGGAGGCGACAAGCGGAATATCGCGCGCAAAGGCGAGATCGATCAGGGCCTCCTCGGCGCGCTCGCACACCGGGTCGCCGTGACGGGCAAGCTCGATGTAGAGGCGACCGGGAAACAGGGTTTCAAGGCGGGTGCACAGCGCCCCGGCGGCATCGCCTTGCCCTTCGGCCAGCAGGCGTGTCAGCGCGCCTTCATCAGCACCGGTAAGGGCGATCAGGCCGTCAGTGTGGCCTTCAAAGTCGTCCAGAACGACATGGGGTTCAAGCACCAGCGGCCGCTCAAGATGCGCCTTCGAAACGAGATGGCACAGATTGTCATACCCCGCCTCGTCCTGCGCAAACAGCGGCAGGTAATCGACCTGGCGCCCCTCCGAGCCATCACGCGCAACGCCCAGCAGGGTACCGATGATCGGTTGTACACCCTTGTCCTGGCACGCGCCTGCAAACATCACGGCGCCGTAAAGCCCGTTGCGGTCGCAGATCGCTATTGCCGGAAAGCCGCGCTCCTTTGCGAGGCTGGCAATACCCTTCGGATCGATCGCGCCTTCCAGCATCGAATAGGAAGAGAGCACGCGCAGGGGTATGAAGGGAGCAAACGCCATCGCTGCAATTTAGGAAAATCGCGGTTTTTGGGAAGGCGGCGAGGCGACGATTTCTCCACAGAATGACATCGCCCGACGCCTGCGTCTCAGAGCAGCTTCTCGATATCCTTCGCGATGCGCGCAGGGCTGTCGTTCGAACCGTAGCGTTTAACAACTTTCCCATCGCGATCGATCAGGAACTTTGTGAAGTTCCACTTGATAGAAGTCGATCCCATGATGCCCTTGGCTTCATTCTTCATCCAGTCGAACAGGGGCGAGGCATCCGGCCCGTTGACGTCGATCTTCTGCATCAGCGGGAAGGTGACACCGAAATTGACCTTGCAGAACTGCTCGATCTCCTCCGCGCTGCCGGGCTCCTGCGCACCGAACTGGTTGCACGGGAAACCGAGGACCTCGAAGTCCTTGTCCCTGAAATCCTGATAGAGCTTTTCGAGGCCGTCATATTGCGGGGTAAAGCCGCACTTGCTGGCGGTGTTGACCACCAGCAGAACCTTGCCCTTCTTCGTCGCAAGATCGAGCTCTTCACCGCGGTTGGTGGTAACGGTAAAATCGGCAATCGTGGTCATTCGCAGCTCGCTCCGGGTCGGTGTGCTTGATCAGGACTGTGAGGGAAAATCAGGCCCTCTGGCAAGCCTCATCGCCTCTTTGGCGGAATATTCGCGGTCGCCCGCCTTTTCGATCACATAACCCTCACGCACATTTTCGGGCAAGGCTGCAAGATGATGGATCATCTCGGCAAAGGTGCCCGATCGCACCGCCGTCATGCGCGTCAGAACACCGTCCTTGGTTTCAACCGGGATGAGAGAGGCGTGATCGCGCCATGCGTTCGAACCGCTTTCATTGGGCTTGCCGCGAAAAGTGCTGGGATGATCGGACATAAGATTTTCTCCTTTGCCCAACTACTCGCACTCGCCCAATTCGCTCCGACTTATTCCAGCAAGCCTTCGACGAGGCGCACAACCCGGTCCATGCGGGCGGCGAGCCGTTCGTTGTGCGTCGCCACCAGCGCAGCGCTCCCCTCGTCGCGCACAAGTTCGAGAAACTGGGCCAGCACCGTATCCGCAGTCGCCTCGTCGAGATTGCCGGTGGGTTCGTCTGCGAGGACAAGCGTGGGCCGATTGGCAAGCGCACGCGCGACCGCGACGCGCTGCTGTTCGCCGCCCGAAAGCTGACTGGGGCGGTGTGTCAGGCGCGCTGCAAGGCCGAGGCTGGAGAGCAGGCTGTCTGCCCTCGCCTCGGCTTCGGACCTTGCCTTGCCAGAGATCATCTGCGGCATGATCACATTCTCGCGCGCGTCGAAATCGGGCAGCAGGTGGTGGAACTGGTAGACAAAGCCCAGGTGATCACGCCGCAGCGCCGTGCGCTGGTCGCTGGGCAGCATTTCGGCCGCTGTGCCGGCGATCTCGATCGAACCCTCGAAGCCTCCTTCGAGCAAGCCCACCGCCTGGAGGAGCGTCGACTTGCCCGAACCAGAGGGCCCCAGCAACGCCACGATCTCGCCCGGCTCGATCGAGAGGTTCACACCGCGCAGCACGTCGATGCGCTGGCCGCCTTGCTCGAAGCTACGCCTCACATCGCGCAATCTCGCCGTGGCTGAATTGGAGGCTTGATCATTCATAGCGCAGCACCTGGACCGGATCGGTGTTCGCCGCCTTCAAGGCGGGATAAAGCGTTGCCAGGAAACTGAGCACAAGCGCGAGAGCGATAATGGCGCCAATCTCCCAGGGATCAGCCTTGGCAGGCAGCGTTGAAAGGAAGCGCACTTCGGGGTCCCAAAGGTTCTGCCCCGTCACGTAAGCGATCGCGCCGGTGATCTGCTCGCGGAAATAGAGCACGACAAAACCGAGGATAAGGCCGGCAACGGTTCCGATCGCGCCGATTGTCGTGCCCGTGGTTACAAAGATCTTGAGCAGCGAGCGGCGCGTCGCGCCCATCGTGCGCATGATCGCGATGTCGCGGGTCTTGGCTCGAACCAGCATAACGAGGCTCGAGAGGATGTTGAAAGCGGCAACCAGAACCATGAAGCTCAGGGCAAAGCCCATCGCCGCGCGCTCGACCTGCAAGGCCTCGAACAGCGCGGAGTTGATCTCGCGCCAGTCGGCCACCACCGCGCGCCCGGCGAGCCGCTCCTTAACCGGCGCCAGGATCGCGCCTACGCGATCCGCATCGCTGACCGTTACCTCGATCTGGCCGATGGCCCCATCCATCAGGAACAGGGTCTGAGCGTTTTCCATGGACATGACGACGAATTTCTCGTCGTAATCATAAATCCCGACCTCGAAAATCGCCGCGACTTCGTAGCCCACGCGGCGGATCTGCGTACCAAAGGGTGTCGGGCGGCCATCAACGTTGAGTACGGTGATCGTATCGCCCACGCGCGCGCCGATATTCTGCGCAAGCCGCGACCCGATCGCCACCCGGCGTTCCCCCGAACCGAGGCCATCCAGGGATCCCATCAGAACCTTTTCCTCGATCGCATCGATATCCTGCTGCACCTGGCCACGCAGGAAGATAGCGGCCGTTACCCCGTTGAAACTCGCAACGGTCGGGCGCTCGATCAGCGGCGTTGCGCTGACCACGTCGGGCGTCTCCTGGATTGAGGTGAGCGCCTCCTCCCAGTCCTGCAGCTTGCCGCCATAGGCCTGGACGATGGCATGGCCGTTAAGCCCCACGATCTTGTCGAGCAATTCGCCGCGAAAGCCGTTCATCACGCTCATCACGATTACGAGCATGGCGACGCTGAGCATCACCACGCCGATCGAAATGCTTGCCACGAGCGCGATGAACGCCTCGCCCTTGCCGGGCCAGAGGTAGCGCTTGGCTATCATGCGTTCGAAAGGTGAGAGCATTTTCCTGCAATCGTCGGCTATGGGAACGGACTGCGCGCTGATGCGCAGATGCATGTGAACCGGGGCTTTAGAAGCCCAAGCTTGGCCACACAATCCGCATTAGGGGCAGCCTTGTTGGTAAACCGCGCTGGAAAATCTTTGGAGCCTGCCGTTTGGCGGGCGGCAAAAAGCGTGTGCCAGCCTTCCCGGCCCCCTTGTAATTGATCGGTAACATCGCCATTGACCACCCAGCCTCCCCAATGCCCTAGCCCGCAGGCCCGAGTCATGAGCACTCTATCCCAGCAATTCGATCCCGATGAAGACAAACTGCGCGAGGAGTGCGGCGTGTTCGGCATGAGCGGGGTCGATGATGCCGCGAACTTCGTAGCGCTCGGCCTGCATGCGCTCCAGCACCGCGGCCAGGAAGCGGGCGGCATCGTCTCCTACAGCGAGACCGACGGATTTCAGTCGGCGCGCAAGTTTGGCTATGTGCGCGACAATTTCACCCGCGCCAGCGTCATGGCGCATCTGCCTGGTCCGATTGCGATCGGCCATGTGCGCTATTCCACCTCCGGTAACAAAGGCCCAACCGCGATCCGCGATGTGCAGCCTTTCTTCGGCGAATTTGCCATGGGCGGTGCCGCGATCGCGCATAACGGCAATATCACCAATGCTCGCGCCCTGCGCCGCGATCTCGTGCAGCGCGGCGCGATCTTCCAGAGCTCTTCGGACACCGAATGCATCATCCACCTGATGGCGCGATCGATCGGCAAGACTATCCCCGAACGCATGAAGGACGCCCTGAGACAGGTCGAAGGCGCCTTTTCCATCGTCGCGATGACGCGCTCAAAGCTGATCGGGGTGCGCGATCCGCTGGGCATTCGTCCGCTGGTACTGGGCAAGCTCAAGGACGCTTTTGTGCTCTCCTCGGAGACCTGCGGGCTCGACATTATCGGAGCCAGGTTCGAACGCGAAATCGAACCGGGCGAGATGGTGGTCATCACCAACGGTCAGGTCGAAAGTTACCGCCCCTTCGAACCGCTGAGCCCGCGCCCGTGCATCTTCGAATATGTCTATTTCAGCCGTCCCGATTCCATCATCGGCGGCAAGTCGGTCTACGAAGTGCGCCGCGAAATCGGCAAGCAACTCGCGATCGAAGCGCCGGTCGAGGCGGACATGGTCTGCCCTGTTCCCGACAGCGGCACGCCGGCCGCAATCGGCTTTGCCCAGCAATCGGGCATTCCGTTCGAAATGGGCATCGTGCGCAACCAGTATGTCGGGCGCACCTTCATCGAGCCGACCGCGCAAATCCGCGACATGGGCGTGCGCCTCAAACTCAACGTCAACCGCTCCCTGATGAAGGGCAAGCGCGTGGTGCTGGTTGATGACAGCGTGGTCCGCGGCACAACCTCGCGCAAGATCAAGGATATGGTCCTCGAGGCGGGCGCAAGCGAGGTGCATTTCCGCGTTGCCAGTCCACCGACCATGTGGCCCGATTTCTACGGCGTCGACATGCCGACGCGCGGCGAGCTTATCGCCGCTCAGATGTCGGAAGAGGAAATCCGCGAATATGTCGGCGTCGAAAGCCTGCGCTTCATCTCGATTGACGGGCTTTACCGCGCCGTTGGCGAGGAAAGCGGGCGCGATGCCGATGCACCCAAATATCACGACGCTGTCTTCACCGGCGATTACCCCACACCGCTAACCGACCGGGACATCGCGCAGGAAGAAGAAGCGCAACTCTCGCTAGAGATCGAGGCACAGGCTCATAAATGACCGATAAATTGTTCGAGGGACGCACCGCGCTTGTCACCGGTGCGAGCCGCGGCATTGGCGCGGCGACCGCCATCGCGCTTGCCAGGGCAGGCGCTCATGTCATTCTGGTGGCGCGCAAGGTGAAACCGCTCGAGGCGATCGAGGATGCGATCCACGATGCGGGCGGCACATCAACGATCGCTCCTGTGGATCTGACCGAAGCCGATTCGGTCTCGCGCCTCGCATCTGCGATTGCCGGGCGCTGGGATACGCTGGATATTCTCGTTCTATCAGCAGCTTACCTGCCGGAACTCACACCGCTTTCGCAGGTCGATCCCAAGCAGTTCAACCAGGCGATGATGACCAATGTCGTCGCGACACAGGCCCTTCTTGCCAATTTCGATCCGATGATCCGGCGCTCGAAAAAGGGTCGCATAATCGGGCTTACCAGCAGCGTCGGCGCATCGCCACGCCCGTTCTGGGGAGCCTACGGTTCGACCAAGGCTGCCTTCGACAACCTGCTTGAAACCTACGCCGCAGAGGTGGAGCGCCTCAGCCCCGCGCGGGTTGCGATCATCGATCCGGGTGCCACGCGCACGGACATGCGCGCACGCGCCTATCCGGGCGAAGACCCGCAAAGCGTGAAACCCCCCGAAGTTGTCGCGGATCGCATTGTCGCACTGCTGGCAGAAGACTTCGATACGCTGCATCGCGAGCGCGTTGAGGACCCCGAGGCCTAATCTCTGGAAATTTCAGAATTTTGGAGTGCATCGCGTAGACGGGCATCGTCGGCACGCGCCCCCTCCTCCCCCCGGCCTCGTCCTCGCTTTTTTACAGCAAACCGACTGTTAACCGATTCCCGTTATCGCCTGTTAAGTGCAATTGGTGTTGGTGGAAGACGACCACACGCAAGTCACACCAAAGCCAAAAGAGACCAACCTCTTCCGGTATGAAGGCAACAAGGCGATGCCGACAGACAAGAACACCTACGATTATGCCGCGCAGGAAGATCGCTGCGCGCCGCGAACCAAACTGACGATCCCGGCGACGTTGCGCGCCTCGGGAGGCCGGGCGTTCCAGAGCGTGGTGCACGACCTCTCGATTTCGGGCTTCTCCGCTGCTTCGATCAACCGCATGCACGAGGGCCAGATGTGCTGGCTGACGCTTCCGAGCCTCGAGGCGCTCCAGAGTGAAGTCGTGTGGTGGGACAATTGCATCGTGGGCTGCGCGTTCAGCGAATTGCTGAGCCCGATCGTGCACGACAATATCCTGCAACGCTACTCCAATACGGGCATTATCCGCCCGATGGCCTGAAGCCGCTAAGGGGCGCAGAGAAGCATCGTCTCCGAGCCCCGTTCTCTGCCTTAACTTCCCGGATCTCCCGCAGCGGCGATCTTGCCCGCAATTGCCCCCCAGGCTGCGCGGTACTCGCTTGAGGTGGCGGTAGGCCAGTTGCTCACCACGGTGAGGACAAGGTCCTGGCTGGGCACCAGCGTGATCGATTGGCCGAAAATGCCCTGCGCGCCGTAACTGCCGCCCGGATAGGTCCACCACTGGTAGCCATAGCCATAGCCGCCGCCGAAACTCGCCGCCGCTTTTCCTGCTTCAGCAAACCAGCCTTCGGGCACCTTGGACGCGCCGTCCGGTCCCTTGCCACCGTTCAGCACAAAGACGCCCATGCGAGTGTAATCCGCCAGCGTCAGCGAAAGGCAGCAGCCTCCGATATTGCCTCCGCGCGGATCGGTCATCCAGAACATGCCCGTCTCGAAACCGGCCGGCTCGACGATCTTTTCCTGCGCATATTCGGCCAGTGGCAGGCCAACCGCGTTTTCGACCAAGAGGCCGATCAGATTGGTCTCGCCGGTCTTGTAGTTGAACCGCGTGCCCGGCTCGGCGGCGCGATCGAGGCGCTTCATCTGCTCGACGATGGCATCGGGGCCATATTCGAGCACATAAGTGTTCATCTTGGCGACATCGCTGTCCGGATCGGTGTAGTCCTCGTTCCAGGCGACGCCGCTGGTCATGGTCGCGAGCTGGCGCACGGTGACGCCGTCATAGGCCGATCCTTCAAGGCCGGGGATATATTGCGTCACCGGATCACTCAGGCTGCCGATAAACCCGTCCGCAATCGCTGCACCCAGCAATGTCGAGGTAAAGCTCTTGGCCACCGAAAAGCTTGTCCAGCGCTGGTCCGGCCCGAAACCCAGCGCGTAATCCTCGAAGCGCACCTTGCCCTTGTGCCAGACCATCACGCCTGCCGCATTGGTCATGGCCATGGTGGCATTGATCTCCTGCACGATCTCGGCAGGCAGCGGCTCTCCTTTGGCGAGTTCGACAGTCGTGGCCGCAGCGGGCACTTCGTGGCCGGCAAACCACTTTTCCATCTCGCGAAAGCGCTGGCTTCGGGTCTCGTCATCCCAGAACAGCACCTGCAGTTCGGAAGGATCGACATCGGGCGCTGGCAGCAGGCGGACCTCGCCCAGTGCAGGCGCGCTCGTCACCCCTTGCGCGGTCGCGCCCGAACATGCAGCGAGCGCCAGCGCGGCGCTGCCGATAAAGGTCCATTGTGCCAGTTTCATAAGTCGGTGTCCCTCTTCCAAATTCATTTCAGCTACCCCGCGGCGCTGCACCTCAGGCCTTCACCAGGGTAACCTGGTGCACGTTCACATTGGCGCAGCGAAAGCCTGCCTCGCAATAGGCAAGATAATAGCGCCATAACCGCACAAAGCGCGCGTCAAAGCCCGATGGCAGCCGGTCTTCAGCCACCGCCTCATCGAACCGCTCACGCCACATGCGCAGGGTCTCCGCATAATCGAGGCCGAAATCGGTCTGGTCGCGCCAAGCCAGGCCCCTCGCCTCGGCCAACGAGCGAAACTCGCTTGTCTTGATGAGCAATCCGCCGGGAAAGATATAGGCCTGGATGAAGTCTGCGGCGTTTGCGTAATCTTCGAACAGGTCATCGGCCATAGAGATATATTGAATCGCCGCGCGCCCGCCGGGTTTGAGGTTTCGCGAAAGGCAGTCCATGAATTCGGGCCAATATTCACGCCCCAGCGCCTCGACCATTTCGACGCTGACGATCGCATCGTAGGTCCCAGCGCGTTCCTTGCCTACGTCGCGGTAATCCTGCCTGCGAAACGCGACATCGCCGAACAGCTCCTGCGGCGAATGATCGCGCCGATCGCGGCACCATTCAAGCTGTTCATCAGACAGGCTGATCGCATCGACATGCACTTCCTGAAGTGCGGCCATCAGCAGGGCCTGCATGCCCCAGCCGCATCCGATCTCAAGCACCCTTCCCCCGTGAGGAGGGTTCGCGCGATTGGCGATCGCAGACATCTTGGCCAGCTGGCCCACACGCAATTCGTCCATGAACTGTGCTCGCACGGACGGTTTGGGCTGCGGAGCGAACAAAGCGCTGGAATAGCTCATCAGATCGCCGAGCCACTGCTCGTAGAAATCATTGCCCAGATCGTAATGCGCCGCGATATTGCGCGCCGATCCCGCGCGATCGTTCCTGTTGAGCCAGTGCGCAAGTTTTGCAGCCCATCTGAACGGACCGGAAGAACGCGCCGTATTGCCAAGAGTGCGCGCATTTGCCCCCATGACCGCGAACAGCGTGACCAGGTCGTCGCTGTCCCATTCGCCCGCCTCATAGGCCTGGAACCACCCGATCGAGCCGCTGGTCGCAAGCCTCATGAGCGCGCGCCAGTCCGTGAGCTCGATCCGCGCTTCGAACCCGGGAGCACGTCCCCCGAGCGTTCGGGTTGAACCATCGGGCAATCGCGCCAGCATCGAGCCGCGCTCAAGCCCGCGATCCACAACGTTGATGATCGTCTGGAAACCGGGCGCGATCAGGCGTGACAAGAGACCAGGCTCGCTCGCAAAGCGCTCGCCCGCGCTCAGCAAACCTTCTCCACGGCCAACCGGTGTGACGCCAGGTGCGTTCATGGGTGCCCTCATAGGCTCGCCGGGATCGGCTCGGCAAGCCGCGAAGCGCCAATCTCAGCCGTCTTTCATCGCCTTGTAGGCCGTCAATGCGCGTTCGCGCCCGGCGCGGTGGGCGATCATCTTGGCAGGGTACGCCTTGGGCAGGCAGCCGTGTTCCTCGGGATCGTGGATATAGGGTTCATCGAGGTCGGCGAGTTCGGGAACGTAGGTGCGGATGTAGCCAGCTGTGTCGAATTTCTCGGACTGGGTGAGC
Organism: Erythrobacter sp.; assembly: GCA_043567175.1. Classification (GTDB taxonomy): domain Bacteria; phylum Pseudomonadota; class Alphaproteobacteria; order Sphingomonadales; family Sphingomonadaceae; genus Erythrobacter. Next base: position 792,774 of record CP121323.1, read on the forward strand.
GGCGCCATGATCCGGCTGAACATGTTGGAATCGACGCCCGTACCCGAATTCCACTGCCAGTTGACCGCGTTCGAGGCGTAATCGGCATCAACGAGGCAATCCCAGAACCATTGTTCGCCATGGCGCCAGTCGATCAGCAGATGCTTGATGAGGAAACTAGCGGTTATCATGCGCACGCGATTGTGCATCCAGCCGGTCTTGTAGAGCTGGCGCATCCCCGCATCGACGATCGGATAGCCGGTTTTGCCCTTCTGCCATTTCTTGAGGTCGCGCGCGGCCTTCTCGTCGCCTTCGGGATCGCGCCATTCGAGCCGGTCGTAATCCTCGCGATAATTCCGGGTCCCATAGGCCGGATTCTCGCAAATGACATTGGCTGCGTAATCGCGCCAGACAAGTTCGCTTTCAAAGCTCTTCCATCCTTCGGAACGCTTGTCCTTGAGCGCGTGCCAGACCTGCACCGGGGTGATTTCGCCGTGGTGCAGATGCGGGCTGAGGCGCGAGGAGCCATCTACGCTCGGCAGGTTGCGCTTGTCCTCGTATTCGCCGACATCCTCGGCCCATTCGGCAAGGCGGGCATGCGCCGCCTCTTCGCCGACATTCCAGAATTCAGCGATACCGCCCGACCAGTCGGGCTTGGTGGGCAACAGGTCCCATTCGGCAAGGTCGTCGCTCGCGGGCCATTTTTCGGGCGAGGAGAGCGTTTCGGGCTCGCCAAGTTCATCGCGCGGGGGCATGATCTGCTTCAGGGCTTTGTAGAACGGCGTGTAGATCTTGTAGGGATCACCCGAACCGGTCGTCACATGGCCTGCGGGAAAGAGATAATTGCCATCGTAAAGCCGGAGGTCGATTTCGCCCTTGAGCTTCTTTTGCGCCTTTCTCCACCACGGTTCGTAATGCGTGTTGGCATGGATGGTCTTGGCACCCACGGCGTTCGCCACTCTCGTCAGTTCATCCACCGCATCCCCGCGCCGCAGGATCAGCCTGGCGTTGCGCTTGCCAAGGCTTTTCGAGAGGCTTTCGAGCGAATGATGCAGCCACCAGCGCGAGGCCCCGCCCATCTTGTGATGATCGGGCGCATCATCGTCGAGCACGTAGACGCACATGACGGGGCCAGCCTTGGCGGCATGATAGAGGGCGGGGTTATCGGCCATGCGCAAATCGCGCCGCAGCCAGACGATCTGGGTGTCACTCATATGGTGGTGAAGCGCGTCAGTCGCCCGCCAGTTCCTCACATTTCACTTGTGGAAGCGCGACGCTGAAGCGGTCGCGAGCGCGCGGATCGTAAAAGCGCGCATCATAGAGGATCATCGAGCCATCCTTCGCCCGCTGTGCAAACGGCGCGCGTGACCAGAACAGGAAAGCGTCAAGCTGTGAATTGCTCGCACGCGCGGCGAATGCGGGTGCAAGAGCGCACTCGCCCACACGCTGGATCGACAATTTGTCATCGTGGTGCGCGCTGCCCGTCTGATCGTGGGCCGCAATTGCGGCGTCCACTATCGTATAGCGCCCGCCCTGCCCGGCAATCATTTCGCGCTTCCACGACCAGAACGGGGGCGGGCTAGCAATGACGATACGCCCGGGCAGGGCAGAATCGCCCTCGTGCACTTCGTATGTGCGGGTAATCGACCAGTTCGCGCCAATATAAGCGATCGCCAATCCTAGCGCGATCCATGCAGGCCGCCGCCAAGCGCCCTCGCGTTTTTCTGTGCGGGCCGACCACCACACGCCGATGCCGAGGACCGCGATCAGCCAAACGTCGATGATGAACAGCGTATCACCGTAGAACCATTGCGACGAAAACGGCTCGAGCAGCCTGATACCGTAGACATTGAGCCAATCCATCGCCGGATGCGACAGGCAGCCGATGAAGCTGAGGATGCAGAGCCATTTGAAGTCGACCGGCAGGCGGTCTTTCGGGCGCGAGCCGCGCCTTTCCTGCCAGCGGTCGAACCACCACAATATGACGGCGAGCAGCAGCGGGAGCACGAACCAGGCTGGCGGGCCGTGCGTGATACCGCGCCGGAAGCCGAGATGCTCGGTCCCCTCCAGCCAGAAAAAGCACGCCGCGTCGATATCAGGCAGGTTCGCGCCGATTACCAGCGCGGCAAGACCAAGGCCGGTTTTCCTTTTCAGCCCCGCCTGCGCAAGCGCCGCGCCCGCCAGACTGTGCGTGAGATTGTCCATCCAGGGGTTCCTTGTTTGCAGCCCCCTACGGATCGTGCATAGCGGCGTCAAAGCTCAACAGACGGGAGAGAAGAGCAATTATGAGCGATACCCAGGCAAAGCCCTATGTCCGCCCTGACATGCAGATGTTCCTTGACGGCCTCGCCGCGATGGGCGGGCCGACAATCGCGGAAATGACGCTGGAGGAAGCGCGCGCAAGCTATGTGGCGCTGCATGGAATGGCGGATGCGCCGCCACGCGATCTGGCGGTCATCAGGGACCTGACATGCCCCGGCCCCGCTGGCGACATCGACCTCAGGCTCTACGACGCGCGCGAATCCCGCAAGCCGGGTCCGGTCATCACCTTCTTTCACGGCGGCGGCTTCGTTATCGGCGACCTTGATACGCACCACGCGCTGTGCACCGAGATCGCCGCGCAAATGGACCTGCCGCTTGTCGCCGTGCATTACCGCCGCGCGCCCGAGGCGCCCTTCCCCGCCGCGATCGAGGATTGCGAGGCCGCCGCACGCTGGGTCGCCTCCTCGCCCGAGCAACTGGGCCGCAAGGCAACCGGCATCATCACGATCGGCGACAGCGCGGGCGGCACCGCGACGATCGCGGTTAGCCAGCTGCTGATGGCCGACCCCGCCGATGCGCCGGTGATCCTCCAGGTGCCGATCTTCCCGGCGACCGACGACGTGACCACCTCGCCAAGCTTTACCGAATTCGGCGAAGGCTTCATCCTGACCGAAGCCTCGATGACCTTCTTCCGCGATGCCTACAAGGCAGACGAAGCCGATCCGCGCGGCTTCCCGATCATGGGCGATCATACCAATGTGCCGCCCACCGTGCTGGTGACCGCGAGCCTCGACCCGATCCGCGATTCCGGGCGCAATTACGCCAAGGCGCTGGCTGATGCGGGTGCGGATTTCACCTTCATCGAGATGAAGGGCGTCACCCATTCCTTCTGCAATCTGCGCCAGGCAGTTCCGAGCACGCAAGTCGACCTCGACCGCATTATTGCCGCGATGAAATACAAGCTTGAGACCGCCTGAGCCATGGCCCCCAATCCCGAAGATCTGCCCTACCGCCCCTGCGCCGGCTTCATGCTGGTAAACGCCCAAGGCCTTGTGTTTACCGGCCAGCGGATCGACCGGCGCGCTCACGGCGCATGGCAGATGCCGCAAGGTGGGATTGACCCTGGCGAAGACCAGCAGGAGGCCGCCTTACGCGAATTGCGCGAGGAAACGGGTATCACGCCCGACAAGGTCGAGGTGATCGCACGCTGCGCTGAGCCCTACCGCTACGACCTTCCGCCCGATCTGATCGGCAAGGTGTGGAAGGGCAAATATCGCGGGCAGGAGCAGCACTGGTTCCTCGGCCGCTTCCTGGGCGAGGACAACGATATAGACCTCGAGGCCCAAGACCCGCCCGAATTCCACTCTTGGTGCTGGCTCGAAATCGACCTGCTTCCCGAACGGATCGTGCCGTTCAAGCGCGAGGTCTATGCCGGGCTGGTCAGGGAATTTCGCGATCTCATATGAGGCGCGGCTTCGGTAAGGCGATGCCGCGCTAGAAGCGGAAATCAATATGCGGGCGGTCATCCTTGGCGCGCGCGGCCTTGAACGAGGGGATTGCCTCCACCCGGTCGAACCAGGCGAGGATGTTGCGATAGCCCTCGAATGCTCCCTTGGCGCGCGCGGCGAACATCGGATAACTCAGCGTGATGTCCGCTGCGGTGAAAGTGTCGCCGCCAAAGAACGGCTTTTGCTCGAGGTCTTTCTCCATCAGGTCATACAGCGCCTTGGTGCGCGGATCGACGAAAAGCTTGCGCACCTGCCCGAACACAGCCTTCAACAGCGCGCTGACCGGCCATGGCGAGCGCGTCTCGAGCAAGCCCAGAACCATTGCAACACCCTGAATGGTCATCAGCGAACCAGGGCTGGCGTGATACCAGAACAGGTGACGCGCGCGATCGGGGCTGCCGGGCGGCGGGTTCAGCGGGCTTTGCGGGTGGCTATCGAGAATGAAATCGATGATCGCATTGCTTTCGGCCAGAACGAGGTCGCCATAGGTGATGACCGGCGCTGTCCCCAACGGTGAGAGCGCCTTGTAAGCATCGGGTGCGAGGTTGGTTTCAGGGTCGCGATCATAGGTCTTGAGATCGTACTCGACACCCAGTTCCTCAAGCAGCCAGAGGATCCGGAAGCTTTGCGAATATTCGAGATGGTGCAGCGTAAGCATCATGTAATCTCACTCAGATGAGCCCGGGTCGCGCCAGAAGGCGCGGGACAGCTTCCCGCCCGGTTCAGTTGGGTGAACCGCCGGCATCCTGCGTCTCGGCTGCGAAACGCGTTGTCGGTCCGGCCTCGATCCGGGTCGCAAGACTTAGCGTTTCGGGGCAGGCATCACCGCAAAGGCTCTGCAGGCGCGCGAGATTGCGCTTGGCCTTTTCCAGCGCGCCTTTTTCGACCAGCGCGGCGCCCTCGCCCGAGATCGCGGCGAAATTGCCCGGATCACGTTCCAGCGCTTCGCGGTAATATTTGATCGCCTTGCCCTGCAAACCCTCGACCCGTGCGACTTCGGCCAGTTCGAGGAAGATCGGCGTGTAGCCCGGATCGACGGTCAGCGCGGCTTCATAAGCGTCAATCGCGCCTTGCGTATCGCCGCCAGCGAGCGCAGCGCGGCCCTGCTCGATCAAAGATGCAGCCCGCGGATCCGGCGCCTCGTCCCTGGCGCTCGTCACGCTCGCCGTGGTGGCGAGCAAAAGCGAAAGGGCGGCGGCGGCTGGGGCAAATCGCATCAACAACTCCTTTACACCGGTTCCCCGTTCCAGCGCCTCGTCGGCGGCGGGGGTTACCGTGGGCTTAGCCATAGCCCTTAGGCCTATCACGAGCAGCGGGCGATGGCGACAAAAAACCCGTCCGTGCCGCTATGGAACGGATCGAGCCGCCAGCCTGTTCCCCGCTTCTCGCCCAGCGCAAGCGCCGGCTCTTCGGCAGCAAAGCGTGGATGCCGATCAAGGAATGCCTTCATCCGCTGCGTGCCCTCGGCATCGAGCACCGAGCAGGTGACAAATGTCACTGTGCCGCCGCTGCGCACCAACTGCGCGGCGATATCGAGCACATGGTCCTGCAGCGCACCCAGCCGGGCGAGCTCTTTGGGATCAAGGCGCCAGCGGCTTTCCGGATTGCGTCGCCAGGTGCCCGTGCCCGAACACGGCGCATCGACGAGGACATGGTCGGCCTTACCCGCAAAGGGCGCCAGCATTTCCATCTCGCGCCCCGGATCGAGCAGCACCGTTTGGTCGATTGCCGCCCCCGCCCGCTGCGCTCGCGGAGCAAGATTGCCGAGCCGCCGCTTGTCGGTGTCAGTAGCGACGAGGCTTATCGAATTGCCGAAGCGCGCGGCAAGCGCGAGTGTCTTGCCGCCCGCGCCTGCACAAAGGTCGATCACCGTCTCGCCGGCCTGCGCCATGATGGCATCGCAGATGAGCTGGCTGCCATGGTCCTGCACCTCGATCAGGCCGTCCTGATATGCGGGCCATTGTTCGACCTGGGTGCCGGCAGGAAAGCGCAAGGCCTGAGGCGCGTCCAATGGCTCGCCCGCTTCGGGCAGGTCGAGACTGGACCGGTCCGCCTTCAAGGCGTTGACGCGGATATCAAGCGGCGCGCGACCCAGCATTGCCTCAGCCGCCTCGCCTTCGAGGCCCGAACTGGCGAGAGCCTCGACCAGCCAATCGGGCGCCAGGCCCGTCCTTGCGACCGGCTCGCCCTCGGTCCTTGTCGCCGGGCCATGGGCCGACCCGTCAAACAAGGGCGCGAGCGTCGCGTCCGTTTTCGCCAGCGCGAGCATTGCGGCACGCCCCGTTTGCGGCACAGGCCCGCAATGGCGAACCGCGCGGTAGACGAGGTCACGAACCGCGCGCCGGTCCTTTGAACCAGCGTAGCGACGCGCCTTGAAATAGGCCGCGATCAGCCGGTCGGCAGGCGCGCCCTTGCCCTTCGCCGCGGCGATGATCTCGTCGAGCAGCTCGATCGCCGCCTGGACGCGTGCGGCGGGGGTCATCGCGTGATCCTAACGCGTGGGATAATTGGGAGCCTCGCGGGTGATCGCGACATCGTGGACATGGCTTTCCGAAAGCCCGGCATTGGTGATCCGCACGAATTGCGCACGGTCCTGCAGCTCGGTGATCGTGGCCGAGCCGGTGTATCCCATCGCTGCCTTGATCCCGCCCACCAGCTGGTGGACGACATCGGCAACCGGGCCCTTGAACGGCACCTGGCCCTCGATCCCCTCAGGCACGAGCTTCTGCTGGCCGATATCCTGCTGGAAATAGCGATCGGCCGAGCCGCGCGCCATCGCGCTGACCGAACCCATGCCGCGATAGGCCTTGTAGGAGCGTCCCTGGTAAAGGAACACCTCGCCGGGGCTCTCCGCAGTCCCGGCCAGCATCGATCCGACCATGACGCTGGACGCACCCGCTGCCAGCGCCTTGGCCGCGTCGCCGCTGGTGCGAAGGCCGCCATCAGCGATCACCGGCACGCCCGACTTGGCTGCTTCTTTTGCGCTTTCCATGACGGCAGTGAGCTGTGGCACGCCCACGCCCGCAACCACCCGGGTGGTGCAGATCGAACCCGGACCGATACCAACCTTGACCGCGTCTGCACCCGCATCGATCAGCGCACGGGTCGCCTCGGCAGTGGCGACGTTCCCCGCGATCACCTGGACCGAGTTGGACAGCGACTTCGCCCGCTCGACCGCCTTGGAAACATCGCGGTTATGGCCGTGCGCTGTATCGATGATGATCACGTCGACCTCGGCGTCGATCAGCGCCTCGGTGCGGGCAAAGCCCTTGTCCCCCACCGTTGTCGCGGCGGCGACGCGCAGGCGGCCCGCGGAATCCTTTGTCGCGTTGGGATAGGTGACGGCCTTCTCGATATCCTTGACGGTGATCAGGCCAATGCACTTGAAGGCATCATCGACGACGAGCAGTTTCTCTATCCGGCGATGGTGGAGCAGGCGGCGCGCCTCTTCCTGGCTGGTGCCGAGCGGGACAGTGGCGAGGTTTTCGGTCGTCATCAGCTCGCGCACCGGCTGCCCCGGATTTTCGGCAAAGCGCACGTCGCGATTGGTGAGGATGCCCACCAGCTTGCCGTCGCGATCGGTAACCGGAATGCCGCTGATGCGGTGCTGCTGCATCAGCGCTGTCGCTTCGCCCAGCACCGCGTCAGGGCTGATCGTGATCGGGTTGACCACCATGCCGCTCTCAAACCTTTTGACCGCGCGCACTGCGGCGCATTGCTCATCCGTTTCAAGATTGCGGTGCAGCACACCGATCCCGCCCAATTGCGCCATGGCGATTGCCATGTCCGCTTCGGTCACGGTGTCCATCGCCGAGGAGAGGATCGGGATGTTGAGCCCGATCTCGCGAGTCAGGCGGGTGGTGGTGTCGGCCATCGAGGGCAGCACGCTGCTTTCTGCGGGCCGCAGAAGAACGTCGTCGAAGGTCAGACCAAGGGGAATGTCCATGAAGTGCACTTTCGCTCGGATAAGAGAATCGGGTGCACGGCCATGTAGGATGCCCGGGCCCTCGGCGCTAGGGGAGACGGGCGCGCAATCACCGACGCAGCGCGCATCAGGGCGCGGCGGGCCTCGCTCCGGCGGGAATGGCAAGCCGTGTGACCAGCGCCTCGTGCAGCCGCAGATCATCGATCGCCCCGCCCAGTTCGATCCCGGCGGGTTCATCACCCGGTGCATGATAGACGCTTTCAAAGAAAGGCCCCGAGCGGATCTGCGAGGCGAAGGCGCTCGACAGCAAGACCGCAGGCACCCCTTTTTGCAGCAACGCCCAGGCATCCTGGCGCTGGACGAAGCTTTCGGCAAAGTCGCGGTCGCCGAGCGCGCGGCCAGTTTGCTGCAGTTCTTCCAGCACGATCACATCAAGCGGCGTGCGACCTTCCCCGACGAAGCCGACCGGCGAGGCGGCGGGCGCAAGCGCGACCGTATCGAAATTGAATGCCGCGATCACGCTCCTGAGCGGCACAGGCGGGTTGGCGGCAAAGGCCCTCGCGCCCAGCAAGCCCGATTCCTCTGCCGTCGTCGCGAGCACGTAGATGTCGCGCTCGAACGGGCCGGCATCGGCCAGCCGCCGGGCAAGCTCCAGCATCAGCGCGACGCCGGATGCGTTGTCGCGCGCGCCATTGCAGATGCGATCGGGGGCGCCCTCGGGGCGGCACAGGCCCAGATGGTCCCAATGCGCCAGCAACAGCACCGCCTCGGCATCGGGCCGTGTTCCCGAAAGGCGACCGATGACGTTGTAACTTGTGAAATCGCGACGATCGGCGCTGGCTTCGATATTCACCCTTGCATCAAGATCGACAAGGGTGAAACCGGGCGCCGCAGCGGCCTCTACCAACGCCTTCCAGCGCCCCGGCCCGAATGCGCACTCCATCGCGGCGCGCGTGGCAACGGCGGCGAAGACCTCGTCGATCTCGCCGGTCAGGTCCACCGTCTCGCGGCCGGAGGCACGTCTCACCTGACCGATCAAGGCAGGATTATCGGTCACCACGATAACCGCATTGGCCTGCTTGGCTTCGAGCAGGAGGCGCCTTTCGGGGTTGAGGCTTTCATCGGCCAGCATGATGGCAACCTTGCCCATCACCTGGTCGGGCGTAATTTCCGGCGCGCCATAGCCCACGAACACCAGCTCGCCATCCGCGACCAGCTCGCGCGTGCGGCTGGTGACAGCGATCCCCTCATCCTTTCTCAGCGTCACACTCTCCCCGCCGAGCACGAGTTCGATCCGGCTCTCGTTCGCGCGCACCCGGGTGAGACGCACGGGTGCCTTCCACGGATTGCCGGGATCGTTGGTCCCCGAGGCCAGCCCCACCTCGGCAAAGCGCTGCACAAGGAAGTTGACCGTCTTTTCGCCCCCGCGCGTGCCGGGCTTGCGACCGCGGAAAGTATCGCTCGCCAGCGTCTCGATATCGACCATCATGCGCGCCGCGATCGCCGCCCGCTCGTCCGCGCCGATCGTGCCGGGCGGGACGCTGGCGCAGGCCGTCAGCGCGCAAAGAATGGATGCAAGAAGAAGCGCTGCGCCCTTCACCCGGCGGTCCAGCCCCCGTCGATACTCCAGTTGGCGCCCGTGACATTGGCCGCTTCCTCGCGGCAAAGGAAAACAGCCATCGCGCCGATCTCCTCAACCTGGACAAACTTCTTGGTCGGCTGCTTGGCGAGCAGCACATCGTTCATGACCTGATCGCGGGTCATGCAGCGCGCGGCCATCGTATCGGGGATCTGGTTCTCGACCAGCGGCGTCCAGACATAGCCCGGACTGATGCAATTCGCGGTCACGCCGTGTTCGGCGAGTTCGAGCGCGATCGTCTTGGTGAAGCCATCCATTGCGTGCTTGGCCGCGACATAGGCGCTCTTGAACGGCGAGGCAGCCTTGGAATGCGCACTGGCGGTGTTGATGATGCGGCCCCAGCCCTTTTCCTTCATCCCCGGCACGGCGAGACGCGTTGTATGAAAGGCCGCCGTCAGATTGAGCGCGATCACCGCGTCCCACTTGGCGACCGGGAAATCCTCGATCGGCGCGACGTGCTGCATTCCGGCATTGTTGACGAGGATATCGACCGGACCGATTTCTTCGAACATCGCTTCGATCGCGCTGGAATCCATCAGGTTCGCGCCGTTGAACTCGGCGCCCATTCCCTCGCGGATCACCTCGATCTGGTCTGGATCGCCGAGGCCGTTGAGGATGATCTCGGCGCCCTCGGCATGCAGGGCCCGCGCCACGGCAAGGCCGATACCCGAAGTCGATCCTGTAACCAGCGCGCGCTTTCCCTGCAGCAACATTGCATCCTTTCCCCGAATGGCTAATCGTGTGGGCGTGTGTTGCTCCAAGCGCCCGGCGTGTCCAGCAAAATGACGCGATTTGAAGGGTCTTGGCGGCGGTGTTGCGTGCTAAAGCGCGAAGGGAGTGCGGACAAGGACAATGCGGCTCAATCCGTTCGATACCTCGAAAATCGATGTTCGCGCCGGTAACCCGCGCGGCGGCGGTGCCCGGCGAGCGGGCGGCATGGGCTTGGGGGCGCTCGTGATCGCCGTGATCGGGGCGCTGGTCTTTGGCGTTGACCCCTCGCAGACCCTGGCGGTGCTCGGCGGGCTTGATCAGCAAAGCACAACCAGCGTGTCCGCTCCGAGCGATGCCGCGAACGAGGAGCAATTGTGCTCCAGCAGCTCCTATGCGCGCGAAGCGTGCGAGGCGCTGACCAGCCTCAACGCAACGTGGGGGGCCGAATTTCGCCGTGCCGGGGCACAGTTCCGCGAGCCTTTCCTGCGCTTTGTCGGCAACGAACGGATCGAGACCAGCGGCTGCGGCGTAACCACCAGCGCGGTCGGCCCGTTCTACTGCCCCGCCGATTATGGCATCTATCTCGACGTGCGCTTCTTCGAACAGCTTGCGCAGATGAGCGGCACGCGGGGAGATTTCGCCAGACTCTATGTCATGGCCCATGAATACGGGCATCATGTCCAGAATATCACCGGCCTTTCCGACCAGGTGCGCAGCGCTCAGCAGCGCAACCCACAGGTCGCCAACCGCCTGAACGTGGCGATGGAACTTCACGCCGATTGCTATGCGGGCATATGGGCGGGCCGCAATGCGAGCCTGATCGAATCCGGCGATATCGAGGAAGGCATGCGCGCCGCCAGCGCGGTGGGCGATGATGCGATCGCACGCGGGGCCGGCCGGCGCGCCAATCCGGAAAGTTTCACTCACGGCACCAGCCGGCAACGCATCGAAGCGCTGCGGCTGGGCCTTCAGACCGGCGACGAGGGAGCCTGCGATGTTTATTTTGAATGACAAGACCGCCGTGTCAGCCCTGCTGTCGCTGGTTGCGTGCGCCGCATTGGCAAGCGGGGCGCCTGCACTTTCGCAGACGCTTGAAGAGGATGCCGAGGACATCGCCAAAACCCCGCTTGAGGATGTGGGCATCGCCAAAGACGACATCCCCGAAGTCCTCCTGGAGGCAGCCGATGATCCCTACGCGCAGGTCGAGAAGGACGGGTGCAACGCGCTGGTGGCCCAGATCGCGCGGCTCGATACCGTGCTGGGCGCGGATTACGACCTGGCGGGCAAGGAAAATACCGGGCTGAGCGGCAAGAAGGTGGCCAAGGGCATCGTCGGCTCCTTCATCCCGTTTCGCAGCCTCGTGCGCGAAGTCTCAGGCGCTGCAGGAGACAGGCGCAAGGCGGAGGCGGCGGTGCGTGCGGGACTTGCGCGCCGGTCCTATCTCAAGGGTCTGGGACAGGGATGCGACTACCCCGCCCGGCCCAAGGGTTCCTGAGCGACCGCTTGAGACGCGGACAGCAGCCCACCTGAAGCGGACCGCTGCTCGCTCTGGTCATGTGATCCGGCGGGGCTGCACCCGTACCGATGGCGAGAGAGCTCGGCTCAGCGCGCCTCCTTGCCCCAGCTCTTGATCTGCTCGTCGAGCTCCTTGAGGATTTCCTTGCGCATGCTGCCCGACAATTCGCTGTTTGCCGCAATCGCGGCGCGGGCTTCCTCAAGACCTTTCAGAGCGTAGGACATTACGCGCTTCTGGCAGATCACCACTTCTTTCGAGCCATCCTTGCGCTCCAGGGTGGTGGCAACCTCGTCGCTATCCGTATCGCACGACATGGTCACGAGGGTGCGGCCCGGCCCGGCTTCCTTGATCTTCGCCATCCACTCGTCGCTGTCCTTCAGCGCCCTGAGTTCGATACGCGCTTCTCTTGCTGCCTCGCGGGCCTCGGCCATGCCTTCGTGCATTTCCTTGATGATGACCTCGATCTCGGCCTGATCCTTTTTCTGACCTTTGTTGATCAGGCGAACGATGCGCTTGCGCTTTTCGGCAACTTCCGGGTCGATCTCGCCATTCTCAAGATGCTTTTCGATAACTTCAATCTCGACTTCGCGTTCTGCCAAGCGCCTTTCGAGGTCTGCGAAATCGCCTTCCTCCGCCTCAAGGCGTGCCTTGTGCCTGGCGATGTCAACTTCGCGATCCTCAGCTGAACGAAGGACGACCACATCATGGCCCTTGACCTTCATGCCATGCAGCTTCTTGGCATCGCCCTTCATCTCCATTTTCCTTGTCTCGCCCGTATCGGGATCGACAGTGATGATGGTGATCTCGCTTTCCTCCTCAATCTCCATGGCGGCTGGCGCTTCGGGGGCCTCGGGGGCTTCCGGCGCTTCGGGATCAACCTGGGAAAGCATGGCGACAGGTGCGGCAGCGATGGCGGCCTCGGCGCTGATCGACGCCTTTGGCGCGAGGCTTTCGGCATAGGTTACCGAAGCGGTCAGCGGCAGCGCCAGCACTGCGGTGCCCAGCATCAGACGCGTTGCCAGCTTGCGGCTCGTGGTGTTGGAGGCATCGTTCATTGTCAGGTTCCTCAGGCGGTGAATGATTGATTTGTCACCCAGTACTGGGCACGCCATCGGCGCGGCCAGAAACACTTTGGGCGCAACATTGGGACCAGCGGCAAAGCTGGCGATGACTTCGGCATAAAGAGCGCGCGTCTCCCTGGGTGCAGCCGCAATGACGCGGGCATCGCAGGCCGCTTCCTGGTCGCGCCGCAGCGCGAGCCAGCCATAGCGCCCCAGCGGGTTGAACCAGTGCAGCGCGAACAGCGGCTGTGCGAGGACATTAACCAGCAGGTCATGGCCCCGGTGATGTTCCAGTTCATGAGCCAGAGCGAGGTCACGCGCCTTGCGGTCGACGCTCGCCATGAAACCGGGCGGCAGCGCGATCACGGGGTCCAGTACCCCGAAAGCGAGCGGCGCGTTGGTGCCCGGTGTCTCGATCAGGCGAATGGGTCCAAGCGGACCCTTGGCTGTGCCGACCGAGACGGCGTCTTGCGCCAATTCCCGGCGCAGGCTGAAATAGGCGCTGAAACGCTGGTAGAGAAACACGATCGCTCCCAGCAACCAGGCCGTGATTGCAACTTCTGTCAGCGGCAGTTGGGCAATCATGGCGAGGACGCCGGGGCTCTCCCCGGCAGACGCAGCAAGCGGCACACTGGCGGGCGTTGCCGAAGCGAGTTCGATCACGACCGGTTCGGCGGCGCTCTCGGCGGGCGTACTTGCGGCCTCTTTTGCCGGAGCCGCCCAGGCCGGCAATTCGATCGGTGGCATAACAAGGCGCAGCATCGGCAAGGCCCACAAGGCATAGGCCGCCGGCGCGCCCAGCCAACGCGTCACCGGGCGGCGCAGCAACAGCACCAGGGCAATCAGCGCCGCCGTCCAGATCAATGTGTCGAACAGGGCGGCACCCGGATCGAAATTGGTGGCAAGGAATTCAGCGGGGTTGATATTCATTGCTTCAACTCCTTCAGCAGCGCCTCGATTTCCGAAAGATCGTCCTCACTCAGCGCCTCGGAATGCGCGAGATGCGCGACCAGCGACGCCGCGCGCCCGCCGAACAGCTTGTCGACCAGGCGGCGGCTTTCTCCGCCGACATAGTCAACGCGGGCAATCAACGGTGTGTAGAGAAAGCGGCGCCCGTCGGGCTGGGTCGCGATCGCCTGCTTCTGAACAAGGCGCGACAGCAAAGTCTTGACGGTTGCAAGGCTCCACTCGCGCTGGCCGCCAACCGCGTCATAGATGTCCTGAGCGCTCGCCGCATCTTCGTGGTCCCACAGGGCTTCCATGATTGCGTGCTCGGCATCGGTGATGCGATCAGGGGTGTCCTGCGACTTGTCCGGCAAACTCTTGCGCATTCCTGTTTCTCCACCGCCACGAAAGTGGCTGCCCTTGCGATTACACTTGTAGGCAACTCGACTACGTCTGTAAACATGAAGTCCGGGTGAACAGCGCGCTTACCGCCTTGCGCCTCGATTAGCGGTCGATAGACTGCGACGAATGACATGGATACGCCCCTTCACCGCCCGCCTCGCTGCCGCCTTCGCAGCGGCTGTCACGCTCGCGCTAGCGCCCGGCCCTCTGACTGCGCAGGACCATGTCGACTTCCTGCCCTTTGCGGAGATCGTCGCGCTGGACGAGGCCGACCCCGAGCGCACCGAAGTGGGCGAACTGATCTATCGCGGCGGGCTTGCGATCGAACCCGGTGAGGAAGAGATCGGCGGCATATCGGGTCTCGAATGGCACGAGGGCGCGCTGTGGGCGGTGGCTGATAACGGACGCTGGATGCGCATCGCCCCCGATGAAAGCAACGCCGAGCTCCGCGATATCTACGGGATGGACATGGGCACCTTGCGCGATCCCGAGGGCGACCGGCTCAAGGACAAGGAGGAGGCTGATGCCGAGGCAATTGCGCGATCGCAAGAGGATGGCTGGCTTGTCACTTTCGAGCAGCGCCATCGCCTCTGGAGCTATCGCGAACTGACGGGCGCTGCGCGCGACACGCCCTTGCCCACCACGCAGATGATCGAGTTGCCCGAGGCAGGAGCAGGCCTCGAGACGCTGGCGCGCAGCCCTTCGGGCCTGTTGCTGTGCGCGGAATTCGCGGTTCCCGGCAAAGCCAACTGCCTGCGCATTGACGGGCGCGGCGCTTTACCCTTCGAACTCGCCGCCCCTGCCCCTCTTTCCGAACATGGCGGCGCGCCTACCGATGCGGCCTGCGCAGGGGACGGGGACGGGGACGGGCTCTGCTATGTCCTGTTCCGCAGCTACAGGCAGGGATACGGCAACCGCGCCGCAATCATCGAGCTTTCCCCCGAAAACGAAACGAGGACGCTTGCCATATTCGACGCACCGCTCACCCGCGACAATTTCGAAGGCCTCGCGGTGCGCGACCAGTTCGGCAAGCGTTATCTCTACGTTGCCTCGGACGACAATTTCAACAATTGCAGCCAGACCGACGCTGCGGATTGCCAGCACACGCTGCTGATGAAGTTCGAGATCAAGACCGACGAGCCTGCGCCCCCGCAAGTCACCGACGCACCCGAACCCGATCCGCAATACGAGACGGTCAACGTCGTGCTCGAGACCACGATGGGCGACATCACCATCGCGCTGGAGGTTGAACGCGCACCGATCACAGCGGCCAATTTCCTGCGCTATGTCGAGGAAGGACGGTTTGACGGCACCGTCTTTTACCGCGCGCTAAGCCTTGACCGCGAACCCAAGCCCAACGGTCTGCTGCAAGGCGGCACGCAATTTGATCCGAAACGCATTCTGCCAGGCATCAAGCATGAGCCAACCACCGATACCGGGCTGAGCCACACCAACGGCGCGCTTTCGATGGCGATGCTGGAGCCGGGCACCGCCAATGGCGATTTCTCGATCATGCTGCAGGACCAGACCGGCCTTGATGCGCGGCCCGAGGATCCCGATCCGGTCTGGCAAAATGGCTATGCGGTGTTTGGCTATGTGACCAAAGGCATGGATGTGGTCGCGGCGATCCACCAGAGCGGCATCGATCCCCAAAAGGGCGAAGGCGCAATGAAGGGACAGTTGCTGGCCGAACCGGTGGAGATCATCCGCGCAAGACGCGTAGAGAGCGAGCCCGAGCCCCAATAGGCCCTATTCGCCGCTGATTGCCGGGCGCCCCACGCGCGCCGACGCCGTGGTCGGCATACGCGCTTCGAGTTCGGGCAGCCAACCGCCTACACCCTTGCCGATCCGCGTCTGCGGCAGCGAGGCAATCAGGCGCTTTTCAACCTCCCACTTGGCGACCAGGTTGACAGCCTCGTCGGCCGCCTCTTCAAGGCTTAGCGGGGACCGCAGCGCGTTGTTGATCAGCGCGTCGCCGTAGAAGGTCCAGTCGTTTTCAGGAGCGCAGCCAAACGAGGAGCGGTTCGATGCCGCCGCAGTGAGGATCACCGTGTCATCGCTGGCCAGCGGATCGACGAAGACGCCGGAAAAACAGGCGCTCAGCAAGAGAATGCGGCGTTTGATGCCCAATTCCTCGAGCACCGATTTGAACCGCGCCGGCGAGAGCACGCCATAGCCGTTATCGCCGTAGTGATAGGCCAGCCCGAGATCGAGGCCGTGGCTCGTCGTGTAGAGGACCAGCGCATCTTCCTCGCTGTCCATCAGCTCGGCAATGCGCGCAAGGCTTACGATCAGCGCGTCGATCGAACCATGCGGCAGCTCATCGCTTGACCCGTCGGGCCCTGCCAGTGTGAGCGTACGCCCTTTGGCATCGTAGCGGCGTTCGAGCACTCTCGCCGCCTCGCGCGCCTCGCGGGCAAAGACCGGGTCGCTGTCGAGCGCGATCGAGACGACGTAGGCATCGACCATGCCGCGCCGCTGCGGCCTGAGCGCGTCAAGCGCGGTATCGAGCCGCCGGTGCTGGTCCAGCAGGGTGCGCGCGGGAAGACCGCGTTCGAATTGCGGGCCGGCGTCAAAGCTCTCGCGCTGCTCCTTGCGCGTCTGTCCCGTCGCAAGATTGGGATAGGCCGCGACGTGTTCCGGTGGCTGGTTCGGGCCGGCAGGCTTGCTGAGCGTGCCTTGCGGAAGCGCGGGCACAGCCACCAGCACCGCTATCAATCCGGCGATCATCGCAAGTCTTGTCATGGCTTCGATGCCTGCCCCGTTTTCGTCATCTTGCAATTCGTCCCCTGTTCTCGCGCTTGCATGCTCTCGCGCCCGAGTGCGTTTCGGTCAGATCAACCGCGCGCGCTGGTCCTCGGTAAGCACCGCGCAGGCTTCGTCGGTCTGACCAAACCATTTGTAGCGGTTGCGCGCAACGAAATCATAGAGCGGATCGAGGATGAGGCGCGGGACGATCGAGAAGATGGTGGGGATATACCACAGCCCGCCCATTGCGCGCGCAACGGCGAAATAGCCGTCAAACTTGATGAAGGCGCGGCCCTTGTGAACGAAGAGAAAACTCTCGTCCCAGTCGATATTATAATGCCTGCACAACGCCTCACCCAGCCCCTTTTGCGCCGATGTGAAGGCGATGGCGCGCTTGTGGTCATGCTTCATGATAAAGCCCACGCCGCCGCCGCACAGCACGCAGTGATGGTCAAAGATGAACAGGCCGCGGGTCTCGTCGAAATCGGGCACGCCCGGATCGTCGCGATAGCTGTAGGGCGCATAGCTATCGACCGCCTTTTGCGTGTGGTTGGCCATGGAGTGTCGCCCTCCTGTCAGCGGGTCTCTTCCTTCAACGGATCGCGAGCGGGTTGGTTTCTCTCCATGCGATCAAGGTCGCGCGCCATCCATGCCCGCTGGAACCCGCGGCCGGTGACGAAGCGGCGGAAATCGGGTGCGTTGTCAAAATGCTGAAGCTGGCGGTGATAGTAATTGACGTATTCAAGCGCGGCGAGGACGGCGGCACCGGTGATCGCCCAGCGCTCGCCCGTCGAAGCGGCAAGTCCGGGCGCCAGCCAGACGCCAATGGTCAGCGTCAGCGCAAGCGCGGTGGTAGCTAGCAGCGGAAGGCGCGCAGCCGCCGCGAGCCGCAAGGCCTGTTCAAGCGCCTGCCCCCGCCCTTCCAGCTGATGCAGCTTGCCGCGCCAGTAGAGCCCGCCGACGAGCAGGAGCCCACACATCGGCACGCAGGCAAGCGCGAGGCCGAGGCCAACCGCCTGGTCGGCCTGATGGCAAAAGAACAGGATGATTGCCGGGATCAGCGCAGCGTTGGCGACTTCCAGCTTCCAATAGGAAGAGAGCCGGCGGTGCAATTGCTCCTTCCGGCTCTCCATTCCCATCGGTCTTTCCTGCGAGGCGTCTTAGTAAACGCGCGCCTTGGGTTCGATATAGGTCGCGTCCTCGGTCAGCGTGTATTCGTGGACCGGGCGATAATCGATGCGGATGTTGCTGCCGCGCCCGCCCCAGCCGTCGAACCAGGCAATGGTGTGCTTCATCCATTCGGCATCGTTGCGATCGGGGTAGTCTTCATGCGCGTGAGCGCCGCGGCTTTCCTTGCGGTTGGCGGCCGATGCCATCGTCACGTTCGCCTGGCTCATCAGGTTGTCAAGCTCGAGCGTCTCGATGAGGTCGCTGTTCCAGATCAGCGACTTGTCGGTGACGTGGATGTCCTCCATCCGCTTGTTCTGCTCCTGCAGTTTGACCACGCCTTCGTCCATCAGTTCCTGATCGCGGAACACGGCGCAGTGCTTCTGCATCGCCTTCTGCATCTCGGCGCGGATCTGCGCGGTGGGCGAGCCGCCGTCGGCGTAGCGGAAATGATCGAGACGCGTGAGCGCCATATCCGCCGAATCCGCCGCCAGTTCGGGCTGCGATGCATTCGCCTTGAGGTTTTCCTTGAGGTGAATGCCCGTTGCGCGGCCGAACACCACCAGGTCGATCAACGAATTGGAACCCAGGCGGTTCGCGCCGTGTACGGATACACAGGCCGCTTCGCCTACGGCATAAAGCCCCGGCACAACATGATCCGGATCGCCATCAGGGCCAAGCGTCACCACTTGCCCGTGATAGTTACAGGGGATGCCGCCCATATTGTAGTGCACCGTAGGCGTTACGGGCAGCGGTTCTTGCGTCAGGTCAACGCCGGCAAAAATCTTGCCGCTTTCGGTGATCCCCGGCAGGCGCTGGGCCAGCACGGTCGGGTCGATATGGTCGAGGTGGAGGTGAATGTGATCGCCTTCCTCGCCATGCCCGCGTCCCTCGCGCATTTCGAGGGCCATCGAACGGCTGACAACGTCGCGCGATGCAAGGTCCTTAGCACTTGGAGCGTAACGCTCCATGAAGCGCTCACCTTCGCTGTTGGTGAGGTATCCGCCCTCGCCGCGCGCGCCCTCTGTGATCAGCACGCCCGCGCCGTAAATACCGGTCGGGTGGAACTGGACAAACTCCATATCCTGCAGCGGCAAGCCGGCGCGGAGCACCATGCCCCCTCCATCGCCAGTGCAGGTGTGCGCAGACGTCGCGGTGAAATAGCAGCGGCCATAACCGCCGGTAGCCAGCACTACGGACTGCGCGCGGAAACGGTGGATAGTGCCATCATCCAGGCACATCGCGGTCACGCCGACGCACTTCTTCTCGCCGCCGACATCGCTCATGATGAGGTCGAGCGCGAAATATTCGATGAAGAAGTCCGCGTCATACTTCAGGCTCTGCTGATACAGCGCGTGAAGCATGGCGTGGCCGGTACGGTCAGCCGCGGCACAAGTACGCTGAACCGGCGGGCCTTCACCCATATTCTGCATGTGGCCGCCAAACGGGCGCTGATAGATAGTGCCATCTTCGTTGCGGCTGAAGGGTACGCCTGCATGCTCCAGCTCGTAAACCGCTGCTGGCGCTTCACGGGCGAGATATTCAATCGCGTCCTGATCACCCAGCCAGTCTGCCCCCTTCACTGTGTCATACATATGCCATGACCAGTGATCGGGCGTGTTGTTTCCCAGAGAAGCGGCGATGCCGCCCTGCGCAGCAACCGTGTGCGAGCGGGTGGGAAACACCTTGGATATGTTCGCGGTCTTCAGGCCTGCTTCGGCCGCGCCCATCGTTGCCCGGAGGCCCGAGCCGCCGGCACCCACGACCACCACGTCATAGGTGTGGTCGATGATCTTGTAGGCACCCTGAAGCTTGGGACCGGGATCGTTGGCTGCTGCGCCAGAATTGGGGGTTGCCATATGCGTTATGCTCCAAAGGCCAGCGTTGCGACGCTGAATATACAAAAGGCCCCGCTGCCCACGGCGGCAAGGTTGAGAAGCGTGAGAATGCCGAACTTCATGCCTGATTCGTGGACATAATCCTCGATCAGGACCGTCAGGCCCATCTGCGCGTGCCAGAACAGGTTGGCGGCAAGCAGCATCATCGCCACCGCCGAAAGCGGCTGCGAGATCCAGCCGGTGACCGAGGCGTAGCTGTAATCGCCCAGCAAGAGCAGGCTGACGATGAACCAGCTCATCAAAACGAGATTGGCGATCGCGGTAAAGCGGTGGGTGAGCCAGTGATGCGCGCCGTCATGCGAAGCGCCAAGACCGCGAACGCGCCCGATGGAAGTGCCGTTACCCATCAGCCAAGCCCTCCGTCGCGAAGAACAATGAACGCCCAGACCGCCACCGTCAGGATGATCGCGATGATCGGCGCAAGGATCGACCACATCCGGTTGGTGTCCAGCTCGTAGCCTGCACCGATGTCGAGCACGAAATGCCTCAGCCCGCTCATCATGTGGGTGAAGAACGCCCAGGTCAGGCCGACCATCACCAGATATCCCACGGGCGATCCCGTGAACCAGGCAAAGGTCTCGTACGCCTCGGGCCCGCTCGCCAGCGCGCCCAGCCACCACACGAGGACGGCAAGGCCAACCAGCGCCATTCCGTCACCGGTCGCGCGGTGCAGGATAGAGACCAGCATATGCGGTCCCCAACGCCATATCTGGAGGTGCGGCGAAAGCGGTCTTTGTGCCATGGGTGCTCTTCTTTTAGTGATAATCCCGTGCCCGTCTTACTGAATGTGAGCGTGCACGCAAGCGTGCTCGCCTCGACAAGCCTTGCAAAGTTTTGGATAGAGGTTGTTATGAGTTTCATTCTACTTACCGGATCGAGCCGCGGGATCGGCGCTGCGGCCTACGAGACCCTCTATGCGCGCGGGGGCAATGTGATCGGCCACCAGACAACGCCCGGCGACGACGATTTCCTCGCCGCCGACTTTCGCGACCCGCTCGCTGCGCAGCGCCTGTGGGACGAAGCGCTCGAACGCGCGGGCGGCGAAATTGACGTGCTCGTCAACAATGCCGGCCTGTTCGAACCCAACCGGATCGAGCGCAACGATCTGGAATGGCTCGATGCCTGGGAAGACACCTTGCGCATCAACCTCACCGCCGCCGCCCAGCTGTCGCGGTTTGCCATAAGACATTGGCAAAAGCGCGGCGTGGGCGGGCGGATCGTTCACGTTGCGAGCCGCGCGGCCTATCGCGGCGACAGCCCTGCGCACTGGCACTATGCCGCCGCAAAGGGCGGGATGATCGCGATGCACAAGACGATCGCGAGAGGCTATGCAAAAGAAGGCATCCTCAGCTTTGCAATCACCCCCGGCTTTACCGACACCTCGATGGCGGGCGATTATCTCGAAAGCCGCGGGGGGCCCGGCCTGCTCGCTGATATCCCACTCGGCCGCGTTGCCGAACCCGAAGAAATCGCGAGCATCATCGCCTTCTGCGCGCTTGATGCCCCCGCCAGCATGACCGGCGCTGTGATCGACGCCAACGGCGCAAGCTTCGTGCGCTAGGCGCTGCGCGCAAGGAACCGCTCAGGGAACCGATCATGGCCACCAGCTGGAAGATAACCGCCTACGCGCCCAAGCGCATCGTGCAAGCCGCGCTTCTCGCTCATGACGAGATCGAGGACTGGGACGGCGATCTCGTCATCGCCGGGCGCGAACTGGCGGAGGATCGCCCGCAGGACTGGGTGCTCGAGGGATGGTATCCGGACAAACCGGGCCAGGCGCAAAAGGACGCGCTGGCCGCGCTGTTCGAGGACAAACCACCGGAATTCGCGGTCGAAAAGCTACCCGAAGAAGACTGGTTGACCCTAAGCCAGCAGGGCACGCGGCCGATCGATGCCGGGCCCTTCCATGTCCACACGCCCGATTTTCCGCCGCAGACAGGGGCCATCAATTTCGCGATCCCCGCCTCCCAGGCCTTTGGCACAGGCCAGCACGCGACCACTGCAGGCTGTCTCGAGATGCTCGCGCATATCAGGGCGCAGGGTCGCAATCCGCGCCGGATCGCGGATATCGGCACGGGCACGGGCCTGCTGGGCTTTGCCGCCATGCGCCTGTGGCCGCAAGCGCAGGCGACCGCCTCCGATATCGATGCAGTCTGCGCGCAGGTGGTCGAGGACAATGCGGCGCTCAACGGCATAACGCCAGGCGCAGGACCGGGCGAAATGACGATGGTGATTGCCGCCGGGATGGATGATCCGCTGCTGCGGCTGCGCGGGCCCTATGACCTGCTGATTGCCAACATCCTTGCAGGACCCCTGGTAGACCTCGCGCCGGATTTCGCTGCGAGCACCTCTCCGCGCGGCGACCTGTTGCTTGCGGGGCTGCTTGCCGGCGACCAGGAAGAGGCGGTGCGCCGCGCCTACAGGCTCGCAGGCTTCAGCCCGCGTGCGCGCCTCCAGCGCGGCGACTGGGCAATCCTTTGGATGCGCCGCCGCGTCGACTGGCGCCGCCCTGCCCACTATTTCGGAACGCGTGCGCGAGGGAGCGCTTGATCCTCCAGAGGCACATTCAGCTTTCAGGAGGCTCCCATCACCAAGACACTCATCATCACCGGCGCATCTTCGGGCATCGGCGCGGCAACCGCAAAAGCGGCGGCGCACGCCGGATGGAACGTTGCCCTGCTCGCCCGTTCGCAGGACAAGATCGAAGCGATTGCTGACGAAATCGGCGGCAAGGATGGCACCGGCGCAGCGCTCGCAGTGCCGTGCGATGTCACCGATCTTGACCAGCTGGAAGCCGCGCTCGACAAGGCGGCCGAGCATTTCGGACAGATCGACGCGGTCTATGCCAATGCGGGAACGGGCGTGAACACGCCCGGCGTCGAGAATGGCGACCCCAAGGAATGGCACGACATGATCCATGTCAACATCCTTGCCGTGCTCTACGCGGCCAAGCTTGCCATTCCCCATCTCAAGAGGACCAAGGGCCATTTCATCGTCACCGGGTCAAAGGCGGGGCGCGACCATTTCAAGGGATCGGTCTATTCGGCCACCAAGCATTTCGTCCACGGCTTTGCCGAAAACCTCGCTGAAGAGGTGCGCGAATGGGGCGGTCGCGCGACCGTCATTGCGCCGGGCATGGTCGACACGCCATTCTTCGACGAACCCAAGCCGAGCAAGATCCAGCCCGATGACGTGGCGAATGCAGTGATCTTCGCGTTGGACCAGCCGCGTACGGCGGCGGTGCGCGAAATCTACATCATGCCCAACGACTAGGCGTTTTGCCTCAACACGTCCTCGGCAAGGTCTAGCGCGTTCTTCGTGAAGGCCTCCATGTTGGCGATCCGGTCATCGCTGGCGGTTTCGATCACCGCGACGCGTTCGATCCCTTCCGGCCCCGCGATTGCCGCCACGCTGCGGCCCGAGGCAACGCCCATCGGGTGCTTGCTCGACCCGGCTGACCCGCTTTCGGCAAGGCCCCAGCTTGCGCCCAGCCGGTCGCGGATCGCGCGCGCCTGGAGCAGCGCGTAATCCTCAGAAGCCGAGACCATACCCTCATAGGCCTCGCGCGGGAGATCGAAGAGGACATTGCGGGCCTTGAACGAATAGACCACGCCCCCGCCCTTGAAGAAATCGAGCGCGCCCGGAACCGTCAGCAGGCTCGCCATGATGAGGCCTCCCGTGGCCCCGTCGGCGACAGCGATGCGCTGCTTGCGGGCACGCAGCGCAGCGGCGATGCGCAGCGCTTGAGGGTGAAGGTCGCGAAGGCTCTCCATCAGCCCGCCGCCGCCACAATTTCAGCCCAGGCCGCCTCGTCGATCACTTCGATGCCAAGCCCTTGCGCCTTCTTCAATTTCGAACCCGCACCCGGCCCGGCTACCAGCAGGTCGGTCTTGGCGCTGACACTGCCTGCGGCTTTCGCGCCCAGCTTTTCCGCCTGCGCCTTGGCCTCGTCGCGGCTCATGGTTTCAAGCTTGCCGGTGAACACCACAGTCTTGCCCGCGACGGGACTGTCGAGCACCTCGACCTCGTAGCGCGGCGGACTGACTTCGCCCTTCTTTTCCCCGTTACCGAGCATATCCTCCCACACCGTCACATTGTGCGGCTCATGAAAGAAGTCGGCGAGCGAGTGCGCCACCGTTGCCCCCACGCCGTCGCTGACGCCGAGCGCCTCCTTGGCCGCTTCGTCCATGCGGGTCTTGAAGGGCGAGGCTTTCTCGTCCTCGCCTCGCGGGTTTTCCTTGCGATAGCGGCCAAAGGCCTGCGCCGCCTCGCGCAGCGCAGGAAGCGTCGCGTTTGCCTTCATCAGGTCGCGCGCAGTCACCTCGCCGACATGGCGGATGCCGAGGCCGAATAGCAGCCGCGCAGCGTCGGGCGCGCGCTTGCTTTCCACAGCCGCCAACAGATTATCCATAGACTTGTCCTGCCACCCCTCGAGAGCGAGGATCTCCTCGCGGCGGTCCTTGAGACGGAAGATGTCGGCCGGGCTTTCAAGCCAGCCGAGTTCGAAGAATTGCGCGATCGTCTTCGATCCCAGGCCTTCGATATCGAGCGCCTTGCGGCTGACAAAGTGTTCGAGCCGCTGGGTGCGCTGGGCCGGGCAAATCAATCCGCCGGTGCAGCGCACGTCGACATCATCGTCCTCGGCCACGGCCTCGCTGTCGCACACAGGGCAATGATCGGGAAAGACGAAGGGTTCGCGCGCCACATCCGGCGTCAGGTTCTCGACCACTTGCGGGATTACGTCGCCCGCGCGCTGGATCACCACGCGGTCGCCCGGTCGCACGCCCAGGCGCTCGATCTCGTCGCGGTTGTGGAGCGTGACGTTGGTCACGGTAACCCCGCCCACCAGCACCGGCGCAAGGCGCCCAACCGGCGTGAGTTTGCCCGTGCGCCCGACCTGGATATCGATTGCCTCAAGCGTCGTTTCCGCGCGCTCAGCGGGGAATTTACGCGCGATCGCCCAGCGCGGCGCCTTGGCGACAAAGCCCATGCGCTCCTGCCAGTCGAGCCGATCCACCTTGTAGACGACGCCGTCGATCTCGTAGTCAAGATCCGCCCGCGCCGCGCCGATGCGATTGTAATGCGCGATAAGCTCTTCGGCGCTTTCGAAGCGCGCGAAAAGAGGCGAGATCGGGAAACCCCAGGCTTTCAGCGCCTCGACAACCTCACTTTGTGTTTCGCCCGGCAATTCGGAGACCGCACCCCAGCCATGCGCCCAGAACCGAAGCGGGCGCCTGGCGGTGACGCTTGCATCCTTCTGCCGCAGCGAGCCGGCAGCCGCGTTGCGCGGATTGGCAAAGAGCTTGGTCCCCTCTTCCTCGGCGCGGCGGTTGAGCTCGGCAAAGGCGGCGCGTTCCATATAAACCTCGCCGCGCACCTCGAAGATGTCGGGAACGCCATCCGGCAATTGCTGCGGGATGTCTGAGATATGCGCCACATTGGCGGTCACATCCTCGCCCACCTGCCCGTCGCCGCGCGTGGCGGCGCGCACCAGTCTGCCGTCTTCGTAGCGCAGCGAGCAGGAGAGCCCGTCGATCTTGTCCTCGACGGTAAACCCCACGGGCTCGTCTTCGGGCAGGTTCAGGTAGCGCCGCACACGGGCAAAGAACTCGACCAGTTCCTCGTCCGAGAAGGCGTTGTCGAGGCTCATCATGCGAACCTCGTGCGTCACCTTGGAGAGCGGCGAAGCTGCGACCGCGTGGCCCACTTTGCGGGACGGACTGTCCTCGCGCACCAGATGCGGAAACGCCGCCTCAAGCTGCGCATTGCGGCGCACCAGTGCGTCATATTCCTGATCGGTGATCTCGGGCGTATCCTGGGCGTGATACAGCTTGTCGTGACGCGCAATCTGGCGCGCCAGCCGCATCAATTCGTTGGCGGCTTGGGCTTCGGACATTTCCGCGCTCATTTTCCTTGCGCCACCCTCAGCAAATCCGGCTCGATCCGCCCGAAATCGGCCGTGCCCGGCACCAGCAGGTTGAAGTGGCTGCGTCCGTCGAGATCGATGCGCGTTACCTTCACGCCCTGGCCAGCGATCGCGGCCACCGGCGTATCAAAGTCAAGCGGCAACGAGCCGACGACCACCAGCATTTCTTCCAGCGCAAAGTCATTCTCGCCCGGTTCGACCATGGCATAGCGCTCGGGAACATCCTCAGGCGTCCCGCCCATCAGCTGCGAGACGACGGGCTCGCTGCAAATGTCCTCTTGAACGCCGCTCATGCCATTGAGCGAGAGCGGGCCGTCAAGCGTGACCGCGGCGCGCACATCGGGAATATTGTCGCTGACGATCGCATCACCGCGACCCTCCATGCCCAGCCACACCGCCGGGAGCGTGCCCGAGGAATGGCCGATCACGGTGATCCGCTCCAGATCGAGCGCGTGCGACGCGGCCAGCGTCTGCAATTGCGAGAGCGCGCCGGCCCAATCGACAAAGGTCTGCGGCCAGCCGCCGCCGGTCTTGAGCTCGCGATAATCGACGTTCCAGCTGGCAACGCCGTTCTCGGCGAGCCAATCGGCAAGCGGGCCCATATTGTTGATCAAACCGAGATTGTTCCAGCACCCGCCATGAACCAGCATCGCCACAGGAAAAGGGCCGCGCCCCTCGGGCACGCGCAAATCACCGGTCTGCACTTCGGCCTCGCCCGCATAGGCAAGCCGCGCGGTCGGCTCGGAAGCGGCAATGACGTTGAGATCGGCGGGGGAATACATCGTCGTATCCGCCGGTGTCGGCACAAGGTCGCCGGGCGAGCAGGCAAAAAGAGCAAAAGTGGCGATCAGCGTGGTGGCGGCTTTCAGGTGGCTGGCGTGGTGCATTCCCGGTTTCTCCATGGCTCCGGGCGCTTATCGCACAGGCCCACGCCAAGGCAACGCGTATGACACATGTTCGCGCTCAGTCGATCTTGATCCTGAGGCCCTCTCGCTCACCGCTGATCTGGACCCCGTCAATATTGAGCCGCAGGCCCGGCTCACCAGGCGTATCCTCGCCAATCAGACCCGTTTCATCCTCCTGACTGGCGGAGGCATCGCGCGATCCGACGAACAATTCGCGGATCCGCTCTTCGGCTTCCTCCTCGCTCAGATTGCCGCGATCGACCTCGCGGCCGATCTGCTGCAATTCGCCGAGCGCGCCGCCCAGATTGCCGCCATCCTCGGCCGGGAGATCGACAAACTGCTCGAACCCGTCGCGCAGGTTGCGCTCGAAAGTGCCATCGGCGATCGAGGAGAACACCAATATGCTCAGCATCACCGGCGCGGCAAGACCCATGAAGAAGGAGACGAAAAACAGCCGCTTGAAGCTCATATCGCTGAGCAGGCCGAGCAGCATCATGATCGCGAAGGCGGCGAGCGTGGTGATGCCGATTGCCGCCAGAACCGGCGTCATCAGCAACAGAAGAACAAGGCCGCCAAGATCCATCACACACCTTCCAGCAATCGATCCGCCTGCGCGCGCGCTTCCGAGGTGATCTCGGCACCCGAAAGCATGCGTGCGATCTCTTCCTGCCGTCCGCTGGCGTCGAGTTCAACCACGCTGGTCTTGGTGACAGTGCCGCTCGACGATTTGGCGATGAGATAGTGGAGGTTGCCGCGCGCCGCGACCTGCGGGCTGTGGGTGACGGCCAGCAGCTGGCCCTCTTCGCTCGCCAGCCGCGCGAGGCGTTCGCCAATCGCGCTGGCGACCGCACCGCCGACGCCGCGGTCGATCTCGTCGAAGATGATCGTGCCCGCCCCGCCCCTTTCGGCCAAAGCCACCTTGAGCGCGAGAATGAAGCGCGACAATTCGCCTCCGCTCGCGATCTTGGCAAGCGGCGCAAACGGCGCACCGGGATTGGTGGCGATGAGGAATTCGCCCGCATCCTGCCCCAGCGCGCCCCAGCGCTCCTCGGGAAGCTGTGTCAGCGATGTCTGGAATTGCGCGGCATCGAGCTTGAGCGGCGCGAGTTCGGCAGCGACCGCCTTGTCGAGGCGCTTGGCCGCTTTCGCGCGCAGGTCGGAGGCGGCACCTGCCGCTGCAACATAGGTCTCGCGCGCGGCCTTCGCGGCTTGTTCAAGCCCGCCTAGATGCGCCTCGCCCCCTTCGATCGCCTCAAGTTTTCCGCGCATTTCGACCATCAGACCAGGCAGGCCATCAGCCTCGCAGCGATGCTTGCGCGCCAGCGCGCGCAGTTCGAACAGGCGGGTCTCTGCAGCGTCGAGCGCTTGCGGATCATGCACCAGCGCCTCTGCCGCCGCCTCCAGCTTCTGCTCGGCCTCGCCCGCCTCGATCACCGCCCTGTCGAGCGCGTCGAGCGCTTCGGCCAGCAGCGGGTGCTCCCCGGCGATCCGGTCCAGCTTGCGCGCCGCGACGCGCAGCGAGGCGAGCGGCGAATCCGAGCCTTCCCAGACATGGCGCAAATCCTCGAGATCGCCCGACAGTTTCTCGCCCTTCTGCAGGTCAATGCGCGTGGCGGCGAGCGCCTCTTCCTCGCCTACTTCCGGGGCAAGCGCCTCGAGTTCCTCCAGGTGAGCGCGCAGGAGTTCTTCATCGGCCTTCGCCTGTTCAACCTCGGCCCGCGCCTCGGCGAGCACCGCTTCGGCCTTGGCCCAGGCCTCATAGGCACCGCGCAAACCATCAAGGTCGGTCCCGGCATAGCGATCGAGCAGAGCGAGATGGCCGCGCGGGTTCACCAGGCCGCGATCGTCGTGCTGTCCGTGCAGCTCGACCAGGGCAGGCGCGAGGCTGCGCAGCAGAGCGGCGCTCACTGGCTGGTCGTTGACGAAGGCCTTGGACCCGCCATCAGCCTTGACCTGGCGGCGGATCATCAGCGGCTCGCCCGGCTCGCATTCGATATCCGCCTCGTCCAGCGCCTCGGCTATGATCTGCGGCAGCGCGGCGAACTCGAAACTCGCGGTCACGCTCGCCTTGGCCTCTCCGCTGCGCACCAGCCGCGTCTCCGCCCGGTCACCCAGGATCAGCCCCAGCGCATCCAGCAGGATCGACTTGCCCGCCCCGGTCTCGCCGGTGAGAACGCCCAGTCCCTTATCGAAATCAAGGTCCAATGCCTCGATCAGGACAATGTTGCGGATGGAGAGACGAGTAAGCATCGTGCCTGGCTGTTTAGCGTAGCCTTCGCAAGGCGTCACCGCCTGTCAGGCACAATCAACAGTTGGCCGCAGCCCTGCAAGCTTGTGGCTAACGCAACATTTGCTTAACACATCGATGAAGTTGACACTTGACGGGTGGTAGGGAGGCTAGGGTTGGACCACGAAATCGAATGCGATCTGCTCAAGGACGCTTGTGCAGCGAACCGTTCGGGCGCGTGGCGTTACTGCTTCAGAACCGACACGATCCAGTGGACCTCGGTGATGTACGACCTGTTCGGCGCACCCCACGGGAAAGAAATCAATCTCGAGTTTGCCCTGTCGCATTTCGATGACGAAGCCCGGCGCGAGCTCGTCGAATTGCTCGATCGCTGTCAGACGCATGGCGAGGACTTCGATACGATCGTGCGCGCCTGCCATTCCTCGGGCTCGTGGTTCTGGTCGCGCGTAACCGGCAAGGCCGAGTTGAAAGAGGACGGGACGATCGCCGCCTTGCGAGGTTCGTTCCAGGATATCACCGCGCAGGTCGAGGCGCAGGTAAAGCTGGAAAAGCTCGAGGCCGATTACCGCTTCATGGTCGAGAACATCACTTCGGGGATCGCGGTGCACGCGCCGGATTCCACATTGCTCTATGCCAATTCAGCGTCGCGCATCATGCTTGGCACCGGCGATGAGGAGATCGAGGGCAGGCTCAATTCCGATCCGCGCTGGCAAGTGGTCGACGAGGACGAGAACCCTCTGACCGCCGACGAATTCCCGGTCGCGCACGCGATCAATCTGCGCCGACAGATCACGCAGGTGCTCGGCAACAGGCGGGCTGACGACAATTCGCGGGTTTGGCTCGATTGCACCGCGACGCCGATTTTCGGCGAGGACGGCGAAGTGAGCCAGGTACTTGTGAGCTTTACCGATATCACCCAGCTCAAGGAAGCCGAACGGCGCACGAAGGTGGAGCGCGATCGGTCTCGCAAGGCGCTTGCACAGTTGCGCGAGACCGAAAGCCGGTTCCAAATTATCGCCGATGCGGTGAGCGACGTGATCTGGGAACGCAACCTGGAGACAGGGACATACATCATCACCGAGGACTGGGTGAAGAAGCTCGGCCTCGAAATGAAGAGCGATGACAAAGCCGGCATCTTCGACGCCTCCGGCATCGACGAAGCCGAAACCGTCCGCGCCGCCTATGAAAGGTTCCTGGCCTCGGATGACGACCAGTGGACCTGCGAATACGAAATGACCGACGATCTTGGTCAGACGATTACCGTTGCGCTGGAAGCAAGGGTTTTCCGAAAGGAGGACATGACACCCACCCGCATCGTCGGCAGCCTGCGTAATGTCACCGCGCAAAAACGCCAGCGCGAAGGATTTACCCAGGCCCGCGCGCTCGAAGTGGTCGGGCGGCTCACCGGCGGGGTCGCACATGATTTCAACAATTTGCTTATGGTGATCCAGAGCAATGCCGAACTCATGCAGATGGGAGAGCTGGATGAAGAGGACCGCGAATCGGTCGATCTCATCCTTGAAGCGACGCAAAGCGCGGGCAAGCTGACAGAGCGGCTGTTGTCCTTTTCCGGCAAGCGGCGCCTTGGCCCCGAGCGCCTTGATCCGAGCGATCTCGTCCACCGCGCTCGCGACCTCGTCCAGTCCGGCTTTACCGAGGCCTATTCGGTGACCGTCGATATCAGCGACGATCTGTGGCCGATCATCGTTGACCCTAACGAATTGCAGCAGGCGATCCTCAATTTGTGCCTCAATTCACGCGATGCGATGGAGAATGGCGGGTCGATCATCATCAGCGGGGAAAACCGCACCTTCGACGACCACAGCGCGCAGATCTTCCCCGATTGCGAACCGGGCGATTATGTCGGGATCACGGTCACAGACACCGGTTGCGGCATCCCGCGCGAGGCTCAGCCAAGGATTTTCGAGCCCTACTTCACCACCAAGGACGTGGGCAAAGGCACCGGTCTGGGGCTGAGCACCGTGTTCGGCTTCGTCAGGCAATCGGGCGGGCACATCGCCGTCTACAGCGAGGAGGGTCACGGCACATCAATCACGATGTATTTTCCGCGCACCAGTGCCGAGGGCGAGGCCGAGCCCGAAATGGCCAGACCCGCCGGGCGGATTTTCAACGAGAAAGCCAGCAGCCGCATCCTCATCGTCGAAGACCAGCCTTTCGTGCGCCGGCAGGTCGAGCGCACACTGAAGCGGCTGGGCTACGAGACCGAGACGGCCGAGGACGCGCGCGCGGCGCTCGCCAAGATCGAACTGAGTAAGGAAAGAGGCGAGACCTTCAATCTTGTCTTTACCGACGTGATCATGCCGGGAGGTATGAACGGCAAACAGCTTGCCGACGAGATCGCCAGGCTATCGCCCGGTATGCGGATCGTCTTTACCTCCGGCTATCCCGCATCGGCTTTCGACAAGCTTGGCGTCGATGAAATGAAACGCACCCGGCTCCTGCGCAAGCCCTACACGCTGGAAGAACTGAAGCGCACACTGAGCGAGGCGCTAAAGACATCTTGAAGACGCGGCAGCGAAGGGAGGCGCGCCTGTCACACTCAGGAGCGCAAGGCCCTACAGCAAGAGCTCACAGGGCAGCGTCATCGCCAGGGGCGGCATCAGGAGCCTTTACCGGCGCGCCGCGGACGATGAAGATCGTCGAGAGCGCGGACATCGCAGCCCCGATGCCAAGCGGCACGCCGGCGCCCTCCATGTCGTTGACAAGCATGCATAGGCCATAACCCATATTGAGGCACGAGACGGCCAGCAGGATCAGACCAGCGGGAAGCGAGGCGTTGACTGTCGAGGGTTGCGTCATCGTGTAAGGCTCCGGTCAGCAATGCATGGATAAATCGTCAGCTGGCGGTGACACCCTGGGCGTGCTTGTCGACCAGCTTGAAGGCGCGTTCATACCACTCGGTGCCGGGATAGTTGGCACCCAGAACGGCAGCGTATTTCACCGCCTCTTCAGGCAGGCCCAGCGCCAGATTGCTCTCGGTCAGGCGGTACAGCGCCTCGGGCGTGTGGCTGGTGGTCTGGAAATCGTCGACCACGTTGCGGAACCGCAAGGCTGCCGCGAGCCACTGGCCCGAGCGCTGGTAGAAGCGGCCAATCTCCATTTCCTTGCCAGCGAGGTGATCGTCGACAAGGTCCATCTTGAGGCGCGCATCGGCGGCGTATTCGGACTGGGGGAAACGGCGATTCACTTCCTGCAACGCGGCGCGCGCCTGCTCGGTGATCTTCTGGTCGCGGTTCACGTCACTGATCTGCTCGTAATAGGACAGCGCGATCAGGTAATAGGCGTAAGGCGCATCCTTGTTGCCCGGGTGGATCGAGAGGAACCGCTGCGCGCTGGAGATTGCCGCGTTGTAATCCTGCGCCACGTAGTAGCTAAACGCACTCATCAACTGCGCGCGGCGCGCCCAGGGCGAATAGGGGTGCTGACGCTCGACCTCGTCGAACAGTGCGGCGGCAAGGATGATGTTGCCCTTGTCCATGCGCCGCTGCGCCTCGGCGTAGAGCGTCTCGACGTCGCGCGCGACATAGGCGACGTCCTTGTTGGCCGATCCCCCCCCGCAAGCAGCGGTGGCAAGGGCGGCTGCGCCAAGGATAGCGGCGCGAAACGGGCGGGCTGTGAAAGACGAAGTGTTACCGGTCATGTCGCGCGGTATAGCCAGAGCTCTCGTGAACGCCAAGTGACCAGTTTCGCTTGCGCTCAACCTATGCCCCGCCACATGCTTGCATGCTGGCCGCAGCGAAAAGAGAAAGGGACACCGCGACATCAGCCGCAGCGCCCCTCTCCTTGAGCCTAAGTCCAGTTTTCGGGGCCTAGATCATCAGCCGGTTCAGAACGAGAAACCGGCGGTCAGCTTGTAGAAATCGCCGTCATTGCCATCTTCCACGTCCGCGCCCGCGGTAAAGCGTGCGAAGAAACCGTTATCGGTCGAGAATTGCACATACGGCCCGATCCATTGGTAGACGACAGCGCTGTTGCCGCCCTTGGTGCGCGTTAGGCTGAGCAATTCGTAATGCGCGCCGGCGGAGAACTTGTCGCTGATCTTTCCGCCCGCATTGATCCAGGTGTGCAGGAAATCGTTAGCACCCGGATCGTTGCGGTTGCGAACCGCTGCGTAATAGCCGCCGTAATATTCCGCTTCGAAATTGTCGTCGGAATAGTTCATCGTCAGGCTCGGCACGATCCCGTCGAGGAAATTGCCGCCCGTGCCAGTCGGCAGATCGGTCACGTCATCGCGCACACCGCCCGAAAGCAGCGCGCCGTTGGTGATGCCGATCTGCGGTTTGATCACGAGGTTATCGTCCATCGTGTGGATCGCGACGCCCGCGCCAAATTCGGTCCACAGGTCCGAACCAAGCCCGGTGCCAAAGCCGTCCGTCGTCCAGAAGATCCCGTAAAAGCTGAAATCGACATTGTCGCTGATCGGGATGAGGCCGTTGAAGCTGGGGTAGAAACCAAAGAACGAATCCTGATTGAGCAACACGGTGTAGCTGTCTTCGCGCGCCTCGGTCCCCGCCTCGGAGCCGCTATATTGAGCGATGGCGACTACGCTGTTGGCAGCCAATTTCGCGGTGCTGTCCGCTTCGCTGGCGAGGTCGAAGGTCTTGGCCGAAGGCTCGATCGCAAGCTGCGCGGTCTCGCCGTCGGGAAGCGCGGCGATATAGCCCTGCTTATCGGAAAGGGCGCCGGGTGCCAGAGTGACAGGGGCGAGATCGTTCTCGGCCGAATTGGCCGCCGTTTCAACGCCGGCAAGGGTCTGCGCTTCGACATTGCCGAGTTCTTCGGCTGCCGCGACGCCGGGGATGAAAGCAGCCGTCAGGGCCGCGCTGGTAAAGAGAAAAGTACGAAGGTTCATTCGGAAACTCCCGTTGCAAAAACGAGAGCCGGTCAACTCATGCAGCGTGTGCAAGCAGGGGGCTCGCACAGCAGGAAAGAACTGGCCGGCTCGACCACGATCCGATGCGTCCTCTCCTGGCTCCCGCTTCCCCGATGCGACCAGAAAAGTCGCTGCGACCCTCACCCATGATGGCGCGGATCAGGAAGCCAGAGCGCTCTTGCACTCCGTTTCGCACACTCATGGGCCAGCCTTTTGGCTTTTGACCCACAATTGCAACAAAGACGTAACAACAGATTAGTTCCTTAGCAACAGTTTTGGCGCAACAAATGGATCCTTAAAATTATCGTCATGTAAGTAAATGACGCTAGGGAACCCTACCTTTCGGTGCGCGCAACGCGTGACCTATTTGCAACATGACGCAGAAAATTCTCTTGAGCCGGGATATCGCCTCGCCGAAGCAATAGCATCGGGCCGCGGCCTGCATCCGCAGCTTCTCATCAACGCCAAGGCAGGGACCGCACCAAGCGCCGGACAAGACGCGTAGGCGAAACAATTTTCCTACTCGCAATTTTTCTGGTTCACGCTCGCGAATGACCCGCCAAGCCGAGCCGTCCGCTCCCGCCGCCCAGCCCGCCACCCCGCCCGCACCCGCAGCGCAGCCAGAGCCATTGCCCACCAGCGATACACCCGCTTTCAGCCCCGTCCCGCGCCAGCGCCAGCGCCATGACGGCTGGACCCCCGAACGCCAGCGCGACTTCATCGATGCGCTCGCGGACACCGGCTCGGTCACTGCTGCGTGCCGGACCGTCGCGATGAGCCCGCACAGCGCCTACGACCTGCGCCGCTCGCCCGGCTCGGACGAATTCCGCAAGGCCTGGGAGGAAGCGCTGGATCTCGGCGTGCAGCGGATCGAGGATGTCGCCATGGACCGCGCGCTGAACGGCGTGGAGGAACCGCTCTATTCCTACGGCAAGCTCATCGGCTCGCGTAAGAAATACAATGACGGCCTGCTGATGTTCATCCTGCGCAACCGCGCGCCCGAACGCTTTGGCGAAGGCCGGGCCGGACAGCAGGGCACGCGCGGCGCGATTGGCGAGATGGAGAAAAAGCGGCTCAAGGCGCAATGGCGCGCCGAATGGGAAGCCGAGCAGCGCAACGTCTCGCCGGCGCAGCTGCGCGCCAGCATCGACGCCAAGATCGAGGTGGTGCGCCAGCGGATCGAGCGCGAGCAAAGACTGGAATGGCAACGCCTCTCGAGCGAGACACGCCGGGCGCATGCGCTCTACGAGCGGCTCAAGGCCCGCGACCAGGCGCGCGATCAAGCCCGCGACCAGGCGGACGGCTGACAGCAGTGACTTGAAACTTGCATCGCCATGGCCCAGCAAACGGCCATGGAATCGCACGTTCACATCCCCTATCTGCGCGAGATCCTGGTCTTCCTGGTCGCCGCCGGAATAGCGGTTCCGCTGCTTCAGCGTCTGGTCAGCCCGGTGATCGGCTATTTCATCATCGGCAGCCTTATCGGCCCCTATGGCCTTGGCCTTCTGGCTGAGGTTTACGCACCCGTTTCCTACCTCGTCATCACCGATGTCGAAGGGGTGACGGTGCTTGCCGAACTGGGCGTGATCTTCCTGCTCTTCGTGATCGGGCTGGAGCTATCCTTTGAAAGATTGTGGGCCATGCGGCGGCTGGTCTTCGGGCTAGGCAGCGCGCAGATCCTCGTCACCGGAGCCGTGATCGCCGCCATCGCCTTTGCCTGGGGCAATGCGCCTGCAATCGCGATCATTCTGGGCGCGTGCCTGGCGCTTTCCTCCACTGCCATCGTCACCCAGTTGCTGATCGAGGGAGGACGCCTCGGCACGCCAAGCGGGCGCGCGACCTTCTCGATCCTCCTGATGCAGGACCTTGCCGTGGTGCCAATCCTGTTCGCCGTGAGCGTTCTGGGGACGATGGCGGCGGGCAATGTCGCGCTGGGTTTCGGCATCGCGGTGGGCGAGGCGGCGCTGGTGATTGCGGCAATCTATTTCGTCGGCCGCCTCGGCTTGCGCCCGCTGCTCGCGCTGGTCGCGGGCGCGGACAGCCGCGAGGCCTTTGTCGCCATCGTGCTGCTGATCGCGGTCGGCACCGCGGCGCTCACGGGCTTTGCGGGGCTCTCGATGGCGCTCGGCGCCTTCCTCGCCGGCCTGCTGATCGCCGAGACCGAGTTCCGCCACCAGGTCAAGATCGACATCGAGCCGTTCAAGGGCCTGATGCTGGGCCTGTTCTTCCTCTCGGTGGGCATGGGGATCGACTGGCGGGTGGTGATCGACGAGCCGGTGCTGATCATCGCCTGCGCATTCGGCCTGATCGCGATCAAGGTCGCCATCAACTTTGCGCTGTGCCTAGCCTGGCGCCTGCCCCGCCACCGCGCGGCCGAAGTTGCGATCATGCTCGGCCAGGCGGGCGAATTCGGCTTTCTCGTCGTCGGCCTGTCGGTCACGGTCGGTCTGCTGCCTGCCGATATCGGCCAGTTCATGCTGATCGTCGTCGGCCTTACCATGCTGGCAACGCCGGGCCTTGATGCGCTCGCCCGCCGGGTTTCGGCAAAGCTCGAACGCGGCGCGCCTCAGGCAGGCTTCGAGGAAACCGCCTGGGCAAGCGAGCTTGGCGGCCACGTCATACTCGCAGGCTATGGGCGCGTGGGCGAGACGATCGCCAACGTGCTCGACCGGCAGGATATCCGCTATGTCGCGATCGACCGCGATCCCGATATCGCCCGCCGCGCCTCTGGCGAGTGCCGCCCGGTGCGCATGGGCGATGCCTCACGCCTCGAAGTGCTGCGCGAGGCCGGGCTAGACCAGGCATCCGCCGTGGTGGTGACGATCGCCAACAAGGAGGCTACCGAGGCGCTCCCCCACGAAATCCGCCGCCTCGCCCCGCGCCTGCCGATCCTCGCCCGCGCGCGCGACGCCGTCCACGCCGATACGCTTCTGAAGGGCGGCGCCAATGTCGCGGTGCCCGAGACGATCGAGGGCAGCCTGCGCCTCGCTGAGTTGTTGCTGGTCGAATTCGGCGCCGATACCGACGTTGCCCTGCGCAGCGTTGAACTTGAGCGCCCCGCCCATATTTCATGACCACAAGCCCGGCACTATGAGCCTTCGATGTAGGCCTCAGTCCTCATTGCGCTTGACCGGGAGGACGAAGCAGGATCGCGCCTCATGGGCCAAAAGCTATGCGCTTTCCTCGCGCACGGCCCGATGGCGCTGCACCTGGTCTGTGTGCTCACGCCCCTGCAGGCTCGATCGCGCGCGAAGTGGTGAGCCTCCCCGCCAAGCTCAAGGTTGAGGCGATCATCGTCGCAACCCGCTTGGACCTTGCCCGCCGCCTGCTGGGCACCAACACCCACGCCATAAGCCAAGCGCGCTCTGCGATGTCATCGTTGTGCGAGAGGGATGAGGGGTGAGCGCGGAGCGCGCCCTTTAGCTCACGAATTCGTGATGTTGCCTATGCCACGACAGGAATTGCGGATGCGGCCTGTCTGAGGCCCGCTCTGGAGCGATGAGCTTGCCCGACGGATTGATGATTGCTTCTACCCCAGCGCGGTCGTTGACCTTGCGGTGAATCAGAATGTCGTGATCGTCGGAGACGCAGATCAGACCACGATCAAACATCCAGTGCGCGGTGCCCGAAAGGGCAAGCCCATTTCGAAGCGAATCCGGTCCGCCGTGCTCGACCGGGCGGATATGCGCAGCCTCGGCTTCCAGCCGCCCTCCCCCGTTTACGAGCTTCCAGCCGGTGACCGCGCAGCGCCCATCATAGGCGTGGAGCACAGCGCGGCGGAAGGCCTTGTCACGGAACGGCCGGGAAACAAGCGATTGGACAAGTGGGCGCTCGATCTCGAACGGTGTTTGCTCTTCACAGACGAGGTTTTCGCTTTCGGGATCATCGACACGCGGCAGCGTTTGATCGTCCGGCAAACCCAATTTGATGATGCGGGTGAAGTCGGCTTGCGAGAGCAGGCGCACAGCGGCTTGGGCGCGACCGGACACTCTACCCTCATCATTGAGAACGCCGCGCTCGACCTGTTCGCCATTCACGATATGCGGGACAGTCGGCTCGAATGGCAGATAGCTGCCTTTCTCGATGTTCGCACGAAAGCGGTCAGGCTCCGTGGGGTCAGGTATGATTTCCTCGACCTTAGCCACCGCGAAGAAGCCCTTGGAATTCGGTATCTTGACCGGCTCGCGATAGACAATCCAGTCGCCCACCATCTGTTCAGCGCGGCTGAGATAGCTTTTCGGAAACTGGTAGTGCACCTCAGGGATGTCGTCGTAGATCGACCCATCCTTGTGCATGAAGACCCCGAATGTCATTCGCTTACACAAAGGCTTTCGAAAGACTTGCGTCAAGTCCACCCCTCGCCCCGCCCATCCCAAGCGCGGGTGAAAACGTGAGCTTCTGGGCGGGTTGGCCTTCGATATGAGTCCGGTATCGCGGTTTAGTTGCTCGGGATAGCGCCCTCTTGCATCCCAATTCGCACGTGCTTTTCACCCAGCCCGTCTTTGCGAGCGCAGCGAAGCAACCCAGAGCGGTTTTGCACGCCGGCACTGGATTGCCGCGTCGCTTCGCTCCTCGCAATGACGAATGGGAGTGACGGACCGATCTGGCCTTGCTTGGCGGTGATGAGAGCAACGTAAGTCATAGGCTCTGATCACAATCGGAAGGACGCGCTACTCCTCCCCCATCCGCAACGCTGCAATAAAGGCTTCCTGCGGGATGCTCACATTTCCGTATTCGCGCATGCGGGCCTTACCCTTCTTCTGCTTCTCCAGCAGTTTCTTCTTACGGGTAATATCGCCGCCATAGCATTTCGCGGTCACATCCTTGCGCAGCGCGGCGATGGTCTCGCGCGCGATAATCTTGCCGCCAATTGCCGCCTGGATCGGGATCTTGAACAGGTGCCGCGGGATCAGGTCTTTGAGCCTCTCACACATGCCCCGCCCGCGCTCTTCGGCTACATTGCGGTGCACGATCAGCGATAGCGCATCGACGGGCTCTGCATTCACCAGAATGTTCATCTTCACCAGATCGCCTTCGCGCAGGCCAATCTGCTCGTAGTCGAACGAGGCGTAGCCCCGGCTGATCGATTTCAAGCGGTCGTAAAAGTCGAACACCACTTCGTTCAGCGGCAATTCGTAGGTCACCTGTGCGCGCCCGCCCACATAAGTCAGCTGCGTCTGGATGCCGCGCCGGTCCTGACACAGTCTCAGGATCGCGCCGAGATATTCATCGGGCGTGTAGATCACCGCCTTGATCCACGGCTCCTCGATCATGTCGATCCGGTTGACGTCGGGCCAGTCGGCGGGGTTGTGAATGTCGACAATGCTCGCATCCTCGGTCTTGGTGTGCGCGAGATGGACGCGGTAGACGACCGAAGGCGCGGTGGTGATGAGGTCGAGATCGTACTCGCGGCTGAGGCGCTCCTGGATAATCTCGAGGTGCAACAGGCCGAGAAACCCGCAGCGAAAGCCGAAGCCCAGCGCAGCCGAGCTCTCCATCTCGAACGAGAAGGAGGCATCGTTGAGCCGCAGCTTGCCGATGCTTTCGCGCAGTTTTTCAAAGTCGGCGGCATCGACGGGAAAGAGGCCGCAGAAAACCACGGGCTGCACTTCCTTGTAGCCCTTGAGCGGTTCGGGCGCGCCGTTCTTGACGGTGGTGATCGTATCACCGACGCGGGCCTGCTCGACCTCCTTGATCTGGGCGGTGATGAAGCCGATTTCGCCGGGGCCGAGTTCGGGCAGTTGCTCGATCTTGGGGCGCATGCAACCGACGCGGTCGACGAGGTGCTGGGTGCCGCCCTGCATGAACCGGATCTGCTGGCCCTTGGTCAGCACGCCTTCGACGACGCGCACGAGGATGACGACGCCGAGATAGGGATCGTACCATGAATCGACGAGACTGGCCTTGAGCGGCTTGTCGCGCTCGCCCTTGGGCGGAGGGATCTTGGCGACGACCGCTTCCAGCACGTCCTCGATACCGATGCCCGATTTGGCGCTGGTGAGCACGGCTTCGGAAGCGTCGAGGCCGATAATATCCTCGATCTCGGCGCGGACTTTCTCCGGCTCGGCCGCGGGCAGGTCAATCTTGTTGATGACAGGCACGATTTCATGGTCATGCTCGATCGATTGATAGACGTTAGCGAGCGTTTGCGCCTCCACGCCTTGCGCCGCGTCCACGATCAGCAGTGCGCCCTCGCATGCGGCAAGGCTGCGCGAGACCTCGTAGGCGAAGTCGACGTGGCCGGGCGTGTCCATCAGGTTGAGCTGGTAGGTCTCGCCGTCCTTGGCCGTGTAGTTAAGGCGCACGGTCTGAGCCTTGATGGTGATGCCGCGCTCGCGCTCAATGTCCATATTATCAAGGACTTGCTCGGACATTTCGCGGTCTGTGAGGCCGCCGGTAAACTGGATCAGCCGGTCAGCCAGCGTGGACTTGCCATGGTCGATATGCGCGATGATCGAGAAGTTACGGATCTTGGAAAGGTCAGTCATATGTCCGGCGATCTAGCGGGGGGAAGGCCCCAAGTCATTTCAATAAAGAGGCCCTTAGGCCCATTTATCTACGCTCGCATAGCGGGAAATGACGCAACCGGGATAGCCGCAGTGACCTAGGCGTGTTCCTGTATCGACTGGCGCGAATAGGCGAATTGCGGGGCGCTGCCGCTTGCGCCGAGGCCACCGCCCTGCATCGCGTTGTAGCTGCCCGCCGAAAGCGCCTCGAGCGGCGCGCCTGCCGAGGCCAGCGCGTAAGGGCTGACGCGATTGCGGGTGCACAGACCGCCTGATCCATCCTCGACAAGCGACTGCTCGAATTCGAGCCCCTGGATATCCCCATTGGTGCGGATGACGGTCGTCACTGCCAATTGCCCGCCTCCCAGATCGACGACGAATTGCGTGCCCTTGGGCACATCGGCGAGACCCTGGATCAATGCGCCCGTCTTCGACAGATTGCGCAAGGTCACCTCATAGGAGTGGTCGTCGTGGATCACCTGGATCTTGCGAAACACGGTGCGGCGGCGGGTGCGCTTGGTGCGGTTCTCGCTTGGCGGGATGGTCCATGAACCCTCGGTCATCTCGGCCCCGACATCTTCCTCACCGATCGATTCGGCAAAGATCGCGCCCTGAACGAAGCGTACGCCGCATTCGCCGATCGAGCGCATCAGATCGGGCGTGTCGATCCCGGTCGCGATCGTATCCATTTCGAGCGCACCGGCCAGCGCGACAATCGCCTTGATCAGGCCCAGTTCGCGCGCGTCAACGCGCTCGGCCTCGGCGATCAGCTTCTGGTCGATCTTGAGGGCATCGAATGGCGCGCGCCGCAGATAGGCGAGCGAGGAATAGCCCTTGCCAAAATCATCGAGCGTCAGGCGAACACCCAGCTTGAACAACGCGCCCAGCACGCGGTCGGCGGCTTCGGGATCGCCAAAGAACAGGTCTTCGTCCACTTCAAGGTCAAGCCGAGCGCTGGCAAGGCCAGAGGCCGATAGCGCTTCGGAAATCTCTTCGACAAAGCTGCCCGACTTGAACAGGCTGACCGGCACCTTGATCGCAATGCGCACGCTTTCGGGCCAGCCGGCAGCCAGGTGGCAGGCCTCGCGGATCGCCCAGAGAGTGACCTCGTTGATCTGATCCGAGCCCTCGACGATAGAGGCAAATTCCTCTTCATCGATATAGCCGCGATCCGGGTGATTCCAGCAGATGTGAACCTCAAGAGCGCGCACCACCTTGCTCGCCGCATCGACCATCGGTTCGAAGCGAAGGCACAATTGTTCCTCGCGCAGGGCCTCGCCAAGGTTCTCGCTAAGCCGGCGCCGGAAGATCGCCTCGTTCTCCAGGTCGGCGGTGTAGAAGCGGTATTGCCCGCGCCCGCCATTCTTGGCGGCATAGAGCGCAAGGTCGGCCGAGCGAACGATCTGCGCGCTGGTGATGCCGTCATGCGGGGCGATCGCTATGCCAACCGAGGCACCGATCACACAGCGCCCTTCCTCGAGTGAATAGGGTTGCTTGAGCATGGTGATGATGTGGGAGGCGATCTCACCAAGCTCGCCGCGATCGTCCATGTCAGGGATCATCACCTGGAATTCATCGCCGCCCAGACGGCCGATCTCGCAATCTCGCCCGATCGCACGTTCCAGACGACGGCTGACCTGTTTGAGCAATTCGTCGCCCGCCGCGTGGCCCATCGTATCGTTGACCTGCTTGAAGCGGTCGAGGTCCAGCATCAGCAACGCGCAATTGCGTTTGGCGGCCTTGAAGGCGGTAAGCGTCGTATCGATCAGGTGCGCCATGCGGTGGCGGTTCGAAAGGCCGGTGAGCGAATCAAAGCGCGCCAGCTTTTCAGTCTCCTGCTCGCGAAGGTAATCCTCTGTTATGTCAGCGCCCGTGCCGCGAAAGCCCAGGAACTGTCCGTCTTCCATGATCGGCTGGCC
The DNA here is from genome assembly GCA_043567175.1 of Erythrobacter sp. Classification (GTDB taxonomy): domain Bacteria; phylum Pseudomonadota; class Alphaproteobacteria; order Sphingomonadales; family Sphingomonadaceae; genus Erythrobacter. Next base: position 834,933 of record CP121323.1, read on the forward strand.
GGCAAGGCGCAGAACGGCAGCCTCGGGATTTCGCACCGATTGCACTGCCAGCCCGCGAAACGCCTTGTGAGTGTTGAGCAACAGCGAGAGGGGCTTGGCCGAACGTTCATTGGTCGCTGGATCGAACAGTTTCGCGAGCGGCTGGCCGATCAGGTCGTCAAGCGCGATCTCCAGCCGATCCGCCACTGCGGGGCTCAGATAGGTGAGCCGCCCCTCGGCATCGCTTGCCCAGAACCAGCCAAGTCCTGATTGCTCCAGCTGGTTGAGCATCTCGACCTTGTCCGCATCAGACAGGACCCGGGGCGCCGCGCTGCGACGTGGTTCAGCGGGTTTGCCGCTCGATGATGACAAAAGGCCCTTGAACGGCACTTCGCCAATCCCTTCCGTACCTTACTTGCGCCGCTCCCCGGCGATTGCGCTGGTGTAAATCCGAGTGGTTAGTTTTACGCTAATTGCCGGGGTAAAAGTCTCGTTAGCAACGCCACGGAACTGGCCGTCCGGCGGGCGCGGGGACGGTTGGACACCGGCCGGTTCGCCCGCTACTTTCAGCCGTAAAGCGCGGCCGCGCCCGATCGCGAACGCAGGACCGAGAACGTGCCGTCGGACCGCCGTCGCAGCGGATCGGCAAATTCGACACCGACCCGGTTCTCTCGCGACCAGCGCACATGCGCGTCGACATACTGGTCGCTCGTGAACTCGATCCGGATCGTGCTGCCCACCGGCATGTTCCAGAGCCCCTCGATCATCGCGCCGCTTTCGGAGAGATTGCGGATATTGGCGGTCAGCCGGTTCTCGCGGTGGACCACCGTCACGCGGCGCAACAGGACCTGGCGGGGGGTGCGGGCGGATTTGGGCCCCTCGGCCTCCGCGGCAAGGTCGCCCTGCACCAGGCGCGAGGCCTCCTCGGCGTCGAGCGGCTTGTAATAGATGTAACCCTGGATGTGGCTGCAGCCCAGCAGCCTCACAAGCTCAAGCTCGTCAAGCGTTTCCACACCCTCGGCGGTCGTGTCCATGTTGAGCGCTTCAGCCAGTGAGGTGATCGACGAAATGATCGCACCGTTGCGGCTGCCATCCTCGGTTGCGCCGCGAACGAAGCTCTGGTCGATCTTGATCTTGTCGAATGGCGCTTTCTTGAGATAGCCGAGCGAGGAATAGCCCGTCCCGAAATCGTCGAGCGCGAGGCGAACACCGACGCGTTTGAGCGCCTTGAACATCGCTTCGGTACCCGAGCTGTCATTGAGGAACACGCTTTCGGTAATCTCAAGCTCGAGCCGCGCGGGATCAACCCCAGAATGGGCCAGCGCGTTGGCGACATGGGTTGCAAGTTCGGGGTTGGAGAATTGCAGCGGCGACACGTTGACCGCACAGCGGATCGAAGAGGGCCAGCGCGCCAGGTCCTCGCAGGCGGTGCGCAAGGCCCACTGCCCCATCTGGTCGATCAGCCCTGCATCTTCGGCGATCGGAATGAACTTGTCAGGCGATATGAAGCCGCGCCTGGGATGGTTCCAGCGCATCAGTGCCTCGAAGCCCACAATCTTCTCGTTCGCGGCGTAAACGACCGGCTGGTAGAACAGCGAAAGCCCGCCGGTCTGGATCGCCTCGCGCAGGTCCTGTTCAAGCTCGGCGCGTTCTTCCGCGGCGGAGTGCAGGTCCTTTGCGTAAAACCGGTGAACACCGCGCCCAGCGTCCTTGGCAGCGTAGAGCGCAAGGTCGACGTTGCGAATCAGGTCGTCATTCGAGACCCCGTCGTCAGGCGCAACGGCAACGCCGACCGATGCGCCGATAACCACGCTGTGTCCATCAATTGAATAGGGCTGCGAGAGCGAATTGATGATCTCCTTGGCGATCTGGCCCAGGATCTCGCGGTCCCCGTCGCCGGGAATGATGACCTGGAATTCATCGCCGCCCAGACGCCCGCAGCGCCCGTGCGATCCGATCACCCGTTCCAGTCGCTGCGCGACCTGCTGGAGCAAGGCATCACCGGCAGGGTGGCCCATCGTATCGTTGACCGTCTTGAACCGGTCGAGATCGAGCATCAGCACCGTGCAGGCGCGATCGCTGGCGCGCGGCGCGGAGAGGATCTGTTCCAGGGCCTCGCTCATCTGCACGCGGTTAGCGAGCCCAGTGAGCGAATCGTAATGCGCCAGGCGGGTTACCTGCTGCTCGCTGCGCCGCTTTTCGGTGAGGTCGGTGCCATGTCCTCGAAAGCCGCAGAAATTCTTGAAGCTGTCATAGACCGGTCGTCCGGTCAGCGACCAATAGCGCTCTTCGTCCTCGACGTTGGCGGCCAGCACCTCGATATCACGAAAAGAGGATCGGGCGGAAAGGTGGAAGCCGAGAGTGCGTTCCGCATCGGCGGCACCCGAACGTCTGTCAACGATCGCGGTCAGCGGCTCACCGTGCAATTCCTCGACGGTCTTGCCCAGAACGCTTGCGGCAGAGGGCGAAATATAGCTGATCGTGCCGCGCCGGTCGGTTTCCCAGAACCAGCCCTGCCCCGTTTCCTCGAAACTGCGAAGAATGTCTTCGGCGCGCGCGGCAACGCGTTCGCGCGCTTCCGACTCGATCCGGCGCCTTTCGGAGGCCTTCCACTCGAATCGCGCAATGATCATCAGCGCCAGAACGGCGCCGACAACGGCTGTCACCATCAGCGAAGACGGCGCGACCATGGCAAAGGCTGACCAGATCGCGATCTTGGCGCTGAAGAGCGAGATGATGCGCGAGCCGAATGCAGCGGCCGAGACCGCGCTGATGCACACGAGGCTCGCCACCGCCCACTGCCAGGCAAGTCCCGCCTCTACCCAGCCAGCAAAGGCAAACCCGGCCAGCGCCATCGGAGCGACGATCCCGACCACAAGAAGCAGCTGGCGAACCGGTTTGACGGTTTCCGCGCGGCGTTCGATCGTGGCAAGGTACTGGCCGGCAAACAGGAGCGCGACCGCCCCCCCCGCAGCCAGCAGCGATTCGACCCCCGGTACAGCCCGCGCCACAAATCCGGCGATGGCAAACGCCAGCAGGAAGAACAGTGCCATCGCGTGCTGATGTCGGGGAAGGTAGAACTGGTGCTCGGTAAGCGGCATATCGCTAAGCCGTTTGGCCACACCCGTGCCGGCCGATGGAGACCGCGTGCGCGGCGAAGAACGACGATCGCGCGTGAAGCGCTTTTCAGTCCCTGCGACCTGGGCCGTGCGCGGTGTTACGGCCCTGGTATTCTTGCGCGGCATGGTCACGGTCGGGGTGTCGCTCGGCTCCACATCCGCCAGCGCTGCGCCATCTCCGCCATTCGAAGCGCCGCCAGCCACCGACCGCGCCGTTGCGTTGCGGTCGACACCCGAGCCGTCAGCCTGTCTTCGAATTGCGCGGTTTGCCATTCACGTTCCATGCGCGAAACGCTTTGAAAAACGGTTAACCGGGCCAGGCAGCCAAAGGGTTTTCACGCGCGGGATTGCGCCAATCGTTACCAGAGGGATACGGCGAGACGCTTGCGCGTTAAGCCCATGCGATACATATCTTCGCAACACTCACCGGCAGCCTGCGCCCGGTGACAAACGGTTTGCCATGCTGCGCGACGGCGCCGTATCGAAGTACAGCAATGAATAATCGCGCAGCCATGAACGCCCGCAAAGAGGCGCTGTAGAAAGGGATTTCGATGTCAGACGGTACCGTACAACTCGAAAACGAAGCCGCTCAGTCCACCAACGCCTTGGGACCGCTTATCGGCGTGGCGCGCGAGGATTTCGTTTCGGCCGTGGCTCTGCTGCTGCGCGAGACCGCCTCGGACCCGAGCCGCACTTTCAAGCATGCGCGTTCGATGACCGAAGACATGGTCAAGATCATGACCGGACAAAGTGACCTGAAGCCCGACCCAAAAGACAAGCGCTTCATGGACCCGGCCTGGCAGTACAACCCGTTTTTCCGGGCCGGCGCGCAATATTATCTTGCCGTGCAGAAAGGGATGCGCGGCTGGCTTGAGGATCTCAAGCTGGACGAACTGGAGCGCAACCGGGCCAATTTCATCGCCAACATCATCCTTGACGGGATCGCCCCGACCAACACGCTTGCAGGCAACCCGATGGCGCAGAAGCAGATCATCAATTCGGGCGGCCTGAGCCTCATCAAGGGGCTGCAGAACGCCTATAACGATCTCACCAAGAATAAGGGAATGGTCAGCCAAGTCGACAAGCGGCCATTCAAGCTGGGCGAGAATATCGCGACATCAAAGGGCTCTGTCGTACACCGCACCGAGATGTTCGAGCTGGTGCATTACGCGCCGACCACGGATGAAGTGCACGAGATCCCTCAGCTGACAATCCCGCCGCAGATCAACAAGATGTATATCAACGATCTCAGCCCCGAGAAGTCGATCATCAAGTGGCAGCTCGATAACGGCATCCAGACCTTCGTTATCTCCTGGCGCAACCCGTCCAAGGAACAGGGCGTATGGGGTATGAACGAGTATATCGCCTCGTGCGAGGAAGCGCTCCAGGTGGTGGCGGACATCACCGGATCGGAAAAGGTCAATGTCTCGGCCGGCTGTTCAGGCGGACAGACAGCCAGCGTGCTGGCCTCGAAGCTGGCAGCGACCAAGAACGACATTCTCGGCGCGCTCACGCTCATGGTGTGCGTGCTGCACCCGAAGCAGACCGACATCGAAGCCGCCTCGCTGATGAGCGACAACGGCATGAAGCTGGCCAAGCAGCGCGCTTCCAAGCAGGGCATTATCAAGGCCGACGATCTTGCGCGCGGTTTTGCGTGGCTGCGCCCGAACGATCTGATCTGGGGCTATGTGATCAACAATTACCTGCTCGGCATGGACCCGCCGGCCTTTGACGTTCTTTACTGGAACTCCGACGCGACGAACCTTTCGGCAACGCTGATGGGCGATTTCCTGACGCTTTACGAAGAGCTTGCCTTCTCCAATCCGGGCAAGACCGAGATGGCCGGCCACAAGGTCGATCTGTCCGAGGTCACCTCGGATCTGTTCGTCCTGGGCGGCGTCACCGATCACATCACGCCGTGGAAGGCGACTTACCGTTCGACCCAGCTGTTTGGCAGCAAGGATGTCACCTACGTCCTCTCGCAAAGCGGACACATGCAGGCGATCCTGAACCCTCCGGGCAATCCCAAGGCCAAATACTTCGTTCAGAAGAAGAAAGGCAAGCTGCCCGCGACAGCCGATGAGTGGCTCCAGGGCACCGAAGAAGTGAAAGGCAGCTGGTGGCCGCTCTGGGCGGAATGGGTACAGAAACGCGCGGGCGACAAGATCGCTGCGCCCGAAACACTGGGCAATGCACAATACGCACCCATGGAAGCGGCTCCCGGACTCTACGTGGTCGAAGAAGTCTGATAAGGCTTGCTCCGTCCTGAAGGGATCCAGGGCATGGCACAGCGAGAGCCCGCGAGGGATCGACGCGCTCTCCTGTGCCATTTCAGCGGGCCTCCGGGGAGGCCTTCATAAGGGACGGACTACATTGGCAGACGCAATGGATGACGCGGTCGTCACGATGGAACGGGTGGGCGGCCGGACGCTACGGATTGCTACATGGAGGCTCAACGAAGAGAGCGAGCATCCGCCGGTCCTGTTCTTCAACGGGATTGGCGCAAACATAGAGGCGCTCGCGCCTTTCGCGGACGAGATGAGCGAGCGCGCCTTCATCATGCTCGACATGCCGGGCGTGGGCGAATCGCCTGATCCCGTGGTGCCATACAATCCCTTCACCATAAGCTGGACCGCCGCCAAGCTGCTCAAGAAGCTGGGGGTAGAAGAGGTTGATGTCATGGGCATCAGCTGGGGCGGCGGCATCGCGCAGCACTTCTCGATGCAGCATCCCGGTCTCACGCGACGTGTCGTGCTGATCGCAACCAGCGCCGGCATGCTGATGATGCCGGGCAGCCCGAAGGCCCTGACAAAGATGGCCAATCCGCGACGCTATGTCGACGCGGATTACATGATCAAGAATTTCGAGACGCTCTACGGCGAGGGCCTGGGCAAGACCTCGGGCAAGGGCGGTCATATGTCGCGGCTCAAGCCCCCTTCCCCGCGCGGCTACATGTATCAGCTGCTGTGTATGCTGGGCTGGACCAGCGCGCCGGCGCTGCCGTTTCTGCTGAGACAGAAAACCCTGATCATGATGGGAGACGATGACGCGATCGTGCCGCTTATCAACGGCAAGTTTCTCGATCTCCTCATCCCGAATGGCGAGCTCAAGGTTCTGCACGGCGGCGGCCACCTGTTCCTGCTCAGCCACAAGGAAGAGAGCGTCGCAGCGATCCGGGAGTTTCTCAACGCACCCGACGATGAAAATAAGGCCGAGGCCGCGTAACGCTTCCTTGCCCGTTTGGGGTCCACTCGTGCATCGTGAAGCGGCGCGGAACATCGCTGTCCGGGCCTTGATGAGGAGCGGCTAGGGACATGTTCAGGCAGCTTGGAACGTGGGCTCTGCGTATCGCTATGGCTTTTGCCCTCGTCGCCCTCTGGCTCTCCGGAGGGACCCAGGCCGCACACGCGCAATCAGGTCGCATCACCGATGCACAAATCGCCGATGCCGTCGCGCAAATGCACCCCATCGGGCCCGACATTCGCCTGCCGACGGCGGGAGAGATGAGCCTCATCTATTCCAACTCCAACCAGGCGTTGACACCGGCGGGCAACTTCTTTCGCGTAAAGGCCCATGAACGCCTGATCGAGGTGCTCGAGAAAAGCTTTGGCCCCGAACATCCGCTGGTTGGCCAGTTGCGCCTGCGCCTCGCGGATCAAGTCGCCTCTTCCCAGCAGATCGAGAACGCCGAGGCACAGCTGGATCTGGCGCGCACAATCATCGCGGCCCGCGTCCCCCGGGACAATCTGTTTCATCTGGCAATCTACGACACTGCCCAGTTCATCCATTTCCAGCGCGGCGACACCCGTGCCCAGCTTGCCGAAGCGAAAGCCATGCAGGCGCTCGTGCTGCGCGACTTTGCCAGCAATAAGGATGCGCAGATCCTCGCCTTGCGCTCGCTTCAATTGGCAAATTTCGACCTTGGCAATTACTCGAGATCGGTCGATCTCGGCGCCCAGCGGATCGCGCTGATCGAGAGCGCGGGCGACGGACCGAGCGCAAGGCTCAGCGCCGCGATTGCCGATCAGGCGCGCGGACTGATCGCAGCCGGGCGGCTCAGCGAGGGCGAAGAACTGCTCAAGACGCGCGGTGCCAGCGGACACCTCGATCCCGTGCGGGACCGTTACACGCTGGCCGCCCTTGCCCGCGCCCGCGGAAGCGTGGCCGAGGCCAAGCTGATGTTCGAGACGGCAAAGGAGGAATACGAGACCGCGTACCGAATCTACTCGGCCGCAGATTTCAAGGACATGCTTTCGTTCGAGGCCAGCCGCCCGGTCGACGCAGGGACATACGGCGCGGTCCGCTCCGCGCTGGAACTCAAACGTCTGGAAGTGCGCAAATTCAACAGCGCAGGGGTAATCGGGGGAGCGTGGCGCCAGGACGATGCTATCAGCCTCGATCTTGGATTTGATGACAATCTTGGCGACGGGCCTGTGCTCAGCACCTCGTTGCTGAAACGCTCCAATGTCTTTCGCATACAGGGACCGCTTCAGGCCATCGCAGCACGCTATAACGGTTTCGCTTACGCGCTCGGCAACAAGGACCACACGCTGGCCGAGCAATTCTGGCGTGAACTGGTAGACTACCGCATCCGCATGACGGGGAAGGACAGCGTCAGGCATGGCGAGGCGCTGGTTGATCTGGCCGGCGGCCTTATGGCTGCCACTCGCCCCTTTGCAGCGCGCGAAGAAGCGCTCAAGGCGATTGCCATTCTCGAAGGTCAACTGGCCGATACGCATCCCGCTCTCGTACGCGCCCGGGCTCTTGCCGCGATTGCCCTGTCGCGCCAGGGACGCGGGCTTGCGGCAAGGCCTGAAATCGAAGCCGCGCTAGAGGCGGCATGGGCCAACGCAGTCCAGACCAAGCGTGAGCTTCTCGCCCTTCTTGTCGAACGCGACCTGCAATTCCAGCGCGAACGCGACGTATCAGGGCGCGCCGCCTTCTGGGAGGTCTGGGGCGAACGGGCTCTCACGCTCAATGTCGGGACCGGCTTTGTCGAGATCGAGCGGCTGGCAAGGGTCATGCTGGGATCGAGCCAGTCCGCTATCGACACCGGCCAGTGCGTGCCAGACGAGGTCCTCGATACGCTGTTTTCGGGGCGTGAAACGTTCCGCCAGATCGACGACCAGGACATGTCGCGTTTCACCAACGGGCCGGCCACTTACACATTGCTGCTGATCGACCAGACCATCGCCGAGGCGCTCAGTTGCAAGCCGCGTCGCGGATACACTCTCACCACGTTTCTCAAGGAGCTACGCGACAATCAGCGCTACAGCTATGTAAGGCTGAGCGCTCAGGACCTGTCCGATCGCACCGATCGCTTTGCCCGCCTGCTCGCCCGCAGCGATGCTTTCGGAACCGACCCCGAAACGACACAACTCGCCATCGAATTTGCCGCCGACGCGGCCTACACCGCGAACTTTCAGATCACCAAGGCGCGCGCGATGGGCGATGTCGCCACCAGCGATGATCGGCTAGCACGCGTCCTTGCGAGCGCCGGGGCAGGCTTTGATGTGCGCTACGGGCTGGAAACCCAGCTCGACGTGCTGTGGCGGGCGAGCGAAAAGGACTTTGCGCGCGGTCCCCTCGACGAGAGCGACTTTGACGAACGCTTCTACCGCAACCAGCAATTCAGCGCTGCCTTCAAGGCTGCACAATTGCTGCGGATCGACGCGAATTCGCAAGCGCTCGCGCTCGCATCGGCGAGAGCTGCGGCACCCAACCCGCAACTGCGCAAGACGATTGCGGCATACCAGACGCTGAGCGCCGAGCTGTTTCGCGAGCTCTCGATGTCGACGCAGTCGGATGGCAAGTCAAAGGAACTCGAAGACCGCCTCGCCGATCTCGACGCGGAAATCCGCGAGAATTTCCCGGCCTATTACGATTTCGCTGCCCCCCGAGCGCTTGACATCTATGATGCGAGGAATGCGCTCAAGGACAATGAAGGCCTTCTCGCCATCCTGCCAGTGGGCGATTTCGTCTATGTCTTTGCGATGTCGGAAAGCGGCGGCATGGCCTGGCATCGCTTTGACGACAGCACAGCAGAACTCGAAGACCTGGTCCGAGCCCTGCGCTGCAATCTCGACCCTGTCGAATGCGGCGAGAACGCCGCCGTCCAGACCCGCGGGGGAGCGACAGCCAAAGGCGCAGGAGACGGGGAATGGATCGGCGCCGAATTTGACCGCAACATTGCCCACGAGCTCTACCTCAAGTTGATTGCTCCGGTCGCGGACGCGCTCGACAGCGAATACGATTTCCAGAAGGTAAAGCGGCTCTACGTCGTCACCAGCGGCGCGATCAGCGCGCTGCCGCTTTCGCTTCTGGTAACTGAGCCACCCAGTGATGACGGCTATTCGACCACGGGCAACGTGCTGCTTGAGACTCCGTGGCTCTCGGATCGCTACGAAATCGCCTACCTGCCCTCGATCTCGGACCTCGCAGGGAGCGCGGGAGCTCTGGGTGCGACCGAAGGCTTTATCGGATTTGGCGATCCGGTGCTGGGACCGCCGGTCGAAAACGGGACCAAGGGCCACCGGGGCGGCGAGGTATTCACCAAGGCAAACGACGCTGATGGCGTGCCCCTCGCCCAGCCCGAAGCACTGCTCAAACTGGCGAGCCTGGAGGGCGCAGAGCGCGAACTGACCGCCGTCGCGTCGCTTTTCCCGGAGACCAGCCGGCTCTTTACCAAGACAGCAGCCACCGAACCCGCCGTCAAAAGCGGTAACGGCCTTGCCGGCTCGCAGGTGATTCTGTTCTCGACCCACGGCGTGCTGCCCGATCCAGGCCTTGGCAATGCCGAACCCGGGCTCGTCATGACGCCGCCCAGGAAGGCCAGCATCATGGATGACGGTCTGCTGTCAGCCTCGGAAGCGGCCGCGCTCGATTTTACCTCGGAATTGCTGATCCTCTCGGCCTGCAACACCGCAACCGAAGGCTCGTTTGCAGGAGCGGACAGTCTTTCAGGGCTCGCCCGGTCCTTCATCTTCGCCGGGGCACGCTCGGTCTATGCGAGCCATTGGCAGGTTAGCGATACGATCACCAAGGAGCTGATCTTTGCTGCCGTGGACATCGCGCTTCGCGAACCCGGGCTGACCCGCAGCGAGGCGCTTGCCAAGGCGATGCGCGCAATCCGCAAGGGCCGGCACGAGGACGGGCGGGTGATCGAAGGCTGGACCCCGGCCTGGTCGCACCCCAGCGCCTGGGCCCCGTTCGTCGCGATCGTGTCGCGCGAGCGGGAATAGGCGGTCAGTCGCCCCGGCTGACCCCGCATTGCCCGGCCTGCGGCAAGCGACCGGCTGCTGCCAGCGCTGCCGCGGCCGCGCGGCCACTGTCGGTCGCAAGGACATCCACACCGCCCTCGGATAGCTCGGCATAGCGTTCGGGCGTGCCGAAACGCTCGATCACGCTGTCGATCGAGCGGTCCGGGCGGCCGAGCGTGCCGAAGATCACCTCGACATCCTCACCGTCGAGCGCCGCGTAAAGATCGGGCCGGGGCATTTGCGTGCCGGTAAATGCGACGACCCGGTCAGCTGAAACGCCCGCAGCGACAATTGTCTCGAGGTCGCCGGGCGTATCGATCGAGTACGAAATCAGCATGTCGGGCGCGAGTTCGTGCAGCTTTATCGCCTGGCCTTGCGAATAGGCGATGAGGATCACCTGGTCGCCCATGCCCTTGGCGTTGATCAGTCTGATCGTGTCTTCGAAGCTCGCCGTTCGCTTGAAATCGACCTGGAGCACGGTCCGGCCCTTCGCCCAGTCGAGTGCGGCTTCGAAAGTGGGCACCTTATAGCGCGTGATCCAGCCCGCCTCGTCGACGAGGTTCAGGTCCTTGATCGCGTCCCAGGCGAGATCGGTGGTGCGCCCTGTCCCTGTCGTCGTGCGGTCGATCGCGCGGTCGTGCATGAGATAGAGGACACCGTCCGTGCTCTGCGCGACGTCCACTTCCATGATTGCCGGAACGCCCGCGAGGATCGCGTCCATCGTCTCGATCGCATTCTCGGGCAGACCCGCCGAAGGTCCGCCGCGATGGGCGGAGATCAGCGTCTTTCCGTTGGCCTCAAGGCAATCGAGCATCGCTGAAAGGTCACCCTGGGGATCGAGCGTAAAGCCTGCCCGTGTTGGCGCTTGGGAGGCCGCGGGAGTCACCGCCAGGCACAGGCCGAGCGCGGCGAAGGAGAGACTGCTTTTCAGAATGGTCATGAGATCGCCCTTGGAAAGAAGAGAATCACCGGGTCACGGCCCGCACGCCCTTTGGCCCATCACGCATCCGGCAGCCAGTCCCTGATTATCGCGTTGACCTCGTCAGGCGCGTCCTGCTGCACCCAGTGCGAGACCCCGGGCAGCCGCTTGAGCGTGAGGTCATCGACCCAGTCTTCGGTGCCCTCGGTACACTTGATGTGGATCGCGACATCTTCCTCGCCCCAGACCATCAAGGTCGGCACCTCGACGCGGAAATCGCGCATGTCGAGCGTGTCCTGGTGGCGCGCGAGAGCGCGATAATAATTGACCATGGCCTTTCGCGCACCGGGGCGCCGTGCCGCCGCGCCGTAGACGTCCCTCACCTCGGGCCCGAAACGCTCCGAATTGCAGGCGGTGCGTGCGATGAGGTTGCCCACCGCATTGCCATCCTCGCGACCGAGCATTCGCTCAGGGAAAAAGGGCAGCTGGAAAAAGTAGATGTACCAGCTTTTCCTGCGCTGGTGCCAGTGCCTGATCTCGCGCTGCGCGGGCTTGGGATGCGGCACGTTCATGATCACGAGCCGCTCAAGCGACGTCTTGCGCGTGATCGCATAGGCCCAGGCGATGATCGCGCCCCAGTCGTGGGCGAACAGCGTCACCTTCTTTGCCCCGCTCGCATTGATAAGCGCGTCGACATCTCCGGTCAGCTTGTCAAAGGCATAATTGCGCACGCCATCGGGCCGCGAGGTGCCGCCATAGCCGCGCAGATTCGGCGCCCAGACTCGGTAGCCCATTTCGGCAAGAAGCGGGATCTGGTTGCGCCAGGAGAAGTGCAGTTCGGGAAAGCCGTGGAGGAGGAGCGCAAGGTGTTCGCCCTCGGGAGGCCCGGCCTTGGCGACCTCGAAGGTGAGTTCGCCCGCTTCGACGAAGTCGATGCTGATGCCGCTCTCGGGATCTGGATGCCAGCTTGCTGGTCCACTCGGTCTCATCACCATGCACGCATGCTAGCAGCCTGATGGCACTTATGATACGTTTTCACGCGAGAGATTTGAGGAGAGACAGTCTAATGGCACAGTACGATCTGATCATTCGTGGCGGCACCATCGTCGATGGCAGCGGCGCGGAACAATTTACCGGCGATGTCGCGGTCAAGAACGGGCTTATCGTTGGCGTGGGCGACATTTCAGGCGATGCGACCCGCGAAATCGACGCGAGCGGCAAGGTTGTCGCGCCCGGATTTGTTGACATTCACACCCATTACGATGGCCAGGCGACCTGGGATCAGGAGATGGCCCCGTCCAGCTGGCACGGTGTCACCACGGTTGTCATGGGCAATTGCGGCGTCGGCTTTGCCCCCGCAAAACCCGATCGCCACGAATGGCTGATAAGCCTGATGGAAGGCGTCGAGGACATCCCCGGCACCGCGCTTGCCGAGGGGATTACCTGGGACTGGGAGACCTTCCCCGAATATCTTGACGCGCTCGAAAAACTGCCACGCACCGTCGATGTCGGCACCCACGTGCCCCACGGCGCAGTGCGTGCCTATGTGCTGGGCGATCGCGAGCAGCCGGGGGCTGTCCCCACCCAGGACGACATCGAGAAGATGAGCGCCATCGTCGAGGAAGGCGTGCGCGCTGGGGCTCTGGGCTTTTCCACCTCGCGCACCGTGCTGCACAAGTCGGTCGACGGAGAGTTGGTGCCGGGCACCACGGCAACGGCGGAAGAACTCGTCGCCATCGGCCGCGCGATGGGGCGCGCCAAGGATGCGGGCGGTCACGGCGTGTTCGAAATGGCGAGCGATCTCAACCGCGAGTGGAACGAGTTCGAATGGATGGGCAATCTCAGCCGCGAGACCGGCCTGCCTGTAACCTTCGCTGCACTTGAATCCATCGCCAAGGAAATGCCGCTCAAAGAGCAGATCGCGACGATGCGCGCCGAAAACGACAATGGCGCCAATATCGTCGCGCAGATCGCGCTGCGCGGAAACGGCATCATCATGGCCTGGCAGGGCACGGTGAACCCGTTCACCTTCCGCCCCAGTTGGCAGGCAATCAAGGATCTGCCCTGGGCCGAGCAGAAAGCCAAGCTGCTTGATCCCGCGTTCAAGGCGCAATTGCTGAGCGAATCGAACGACTATTCGGAGGCACCGCAGGACATCATCGGCGTGGTCATGGTCATCACCCAGGGCTGGGCGATGCAATACGAGATGGACCCGGATTTCGATTACGAACCCGACGCCAGCGCCAGCGTCAACGCGCGCGCCAACGCGGCCGGCGTCGATCCGCAGGAATACGCCTATGACATGCTGTGCCGCGAGGACGCGACGGGCTTCATCTATCTGCCGATCCTCAATTACGCAGAAGGCAATCTCGATTTCCTCCATCCGCTCCAGCACGCTGACGATACGGTCAATTCGCTGTCTGACGGAGGGGCGCATTGCGGCACGATCTGCGACGCCGCCTCGCCCACTTTCATGCTCGAACACTGGGTGAAGAACCGCAAGCGCGGCGAGCGCATCAGCCTTGAGAACGCGATCAAGCGCCAATGCCGCGACACTGCGGTGCTTTATGGCCTCGAAGATCGCGGCCTGATCGCGCCCGGCTACCTCGCTGATATCAACGTGATTGATATGGACGACCTCAAGCTTGGCCGGCCGTGGCTGGCGTTTGACCTGCCCGCCGGTGGCAGGCGCCTCCTGCAAAAGGCAACAGGCTATGTCGCGACGATCAAGAACGGTGTGGTGACATTCGAGCATGGCAAGTGGACCGGCGAAACGACCGGGGGTCTGATCCGAGGGCCGCAGCGCGCTGAATTGGCCGAGGCGGCTGAATGATTGCCCGCGCGCTGGCGCTGGCTGCCGGCCTCGCGCTGGCAGCCGGCGTCGCCGCGCAGCCTTCCGACGACGAAAGAGCGAGAGCCCGTGATCTCGGCATTGCACCCGGGGTGCTTGAACCCGGCCCGCTCAACGCGATCACCGATGTCGACGGGGTGCTGGTCGGCCAAGCCACGATCGCGGATGGCGAACGGTTCAACACCGGCGTGACGGCGATCCGGCCGCATGGCGGGAACCTATATTTCGAGCGCGTGCCCGCCGCGATCCACGTCGCCAACGGCTATGGCAAGCTCGCCGGCTCCACTCAGGTAGACGAACTGGGCGAACTTGAGACGCCGATCCTGCTGACCGGCACTCTCAACGTGCCCCGCGTTGCCGATGCGCTGATGAGCTGGGCCCTTGCACAGCCCGGCATGGAACGCGTCGCATCGATCAATCCCGTTGTGGGCGAGACCAATGATGGCGGCCTGTCGGACATACGCGCGAGGCCTGTGGGAGAGGCCCAGGTGTTTGCCGCGCTCGACAGCGCGTCTTCAGGCCCGGTCGAGGAAGGCGCGGTGGGCGCAGGTGCCGGGACAATCGCCTTTGGCTGGAAGGGCGGCATCGGCACCAGCTCGCGCCGCTTGCCGGCCGTGCTCGGCGGCCACACGGTGGGCGTGCTCGTCCAGAGCAATTTCGGCGGCATGCTGCGCGTTGACGGTGTCGCGGTCGGAGAAGCGCTGGGGCAATATTACCTCAAGCAAGCGCTCGACGATCGAAGCGCGGACGGATCGATCATGATCGTACTCGCGACCGATGCGCCGCTCGCCCCGCAAGCGCTGGACCGGCTCGCCAAGCGAGCCATAGCCGGCCTTGCCCGCACCGGCGCTGCGATGACCAACGGTTCGGGCGATTACGTCATCGCCTTCAGCACTGCCCAGAACGTGCGCCGCACGCAAGAGAGGCAAACCATGCCCTACACCCTTGAGACGCTACCTAACGGAGCACTCTCGCCGCTCTTTGCCGCAACGATCGAGGCGACCGAGGAGGCTATCCTCAATTCGCTGTTCATGGCCCGCACCACGCGCGGCTACAGCACGCGGAGCGGCAAGACAGTGACGGTCGAGGCGATCGACCTTGAGGCCGTGCGCAAACTGGTGAGCCCGCAAGAGGCTCCCTAGGGTTCGATCACGATCCCCTTGGCCGGGTCAACCGAGCCGCCCACCATTTCCAGATAGGTCTTGCGCGCCGCTTCGAGGCCCTGGTGCCTCTCGATCGCGATCGCATCGCCCACCGCATCAAGAAAGCCCAACCACGCCGCGGCAGCCATCTTGCCGCCCTCGACGGGTCCATGCTCCTTGAAGAAGGCAACGAAATGGTCGGGCGCGAAGAACAGCACCGGCTTGGGGCCAGGCAGATCACGCCCCCCGCCACCCAGGCCGGCGCCGCGCTCCTCGATATGCGTTGCTCCAACTAGGCACGAATATTTGAGGCTGTCGCCGAAATGGTGATGCAGCGAGGAAAGCAGCGTCGAATTGCCGGCGAAATCGACCGTGACAGTAGGCGCGTTATCGAGGCTGGCGAGATCGTCATAGGACACGACCTCGTCGTAAAGGCCGGTGCTCTTGACGAAGTCGACATTCCCCGCCGATGTCAGGCCGATGCGCTTGATACCGGGCGAGTTCTGCTGGGCAACGCTCGCAAGGCCCATCGCGGTCTTCGAAGAGGCGCTGGTCAACACCACCTGGCTAGCCCCGAACCAGGTTTCGCCGCGCATGAAATACTCGATGATGAAACCGGTCTTGAATAGCGGGCCGTAAATCATCCGCTCGGCCTCGCGCGAGGGATCGTGCTCGGGATCGGCGGCAAGGCGCGTATACTGGTTATAGACCGGGCTCATCGGCTGGCGATGCGTGCTCATGTCGGTGAAGCCACCCGGGTGCACCTTGCCCGGGATCACATCGAGATGCGTGCCCATCGGCAGGTAGCCATAAAGCCGCTCTCCCACCGCGATTGCGTCCGAATTGCTCTCGATTACCACTGCGTGCCCCCACATCGGCACGATGCCCAGGCCTTCGGTATTCTCGACCCCGGAGACTTTGGCGGGAGGAAAGAAATCCCAGTATTTGAAACCGTCGCCCACCACCGCATAAGTGATGTTGTTGGCGGTGACCGAAAAGCTCTCGATCCTGAGCCGCACCGCGCCATCGGCGAGCGGCGGCGTATCGGCCCCAATCAGGGTTGCGTGCGCGAGTTCGTCCTTGCGCACGTGGACTTGTTGCATGGTCATGGGTGACATCCTCCTCTTTGACCAGGGGCCTAACCCATCACGGCTCGCTTTCCCAGCGCGTTGCGAGCACGCTTGCGTGGTTTTCGGTGGCGGCCATCCACGCTGTCAGGTGATCACACTGCGCAAGGCCTACTTCGCCCTGAGGGGTAAGCTGAAGCCCGCGCAGGATCGGATAGAGGAATATGTCTGCAAGCGTGAAATCTCCGCTTGCCGTCCACGCCCCCTCGCCCGCCAGTTCAGCCTCAAGAAAACCCAGAGCGCGGCTGATATTGGGAAGAGCGCGGTTGATACGCTCATGATCGAGGTCAAAGCCTGCCACGCGGTGCATGATCCAGGGCATTACCAGGCCGTGCTCGAACAACGGGAAAAGGTAGTTGTTTCCCACGGCCACCCACTTGTCCATCACGGCTCGCAATGCCGGATCGCGCGGTTGGAGCGCGCCTTCATTGTGCGCATTGTCGATATACTGCGCGATCGCCACGCTTTCGATCAGTTCAAGCCCGTCTACCTCGACGACTGGCACCTTGCCGAAGGGATGGCGGTTATGCGGGCTTTGCGCTGCGGTCGCTATCGTCTCGTGAGAGAGGCCCGCTTCCTCGCAGGCGATCTCGACGATGCGCGTGTAGGTAGAGATGACGGTGCCGAAAATGCGGACCTTTGCAGGGTCTTCCGGGCCCGCCACTTCGAACCTGACCTAGACCCGCATGGGCATCAGCACGTAAAGCGCCGGGCTCGCCTCGTCCTTACGGATCAGCGTCGGTGCGCCTGCATCGGCGAGATGCAGTTCGACCATGTCGCTGTCGATCTGGCCAAGAATGTCCTTCAGGTAATTGGCATTGAAGCCGATTTCGAACCCGTCAGAGGAATATTCCGCTTCGAGTTCTTCGGCGGCATTGCCGTTGTCGGGCGAAGTGACCGAGAGGGTGACCTTGTCCTTGTCGAGCCCCATTTTGACCGCGCGTGTTTTCTCGGTGGCGATGGTCGCCACGCGGTCGACGCCTTCGAAGAACAAACGCGGGTCGACCCTCAGAAGCTTGTCATTGCCTGTCGGAATAACGCGGCTGTAATCGGGGAAAGTCCCGTCGATCAGCTTGCTGGTCAGAACAACGCCGCTCTTCACCGCCCAGCGGTGAAGCGGATCTTGCTGGCGGACAGGTCAATCGCGACGTTTCCGTCGGCCTCCTCGATCAGCTTGCGAATTTCGCCAACGGCCTTTCGCGGCACGATCACATCGGGCATCCCCGCCGCGCCATCGGGACGGGCAAGCGTGAAGCGCGCAAGACGGTGGCCGTCGGTCGCTGCCGCTTTCAGCACAGGCTGGTCATCGTCCGTAACATGCAGGAAGATACCGTTGAGATAGTACCGTGTTTCCTCGGTCGAAATCGCAAAGCGCGTGCGGTCGATCATTTCAGCGAGCAGCTTGGCGGGCAGTTCGAATGATGTCGGCAGGTCACCTTCAACGATCACCGGGAAATCGTCGCGTGGGAGGGTCGGCAGCTTGAAGTTCGCACGACCCGAGCGGATTTCGAGCCGGTTGTCAGCCGCATCAAGCTGCACTTGCGAGCCTTCGGAAAGCTTGCGGATGATGTCGTTGAGAAGGTGCGCGGAAACGGTGATCGCGCCGGGCGTCTCGACCTTGCTGGCCTGCACGGTCTCGACGATCTGCAGGTCGAGGTCGGTCGCCATTACCTTGAGTGTCCCGTCTTCGGCGGCGTCGATCAGGACGTTCGAAAGGATGGGGATGGTGTTGCGCCGCTCAACCACGGATTGAACATGCGACATGCACCGCAGGAGCGTTGCGCGTTCGATGGTCGCCTTCATCAGCCTTGACCTTTACCTTGTCGTCTGTGCCGCCTGAAGCTTCGGAATCGCCTCAGACGACGGGAGAATCTCTCGCAAAACCTTAGCGCGAGCGAAAAATCGGGCAAGCATGTCGGATCGCCTGCGTTAAGTCCCTTGGGGATAAGGGGCTTATCAGGGACGCTTTTACGGTCACCGAGCCGCGCCTGAGCCGTTTTGCGCCTTTTCCACCTTCGCCTTAAGCCCGCCGTAGCCCTAGCCCACTATGGCCCTAGCCCACCATAGCCATGCCGCCATTGACGTGGATCGTCTCGCCGGTGACATATCCAGCCTCCCGGCTCGCCAGATAGGTCACGGCGGCGCCAATGTCGGAGCCCTCGCCCATCCGGCCCATCGGGATGCGCGCATTGATCGCCTCGGTCTGCTTTTCATCGAGCGCGGTCGTCATCGCGGTGCGAATGAAGCCGGGCGCGATGCAATTGGCGGTGATGCCGCGGCTCGCAACTTCTTGCGCAAAGCTCTTGGTCATGCCGACAATGCCCGCCTTGGCAGCGGCATAGTTCATCTGGCCCGGGTTACCCGTTGCGCCGACCACACTGGTGATCGAGATGATCCGGCCAAAGCGCTTCTTCATCATCGGGCGGGCAGAGGCACGCATCAGGCGGAAGGCCGCCTCGAGATTGATCGAGACCACCTGGTCCCATTCCTCGTCCTTCATTCGCATGGCAAGATTGTCACGCGTGATCCCGGCATTGTTGACGAGGATGTCGATGCTGCCGAGCGTATCGAGGGTTGCGGGGATCAGTTCATCGACCTGTTCGCGGTTCGACAGGTCGCAGGTGATCTCGACATGCTCGCCGCCATGCTCTTCGTGCAGCTGTTCGCGAAAGGCGCGCAGCTTGGCCGCGTTCGATCCCGAGAGCGCAACGCGCGCGCCCTGCGCGGCAAGCGCGGTCGCGATGGACGAGCCGATTCCCCCACTTGCGCCTGTGACCAGCGCGTTCATTCCTTCCAGTGAAAACATCTCAGCGGTCTCCCTGCCACTTGTTGTTCGTGCCGTTTAGCCGGTTCGCGCACTGCGCACCAACCCCGCATTTGTTCAGAGCGATTTCGCGAAGACCTCAAGATCTTCCATCGAGACGAGGCTGGCGCTGTGAACCTCCTTGTCGATGCGCGAAATCATCGGGGAAAGCACCTTGGCGCCCATCTCGACGAAGCTATCGACGCCATCGGCGCGCATCGCCAGCACACTCTCGCGCCAGCGCACGCGGCCCGTCACCTGATCGACCAGCAATTCGCGTTCTTCCTCGCCCGAAGTGACCTTGCCCGCAGTGACGTTGGCGTAGATCGGGATGGCCGGGTTGGCGGGAGTGGTCTCGCCGAGCGCCTTGGCCATCAGGTCTGCCGCGGGCTCCATCAATGAGCAATGGAAAGGCGCGGATACGGGCAGCTTGATGCCACGCTTGATGCCATGTTCCTTGGCAAGGGCAATTGCCCGATCGATCGCGGCGACGTGGCCCGATATAACCACCTGGCCGGGATCGTTGTCATTGGCGATTTCACACACCTCGCCCTCAGCGGCGGCTTCGGCAAGCGCGGCGGCCTTCTCGACATCGGCACCCAGCAAGGCGGCCATGGCTCCCTCACCCACCGGCACCGCCGATTGCATCGCGCGCCCGCGCAGCTTGAGAAGGCGCGCGGTGGTTGCAAGATCGAACGAGCCCGCAGCGCACAGCGCGGTGTATTCGCCCAGCGAATGGCCTGCCACCGCATCGGCGATATCGGCGAGCTTCACGCCGAATTCCTTCTCGAGCACGCGCAGCGTCGCGATTGCGTTCGCCATGATGGCCGGCTGGCCGTTTTCGGTAAGCGTGAGGTCGGCCTCGGGCCCTTCGCGCATGATGGCGAAGAGCTTTTGCGACAGCGCCTCGTCTACTTCCTCGAACACTTCGCGCGCGGCGACGCTGGCTTCGGCAAGGTCTGTGCCCATGCCGACCTTCTGGCTTCCCTGACCCGGAAAAACGAACGCTCTCATGGGTTCTCCCTCTCGTTATCGCCCGTATCTGTTGGGTGGCGCGCCTAGGGTTGCTTGGACGGACTCGCAAGCCCAAAGGGCACAACCCTGTTGGTAGGGGTGTGGCCGATCTCGGCGCGGCCAAGGTACGGAATCCCGGCTCTGGCACACCAGAACTGGGCGATATCCTCTGGGCTGCGGCCAAAGGGCGGGTCGTTATCGGGAACGTCGGAAACCTCTCCAAGACGCAGACCCGCAAGCCTCGGCAAGCTGCCGTAAAGCGAGAAGAAAATGCGATCTACCGAGTAGAGATGCTCGCTCACCTCCTCGACCATCAGCACGTGATCGGTAAGGTCCGGCATCAGCGGTGTGGGCGCCATCATGGCGAGCGTGATGAGATTGAATGCCGCCGTCGGAATTGATCCATCGACGCTGGGTTCAAGCCCGGAATTGTCCCCGGCTAACCAGCGCAACACACGGCGAGCCGCTTCCCGGCCGCCCTCGCTGCGCGTGGCGCTGGGCATGGAACCGTGCGCGCACTGGCCGATCCCGGCGCGGTAAAGCGCGCCCATGATATAGCCGCAATCCGAATAGCCGACATAGGTCTTGGACCGCGCCGCCTCGTTCAATCGCGGGATTGCGGCTTCGGCGATGCGGTTGGAGCCATAGCCGCCGCGCGCAAACCAGATCGCGTCATAGGCCGGATCGTTGGCGAGCTCGAGAAAGGCGGACAGCCGCGTCAGGTCATCGCCGGCAAAATGGCCAGAGCGCTCGAAGCACTGCTCGTGAAAGGTGACCGAATGCATCGGGAATTCGGCTTCGACCAGCGCGCTTGCCGTCTCGGCGGATTCGCGGCTGATCGGCGAGGCGGGAGCGCAGATGGCGATCTTTGTCATGGACGAGAGACCTAAGTCGCTTGTCAGCCTTGGCGCAAGCCAATAACCGTGATTCGCATGGTAGACCCGATCGACGCGCCTGACCTCGAGGGTCGCCCGTTCTTCTTTTGCGGCATTGGCGGATCGGGCATGCTCCCGCTCGCCCAAATCGTGCACGGCGCAGGCCATGCGGTCGCAGGCTCGGACCGCAGCCGCGACCAGGGCCGCACGCCCGAGAAATTCGCATGGCTCGAAGAGGCCGGATTTGCCCTCTATCCCCAAGATGGCAGCGGGATCACCTCCTCCGAGCAGATCCTCGTCGCTTCAGCCGCCGTCGAGGACAGCGTACCCGAGGTGAGGCGCGCAAAGGAACTTGGCTGCCTGCGCATGAGCCGGGCCGAGCTTCTCTCGGCGCTGTTCAATCAGGCAGGCTATTCCATCGCTGTCGCGGGCACTTCGGGCAAGTCGACGGTGACGGGCATGATCGCCTGGATCCTCGCCGAAGTCGGCCACGAGCCGACGGTGATGAACGGCGCGGTGATGAAGAACTTCGTCAGCGAGAGCAATCCGTTCGCAAGTGCGCGGGTCGGCCGGCCTGACCTGTTCGTCAGCGAGGTCGATGAAAGCGACGGATCGATCGCGCTCTACCGGCCCACGATCGGCGTGCTGCTCAATGTCAGCCTCGATCACAAGAGCCTTGGCGAATTGCGCCTCCTGTTTGGCAATTACGTCCACGAGGCGGGCTGCGCGGTCGTCAATATCGACAATGCCGAGGCTGGTTTCCTCGCCAGCAAGGCTTCGCAACTGGTCACTTTTGCAGTGGACAATTCCAAGGCGGACATCGCCGTCGAACCCGGATCGATCAAGGAGCGCCCCTTCGGCATCAGCGCGCTGGTCAGGGAAGCGAGCAGCGGACGGATCATCGGCCTTTCGCTGCCCATGCCGGGCTTGCACAACCTCTCGAACGCGCTGGCTGCCCTCGCCGCGACCACCGCCGCGGGTGTGGATGCCAACCGTGCCGCCGAAGCGCTTGGCAACTTTGCCGGCCTCGCCCGGCGCTTTGACGTCGTTGGCACCACCGCGCGGCGCATCACCGTGATCGACGATTTTGGCCACAACCCTGAAAAATGCGCCGCCACCCTGCGAACGCTCAAGGCGACGCCGGGCCGGGTTATCGCCTTCTTCCAGCCGCATGGCTACGGCCCGCTGCGGCAGATGGGGGCCGAACTGGCCGAGACCTTCGTGCAAGAGCTTGGCTGGGACGACCTCACTATCATGTGCGATCCGGTCTATTACGGCGGCACCGTCGATCGCAGCGAAGGCAGCGAGCGGATCATCGAGCTTATCCGGGCAGGCGGTGGCCGGGCCGAGCATATTGCCGCGCGCGAAGCCTGCGGTGACCGGATCGTCGACATTGCCCGCGAAGGCGATCGCATCGTCATCATGGGCGCACGCGACGATACGCTCTCTACCTTCGCGCAAAGCGTCTTCGAGCGGCTTGCATGACCCGTTATGAAGCGGCCCGAAACCATGCCCGCTGGATGTTTGGCGCGCTGGCGCTCTCCATCCTGTTCGTCGCGGTGGTCGAGCGTTTCGCGGGCCATTCAAGCCTCGCTTTCGGGATCGCGATCATCGGCCTTGTCGCCGCCAACCGCCGGATGCTGAGCTTCAACTGCCCGCGCTGCGGCAAGAACCTGTTCTTCCGCGGTCTCTTCGTGATCCCGTGGCCCAACCGCGTGTGCGGGCGATGCGGCCTGCACCTCGACGCAGCCGGCTCCGATTGAGGGCTGCAGGCAGGGCTCCTCAGGCGCCGGGCGCCTTTGCCCCCGCCTCCTCTTTCGCCACAGCCGACCTGAACGCATCGCGCGCGGTCAGGCGGTCGCGGTAGGCCTTGAGAGCGTCAGGCACACCGTCATCCAGCCCCACTTTGCCTGCCAGGATCAGCGCATAGCCGATGCAGATATCGGCCACGGTGAAGCGCTCACCGCACAGGTAATCGCGCGTTGCCAGTCGCTCCTCGATCTTGACGAGGCGCTTGTGGAACCACTTGGCATAGGCCTGGCCCGCCTCGGCCCAGCCCTTGTCCGCCTCGAACAGGGCAAAGCGCATATAGACCGTCTGCGGGAAGGTAAGCGTTGCATCGGCATGGTAGGTGTAATCGAGATAGGCGGCGTAGTCGTCCTCGCCCGGCTGGATCACCATGCCGGTGGGCCCGCGAAAGGTGTGCAGGTAGTGCGCAATCGCGCAGCTCTCGGTAAGGCGCGCCTCACCATCCACCAGCAGCGGCACGGTGCCCAGCGGGTTGATCTCGAGATAATCGGGCGCCTTGAAGCGTGGCGGGAATGGCAGCATCCCGAGGTCAAGCTCGATCCCCGCCTCTTCGGCGGCCCAGGTGCAGCGCAGCCCGCGCGATCCTGCGCAGGTGTAGAGGATGGGCGGTGTCGTCATCGCGCCTTAACGCCTCAAAGCCGGTCGCGGGTCAAGGGGCCTTGCCCTCTTCCAGGGTTCACAAAGCTCGCAAAGTTCACGCTGAATCGCCAAACGAAGTTTGCATTGCCCCCGCCGCCCCTTCCAACGCGCCACCCTACGGCCCCAGCGCACCTTTGTTTCGCCTGTAGGAAATCTTCATTCGCCGCGCGCCCCCTTCGCGCTTGCATTCCCCGCGCGTTTCGCTATGTGCGCCCCTTCCGCAGCGGGCGATAGCCATGTGCGGATCCCTCATCACTGAGGACACGAAGAGAGCCGGAGGGGCCCCGTCATCCGGACGGACAAGCCAGCGATCGGCAGCAATAAAAGGAACGCAAGGTATGGCTCTTTACGAGCACATCTTCCTCGCGCGTCAGGACCTCTCGCAGGCCCAGGTAGACGCGCTGGCGGCCACGGCGACCGAAATCGTCGAGCAGAACAAAGGCAAGGTTACCAAAACCGAGACCTGGGGCCTTAAATCCCTCGCCTACAAGATTGACCGCAACCGCAAGGCGCATTTCGTCATGCTCAACATCGAGGGACCCGGTTCCGTCGTCGCCGAGCTCGAGCGCCAGACCCGTATCAACGAAGACGTCATCCGCTACATGACCATCCGTGTCGACGAACACGAGGAAGGGCCCAGCGTGATGATGCGCAAGAACGAACGCGACCGCAAGCGTCGCTCTGATCGTGAGGATCGCGACTGATGGCCCGCCCGTTTTTCCGCCGCCGCAAGTCCTGCCCGTTCTCCGGCAAGGATGCCCCCACAATCGATTACAAGGACGTGCGCCTGCTCCAGGGCTTCATGTCCGAGCGTGGCAAGATTGTCCCAAGCCGCATCACCGCCGTCAGCGCGAAAAAGCAACGCGAACTCGCCAAGGCGATCAAGCGCGCGCGCCACATCGGCCTGCTGCCGTACATTGTTAAGTAAGAGGAGAAGACGACATGGATATCATTCTCCTCGAACGTATCGAGAAGCTGGGCACGATCGGTGACGTTGTTACAGTGAAAGACGGTTATGCGCGCAACTTCCTGTTGCCGCAGAACAAA
This sequence comes from Erythrobacter sp., assembly GCA_043567175.1. GTDB lineage: Bacteria > Pseudomonadota > Alphaproteobacteria > Sphingomonadales > Sphingomonadaceae > Erythrobacter. Next base: position 859,516 of record CP121323.1, read on the forward strand.
GCGCTGCGCGCAAACGAAGCCAATAAGAAGGTCTTCGAAGCCAATCGCGAGCGTCTCGAAAAAGAGAACGCCGAGAAGCGCACCGTCGCTGAGAGCGAAGGCAAGAAGGTCGAGGGCGCCGAGGTTGTCCTCATCCGTGCCGCGTCGAACACCGGCCAGCTTTACGGATCGGTCAATGTGCGCGACATGGTCAGCGGGCTCAACGAACAGGGCCATGAGATCGACAAGAAGCAGGTTATCATGGGCGCACCGATCAAGACGATCGGTATGCACGATGTAACCGTTGCCCTGCACCCGGAGGTTCACGTCATCGTGAAAGCCAATGTGGCGCGCAGTGAAGACGAAGCCAAGCTTCAGTCGGAAGGCATCGACGTTCTCGCGCAGATGTTCGAAGACGAGCAGAAGGAACTCGAGGAAGCGGCCGCCGCAGCGCGGATCGATCCGAACCTCGAGCCGGGCGAAATCCCCGAGGAACTGCTCGAAGAAGCTGCCCAGAAGAACATCGCGGATGCCGAAGAAGCCATGCCCGACGCGGTTGTCCCCACCGAGGACAGCGCCGACGAAGAGGCCGAGACAAAGCAAGGCGAGTAATCGCCAGACTCTGGCAACCGACATCAAAGGGAGGGCGCTTTCGGGCGCCCTCTTTTTTGTTTGCGCTGCGACCCATTCGGGCGTCTACATCGCACCGGTGCGATTTCGCGCCGGTCCTTCGGGATGAACTTGGTGAGCATGGGCTTGATGAGCATGAGCCTCATAAACAGGGGCGCTTTTACAGCCACGATGAGACCCGGCCGCCTTGCGAGGACAGAACTGCGGCACAGAAGCCGGCGGTGCGATCTCGCAGCGCCGCCCGGCAATTGCACACCGCCTACGGAGCACCCCTGAGCCATGGACCTTGCCACCGATCCCGAACTGTTCGTCCACCAGTTCGATATCGCCAATGATCGCGCGCTGGTGCTGCGGGTGAGCGAGGACGATCTGCGCGCGGCGAGCTTTCTCGACCAGCGCCTGCTCGAAGCGCGCCCCGGCGAGGTCGAGCGGCGGCGCGAATGGGTCGAATGGGACGAACTTGGCGCGAGCGAGGAAAACGGCGGCGCCCCTTTTCGCGATGATGCCCGCTTCATCTTTCACATCGGCCATGTCGGATCGACGCTGCTGGCGCGGCTGCTGGGCGAGGCGCCCGATACGCTCGCACTGCGTGAACCCCAGATCCTGCGCCAGTTTGCCGAATTGCGCAGCCTTGAGGGGCTGGCGCATGCGCCCTGGCCTCCGGGGCGCGTTGCCGAGCGACTTCCGCGCGCGCGCCAGTGGCTCAGCCGCACCTTTCGCGACCGCCAGCGTGCGCTGATCAAGGCGACCAGCTTTGTCAGCGATATCGCGCCCGATCTGATCGAGGGGACGCGCAAGGCGGTGTTCCTGACGCTGACGCCCGAACGCTACATCCAGACGATCCTCGCCGCCGAGGCTTCGCGCCACGAACTTGCGCTCATGTCGGGCACGCGGCTGCAACGCCTCAATCGCCGGCTTGAGGGCGGCTCCGAAAGCGCGCCGATCAGGCTGTGGGACCTCGACGAGGCAAAGCGCGCCGCGATGGCTTGGGCCTGCGAGATGACCGCGCTGAACGCAGCGACCCGCGCCGCACGCGAGGAAGGCGCGCGCGAAAATGTCGCATGGCTCGATTTCGACGCCTTTCTTGCCGAACCGGGCGAGACGCTGTTCTCAACCGCGCAGCATCTGGAAGTCGGCATCAACGAGGACCAGGCGGCGCGCTGGGTCAGGGGTCCGATCATGAACCGCTATTCCAAGGCGCCCGAACAGGGATATTCGCCGCAATATCGCGAGGAAGTGCTCGAACGCGTGGGCCGCGAGCGCGAGAACGATATCCGCGCCGCATTGCGCTGGCTGGACGCGGCGGCGAAAGACCATGGCCCTGTCGCAGCCGCGCTCGAACGGGTCTGACGCGCCCGCGCATCCCTGCAAGCACCTTTGGGCAAATGCAGGCCAAAACCGACTTTGCACCGTCACAAACTCGGTGCTAATGGCGCGCATGATCAATATCCCATCCATACTTGAACAATTGCAGAGCCACTACAACGATGCGGTGGCGACCCTTCGCGCCGACGTGATCGCCTTCGGGCGTGACGGTGCCGTGCCCCCTTCGCGCAAGCGCGAGGACGGCAGCTATGCCTATCCCCAGCTGACCCTGCATTATTCCGGCGATGGCGCGTCCGGCGGCGAGCTGTCGGATCGCGGGCGCTCTTTCGGGCGGCTCGAAGAGCTTGGCACCTACACCACCACGATCACCCGGCCCGACCTGTTCGCACCCTACCTGACCGAGCAGCTCGAGCTGATCGCGGCCGAATATGATATCGACGTAACCGTCACCCGCTCGCGCCAGGAAATCCCGTTTCCCTATGTGCTCGACGGCGAGGCGGGCGCGATGATGCAGGGGATCGCCCCGCAGGATATCGCGCTGCATTTCCCCTCGACCGATCTTGCGCTGATCGGCGATGAACTGGCCGACGGGATCGAGCTCGAAGAGGACCGCGACATGCCGCTGTCCCTGTTTGACGGGCTGCGGACCGATTACTCGCTTGCGCGGCTGGCGCATTACACTGGCACGCGCGTGGAGGATTTCCAGGACTTCATCCTGTTCACCAACTATCACCGCTATGTCGATGAGTTCGTAAACTGGGGCGCAAGGCAGATCGGCCAGGGAGAAGGAACGCACGCCTATTTCGCGCTGCGCGGTGCTGGCGGGCTCGATATCGACAAGACCACCGACGACGCGCGCGAGCAGCTCAACGACACCGCCTGGCGCCGCCACCAGATGCCCGCCTATCACCTGATGCGCGAGGATGGCCGGGGCATCACGCTGGTCAATATCGGCGTCGCCCCGTCCAACGCCAAGACGATCTGCGATCACCTGGCTGTGCTGCGCCCGCATGCCTGGATGATGATTGGCCACTGCGGCGGGGTTCGCTCAAGCCAGAAGATCGGCGATTTCGTGCTGGCGCACGCCTATCTGCGTGATGATCACGTGCTGGACAATGTCCTGCCACCTGAAATTCCGATCCCGCCGATCGCCGAAGTACAGCAGGCGCTGGCAGGCGCAGCGGAGAAGGTTTCGGGCGTTCAGGGCGCCAACCTGAAACAACGCATGCGCACCGGCACAGTCGTGACCACAGACGACCGCAATTGGGAGCTGCACTATTCCAGCTCTGCCAAGCGTTTCTCGCAAAGCCGCGCCATTGCGGTAGAGATGGAAAGCGCCACAATCGCCGCGCAAGGGTACCGCTTCCGTGTTCCCTATGGCACGCTGCTATGCGTCTCGGACAAGCCGCTGCATGGTGAAATAAAGCTGCCGGGCCAGGCGAACAAGTTCTACGAGGAAGCGATCGCTGCACACCTCCAGATCGGTCTCGAGGCGGTGGCGCGGCTGCGCGACGAAGGCGATCGCCTCCACAGCCGCAAGCTGCGCGCCTTCAACGAGCCGCCCTTCCGATAGGATAATCCACGCAGGAGCAAGGCGGCGGGCCCTGTAGAATTACGAAGTAGTTCTACCGGCCCGCGCGCAAGGTCCACGCTAACTCGCGGCGCGCCATAGACTTGGCCGATGCGCAACGAAGGCTTCTCTCTGCCCGGCAGGCTCGGTCCGCTGATGCGACATTTCGCCCCGGATGAGGCGATAGCGCAAGGGGCGATGGCGCGCGAGGCGACGGTGCCCGCCTGCGATCATCCAAGCCCCAGCCGGCTCGATGCGCTGCGCTGCGCAACCTTGCGCGCCTTCCTGGTGGCGGGCTGTCTCATCAGCGTGAGTATTGCCGCGCTCGCGCTGATCTATGGTTCGGTCGTGTGGTTCGCAGCCCTCGCCAGCGCCGCGGGCAACCTGCTCGCAGCGCGCCTGGTGAGGTCCGATGGCGTGAGGTCCGATGGCGTCAGACCCGATGGCGCACGCGCGCATCAGCGCCACGCGGCGGTGCTGCTCGTCTCGCTCCAGCCGCTCACCCTGCTCATCGCGCTGCGCCTTTCAGGTTTCGACGCGATCACCCCGCTGGCGGTGTTCGTCGGGCTGATGGCGCTCACCACCTTCTGCGACCGCGCGGTGATCTACGCCGTCTCCGCCTGCACCTTTATCGCGATCCTCATCACCAACATGATCGCCCCGCACTGGCTGTTTGTGGGCGAGGATTTCTGGCGCGCGGCGCTTTATGCGGGCGAGCATGTAATCGTCACCGGTGTCGCCGCGACCATCGCCGACAAGCTCCAGCACCTCATAACCGAGCTTGAGCAATCCGAACGCGCAAGCCGCGCGCACGCCCGGGACCTGCACCAGCAGGCAGGCGAACTGGAAAAGGCGCTGCGCCGGCTCGAGACCGAGCGCCAGGAGCGCGAGCGCGTTGAGACCGAGCAGAAGGCCGCGCGCGAGGCGCAGACCCGCCGGATTGCGCGCGATTTCGAAACCTCGATCAGCTGCGTCACCCAGTCGATCGGCGAGACTGCCGCACTGCTCGAACGCACCACCAAGACGCTGAGCGCCATCGCGCATGATACCGGCCAGGGCGCGGCCGAGGTCAGCAAGAGCGCCGCCGCCGCAACCCACGCTGCGCGCATGGTCGCCAAGGGCGTGGCCGAACTGTCCGCCTCGATCTCGGAAATCGCCGCCGATGTGAACGAGCAGAGCGATCTTGCATCCAGCGCCACCAGCCGCTCGATCGCAGGCGGCGAGGCGATGGGCGGGCTTTCGAGCCATTCCGAGACGATCGGCGAGGCGATCGGCGAGGCGACCCGCGCGATCGTCCGCATTGCCGAGCGCACCAACCTGCTCTCGCTCAACGCCGCGATCGAAGCCGCCAGCGCCGGCCCCGCAGGCCGCGGCTTCACCATTGTCGCACAGGAAGTGAAAGCGCTGGCCCGGCAAGCGAGCGAAGCGGCGACGCAAATCGACACCTTCCTCAAGGGCGTGCGAAAAGGCACGCGCGAGGCCGAGGTCAGCTTCGAGGCAATCGACAGCGTCATCACCACGCTTGCCCAGACCGCCAACGCGATCCGCTGGGAGGTGGAACGCCAGCGCACGTCCACCGATGCAATCGAGGAATATGCCCGCAGCGCCGCCGACGATGTCAGCGCGATGGCCAAGCGCAGCGAGACACTGGCGGGCACCGCAGCGGCGGCGGAAAAGCTCTCAAACCAGCTCGACGAGGCGTTCGCTACGGTGATCCGCAGCGTGCGCGATCTCGAACAGGCGACCACGCAATTCGTGGCGAACCTGAAGGCTGGCTAAACGCTCTTTCGCAAGATCCGGCGGCGCCGCCCGGCTTCACCCCCTCGTGCCTTGCCGAAAATCTAGTCGCCTATCTGGCCGGGCTCACTCACGCCCAGCGGGATCAGGCCGTTGCGCGCCGCCATCTCGGTATAGAGCGCATCGCACAGCGCCTTGTCCGCCTCGCAGCGCATCGCCATGCGCATCCTTGCGCCCTCGCCCGGCACGTTCTCGATCATTCGCCTGATAACGCTGGGATGGAAGGGCGAGTTGGCGGGAGAAAAGGACCAGGCGCTCATCGCTGCATCATCGATCAGCACGCGCCAGCCATTTTCCTCGCGCTCTTCCAGCCCCTCGCGCGCTTCCACCGCCGCGCGCAGATCGGCGACCGAACCGGCAGGCAGCCCCTCGCCCAGCGTATCGGGCTTGGCCTCGGGCAAGGGGGGCGGCGTGTAATTCGGACAGACCTTCGACACCGCGCGCCAGACCAGCGCAGCGCCAAGCGGCGAATTGGCGGCCGCGCTCTGGTCATAGGCCGCTTCGCCCATCACCGTGTCTTCGACGCGGGTGACGACGAAGCCCGATTCGCCCGGTGCCTGATACAGGATCGTGTAGCCGCGATGACGCTTGGCGCGCTCGAACCGGGCGCTGGCGTCAATCGCGACATAGATGCCCGCGGCGGGCGCTGCGGGCGAATCCTTGGTCCAGGTGATCCTGATCCGATCACGCGACAGCACTTCGCCATATTCGTCGCGCAATGCCGCCTTGTCCGCTGCAAATTGCGATGCAGGCCAATCGGCCTTGAGACCCTTGCCCAGCATCGCCCAGGCATCGTCCCATCGCCCCTCATCGACGGCGGCGTGATAAAGCTGCCAGATGGCAACGGCTTCGCGCTCCAGAGCGATGGAGGGAATCCACTCCGGATCGGAGCCTTGCGTGATGTTCACCTCGCGCGGGGGCGAGGCAGATTCAGGGCTTTGCGAAAGCGCGCTGCCCGAGGCCAGCAGGCCGAGCGCGGCCAGAGCGGCGCAAAGCGGGCGGCAGTGAACGGCGATGCGCCGCCTCAAGGCTGAACCGGCGGCTCTGCGGGGATGAGGGCGTCCGGCGTCTGCGCGGACGAGGGCGTGGACGAGGGCGTGGACGATACAGGGCTTTCATCGCTGTCCTCGCGGCTGCCCCACTTGCCCGAATTGCCCCAGCTCGATTCGTGCAGGCCTTCAAGCGCGGTTTCGCTGCGGGGAAGCGGGCCGTGGTCGAACGGGCCTTTGCCATAGGCAACGACCTCGTCAACGGTGCTGCAACCCGTAAGCGCGAGGGCGGCAAGCGAGAGGGAAAAAGCGTGTTTCATTGCGGGGTCCGTGTCTTGATGCGGCGCTCCATTAGCAGCGCGGCCACCAAAGCGCCAAGGGAAGCGAAAAAGCTCACCAATTTTGGCGGTCCGAGCGAGGAGGCAATCAGGGCCAGACCATCGCTGCCCTCGAACCGGTTCAATTGGTAAACTTGCGCGCTTGTTTCTCCCAAATCCGTCAGGAAGAATATCGAGGCCGAGCCGAGCGCGATCCAGCCGAGCACCGACAGGGTGCGGTTCTCCTTGTCCCTGAAGGTGCGCCCGCCATTCATTGCGGCAAGGCTGTAAGCCCAGATAAAGACGAGATCGACGGCCATCGCGATGCGCGCCTGATCCAGCAGTCCTGCGGCCGCCCACGCCTCCTGAATGGCATTCACTCTGGCGGCATTTCCCGCCGACTGGTGGTCGAGAATGCCGCCGGGCACAGCCTCGATCGCCAGCGGCGCGTGGATGAACAGCGAGACGACAAGCAGGCCAAGGCCGCCCAGCCACCACGCGAGCCAGGAATCCCTGGTCACACCGCTTCGCCGTTGAGAAATTCGACGATCGCCTCACCAAGGTCAGGCTTGGTCACGCTGTTGAGGTGGGTTCCGGGCACCTCGATATAGCGCGCATCGGGCAGCGCATCGGCAAGCGCCTGCGCTGATCCGTTATCCTCGTCCTCGTCCCCGCAGATCGCGGCGGTGGGCATGGTGACATTGGCGAGCGTAGCGGGATCGAACGCGTCCATACTGTCGAGCAGCAGGCGCGCGGCGACACGGTCGGTCCCTTGTGATTTCAGGAAGGTGCGCGCGACATAGAGCGGGTTGCCCGGCTTGATCGTGTCGAATTCGTCGATGACGCGCTTGAAATGCGCGGCGCGGCGCTCCCACTGGGTCAGCCCTTCGATCCCCATGCCGCACACCGCCAGCCTGCGCGGGCTCAGCACGCCGTTCGCGACCGCATGCAGCGCGGTTCGCGCGCCGAGCGAAAAGCCGACGAGGTCATATTGGCCCTCCTCCAGCCCAAGATGCTCGACCAGCGCGGCGGCATCGCGCACCAGAACACCGGAAGGATAGGCGGCGGGATCGTGCGGCGCCTCGCTCTCTCCGTGGACGCGGAAATCGAGCATGATCGCCTCGAACCCGGCATCCGCCAGCCGCCGGTCGTGCCCCCACTTGATCCAGTTCATCTGCGCGTTGGAGAACAGGCCGTGCAGCAGGATGACAGGCCGCCCGGAGCCTTCGCGGTGGATCGCGAGGCGCGTGCCGTCGAAGCTTTCGAAATGTGCTGTATTCATGCGTCCCATCCCAAGAGGTCGTGCCAGTCTTCCCGGCTTTGCGGCTGGCTTTCCCATTGCGGCAGGCCTTCCGGCAGTTCAAGCCAGGCCGCCTTTCGCCTCACCCAGATATGCGCAGTCAGTGGGATCGCGCCGGGTTCATCGAAAGCGCCGCCCTTTACGGTGATCCAGTCCCGGCCCGAACGCCCTGCGTGATACAGGCGCGATCCGCATTTGGCGCAGAAATGGCAATCGGTGATGGAGCCGCTATCGGTCGGGCGTGACCACATTTGCGTCTCGCCCGTAAGCGTAAAGTCCGCTTCGCGCACCGGGACGGAGAGGCCAAAAGCACTGGCCGATTGTTTCTGGCATTCGCGGCAATGGCAGGCATAGGATTTGAGTGTATCGGCAGCGATCCGGAAGCGCACGGCCCCGCACTGGCATCCGCCGGTGAAACTCATCGGGGCGCAAGGCCCTTCTGCTCCATGCGCCACTTTGCCATGTCGACCCGGTCCTGCCCGAAAAAGGGTTCGCCCTCGAACACCAAAGTGGGCACACCCCAATGGCCGGCGGCTTCGAGCGCCTTCTGGTTGGCCTCGATCTCGGCGTCGATCGCGTCGGTATCTTTTGCCGCCTCGGCATCAAGCTCGGCCATGTCCAGCCCGGCACGCGCGGCGGCATCCTTGAGATGATCGCCTTCGTTCCAGTTATCGACCTCACCCGAGAAGATCACCGTCGAAACCTCTGCGGCATAAGCCATACCCTTGCCACGGCGGCAGGCGGCCTGACCGGTGCGGCACAGCCGCCGGATTAGCGGCTGGTCCGCGGCAATCTCGCGGGTCTGAAAGTTCTGGATCACCGGATCGGGGCGCGGCCAGCGGATCGGAATGCCCAGAAACTCGCCGCAGCGCATCGAATCGCGCAGGATATACATCGGCGCTGCCGGGTTGCCGGTGAACAATATGTCGGGATTGCGCACCGCGATCGGCCAGACCACGCGCAGCGCGATATCGAGATTGTATTCCTCGGCCATCGCCCGGTAGCGGCCAATCGCGAGATAGGAATAGGGTGAGCGAAAGCTGAAATAGAGATCAGCGGTGAGTGCAGGCTTGTCGGTCATCAAGGGTCCCCTCTCGAGGACACGCTTACCGCAAGAGGCCCGTCACCGGAAGAAACACTGCGTGCCCGAATACATCATCGCCACCGCATCACCTTCGAAGAAGCCGCCCATTGCATCGCCCAGCGCGAATTCATCGCCCAGAGTGCTCTGCGGGATCGCGGCAAAGCCGCTCGCTTCCTCGGCCTCGGCGCGGCTCGAACCGACCGCGACATCGCCTTTCACGCGCACCTTTGCGCGATCATCGCGCGAGTTCCAGCCGACCAGATTGCCGCGCTGGAAATTGACGACAAGCCCGCCCTCATATGCGCTGAATGCCATCGGCCCGGCGCCGCATTCGGCGTTTTCGCTGCGCTCCACCGGCTCGCCCAGCACGCTCGCCAACGCCGTTTCAACCTCGTTTCGCCCCGCCGAGAAGTAGAACGCCTCTGGCCCTGCGACGAGGCCCTCAGCGCGCAGCACAACCTCGTCGGCCTTGACGACAGCGGTGCTCGCGCGCAGCGGCTCCTGGCCCGGAGGCGGAACGCCGCTGTCACCGCACGCGGCCAGCGCCATGAGAGCCAGAACGGGAAGAACGCCGCGCATGAAGCTTACCCCTTCTTGAGGTGGCGCCGGCCCAGCAGCTCGGCGATCTGCACCGCGTTAAGCGCGGCGCCCTTGCGCAGATTGTCAGAGACGCACCACAGCGTGAGGCCGTTTTCCACCGTCGGGTCTTCGCGCACGCGGCTGATATAGGTCGCGCTGTCGCCCGCGGCTTCGACCGGGGTGACATAGCCGCCATCTTCGCGCTTATCGATCAGCATGATGCCAGGCGCCTCACGCAGGATTTCCATCGCTCGTTCGGCTGAAAGCTCATTCTCGAACTCGATATTGATCGCTTCGGAATGGCCAACGAACACAGGCACTCGCGCACATGTGGCATTCAATTTGATCTTGGGGTCCAGAATCTTCTTGGTCTCGACCACCATCTTCCATTCTTCCTTGGTAGATCCATCATCGAGGAAGACGTCGATATGCGGGATCACGTTGAAGGCGATCTGCTTGGTGAAAGCGCGCGGCTGCACCGGATCTCCGACAAAGATCGCTCTGGACTGCTCGAACAGCTCGTCCATCCCCGCTTTGCCCGCGCCCGAAACCGACTGGTAGGTCGAGACGACGACACGCTTGATCGTCGCCGCATCGTGCAGCGGCTTTAGCGCGACAACCATTTGAGCAGTCGAGCAATTGGGGTTCGCGATGATGTTACGCTTCGAATAGTCGTCGATCGCTTCCGGATTGACCTCTGGGACGATCAGCGGAACGTCCGGATCCATCCGGTAGAGAGAGCTGTTGTCAATCACCACACAGCCAGCCGCCGCAGCCTTGGGCGCATATTCCTTCGCCGGGCCGCTGCCAGCCGCGAACAGCGCAATATCCCAGCCCGCCCAGTCAAAATGCTCAATGTTCCTGCATTTGAGCATCTTGCCGGTGTCGCCGAATTCCACCTCTGTCCCGTGCGAGCGCGACGATGCGACTGCCGCGACCTCATCACACGGAAACTCGCGCTCTGCGAGGATCTGCATCATTTCGCGCCCGACATTTCCTGTCGCGCCAACAACTGCCACCCGATAACCCAATTCAACAACTCCTATTTCAGCAAACATCAAGCTTGGCGGGCACCGCTGCCCGCCCTAGCTTGGCTTGGCAAGCGATAACGAGGATGTGAGGGCCACATGGATATGCAAGGCTGGAAGGACAAGGCGCGATATTTCGACTTTCAGGGGCACAGCATCGCCTACTGGACCGGGGGCAATGAAAGCGCCAAGCCGCTGCTGCTGGTTCACGGCTTTCCCACCTCGTCGCATGACTGGCACCTTGTGTGGGACATTCTGGGCGCAAACCACCGCCTGATCGCGTGCGACATGCTGGGCTTTGGCCTCTCGGACAAGCCAAAGGGCGGCTTTGGCGCGAAAGGCTATACGATCCACTGGCAGACCGATGTGCAGGCCGCGCTGCTCGAGGCGCTGGCGGTGCGCGATTTCGATGCGCTTGTGCACGATTACGGCGTCTCGGTCGGGCAGGAGATGCTGGCGCGCCAGCAGGGCGGCTTCGGCTTTGGCGAATTGGGCCAGTGCATCTTCCTCAATGGCGGGCTGTTCCCTGACCAGCACCGCCCGGTGCTGACGCAGAAGATCGGCGTCTCGCCTTTCGGCTTTGCGCTGGGATACCTGATGAACCGCAAGGGCTTTGCCAAGAGCTTTTGCCAAGTTTTCGGCCCCTCGACCAAGCCCTCGCCGGCAGAGCTTGACGCCTATTGGGAATTGATCAGCCACAAGGGAGGCCACCGCATCCCGCACAAGCTGCTGCATTACATTGCCGACCGGCGCACCCACAAGGCGCGCTGGGAAGCCGCGCTGGTCGCCGCACAAGACCGGATCGGCCTTATCAACGGCGCGCTGGACCCGGTTTCGGGCAAGCACGCCTATGACAAGTGGCGCGAAGTGGTGCCCTTTGCAAAGGCCCATTTGCTGCCCGATGTCGGGCATTACCCGCACGTCGAAACGCCCGAACGCGTCGCCACCAAGGCTCTGGAATGGCTCGACGCCTAGAGGCGCCGGGCCTTGGCGGGCCTTATTCCGGCGGGGTCACCCCGTGGCTTTCGAGGAAGCGGAACACGGTGTTGTAGCGGTGCGGGCTGATCATCGGTCCGCCCACGCGGTGCGTGTATCCGGGATAGAGCATCATCTCGAATGCCGTGTTGCTTTCCTGCAGAACGCTGATGAGCTCCGAGGAGTTCTCGAACACCACGTTATCATCCGCCATGCCGTGAATGAGCAACAGCGGATCGCTGATTTCGGTCGCCTCGGGGATGGCAGATGCCTCTTCATAGGCTTCCGGCACTTCGCGCGGGTTGCCCATGAAACGCTCGGTATAGTGGGTGTCGTAAAGCTCCCACCTGGTCACCGGCGCGCCTGAAATGCCCGCGGCATAAAGACCCGGATCAGCCTCGAGCATCTTGAGCGTCATATAACCGCCATAGGACCAGCCATCGATCGCGATCTTGTCAGGATCGACGAAATCGAGCGTCTTGAGGAACTGCGCCCCCGCCTTCTGGTCGCGCACTTCGACCCCGCCCATGGCGCGGTAGATCGGCTGCTCGAAATCGACGCCGCGATTGGCCGTGCCGCGCCCGTCGATCGCGAAATAGATATAGCCCTTGTCAACGATCGCCTGAGCAACAGCCCCGCCCCAGCCGCGATCGACGACCTGCGGGCCGGGCCCTGAATAGTGATAGTAATAGACGGGATATTGCTTCCCCTCCTCCATCGCGGGCAGCATGATCATATAGTGCAGCGGCGTGCCGTCCTCCGCTTTGATCGTGCCGTATTCGGGCGTGACATGGCTGAGCACATAAGGCTCGTAAGGGTGGCCTGCCTCGATGCGGTTCTCCTCGATCCAGGTCAGGCGCTCGCCCTTGGCATCGGCAAGATAGCTTTGCGGCGGCTGGTTGGGGGCGGACCGGCTGATGATCATCTGGCTGCCGGTCTTGTTCATGCTGGCGCTGTTCGTGTAGGCCGGATCGGTCAGCAGCGTGCGCCGCTCGCCAACGTCCAGCGCGCCGCGATAGATCTGCTGGCTGAGCACATCGGTCGTCTGCTGGTAGAAGATCTCGCGCGTTTCCTCGTTCACGCCAACCAGCGAGGTCACGGGTTCATCGCCAAAGGTAAGCTGGGTCCAGTCCTTGCCCTCAAAACGGTAGAGATGGCCAAAGCCATTACGCTCGGACCACCACAGCAAGCTGCCGTCCTTCAGAAAGCGGTAATTGTCGGAGAGGTTGATCCAGTAATCGGGCCGCGCGGCTTTTTCGGTGAACCAGATCTCGCTCTCGCCCGTCGCCGGATCAACCTTCAGCATGTCGAGCACGGTTTGTTCGCGGTTCTGGCGCTGGACATAAAGATAATCGTCCGGGCCCCAATCGACCCGCGCGAGATAGATATCGGTCTCTTCGCCCAGATCTACTTTCACACGGTTCTGCCCGTCCGGGTCCATGATATAAAGTTCGACAATGGCGTTGTCCGAACCGGCCACCGGATAGCGCTGGTCGAACACCTTGGTGCCGGTCGCCCCGATTGCCGCGCGCGTGACGACGCCCACCGGGCTTTCATCGGTGCGCTGCACGGCGATGCGCAGATCGTTGGGTTCCCACCAGTAACCGGTGAGACGGCCCATTTCCTCTTGCGCGACGAATTCCGCTTCGCCCCAGCGAATGAGCGGCCCTTCCTTGGGCGTGATGGGCGCGGCCTCCCCGCCGAATTCTCCGACCCAAAGCTGGCGATCGCGCACGAAGGAGACGTATTTCGACTGGCTCGAAAGCTTGGGGTTAAGCTCGCTTTCCTCGGTGTCGGTCAGGCGGGTGACCACCGGCTCGTCGCCTTCAAGATTGGCGAAATACAGATCGCCATCGAGCGGGACCAGCACACCTGTGCCATCGCTTGACCATTGATAGGTGATGATCCCCTTGAGGCTGCCGACGCGCGCACGCTCGCGCTGCATCTTTTCATCCTCGGAAAGCTCGCGGCCCGTGCCCAGCTTCTCGCTGTCGACCAGCATGCGCCATTGCCCGCTGGCAATGTCATAGCCCCACAGGTCGTAACGCTGGGCATCGTCCGCGCGTGCGCGCAGCACGGTCAGGAACTTGCCATCGGGCGACAGCTTCACCCCGCGCGGCACCGGCCCATTGAGCGAGGGCGAGGCAAAGACGCGCTCGACCGGTGCGGCCACGCAGATAATAGAGCTTCGCGCGGCGCACGACACCGCGGCGAACCACAGTGATGCTGTCAACGATTGGTGCATAGAGCGGGAATACACGCTCCACACCTTCGCCAAAGCTCATCTTGCGCACAGTAAAGTTCGAACCCATTCCGCGGTTGGAACGGGCGATCACTACGCCTTCGAAATTCTGAATACGCTCACGTTGTCCTTCGACAACCTTCACGCCCACGCGAACGGTGTCGCCGGCGCGAAATTCGGGGATGTCCTTGCCAGCTTTGGCAATTTCTTCCGCTTCGATTTGCTGGATCAGGTTCACTGGTCCGTTTCCTTGTTCTTTCGCCGCGCATCAGAGGCAGACTGGTCCCGAGCGCCCTTGTGACGCTCCCAAAGGTCCGGCCTGCGTAACCGTGTATCGTCTTCGCTGCGTTGCTTGCGCCACGCCGCGATCTTCGCATGATCCCCCGATCGCAGCACTTCAGGGATCGTGCGCCCTTCCCATGTTTGAGGTCGGGTATATTGCGGATATTCGAGAAGGCCGTCCTCGAACGACTCTTCAGCCCCGCTAGAAGCCGCGCCCATTACGCCGGGAAGCAGCCGAATGCAAGCATCGAGTATGGCGAGCGCAGCCGGTTCGCCGCCGGAGAGGACGATATCGGCGAGGCTGACCTGCTCGATCTGGGGCCGCGCGTCAAAGAAGCGTTCGTCGAACCCCTCGAAGCGCCCGCAAATCAGCGTGACGCCGGGGCCGGAGGCGATCTGGCGAATGCGCGCTTGCGTGATGGGTTTGCCGCGCGGCGTCATGGCAAGGATGGGGACCGGTGCCGAGCCGCCCGCGCCGTCCATGCGGCCTCCGGGATAGTGTCCCGACTGAGCCGAGCCATCGAGCGCGTCACCCGCTTGGCGTGCCGTCACATGATCCAGCGCCGCGCCCAGCACATCGGCCTTGAGCACCATCCCCGCCCCGCCACCTGCGGGCGTGTCGTCCACCGTGCGATGCTTGTCCTTAGCGAAGTCGCGGATCTGCACCGGCTCGCACGACCAATCTCCCCGCTCCAGCGCGCGGCCTGCCAGCGAGGCGCCGAGCGGTCCGGGAAACATCTCCGGGTAGAGCGTGAGGATGGTGGCGGCGAAGGTCATCTTAACGAAGACCATTCCTACGGCTTCGATACAACGCAGCAAAGCGATTGCCACAAAGGAAGCCGATCACGGCGCCAAAGGGTTGCCACCAAGTCCACCGTAATGCTTGCTTCAATCCATAAACACTCGAATAGTCGATCAAAGCCAGAATCCAAAGGCATGTCCCAATCACTGGCCAAAATCCTGGAACGAAAATCTCTATCTCACGGCGGCTCAATGCTCCGAGCGCCTGGCGATAAATGAAAAGATAGAGCCAAATAGACACCAATTGGAATATTAGCCCTGACGTCCAAAGATACAGAACATCCAGAACGCTCATACTTGAACCCCGGGCTCCCAACTCACCCCATCCTTCGCCCGCTTATCCACGCTCAGCTCAAACACATCGGGCCGCGAATAGTGACCATCGGTGTCGAGGCTGGTGAGGTTTTGGCCGCGTTCGTCGAGGTCCAGTTCGGCGCAGAGGATTTCCTCGCCCTCACCCGCCTGCGCCAGCACCCGCGCATCGGGCGCAATGATCATTGAGCCGCCGCGATTGAGGACTTCGCCTTCGATCATGTTGAACAGCGCCAAGGCTTCAGCATTCCCGCCGACGCGCTCCAGACCCTCGAACACATCCGCCTTCTCCTGCACCAGCCCGGCCGCGAGCACGAAGCACCGCCCCTCCATCGCGTAATGCCGGCTCGCCAGCGCGTATTCCTCGCGCACGGTCGGCCACGCCGCGACATGCACACTCTCACCCAGATTGTGCATCGCCGCGCGGGCGAGCGGCATCCAGTGCTCCCAGCAGATGAGGTTGCCCGCCCGGCCCCATTCGGCCTCATGCACGCCGATGGTCGAGCCGTCGCCGCGCATCCAGATCAGCCGCTCGCCATGGGTGGGCACCAGTTTGCGGTGGTCGAGCGGATCTTGGCCGGGCCGAAACATCAACTGGTTGTTATAAAGGCTGGAGCGCACCCGCTCATGCGCGCCAATGGAGATGACCGCGCCCGTCTCGTCGCACAGCTCCTGCAAGGGCAACAGGCGTTCATCGCCCGCCACAATCGCCTGATCCAGCATAATGCTGTGGAGCGCCTTCGTCCCCGGATGGTCCCACAAGGCAGCTCCCGGGGCCTCGTCCAGCCAGACGGGATAGCCACCCAGGAAGGTCTCGCCAAAGGCGACCAACTGCGCCCCGCCCTCGATCGCCTCACGCGCGAGACGCACCGCCTTTTCAATCCCGTCACCAATCGCAAGCGGGATCGGCGCGGCCTGGCAAATGGCGACGTTGAGGGTTCGTGCGAGCGTGCTCATGCAAGGCCGCTTAGGCCGAAGCCTCAGCCCCCGCAACCACCGCAACCGCCTCCGCAGCCGCCGCCGCCATCACCGCCACCGTCGCTGCTCGAACCGCCATCGCCGCCCGTATTCGATTGCCGCATCGCATGGACATGCGCGAAAGGCGTGCCCGCCAGAACGCCGCTGCCAAACAGGCCCACGGCCAGCTTCACCTCGCCGCCCTCGGGAGCGCGCCGCAGGCGAGAGGAGCGATCAATCCAGTTCTGGAGCACTTTTTGCCCCGCGTGCGTGGTCTGCGAAATCGTGGCGAAGCGCATCACTGCGCACACCGCCGTCAGCGCGAGAAACGCGATCAGGAAGCCCGTCGGCTCACCCTCGGCCGCGCCCGCCTGCTGACGATAAAGCCCGATGACGAACAAAAGAGCAAAAGGCGCGATCGAGAGCCACCGCAGCTTGCTCAATTCACCGCGCCCCAGCAGCAGGCCGCGCCGCGCCAGATCCTGCGCGATCCGATCGGCATCGTTCTTTAGCGTCAGCGTCGCCTCGCGCATTCCGAATGCGCCAACCTTGCGAAGGATCGCCTTGCCCGCTCGGCCAGCCTCGATATCGGTCCTTGTGACCTCAACACGGGACTTGTCTGCCGGAGCCACGCCCCCGCGTGCGAGCAGATCGGCGAGTACGGCCAGGGTGAAACGCTGCGGCCCGCCGGAGAGCACCGCGATCTCTTCCGGGTCCTCGACTTCGCGCAAACGCCCTTCGCCGCGCAGATTTGCCGGGATCCACAGGCTCAGCCCCGCGCAAGTGAGCAGCATCACGGCATAGAAGGCGAGGAAATCCGCGCCGGTCCAGGTCTCGAACAGGTTCATCCCAAAATCCCTCTCAACAACCAGCCCATTATAAGTGCGATTATTGCCGCCGTGAAAGTCGCACCGGCAAGTACACGTGGCGGGACGATCATAGCGTCCTTCGGGTTAACGCGAAAAGACCGGGGATCGACCTCGAAACGGCGGCGGGCATCGGGCCAGATATCAGCGGGAGGAGGACAGCCAAACGCCTCTTCATACGCCTTCAGCGTGGCTGCGTACTGGTCGTAATAGCGAGCGCGCTCGACCTCGCCGCCAGCTGTCGGGCCGTGGTGCAGCGGCGCTTCCAGAACCTGCGGGCAAAACACGTCCCAATAATCACGGCTATAGGTCAGATGCAGGTGCCAGGCCTGATCGACGGCGTCGCTGGGCGTGACTTGGACACCGGGCGCAGCGGTGCGAGCGAGGTAGCAGAAACGTTTGTATTCAAGGATGACGCGCGCGGCGTGTTCCAAAGACCAGCGATTTTCGCGCGCGAGGCGATCGGCAAAGGTGAGCGAGGCGTCCGGCGGGCCGATCGTGTGCGCTTAAAGAAGTTGCCACAGGTCGGTGTCAAAGGAGTTCATTCGAACATCGACACATCGGGCCGTGTGAGCCGATCAAGCCGCCGCGTGGCGAGGTATGAGACCGGCCAGCCGACTAGGACGAAACCCACGCATGACACCGCGACCAGGATCAGCGTGTCGGGATGGGTAAGCCCATCGGTTACGCTGAAATAGAGGAGGAACGGTGCGATCACGCAGGCCGGCCCGCTCGCCCCGGCGATCAGGATGCGGCTATCCGCGCTGCGGTGGCCGAGCGTGAAACGCGCCAACAGCACCATCGCGAGCGTGCTGAGCGCGATGAAGACGGCAAGGATGGCAAGCGAGAGGATGGCGGCGATCATCGCGTCTAATCCTCGGCGAAATCCTTTGCGATCACAAGCTTTTCAGCGTCCCATTCGATCACAGCCTGCTTGGTCATAGGGACCATGAAGCTCTTCATGCCTTTTGCCGGCGGCGGGTCTTTTTCGATTTCGAGAATGTCGGTCGCGCCGTAATTCTGGACTTCGATGATGGTGCCCACACGCTCGCCCGTATCGGTGAGGACGCCAAGGCCAATCAGGTCGGCGTGGTAATATTCGCCCTCTTCCAGCGGCGGCAGCGCCTCGCGCGGGACGGTCAGCACCGTGCCGCGCAGCCGCTCGGCCTCGGCGCGGGTTTGCGCCTCGGCCAGCCGCGCGACAGCCCCGCCCTTGTTGTCAGGGCGGATCTTCTTGAGGGTAAAGGTCGCGCCCGTGGCCTTGGCTCTGAGAGCCTTGTGGCACGAGAGCGCCTCGATGCCCTCCCCGAACAATTTGAGGCGCACCTCGCCGTGGATGCCATGAGCGCCGATGATTGCGGCAAGCTCAATCTGGGTGTCATCCACGGGCAAGAGTGCGCCTCAGATCAGGACCGGACCGGTAAGGCTCAGCCTTCGGCCTTATCTTCGGTGGCTTCTTCAGCCGGAGCCTCTTCGGCGGCAGCTTCCGGCGCCGCTTCTTCGGCCGGAGTTTCTTCAGCCGGAGCTTCGGCAGCAGCCTTTGCGGCTTCGGCGGATTCTTCGGCTTCCTTCAGCTTTTCAGCCTTTTCCTCGGCGCGTTCCTTGGCTTTTTCGCCCGGCTCACCCTTGTTCGGGTTGTTGCGCGCTGCACGCTCAAGGATGCCAGCCGCATCCAGGAAGCGGTGCACGCGGTCAGACGGCTTCGCACCAACTGAGAGCCAGTGACGCGCACGATCTTCGTTGAGCTTCACGCGCTCGCCCGAATCCTTCGGCAGCATCGGGTTGTAGGTGCCGATCTGCTCCAGATATTTGCCGTCACGCGGCGCGCGGCCGTCTGCGACAACGATGCGGTAGTAAGGACGCTTCTTCGCGCCTCCGCGCGACAAACGAATTGCAACTGCCATTGTGTATTACCTTTCGAGAAAAGAACTTGTTCAAATTACTGGTTTCGTGAGATTATTTCTTGGGTCCACCCGCACCGGGGAAACCGGGCGGCAGGCCGCCGCCAGGACCGCCAAGACCAGGCAGGCCGCCCGCTCCGCCGCCGCCGCCGCCGGGGCCGCCCATTCCGGGCATTCCGCCTCCGCCGCCGAGCATCGCGGCAAGGCCCTTGAGCCCGCCCATCTTCTTGATCTGCTTCATCGCGCGGCTCATTTCCTGGTGCATCTTCAGGAGCTTGTTGACCGTCTGCACATCGGTGCCGCTGCCCGCCGCCACGCGCTTCTTGCGCTTGGCGTTCATCAATTGCGGCTGCGCGCGTTCCTTGGCCGTCATCGAGCCGATGATCGCGTCCATGTGAACCAGCACCTTGTCGTCCATGTTGGACGCAGCCATCGCGGCCTTGGCCTTCTTCATGCCGGGCATCATGCCCGCCAGCATCCCGAGCCCGCCCATGTTCTGCATCTGCTTCAATTGCATCCGCAGGTCGTTGAGGTCGAATTTGCCCTTCTCGAAATTCTCGGCGAGCTTGGCGGCGTCTTCTTCCTTGATCGTCGCCGCAGCCTTTTCGACCAGGCTGACAACATCGCCCATGCCAAGGATGCGGTCGGCGACAGAGCCCGGGCGGAAGGTTTCGAGCGCGTCGAGCTTTTCACCGGTGCCGGCAAACTTGATCGGCTTGCCGGTGACCGCGCGCATCGAGAGCGCAGCGCCCCCGCGTGCATCACCGTCCATGCGGGTGAGGACCACGCCGGTAAGCGGCACTTCGCTGGTAAAGCTCTGCGCGACGTTGACCGCGTCTTGCCCTGTGAGCGAATCGACCACCAGCAGCACTTCTGTCGGGGCCGAAACGCCCGAGACAGCCTTCATCTCGGCCATCAGCGCTTCATCGACATGCAGGCGGCCCGCCGTGTCGAGCAGCAGGACATCGAAATTCTGGAGGCGCGCGGCTTCCATTGCGCGCCGCGCGATATCGACCGGCTGCTGGCCCGCCACGTATCGGTCTGCTCACCGAGCACAGCCAGCTGTTCCTGCGCCGCCGGACGATTGACGTCGAGCGAAGCCATCAACGCTTTCTTGCCGTGCTTTTCGCGGATCAGCTTGGCCAGCTTGGCGGTAGTGGTGGTTTTACCCGAACCTTGCAGACCGACCATCATGATCACAACCGGCGGTTTGGCATCGAGGTTGAGCCCCTCGCCCTCCATCGCGGATTGAACGTCCTCGGGATCGCCGCCGAGCATACGCACAAGTTCGTCATGGACGATCTTGATGACCTGCTGGCCTGGCTTGACCGCCTTGAGGACTTCCTGGCCGACGGCCTTTTCCGTCACCGCATCAATGAAACGGCGCGCGACCGGCAAAGCGACATCGGCTTCCAGCAGAGCAATGCGGACTTCGCGCATCGCATCGCGAACGTCTTGTTCCTTAAGAGCGCCCCGGCCTTTGAGCTTGTCAAAGACGCCGCCAAGGCGGTCGGACAAATTGTCAAACATCGTCTTCAACTCCTCGTCGGTTCTGGCCCCATCGATTCTGGACCCGTGGATTCTGGCGAACCGACCTTAAACGCCAAAAACGCCGGCGGACGAAACCTCGTCGGCCAGCGTGCGGTGTTTGTCGATTTCTGGCCGTTTTCCGGACCAGGCACAAACGCCTTATGTGTCGTTGATGGTGGAGCCTAGCGGGATCGAACCGCTGACCTCAACACTGCCAGTGTTGCGCTCTCCCAGCTGAGCTAAGGCCCCGTAACCATCAATGTGTTGACCCTTTAACGTGTAAAGCCAACGCCCTGCTCTCGCAAGGGAGCGCGCCGCTTAGGCGGCTCCCCTTGCGAAGGCAAGCAGAAAATCAGGTATCGTCGTCGCTCTCGTCGTCGCCCTTGCCCTTGCTTACGCCAAGGTCATCGTCGCCGCCGAGATCAACATCATTGTCTGGCGAATCATCATCGTCGTCGATGTTCTCGATGTCCTTGAGATCATCATCGTCATCACCGCCAAGATCGGAATCAGCCTCGGTGTCCTTCTTGGCCTTGGGATCATCGATCGGGATCGGCTGCTTGGACTTGAGCACGGGCTCGGGCGTCCAGGTGTTGCCGCATTCCACGCAAGTTACCGGGTCTTCCTTGCCCAGGTCGTAGAAACGGGTGCCGCAATCAGGGCAGGTACGCTTGGTACCCCATTCAGGCTTCGCCATGTGAATTCCTCATTCGCTTCTCGCCCTGCGGCAAGAGACGGTCAAAAAGAGATATGATTGTGGGATCGGGCCGAGCGGTAATCAAGGACCTGATCGCAAGATCGCGGCGCGCCTTGCCAGAAGGGTGGAGCGCTGTCAAAGACCGCGACCCTATGCCGCGCCACACCTTTGCCCATTCCGGTCCGTTGAAAGGTCGCCTTCGCGTCCCTGGCGACAAGTCGATCAGCCACCGCGCCCTGATGTTTGCAGGGCTCGCCGTGGGCCGCAGCCGCATCACCGGATTGCTCGAAGGCGAGGACGTTCTCGCCACCGCCGCCGCGATGCGCCAGATGGGCGCTGGCATAGAGCGGCTGGAAAACGGCGAGTGGGTTGTGGACGGAGTCGGCCTCGGCAGCCTGCTGGAACCGGCCCGCGCGCTTGACATGGGCAATTCGGGCACCTCGACGCGGCTGCTCATGGGCCTTATCGCCAGCCACGGTTTCACCGCGACCTTCGTTGGCGATGCGAGCCTTTCGGGCCGCCCGATGAACCGCGTGATAGAACCGCTATCGCAGATGGGCGCTGCTTTCGAGGCTTCTTCGGGCGGTACCCTGCCGTGCATGGTGCGCGGCGCGCTTCCCGCCGTGCCGATTACCTATCGCCTCCCGGTGGCGAGCGCGCAGGTGAAGAGCGCGGTGCTGCTCGCCGGGCTCAACACGCCGGGGACCACTACGGTGATCGAGCCAGTGCCCACAAGGGATCACACCGAGCGGATGCTCAAGGGCTTTGGCGTTGATCTTGATACATCGATCGATGATGACGGCGCGCGCGTGATCCGCCTTCACGGCGAGGCGACGCTAAGCCCGTGCGATGTGGTGGTGCCCGGTGATCCTTCATCGGCCGCCTTTTTCATCGTCGCCGCGCTGATCGTGCCGGGAAGCGATCTCGTGATCGAGAATGTCGGGCTCAACGAAACGCGCGCCGGGATTATTACCGTGCTGCGCCAGATGGGCGGCGATATCGAGGAACTGGACGCGCGCGAAGTCGGCGGCGAACCGGTTGCGGATCTGAGGGTGCGGCATTCCACGCTCAAGGGCATCGAGGTCGATCCCGCCATTGCGCCGAGCATGATCGACGAATTTCCCGTCCTCTTCGTCGCCGCTGCGCTGGCTGACGGGGTGACGCGCACCAGCGGCCTCGAAGAACTGCGCGTCAAGGAAAGCGACCGCTTGGCCGCGATGGCTTGCGCGCTCACTGCGGCAGGGGCGCGTGTGATCGAGCACGAGGACGGTCTGGAGATCACCGGCACGGGCGGCGAACCGCTGAGAGGCACGGCCAATGCAGGGGTCGAAACCCGCCTCGACCATCGCATTGCCATGGCCATGGCAGTGGCGGGCCTTGCGAGCCGCGATGGGGTCGCAATCGACGATACAGCCCCCATCGCCACCAGCTTTCCCACATTCATGGACTTGCTCGACACCGCCGGTTCCTGACATGAACGCCCCAACAGACACTTGAGGAGCCCGCCGATGAAACGCCGCCTGTTCGCCTCCGTCCTTCTCGTGCTCGCCGCCTGCACCAGCGCCGCGCAGGCTGCCAGCTACCACATGTTCCGTGATCCAGATTGCGGCTGCTGCGGCCTGTGGGCAAACCACGTGCGCGAGGAAATTGCCGTCGAAGTCGCACAAACCATCACAGGAGATATGGCGAGCGTCAAAATCGCAAACGGCGTCCCGCGCGATCTGTGGAGCTGCCACACGATGATCGTCGATGGCTATGTGATCGAGGGGCACGTCCCTGCCGAACAGATCGAACGGCTGCTCGAAGAGCGTCCCGAGGGTGTGCGCGGCCTCGCCGTGCCGGGAATGCCGATCGGGTCGCCGGGCATGGAAATGGGCAATCGCACCCAGCCCTATGAAGTCATCGCCTTTGGCCAAGACACCCGCCGCGTTTTTGCGCGCTACAATTGAACCGGGCGACCGGATGCGTTTGGGAGATGGTTTGATGTCGACTGCGCCTGCAACCGTGCGCGCCGTTTTTGCGGGAATTGCGCTCGCATTGTCGGCGCTGACTACATCTACCGCCCTTGCTGGTGAGCCCGCCCCCTTTGCCGCTCCCGATACCGAATTGATGGTCCCGGTCGAAGGCGGCCGCATCTATGTGCGCGTAAATGGCGATATCGCGGGCAGCGACAAGGCGCCCGCAATCTTCATCCATGGCGGACCGGGTGGCACGCATGCCGGGTTCGCCGCCCTGCTCGGTCTTGCCAGCGACCGCCCGATCATCCTCTACGACCAGCTTGGCAGCGGCAAATCGGAGAGGCCCGACAACCCGGCCAACTGGCGTGTCGAGCGCTTCGTCGAGGAGCTTGAAGCGGTGCGCGCGGCGGTCGGAGCCGAGAAATTGCACCTTGTCGGCCAGAGCTGGGGCTCGGCGCTGGCGCTTGAATATTCGGCGAAATATCCCGAACGCGTGGCTTCCACCGTGCTTGGCGGCACCTTCATCTCGACACCGCACTGGCTGACCGATGCGAACCTGCTGGTGCAGGATCTGACGCCTGAACAGCAGACGACGCTCAAGGCTTGCGAGAGCGACAATCCGCCAGAAGGCGACACCTGCGCACGCATCTTCAACCGGATCTATTCGCGCCACTACGAGCGCCCCGATTACAACAAGCAGTTTGGCGAGGCCTGGCGCGAATACCGCCGGACCTATGGCGGGAAAGGCGGCAACGGCCTGATCTACAGCGAAATGTGGGGGCCGAGTGAATTCAGCTCGACCGGCATCTTGCGGACCTACGACGCAACGCTCAAGCTGCGCGAGCTGAATGGCGAGAAAACCCTTTTCCTCATCGGCCAGTATGACAGCGCGCGGATCGACACCGTGCAGGAATTCGTCGCGCTCACGCCGGGGGCGGAATTGGCCGTGGTGCCGGGGGGCGGGCACGGTTTCCTGCTTGACCGACCGCTTGTTACAGAGGCGATCCTGCGCAGCTGGCTCAACCGAAAGGACGCGCAATGATCATCGCCGTCGATGGCCCCACTGCAAGCGGCAAGGGCACGATCGCCAAGCGGCTCGCCGCGCATTTCGGCGTGCCGCATCTCGACACCGGGCTGCTCTACCGCGCGGTTGGCCGGCAGGTGGCGCTGCAGGAAGGCGATCCCGACAATGAAGCGCACGCGCTTGCCGGATGCGCCTTTCCCGACGAATTGCTCGAGGACGAGGTGCTGCGCTCCGAGGAAGTCGGCGGGCTCGCCAGCCGCGTCTCGGTCCACCCGGCGGTGCGCGAGGCGTTGTTCAGGCGGCAGCGCGCCTTTGCCGAACAGCCCGGCGGCGCGGTGCTGGACGGGCGCGATATCGGCACCGTCATCGCGCCCGATGCCGAGGTGAAGCTGTTCATCACCGCCAGCGTCCAGGAACGTGCGCGCCGCCGCTGGCTGGAAATGATCGACAAGCATATCGGCAACGAGGACGAGATCCCGCTTGACGAGATCGAGCGCGACATCGTGATGCGCGACGAACGCGACATCACCCGCAAGGATGCACCGTTGAAGGCTGCGACCGATGCGCTGGTAATCGACACGACGAGCTTCAACCGCGACCAAGCCTTCGAAACGGTGCTCGAAGCGGTTGAAGAGGCGCTCAAAGGCTAGGCTTCGCCCGAGGGCAGGCAGCCCGATTTCCCTTGCATTTCGACGCGTCCTCACCTAGGCGCGCGACCGTTCTCGTTCATCATCTGATGGTCAGAACCTCCATGCAGGCATCCGGCCTCTTGGAGACATGCGGCCTCTTGCCCGCAAGGCCAGCGCAATGGTGCGCCAGGCGGCGGTAAAGACCCCGGAAAGAGCCTCAAGGCTTGAAACCGGCGGCCGGTAGCAAAACGAAAACAGGATATTCCTGACCTTATGGCAACTGCACCAAACCCTACGCGCGACGATTTCGAAGCGCTTCTTAACGAACAACTCGGCGGCGCCGGCGACGAAGGCTTCGAGGGCCGCGTCGTAAAGGGTACCGTGACCGCGATCGAAGCCGGTCACGCAGTCATCGATGTCGGCCTCAAGAGCGAAGGCCGCGTCAATCTCAAGGAATTCGCCCGCGGCGAAGACGAGCACGGCCTGTCGGTCGGCGATGAAGTCGAAGTCTATGTCGACCGCGTCGAGAACGCCGATGGCGAAGCGATGCTGTCGCGCGACCGCGCCCGCCGCGAAGCAGCCTGGGACAAGCTTGAAAGCGAATTTGGCGAAGGCAAGCGCGTAGACGGCCGTATCTTTGGTCGCGTCAAGGGCGGCTTTACTGTCGATCTCGACGGTGCCGTAGCCTTCCTGCCCGGTTCACAGGTCGACATCCGCCCGGTTCGCGATGTCACTCCGCTGATGGATGTGCCGCAACCGTTCCAGATCCTCAAGATGGACCGTCGCCGCGGCAATATCGTCGTCTCGAGGCGCGCGGTGCTCGAAGAAACCCGCGCCGAACAGCGCAGCGAACTGATCGACAAGCTGGCCGAGGGCCAGGTGATCGACGGTGTGGTCAAGAACATCACCGATTACGGTGCATTCGTTGACCTGGGCGGCATCGACGGCCTTCTGCACGTCACCGACATGAGCTACAAGCGCGTCAATCACCCGAGCGAGATCATCGAGATCGGCCAGACCGTTACTGTACAGATTGTCCGTATCAACGAAGATACGCAGCGCATCAGCTTGGGCATGAAGCAGCTCGAAAGCGATCCATGGGATGGCGTGGCCGCGAAATATCCGGTTGGCGCGAAACTGTCTGGCACAGTCACCAACATCACTGAGTATGGTGCCTTTGTTGAACTGGAAGCTGGTATCGAAGGCCTGGTCCACGTTTCAGAGATGAGCTGGACGAAGAAGAACGTGCACCCTGGCAAGATCGTTTCGACCAGCCAGGAAGTCGAAGTTCTGGTTCTCGAAGTCGATAGCGAGAAGCGCCGCATTTCGCTCGGCCTCAAGCAAGCTCAGGGCAACCCTTGGGAAGATTTCGCACAGAAGCACCCGGTCGGCACCGAAGTCACCGGCGAAGTCAAGAACGCGACCGAATTCGGCCTGTTCATCGGCTTGGAAGGCGACGTCGACGGCATGGTCCACATGTCAGACATCGCATGGGGCATCTCGGGCGAAGACGCATTGGCGCTGCACCGCAAGGGTGAAGAGGTCAAAGCAATCGTTCTCGACGTCGACGTCGAGAAAGAGCGTATCAGCCTCGGCATGAAGCAGCTTGAAAAGGGCGCCCCTTCAGCCGAAGGCGCCGATACGAGCGCGCTGCGCCGTGGCCAGACGGTCACCGTCACCGTTCTCGAAGTGCGCGATGGCGGCCTCGAAGTGCAGGTCGGCGACGACGGCGCGACCGGCTTCATCAAGCGCAGCGACCTTGGCCGCGACCGTGACGAACAGCGCCCCGACCGCTTCCAGGTCGGCAGCAAGGTCGACGCGATGGTCACCGGTTTCGACCGTTCGAAGAAGCCCAATTTCTCGATCAAGGCGCGTCAGATCGCCGAAGAGAAAGAGGCGGTCGCTCAGTTCGGTTCGTCCGACAGCGGCGCATCGCTCGGCGATATCCTGGGTGCCGCGCTCAAGAAGGGCGACGAATAAGGCTGACGCCCTCAGGCCAAAGAAGCCTTTGGCGCGAATGAGAAAGGCCCGCCTGCAGCAATGCAGGCGGGCCTTTTCACTTGGAGCCGGGACGCCTATCCTCAAGGCCGAAAAGAGGACCCTGCCCCATGCTCGAAGTGCACCAATTCCCCTGCCTTTCCGACAATTACGGCTACCTGCTGCACAATAGCGTAACCGGCGAAACCGCCGCGATCGATACGCCCGATGCAGGCGAATATCTCGCGCAGGCCGAGGCGAAGGGCTGGACGATCACTCATATCTGGAACACCCACTGGCACCCCGATCACGCCGGCGGCAACGCCCAGATCGTCGAGAAAACCGGAGCGACGATCTACGCACCGGAGGAAGTCGGGAAGATCTCGAAAATCGACCACATCGTCGCTCATGGCGACACGGTCACGCTGGGCGATTACACAGCGCAGGTGATCGACGTATCAGGCCACACCAACGGGCACGTGGCGTTCCATATCATCGAACAGGGCATCGCCTTTGTGGGTGATGCGGTGTTTGCGCTTGGCTGCGGACGCATGTTCGAGGGCGAGCCCGGTCAATTCTGGGAGAGCCTCGATCGCATCCGCCGCATGCCGACCGAAACGACGCTCTATTGCGCGCACGAATATACGGCGGCCAATGCGAAATTCGCGCTCCACGCCGATCCTGATAACCAGGAGCTCAAGGCCTACGCCGCTGAAATCGATGCCAAGCGCGCGAAGGGCGAGCCGACCGTGCCGACAGTGCTCAGCCGCGAGCTTGCGACCAATCCCTTCCTGCGCGCCGATGATCCCGCATTGCAGGCCAGATGGGGCGGCAGCGCCCCGCACGAGACCTTCGCCGCTCTTCGCGCGGGCAAGGACAATTTCTAAAAGCACCATGAAAGCGCTTCGTGTCGAAAAGCTCACAGAGGATCTCTCCGGCCTCTCGCTCGCGGATATTCCTGTCCCTGAGCGTGCGCCTGGCGAAGTGCTGGTGCGCGTCCACGCAGCCTCGCTCAACTACCCCGACCTGCTGATGACGCGGGGCGCCTACCAGTTCAAACCCGAACTGCCCTTTACCAGCGGCCTTGAATGCGCAGGCGAGGTGATCGAGGCCGACCCGGATAGCGGCTTTGCGCCCGGCGACCGCGTGATGGGCGGCAACAAAACAGGGGCCTTTGCCGAAATCGCCAGCCTGCCTGCCCAAGGCCTCTCGCGCGTTCCAAGCAACTTCTCCTACGCCCAAGGCGCAGCGATGGGCGCCGCTTATTCGACCGCATATACCGGCCTCGTCGAGCTGTGCGGACTGAAGGCGGGCGATAGCGTCATGGTGACAGGCGCGAGCGGCGGCGTGGGTCTGGCTGCGATCGATCTCGCCAACGCTCTGGGAGCCACGACAATCGCCGCCACCGGAATCGAGGCCAAGCGCGAGGCTATCACGGCCCTCGCCTCGCCCGATCACGTGATCATCTCGCAGGGGCGATTTCGCCAACAGGTGGCACAGCTTACTCAGGACAAGCTGTGCGATGTCGTGTTCGATCCGGTGGGCGGCGATGTGTTCGATGAATGCACGCGCTGCGTCAGCTTTGCGGGCAAGCTGGTCGTCTGCGGCTTCACCAGCGGGCGCATTGCTCAGGTTGCGACCAACATTCCGCTCATCAAGGGCTTTTCCATCGTCGGCCTGCGCGCGGGCGAATATGCGCGGCGCTTCCCCGAACGCGGCCGCGCGATCAGGGCGGCGATCCACGAGCTGGCGGAAGCGGGCCGGATCAGCCCGGCGGTGGGCACGCAGCTTGCGCTGACACGCTGGCGCGAGGGCTTCGAGGCGATGGCGAACCGCGAAGTCGTGGGCAAGGTGATCTTCGAACCTGGCAGCTAAAGGCAGGAGCAAGGCGCTTGGCGCGGATGGTCAGGGCCGATGCGCCAAACAAGAAAGGCGGCCCATTAAGGACCGCCTTTCCCCTCTCCAACTCTAATCCCAAGCGGCGCGCCCGTTTACGGGCAGCGAGCCACTAGAGCGAAGATATAACTTCATCCGCCAACGCGCTGTCAGCTTCGCTATCATGTTTCTTGGCGATAATCGAGCGCGAAGCAACGGCAGCAGCTTCGGCTGCGCGGGTGCGCACGGAATTCACCGCATCGCGTTCGGCAGCGGAGATCTTCTCTTCGGCCATTTTCTGGCGACGTTCGACCATCTTCTCGCTGTCGACCTCAGCCTTGGCGAGGATGGATTCGGCTTCCATCTTGGCGCCTTCGACCATTGCCTGGGCATCCTGTTCGGCGCCGGCGATCTTGGCGGCGTATTCGTCGCGCAGGGTTTCAGCCTCGGTGCGCAGCGCCTTGGCTTCATCGAGCTGCTGCTTGATCTCGTTGATCTTGGTGTCGAGCCCGCCGGTGATCATGCCGGGGACTTTCTTCCACACGATCACCGCGAACAGCACGCCCATCGAGAGCGATACCCACTGGTAATCCTCGAGCCCGAAGGCGCTCGGACCGCCTTCGGCAATGAGCAGGGTAAGAATATCAGCCATCAGCAAAAGCCTTTTTCACGGCCGAGCGCGCGGAGCGCTTGTCGACCTTGGCGCCCGCGAGGCGCGCGACGATATCCTGCACGGCCTCGGTCGCCACGTCTTCGATCTCGGCCATGGCGCTGGTTCGCGCGGCTTCGATCTCGGTTTCGGCGGCCTCAAGCTGGGCATCAAGACGCTGCTGCGCCTCGGCAAGCTTGGCTTCGGAAGCCTCGGCCGCCTTGGCCTTGGCCTCGGCGATCACGCCTTGCGCCTGGGCGCGGTTGGCGTTCTCGCGCTCGCGCCATTCCTCTTCCTGCCGGTCGGCCGCGTCCCTTGCGGCCTGAGCGGCAGCCAGATCGTCGGAGATCTGCCTGTCGCGCATTTCGACCGTCTCCATCACGCGAGGCACCATGCCGCGACCGATGAGGAAGAAGGTGATGCCGAAGAAGATCAGCGCCCAGAACACCTGGCTCGACCAGAATTCGGGCAATTGCGCTATTTGAGGCATGAAAGTCGGCTCTTCTTGAGGCTCGTCAGGGGAAATTCAATACACGCATTGCGGGCGGGTCCGCACCACAGCGGGCCCGCCCGTGATCGCGCGAATATCAGGCGACGAAGATCAGGATCATCGCCACGACGAACGCCAGCAGGCCGAGAAGTTCGGCAGCGGCGAAGCCGATGAAGAGGCGACCCTGCTGGCCGTCGGCGGCGCCGGGATTGCGCAGAGCGCTTTCGAGGAACGAACCGAAGACGTTACCCACGCCGATCGCGGCCATACCGGCACCGATCGCTGCGAGGCCTGCGCCGATGAGCTTGGCTGCTTCTGTTTCCATTTTAAAAACTCCTTGAGTGCAAATTCGATTGGAAAGGGAAAGTCGAAAGGGTGGCGTTTAGTGCAGGTGCTCGGCGTCGTTGATGTACAGCGACGTGAGCAGCGCAAAAACATAGGCCTGGATGCCGGCAACCAGGATTTCCAGCGCGCTGATCCCGATCATCAGAGTGAAGCTGGGGATCGCGACCAGGAAGCTTGTGCCGACCCCGTAATTGAGGCCGTCCATCACGAAGCTCGAGAGAACCTTGAGCAGGACGTGGCCCGCCATCATCGCCACGAACAAACGCAGCGCGAGGCTGAACGGGCGGATCATGAACGAGAAGAATTCGATCAGCGCGATCGGCAGGATCATCGGCACCGGTGTGCCATGCGGCACGAACAGCGTGAAGAACTTGATGCCATGCTTCCAGAACCCGACGATCAGCACGATCGAGAAGCTCATGATCGCGAGCACGCCGGTGATCGTGAAATGGCTGGTGAAAGTGAACGGGTGCAGCCCGATAAGGCCGATGGGCAGCAGGCCCAGCAGGTTGCCGAACAGGATGAACATGAACAGGCTGAAGATGTAGGGCACATATTTGCGCCCTTCCTTGCCCACATTGGCTTCCAGCATGTCATCGATAAAGCCGGTGAAGCTTTCGACGGCCATCTGCCAGCGGCCAGGCACGAGCTGACGCTTCATGCCGCCATAGACGAACACCCACAGCAGGACGACCGTCACCGCCATCCACAGGGCGGAATTCGTAAACGCGATGTTGAAGCCCTGAATCGCCCAGTTTTCCGAACCGAGGATCGGTTCGAGCTGGAACTGCTTCATCGGATCGACTTTGCCTTGTTCGGCTGCCACGATCTTTTGATCCCTAATACCTGTTGCAAGCGCCCCGTGGAGCGTGAGCCCCTAATCGGCGCCCTTGTCCTCGGTGTTTGTCGGCGCGCTGGCGCTTTTCATTAACTTTCTGAAGGCCACCCCTATCCCAAGGAACAGGCCGACCAACAGTCCCCATGGCAGCGTTCCGAACAGGGCGTCCACAGCCCATCCGATCACGCTGCCTCCGAAAATCCCGCCGAGAAGATCAGCCAGTACGCGGTTGCCGCTGCGGTAATTCGCATCGGCCCCTTTTACGCGTGGCTGGTTGCGTTTCTCTTCGCGCTCACTCGCGGCTCTCAGCCGGTCGTCGAGCGCGTCGATTCGCGCATCTTCAGCGATGGGTTTTCTTGCGGGTTTTTCCTCGTTCACGCCTATCGTCCTAAAGGAAACGTCAGGCACGCGCAAAGAGCTGCCCGCCAAGGGCCCGCGCGCCTTAGAAGGGGGCAAAACTCAAGTCAACAGCCCCGACATGCGCATTGTGCGCGCTGAGTTGTAGGCGATGCAGCGCGCCGGATCAAAGCCCTGCGGCGCTGGCCCGATCACAAGCACGCTCACGGGCAGCGCGGGTCGCGTTCGGGCGGCGCGCTCGTGCGGGTTTTCCAGGTGCCATCGGGCGCCTGGTACTTTTCGCCCGGCTCGGTGCGCGCGATCGCCTGGCATCCAACGGTGATGGCGTATTGCTCGAGCGTCGCGTTGTTTTCCTGAGCCTTTTTGGCAAAGACCGCGCGGCGCTTGATGTTGATATCATCGACGATGCGGCGCAATTCGGGCGTTTCCTCGCCGACGATGCCGATATAGCCGTCCACGCGTTCGCCAACCAGACCGGCCTCGCGCGCAGCGGCATAGGCCGGATCACGCTGCGCCTGCGCGGGCACACCCAGCGCCAGGGCCGCAGCGCAAACGACAAGACTCATGCGAACAAAGTTCATCTCTTTTCCCCACAAACGGGCAGACTGCGCCCGTAAAACTGTATTTCCACCATCGCGCCATCAGAAGATGTCCGCGTTCTCCTCAACCGTATCCGCCGCTTGCTCGGCGAGGCGCAGGATGACTTCCTGCCGGATGTTGATGTTGAGCTCGATCACGATCGGCTCTTCCGGTGCTGCAATATTGATGCACCCGATCAGCGCGCTCGTACAGCCCAGCAACACCCCGAAATTCACCAGCCGGCCCGCCCGGACGCCGCCGCTTTCCCCTCGCGTCTTGCGCAAGGAGCCTGCGCCCGCATGGCTTGCTCTCGATCTTTTGGGCTTCATGGCATGGTCTCGCTTTCTGGTGGTTGAACGATCAGTTCATCGGGTCTGGCGGCGTCGATATCGCGTGCGCCGGGTTGAGGTGGGCGCGGCGCATTGACGGGAGTCTCCGGGGGCGTCTGTGCGGGCGGTTCCGGGACCGGCTCGTCAGCGCGTGGTTCGGGAGCGGCCATCAGCGCCCGATCGCGCAGCGCGCCCGGTGCGTTGATAACCTGGTCCACGCGGTCACTCAGGGCATCGGGGTCCCAGAAGGTGCGCACCATCGTCGCCAGTTCGTAGAAATTTTCCGCGCGCACGTTGATGTTGAAACGGATCGGCAGCCGGGCAAGCCGGCGCG
Source organism: Erythrobacter sp. (assembly GCA_043567175.1). Lineage (GTDB taxonomy): Bacteria > Pseudomonadota > Alphaproteobacteria > Sphingomonadales > Sphingomonadaceae > Erythrobacter. The sequence goes on from CP121323.1 coordinate 892,062, forward strand.
TGATGAAATTGCGGCTGGCATCGGCACCCTGGCGAACGCCGTCGATGCGAAAGCGCGTGATGATCTCGCCTGCCAGATCGCCGTTCAGCTCGACGCTCATCTGGCGATAATCGAGGCTGCGCAGCGACTGGAAGGCGTAATTGCTGATCGCACCCATGTCCTCGTAGGTCAGCTCGCCGATATAGGAGACATTGCCGCCCGTCGCGCGGCTGATGAGCAGGCCGCCCTCGATCCGGCCATTGCCCTCGGCATCGAAGATGATCGGCAGCGTCCCGTCAAAGGTGCCGCTTGCTCCCAGATTGGCGAGCTCCATCTGCGCAACGAAAGTCGCAGCGTCGAGAGCGATGATCTCGAAAATGTAGTTCTGGTCCTTATCGGTCCCGTATTCGAGGATGGTCGGGCGCATGATCAACTCGCCGCCCATGAACGGCCAGCGCGCATCCTCGATGCGGATCGTGGTGCCATCGGTAAGCGAAAAGCGCAGCTTCCCGCTCAGTGCCTCGATCCCCGGATTGATCGAGGCGATCTCGATCACCTGTCCGGGCGCAGTGGTCAGATTGATGAGGTCGGTAAAGCGGACCTCGCCCCTGATCCCGTCAACCGGACCAAAGGCGGCGGCGAGATCGAGGTCGTCGGTGCGAAAGGTGCCCGAACTCGTAATGTCCGCGCCGGTCCAGTCGATCCGCCCCTGCCCGGTGACGGTCCCTTGCGTGTAGGCGATGGTGCCGCGCGCCAGCTCGCTGAGGTCGACCACCCTGAGCGGCGAGCCGAAGGTCAGGCCCGGCACGTCGATCAGCGTAAATCCTTGCGAGGTCGACAGATCATGCGCGATCGAGACATTGCCGAGCGATACGCCGGTCGCCTCGTGGTCAAGCCGGGCGAGCGCGGCGATGGTGCCGTCCTCGAAAGTGAGGGTCGCGCCGCGGCTGCTGAGCGGATTGAAGCGGGCCTCGGCGCCTTCGATCGGGCGCTCGGTAAGCAAGAAGTCTGCATCGAGCAGCCGCAACACGCCCTTTGTGTAGGACCAGCGCCCCTCAAGCTGCGAAAGATCGAGCGGGACCGCGTCGATCATCGCGCTGGCGCCTGCAAACTCGCCGCCCGGCTGCTCGTCGAAATCGCCCGAAAGGCTCGCGCTGGTGAGGCGCACCGCATTATCGGCAGGACCGAGCGTGACCCTCGCCCCTTCAAGCGCGAAGCCGCCGGGATAACTCAGCGAGGCGCGATCCGCAGCGATTCGCGCAGGCGATCCGGCAAGCTCTCCTGCAAGGTCGACAGCGTCGGTTGTCACGTCGATATCGAGCGTCTCGCCATAGGCAATCATCGTCCCGGTCTCTCCCGGGCACAGCTGCAGCGCGGAATTCTCAAGCTTCAGGTCGTAGGCCGCAAGGCTCCTGAAGCGGACCTCCTGGCACGCCGCACCCGCGCGCACGCGTCCATCCGCTGCGATCTGCCCGCTGAAAGAAAGAACCAGCGAATCGATCGCCCCGCCGGGCACCGCGCCGCTCGCCCTCAAAGCCCCGGCAAAGGCGTAGGCCCCACCCGGCAACCCGCGCAGCGTGAGGCTGGGCACAGCGATCACATCCTCGCCCGCACGATAGGGCGCAAGGCTGGCCCGCGCGGCGAGCGCGCCGCCCGCCTCCTGCTCGATCCGCGCGCTGATCTGAGGCAGGTCGGCGCCTCCGGTGAGGACATTGCCGGCCAGCCTCGCAGGCGCGCTACTCCCCTCGCGGCTCCATGAAAAGCGCGAGAGCGCGAGCACCGTCTCGCCCGTAGCAGCGCGCAGCCGCGCTTCGGGCACGACAAGGCTAAGCGCCTCGCCATTCGCGCGCGCCGTCAACTCTGCACTGATGTCGCCATCGCGCGCCGTTCGTGAAAGGCCGGTCTCAAGCCTGGCAAGGAGCGAGGCAAGCAATGTGCCCTCGCCTGCCTCGCGCGCGGACCGCAGCGCGTCTGTGCTATCCTGGGCAAGCGCGACGCCCTTACCTTCGAGCGAGGCGTTCCACGAGCTTTCGCGAAAGCCGCGCGCGCTTCTGAGGACGCCATCACCGCGCAAGGTCGCAAGGCGCGCATAGGGCATCGCAATCCCGGCGAGCGCGATATCATGATCGAGCACCAGCGCTCCATCGCTGAACGAAGCGGTGGCGCGGCCCGAGGCTCCCTCGGCGCTCGTCTGCTCGAAGGCGATTTCGCGCGCTGACAGGTCGAAAGCCGCATTGATCTTCGTAAAATCCGAAAGGGTCGAAAGCGTCGTGCCGATATCGGCCGACGCCAGCTTCACGCCCTCGCACGCAAACCCCCGCAACCGCACGGGGCCTGAAAAGCGCGGTGCACCATCCCGGGTTACAAGATCGCCATAGGCGCTGGCGCGCCGCGCGGTGCAGCCTTCAAGCCCGATCCCCGGTGCGGAAAGCGCCAGCTTGCCGGCAAATCCATCGTCAAGCGGACCGGAGCCCTCGAAGAAAGCGCCAACAGCGCCGTAATCGGTTTCGAGCAAGGCGCCGCCATCGCGCACCCTGACCTCGATGGCAGGAAGGCCTGCAGCAGCCTCCTCGCTGTCAGCGAATAACACTGGATCGAGCGCGCCAAAGCTCAACTCGCCCCCGCGATAGGTGCCGTACAGCCTTGGCTTCTCGACCAGCACAGCGCCTATGACAGGCGCACCGAACCCGTAGGAAAGATCCACGCTGACCCGCTCGATCGTAAGGTCGGGGTTGCGCCGATCGCCGACAACGACATTCGCAATCACCTGACGGCGCGGGCCGATCGAGACGATCTCGTAGGCAGCATCGATGCCCGCCGTCGCAAGGTAATCGTCGATCCCGTCGCCCACGATCCGCTCGCGCGAGGACCAGCCATAGGCGGCCAGCAGCGCAAGCACGGCAAGCCCCGCGCGCCCGAGCCAAGGCCCGAAAGAACGGCCCCTGCGCCCTTCCGGCAATGGCTCCTCGATGTCCGCTTGCGCCGATCCCATGACGCGCGAACCCTTGCGCGCATCGCTCACCAAAGGCAATGAAGCATGAGGCCAATGCACGTGCGCCATCGACGGGAGGTGCGGTTATCTCGGAGGGTGACAGTTTCGATTTCGGCCCGGACGGGCGCGGAGCCAACCCGGCCTCGCGGCCTTCGAAAGGAGATGCCGGCTCGATCGCGGGCAAGGTCGCGGGCAAGGTCGCGGGCAAGGGCCATCGCGCGCGCCTTCGCGAAAGGCTGCTCAAGGGCGGGGCCGAGGCACTCGCCGATTACGAAGTGCTGGAATATCTGCTGTTCGCCGGGATGCGACAGGGCGATACCAAGCCGGTTGCGAAAGCGCTGATCGCGCGTTTCGGCTCGCTCGCGGGCGTGCTCAACGCCGATCCTGCCGCGCTGCGACAGGTCAAGGGCGTGGGCGAAACCAGCGCGGCGGCACTCAAGAGCGTTGCCATAGCCGCGCGCCGGATGACCCGCGGCGAAGTTGCGGACAGGCCGGTGCTTTCCAGTTGGCAGGGCCTGCTCGATTACCTTGCAACCGATATGGCCCACCTGACCAAGGAGCGCGTGCGCGTGCTTTACCTTGATACCAAGAACCGCCTGATCGACGATCACCACCACGCCGAAGGCTCGATCGACGAGGCCGCGATCCATCCGCGCGAGGTGATCCGCCGGGCGATGGATGTGGGCGCCAGCGCGCTTATCCTTGTCCACAACCATCCCAGTGGCAATCCCGAGCCGAGCCGGGCCGATATCCAGATCACGCGCAGAATAGCCGATGCGGGCGAGCATATGGGCGTCACGCTGCACGATCACGTGATCGTCGGGCGCGAAGGCCATGTGTCGTTGCGCGCACGCGGGCTGATTTAGAGCACGAGGAAAGCCCCCGCCCACAATTTGCTGGCCGCAAGCTTGCGCCTCGCCCTTGCAAAAGCCCCCTCGCGCGCATAGCCGCTAGCGCCAAACTTAAACGCCAGTCGCCTTGCCAGAAAGACACCGCCATGGTCCCCCGCTACGCCCGCCCCGAAATGTCCGCCTTGTGGGAGCCGGAGGCAAAGTTTCGCATCTGGTTCGAGATCGAGGCGCACGCGACCCAAAAGCTCGCCGATCTGGGCGTCGTCCCGCAAAGCGCCGCAAAGGCACTGTGGGACTGGTGGGCGACAAACCCCAGGATCGACGTCGAGGCGATCGATGCGATCGAGGCGGTGACCAAGCACGATGTCATCGCCTTTCTCACCTGGGTCGCCGAGCAGGTCGGCGAAGAGGCGCGCTTCATGCATCAGGGCATGACCTCCTCAGACGTGCTCGACACAACGCTGAGCGTGCAACTGGCGCGTGCCTCGGACATCCTGCTCGCCGATCTCGATGCGCTGCTCGCCGCGCTTCGCACCCGCGCCGAGGAGCACAAATACACCGCCACGATCGGGCGCAGCCACGGCATCCACGCAGAACCCGTGACCTTCGGGCTCAAACTCGCCCAGGCCTATGCCGAGTTCGACCGCTGCAAGGACCGTCTCATCGCCGCACGCGCCGAGATTGCCACTTGCGCTGTATCAGGCGCGGTGGGCACCTTTGCCAATATCGATCCGGCGGTGGAGGAATATGTCGCCGAGCAGCTTGGCCTCGCGCCCGAGCCGATCAGCACCCAGGTGATCCCGCGCGATCGCCACGCCATGTATTTCGCAACGCTCGCGGTGATCGCAGGCTCGATCGAGCGGCTCGCGGTCGAAATCCGCCACCTCCAGCGCACCGAGGTTCTGGAGGCCGAGGAATATTTCTCGCCCGGGCAAAAGGGTTCCTCGGCGATGCCGCACAAGCGCAACCCGGTGCTGACCGAAAACCTCACCGGTCAGGCGCGCATGATCCGCGCCTATGCCATGCCCGCGCTCGAAAACGTGGCGCTGTGGCACGAACGCGATATCTCGCACTCCTCGGTCGAGCGTTACATCGGCCCCGATGCGACCATCGCGCTCGATTTCAGCCTCGCCCGGCTCACTGGCGTGGTTGAAAAGCTGCTGGTCTACCCGGAGCGCATGCAGGCCAATCTCGATGCGATGGGCGGGCTCGTCCATTCGCAGCGCGTGCTGCTGGCGCTCACTCAGGCGGGCGTGAGCCGCGAGGATGCCTACAAGCTTGTCCAGCGCAACGCGATGAAAGTGTGGCACAGCAATGGCACGCTGCAATTGCTCGATCTGCTCAAGGCGGATGCGGACGTCACCGCTGCCTTGTCCGAAAGCGAGCTCGAGGAAAAGTTCGACCTTGCTTACCATTTCAAGCATGTCGACACGATTTTCGACCGCGTGTTCGGCTAGGCGCAAGCAGCAATTTTGCGCGATTTCAGGCGGGTCACATTTTGACCCGCGCGCCAAATGGCCTAGAGTTCGCTTCAGCGGGACGGTAACAAGACCGAACCCACACACAAGAATTACGGATCGGGGGCAGGAAAACCCATGCAAATCGTGCGGACCATCATCTGGGGCGCCATACTCGTCGCGCTGCTGACCTTCTCGTTCTTCAACTGGACGGTTGTCGAAGTGATCCTGTGGCAGGGTTACGTCGTCGAGGCGAAGGTGCCGGCGCTGGTGATCGTCGCCTTCCTGCTCGGCCTCATCCCGATGTGGGCCTATCACCGCAGCGTGAAATGGAGCCTCAACCGCCGCATCCGCAGCCTCGAAAGCGCGGCGCGCTCGAACGCGCTGCAAAAGCGCCACGAACCGGGCAAGAGCGAGGACAAGTCCGAAGCGGCCCTGCCCCACGCTGACACCGGTTCCTCCGGTCCACTGACCCCCACCGACGACGCCTGACCCCTTCCCGGAACCCATACCATGAGCAACCCCGTCTACCTTGCCCTGGATTTGCCTCAGATTGAGCCGGCGAAGGCGCTGCTTAACAAGGTGAAATCGCATATTGGCGGAGTAAAGCTGGGCCTGGAATTCTTCTGCGCGCATGGCCATCACGGGGTGCACGAAATCGCGCACGCCACCGGCCTGCCGATCTTCCTTGACCTGAAACTGCACGATATCCCCAACACCGTTGCCGGAGCGATGCAGGCGATCCATGTTCTGGAACCAGCGATCGTCACGATTCACGCCAGCGGTGGGCGCGCGATGATGGAAGATGCCAAGGCCGCGGCTGCCGATGGCTGCAAGGTCGTGGGCGTCACCACGCTGACCAGTATGGATTCGGGCGATCTCACCGCGACCGGCGTCTATGGCAGCGCGGAGACGCAGGTGATGCGCCTTGCCGAGCTGGCCCACAAGGCGGGGCTCGACGGGATCGTGTGTTCGGGCATGGAAGTGGGCAAGGTCCACAAGGAATGGAAAGACGGCTTCTTCGTCGTCCCGGGCCTTCGTCCACAAGGCTCGGGCACGGGCGACCAGAAGCGCGTCGTCACCCCGCGCTCTGCGCGCGACAATGGGGCAAGCGTGCTGGTGATAGGCCGCCCGATCAGCCGCGCGGAAGACCCGGTGGCCGCCGCGCGCGCGATCGAGGCGACGCTTTAAGGACGCGGCTCTTTCATGGATATCGCCAGCCCCAACCTGCCTTCGCGCGATTTCGACGCGACCGAAGCGTTCTACGCCAAGCTAGGGTTTGAGTGCACCTATCGCGGCGCGGGCTGGATGATCCTCAAACGCGGATCGGTGCTGCTGGAATTCTTCCCCTATCCCGACCTTGATCCTCTGAAGAGCTCGTTCAGCTGCTGCCTGCGCCTCGATGATCTGGATGGTTTTGTCGAAACGGCGAAAGCCGCTGGCGTTCCTATCACAGACAAGGGTCACCCCTGGGGCCACCCCAGGCTTCTTATGCCTCGCGTCGAGCCAAGCGGCATCACCGTGGGCTATCTCAACGAGATTGATAACAGCCTCATCCGGCTGATCCAGAACGATTGATCCATGAGCGTGCAGATCAAGGTTTGCGGGCTTTCGAAGCCTGAGGAAATCGACGCCGCCGCAAGCGCGGGCGCGACGCATATCGGATTGGTCCACTTCCCCAAGAGCCCTCGCCACCTCGAGCTGGATGCGGCGCGCAAGCTGCGGCTTCACGTGCCCATCGGCGTGAAGACGGTGGTGCTGGTGGTCAATCCGGATGGCAAGACGCTTGCCAATATCAAGGAAATGCTCGCACCCGACGTGATCCAGTTTCACGGTGGCGAGCCCCCCGAGGCGCTGGCAGCCGTGAAGGACATGTTCGAGGTAGAGGTATGGAAGGCAATGCCCGTGCGCTCGCGCGCCTCGCTCGATGAAAGCGCCGTCTATGACGGCTTTGCCGACCGGCTGCTGTTCGACGCGCCGGCACCGGAAGGTTCGGCAATCCCCGGCGGCAATGGGGAGGCCTTTGCGTGGGACGTGCTCAAGGATTATCCTCATCGCACGCCGTGGGCCTTAGCGGGCGGGCTCAATCCGTCCAATGTAGCGCAAGCTATCCATGAAACCGGCGCGGATTTCGTCGACGTATCGAGCGGCGTGGAGAAAGCGCCGGGCGTCAAGGACGTGGACAAAATCGCCGCCTTCTGCGAACAGGCGCAGCGGAAAGCGTGACCCCGCAGGTTGCGCGCCGCCCCCTTCTCCAAGAGCGACCATGAACGACAACACCCCCAATTCATTTCGCAACCAGCCTGACGAGCGCGGCCACTTTGGCGACTATGGCGGACGCTATGTCGCTGAAACGCTGATGCCGCTGATCCTTGATCTGGAGCGCGAATACCGCGCCGCTCAGGAAGACCCGGAATTCCAGCGCGAATTCGACGATCTGATGGAGCATTATGTCGGGCGCCCCTCGCCGCTCTATTACGCCGAACGCCTCACCGATCACGTGCGCGAGGGCGCCGAGCCGGGCAAAGGCGCACAGGTCTGGTTCAAGCGCGATGAGCTGAACCACACCGGCGCGCACAAGATCAACAATTGCATCGGGCAGATCCTGCTCGCGATCCGCATGGGCAAAACGCGGATCATCGCGGAAACCGGTGCAGGCCAGCATGGCGTCGCCACCGCGACCGTTTGCGCGCGCTTTGGCTTGCCTTGCGTGATCTACATGGGCGCAGAGGACGTGAAGCGGCAATCGCCCAACGTCTTCCGTATGAAGCTGCTCGGCGCGGAAGTGGTCCCCGTCACCAGCGGCGGCGCGACTCTCAAAGATGCGATGAACGAAGGCCTGCGTGACTGGGTCGCGAACGTCCATGACACCTTCTACATCATCGGCACGGCAGCAGGGCCGCATCCCTATCCGGAGATGGTGCGCAACTTCCAGAGCGTGATCGGTAAGGAAGCGCGTGCGCAAATGCTCAGCCGCACCGGCAAGCTGCCCGATCTGCTGGTCGCTTGTATTGGCGGCGGTTCGAATGCGCTCGGGCTGTTTCACCCCTTCCTCGATGATCCGGACGTGAAAATGTTGGGCGTCGAGGCGGCTGGGCATGGGCTGGATGGCGATGAACACGCGGCAAGCCTCTTGGGCGGCGCGCCCGGTGTGCTCCACGGCAACAAGACTTACCTGTTGCAGGATGAGGACGGCCAGATCACCGAAGGCCATTCGATCAGCGCCGGGCTGGATTATCCCGGTATCGGCCCCGAACACGCATGGCTCAAGGAAACGGGCCGCGTCGAATACACCGCCGTGACCGACGATCAGGCGCTCGAAGGCTTCCAATTGCTGTGCCGCACCGAAGGCATCATCCCCGCGCTCGAACCCAGCCACGCGCTCCACGCGGTCGTTGAGCGCGCTCGCGAAATGGATCAGGACCAAGTCGTGCTGATGAACCTGTGCGGGCGCGGCGATAAGGACATCTTCACCGTGGCAGAGAAGCTGGGAGTGGAGATATGACCTTCTCCATTCCTCGCGCTCTGGTTTTTCTGCTGATCGGCCTTCCGGTCGGCTTCATACTCTGTGCCCTCGCCTTTGCGAGCCTCGGACAGGAAGTCGCCGCGCCTGCCATTGCACCTTGGGCGCTCGCAATTGCCACACTCAGCGGCCTTGGCGCCGGATTGTGGAGGCCTGCCGAATGACCCGCCTTGCTAACGCCTTCGCCAAGCCCCACGCCGCTTTTGTCGCCTTCATCACCGCTGGCGATGGCGACACCGCGGCCAATCTCGACGCGCTGGTCGAGGGCGGTACTGATGTGATCGAGCTGGGCATGCCTTTCACCGATCCGATGGCCGATGGGCCGGCGATTCAGGCTGCGAACCTGCGCAGCCTGGGCAAAGGCACAACCACGGCGGACGTGCTGATGATCGCGAATGAGTTCCGCGAGCGGCACCCGGACATTCCGCTGGTTCTGATGGGCTATGCCAATCCTATGATCCGATCCGCGGGCCGGAATGGTTTGCGAATGCGGCCAAGAATTCCGGCGTCGACGGCGTCATCTGCGTCGACATCCCGCCCGAGGAAGACGGCGAGCTTGGCCCTGCCCTGCGCGAGGCCGGGATAGCCCCGATCCGCCTTGCCACCCCCACCACCGATGCGGCGCGCCTCCCGCAAGTGCTCGAGGGCTCGCAAGGCTTTCTCTACTACGTGTCGGTCGCCGGGATCACCGGCCTGCAACAGGCCGCCGCTGGTTCGATCGAACAGGCCGTCGCCGCACTCAAAGCCTCTACCGATCTGCCAATCGCAGTCGGCTTTGGCGTGCGCACGCCAGAGCAGGCGGGCGAGATCGCGCGCGTCGCCGATGGCGTCGTTGTCGGCTCGGCCTTTGTCGACATTGTCGGCGAGTATGGCGAGAACGCGCCGGACAGGCTAAAGCAGCTGACACATGATATGGTCGCAGCCATGGCAAACGTGGCGCAGCAGAAGGTCTGATACGCATGAGCTGGTTCAACCGCGTTCGCAATTCGCTCGGCTTTGGCGAGGAGAAGAAGAGCACCGAGAAGGATCTTTGGATCAAGTGCTCGAACTGCCACGAAATGCTCTTCGTCGCGGAGTACGAGGATAACGGGAAGGTCTGCCCGCGCTGCGACCACCACGGGCGGATCGGCGCGGACGAACGGCTCAAACTGCTGATGGACGAAGGGTTTGAATTGCTACCCCAGCCGCAGGTCACCGAAGACCCGCTGAAATTCAAGGATTCCAAGAAGTACACCGACCGCCTGAAGGCCGCGCGCGCGAAGAACCCGCATAACGATGCTTTCGTCGTCGGCTCGGGCGCAATCGACGGACACCCGGCGGTGGTCGGCGTGCAAGACTTTTCCTTCATGGGCGGATCGATGGGCATGGCGGTCGGCATGGCGTTCTGTGCAGCAGCCGAACGCGCGCTTACCCGCAAATGCGCCTTCGTCGTCGTCACCGCGGCGGGCGGTGCGCGGATGCAGGAAGGGATCCTTTCCCTCATGCAGATGCCGCGCTCGACAGTGATGACGCGCCGGCTCAAGAAAGCGGGCCTGCCCTATATCGTCGTCCTCACCGATCCGACCACGGGCGGCGTCACTGCGAGCTATGCGATGCTCGGCGATGTTCACATCGCTGAACCAGGCGCGCTCATCGGCTTTGCCGGCCAGCGCGTCATCCAGGACACGATCCGCGAGCAACTGCCCGAAGGCTTCCAGCGCGCCGAATATCTCCATAAACACGGAATGGTCGACATGGTCGTCCACCGCCGCGACCTCAAGGCGACGCTCGCGCGCGTTCTCGGTTACATGCAGCCGTCCAAGGCAGCGTAGTGATGCTCGATTTTGGCCGCTCGGATCATCCGGGCGTTCAGGCCCAGCTTGATCGGCTCAGCGCGCTGAGCGTGCCGCAGGGCCGCTTTGGCCTGCAGACCATCACCGCTCTGATGGATCGGCTGGGCAACCCGCACCTCAAGCTGCCGCCGGTCTTTCACGTCGCAGGCACCAACGGCAAGGGATCGGTCTGCGCCTTCCTGCGCGCGATCCTCGAGGCAGATGGCAAGATCGTCCACGTCACCACCAGCCCGCATCTGGTGCGCTATAACGAGCGCATTCGTATCGCGGGCGAACTGATCGGGGACGAAGAGCTGGCGCAATTGCTCGGGGAGGTGCTGGATGTCAGCACCGATCTCGGGCCCAGTTTCTTCGAGGTGACGATCGCTGCTGCTTTCCTGGCCTTCTCGCGCCGTCCGGCCGATGCCTGCGTGGTCGAGGTCGGGCTTGGCGGGCGGTTCGATGCAACCAATGTGCTGGGTCCTTCAGCGGTCGCGGTGAGCGCGATCGCGGCGCTTGGCCTTGATCACGAACGCTTCCTGCTCTCGCCCGAGGAAGGCACGCCCTCTTCGCCAATGGCACGCATTGCTTTTGAAAAGGCGGGGATTGCCAAACATTCGGTGCCGCTCGTCGCGCTCGACCAGGTACCCGAGGCGACCAGCCAGATCATCATCCGCGCAGAAAGTGCGCACGCGCCGCTCGCGCTGCGCGGCGATGACTGGTCGAACCGGCTGGTGATCGAGGAGACGCGCAACCGGCACGTCTATCGCGACCGGCACGGAACCCTCGAATTGCCGCTGCCCAACCTCCACGGGCCGCACCAGATCCGCAATGCCGGGCTCGCAGTTGCGATGATCCGCCATCAGGATGAAGTGGACGTTTCGCAGGAGGCGATCAGCGAAGGTCTTACAAAGGCGCGCTGGCCGGGACGCTGCCAGGAGCTCGCCCCAGGCCCGCTGACAGGCGGACGCGAGGTGTGGATCGATGGCGGCCACAATCCCAGCGCAGGCGAGGCGATGGCCGATTTCTGGGCAAGCGAGAGCCTCCACGTCATCATCGGCATGCTCGCCAACAAGAACCCTGATGCGATCATCGAGCCTCTGCGCCCTTCATGTGCAAGCGTGACGGTGGTGCCGGTGCCGGGGCACGATTGGCACCCGGTCGAGGCCTTCGGACGCGAGGCGGTCTTCCAGAGCGACCTGACAGAAGCGATGGCCTCGCTGCCAGCCGACCAGCGCCCGGTCTTCATCACCGGATCGCTCTATCTGGTGGGCGAGGCGCTGCGGCTGAACGGCGAGCTGCCCGACTAAGAGCGACGGTCCCGCGCGTGGCTTATTCGGCTGGCTGCGCCTGCGGGGTCACGATCCCGGCATCCTTGCCCGCACGGTTCTGGCGATACCATTCCGCTGCGCACAGGATCACCGCGCCAAAGCCGATGAAGGTCGTCAGCACGAAGACGTCGAAATAGCCGCGCTCCTCGATCATCTCGCCCAGCGCCCCGCGCCCCAGATTGCCGACCAGCATCGTCAGCGAGGACAGCAGCGCATACTGGACCGCGCTGAACTGCTTGTTCACGATCGAGGAAAGATAGGCGACAAATGCCGCCCCCGCGATGCCGATCGCGAGATTCTCGAACATCACCGCAAAAGTCAGCTTGGCAAGGCTGGGCGAACCGATGACAGGAACCTGGCTGATCGCCCAGCTGAAGCCAACGGCATCGCTCACAGCCTGCATATAGGTGCCGCCCGCTGCAAGGTCGGCATAGAGCAGGTTGGTGAGCGCGGCGAGCAGCGCGCCCAGCGTCAGCGTCATCATCCGCCCCAGCGTGGAGAGCATGATGCCCCCCAGCCCCAGCCCGGCAATAATCGCGAAGACACCGAAGAACTTGGAGGCAAAGGCGACTTCGTCATTCGTATAGCCAAGCTCTCCCAGATAGAACGGATAGGCAAAGGTGCCCCAGATCGAATCGCAGATGCGATAGGTGAGGACCAGAGTGAGGATGAGCACGAGGCTCCACCCCATGCGTCCGACAAACTCCACCAGCGGCTGCACCAGCGCGCGGTAGAGATGATCCATCACGAAGCCGCCTGCGCGGGCCGGGTCGGCGTCCTGCATCAGAAGGTTGCGCTCCTCGCGCTTCTGCTTGGACAGCCAGCCCGCGATCAGTGCGGGAATGATGACGGTCGCGATGATTATGACCGGCCCCCAGGTGACGGTGAAGATTGTCGGGTTCGGGCGATCCTCGGGTGCGTAGGTCATCGACATGTACATAAAGGTGATCACGACACCGATCGCCCCCGCCCACAGCAGCGCGACGACGCCAAGCGCCCGCGCACGCAATTCAGGGCTGAGTTCGCCCGCCTTGCGCAGCGCCATGAGTTCGGGATCGGGTTCGCCGGTGCTCTCGACCTTGGCCGCGCTTTCGTCAGGCGCGAACAGACCGACAAAGCCGATCGCAAGCAGGATCGCGCCCATCAGCATATAGGTCTGCGGCCAGCCGATGCGCGCCGCGATGATCAGACCGAACGCCCCGCCCACAAGCGCTGCCAGCCTGTAGCCCATCTGGTAGACCGCCGAGAGGATGTCGAGGGTCGCCTTCTCGTCGGCATTGTCGATGCGCCAGGCGTTGATCGCGATGTCTTGTGTCGAGCTCGCAAAGGCGCCGATCCCCGCCAGCAGCGAGAAGAGCGCCAGTTCGCTCTTGGGCTCCAGCAGGCTCATCGTCAGCAGGATCGCGCCCAGCAGCAATTGCATCGGCACCATCCATTGCTTGCGCCTGCCCAGGCGGCGGAACAGCGGCAGGTTGATCTTGTCGATCGCGGGCGACCACAGGAACTGGAAGCCATAGGCAAGGCCGATCAGCGAGAAGACGCCCATGGTTTCGAGGTCGACCTCGGCCTCTGAAAGCCAGGCATAGAGCGTGCCGAGGAACAGCGCGAAGGGCAGCCCGCTGGCAAAGCCGAAAATGGCCATGTAGCCGGTCTTCACCTGCCCCATGGATCGCAGCACCTGCATCATGCCGGGTTTTTCGGCTTTGGCGTCGCTCATCAAAATCCCTTTGGCTAATCTCTGGGGCCAATCCCCGGGGCAAAACTCTGGGGCAAATCCCTTTGCGCAGCTTGCGCACTGTGCCACACTAAGCGTGGATGAGAGGAATAGGAACGCTGGTATGAATGCGTCCACAACACAATTGGACAGACCTTCGCCCCCCTTGCGCGCAACGCCGGGCCAAGTCGCTCTGGCAGAGCTTGTGCGCGACGGGGTCGACCGTCGCCGCGAGGGAGCAACAAGCGTGCCCGCGCGCAATTATACCGATCCCGAACACTTCGCGGCCGAGAAGTCCGCCTTGTTCGACCGTTTGCCGCAGGTGCTCGTGCCCAGCGCACTTTTACCCGATCCCGGCATGGCGGTGCCGCACGATGAAACCGGCCGCCCGCTGCTGATCACCCGCGACAAGGCGGGCCGCGCGCATGTTTTCCTCAATGTCTGCAAGCATCGCGGCACGCGCCTCGTCGAAGGACGCGAGGTGCAATGCACAGCGCGCATGGTGTGCCCCTATCACGCCTGGACCTACGGGCTCGACGGCAAGCTCCTTGCCCTGCCCCGACCCGAAACTTTCACCGGGATCGACAAGAGCAGTCATTCGCTGGTCGAACTGCCCAGTCTCGAGGCTGGCGGGCTTATCTGGTTCGCGCCCGAGGACGGCGCGGATTTCTCTCACGCGCAAGCCATCAGCGCGGATTTCGACGCTTTCGGCATGGGCTCATCCTATCTCTTCCGCCGCAAGACCCACCGGGTGAAGGGCAACTGGAAGCTGATCATGGACGCCTTCCTTGAAAGCTACCACGTCACCCGCCTGCACGCGAAGACGATCGGGCCGTTCTTCAAGGACGGCGTAACCGCCGGCGACGAGGTGGGGCCGCATATGCGCTCTGCCGTGGGCCGTGCGGAGGAAATGGACGGCATCGACCTCACCGACATGGCCGCGCTTCGCCGTCTGGTGACCTTCGCCTACCAGTTGCTGCCCGCAACGGTGATCGTGCCCAGCCCCGATTACGTCAACGTGATGGTGCTGATGCCGCAGGCCCATGACCTCACGCTGGTCGAGGATTTCATGCTGATCCCCGAGGCACCTGCGACCGATAAGGCGCGCGACCACTGGGAGCGCAGCTGGGCGCTGCTCGATGGCGGGGTGTTTGCCAGTGAAGATTTCCGCGCTGCGGAACTGGGCCAGCAGGGGCTGGAAAGCGGCGCAATCGAGGATCTGACGCTCGGCACTCTCGAAGGCGGTATCGCGCGGTTCAGCGCGATTGTTGCAGAGGCCCTCCTCGCCGCGCAACGCGGCCAGTTGCCACGATAACGCAGAGCGCCTAGCTGGCGTCCATGCCAACCAACCCCAAACCCTCCGAGGATCGCCCCGAGGGCGACCGTATTGCCAAGCTGCTCGCGCGTGCAGGCATTGCCAGCCGCCGCGAGATCGAGCGCATGATCGCCGACAAGCGCATCACCCTCAATGGCAAGCCGGTCGAAACCCCGGCAACCTTCCTCAAAGACCTTTCCGGCGTCAGCGTCGATGGCAAGCCGGTCGGCCCCGCCGAGGCGACAATGCTCGTCGCCTTCAACAAGCCCACCGGCCTCATCACCGCCGAACGCGATCCGGCAGGGCGCGCGACGATCTATTCCGCGCTGGTCAATGCCCTGCCCAAGGGCACGCCGCGCCTGATGCCGATCGGACGGCTCGATCTCAACACCGAAGGCCTGCTGCTGCTCACCAATGATGGCGGTCTCAAACGCCAGATGGAGCTGCCCTCCACGGGCATCCCGCGCACCTATCGCGCGCGCTGTTTCGGCGATGTCACCCAGCAGCAGCTCGAAGCGCTGTCCGAAGGCGTCGAGATCGACGGCGTGCGCTACGGCTCGATCGACGCCAATCTCGAACAGGGCAGTTCCGGCAAGAACAGCTGGATACAAGTGATGATCACCGAGGGAAAGAACCGCGAAGTGCGACGCGTGCTCGAACATCTCGGGCTCAAGGTGAACCGGCTCATCCGCGTCGGCTATGGCCCGTTTGCTCTGGGAGATCTGCCGCGCGGACAGGCGGCGATCATCCGCAAGGGCGATCTTGCGCGTTTCCAGAGCCAGCTCAAACGGGGAATTCAGCCTTGAGCATGCACGCATGAGAATAATCTCCGGCGAATGGCGTGGGCGCAGGCTGGTCGCGCCCAAGGGCGAGGCGACGCGCCCCACCGCTGACCGCACGCGCGAGACCTTGTTCAGCATGCTCACCAGCAGGCTCGGCTCGTTCGAGGGGCTCGAAGTCGCAGACCTGTTCGCGGGCAGCGGCGCGCTTGGCCTCGAAGCGCTCTCAAGGGGCGCGGCCAAGTGCCTGTTTGTCGAGCAGGAACGAGAGGCGCTCGACGCGATCCGCACAAACATCACCACGCTCGGCGCACGCGAGAAATCGCGCGTCGAGGCGATGTCGGTGATGCATCTGCGCGCACGGGAAAAGCCGGTTGACCTTATCCTGCTCGACCCGCCCTATCGCACCGGCGCGGGCGAAGTGGCGCTTGATCGCCTGCTGCGCCTCGGCTGGATCGGCGAGGCAAGCTGGATGGCGCTCGAGACTGCTGCAACCGAGGACCCCGAGGTCGCCGGGCTCGAGATCGAGACTTCGCGCAAGGTCGGCAAGGCAAAGCTCACGCTGCTGCGACTGGCCTAGCCGCACGCAACGCGATTGGTGAAAGGACAGCGACAAGACTTGCCGCTGATCCGCTCGTTCTCTACCTGTTCACATTCAGCCATGCCTTCGAATCCTCCCCTCCCCACCGCACAGGGCGGCCCGCCGGCCGGCGACGTCCCCGCTTACGCCGCGCGGCTGAACCCGCCGCAGCGCGAGGCGGTGCTAACCACGGAAGGCCCGGTGCTGATGCTGGCAGGTGCGGGCACGGGGAAAACCGCCGCGCTCACATCGCGCCTTGCCCACCTTGTCGCCACGCGGCGCGCCTGGCCCAGCCAGATCCTGTGCGTCACCTTCACCAACAAGGCCGCGCGCGAAATGCGCGAACGCGTTGGCGGGCATCTTGGCCCGCATAGCGAAGGCATTCCCTGGCTCGGCACCTTCCACTCGATCTGCGCCAAGATGCTGCGCCGCCATGCCGAGCTTGTCGGGCTGGAGAGCAATTACACGATCATCGACCCCGACGATCAGCAGCGCCTTTTGAAACAGCTCATCAGCGACAATGACATCGATGAAAAACGATGGCCCGCCCGCCAGCTCGCCGGGTTCATCGATCGTTGGAAGAACCGCGGTCTTAACCCCGGCGATCTCGATGCAGTGGAGAACGAGGTCTACGCCAACGGGCGCGGGGCAGCGATGTACCGGGCCTATCAGGACCGGCTGCGCGCGCTCAACGCCTGCGATTTCGGCGACCTGATGCTTCACATGCTCAACATCTTCCGCAAGCACACCGACGTGCTGGAAGATTACCAGCGCCGCTTCAAATACATCCTCGTCGATGAATATCAGGACACGAACGCCGTCCAGTATCTGTGGCTGCGCCTGCTTGCGCAGAGCCACAAGAATATCTGCGTGGTCGGCGATGACGACCAGTCGATCTATTCGTGGCGCGGCGCGGAGGTTGCCAATATCCTGCGGTTTGAAAAGGATTTTCCAGGCGCTGCCGTGATCCGGCTTGAACAGAATTACCGCTCCACACCGCATATCCTCGGCGCGGCCTCCGGGCTGATCCGCGAGAATTCGCAGCGCCACGAAAAGACCTTGTGGACCGAGGCGAATGGCGGCGATCTCGTCAAGGTCATCGGCGTTTGGGACGCGCCCGAAGAAGCGCGCCGGGTGGGCGAAGAGATTGAGCGACTGGAAGGGCAAGGCGCGCCGCTCGACCAGGTCGCGATCCTGGTGCGCGCGCAATACCAGACGCGTGAATTCGAAGATCGCTTCATCCAGATCGGGATCAACTACCGAATCATTGGTGGCTTCCGTTTCTACGAACGCGCGGAAATCCGCGATGCGCTGGCTTACCTGCGGGTTATCGCTCAACCGCAAGACGATCTCGCTTTCGAGAGAATTTATAACCAGCCCAAGCGCGGGCTTGGCGCAAAGACACTGGAAAAGATGCACCAGCACGCGCGCCGGACAAATATGCCCCTGGCCGCCGCGAGCCTGGAGCTTGCAGACACGGATGAGCTACCCAAGCGCGCGGCGAACACAATTGGCGGATTGCTGCGCCAGTTCCTCGCCTGGCGCGAGGCGGCGGAGGAACTTAGCCCCGCCGACCTCATGCGTCTCGTCCTCGATGAAAGCGGCTATAACGACATGCTCGCGAATGACCGCTCCGCCGAAAGCGCAGGGCGGGCGGAAAACCTCTCCGAACTCGCGCGCGCGATGGAAGAATACGAGACGCTGGGCGACTTCCTCGAACACGTCTCCCTCGTCATGGACAATGACAAGGGCGATGCGGAAGAGACCGTCACGATCATGACGATCCACGCCGCCAAGGGTCTGGAATTCGACAATGTCTTTTGCGTCGGCTGGGAGGAAGGCGTCTTCCCTTCGCAGCGCGCGATAGACGAAGGCGGGCTTGCCAGCCTCGAGGAAGAGCGCCGCCTTGCCTATGTCGCGATCACCCGTGCGCGGCGGCAATGCACGATCCTGCACGCGGCCAACCGGCGCATCTACGGCCAATGGACAAGCTCGATCCCCAGCCGCTTCATCGAGGAATTGCCCGAGGAGCATATCGAGCAGGAAACCACCATGACGGGCGGCGCTTCGCTATGGCGTGCCAACTGGTCGGAAAACGAGGACCCGTTCGCCCATGTCGCACGTGACCGCCCCGACCGCGCGAGCGCGCGCGGCCCCGGATGGCAGCGCGCGATCGCGACGGGCTACGAAACCAAGCAGAAGCGCCTTTCAGAAACCGGCCGTTCGGCTGCCAGCTTCGCCGCCCAGCCGCGCTCCGACATCCGCATCGGCGCGATGGTCAGCCACGACAAGTTCGGCACCGGCTGCGTGATCGACCAGGAAGGCAACAAGCTGGAAATCGAATTCGAGGATTACGGCACCAAGCGCGTGATCGACAGTTTTGTGAAACTGGTGGGGTGAACCAGTAGCCAATCGCCCAAGCGAGAGGGTCTGCTTTCAGCGTTCTGTAAGTGCGCGCTCAGCGTCCGGTCATGGGGGTGGAAGCGGACGTTGTCAGGCGGTGCTAGCCGTGCAATAGTTCACAAGTGTCAGAACCATTTTCTCTCGATAACGAGTGACCAAAAGCACATCGCTTCGCCACGTCGTCCTTCCAACTGCACTAGCTTTGGGGGTTCCCTCAACCGTGCTCGCTCAAGACTCTGCCCTCTGGACCAACGATGCCGCTGTGCATGATGCGCAAAGAGAATTAGTCAACGATGCTGCTGCTTATTTCGCGATGCGCGAAGAGGCGATTTCCCTTGTTCGTGCTGAGAACTGGGCGGAAGCAAAGCCCTTGTTGGAGAGCCTGACATCGCAATATGCAGACGACGGAAACACTTGGTATCTCCTCGGACTGACTTGCCTTCAAACAGGAGATTGGACGGACGCGATATCGGCCATGGAGAAGGCTCTGTCGCTCGGTGCAAGCATTCATGCAATCCCCACAGGCTCACCCCCGTCCAATGACATCATGGTCAGGATTGCTGAAGCCTATGCCGCCATGGGGGACAGTGAGAACGCGTTGGTCTGGGCCGACAAGGCCCTTGCCGCACGCTATGATGATCGGCCGTTTCTGGGTGGCAGGCCGCATCTAGCCAATGCGCTTACCGAAGAGCAGTACCAGCGCCTCCTCGGCACCTACCTCCCTGCTAACATCTCTAGGGATGAAGGCTGGCGGTCGGACCTGAAAACACTCGTATCGGAAATTGCGCGTCTTCACGTCGCTCCTTCAAAATTGCCGATGAGCAGCGAAGAAATCGCGCAGCGCGTCGCATAGATTGACGCAGAAATTCCTTCGCTGAGCGATCAGCAGGTTGTCTTCCGCTTCATGGAGCTAGTGGGTGCTCTGGGCAGCGGTCACAACCTAATCTTACCGACGGGAGCCGCACATGGCTCCTTCACTCGCCTTCCGCTCGAGTTCTACTGGTTTGTCGATGGCTTGTATGTCGTCGGTGCCAATGAAGAGCACAAGAGGTGGGTAGGATATCGAGTCGATCAGATTGGCAACGTTTCAGCAACCGAAGCGCTGGAACGGACGCAAGCCGTGAATGCGCGCGACAACAATATGCAGAAGCTCTGGCTGGCACCTTTCTACGTGAGCCTGCCCGAATTGCTTGTATCTCTGGGGATCGCGAACAGTGGTCCCGGCGTTGATTTGTCTTTGAGCCACGAGGGTGAAAAGTACCTGCTATCGCTTTCCGGCACCGACTGGAATTTTACCGGCTTTCCGCGCTTGCCTTCCTTGGATCGGGAAGCTCAACCGCTCTATCTTTCACATCGTGACCGCCTCTACTGGTCAGAAACCCTACCAGAGCATGATGCAATCTTCGTGCAGTTCAACTGGGTTCAGGAGTATGAACAGCAGAACCTTGCGAGCTTTAGTCGGTCGCTCATTGAGAGCATCGAGAGCACAGGAGCCAACAACCTGATCCTTGACCTGCGGCACAACCAAGGCGGGAACGGTGCAATCCTGCCACCTTTGTTTCGGGTGTTGAGCTATTTCGAAGGCGCACGGCCTAAGGGCAGGATCTTTGTGATAGCAGGTCGCGGTACATTTTCAGCGGCCCATAACCTTCTGACCGATATCGACCTGCATACAAACGCGATCATCGTCGGCGAGCCAAGCGGGTCACGCCCAAATGCGATCAGCGAGGCAGGTTGGTTCCAGCTGCCCTATAGTGGCCTGCGTGGTCTGATCTCGTCGCAGTTTCACCAGCGCTCCGAAGCTGAAGACCACCGTATCTGGATTGCTCCAGATGTTCCGGTCGCAATGACGTCGGCAGAGTACTTCGCAGGCAATGACCCGGCCATGGAGGCCATTGAGCGCATTATCGCTGCAGACTAGTCCGCGATGTCTGCAATTGGGTCGCAAGCGGAATGGCCGGTTTCGGGACTGCCTGAAGGATCGCCGCCCCGCTCTCGATTCAGGGCGAGAGCTCGGCCTTAGCCAAAACCCACATCGAGAAAGCCGGGCTTGGGACCGTTCCACTCGCCTGGCGGGACGGGTTCGTCGTCCTCGTCGCGGCGGCGTGAGCGGCTTTTGCGTTCGGGCTTTTCGTCCGAGCGTTCCTTGCGCGGGGCACGCTCGCGCTTGGGTTTTTCGGGCGCGTTCTCGGCACCATCGCCGCCTGCATCCTTGCGGCGACGCGGCTGGCGCTTGGGCTTCTCTTTGGCCTCGCTTGCCTCCTCGCCCTGATTGTCGCCGCGATCATCGCCCGACGCCGGATCGACCAGTTCGACGCGCACGTCTTCCTTGCCAAAGGTCTTGATCTTGGCGCCGGTCAGCTTCTCGACATTGGCGATCGCTTCGGCGTCCTCGTCGGCGACGAGGGTGAAGGCGCGGCCCTTGGCCCCTGCCCGACCCGTGCGGCCAACGCGGTGGACGTAGTCGTCCGGGTGCCAGGGCGTATCGAAATTGAAGACGTGGGAGACACCCTTGATGTCGAGCCCGCGCGCGGCGACATCGCTGGCGACGAGGATGTTGACCTCGCCCGCCTTGAACCGCTCAAGCTCCTTGATCCGGCTCGACTGGTCCATGTCGCCGTGAATTTCGCTGCTGCGGAAACCGCGCTTTTGCAGATGCTTGTTAAGCTCGCGCACGGTCGTCTTGCGATTGGCAAAGATGATCGCGGTCTCGACCTGATCGTTGGCGAGCAGCCATTCGAGCGTGTCGCGTTTCTGGCGCGATTTGACCGGCACGCGAAAGGCGGTGATGTCCTTGTTGGTGGTCGCCGCGCGCGTCGTCTCGATGCGCTGCGGGTTGGAGAGAAATTTCTTCGCCAGCTTCTCGATCGGCGCGGGCATGGTGGCCGAAAACAGCATCGTCTGGCGCGTCTCGGGCAGCTTGGAGCAGATGAACTCGATATCGGGGATGAAGCCCATATCGAGCATCCGGTCCGCCTCGTCGATCACCAGCAATTCGCAGCCGGTCAGCAGGATCTTGCCCCGCTCGAACAGGTCCATCAGCCGGCCCGGAGTCGCGATCAGCACGTCGACGCCTTCGTTCAGCGTCTTAAGCTGGTCGCCCATCTGCACGCCGCCGATCAGCAGCGCCATCTTGAGATCGTGGTTCTTGCCGTATTTCTCGAAATTCTCGGCGACCTGCGCGGCGAGTTCGCGCGTCGGCTCGAGAATGAGAGAGCGCGGCATCAGCGCCCGCCTGCGGCCGCTTGCCATCACGTCGATCATCGGCAGCACGAAACTGGCGGTCTTGCCCGTCCCCGTCTGCGCGATGCCGATAATGTCGCGCATCATCAGGATGGAGGGGATGGCCTGCGCCTGGATGGCGGTCGGCTCGGTATAGCCCGCGTCCTCGACGGCGGCGAGCAGTTCAGGGGAAAGGCCGAGATCGGCAAAAGTCATGCGGTTAATGTTTTTTCCGGATTATCAGTGGGCTCGCGCCCTGTTTGTGAGGCTCGTCCCTCAAGTCTGTGCGACATTGAGCAAGCCGGCGCTCGCAAAGCGTGTCACGAGCGCCGTCCCTTTGTGCAAAAGTCCCTCAAAAGTCAAGAATTCGGCACCAACGGCCCGCGACTTCGCCATTACACGGCACAAGCGCCCAGCGGATCGGCGCAAGGATAGGCGCAGGGACCGGCAGCTTGACGCGCCTAGTCCTCGACCGCCTTCAATTGCATCATGCTGGATATATCGCAGCGCGCGCCATTGCGCGATTGCAGCGTATCGCGGTCAGCGCAAAGCTTTCCGTCCCCGTTGCGCTCGACGTAGAAGCCTGCATAGAAATCACGCGCCCGGCACGCTTTTTCCAGCCTCACGCTGAGGATACCGGCTTCGCGAGTGAACAGCAGCAAGCGGTTGCCGCTGCCGGTTTCCACTCCGGAGATCTGCGAGATGGGGACGCAGGACTTGGCCCGCTGTTCTTCATAGCGTTGCGCGCGAACAGGCAATTGCGCGAGCATATTGCGCCTTGTGCTGACACTGCGCGGGGCAATGCGCACGATCATGCGCTGTTCGATGCGGATCTGGGTTTGCGATTGGGTTTGCGATTGCGATTGCTCTTCGCTGCGCGTCTGCCGAACAACCACCTTGAGCGTATCGAGCGGCGCGGGACGCGGGGCAACAGGCTAATCAAACCGGCTTGGCGCCGTGAGTGGCTCGGGCGCCTTGCTGTGCGCCGCCGGCTCGGCTGCAGGCAGGTCTGGTGACGCATCGCCCACTCCCGCAACGCCCAGCGGCGCGGAGAGCAGCAGCATCCCGAACATTTCTGCAAGGCCGGGTATCACGGTGAGCGTGCCTCCCTTCAAATCCCGTTCATCGAGCGTGGCGCTCTAGCACCGGCGATTGAACGCCGGCTTAATGCGACACTCTCATGAGGCAAGATCGAAGCACTGCGCTGGCGTTTCGGGCCGCATTTGTGGCATAGGCGCAACAATGACGACGAAGACACTTTTGCACGACGCATCGACCCTGGTCGCACGAACAGACGCCTTTATCGCGGCGGCGCATGAATTGCTGGGTGACAAGGGCTTTACGCAGGACCCCGAGCGGCTCGATCCCTGGCTGACCGACTGGCGCGGGCGCTATACGGGGCGTGCGCTGGGCCTTGCCTCGCCCGCCTCCACCACCGAAGTCTCGGCGCTGGTCAAGCTTTGCGCACAGCACCGGGTCCCGATCGTTCCCCAGGGCGGCAATAGCGGCATGGCCGGCGGCGCAACCCCTGACAAGAGCGGTGACGGCATCGTCCTCTCGCTGCGCCGGATGAACCGGGTCCGCTCGCTCGACGCGCAGGCGGGGCAAGTCGTGTGCGAGGCTGGGGTCATCCTCCAGACATTGCACGAAATGGCTGCGGAGAAGGACTTGCGCTTCCCGCTCACGCTGGGCGGCAAGGGGTCGGCGACGATCGGCGGGCTGGTATCGACCAATGCGGGCGGCACACAGGTGCTGCGCTATGGCACAATGCGCGCGCAGGTTCTGGGCCTTGAGGCGGTGCTGGCCAATGGACAGGTGTTCGACGCTCTGACCGTGCTCAAGAAGGACAATCGCGGCTTCGATCTCAAGCAATTGCTGATCGGCTCGGAAGGGACGCTCGGCATCGTAACCGCAGCGACCCTGCGCCTTTTGCCCGCGCCCCGTTCGCGCGTCACCGCCTGGGTTGGCCTTGCCAGCGTTATCGATGCACGCACGCTGCTGCGCGCCGCGGACAAGGCGCTGGGCGATGCGCTCGAAGGGTTCGAGATCGTGCCCGCCCATTGCCTCGACAGCGTGCTCGATCACTTGCCAGATGCCCGCTCCCCGCTCGAAGACCGTCACGCATGGAACGCTCTTATCGAATGCACATCGCCCGGCAGCGACGCTGCAGCGTTGCAGGAACGGCTTGAGACGGTGCTGGCCGAGGCGCTCGAAAGCGGACTGATCGCCGATGCCGCGATTGCCGCGAACGAAAGCCAGGCGGAGGATTTCTGGACCTTGCGCGATTCCATCTCCGCCGCCGAGCGCGCGCTTGGCCCGGCAATGCAGCACGATATCTCGGTACCCGTGGAGCGCATGCCCGAATTCATCCTTGCGGCGATCCCGGCGGTCGAAAGTGAATTTCCCGGCACACGGGGTACGGCTTTCGGTCACCTTGGCGATGGCAATGTCCATTTCCACGTGATCGCCCCCGAAGGCGCGGTGCCGGGCGTTTGGGAGGAAAACGAGGGCAAGCAGGTGAGTGCGCGGGTCTACGATCTCGTTACCAGCTGGGGCGGATCGATCAGCGCGGAGCACGGGATCGGCCAGATGAAGGTCGAGGAACTCGGCCGGCTCGCCGACCCGGTGGCGCTGTCGCTGATGCGCTCGGTCAAGGCCGCGCTCGACCCCGATAACCTGCTCAATCCCGGCAAGCTCGTGCCACAGGGCTGATGCAGCCGCTGCTTTCGAGACGGGGCAAAGCCGACGCGTCGCTTGCGCCCGCGCGCGAACCCGCCTAAAGCCGCCGCCGTTCGGGCGTCATGGGGGACGGTACAGAGCGGCGCTTTGCTCCTCCTCACATACGGCGTCTGTCAGCTAACAGATTTTCATTTTCCAAGCTTTCGGAGACAATTCATGGCCACCGCGCCGGCGCAACCGCAACTTCCGCTGTTCTACAAGGACCTCGCCCCGCTGAATTCGCAACAGCACAAGGACTTCAAGGTCGGCGCATTCGAGGATGCGAGCTTCCTTGCCGAAACCCATGCGATCCCGCTGACGGTGGATGAGTTCGTCGATGCGCAGCGCAATTACCCGATCGTCTTTACCGCCGGTGAAAACCCGTTGCCGATCGCGCTGTTCGGCCTCAATGAAGGCGTGAACACCTTCATCGGCGACGATGGCAAGCTGGTCGCCGACGTCTACGTGCCGGCCTATATCCGCCGCTATCCCTTCATCCTTGCCAAGCTGCAGCCCGAATCGACCGACATGTCGCTGTGCTTCGACCCGTCCTGCGGCGTCATCAAGGCGCAGGACGAGGGCCAGGCCCTGTTCGACGACAAGGCCGAGGCGACCGAATACACGCAAGGGGTGCTCGAATTCTGCCGCAAGTTCGAGGAATCGGGCCAGCGCACCAAGTCCTTCATCGAAGAGCTCAAGAAGCTCGACATCCTGATGGACGGCGAAATCGCGATCACCCGCAACGACATGCCCGACAAGCCGTTCGTTTATCGCGGCTTTGGCATGGTCGATGAGAAGAAGCTGCGCGAACTGCCCGCCGAGACGCTCGAAGCGCTCAACAAGAACGGCATGATCATGCTGATCCACGCGCACCTGTTCTCGATGAACCTGATGCGCCGCCTGTTCGAACGGCAGGCCGCGCAGGGCAAGATGCCGCAACCGAACGCCGCCACTCCGGCAGGTTAAGCTTTATCGGGTAAAGAGAAACTTCTCGGTCACCCGAGTAAAGCTAAGCAAGATTATGTGCCCCGGTGTGCTTGAAGCGCGCCGGGGCACTTCCCATCTGCTTGGTGTGGACGCCCCCCCCCCCCTATTGACCGTTCACCCGCGCCCCTTGCCGACTTTGGTCGCAGGGCGCGAACTCCCTGAACCTTGACCACCTCGTGCGATTTTCGCGCGGGGTGGTTTTTTCGTTCTGAAGGATGGGCGCGGTGAGCCGCACAAATGACTGGGCCGGTGACTGGGCCGGTGACTGGGCCGGTGACTGGGCCGGTGATTGGGTTGCCTGCCTCGTGGTTTACTCGGCCGCTTCGTCCAGCCGGCCACCGTCGCGAAGGCACGCTATTTCCGCGCCCAGTTCGCGCACCAGACCTGCCAGCATTGTCGCCAGCGCAGTCATGCCCGGGCTCGGTTCGGCCATGCGATCGTCAAGATAGATCGAACGGCACACCTCGATCTGCAGCGCATGAATGCCGCGAACGGGCGATGCGTGCCGGTCGAGCACATAGCCGCCCGAATAAGGCCGGTTATGCGCCGCCTCGTAAGGCGTGCTGTCCAAATAGCGAAAGGCGCGCGCCAGCACGCTGCCGCCGCAACTGGCGCCGAACCGGTCGCCCAGCACGATGCGCGGCACGCTCGACTGGCCCGCCTGCCGGCGCAGCGGCGGCATCGAATGCAGGTCCAGCAGCAAGGCTGTGCCCCATTGATCCCTTATCCGGCGCAATTCGCGAGCCAGAAAATCGTGATAGGGCCGGTGGATATGATCGATCCGCGCGTCGAGTTCCTCGCGGCCAAGCGGCTGTCGCCAGATCTCTCCGAAACCGGGCAGCCGCCGGGGCACCAATCCCAGTCCACTGCGCGCACGGGCATTGCCGCCGCCCTTGCCCTGGCCGCTCTGCACGCCTGCCTCCCGCTTCGGCGGGCCGCTTACCATGTCCCAGTCCACATCATCATGCGCACGGTTGAGATCGAGCATGGCGCGCGGCGCATGGGCCACCAGCAGGCCGGTGCCAGTCGCCTTTGCCACCGCAACGCCCAGCTGATCGACATGGCGATCCTCAAGCCGCAGCTGGCACAGTTCCTCGTCACGAAAGCCGGCGAGCACATGGGCGGGATAGGCCCGCCCGGCATGGGGGACCGCGATCAGGACCGGCAGCGGCATCGAATGCGGGGCTACATGCGTGAAGGCAGGGCCAGACCCATCGCCTGCCTGGTTACCCGGAACCCGGCCACCCGATTGCCTTGTCATCATGCCATGCCGCATCGCCGCGCCGCTTTCCTGATATTTGTGATGGTTAGGCTTCATCATGTTCGCTCGAAAACCGTGCCCGCTTTGCAATTCCTAGTCAAAGCCCGAAATCGCCAAAAGCGCGGGATAGTGCGCGCAGCATCGCTCCATTTCGGACGCAAAAGATACGTGTCCCTATCCCGATTGGCCGCGCAGCCTCATCCTTCGATATGATTTCTTAAGTCACCGCTGCTAACACGCGAGGCATGACAGACAGCAATGCTCCGCGAATCCTGCTCGCCGAGGACGAGGAAGCCATGCGCTCCTATCTCGCGCGCGCCCTTACCAATGCAGGTTACCGGGTCGAAACGGTCGATCGCGGAACCGACGCGATTCCGCTGCTCGAAGCGCAGGATTTCGACCTGCTCCTGTCCGACATCGTCATGCCGGAAATGGACGGGATCGAGCTGGCCCAGCGCTGCGCCGATATTTCCCCGCGCACCAAGGTGATGTTCATCACCGGCTTTGCTGCGGTCAGCTTGCGCGCCAGTCGTGAACAGCCCAGCGCCAAGGTGCTCTCCAAGCCCTTCCATCTGCGCGATCTGGTGATGGAAGTTGAGCGGATCTTCGAGGAACAGCGCGAGGCAAGCATCTAGGGCCAGTATTAAGGGCAAGCATCTGGCGCCAGTCTCTGCGGCCAGCATCCGGCACGGCGAATTTCAGATCCGGCGGTCCGAATCGCTTGCACAGCCACAAGCCTTGCGTTAATGGGCCGCTCCGCTCCCGACCGGGGAGCTTCAGACGATGGTGCGGGCGTATAGCTCAGGGGTAGAGCACTATGTTGACATCGTAGGGGTCCCAAGTTCAAATCTTGGTACGCCCACCATCGTTCACCGCGTGGCGTTTCCCAGCCTTGCCGGACACCAGACCCGCCCTTCCCGGCGGGTTTTTTGTTGAACGAAACGCCTCGCCCATCGCAGGCTTTGCAAACGCCTCGCAAAATCGCCTTGGTTGACTTGCACACCGGCACGCCTCTGCTAAAGCCGCGCGCAGGGATTGAAATCAAACATCGCAATAGCGCCGTGGACGCTTCAGCCGAAGCTCTCGCGCCCACCAAGCGTCATACACGCACAAAGGAAGACGGGACACTTCTCATGCAGAAAATTCAGGTCAAGAACCCGGTTGTCGAACTCGACGGCGACGAAATGACAAAAATCATCTGGCAGTGGATCCGCGAGCGATTGATCCTGCCCTACCTCGATGTTGACCTGAAGTATTACGATCTCTCGATCGAAAAGCGCGACGAGACCGACGACCAAATCACCATCGACGCGGCCCACGCCATCAAAAAACACGGCGTCGGCGTCAAATGTGCGACCATCACTCCGGATGAAGCGCGCGTCGAGGAATTCGACCTCAAGAAGATGTGGCGTTCGCCCAACGGTACGATCCGCAACATTCTGGGCGGCGTAGTCTTCCGTGAGCCGATCGTGATCGACAATGTTCCACGCCTGGTGCCAGGCTGGACCGATCCGATCGTCGTTGGCCGCCATGCTTTCGGCGACCAGTATCGCGCAACCGACACGCTGATCCCCGGCCCCGGCAAGCTGCGCCTGGTTTATGAGGGCGATGACGGCGCGATCCTCGATCTCGACGTTTACCGCTTTGAATCCTCAGGCGTCGCGATGGCGATGTACAACCTCGACGAATCGATCCGCGCCTTTGCCCGCGCTTCGATGAATTACGGGCTTGATCGCAAGTGGCCGGTCTATCTCTCGACCAAGAACACGATCATGAAAGCCTATGACGGACGCTTCAAGGATCTGTTCGAAGAGGTCTACGAGGCCGAGTTCAAGGACCGCTTCGAGGCTGCCGGCATCCATTACGAACACCGCCTGATCGACGACATGGTCGCCAGCGCGCTCAAGTGGTCGGGCAAGTTCGTATGGGCATGCAAGAACTATGACGGCGACGTGCAGTCCGATACCGTCGCACAAGGCTTCGGCTCGCTCGGCCTGATGACGAGCGTGCTGATGACGCCCGATGGCAAGACCGTGGAGGCCGAAGCCGCCCACGGCACCGTCACGCGCCATTATCGCCAGCACCAGGATGGCAAGGCGACCTCGACCAACCCGATCGCCTCGATCTTCGCCTGGACCCGTGGCCTGATGTATCGCGGCAAGTTCGACGACACGCCTGACGTTGTGAAGTTCGCCGAGACACTCGAGCGCGTGTGCATCGAAACGGTCGAGAACGGCTCGATGACCAAGGACCTCGCGCTGCTGATCGGTCCGGGCCAGAACTGGCTCACCACCGAACAGTTCTTCGAGGCGATCGTCGAGAACCTCGAAAAGGAAATGGCCAAGGCGGCGTGATCCGCATCCGGAACCACCCTATTTCATGGACGTAAGCTAAGGGCGGGCCTTTCGCAGCGAAGGGCCCGCCCTTTTCGATTCCGGAGAACCCCGCCCAATGAGCACCAAACCGCGCCAGACCAGGAACGGGGCCAAGGCCTCGAAGGCCCGCCTCGAAGTGCGCCAGGCCAAGCTGAAGGATGTGCGCGCCATCGGCGACCTCGTGCGGCGCGCCTATGATGACCTTCCCGCCTATACGCAGGGCGAGGTGCGCGGACAGATCAACAATTACCCCGAGGGCTGCTTCGTCGCGAAACTCGACGGGGTGATCGTGGGCTATTGCGCCTCGATGCGGCTCGACGAGAAGGTCGCGCTTTCAGACCACACCTGGGACGAGGTCACCGGCAACGGCTTTGGCTCGCGTCACGACCCTACGGGCGACTGGCTGTACGGTTACGAATTGTGCGTCGATCCGGCGGTGCGTGGCACGCGCCTGGGGCGCAGGCTTTACGAGGAACGTCGCGCGTTGGCCGAACGGCTTGATCTCACCGGCATCGTCTTTGGCGGCCGGATGCCCGGCTATGCCCGCGCCAAGCGTCGCAAGACAAACCGCGCCGAGACGCCGGAGGAATATCTCGACCTCATCCTGTCGAGCAAGATCCATGATCCGGTGCTGCGCTTCCAGCTCGCCAACGGGTTCGAGCCCGGCGGGATCCTTCACAAATACCTGCCCGAGGACAAGGCCTCGCGCGGGAACGCGGTGCGCATGCTGTGGCGCAACCCTTACGTCGACGCCGACGCCCCGCCCAAGCACCGCCTGCCCCGCGACGTTGAAAGCGTGCGGATCGCCACCTGCCAATTGCAGGCGCGCGCGGTCAAGGATTTCGACGAATTCATGCGCTCGGTCGAATATTTCGTCGACGTCGCCTCGGACTACGAAAGCGACTTCATCGTCTTCCCCGAGCTCTTCACGCTGATGTTGCTCGCGGCGGAAGAGCAGGAGCTCAACGCCCTCGAGGCTATCGAGCGTTTGTCCGAATACACGCCGCGCATCCGCACCAAGCTTTCAGAGATGGCGCTCGCCTACAACATCAACATCATCGGCGGATCGCACCCCACCAAGCTGCCCGATGGCGACATTCACAACGTCGCCTATGTGTGCCTGCGCGACGGATCGATCCATGCGCAGGAAAAGATCCACCCCACCCCGAACGAAGACTACTGGTGGAACATCAAGGGCGGCGACAGCATCGATGCCATTCAGACCGATTGCGGGCCAATCGGTGTACTGATTTGCTATGATAGCGAGTTTCCGGAACTGGCCCGCAGACTGGTTGATGAAGGTGCGCGGATCATCTTTGTGCCGTTCTGCACGGACAGCCGCCAAGGCTACATGCGGGTGCGATATTGCGCGCAGGCCCGCGCTATCGAGAACCAGTGTTTCGTGGTCATGAGCGGCAATGTCGGCAACCTGCCCAATGTCGCGAACATGGACATCCAGTATGCGCAAAGCTGCATCCTCACGCCTTGCGATTTCCCCTTCGCCCGCGACGGCATTGCCGCGGAATCCTCCGAAAATGTCGAGACGCTGACGATCAGCGACGTGAACCTCTCGGACCTCTCCTGGGCCCGCGCCGAAGGCACGGTGCAGAACCTCGCCGACCGGCGCTTCGATCTCTACCGCATCGAATGGGACAAGCGCGTGGGCAATATCTCCGACCCGCTCGGCAGTCCGGCGACCGACGGCGCGACAGGCGACAAGCTGAGCAAGCCGATCGGATCGCATCACGGGCCCGGCGGTGGATGACAAAGCGTCGACCCGGAAATAAACCAGCACACTGATGGCAGGCGAACTCTCCTTTTCCCCGGTGATGCGTGATGCACTGGTGATCCTCGGCTCGGCGGGGATCGTCATCCCCGTCTTTGCGCGCTTCCGGATCACCCCGGTTATCGGGTTCATCCTGATCGGCCTGCTCGTCGGCCCTTATGGCCTTGGCATGTTCGACGATCGAATACCCTGGCTCGGCTATGTCACCATATCGGATCCGGAGCGATTAGCCCCCTTCGCCGATTTCGGCATCATCCTGCTGCTATTTGCCATCGGGCTTGAATTGAGCTTCAACCGCCTGTGGCAACTCAGGAAACTGGTGTTCGGTCTGGGCTCGCTCGAGATTCTCATTATCGGCAGCTGCGGTGCGGTTTTCATGTATTACGCGCAAGGGATGGACCGCACAGCCGCGCTTGCGCTGGGCTTTGCGCTGGCCTTCTCCTCGACCGCCATCGTGCTGCCGATCTCGGGCACGCGCAGCCAGGTGGGCAAGGCGGCGCTCTCGATGCTGTTGTTCGAGGACATCATGATCGTGCCGATCATCTTCATCCTCGGCGCGCTTGCCCCGAACGCGCAGGCCGACGGCATGTCCGACCTCGTCAACACCTTGTGGCAGGGCGGCGTCGTGATCGCGCTCCTGCTGGTGCTGGGGCGTTATGCCCTGCCAGCGCTCTTCGGGCAGGCCGCACGCACCAAGAGCCCGGAACTGTTTCTCGCCGCCACCATGCTGGTCGTTATCGGCGCAAGCCTCGCAACCGGTGCGACCGGCCTTTCGCCCATCGTCGGCGCGCTGATCGCCGGGCTGCTGATCGCGGAGACCGATTATCACGGTGAGGTCGAGAGCATCGTCGAACCCTTCAAGGGGCTCGGTCTCGGCGTCTTCCTAATCACCGTGGGCATGAGCTTGGATCTTGCGCTGATCGCCAGCAAGGCCGGCCAATTCCTGACCGCGCTGGTCGGCATCCTGGTCTTCAAGGCGCTCATCACCGGCATCCTGCTGCGTTTGATGGGCGCCCGGCGCAGCACCGCAGCGGAAACCGGCGTGCTGATGGCGAGCCCCTCGGAAACCACGCTGATCGTGCTCGCTGCGGCGACATCGGCGCTGGTGATCGACCCGGAAACGGCACAGTTCTGGCAGATCGTCACCGCCATGGGCCTTACCGTCACGCCGCTTCTCGCCAAGCTTGGCCGGGTGATCGCACGCCGGGTGGAGGCCGCGCCCGACCTGCTGGACGACGACGACGAGGAAGCGCGCACGATCATCATCGGCGGCGGCCGCGTGGGCCTGCTGGTCGCGGACATGCTGAACACGCACGATCAGCCACACATCATCCTCGATTCAGATCCCGACACGGTCATTTCGATCAGCCGCGAGGGCTATCGCGCGCTGTTCGGGGATGCTTCGCGCGGGGACGCGCTGGATCGCCTGGGCCTGGAGCGCGCGCCCGCTGTCGTGCTGACGATGGACGAGCCAGTGCTCGCCCAGCGTCTCGTCGCCAAGCTGCGCAACGAGTATGACGATCTGCTGATCGTGGCCCGTGCGCGCGACAGCGATCATGCCGCCGCACTCTACCGCGCCGGAGCCAGCCATGCAGTGCCCGAAAACCTGGAAAGCTCGCTTCAATTGTCCGAAGCCGTGCTGGTCGATATCGGCGTCGCCATGGGCCCGGTCATCGCCTCGATCCACGAAAAGCGCGATGAATTCCGCGAGAAGCTCGAAATCGAAGGCGGCTTGAAGGACAAGCCCAAACTGCGCACCTCGGCGGCAGAGGGCGGATAGTCAGCATCCTCGCCCGCCGGAGCCTCCGCCCAGCTATCAATCAGGGGTAAGAACGCACGCACCCCCGGATAAGCACGGAAGATCCAGACAAAGTGGTCTGAGCCCCTAGATTTCCTCCAGAGATGAGTAGAGTCCGGCCCTGACAAGGAGACGGACGAGATGAAGCGGAGCAGGTTCAGCGAGGAGCAGATCATCGCTGTATTGAAGGAACAGGAGGCTGGGATGCCAACGGCGGATGTGTGCCGCCGTCACGGGATCAGCTCGGCGACCTTCTACAAGTGGAAGTCGAAGTATGGCGGACTGGAAGTGTCCGATGCCCGGCGTCTGCGCCAGCTGGAGCAGGAGAACGAGCGGCTGAAGAAGCTGCTGGCGGACTCGATGCTCGACAACGCCATGCTCAAGGAGATCAACGCAAAAAAGTTCTAGCGCCCGGTGCCAGGCGGCAGGCGGTGGCTCATCTCCAAGAAGTATTCGAGGTGAGCCAGCGCCGTGCCTGTGCGGTGCTGGGCGTGGATCGGACCATGGTGCGCTATGTCAGTCGTCGGCCGGACGATGGGAAGGCGCGCGAGCGGATCAGGGAACTGGCCAGCCAGCGTCGCCGGTTCGGCTATCGGCGGTTGCACTGGCTGCTGTGCCGGGAAGGATGGACGATGAACCACAAGAAGTTCCGGCGGCTCTATCGCGAGGAGCGGCTGCAGGTGCGCCGTCGTGGCGGTCGCAAGCGGGCCTTGGGCACACGGGCACCGATGACGGTCCCGCAGGGTCCGAACCAGCGCTGGAGCCTAGACTTCGTGTCCGATGCCTTTGCCTGCGGACGCAGGTTCCGGATCTTCGCCGTGGTCGATGACTACAGCCGGGAGTGCGTGCGCCTGATCGCCGACACGTCGATCTCCGGCGCTCGGGTCGGGCGTGAACTCGATGCAGCGGTGTTCGAGAGGATGGCACGGCCCCACACGATCGTCAGCGATAACGGCACTGAGCTGACCAGCATGGCGATCCTGCGCTGGAGCAAGGAACGCAACGTCGAGTGGCACTACATCGCGCCGGGCAAGCCCTATCAGAACGGGTTCATCGAGAGCTTCAATGCCCGGCTCAGGGACGAGTTCTTGAACGAGACGATCTTCACCAGCCTTGCCCATGCCCGCCAGGAACTGGAAGCCTGGCGACAAGACTACAACCACTTCCGGCCCCACTCGAGCCTCGGGAACCGAACCCCGGCAGAGATCGGGGCAGGATCAAGCGGCAAACCGTATCGGGGGCATGCCCCCGATACGGTTGTTGCCATCACGCCCAGCGACGGGCATCAAACGGCCCAAGGCTCTACTCGTAGCTGGTAGCAACTTCGGGCTCAGACCAAAAGATCGCGAATTTTGCAGATATCAGCACAATCATCGCCAAGGGCGTAGGCCGCCGACACGCAATCCGCGCCAGGTGCTCATGATGTTCGGGTGAAGCCGCGAGCCAGAGCAGCCCCGGTTTCACGGCGCAATGGACCGCCAGCCCCGCAAGCGCAGGAATGCCCGGCACTCTTCAGAGCGGCATTGCGCCAGGCCAGTAAGCCTCGCCGCCGGACAAGCCCTCAGCGCCTTCGTGCGACACCGCACCATTGCAATGTCATGGACAAGCGGGGGCTCAGGCGCCGGTCAGAACAGCCTTGACCGCTGCAATGGCCTCCGCCCCCTTGGAGCCATCCGGGCCGCCGCCCTGCGCCATATCAGCCCGGCCACCGCCGCCCTTGCCGCCCAGCGCCTCGACGCCTGCGCGCACCAGGTCGACCGCGCTGAAGCGATCGGTGAGATCATCTGTCACCGCCGCGGCAATGGCTGCCTTGCCGTCGTTGACTGCAACAATCGCAGCCACGCCTGATCCGAGCCGCGCCTTCGCTTCGTCAAGCAGCGGACGCAATTCCTTGGGGCTGAGCCCGTCGAGCACCTGACCGCTGAAGGTGACGCCGCCCACATCCTCGTCAGCCGGGCCGGAATCCGCCCCGCCAGCGCCGCCGCCCGCAAGGGCCAGCGCCTTCTTGGCCTCGGTCAGTTCCTTTTCGAGTTTCTTGCGTTCATCGAGCAGCGCGGTGACGCGCGCGGGCAATTCCTCGGGCGTCGCCCGGATCGCGCTTGCCGCCGCCTTCAAGGCCTCTTCGCGTTCCACCAGCCAGATACGCGCGGCCTCTCCTGTCAGCGCCTCGATGCGGCGCACCCCTGAAGAGACTGCGCTCTCGCTGACGATGCGGAAGATGCCGATATCGCCGGTCGCATTGACATGGGTGCCGCCGCACAATTCGACCGAATAGGTGCGCCCGCTTGTCCTTGCGCGGCCCATTGAGAGCACGCGGACCTCGTCGCCATATTTTTCGCCGAACAGCGCCAGAGCGCCCGCCTCGACAGCGTCGTCCGGGCTCATCAAGCGGGTGGAGACCGTTTCGTTGGCGCGAATCTCGGCGTTCACCTCCGCCTCGATCGCAGCGATGTCCTCCTGGGTCAGTGCGGCAGGATGCGAAAAGTCGAAGCGCAACCGGTCCTCGGCGACGAGCGAGCCTTTCTGAGTGACGTGATCGCCCAGGCGATTGCGCAAGGCCGCATGGACGAGATGGGTTGCCGAATGGTTCGCGCGGATCGCGGTGCGGCGTTCCTCATCGACCTTGAGCTGCACCGTGTCGCCCACGCAAACCTCGCCCTCCTCGATAGCCGCCTTGTGCGCGTGCAATCGGCCAAGCGGCTTGGCTGTATCGGTCACGCTGGCGCGCAGGCCCTCAAGCGACGTGATGGCGCCGGTATCGCCGGTCTGCCCGCCGCTGGTGCCGTAGAACGGGGTCTGGTTGGTGAGGATGATGACATTCTCGCCCGCTTTCGCAGCTTTCACCTCGGCCCCGTCCTTGACGATCGCGACCACGCTGCCCTCGCCCGAAGTCGCGCTGTAGCCGGTGAATTCGCTCGCGCCTTCGCGGTCGGCGATGTCGAACCAGACCTCTTCCGAGGCCGCTTCGCCCGAACCTTTCCAGGCGGCGCGCGCGGCCTCTTTCTGACGCGCCATTGCCGCATCGAAGCCTTCGCGATCAACGCCAAGCCCGCGGCTGCGCAGCGCATCTTCGGTGAGGTCGTAAGGAAAGCCGAACGTGTCGTAGAGCTTGAACGCGGTCTCCCCGTCAAGTTCGCCGCCCTCGCCAATGTCGCCGGTGGCTTCGTCGAGCAGTTTGAGACCCTTTTCAAGTGTCCTGCGGAACTGGGTTTCCTCGCGCAGCAGAACCTCTTCGATGAGCGACTGGCCGCGCACGAGTTCGGGGAAGGCCTGCCCCATCTCGGTGACAAGGCTGGGCACGAGGCGGTGCATCAAGGGGTCTTTCGCGCCGAGCAGGTGCGCATGGCGCATGGCGCGGCGCATGATCCGCCGCAGCACATAACCGCGGCCCTCATTCGAGGGCAGCACGCCGTCGGCCATCAGGAAACTGGTGGAGCGCAGGTGGTCCGCGATGACGCGATGGCTGGCGAGGCTATCGCCCTGTGCCGCGACGCCAGTGAAGTGTTCGGACGCGCCGATCAGCGCCTTGAAAGTGTCGATATCGTAATTGTTATGGACGCCCTGCATGACCGCTGCGATGCGTTCGAGGCCGCTGCCGGTGTCGATAGAGGGCTTTGGCAGGTTCTGCCTCGTGCCGTCTGCTTGGCTGTCAAACTGCATGAAGACGAGGTTCCAGATCTCGACGAAGCGGTCGCCATCCTCTTCCGGGCTTCCCGGAGGGCCGCCCCAGTTGTGGTCTCCGTGATCGTAGAAGATTTCCGAACACGGGCCGCACGGCCCCGTCTCGCCCATCGACCAGAAATTGTCGTTTGTGTCGATGCGGATGATGCGGTCCTCGCGGAGCCCTGCAATCTTGCGCCACAGGTCGAAGGCTTCATCATCCGTATGGTAGACCGTCGTGATCAGGCGGTCGGGGTCAAGGCCCCATTCCTTCGTCAACAGAGTCCAA
Source organism: Erythrobacter sp. (assembly GCA_043567175.1). Classification (GTDB taxonomy): domain Bacteria; phylum Pseudomonadota; class Alphaproteobacteria; order Sphingomonadales; family Sphingomonadaceae; genus Erythrobacter. Next base: position 928,893 of record CP121323.1, read on the forward strand.
GCGTGGAGGATCGCCTGTTCCTTGAAATAGTCGCCGAACGAGAAATTGCCGAGCATCTCGAAGAAGGTGTGGTGGCGCGCAGTGTAGCCGACATTGTCGAGATCGTTGTGCTTGCCCCCGGCGCGCACGCATTTCTGCGAGGAGGTGGCGCGCGGTGCAGGCGGTGTCTCGAGCCCGGTGAACACGTTCTTGAACGGCACCATCCCGGCATTCACGAACATCAGCGTGGGATCGTTATAGGGGACGAGCGGCGCGCTCGGCACCTCGGCATGGTCGGCTCCCTTGAAGAAATCGAGAAAGGAGCGCCGGATATCGTTGGTCGAAGTCATGGTTGATGCCGTTAAGCAATCGCGCCGCGACCGACAAGCGCGAAGCGTATGCGAATTGTGCCAGTGTGGTGGGATATTGTGTGGTGGGATAGTGCGCCATCACCGCTTGCGGAGGGGCTGGAAGGCTGGAAAAACGGACATTGCGGAGGCGAGCCGAACGAAAAACCGGCGCCAGACGCGCCGCCTATCGGGAAGGCGGGCGCAGCTGACGCCGGTATTCCGTGTTTCCGGGCCGGTCCGATCAATCCTGAAAGGTCTGATCCAGCGCCCGCTTGAGGATCAGCTCTCGGGGTCCGCGTCCGGGCCCGTCATCATTTCCTCCGCGACCTTGTCGGTCTTACCGCGAATGGCGGCTTCCAACTTGTCGCAAACTTCGGAGTTTTCCTTGAGATACACCTTGGCATTCTCGCGCCCCTGGCCGATCCGCACGCTGTCATACGAATACCAGCTGCCCGATTTCTCGACGATGCCGGCCTTGACGCCGAGGTCGAGGATCTCGCCCATCTTGGAGATGCCTTCGCCGTACATGATGTCGAACTCGACCTGCTTGAAGGGCGGTGCGACCTTGTTCTTGACGACCTTCACGCGTGTCGCGTTGCCGACAACTTCATCGCGGTCCTTGATCTGGCCGGTGCGGCGGATGTCGAGACGGACCGATGCGTAGAACTTCAGAGCGTTGCCGCCCGTGGTCGTCTCGGGGTTGCCGTACATCACGCCGATCTTCATGCGCAGCTGGTTGATGAAGATCACCATGCATTTCGAGCGGTTGATCGACCCTGTCAGCTTGCGCAGCGATTGCGACATGAGACGCGCCTGAAGGCCGACATGGCTATCGCCCATCTCGCCCTCGATCTCTGCACGCGGGACGAGCGCCGCGACCGAATCGACCACGAGGATATCGACCGCATTCGAACGCACGAGAGTGTCGGTGATCTCCAGCGCCTGCTCACCCGTATCGGGCTGCGAGACGATCAGTTCGTCGATATCGACGCCCAGCGCCTTGGCATAGACGGGGTCGAGAGCGTGCTCGGCATCCACGAAAGCTGCGGTGCCGCCCGCCTTTTGCGCCTCTGCAATCGCATGCAGCGCCAAGGTCGTCTTTCCCGAGCTTTCCGGGCCATAAACCTCGATCACGCGGCCCTTGGGAAGGCCACCGATACCCAGCGCGATATCAAGGCCGAGCGATCCGGTCGAAATCGATTCGACCTGCATCGCCTCTTTCGAGCCCAGCTTCATCGCCGAGCCCTTGCCGAACGCGCGATCGATCTGCGCGAGGGCTGCATCCAGCGCCTTTTGACGGTCCACTTCCTTACCCTTCTCTACCAACTTAAGCTGCGTAGCCATCGCATGACCTCCATCACGTTGCCTAGAGCGGATTAGGAGGTTTTAACCAGCCTTGTTCCGTCTCTCTTGGTGACAGTATGTATCGTATTTGTTCCATGAGAACAAGAGTGGAACATATTTTTATTTCCCACACCGGAAAGGAAGGCGATTTCAGTCGGTAAAGGTCGCCGCCCCCTGCTTGGAGGCGCGCATCACGCTCGCGACCTTGTCGCTGATGGCAGAGACGCTGAACGGCTTGGCGATAAAATGCATGTCGGGAATATTGATGTCGCGGCGCAGCTGCTCCTCGGCATAGCCTGACATGAACAGGATCGGCATGTCGGGGTGCTTCTCGCGGATCGCGCGCACCATGGCTGGCCCATCCATGCCGGGCATGACGACATCGCTGACAACAAGGTCGAACTCGCCCCCGTTCTCGATCGCGGCAAGGCCCTCTTCGCCGTCCGCGCTGGTGGTGATCTGGTAGCCCGCGCGGGCAAGCGCGCGTTCGGCCACGGCGCGCACCATGTCCTCGTCCTCGACCAGCAGGATGCGCCCCCCGCCTGACCAGTCAAGAGAGACTGCCTCGGGCGCCTCCTTGCGGCGCGGAGCCTCACCGCGGTGGACGGGGAAGTAGATGGTGAAGCGCGCGCCGGTGGGATTGCCCGCACTGTCGGTCACATTGTCGGCGAAGATGAAGCCGCCCGATTGCTTGACGATGCCATAGGCGGTCGACAGGCCGAGGCCGGTCCCCTTGCCCTGCTCCTTGGTGGTAAAGAAGGGTTCGAACAGTTTGGGCAGCACATGCGCGGGGATGCCGCCGCCGGTATCCTGCACGATCAGCACGGTGTAATCGTCAGCCGGCAGCACTTCGGAGCCGAGCTGGCGCACTTCCTTTGCCTGCAGCGTGCGGGTGAGCAGCGAGATCCGCCCCGGGGAGCCGCCGGGCCGCTTGCCGTTCGTGTTGATCGCATCGCGCGCATTGACAGCAAGGTTCATGATGACCTGTTCGAGCTGCTGCGGATCGGCGCGCACCGCGCCCAGATTGCGATCATGCTGGACATAGAAGCTGATCTTCTCGCCAAGGAGCCGCTTGATAAGCGGGGTCACCTCGCTCACCACGTCAGGCAGTTGCAGCACTTCGGGCCGCAGGGTCTGCTGGCGCGAGAAGGCGAGCAACTGGCGCGTCAGCGCTGCGGCCCGGTTCGAGTTGGCCTGGATTTGCTGGATATCGTCATAGTCGCTGTCGCCCGGCGTGTGGCGCAGGAGCATGAGGTCGCACGTGCCGATGATCGCGGTCAGCACATTGTTGAAATCATGCGCGACACCGCCGGCAAGCTGGCCCACCGCCTGCATCTTGGTGGCCTGCGCGACCTGACGCTTGAGCTGGTTCTCCTCGCTCGAATCGGCAAGGCTCAGAAGCACCGCCGCCTCGCCCAGCCCGCGCACGCCGGCAAGCCCGATCGAGACCGGCTCACCTGGCTGATGCGTCAGGCGCACCGCCATATCGCCGCTGGTCGCGGGCCCGCGACCGTGGCGGCGCACCGCATCTGAAAGCGGGCTCTTGTCCTCGGGCACGACGAGATCAGTCGGAAACTTGGGCAGGCCCCGCCCCTCGCGGTCGACCGAACGCAGGAACGCATCATTGCCGAACAGGAACCGCCCATCACGATCGGTCATCGCGAGGCCCAGCGGCAATTGCGCAAGCAGATCGGCCAGTTGCGCAACACCCGCCTGGCTCGAGCTGTCCCAGCCGCTGCCAATGCCAAGCCCGCTATCGATCAGCAGCATCAGCGACGTCGTCTCCTCGGCGCGTGCGATCCCATCGGCGCCCGGTTCATCAAGCGCGATATCGACCAGCGTCTGCGAGGTTCCGCTGCGCCCCTCGCGCGCGAAGAACAGCCGGTCACGTTCGTCGGTGCGCAGCAAGGAGACGAAGTCCTGCCCGGCGAGCGTCGCGCTCGGATCGCCGACGGCGCGCGCGGCAAAGCCCGCGCTGGCGCTGCGGATCGTGCCATCGGGATTGGTGATGACGCTTTCAACGCCGCCCCGGCTCAGCATCTCGCCAAAACGGCCGGCAAGATCGAGCGCCTCGATCGGCGCGGTCTCATCCTCGCCGGCGGGAGTAAAGCGCCAGATCAGATGGTCATCCCCGCGTCCGGCGCGCACGGCCTCTACCGCCCATTGCGGACCATCTTCGCCGAGGCCCGGCAGCGCCTCAAGCCTGACGCGGCCATCGCGCCACGCCTCGCGCGCGGCTCTGGTCAAAGCCTCCAGCCCGGGCCGTGTGAGCGACAATTGCGGCGGCGCGCTCGAGACGCCGAAGCTCTCGACATAGGCGCTGTTCGCACAGACCAGCCGGTTTGCCCGGTCAGTGATGGCGATGGCCGTGCCCGAGCCTTGCGCCTCGCCTTCGATCGCAGCAACCGTCACCGACCAGTCGGGCGCGGCGATCTCGATCTCGCCGGGGGTTGAACGCATCCCCTCGAAGGCGAAGTTACCGGCAAGCAGGACCATCAGGCCCAGCCCGAAGACCGCAGTCATCGCGCTGTCGCCGGTCACCAGGAAGATCGCCCCCACGCTCAGCGCAAGGCCCAGCGCCAACCCCGCCAGCATCAGGGCCGGCGGCCTCGATGCCGGCTGGGCAACAGCATTGGGGGAAGGAACGGTGGCCAAGACGTGTCGTCCTCGAGAATGGCAAAGAAACGCAGGCGCAATGGCCTGCAACGTGGCCTGAGGTTAATTCGCCTTGAGGCGCTGGTCGAGCCGCTGTTCCATCAATTTGAGACGTTTTGCCCGTTTGCGCGCCACGATCACCCGCCAGATCGCTCCAGAAAGCAGGTAGCCGAGCGCCGAGGTCACCAGCGCCAGCACGATAAAACCGAATACGGTCACCCCGGCAACCTGGAACAGGTCAACCAGCCATGAAAGCGCGCCCCCGCTATCCAGTTCCTGGCTGGCAGCGGCGCCCATTTCCTGATCGATATTGAGCGTCGCCACGCCAACCTGATTGGCGATCACCGCCCAGAAGGGAAAGGTGAACGGGTTGGTCACAAAGGTCACCAGCGAGGCGATCGGCACATTGGCGCGCGCGGGCAATGCGAGGAAGGCGGCAAGAAAGATCTGCCCGACCGGGATTATGAACGCTGCAAACAGCCCCAGCGCCACGCCGCGCGGCACCGAGCGCCGGGTGAATCGCCACAATTCGGGCGAGAGGAAACGGTGCGCGATCGGGCGCAGATACTTGTTGCGCGCCATCGCCTCGCGCGAGGGCATGTAGCGCCGGATGAGATCGGCGCCCAGCGTCTTCGAGCTCCACGATATCTTGGGTTTCGGGTCTCTTCCGTGGGCCGATCCGGAATTCATCGAGCGCACTCCACACGCACTGATCCGGCGCGAGAATCGCGCGCGATGAACAGGCAGGGATGACGAAGCCGTTTCACGATCATCGCGATATGGGTAACAAAGGCCATCTGACAATTGCGTGAACCGGCAAAGCGGCGCAATCGGCTGAAAAATGCCGCCAGATGTGATCCATTTGCGTCAGGTGCCTCGCGGACGGGCCTCCTCGCCCCTATCCCTGTTCGCGCTTCAGGATTTTTCCCTGAGGATTCTGGCCTTGTCGCGCTTCCAGTCGCGGTCCTTTATCGTCGCACGTTTGTCATGCGCCTGCTTGCCCTTGGCGAGTGCAAGCTCGACCTTGGCGCGGCCCGTCGCGTTGAAATAGACCGAGAGCGGCACCAGCGTCATGCCCTTGCGCTCGACCGCACCGAACAGCTTGTTGATCTGGCGCTCGTGCAGCAGCAGCTTGCGCGGGCGCTTGGGCTCGTGGTTGAGCCGGTTGCCATGGCTGTATTCGGGAATGTTCGAATTGATCAGCCACACCTCGCCATCGCGCACTTCGGCATAGCTTTCCGCGATCGTCGCCTCGCCTGCTCGCAGCGCCTTCACCTCGGTGCCCTGAAGGGCAAGACCGGCCTCGAAGGTTTCCTCGATATGATAGTCGAACCGCGCGCGGCGATTATCCGCGACAGTGCGCTGCTTGTCGAAGGTCTTGGGTTTGGGCCGGGCCATGATGGCTGCGCAGATAGGAGGTTGCGGCGATTTTCGCAATCGCGCAGCGACAGGGCAGCCACAGGGCAGCCACGGGGCCATGTTTCCCAGATTGCAATTGAAATGACTTGGAAAAACCGCAAGACTTCATCCCGTATCCAAGGATGTTTTTCAAACAGGGGCGCGTAGTGTTGGTTCGTTTTAAAGGGGCTTTGGCTCCTCTTCTGGCTTGTTGTCTTGCCCTTTGCGGCTTCGCGATACCTGCACAGGCCGCGCCTGCGGTGCCCTTGAACGAATATGGCAAACTGCCCGAGGTCGAGGACAGCGCCATCTCTCCCTCGGGCGATCGCATCGCCTTGCTCACCACCTTTGAAGGCAAGCGCGTCATTCTCGCGCTCGAAAACCAGACCGAGGCCATCACCGCGATCGGTGTGGGTGACATGAAGGTTCGCTATATCAGCTGGGTGGGCGAGGAGAGGATCATGGTCGTCACCTCGCAGACCGAAGACCTTGGCGTGAACTTCACCACCGACAAGGCGGAATTTTCCGTTGCGCGCATCATCCCGATATCGGGCGGCGGCGAAGGCGGCATTGTCTTCGCCAATTCGCGCCGCAATCCCGATACGATCCTGGGCAATTACGGGGTGCGCAAAATCGGCAAGCGCCATTACGGGTTCTTTGGCGGCATCGAGCTCAAGCGCGGCCGGACCGGCAACCGGGCGACCTACGAACTCGACCACACCCGGCCCCATCTCTACAAGGTCGACCTTGAGGATTTCGCGGTCGAGAGGATCGCTGCGGCGGCCCCTTTTAATCATGGCTCGGACTGGCTGATCGATGCGGCCGGCGAAATCGCATTTTCGATGCAGGTCGATTACACCACCGGCGACTGGGAACTGCGCAATGCTAGCCGCGAGAAGATCCTCGAAGGCCAGCAGGCCCGCGCCGCGGTGAGCCTGGTGGGGCTTGGCTTTGACGGGACCAGCGCGATCCTTGCCGAACGCACCGAGACGGGCACGCGCTGGCTGGAAGTCGACCAGGCGGGCGGCGAGCCCCGCCCCTTCCTCAAGGACACGCCGTTCGAAAACCTCTTCTTCGATCCGGCCAACGGCCAGCTCATGGGCTACACGGTCGGCGAGGACGATGAGGAGCGGCACGTCTTCTACGACAAGGATCTGCAGGACAAGGCAGAGCGGGTGCGCAAGGCCTTTTCCGACTTCGAATCCTCCTTTGCCGGGTGGACCAGCGATCTTAGCGACGTGCTCATCCGCACCAGCGGCAATGGCGATTCAGGCTCCTATTTCGCTGTCGATCTGGCCACCAACCGCGCCAACGCCATCGCCTATGAACGCCTCGCAATCGGCCCGGAGCATGTCGGCGCGATCTCGACCTTCGAATACACTGCGAGCGACGGGCTGGAGATGGACGGCATCCTCACCCTGCCCCCCGGGGCGAAAACGGGCGCCGGCGCGCAAGACCTGCCGCTTGTGCTGCTGCCCCATGGCGGGCCGGGCGCCGCCGATTACCCGGTGTTCGACTGGTGGGCGCAGGCCTTTGCTTCGCGCGGATACGCCGTCTTCCAGCCCAATTTTCGCGGCAGCACCAACCGCGATGCGGCCTTCAGGCGCGCAGGCTATGGCGAATGGGGTCGCAAGATGCAGACCGACAAGACCGATGGAGTGGCCGCCCTTGCCAAGGCCGGGATCATCGATCCGGCGCGCGTCTGCATCGTCGGCGCTTCCTATGGCGGTTACGCGGCGCTCGCGGGCGTCACGATCCAGCAGGGCCTGTTCCGCTGCGCGGTCGCCGTCGCTCCGGTAAGCGATATCAGCAATATGTATCGCGAGGACTACCAGGCCAGCGGACGCGACCGGACCACCAAGGTCGGCCTGCTCGAGCAATTGGGTGATCGCGATTTATGGGACGAGGTCTCACCGCTGCGCCTTGCCGAACGGGCCGACGCGCCGATCATGCTGATCCACGGGGTCGATGACACGGTCGTGCCCTACACCCATTCGACGCGCATGGCGGACAAGCTCAAGGACCACGGCAAGGAATATGAGCTGGTCACGCTCGAGGGCGAGGATCACTGGCTGTCGCTTTCCGCAACGCGCCAGCTGATGCTGGAAAACGCGGTGCGCTGGGTGGAGACGCACAACCCTCCCGATTGACCGGCACGGCCGGCGCGCGCACACACGAGGTGCACTTATCGCGTCCACCTGCAGCAAGGTCTGATCGCCTATGACCGACACCCCGCCCGCTCACTTCACCATCGGCGCGCACCAGATCGCGCCGGGAACGCAGGAAGATGTGAACTTGCCGGTCACGACCACCGCGACTGGCTTCGATTCGCATCTCAGGGTCCGCGTGCTGCACGGCGCGAAGCCCGGCCCCACCCTCTTCGTGAGCGGCGCGATCCACGGCGATGAAATCATCGGCACCGCGATCATCCAGCGCATCGCGCTCGAACTTGATCCAACGGCGCTTGCGGGCACGATCCTGCTGGTGCCGGTGACCAACGTCTTCGGCTTTCTTGCCCATTCGCGCTACTTGCCCGACCGGCGCGATCTCAACCGCTCCTTCCCCGGCAGCGAGAGCGGCTCGCTCGCCGCGCAACTGGCGCATGTGTTCTTCACCCAAGTGGTCAAACGCGCCGATTTCGGGATCGATATCCACACCGCCGCCGTCCACCGCTACAACCTGCCGCAGATCCGCATTGCCGCGGGCGATCCCAGGCTGGTCGAATATGCGATGGCCTTTGGCGCGCCGATCATCATCGAAAGTCCTTTACGTGAAGGGTCGCTGCGCGCCGTGGCGCGCGAGGCGGGGGTCGACATGCTGTTGATGGAAACCGGCGAGGCGCTGCGGTTCGACCGCTTCTCGATCGACACCGGCGTCACTGGCGTGATGCGCGTGCTGGCTCACATGGGCCTGATCGAAGCCGATGACGGCCTCTCGCAGGTGGGCGTGCCCGCGCGCTCCAACCGCTCGGTCTGGGTTCGCAGCCCCCGCGGCGGGGTTACCCACCGGGTGCGCAAATCGGGCGATGCGGTGCGCAAGGGCGATCTTCTGGCAGTGGTTTCAGGCATGGTCGGTGAAGACCCCCAGGAATTGCTGAGCCCGATCGACGGCATCGTGATAGGCCACGCGACGCTGCCCGTGGTCCATCAGGGCGATGCGCTCTACCACATTGCTGCTGTAGCTCATCCCGAGCGCGTGGGCGAGCGGATCGAGACGATCACCGATGCGATCTATGCCAGCGAACCCGAAGGCTTTGCCGAGGCGCTGCTGGACGAAGACGAGGTGCTCTAGAACAGCTCTCAGACCAGCCCCGCATGCTCCAGCGCCTCGTCTACCGCGCGGCGCGATTCCGCGCTTGCCTCGATGATCGGCAGGCGCACGCTCGGCTCGATGTAGTCGAGCACGCGGGAAAGCGCGTATTTTGCAGGCGCAGGGCTGGCATCGGAGAACATCGCATAATGCAGCGGGAACAGCCTGTCGTTGAGCTCGCGCGCCTTCTTCAGTTCGTTGGCCTCGATTGCCCGTGCAAATTCGGCGCACAGGGCTGGCGCCACATTGGCAGTGACGGAGATCGCCCCGCGACCTCCGGCGGCGCTGTGCGGCAGCCACAATTCGTCATTGCCCGAAAGCTGGCAGAATTCGCGCCCGATCCCCATGCGGTGATCGGCAACGCGTGACAGGTCTCCGCTCGCATCCTTGATTGCGATGATTGTCTCGGGATATTTCTTGACCAGCGCCACCACCGTCTCGTCCTCAATATCGGTCACCGTGCGGCCGGGCACGTTGTAGAGCACGATCGGCAGGTCGCAATTTTCAGCGAGATAGCTGAAATGCGCGATCAGTCCGGCCTGGCTGGGGCGATTGTAATAGGGCGCAACGCACAATCCCGCCGCAGCGCCCGCCTTCTTGGCAAAGCTCATATGCAGAGCGGCGTTGCGCGTGTCGTTCGACCCGCAGCCGGCGATCACCGGCAGGCGGCCAGCCGCCTGTTCGATGCAGACCTCGATCACGCGGTGATGCTCGGCGTTCGAGAGCGTCGAGGCCTCGCCGGTCGTCCCGCAGGGCACCAGCGCGGCGCTGCCGTTCTCGATCTGCCAGTCAACCAGCTTGCGAAAAGCGGCCTCGTCAAACGATCCGTCGCGAAAAGGAGTCACCAGAGCGGGAATGGAGCCGCTGAACATTGCGTTATCCTCGTATCTTACAAATATCTTGGTTGAGCTGGGCGAATTTGTCCGCCAGCACAGCAAAAACACCCCGCGGGTGCGTTCAGCGCCTGATAAGGAGCCTTTCGGCACAATGTCCAGCATGGCAACACAATTGCGTTTCAAAGCCCTCTCCTGCGCCGCCCTCGGCGCAGTGGCGCTCGCCACGCCGTCTTCGGCGCGGATGGGCACTCTCCAGGAAGAGGGCGTGCGAGGCCAGGCCATGGCTGCCCAGGGCGAGGACGGTGCCTCTCTGGTGGCCCGCCAGCCCAGCGCGATGCAGGCCGCAATCGCCAAGTGGGAACTTCTCCAGAAAGACAGCCAGCTGGGCTTTTTCGACTATTCGGGCTTTGCCCTCGCCTACCCGACCTTTCCGCGCATCGAGATCATCCGCGAGCGCGCCGAGAACACGCTGGCAATCGAGGCCCCGGCGCGCGCCGATATCCTGCGCTTTTTCGATGCCCATCCCCCGATCACCAATGCCGCGCGCGGGCGCTATGCGATGGCGCTGGCCGCCGAAGGCCGGCCCGAGGCTTTCGAGGTCGCGCGCGCTGCCTGGCGCGGCGGGCAGATGGCCGAGAATGTCGAGCTGACGATCGAAAGCCTCTATGCGCGCCGCTTCACACCGCAGGACAATGCTGCGCGCATCGATGCGCTGTTATGGCAAGGCGATGCGGCAGGCGTTGCGCGGCAGATGGCCAAGCTATCGTCCGATGGCCGCCCGCTGGCCCTTGCCCGGCTCGCGATCCTCAATGGCAGTCTTCCGGGTGATGCCGGCCTCGACCTGCCCGAGGGTGCCTATCTCGACGCAGGCTTCCTCTACAATCTCGCGCGCTATCACTATCGGGAGCGCAATTACGACATCGCCGCCTCGATCCTCGCCAACCGGATCGACGTTCAGGCCCCCGCCTTTGACGGCGAGAAGATGGTCAGCCTGATGCTCGCGGTCGCGGAAAAGGCCTCGCCGCTCAATGCAGCGCGCATTGCCGGCCATATCGATGACCTGTTCGAGCCGGGCGAGGATATTTCGGCAGGCTCGTTCATCCTGCGCGATCGCTACACCGACCTGATGTGGCTGGGCGGCACCAGCGCCCTGTGGGAGCTGGGCCGCGCTGCCGACGCCGCCCCGATTTTCGAGCGCTATGGTGATGCCGCGCGCACGCCGCTCACCAAGGCAAAGGGCTATTACTGGGCGGGGCGCGCCGCGCGCCGCGCGGGCGATGAAGCCGAGGCAACCCGCCTGTTCGAGGCGGCGGCGCAATGGCCTGACTATTACTACGCGCAGCTCTCGCTCGCCGCACTAGGCCGTCAGATGCCCGAATTCGCCGCGCTGCCTGCGATCGAGATCACGCCCGAGAAGCGCGCCGAATTCGAGGCAAGGCCGCTCGTGCGCGCGCTCAGTGCAATCGGCGCCAACCGTGGTGCGTGGCAGACCGAGCGCCGCTTCTTCCAGGCGCTGGGCGATGCGGTCGCGGACGAGACCGAGATGCTGCTTGCCCACCAGCTGGCCGAGCGGCTCGACATGCCTGAAATGTCGGTCGTGCTTGGCATGAAGGCGGGCGAGCGCGGCTTTACCGGCCTTGAACGCATCGGCTATCCGGTGATCGAGACACCAGTGGTGCGCGACTGGGCGGTGGTCCACGGGATCAGCCGGCAGGAAAGCGAATTCGACCGCACCCGCGTCAGCCATGCCGGGGCGCGCGGCATGATGCAGCTGATGCCCGGCACCGCGCGCGAGCAATCGGGCAAGCTCGGCATCCGCTATATGAGCGCCAACCTGATCGGCGAGCCGCTCTACAATATCGAGCTTGGCGATGCCTATTTCCAGCGCATGCTCGCCTATTATGACGGCGCCTTCCCGCTTGCCGTGGGCGCGTATAATGCAGGCCCGGGCCGCGTGAACCAGTGGCTGCGTCTGAACGGCGATCCGCGAAGGGGCGAGATCGACTGGGTGACCTGGGTTGAACGGATCCCGTCGAATTTCGAGACGCGCTATTACATCATGCGCGTGCTGGGCAATTCGGTGACCTATTCGCATATGCACCCGGACAAGGCCGGCCTGCCGCGTCCCATCGACGCGTTTCTACCCTGAACGGCAAGCCTTGCTTGTGGCGACGAAAAAACCCGGCCCTCCGATCACGCCCAAGGGCATGGCCGCGCTCAAGGCGCGCTATGACCATTTGCTGGGCAAAGAGCGGCCCGAAATCGTCGAGATCGTCAGCTGGGCGGCGGGCAATGGCGACCGCAGCGAGAACGGCGATTACCTCTACGGGCGCAAGCGCATGCGCGAGATCGACCGCGAGCTGGGCCATCTCTCCAGACGGATGAAAGCCTGCCGCGTGGTCGACCCCGCCAACCAGCCCGACAAGACCAGGGTGTTCTTCGGCGCCACTGTCGAACTCGCCGACGAGGACGATGCGCGCCAGGTGGTGACGCTGGTGGGCGACGACGAACAGAATGCAAGCGATGGCCGGATCGGCTGGAACTCCCCGCTCGCGCGCGCTTTGAAAGGCGCTAACGTGGGCGAACTTCGCACCGTACGCCTGCCGGGCGGCGAAAAGGAATGGGAAGTGATGGCGATCCGCTATGCCTAGACCCATCGGCCTCTTGCTTGCGGCGATTGCCCTGACCCTCGCCCCGCCCCTCGCCCCGCCCCTGTGGGCCAAGGAGAGCCTTGGCGTCTATTCCGGCTGGGCCGCCTTTCGCGATGCGGAAGTGCCGCGCTGCTACGCCATCGCGCAAAGCACCGGCTCAAGCGAAGGCTATGCCAGTATCGGGACATGGCCCGGTCGCAATGTTCGCGGGCAGCTTTACATCCGCTTTTCGCGCGTTACCGCCTCATCGCCGAACGCCCGCCTCTTTATCGGCGGCGAGCGCTTTGATCTTGTTGCGAAGGGCCAGCAGGCCTGGACAAGGGACAAGGGACAGGACGCGCAGGTGATCGCGGCGATGCGCTCTGCGACGCGGATGGGCGTTTCTGCCACCGCCGCCAACGGCCGGCGCTTTACCGATCGCTATGCTCTCGAAGGCGCCGCCACCGCCATGGATGCAAGCCTGTTAGGCTGCGCGCAGGACAGGGCCAGCGGCTGATGACACCTCGACCTTCGATCACCGGAATGAACTTCGTCCTCGCCGTGCCCGATGCGATTAAAACTGCGCGCTGGTGGGTCGAGGTAATGAAGTTCGATGGCTTGCGCGATCTGGGCGGCTGGGTCTTCGTCAAACGGGGTCCATGCATGATCATGCTCGGATCGTGCCCCGATGCGATTGCGGTGCCTGAACTGGGCGATCACCAATATTTCGGCTATATAGAGTTCGACGATATTGACGCCTATTTCGCCGAGATCGAGCGAGATAAAGCCGACATCATCAAGCCGCCAACAAGCGAAGAATGGGACACGCGCGAATTCGCCGTGCGCACGCCCGATGGCCACCGCGTGATGTTTGGCCAGGACCTCACCAGCCATCCTCTCGCCGGATAGTCCGCGCGCTCACTGGTCAAATGGCGCAATCGCGCTTATATGCGCCGCCAATCATGCCAGACACGAGCCTTATGACCATTCCCGGGCAAGTAGACCCGGTTCCCGTCGCGCGTGACATCACGCCGCGCGAGGATGGCCGCATCGACCTGATCGGCCTGCCCCGCCCGCGCATCCGCGAGCTACTGGCTGAGGCGGGCCTCGACGACCGGCAGGCTAAGCTGCGCGCCAAGCAGGTGTTCCACTGGCTCTATCACCGCGGCGTCACCGACTTTGCCGACATGACCGATATCTCCAAGGCGATGCGCCCGTGGCTTAGCGAGCGCTTTGTGATCGGGCGGCCCAACGTGGTCGAAGCGCAGCATTCCTCGGACGGCACGCGCAAATGGCTGCTGCAAACCGATGACGGCCACGATTTCGAGATGGTCTTCATCCCCGACGAGACCCGCGGCACCCTGTGCGTTTCCAGCCAGGTGGGCTGCACACTCAATTGCACCTTCTGCGCAACCGGCACGATGCGCCTTGTGCGCAACCTGACGCCAGGCGAGATCGTCGGCCAGGTGATGCTGGCGCGCGATGCGCTGGGTGAATGGCCCAAGGGCACGATGGCGGGCTTTGGCGCGGACCCTGAAGACGAAGATGCGCAAGAGGAAGGCCACTACACCTCAGATGGGCGCCTTCTCACCAACATCGTGATGATGGGCATGGGCGAGCCGCTCTACAATTTCGATCATGTGCGCGATGCGCTGCACCTTGTGATGGATGGCGACGGGCTTGGTCTGTCAAAACGCCGCATCACGCTTTCCACCAGCGGAGTCATCCCGGCAATGGAGCGGTGCGGCGAGGAAATCGGCGTGAACCTTGCCGTGTCCTTGCACGCGGTGACCAAGGAAGTGCGCGACGAGATCGTGCCCTTGAACAAGAAATACGGCCTTGAAGAGCTGCTTCAAGCCTGCGCCGATTATCCCGGTGCATCGAACGCGCGGCGCATCACCTTCGAATATGTGATGCTCAAGGACAAGAACGATTCAGACGAGGACGCGCGCGAGCTTGTCCGCCTGCTGAAAAAGTTCAACCTGCCCGCCAAGGTCAACCTCATCCCGTTCAACCCCTGGCCGGGCGCGCAATATGAATGCTCTAGCCACGAGCGGATCAGGGCGTTCAGCGATATCGTCTTCGAAGGCGGCATCAGCGCGCCGGTGCGCACGCCGCGCGGCCGCGACATCGATGCAGCCTGCGGCCAGCTGAAAACCGCAGCGCAGAAGAAGAGCCGCGCCCAGAGAGACAGGGAAGCGGCAGCTCAGGCGACCGCTTAGGACCTTTACGCAGTCAAGCCGAAGCGCGCGCCCCCCTCAAGAGGGTCAGTGCGTGGCGTGGATCAGGCGAGCTTGATTGACGCTCTGCCGGCGGGCCAGTATCCTCACGTCTTCGCGCTGCGAGGGGAGAACGAGCGCCATGACCCAGCCATTCAAGCCGATCCTGCTATTCGCGGCCGCCTTTGCCATGGCCGCAAGCGCGACCAGCGCACAGGCGCAATTCGGCAAGCTTTTCAACGATGCGCGGCGCGGTGCCGAGAAGGCCTCTTCGGGCTGCGGCGAAGGCGAAAGCGGCGATGTCGCGCGCGGGGCGCTGGGCGGTATCCTCGGCGGGATCGGGCGGCGCACCGCGCGGCGCAGCGGGGTGACGCAATTCGTGCCGATGTCCGAATTCGAGGACACGCTCACCACCGAAATCGCCTGCCAGCTTGACCCGGAAGAGCAGAAACAGGCAGCAGAGGCGACCATTCAGGCCACCAGCTTCGAGACCGCCGACCTCGACCCCTCGCGTGGGAGCGGAGCAGAGGGAAGCGGGGAACAGAGCGGCGTGGAAGAGGGTTCGGGTCCAGCCACACCCGGCCCCGTAGGCCCGGCGGTCGGCCAGAGCGCCTCGTGGACATCGGGCACGCGCGACAATGTCACCGGCACCTCGACCGTGACCGGGCGCGATGAAACGGGCGATGGCAGCGACTGCATCTTCGTGACCGACATCATCATCGTCGAGGGCGAGGAAACCCGCGCCGAGAAGCGCATGTGCCGCCCGCCTGGCTCGGCGCGCTATTCGATCGTCGCATGAGGCCTCGCTCCGGCGTCAAGACCGTGCTCGCCGCCGCCAGCCTGATCGCGCTGACAGGTGCGACCAACCCTGATCCCAACAACCCTACCTGTCCGGCCGAGCCCGACTGGGGCCCGCGCGAGGTGATGGAACTGACCCCGCGCGATGTGAACGGGCGGCGGGTCCTGCTGGCCGAGGGGCGGATCGATGCAAGCCTGCCCGAACGGCTCAAGGAAGCGATCGAGGAAGATGACCGGATCGTCGAGATCTGGCTGCGATCGCAGGGCGGCAATGCGCGCGCAGGCAACGAGGCGGGGCGCATCATCCGCTCCTATCGCGGCATGGTCACCCGCATACCCGAAGGCTGGACCTGCTTTTCGGCCTGCAATTTCATGTTCATGGGCGGCGACCGGCGCAAGGTCGATGAAGGCGGCGTGTTCATGGTCCACATGTTCACCCACACCAATGACCGCTGGAAGATCGACGATGCGGTGATCGACGGTTCGGAGGCCACCACCGAACTGATCGCCAGCATCGAGCAATCCTCCGCCCTGCTGGCAAGCGAGGACAATGATTTCCTCATCCGCATGGGGGTAAGCCGCAAGCTGCTGACCGATATCATGTACCAGCAACAGGCGGTGAAAAGCGATGAGGATACGAGCACGCGCTATTGCCTCTCGCAGGACGAAGTCATCAAGTACAACGTGATGACAATCGAGCGCCGGGCGCCCTGAGCGCTGGACCGGCCCGCTTTGCCCATGTCGATCGATCCGGCCACTTACGAATTCTACACGGCCCGCGCGCCGCATTACACGTTCAGCCACGCGGCTGCGCCTGCGCGTGATCTCGACGCCTTTCTCGACCGGCTGGAGCCGGGCACATCGGTTCTCGAACTGGGCTGCGGCGGCGGGCAGGATGCGGCCCACATGCGCACACGCGGCTTTGCAGTTGACGCTAGTGACGGGATCGAGGCGATGGTGAAAAAAGCGAACGAGCGCTTCGATCTGGGCGCGCGCGTCATGCGCTTCGACGAACTGGCCGAACGGGCGCGCTATGATGCGGTGTGGGCGCATGCGACGCTGCTCCACTGCCCGCGCGCAGCCCTTCCCGACGCTCTCGCCAGGATACACCGCGCGCTCAAGCGCGGCGGCTGGCATTATGCGAGCTACAAACTGGGCGAGAGCGAGGGGCGCGATCTTCTGGGGCGCCTGCACAATTTCCCCTCGCGCGACTGGATTCTCGCGCGCTACATCGACGCAGGCTTTGCGCTGGTCGATCACCCGGTGCGGCCCGGAATGGCCTCTGACGGCACCCAGCGCGACTGGATCCACATCACGGTGCGCAAACCATGATCCGGAAGATCGAAACCATCTGCACCGGCACCGCACGGCCCTTCAACGGCGCGGAGACGAGCGCCATCGTCAAGCGGCCGCGCGAGGGCGTGGTGCAAGTGCTTGAAGAAGGCTTTGCGCCTGATGAACAGGCCGACCGGCGCGTGCATGGCGGCCCTGAAAAGGCGGTGCATCTCTATCCGCTGGATCACCATGAATGGTGGCGCGGCAGGCTGGAGGACAAGGCCGCCCTCGCCCTGCTCGATCAGCCCGGCGCCTTCGGCTCGAACCTCGCAGTCAGGGACATCGACGAAAACGATGTCTTCATCGGCGACCGCTTTCGCCTTGGCACGGCGCTGATCGAGGTGAACCAGCCGCGCCAGCCCTGCTGGAAGGTAGACCACCGCTTCGGGGTCAAGGGCATGACCGCAGCGATTGTCCAGACAGGGCGCTGCGTCTGGTATTTCCGCGTGGTTGAGACAGGCGAGGTCAAGGCGGGCGACATGCTGGAGCGCATCGAGCGCGGCGATGAGCGCTGGAGCGTCGCCCGCACCTTCACCGCGCTCATCCAGGGCAAGGCCAGCCGGGATGAGCTTGAGCAATTGCGCAGCCTTCCCCGCCTCTCTCCGCAAATCCGCGCCAAGGCGATCAAGCGCCTCGATGCCTGATAGCATCGCTTGAAAACGCCTCGTCGCAGCCCTGCCCCCGATCATCGGCAGCGCGCATATCCCAACAAGGCGTTCATCTCCGGTTCGACTTTCCTGAACGATATCTCCCGCATCAACCATGCGCAGGGAGCATGACATGAAGACTGGACTGATTTTCGCAGCTGCCGCCGGATCGCTCGGCCTGACGGCCGTGCCCGCCAACGCCGCTGTTTTGACCAGCGAAAGCGAGCCCCGCATCAGCGCCCCCGGTATCTTCGCTGCCGATATTGCCCCCATGACCTCGCCCGCAGCGCTCCTTCAGAAAGCGAGCTATGCCGATCCGGACTGGGACGACGATGACGGTTGGCGCGAACGTCGCCGTGATCGCGATCGCCGGTGGCGCAATGGCCGTCGGGGTGATCGCTGGGATGACCGGGTCTATGACCGGCGCGGACGCTACATCAATCCGCGCCGGATCGGTCGGCGCGACCGGCTCTGGCGCGGGCGCGACGGGCGCTTCTACTGCCAGCGCGATAACGGGACGACCGGCCTCGTGGTGGGCGCAGGGCTCGGCGCGCTGCTGGGCCGCACCATCGATACGCGCGGTGATCGCACGGTCGGCACGCTGCTGGGCGGCGCGCTGGGTGCGGTGCTTGGCCGCGAGATCGATCGGAGCGACATACGTTGTCGCTGATCGGGAAGTGCCGCTGTAAAGCGCTGAATTAATTCTTGGGGGCTGGTCAAAACCTCGCGTCAATGCTTTGACGTGGGCCAGACATGACCAGCCCCCAGACCCGTCCCGCAATCCTTGTTACCGGCGGCGCCACCCGCATCGGAGCGGCGCTGGTGCGCGGCTTTGCCGCCGAGGGTTGGCACACGGTAATCCACTACAATTCAAGCGCAGACAAGGCCGAGGAACTGGCCGCATCGCTGCCCAGCGCCGAAACGATTGCCTGCGACCTTGGCGATGGCGACGGTGCCGAGGCGATGATCGAGGCACTCGCCGCGCGGCTGCCTGACTGGCGTTGCCTCATCAACTCGGCCTCGGTATTCGAATATGACGGTGTAACCCGGCTCGATCCTCAAACGAACTGGTCGGCGATGCAGATCAACGCCGTCTCCCCTGCCCGCATGGCGCAAGCCTATTTGCGATGCGCGCAAAGCGGCGGCGTGCGCACGGTCATCCAGATCACCGACATGAAGCTGGCCAATCCGAACCCCGATTTCTTCAGCTACACCATGTCGAAACACGCCCACGCCTCGACCATCGCGATGCTGGCCAAGCATCATGGCGGGGATGACGGCGTGCGCATCTATGGCCTTGCGCCGGGCGCAATCCTGGCAAGCCATGACCAGACGCAAGACGAGACCGCGGTTTCGCACTTGCTCAACCTGCTCGGGCGCAAGACGGGGCCTGACGAGATCGTCGAGGCAGCGCAGTTCCTGGCAAAAGGCGCGCTCAAGAGCGGCTCTGGCCTTTATATCGACAGTGGCCAGCACCTGCTCGACCAGCCGCGCGACGTGATCTACCTCGCGCGCGCTCTCAGGGAGGAGGACGCATGAAGCCCCGCACGGCAGAGCCCCGCACGGCAGAGCCCCGCACGGCAGAGCCCCACACGGCAAAACCCCACACCGCAGAGCCCCGCACGGCAGAGCCCCAAACGGCAAAGCGCCACGCGCTCTCCACCCGCCTGTGGCACTGGATCAACGCCGCCGCGCTGGTGGTGCTGTTCATGTCGGGCCTCGGCATCTCGAACGCGCACCGATATCTCTACTGGGGCGATTATGGCTTTGACCGGGCCGATGCCTGGGCGGCGGTGATCCGCTTTCCCGCCTGGGCGACGCTCCCCCAGCGCTATGACCTTGCCGAAGCGCGCGACTGGCACAGCACCGCCGCCTGGGTGTTCGCGCTGGCACTGCTCGGCATGTGGATCGCGATGCTGGTGAACCGCCATTTTCGGCGCGATATCGCCGCACCGCCGCGCGAATGGCTGCCCTCGCATCTGTGGGTCGAGGTGAAAGCGCACCTCAAGGGCCGGTTCGAAGCTGAGGGCGCAGACAAATACAACACGCTGCAAAAGCTCACCTATGGCGTGGTTCTGGGCGTAATGCTGCCGCTGATGGTCTTCACCGGTCTTGCGATCAGTCCCGGTTTTGAGCCCGCCGCCCCGTGGTTCATCGAACTGCTGGGCGGGCGGCAGAGCGCGCGATCGCTCCATTTCATCACCGCCTGGGCGCTGTTTGCCTTCTTCGTGGTCCACATCGTGATGGTGCTGATCTCGAACCCGATAAAGCAGATGTGGGCGATGATCGCCGGGGGCAAGCACCCCGAAGCCGACAGGCCCGAGGGAGACGAGAAATGAGCAAAATCGCCCGCCGTTCGCTGCTCGCCGGGATCGCCGCGCTGGGCACAGCCGGCTGCTCCCGGATCGACGCCTTTGCCGACAGCGAAGGCGGCACAGGCCTGTTTGACATGGCCGAGGACTGGCACCTCACCGCGCACCGCACGCTTGCCGGGCGCCAAGCGCTCGCTCCCGAATACGCGCCCGGCGACCGTTCGCCCAGTTTCAAGGGCAATGGATCGCTTACCGTCAATTCGCCCACCTACAAGGAGCAACTGGCCAAGGGTTTTCCCGATTGGCGTATCAGCGTGAAGGGGCTGGTGGAAAATCCGCTGCGGCTATCGCTCGATGAGCTCAAGGCCCTGCCCCAGCGCACGCAGATCACCCGCCACGATTGCGTCGAGGGGTGGAGCGCGATCGGCGAATGGACCGGGCCGCAACTGGCGGATGTGCTCGATGCGGCGAGGGTAAGTCCTGATGCGAACTTCATCGTCTTCTGGTGCGCCGATACGCTTTATGGGCGGCAATACTACGAGAGCGTCGACATGGTCGATGCCTATCACCCCCAGACGATCATCGCCCATTCGCTGAACGGCGAACCGATCCCCGAAAAGAACGGCGCGCCCTTGCGCATGCGGATCGAACGCCAGCTGGGCTATAAACACGCCAAATATCTGACCGGTATCGAGGCGGTCGCGCGGCTGGACGATATCAAGGGCGGCAAGGGCGGCTTCTGGGAGGATATCGGAAACTACCAGTGGTATGCCGGAATCTAGCCACGAAACGGCTGTTTTTGCGCCTTGCAATTATTGCTGATGTGGGAAATTATCCTTCGTAAAAATCCGCCAGTTCAAACCGATTACTGCGCCTTTCGGATGGGTTTTATGAACTAACTCAGCCGGGATATTTGCGCGCCATCGCTTCCCAGCACACGCCGACAACCTCTTCGAGAACGGCAAGATCAATATCCGCCAGCTTGTTCACATAGACGCAGGAGGCCCCGGTCTTGTGCTTGCCCATCCGCGCGAGCAGGGCATCGACCGTGCGACCCGTCTCCTCGTCGATATAACGGCCCATGAGATAGAGCGAATGCCTCGCCTTTCGCGGGGAGAAGCCGGCGCGCATGAAGTCGCCCTCGCGCCCCGTGTCATACCGGTAGTGATACTGGCCATAACCGATGATCGAAGGGCCCCAGATCACCGGCTTCTCGCCCGTCACGCGGCGGAACAGCGCATCGAGCACCTTTGCATCCTCGCGCCTGGCTTCAGGCTCGAGAGCAAGGATGAATGCCTCGACCGAGACATCGGTTGGTCCTGTCTTGTTTTCGGCCATCGCGCTTCCTTCCCTCATCGATTGACAGCCTACCACAGATCGCGCCACACTCCTTCCCTCCAAGGGGCTACAGGGGATCAGGCGTTTATGTGGTTGCTCGATAAATTTCTGGGAAAGGTCATCCGCGAGGGGGCGATGGTCGTCACAGATCATGACGGCAAGGTGTACGAATATGGCGATGCGGCGACCGACCCGATCCGCATAAGACTGACCCACAAGAAAGCGGCCAACCACATTGCCCGCTATCCGCAGATGGGCGCGGGCGAGGCGTTCATGTGGGGCTGGCTGGTTGTCGAGGACCCACACGATATCCGCGACCTCCTCCTCTTTGTCACCGCCAATTCCAAGCGGATCGGCGACAGCGCGATCCAGGAACAGGGCGTGCTCAAGAAGGCGGCCGAAAAGGTCGCCAGCGCGCTCGACGGGATCAATCTGCGGTCCTCGGCGCGCAAGAATGCCGAGCACACCTATAACCTCACCCGCGAGCTCTACGAACGCTTCCTCGACGAAGACCGGCAATACACGATGGCGTATTACCGCGAGAACCCGCAAGCGACCTCGCTCGAACAGGCGCAGATGGACAAGAAGGCGCACCTTGCCTCCAAGCTCTATCTCGAAGAAGGCAAGGCCGAGGGCATGCGCGTGCTCGATATCGGCTGCGGATGGGGCGGTTTCGGGCTTTACCTGCACGAAATGTACGGCGTCGAAGTGCTCGGCATCGCCCTTGCCCCCGATCAGATCAAGTTCTGCAACGAACGCGCCGAGGCCGCAGGGGTCGCCAACAAGGTCAAGTTCGAGCTATGCGATTACCGCGATGTCGAAGGCCAGTTCGACCGGATTTCGTCCGTCGGCCTGCTCGAACATGTCGGCACGATCCACTATCCGCAATTCTTCGAGCATACGTACAAGCTGCTGAAAGACGATGGCGTGATGATCTCGCATTGTTGCGGACGCGCCGGGCCTCCGGGGCGCACCGATGCGTGGACACGCAAATACATCTTTCCGGGCGGCTATATCCCCGCTCTTTCGGAACTCGTCACGCAGAGCGAGAAGGCCGGCTGGCAGATTATGGATGTGGAGGCGATGCGCTTCCACTACTCCTACACGCTTGAGGAATGGTACAAACGCACCGTCATGCACCGCGAGGAAATCACGGAGATGTATGACGAGACGTTTTACCGTATGTGGTTGTTCTACCTCGCCGGCGCGGAGCAAAGCTTCCGCAATGGCACAATGGTGAACTGGCAAATCCAGTATGTGAAAGATCGCGCCGCCATCCCGATGACGCGCGATTACATGATGCACGAATCAGCCCGGCTTCGCGATGCGGGCGAAGTGCCGCAATGGCGCTTTGACCGTGATCTGCGCGAAGCGGCGGAATAGAGGGACCACGCTGGCCCTCGCCAGCAGGGTCTTTGTGCCCCGCACTCTTGCCCTCACGCGCCTTAGCCTGCACGGTAACCGGACTGGGGCGGTTATCGAAGGGCGCGGAATGAGCAAGAAACTCCTCGACAGGTTCCTTGGCAAAGGGGTCAGGCATGGCCGACTGGGCGTGGTCTTCGCCGATGGCGCCACGCGGATCTATGGGCGAGAAACGCAGGGCTTTCCCGAAATCGTCATCCGGCTGACTGACGATAAGGTCCCGCGCGATGTCATCATGGACCCGCGCCTTGGCGCTGCCGAGGCTTTCATGGATGGCCGCCTCGTCATCGAGGAGGGCGACATCATGGGCCTTGTCACCCTGCTGCGCGCCAACAATCGCTGGGACAAGGGTGGCGCGATTAGTCCTCCCAAGCTGACCCGCAAACTGGTCAACAAGGCAAGCTTCGCGTTCGAACAGGTCAACAACGCGATCGGCTCGAAAGAGAATGTCGCGCACCACTATGATATCGGCAACGATTTCTACGCCCTCATGCTGGATGACGAGCATTGGCAATATAGCTGCGCCTTCTGGGATACCGACCGATTTGGCGACAATATGACGCTGGGCGAGGCGCAGACTGCAAAGCTGGCGCATATTGCGGCAAAACTCGCCCTCGAGTCGGGGCAGCGCGTGCTTGATATCGGCTGCGGTTGGGGCGGGATGGCGATCTACCTTGCAAGGCATTTCGATGTGGAGGTGACGGGGATAACGCTCTCCGAAGAACAACTCGCCCTCGCCCGCGAGCGCGCCGCCGAAGCGGGCGTTGCCGAGCGCGTTCGCTTCAACCTCGTCGATTATCGCAACCTTGCGCAGACCGGCGTGAAGTTCGACCGCATCGTATCGGTGGGCATGTTCGAACATGTCGGCACTGCGCAGTTCGAGACCTTCTTCAAAGCTTGCGCCAACCTGCTTGAAGACCACGGCACCATGCTGCTGCACACGATCGGACGGATGGGCACGCCGGGCATGACCGATGCCTTTACCCGCAAATATATCTTCCCCGGCGGCTATATCCCGGCCTTGTCCGAGACGGTGCGCGCGAGCGAGAAATACCGCCTGATGGCCACAGGCCGACGCGGTGGGCCACGGCGCGACGGGCAAGGGCAACGACCAGGTCCGCTTCGAGCTGCATCGAGGTCATTGCGCCTTGGCGCGAGTGGGACCTGACCAGCCGGACCGCGCTGATCGAATGGGCGGAGAAGCACCAGATCGCCGTGCCTAAAGACAAGCGCGGTGAGAGCCCGTTCTCGACCGATGCGAACCTGCTCCACACCTCGTCTGAGGGCAAAGTCCTGGAAGACCCGTGGGAAGAGACGCCGGATTATGTCTATTCGCGAACTGACCACCCGGAAGAAGCGCCCGACACCCCCGAATATATCGAGATCGGCTTCGAAAAGGGCGATGGCGTGTCCCTGAACGGCGAGGCGATGAGCCCCGCCACCCTGCTCTCCGCGCTCAACGATCTGGGACGCCGACACGGCATTGGCCGGCTCGATCTGGTCGAGAACCGTTTCGTCGGGATGAAGTCGCGCGGCATGTATGAAACTCCGGGCGGCGAGATTTATGCCCGCGCACATCGCGGGATCGAGCAGATCACGCTTGATCGCGGGGCAGCCCATCTCAAGGATGAGCTGATGCCCAAATATGCAGAGCTGATCTACAACGGGTTCTGGTTCGCCCCTGAACGCGAAATGCTGCAGGCGGCGATTGACCTTTCCCAGGAAAAGGTCACCGGCACGGTGCGGCTCAAGCTCTACAAGGGGCTTGCCAGCGTGGTCGGGCGCAAGTCGCCCCATTCGCTCTATTCCGAAGCGCACGTCACCTTCGAGGACGATGCGGGTGCCTACGACCAGCAGGACGCCGCCGGCTTCATCAAGCTGAACGCGCTGCGCCTGCGGCTGCTTGCCCAGCGCGATCGCGGCAAACGCTGATCGTCAGGCCCGTCAGCATTCGAGTCGCGCCGCCTATGGGGCGACCAGCGAAAGCTTCAACTAGAGCCGCGAAATTTTCGTAATGTCGAAATTGCCGGAATTTGCCCGGCAAACGCACGACTTTGGACGTCGATCGCGAACAAAAGCGTCCAATGCGGCAGACCGTTGAGTTGTCCACCGCTGTCCACAGATGATCCGGGGGAAAGTGGATAAGTGCCACTTGCCACACTTGTCCAAACGCGGATTCGAGCGCAATTTCAACTTGTCTTCGGAACACAAAACGCCACCGGGACGGAGCCGCAAGGCACTGACACGAAAGCTTTTTGTAGACCGGAAACCGCGTTGACAGCTGTCCACGCGCTTGTCGAGAGACGCAGTGCCAGAGGTTTCGGCCCGAGGCAAGGCGGATCGCCTGAGGCAAGAGCGAAGTACTGGCAACGTGAAAGACTGCGAGCCTGGTTCGCGATCGAGGAGGTCGGCGGTGCAAACCAAAGACAACCGCTCGAGATCGAGGGCCGGATAGGCGGACAGTCTCGGCTTCGCGAAAACAGGCGGAGCGCCCGAGCAGGGTCTTTGATCCGGTGGAGGCGTAGAAGCTTGCGGAAACGTGGCCGGATGCCGGTGCGAGCGCCGGTGGCGAAGCCAGACGCGGAAAGGTGCCCCCATGGGTACGCCGACGGAATTGGGCCCTTGGGCGCGGTTCTGAAGGATTGACCGCGAAAGGTCATAGACACTGGATGCCAAGCGTGTCTTGGCGAGGATGGAAGACCGGCTTGCCGGGAAGACGTCCGAAGCAAGGTGCCCACGCATCGGTGAGAGTGGGGTCGGCAGCAATGCCGGCCCCATTTGCTTTCTCGGGC
The DNA here is from genome assembly GCA_043567175.1 of Erythrobacter sp. GTDB lineage: Bacteria > Pseudomonadota > Alphaproteobacteria > Sphingomonadales > Sphingomonadaceae > Erythrobacter. The sequence goes on from CP121323.1 coordinate 954,257, forward strand.
CCTTTGCTTTCTCGGCCCGCCGCTTCTCGCCTTTCCATCTTCTGCCCGGGCTTCCTCGCTCGTCCCGCTGGCGGTTCGAGGCGACGCGAGCCCTGTTTCAAAAATTTCGCACCAGAATCGGCGCCAAAATCGGCGCCAGTTTCGGCAGAACGCCCGGAAAGCGCGGCGTTGCGCGGACGGTCGATTTGGCAGGCGGCTCGAGCACGGTCTATAAACCTTGGCGTGGATGGGAGATGGCCGAAACCGAACGGGCCTGAGTGCCTGATGACGCTGCAAAGCGAGCTGCCTGCGCTTGGGCACCACGCGACCCGTGCGCGGCTCTGCCTTCGCGCCTTGCGCAACCTGGGCCGCTCTCTTGCCCCCATGCTTGCGCTTTGCGCCCTTCTCGCGCCGCTCCTCGCCGGGATCGCCGCCTCCCAGTCGCTGGCCCCGGACAGGCAGGCCGCGAAGATGGGAGCCCCAGAGAAACGAGCCGAGACCCCGCGCGAGGACGACGCGCCGATGACCTTCGAGACCGCGTTCAAGCCGCTTGGCGAGCCCGCGGCGTTTGTCAGTGCTCTTCCAGGCGCGGTCGACCTTGATACAATCGAACCGCCAACCGGCCCGCAGATCGTGCGCAGCCTCGGCACCGGCATCGCCTCGTTCTACGGGCGGCGTTTTCACGGCCGCCGCACCGCCAATGGCGAGCGTTTCGACATGAACGCGCTCACCGCCGCGCACAAGACGCTGCCATTCGGCACCCATGTGCGCGTCACCAACCCCAAGAACGGTCGCAGCGTGACGGTGCGCATCAACGATCGTGGCCCCTTCATTCGCGGGCGTACGATCGATCTGTCCCGCAGCGCCACCCAGCGGCTCGGCCTGATCCGCCTGGGTCACGCCAGCGTCGAGCTCGACATCGTCGCGCCGTAATTTCGTTGAACCGAGCCCGCGACCAGTCGTCGTTAGCCGCGCCGGGTGGCCCATCCTGATTTGCCCGTGCCCGATGCCACTGGGCGACCTGGATATCGGCCAACTTCGATCCGGGGCCCGGTGAACAATTGGTAATCCGGCAAGCATCCGTCTAATGAACTGCCGACGAGAGACTTCTCGAAGCCTGGAGCCGGTAACATCGCCACCGACAATTTCATTTCCCGTGAGTATCCAGCGCGGCACCGTGAGATAACGGCCCGGCCCTCTTGGCAGCGTCCCGAATTCGGGTTCGACCGACGTTCTCCTCTTCTCGATACCCTGTTGGTGGCGGTCGTTGTCGCCGCCGTGCTCTTCAACCTCCAGATCGGCAAGCTTACCCCGGTGCTTGTCCTCGCATCCCTGGGCGCCTTCGTGCTGCTTCGCTGGGAGCGCTTGTACGACCTGATGCTCTATTGCTGGCCGTTGATCGCGCTTCCCGTATTTGCGTGCGTGTCGGCCGTTTGGTCGGATGTTCATCTGACCACCTTGTATTACGGCGCACTTTACGGCCTCACAGTGCTCGCTGCGATCGTCATCGGAGCCGGCGTGAAGCCGCGGTCCTTCATCGTCGGCCTGTTTCTCGCCTTTGCGCTCAACAACGTCATGAGCCTTTTCATGGGGCGAGATGTGCGCTGGGGTGAAGGCGCAGGCATGGCCTTTGCCGGACTGGCTGGCTCGAAAAATGCCTTTGGCGATTTCACCGGCCTCGCAATCCTCTCGGCGATAGCCGCGCTTGCTCTGTTCGCATCTGAAAGACGCATCGTCTCGAGCGTTCTGTGCATCGCGCTGTTGCCGCTCATGGCGTATAGTCTCCTCGAGACAAAGGCGACATCTGCGCTTCTGGCGACCGCTTTTGCGGTGATGGCCTTTGCACTTTTCTATGTGTCGCAGTGGCTGCAGCTTCAAGTGCGCACGGCCCTTCTTGTTGTCGCCACCGTCGCGACGTTGATCGCCCTGATCACGCTCGACGCCTGGTACCCTCCGCTTTACGATCTGCTGCTGGAGGTGACCGGCAAGGACGAGTCGCTCACCGGGCGCATCGATCTGTGGCTGTTTGCAGGCTACATCATGGATGAAAAACCCGGCCTTGGTCTTGGCTACAACGCTTTCTGGCTGCAAGGAAACCTCGATGCCGAGCGGTTGTGGCGCATGATGGGGATCGCCAGCGGGCAGCCCTTCAACTTTCACAACACCTTTATCGATCTGCGCGTCCATAATGGCTGGCTTGGCCTGTGTGTCTTTTTCGCCGTCTGGACCTATGCAACCCTTCGCCTGTTCCTCAAGACGCTGCTTGCTCCCAAAGTCTCCTTGATGCTGGCCTGCGCCATTGTGTTCTTCTTTGCGCTGAAGCTGCAATTCGAGGTGATTGGCTATTCGCCCATGCACTTCTCAACGATCATCCTGTTCGCGGTGCTCGCGATCGGGCTGCAGGGGTCAAGCAGCGAGAGAACCGCCCAGCGATCCTCCCCCAACCCACGCAGCCGCGCCTGACAATCACGCCGACCGACAAGGCACCCGCGCAGCCGCGCACGCCTTCGCTCAGGCCTTCCCCTCAAGGACCTGCATCATGTCATCGCGAAAGCGCGTGGCCAGCATGCGTTCCTTGAACTCGCCGTAATTCTCGATCACCTCGTCAAGATCACGCTGCGTGGTCTTCCTCAGAGTGATGGCCGGCTGCTGCGGCTCCAGACCAAGGTAGCGACAGATCGCGTCATAGGCGACAAGCGGGCTTTCCTCCACGTGATCGGCGTATGACAGCCGCAGCGCATCCTCGTTCGCAAGCAGCTTTTCGAACGACCCGAAAAATTCGTCAAATTGCTCCAGCACCTCCTCGACGCTGACAAAGCAGTGACCGACATAGACCCGGTCAAGGTTGATCCTCACCTTCTCGCGCCTGACGCTCTCGCCGATCTGCGCATGGTGCTGACCGCGCTTTGTCGCGACGACGTGCGACACCAGTTTGCGCACCGGATTGCGCGTCAGTATCACGAACTTGCTGAAACCGAGCCTGCGAAGCTCTCCCAGGAAAGCCTCGCAGTCCGTGCCGATCATCTTGAGGTGATAATCCTGCACCTCCAGCCCGAAATGGCGACCGCCCGATAGGCTGCTCATGCGTTTGCGGATAAGGGCGATCGCATCGTCCAGCGAGGGCTCGCCGTACATGGCATTGACGCCCACACCTTTCTTGCGGCTGACCCGGTGGAAATGCTTCTCCAGCGTCTCCCCGTCCCAGAAGATGGCGGGATGCTGGTCGAGCAGCTTGCCCAGCACCGTGCTGCCGCTTCGCCCGGTATGGATCATGAGAACATGGCCCTCGGCCAACGGGCGGCGCACCAGGCTGCGAGCCCTCGAGGCGAGGGTGCGCGGTCCATGCTCCAGCACCGTGTTGACGAACGGATGCATCCAGTCTCTCCTGAGGCGCGCTGACTTTCAATGGCACCTTCGCACTCGGCGCCAAGCGTCCTTCACAGGCTCTCAGGGTTAGCCAACCACGCTGTCCAATCCAAGAAGCGATTGGCCGCCTTTGCAAAGCCCTGGCGGCGGACAGGACCTGCACCCCGGCTGATAGACTTGCCCGCCCGGCTTTCGAGAGCCCTCCCGCGCAAGTCATTCCACCACCTCTACTCGACCATTTTTTTGAGCAGCCGCCAGAATAGGCCCGTGCCCCGCGCCGCAGGAACGGATCTGGACGCCCGCGCGCGCCCGGCGACTAAAGTGACAAAAGTTACACCGTGTCACTCTCCAACATTTCCAACAAAGCGTTGTTTTCGAGCGCCTTGAGCGTCGCCGCGCCAGAGTGACGGACAGGGGAGCGATGGCCTTTTTGGGCGCTTGAGGGTCTTTCGGGAAGCGGTCGCCCCCGTGAACCCCTGCGCACGCAGGGGGCCAGAGCGGCACAGCGTGTGCCCGACCATTCTGGGTTCCTGCCTGCGCAGGAACGCACAAGGACAGGTAAATTAGAACTCATTCAATTGCGGCGTCACCACCCGCCCGAACAGCGCCACCTCGTTGCGCATATGCCGCAAGCGCTGCTCGAAGGTGAGCGAGGGTTTGGAGCCGTCCCCCGAACCAATCCGCCCCGCCTCCACATGAGCCTGCCAAGCGCGCCACGCGGGATTCTTGAGATCAGGCGCGGCGGTGGGAGCGGAGGCGTGCAGGCGAACGGTTTGCTTGGTGAGAGGTGTGGGCATGAGGGGCTCCGGGCGAGAGGGCGTGAGCCGGAGAGTTTACGCTTTTGGGGGCGTGTAGGAAAATGGACACCCGCAAAAACCCCTCGCCTTTGACGCCATGATCTGATTCACTGGCTGCATTGGACGGAGAATTTCGATGCACCCACGCAGCCTGTTTTCGTTGGCGGAGCACCTTGAGCGGCTGAGCAAGGACGGCGACCCGCTGGAGGTTTTGGCGGATACGGTCGAGTTTGAACATTTCCGACCCATCCTGGTCCGGGGCCTTGGATATAGCGATGGCGCCAAGGGCGGCAGGCCGCCTTTCGATCCGGTGTCGATGTTCAAGGTGCTGGTGGTGCAGGCACAGCACAACCTCTCCGATGCGCGGATGGAGTTCATGATCCGCGACCGGCTTTCGTGGATGCGCTTCTTCGGCTTCGATCTGGGCGGCACCATGCCGGATGAGAACACCATCCGGCACTACCGCAACCGGCTGACCGAGAGCGGCACGCTTGAGGCGCTGATGCAGGCCTTTGAGCAGCAACTGCGCGAACGCGGCTATCTCGCCATGGGCGGACAGATCGTCGATGCCACGCTGGTGCCCGCTCCCAAGCAGCGGAACACCGATGAAGAGAAGGCCGCGGTCAAGGCAGGGAAATCGGCCAGGCAGATATGGCCGGGCAAGCCGGACAAGGCACATCAAAAGGATGTCGATGCGCGCTGGACGGTGAAGGTTGGGGGCAAGGTCCGCTACCGTCCTGACGGCACGCCGCTGCCGCAGATCGCGACCCCAGTGTTCGGCTACAAGTCGCACATCAGCATCGACCGGTGCTTTGGCTTTATCCGCAAGGGCAAGGTCACATCAGCGGCCCACAGCGACGGGCGCGAACTGCGTCATATTATCGACCCGAACAACACGGCTAGCGATGTCTGGGCTGACAGCGCCTATCGCAGCGCCAGGAACGAGGCATTGCTGAAGAGCAACATGCTCAAAAGCCGCATCCATCGCCGCAAGCCCAAGGGCAGGCCGATGCCGAAGAACATGGCGCGCGCCAACGCTGCAAAGTCCGCGATCCGCGCCAGGGTTGAACATGTCTTCGCGCATCAAAAAGGGCGCTACGGCCTGTTTATCCGCACCATCGGCCTCGCCAGGGCACAGGCCAAACTCACTCTGGCCAATCTGGCCTACAACTTCGACCGCCTGATCTTCCACGAACGACAGGCCGCAACCGGATAAGTGTGTCTGAAGTCCATCAGCGAGGATGGAAAAGACCCGAAAACAGGCAAAATCCGCCGCAAACTATCCCATCAAACCGCCAATCCGCATGCCCTTGGCCCAATCACTGCGATCGCACCGAAAACGCATGCTTGTTGCGGGTGTCCAGATGCCAGCAGAATTAAAGCTGAGTATCCAACGATAATATAATACCAAACTCCGAGTTTCGTCAGGCTTGGCAACGCCGGCAACATCACTAATAGGACTGAAAGACTATTCGTGATTGAGTGCGTCGGTGAGGTAAACCAGTGCTCAACAAGCAGCAGAGAAAACGCCGCTACAGCCAACGTCGTAAATATTATGATGACTGTGCTTTCGGGGATATTCGCGAGGTAATCTGACTGACCTATATAGATCGCTAATAAGCAAACCAAACAGGCGGCAAACACGGCCATCCGAGCAATCAAATGCAAATAATTTCTCCTTGGTCCGAAGACTAGGGAATAAGTATTCGGGTCACAACACCCAATCGGGTGACCTACTCAGCCGCATCCCGCTCAGCCCCCGCCTTCGCCAACATCGGCTTCAAATACGCCCCCGTAAAGCTCCGCTCCACCTGCGCCACCTCCTCCGGCGTGCCCTCGGCAACAATCTCCCCGCCGCGCAAGCCGCTCTTCCTTTTCCGTCATTGCGAGCCGCGAAGCGGCGTGGCAATCCAGAGCCTCGCGCATGAACACTCTGGATTGCTGCGCTTCGCTCGCAATGACGAAGGGCGGGCTTACTCCGCCGCCTCTTTGCGCCGGGCCAGCATCGGCTTCAGATACGCCCCCGTAAAGCTGCGCTCCACCTTGGCCACTTCCTCCGGAGTGCCTTGCGCGACAATCTCACCCCCGCGCACGCCGCCATCGGGGCCAAGGTCGAGGATATGGTCCGCGGTTTTGATCACATCCAGATTGTGCTCGATCACCACAACCGAATTGCCTTGGTTGACCAGCCTGTGCAGCACTTCCAAGAGCTTGAACATCCTCGAAATGCAGGCCCGTGGTCGGCTCATCCAGAATGTACAGTGTTTGCCCGGTGCTGCGCTTGCTGAGTTCCTTCGCCAGTTTCACCCGCTGCGCCTCGCCACCTGACAGCGTGGTCGCTTGCTGGCCCACTTTGACATAGCCCAGCCCCACTTCATTCAGCATATGCATCTTGTCGCGGATGGGGGGCACCGCCTTGAAGAATTCCTCCGCATCCTCGATCGTCATGTCGAGCACGTCAGCGATCGAGAAGCCCTTGAACTTCACCTCCAGCGTCTCGCGGTTGTAGCGTTTGCCGCCGCATTCCTCGCAGGTGACGTAGACGTCGGGCAGGAAGTGCATCTCGATCTTCACCACGCCATCGCCCTGGCACGCCTCGCAGCGCCCGCCTTTGACGTTGAAGGAGAAGCGGCCCGGCTTGTAGCCGCGCGTCTGGGATTCAGGCAGGGAGGCGAACCAGTCGCGGATCGGGGTGAAGGCGCCGGTATAGGTGGCGGGGTTGGACCGCGGGGTGCGGCCGATGGGCGACTGGTCAATCTCGATCACCTTGTCGCAGAATTCCAGGCCGGTGATGGCCTCGTGCTTGCCCGCGATGACGCGCGCGCCATTGAGCACGCGGGCAGCCGAGGCGTAGAGCGTGTCGATGGTGAAGGAGGACTTGCCCGAGCCCGAGACGCCGGTGATGCAGGTGAAGGTGCCAAGCGGGATCGAGGCGGTGACGTGCTTGAGGTTGTTCGCCTCAGCGCCTGTGACGGTGAGCTTGTGGCCATTGCCTTGGCGGCGCTCTTGCGGGACGGCGATTTCGCGCTTGCCGGTGAGGTAATCGGCGGTGAGCGAGCCCTTGGCGCGCAGGATCTGCTTGAGCGTGCCCTGCGCCACCACTTCGCCGCCGCGCACGCCAGCGCCCGGCCCGAGGTCAACGATATGGTCGGCGGCGCGGATCGCATCCTCGTCATGCTCGACCACGATCACGGTGTTGCCGAGATCGCGCAGGCGTTTGAGTGTTTTGATCAGCCGTTCGTTGTCGCGCTGGTGCAGGCCGATCGTCGGCTCGTCGAGCACGTAGCAGCAGCCAGAGAGCCCGCTGCCGATCTGGCTGGCGAGCCGGATGCGCTGGCTCTCGCCCCCCGACAGAGTGCCGCTGGTGCGGTCGAGGTTGAGGTAATCTAGGCCGACATTGTCGAGGAAGCCCAGCCGCTCGTTGATTTCCTTCAGGATCGGCTTGGCGATCTGGCTTTGCTGGTCATTCAGATGGGCATCGAGATCGAGGAACCAGGCCTTCGCATCGGCGACGCTCATCACCGTAGGCTCGGCGATATCGGTGGGGCCGCTGGCTGCGGGGATCTTCACCGCGAGCGACTTTTCATTGAGCCGCTTGCCTCCGCACGCCTCGCAAGGCTGCGCGGTCTGGAACTTGGAGAGCTCCTCCTGCATCCACGCGCTTTCGGTCTGCGCGAGGCGGCGGTTGAGATTGCCGATCACGCCTTCGAACGCCTTGTTGACGGTGTATTGCTTGCGCCCGTCCTTGAAGGTGAGCGGGACCGGCATGCCGCCCGTGCCGTGGAGGATGATGAGCTTCTGGTCGGGTTCGAGATCCTTCCAGGGCGTGTTGATGGTGAAGTCATAAGCCTTCGCAAGGCTGGTGAGCACCTGCATGTAATAGGGCGAAGGCGGGTTGGATTTCGCCCACGGCGCGACCGCGCCCTGTTTGAGCGTGAGCGCTTCGTTGGGGATGACGAGCTGTTCGTCGAAGAGCTGCTTTTCGCCAATTCCGTCGCACGTCGCGCAGGCCCCCTGCGGCGCGTTGAAGGAGAACAGGCGTGGCTCGATCTCCTCGATGGTGAAGCCACTGACCGGGCAGGCAAATTTCTCGCTGAAAACGATGCGGTTGGCGGGGATGCCCGCACCCTTTCATCGCGCCTCCGCTCTCGGCCTCGTCCTCGCGGCCTGGCACCACGCCATCGGCGAGATCGACATAGGCCAGCCCTTCCGCGAGCTTGAGCGCGGTTTCAAACGAATCCGCCAGCCGGGTCTCGATCCCTTCCTTCACGGCGAGGCGATCGACCACCACTTCGATGTCGTGCTTGTATTTCTTGTCGAGCGCAGGCGCTTCCTCGATCGCGTACATCTCGCCAGCGATCCGCACGCGGGTGAAGCCTGCCTTCTGCCATTCGGCCAGTTCCTTGCGGTATTCACCCTTACGCCCGCGCACGACCGGCGCCAGCAGATAGAGCCGCGTACCCTCGGGCAATTCCATCACCCGGTCGACCATCTGGCTGACGGTCTGCGCGCTGATCGGTTTTCCCGTCGCAGGCGAATAGGGCACGCCTACCCGCGCCCACAACAGGCGCATATAGTCGTAAATCTCGGTCACCGTGCCCACGGTGGAGCGGGGATTGTGGCTGGTGGATTTCTGATCGATCGAGATCGCCGGCGAGAGCCCCTCGATATGCTCGACATCGGGCTTCTGCATCATTTCCAGAAATTGCCGCGCATAGGCACTGAGCGATTCTACATAGCGCCGCTGCCCTTCGGCATAGATCGTATCGAATGCGAGCGAGCTTTTCCCGCTGCCTGAAAGGCCCGTCACCACGATCAGCGCATCGCGCGGCAAGTCGATATCCACGCCCTTGAGATTGTGTTCACGCGCACCGCGGACGGATATTTTGGTAAGGCTCATAAAGGCGTGTGTTCCGGAAATGTTCGCAGATGTAAAGAGCCGCAAGAGATGCAGGCTGTTGAGGCGTTCGATACCTTAACTAAGCGCGGGCAGCTCGGTTTCAATTTCGCTGGCGCAGCTTGGCCAATCTGCAAGCGCGGATTACGCCTCGACCAGCGGCTCCCCGATCGTGTCAGGCGTGATAGGCATGTCGAAGATCGGGCAAACAGCCGGGAGATAGATATGACGGGACAATTTCGACGCGCGCTTTGGACTTTTGCGGGCGCAATGCTTGCCTGCCTGTCCGCGCCCTTGCCGGCTCAAGATCCGGTCCCGGCAGCGCCCGAGAATCTCCCCCAGGAGCCCGTTACCTATTCCAGCGTCTTCAAGGTCACCGCCGGTGAGGATGCCGCGATTACGCGCATCATCGAGGATATAGGCGACAAGCGCGTGGTGGCGCTGGGCGAAATCTCGCACGGCGATGGCTCGTCCTTCCTCTTCAAGGCGCGGCTGATCGAGCGGCTCCACCGCGAGCGCGGCTTTGACGTGCTGGTGATGGAAGGCGGGATCTACGACCATATCGAAGCCGAAGAGCGCATTGCTGCAGGCGAAAAGCCGTCAAAGGCCTTTGCGCAGGCAAATTTCGCCATCTGGACGATGTCCGAGCAATTCGCGCCCATGCTCGAGCTGGTCGACAAGGCAGCGCAGGCGGGCCGTCCGTTCGCGCTGGCGGGCGTCGATTTCCAGCATTCGGGCAATTACCGCGACGAAAACCTCAAACGTCTTGCTGCAATCGCGGATCGGCTGGGAGATGAGGGCGAGGCGGTGCGCTTTCTGATCAAAGTCTGGACATCGCTTCCCCGGGCCAAGCAAGGGCCAGACAGTGCGTTCAACACGGTGATCGAGCAGCTCGAGACCAGCCGCGAAACCGCTTTGGCCGCGATCGACAAGGCGGGCGGCCCCGATGCCGAGCGCGACCGGCGACTGATCGACAATCACGCCCAATTCGTGCGGCACAGCGCGCTTTACGCGCGGCTTGGCCTTGAAGGCATGGGCTGGGACGAATTCAACATCCGCGACACGATGATGGGAGAAAACCTCAACCACCTGGCGACGCGCCTTTACCCGGACCGCAAGATCGTGGTCTGGGGCGCAACCTCGCATGTGATGAGGGACCGCGCCGTAATCGATGAGACGATGCCCATGGTCCCGATGGGCCATCATGTCGATCAGGGGCCGGTTTCGGGGGAATATTACGTTCTGGCCTTTTCTGCGCTGGGCGGGCGCAACGGGACCTTTCCCAATGGCCCTTACGATCTGGCGCCGGCAGAACCCGACGGGATCGAAACCTACGCCATGCTTGAGGCGAGCGGCGCGCAGACGGCCTTTGTAGAGTTGCCGCCCTGCGGGCAAAGCGTCGCCCGGATCAGAGCGCTGGGATATCGCTATTACACCGGCGACTGGGGCTGCGCAGTGGATGGGCTGGTCGTCTTTCGCGACATGATCCCGTCAATCTATGCCACGCAATCCGAATCGCGCTCTTCCGAAAAGTCGTGAGATCGCGCCCCTGCGGACGCTAAACGCTAAATCCCCAACGCCAGCACTTCCTCGCGCTCCTTCGCGAGATTCGCCCTGATCGGATCGAGGATGCGGCGCGCCTGCGGCACCTCGCGGACCGGATCGTAGAGCGGATCATCGTTCAGTATCATGATCGTGGTCGGACGCACATGCGTCATCGTGTAGGGCCAGCCATAAGCGGGAAGGCGCTGGACCAGCGCGGCAAAGCGCGCCCTGTCCTCTTCCAGCGCGGCGAGCATCAACTGGTAGACCAGACCATCAATCGCAGGCGTGCCAGACGCCGTCCAGCGCGCGACCTGCTCGCGCAACAGTCTGAGGTGAAAGGCGGCGTCCGCCTCGCGCCCCAGCTTGCGAAAGGCAAGCACGAGGTAGGGCGAGACGATGGGAATGATATTGTGCGCCTGATCTTCCTGCCGGGTAAATTCCACGAAATCGGCGCGCGTGGGGAAGGCCGCATCGTAATATTCGGCGAGCTCGGCTTCGCGCCCGTCGCGCACGAAGAGCCAAATGGCGAGCTCGACCCGCGGCGGTATCTTCCAGAATTCGGCGTCCGATGCGTTAGCGGCCTTGAACTGCGAGCGAGTGGGCAGGCGTTGGGCCGACAACTCCTCCATCAACGGCCCGCGATAGCGCGGCGGGAGGCCGTCGCGCTCGTCTAAAGGCAGATCGAGCATACGCATGATCGCAAAGAGTTGGCCATAGGATCCGTATCGTTGCTGAGCGGGCGTCGCGAGCGGCTGGGCACGGCGCGCCATCTTCACGAAAGTTGACAGATCGCCCTTGAGAAGCGCGCGGCGCGCTTCGCTCAGATAATTCTGCGCCGGGGTAATCGCCGCTGCCGCGATCGCATCCTCGATCGCGAAGGCAGCATCGAGATCGCCGAACTTGGCGACAAGGTCCGATGTCCGCCAGCTTGCCGGCCACAGCGGATCAACCTCGACCATGCGCGTGGCGCTTTCGACCGGGCTTTCGGCTTCGAGGACGTATTGCTGCTGGATGATACCGCGCCAGAACCAGGCTTCGCTGTCACCCGGATCGAGCTGTGTCGCGCGCTTGAGCAGGGCAAGGCGCTCAGTCGATGGGGTGTCATCGAGCATGGCCTTGGTCTTGAGCGCGTCGACCGCGTCGGGATCAAGGCTCAGCGCCTTGTCTGCGATCCGGCCTGCCTTGATGCGTTCGGCTTCTGCAAGCTCGAGGGTCGGATTGGGGATGGGATGCAGGAAGGTCGCCTTGGCAAGACCCGCCCAGCCATCGGCAAAGTCGGGATTGCGCTGCGTCACCTCCTGCAGGATCTGCAATGCGGCGCGCCGCTGCTCGACCCCGCGCCCCTTTATGAGGCCAAGCGCAGTCAGATAGAGGCGGTAATCGCCCGCCGACACGTTCATAACGGGTTCGCGCTGCGAAACGGGTCGGCCGAGCGCGGTGGTAATGGCGCGCGCGGTGCGCATCGGCAGGTTCTGGGCGGCGTCGGGCGCGCTCGAAAGCGTCTCGTCGAAGGCGGAGCGACTGGTCTTCGCCTCGATCATTCTGGCTGAAAGCAACACCCGGTCCGGCCCGATATCGAGCGAGCCCGTCCAGGCATAATCCGCGCCCAGCTTGCGGCAGATTTCCTCCACGCTCAGGCCCTCGTCGAAGAGCTGGCGCGCACTTTCGCTGCTGGTGACTTCAAGGCGCCCCACACGGGCAAGCTGCGAGCGCAATTCGGACTCGAGCCCAAGCGCATAGAGTGGGTCGACGCTTTCCGAGGTTTCGAGGGGCAGCATCGCGACCTTGATGCGGCTCACCGGCCCGGGCGCTGCGGCCGGCCAGAGCGTGTAGGCTCCCGCCACCAGCGCGAGCAGCGCCGCAATGGCGACAGCCAGCCTCATCGTCCCCCATCGCCGCGATGGCGAGGCTGCTGGCGCAGCGGTCCCATCGACATGCGGGGCTGACGGCGCATCGTGGCCCTCGTCAGCCGATCCCGAATTATCCTCTGCCTCCGTCTCCAGATCCCAATCAGGCGAGGTGATCACGCGGTAGCCGACCTTGGGCACGTTCTCGAGGATCACCGTCTCCCCGCCAACCGAGCGAAGCGCCGAGCGCAGCAGCGAGATCACGCGGTTGATCGAACTCTCGCCGACAACCCGCCCTTCCCAGCAATGCTCGATCAGATCATCGCGCGACAGGATGCGCCCCGCCTCGCGGCCAAGCGCGATGAGCACCTGCATCACCTTGGGCTCGATCACTTGTGAGCCGTCCGGCCCCTCGATCGTGCGCAGCGATGGCCTGACCGCGACCGGCCCGATCGTGAAGTCCCTTGTGCGCGACAGGTCGATGCGCCTGGTCCCGGCAGGCACGCCGGTCGCACCGTCAAATTCTTCGTCGCTTATCCCAAGCGTCACTGATTATCCCCTCGCGGCAAGCCCCGCGTTGATGGCCCAAGGCGCAAGATCCACGATTCTGTCGCGGCGCAGGCCATGCAGCCATATTCAGCCCAGAACGAGGCAAAAGTCACGCGCTACAGGGCGATATAAGCTTTTCATAAGCCCAAAATCACTGAAATCTCAGCGTTTGTGCGCAGCGCGATAAGGCGGGCCGCGGCATTCTCCAACTCATCCGAACGGCGCCGCCCGACAGGTCCGGCCCCAACAAGCCCGGCCCCGGAAAGGCAAGACCGCTCGGACCCTCTCGCCCCCCTGCCCCGGCAGGATGCGAGAAGGGGAGCAACGACCAGATCACCAGGGCCTTTCGCCCTGGCTGCACTTGAGGAGAAGACCAATGAACACGTTCAAGACCATCGCCGCCGCTTTCGCTGCCACCACCGCCGCTTTCGCCGTCACAGCCGCGCCCGTTTGCGCCGGCAATACGCCCGACAAGGGCGAGGCGCTGGTGCACTATTCCGATCTCAACCTTGCCTCCGAAGAGGGGCGCAAAGTGTTCAACAGCCGGATCGAACGCGCCGCCGCCAAGATATGCGGCCGGGTCGATGGCCGCTCGGCAATGGATCGCGCGATTGCCGCCTGCCAGCGCGAAACGCTCGCCGCAGCCAAGACCTCGCGCGACCTCGCCATCGCCAACTATTCGAGCAAGCGCCTCGCCCGGGCCGATCGCACGGTCATCCGCCTTGTCGCGCAATAAGCGCACCGCACCACTTTGACAGAACAGCAGCGGGAACCCTTACCCCCGCTTCTGGTGCCGGGCCTCGTCCAAGCGGGGCCCGGCAATTCTTGTGCATCGCCCGCAAAGCTGTGCGCCAGCCATGCAGGAAAATATCCGCAAAAAACGCCGCGCCCTAGGGGACCCTGCAGAAAACCTTAAGTCGTGAAAGCCCTTGATCCGGGCTAGTTCGGTGGCCTCTTTGCTGGTCTCCGACCGAGCCCTTCGGGTCGCACCAAGGGTCAGGGTCGCACTGCATTGAGGCCCGCGGCGCGAGGGGTGCGTCCCCCGCCCCCTCGCGCCTTTTCTTGCATTGATATGGTCAGGCGTTTGGCGCGCGCACAGCGTGTGACAGGCCCCCGCCTAGACCGGCCTCCTAGACCGGCCTGCTAGATCGGCCTCCTAGATCGGCCCCGTGGTCAGCGCATGGCTGCCCGCCTCGCCGATCCAGCGCGCCTTGATGCCCCAGCCTTGCGCAATCACCTCGCTTGCCAGCGCTGTTGCAGGAGTGCCGTCGGCGATCAGCGTTCCCTCGCTCAGCACCATGACGCGGTCGGCATGGTTCATCGCCTGAGCAAGATCGTGAAGCACGATGACCACACCTTGCCCGCTGCGCGCGCAGGCCTTCAGATGCGCGATCAGACTGAGCTGGTGGGCAAGGTCAAGCGCTGCGAGCGGTTCGTCGGCGAGGATCCAATGCGGGCTTCCCGCCAGCACCCGCGCCAGCAGCACGCGCGCTTTCTCGCCGCCAGAAAGCCGGCTGACCGGGCGGGCGCACAAGGCGTCGATCCGGGTCGCTGCCAGTGCGGCGGCAATCGCAGCGCGCCCCGTCTTGCGCCGCGCATCGCGATAGGGGTGGCGGCCGAGCGCAACGAGGCTTTCCACCGAAACGTCCCAGGCGATGTCATTGCCCTGCGGCAGGTAGCCGAGCGCACGCGCGCGCTCCTGCGGCGAGATCGCGCTCAGTTCGCTCTTGCCCAGCCGCACCGCGCCCGCAGCCGGTGGCAAAAGCCCGGCGAGCGCCAGCAGCAGGCTCGACTTGCCCGCGCCGTTTGGCCCGCAGATCGCGGTGATCGTCCCCGGCTCCAGCGCAGCGCTGAGCGGATGGACGACGCGCCGACCGCCCCGCTCGACCGCCAGATCCTGCGCAATCAGCGATGCCATCACAGCGCACCCCGGCGAAGCCGCAGCAGCAGCCAGCCAAAGAACGGCGCGCCGATCAGCGAAAGCGCGATGCCCAGCCTCAGTTCAGTGACCAGCGGCGCGATGCGCACCGCGCTGTCTGCGACCAGAACCAGGCACGCGCCCGCCAATGCGCTCGGCAGGATAAGGCTGGAGGGCAAGCGGTCGGTTAGCGGGCGCACCAGATGCGGCACGATCAGCCCGACAAAGCCGATAATGCCCGCCACCGCGACGCTTGCGCCCACGGTCAGCCCGATCCCCGCGATCAGCAGCCACAAAAGACGCCGGGGATCGATTCCAAGCGAACGCGCCGCCTCCTCGCCCAGCGTCAGCGCGTCGAGCGCGCGCGCCGCAAAGCCCAGCGCAATAATGCCCAGCGTCACCAGGGGCGCGGCAATCCATACCTCGTTCCACGAACGGTCGGTCAGCGCGCCGTTCAGCCACATGACGATCTGCGAAAGCGCAAAGGCATTGGGCGACAGGGTGATGGCAAGCGCGGTGAGCGCACCGGCAAGGCTGGCGATCATCAGGCCTGCCAGCGTGAACAGCGCGATGCCACCGCCTGCTCCCGCGATACCGTCGCTCAGCGAGCGCCCGGCGATCAGCGCCAAGAGCGCCATCGCCAGCCCAGCGCCGATGAGCGCAAAGGCCGGCAGGCTCCATGCGGCGAGTGCAGCAGGGATGACAGGCGCCAGCCAGAAGCTCGCGACCGCGCCCAGCGCCGCTGTCGGCGCGATGCCGAACAGGCCGGGGTCGGCGAGCGGGTTGCGCAGATAGCCCTGCATCGCCGCCCCCGCCGCGCCCAGCCCCGCGCCGATCACCACCGCCAGAACCGCGCGCGGCAGGCGCAATTCCATCAGGATCAGCGCCGCACCCGGCGCATCGGCAGTGCCCGCCAGCGGATCGATCCACACCCGCCCGGCCAGCAGCGAGAGCGGCAGCAGCACAGCCAGAGCGGCGGCAAAGACAAGACTGGCTCTGGTCATTCGCCCAAATCCTCGAAGCTCATCCGCAATTCGCTGAGTTCCTCGCGTGCCTCGTTCACGCTCGGCCCGCCGCAAAAGAACAGGCCGGGATCGAAGGCATGGACGCGCATGTCGCCAAGCTTTTCGAGCGCGGGGTGACGCTGGCCTGCACTGTCGCCCGCCACCAGAAGCACATCGGGCGGGTCGCTCATCACCTGTTCGAGTGTCACATGATCCGCCTGGTCAAGCCCGCGCTCGCCTGCGTGGCTGGCAAAGCCTTCTTCTTGAATGAGCTGGGCGATCAGCGTGTTCTGGCCAGCGACGATCTGTCCGGGCTGCCACAACAGCAGCGACGGATCAGGCCCCGGCTTCGACCCCTCCAGCGGCGGATCGGGCAGATCGTAAAATGGCGGCCAGAGCGGGCGCTGGATTGAACGCGCAAGGCCCGCTGCCTCGAATTCCTTGCCTGCCAGCGCCCCCAGCCGCTCGATCTGCGCTGCGCTTTCCTCGACGCTTGCCGGGCTGGCGAATGTCTCCACTCTCAAACCCGCCCGCTCGAGCGCGGACCGCGTGGCAGGCGGCAGGAATGTGCTGGCAAGGACGATGTCGGGCGACAGGGCAATGATCTCCTCTGCCGTGCCCCCGGTCGTCGCAAACCACCGGGCCTCTTGCACGTCGAGCGAACTGGAAGAAGGATCGCGGCTGTAATGCGACAAAGCGAGGATCCGGTCATCATCAAGTATGGGTGACATCAGATCGACGAGGATCGCATCAAGGCACGGATTGAGGCTGACGAAGGTGGGGGCCGCCTTCTCGTCTCGCGGCTCAGCGGCAGATGCGTTGTCCGCCGGCAGTGAACACCCGCCAAGCGCAGCGCTCACCCCGAGCGCCAGCGCCAGCGGCAGCGGCAGCGGCAGCGGCATTTTCTGAAGACCCCGTCTCACGCGGCGAAGCGATAAGCGGGCCTCTCGCGCGCGGCAAGAGCGCGATTGCGCCGCAGCTTCGATTAGAGGCGGCGCATTAAGGCCCTTGCGCACCGTGTCCTTGTTCGGGACGCGAATGCCTTGCCGCTCGCACGGGCGCGCGAGGGGGCCTACATCCACATCCGTGCCATGACATCGAAACGCTCTTCCACTCCCCGCTTTGGCGCCGCGCGCATGGCCGGTTTCACGCCGCCGC
Source organism: Erythrobacter sp. (assembly GCA_043567175.1). Classification (GTDB taxonomy): domain Bacteria; phylum Pseudomonadota; class Alphaproteobacteria; order Sphingomonadales; family Sphingomonadaceae; genus Erythrobacter. The sequence goes on from CP121323.1 coordinate 971,317, forward strand.
CGCCGATTGTGCTGGAAAACACGAGGAGAGCAAAAAGCACCGCGCCGATCCATCAGGCCGCTGCTTGTGGCGATCCCGGCGGCACCGGGCGAACTCCTGCTCCCGCAGCGCCCCGCCAGCCAGGCTTTTTCCGGAGGCGCCTGACCGCGCTGATCGCAGTGATGGCGGTCCCGGCAATGGCGGCTCCGGGCGATTTCGGAGCGCTGGCAGGCGATGCTCCCGGCGTGACAGGCCGCGCAGAAGCGGAGGTGATGCTGGCCGGTGCGATGGCCTTCGAGAGGCCGGGCATGAGCTTTCCGGGTTCGGCCTTCTATAATCTTGCCGATCCGCCCGACGCGGCGCTCGTCGCGCTGCCCGAGAACGATCCGCTCGAGCGCGGCGCTGCGGGCGGGCGCGAACCGGGCGCGCTGATCGACGCAGGCCCCGCCGCCGCCGCTTTCATCGCAGGGGCAGGTGCGCAATTCGAGCGGGCGCAAACCTGCCTTGCCCAAGCAGTCTGGTACGAGGCCGCCAGCGAAAGCGAAGCCGGCCAGCGCGCGGTCGCACAAGTGGTGCTCAATCGCGTCGCGCATCCTTCATGGCCTGCGAGCGTGTGCGGCGTGGTTTACCAGGGGGCCGAGCTTTCGACCGGTTGCCAGTTCAGCTTTACCTGCGATGGCAGTCTCGCCCGGCGCCCCGCAGCATTGCACAAGGGCCCTGGCTGGGCCAGCGCCAACCGGATCGCAGCCGAAGCGCTGGGCGGATCGGTCTATGCCGCGATCGGCCATGCGACGCATTACCACACGCTCTGGGTCGATCCTTACTGGGCCAGCACGCTCGACCCCGTTGGCGTGATCGGCGCGCACAGGTTCTACCGCAGCCGGGGGTCCGCGGGCGAGAGCAGCGCCTTCAGCGCCCGCTATTCCGGTATCGAACCCGACGCCTCGCGCCTCGGCGCGCGCACAAGGGTCGCTGCCGGCGTGCCGGCACCTGCGCCATCGGCCCAGCGGATCAGGCCGCTGCCAGTCCTGGAAACCGCAATATCCAGCGACCAGGCCACCGCAAGGATCACGCCGGGAACAGCCGCGCCCGAGCCCGAAAAGAGTGGCCGGACGCGCAAGGAATATGCGCGAGCAGGCCAGTGGAAGGTCAACCCCGCCACGCTCGACCGCGATCGCGGTGCGCAGCCGCAAGAAGCGGCTGGCGCGGTAACTGAAGCCAGCGGGGCCGCTGCGCAAGATCCCCCAAGGCAGGCTCCCTAGGCTGAGCGCAAAACACGGTTAACCCGGCTTCAACCGTGTCCAAACACCAAGCCTTAGCGCGATAAAACTACGTATTGCGGCGAAGAAGAAATCGAGCCGCGCCGCTCCGCCCCCCCCCCCCCCGCATTCTCGAAGCATGGGGTCCGGCGGCGCGTGCATTTAGGAGTCGCTGAGTGACGATACGCTTTGCCGCCGCAACCTCTGGTGCCAATGCCATAAGCTGGCTGCCCGCCAGCAAGCCGCTGGCCCGCACCCTTGTTGCGCGGGCCATGGAACGGGTGGACAATGATAACGGCCCGAAAACCGGCTCGGCTATCGCTCCCGCCGCCAACCCTGCGGCAAAGGACCGCGCGCTTGATAACGAGGTTCTGCAAGCCGCCCTGCGCCACTTCGCCCAGCACGGCATGGGCGCAGCGACGGTCGCACGCGCACGGGCACAATCCGCCCGCCTCGGCGGTGACCGCAGATCCTATGATTGGTGGCTCGCCATCACGCGCACGCTCGACCGGCGCCTCGCCGCCGAACTGGAGCGTCAAAAGCCCGGTTTCGCCTGATCAAGCCGGGGCCAAACCTTACTTTGACGCGGGCGGGCGACGTTCCGGACGCCGCGCCAGTCCGCGCGGCTTTCATCGGGATCGGTGTTAACCATCGCTTGATGCCTTCGGATTACGGCTCGGCGCGATGGCAGTAAACCGGCTCCTTTCTGTCAACGCGTTGCAAGCCATCCTGCGCAAGGATGACGCGACGATATCGGAGCGCGCGCGGCGGGTTCTGGTCCAGTCGCTCTACGACCAGCCCGCAAACCTTGCCTTCGGGGCGGTCCCGGGCGTTGTCTCGACCGGCGTGACGGCTTTTGTAACGGGATATCCGCCCTTCTGGTTCGCCTTCGCATTGCTGAGTGTGGTTGCGGCCGGACGCATCACGCTGGCCTACAGCGTGTCGCCCGAAACAAGCCAGAGCAGCACCCGCAGGCTCGAATTTGCCTACGAGATCGGCGCCTTCACCTATGCGCTGCTTCTGGGCATCGCTGCGGCCTCGACATTGCTGGTCGATGCGCTGTCGGAGGCAAAGCTGCTGATGGTGGCCAATGCCTTGTGCTATGGGGTCGGCGTCAGCGCCCGCAACGCCGGTCGCCCGAAGATCGCGCTTGGCCAGCTCGCACTTGTCTCGTTGCCCGTTGCCTTTGCCTCGCTCAGCCTTGGCACCGTGGTCTCGATCACCTTTGGCTGCACGATCTTCTTCCTCAATGCCGGTATGAACACGATCACGGTCAATATCGCGCATGTGCTGCGAGATTCGATCACGGCAGCAGAAACAAGCCGCGACCTTGCGCAAAAGATGCAGATGCTCGCCCGCAGCGACCCGCTTACCGGGCTCGCCAATCGTGCGGGGCTGAACCACGCATTGGTCGAGGCGATGATGAGGCTGGAGGAAGCGGATCGCCACGCGCTGTTCTGGATAGACCTCGACCGCTTCAAGGAAGTGAACGACCTGCTCGGCCATCCGGTCGGCGACCGGGTGCTGGTAGAAGTCGCCCGGCGGCTGCGCGATATTGCCCCTGATGGCTCCACCGTCTCGCGCTTTGGCGGCGATGAATTCGTGATGTTCTGTCCGGTCGAGAGCATCAAGGAAGCCGAACGCATATCGAGCGAGATCCACGCCGAGATCATGCGCGCAATCCATGTCGAGGGCGATCGGCTGGAGGTGCGCGGTTCGGTGGGTGTTGCCTTCTTCCCGGATGACGGGGCGGATGTCGATATGCTGATGCAGCGTTCTGACCTTGCGCTTTATCATGCCAAGGTCGCGGGACGCGGGCAGACCTGCTTTTTCACCCCATCAATGACGCGCGACCTCGTGCGGCGGCGCGAGATCGAGGACGAATTGCGCATGGCGCTGCAACGCGATGAACTCTCGATCTTCTTCCAGCCGATCTTCGACCTTGAGACCGGCAAGATCCGCACATTCGAAGCGCTTGTGCGCTGGTTCCACCCGGAAAAGGGCGAGCTCAAACCCGATGAATTCATCCCCGTGGCCGAGGAGAGCGGCGTCATTCTGACGCTGGGCAACTGGATCACCGCACAGGCCGCGCGCATTGCGGCGCAATGGCCCGAAGACGTGTCGCTGGCGGTAAACCTCTCGCCGCTCCAGATCCGCGCGCCGGGCGCCTCGCTCGGCATCCGCAATGCCCTGAAGGAAGCGGGGCTTGATCCGCGCCGGCTCGAGCTGGAGGTGACGGAAAGCCTGTTCATCGACGACAATCACGCCACCGCTCACTTCATCGAGGAGCTTTCCGCGATCGGCGTGCAGTTCGCGCTTGATGATTTCGGCACCGGCTATTCCTCATTGGGCTACATAAACAGCTTTCCCTTCCGCAAGATCAAGGTTGACCGCAGCTTCGTTTCGGGCGCGCAGGTGGGCCGGCGCAGCGACGCGATCATCCGCGCGGTGGCCGAGATGGGCACCACACTCGAGATGGATATCGTCGCGGAGGGGCTGGAGACAATCGAGCAGGTGCAGGCGGTGCGCGCGGCGGGCTGCAATCTTGGCCAGGGCTTCTATTTCAGCCGCCCGGTACCCGATTACCTGGCGGCGATGCTGCTGACGCAGGAGCGTGGATCTGCCTCGCAACCCTCTGCCCCGCATACCAAGGCGGCGCTGCGCGCCTGAGCCCTGCCGCCCGCGAGTGCCGGGGTATTTCCATCGAGAAACGGGGATCTGTTCAGCACAGATCAAGACTTGGAGCCCTCTCGTCACCCCAATTAATGATACTGCGAACTAGTAGCAAATAAAACCGTCCCATAAGACCTTTTGACGGTTGCCAAGCTCTTTCCAGAGGCCTACCCCGCCCAGCGAAGTCAATGCAACGCCGCTACGGGACGGGGGCTTGCCTTTGCCGTTGAAATAACGGCGCTTCGCCACGCAGAGTTAACCGTCCCGAGGGATCTGGGAAGGATACTTAAGTTTATGGCCCGCAAGAAGATTGCGCTTATCGGCTCCGGCATGATCGGAGGCACGCTCGCCCACCTCGCCGCGAAGAAGGAAATGGGCGACATCGTCCTGTTCGACATCGCCGAGGGCATGCCGCAGGGCAAGGCGCTCGACCTCTCGCAGTGCGGGCCGATTGAAGGTTTCGACGCGAAGATCACCGGCACCAACGACTACGCCGATATCGCCGGCGCCGATGTTGTCATCGTCACCGCAGGCGTCCCGCGCAAGCCGGGGATGAGCCGCGACGATCTGCTGGGCATCAATCTCAAGGTGATGAAAGCGGTCGGCGAAGGCATCAAGAATAATTGCCCCGACGCTTTCGTGATCTGCATCACCAATCCGCTTGACGCGATGGTCTGGGCGCTGCGCGAATTCACCGGCCTGCCGCACAACAAGGTGGTCGGCATGGCAGGCGTGCTCGACAGCGCGCGCTTTGCGACCTTCCTTGCCTGGGAGTTCGATGTGTCGGTCAAGGATGTGAACGCGTTTGTCCTCGGCGGCCACGGCGACACGATGGTCCCGGTTCTCAGCTACTCGACGATCAACGGCATCCCGGTGAAGGACATGGCCAAGATCAAGGGCGTTTCAGCAGACCGCATCGACGAAATCGTCAAGCGCACGCGCGCAGGCGGCGGCGAGATCGTCCAACTGCTCGGCAACGGTTCGGCTTACTATGCGCCAGCAACCAGTGCGATCAGCATGGCAGAGGCCTATCTCGGCGATCAGAAGCGCATCCTGCCATGTGCTTCCTACGTCCAAGGCAAATACGGCCTCGACGGCATGTATGTCGGCGTTCCCACCGTGCTGGGCGCGGGCGGCACCGAGGACGTGGTTGAAATCGAACTGAGCGACGAAGAAAAAGCCAACCTCAAAGTCTCAACCGACGCGGTCGAAGAGCTGCTTGAGGCGTGTAAGGGGCTGGATAGCTCGCTTGCTTAAGCCAGCCGCTCTTTTGCCTTTCTTGTTTGTCGCGGCGGCAGCCACCCCTGCCGCTGCGCAAAACAATGTGGGCACCTTGGATGATCTGCAAAAAGCACATCAGCTTTGCTACAAGGCCACTCAGGGAAAAAAGGTCGACCGCAGCGTCGTCACCGATAGGGGTTGGGATTCCGTCACATTGACTGGCGCTGATGGCACGGTCCAAAAAAGCGACCAGATCTACTTCCACCAAGAGAACCCCTCGCTCATCGTAATGCCGGTTAGTAACGACCAATGCGTGGCACGAACGCTGGTGAACGATGAAACTCTGTTCGAGCGCTATCTTTCGGCGTTTCAATCATACGCGCCGGAGCTGGTTGACGGTCGATATATGTTTTGCGCCGAAGGCCGCGTTGCGGGCTTGCAACGACTTTCAGAAACTTCAGGCCCAGTGATCCAGGTCTTTTTATCAACACAAGTGGAGACAGGCAGATGTCGATCCTCGTAAACAAAGACACCAAGGTCATCACCCAAGGGATGACCGGCAACACCGGCACCTTCCACACCGAGCAGGCCATCGCTTACGGCACGCAGATGGTGGCGGGCGTCACCCCCGGTAAGGGCGGAACCGAGCATATCGGCGTGCCGCAGTTCAACACCGTGCGCGAGGCCAAGGCCGCGACCGGCGCGACCGCTTCGTGCATCTACGTGCCGCCGCCCTTCGCCGCCGATGCGATCTGCGAGGCGATTGATGCGGAAATCGAGCTCATCATCTGCATCACCGAAGGCATACCGGTGCTCGACATGGTGCGCGCCAAGGCGGCGCTCAAGGGTTCCAAGTCGCGCCTGATCGGGCCGAACTGCCCCGGCGTCCTCACGCCCGACGAGTGCAAGATCGGCATTATGCCGGGCTCCATCTTCAAGAAGGGCAGCGTCGGCGTTGTCAGCCGTTCGGGCACGCTCACTTACGAAGCGGTGCACCAGACCACGGCGGTCGGCCTCGGCCAGACCACGGCGGTCGGCATTGGCGGCGATCCGGTCAACGGCACCAACTTCATCGACGTGCTCGACCTGTTCCTCGACGATCCGGAAACCACTTCGATGATCATGATCGGCGAGATCGGCGGCAGCGCCGAAGAAGAAGCCGCCGAATTCCTCAAGCAGGAAGCCGCCAAGGGTCGATCCAAGCCGACAGTTGGCTTTATCGCGGGCCGCACCGCGCCTCCGGGCCGTCGCATGGGCCACGCTGGCGCGATCGTCTCCGGTGGCAAAGGCGGCGCGGAAGACAAGATCGCGGCGATGGAAGCCGCCGGCATCCGCGTCTCGCCCTCGCCTTCGGAACTGGGCACCACGCTAGAGGCGATGCTGAAAGAGCTGGCCTGAGGCCAGCCTAATGGAAACGCGGGCCCGACGGGGGCCGGACCCGCGATTTCTCTTCCGGGCCAAGGGCTCAAAGGGATCACGATCATGAACGAGCAGTCAACAAACTTCATCCCCGAACTCACTGACCAGGAAGGACCGCAACCCGGCCCTTCGTGGAGCAACACCAAGTGGCTCGACACCGTCAGTGAAGCCGGCGCGGACCTCGCCTCCGCGATGGACCCGACGCAGATGACGCTCGACCAGCTCAAGGGCGCGATCGACACATCGGCCAAGGCGGCGGGCAAGCCGCTCGACAAGGATGCGCTCCAGCACGCCGCCGATATCTCGAACAAAGCGATGACGCTGGTGCGGCTCTACCGGGTGCGCGGGCACATGGCGGCCGATCTCGATCCGCTGGGGATTACCGCCAATCTCGGCGATATCGCGGACCTGACGCTCGACTATCACGGTCTTGCGGGCATGGAAGACGAAGACGTCTATGTCAGCGACGTGCTGGGCCTTGAATGGACCACGATCGGCAAGCTGCACCAGCGCCTGAAAGAGGTCTATTGCGGCAAGGTCGGCCTTGAATACATGCACATCGCCGACACCGAGGAACGCCGCTTCCTGCAGGACAAGTTCGAAAGCCCCGGCGATACGATCCAGTTCACCCCCGAGGGCAAGAAGGCGATCCTCGCCGCCGTGATCCGCGGCGAGCAGTACGAGGAATTTCTCGGGCGCAAATATGTCGGGACCAAGCGTTTCGGCCTTGATGGCGGCGAGTCCATGATCCCTGCGCTCGAGGCGGTCATCAAGCATGGCGGCAGCGCGGGCGTGCGCGAGATCATCTACGGCATGGCCCACCGCGGCCGTCTCAACGTGCTCGCGAACGTGATGGCCAAGCCCTACAAGGTGATCTTCCATGAATTTTCCGGCGGCAGCGCCAATCCGGAAGATGTGGGCGGTTCGGGCGATGTGAAATATCACCTGGGCACCAGCACCGACCGCGAGTTTGACGGAACGAGCGTCCACATGTCGCTCACCCCCAATCCCTCGCACCTCGAAACGGTCAATCCGGTCGTCCTCGGCAAATCCAGAGCGCAGCAGGCGATCCGCGATGACCTGAAAGACAAGCAGCAGGTGCTTCCCGTGCTCATTCACGGCGATGCCGCCTTTGCAGGGCAAGGCGTGGTTTGGGAGAGCCTCTCGCTCTCGGGCGTGCCGGGCTATGATACGGGCGGCTGCCTGCACTTTATCATCAACAACCAGATCGGCTTTACCACCTCGCCCAAATTCGCGCGCTCCTCGCCCTATCCGAGCGATGTCGCCAAGGGCGTCCAGGCGCCGATCCTGCACGTCAACGGCGATGATCCCGAGGCGGTGACCTTCGCGTGCAAGCTCGCGGTCGAATACCGCCAGACCTTCCACCGCGATATCGTGATCGACATGTGGTGCTATCGCCGCTTTGGCCACAATGAGGGCGACGAGCCCAAGTTCACCCAGCCGCTGATGTATGACAAGATCCGCCAGCATCCCAAGGTCAGCGTCCATTACGAACAGCGCCTGATCGATGAAGGCGTGATCGACGAAGGGCACCGCGACACGGTCGTCTCCGATTTCGTCAGCGAGCTCGAAACCGAGTTCGAAGCGGCCAAGAGCTACAAGGCCAATGATGCCGACTGGTTTGGCGGGCGTTGGGCCGGCTTCAACAAGCCGGTCGACCCCGAAACCGCGCGCCGCAACACCGAGACCGCAATCGAGCCCAAAATGTTCGACAAGCTCGGCCAGACGCTGACGAGCGTTCCCGAGGATCTCACGATCCACAAGACGCTGGGCCGTGTGATCAAGGCCAAGGGCGAGATGTTCGAGACCGGCGAAGGTTTTGACTGGGCAACCGCCGAGGCGCTGGCATTCGGCAGCCTTGTCATGGAGGGATACGGCGTGCGCCTGTCGGGCCAGGATTCAGGCCGCGGCACCTTCTCGCAGCGCCACGCCGTGTGGGTCGACCAGAAGGACGAGCACAAATACGTGCCGCTCTCGACCCTGCCGCACGGCAAGTTTGAGGTCTATGACAGCACCTTGTCCGAATATGGAGTGCTGGGTTTTGAATACGGGTTTGCGATGGCAGACCCCAAAAGCCTCGTCATGTGGGAAGCGCAGTTCGGCGATTTCGCCAACGGCGCGCAGATCATGATCGACCAATATATCGCTGCGGGCGAGGCCAAGTGGCTGCGCGCCAACGGCCTGGTGCTGCTGCTGCCGCACGGTTATGAAGGGCAAGGGCCCGAGCACTCCTCGGCGCGGCTCGAGCGCTTTCTGCAATTGTGTGCGGACGACAATATCCAGGTCTGCAACATCACCACGCCGGCCAACTACTTCCACGTGCTGCGCCGCCAGATGCTGCGCCCGTTCAGAAAGCCGCTCGTCATCATGACGCCCAAGTCGCTGCTGCGCCATCCGATGGCGAAGTCCTCGCGCGAGGAGTTCCTGGGCGACCGGCAGTTCCGGCGGATCAAGTCGGACCCGGCGATGGAAACCGACACGCCGGCAGACGAGAAGATCAAACGTCTCGTCCTGTGCTCGGGCAAGGTCGCCTATGATCTGATGGAAGAACGCGACGCGAAGGGCCTTGAAGATGTCTCGATCGTGCGGATCGAGCAGCTCTACCCCTTCCCCGGCGATCCGCTTGCGACGCGCCTGTCGCGCATGACAAACCTTGAAACCGTCATCTGGTGCCAGGAAGAGCCGAAGAATAACGGCGCGTGGTTCTTTGTCGAAAGCCACATCGAGCAATCGCTGACCAAGGGCGGGCACGAGGGCAAACGCCCGGTCTATGCAGGCCGCAACGCAGCAGCCTCGCCCGCGACCGGTCTTGCCAGCCGTCACAAGCAACAACAGGAAAAGCTCGTCGCCGATGCGCTCGGGCTTTCCTCCTGATCTTTCGAATTTTGCCCGTTGGAACACTGGGATAACTGAACATGGCCACTGAAATCACCGTCCCCGCTTTGGGGGAATCCGTTACCGAAGGCACGATCGGCGAATGGCTCAAGCAGCCCGGCGACGCGGTTGCCGCCGATGAACCGATCGCTTCGCTGGAAACCGACAAGGTCGCGGTCGATGTGCCCTCGCCCGTTGCGGGCGTGATGAGCGAGCACAAGGCCGCTGAAGGCGACACCGTCGAAGTTGGCGCTGTGATCGCGATCATCGAGGAAGGCGCGACTGCCGCTGCAACCAAGGGCGAGGAGCCCGCGCGCTCACAAGCTGCACGCGACGAGGGCGAGGCCCAGCGCGAAGAAGCGAGCCCCTCGACCAGCGAAGAGCTGCGCGAGGCAGCGCAAACGCTCTCGCCCGCCGTGCGCCGCGCCGTGCTCGAACACGGGGTCGATCCCTCAACGATCAAGGGCACCGGCAAGGACGGGCGCCTGACCAAGGAGGACGTGATTGCCGCAGCCGAGGCGAAGAAGAGCGGCGCGCCCGCTCCCTCGCCCGCCCCGGCTGCTGCGCCAACGCCCTCGCCTGCCCCCGCAGCCACCGGCGAGCGGCGCGAGGAACGCGTCAAGATGACGCGCATGCGCCAGACCATCGCCAAGCGCCTCAAGGGCGCGCAGGACAACGCCGCGCTGCTCACCACCTTCAACGATGTCGACATGACCGCGGTCATCGAGGCGCGGGGCAAATACAAGGACCTGTTCGCCAAGAAGCACGACATTCGCCTCGGCTTCATGGGTTTCTTCGCCAAGGCCGCCTGCCTGGCGCTGAAAGACGTGCCCGCCGCCAACGCCTATATCGAGGGCGACGAGATCGTCTATCACGACTATGTCGACATCTCGGTTGCGGTCTCGGCGCCCAACGGCCTCGTCGTGCCCGTGATCCGCGATTGCCAGGACAAGGGCTTTGCCCGGATCGAGAAGGACATCGCCGATTTCGGCAAGCGCGCCAAGGAAGGCACGCTGACTATGGCCGATATGCAGGGCGGCACCTTCACCATCTCGAATGGCGGTGTGTTCGGCTCGCTGATGAGCACCCCGATCATAAACCCGCCGCAAAGCGCGGTGCTCGGTCTTCACCGGATCGAGGATCGCCCGGTCGCGATCAACGGCGAAGTGGTGATCCGCCCGATGATGTATCTGGCGCTCAGCTACGACCACCGTCTGATCGACGGGCGCGAAGCGGTGACCGCGCTCAAGATCATCAAGGAAGCGATCGAGGATCCGACCCGGATGCTGATTGATTTGTGATGCGCAATGGCGTGCCTCAATCGGCCTGTGATCTCCTGCGAAAGCAGGAGTCCAGAAAGCGCGAGGAGCATGGATTCCTGCTTTCGCAGGAAATCACGGGCGAACGCTTGAGCAAGGAATGAAGGAAGGATGGCTTTATCTGCTGGCTAGCAAGCGAAATGGCACTCTCTATCTCGGTGTCACCAGCGAAATTCGCCAGCGGATTTGACAGCATAGACAGGGCTTCATTGAAGGTTTTTCAAAGAAGTATGGGTGCAAGCGGCTTGTCTGGGTCGAACATTATCCCAATGTGCATGACGCGCGGGCTCGCGAGGCCCAGATCAAGAAATGGAAACGAGCCTGGAAGCTCGAACTGATTGAAAAGGATAACCCGGACTGGTGTGATCTTTGGCCTGACATAAATCGGTGATCTCCTGCGAAAGCAGGAGCCCAGGCAACAAAGAAATGCCCTTGCTGGGTTCCTGCTTTCGCAGGAACGCACGAACGGAGCGAAGAAATGGCTGACCAAAACTACGACTACGACGTTCTCGTCATCGGCGCTGGCCCGGGCGGCTATGTGGCCGCTATCCGCGCGGCGCAACTGGGCCTCAAGACCGCCTGCATCGAGAGCCGCGAGACGCTCGGCGGCACCTGCCTCAATGTCGGCTGCATCCCGTCCAAGGCGCTGCTTCACGGCTCTGAGCTCTACGACCATTCGCGCAACGGCCACATGGCGACATGGGGTCTGGGCGGCGAGGTCACGCTCGATCTTGGCCGGATGATGGAAGAGAAGACGAAGGCGGTCGGCGAGTTGACCCGCGGGATCGAGGGCCTGTTCAAGAAGAACAAGGTCACCTGGCTCAAGGGCCTGGGCTCCTTTGTTGACGCGCACAGCGTGAAGGTGGGCGAAGAAACGGTCACGGCGAAGGACATTGTCATCGCCACCGGCTCCAGCGTGATGCCCCTGCCCGGCGTCGAGGTCGACAACGAGGCCAAGCGCATCGTCGATTCGACCGGCGCGCTCGACTTGCCCGAAGTGCCCGAACACCTCGTCGTCATCGGCGGCGGCGTGATCGGGCTTGAACTGGGCAGCGTTTGGCGCAGGCTCGGCGCAAAGGTCACCGTGGTCGAATTCATGGACCAGGTCCTGCCCGGCATGGACGGTGATGTGCGCAAGGAAGCGGGCAAGATATTCAAGAAGCAGGGCATGGAAATGATGCTCGGCCACAAGGTCACTGGCGCCAAGGTTTCGGGCAAGAAGGTCAAGCTGACGGTCGAGAAATCGGCGGGCGGCGACGAACAGACGATCGAGGCAAGCCATGTGCTCGTTTCGATCGGGCGTCGTCCCAACACCGAAGGGCTCGAGCTCGACCGCGCCGGCCTCCAGCTCGACAATCGCGGCCGGGTGGATATCGATCACGATTTCCGCACCGGGGTGGACAATATCTGGGCCATCGGTGATGTCGTCAAAGGCCCGATGCTCGCCCACAAGGCCGAGGATGAAGGCATCGCGGTCGCCGAGAACATCGCCGGGCAAACAGGCATCGTGAACCACGCGGTGATCCCGAACGTTGTCTACACCGCGCCCGAGATCGCAGGCGTCGGCCTCACGCAGGAAGAGGCGATCGAACAGGCCGGCGGCGACAAGTCGAAGGTCAAGATCGGCAAGTTCCCGATGATGGCCAACAGCCGCGCCAAGGCGAACCGCGACACGGACGGCTTCGTCAAGGTAATCGCCGATGCCGAAACCGACCGCGTGATCGGCGTGTGGATGATCAACACGCTGGCGGGAACGATGATCGCGCAGGCAGCCCAGGCAATGGAATTCGGCGCCACGTCCGAGGACATCGCCTATACCTGCCACGCCCACCCCACCCACGCCGAAGCCTTCAAGGAAGCGGCAATGGCGGTCCAGGGCAAGCCAATCCATATGTGAGCCCCAGCGCTTTGGCCCATTCAGTTGCCGTCATCGGAGCGGGTCAGATCGGCCATGCGGCTGCGGGGACCTTCTCGATCCGCAATTGGCGCGCCGCCTATCCTTGGGACATGTTCGATTACGAGGCTGAAGACCGCTTCCTCGCCTCGCTTTGACGCGCTAAGCCCGTCATCGAGACGAGAGAGGGGGATCACACGCATGGCTTATCCGCAACTGACCAGCGAACCGGGACTGATAGAGACCGCGCGCGCCATTCGCGAGGGCGAGATATCGGTCGCCTATGCGGTCGATGCCGCGATCGTGCGGCTCGAAAAGCTCGACGGGCCGATCAATGCGCTGGCGGTGCCCGATTTCGAGCGCGCCTACCGAAACGCCAAGGCAATGGATGCAGCGATCGCCGATGGCCATGTGCCAGGCAACGACCAGCCGCTCTATGGCGTGCCAATGACGGTGAAGGAAAGCTTTGACGTCGAAGGGCTGCAAAGCTGCTGGGGGCACAAGAACTGCACCGACTACACGCCTGCGCGCGACAGCGAGCTGGTGCGCCGCCTCAAAGCTGCCGGAGCGGTAATCGTCGGCAAGACCAACGTGCCCGTCGACCTCTCCGACTGGCAGAGCTTCAATCCGGTCTATGGCCGCACAAAGAACCCGCACGATGCATCGCGTTCGCCGGGCGGTTCTTCCGGCGGCAGCGCCGCGGCGGTCGCCAGCGGCATGGTCGCGGGCGAATACGGGACCGATATCGGCGGCTCGGTGCGCGTGCCGGCGCATTTCTGCGGCATCTGGGTGCACAAGACCACCTGGGGTATCGTCTCGAAGCGAGGGCATGATCACCCACTGATGGCGAAGCGCCCGGGCTTCATCGCCGCGCATGACGGCGCGCTCTCGATTGCAGGGCCGCTCGCCCGCAACGCAGAGGACCTCGCGCTGCTCACGAGGATCGGTTCGCGCTATCCGTTGGCACGCAAGGGCAAGCCGCTGCGCGATTGCCGCCTGCTGGCGATCACCGACTATCCCGGCGCCCCCGTCGATCAGAGCGTCGCCGAGCCGACAAAGGCGGCCATCGCAGCGCTTGTCGAGGCGGGCGTGCGGGTCGATCGCGCCAGTGACCTTGTGCCTGATCTCGAAGAGCAGCAGGGCTGGTACATGCGCATGCTCAACACCGCGATGGCGCGCGGTGCGCCCGGCCCCGGTGGCAAGCGGGCAAGCGCCACCGACTGGTTCGACATGCTCGATGCACAGGCGGCGAACGAGGCCAGGTGGGCACGCCTGTTCGAAACCTACGATTTCGTGCTTGCCCCGCCTGCCCCCGTGCTGGCGGTTCCCCATGTCGAGAATAATGGCCGCGTGTTCGATACCAGGATCCGCATCAACGGTGAAGACACGCCCGGCGCGGCGGGCCTTGCCTTTGCAGGGCTCGCAACCTTCCCTAACCTGCCCGCGAGTGTTTTGCCGATCGGCAGCGGAACCTATGAGGGCGCGCAGCTGCCTTGCGGATGCAGGTGATGGGCCCGGCCATGTCGGACCTCGATTGCATCGCGGCGGCGCAGGAAATCGGGAACATCTTGCACGGCTGAGCGTCGAGGGCCAAGGGCGCAAGGACCATGGCATCTCCTCCGATCTTTCAACGCCTCGCAAAGTGGCACATATGGCTTGGCTGGCTCGTCGGCCTGCCGATCGTGATGTGGCTCGCCACCGGCCTGTTCATGACCCTGAAGCCGCTTCCCGAAGTGCGCGGCGAACATCTGCGCGTCGCAGGCGAAGCCGCTGTTCCCCTGATCCTTGAAGGCAGCGCCATCGCTGACGAGGACGCGCAGCTCAAGGAAATGCGCGTCACCATGCAAGACGGCCGTCCGGTCGCGATCCTCACCACGCTCGACGGCATGACGAGCCGCGTCGATTTCGCCACCGGAGAGGCCATCCCGCCGCTCACCGCCGATGAAGCGCGCACGCTGGTTGAACGCTCAATCGCGGGCGGCAAGGCGGCCGAAAGCGTCACCTTCTTCAACGCGACCGAAGTCCCATTCGATTTTCGCCGACCCGTCCCCGTCTGGCGCGTCGCGCTCGCGGATGGCACGCATGTCTATGTCGGGCGCGATACCGGCGCGATCGAGGCAGTCCGCACGCGCTGGTGGCGCTGGTTCGATTTCGCCTGGGGGTTGCACATCATGGACCTTTCAGAGCGGGAGGATAACAGCCACCCGATCCTGATCGGTTTTGCCGCGCTCTCGCTGGTGGGGGCGTCCATCGGTCTTGTCCTGATGTTCCGCCGGCGCAAGGCCCGGGTTCGGCTGCAAGCGACATGAACGGGCCTATCAACACAGAGGTCCTGACCCCGATCCTCGACGTGCTCGACCTTGTCGGCATCGCGCTATTTGCGCTCTCGGGCGCGGCGGTCGCCGCCAAGGAGCGGCAGACCTTTGTCACGATGAGCTTTTTCGCGCTCGTCACGGGCGTTGGCGGCGGGACTGTGCGCGACCTCCTGATAGGCGCGCCGGTTTTCTGGATGACCGATCCGAGCGTTGCAGCCCTGTGTCTTGGCTGCGCGGTCCTCGCCTGGCACACGCCAGTGCGACTGTGGCAGGGCAAGGCCTTCGCCTATGGCGATGCGGCGGGCCTCGCGGCCTATGCGGTGCTCGGCAGCGCAAAGGCGGTTGCCTACGCAATCCCCACGGTTCCGGCGGTGCTGATGGGGATCATCACCGGGGTCGTCGGCGGGATCATCCGCGACATCGTTGCCGGACGCCCCTCCACCGTCATGTCGCCCGAACTCTACATCACGGCCGCAGCGCTCAGCGCCACAATTACCGTGCTGGGCATGATGGCTGCGCAGGCTTTCGGCTTTGCTGAAGGCTGGGCGTGGGCCCTCGCTTTCCTCGCCGGCCTGGGCCTGCGCGGTGCGGCAATCCAGTTCGGTTGGTCGCTGCCCAATTACGGCGGCGGAGCGATCCCCGACAGCTTCGAGGAAGACCGCGCCCGTGCCGAGGCAATCGAGGAAGCCTTCGAGGCGATGGAAGAGGCAGAAGCGACCGAAGAAGACGAGGACGAAGACAGCAAGCCAGGCGTCTAGCCCGAGCGCAAAGCTCCCGGAGCGCACCAAAAAGAGGCGCGAGCGCCGCCCCGCAATGGGATCGTCGCCCGCGCCTCCTGAAATTGCGGTTTCATGCGCGCCGCAGTGAAGCGACGCTGCCGGTCGCGCTTTATTCGTCGATTTCCTCACCCGGCAGCGGGCCGCCCGGATAGGCGGGAATGCGATCGCTCGTCAGCGGCACCAGGGGCTGCGCGGGGCGCTCCTGGGTGTAAGCGCTCGCATTGGCAAAGCGTTCTGCTGTGCTGTAAGTGGTTTCGCGCGCAATTGTCTGGCGCGGAGTTGTCTGGCGGGGGTCAAGCGACGCGCGCGCATCGGCGTAAAAATCGTCGCTGCGCTGATTGCCTGCGCGCCCGGCCGGGCCTGTCTCAACCGCGCTGCCACGAAAGCGGCCATAGTCGATATCCGAAATGCGGCCGTCATTGCCGATCTCGCACGTGAAACCCGAACCGTCGAAGATGCTCCCGGTCACAACCCATCCGCGTGAGACACGGGTCGCGCCATCGACACTGTCGATCCGCACATCGCGCTCGATTGCGCGGGTGCATTGCGACACCGCGCTGTCGAGCCCGCTCGAGCCGGAACTGCGCGGGTTGGCCTGTGCACGATCGTCAAACCGGCGGTCATCATTGCGGCGGTCCCGATCGACCACCACGACATCGCGTTCGCGGCGGCGATTGTTGCTGGCAGCGCTGGCGATGGCGGCGATCCCGCCGATCACGACCGCGCCGGCAAGCACATCGCCAACGCCTATACCGCGGCGTCCGCGCCAGCCGCGTCCACGCCAGCCACGACGAAAGCAACCGCGCCAGCCGCAGCGGCGCCAGTCATTGACATGGGCATCGGCGTTATACCGGCTTGACGAGAACCCGTCTGCAAGCGCCAGCGCCGATCCTGTCATAGGCGCAGCGGGCGCCTGGGGAACAGCAGCGGCGGCAGCGGGCGAAGAAAAGGCAAGCGCAGCGGCAAGGCTCACAGAGCCAAATCCCAAAGCGCCGGCGAAAGGTGTTGCGTGAGCCTTCAAAGCTCCCTCCTGTCTAAAGTCATGTCAGGTGAGCGGCCACCAATCGCCCGTCCGTAGCACCACGTTAGCACAACATGCTGACCGGTGCCTGAACCAAAAGATAGACGATGCGCCGCGCGGCACAAGCTTCGCCCCTGAGGCGGCATGAAAAGATGCAGACGAGCGCGCGGCTCGCCTGCATCCCGGTTTCAGGCCCTACAGGAGAGGATCGGACCCGGTTTGATCCTGCGGCGCTTACCTCAGGCCGCGAATGCCGTCGAAGTCGACAAACGGGCGGCCTCGGCCATCAAAGCGGCAGGTAAAGCGGCCGCGATCGAAATTGCGGCGGAAGGCGCGGTTGCCCTCGACCTCCATCCGGCCGCGAATGCGAAAACCGAAGCGGGTGCGGTCAACATCGCGGATCTGCGTTACATTGGCAAAGCGCCAGCCTCCAAAGCGGCTTGCCTGGCGCTCGGCGGCGCGCACACAGCGGTTGATAGCCTGACGCGGGCCGACATTGCGGAAATTGCCCCGGAAATTGCGGTTGTGCGCGAAGCGGCGGTCATTGAAACGCCGGTTGTCAAACCTGCGGTCCCGGTCGCCGTCAAACGCACCGGCGAGTGCTGCGATGCCGCCGATGACCAGCGCTCCGGCGATCACTTCCTCGGCACCGATTCCGCCGCGATCACGGTCGCGCCGATCGTCGGCCATGGCGGGGGTGGCAGAAGCCAGGGCCATCGCGCCGGCCGCGACAGTCCCGAGCGCTCCCTTGGCGATGGTCTTTTTGAGATCCTTCATGGGTGTCATCCTCGGCTTGGCACCGGTGCGGGATTGCCCGGCGTCGAAGCCTTTATGGAGGATTGACGGTGATCGGAGCCTGACCGGCCCTTGCAGCATTTATTCAGGTAATCAGGCCTGAAAATGAACAGAGTTTATCGAAAAACAACCCCCGCAAGCTGTGTTTTATGAACTAACTCACTGCTGGAGCGCAGCCAGCACGTCCCTGGTGAAGGAGGCAATGTCGAAGCCTGTACCGACCCTGTCCTCGCCCCGGCGCACGATCACGACATTGCGCGAGGGAACGACGACAACATACTGCCCGCGATTGCCGCGCGCGGCGAAGGCATCACCGGGTATGCCCTCGAAAGCGTTGCCTTCCGGCCTGCGGAAGGTCCACCAGCCCGCGCCATAGCCCCATTGGCGGCCCTGCGGCTGCGGGCCAATGGGATCGGATACATAGTCGCGCCAGTTCTCGGGCAAGAGACGCTCGCCCTTCCACACGCCATTTTGAAGATAGAGCTGCCCCATATTGGCCAGATCGGGCGCGGTCGACCAGACCTGGCTGGAAAGCACATAGCCGCCCTTCCAGTCGGTCTCGACCACGGTATTGTTCATCTCCAGCTTCGCGAGCAGCGCGGCGGGCGTGTAGTAATAGAGATATTGGTCGATTGCCTTTACCGCGAGCAGCGTATCATTGTTGGCGTAACGGTAGACGGTGCCAGGTTTGTGGATGACGGGCCACTTGGTCATATATTCATCGACCGTGCCCCCGCCCCAATAGATCGGATCAGTGCGATTGCCCGGCGTATCCGAATAACGGCCCGTCGCCATGCGCAGCGCGTGATCGATGGTGATGGCGTTTCGCGCGTCCAGCCCGCCGCCACCGCGCCAGTAATTGAGGCCCACCGGGTCCTCGACCGCGAATTCGCCCGAATGGACCGCCATGCCGACCAGTGTTGCCGCAATGCTCTTGGCGACCGACCAAGTGCGCTGGGGCGTGTTCTCGGTGAAGCCGGGGGCGTAGCGAGCCTCTTCCTCGATGCTGTTGCCACCATCGGCGATGGTGCGCACCAGCACGGCGGTGGTGCGGCCCTCGCCATAACCGGTGCCGAGCGCCTGCGCGAAGATCGGGGCGAGCGGGGAGTTGGAGGCGTCGATTGAGCCTTCGACCTTCTCGACTTCTATGACGAGGCCATCAAGCGGACCTGCCGCTCCATCCTCCTGCGGCAACGCGGCCTCCATCGGCTCGCCCGGATTGCTCGCACCCTCGGGCGCGCTGATCGGCAGGATCGAACAGCCTGTGCGCTCCCCGTAATATTGCGCGACCCGGTCCGGCATGTCATCGGCCCATTCGACCTGCACATGCGCAATCTGTCCGGTCGGACGGCGCACGATCTCGTAAGGCAGGTCGCGGATGATCGGATCAAGCTTGGGGTAGATCCCCGCAAGCTCCCACTCATGCACGCTTTCCGGCGTACGGCTCACCCCGTTGGCCTCTGCATTCGCGATCGCGCTGCACAGGAACAAGGCCTTGTACCCAGCTGGACACCCGCAAAAACCCCTCGCCTTTGACGCCATGATCTGATTCACTGGCTGCATTGGACGGAGAATTTCGATGCACCCACGCAGCCTGTTTTCGTTGGCGGAGCACCTTGAGCGGCTGAGCAAGGACGGCGACCCGCTGGAGGTTTTGGCGGATACGGTCGAGTTTGAACATTTCCGACCCATCCTGGTCCGGGGCCTTGGATATAGCGATGGCGCCAAGGGCGGCAGGCCGCCTTTCGATCCGGTGTCGATGTTCAAGGTGCTGGTGGTGCAGGCACAGCACAACCTCTCCGATGCGCGGATGGAGTTCATGATCCGCGACCGGCTTTCGTGGATGCGCTTCTTCGGCTTCGATCTGGGCGGCACCATGCCGGATGAGAACACCATCCGGCACTACCGCAACCGGCTGACCGAGAGCGGCACGCTTGAGGCGCTGATGCAGGCCTTTGAGCAGCAACTGCGCGAACGCGGCTATCTCGCCATGGGCGGACAGATCGTCGATGCCACGCTGGTGCCCGCTCCCAAGCAGCGGAACACCGATGAAGAGAAGGCCGCGGTCAAGGCAGGGAAATCGGCCAGGCAGATATGGCCGGGCAAGCCGGACAAGGCACATCAAAAGGATGTCGATGCGCGCTGGACGGTGAAGGTTGGGGGCAAGGTCCGCTACCGTCCTGACGGCACGCCGCTGCCGCAGATCGCGACCCCAGTGTTCGGCTACAAGTCGCACATCAGCATCGACCGGTGCTTTGGCTTTATCCGCAAGGGCAAGGTCACATCAGCGGCCCACAGCGACGGGCGCGAACTGCGTCATATTATCGACCCGAACAACACGGCTAGCGATGTCTGGGCTGACAGCGCCTATCGCAGCGCCAGGAACGAGGCATTGCTGAAGAGCAACATGCTCAAAAGCCGCATCCATCGCCGCAAGCCCAAGGGCAGGCCGATGCCGAAGAACATGGCGCGCGCCAACGCTGCAAAGTCCGCGATCCGCGCCAGGGTTGAACATGTCTTCGCGCATCAAAAAGGGCGCTACGGCCTGTTTATCCGCACCATCGGCCTCGCCAGGGCACAGGCCAAACTCACTCTGGCCAATCTGGCCTACAACTTCGACCGCCTGATCTTCCACGAACGACAGGCCGCAACCGGATAAGTGTGTCTGAAGTCCATCAGCGAGGATGGAAAAGACCCGAAAACAGGCAAAATCCGCCGCAAACTATCCCATCAAACCGCCAATCCGCATGCCCTTGGCCCAATCACTGCGATCGCACCGAAAACGCATGCTTGTTGCGGGTGTCCAGCTGCCAGCGCGCGGTCATACCGGTCATCCAGGCGCTCCTGCACGGACTGCGCAAGAGCCGGGATCGGGAGGGCAAGCGCGGCACCGGCAATCGCGGCGCAGATCGTAAGGTCAAATCTCTTCATGCGTCCGACCGTAGACCCGCCGCTTCAAAAGGAAAGGCCCCGGCAGATCGCTCCGCCGGGGCCTCAACATCTTTTCGACAAACCGCCGAAGCGGCCCTGCCGGACCGCTACCATCAGGCAGTGGCGTCAGCGTATTCCTCGGCGTCGGTCATGACCGGGCCCGAATCGAGGCCGCGTGCATCTTCGTCGCGCTCGACCAGTTCGATCACGGCCATCATCGCCGCATCGCTGGCGCGCGGGCCGGCCTTGATCACGCGGGTATAGCCGCCATCACGGTCGCTGTAACGATCGGCCAGCACGTCAAACAGCTTCTTCAGCTGCGTTTCGTCCTGCAGACGGCTCATGGCGAGGCGACGGTTCGACAGGCCGCCACGCTTTGCCAGCGTGACGAGCTTTTCGACGTAGGGACGCAGTTCCTTCGCCTTCGCTTCGGTGGTGATGATCTGCTCGTGCTTGGTCAGAGCCGCTGCCATGTTGCGGAAAAGGGCCGTGCGGTGGCCCGATTTACGGCTCAGCTTACGCTGTGAAATTCCGTGACGCATTATACTCTTCCTTCGTTCGTAGGGGGCCCGTGTGAGGTAGCCCGATACGGGCCGGATGTTCGGGTCCGGCCCATTCCCGTGTGGTAGCCCGGTAGAGGCTTAGCCCAGCAGCTCCTGTTCGAGCTTCTTGGCCATTTCTTCGATGTTCTCTGGTGGCCAGCCCGGGATATCCATGCCGAGGCGCAGACCCATGCTCGAGAGCACTTCCTTGATCTCGTTGAGCGACTTGCGGCCGAAATTCGGCGTGCGCAGCATCTCGGCTTCGGTCTTCTGGACCAGATCGCCAATGTAGATGATGTTGTCGTTCTTGAGGCAGTTAGCCGAACGAACCGACAGTTCAAGCTCGTCAACCTTCTTGAGAAGGTAGCGGTTAAGCTGGTTCGCATCGTCTTCCTGCGGCGCTGCGGCCTGGCCGATCATCGCCGATTGCGGCTGCGGGATGCCGTCTTCAAAGTGGACGAACAGCGTGAGCTGGTCCTGAAGGATGCGCGCAGCATAAGCGACAGCATCTTCCGGGGTGACGGTGCCATCGGTCTCGACCGTGAGCGAAAGCTTGTCGTAGTCCAGTTCCTGGCCCACGCGCGCATTTTCGACCTTGTAGCTCACCTGGCGAACCGGCGAATACAGGCTGTCGACCGGGATCAGGCCGATCGGCGCATCTGCCGGCCGGTTCTGCACGGCCGGGGAGTAACCCTTGCCGACATCTGCGGTCAGTTCCATGTTGAGCGTCGCGCCTTCGTCGAGGTGACACAGGACGAGGTCCTTGTTCATCACTTCGATATCGCCGGTGACAGCGATGTCACCCGCCTTGACGGTGGCCGGGCCGGTTGCAGAAAGCTGCAGACGCTTGGCGCCTTCGCCTTCCATCTTCAATGCGATCTGCTTCACGTTCAGAACGATGTCGGTCACGTCTTCGCGAACACCCGCAAGCGAGCTGAACTCGTGCAGAACGTTCTCGATCTTGATCGATGTGATCGCCGCGCCCTGCAGCGAGGAGAGCAGCACGCGGCGCAGCGCGTTACCAAGCGTTAGGCCAAAGCCGCGCTCGAGCGGTTCGGCCACGAAGGTAGTCTTGCGCTGCTTGTCTCCGCCTTCTTTGATCTCGAGAGTGTTGGGCTTCTTAAGTTCCTGCCAGTTCTTCATATTGACGGACATGGATTTCCCCTAATTCGCTGTATCAGCGGTTCAAATATGTGGTGCGGGCCTTTTGGTTCCGGATGAGGAAAGGCCTGTGGGGCCCGCGCGGAGGGTGGCAAGAAATCTTGCCACCGGTTCCGAGCGGTTAGACCCGGCGCCGCTTGGACGGGCGGACGCCGTTGTGCGGGATCGGCGTCACATCTCTGATCGATGTGATGTTGAAACCGACAGCGGCGAGACCGCGCAGCGCGCTCTCACGACCCGAGCCCGGGCCCTTCACTTCGACTTCCAACGTGCGCACACCGTGCTCGGCAGCTTTCTTGCCGGCATCGTCCGCAGCAACCTGTGCTGCATATGGTGTCGACTTACGGCTACCTTTGAAGCCCATCATGCCTGCGCTGGACCAGCTGATAGCATTGCCCTGTGCGTCGGTGATGGTGATCATGGTGTTGTTGAAGCTGGCGTTGATATGCGCAACACCGCTGGAGATATTCTTACGGTCGCGGCGTCTTACCTTACCGGGTTCGCGTGCCATGTTTCTCGTATCCTTGTAATTGAAGGAAGAAGGGAAAAGCGTGAGCCTTGGAGGCCTCGCTTACTTCTTCTTGCCTGCGATCGGCTTGGCCTTGCCCTTGCGGGTGCGGGCGTTGGTGTGCGTGCGCTGGCCACGAACGGGCAGCTGGTTGCGGTGACGCAGACCACGATAGGAACGAAGGTCCATAAGACGCTTGATGTTCATCGCGGTTTCGCGGCGCAAGTCACCCTCGACCTGGTGATCGGCGTCGATCGTCTCGCGAATGCGCAGGACTTCCTCGTCGGTGAGGTCCTGAACACGCGTCTTGTGATCGATGCCCAGCTTGTCAGCGATCTCCACTGCAGTGGTGCGACCAATTCCGTGAATGTAGGTGAGCGCGATGATAACGCGCTTGTTGGTGGGGATGTTTACCCCGGCAATACGAGCCACTTAATACTTCTCCATGCTCCACGGGGGCCTGGCGCATCGCACACTACCCCCATCTCATCGCTCAAAACACACAGACAGGTTGACCCCGTATGGAAACGGCAACCATTCAAACGGCAAAAGTCCGGTTGGCGGATCGCGTCGGATCCCGCCGGCCGGACTTGATTCGAACCTGTCGAATGAGCCGCGCGCTTACGGTGATTCGCCAAGAAGGTCAACCGTCAGCAGCGCGTATTTGCCCCGGCACTCAAGATGGATCCCGGATCGCGCCTTTCAAGGGATGTCCCGCGCGCCGCGGTATTACCTGGATCAGCTGCCTTGCTGACAATCGCACTGAACGCCTCGGCCCGCCGGTCTGGCGCAAGGCTGCGCCCCTATCGCGAAGGTGGGCCCTCCAGGGGCTCGGACAGATCGTCGAAGGCTTCATCGACGCTGGGGCCGTTCTCTTCGGCCTCGTCGACTTCATCCCCGTCCGCTGCAGCGCCTTCCCCCAGCATGTCCTGCGGTTTGATGATGGCAGCCTCGATGCCCTTCTCGAGCGCGCCTTCGTCGACAGCCTTTTCGGTCTCTTGCCCGGCCCCGGGCGCTTCCGATGGCGCTTCGGATTCTTCGGGCATATCGACCACGCCCAGCTTTTCGGCGAGGCCCGCCAGCTGCAGGCTCATCACCCCGTCGACCGCCTTGGAGATAACCGGAACCTCGTAGCGCATCGAGCCGCCGACATTGTATTCCCACACGATCCGGGTTGCCATGCCCTCAGGCGTTTCCACCTCGGTAAGGACAATCGTAAGAATGCCCGCGACCGGCTCGCTCTGCAGCGGGCCCAGCGCGCCCGTCATGCGCAGGACGCGTTCGGGATAGGCCTGGATCACCCGCATATGCTCGACGCTGCCCTCAAGAGTGAAGCTATCTGGCGTTACGATTTCGGGGATCTTCTCGCAAAAGCAGCCTCCCGCCTGAGGGGTCAGCCGCAGATTGGCGGCATCGGCCGACCAGGTGTGCTGCGAGGACCACCAGCCCGAAGGCGAGATAAGGGCAAGCCAGGTCTCCTTGGGACTTGCCGCAACAAAAGCGGTGTCCTTGGTGACAAAGCCATCTTCGCGCGTTTCGACAACCTCCGCCTGCCCGGCCATCGATGTGCCAAGCGCCGCAGCGCCAAGCGCAGCCCTAATCCAGAGTCGCATGATTGACCTCTCCCTTTTCGCCAGGGGCCTAGTCTATCGCGATGCGCGCGAAAAGCCCTGCCGGCGCGGCGCTGTCAGCCCGTGAAGGGGTCAGGCCAGAATGGCGTCGATCGCAGCGGCGACTTCCTTGATGCCGGCCATCCCGTCGACGCGCGAGACGATGCCGCGCTCTTCATAACCGGGCAGGATCGGCGCAGTCTTGGCGCGGTATTCGGCCATGCGGGTGCGCACGGTTTCCTCATTGTCATCCGGCCGGCGCTTGAACTCGGTGGAACCGCACACATCACACTCGCCATCCTTGGACGGCGGGTTCGCGGTGTCATGGTACAGCGCGCCGCAATTGGCGCAGCTGAAACGGCCGACAATACGCACGACAAGCGCATCCTCGTTCACTTCGAGCTCGATCACATGGTCAAGCTTGCGGCCGTTCTTCTCAAGAATGCGGTCAAGGTCAGCCGCCTGGGCCGCAGTGCGAGGATAGCCGTCAAAGATGGCGCCCTGCCCTGCCGGCATGGAGCCAAGGTTCTCGTCGATCAGCGAAGACACAATCTCATCGGAGACCAGTTCGCCGCGGTCCATCACCGCTTTCGCAGCCAGCCCCACCGGGGTCTGTGCCTTGACCGCTGCTCTGAGCATATCGCCCGTCGAGAGCTGTTTCATGTCGTGGCGTTCAACGAGGCCAGCGCTCTGCGTGCCCTTGCCTGCGCCCGGAGGCCCCAGAAGAATGATGTTCATGCTCTCTCCACCTTTGCCGCGCCCAGATATCGGGCACGGCCTCGTAAGCGTTCAACCCCTCCCCAATGGGCTATCGCTTGCGGCCCTTCAACTTAGCCTTTTTGATAAGGTTGTCATATTGGTGCGCGAACAGGTGCGACTGGATCTGCGTGATCGTGTCGACCGTGACGTTCACCACAATCAGCAGGCTGGTGCCGCCAAGATAGATCGGGATGCCGATCTCCGCGATCATGTATTCGGGCACGACACACACGAAGGTGAGATAGATGGCGCCAACCACAGTAATACGGGTCAGCACGTAATCGAGATAATCCGCGGTGCGCTTGCCCGGGCGGATACCCGGAATGAAGCCGCCGTTCTTCTTCAGATTGTCCGCTGTCTCTTCCGGGTTGAACACAACCGCTGTGTAGAAGAAGCAGAAGAAGATAATCCCGATCGCATAGAGCGCCATGTAGATCGGCTGCCCGTGCGCCAGATATTGGTTGAGCGTCAGGATCACACCGCCAAAGGCGCTGTCCGCATCGAGCGAATTGGCCGAAAATTGCGAGATCGTCAGCGGCAAGAGCAGCAGCGAACTGGCAAAGATCGGCGGAATGACGCCGGCAGTGTTGAGCTTCAGGGGAAGATACTGGTTATCGGCCTGCACCATCCCGCGCTGGGTAGCACGCTTGGGATATTGCACCAGCAGGCGGCGCTGGGCGCGCTCGACAAAGCTGATGAGCAGGATGAGACCGACCACCATCAGGATGAACGCAACGATGATCGCCGGACCGATCGTGCCGGTGCGCCCGCCTTCGAAGAGGTTGATCGCAAAGGTCGGGAACTGGGCGACGATGCCCGCCATGATGATGAGCGAGACGCCATTACCGATCCCGCGACTGGTGATTTGTTCACCCAGCCAAAGGAGGAACATCGTACCGCCCACCAGGCTGATGACAGCGCCTGCGCGGAACGCAATGCCGGGGTTCACCACTGCGGCAATGCCGTTGGCGCTTGCGAACGTCTCGAGACCGACCGCCAGGAAATAGCCCTGGATCGAACAGAGGAACACTGTGCCATAGCGCGTGTACTGGTTCAGCTTCTGACGACCTGTCGTGCCCTCTTTCTTGAGAGCCGCGAGCGTCGGGTGGAGCGCAGATGCCATCTGCACCACAATCGAAGCGGTAATGTAGGGCATGACTCCAAGCGCGATCAGGCTCATCCGCTCCAGGCTGCCGCCCGAAAAAGTGTTGAACAACTCCGCCACGCCGCCGCGTGCCAGATCCGCAAGGTCCTGCAATGCGGCCGGATTGACTCCGGGAAGCGGCACAAAGCTCAGGAACCGGAAGACGATGAGAGCGCCTAGCGTAAACCATATACGCTGGCGCAATTCGGTCGCCTGAGCGAAATTGCCAAGGTTTAGGTTGCTTGCGACGTTATCTGCGCGTGATGCCATGGTGGGCTCTTAGATCCTGATCTTCTCGCGCCCAAGAAGCGCGCTTAGACGGGATAGGTAGGAAGCGGGAGGCCCGTTGTCGAACCCCCGCCACCGTGTTTTGTCGGATTATTCGCTTTCAGCGTCCGCCGCAGCCTTCGGCTTGGCGGTCACCTCGATGTTGCCACCGGCCTTTTCGACCGCTGCAATCGCGCCCTTGGTGGCGCCGGTGACGACGAACTTGACTTTGGCCGAAATCTCGCCCTTGCCCAGCAGCTTCACGCCGTCCTTGCCGCCGCGCGCCAGACCGGCCTCGCGAAGAACCTCTTCGGTCACGTCCTTCTTGGCATCGAGCTTCTTGGCGTCGATGAACTTCTGGACCATGCCGATGTTCACTTCGGCAAAATCCTTGCCGAACGGATTGTTGAAGCCGCGCTTCGGGATCCGCATGTGGAGCGGCATCTGGCCGCCTTCGAAGCCCTTGATGGCAACGCCCGAACGGCTCTTCTGGCCCTTCTGGCCGCGTGCGGCAGTCTTGCCCTTGCCCGAGCCGATGCCACGGCCCACACGCATACGGCCCTTGCGGGCACCATCATTGTCACGGATATCGTTGAGTTTCATTGTTGCACTCGCTTTCGCTTTCTAGGCCCTGTTATAGGGTTCGCGCTGATAGGAAGCGGCGCCCCTAGCGGCCTTGCGCGCCCATGTCACCCTCAAAATGGCCCGATGCGCTTGCTATTCCCCCACATGGCGTAGGCGAAGGATGCGCTCAGATCCGCAATGAATCCTTTTGCACGACCGTCTCGAGCCGCCATGTCTTGTGATCGTAAGGCGCGTTGAGCGAGGCCAGCTGGACACCCGCAAAAACCCCTCGCCTTTGACGCCATGATCTGATTCACTGGCTGCATTGGACGGAGAATTTCGATGCACCCACGCAGCCTGTTTTCGTTGGCGGAGCACCTTGAGCGGCTGAGCAAGGACGGCGACCCGCTGGAGGTTTTGGCGGATACGGTCGAGTTTGAACATTTCCGACCCATCCTGGTCCGGGGCCTTGGATATAGCGATGGCGCCAAGGGCGGCAGGCCGCCTTTCGATCCGGTGTCGATGTTCAAGGTGCTGGTGGTGCAGGCACAGCACAACCTCTCCGATGCGCGGATGGAGTTCATGATCCGCGACCGGCTTTCGTGGATGCGCTTCTTCGGCTTCGATCTGGGCGGCACCATGCCGGATGAGAACACCATCCGGCACTACCGCAACCGGCTGACCGAGAGCGGCACGCTTGAGGCGCTGATGCAGGCCTTTGAGCAGCAACTGCGCGAACGCGGCTATCTCGCCATGGGCGGACAGATCGTCGATGCCACGCTGGTGCCCGCTCCCAAGCAGCGGAACACCGATGAAGAGAAGGCCGCGGTCAAGGCAGGGAAATCGGCCAGGCAGATATGGCCGGGCAAGCCGGACAAGGCACATCAAAAGGATGTCGATGCGCGCTGGACGGTGAAGGTTGGGGGCAAGGTCCGCTACCGTCCTGACGGCACGCCGCTGCCGCAGATCGCGACCCCAGTGTTCGGCTACAAGTCGCACATCAGCATCGACCGGTGCTTTGGCTTTATCCGCAAGGGCAAGGTCACATCAGCGGCCCACAGCGACGGGCGCGAACTGCGTCATATTATCGACCCGAACAACACGGCTAGCGATGTCTGGGCTGACAGCGCCTATCGCAGCGCCAGGAACGAGGCATTGCTGAAGAGCAACATGCTCAAAAGCCGCATCCATCGCCGCAAGCCCAAGGGCAGGCCGATGCCGAAGAACATGGCGCGCGCCAACGCTGCAAAGTCCGCGATCCGCGCCAGGGTTGAACATGTCTTCGCGCATCAAAAAGGGCGCTACGGCCTGTTTATCCGCACCATCGGCCTCGCCAGGGCACAGGCCAAACTCACTCTGGCCAATCTGGCCTACAACTTCGACCGCCTGATCTTCCACGAACGACAGGCCGCAACCGGATAAGTGTGTCTGAAGTCCATCAGCGAGGATGGAAAAGACCCGAAAACAGGCAAAATCCGCCGCAAACTATCCCATCAAACCGCCAATCCGCATGCCCTTGGCCCAATCACTGCGATCGCACCGAAAACGCATGCTTGTTGCGGGTGTCCAGCTCGCCACTTTCGCGTAGCAGGATCGGCGCCATATCCGCTGGCAGATCGGCCAACGCCCGGTTCACGAAATAGGCGCTGAACCAATCGGGATCATCGTCCGCTTCGCGGTAATTGGGCGATACGAGCCGCATGACCACGCGCTTGCCGTAATGTTCGGCGACTTCAGCGGATTTGAGACAGGCGGAAAGCTGCGCGAACATCCCCACCGTTTGCGTGTCGTATTCAACCAAAGCGACGGAATGCATGGGATCGGCAAAGGCGCGGCTCAGGTCGCGAATGCGCGCCTCACGCTCCTTGACGCGGCGGCGCTTTGACAATTCGCCCCTGATTTTCCCCAATACAGACATAAAGGCCGCGCTAGCCCGTAAGGACTGGCGCGGCCAGTATTATTCAGCCGAAGGGGCGGGGCCCCTCTTGAGAAATGTCAGTCGACGATCTCGACCAGATGCGGGATCTTTGCGACCGCGCCGCGCACCTCGGGGGTGTCCTGGCGCGTTACGATCTTGTGCATCTTGTTGAGAC
Organism: Erythrobacter sp.; assembly: GCA_043567175.1. Lineage (GTDB taxonomy): Bacteria > Pseudomonadota > Alphaproteobacteria > Sphingomonadales > Sphingomonadaceae > Erythrobacter. The sequence goes on from CP121323.1 coordinate 1,000,465, forward strand.
CAAGACCGATGAGGATCTTGCGCTGGCTCTCGGGCCGACGGATCGGCGAACCGACCTGCTTGATCTTGATGGTAGCCATTGTCGATTACTCCGCAATTGCCGCGGCGTCGGCTTCCGCCTCGGCCGAGCTCGCACCACCGCGACCCAGAAGGTCGACGACCTTCTTGCCGCGACGCTGCGCAACCGACTTGGGAGAAGTCTGGTCCTGCAGCGCCTCGAAGGTGGCGCGGATCATGTTATAGGGGTTCGACGTGCCGACCGACTTGGTCACAACGTCAGCGACGCCCAGGCTTTCAAAGACAGCGCGCATCGGACCGCCGGCGATGATGCCGGTCCCCGGAGGCGCGGTGCGAAGGGTGACCTTGCCGGCACCGAAACGGCCATTGCCGTCATGGTGCAGCGTGCGGCCTTCCTTGAGCGGAACGCGGATCATCTTCTTGCGCGCCGCAGCGGTCGCCTTGGTGATCGCTTCAGGCACTTCGCGCGCCTTGCCGTGACCAAAGCCGACGCGGCCCTGGCCATCGCCGACCACAACGAGGGCTGCAAAGCCAAAGCGCTTACCGCCCTTCACCGTCTTGGAGACGCGGTTGATGTGCACCAGCTTCTCGATGATGCCATCATCTTCTTCCTCGCGGCGACCGCGGCCACCGTCGCGGCCACCACGGCCACGGCCTCGACCGCCATCGCGGTTGCCGCCCCGGCCACCACGGCCCCGGCCACCACGGTCGTCCGCCTGCGCGGTCGACTGCGTATCAGCCGCGACGGACTCAGTCTTGGCAACCGCCGGGACCTCGGCTTCAGCCTTGGCCTTCTGGACATCGACCGTGTCGCCTTCCTGCGGCGTCAAGGCTTCTTCGACCTTGGCTTCCGGTGCCTGGTCTGCGGTCTGGTCTTCGGTTTTCTTTTCGTCAGCCATCATCAGAACTCCAGCCCGCCTTCGCGAGCGGCATCAGCCAGCGCTTTCACGCGGCCGTGGAAAAGGAAACCGCCGCGATCGAACACGACGCTCGTCACACCGGCCTTCTTGGCGACGGCGGCGATATCCTTGCCAACCTGCGAGGCAGCATCGACATTCGCGCCGCTCGACTTGCCACCCAGCGTCGAGGCGGCGGCCACGGTGCGGCCTTCGGCGTCGTCGATGATCTGCGCGTAGATATGCTTGCCAGTGCGGTGCACGGACAGGCGCGGCTTACCACCAGCACGGCTGCGAAGCGCGGTGCGCACGCGGCGGCGGCGGCGTTCAAAGAGAGAAAGCTTTGCCATCTTACTTCTTCTTCCCTTCCTTACGGAAGACATACTCGTCCTGGTACTTGATACCCTTGCCCTTGTAAGGCTCGGGCTTGCGCCATTCGCGGATCTCGGCAGCAAACTGGCCCACGGCCTGCTTGTCGATGCCGGAAACTTCAACGGTGGTCTGGTCCGGGGTCTTCACCTCGATGCCTTCAGGCACGTCGAGATCGACATCGTGGCTGTAGCCGAGCTGCAACTTGAGCTTCTGGCCCTGCGCCTGAGCACGATATCCGACGCCCGAAATCTGCAGTGTCTTGGTGAAGCCATCGGTCACGCCTTCAACCAGGTTAGACACCAATGTGCGCTGCATGCCCCAATAGGCCCGCGCCTTCTGGCTGTCATTCGCCGGGTTGACCGCGATCTCGCCGTCTCCGATCTTGTAGTCGATCAGGTCAGAAAGCCCCAGCGAAAGGGTGCCCTTCGGACCCTTGACGTTGAGGACGCCTTCCTTGATCTCGGCCGTCACCCCGGCAGGGATCGGGACCGCTTTTTTACCAATGCGGCTCATCAGAACACCTCCGCGAGCACTTCGCCGCCGACATTGCTCTCGCGCGCTTCCGCGTCCGAGAGAACACCGCGCGGCGTCGAGACGATCGTGATGCCAAGGCCGTTGCGCACCGTCGGAAGCTCCTGGCTGCCCGAATAGATGCGACGACCCGGCTTCGACACGCGCGCGACGTGCTTGATCGCCGGCTCGCCTTCGAAATATTTCAGTTCGATGCGCAGGGCCTTGTGCTTGCCGCTCTCGTCTTCGGAATAGCCACGGATGTAGCCTTCACGCTGAAGCACTTCGAGCACATTCGCACGCAGCTTTGACGCAGGTGACAGGACAGAGTCCTTCTTCGCCTGCTGGCCGTTGCGGATACGGGTGAGCATATCACCCAGAGGATCGGTCATTGCCATTGTCTAATTCCTCACCAGCTCGACTTGGTCAGACCAGGGATCATGCCCCGGTTGCCGAGTTGACGCAGTTCGATACGGTTGATGCCGAACTTGCGGTAATAGCCGCGTGGGCGACCAGTGGTGGCGCAACGGTTGCGGACCCGGGTCGGGTTCGCATTGCGCGGGATTTCCGCCATCTTCAGACGTGCGATCAGACGCTCGCTCTCATCGAGCGATTCATCATCAGCGATTGCCTTCAGCTTCTCGTACTTCGCTGCATATTGCTTGACGAGCTTCTTGCGCTTCTCGTTCTTGTTAATGGAACTCAGTTTCGCCATTGGACTTAAGCTCTCTTCTTTCTTGTGTCTCGTGTCTCGAAGGCCACTTAGGCGGCCTTCTTGGCTTCCGCGTCGCCCTGGAAGGGGAAACCGAAGAGGCGAAGCAGCTCGCGCGCTTCCTCGTCGGTCTTCGCGGTGGTGGTGACGATGATGTCCATGCCCCGGACCTTGTCGATCCTGTCGTAGGAGATCTCGGGGAACACGATCTGTTCCTTGAGGCCCATTGCATAGTTGCCACGGCCATCGAATGACTTCGGGTTCAGACCACGAAAGTCACGAATGCGAGGCATTGCAACAGTCACCAGACGATCCATGAATTCGTACATACGGTCACGGCGCAGGGTTACCTTGCAACCGATCGGCATGCCTTCGCGCAGCTTGAACTGAGCGATCGACTTCTTGGCTTTAGTGATGACCGGCTTCTGACCAGCGATCAGCGCCATCTCCTCGGCTGCCGTCGTCACCTTCTTCTTGTCCTGGCTGGCTTCGCCCACGCCCATGTTGAGCGTGATCTTTTCCAGGCGCGGGACTTCGAGCGCGTTCTTGTAACCGAACTTCTCGGTCATGGCCTTGACGATTTCATTGTCGTACTTGGCCCGCATACGGGGGGTATAATCAGCCATCGATGGTCTCCCCACTCTTTACAGCAACTCGAACCTTCTTGCCGTCCTTCTCTTCGAAACGGACGCGGGTCGGCTTGCCGTCCTTGGGATCCGCTACAGCGACCTTGGAGATGTGCATCGGAGCGGGCTTGCGCTCGATGCCACCTTGCGGGTTCATCTGCGTCGGCTTGTTGTGACGCGTGATTACGTTGATGCCTTCAACGATCACTTTACCGTCCTTGGGCATGACCTGGGTCACCGTACCGGTGCGCCCCTTGTCCTTGCCCGACAGCACGACGACATTGTCGCCCTTCTTGATCTTCGCACCCATGGTTAGAGCACCTCCGGAGCAAGGCTGATGATCTTCATGAAGCCGCGGCCACGCAGTTCACGAACAACTGGGCCAAAGATACGAGTGCCGATTGGCTCTTCGCTCTTGTTCACGAGCACTGCAGCGTTGCTGTCAAAGCGGATCACGCTGCCATCGGGACGACGCACGTCCTTCTTGGTGCGGACGATCACGGCGCGATGAACATCGCCCTTCTTGACCTTCGCGCGCGGCTGGGCCTCTTTCACAGAGACCACGATCACGTCGCCAACGGAGGCAAACCGACGCTTCGACCCGCCCAGCACCTTGATGCACTGGACGCGCTTGGCGCCGCTATTGTCCGCGACGTCGAGATTGGATTGCATCTGGATCATTGATCCGTTTCCTTCTCTTGGCTTGCTGGGACGCCCGATACTGACCGGGGCTCAGCAGTTCCTCGTCAAAATCCGTCCCCGCCTTGGCGGGACCATGGAAAATTACTGTCCGGCCGCCTCGACATCGAGGTCAGCTTCAACCGCCTGCACTCCGCCCGACACGACACGGTCCTTCACGGTCCAGGTCTTGGTTTTCGAAATCGGCTTGGTCTCTTCAATGCGGACCACGTCACCAATCGCGTATTCGTTGTTTTCGTCGTGAGCGTGATACTTCTTCGAACGACGGATGATCTTCCCGTAAAGCGGGTGCTTCACCTTGCGTTCGACCAGTACGGTCACGGTTTTGTCGGTCTTGTCGGAGGTGACAGATCCGATCAGGATACGTTTGGGCATAGTCTACTCCTTACGCCTGTTTCGCCGCAGCGGCGCGCTCGTTCTGCAGTGTCTTGATCTGCGCGATATGGCGGCGCACTTCCTTGACGCGGCTCGCCTTTTCCAGCTGGTTGGTAGCCGCCTGGAAACGCAGGTTGAACTGCTCGCGCTTGAGCTCGGTCAGATCTGCGGAAAGCTGGTCGTCGGTCTTCGTACGAAGGTCTGCGATATCAGCCATTACTTGCCTCCCTTGAGGTGCGATTCGTCGCCAAAGCGCGCCACGACCTTGGTCTTGATCGGCAGCTTCATCGCGGCGCGTTCGAACGCCATCGCAGCGACCGGGCCATCGACACCGTCGAGTTCGAAAAGGATCCGGCCCGGCTTCACGCGCGCGGCCCAGTATTCCACCGAGCCCTTGCCCTTACCCTGACGCACTTCTGCCGGCTTCTTGGACACTGGCACGTCGGGGAAGACGCGGATCCAGAGGCGGCCCTGACGCTTCATGGCGCGGGTGATCGCGCGGCGAGCCGCTTCGATCTGGCGCGCGGTGATCCGCTCGGGCTCAAGCGCCTTGAGACCATAGGAGCCAAAGTTCAGCGTGGTGCCGCCCTTGGCTTCGCCCTTGATCCGGCCCTTGAAAGCCTTGCGATATTTGGTTTTCTTCGGTTGCAACATTGTCTCTTACCTATTCAAGCGGTCCTGACCTCAACGGGCCGGACGCACTCCCGAAGTCTGCGATTCCATCATAAGACGGTCCTGCGCGGTCGGATCGTGGCCCAGGATCTCGCCTTTGAAGACCCACACCTTGATGCCGATGATGCCGTAAGCGGTCAGTGCCTCGGCTTCAGCGTAATCGATATTGGCGCGCAGCGTGTGAAGCGGCACGCGGCCTTCGCGATACTGCTCGACGCGCGCGATTTCAGCGCCGCCAAGACGGCCACCGCAAACGATCTTGATACCCTCGGCACCAAGGCGCATGGCCGACTGCATCGCGCGCTTCATCGCACGGCGGAAGGCAACACGGCGGATCAGCTGGTCAGCGATACCTTGTGCAACAAGCTTCGCGTCGATTTCCGGCTTGCGGATCTCAACGATGTTCAGCTTCACTTCGCTATCAGTCATCGATGCAGGCTTCGAACGAAGCTTCTCGATGTCTGCGCCTTTCTTGCCGATGATCACGCCTGGGCGTGCAGCATAGATAGAAACGCGGCAAAGTTTCGCCGGACGCTCGATCACCACCTTAGAAATCGCCGCCTGCGGCAGATTCTTGGTGATGTAGTTGCGGATCTCGATGTCTTCCTTGAGCTGGCCGGCATAGTCGCGCCCTTCGGCGTACCAGCGGCTGTCCCAAGTGCGGTTGATCTGCAGGCGCAGACCGATCGGATTGCTCTTCTGACCCATCTTAAGCCTCTTCTTCCTGCTCGCGCACCACGATGCGCAGCTTGCTGAACGGCTTCAGGATGCGGGTCGACTTACCGCGACCGCGCGTGTGGAAGCGCTTCATCGTGATCGATTTGCCCACGCTCGCTTCGGCAACGACAAGCGCGTCGATGTCGAGATCGTGGTTGTTTTCCGCATTGGCGATCGCCGAGGCGAGAACCTTCTTGGCATCCCTGGCCATTCCCCGCTTGGAGAATTCCAGGATGTTCAAAGCCTCTTCGGCCTTCTTGCCGCGGATCAGCTGCGCAACGAGGTTCAGCTTCTGTGCCGAACCACGGATAGTGGTTCCGACAGCCAATGCCTCGTTATCGCCAACACGGCGCGGTGATTTTGCCTTGCCCATTAGCGCTTACCCTTCTTGTCGGCAGCATGGCCGGGGAAATTGCGCGTCGGCGCAAATTCACCAAGCTTGTGACCGACCATCTCTTCCGAAACAGAGACGGGAATGAACTTGTGCCCGTTGTAAACATTGAATGTCAGACCAACGAACTGCGGGAGAATGGTCGAGCGACGCGACCAGGTCTTGATCGGCTTGCTGTTGCTCGCCTGTTGTGCGTCCTCCGCCTTCTTCAGAAGGCTGAGTTCGACAAACGGACCTTTCCAGACGGAACGTGCCATGTGTCCTTACCTCTTTTTCTTGGCGTGACGCGAGCGGATGATCATCTTCTGCGACGCCTTTTTCTTGTTACGGGTGCGAGCCCCTTTGGTCGGCTTGCCCCACGGGGTGACCGGGTGACGGCCGCCCGAGGTCCGGCCTTCGCCGCCACCATGCGGGTGATCGACCGGGTTCTTCGCAACACCACGTGTGAGAGGGCGCTTGCCCTTCCAGCGTGTGCGACCGGCCTTCGCAAAGTTCTGGTTCTGGTTGTCGGGGTTCGACACCGCGCCAACCGTGCCCATGCAATCACTGCGAAGGTAACGCTGTTCGCCAGAGTTCAAGCGAACGATCACCATGCCGCGGTCACGACCGACGAGCTGGACATAGGCGCCTGCGCTGCGGGCGATCTGACCGCCCTTGCCCGGCTTCATCTCGACATTGTGGCAGATCGTACCAACCGGCATCTGACCCAGAAGCATGGCGTTGCCCGGCTTCGTATCGGTCTTCTCGCCCGCGACCACACTGTCACCGACAGCAAGGCGCTGCGGGCAGATGATGTATGCCTGCTCACCGTCTTCATATTTCAGAAGCGCGATGAAAGCCGTGCGGTTCGGGTCATACTCGATCCGCTCGACAGTCGCAGGAACATCCCACTTACGACGCTTGAAGTCGATGAAACGATACTTCTGCTTGTGACCACCGCCGATGCCACGCGAAGTGACATGACCTTTGTTGTTACGGCCACCGGTCTTGCGCTTGCCTTCTGTCAGCGACTTGACCGGCTTGCCTTTATACAGGCCGGACTTGTCGACAAGAATCAGGCCGCGGCGTGCGGGGCTTGTCGGTTTGTAGTTCTTGAGTGCCATGATCCGCCTCAGATACCGCTAGTGATATCGATCATTTCACCCTCGGCGAGACGAACGACAGCCTTCTTGAAGTCCGAGCGCTTGTAGGGCTTGCCCCGCCAGCGCTTCGTCTTGCCCTTGGTGACGATGGTGTTCACCGATGCGACCTTCTTGTCGTAGATCGCTTCAACCGCCTCTTTGATCTGTGGCTTCGTCGCATCGCCCGAAACCTTGAAAACAACAGCGTTGTTCTCTGAAGCCATGGTGGACTTCTCGGTGATGTGCGGAGCCAGGATCACGTCATAGTGACGCGCATCGACGTCCTTGTTCTTAGCCATTGAAGCGCGCCTCCAGCTTGGCGACCGCTTCCTTGGTCAGGACAAGCGTGTCGTGGTTGAGAATGTCGTAAACATTGGCGCCAGCGGCCGGCATGACATTCACGCCCACCAGATTGCCCGCAGCCTTGGCGAAATCGCCGTTCACCGCGTCACCGTCGATGACGAGAACCTTGCCGCTCAGCCCGGCCTTGTCGAATTGGCTCTTGAGCGTCTTGGTTTTGGCTTCCTTGAGTTCAAGGCTGTCGACGATCACGAGACCGCCTGCCGCCTTGGTCGAAAGCGCCATCTTCAGCCCCAGCGCGCGAACCTTCTTGTTCAGCGAGGGATCGAAGTCGCGCTTGCGAGCACCGTGAGCCTTACCACCACCGATAAAGATCGGAGCGCCGCGATCGCCGTGACGAGCGCCGCCCGAACCCTTCTGGGCGCCGAACTTCTTGCCGGTGCGCGCGACGTCCGAACGCTCACGCGTCGGGCGGGCGGTGGCACGGCGCTTTTCAAGCTGCCAGGTAACAACGCGGTGCAGGATGTCCGCGCGCGGCTCGACGCCGAACACGGCATCGCTCAGCTCGATGTCGCCCGACGCCTTGCCGTCGATTTTCTGGACCTTCACCTTCATGGCTTAGGACTCCTTGGTTTCTTCGCTGGCGGGCGCTTCGGCCACGTCAACGGGGGTGTCAGCAGCCGCTTCGACCTGAGGCTCGTCATTTGCCGGCTTGGCGGTCTCCTTGACCGCGCCGGGGAACGGAGCGTCGGACGGAGCCGGAAGCTTGATCGCGTCGCGAACGAGCAGCCAGCCATTCTTCGAACCAGGGACCGAACCCTTGACGAAGAGCAGGCCGCGATCAGCGTCGGTGCGAACCACTTCGAGGTTCTGCTGCGTCCGCTGACGATCACCCATGTGACCAGCCATCTTCTTGCCCTTGAACACGCGGCCCGGATCCTGACGGTTACCCGTCGAACCGTGCGAACGGTGAGAGAGCGAGACACCGTGCGTTGCACGAAGACCACCGAAGCCCCAGCGCTTCATGGCGCCAGCAAAACCCTTACCCTGGGTATGCCCGGTGATGTCGACCTTTTGGCCAGCCACAAAATGCTCTGCGCTGATCAGCGAGCCGACCGGCACGAGGCCATCTTCGTTTTCGACGCGGAATTCGGCAATGCGCATCTTGAGACCAACGCCAGCCTTGGCGAAATGCTCACGCTGCGGCTTGGCCACATTCTTCTGCTTCGCTTCTCCGGCGCCCAGCTGGACGGCGAAATAACCGTCCGTATCCTGGGTGCGGTGCGAGACAACCTGGCAATCTTCCAGAGCGAGGACCGTAACGGGCACGTGACGTCCGTCCTCCTGGAACAGGCGGGTCATCCCGACTTTCTTTGCGATCACGCCTGTGCGCATCGTCCATACTCCTTACAGAGGCACGCCTGGGACCATCCCGGGAGTGCGTGATTGAAATTTTCGGCTGAACCCCGTCCGGGTCGATGCCACCTTGGCCCGAAGGCCGCTGCTGGCGAGACGGAGGGACTCAGCCCGTCCAGTTCCGCAAATGGGAAAAGTCCGGCGGTATCCCGATGTCTTGCCGGGTGTGTAACCCGGCGGGGCCATCAAGAGCCCCTTTATTCATTCGACCGGTTTAGCGTCCTGTCGAGGGACGGCGAGCCAAGTGCCTTAGGCGCGCTTGATCTCCACGTTGACGCCAGCGGCGAGATCGAGCTTCATCAGCGCGTCGACCGTCTGTGCGTTCGGCTGCACAATGTCGAGCAACCGCTTGTAAGTGCGCACCTCGAACTGCTCGCGCGACTTCTTGTCGATGTGCGGGCCACGGTTCACGGTGAACTTCTCGATACGCGTCGGCATGGGAATGGGGCCACGAATAAGAGCGCGCCAGTACGGCGTGCTGTTTCTGCAATCTCGCCAGTTGCCTGATCAAGAACGCGGTGGTCAAACGCCTTGAGGCGAATACGAATATTCTGAGCTTCCATTACCTACACCGATGCGAAAGAGCCAGGGTGGGTGTCCCCACCTCTCATTAAAAACAAAAGGCCGGCCCCACTTGCCCCTCCCTGATCTCTCAAGGTCTCCGGTTTTCCGGAGGGTTTAGCGGGCGGCCTTACAAAATTGCGTGTTCAAGAACGAATCCTCGTTCTCGTGTGGACGCGCCTATATCGGTGGGGGCGATGGGATGCAACCCAAAAACCGTCACCGTCCTGACGCAAATCCCGTGAAAGCCGCCTGCCCCGCCCCGGTTTCCCGGCACTGCGCAAAATGGGCCTCACATAAATTGGGGCCCGGCTCACAGTTGCGAGCCGGGCCCCGAATTTTCAGCCACCCCGCCAGGAGGTGACGTCAAGTAACCCCGTCGGGCTTACTTGGTGATCTTGGCTACAACGCCTGAACCAACAGTACGGCCACCTTCGCGGATAGCGAAACGCAGACCTTCGTCCATGGCGATCGGTGCGATCAGCTTGACGTTGATCGATACATTGTCGCCAGGCATGACCATTTCAGTGCCTTCAGGAAGGATCACTTCGCCGGTCACGTCAGTTGTACGGAAGTAGAACTGCGGACGGTAGTTCGCGAAGAACGGCGTGTGACGGCCACCTTCGTCTTTCGAAAGAACGTAAACCTCTGCAGAGAACTCGGTGTGCGGGTTAACAGAACCCGGCTTGGCGAGAACCTGGCCACGCTCAACATCTTCACGGCCAACGCCGCGGATCAGGGCGCCGCGCGATCGCCGCGGTGAGAGTCGTCTTGCCATGGTCGACGTGACCGATGGTGCCGACGTTGCAGTGCGGCTTATTGCGCTCAAATTTTTCCTTAGCCATTTTTCCGTATTACCTTCTCTTGGAATATTGATTCTGTGCGGGGAAAGGGCGGCCCCACAGGTCCAGTGTCTGAATCAGGCGCCGCCCCTAGCCGTGCTTGCGCTCTTAGGCAAGCTTCTCCTTGACCTTCTGCGCCTCGCTCGAGGGAACTTCGTCATAGTGCGAGAACTGCATCGTGTACTGGGCGCGGCCCTGTGTGAACGAACGCAGCTCGTTGACGTAACCGAACATGTTGGCCAGCGGAACGAATGCTTCGACCGCCTGCGCGTTACCGCGGGTGTCGGTTCCCTGGATCTGGCCACGGCGGCTGTTCAAGTCGCCGATTGCGGATCGTGAAGTCGATGATCGGGAAGCCGACCAGGTGACCACTTTCAGCTTGCTCGCGCATGCCCTTCTCAACAGACGGGATGTATTCGCGCGGAATGTTACCGCCCTTGATCTCGTCTTCAAAGATGATGCCCTGGCCGCGCTCACCCGGAGTGACGACAACCTTGGCTTCACCGAACTGGCCTGAACCACCCGACTGCTTCTTGTGGGTGTAGGTCAGTTCGACTTCCTTGCCGAGCGACTCGCGATAAGCCACCTGCGGCGCACCAACGTTGGCTTCAACCTTGAATTCGCGCTTCATGCGGTCGACAAGAATGTCGAGGTGAAGCTCGCCCATACCCTTGATGATCGTCTGACCGCTTTCGTGGTCAGTCGTCACGCGGAAGCTGGGGTCCTCGGCAGCCAGGCGATTGAGCGCGACGCCCATCTTTTCCTGGTCGGCCTTCGTCTTGGGCTCGACGGAGAGCTCGATCACCGGATCGGGGAACTCCATGCGCTCGAGGATGATCGGCGCGCTGGTGGCGCAAAGCGTATCACCGGTGGTGGTTTCCTTGAGACCCGCAAGCGCCACGATGTCGCCTGCAAACGCTTCCTCGATATCTTCGCGGTTGTTGGAGTGCATCAGCAGCATACGGCCGATCTTTTCCTTCTTGTCCTTAACACTGTTGAGGACTGTGCCCTTGGAGAGCTTGCCGGAATAGATGCGGGTGAAGGTGAGCGTGCCCACGAAGGGATCGTTCATGATCTTGAAGGCAAGCGCGGAGAACGGCTCGTCATCGGACGAGGGGCGCGTCTCTTCGGTGTCGGTGTCGGGCAGAACGCCCTTGATCGCAGGAACATCGAGCGGCGAAGGCATGTAGTCAACCACTGCGTCGAGCAGCGGCTGTACGCCCTTGTTCTTGAACGCCGAACCACACAGAACCGGAACGAATGCACGCTCCATAGTGCCCTTGCGGATCAGCTTCTTGAGTGTCGCCACATCGGGCATCTCGCCTTCGAGATAGGCTTCCATGACATCGTCGTCCTGCTCGACGACGGTCTCGATCAGCTTTTCGCGATATTCGGCCGCCTTGTCAGCCAGGTCCGCCGGGATCTCGGTGTGCTGATAGGTCGCGCCCAGCTGTTCGTTGTCCCAGATGATCGCGCGGTTGCCGACGAGGTCTATCACGCCCTGAAGGTCGCTTTCCGCACCAACCGGGAGATAGAGCACCAGAGGCGTTGCACCCAGACGATCGATGATCGACTGTACGCAGTAATAAAAGTCTGCGCCGGTACGGTCGAGCTTGTTGATGAAGCACATCCGCGGAACGCCGTATTTGTCAGCCTGACGCCATACGGTTTCGGATTGCGGCTCAACACCTGCAACGCCGTCGAATACTGCAACCGCGCCGTCAAGGACTCGAAGGGAGCGCTCGACTTCAATGGTGAAGTCGACGTGCCCAGGGGTGTCGATAATGTTGATGCGGTGCTGCGCAGACATCGGGTCCATCATCGGATCTTCGGCGGTCCAGAACGTAGTCGTCGCAGCAGATGTGATAGTGATCCCGCGCTCCTGCTCCTGTTCCATCCAGTCCATAGTCGCTGCGCCGTCATGCACTTCGCCGATCTTGTAAGACTTGCCGGTGTAGTAAAGGATACGTTCGGTATTCGCGTCCGCCATGCGGTGCGTGTCCTCGCGCTTCTTCACCGCGTTGCCGCGATTGTTCGCCGCATCGAGCAACTCGCCCGAAAGACGCGCCGACATGGTCGTCTCGGGACGACCGCGCGCGGCGGTGATCAGCCAGCGGATCGCGAGGGCCTGGGCACGCTCGGGACGAACCTCGACCGGCACCTGGTAGGTGGCACCACCCACACGGCGCGAGCGAACCTCGACCTGCGGCTTCACATTGTTGAGCGCATCATGAAACAGCTGCACCGGATCGGCCTTGGCCTTGGTCTCGACCGTTTCGAGAGCGGTGTAGACGATACCTTCGGCAACGGCCTTCTTACCATCCAGCATGAGGTTGTTCATGAACTTCGACAAAACCTGATCACCAAACTTGGGATCGGGAAGGATAACCCGCTTTTCGGGTCTACGACGACGTGACATGTTTAAAACTCCTTCGTCGTTGGGGGGCCTTGCCAGCCCTCGCCCCCGCCCTTCCGCCCGGATATCATATCCTCAAGGGCGGAAAGGCGGGGGCGAGGGCTGGCAAGGCACCAAGCTTCAGGCGGATGCCTGAAGCATGCCCAACAAAAACCTCTTACTTCGGCCGCTTCGCGCCGTACTTCGAACGGCTCTGCTTACGGTCCTTAACACCCTGCGTGTCGAGCACGCCGCGCAGCACGTGGTAACGCACACCGGGAAGGTCGCGCACACGGCCGCCGCGGATCAGCACGACGGAGTGCTCCTGCAGGTTGTGGCCTTCGCCCGGGATGTAGCTGATGACTTCACGCTGGTTGGTCAGGCGCACCTTGGCAACCTTGCGCAGAGCGGAGTTCGGCTTCTTCGGCGTCGTGGTATAGACGCGGGTGCAAACACCGCGCTTCTGCGGGTTCTGCTCCATCGCAGGGACTTTTGACTTGGCCTTCTGCGGAGTGCGGCCCTTGCGGACCAGCTGGTTAATCGTCGGCATAAGTACTCTTCACCGTTAATTCGGCGGCGACTTGAGGGACGATCATCGGGGATGGAATGAGTAAGCTCGTGCGCTTCACCGTCATCCCGGCGAAGGCCGGGATCCAGCGAGAAAAAACGCCCGCGATAGCGGCCATTCATCGCACGAACTGAAACGCTCCACCCGGACAATCGGCCCTTCCGGCCACCGGGTTACTCTGACGGCCACCCCACACCCTTTGAGAGGGTCCAATAGAAAAGGCCTTACCGCGTTCCCCGATGCCCGTGACCGGGCGCGAGAAGCGAGCAAGACCTGCGGGACGAACCGGCAATGTTCAGCTCTATTGTTTGAGACCACCATCGGTGAGTTTCACGGATGGAAGCCTCTGGTGAGCGGGCCGTTAGGGGAATTGGGGGGGTGGGTCAAGGGTAGAAGCTCATGTCATACCAGTTGCTCGCGACGCAAATCATCCAACACTGCCTCGGTATCCTTTCCGACCAACAAACCCCTCACAATGTGGCCGCGCCGCACCCGGTTCAATCGGTCGTTGGACGCCTGCAACGCAGCTTTATGATAAATCTCGCCGATCGCATGAAACGGGGATCCGGATTCGCTTATTGAGGAATAGAGAGCCCCAATCCGCTCCTGAAATTCCGATGGTGTGACGTCGACCCCACGTTGAAAGGCAAAGTCAAGCTCCGCAAACGCAGTGTACAAATCGGCCTTGCGCCACAATCTCGAGCCTCTCTCTAGATTAACCTCTTCTAAGAATTCAATCACTCGCTCCATACGAGCCCGAATTCCTTCTCCTTCCCAAAAATTTTCATTAAATCGAGCTAAATAATTCTCAAATTGCTCGTCTCGATTAAAATACCCCCCCATAAGGGTAATTACGACAGAAATAACGAACCGTAAATCGCCCATTCTTTTGTAATCTTGTGCATTGAACACCCTGTATTTTTGAAAAAAATTCTTTTCAGAGAGACTTTCACAAAATTTCTTAAACTCCCCTTGGTAAACCGCGTTGTTTACCTCGATTTCCTTCAGGTCATACTTCGTAGCATTTATGCGTTGGAAAACTTCAACAATTTGTGATCCGGACACACTGCCTAGGTCGCGTACTGCAACATCATATTGCAGAAATGCGCGCTTCTGGTCCTCGCTTAGGTTTTTATACTTTGGAATCGCAGAAACACTTAAGTCCTCGTCATCGTAAAAATACTGATGCAACGTGGTTAGGCGCTGCAGACCGTCAACAAGTAGTTGAGTACCCTCCCCAGTTTCAATATCAACTTCGCCGTCAGCTACGTATATCTCTGGAAACGGGTACCCCCTAAGAACAGAATCCAAGAAATGCTCTTTATCCGCATTTTTCCATACTAACCTACGCTGGAACTCAGGGCGTGGTACAATTTTCTCATCGCGAATTGCATTGATTAACTCGCGGACCTTTTTATTTGTTGCAGACGTCTTCATGGACTAATTTCATCCTTGGCACAATCGCGCACAGCTCTTGCCGTATAGTGCTTTAAAAACTCGTAATTATAAAAAAGTCCGCCAGATACTTGCCGATCACCGAACACGCGATCAAGCTTGGTCTGAGCCCCTAGATTTCCTCCAGAGATGAGTAGAGTCCGGCCCTGACAAGGAGACGGACGAGATGAAGCGGAGCAGGTTCAGCGAGGAGCAGATCATCGCTGTATTGAAGGAACAGGAGGCTGGGATGCCAACGGCGGATGTGTGCCGCCGTCACGGGATCAGCTCGGCGACCTTCTACAAGTGGAAGTCGAAGTATGGCGGACTGGAAGTGTCCGATGCCCGGCGTCTGCGCCAGCTGGAGCAGGAGAACGAGCGGCTGAAGAAGCTGCTGGCGGACTCGATGCTCGACAACGCCATGCTCAAGGAGATCAACGCAAAAAAGTTCTAGCGCCCGGTGCCAGGCGGCAGGCGGTGGCTCATCTCCAAGAAGTATTCGAGGTGAGCCAGCGCCGTGCCTGTGCGGTGCTGGGCGTGGATCGGACCATGGTGCGCTATGTCAGTCGTCGGCCGGACGATGGGAAGGCGCGCGAGCGGATCAGGGAACTGGCCAGCCAGCGTCGCCGGTTCGGCTATCGGCGGTTGCACTGGCTGCTGTGCCGGGAAGGATGGACGATGAACCACAAGAAGTTCCGGCGGCTCTATCGCGAGGAGCGGCTGCAGGTGCGCCGTCGTGGCGGTCGCAAGCGGGCCTTGGGCACACGGGCACCGATGACGGTCCCGCAGGGTCCGAACCAGCGCTGGAGCCTAGACTTCGTGTCCGATGCCTTTGCCTGCGGACGCAGGTTCCGGATCTTCGCCGTGGTCGATGACTACAGCCGGGAGTGCGTGCGCCTGATCGCCGACACGTCGATCTCCGGCGCTCGGGTCGGGCGTGAACTCGATGCAGCGGTGTTCGAGAGGATGGCACGGCCCCACACGATCGTCAGCGATAACGGCACTGAGCTGACCAGCATGGCGATCCTGCGCTGGAGCAAGGAACGCAACGTCGAGTGGCACTACATCGCGCCGGGCAAGCCCTATCAGAACGGGTTCATCGAGAGCTTCAATGCCCGGCTCAGGGACGAGTTCTTGAACGAGACGATCTTCACCAGCCTTGCCCATGCCCGCCAGGAACTGGAAGCCTGGCGACAAGACTACAACCACTTCCGGCCCCACTCGAGCCTCGGGAACCGAACCCCGGCAGAGATCGGGGCAGGATCAAGCGGCAAACCGTATCGGGGGCATGCCCCCGATACGGTTGTTGCCATCACGCCCAGCGACGGGCATCAAACGGCCCAAGGCTCTACTCGTAGCTGGTAGCAACTTCGGGCTCAGACCAAGCTTGATTTTCTCAAAAACTTGCCACCAGGCATTTGCGTGAATCAACGACTTTTTTCTTGGCCACTGATCGGGCCGAACCCACCCGGCAACCAAGTAATTTCCGAAATTGCGGAATTTCGGAGGGAAGTAAATCCGGCGAGCTGCGTACTGCCCGACCTCCTCCCATATTACGTCGAAGATAGCGCTGGAGATAACCGAAATATCGATATCAGACTCAGGTCCGAATGGGCGATATCTTGGCTGCACAGTCCCACCATTTGGTACCTTTTCGACCATCGAGAATCCCAATTTAGCGGAGCCAGTAATGTAGATTGAGACATCATCCTGCACGCAACCAAATGTCGTGCTTAAACGTTTAGCGACCTCAAAAATCTGAGCGTCCGTAACGTGAGCCGCCCCACCGGCTAAAACTACTTCATCGACGATGGTGAACTCATCGTCGTTAATCAGTCTTGCTCGGAAATCGTCAACAAGCATTACACAATGGTAGACTCGATAGCTCTCGACACAAGCTAAATACGAGACCCAACTAGCCTAATCCACCGATCTTGGATGGCGTGAATGCTCCGATCTTCGTGCTTCAAAGCAATCGACACAAACTTTCGTATGAAACCCGGAATGCTGACGCTCAGCTTTGCTAGCTAGTCCTCCACTTCATCGCGAGCCGAAAGCGTGGCAATCCAGTGTGGGTTTCGCGACGACTCGCGCTTTGGCGCTCTGGATCGCCGCGTCGCCGCGCTCCTCGCGATGACGAACGGGGGCCGTGGCTCGAACCGGCGCGGCTTGCAGGGCGCGTTGTCGATTAGGGAGCGCCGGTTTCGGGGCGCTTTCAGTTAGGGCGAACCAAGGAAGGACAGAGTCCTTGTTTCATGCAGCCCCATCCGGGGCTGCGTCCTCGGTGCTGTTCCCTCCGCCCAATCTTGGGCTACGGGGCACCTGCGGGCGGCCGGTCGGCCTTGCGAAATCATAGATTTCGTTATCCCGCTCCGACTTTTCAGGCCAGCGCCCTGACGCTTGGCGCTTCCTCGCTGCCGGTGCACTGACCCCGGTTTGCGACAGCAAACCGCAAGGCCACGCGTCCTCAAATAGCGAAGCGATAGGGCAAACAAGAACGCCCGCCCGCAGCGGGTCCGCAGGCGAAGATTCGCCGGAGGACGTCTAGCGAGGACGCTCCCGCGGATGCGGGAGCGCAAAACAAAAACTCTCTCTCCCCCAGCGCCACCGCCCACCGCATCAACCCTCCCGCCACAAGCACCACCGCCCTCCGCATCATTCCCGCCTCACACACCCAACCCTTCCGCATCAATCCTCCCGCCACAGGCGCCAACCCCAGACACACAATCCCCGCACCACACACCAAACCCCTCCACATCACCCCCCCTCGCCTCACACCCGAAATCCATTTTCCTACCCGCGAAAAATCTGCACAATGCCTCCGGGTCATGCCCAAACGCACCAGCAGTCGCACGCCCGTCACCACCCGCAAGATCGCGCGCCAGGCCACCAGCCGCGTCGCCTTTGTGCGCGAGCGCCCCGTGCCCGGCGATCCGCTGCTCGATTTCGAGCCCTATCGCCACAAGGCGCCGCGCTCGAACTCGATCCTGCCCGATCTCCAGCGTGATTTCGTCGCGCATCTCGCCGCGACCGGCATCGTCTCGCAGGCTGCGCGCCATATCGGGCGCTCGATGGAGGCGCTTTACAAGCTCAAGCAAAGGCCGGGCGCAGAGAGCTTTGCCGAGGCCTGGGACCGCGCGGCGCAGATGGGGGTGGAGCGGCTGGAAGAGAGCGCCCTGTCGCGCGCGATCGAGGGCGCCGAGCGCAAGATCCGCCATGGCGGCGAGGTGATCGCGACCGAGCGCGTCCACAACGAGGCGCTGGTGATGTTCTTCCTCAAGACGCGCATGGCCGAGCGATACGCGCCCGAAGCGCAGGTCGGCCCCGGTAGCCCGCTGTGGGAGAGGATCGCGCTCGCCATCGAGGAAGAGCGCAAGGCGCAGGCCAACGACCCGGCCGAGATCAAGCGCGTCCAGGCGAGCATCGATGCCAAGGTGATGCAGTGGAAGCGCGATCTGCTCGCCGAATGGAACGCCAAGGTGCGCGCCTACAATGCCGAGAACGGCACCGGCCTGCCGGTCGTGGGCGAAGACGGCGAGCTGGACTTTCCCGACGGGTGATACAGCCGCGAATACCTGCGCCTAAGGCTCCCACTCGCTGGCAAGCAGGCCATACCAGTAGACATCGCAAAGGCCGATATGGCTGGAATCGTGCTCGCGAAAATGCGCCTCGCGTCTGAAGCCCAGCCTCTCCAGCAGCCGCACCGAGGCGGTGTTGCGGGTGTCGACCTCGGCGGTGAGCTTGCGCGCGCAGCCCCCTACTGGCGGCTGCGCGGGTGGCTGTGCGAAAAGGTGAGCGATCAGGGCCTGTGCGCACTCTGCCGCGATGCCTTGCCCCTGGCGGTCGATCACCGTGATATAGCCGATCTCGAAGACCGGCCCTGCCGCGTCCTCGGGCAGGCGCGGCACGGCGACGAGGCGCGCGGCGACCTCCCCGGCCTGGTCGACCGCAATCCAGGTCAGCCCCGGCCAGTCCGGCGCGGCGAGCCAGCCCCAAAGCTCCTCCTCGGATGTGAATGCGGGCCGCGTGAGATAGCGGCACTGCGCCTCGTCCGACAGCGTGGGATAAAGCGCCGCCGCATCACCGCGTTCAAGCGGGCGCAGGGTGAAGCGCTGTGTGGTGAGGACGGGAACGTCAGCCATGGACGCGCTATTCCGGTTTGCAAGGCAAACGGCAAGACCGCGCGTCCTCAAGTAGCGAAGCGATAGGGCAAACGAAAACGCCCGCCCGCAGCGGGTCCGCAGGCGACAATCCGCCGGAAAACGCTTAGCGAGGACGAAGCCGCGGATGCGGCTTCATGAAACCAGATGCGCGACGAGGCTCTTCACCTTCTTGCTGCGCCATTGCGGCAGCGGGGCGACCAGCCAGTAGGCGCGCTTGCTCTCCACCGGTTCATCCAGCGCCACCAGCGCGCCATCCTCGATCGCGCGCTCGACCAGCGCCATGGGCAGCATGGTGCGCCCCATCCCGGCGAGCGCGGAGGACATTGCCTGCCCCGCGCTCGAAGCCTTGATGCACGCCTTCACGTCCTGGGGAAGGCCCGCTTCGGGCCAGTCGATCCACGCATCGCGCGCATCCGGCGCGGCCACCGCGACCTTGAGCGCGGGCGCCAGTTGCACGCCTTCGAGATCGCCCGGCCCGGTGATGAAACGGATCGCGAGGTCAAGGTTCGCCTCGGTGAAATCGGCCCCCTCATCGGGAGCAAGGATGAACTGGATGCCCGGCATATTCGCCTGAAAGGGCACAAGCCGCGGGGCCAGCCAGGTGCCGTAGAATTCACGCGGCGCGGCGATCGTGTAGCGGTCCGAGGCTTGGCCCGCCTGCATCGCATCGACGCTTTCCTCGAAGCGCAAAAACCCCTCGCGTAGCGCGTCAAGCCCGGCGGTGCCCTCCGGCGTCAGCTCCAGCCCCTTGGAGGTGCGGCGAAACAGCACGACGCCCAGATGATCCTCGAGCGCGCGGATCTGCTGCCCGACAGCCGCCGGCGTCACCGCGAGCTCGTCTGCTGCGCGTGTGAACGACAGATGCCGTGCAGCCGCGTCATAGACGCGCAAGGCATTGAGAGGCAGATGCGTTCTTTTCACGGGCGAAAGGCTTAGGCGCGGCTCAGCGCGCGGGCAAGCAGCCGTGTGGTTTCGTTATGTAAAGCAGGGCTTTCGCCAGCAAAGGCTCGAGGGTTGCCCGGCCTACAGACCGCGCGCCGACGAGCGTCCGTCTGCGGTTTCGGGCGCGGCGAGCGGGAAATAGGGGATGCGCACTTCGAAGGGAGAGCCATCGGCGCGCACGAAGGTGTAGACCCCTTCCATCGAACCATGCGGCGTCGTCAGCGGGCAGCCCGATACGTAATCGTGGCTTTCACTGGGCGAGAGCGTCGGCTGTTCGCCCACCACCCCTTCGCCATCGACATGGTTCACCATGCCGCGCGCATCGGTGATGCGCCAGTGCCGCGTCTTGAGCTGCAGCGCCTCGTGCGAGCCGTTTTCGATGCGGATATGATAGACCCAGAACCATTTGCCCGCCTCGGGCTGCGATTGCTCGGGCAGGAAGTTTACAGCGACGCGAACGGTGACACCTTCGGTGACGGCGGCGTGTTGGAACAGCTCTTTCATATCGTCTCCTAAGGTAGCGATAATTGACCACTCGGCAAGGGATGGAACGAAGCTAATCCACTCTGTATCCCGAAAGCCTCGACTATACCTCAGCTACGAAAGTCTGATTGCGCGGGTTGCACAGGGCCGCAAGAGCCGCAATTCGCGCAAAATCCTGCCCGCAGCAGCCCCGCGCGATTCGCGCCTTGCAAGACGCCTACCCGCTGGCGAGCTCGTCCTCGACCTGGGCAAGGCGTTCCTTGCCAAAGAACATTTCAGCCCCGCCCTCACCCGCACCCGTCTCGACGAACATGGTCGGAATGCCGAAAGCGCCGCGTTCGACCGCTTCCTCGGTATGGCGGAAAACTGCCTGCTTGACCTCTTCGGTCTGGATGCGCGCCATCATGTCGGTGGCATCGAAGCCGATTGCATCGAGTGTTTCCGCCAGCGTCCCGGCATCGGTCACATCGACGCCTTCCTCCCAAACCTTGGGCAACATCGCCTCGACGAATTCGGGCCCGCGTCCATCCTCGCAAGCGGCCACCAGCAGTCGCTGGAGGCTGATCGAGTTGAACGGGAATTTCGGGTGCATCCTGAACCGGGTGAAGCCGTGTTTTGCGATGAAGCGCTGCATTTCGAGCATGTCATATTCGACCTTGCCCTTCACCTCCTTGTTGCGGATCATCGGCGGGGCGTTGCCGGTGAGCTTGTGCATCCCGGCAAGGAACACCGGCGTGACGGCAAGCTGCGCTCCGGCCCGCTCGCACAGGGCGCGCAGCGGCTGCCACACGAGATAGGCGTTGGGGCTGACGAAATCGAACAGCAGCTCGACGCGCTTTGCCATGATGGTTTCTCCCTTGAACTGTCTTGCACCGCCAAGCCTGACAGGTCGCGCCGAGCCCGGCAAGCGGGTTTTCGCGATGGTGCTCATCATGTTGCGCAGGCCAAGCAATCGTGAAAGGATACGAACAACAAGAACACGGTGCCTTGGGGAAGGAAACGCTGGTGAAGGGGTTTTTGATATGCGCACGGGCGGCATTGGCGGCTGCGGTCATCGCGTTCGGCGCAGTCTTCGCGGCCAGCCCGGCCACGGCGCAATATTTCGACATTTACGGCGAGGCGAACCGCAATCTGCCCGCCGCGCAGACAGCCTATGAGGCGCTGGGCGAGGATGCCGCCGCGCAAGAGCGCGCGAACCGCACCTCTGACCTTATTATTGGGCTGATCGGCAAGGCGAAATATAAAGAAGCCTACGAGCTCTACCTCGCCAATGCCGCGCTGGACCTGCATCCCGACGCGGTCGCGGGCGCCGTGGGTCACGGCCTCGTCGCCTTCGTGAAGGACGAAGCGACACGGCAAGACTACATCGCCCGGCTCAAGGCCACCGCCGCGATGGAAAGCTGCGCCCCGTGCTATGCCCGCACCTTTGCCGCCCATCACCTTGCGCGCTATTTCTTCAACCTTGAGGATGACCTGGAGAAATCGGTCGAATGGCACAAGCGCGCGCTCGACCTGTCCAGGGCGGACCTTGCGCCCAACGATCCCGCGCGGGTAAACTTCGCGTTTCAATATGCAAGCTATCTGCGCAATCTCGATCTCGAGGCGGCGCGCGGCGCGGTCGAGGAGACAGAGGCGATAGCGTTGCAATTGCTGCCGCGGCCCGATCATATCGGCTGGCTCTACGTTTTTCTCAACAATGCGCTGGTGGCGCTCGACAAGGGGCGCACCGCCGAGGCCGCCGAGCTGTTCGCGCGCATCGCCGAGATCGGGGTGGCCGAATGGGGGCCAAGCGACCCGCAGCTTCTTTCGATCTACCAGAACACCGCCGTCTTGCGCGCACGCAGCGGCTATACCGGCGCGGCGGTCGATATCGCGCTTCAGGCGCTGGAGAACGAGGCCTATTCGGACGAGCGCGAACTTGGCTATCACCGCGCCCTGATCGGGCGGCTGCTGGTGCAGGATGAACGCCCCGCCGAGGCGATCGGCTATTTCCGCCGCGCGCTGGGACTGCTCGAAACCCTCGACGAGGACGAGCTGACCGCGGTGCGCACGCGGCTCGACCTTGCCGAGGCGCTCAGCCTGACGGGCGGGCACGCAGAGGCGCTGGCGCTGCTGGAAGGCGCGCTGCCGTTCTACCGGGCGAAGTTCGAACCAGCGACGCCGCAGCGCCGCGAGCGCGAGACGCAGGCCGCGCGCATCTATGCACGCGCCGGAGACGGGGCGACAGCGGGCGCGGTGATGGACGCGGTGCTCGCTGCCAATGAGGACGCGCTGATCGACATCTATGCGCGCGACCAGGACCGGCGCGCGCTCGCCTCGGACGGTTCGACGCTGTTTCGCGATTCGATGGCGATCGCGCTTGCAAACGGCAATCCCCGGCGCGCCTGGCGCAGCGCGCAACTGGCGCTCATCAGCGACCTTGCCCTGAGCGCGCGGGCCTCTGCCTATCCGGGCGATGCGACAGGCTTTGCAAGGGCGCTCGAAGCGCTGCGGACCGCGCGCGAGGCGGAGGAAAAGGCACGCCTTGCCATCGGCAACGGGGCGGCGGGCACCGAGGAATTCGCCAGCGCGAAAGCCGCGCGCGAAGCCGCCGAGGCCAAGCTGGAAAGCGTCTATCCCGATTTCGCCGCCTTCCTTCGCCCGCAGCCGCTCTCGATCGAGGCAGCGCAGGCCCTGCTGGGCGAGAGCGAGGCCTATATTGTCCCCGTCGTCCTTGCCGACCGGGTGGTGACCATCGCGATGACGCGGGAAGGGCTGGCATGGGGCGCGGCTGAAACCGGCCTGTTCGGCGCGCGCACACTGATCCGGCGGCTGCGCGCATCGCTCGATGCAGGGCTGACCGGGCAAGGCGCGTTCGATGCGGAGGCGGCGCACACGCTCTACCGGCTGGTCTTCACGCCTGATGTCGCAGCGGCGGTTGCGGGCAAGGCGAAGCTGATCTTTCCCGCCGGCGGCGCGCTGGCACAGATCCCCGCCTCGGTCCTGCTCAAAGCGCCTTTGAGTGAGGGCGAGGTGCCCGCTTTCCTGATCCGCGACCATGCCATTGCGGTGACGCCCGGCCTTGGCCTGCGCGCCCGCGAGGCGGCGCCAGCGCGCTATTCCTTTGCCGGGATCGGCGCGCCCAGCCTCGCAGCGCCCGCCACCGACCGCGCCGCCTTGCGCGGTATGACGGTCGATATAGAGAGCCTGCAATCGCTTCCCTCGCTGCCCGGCGCGCTCGAGGAGCTTACGCGGCTCAGGCAGGCCTTCACGGGCGAGGAGACACTGCTGCTCGTCGGCGCCGAGGCGACCGAGGAGGCCGTGCGGTCCATGCCCTTGAGCGATTACCGCGTGATCGCCTTTGCCACTCATGGCCTTGTCAGCGGGCAGATTGACGGTCTGTCCGAACCCGCTCTGGTGATGACGCCGCAGGAGACCGCGCAGGGGACCACGCAGGGCCCTGCGCGCGATGGCCTGCTGACCGCAAGCGAGATCGCGCAGCTTGATCTGGCCGCCGACTGGATCATCCTGTCCGCCTGCAACACGGCTGCGGGAGACAGGCGCGGGGCGGCGACCTATAGCGGCCTGGCGCGCGCGTTTCAGATTTCGGGAGCGCGCTCGCTGCTGCTGTCGCACTGGCCGGTGCGCGACGATGTCGCCACGCGTCTGAGTATCGCGACGGTGGAGGCAGCCTCCAGCGGCACCGAACGCGCCCAGGCGCTGCGCGCCGCGCAACTGGCGCTGATCGCGGATCGCAGCGTCAACGGCGGCGCCTCGCCTTCGATCTGGGCGCCCTTCGTGCTGATCGAGTGAGGGCTCAGAGCCCGGCAGCCCCAAGCGCCTGATCCATGTCTTCGGTGAGGTCCTCGATATCCTCGAGGCCGACATTGATGCGCAAAAGCCCCTCGGTCACGCCCATCTCGGCGCGGCCTTCCTCGCCCATATTGGCGTGGGTGGTGGAGGCAGGGTGGCACATCAGGCTTTTGGCATCGCCGATATTGTTGGACAGATCGATCAGTTCGAGCGCGTCGAGGATCGCGAAGGCGCGCTCTCGCGTGCCGACATCAAAGGCAAAGATCGGCCCTGTCGCGTCCATCTGCCTGACCGCCATTTCGTGGCGCGGATGGCTGGCGAGCCCGGGATGGAGCATCCGCCCGCCCGCCTTCTGGACGCGCGGTTCGAGAAATTCGCCCAAAGCCACCGCATTGCGACTCTGCTGGCGCGCGCGAAGATCAAGTGTCTCCAGCCCCTTCATCACCACCCAGGCGTTGAAGGCCGAAAGCGTCGGGCCGGTGTTGCGCTGGAAGGGCATCAGCGTCTCGGTGATCCATTCCTCGCTCCCGCAGATCGCGCCCGCAAGCACGCGGCCCTGCCCGTCCATGATCTTGGTCGCGCTGTAGGCGACCACGTCTGCGCCGAATTCCATCGGGCGCTGCAAGGTCGGCCCGGCAAAAGCGTTGTCGACCACCGTGGTGATGCCGTGGGCGCGCGCGAGGGAGCAGACATGTTCGAGGTCCACCACGTCGAGCGTCGGATTGGCCGGAGTTTCGAAGAAGAAGACCTTTGTGTTGGGGCGGATCGCCGCTTCCCATTCCATTCCGGTGGTCTTTTTCATGGTAGCGGCGCTTAGTCCCCCGCTCTATCTGCGGCAAGTGGCTGTGCGAGCCCGCTTGCCAGCAGCCCCTCACGCGCCGTGCGCGCATGGCCGACCGTGCCGAGCATCAATGTCCCTTCGATCAGGGTCAGAAGATAGCGCGCACCGCCGGCGGGATCGGGATCATCGCCGGGCATCTGCGTCTCAAGCCATTCAAGCAGGCTGGTCATGATCGCCTCACCCGCCTCGCCAAAGCCGGGAACGCCGCGCGCGGCGCCTGCGACGATCTCCCACCACAGCGCCTGAAAGCCGGCCATCGCCGGATCACGCGCCTTCGCAAGGATGCGTGCGGCGCATTCCTGCCGCGTCCGGGCACGCTCGGGCCCCATCGCCTGCGCCAGGGTGGCTGAATAGATCGCGGCGATGTGCGAGAGCAGATCGACGATCAGCCGCTCCTTGTTGCCGAAATGGTAGATCAGCATCCGGTCGCTTGTCCCTGCGGCCCGCGCCAGCGGACGCAGGCTGGCGCTGCCAAGGCCGTGTTCGAGCACATAAGCGGCGAGCCTTGGCAGCAGCGTCTCGCGCGACATGAGGGGCTTTGACGGGTTTTCGGCCATGGGCTCTTGTAGCGATAGCTACATCGGGCTACAAGCATATGTAGCAGTCGCTACATTCTTGAGGGAGACCCCAGATGAACCCCTACGAAATCCACGCCTTCATCGGCCTGGTCCTGACGCTCGCAGCTATCGGCACCTTCGTTTTCGGCCGCCCGAAAAGCGGCAATGCGAGCCTTGCAGCGTGGCTCTGCGGCGCGTTCCTCTCCTTTAGCCTGGTGACGATCTGGCAGGAGGGTGTGGCGCAGGTATGGATCAATCACACGCGCAATCTGTGGGGCGTGCAGGTGTGGTGGGACCTGCTCTTTGCCATCGCGATCGCGCTGTTCCTGATTGCCCCGCGCGCGCGGGCGGCGGGTATGAACGTGACACTGTGGACGCTGCTGGTGGTCGCCACCGCGAGCATCGGGCTGCTTGCCATGTGCGCGCGGCTGTTCTGGCTGGAGGGCCAACAGGCCGCACAAGGGGAAACGGCCTCCGCCTGACCGGCCGCTCAAGCCTGAGCGCCCTCGGGGCAATGCCTCCTCGGGTCGATGCCCCCTCGGGTCCATGACCCCTTGCCGCGCGGGTGGCCGCTTTCTAAGCGCTTGAAGGCTTATGTCCGCCGCAACGCCCCCCTCGCCTATCCAGGCGCACAGCGAACCGCTTGTCCCGCATCACCGCGAGGTCGATCCGTGGGGCTGGTGCCTCGCGATCCCGCTGGTTCTTGCAGCCTTCGCCTCGATCCGGCTGACGCTGCCTTCGCACCCCTTTTTCGACGAGGTGCACTACCTGCCCGCCGCGCGCGAATTCCTGTTGATCGGAACCGAAGGCGGTGCGCGCTATCTCAACCTTGAACACCCGCTGCTGGGCAAGCAATTGATCGCGCTTGGGATTGCGGCGCTGGGCGACAATCCGCTGGGCTGGCGACTGCCCTCGCTGATTGGGGGCACGCTGGCGGTGGGCGCAGCGATGCGCGCAATCTGGCACGCAAGCGAGGAGCGGGTCGCGACAATCGTGTTCGGCGTGTTGCTGGCAACGGGCTTTCCGCTTTTCATCCATGCGCGCCTTGCCATGCTCGATATCTTCATGGTCGCTTTTCTGGCGCTCGCTGCGTGGCAATTCGCCGCCGCGATGCGCGAGCCTGAACGCGGGCGCTGGCGGCTGGCGCTGACCGGCGCGGCGCTGGGGCTTGCGATGGGGGCGAAGTGGAATGCGGCGGTAATCGCGATGATCCCCGGCCTCACCTTCTTTGCCGCGCGGCTTTCTGCCGGACGACGCCGCCTGGTGATGAGCCGCCGGGGCCTGCCCGTGCCCGGTATCAGCCTTGCCGAGGCGTTCGTGTGGCTGGGGATCGTGCCGCTTGCGATCTATGCGCTCACCTTTGTGCCGGGATACTGGCTGGAGGCCCCCTTGCGCCCCTCTCCGCTCGCCCGCGAGGGACTGATCGGCTTTCACGCCGACATGCTGGCCTTGCAGAATCAGGTGCTGACTCCGCACACCTATCAGAGCACGTGGGATCAATGGATCACCAATACGCGCGGCATCTGGTATCTCTACGAGTTCACCGACAATGCGCAGCGCGGCGTGCTGCTGATCGGCAACCCGCTGACCAGCCTGCTGGGCGTGCCAGCGCTGGTCTGGTGCCTTGTCTCCGGGCTTTACCGGATGGACTGGGCGCGTCTGGGTGTGGTCGTGGGCTATGGCGTGGCGCTCGGCTTCTGGGTGATTGCGCCCAAGCCGGTGCAGTTCTTCTACCACTACACGGTGCCAAGCTGCTTTCTCTTCGCGGCGCTGGCGCTGGCGCTGAGCGATCTGTCCCGAACTGGGCGCTATCGCTGGGCGGCCTGGGCGGTGCCCCTTGCAAGCACCGTGCTCTTCGCGCTGTTCTTCCCGATCATGACCGCCGCCGCGCTGGAGGGGCCGATGAGCTTCACCTGGTGGACCTGGATCGAGGGGTGGAGATAGGTTTAGACTCTCTCGCGCACCGCTTGTCCGATCGCCTCGCAGCCATGCTCGCCGCCGAGATCGCCGCCTCGTACGCCGTCCGCCAGCGCGCTTTCGACCGCTTTCTCGATCCGCGCGGCCTGCTCTTCAAGGCCGAAGGAATGGCGCAGCATCATTGCAGCGGACAGGATCGTTGCCATCGGGTTGGCCTTGCCCTGCCCGGCAATATCGGGCGCAGAGCCGTGGATCGGCTCGTAGAGGCCATAGGTGCCGTATCCGGTCTGGCGCGCGCCCAGAGAGGCGCTGGGCAGCAGGCCAATCGAGCCCACCGCGGCGCTCGCAAGGTCGGAAAGAATGTCGCCGAACAGATTGCCGGTGACCATAATCTTGAACTGGCCGGGGTTGGAGATGATCTGCATCGCGGCGTTATCGACATACATGTGGCTGAGCGGAACGTCCGGATATTCGGCGTGCTGTGCAACAATCGTGTCGCGCCAGACCTGCGAGGTTTCGAGCACATTGGCCTTGTCGACGCTGGTGAGGCCAACGCCCGCCGCCTGCGCGGCGCGGTAGGCGACCTCGCCGATGCGGCGCACTTCGGGTTCGGAATAGGACATCCGGTCCCAGCCCTCGCGCGCGCCGTCGGGCGTGGTGCCAATCGCCTTTTCGCCGAAATAGACATCGCCGTTCAATTCGCGCACGATCAGGAGGTCGAGGTCGCGCGCAACTTCATGCTTGAGGGGCGAGAGGTGCTCAAGGCCGGCAAAGACTTTCGCCGGGCGCAGATTGGCGAACAGCTCCAGCTCCTTGCGAAGGCCAAGGATCGCCTGTTCGGGGCGCAGATGCCGCTCCAGATTGTCGCAATCCGGATCGCCCACCGCACCGAACAGGATCGCATCGGCTGAACGCGCCACCTCGAGCGTTGCGGGCGGCAAGGGGTGGCCATGCTGCTTGTAGGCCGCGCCGCCGATATCGGCATGGGTGAATTCGAGGCCATCAAGGCCCAGCGCCTCGAGCACTGCGACGCCTTGCGCCGTCACTTCGGGACCAATGCCGTCACCGGCCAGAACCGCAATCTTCATCTCTTGTACCTATCAGACCATCCGGGCGAGACGTTCGCCCAGGGAAACGCGCGCGGCCATAACATCGGTGCGCGCATCGGCAAGCAGATAGCGGGCGATGGGCTTGTGCATTTGCCGGAAAGTCTCGAACTGCGGCTCGAACGGCAATGCGAGATCCGGCTTGGTCCCGCCATATCCCAGCTCGCGCAGCAGCATCGCCTCGAACAGGTTCATCGCTGCCAGCCAGCCGCGCGCCGAGGGGGCGTTGCAGATCGCATCAAGCAGCGCCTTCATCGCATGGTAGAGCTGGGGATAGGGATTGCGTTCCGGCAGCGTGCTGGCGGTGAGCGCGCAGGCCCAGCCGATCGCGGCGGCGGGAAGCGGCTCGGAAAGCCAGGGCCCGCGGCTTTCCTCGAGCTCGATGCGCGCAAAGGGCAACTGGCTCGCATTGCGCGCGCGCAGCTCCAGCGCGACCAGATTTCCAGGGATCATCACCGGGCGCAGCTGGCGCCCTCGCCCCCCGGCGACATAGCCCGCAACCAGCCCGAATTCCTCGGTCAGCAGGCGCGCAATCACCGCCGTCTCGGCGTGCGGGCGACTGGCAATGAGGATGGCGGGCGCGGTGATCGTGCCGGGGAAGGTCATACCCGCACGCGCGCCTCCCTGAGCCTTACTTGAGCTTGGCTTCCAGCGCGGCGAGTTTCGCCTCGAGCGCGTCGGCCTGCTCGCGCGCCTTTTGCGCCATCGCCTTGACCGTCTCGAACTCTTCGCGACTGACGAAATCCATGCCGCCCATGGCTTCGCGCATGCGCTCGCGCGCACTCTCGCGCGCCTCGCGGGTCATGCCCGCCATGGTGCCGGCGGCGCTGTTGGCCATTTTGACGATGTCGGCGATCAGTGGGTTTTCGCTTTGCATGGCTGCGTATTTGGGAGCGTTCGAAGGCGTTGTCCAGAGGGGTTGTGCCTCAGAAAGGCGCAAAATCCTACAACACCACCTCAACCGCGGGGGCTGTGTCCTTGCGCTCTCCGCCGCCGGGATTTTCAGCAAGGAACTGGTAGTTGAGCACGGTCGCAAAGCACAGCCACGCGAAATAGGGCGCCATCAGCCATGCCGCGACCGGGCGCACACGGTAGAACCCCCACAGAACCGGCAGGATGGTGATCACGCCAAGGCCAAGCACCACCAGCCCGCCCTCCATGCTCTGGAAACCGAAGAACACCGAGGTCCAGGCCAGGTTGAAGACGAAATGCACGGCAAAGGCGCTCACCGCAAAGCCGCGCCCATAGGCGCCCCAGGCGCTGATCACGAGCGCAAGCGCCACGCCAATCACGACATAGAGCACCGCCCACACGATCCCGAACACTGCCGGCGGCGGAAAGATCGCGGGCTTGGTCAGGTTCGCGAACCACAAGGTGTCGGGCGTGCCCAGCTTGCCGCCGATAAATCCGAGAAGCACGATCAGCGGCACGCAGAACAGCGCCCAGCGAAAGAAGCTGGCACGCAGCTGGGACCGGGATGCGGGCAGGTTCATGCCGAAGGTCCCTTGATGCGGTTCGGATCTGTCTTGTCGCCCATCATTTCCCCGGCGCCGTCCCTCATGCCGAGGAATCGGGCGCATTCATGCAGTTAGGTTGCTTATGCCTCAGGGCCGATACACGAGCCTTGCGCGCTCGCCAATCGCATGACGGCAATCACCCACATCCGCTGCATTTCCCGGCGGCGTGCAGCTTGCCACCATGAATGGAGCGCACTGCCGCAAAATTGCGAAAGGGAATAGCCCTGCGCGATCATTGTGCTAGCCTTGCCACAATCTTGCCGCGATTCGGGGGCGTGTGGCGGCAGGAAAGAAAGACGACTGCGCGCCCGCAACAGTTCAAGGCCCCAGTGGGGGCCGGATAAGGGGAACACACTTATGAAAAAGACCAATTTCGTATCGATGCTGGCGGTTGCCAGCGGCCTCGCTCTCGCCACCGCGGCTTGCTCGGCTCCGGCTGAAGACGCCGCCACCGAAGCGGACGCGACCTCGGTTGAAGAAGCCGGCGATGACATGATGGCCGAAGGCGAAATGGCCGAAGGCGAAATGGCTGAAGGTGAAATGGCTGAAGGCGAAATGGCTGAAGGTGAAATGGCCGAAGGCGAAATGGCCGAAGGCGAAATGGAAGAGGGCGCCGAGTAATCGGAACCTCTGCCTCGCTGCTTCTGGCGAGCGCAATCAAGGGCCAGCGGCGACCACGGGTTGCCGCTGGCCTTTTTTATAGCGCGCGCGATCAGCCTTCACCTCCCGGTCCTTGCTGATGGAGAAGATCAGGAAACTGCCAGAACGAGGCGCTCGCTGTGGTCGGGCCTGTCCTTCGTCACGCTCACAACCCGCTCGCCGCCTGCGTTGACGCGCGCCGAATAGTCTCCGAAGGTCAGCCCCTCGAACAGTACGAAGCCGGCAAAATCGGTGACGGCCCGCGCTGTTTCATTGCCTTTCGCATCGCGCAGGATGACTTCAATCCCCGAACGCGGCACGAGGTTTTCGCCAGCGGGGAGAAGCACTTCGACCTCCACGCTCCCGGTGGGGCGCAGCGGGACGGCCAGTTCGCGGACCTCGCCCGGACGCAGCTCGACGCGATCGCCTGCACGCTGGGGGCGAAGGCTGAAATCGGGCAGCGAGGCAAGCTGGGTCTCGACGTCGACGCCGGGGCCTGCAGGCAGACCTCTCAACAGCGCCCCCCCGTCTTCGCCAGTCTCCTCGCGGCGCAGCGCCGAGCCGACGATAAAGCGCGCTCCCTCGATCGCTTCCTCGCCGGGGCCATAGGCGCCATCGCCATCCTCATCGACGAAGACATGCGCCAGGACCGCTCCTGATGACGTGATGCCAGAACGCGCCGTGCGCCATTTCGAGCCACCGCGCCACAGGCCGACGCTCAGGCCCAGCCCGACCCGCACGCCCTCGCGCCCGTAGCCGAGCCCGCCCGTAAGCCCGAAAGCGCCGATCTGGCGGTTGAGCGACATTCCCGCGCCCAGCTGACCCGTATTCGCATCCCAGTCGAGATCGAGCGCGAAGGAACCGGACCGGCTGCGCCGCGTGGCGCTCAATTGCGCCCCGCCCAGCTTCACCCCGCCATCGATCCGGCTGTTGATCCCTGCGCGCAGGCGCCAGCGATCAAGCTGGGCGGTGGCCGCAAGCGCGCCATTGCCCTGCCATCGCCCATCGCCGGTCTGTTGCAGGCCGATCTGGGCGTCCGCCTGCCAGTCGGCAAAGGGAAGCGCGATGCGCGCAGCCACATCGCGCTGCTCGCGGCCATTGCGCAAGACCGCGCTGCGTGCGCGCAAGCGCCACGGCAGGCTCAACCGGCCCAGCCCGATCCGGCCCTGGCCCTCAAGCGCCATGAATTGCCTGTTTTCGCGTATCAGCGCCGCGGCTGCGGGGTCGCTTTCGCCCCCCACCCGGGCAAGATCGAAAACGATATCGCTCGAACCCAGTCGCCGCGCGATCCGCAAGCCCCCGGCAACGCCTCCGGCACCCGTGCGCGCCAGCGTTCCGGCCACCAGCCCTCCTGCCAGCTCGCCCTCCATGCCCAGCGCCACAGCCGGCTGCGCGCCGGCGGGCATGCGCACATCCATGCGCGCCGTGAGGCTTTGGGTGACACCCCAATCGAGGGTTCCGAAAGCGGTCGGGCCGGAGACGGGCTGAAGCGGGCGTTCATCGCCCGGACCGAACAAAGGCCGACCGCCATCGACCATGCCGAATGTGTATTCGACCTCGTTCTCGGCATTCATCTGCGGGCCGACAAGCCGGGTGAAGATGCGTTCCTAGGCCTCTCCATGAGGGCCGTGCAGGCGCACGACCCAGCGATTGCGCCCGGTCCGCAGGTTGAGATCGGCAAACCGCCAGTTCCCCGCCGCATCCCCTTCGCGGCAGATCGCGACGAGGCGATCATCCTGCCACAATTCGGCTTCCCAGCCCTCGGCGAGCGGCCCTGCAAGCTCGATCCGGTCGACCAGATCGACCCGCCAGGGCGCGCGCGAGGAAATGACGAGGCCGCGCCCGGCAAGGCTGTCGGAGATCAGAGGCTGGGCCGGGGCGACGACATCGCCAATCGCGAAACTGCGCGCACCAAGCGGGCCAAGCAGATCGCGCTCGGCGCTGGCATCGGACAGGGTCACACCGGCACGCGGCCCCGCCCTGTTCGCAAGGCCGATGCGCGCGCGCGCCGCGAGGCCAAGCAATTCGCCGCTTGCCAGCACCGAACCGTTGACATCGAACTCGCCGCCAGCACGATAGGCCAGCCCTGCGGTGAGATCCGCGCTCCACAGCTGTGCAAGGCGCTTTTCCGGGGCGGTGACAGCGAAATTCGCCACGCTCGATTTCGGGCGCAGGCGCGAATATGCGCGTTCGCGCTCGATCCGCATCAACACCGGCAGCGCGGCATGGGCAGTAAGCGACAGGCACTGAACGGCCCGGTCATGCGCCAGCGTGAAAGGCAGGAAATCAGCGATCCGGTCAAGCGCGAGGCAAGGCCCGCCGCCGGCCATTCCCAGGCTTTGCGAACGGATCGTGACGACGCGCTGCGGCTGAGGCAAGGTGATCGCGAACCCGCCTTGCGCGTCGGTCGAATATTCGAGCTCAAGCGCGCCGAGCAGGGGTTCGAGGGCGACGCAATCGCCGCCGCCTGCGCCCGCCTCCAGATCGTAGACGGCCAGCGCGTCGGCAATCTGACGGTTCTGGGCAAACAGGCTGGGCAAGGCGATATCGTCTACGCCGCGTTCCTCGGCCTTAGCGGGCTGCGCGGTGCCGAACAGCTGGTCGAACACATCGCCCTGCCCCTGTGCCGCGAGCGGCCCGGCCCAGACGCCGATCAGCACAAGAGCAGCCGCGAGCGATGCAGCGAGCGATGCGGCGAGCCGGGCCGCAGGCCGGGGCGCG
The DNA here is from genome assembly GCA_043567175.1 of Erythrobacter sp. GTDB lineage: Bacteria > Pseudomonadota > Alphaproteobacteria > Sphingomonadales > Sphingomonadaceae > Erythrobacter. The sequence goes on from CP121323.1 coordinate 1,033,767, forward strand.
CGCCATCGGCCCGGCATTCGGGGAAAGAGACCAGACATGACCGCGCGCGCACAGCCGCCCCGATACCGGCGTCGATCAGAGGCTGGCGGTCAGCTCGGCGAGCGTCGCGCCAAGCTGTTCTGGGACCGCCTTGTCGGTCGAGACATAGGTGATCCGCGCCGTCTTTCCCGACAGCTTCGCGCGGACTTCGGACGGCAGCGGCAACAGCACTTCGCGGCTGGTGTTGGGCGTATAGATCGCAACGCCGCGCACGGTCCACACCGGCTCGTCCTCGCCGTCGACAGTGACGTTGATATCGCCATAGGTCGAACGCGTGCCCGCGCGGGTAAGCTTGAGGGTGAGCTGATCGGTGCCATCGCGAGCCAGGGCTGCGGCATCGAGCGTGGCGCTTGCATCAAGCGCGCCGACGCGCAGGATCACCGGCACGGTGATCGACCGGATCGCAACCAGCTCGATCGAGAGGCTGCTATCGGCGCCTTCGTCCTGCGTGACCGAACGGGCTGCCGATGCCGGAGCCGACATGAGCCGCAAATGGCTGCGATATTCGCCCGGCACGAGCCCGGCGGTGTTGCTCGCCATGATGCGCACGGTCTGCCGGGCACCGGGCTCGAGCATCAGCTGGCGCGGCGAATAGCGCAGGTTTTCAAGCGCAAAGAGTTCGTCGGCGCGCGGCTCCTCGGCTGCTTCCAGACTGCCGTCTTCAAGCATCCGGCGGTTTTCGAGAGACACGCGGAAAGCAGCGGTTTCATTGCCGCGATTGACGAGGACGAGCTCGGCCGAACGCGCCTTGTCATCGAGCGTCACGCGGGTCGGCGCGACAAGCAGCTCGGCTTTGGCCGGTGCCAGCGGAGCAATTGCGGTGAAGGCGGCGGCGAGCGCTGCCAGCGGCGCGCCAAGAGCGCGGGTGGAAACAGGAAACATGATCGAGACCTCAAATGGCAGGAGTGGTCCGGAAACGGGAGAAGTGCGCGCGCAGGCGCACACGCACAGGCGGCGCAGACACGGCGTTCAGAAGATGCGGGGAAGAAGGGCGGCGAGAAGGACGACCGCGCCACGGGCAAGCCCTGGCCGATCGTCCTTCCCCCTGCCACGGAAGCGGCTTACTTGTATTCGACCGTAACGGTGAAGGCACCGCGATACTTGCCGGCTGCCTGACGCGCACCAACGGCGAGCGTGCCACCAACGGTGAAGCTGTCGAGGCCCTTGCTCAGCTGGCCGCTTTCCTTCGAGCCGGTGAAGCTCGACACGATCATGGTGTCGCCTTCGTTCGAAGTGATCTCGATCTCGCGGGGCAGGTCGATCGTGTAGGCAGCGTCTTCCTGGCCGTAGACGTCAAAGCCGGCCGGGGTGTGGTCGCTGGTCAGGCAGACCAGCGCGGGGCCGCACTTGCGGCTGCCATCGGCGCTGACCGAAACAACATCGTCGGTCGTGGTCGAGGGAGCGATCGTGCCGAAATAGAGATCGGCGGTGTTCTCGATTTCCAGCGGCGCGATGATGTCGGCACCGGCGGTGCCATCGGCGGACTGGGCGAAGGCCGGGTTGGCGGCGGCGAGGGCTACGAGGGCGAAACCGCCCGCAATCTTGATGTTCATAAACTATTCCTTTCAACTTAGATTGTGCCGGTGACAGGATGTCTTTGGCTGACCCCTTGTTGTGAGGACCGCGTCGGAAAGTCTCGCGCGCACAAGTATGCGAAGCGCCGCACAAGCATGGCCTGCCCGCCACGAAGGAGGGGGCGCCGCTTACCTTTGGCCTATGGAAATATCCGGAGGACCTGGTTGACCTATCCAAAAGTATAGGTTGCGCTAACCTTTCGCGTTTATTGTCGCAGCGATAAGGGCGTGTCACAGGGCAGGCTCCTTTATCGGGGCGCGTGCGCACACGCGCTCGAGCCCTCAAACGCAGTGTATCGAGACGATGACCACGCCCGAGCCCCCCGCGCGCCCCCTGTCCCAGGACGTGTCCGACGACCTGTCTGCTGACGTCTGCGACGCTGCGCGCACGAACGTCTCGCTCCCCCCGCGCCTGCCCGACGAAGAAGGCCGGCTGGAAGCGCTGCGTGCGCTGGGCGTGCTCGATACGCCGCCCGATCCGGGCCTCGATGCCGTCACCCGGCTCGCCGCCGATCGCTTCGATGCGCCCATCGCGCTTGTCAGCCTGGTCGACGAGGCGCGCCAGTTCTTCAAATCGAGCTATGGCACCGATCTGAGCGAAACCTGCCGCCGCCACAGTTTCTGCGCGCACACGATCGCAAGGGACGATGTCATGGTGGTTGATGATGCGTGCAGCGATCCGCGCTTTGCCGAAAATCCGCTGGTGACCGGCGCGCCTGAAATCCGTTTCTATGCCGCCGCTCCGCTGATCACCGACAAGGGCTACCGGATCGGCACATTGTGCGTGATCGACACGAGGCCGCGCTGCGATTTCAGCGAGCGCGATGCGCGCGCGCTCCAATTGATGGCGGGCCAGGCCATGGCAATCCTCCAGTCGCTCAGGATGCAGCACGACCAGCGCATCTCGCAACTGATTGCCGAAACCTCGACCGATGCCTTCGTGTGCTCGGATGCCGACAGCCGCATCACCTTGTGGAACAAGGCGGCCGAGACGATGTTCGGCTGGACCGCTCAGGAAGCGCTGGGCCAGACGCTCGATCTCATCATTCCCGATCGCCACCGCTCCGGCCACCATGCCGGCATGGCGCGGATGCGCGAGGGCGCACCCACCCGGCTGGTCGGCAAGACGGTCGAAGTACCGGCGCGCAATCGTGCGGGTCACGAAATCCCGATCGAGCTGTCGCTAGGCATGTGGTCGGCTCGCGATGTGGGCGCGCCTGAAGGCTTTGCCGCGATCATCCGCGACATATCGGGGCGCAAGGCCGAAGAGGACGAACGCGCCGCCACCGAGGTTCGCCTGGCCCAGAAGGTCGCCGCGATCGAGGCGAGCGATGACGGTATTGCGATCACCGATGGCGAGGGCTGTTTCACCTTCATGAACCGTTCGCATGCGCGCATGTTCGGCTATGATGATCCGTCCGAACTGATCGGGCAGTCCTGGAACGTGCTCTAAAATGTCGGCGAGGCGACGCGGATCGAGCGCGATGCGATGCCGATCCTGTTCGAAACCGGTCAATGGCGCGGCGAATCGGTCGGCCGGCGGCGCGATGGCAGCCTGGTCGAACAGGAGGTGAGCCTCTCGCTCTCGCCCGAAAACGGGATCGTGTGCGTCACCCGCGCGATTGAGGAGCGCCGCGCTGCCGAGCGCGAAAGGGCGCGGCTGCGCGAACAGGTGATGGTCGCGCGGCGGCAAGAGGCGGTGGGCCAGCTGGCAAGCGGCATTGCGCATGATTTCAACAATCTGATTGCCGCGATTGCGGGCACGGCGAGCCTGCTGGAAACCAGCCCGGATGAGCGTGTGCGCATCAGCGCGCAGCGCATCCTGTCGGCCTCTTCGACGGCGACCCAGCTTGTCGAAAAGCTGCTTTCGCTGGGCGAGCGCGCGACCGATGTAAGCGCGATCGATCTGCGCGACACGATCCTTGGCGTGCGCGATCTCGTCAATGCGAGCCTTTCCGGACCCCGCCACCGGATCGAGATCGATATCCCGCAAGACCCGGTCGAGATCGAGGCCGACCCGACCGAGGCGATGCAGGTCGTGCTCAACCTCACGCTCAATTCGCGCGATGCGCTGACGCAGGACATGGATGGCTCGATCACGCTTGGCCTCGATCCCGACGCTCCGCTTGATCCGAAGGGACGCCTCGTGGTCGGCAGCCTGCCCGAAGCCGCGATTCTGATCGAGGTCCGCGATACCGGCGACGGCATCGCGCCAGAGGATTTCGCGCAGGTGTTCGAGCCGTTCTACACCCGCAAGGGGGAAGCCGGCACTGGCCTGGGCCTTGCTGTGGTCTCGGGCATTGTCAGTGATGTGGGCGGCGCGATCTCGGTCAGCAGCGAACCGGGCAAGGGCACGGTTTTTCAGGTCTGGTGGCCGGCAAGCCCTACTGCAAGCAAACCTGCACGGGCCAGCGAAGACGTGGCCGGGCCAGCCGAAGAGCTTGCCGGCAAGACAGTGCTGGTGGTCGATGACAATGCGACCGTGGTCGATACGCTGGTCGCGATGCTCGAGGATGCCGGGGCCGAGCCGGGTCCATGCCTCGACCCGCGCGATGCGCTGAGCGCGATATGCGAAGACCCGTCCGCCTGGGATCTCGTCATCACCGATCACGACATGCCTGAAATGGACGGAGTGCAGCTGACCCGCTGGCTGCGCGCCGTGCGGGTCGATCTGCCGGTCATGCTGCTCACCGCACTGCCGCAGGCCTATGGCCGGCGCGCGGGCGACCCCGACCTGTTCGATGCGGTGCTTGGCAAACCTGCGACCAGCGAAGCGCTGACAGCCGCGGCGGTCAACGCGATGAACGCAGCGCGCAAGAGGAACCAGTGATGCGCATTCTGATCGCCGATGACCATGAATTGCTGCGCGACGTGCTGCGCTCCTATCTGGAGGCCGAAGACGGCTTCAAGGTCGAGACCGTGGCCGATCTGCACGCCGCACTGGCGCGGGTGGAAGAGGCCGATGAGCCGTTCGATTTCATCCTGCTCGATTTCGCCATGCCGGGAATGGATGGCTATGCGGGCCTTGAAAAGACGGTGAAAGCGGCCCCCGGCTGCCCGGTGGCGCTGATGTCGGGTGTGGCGCCTGCAGGCGTATCGGAACGGGTGCTCGGCTGCGGTGCGGCAGGCTATCTGCCCAAGACGCTGCCGGCGCGCTCTGTCGTCAACGCGATCCGCTTCATGGCGGCGGGCGAAACCTACATGCCGATGGAGATCCTGCGCCCCAGACCTGCCGAGACACCGACGCAGGGCGCGATTTCCCCTCGTGAGCGCGAGGTTCTGGGCGGATTGTGCAAGGGTCTGAGCAACAAGGAGATCGCGCTCGATCTCGATTTGCGCGAGCCGACGATCAAGCTGCACGTCAAGGCGCTGTGCCGAAAGCTTGGTGCGCGCAACCGCACGCATGCCGCGATGATCGCGCGCGAGCGGTGCCTGGTCTGACAGGCCCTGCTCCATGCCGCCTCACTGCGGCGCCAGCACACCTATCGGCGCAGTGCCGAGACGAGGAACTCGACATTGCCCTTGGGGCCGGTGATCGGGCTTTCGACAATCCCTTCGATGTCCCAGCCAAGCCCCTCTAACCACGTTCGAACTTCGCCGCATACACGCTCATGCAATGCAGGGTCGCGCACGACGCCGCCTTTGCCCACTTCGCGGCGTTCAACCTCGAACTGGGGCTTGATCAGCGCCACCAGCCGGCACTTTGGCGCAGCCAGTTGCAAGGGTATGTCGAGCACCTTGGAGAGCGCGATGAAGCTCGCATCGCACACCACCATATCGCACGGCCGGTCGATCAGTTCAGGGGTCAAGAGCCGCGCCGAGGTCTGTTCGTAAACGGTCACGCGCGGGTCTTCGCGCAGTTTCCAGGCGAGCTGGTTGGTACCGCTGTCGACTGCGAAGACGTGCTGCGCCCCGCCCTGCAGCAGCACATCGGTGAAGCCGCCGGTTGAACTGCCGATATCCATTGCGACCGCGCCCGATGGATCAAGCCCGAAGTGCTCGATCGCGTGGGCAAGCTTGATCCCGCCCCGACTGACCCATGGGTGATCGCGTCCGCGCACTTCGAGGACGGCGTCGCCCGCAACCTGCTGGCCGGGCTTTTCCACCTTCGCCTCGCCGATAAACACCGTACCCGCCATGACCAGCGCCGCTGCCCGGGTGCGGCTCTCGGCCAGCCCCCGCTCGACCAGCAGCTGGTCAATGCGCATTTTTTTGGAAGGTTTTGCGGCTTTGGTCATGGACGGCTAAGCCGATAGCGCGCATTCAGGGGCCATGAAAGTGACCTTAATTCCCTTCATCCCGGCCGCGCTCGCGATCGCGGCTTGCGCCAATGCCAGAACGGGCGAGGATGCAAGCGCGCACGCCCCCAGCGAGCCGACGACAAGCGACGCCTATCTCGACGCCCCGCAATCACCGGGCACCTGGACCTATGTCGAGGAACCGGGCGAGACGCTCGCCCTGTTTGGCGAAGCGGAGCAGATGGAGGGGTTCCTGATGCGCTGCGGCGATGGTGCGGTCTCGCTTGCGGTGATGACCGGCGAGCCGCAGGAAGAAGCGCGCGCGATGCAGGTGACAACCGAGACGGTGACCGCGCAGCTGGTCGCCGCGCCCGTGCCTTCGCGCAAGCGCATCCTCGCCGCCGACCTTGCCCCCGGTGATCCGCTGCTGGACGCGATGGCGATCACCAAGGGCCGCTTTGCGATCGAGGTCGAGGGGCTCCAGCCGCTCTACCTGCCCGCATGGGCCGAAGTGACCCGTGTGATCGAGGATTGCCGTTAGGGCCGGCTATCCCCGCCCGCTCCGCATTATTCCCACGCGATCCGCACAGACTTATCCACAGTCCCGCGCGCGGCCCAGCGCCAATCGCCCGGCTTTGCAGGGACCGGGCCCGCGCTGCCAAGCGACGCTACGGTATCGCGATGTCGGGAAGGTGCGGCATTGTGACGGGGTAAAAGAATATTTCAAGTCTTGCTTGGCGTTTGGACATGATTCACAACAGGGGCAGGCCAGCGGTACACGCACGGCTCGGCCCCCGGTGAAACGTTCGGGGCCTTGGCTTCATAGCGCGAAAGGAGGTGATCCGATGTCTCATGGTTCAGTAGCGAGGTCGGTGAAGATCCCTACGGAGCATATTCGGTAATTTCCCTCGCGGAATAAGATGCCGAGTAAGGCTACGTGAGCGGCACTTCCGGCCGCTGACCATGCAAAGGGCTGATCCTGCGACGAGCGAGGGTCAGCCCTTTACATTTGTGCCCCCTACATTTGCGGGCTGCGCATCGCTTCTGCGGTGTCGCAAGACAAAAATCCTCTTCCCCCGCGCGCCCCATCCTATTACGCGCAAAACCATGCAGTTCGAACGCATCCCCCACCCCTCGCCCACGTCCGATGACGCCCGCATAGCCGCGATTGCCGATCCGGGTTTCGGCACGGTCTTCACCGATCACATGGTCACGATCGACTATGATGAAGCAAAGGGCGGCTGGCACTCGCCGCGCATCGGCCCGCGCGAGCCCATCGCGCTCGATCCGGCAGCCAGCGTGCTTCACTACGCGCAGGAAATCTTCGAAGGCATGAAGGCCTTCATCCATGCGGATGGTGGCCTCGCCCTGTTTCGCCCGGAGGCCAATGCCCGGCGTTTCAACGCCAGCGCGCGGCGCATGGCGATGCCCGAAATTCCCGAAGAGCTGTTCCTCGATGCAGTGAAACTCGCGGTCGAGACCGATGCCGCCTGGATGCCAAGCGTCGAAGGCGGCTCGCTCTACATCCGGCCCTTCATGTTCGCCTCCGAAGCGTTCCTCGGCGTGCGGCCGGCGAAGCAATACAAGTTCGTCGTGATCCTTGTCTCGAGCGGCAATTACTTCAAGGGCGGGGTCAATCCGGTAAAGATCTGGGTGAGCCAGGATTATGTGCGCGCCACCCCCGGCGGCACCGGGGCGGCCAAGACCGGCGGCAATTACGCCGCCAGCCTCGTGCCCCAGGCCGAGGCGATCCGGCATGGCTGCGACCAGGTGGTGTTCCTCGATGCGGTCGAGAACAAGTGGGTCGAGGAACTGGGAGGCATGAACCTGTTCTTCGTGCGCGCCGACGGCAGCGTCATCACCCCGCCGCTGACCGGCACGATCCTGCCCGGCATCACCCGCGAAAGCCTGATCGCGCTGCTGCGCGAAGAGGGCCTCGACGTGCGCGAGGAGCCCTATTCGATCGAACAATGGCGTGCGGAAGCGCAAAGCGGCGAGTTGCTCGAAACACTCGCCTGCGGCACCGCCGCAGTGGTGACCCCGGTGGGCACGGTTGCCTCTCCGACAGGCGAATTCACCATCGGATCGGGCGGGATCGGCCAGATGGCAACGAAGATGCGCACGCGGCTGGTCGATATCCAGCACGGACGCGAGGCGGACCGCCACGGCTGGGTGACGCGGGTCTGAGCGACCCTCACCCTCACCCTTACCCTCGCCACGATGGTAAATCCTTAACCACCCGTGCGCTATGAGATTATCCCATGAGCGAGCTGAAACCCCATTTTACCATCCTCGTCGACGAGGCCCGGCGCGAAGTGCACTTCACCGCCTCGGGCTTCTGGTCGCAGGAGAACATGGCGCGCTTTCAGGCCGGGCTGCTGGAAAAGGCCAAACCGCTCTATTCCAGAGGGCTCGCCTTCAAGGTGCTGGGCGATCTCAGCGGTCTTGCGGTGCAGGACCGGGTGATGGCCGACCAGATGCGCTTCATGCTGCACGAATCGACCAAGCTGGGCATGCAACGCCTCGCCATGGTGATCACCGCTCCGCTGGTGAAGATGCAGTATCAGCGCCTTGCCGAAGGTTCGGACACCGCGATCTTCGCCACCAAGGGCGACGCGATCGCCTGGCTGCGCAATCCGGCCTAATCGGGCAAAGCTCCGGCCTCTTCCTCCTCGATTTCCTCCAGCGCCTCGCGAAACGCGTCGATCAGCCAGCTTGTTGCCGGACCCAGCTTCGTATCGCGCCGCCATAGGGCACTGAGCGTATAGCGATCCCCGGGCCGTTCGGGCAGATCGAGCTCCACCAGCCGCCCGCGACGCAGATCGCCCGCGACCATCTCGCGCGGCATGTTGCCCCAGCCCAGCCCTTCCTTGAGCAAGGAATGCTTGGCGCCAAGATCGCCCAGCCGCCAGGTCCGCGGGGAAAGCACCGAGAATTCGCGCCCCTGCGTCAGGTCCGAACGGTCGGCCAGCACGAGTTGCAGATGCTGACGCGAAAGGCCCGGCACCACCGTGCCATCGGCCATTGCAAGCGCGAGCGGGTGATCGGGCGCTGCCACCGGAGTCAGGTCCACCTCGCCCAGCGCCTGGCGTTCGAGCGCGGGATGGTTGCCGATCACCGGCCCGCCGATGGCAAGCCCGGCGCGCTCCTCCAGCAGGCATTGCGCCACAGCCCCCAGCCCCTCGATATTGAGCGTGAGCGCGACGGTCGGGAACATGGTTCGAAATTCGCGCAGCACGCGGGCGGTGGCCCCGCCCGGCATCATCACGTCGACAACGAGGCCGATCGCCGATTCGAGCCCTGAATGCAGGCTCTGGGCCTTGGCCAGCAGCCCATCGACGCTGTCGGCCACCGCGCGCGCCTCGGCGAGCAGGCCCTCGCCCGCCTCGGTCAGCACCGGTTTGCGCGAACCCTCGCGCTCGAACAGGCTGACGGCGAGCTGCGCCTCGAGTTGCGCGATGCCATAGCTGATCGCCGAGACCGCTCGCCCCATCGCCCGCGCGGCGCCGCCAAAGCTGCCGTGCTCGACGACGCTGAGGAAGATGCGCAATTGGTCGAGAGAAGGATCGCCGAGCTTCATTGCGTGATATGTTCAGATAATACGAACATTTTGGCAAGTTTTATCGTACTTATCCGCGCACCCTATCGCGCCTATCTCCCTCTCAACGACGCAGGCGAGGCCACACGCGCGCCCCGCCAGAAGGAGAAAAGCGATGAGCGATCCTATTATCGAACTGCGCCCTTTTGAAACTCTGGGCTCGGCCAATCACGGCTGGCTTGATGCCCATCACCACTTCTCGTTTGCCGGTTATCACGATCCGGCACGCGTCCAGTGGGGCCCGATCCGCGTCTGGAACGATGACACGATCGCGCCGGGCACCGGCTTTCCGACGCACCCGCACAACGACATGGAAATCATCACCTATGTCCGCAAAGGTGCCATCACGCACCGCGACAGCATGGGCAATGAAGGCCGCACAGAAGCGGGCGACGTTCAAGTGATGAGCGCGGGCTCTCGCATCCAGCCATTCGGAATACAATCTGGAGGACGAGGAAACGCAGATCTTCCAGATCTGGATTATCCCGAGCGAGCGTGGCGGTGAACCCTCCTGGGGCGCCCGCGCATTTCCGAAGGGCGAGCGCGCCGGCCAATTCGTGACGCTAGCCAGCGGCAACACACCCATGGGAGCCGCGCCCGCCGGCTCGAACGACAACGAGACCCCGTTGCCGATCCGCACCGATGCCAAGGTGTTGGGTGCAAGCCTGCGCACCGGCGAAAGCGTCACCTACGACATCGCCAGCCTGCGCCACCACCTCTACCTCGTCCCCGCCACCGGCAAGGTCGCGGTGAACGGCGTCGAAGCCAAGGCGCGCGACGGCGTCGCGATCACGAGGGCCGAGGCAATCACCATCACCGCGCTCGAGGACAGCGAAGTCATCCTCGTCGACGCGGCGTAAGAGCCCCCGAAGAGCCAGCCGAGCCCCCATCCCCGCTCGGCTGGCTCAACCCCTTTCTGACCCCCACCTCCCACTCATCAGGAGAATTTTCCATGACCAACATCTTGCACATAAGAGCCAGCATCCGCGGCGAGGAAAGCGTCTCGAACCGCATCGGCGACGCGCTTATTGCCAGCCTTGCCAAGGGCAGCGACGCCGCTGTCACCACCCGCGATCTTTCAAGGAACGACATCCCTTTCGTCGATGCCGCGCGCTTTGAAGCGAACCTCACGCCGGTTGCCGACCGCACGAGCGAACAGGCCGAACTGGCCGCCATCGCCGATGCGCTGATCGCGGAATTGCAGGCTGCCGATACGATCGTGTTTTCAACGCCGGTCTACAATTTCGGCGTCCCTGCCGTGGTCAAGGCCTGGGCCGACCTGGTGGCGCGCGCGGGCACGACGTTCAAATATACCGAGAATGGCCCCGTCGGCCTGCTCGAGGACAAGAAGGTCTATATCGCAGCGGCTTCGGGCGGCACACCGATTGGCGCGGATTTCGACTTCATGTCGAGCTGGCTCACATTCTTCCTCGGCTTTCTCGGCATCAAGGATGTGGAGGTGATCGCGGCGGACGGCATCATGGGCCAGGACGGACCCGACAAGATTGACGCTGCAATCGCCAAGGCGCGCGAGGTGTCTCCCGCCTGATTTCCAGGCTGCCGCAGATCCGGCCCGCGCTGCGGTCATCCGCGATTAAGGAACCGCCTTCCAAAGGCAGCGCCCATGACGGCTTGTCCCTCGTGCAACGAGGGTCGCAGGGAGGGCCGGGTCCGCCAATGCGCGGGCCCGGTCCTTTCGGTTTCAAGCCCTCTGGCCGGCGGGCTTCGGGCCTGGGGGAATTGGCTGCGACGTGTCGAAGACCAGCGCCGCTTCGGCCTGTTTTGCGTAATATTCCGGACGGCGCGGATAGGTGACGGTGAGCAACAAGGTGAGCGCCACCACCAGCCCTGCCCCGGTTACTAGGCCGTAAACTCATAAACTGACTTGCGCGGCGCGGACGCGATTGATTCAAGGCTTCAGGAAGGAGCTTTGGATGACGCGTCGCAGATTTGAACTGACCGATGAAGAGTGGGCTGTGATCGAGCCGCTTCTGCCGAACAAGGTGCGCGGTGTGCCTCGTGTTGATGACCGGCGGGTCATCAACGGGATATTGTGGCGGTTTCGCACGGGCAGTCCCTGGGCCGATATTCCAGAGCGTTATGGCCCGCATACGACCTGCTACAACCGCTTTGTCCGGTGGCGCAAAGCAGGCGTGTGGGATCGGCTTCTGGCCTCGGTCAGCGCCGCATTCGACGGCGAGCTGGTGATGATCGACAGTTCCTCCATCCGGGTCCACCAGCACGGTGCGACCCTAAAAAGGGGGACCCAAATCGCTGCATGGGACGTTCCCGGGGCGGTTTGACGACCAAGATCCACGCGCTGGTTGATGGCCGTGGCCTGCCGATCCAACTGCATCTGTCCGAAGGCCAGGCCAGCGATTGCCGTGAGGCTGAGGGGCTGCTGGCCGCCGTGCCAAGCGGCAGCACCTTTCTCGCCGACAAGGCTTATGACAGCGACGCCATTCGCAACCGAATTACCGCTCAAGGAGGCTTCGCCAACATCCCAGCCAAGCGCAACCGCCGTAGAGGCTTCGCGTTCAGCAGCTTTCTCTACCGCTATCGCAACTTGGTCGAACGGTTCTTCGGAAAACTCAAAAACGCCAGAGGTTTAGCCACCAGATACGACAAGCGAAGCGACAACTTCCTCGCAGCCATAAAGCTCTTCTGCACACGCCTGTGGATCGCCGCTAATGAGTCTACGGCCTAGGAAGATCACCGGAAGCCCCCCGATTGCATCGGCCTGCGAAAGCACCGCCGCCCCGAACGAAATCCCGAAATTGGCCACCGCCATGTAGATCGTGAACTGGGTTGCGGCGACCTTGGCATCGCACAGCCGCATGCTGATCGGCAGCAAGGCGACGGTGATGAGCAGATCCACCGCGATCCAGCCAAAGACAAAGCCCAGAAAGACGCCCGACTGGCTCCACAAGGGCTCGCCCAGATACATGAAGGCGCACAGGCCGATGCTGCTGATGATCCACATGATCCCGATCCGCTTGGCGCCGAAGCGGTCGCCCAGCCAGCCGCCCAGCGTCATGCACAAGATCCCGGCCACAAGGCCCGCCGAGGCGGTGAGCGAGGATATTTCCGAGACATCCCAGCCGGTGTAGTTCGCGCCGATCAGCGGGGTTATCCCGGTCAGCGTCCCGTACATGATGCCCCGGCTGAAGATCACCGGCAGCCATAACAGGCTAACCCCCTTGGTGAGCGAGGCGAAGGTGGTCTTGAGCAGCGGCCACCACGCCTCGACCTGGATCGCAAGGTTGCGCTCATGCGCCGCGCCATCGCTCCAGGGCAGGCGCTTTTCGCCCACGCGCTCGCGGAAGGCGGCAATATAGACGCACAGGACAAAGATGATCGCGGCGACCGCGAGGAAGGCGGCAGGCGCGCCGTAATCCTCGATCACGAAACCGCAGATCGCGGTCGCGGTGGCGATCCCGATCGATTGCCCGCCAAACATCATGCCGCTGCCGCGCGAGCGCTCGTCCTCGCTCATGATGTCGACGGCGAGGCCATCGACGCCCACGTCCTGAAAGGTGGTCGCCAGGTTCACCGTGAAGCCGAGCGCGCCGAGGATCGCCGCATCGCTGGAAGAAGGGTTGATGATCGCTGCCAGGATCAGCGAGGCGATCATCACGCCCTGCGCGCCGAGGATCCAGGCGCGCCTGCGGCCCATGGCAAGATAGGTGTAGCGGTCCATGATAAAGCCGTTCACCAGCTTAAGCGACCATGGCAGCGCGGTCAGCGCGCCAACGCTGCCGACCTCGGCCGCGCTCGCGCCGTTGACCGCCATCCAGGCGGGGATCGCGAACCAGAACAGCCCGATCGGCATGCCCTGCCCTACATAAAGGATGAAAAGGGTAAACAGCCGCAGCGGTCGCGATCGTTCGAGGACGAGACCGCCCGTGTGTGCTTGTGTCGCCATTCTTCCCCCGAGACTTGCGCGCCCGAAAGCGCGCGCTAACTGCGCAAAGGTGCGACCCCTTTGCTGCAGCCTAGGGAAGTGTGCGTATTAGTCCAGCGCAGGCAGGCTTTCGCGCAAATCGTCCAGCCACACATCAGCCACCGCATCGGACGGCGCGCGCCAGTCTCCGCGCGGGGAGAGCGCACCCATCGAGGAGACCTTGGGGCCGTTGGGCATGGCGCTGCGCTTGAACTGCGAGAAGGCGAAGAAGCGCCGCGCAAACCCTTCGAGCCAGTCAGCAATGGTCGCCAGATCATATTCGTTCTTGCGCGCCTCGGGAAAGCCCGAGGGCCACAGGCCCGCTTGCGCGTCCTTCCACGCATGCCAGGCCAGAAACGCGATCTTGCCCGGTCGCTGCCCGACACGGATCGTGTGGTGGAGGAAGAAATCGTTCAGTTCGTAAGGCCCGATATGTGCCTCTGTATCCTGGATCGCGCCGTCCTCCCCGGCGGGCACGAGTTCGGGCGAGATCACCGTATCGTAGACCGCCATCAGGATTTCCCCGCATTCGGGGCTGAATTGCCCGGTCTCCACAGTCCAGCGGATGAGATAGCGGATCAGCGTCTTGGGCACGCCCGAATTGACGCCGTAATGGCTCATGTGATCGCCCACGCCATAGGTGCACCAGCCCAGCGCCAGCTCCGACAAATCGCCGGTGCCAATCACGAAGCCGCCGTGCTGGCCCGCCAGTCGGAACAGGTAATCGGTGCGAAGGCCCGCCTGCACGTTTTCAAAGGTCACATCGTAAACGGGCTCTCCCTTGGCGAAGGGATGGCCCATGTCTTCCAGCATCAGCCGCGCGGCGGGCTTGATGTCGATTTCCTCAGAGGTGATGCCAAAGGCTTCCATCAGCTTCCACGCATTGGACTTCGTGCCGTCAGAGGTCGCAAAGCCGGGCATGGTGTAGCCCCGGATCGTGCTGCGCGGCAGGCCGAGACGGTCGCACGCCTTGGCCGCAACGATCAGCGCGTGGGTGCTGTCGAGCCCGCCGGAAATGCCGATCACAAGGGCTTTTGGACCGGTCGCCTGGATCCGGCGCATCAGCGCATCGACCTGTATGTTGAAGGCCTCGTAGCAATCCTCGTCCAGCGTCTTCAGGTCGCTGGGCACGAAGGGGAAGCGGGGCACGGGTCGCTGAAGGCCGATATCGCCTTTCTCGTAGGCGTGCTCGAACACGATACGCCTGTAGACGTCTTCGGGGCGACCATGGGCTTCGGCGGCGTCGGCAAAGGTCCAATTGCGCATCCTTTCGAGCGCGATGCGGTCAGTGTCAATATCGCTGATGCACAATTCGGGATGAAGATCGAAGCGCTCGCTTTCGGCCAGCAGGGAGCCCATCTCGTAGATCACGCCCTGCCCGTCCCATGCCAGATCGGTCGTGCTCTCGCCGTGCCCGCTGGCGGAATAGACATAGGCGCACATCGCGCGGGCCGAGGCGCTGCGGCAGTGCATGTGGCGATCCGCCGCGCGCCCGATCGTGATCGGCGAGGCGGAGAGGTTGCACAGGATCAGCGCCCCTGCGAGCGCGGCCAGAGTGCCCGGCGGATTGGGCGCCCAGAAATCCTCGCAGATTTCGACGCCAAAGGTGAAATTGTGCAGGTTCGAGGCGGCAAAGACGAGGTCGACGCCGAACGGGACCTCCTCGCCTGCGACCGCGATCCACAAATCGCGGCAATCGCGGCCATGCGCGAAATAGCGCTTTTCGTAGAATTCGCGGTAATTGGGCAGATAGCTCTTGGGGATGACGCCCAGCAATTCGCCGCCCGCGATCACAGCTGCGCAATTGTAGATCTTGCCATTGCGCCGCAGCGGCGCGCCCAGAACCAGCACCGGGGTGAGATCCGCGCTTGCCTCGACCACCTCGGCAATGCTGCGCTCCACCCGGTCGAGCAGAGCGGCCTGCAGGTGCAGATCGTCAATCGCGTAGGAAGACAGCGTGAGTTCTGGATAGACCAGCAGGTCGACCCGGGCCTCATGCGCGCGGCGGGCCTCCGTGATGACCCCTGCTGTGTTGAACGCCACATCGGCAGGGCGCGAGGACGGCGTCGACGTCGCCACGCGCACAAAGCCCTGATTGTGCAGGTCGAAGAAGCTGTGGTTCGTATCGGCCATTATGATGGACTGGCTCCTCGTTGCGCCTTGAGCGCCTCTCCTAGCCGCTAAGCCCTTGCGAGGAAAGCGAAGGCGAAAGCTGCGCTTTCAGGCCCAGCAGGGTTTCAACGCCGCCAGACCATTGCGCTTGAGGCTGTAAAGAGCCACCACGTGATGCATCAGAAGAAACCGGGTTTTACCTCCACACAAGGAGCACACGAACAATGGCCGATCCCACCTATACCCCGCCCGAAGTCTGGACCTATGACACCGAAAGCGGGGGCCGTTTTGCCAGCATCAACCGCCCGACCGCCGGCGCGCGTGAGGAAAAACCGCTGCCAGAAGGCGACAACCCCTTCCAGCTCTACAGCCTTGCAACGCCCAATGGCGTCAAGGCGACGATCATGCTCGAGGAATTGCTCGAAGCGGGCCACAAGGGCGCCGAATACGATGCCTACACGGTGAACATTTCCGATGGCACGCAGTTCACCAGCGGCTTTGTCGCGGTCAATCCCAATTCGAAGATCCCGGCCCTTCTCGACAAGAGCGGTGATGCACCGTTCCGCGTCTTCGAATCGGGCGCGATCCTCGTCCACCTCGCGGAAAAGTTCGACGCCTTCCTGCCGACCGACCCCGCCGCGCGGGCCGAAGTCCTGAGTTGGGTGTTCTTCCAGGTTGGCACCGGCCCGTTCATCGGGGGCGGCTTTGGCCATTTCTACGCCTATGCGCCGGAAAAATACGAATATCCGATCAACCGCTATGCGATGGAAACCAAGCGGATCTTCGATGTCGTCGACCAGCGTCTTGCCGAAAATCGCTTCCTCGGCGGGGATGACTACACGATCGCCGACATGGCCAACTGGCCCTGGCTCGCGCCCTTAGTCGCCGGCACGATCTATAATGAGGCGAAAACCTTCCTTTCGATCGACGAATACAAGAACGTGGGCCGCTGGGCGCGCGAGATCGCCGCACGCCCCGGCGTCCAGCGCGGGCGCATCGTCAACAAGGCGTGGGGCGACGAGAATTCACAGCTGATCGAACGTCACTCGGCCGCCGATTTCGAGGGCAAGAAACTCGACTGGAGCTTCTGAGGGGGTTTTTTCTTTCATCCTTACCGCTATTCCCTGCGCTGGCGCTTCGGGGCGGTTGCGGGCGGCCGGTCGGCCTTGCGAACCCTTCCGGCTTCGGGCTTCTGTATCCTCACCGCTAGTCCCTGCGCTGGCGCCGCAGGACATGACGAGCCGGGCAAAAGGGCTGGAAATCGCGTGATTTGAGGCCCATTGTCCTGCGGGAGAGAGAGGACAAGGATCTGTGGCAAGCGTGCCCGTGGCCGGCGGTCCGGTTGAAGAACCGACCGGGAGCTCCGATCGCATCAGGCTGAGCGAGAAGCTGGGATATGGCCTGGGAGACATTCCTTCCGGGCTCTATCTCAACTTTTTCAGTGCCTATCTGCTGTATTTCTTCGTCGACCTTGGCGGGGTTGCACCTGCCGCGATGGCGGTCATGCTGCTCTTGAGCCGCGTCTTCGATGCCTTCACCGATCCTGTCATGGGGATGGTAAGCGACCGCACCCGCACGCGCTGGGGGCGCTACCGGCCCTATCTGCTGCTGGGCGCTGTGCCCTATGGCGTCACTGGCTACCTGATCTTTGCCGCGCCGGAAATGTCGACCGGCTGGCTGCTGGTCTGGGCCTATGTCACCTACGGGCTGACCATGCTCGCCTTTACCGCGGTGAACGTGCCCTATTCGGGCCTGCTGGGCGTAATCTCGCCTTCGGCCTCGGAGCGCACCAGCGTCACCGCCTATCGCATGTTCTTCTCCGGGTTTGCCGGAATTCTCGTGGGCGTGCTGGCGACGACTCTTGTGCGCGAGCTGGGCGGCGGCGACGAGGCGCTGGGGATCGAGATGACGATGGCGCTGTTCGCGGCCGCCTCGACATTATGCTTCCTCATCACCTTTGCGAGCACGAAAGAGCGCATCCCCGCCTCGCCCACCAGCGGCACGATCCGCGGCGACCTTGGCCGCCTGTTTCGCACCAGCGCCTGGATCGCGACCGTGATCGCAGGCGTATTCGGCGTGCTCTCGACCGCCAGCCGGGCGACCACGGCCAAGTTCTGGTTCAAATATGTCGCAGGCGATGACGGCGCGCCGGTATTCCTCTTTCTCGACCGTTTCGGCCTGTTCCTGACCGCGCTCGCGCTCGGCCAGGTGGCGGGCGTCATCCTTGGCTATTCGCTCCAGCGCCGGTTCGAGAAATCGCACCTCATCATCGGCGGCGGCGCGCTCAAGAGCGCCGGGATCGCGATCTTCTATCTGGCACCGCTCGACGCGGTCTGGCCACAGACGCTGGCGCAGTTGATGGTCGGCACGGGCTTCGGCTTCCTGATGGTGCTGTCCTTCTCGATGTTCACCGACATCGCCGAATATATCGACTGGAAATCGGGCGTGCAGATGACCGCGCTCACCATGTCGGCCTCGATCTTCGGAGTGAAGGTCGGTGCAGGGCTCGGCTCGGCGGCGCCCGGACTGATTCTCGAGTTGACCGGCTTCGATCCGGGCGCTGCACAAAGCGCCGTGGCGCTGTGGGGCATCGAATTCGCCTTTGCCGGATTGCCGGTGCTGTGCCTGATCCCGGCGGGGATCGCGATGCTGTTCTACAGGCTGGGCCACGAGCAGATGCGGCAAGTGGAAACCGATCTCACCGCGCGGCGTTCAAGCGTTTAGGGACTGGTGAATTTCGCCCTTCACATTTGTGATGGCAGCGTTATACGGGCGCCCTCCTGCTGGGGTGTAGCCAAGTGGTAAGGCACCGGTTTTTGGTACCGGCATTCGCAGGTTCGATCCCTGCCACCCCAGCCAACAACTCAATCAACCGACCTGCCAACCATGCGGCGGTTTTCCCCCTAGACCCGTTCCTCAAGAACCCTGTCCGCCAGCGCGGTGCCCGAGACCCACGCGCCTTCGACGCGGGGGCTGTGGAGGTAATCGCCGGCGATGCCGATGCGCTGCTCGGCGTCGTAGCGCGCGCTTTCCCCTTCCAGGCTTGCAGGCTGGGCGTAGAGCCAGCGATGCGCGGCGAGGTGGATCGGCTCGAGGGGATCCGTGCGGGTTTGCGAGAAGAAATCGGCGAGCAGGATCTGCGCGGCCTCATCCTTGTCGGGCTCGATAATCTGGCGGCTGCGGGCCGGGCTTGCGTGAAGCACCCAGTTCTCCGTCCCGTCCTGCGCACCACCTCGACCGGGCTTGGCGCTGTTTCGCGCCGCCCATGAAATCCGCTTCGAGGCATCGCGCAGCGTATCGCTGCGGATTGCAAGCGGCCGGGCGAACGCGGCCATCACCGCCCAGCAAGGTTCTGACGAGACGCTGCCCGCGACGCGCGCGAATGCGGGTGCTGCGCCCTGCAAAAGGTCGCTCGCCTGCTCGGCGGGGATCGCGACAAGAACCGTCCCCGCGGTAAAGGCAGCGCGGTCTTCGGTGGCGAGATGCCAGCGCCCACTCTCGCGCACCAGGCCGGTTACGCGCGTGCTCCAGAGCACCTCGCCAACCTCATCCGCCATCGCCTTGATCGGGCCGTTCATGCCCGGCGTGCCGACAAAGGCGGGATCATCCCCGGACTTTGACGCCGCATCCCAGCGCGCCACCGCGCCTTGCGCCTCCCATGCCTCGACCGCGCCTGCGAAGCCGGGATCGCGCGCGGTGAAATATTGCGCGCCGTGATCGAAGCGCACGGTCTCGCCCGCGACCTCGGCGCGGCGCGCGGCCATGCGCCCGCCCGGCCCGCGTCCCTTGTCAAAGACACGCACCTCTTTGCCCGCAGCCTTGAGCCGCGTCGCGCAGGCGAGGCCTGCCATGCCGGCGCCAATGATGGCGATATCGCTGTGTTCTTCGTTCATGTCTCGGCTAACGCGCCTGAAACGCTAACGTTTCGTTTGTGTGACGAAACGGGCCTATGGCGCGCGACGCGGCGGTTTCGCTTCGGCTAACAGCAGCGAGAAGCGTTCCTCGCCATCCAGCCAGCGCGCCTGCGGGTCCCAGCCACCTGCAAGCAGCAGCATATTCGAAGTGCGGCGGCTGAACTTGTGGCTGTTCTCGGTATGGATGCTCTCGCCCTCGGCCATCGCAAAGCGTGTGCCGGCTAAGGTGAAAGTGATCGCGCGTGCCGCGACGAGGTGCATCTCGATCCGCGCGTGCTCGTCATTCCAGCGCGCCTCGTGGCGAAGGTGCTCGACCGGGATATCGCCCTCAAGCTGGCGATTGATTCGCCGTGCGAGGTTGAGGTTGAACTCACCCGTCACCCCTGCCGCATCGTCATAAGCGGCGACCAGCGTTTGCGTATCCTTGATAAGGTCCATGCCGATCAGCAGGCTCGCGCCCTCGCCCAGCGTCTCGCGCATCGAGCGCAGCAGGTCGACAGCGGTGCGCGCGACCATGTTGCCGATCGTCGAGCCGGGAAAAAAGCCGAGCTTGGGCAGGTCCTTCACGGCCTCTGGCAATTCGACACGGCGCATGAAATCGGCCTCGACCGGATAGACCGGGAGCCCGGGAAACTTGGCGCCCAGTTCCCTTGCCGAGGCGCGCAGGAAATCGCCCGAAATATCGAGCGGGACATAGGCGGACGGGTCAATCGCCTCGAGCAGCAACGGCGTCTTGACCGAAGAGCCGGAGCCGAATTCGACCACCGCGCGGCCCTTGCCGATCATCGCGGCGAATTCGCTCGACCGGCGATTGAGGATCTCGGTCTCCGCGCGGGTCGGGTAATATTCGGGAAGCTGGGTGATATCCTCGAACAATTGCGATCCGGCGTCGTCATAGAGCCAGCGCGCCGGAATGGCCTTTTGCGCCTCGCCAAGGCCATTGAGCACGTCGGCGCGAAAGGCGGGATCAACCCCGTCTTCATCGCGCTCGACCAGTTTCAATCCGTCATCTTGCGGCACTATTTTCGTTCCTCGCTACCGATCCCTGCGCTGCGCTTCGGGGCAGCTGCGGGCGGGCGGACGCCCTTGCGAATTGCGTGAATTCGATATCGCAGTGTGCTGTGATGCATTCGCAAGGATGTGGGTCCTAAATGTCTTTTGCCAGGCGCAGGCCGGTAAATTGCCAGCGTTGGTGGGGGTAGAAGAAGTTGCGGTAGGAGGGGCGAGAGGACCCTCGCACCGTGGCGCAGCTGGCACCTTTCAGCACGCACTGCCCGCTCATGAACTTGCCGTTATATTCGCCCACCGCTCCCTCAGCCACGCGGAAACGCGGATAGGGCAGATAGGCGGAAGACGTGAACTGCCAGACATCGCCGAACAGGCTGTCGGTGCCGATGGGATCGGGCGCGCCTGCCGAAAAATCTGGATGATCGAGCTGGTTGCCAGCACCAGGATCGTGCGCTGCGGGCGAGCCCTCTGCATCCTGGCCCCGCGCGATCGCTTCCCATTCGAACTCGGTCGGAAGACGGCATCCCGCCCAACTGGCAAAGGCGTCTGCCTCGTAATGCGAGATATGGCTGACCGGCGCATGCGGGTCGCGCGGCTCCCAGCCCGCATGGGTGAAGCGTTCGCCGCCCGCCTGCGCATCGCGCCAGTAGAGCGGCGCGGTGATGCCATGCGCGTTGACCCAGGCCCAGCCATCTGCAAGCCAAAGGCTGGCGCTCTGGTAACCGCCATCGGCGATGAATTCCTCCCATTGCGCATTGGTCACCAGCCGGTCAGCAACCGCGAAGGGTTCGAGCAGCACGCGGTGCGCGGGGCCTTCATTGTCAAAGGCGAAGGCTCCGCCCTCGTCGGGTCCGTATTCGTGGCCGATCCGCGCGATGCCACCGGGATGGCTGTGCCAGCCGGGCTCGCTGCCGGCCGCGGCGCGTTCGGGCTGGTCCTCTTGCGGCCACATCGCCGGGCCGACCGGGTTCTGGAAAAAGGCGTGCTTGATGTCGGTCAGCAGCAATTCGATGTGCTGCTGCTCGTGCGCAATGCCCAGTTCGATAAGCTGACGAAGCGCGGGGTCGTCCAGCAGCGGCTCCATCGCTGCCTCGACCGCGCCGCGCCACTCAAGCACTTCGGCAAGGCTCGGGCGCGAGAGCAGACCGCGTGCGGCGCGGGCGTGGCGCGCGCCCTCGGCCTCGTAATAGGAATTGAAGAGGAAAGGATAATGCTCGTTGAACAGGCGATAGCCGGGCGCGTGATCGCGCAGCAGGAAGGTCTCCCAGAACCACGTCGTATGCGCCAGATGCCACTTGGCCGGGCTCGCATCCTCCATCGATTGCAGGCAGGCATCCGCCTCGCTCAGCGGCTCGACCAGGGCTTCGCTCAGACGCCGGGTCGCGGCAAAACGCTGCGCCAGCGGAGTTTCAGGAAAAGGGGATGAGCGATGCTGTTCGCTCAAGGGCATGCGGGGCTCTCCTGCCACAAGGTGGGAAATGCGGGCGACATGAGGAGGTGAACATGGCCCATGACCATGACAAAAGAAAGGCGACACACGGTTTTTATCACGCAAGCTTGCGAATGGTGCGGGGGACAATCGGCACGGGCGGGCGCGCCTTGCAAGTGCCTCACCGGGCGGATCAGGCGGCGAGTTTCACCCGGTTGCGGCCCTCGTCCTTGGCATCGTAGAGCGCGTTGTCGGCACGGGCAAAGAGGGTGAGCGAACTATCGCTCAGGCGCATTTGTGCAAGCCCCACGCTGATCGTCACATGGGGCACCGTGCCAACCGCGCTGCCCTGCGCGATACTTTCTCGCAGGCGCTGCGCCATGTGTTCGGCCTTTTGCTGGCCGACACCCGGCATGATCCAGACGAATTCCTCTCCGCCTACGCGCCCGACAAGATCGCCTTCGCGCCCATGATCAAGGGCAAGGCGCGCGACGTTCCGGAGCATCGCGTCGCCTTCGATATGGCCGTGCGTATCATTGACGAGCTTGAAGCGGTCGATGTCGAACACCACCAGCACCAGCGGACGGGCGAAATCACGCGCATCGAGGATCAGGCGATCGAGCTCGGCCATCACCCGGCGGCGATTGGCAAGGCCGGTGAGCGGGCCGCGCGCGCCTCGCTGATCGCGGCTTTGCGCGATTGTTCCAGCCGACGTTCGCGGCTTACCTCGTCGGTCACGTCGCGCACCACCGCTATTACGCGAGCCACGCGACCGTCCTGCCCGAACAGGTTGCACGCTTGGACGCTGATTGAGCGCTCCGCGCCATCATAGGAGTGAATATCGTATTTGAGCGTGAAAGGCGCGCGCTCATCGGCCCGCCGCCGGATATGGGCGACAAGATCGATATCGTTGGCATAAAGCAGCGTCTCGGCATCGCCCGCGACGAATTCCTCGTCATGCTCGACGCCAAAAATTCGCCGCAGGCCGTTAGACCAGCGCTGGTCTGCGGTGACCGGGTCGTATTGCCACACGCCAAGGTTAGCGATGCTCTCGGCCAGGCGGACAGTGCGCAAAAGCTCATTAATCGCTTGCCCGCGTTCGCGCGCCAGCCGCGAAGCCGCGCGCGCCTCGCGCCGGACGGTGATCACACCTGCGAGCGAAGCCAGCGCGACCAGCCCAAGCGCAATGGCGATCGCGAACAGCGGGTCCGATGCGCCGGGAAAGCCAGCATCGCCGGCGACAAGCACCCCACCGGGCGCTGCATCGAGCTTTGCATCCAGGTTTCCAGGGGCCATGCGCGTCGACATCAGCCGCAAGCTAGCCGGGCAACCTGACGACAACCCGCTAGCACCCCTATGGGTGTTTACCTAAAAGCGCGCGCGATGCGCTTTTCAGGCAGCGTCGGCCTGCTGCTTTTCCTGCGCTGCGTCGTTGAGCATTTCCGCCAGCAGGAAGGCAAGTTCGAGCGATTGCTCGGCATTGAGGCGCGGATCGCAATGCGTGTGATAGCGATCGCCCAGCGCCTCATCGGTGATCGCGACCGCGCCGCCGACGCATTCGGTTACGTCCTGCCCGGTCATCTCGATATGGATTCCGCCCGGATGCGTGCCTTCTGCCCGATGGACATCGAAGAAGCCCTTCACTTCCGAGAGGATGCGATCAAACGGCCGCGTCTTGTAGCCGCTGTCCGACTTGATGACATTGCCATGCATCGGATCACAGCTCCAAACTACCGGATGGCCTTCGCGCTTGACCGCGCGCACCAGCTTGGGAAGGCCGTCCTCGACCTTGTCGTGGCCATAGCGGCTGATGAGCGTGATGCGCCCCGGCTCGCGCCCAGGATTGAGCGTATCGAGCAAACGGATGAGGGCATCAGGCTCGAGGCTGGGGCCGCATTTCATGCCCAGCGGATTGCCGATGCCGCGTGCGAATTCGACATGCGCGCTGCCTTCGAAACGGGTGCGGTCGCCGATCCACAGCATGTGCGCGGATGTGGCGTACCAGTCACCGGTGAGCGAATCCTGACGGGTCAGCGCCTGCTCATAGGGCAGCAGCAGACCTTCATGGCTGGTATAGAAGCTGGTCCCCTGCAATTGCGGCACGGTGGCCGGGTCAATCCCGCAGGCCTCCATGAAATCGAGCGCCTCGCCGATCCGGTCGGCGGTCATCGCGAACTTGTCTGCCCAGGGCGTGCGCCCCATGAAATCGAGCGTCCACTGGTGCACCTGACGCAGGTTGGCATAGCCACCACCAGCAAATGCGCGCAGCAGATTGAGCGTCGCGGCTGCCTGTGAATAGGCCTTCACCATCCGCGCCGGGTCATTGCGGCGCTGCACCGGATCGAAATCGATCCCGTTGATGTTGTCGCCGAAATAGCTCGGCAGCGTCATCTCGCCCCCGCTTGCATCCTTCTGCGTCTCCGTCGCCGAAGAGCGCGGCTTGGCAAACTGGCCCGCCATACGGCCAACCTTCACCACCGGGCGCTTGCTGGCAAAGGTCATTACGACCGCCATCGGTCTGCCTTCAGCGCGCGCGCCTCGCCCGCAAAGACGAGTGGTGGATAATTCTCGAGCGTCGCCTCGGCCTCGGCCAATTCGGCGGCGTCTTCGTAATGGGGCAGGTGCCTAGCCTCAAAGCGGGTCCAGCTGTCCGGGTTCCAGTTGCGAGCCATGTCAGTGATACGATCTTTGTCTGCTTAAAATTACACGTGTCGTGCGGGGGTCGATCCCCTGTTACCACACACACCGTCCAAGGTGGAGAGCGCCGCTACACGCGCAAGGTTACGAATGTAAAGCCCCGCGTGGTTTTGCGACAACTTTGTTTCGCGCGGCGCTCCTGCTGCTTGCAGCGATCGGACGCAGCGCGAGGCCTGGGCCTAGCGCCCTTCTACCGCCGGGCCCTGCACCGGACCGATCCGCCCTGCCGCGGCCTTGGGCGGTGGGGGCGGCGCGAGCGGGGCGACCTCGGCAAGCTCCTGGCCTTCGGGAATGATCGCTAGCCGCAAGGGCGAACCCTGGACGAAATAGCGATTGGCAAGGAATTGCATGATCCTTGGATCAGTGCGCGAATAATCCCCCAGCAGATAGCGCAGCATCTCCACCCGCGTTGGGTCGAAACTCGCCCCTTCGAGGTTGAACAGCCAGAACTGGTTGCCGGTCGAGGCGCGCCGGATCAGCTGCAAGAGCGGTCCCGTGACGCGCTCGATCTCGTCATCGGTCGGTGGGTTCTGCGCTAGATCACGCGCGATCCGGTCGGCCTCTGAGAAGAACAGCGGCAGGATATCAGGCTCGATCTGCGCGATTGCGGTGATCGTGCCACCGCCGGCAATATCGGCCGGCCAGCGCGAGACGACCTGCGGCGAATAGGCCGCGCCTGCTTCCTCGCGCAGCGCATCGAGCAAGCGGTTGTTGAAGATCTGCGTGAGAATCTCGATCTGGCGCGATTCGCGGATTGCCTTCATGCCGCCGCCGCTTTCCCACGCGACCACCGCCGCGGCCTGGTTTTCATCGCCGCGATGCCTGAGCACCGTGGGCAGGGCCTGGCCCTCGGGGAAATCGGGCACGCGCACGGCAATTTCGGTCGGGATCGAGCGGGCCGGTTCAAGTGCGCCGAAAGTCTCGGCCAGTTTCGCTACGATCGCTTCCTTGTCGAACTCGCCGAAGACCAGCACCTCGACCGGGCCCTGTTTCAAGAGCGGCTCCCAAACCTCGCGGAAACCCTCTGCCGTTACCGCGTCGAGCGCCTCAGGGTCGGGGGTTGCAAAGCGCGGGTCCTTGTCGGTGACGAGATATTTGAGGTCGCGCCCGATCACGCCGCCAGGACTGGTGGCATAGGTCTTGTAGGCAAGCTTGAGCGCCGCCTTGGACCGCAAGATCGGCTCGGCATCCCAGCGCGGCATGGCGAGCTTTGCAGCAAACAGGTAAAGCTGGTCTTCGACATCAGCCGAACGGGTCTGCGCCGTGAAGGTGAAGACGGCATCGCTGATGGAGAAGTCAAAGCCCAGCTTGCGGCCAGTGGAGAGCCGGTCGAGCTCGTCCTGGCCAAGCTCGCCCAGGCCAGAGCCGACCAGCGCCGCCTGCCCGATCGTGGCATAGACCGCGCTGTCTTCATCGAAGGCGCGATAGCCCGCGCCAAAGCGCACTTTCACCGTAACGCGGCCCGGTTCGGCATCATTCGCCCAGACCAGCGCGCGAACGCCATTGGCGAAATTGACCTGTTCAACCTCGAGAATGCCCAGCTGCTCGCGGCTGACGATCGTGCCCGGCTCGCCGATCGGCGGCAGGTCGTCGAATTCGATCGTTTGCGCGGCAAGCCGTGCGCTCGCATCGATATCGACCTCGCTGGCAAGCGCGAGGCGCAGCGCCTCCTCATTTGCCTCGCCCATTGCGGGAGTGACATAGACCGAGCGCACCACATCGCCCTGGAATAGCGCCTTGGTCCGCGCCAGGATCTCGTCCGGCGTGAGGCGATCCTTCATCCCCTCGAACACGTCGCGCACCACTTCGGGCGCCGCAACGGTTTCGCGAATGTCGACCGCGTTGACGATATTGTCGGCAAGCTTGGAGCCGGCCTGGACGCTTTCCTGCTCGACCTGGTTCTCGAACACGACCGAGAATTGCGCCGCCTCGCGGTCGATCTCTTCCTGTGTGGGCGGATTGGCAATCGCATCGGCGATCACCGCGCGCACATCGGCAAGCGCGGCCTGCCAGTCATCGGTGAGCGGAGCAAAGCTGACAAAGGTCGCATCGGTCGAGCGCGAGATATCGTCCTGGCCAACGCTGGCATAAAGGAAGCTCGCCCCGCCCCGCGCGCGCGATTCCAGCCGCCGGTTGATGATCGCCTGCGCCAGCGAATCGAGCAGCAGGCCTTCATTGTAGACAATCGTATCGTCCACTTTTCGCCAGGGCCGCATGATCGCATAGGTGAGGTTGCGCGGCAGGTCGGCTTCGACAGCGACGCCCATCTCGCCGATCGGCCAGCCCGTGACTGCGGCCGCCTGCGTACCCTCGGGCGCGACCGGATCGCCGAAATCGGGCGGCACGGCGCCCTTGCCCTTGCCTTCCCAATCGCCGAACCATTGTTCGACCAGCCCCGCCAGCACGCGCGCATCGGCATCGCCTGCAACCACTACGACAGTGTTCTCCGGGCGATACCAGCGGCGGTGAAATTCGGCGACGCGTTCTCCCGTCGCCGCTTCGAGGGTTTCCGCCGTGCCGATCGGATTGCGGGTCGACAGGCGCTGGCCGGCAAAGAAGGTGCGCCGCGTCAGTTGGGCAACGCGTTCGGAGGCTCCGCCGCGCTCGCGCTTTTCGGCGAGGACGATAGGCCGTTCGGCATCGACATTGGCATCGTTGAGCACCGGCTCGCGGATCATGCCGGAAAGATATTTGAAGCTCTCGACCAGCTTGGCGCGGTCAATATTGGGCACGTCGAGCTTGTAAGCGGTGTGCGTCGGGCTGGTTTCGGCATTGGCATCGCTGCCGAAGGTTGCGCCCAGGCGCTGCCAAGCAGCGATCGCCTCGGCCTGGCCCAGATATTTGCTTTCGCGAAACAGCAAGTGTTCAAGCAGGTGCGCATAGCCCTGTTCGAACTCGCGCTCATGCAACGAGCCTGCATCGATCCGCACTCTGATCGAGACCTGGCCCGGTGGCACGCCATTGCGGCGCACGGCATAGCGCACCCCGTTTTCCATCTCGCCAAACAGCCATTTGCGATCCACAGGGACATTGCTGCCCTCGTAGAGCCACGGGGTTTCCTCGCCTTCCTGCAATGCGCGCGGTTCGGGAATCGTGAGTTCGGGAGGCGTCGGCCTGGTGACCGAAGGCGCAGGCTCCGGCTCAGAATTTGGCGCATTCTGGGCGAGCGTGGGAAAGGCGAACGCCAGCGGCGCTGCGAGCAGGGAGAGGGCAAGAAGGCCCCGGTTCAGCAAAGTCATGGCGCGCAGCTATAAAGCCCCAAGCCCTGAAGGGATAGTGAACGCGTAACACTTTGTGACCGCTTGCCCAGAACAGGCACCATGCCTATATTGAGTGTCATGTTCATCGAGACCGAAACCACCCCGAACCCCTCCAGCCTCAAATTCCTGCCCGGACGCCAGGTCATGGCCATGGGGACACGCGAATTCGCTTCTCCCGAAGCGGCCGAAGCCAGTCCGCTCGCGCAGGCAATCTTTGATACGGGCGAGGCGGTGAACGTCTTTTTCGGCCATGATTTCATCACCGTCACAGCCGCACCCGGGGTCGACTGGAGCGCGCTCAAACCCGAAGTGACCGCCATCCTGCTCGACCATTTCGTTTCCGAAGCCCCGCTATTCGCCGGCGGCAGCGCCGATGGCATCGCCGTCCCGGCCGAAACCGATACGCTGGTGGTCGAGGACCGCGCCGAAGATTCAGAGATCATCTCGAGCATCAACGAATTGCTTGAGACACGCATCCGCCCCGCAGTGGCCGGCGATGGCGGCGATATCGCCTATCGCGGCTTTCAGGACGGGGTCGTCTACCTCACTTTGCAAGGTGCATGCGCGGGCTGCCCGTCGAGTACGGCGACGCTGAAGCAGGGCATCGAGAGTCTTTTGAAACATTATGTTCCCGAGGTCGTAGAAGTCAGGGCAGCCTGATACTTCAACTCTCCAAAGGATCACTATGACAACCCAATTCCACGACACCGTTCTGGGCGGCGACGCGCTCGCGCAATTGTTCAACGAAGCGCGCACCTATAATGACTGGCTCGACAAGCCGGTGTCGGACGAGCAATTGCACGCGATCTGGGACCTGATGAAGATGGCGCCAACCTCGGCCAACATGCAGCCCGTGCGCATCGTGTGGGTCAAGTCGCAGGAACAAAAGGACCGTCTCGCCGGCTGCGCGATGGAAGGCAACCGCGACAAGATCAAGGCGGCGCCCGTCACCGCGATCATCGGTTACGACATCGATTTTCACGAGGAACTGCCGTGGCTCTTCCCCCACACCGACGCCAAGAGCTGGTTCGAAGGCGATGAGCAAGGCCGCAAGGAGGGCGCGTTCCGCAATTCCTCGCTGCAGGGCGCCTATCTGATCCTCGCCGCGCGCGCGGTGGGGCTCGATTGTGGGCCGATGTCGGGCTTTGACACGGACAAGGTCAACCAGGCCTTCTTCGCCGACAATCCGCGCCACCGCGCCAATTTCCTGTGCTCTGTCGGCTATGGTGACCCCGAAAGCATCTTCGAGCGCTCGCCGCGCCCCGAATTCGAGCGTTTCAACACCATAGTATAGGCTTTCGCGCACTTGCCCCCGGCCGCTTGCTGAGGCAGGGAAATGGCCATGCGGTTTCTCGTTATTGAAACGGCCAGCGAGGCCTGTTCGGTCGCGGTGTTCGACGACCCGATCCCCTATGACGGCACCCGCTATTCCAACCCTCGCTTGTTGGGCCACGATCACCGCGTGCTGGGGCGCGGCCACGCCGAACATCTCGTCCCCATGATCGGTGCCTTACCCGACAAGGGGCGGGCGGATCGCATTCTGGTCTCGGTCGGGCCAGGCAGCTTCACCGGCGTGCGGGTTGGTGTAGCTGCAGCGCGCGCGCTCGGCGTTGCGTGGAAAGCCGAGGTCTACGGTTACCCCACCCTGCAACTCGTCGCCGCGATGGCGCTGCTCGAGCGCAAGGAAGGCGTCACCGTGTGCATGAACGCTGGCCATGGCGAGTGGTTCGTCCAGAACTTCGATGCGTATGGCTGGCCCGATAGCGAGCTGCGGTCGGTACCACCGCAAGCAGCAGTCGAGGGCCCGACCTGTTCTTTTGTAGCCGGTAACAGGGCGCAGGAATTCAGCGATCTGCGAGGACGGCAGGGCAGCACCGTGCTTGAGACGCTGCCCGATGCGCGGTTTGCGCTCCACGTTCCCGAAATCACCCTTTCTCCCGGACGCCCGCCCACCCCCCTCTACGGCCGCGCGCCCGATGCGACCCCGCAAAAGCCAAAGGTGCTCCCGTGAACCTGCGCTCTGCCCCATCCGGCAAAGCGAGCACGCAGCCGCTGGTCGAAGGGATCATGCGCGTGATGGAGGAGGCCTTCGATCCTGCCTTTGGCGAGGCCTGGAACCGGCGCCAGGTCAGCGACGCGCTGATCCTGCCAAGCACGCACGCTTTGCTGGTGAGCGACCGGGGCGAATTGATCGCCAGCGTCGACGAAGGCGAGCCGGCAGGCTTTGTCCTCTCGCGCCACGCAGCCGATGAAGAGGAACTCCTGCTGATCGCGGTCCTCCCGCAGCGCCGCACTCGCGGGCTTGGGCAGATCTTGATCGACCGTTTCTTCGACGCGGCGCGCGGGCGCGGCGTGCGAAAGGTGTTTCTCGAGATGCGTCGGGGCAACCCCGCGATCCACCTTTACCAGAAGGTAGGATTTGAGCCCATTGGAGAGCGGCGCAACTATTACAAGAGGCTAGACGGCACCCGCATTGACGCGATTACTTTCGCCCGATCGCTGTAACCACCAAGTTACCTTCAGATCCGACGCGATTTCACGCGGAAAACCGCACAGACATCTTGCATTCAGGAAACAGGGCGTCCAAGGGCGCACTACCGACAGCAATAGTCGGGGTAACAATATATAATAATATGGTATTGTGAGGGACTCATGCAAGAAATCGATAAAGAGCTCAAAGAAACGCTTATCACACTCACCAGCGATATTGTCGCGGCGCATGTCAGCAATAACGACGTAACCGTCGATGACATGCCGGGCCTTATCAACAATGTCTTTGGCGCTCTTTCCGGCCTTGGCGAAAACGCCGAAGTGGCCGAGGAACGCCCCGAACCCGCCGTATCGGTGCGCGCTTCGGTGAAACCGGATTACATCGTGTGCCTTGAAGACGGCAAGAAGCTGAAAATGCTCAAGCGTTATCTTCGCACCAATTACGACATGACGCCCGAGGATTACCGCGCGCGTTGGAACCTGCCTTCGGATTACCCGATGGTCGCGCCCAATTACGCTGAAAAGCGCCGTGATCTTGCCAAGAAGATCGGCCTTGGTCGCAAACCGGGCAGCGGTCGCACCAAACGCAAGGCTGACTGAATTTTCCCGGTCCGCACGGACCGAGAGAGCCGCTTCCGGGTCGCAACGGACGCCATCATCGCCGCTCTGCCCTTATCGCAGAGCGGCGACCCGGCTCATTCTGTTTCGCGTAATGCCCACACTGTGCGCCCCGCGCGCTTGAGCAATCGTGCAGGGCTGGCTAAGGCATATCGGGGAACACAAACCGGGTGAGGCGCCGCCGCATGGGCAGCGATGCATCGCCCCCATTCGGCAGGGGAGCCTTCCTTGACCCAGAAAATCGATCTTGAGCAATTGTGCGCCGAAAAAGGGCTGCGCATCACCGAACAGCGCCGCGTGATCGCAAGGGTGCTTTCGGAAAGCGACGATCACCCGGATGTCGAATTGCTCCACACCCGCGCCTCGTCGATCGATCCCAAGATTTCGATCGCGACCGTTTATCGCACAGTCCGCCTGTTCGAAGAGGCCGGCATTCTCGACCGCCACGATTTCGGCGATGGCCGCTCACGCTACGAACCCGTGCCCGAGGCGCATCACGATCATCTGATCGACGTGGAAACCGGCAAGGTGGTCGAATTTGTCGACCCCGAAGTCGAACAGCTCCAGCGCCAGATTGCCGAGCGGCTGGGTTACCGCCTGGTCGATCACCGAATGGAACTTTACGGGGTGCGGCTCTCGCGAGAGGACTGACCGACGCTTTTCCGCTTAACCGGCGACTATCGAAGGAAACGCACAAGCATGGACGGCAACGGATCACCCTCGGCCTCTGCCCCCGACTGGGACGTGCGCGTTGCCGCCGCCAGCGGTGAAACGACGCCGGTCTCGCTGGCCGGGTGGATGCGCATTTTCTGGCGTGCGCTGGGCCTGATCACATTGCTGGTCATCTTCGTGCCTCTGCACTTCGTCTATCGCATCTTCGCCTATGGCTCGCCCTTTCCCTTGCTGTTCCTGCGCTACGCAGCGCGCGTTTGCGGCGCGCGGGTAGAGACGGTCGGCACGCATCTGCGGCGCGATGTGTTCTACGTCGCCAACCATGTCTCCTGGCTCGACATTCTCAGCCTTGCAGGCGCAAGCGGCACCGCCTTCGTCGCCAAGGCCGAGCTTGAGCACTCGCCGGTCGTCGGTTGGCTCGCCTCGCTCAATCGCACGGTCTTCGTGAAGCGCGAACACCGTATGGGCGTGGCCGAGCAGATCAATGCCCTGAAGGAAGCGCTGGCTGACAACTGGTCGGTCACCGTCTTCCCCGAAGGCACCACCACAGACGGCCAGTCGCTGCTGCCATTCAAGACCAGCATGCTCTCGGTACTCGAACCGCCGCCACCCGGCGTGCTGGTGCAGCCGGTATTGCTCGATTACGGCCCGGTTGCCGAATGGATTGGCTGGATCGGCGAAGAAGGCGGGCTCAACAACGCCAAGCGCGTCCTGTCACGCAAGGGGTCTTTCAAGCTCAAGGTGCAATTCCTCGAACCTTTCAGCCCGGCGGATTTCCGCGGCCGCAAGGCCATCAGTGCCGAAGCGCGCCGCCGGATCGAAGAGGCGCTGTGCGACGCGCTGGGAAAGCCCTTGCGTGATTTCAGCCACTCTGTGCCCCCCATCCGTTACGAAGCCCCGCGCGAAAAGATACCCGTCGAAACCGACTGAACCCGGAGCGAACGCGCGGGCCTCGAAACCGCGCACTCCTTCCTGCCGAGGCAACGAAGCCGCATGAACCAGCCTCAAGCCAGAGTGCGCGTCGAGCGTATCGGCCGCGAAGGCGAACCGGTCGTCACGATCGATGGCTTCACCGGCGATGTACAACGGTTACGGCGACTGGGAATTGCCTCGCACTACCAGGCTGCCGGGGTCGATTATCCGGGTCTGCGCGCGCTCGCCGATCCCAGCTATCTGGGCGTGCGGCGCGATCTGATGATGCGAGTGGTGAGCGAGGTTTTCGGCCTTCGCCGCTCGATCCAGTGCGAGATCGCGGCCTTTTCGCTGGTGACGCTGGCCGAGGAAGCGCTGAGCGCGCGCCAGTGCATCCCGCACCACGACCATAGCGATGCAGGCCGCATCGCGATCATGCACTACACACAAGGGCCATCGTCCGGCGGCACTGCCTTCTACCGTCACCGCCGAACCGGATTTGAAGCGATCACGCCCGAGCGCGAGGCCGCTTACGCCGCCGCGCTGGAGCAGGACAAGGACGAGTTCGGCGATCCACCCAAGGCCTATCCTTACGGCGACAGCGAGCGTTACGAGATGATCGCACAGGTCGAGGCGGCGCCCGACCGCCTGATCCTTTATCGCGGGCGCCAGCTGCATTCGGGCATCATCCCTGACCCCTCGCAGCTGGACACCCGCAAAAACCCCTCGCCTTTGACGCCATGATCTGATTCACTGGCTGCATTGGACGGAGAATTTCGATGCACCCACGCAGCCTGTTTTCGTTGGCGGAGCACCTTGAGCGGCTGAGCAAGGACGGCGACCCGCTGGAGGTTTTGGCGGATACGGTCGAGTTTGAACATTTCCGACCCATCCTGGTCCGGGGCCTTGGATATAGCGATGGCGCCAAGGGCGGCAGGCCGCCTTTCGATCCGGTGTCGATGTTCAAGGTGCTGGTGGTGCAGGCACAGCACAACCTCTCCGATGCGCGGATGGAGTTCATGATCCGCGACCGGCTTTCGTGGATGCGCTTCTTCGGCTTCGATCTGGGCGGCACCATGCCGGATGAGAACACCATCCGGCACTACCGCAACCGGCTGACCGAGAGCGGCACGCTTGAGGCGCTGATGCAGGCCTTTGAGCAGCAACTGCGCGAACGCGGCTATCTCGCCATGGGCGGACAGATCGTCGATGCCACGCTGGTGCCCGCTCCCAAGCAGCGGAACACCGATGAAGAGAAGGCCGCGGTCAAGGCAGGGAAATCGGCCAGGCAGATATGGCCGGGCAAGCCGGACAAGGCACATCAAAAGGATGTCGATGCGCGCTGGACGGTGAAGGTTGGGGGCAAGGTCCGCTACCGTCCTGACGGCACGCCGCTGCCGCAGATCGCGACCCCAGTGTTCGGCTACAAGTCGCACATCAGCATCGACCGGTGCTTTGGCTTTATCCGCAAGGGCAAGGTCACATCAGCGGCCCACAGCGACGGGCGCGAACTGCGTCATATTATCGACCCGAACAACACGGCTAGCGATGTCTGGGCTGACAGCGCCTATCGCAGCGCCAGGAACGAGGCATTGCTGAAGAGCAACATGCTCAAAAGCCGCATCCATCGCCGCAAGCCCAAGGGCAGGCCGATGCCGAAGAACATGGCGCGCGCCAACGCTGCAAAGTCCGCGATCCGCGCCAGGGTTGAACATGTCTTCGCGCATCAAAAAGGGCGCTACGGCCTGTTTATCCGCACCATCGGCCTCGCCAGGGCACAGGCCAAACTCACTCTGGCCAATCTGGCCTACAACTTCGACCGCCTGATCTTCCACGAACGACAGGCCGCAACCGGATAAGTGTGTCTGAAGTCCATCAGCGAGGATGGAAAAGACCCGAAAACAGGCAAAATCCGCCGCAAACTATCCCATCAAACCGCCAATCCGCATGCCCTTGGCCCAATCACTGCGATCGCACCGAAAACGCATGCTTGTTGCGGGTGTCCAGCTTTCATCAGACCCGGCGAAGGGCCGCCTCACCGTCAACATGTTCCTGTTCGGCGAGTAAGCTCGTGCGCGGGTGCTGCGCGTCAGAGCGAGGCGCGCACCAGCCAATCGTGGAACAGGCGCACGGGGCGCATTTCCAGCGCGGTCGGCTTGCACACGAACCAGTAGCTGTAGGGACTTTCGATCTCGAGCGGGCCCAGATTGGTCAGGCGATTGTCGGCCAGGCGGTGGAGGTGATCATCGTGCATGATCGCGATGCCAAGCCCCTGCGCTGCAGCTTCGAGCATCAACTGGCCGCTGTCGTAATGGTCGATCGCAGCGGGCTCCATGTCCTCGAGGCGATAGGCCTGTTTCCAGGCACGGAAGCTTTCGGGCAGCTCATTGTGGATGAGGAAGGTCTGCTTGGCGAGGCGTTCGGGGTCAAGCTCTTCGCCCACTGCTGCAGCCACCTCGCGCGAGCAGATGGCGTGGATCAGATTGTGATCGAGACGCACCGCGTGAAGATTGGTGTCAGGCCCGCGCGAAAGGATGATCGCCGCGTCCAGCGTATCGCCCACCCGCCCTTCAAGGTGCGGAGCGGTGTCGATATCGATGTGCAGCAGCGGGTGCCGTTTGCGCAATTCGCCAAGCCGCGGGAACAGCCGCTGGCTGCCGAACACAGGCAGCACACCAAGGCGCAGGCGCAGGAGCGAAACATTGTCCGACTGGCTCTCCACCGCGCGCGCCAGCGATTCAAGGTGCGGGTTCACCGCTTCGTAGAACGCCTGACCTTCGTCGGTCAGTTGCATCGATTGGCGCGCCCGCGTGAACAGCTTCTTGCCGACGAATTCTTCCAGATTGGTGATCCGGCGCGACAGGGCAGAAGGGCTCAGCCCGATTTCTTCCGCAGCAGCGCGAGCAGAACCCAGACGAACGGTGCGCATGAACGCTTCGAGCGCGCGCAAGGGGGGCAGACGGCGTGACGGCATGATCTCTCCTGTCTTTTCAGGAGATACGCGCAAAACGCCCTATGGATGCAAAAAATCGAAGATCTGGCCTAAAAAAACTTCGATACCGTGCGGTTATTGCATCGCACGCGACGCGTCAGCGCGCTCCGGCTCGTGGAGGCGCAGTCGCTTGACGTGTGTTTCATCGCCTTCAGTTACTTCAATCCGCCAGCCGCTCGGGTGTTCCACGATCGCGCCAACCTGCGGCACCGCCTCGGCCAGCACGAAAGCCAGCCCGCCAAGCGTATCGACCGATTCCTCGACCTCGGCGAGGCGCGCATCGACCTGGTCTGCAACATCGTCCAGTTCGGCGCGCGCATCGCAATCCCACATCCCCTCGCCGATCGCGACGATCATCTGCTGCGGGGTTTCATCGTGCTCGTCCTCGATCTCGCCGACGATTTCCTCGACGAGATCCTCGATCGTGATGATCCCGTCAGTGCCGGAAAATTCGTCGAGCACGATCGCAAGATGCACCCGCCTCGAGCGCATATCGGCCAGCACGTCGAGTGCGCCGCGCACCTGCGGCACGTAAAGCGGCTGGCGCATCAGCGTCGTCCAGTCCTTGGGCGGCGGTTTGCCGGTGGCGAGATAGGGAAACACGTCCTTGATGTGAATCATGCCGATCACCTCATCGAGCGTGTCGCGATAGACCGGCATGCGCGAATGGCCGTTTTCGGAAAAGGCGGCGACCAGCTCCTCCCAGCTAATCCGCGCATCAACCGCGACGATCTCGCCGCGCGGCACGGCGACATCGTCGGCATCGTGTTCGGAAAAGTGCAAGAGGTTGCGCAGCATCTGCCGCTCGACGGGAAGCAGGTCACCGTTGCCGGTATTGCTTTCCTCTTCGTCGGCGTCGCCGTTCTCGCCTTCGTGTTCGTCGATCGCCTCTTCGAGCTGCGCCCGCAGCGAACGATCACCGTCACCGGCTCCGAGAATTTTCCGGATGGCGGCCCACAGACCGCTGCTACTCTCCGCGTCTCCCGCGGGTGATTGGGAATCGGGCATGGCCCTGTCTGACTACTCCTTTAAGTCGCGGTCCTCATATGGGTCCTTGATCCCCATTTTGGCAAGAGCCGCGATTTCGAGCTGCTCCATCGCCTCGGCCTCGGCGTCCGAATGGACGTGATCGTGCCCGGCAAGGTGGAGCAGGCCATGGACGATAAGGTGGGCGGCGTGATTCTCGAGGCTGACACTCTTGTCCTGGGCCTCGCGTGCGCAGGTCTCATGCGCCAGCGCGATATCGCCTAGCAGGACAGGGGGGCCATCGGGCGCGAGATCAAGAAGCTCCTCGCGCTCCAGCATCGGGAAGCTGAGGACGTTGGTCGGCTTGTCGCGCCCGCGCCATTCGCGGTTGAGAGCGTGGACCTGAGCATCCGAGGTGAACAGTGCGCTGAGGCACAGGCGCGGATTGGCAAGTTCCGGCGCAATCGCGCTCACCGCCCCGGCAGCGCGTTCGGCCAGCGTCTCCCACTCGCCTTCGGGCCAATCCTCGATATCGATATCGATCTGCATCGCAGCGGCCCTTAGCGCGGATTGCTCAGCCCGGAAACGGGGAAGCGAGCGAGCGTCGCAGAGGTCCGCATTCGGGCGGGGGGCAAGCCCTTTCGAATGTCTGACATTGGGGTGGGGAGCGGTCATTCGAATGGCTGATATGCTAGGATCAACCGAAGCACTGCCCAAGATGGAGCAAGGATTGCTGCTGCGATCAAACACCATGCGAAGTCAGGCTGATAGAGCTGAAGCGTCGCGATTGAGCCTCCGAAACCGCGCGGCAGCAAGCTAACTAGGAACCATGCGAGGCCAGCCATGGCAACGAGCGGAATCCAGAGGCTGAGCTTGCCCGTCGTGCTCTCCCGTTTGGCGCGCAGGGCGGAGCGGCCCCTCCATGAAACAATCGCGAACAGCAAGAAGAGAGGCGGCAACAGCACGATCGAGAGATAGGCCATTTTCGGCCCCCATCTTGAACCATCATCCTCGTGGACTTGGCCCAAGGCTCGCGCTCCTGTCCCACCAATCAGATACCAGGTGTCGGCAAAGCCCAATCCGCCATTGGCGTTGACCATCACTACGACAGCTTTACCCTCGCCGGGAAGAAAAGCCGCAAGCGTTTCGGCTCCGGGCACCAGACCTGTGTGATAGACTGTCCCAAGCGCAGGATCGATTGACCAGCCCAAGCCATACGAAGGCGAGGCGGGACCAGACGGCGCAACCATCCTGGTTTTTGCGCCTGCCGAGAGTATATCGTCCTCGCCGCTGAGCCACATGGCAAGATAAAGCCCCATATCCCGAGCGCTCGCCGCAATCCCTCCAGCCGGAGCGTTGATGCGATATCCTTCGCCTTCCTCAGAGGCACGGACGCCGCCGAACCACGGCCGGTGCCCAGTCGCTATACCGGGAGGATCAGCACCAATAACTACTACACTGTCGGCCATGCCGAGCGGTTCGAAGATGTGCTGCTCTATATAATCGGCGTAGCTTTCCCCACTTGCTTGTTCAATTACGGCCCCTAGAATCTGATAGTTGGCGTTGGAATATTCCCACCCCGCTCCGGGCGTGCGCGCGGGGGTAACAAGCGCGAGTTGCTCAACGTATTCAATCAATTCAAGCTGCGAGGCTTCTGCCTCGCCGTGATGACTGTTGCCCTGGACCGTCGAATAACCGCTAGTGTGATTGAGAAGCTGGCGCAGGGTAACCTCGCTCGCCGGACTATCCGTAAAAGTAGTGATGTGCGCAGAAATCGGGTCATCCAGAGCTAGATTTTCGGCCTCAGCTAGTTGCATGATCGCCAGCGCCGTGAAGCTTTTTGTGACCGAGCCGATCGGGAAAGGCGTGTCAGCGGTAACACTTTCGCCGCTACCTTCGACTTGTTCTCCAAAGCCGCGCAACGCTACTTCGCCGTTCTCGATCCGCGCATAGGCAAGACCCGGAGCCGCGCTCGCGGCAAGCTCAGCTTCGATAAACGCATCAAGCTGCGAGTTTATTGCGCCCGCAGTCAAGCTCGACGCCATGAGAACTACAGCGGCAAGTAACCATCTCAGTCTCATCTCTGATACCATCTCCCGATTTGTGCTCAGTTACTTGCTCGTGCGAACGGACATGATACCCGTGTATAATGTGCGCCACGAAACGGCAAAATCACGCGCTGCGTGACCAGCAATTGAAGCTTGAACTTAAAGTCCGCAAAGGGGTCGTTAGTAGAAGGTCGGCTTTTGGGGAGAGCAACCAATGGAGCCAAAGACAATAGCAATCGTGCTGCCATTGGTAGCGATCATTCTTACGATGACGATTATTTTGACTAGCAGGAACAGGCAGGACGACTGAATTTCTGCAATTGGGTCGGTAGCCGACTGGCGGCATTCGCCCAGCTCCTCGCGAAAGCGGACCTCAGCCCTCTCCGCCCTCATAAGCCTCAACAATGCGGCCCACGATCGGGTGGCGCACCACGTCGGCGGCTGTGAAGCGGATTGTGCCAAAGCCCTCGACGCCTTCGAGTTTCTCGACCGCATCGGCAAGGCCGCTCATGCGCGCGCCGCCGGGAATGTCGACCTGCAAGGGGTCTCCGCAAACCACCATCCGGCTGTTCTGGCCAAAACGGGTTAGGAACATCTTCATCTGCTCGCGCGTGGTGTTCTGGACGCTGCCGGTGATAAGCTGGCTGACCGCCTGCGCGACCGCGATATAGGTCTTGCCCGTGCCCGCAGGCCCCAGCGCAAAGACGATATCGTCGCGCACCAGCGCGCGCATGTAATGCCCTTGCTGGGGCGTGCGCGGCACGATCGTCTTCTTGCGCGTGCGGATCATGATCGGCGGTTCGCTTGTTTCCTTGCGAACAATGCCTTCAAGCGTCGGCTCGTTAGAGGCCGCGACGCTTTGCGCGATCAGCGCCTCGATCGCACCCGCATCAAGGTCCTGCCCCATGGCGAGGCGGTCATACATCGTGTTGAGGGTATCGCGCGCGCGCGCCACCGCATCGTCGCTACCCTCGATCAGGATCTTGTCGCCGCGCGCATGGATGAACACGCCGAGCCGGTTTTCAAGCTGGACGAGATTGGCGTCGAACTGGCCGAACAGGGCGCCTAGCAGCGACTGGTTCTCGAACGTGACCTCGGCGCGAGCCTTGGCATCGTCATTGACGTTGATGGCCTGCGGCAAGGCTGCCGGATCAATCGTGCGTGTCGGTCTGCGGCCCATAGGTCCCTTTTCGAAGGCGTTGGACTTACAAATCGAAAGGTAGGCGCTTGCCGGGCTAAAGCAAGCCGTGCCCCTGCGCATGGCGGTGGATAGTCACCTGCCTGTCACCTTTGTGATCCGATAGCTAACGGGTCGACGGTGGGCCGCCATCACGACAATGCAGGGGTGAGGAGCGCGCCCTTGATCGAATTGGGTCCGGCCTCGACCAGCGTCACCTCCACCATGTCGCCGATGGCGCATTCACCCTCGAACCACACGCTTTGCAGCCAGGGCGATTTGCCGAGCCACTGGCCTTCGAACTTGCCCTTGCGCTCGACGAGGACCTGGCAGGTCTTGCCCACGCTCGCCGCGTTGAAGGCGATCTGGTCGCGGTTTAGGCGCTGTTGCAGGCGCTGGAGACGCTCGTTCATGACCTCCGGTGCGATCTGGTCGTTCATGGTCGCCGCCGGGGTGCCGGGGCGCGGGGAATATTTGAAGCTGAAGGCCTGCGAATAGCGAACCTCGTCGATGAGGCTTAGCGTGTCCTCGAATTCGGCCTCGCTCTCCCCCGGAAAGCCGACGATGAAATCGCCCGAAAAGGCAATGTCGGGACGCACTTCGCGGAACCGCTCCAAAAGCGTGAGATAGCTCTCGGCGGTGTGTGCGCGGTTCATGGCTTTGAGCACGCGGTCATTGCCCGATTGCACCGGCAGATGGAGGTAGGGCATTAGCTTGTCGCAGGTCCCATGGGCTTCGATCAGCCCTTCATCCATGTCATTGGGGTGGCTGGTGGTGTAGCGGATCCGCTCCAGCCCGTCGATTTCGGCAAGCCGGTGGATGAGTTCGCCCAGCCCTGCCTTTGTGCCCTTTGCATCCTCGCCGCGCCACGCATTGACGTTCTGGCCAAGCAGCGTGATCTCGCGCGCACCGGCCTCGACCAGTTTGCAAGCTTCTTCGACGAGGTCCTTGTAAGGCCGTGAGATCTCCGCGCCGCGCGTATAGGGTACCACGCAATAGGTACAGAACTTGTCGCAGCCTTCCTGAGCCGTGAGGAAGGCGTTTGGCGCGCGCTTCATGCGCTTTGGCAGGCTGTCGAACTTGGCGATCGCGGGCATTTCGGTGTCGGTCGCCCGCTCGCCGCGCGTCGCCTTGTCGAGCATTTCGGGCAGCCGGTGATAGGCCTGCGGGCCGACCACCATGGAAACGGAGGGCGCGCGCGTCATGATCTCCTCGCCCTCGGCCTGCGCGACGCAGCCGGCGACCGCGATCATCGGCGCTTTTGCTTGGGTCTTGCCCTTGGTCAGGCGGCCAATGTCCGAATAGACCTTTTCCGCCGCCTTTTCGCGAATATGGCAGGTGTTCAGCACCACCAGATCGGCGTCTTCGCCTTCGGGAGCAGGGGTGAGACCCTGCCCGTCGAGCAGTTCTCCCATACGTTCGCCATCATAGACGTTCATCTGGCAGCCAAAGCTCTTGACGCGGTAGGTTTTGGGAGGCGTTTGCGGTTTCATGATCGCCCGGCGCCTTAGCGAAGGAGGCGCGACTGTTCAATTGCGCGATGCATTGAGCAGCGAGGCCCTGGCATGCGGCATGATACGAAATGCTTCCAAAGGAGGGGTGGCATTCGAAGGCCGCGCCGTTATGGACAAGAGCATCATGCCACCCGAGCCCCGATCCCCTGCCCGATCCCTTGCCCGTTCGCTTCGCCCGGGCCGCGACAACACCGCGCTGGACGGGCTTTTCTACGATATCAGCGCGCTCAACTCTTCAGAGCGCGACCAGCTGCGCCGCCCCGGCCGGCCCGAGGGCATGATCCTTGAAGTCGGGCCATCGTGGGATCGTTCTTTGAAAGTGTGGGACCGCCTCTCGCAATGCGAGGGGCTTGAGGCGCGCTACCGGGCGATCACGGTCGCAGGCGTCGGCTCCTCGGCGCTCGGGGCGGCCGCGCTGGCGCGCAACGCCGCCGACGCGCTGCGCGGCCCGGTGCTCGCGGTCGTATCGGGCCATGGGCTTGCCGACATTGCGAGCGAGGCGGCAGGCGGATTTTTCCTGTTCGGGGGGGTCAACGCGATGCGCCATTCGGTCAACGCCTTCGACGTCGCGATGAACACCGCGCGGGCTCTCAATCCTTGGCTGCCTGTGCCGCGCATGCCCAGGATCGATCCGGGTCAGGGCTTTCAGCTTGCGCATTTCAGCAAGGATGTGAAGGCGCTGCTGGCCCTGCTTGCAGGCCGCGTCGAGACCGACTGGATCATCGGTCACTCCAAGGGCAACCTGGTGATCTCCGAGGCACTCTATGCGCTCAGAGCCCAGGACGAGGCGCGCTTTGCTCGTATCGCGCGCGAAGTACCCATCGTCACCTTCGGCGCGCGTATCGCAATGCCGGGCGAGGTGGAAAGCGTGATCGACGTGATGGGCGATCTCGACAGTTTCGGCGCGATGAATTCGCGGCCCGATATCAGTGTCGACGTGACGGTGCCCGGCGCCTGGCACCACACGAATACGCGCCTGCCGTTCCACGTGCCGGTGACAAAGGTGCTGGAGAGGATCATCGGCCAGCGCGCCGAAGAGGCCGCCCAGAGCGCCTAGCGAGGCTGGCGCGCGAACCGCAGGCGGATCAGCGCCTCTGTAAGGCTGCCGAGCCCCCAGGCGATATACCACGGCCAGAAATAGGCAAAGCCGACCCCCAGCCAGAACCAGTCCTCGCCCTGCGGCGTGCCGTCAAAGAAGACGAGGAAAACGACAATCAGCAGCGAGGGCGGTACTGACGCAAGGATTGCCGCGCGCAGACCGCGCGCTGATCCCAGCATCCAGATGAGAAACCTTGCAGCCGCCAGCCCCAGCGCAAAGGCCAGGGTGAGGGTTGCAATGATCTCGGTCAATTGGGTGTGACGCGCCTGAGGATCAGGCGACAGTGGCTTTCACGATCTTGCCCGGGCTGGCGGGCGGCTCGCCCTTGGGCAGCGCGTGGACGTGTTCCATCCCGCTTTCGACCTTGCCCCACACTGTGTATTGCTTGTCCAGGAAGCGCGCATCGTCGATGCAGATGAAGAACTGCGAGTTGGCGCTGTCGGGGTTGGCTGCACGCGCCATCGAGCAGGTGCCCTCGGTGTGGGGCTCATCGTTGAATTCGGCCTTGAGATCGGGCCGGTCGCTGCCGCCCATGCCGGTGCCGGTCGGATCGCCGCCCTGTGCCATGAAACCGTCGATCACGCGGTGAAAGACGACGCCGTCGTAAAAACCTTCGCCGGCAAGCTCGGTGATGCGTTCCACGTGACCGGGCGCAAGGTCCGGGCGCAGCTTGATGACGACGTCCTTGGGCTCGCCATCGCCGGTATCGAGCGTGAAAGTGAGGGTTTCGGCCATTTGGCATCTCTCCTGATGAGTGGTCAATTACTGATAATCTGCGGCGCGCCTAGCGGTTTTGGCGCAGGCTGTCACCCGCCCGCAGGCCCTTCGTTCTCCGCTTCGCTTGCTTTTCGCAAACGCACACGTAAACCCCGTGAGCGATGGCGCAGGATCCGGTTCTCGAAGACGAAGTGCTCACGGCACAGGAAGGCTCCGATGCCCCGGACGCGCCCATTCCCGATGACCGCATCGACGATGACCGGCACGACGAAGAAAACCGGCTGAAACCGCGTTATATCGCGAGCGTTCGTGAAGCGCTGGAGGCGGGCGACAAGGGCGCCCTCTACGACCTGGTCGAACCGCTCCACCCCGCCGATATCGCCGACCTGCTCGAATTCTTCGGCCGCGATGACCGCGCCTTGCTCGCTGCCTCGATCACCGACCTGATGACCTACGAGGTTGTTGCCGAGCTCAACGACTTCGTTCGCGAGGAAATGATGCAGGCGCTCGATCCGGGCGCGGTCGCGGCGATCACCGAGCAGCTTGAAACCGACGATGCGGTCCAGCTGCTCGAAGACCTCGACGAGGCCAACCAGCGCGCAATCATTGCCGAACTGGAGCCGGAGATGCAGGCGGCGGTCAATTCCGCCCTCGCCTATCCCGAGGAGACCGCCGGACGCCTTATGAACCGCCACGTGATGGCGGCGCCCGAACACATGAAGGTGGGCGATCTGATCGATTACCTGCGCAACGAGGGCGATTTTACCCACGATTTCTTCGAGGTCTTCGTGGTTGATGCCGCCTTCCACCCGGTCGGCAGCTGCGCATTGAACTGGATCCTCACCTCCCCGCGCACAGTCAAGCTCACTGATGTGATGAAGCGCGATCAGACGCTGATCCCGGTCACGATGGACCAGGAAGAGGTCGCGCTGATGTTCCAGAAATACGCGCTGATCTCGGCTGCGGTGGTGGATGAAAGCGGGCGGCTTGTGGGTCAGATGACAGTCGACGATATCGTCCACATCATCTCCGAGGAAGCGGGCGAGGACGCGCTGCTGCTTTCGGGTGCGGGTGATGGCGACATCAACGAGCCGATCAAGGAAGCCTATTCGAGCCGCGTTCGCTGGCTGATCGCCAATCTTGGCACGGCCGTCATCGCTTCGGCCATTATCGCCGCCTTTGGCGCCGCGATCGAGGCGCTGGTCGCGCTCGCGGTGCTGATGCCGATCGTCGCCAGCATTGGCGGCAATGCAGGCACGCAGACGATGGCAGTTGCCGTGCGCGCGATCGCGACCAACCAGCTGACCCGCGCGAACACGTGGAAAATTGTGTGGCGCGAATTGCGCGTAGCCCTGCTTAACGGGGCGACGGTGGCGGTGCTGATCGGGATCGCAGCGGGACTGCTGTATGAACCGATGATGGGCTTGGTGATCGCTTCGGCCATGATCATCAACATCGTGGTCGCAGGAATGGCAGGCGTGCTGGTGCCGGTGATCTTCGAACGGCTGAAGCAGGACCCTGCGGTCGCCTCTTCGGTGTTCGTATCGATGATCACCGATTCGATGGGCTTCTTCGCCTTTCTCGGCCTTGCGGTTGTG
Source organism: Erythrobacter sp. (assembly GCA_043567175.1). Classification (GTDB taxonomy): domain Bacteria; phylum Pseudomonadota; class Alphaproteobacteria; order Sphingomonadales; family Sphingomonadaceae; genus Erythrobacter. The sequence goes on from CP121323.1 coordinate 1,078,382, forward strand.
AGTGGACTGGTGCCCGCCGCTTGAGCCTTGCGCGCCTGCGCCCTACCTTGTGTCCATGTCCAGCACCCCCCTCCACCTCACAAAGATCGCGTTCGGCGCGAAAAGCTACGCCGATATTGAACGCTGGTATGCTCCGGCGTCGGGTGGCCGCCGCCGCCCTTACCTCACGACCAAGTACCGCCCGACCAAGTGGGAACAGTGCATCGGCGGTTCGCTCTACTGGATCCACCAGCACGCCATCGTCGCACGCTCGGTCATCACCGGTTTCACGCAGGAGGAAGATAGCGGGCGCTGGCGCATCGAACTGGAGCCCAAGCTCATCCGCGTCCACCCGCGTCCCAAGCGCGCGCATCAGGGCTGGCGGTATTTGAAAGGCGAACCGCCGCGCGACCTCGCCGAGGGCGAGGATATTGGCGACGCGCTACCGGGCAAGCTGGCGGGGAAGCTGGAACGGCTCGGACTGATCTAGGGTCGCGACCCTATTTCTGGCGCAGCTTGTCAAACACCAGCCGCACATCGTGCTGCGCATCTTCCTCAAGGCTCAGCGCGTGTTTTGCGTAGCTCTCCATCAGCGCGTCCATCCGTTCGCCAATGCGAACAGCGTTGTAGCCGTGGCTCACCACGAAGCGGCGGCGCGCTAAGATCTGGGGCAGGATAATGTCGACGTAAGCCTCGACATCCATGCCCCATTTCATGAACTGTTCGGGTCCCAGCGGGGTGTAGACCCAGCCGGGCACGATCAGTCCTGCATGGACATGGTCCGGCAGGTCTTCGCGAAGGCTCTCGGTCAATCCCAGCACCGCGTGCTTGGCGGCGATATAGGCGGCCGTTTGCGGAACCGCGCAAAAGAAGCTGTTTTCACTGCCGGTGTTGTAGAGCGCCGACGGTGTGCGCTGTTCGATCAGGCGCGGAGTAAAGACGCGGCAGCCGTTCCAGATACCCCAGAAATTGACGTCGAAGTGAGCGCGCGCCTTGTCGGGATCGACCTCCCACATTGGCCCACGCACGCCGCCCTCGCCCGCATTGTTGAGGACGAGATCGACACCGCCGAATGTCTCGAACGCGGTATCGGCCAGCGCCTCGACCTCGGCAAGATCGGAAACGTCGCATTCACGCATTGTCAGCCCGTTGATGGTGCCGGCGCGCTTCAGCGCCTCACCAGGCAAGTCGGCCACCATGACCTGAACGCCCTGCCCGGCAAGCCGTTTGGCGAGGGCCAAACCGATACCGCTCGCTCCACCGGTGATTACCGCGGTTTTCGGAGCGAAATCTGGCATCAGCGCATCCTTCAGCTCTTGGGCGGGCGCGGGATCAGCGCGGGCGTGTTCGCAAGGTAATCGCGGTATTCGGGATCATCGCCCCACCGCTCCAGCCCCTGCTTCATCTGCAGGTTGATGCCGCTGATCTTGGTCAGCAGGATGAAGACGAATATCGGCGAGATGACTGCAAGCCATGCTAGTCCCGAAAGCACGGGGATCGCGATGATGAGGATACCGGTCCAAAGCGTGATTTCACCGAAATAGTTGGGATGGCGCGACCATTTCCAGAGCCCCACATTGATGAATTTGCCCTCATTGGCGGGATCATTCTTGAAAGCGCTCTTCTGCGCGTCGGCAACGCTTTCCCAGACGAAGCCCAGCAGCCACACGGCCACGCCAGCAACGAAGAACCAGCCGATCGGTGCACGCGTCTCGGCGAGGATCGCAATATGCGCGGCGCTGGCGGTGAGCACCACCCACAGCCCCTGCAGCGTCCAGGCGACGAGGAAACGAGCCGGGTTCACCTTGATCTTTTCGAAACGCGAATCCGTGCCGCCCATTGCGTGGATGCGGATGAACAGGAACGTGCCAAGGCGTATGCACCACAGGATGACCAGCGCGGCGAGGAACAGGCTGCGCAGGTCAAGACCGCCGTGGTGCTGATAGCTCATCACGCAGGCCACCACTGTTACGGTCGCATAGGTGATCGCACCGGTGGTATCGTAGAATGTGTCGGACTTCGCGATGGCCGAGGGGATGAACACCAGCCAGTTGATGACCATGGCGAGCACCACGCACAGGAAATAGGCGGGGTAGCCGTAGACGGTGATCCCTTCCGAGCCCGCGCCAAACCCGAAGGCAAAGGCGATGGCCGCAACGATCAAGACGATTATGATACTTTTCATTCTGAAATAGCCCGCTGTTATCCTGCCCCGAGATTCTGATTACGAAGAACCTGCCGGCTGCATCTTTTCGACAAACCGGCGCAGCGCGTTGACATAGGTCTGAGGCGCCTGTGCCCCCGGAATGAGAAACTTGCCGCCCACGATCATCGCGGGCACGCCGGTGATGTTGAGATCCCAAGCCTGCTGTTCCTCCGCGATTACGCGGGCTTCGAGTTCGGGATCGTCAAGCGCGGCCTTTGCCGCCTCGCGGTGGATGCCGGTGCTCGCCGCGATATCGAGCAGCCTCAAGCGATCATTAAGCGGCTGGCGGTGGTTGAAATGCGCCTTGAACAAAGCGAGTTTCAGCTGCGTCTGCACCTGCGGCCCCGCCTGTTCGAGAGCGAAGGTCAGCAGTTTGTGGCAATCGCGCGTGTTCCACATGCGCTGGGGCGGCGCCTCACCCTCCCCTTCATAGGACAGTGAGACGCCCGCCTGTTGCGCGATTTCCTTCATCTGGCTGCGCATTGCCGCGCCCTGTTCGTGGGTGCGGCCATATTTGCGGGTGATGTGCTCCTCGAAGCCCTCACCTTCCTGCGCCATATCGGGGTTGAGCTCGAACGGACGCCAGCGCACCTGCGCCTCGATCTCCCCTTCGAGCTCTTCAAGCGCCTTCGAAAGCTGGCCATAGCCGATCGCGCACCATGGGCACACGACGTCGGAGTAGATATCGATCGCGAGGCGCGCGGTCACGGGCCCGCTCCTGTTGGCGGATTGTCGAGCCACCAGGCGATCAGGTGGTAGGCGATGGCAAAGGGTTGCGGGAAAATCAGCGTCTCGTTGCCGTTGGGTCCGGCCTGGCGTGCATCTTCCAGCTCATCGCGGGTGAACCAGCGCGCATCGTCGAGTTCGGTCCTGTCGATGGTGATCTCGGTCGTCTCGGCAATGCTCGTGCAGCCGATCATCAGCTGGCTTGGAAACGGCCAGGGCTGGCTGGAAAGATAGCGCACATCGCGCGCCTTGATGCCGACCTCTTCCCAGACCTCGCGCTCGACCGCTTCCTCGACCGTCTCGCCCGGCTCGACGAAGCCGGCGAGCGCGGAATACATTTTCGGCGGAAAGCGCGGCTGGCGGCCGAGCAGGAGCTTGTCCTCATGCTCGACCAGCATGATCGTGACCGGATCGGTGCGGGGAAAGTGCTGCGCCCCGCAGCCCCCGGCCTCGGCGTCACAATCGCGCTGCCAGCCGCCCTTGGAAAGCCTGGTCGGCACGCCGCAATTGGCGCAGAAGCGATGGCGCGCATGCCAGTCGACCAGCGACTTTGCCCCGCCGTAGAGCGCGAGGTCTTCAGGCGCCAGCATCTGCATGACCTGCCAGGCGCGCGGCATTGCGGGCGCGGTGGAGCCGGCGGCAGGCACAGGTGCGAAATGCGCCTTGTCGTCCATCATCCCCAGAAAGACGAGCTCTGCATCGGGATCGACATCCGCCAGCGTGTGCCACAATAGGTGCCCGTCATCGTCGAATTCGGGCAGCAGCCCGTCGAGGTTCATCACCCGCGCGCGCCAGTTCATGAGATTGCGGAGCGCCTCGGGATCGACGCGGATATTGTCAGCGCGATCAATCGGCGATCCGGCGAAGGCGATCGGCGGTGTTTGCTGGCTGGTCGTGAGCATAAGCTCCCCCGGGCTCAAGCGGCCTTCGTGCTCTTCATGCCGGCCAGATCGGCCTGCAGCGCGGTGAGATATTCATCGCGGATCGGATAGGCATCGGACGGCATATATTGCGTCCACAGCGCAGTGCGCAGGCCAAGATCGTAATCGACCGCGCCCAGCGTGCCCGCAGCACCGCCCCAGCCGAACGTGCTGCCAACCGAGCGCCCGCCTGCGCCATGGCCCTCATTTTCCGCCCACGAGCCGGTCTTGTCGACAGTGCGCGGGATAAGATCGGACGTGCCCACTCGCACTGCGAGCTCGCTCATAACCCGCTCATTGCCAAGCTTGCCGTGGCCGAGCAACATGCGCAGGAAGCGGTCATAATCGCGCGGGGAAGAGACAAGGCCGCCGCCACCCGAAGGCACTTCAGGCTCGTCGAGATAGATCGAGTTTGAGCCGGGATCGATCGGCAGAACGCTGCCGTTGAGCACGCCGTAATTGTCGGTAAGGCGGCCCTTCTCGCTTTCGGGTACGGTCATAAAGGTGCTCGTCAAGCCAAGAGGTTCGAACAGACGCGCCTTGAGGAAGGCTTCGAACTCCATCCCGCTGACAACCTCGATCACGCGGCCCAGAAGATCGATCGAGCACGAATAGCTCCACTTGGTCGCGGGCTGATACATAAGCGGGATCTCGGCCAGCCGGTCGGCCCAAACCTCCAGCCCCGGCGCAGGCGTAACATTCGGCAAACCCGGGATAGGCAGACGGCTTACGCGCCCACCAACAATGCCCTGCTCATTATAGGCATCGAGCAGTGGGCCCTTGCTGATGATCGAATATCCGAGGCCGGATGTGTGGGTGAGCAACTGGCGGATCGTGATCGGGCGGATCGCGTCAACAGTGTTGTCGAGCGGGCCTTCGGGATCAACCAGCACCTGCATGTCCCTGAACTTGGGCAGAACCTCGTATACGGGCATGTCGAGCCCGATCTTGCCTTCATCGACGAGCATCATGATTGCCATGCCGGTTATCGGCTTCGACATCGAATAGATGCGATAGAGCGTATCCTTGTCGACCTCTTCCGCGCTCGCCAGGCTCAGCGTGCCTCCGCCTACCGTATGCGCATGGTCCTCCTGCCCCCAGCCGAAGGTGAGGAACATGTTCGCGACCTTTTTCTCGCCGACATACTTCTCTGCAAGTGCGGCGACATTGGGCCAGCTTTCCGCGACGTCATGCGCCAGAATCTCGCGACCGAATGGCAGGCTGGCGAGAGTCGCGACGCCAGCGGCATAGGCTCCGCCGCGAAACAGCGCGCGGCGCGAAATCTCGGATGCGTTGGCGGGGTTTTCAAAGCTGCGAAAAGCCATCTTCAAGGATTCTCCCTAGAGGTTTTGCGCCAATGTTTGGGGCAGATCGCGGCAAGCGTCAACAAAGCGGACAGCGGCATCCACGAAAGGCGGTTTCGCGCTTGAAATCTGGCGGTGTAATAGCCATATAACACACATGTTGAACACACTTTCCTGGCTCTTTGGCCTTGTATCCCTCGTCATCGTGATCCCTGCGACCATTCCCTTGCTGGGCTGGGCGAACTGGCTGGCGCTGCCGCTTATCGTCTTCGGGATCGTCCTTGGCGCGCTCTCGTCCTCGGATAGCGGACGCAATTTCTGCCTCGTCGTGCTGCTGATCGCCGCGGTGCGCCTCTCGGTGGGTGGCGGGATCTTCTAGGACCTGCCGCCGGGCCGGTCAGGCCTGCGCCAGCGCCAGCCTTGCGGCTTTCGCAAAGACCGTGGGCAGGCCCGCCTCTTCGAGATCGGCAATCGCCCACCACGCGCCTTCGCCAGCAGGCTCTATGTTGGTTAGAATGCGTCTGACCCGCAGTGTGAGATGCGCGTGGGTGAAGGTGTGACGCACCGTGCCAAGATCCTCCCATTCGCCCTCCAGCGGGGCTTTCAAATGGCCATCCTCGCGTGCGCTCCAGCCGTCATCGGGCAAGGCGCGCATCCCGCCCAGCATCCCGGTGCCCTCGCGCCGCACGACCCAGACCTGAGTATTCTCCCCCTCGCCGCGTTCAATCCAGAAAGCGGTGCCGGAGCGCTCGGGCTTGGCCTTTTTGGGCGGTTTTACCGGCAAGGCCTGGGGGTCTGCGCTGGCCAGAGCCTGGCAGTGCGCGCTGAGCGGACAAAGCAGGCAGCGCGGCGCCCTGCTGGTGCAAACACCTGAACCCAGATCCATCATCGCCTGCGCAAAATCGCCGGCGCGCCTAGCGGGAGTGATCTCTTCGGCGCGGGCCCGAATGGCCTTGCGTGCTGCGGGCAGCGGCTCGTCGATTGCGAACAGCCGCGCCACCACGCGCTCGACATTGGCATCGATCACCACGGCGCGCTCGCCAAACGCGATCGCGGCAATGGCTGCTGCCGTGTAGGCGCCCAGCCCCGGCAATTCGCGAAGCTGTGCCTCGGTCTGCGGAAAACCGCCCCTCTCGGCAACGACGCGAGCACATTTGGCAAGGTTGCGCGCACGCGAATAATAGCCGAGCCCCGCCCAGGCCGCCATGATCGCCGCCTCATCGGCTGTCGCAAGGTTAAAGACCGTCGGCCAGGTGCGGGTGAATTTCTCGAAATAGGGCTTCACCGCCGCGACCGTGGTCTGCTGCAGCATCACCTCGGACAGCCACACCCTGTAGGGCCAGGCGTCGTCCTCCGGGCGCGCCGCGCCCGGAGGATTGCGCCAGGGCAGCTGCCTTGCATGCGCGTCATACCAGTGGAGCAGGGTGTCGGAGATACTGGCGGTCACGCGGGTGCTATGGCATGGGGGTTGCCGTAATGGGAAGCGACACAGCCAAAGGTTCCACGAAGAAAGGCGCGGCCTCGAAAAGGCCCCGGCCCGCCAAGGCCTATGAGCGTCCGCGTGGCGGTGCAGCCAAACCGATCGGCGAACTCATGCCCGAAATCGGGCGAACAGCCTTTCGCCGGTTCGGCTTCGTGCAAAGCTCCATCGTGACACGCTGGCCCGAGATCGTCGGCCCGACGCATGCCAGAGTTTGCGCGCCAGAGGCGATCCGTTTCCCCCCTGGAGAGAAATCCGAAGGCATATTGCAACTCGTCGTAACACCCGCCCATGCCCCGCTGATCCAGCAGGTGATTCCGGAGATCATCGAGCGGGTGAACCGGTTCTTTGGCTATAACGCGGTGGCGCGGATCAAGCTGCGTCAAGGCGCGGTTAAGCCTCCGCAGGACAACAGGCCAGCAAAGGCGCCGCCCTCGCTCAAGCCCATACCGATGGAACTTGGCGACAGTTTGCGCGATATCGGAGATCCGGAACTGCGCACCGTGCTTGAATCGCTGGCGCGCAGCATCGACAACAAAGAGAATAACAAGGACGACAGCTCAACGTGACCGCGCTTCGAAACTTCTCAGGGATTGCGGCGATAGCCGCCGCGGTATCAGCCCTCGCGCTCAGTTCCGCTGCGCCCGGCGCAGCGCAATCGCTTGCCAATCCGCGCAGCGAAGTGATTGATGATCTGCCCTCCCAGGCCTGGCTCAGCGTGACCGAGCGCACCGAGAAAGGCCACCGTATTGGCAATCCCGAGGCCGAGGCACAGCTCATCGAATTCATCAGCTACACCTGCAGCCACTGCGCCGCCTTTGCCAAGCAAAGCGACGGAACGCTGGATGTAGCAGCGGTTGGCCCCGGCGAGATTTCGGTCGAGGTCAGGCCCGTCATCCGCAATTATCTCGACCTCGTGGTGAGCCTGCTGGTGCAATGCGGAGACACGGACGGGTTCAAGGGCCGCCACCGCGCATTTCTCTATTCGCAGGACAACTGGCTTGGCAAGGCGTTCAACGCGCCTGCCGGCCAGCAGCAGATCTGGGCAAGAGGCACGCCCGAAGCGCGCGTCAACGCATCGCGTGCACTCGGTTTCGACGACATCATGCGCGACCAGGGCTATTCGATTACTGAGGTAGACAAATGCCTTCGCGACCAGGCCGCAGCCGAGACTATCGTGGCCAACGACCAGACGGACCGCGCCGCATTCGGGATCAAGGGCACACCGACTTTCGCTCTTGATGGCAAGACGCTGACCGCAGGCGACTGGCCCTCGCTCTCCAGAGCCTTGCAGGAGCGATTCCGTCCCGATCCGCAAGAGAGCGTTTCAGGCGGCTGATGCGGCGGCGCGCGCCTTCCGGGGTGCGCTCCCACAGGTGTTTCAACACAGAACTGACACAATTGTGCACAAGCAGGCACTGAACCCACTTTACGAACCCGGCCTTCGCGGCCACTCTCGATAAGACATAAGGACCCTTTCATGATTGCCTCTCGCATCCGATCGTTTTCGCTGGCTCTGGCGCTGGTCGCGCCGCTTGCTCTGGCTGCGTGCAGTTCCGAAGATTCAGCCGAAGGCATAAGCTCGGACGCGATCGACGCCATCCCCGCGCCCGATGGCACGACATGGCTCAATAATGTGACGATGACCGAGGACGGCATCGCAACGATCACCGGCAATCCCGATGCACCGCTCAAGCTTGTCGAATATGCCTCGCACACTTGCGGTGCCTGCGCGAATTTCGCCGTCAACGGCAAGCCGCCGCTCAAGGAATATATCAAGACGGGCGTCGTCAGTTTCGAACAGCGCGAGGTGTTCCTCAACACATTTGACGTGATTATCGCCACGCTGGCGACCTGCGGCCCGGCGGATCGCATGCAGGTTCTCTCGGACGAAGTCTGGAACAATCTGCAAAGCGTGATGGGCGGCATTCAGGCCAGCGGTGAAGCCATCCAGACCGCAAGCCAGCTCCCGGTTGAAGAGCGCTTCGTGCGCATCGGTGAGGTCACCGGCCTCATCGATTTCTTCGCCGCGCGAGGGCTCTCCGCGGACCAGGCGCGCGCCTGCCTTGCGGATTCCGACAAGATCGAGACCCTCGTCGAGGAATCGAGCACCAAGGCAAACGAGGCGGACGTCACCGGCACCCCCACCTTCACGCTCAACGGGCGCAAGCTCGACGTGAACCAGTGGAACGGTCTTGAACCGGTTCTGCAGCGCGCCGGCGCGCGCGCGGACGCGGAGTAAACACTCCGAACGCCCATGCAGATCAGCCGGCTCAAACTCAGCGGTTTCAAAAGCTTCGTCGAGCCGGCGGAACTGCGGATCGAGCCGGGCCTAACCGGCGTAGTCGGCCCCAATGGCTGCGGAAAATCCAACCTACTCGAAGCGATCCGCTGGGTCATGGGTGAAAACTCGCCCAAATCCATGCGTTCAGGCGGGATGGAGGACGTGATCTTCGCGGGCACCTCCACCCGCCCGGAACGCGCCTTCGCCGAAGTGGTGCTGCATGCCGAGGATGATGCGGGCGAGGAACTGGTCGTCACCCGCCGGATCGAACGCGGGGCGGGCTCGCCTATCGCGTAAACGGGCGCGACGTGCGTGCGAAAGACGTGGCACTGACCTTTGCCGATGCCGCGACCGGCGCACACAGTCCCGCACTCGTGAGCCAGGGAAAGATCGCACAGGTCATCTCTGCCAAGCCCGCCCAGCGCCGCCAGATGCTCGAGGAAGCGGCAGGGATTGCGGGGCTGCACGTGCGGCGCAAGGATGCCGAGAGCAAGCTGCGCTCGACCGAGGCCAACCTTGCCCGGCTCGAAGACCTGATGGCGGGGCTCGATTCGCAGATGGCCTCGCTCAAGCGGCAGGCCAAGCAGGCCGAACGCTACACCAAGCTGACCGAAGAGATTAACACCGCCGAGGCGCGCGTCCTGTTCGCACGATGGCGCGAGGCGGCGCGGGCTGCGAAGGAAGCACGCGAGGCCGCCGAGGGCGCCGAGACACGCGTGGCCGATGCGCACAAGGCAGCGCAGGCGGCGCAATCCGAACAGGCGGCGATCGCGCAGGAGCTTGCAAAGGCGCGCGATGAACTCGCCGATCGCCGCGACGATTCGAGCGCGCATGGCCACCGCATGGCAGCCCTTTCGGAAAAGCTGGAGGCTGCCGAAGCGCGCCTCGCCGATCTCAAGCGCCAGCAGGAACGGCTCGAACAGGACCGCCTTGCCGCTGATCGGCTCACCGGGGACGCGGTCGAAGCGCTCGCCAAGCTCGAAGCCGATCTGGAAGCGGGCCGCGCCAGCGTGGCGCAAGCCGAAGCCCAGCGCCCCGCCATCGCGCAACGCAGCGAACGCGCCGAGAACGATAGCCGTGCCGCCGAAATCGCGCTCGCAAAGGCGACTGCCGACCAGGCCGGAGTAGAGGCCGAATGGCGCGTTGCCGAAGCAGCAATCGAACAGGCGCAAAGCCGGCTCGATCGCCTGGTCCGCGACGAGGAGCGCATTGCTTCAGCCCGCACCGAACTGGAGCAGGGCGAGGATGCCGAACAGGCCGTGATCGAAGCGCGCGAGGCGGCCGAGGACGCGGCAGGCGAAATCCAACGCCTGCGCGAAAAACTGGAGGCCGATCAGGCGCGCAAGACCGAGTTGCAGAGCGCGCGCGACGAAACAGCCGATGCGCTCGCCACCGCGCGCGCCGAATTGGCGGGCGTTGAGCGCGAATACAATGCGCTGGTGCGCGATCGCGACGCGCGCGCCAAGAGCGCAAAGACCCGCGAGGGCCTGCCCACCGCGCTCGACAAGGTAAGCGTGGCACCGGGCTACGAACGCGCTCTGGCGGCGGCTTTGGGGCGCGATGCAAAGTCGCCCCTGGGCGCTCCGCAAGAGGCGAGCGACGGGCGGTTCTGGACCGGGGGCTCGGCCCCTGAACCCGTCGCGGACAGTCTGCTGCAACACATCACCACCTGCCCGGAGCAATTGCGCGCGCGCCTCGCTCTTGTGCACTGTGCGAAGAGCGATGATGGCCGCAAGCTCGCTCCGGGCGAGTGGCTGGTCACCCTTGGCGGGCACCTGCGCCGCTGGGACGGCTTTGTCGCGCGCGGCGAGGGATCAGCCGAAGCCGCTCGTCTTGAGGCGGCCAACCGCCTTGCCGAACTCGAAGCGCAACTGCCTGACTTGCGCAAGGCCACTGAGAACGCCGCAAACGCCGAGGCCGCTGCGCGCGAGGAACTGGCCGGATTGCAGCGTAATCTGGTAGCGCAGGAACGTGACCTTGCCGCCGCGATCGAGGCCGAACGCGCAGCCCTGCGCCGGCTTGATGCGGCAGAGGCCGCGAGGGAACGCCTGGCAGCGCGGCTGGAAGAACTGGGCGAAAGCGCGCGTGACCTTGCCGAACAGCTCACCTCGGCACGCGCCGAACTCGACGATACGCGGCGCAAACGCGCCACCCTTCCCGCGCCCGATGCAGGCCGCGCCACGCTGCAAGCCGCGCAAGCCCGCAACGAGGCCGCGCGCAATTCGGTGCAGGCAACCCTGGCGGAACTCGCAGCGCACGACCAGTCGCTCGCCGTCGCACGCGAAAGGCTCGCGGCGCAGCAGAGCGACTACACCAACTGGAAATCGCGCTCGAGCGAAGCTGAACAGCGCGTGGCACAGGCCGGAAGGCGGCTGGAGGAAATCGCCGAAGAAACCGCGATCATCGCCGCCAAGCCAGCCGCGCTCATGGCCGAGATCGAACAGGGCGATGAAGTGCGCGCGCGTCTTTCGCAGGAGCTGGCTGCAGCGCAAACCGCCCTCGAGGAGAGCGAAGCGCGCGGCCGCGCGGCGAATGAAAAGCTGACCGCGACGAACGAAGCCCTCGCCGTTGCACGCGAAGGTCGCGCAACTTTGGCCACGCGCGCGGAAAACGAAGAGGCCCGGCGCAGCGAGCTGGCGCGCCTTTCGGGCGAAAGGTTCCAGTGCCCGCCCCCGGTCCTGGCGCAGAAATTCGGCTTCGAGGAAGACGAGATCACCCGCGCCGAAAGCGAGAGCGAGGAACTCGACCGGCTGGTTGCAAGTCGCGAGCGCATCGGCCCGGTCAATCTCGTCGCCGCCGACGAACTGGCGCGGATCGAGGAAGAACACGGCGCCAGCGCGAACGAGCAGGCCGAACTGACCGAAGCGGTCGCCCGCCTGCGGGGCTCGATCGGCAATCTCAATCGCGAGGGGCGCGAGCGCCTGCGCGCTGCGTTTGAAGAGGTCAACACGCACTTCCAGGAGCTTTATCCGCGCCTGTTTCAGGGGGGCGCTGCGCATCTCGCGCTGATCGACAGCGACGATCCGCTTGAAGCGGGGCTCGAGATTTTCGCCCAGCCGCCGGGCAAGCGCCTGCAATCGCTCTCCCTGCTTTCAGGCGGCGAACAGGCGCTGACCGCGACCGCGCTGATCTTCGCGCTGTTCCTCACCAATCCGGCGCCGATCTGTGTGCTCGACGAAGTCGATGCGCCGCTCGACGATGCCAATGTCGAGCGCTTCTGCGATCTGCTCGATTCGATGGTCCGCACCACCAGGACGCGCTACCTGATCGTTACCCACAATGCGGTGACGATGAGCCGGATGCACCGCCTGTTCGGCGTGACGATGGCGGAAAAAGGCGTATCGCGCCTTGTCAGCGTGGACCTTGGCGAAGCGGAACTGATGGCCGCCGAATAGACCCGCGCGGGGGCCCCGCAACATTACGCCTCGATTGCTGCGGCCAGCCTTTCGCGGATTGCCTTGAGCCGGGCGATCCTCGTGGCCATTTCGGCCTCGGAAACCATCGCCCCTGGCTGTGCCTCGGCAGCCCCCTCGCCAGCACGCCTATCAGTCGAACGTCTATCATCCCGCCGGCGATCCAGGCCCGCCTTCCCGCTGGAGCGAAGCACCGCCTCGGCTCCCTTGAGAGTGTAACCCTCTTCGTTCACCAACTGATCGATCTGTTCGACAAGCGCCACGTCAGCCGGCCGGTAATAGCGCCGACCGCCGCTGCGCTTGAGCGGTTTCAGGAGCGAGAATTGCTGTTCCCAGTAACGCAGGACATGGGGCTTGATATCAAGCGCTTCGCTGACCTCGCCGATCGTGCGCAGCGCGGTCTTGTCCTTGCCGTCTTCGAATTCAGCCATCAGTCACGCCGCCCGGTCCCGTCACGATAGCGCGCTACTCGCCCTTGGCGATGCGTTCTTTCAGCAGTTGGCTTGCGCGAAAGGTCATCACCCGGCGCGGGGTGATCGGCACTTCGATTCCGGTCTTGGGGTTGCGACCGATCCGCTCGTTCTTGTCGCGCAGGATGAAACTGCCAAAGCCGGAGACTTTGACGTTCTCGCCGCGTGCCAAGGCATCGGACATATGGTCGAGGATCGATTCCACGAGCTCAAGCGATTCCGCCCGGCTCAGCCCCATTTTGCGATTTATGGTTTCAGCCAGATCGGCCCGTGTAAGAGTGCCAACTGAACGCATAGTGCGATCCTTTCGCTTTGGTGCGACCCTAAGCCTTTTTGAAAAGCTACAACTTTGAGACGCTTCCCGCAACTTCGGGCTGTCAAAAGCCCGGCGCTGTTCCCCGGTTTCCAGCCGGATTGAGCCCGGCTGCGCTCAGATGCGAAGCAAGCTTGCCCCCCAGGTGAAGCCACCACCCATGGCCTCGAGCATCACCAGATCGCCCGGTTTGATCCTTCCATCGCGGCGCGCTGCATCCAGTGCGAGCGGGACCGAAGCCGCCGAGGTGTTCGCGTGTCTATCCACGGTGACGATCACCTTTTGCGCCGGGATGCCCAGCTTCCTGGCGGTCGCATCAAGGATGCGCGCATTTGCCTGATGGGGCACGACCCAGTCGATATCAGCCGAGCAAAGGCCTGCATCATCAAGCACTTCCTTCAGGACTTGCGAAAGGTTGACAACAGCGTGCCGGAACACTTCCGGCCCCTTCATGCGCAAGTGGCCGACCGTCTGCGTGGTAGATGGTCCGCCATCGACATAGAGCAGGTCGTGCTGCGCGCCATCCGCATGCAGCCGGGTCGCGATGATGCCCGGCGCGTCCGGATCGCCCGCCTGTGCATTGGCATCGGGGGCTTCGAGGACCGCAGCCCCCGCGCCATCGCCGAACAGCACGCAGGTGGTGCGATCCTCCCAATCGAGGATGCGGCTGAAGGTCTCCGCACCGATCACGAGCGCGCGCTTTGCCCCGCTGGTCTTCAGCAGCGAATCGGCGGTTGCAAGCGCATAGAGAAAGCCCGAGCACACCGCCGCAACATCGAAAGCGACGCAGCCATTGCAGCCCAGCGCATTCTGGACCTTGGTTGCGGTCGCGGGAAAGGTGTTGTCGGGTGTTGCGGTGGCGAGAACGATCAGATCGATCGTATCGGCCTCGATCCCGGCATCGGCCAGAGCGGCCTCGGCGGCTTGGATTGCCAGACTTGCGGTGGTCTCGCCCTCGCCGGCAATGTGGCGCTGCCGGATGCCCGTGCGCGCGACGATCCATTCATCGCTCGTATCGACCCGCTGCGCCAGCTCGGCATTGGTCACGATACGCGGCGGCAATGCCGAGCCCGTGCCCAACAAGCGCGAACCGGGAATCGGGCCGGTCACGCCGTGCGCTCGTTGTCCGGAGCCGGCTTTGACGGCGCGGAAGGGCTTGCGCTCTGGCTCGCCGGCGAACCGCGCTCGCCCCACTCGCCGCCCAGCTGCGCGAGGTCTTCAGCGATGCGCTCGGTCAGCTTGTTGGTCAGCAGGCTCGCGGTCACCCTTACGGCATTGCTCACGCCTGTCGCATTCGCGCTGCCATGACTTTTGACGATGACGCCATTGAGCCCGAGAAAGACCGCGCCGTTATGGTTGTTGGGATCAAGGTGGTGACGCAGCAATTCGGTCGCCGGTTTGGAGACGAGAAAGCCGAACTTGGAACGCAGCGAACTGGTGAAAGCCTGGCGCAAGAGGTCGGTCACGAACCGCGCCGAACCCTCGATCGCCTTCAATGCGATGTTACCGGAAAAGCCGTCGGTGACGACAACATGGGTCTCGCCCCGGTTTATCTTGTCGGATTCGACGAAGCCGTCGAATTCAAGCGCAAGGCCTCCGCCTGCGTCGACGCTAGCCGCCTGTAGCTGCGCCGCCGCTTCGCGCAGGGAATCGGTGCCCTTGATCTCTTCGGTGCCGATATTGAGCAGGCGCACGCGCGGGCGTTCAAAGCCGTTGACAATGCGCGAATAGGCCGCGCCCATCACCGCGAACTGCACCAGATTGCGGGCGTTCGCATCGGTGTTGGCGCCCAGGTCAAGCATCACGACATCGTGCTGTTCAAGCGTCGGCAGCAGGGCCGCGAGAGCGGGGCGATCAATGCCCGGCATGGTGCGCAGCGCCAGCTTGCTCATCGCCATCAGCGCGCCGGTGTTGCCAGCGCTGATGGCAGCGCCGGCATCACCGACCTTGACCGCGTTGACCGCGAGACCCATCGATGTCGTCTTCGCACGGCGCAGCGCCTTGCTCGGCTGCTCGTCGCCGCCGACCACATCATCGCAATGCAGGATTTCAGAAGCGCCGCGAAGGCCCGGATGGTTGTCGAGCGCACGCTCGATCCGCGCCTGGTCGCCGACCAGAAGGAACTGGAACTCGTCGTGGTCGCGGCGGGCCAGCGCCGCGCCTTCAACCATCACGCGCACGCCTTCGTCGCCGCCCATCGCATCAATAGCGATACGCGGTAGGTTCATGCGCGACGTCCTTTTCTGCTGCCGCGTTTAGCGGATCAGACGCTGTCGAGAGCCAGAACCTGGCGGCCATTGTAATAGCCGCAGTGCCCGCACATCGTGTGCGGACGCTTCATTTCGCCGCAATTGGCGCATTCGTGAAAGGCTTCAACTTTCAACGCATCATGGGCGCGGCGATTGCCACGGCGGTGAGGCGATACTTTTCTCTTAGGGACAGCCATGGCTCAGCCAATTCCTCAAAATTCGTGTGCTTGTGCGGGATACCGCTTGATTTTTGACGTCGCCTTTACGGAGCCGGATCGTTTTGCGCAAGCATAGCTGTTGCGCAACCACCCGGTCCTCTGGTGACGGAAAGCGTTGCGCATAGCGTAATTTCACCGGAGCGCAAGGTTTGTGCGAGCGGGAAATGCGAGAAAGCGCAATCCTCCCGGATGCCGCGACCCTTCACAGCCTCGCGCCGGGCTGCCCGGGTGTCAGGCCAAGGCGTAATCGGATACGAAAGCGTTGGTCTTGCGCTCCTGGCCAAAGGTGCTGGTCGGGCCGTGGCCGGGGATGAAGGTCACGTCTTCGCCCAGCGGCCACAGGCGCTGCGTGATCGAATCGATCAGGTCCTGGTGGTTGCCTCTGGGGAAATCGGTCCGCCCGATCGAGCCCTGGAACAAGACATCGCCAACGATCGCAAATCGGCTGGGCGCGTGAAAGAAGACGACATGGCCGGGGGTGTGGCCGGGACAATGGATGACGTCGAGCGTAAGCTCGCCCACCGTCACCGTATCGCCCTGCTCCAGCCAGCGCGTGGGGGTGAAGCTCTTGGCCTCCATCCCGTAGCGCGCGCCATCGCCGTCAAGCTGCTCAATCCAGAACAGATCGTCCTTATGCGGGCCTTCGATCGGCAAGCCAAGCTCATCGGCCAGCATCCCGGCCTGCCCACAATGGTCGAGGTGGCCGTGGGTAATAAGGATCTTCTCCAGCGTCACGCCTGCTTTCTCAACGCCCGCCTTGAGCTTGTCCAAATCCCCGCCCGGATCGACCAGCGCAGCCTTCATCGTCTTCGTGCACCAGATCAGCGTGCAATTCTGCTGCAGCGGCGTGACGGGCAGGATCGCGGCGCGCATGGGGGGGAGCGGTTTGGGAGTGTCAGTCATGGCCAAGCTCTAAATCCGCCCGCCCTTCCACACAACCCGCCCGATGATCTCCACCTCGCTCGCTTCGACGCTGACCGGGGGATAGGCGAGATTCTGGCTGAGCAGCGAGAAGCGCCCTGCCCCGGCGCTCGCGACGCGTTTGACCATCAGCGTATCGCCCAAACGCACGACGTAGACGCCGTCGCGGAACGGGCGCGGTGCGCGGTCGATCAGGATTTCGTCGCCATCGTTGAGCAGCGGCTCCATCGAATCGCCCTCGACCGTGATCGCCGCCAGTTGCGCATTCTCAAGGCCCTGTTCGGCCAGCCAGCGGCGCGAGAAGCGGAACGCATCGAACGCCCCCTCGTCATCGGGCAGCGCGCCGGGGCCGGCTGAGGCACCTATGGGAAGGCGCGGAACTTCACAAAAATCGCGCTTGGAACGATTTGAAGTGAAGTTGTAGGATTTTTCCTTTCCTACAGCCGCATCGGCCAGCTCCCCCTCCCCCACCCCAAAGAATTGCGCAAGCACCCCGCGATCGCCCTCCTCGAGTTTGCGCGGCGAACCCTTGCGGATGAATTGCTGCAAATAGCTGGGGTTGCGCCCCAGCATCTCGGAAAGGGAAGAGAGGCTGACCCCGCGCTCCTGCGCAAGTTCAAGCAGCCTGGCACGCGCGCCATCAAGGTTCTGGTCATGACGGGGCTCTGCACGTGTCTCGGTCGATCTATCCATCTTTTCATCCTACATGAAGGATTTTTCCTAGACAAGTAGGAATTCGGCTGGAACATTTCAGGAACACAGAGCGATTCGTGGGATCGGAACCGCTCGGTGAACCGCCCATTCCAGGTCCCCCGGAGAGATCGAAGATGCTGATCCGCAAAGTCGAGAAATTCCTGCGTGAACACGATATGGCAGCCACCAAATTCGGGCGCCTCGCCGCGCATGACCCGCGTTTCGTGCTCGATCTGCGCATGGGCCGCATCCCCCGCCCCGCGACCGAAAAGCGCACCGAGCAATGGATGGAGCAATACGAGGCCGCGCCCGAAAAGATCGCCCTGCCCGGCAACCTCTCGCCCGCCACCCCCGCTTTCGAAAGCCACGGGCTTGAGGACCACAGACCCGACCCACTCGAACCCGCGCCCAACGAAACTGCGCCAACCGAAACCCAGCCCTGCGAAACCCCGCCCTACGAAACCAAAGATTTCACACTCGAGACGAAAGGCTACGCCCATGTTTGACTTTGGCCGCATCGAACAAAGCCGGATCGAGATCAAATCGGTATCTGAGGACAATTCTGCGCAATCCACCCAGAGCGAAGCGGGCGCTGCGCAAAAGCCCGTTCCCCCGCGCTATCGCCCGCGCCGCACGCTGAGCGACCGGCTGCGCGCCGCGCTGATCGCGCTTGCCGGGGGCAAGGGCACGGTGCTGACGCATGAGGAAAGCGCCTGGGCCTCGATCACGTTCAGTGGCACGCGGCACGAAGTGGTGCTTGATTTCGACGGGCACGAGGCGGTCGAGGCGGGCGAGACCTTCATCGCCGATCTGCCCGATCACGAATTCACCATCCCCGGCCAACTGGTCGCCGATGCCAGCGTGCGCGAGGTCGACCACCGCTTTGGCGCGGATGAACGCCTGATCGTAACCTGCGTGCTGCTCTTGCTGGAGGAGGTCTGAGCGGTTGACCCGAGTGGGGGAAAGGGGTTTGCTCGTGATCCCGTGATCCTCAGCCCTGTGAACCTCAACCCTGCCATCGGTAGCCTTGCCATGCGTGCCCTTCTCCTTGCCCCTCTCCTCGCCCTGCTTGCAACGCCCGGTCTTGCCCAGGACCTGAGCAACCGCGAGATCATCGTAGTCACCGGCTAGCGGATCGAGCAGAGCGATTATTCCGATTACCAGCCCGCTGTCGGGCTCGTGCGCAAAGGCGATTTTCTGGTGCAGGAAGTCGCCATCAGAGGCGACACGCGCGACGCCGAACAACGCGCTGGCGAGATCAGGAGCATGCTTCGCAACGCCATCCGCATCGCGGATCGCGGCGATATCGAGCTGGCGACGGGCGATTACATTCTGACGCGTCTGACGCTCGACAACGCCGACGATGTGGGCGAAGTCCTGCTGTTCATCCCGTACGAGCTGAAGGTGATCCCGCGCTAGTCGGTAAGAGGGCCTGAAACGAGCGGGCCGAACCATTCGGCCTGCAAGGGCGACCGCCTGCCCCCATCGGCTGGCTGACAAGCCAACAGCTCAGGATCAAATGAACCGCCCCGCAGCGAAGCGAAGCGAACAGCGCGCAAGGCGATGGCCCGATACCGGCCACCGCAAACTACGCCTTGATGACGATCATCTTCTCGATGGTCATTTCATGGCAAGTATAGGGAATGCCGCCCGTGCCGTGACCCGATGTCTTGAGCCCTGCAAACGGCATCCAGTCGACGCGGAAGGCGGTGTGGTCATTCACCATCACGGCCGATGCGTTGATGTTGCGATAGGTGTGCATCGCGCTCGCAAGGTCGTTGGTGAAGACCGCTGCCTGGAACGACACGTCAAGCGAATTGGCCTGCGCGATCGCGGCGTCGACCTCCTCGTAGGAATAGACGCAAACGACCGGGCCGAACACTTCGTTGGTCGAGATCTTTGCGTCCGCCGGCGGGTCGAGCAGCACGGTGGGTGCATAGGTCGTGTCCGACAGTTTTTCGCCGCCGGTCAGCACCCTTGCCCCGCCATCGCGCGCTTCCTTGACCCAGCTGGCGACCCGATCGGTTTCCGCCGGGCGGATCAGCGGGCCGCACTCGGTGTCTTCCTCGATTGCGTTGCCGACCTTGAGCTTGCCGGCAGCCTCTGCAAGGCGGCCCGCCAGTTCCTCGGCGATCGAGACATGGGCGAACACGCGCTGGACCGAGACGCAGACCTGACCTGAATGGTAGAAACCGCCCTTGGCAAGCGCGGGCACGGCGGCATCGAGGTCGGCGGTGGCATCGACGATCACCGGCGCAACCCCGCCATGTTCGAGCGCGCAGCGCGTACCGGGCGAAAGCTTGGAGCGAAGGCCCCAGCCAACGCCCGCCGAACCGATGAAGGTGAAGAAGGCGACGCGCGGATCAGTCACCATCTTTTTGGACGCTTCGCGCGAGGGCGCGACGGCCTTGGCCCATTCAGCAGGCAGGCCCGCCTCGTGCAGGATATCGATGAATTCGAAGCAGGATAAAGGCGTGTCGCTCGCCGGTTTGACGATTACCGGACAGCCCACCGCTACGGCTGGCGCGACCTGGTGGACGATGAGGTTGAGCGGGTGGTTGAAGGCGGAAACCGCCACGACCGGCCCGATCGGCTCACGCGAGGTCCAGGCAAGGCGTCCGTCGCCGGACGGGCTCAGCCCCATCGGGATTTCGGTGCCCTTGAGCGCGCCCATTTCGTGGATGCACAATTCCACGCCCTTGATCGCACGGTCCGCCTCGACGCGTGCATCGACCAGCGGCTTGCCCCCTTCATTGGCGATCTGAAAGGCGAGGTGATCGCGGCGATCGATCATGATCTCCATCGCCTTTTGCAGGATTTCGGCGCGCTCATGCGGCTTCATCCAGGCAGAGCGATCCTCGGACAGTTCCTTCGCCCGTGTGAGGAAGGCGTCGATTTCGTCCCACTCAGCGGTCGGCACGCTGCCGATCACCGACAGGTCGAACGGGTTGACCACGTCTTTCATAGAGATGTTCCTTGCCAGCGCGCCGCGCTCAGAGTTCTTTGCTCAAACGCTTGATATCGTGGTTCAGGATCTGGTCGTTCTCGGTGTAATCCACCGGGCAATCGATCAGGTGCACGCCGGGCGTTTCGTTGCAATGCTTGAGCAGTTCAGCGAGATGCGCCGAGCTTTCCACACGGTGTCCCTTGGCGCCGTAGCTTTCGGCGTAAGCGACGAAATCGGGGTTGCCATAGGTCAGGCCGAAATCGTCAAAGCCCATATTCGCCTGTTTCCAGCGGATCATGCCATAGGCATCATCGCGCAGGATCAGCACAGTGAGATTGAGGCCAAGGCGCACCGCGGTCTCCATCTCCTGGCTGTTCATCATGAAGCCGCCATCGCCGCAGATCGCCATGACCTTGCGGTCCGGGTACAGCATCGCGCTCATCATCGCGCTCGGCAGGCCTGCGCCCATCGTCGCAAGCGCGTTGTCGAGCAGCACGGTGTTGGGCAGGTAGGCGGTGTAGCCGCGCGCAAACCAGATCTTGTAGACCCCGTTATCGAGGCAGATGATGCCATCGCGCGGCATGGCGTCGCGCACCTGCTGGACGAGGTGCGGCGGGAAGATCGGGAAACGATCGTCCTTCGCCAGCTTGCCGGTGTGTTCAAGCTCGGCCTGGTGATAGGCGAGGATGTGGTCGAAATTCCAGTCGCGGTTGGGCGAGAGGTCTTCCTTGATCTGCCAGACAGCGTTGCCGATATCGCCGATCACCTCGATCTGCGGGAAGTAGACGGGGTCAACCTCGGCGGTCTTGGTCGACACGTGGATCACGGTGACGCCGTTATCCTTCATGAAGAAGGGCGGCTTTTCGATCACATCGTGGCCGACATTGATGATGCAGTCCGATGCCTCGACCGCGCGGTGGACGAAATCGCCCGCCGAAAGCGCCGCGCAGCCGACGAATTTGGGATGGCGCTCGTCGATCACGCCCTTGCCCATCTGCGTGGTGAGGAAGGGGATGCCGGTCTTCTCTACCAGTTGTTCGAGCATCCGGCCCGCCTTCTTGCGGTTGGCGCCCGCGCCGATGACGATGATCGGGCTCTTGGCCTTTTCGATCGCCTCGACAGCGGCGCGCACCGCCTTGCCTTCCGCAGAAGGCCGGCGCGCCACGCTCTTGGGCAGCGGCTGGAAATCGGTCGCCTGTTCCTCGGCGATATCCTCGGGCAGTTCGATCAGGGTCGCGCCGGGCTTTTCCTCTTCGGCAAGGCGATAGGCCTCGCGCACGCGGCTGGGGATGTTGTCTCCCGCGGCGATCTGGATCGAATATTTGGTCACCGGCTCCATCAGCGAGACGATGTCGACGATCTGGAACCGGCCCTGTTTCGATTTTTTGATCGGCTTTTGCCCGGTGATCATCAGCACCGGCATGCCGCCAAGCTGCGCATAGGCGGCGCTGGTCACGAAGTTCGTCGCGCCCGGGCCGAGCGTCGCGACGCACACGCCGGTCTTGCCGGTGTGACGGCCATAGGTCGCGGCCATGAAGCCTGCGCCCTGCTCGTGGCGGGTGAGGATCAGCTTGATCTTGTCCGACCTGCCGAGCGAGTCGAGAAAATCGAGGTTTTCTTCACCCGGCACGCCGAAGATATATTCGCACCCTTCCGCCTCGAGGCACTCGATGAAGACGTCCGACGCTTTCTTGGACTCGCTCATTGCAACAATTCCCCCCATTCAAACACGACAATACAAAGCTCAAGGCGCAGCACCCGCCGCGCCCGATGAAATTCGGTGTTCGACCCCAGATCATCGACGCCTAGCCGCGCCGTATGACTGCATCGTGATGGCTGCAGCATTTGGCGCTGTATTGCAAGATTGCGCCAAAGAATAAGGCGTTTGCGCTCAATAACCGCGTTTCGGGTCAAAGATCGGGGCCACCGGCTCGCCGCGGCGGTATTTTTCGAGATTGTCGAGAAAGCGATTGGCGCTGCGGATGAACATCTTGTCCTGCGCCCGGCCAGACAGGTGCATCGTGACATGGGCATTATCGAGCGCCCAGAGGGGGTTGTCCGCCGGCAGTGGTTCGGGCGTCGTCACATCGAGGAAGGCACCGCCGATGGCCTTGGCCTCAAGCGCCGCGATCAGCGCGCTCTGGTCGACCACCGCGCCGCGCGCAATGTTGACGAGGACCGCGTCCGATTTCATCGCCGCCAACTCGCTCTCGCCGATCATGGCGTCGGTTTCGGGCGTGGCAGGGACGGCGAGGATCACCCAGTCGAACTCGCCCAGCTTATCGCGCCACTGATCGGGGGTGAGCACGCCCTCTCCAGCAGTCCGGCGCACCACGGTGACGTCAACGTCAAAGGCCTTCAGACGCGGCTCGATCAGCCTGCCGATCGCGCCATAGCCCAACAGCAGCCCCTTCGATCCCGCCAGTTCACGCTTGCCCGGGCTGTCGAGCAGCCACTCGCGCCTGTCCTGAGCGCGCACGACCTCGCGATAGCCCTTGGCGATATTGAGCATGCCCATCACGACATATTCCGCGATTGTGATCGCGTTGATCCCTGCTCCGTTGGTAACGGTGATCCCGCGTTCGATCAGAACGTCCATCGGCAGGAAATCGAGGCCGGCATAGATCGAATTGAGCCATTTGAGCTTCTTCGCCGCCAGCAGCGTCTCGGCCATCACCTCTTTCTCGTTCATGTCGAACCAGCCGATTTCCGCGTCGGCCACAGCGTCGACCGCCTCTTCCTTGTTCATGAACCAGCGCACCTCGAGATCGTCGGGAAGTCGCGGTTCGAGCAGCGGGCGGATGAGGCCTGAGATTGCAAGCGTGGTCATGTGTTCTCTCCCAGTTTCCACTCCCAGCCGAGCGGATCGCCGTCCATCACCTCAACGCCCCTGGCCGCGAGCGCGTCGCGGATCGCGTCGGAACGGGCGAAATCCTTTTTCGCGCGCGCTTCCTTGCGCTCGGCCAGAGCCGCTTCGATCTCTTCTTCGGTGATCGTGGCCAAAGCGGGCTGGATGCGCAATTCCTCACGGGTCAGATCAAACAGCCGCAGGCCCAGCACCGCGTCCATCGCCTCGACGACGGCGCGCTTGATCCCTGCATCGACCTTTTTGACTGCCAGCGCGTCTTCCAGCGCGGTGAGCGCGATCGGCGTGTTCAGATCGTCGAACATAGCCTCGGTGAACTTGGCGAGGCACGGCTGGAACTTGGGGTGGCGTGTGATTTCCTGCGAAAGCAGGAATCCAGTCCCTCCGGTAGAGCTGGTAGGCTCCTGCTTTCGCAGGAGCTCACTTTCTTGCAAGCGTTCCGCCGCCATCACCATCCGCTTCAACCGAACCAGTGCCGCTTCCAGCCCCTCCCACGAAAACTCCAGCTCGCTTCGGTAATGGGCCTGCAAGCACATCATCCGGTAGGCGAGCGGGTGGAAGCCCTTGTCGATCAGCAATTGCAGGCGCAGGAACTCGCCAGAGGACTTGCTCATCTTGCCCGATCGTTCGACCAGGAAGTTGTTGTGCATCCAGATCTGCGCGCCCGAATTGCGCGCCTCGGACAGCCCCCCATGACCCTCGGCACAGCCGCAAAACGCCTGGTTCTGCGCGATCTCGTTGGGGTGGTGGATCTCGCGGTGGTCGATCCCGCCGGTGTGGATGTCGAAGGGAAAGCCCAACAGCTTCTCGCCCATGACCGAGCATTCGAGGTGCCAGCCCGGCGCGCCCGGCCCCCACGGGCTGTCCCATTCCATCTGGCGCTTTTCGCCCGGCGGCGTCTTGCGCCACAGCGCGAAATCAGCTGGGCTGCGTTTATCCTTTACTGGGTCGATACGCATATGGGCTTCAGCATCGTCTTCGAGTTCCTGCTGCGCGTGGCGGCCTGCCAGTTTGGCATAATCCTCGACCGAAGAGGTGTCGAAATAGAGCCCGCTCTCGATTTCATAGACGTGGCGCTCAGGCATGGCCTTGATAAAGGCGATCATGTCCTCGACATAATCGGTCGCGATTGACCATTTGGCGGGCTGCCTGATGTTCAGCGCCTTTACGTCGGACCAGAAAGCCTCGGTGTAGTGCTTGGCGATATCCCAGATGGACTGCGCCTTCTCGGACGCCATCTTTTCCATCTTGTCCTCGCCCTCATCCGCATCGTCGGTGAGGTGGCCGACATCGGTGATGTTGATGATATGGGTGAGCTTGTAGCCCTTCCACGAGAGCGTGCGCCCCAGCACATCGGCAAAGACATAGGCGCGCATATTGCCGATATGCGGGTAATTGTAGACCGTCGGCCCGCAGGTATAGACCCGCGCCTCCGGCGGCCTCGCCGGATCACCAGGAACGCCCGGATGAATCGGAACGAAAGGCTCGATTGTCCTGTTCAAGCTGTTGAAGAGCTTTAGCGGCTGGTCGGTCATGGCGTGGCCATGCGTCAAACCGCTTCGCCGCGCAACAGGAGGAAAGCATCAGCACCGACAAAGGCACAGACACGGTTTCGCGGCTTCTCGGCGGCGTTGCGATCGCAGGTTGCGTGATTGCGGTGATCTCGGACCTTGTCGGCGTGGGCCTGTCCGATAAGGTGGGCGTCATCAAGGACACGATCAGCGACCTTGCTGCCTCTAAAGCCGAAGACACTCCCGCCGACCAGCTTGCCGATCTTGGGCTTTACGCCTTCGTCGCCTCGGTGCTCGCGACGACATACGGCCTGCTGCGCTGGCGGATCGACCGGCTGGACTGGAAGATCGGTTCGGGGCTGCTGGTTATCGTCGCTTTGTGTGTTGCGCTAATCGCCGGATACGAAGCCTACACTTCGGGCGAGGGCCGGGTCATCCATTACCGCCTGGTCTATGTGCTGGGACTGGCCTTCCCGCTCACAGTCCTGCTCACAGCTGGGCAGTTCCGGGAGATCAACGGGCCGCTCGGCATCGCGCTTTATGTTGGCGGCGCCTTGTGGCTGGTGCTTGCGCCGCTGCTGTTTCTGGTGCCGACCGGCTATGACGGCGCGTATGAGCGACTGCTGGCCGGCGGCAAGCTGGCATGGTTCATCACGATGGGCGTGATGATCTGGGACGACCCCGATATCGCGCGCCAGTTATCCGAAGACCAGCGCGACTAGTCAAAGCCGACAAAGCGCACGTGTTCGTCCAGCGGCACGCGCTCGCGCTCGAAATTGTTGAGCGGCGCGTCGGGATCGCGGTAGCCAATCGCCATGCCGCAAAACAGCATGTAGCGCTCATGATCGAGGCCAAGGTGCTCGCGGATCGTGTTGGCATAAAGCGCCATGAATTCCTGATAGCAGCTATCCAGCCCCTCCTCGCGCAACAGCAGCGCGACGGTCTGCAGCCACATGCCCGTGTCGGACCATTGAGGCTCTTTCATGAAGCGCGGGAAGTAGGTGAACATGACGACCGGCGCATCGAAGCTGGTGGCGTTGCGCGCCATGGCAGCGGCGCGCCCTGCCTTGTCATCGCGCGCAATCCCCATCGCGCCGAACATGACTGCCCCCACGCCGTGGAGCCGCGCCTTGTAAGCATCTTCCTGCTCGGGAGCGGTCCAGTCATATTCGGGCTTTTCCGGGCCGTTCTTCGCAATCTTGGCCTGCAATTCCTTGAGCGGCTGGCCCGTAACCACGGCGGCTTCCCAAGGCTGAAAATTGCACCCCGAAGCGGCCCAGCGCGCTGTATCCATCACGCGGCGGATGGTCGCGAGATCGACCGGCTTGTCGAGGAATTGCCGGACAGAACGGCGGCTGGTGACGGCTTCGGTTACGTTCATTGTGATTTACCCCGGAACAGTTGAATGGCTTCGTAGAAAGCCGAGAAAACGTAGAGACCCATGTAGCAATACACCAAGAACAGCGGATCAAACTTGAAGACATCCGGCAGCAAGAGATCGACAATGAAGGCGAGCATTGCGAGTGTAGTGATCGTAACCGCGACAAGCCCAAACATCGGCGGAAGGAGAATCTGAGATATTGCGTCCCTCACCGCCGCCCCCTCGGGCCGCCCTTCTCATCCTCGAACAATTCCGCGAGCTGCTCCATGATCGTGCCGCCCAATTGCTCGACATCCATGATCGTCACCGCGCGCCTGTAGTACCGTGTCACGTCATGGCCGATGCCGATGGCGACCAGTTGCACGGGGCTGGCTTTTTCGATCCATTCGATCACGCCGCGAAGATGCGCTTCGAGATAGCCGGCGCTGTTCACGCTGAGCGTGGAATCATCCACCGGCGCGCCGTCTGAGATCACCATCAGGATGCGGCGTTCTTCGGGGCGGTAGATCAGGCGGGAATGCGCCCAGAGCAGCGCCTCGCCGTCGATGTTTTCCTTCAGAAGCCCCTCGCGCATCATCAGGCCGAGATTGCGGCGCGCGCGGCGCCAGGGTTCGTCGGCCTGTTTGTAGATGATGTGGCGCAGATCGTTGAGGCGGCCCGGCCCTTGCGGCTTGCCATCCGAGAGCCAAGCCTCGCGCGATTGCCCGCCTTTCCACGCGCGGGTGGTGAAGCCCAGTATCTCGGTCTTGACCCCGCAGCGCTCCAGCGTGCGCGCAAGGATATCGGCGCTGATCGCGGCAATGGAGATCGGGCGCCCGCGCATCGAGCCCGAATTGTCGATCAGCAAGGTGACGATGGTGTCCTTGAAATCGATATCGCGCTCGACCTTGTAGGACAGCGCGGTGCCCGGCGAGACGACGACACGGCTCAGGCGCGCTGCATCCAGAACGCCTTCTTCCTGGTCGAAATCCCAGCTGCGGTTCTGCTGCGCCATCAACCGGCGCTGCAAGCGGTTGGCGAGCCGGGTGACGACGCCCTGAAGGCCGGTCAACTGACTATCGAGATAGGCGCGCAGGCGATCGAGTTCCTCGCTATCGCACAGTTCGGGCGCCTCGATTTCCTCGTCGAATTTCTCGGTAAAGGCCTTGTAGTCGAGGCCTTCGGGAATGTCGGGCGGCGGACGGTTGGGTCGCACGGGGGCGTTGGAGCTGTCGCCCTCCTCGCCTTCCTCGGCGTCCTCCATTTCCTGGTCGGCGGACATGTCTGCATCGGATTCGCCGTCGCCATCGCCCTCGGCAACCTCGCCCGCAGCCTCGGCGCTTTGCGGGTCGGCATCGCCTTCCTGTTGCTCGTCGCCCTGGTCTTCCTCGTCCTGGCCGTCTTCCTCGTCGCTGTCGTCCTGGTCGCTCTCTTCGGGCGTTTCGGTCGGCTTGGTGAGATCGAGGTCGCGCAATATGTCGAGGCTGAGCTTCTGGAAGGCTTCCTGGTCGTCGAGCTTTTCCACCAGACCGGACAATTCGCCGCCGATCTTCGCTTCGATATCGGGCCGCACCAGGCTGACGCCGCGCTCTGCCTTTTCGGGCACCGGCTCGCCCGTCAGCGCCTCGCGCACCATCAGCGCAAGCGCGGTCTGCAAGGGCACTTCGGCGGCATTGTAGGCGCGCACGATCGAATCGGTCGAGGTGCGCATCTCGGTTGCCGCATCGAGATTGTCCCTGATCCCCTCGAAACGGTTGGCCCCGATCGCCTCGTAACGCACCTGCTCGATCGCATCGTAACAGGCGCGCGCGACCGGCTCGGGCGGAGCGGAGCCGGCGTGCAGGCCTGCATCGTGATGGCGCAGCTTCAATGCGAAACTGTCGGCAAAGCCGCGCGCCTCGGTCACCTGATCGGCAGGCAGGTCACGCCCCGGCAGCGGCACGCGGAAGCGGTTGCCAGCAGCGCCGGGCACATCGGCGCTCCACGCGACCTCGACCTCGGCGTCTTTGGCAATCGCGCGCGCGGCGCCCGTCAGGGCTTGCTTGAAAAGATCGAGGGGGGATTCTTCGGACATAGAAAAGGAAACGCTTCAAACGGTTTAAAGGATGCTCTGCCCCGTCTTTTGCCAATCCGCAAGGAAGGCCTCGATGCCCTTGTCCGTCAGCACATGGTTGAAAAGAGCGTGGATCACCTTGGGCGGCGCGGTCATCACGTCGGCGCCGATCTTGGCGGCTTCGAGCACATGAGTGACATGCCGCACGCTCGCGACAAGGATTTCGGTTTCGAAGCCGTAATTGTCGTAGATGAGGCGGATGTCCTCGATGAGGTCCATCCCGTCAAAGCCGTTATCATCGTGGCGCCCGACAAAGGGCGAGATGAAACTCGCGCCCGCCTTGGCCGCGAGCAGTGCCTGGTTGGCAGAGAAGCACAAGGTGACGTTGACCATCGTCCCATCGTCGGTGAGCGCGCGGCAGGTCTTGAGCCCGTCGACCGTGAGCGGCACCTTGATGCAGACATTGTCCGCGATCTTTCGCAGCACCTCGGCCTCTTTCATCATCGTCTCGTGATCGAGCGCGACAACCTCGGCGCTGACCGGCCCGTCGACGATGCCGCAGATCTCCCTGGTCACCTCCATGAAATCCCGCCCCGACTTCGCGATCAGCGAGGGATTGGTGGTGACGCCATCGAGCAGACCGGTGGCGGCCAGTTCCTTGATGTCGTCAATCTCGGCGGTGTCGACGAAGAATTTCATGGGCGCGTTTTCCCTCAGCTGTGGGTTTCGATTCGGTTGAGACACGCGATGGCATAGCCATGCGCCAAGCGCCAGCATGGGCCGCCCGCAATGGCCGGGTTTGCGGATCGCGCGTGGATGGACTGCAAGATATCCGGAAAGGAACGCAAGTATGGTGAATACGCGTTTTGGCAGCGCCCTGTCGCGCCTTGGCCTTGCTCTGGCTGCGCTCACGATTGCCTCCCCGGCGCTTGCGCAGGACGAGGATTTCAACATCTGGACAGCCCAGTTCCTCATCGTCGATATCGGCGAGGATTTCTACCTGCGCGGCGAGGCGCAGGAGCGTTTCACCGATGATGCAGACCGATTGGGCCAGCTCCTGCTGCGCAGCCTTGCCGCCTATCGCCTCACCGACAGCATCAATATCGGGGTGGGATACGCCTATATCTTCACCGATCCCCTCGGCCCTGCCGAGACGAACGAGCACCGTTTCTATCAGGAGCTCAATTTGCGGTTGATCGATCAGGGCGGCGTCACGCTCGATTCGCGCAACCGGCTGGAGCAGCGCACTTTCGAGCAAGGCACCGGGACCGCCTGGCGTTTTCGTCCCTTCGTCCAGCTGCGCATCCCCTTGAGCGACGCCAACAGGATCGTCGCCTATTCGGAGCCTTTCATCGGCCTCAACGAAACCGCCCAGCAACGCAGCGGCATGGTGTTGTGGCGCAATTTTGCCGGTGTTTCCGTGCCGCTTGCCCGCGGGGTCGAAATGGTGCCGGGCTATCTCAACCAGCAGGTCTATCGCGACGGCCCCAACCGCACCGACCACATCGCCAACGTCAATCTGTTCATGAACTTTTGAGCCTTTCGCACCGGCAGCAGGGGGACGGGCTGCGCGCCGTGTGAATGGACCCTCGATTTGGAGAATTTGTCATGCGTTTCTCGCTTTCCCGCTGCCTGGCCCCCTGCCTGGCCCCCTGCCTGACCCCCTGCCCGACCCCGGCCCTGTTCGCGCTCGCCGTGCTGTTCCCCACCGCCGCGCAAGCGACCGACGATGATATCGAATTCTGGTTCAACCCGACCCTCACCGCCGCACTGGACAAGGACACCTCGGTCAAGATCGAGACCGCCCAGCGCTTTCGCCGCGAGAGCCAGGGGCGGCCCGACACCTATTTCTTCCGCCTGTGGGCAAAACAGAAGGTGGCGCGCGGCCTGACCCTCGCCGGGGCGATGGAACGGCGCATCAATGATGGAAGGCGCGACGAGATCCGCACGATGCAGCAGGTTTCCGGGCGCTACGGCTTTTCGCGCATGCGCCTGCGGCTGGAACAGCGCTTTGCCCAGAATTCAGGCGGGCGCATGGGCCTGCGCCTGCGCGGGCGGATCGGCGCAGACATCCCGCTCGAAAGCTCGAAGACCTGGTTCTTCTCGCCCGATATCGAAAGCTTCGTGACACTGCGAAACTCCAGCCCGGGCGGCGATATCGGCCAGTCCGAAATGCGCGTCCAGCTCGCACTCGTCCACAAGGCAAGCGAAAACCTGACCGTGAAAGCGGGTTATCTGATGCAGACCGATCTCGAACAGCGCGAGGTCGATACGGTCGGCCACGCGCCCATTGTCGGCCTGCATTTCGCATTCTGAGCCCTGCATCGGGCACGATTGCGAGCCGCACCCGGATTGGACAGCACAGCGCAGCAAGCCCATAATGCGTGTCCATGGAGCGGGGGCTTTTCCGAAGCGGCGTTTTGGCGCCGATCATGGCCACAGGGGCGGGCCTGTCCGCTCCTGCCCATGCACAGGAGGAAGACACCCAGATGTGGGTCTATGCCGTTGCCAAGACCGATCTTGGCGATGACACCGCCCTCACGGTGGATTTCACCCAGCGCTGGCGCGAAGAGCGGCGCGGCGATGAACAGCGCACCGCTCGCTTTACCGTGCTGCACGAAATTACCGATGGTGTGCGCCTTGGCGGCGGCGGCGGCGTGTTCGAGACCGAGGGCGGGCGCACCGAATTGCGCCCGCATCAGGAGATCGACCTTTCATTCGGGCGCTTTTCCGCGCGCACCCGGATCGAACAGCGCTTTTTCGACGGCGCGGACCGGATGGAAGTGCGCGTGCGCCAGCTGGTGCGCTACACCCAGCCCCTTGGCGGCGGCGTCAAACTTGCCCTCGACGGTGAATATCTCGGCATTGCGCAAGGCCGGACACGCGGCGGCAACCGTCCGCGCAATCAATGGCGCGCCCGCGCGATCCTGAGCACACAGGTGAGCGATGCACTTTCGCTGGGCGGGGGATATATGGCGATCCACACGCCGATAGCAGGGCAAAGCGACCGGCTCACCCACGTCCCGGAAGCCTATATCACGCTGCGCTTCTGAGCTGCGAAATCAGCGGTCGATTGCGCCGCGCCGACGCTTGAAGAGTTTGCGGCCTTGCGCCCATATTGTCGCGGTGAAGCCTCGCATCCGCCTCCTTGTCCTCAATGCAGCGCTTGGCCCGCTCGATTACACCGTGCCCGATGGCATGGCGGTGGAGCCGGGCAGCGTGGTCATCGCACCGCTCGGGCCCCGCCGCGTGACGGGGATCGTGTGGGACGAGGGCCGCTTACCCGGCGCCGAGGTGCCCGCAGCGAAACTGCGCCCGATCCTCGAAGTGATCGACGTGCCCCCGCTGGCTGCGCCCTTGCGCCGCCTGATCGAATGGACCGCCGACTATTATTGCGCCGCGCTCGCCAGCGTTGCGCGCATGGTGCTGTCGTCCGGCGGTGCGCTGGGGGGCCCTAGCACCACGACCGAATACCGTTTGTCAGGCGGCACCCCCGAACGCATGACCGCGCAGCGCGCCGCCGCGATCGAGGCGCTCGAAGGCGAACAGGGCACGATCCGGGAATTGTCAGGGCTCGCGGGCGTTTCCGAAGGCGTGCTGCGCGGACTTGTGAACCAGGGCGTGATCGAGCCGGTCACGGTCGCGATCGACCGTCCCTATCCGCCCGCAGATCCCGATTTTCACAAGCCTGCTCTCTCACAGGACCAGATGAAGGTCGCCGGGCGCATGGCGCAAGCGGTCGAGGCGCGCGAATATGCGCCCTTCCTGCTCGACGGGGTGACGGGCTCGGGCAAGACCGAGACCTATTTCGAACCCGTTGCGCAAGGCATCCGGCTGGGCCGACAGGTGCTGGTGCTGCTGCCCGAAATCGCGCTGACCGAGAATTTCCTTGCCCGCTTCGAGGCGCGCTTTGGCGCAGCGCCGGTGCTGTGGCATTCCTCGCTCAAATCGACCGAGCGCAGGCGCGCCTGGCGCGCGATCAGCAAGGGCCCTGAAAACGGGGGTGCGCAGGTCGTTGTCGGCGCGCGCTCGGCTCTGTTCCTGCCCTACACCAATCTTGGCCTGATCGTCGTCGACGAAGCGCACGAGATCAGCTTCAAGCAGGATGACGGCGTGCGCTACAATGCGCGCGATGTCTCGGTCATGCGCGCGCGGTTCGAGGGCTTTCCCGTGATCCTCGCCAGCGCCACCCCCGCGCTTGAAAGCCTGCACATGGCCACCACCGGCGTTTACGAAAAGCTCGACCTGCCCAGCCGGTTCGGCGGCGCGCAATTGCCCGATATCAAGCTCGTCGATCTGACGGTCGAGAAACCGGGCGCGCAAAGATGGCTTGCCGGCCCGTTGATCGCAGGGATCGAGGAACGCCTCGCTCGCGGCGAGCAATCGCTCCTCTTTCTCAACCGTCGCGGCTACGCCCCGCTTACCTTGTGCCGCAATTGCGGGCACCGCTTCAAATGTCCGAGCTGTTCGGCCTGGCTGGTCGAGCATCGCCTTTCCGCACGCCTCTCGTGCCACCATTGCGGGTTCGAGACGCAGGTGCCCAATGCCTGCCCCGAATGCGGCGAGCCCGATTGCCTCGTTGCCTGCGGTCCGGGTGTGGAACGGATCGCGGATGAAGTGGCCGAACTCTTCCCCGAAGCGCGCGTCGCCATCGCCACCTCGGATACGCTGGGTTCGCCCGAGCGCGCAGGCCAGTTCCTGGCGCAGGTCCAGAACAGGGCGATCGACGTGATCGTCGGCACGCAATTGGTGACCAAGGGCTTCCACTTTCCCGAATTGACGCTGGTGGGCGTGGTCGATGCCGATCTGGGCCTCGAAGGCGGAGACCTTCGCGCAGCCGAGCGCACCTATCAGCAGGTCGCGCAGGTGGCAGGGCGCGCCGGGCGCGGCTCCAAACCGGGCGAAGTGCTGATCCAGACACGCCACACGGATGCGCCGGTCATCGCCGCGCTCGCCAACGGGGATCGCGATGCCTTCTACCAGGCCGAGACCGAGGCGCGGCGCGATGCGGGCGCCCCGCCTTTTGGTCGCTGGGCCTCGATCATCCTTTCATCCGAGGATGAGCGCGAGGCCCGCTCAAGCGCCGCGCGGCTTGGCGATACTCGCCCGCATGCCGATGATCTCTACATCCTTGGCCCGGCGCCTGCGCCCATGGCGATGCTGCGCGGGCGCTACCGCTACCGTTTTCTGATCAATGCGCGGCGCTCGGCGAACCTTCAGGAAACGATCCGGCAATGGCTGGGCGCGCACGATTTCCCGCCCGGCGTGCGGGTCGGCATCGATATCGACCCCTACAGCTTCGTGTGAGGTCATCGATGGTCGCGGGCGCGCTTGTTCACAGGGGCGCGGCGCAGTAATCGTGAAGCCCATGCGCTGGCTTGCCTTTCTGCTGATTCTGTTGGGAGCCGCAACCGCGCCTGCCCCCGCCATATCGAGCGACTGGCACCGCGCAGAAAGCCCGAACTATATCGTCCATGCCCAGCTGGACGAGGCAGAACTCAGAGCCCTCGTCGAGGAGATCGAGGAGTATCGCCGTGTGCTGCACGCTCTGTTTCCCACCGAAGAGCGAACAGGTCGCAAGCTGCAATTCTACCTCGATCGCAACACGCGCCGGATCGAATGGGCATTCCAGATGCGCGTTGCCGGTTTCGGCGGTGCCAAGGCCGATTTTGCAGGCGCTTTCGTGGAATATGACCCGCGCGCGGATGAGCGCCTGAGGCGCGGAACCATCCAGTTCCAGCAGACCCAGTATTACATCGATGGCGGCTTCTTCCGCACACTGCCTCTATGGATGCTGGCCGGCGCTCCGGCTGCAATGAAAACGAGCTTTCGCGACGAGGAAGGACGGTTTCTGGTGGGTGTGCCCGATAATAGGGCGCCGGTCGATCGCGGCCTTGATGCGGAGCGTATCGAGGAGGTGCTGGGGGTCGAATACATCCTGCGCGATGAACGGCAATATCGCCGCTTCTACACCACCAGCCGCGAAATGGCCCGCGTCCTGCTTCTGGACCTTGGCTTTTCGGGCCGGATGGAGGCCTATGTCGATGCGTTGACGAATGGTGCTTCGCTCGCTGCGGCGAAGAGCGCGCTCGGTGATCTCACCGCGCTTGCCGAGGCGATCAACGCGCTTGGCGCGGCGCGCGAACAGCAGCTTCGCCTCGTCACCCTGCCGCCTGCCGCCCCGCCTGCGATCGAGATCCGTGCCATGACACGCGCGGAAGTGGACCTTGTCGCCGACCGCTTTGCCCGCCTTGCCGGGCGCCGGCTCGAAACGGTCTCGAAGCGCCTCCAAAAGCTGACGCGCAAACATCCGCAAAGCTCCGAGGTCTGGTACGAATATGCCGCTGCCCAATATGCGCTTGTGCGGCGCAGCCTGTTCGGGGGCGAACCGGCCTTTCGCGGCTTCGGTTTCTCGAACAGCCGGATCATCGTGGCGCCCGATCCCTATTCGGACAGGCTTGCATGGGAGGCGGTCAACCGTGCGCTCGAACTTGAACCCGATCACGCCCCTGCGCGCGTACTCAAGGCCGAAATCCTCATCGCGCGCCTTTTGAAAATTGATGATGAGGATCTGTCAGGCGAGTTCGAGGCGGTGCGCGCCCTGCTCGAGCCGCTTGCCGCGCGGCCCGAGGCCTATCCGCTTGCGGCCGCCGTCTCATACCAGTCCTATCTGGAACAGGAGATCGAGCCGACGCCAGCAGCGCTCGAGCGATTGGGCCGTGCCTTTGTTGCCAATCGCGGGGTTCCCGAGTTCCGCTATGCCTATGCCTCGGCGCTGGCACGGGTGGGCGAACAGGAAACGGCGCGGACCCTGCTCAAGGCGATGCTGTCCGATCCGGCCTTTCGCGAGGGGGCACAAAACGCGCTGGACCAGACGCGGGCACAATAATCCGCCAGCGCGGCAGGAGCGAAGAACCCCTTCGCGCGTTGCCTGACCATGCCTGATTCACAACCCGTCCTCGTGCCCGTTCTGGGCGACCAGCTTACCCGCACCCTCTCCTCTATCCGCGGCCGCACCAAGGATGATACCGTCATCCTGATGATGGAGGTCTGGGACGAGGCGACCTATGTCAAACACCACAAGCAGAAGATCGTCCTGCTGTTTTCCGCGATGCGCCATTTCGCCGAGGAATTGCGCAAGGACGGCTGGAGCGTCGATTACATAAAGCTCGACGATGAGGCCAATTCGGGCAGCTTCACCGGCGAGGTCGCGCGCGCTGTCGAACGCCACGATCCGCGCGCGATCCAGGTCACCGAGGCGAGCGAATGGCGCGTCCAGCAACAGCTTGAGGAATGGGCCGACAAGTTCGCCTGCGAGGTCGAGATCCGGCCCGATGACCGCTTCATCTGCGACCACGCGACATTCCGCAACTGGGCCGAGGGTCGCAAGCACCTGACGATGGAACACTTCTATCGCGAAATGAGGAAGCGCACCGGCATTCTCATGAGTGATGACGGGAAACCCAAGGGCGGGGACTGGAATTATGACAAGGACAATCGCGAGCCGCCCAAGGATGGGATGGATCCCCCGCCCGTCCCCGATTTCGAGCCCGATGATATCACGAAGGAGGTGATCGAACTGGTCGAAAATCGCTTCGGCGACCATTTCGGCAGTCTCGAACACTTCCGCTGGCCGGTCACGAGCGACGAGGCGCAAAAGGCCGCCGATGCTTTCTTCGCCCAGCGCATCGAGAAGTTCGGTCCCTATCAGGACGCGATGGTTCATGGGCAAGACGACTTGTATCACTCGATGCTGTCGACCAGCCTCAATTGCGGTCTGCTCGACCCGCTCGAGCTTTGCGAGCGCGCCGAGGCGGCCTACGAGGATGGCGCTGCGCCAATCAATTCGGTCGAGGGCTTTATCCGCCAGATCATCGGCTGGCGCGAATTCATCCGCGGCTTCTACTGGCTTCACATGCCGGGTCTGGAAAGCGACAACATGCTCAATGCCCGGCGCGCGCTTCCCGAGTTTTTCTGGACCGGCGAAACTGACATGCGCTGCCTTGCCGACTGCATCCGCACCACCCGCGATGATGCGCATGCGCACCACATCCAGCGGCTGATGGTGCTGGGCAATTTCTGCCTCATCGCCGGGATCAATCCGCGCGATGTCCAGGACTGGTATCTCGCCGTCTATGCCGATGCCTATCAATGGGTGGAATTGCCCAATGTCTCAGGGATGGTGCTCTATGCCGATGGCGGAAAACTGGCGACCAAACCCTATGCCGCCTCCGGAAACTACATCAACAAGATG
Organism: Erythrobacter sp.; assembly: GCA_043567175.1. GTDB lineage: Bacteria > Pseudomonadota > Alphaproteobacteria > Sphingomonadales > Sphingomonadaceae > Erythrobacter. Next base: position 1,114,549 of record CP121323.1, read on the forward strand.
TCCGATTACTGCAAGGAATGCAGCTATTCGGTCAGCAAGAAGACCGGCGAAGGCGCCTGCCCTTTCAATCCGCTCTACTGGCACTTCATGGACCGCCACCGCGACAAGCTGGAAAGCAATCACCGCATCGGGCGGATCTATTCGAACTGGGACCGGATGGATGACAAGAAGAAGCAGGATTATCTGGATACGGCGCAGACCTTCCTCGATAGCCTGGAGCCCGCGCGAAAGGGCTGGGCGCGTGCCGAGAGCGAGTAGGTCGGCCGGCCGGGCATAAGCCTTGCGCGTCAATAATCTTTGTCGGAACGTCGGGCCCTGCGCGCCCATAGACCGGTTAAACCCTTCAAAGACAAAGGACACCCCCATGCCGACCATCACCACCATCAATCCCGCCACCGGCAACCAGATCGAGAACTTCGAAACCCTGTCGAAAGACGAAGCATGCGCAAGGGTCGATGCCTCTCATGCAGCGTTCGAGGAATGGAAGCTCACCAGCCATGAACATCGCGCCGAGGTGCTTCGCGGCATCGGCCAGGCGCTGCGCGACAACAAGGAGCGGCTTGCAAAGCAGATGACGCTCGAAGTCGGCAAGCTGATCAAGGACAGCCGCGACGAGGTCGAACTGTGCGCCGCGATCTGCGATTACACCGCGCAGACCGGCCCTGACGAACTCGCAGATGAACAGCGCGATCCGAACAATGCCGATCACGGGATCATCACCTATTCACCGATCGGCGTCATCTACGGCATCCAGCCGTGGAACTTTCCCGCCTATCAGGTGGTGCGCTATGCCATCGCCAATCTGATGACCGGCAACAGCGTGTTGCTGAAGCACGCCAGCACCTGCACCGGCAGCGGGATGATGCTCGAAGAGATCTTCCGCGAGGGCGGCTTGCCACAAGACCTCTTCATCACCCTCGTCATCGACCACGACACCTCCGATGCGATCATCGCGCATGACAAGGTGCGCGGCGTGACGCTGACCGGATCGGATGGCGCGGGCAAGGCGATCGCCGAACAGGCTGGCAAGCTGCTCAAGCCGACCGTACTCGAGCTGGGATCGAACGATGCCTATCTCGTGTTCGAGGATGCCGATCTCGACATGGCCGCCAAGGTTTGCGCCGAGGCGCGGCTCTACAATAACGGCCAGACCTGCATCAACGGCAAGCGCTTCATCGTCGCTGACAAGGTCTATGACGAATTCCTCGACAGGTTCGTTTCCCGGTTCGAAGCGGTGAAAACCGGCGATCCGCTGGACAAGGAAAGCGACATGGGCCCGATGTCGCGCGCCGGGCTGCGTGACGATCTGCAAGACCAGGTCGACCAATCCGTTGCCAATGGCGCCAAGGTAGCCTGCGGCGGCTCCATCCCCGAAGGACCGGGGGCATTCTACCCCGCCACCGTGCTCACCGATGTCGCGCCCGGACAGCCGGCCTATGACGATGAATTGTTCGGCCCCGTCGCCTCTGTCATCCGCGCAAAGGATGACGAAGATGCGATGCGTCTCGCCAATGACAGCCGCTACGGTCTTGGCGGCGGCATCATGACCGGCGACAAGGACCGCGCGATCGAGATGGCGAAGAAGCATTTCGACACCGGAATGGTGTTCATCAACACCTATGGTGTGGCCGATCCCTCCATGCCGTTCGGCGGGGTCAAGAATTCAGGCTATGGTCGCGAACATGGCGGGCTTGGCGTCAAGGAATTCGCCAACGCCAAGTCGATCTTTGTCGGCGCCGACTGACATTCGGCAAATGCGAGGATTACCCTCGACACGCACCGGTCTCTCGGCAATGGGTGATGTCAAACACCAACTGCCGGGAGACCTTTCATGCTGACCATCCACCACCTTCGCATTTCACAATCCGAACGCATCGTCTGGCTGTGCGAGGAACTGGGGCTCGACTACGATCTCAAGCTTTACGATCGCGATCCCGAAACCCGGCTTGCGCCGCCTGAACTCAAGGCGATCCATCCGATGGGGATCGCGCCGGTGATCACCGACGGCGATCTCGTGCTGGGCGAAAGCGGCGCGATCGTCGAATATATCGTTGGCAAATATGCGCCCGATACCGATCTTGTCCCCGGACCCGATCACTCCGATTTCGCCGACCACCTCTACTGGTTCCACTTCGCCAATGCGACTTTCATGACCAACGGCATGATGCAGATCGCGGTCGGCGCGGTGGGCGCCGAGATGCCCCCGCCGCTTGCCGCGCGCGTCACCAATGCGTGGGGCCAGGTTGAACGCCGGCTTGGGGAGGCGGACTATTTCGGCGGCGCGCAGCTGACCACCGCCGACATCATGATGGTCTTCCAGCTGACCACCAGCCGCGCCTTTCGTGAACAATCGATCGACGACAAGCCAAACCTCAAGGCCTATCTCCAGCGGATCGGCGCACGCGATGCCTACCAGCGCGCCATGGCCAAGGCCGAGCCGGGCTTCCCGCCCAAACTGGACTAAAGGAGCGCGCGCAGGATCATGGAACCCTACAAGGACCTCAGCCGATCGATCGCGGGCCACACGGCAATAGTCACAGGCGCGGCAAGCGGCATGGGACGGGCGACCGCGCACCTGTTCGCCCAGCAGGGCGCAAATGTCGCGGTGACCGATCTCGACCAGGCGAAGTGCGACGCGGTGGCGGCGGAGATCGCCGAGGCGGGATATGATGGCACGGCGCTGCCGATGGCGCTGGATGTCACCGATCTCGCCGCGATCGAGAGCGCCATCGCCAGAACCGTCGAACGCTTCGGCGGGCTCGATATTCTCGTCAACAATGCCGGCTTTGCCCGCCATGCGCTGATCGGGGATGACGAATATCCCGCAATCTGGGGCGCGAGCCTCGATGCGATGCTGACCGCCCACATGCGCATCATCCGCGCAGGCCTGCCGCATCTTAAGGAGAGCGCGCATCCGCGCATAGTCAACATCGCCTCGACCGAAGGGCTCGGCGCGACGCCGGGCAACTCGCCCTATGTCTCGGCCAAGCACGGGGTCATCGGCCTCACGCGCGGCATGGCGGTCGATCTCGGGCGCGACGGCATCACGGTCAATTGCGTGTGCCCCGGCCCGATCCGCACCGGCATCACCGAGGCCATTCCCGAAGAGCACAAGACCATCTACGCCAAGCGCCGCGTGCCGCTGCGCCGCTATGGCTTTCCCGAAGAGGTCGCACACATGACGCTCAACCTTGTCCTGCCGAGCGCGAGTTTCGTCACCGGCGCGGTGATCCCGGTGGATGGCGGCATGTCGATCAAGAACGCTTGATTGAGGCGCGGAGAAGCTCGCAGCGCCTAGGCCGCCAGCGCCTTTGTCAGCCCTGCCGCGCCTGCGCTGTCGAGATATTCGCGCAAACTGGCGACCTTGCCGTCCTCGATCGAGGCGATCACGCAGAGCCGCAAATTGAGCTGGTCGCCGCCGGGCAGCGTGCCGCGCACCGTATGCTCCTCGACAAAGCCCTTCGGCGTCGCCTCGCACACGATGTCTTCGTAACGGAAGTCGGGCACCTTGCCCTTCACCGCCGCGACAAAGCCCAAGAGCACCTTGCGATCCATTGGCGGGCCGCCATTCTGCGATCCCCAGAACGTATCGGCAAGCAGCGCGCTGGCAGCGGCCTGATCGTTGTTCTCGAAGGCGTTGAACATGGCTCGGGCGATCAGCGTGTGGTCTGTCATGGTTCCCTCATTTTCATTGTCGCGCAGGTCTATCACGCGCACCATTCCTCTGGCGATAGGCAACCTCGCGGCTTGCGCGGCTTGCGTTCCTGTTCCAGATTGCCTCGCCTATGACACAGACAAGCGCGCATCCCGATGATCCACATCACACTCATCGGGGCGGGTGGCTGCGCGCCGCGGTGCTGGGCGGCAATGACGGGATCATCTCGGTCGCCTCGCTGATGATCGGGGTCGCCTCGGCCACCCCCGATGGCGAGGTGGTCATGATCTCGGGCGTGGCCGGCCTTGTGGCAGGCGCGCTGTCGATGGCGGCGGGTGAATACATCTCGGTCTCCTCGCAGGCCGATCTCGAAAAAGCCGATATCGAACGCGAACGCCGTGCGCTCGCAGAAACGCCGCGGCAGGAATTCGAGGAACTGGTCGAGATCTATCGCCAGCGCGGTCTCACCCAGGAAACCGCCTGTCAGGTCGCCAGTGAACTGACGGCGCACGATCCGCTCGAGGCGCATCTGCGAGACGAGGTCGGCCTCGTTGACGAACATCGCGCGCAGCCCTTCCACGCCGCGATCGCCTCGGGCGTGACCTTCAGCGTCGCCGCTGCACTGCCGCTCATCACCGCGCTGCTGGCCCCGCCTGCCGCGCTGGTGACAGCTTTGGCGATCACGGCGATCATCGCGCTCGCCCTGCTCGGCGCGCTGGGCGCGAAAGCGGGCGCTGCTCCGATAATGCCTGCGGTGCTGCGCGTGGTCGGCTGGGGCATTGCCGCCATGGCGCTGACCGCGCTGATCGGCTCGCTGTTCGGCGTCTCCGCCTAGCGTTCAATAGAAGGCAAGCTGATTGGAGATTGCCAGCAGGCGGCGCTCCTTCGACCAGATCCGCGTCACCTGACTGAAACGGCCGGAAGAAACGCGCTCGCTCGTCGCCTCGACCAGCAGAAAATCGCTCCCGCAGGCGGCCAGCTCCTCGGCGCTGCACATCGCATGAAGGTCATATTGCACCGTAGCGCCAAAGCGAGGGGTGGGATCGAGGAAGAAGGTGCGCGGCATCGGCGTGTCCGAAAGCGCCAGCAATGCCTTGGCATCCCACTCCCGCCCTGCCGTATCGCGCACCCAGCAAGCCGAATGCGGCCGCGCTTGCGCGCTGAAGGGTTTGCCGAGCGCCACGCGCTGTTCGTAGCGGCTGAGGAATTTCGGTCCCGGATTATCGGGCAGCCGCTCGGCGTCTTCGGGGGCTTTCACCTCGGGAAAATCGCCGGTGTAATCGAGCGGCTTGTCCTTGATGTCGCTGAAGACATAGTCGGCAGTGAAAAGCAGTGAGGCAGGATCGCCGGGCGCGCTGAATTCAGTGCGGACGAAATTGGTGCGTCGGCCTTCGCGAAGCGCGCGTACATCGATCTCCATCCCGCTTTCGGGCAGGGGTTTGAGGAAGCTCGCCGTCGCGCCCGCCAGCATGCCCGCCTGCGGTCGCACTTCCTGCACCGCGCTGTATCCAAGCGCCAGCGCCCAGCCGCCAAAGGCCGAGGTGAAGTTCCAATACGCCTCGCCCGCGCTGGACGTGAGCCTTCCGTCCGACAGCGCCTCGAGCCTGGTCGCGGTATCAAGAGGGAAGTCGGACATGAAGCGTGGGTTCCTTATTCTGCGCCGGCATCGGCTGTGTCTGATTGAATAAGTGAACGCTTCAGTTCATTTTAGTTCCCGCACGCGTCAGAAAAGTTCCGCCTCGCCGCTTTCGCGCCGCAGCAATTCGCGCTTTATGTCGAGACCATAGGCATAGCCGCCCAGCGAGCCATCGGCCTGCACCACTCGGTGGCACGGGATCAGCACCGCGATGGAGTTCGCGCCATTCGCGCCGCCTACGGCGCGCGCTCCCCCGGGCTTGCCGAGCGCGGCGGCGAGGTCGCCATAGCTGCGCGTCTCTCCCGGCGGAATGTCGCGCAGGGCCTTCCACACGCGCTGCTGGAAAGCGGTGCCTGTCACGTCGAGCGGGATCGCCGCCCCGCCCTCGCTGCCGGGATGCTCGACCGCCGCCAGCACCTCGTCGAACAAAGCGACGAATTCCTCGCGGGCGGGGACCAGTTCGGCATCGGGAAAGCGCGCGGCGAGTTCCTCCTCGCCTTCGCCAAAGGCCAGGCAGCACACGCCCTTTGCCGTCGCTGCAACAAGCATCGGGCCAAGGGTGGTCTCGATGACGCGCCAATGGATGCGCAGTCGCGCGCCGCTGGTGCTGTCGTCGCTTGCACTCATTCCCGGCCTGCCTTCCATGCCCGTTTCGTAGCGCCCCTTGCAGTGCAGGGACAGGCGCAATCCGCCGGGAGGAACGCTCCGGCGCAAAAGCGCTCTTCCATGTCTGGGCAGCCGCGCTAAAGCGGGTCAAGAGACCCAGCCATGCCATTGCTCTACCGCCTGCCTCTTTTCGCGCCCCTCGCTTGCGCCGCACTCGCTGCGCTGTTGGCGCTGGCGATGCCCGCCCCGGCGCAGGCCGATTCGGCCGATGTCGAAGCGGCGGCGCGCGGCGTGGTGCGCGTGATCCTCGTCGGAACGCAGCGCACCGAAACAGGGGCGGACGGCACGGATGGCAAGGAAACCGTCGTTCCGGTCAGTCACGGGAGCGGCTTTGCCGTCACCCCGACGCTGATCGTCACCAACGCCCACGTGATCCGCGAAGCCTTGCAGGACGACACCTTGCGCATCGGCGTGGTGCCCTCCGAAAGCGCCGGCCTGCCGGGCGCGGGTGCGTTTGCCCGCGCGATCTCGGTCTCCCCGCGCAACGATCTGGCGCTGCTCGAAATCGCACAGGACGCGCTGCGCCTGCCGCCGCTGACGATCGCCGGCGTGGTCGATGGCGACATGGGCGAGGTCTCGGCGGTGGGCTATCCGATGAATGTCGACCTTGCTCAGGGACTCGATTTCGAGGACATCTTCAACGCCCAGCCGCCGGTGAAGACGCGCGGCTTCCTTTCGGGCCAGCGCCCCAGCCGCCAGTTCGATACCCTGCTGCACACAGCGCCGATTGCGCGCGGCAATTCGGGCGGGCCGCTGCTAGACAGTTGCGGGCGCGTGGTCGGGGTCAATTCCTTTGGCGCGGATTCGGACGGGTCGGACGCCGAATTCTACTTCGCCGTTTCCAATCGCGAGTTGCTCCCCTTCCTGCGCGACAACGGCATCACGCCCAACACCAACACCCTGCCCTGCCGCTCGTTCGAGGAACTCAACGCCGCCGAGCGCGCGCGTTTCGAGGCCGAACGGGCCGAAGCGCGCGAGAAGATCGCCGCACGCGAGGCGCGCACCCGCGAGGCGCGCGAAGCGGCCCGGCTTCAGGCGCTGCTCGAAATCACCGAGGCGCGCGACAATGCGGTGGCGATTGCCTTCGTCCTGCTGGCGCTGGGGGGCGTATCGACCTTTGCCGCTGCCCGCTTGCGCCGCTCCTTTGCACGGAACGGGGACGCAGAGGGCGCCGCCGGCATCGCCCAGCCGCGCGCGATCATCGCCGCCGGGCTTGCCGGGGCGTGCTTTATAGGCATGGGCCTGGTGTGGATCACGCGCCCCGGCTTTTCCGAGCTCGAAGACAGGGTCGCGGCGATCATGGGAGAGGATACTGGTGAGGATGGCGAGGATCCGCAGCCCAGCCTTGCCGGCGACGGCACCCTGATCTGCACCTTCATCCCGGAACGCAGCCGCGTGACCGGCGCGCGCACCGACGATGTCGAGTTCGACTGGGCTGCTGATGGCTGCGTCAATGGTCGCACGCAATACGGAATGGTGAACGGTGAGTGGACCCGCGTGTTTGTCTCGGACGAGGAAGCGCTGGTCTCGATCAACACCTATGATCCCGACACCCGCATCTTCCAGACCGACCGCTACCTGCTTGGCCGCGCCGCCATGGAAGAGGCGCGCGAGATGCGCAGCGCCTACGCGCCTTCGGCCTGCGGCGTGACCGATGCAGCGCGCGTCCTGGGCGAACAGCAGAGCGCGGTGATCTCAGGCCTGCCCGATCGCCCGAACGAAAGGCTCGTCTACACCTGCGAGGCGGCCCGCCAGCTGGGCGCCGACCTGAGCGCCAACGCGAACGGCGATTGAAACGCCGCGGTCCAGCGTCCCAGGAACTGACGAATCCGGAAGATAGGGTGAACCTCAAGCCTTCCGCTCTCGAGAACAGACGGTTGCAAAGACCTCAAGGTCTTGTGCAATCCGCGCAGTCCGCTCCCCCGCCCCCGCCTCAGGCCGCGATAGCATCTCCCGACAGCGTGATGCGGTGCATTTCGCGCGCATGGCCGTGATAATCGTTGAGCGCATTGTGCCATGTCGTGCGATTGTCCCAGATCGCCACCGTGCCCGGCTTCCACTGCAGGCGACACTGGTTCGTCTCGGTCAGCCCGGCGGCGAACAGCTTCGTCAGCAGCGGCAGGCTCTCCTCGCGGGTCTGGCCGACAAAGTGGATCGTGAAGGACATGTTGACGTAGAGCAGCTTGCGCCCGGTCACCGGGTGGCGGATAACCACCGGGTGCACCGCGCCGGTATCGACATTCTGGCCGCGCAAGTTCTTGCCCTGATCGGTCTGGGCGTAAATGCCATCGGCCTTGTAGACATGGTCGGCGGTGTGGAACGCCTCAAGCCCTTCGATTTCCTGCTTTAGTTCATCGCTCAGCGCGTCATAGGCTGCGCCCATATGCGCCCACAAAGTGTCGCCGCCCGACGGTGGCAGCGTTCGCGCGACAAGGATCGAGCCCATCGCCGGGATCTGGTCATAGGAATGATCGGTGTGCCACGCGCCGCCGATATTGGTCTTCTGGTCGGCCTCTTTCCTTACCAGCGCGATTTCGGGATAGGCCTCGTTCAATGGAAAGTAGTTGTTGATATCGATCCCGCCCCAGCGCTTCGCGAAGGCTATGTGTTCTTCCGGCGTGAAGCTCTGGTCGCGAAACACCGCGACGCCATTTTCGTAGATCGCCTGCTTGATATCGCGCATCTCAGCATCGCTGCACGTCGCCAGGGACACGCCCGACACCTCGACCCCGCATTCGGGGGCCATCGGCTTAAGGTCCATTGCTCTCTCCCATCCGGTCCTGATCGCCGGTCCGGGCAGCAAAATGACCCACATTCGCCGCACTGTCCAGAGGGCGGCTTGCATCCGGCAAACCCCGGTGCTAGGCGCGCGCCAACCTTGGACAGGGCCGCATAGACGTGCCCTATGGGATCTCTCAGCGCCAAGGCGTCGCAAACACTTTCAACGCTCCTTTATAAGGATGTAAGAACGCGTGGATATTTCTGCCGGTATTCAGGCCAGCCTCGCGGGCCGTTACGCTTCAGCTTTGTTCGAGCTGGCGAGCGATAACGGGACCGTGACGGCCGTCGAGACCGACCTCGAGACGCTGAGGAAAGCGCTCCGCGAATCGGACGAGCTGGCCTTGGTCACCACCAATCCGCAATTGTCGCGCGGCCAGCAGGCCCAGGCGATTGCTGCGGTGGCGAAGCATCTCGATCTGTCCGACCTCACCACCCGTTTCCTGGGCGTGCTCGCGGCCAACCGCCGCCTGACCGCGCTGCCCTCCATGATCGAGGCTTTCAAGGCGATCGCCGCAGCCCAGCGTGGCGAAGTCACCGCCAAGGTGACGAGCGCGCACCCGCTGTCGGAAAGCCAGGTCACCGCTCTCAAGACCAAGCTGACCGCACGCGAAGGGCGCACGGTCATGCTCACCGCCGATGTCGATCCCGATCTGCTTGGCGGCCTTGTCGTTACCATCGGGTCGCAGCGCATCGACGCCTCGATCCGCACCCGTCTCAACTCACTCGCCCAGGCCATGAAGGCTTAAAGGACTACGAACATGGAAATCCGCGCCGCAGAAATCTCGAAGGTCATCAAGGACCAGATCGCCAATTTCGGCACCGAAGCTGAAGTCAGCGAAGTTGGCACCGTGCTCAGCGTTGGCGACGGGATCGCCCGCATCCACGGCCTCGACAAGGTCCAGGCCGGTGAAATGGTCGAATTCGCCGATGGTGTTCAGGGCATGGCGCTGAACCTCGAAGCCGACAATGTCGGCGTCGTGATCTTCGGCTCGGACTCCAACATCAAGGAAGGCGACACGGTCAAGCGCACGCAGACCATCGTCGACGTTCCGGTGGGCAAGGCATTGCTGGGCCGCGTGGTCGATGCGCTGGGCAACCCGATTGACGGCAAGGGTCCGATCGAAACGACGCAGCGCAGCCGCGTCGAGGTCAAGGCGCCGGGCATCATCCCGCGCGAATCGGTCAGCGAGCCGGTGCAGACCGGGCTCAAGGCGATCGACGCGCTCGTGCCCGTCGGCCGCGGCCAGCGCGAACTGATCATCGGTGACCGCCAGACTGGCAAGACCGCCGTCGCGATCGACACCTTCATCAACCAGAAGCAGGACAACGAAGGCGACGACGAGAAGAAGAAACTCTACTGCGTCTATGTTGCGGTCGGCCAGAAGCGTTCGACGGTCGCGCAGATCGTCAAGCAGCTCGAAGAAAACGGCGCGATGGAATATTCGATCGTCGTCGCCGCGACCGCTTCGGAGCCCGCCCCGCTTCAGTATCTCGCGCCCTATACCGGCTGCGCGATGGGCGAATATTTCCGCGACAACGGCATGCACGCCGTGATCGTCTATGACGACCTTTCCAAGCAGGCGGTTGCCTATCGCCAGATGTCGCTTCTGCTGCGTCGTCCTCCGGGCCGCGAAGCCTATCCGGGCGACGTGTTCTATCTCCACAGCCGCCTGCTCGAGCGTGCGGCGAAGATGAACGAGGAAAACGGCCACGGCTCGCTCACCGCGCTGCCGATCATCGAAACGCAGGCGGGCGACGTGTCGGCCTATATTCCGACCAACGTGATCTCGATCACCGACGGCCAGATCTTCCTTGAGACCGATCTGTTCTACCAGGGCATCCGTCCGGCGATCAACGTGGGTCTCTCGGTCAGCCGCGTCGGCGGCGCCGCGCAGACCAAGGCGATGAAGAAGGTGTCGGGGTCGATGAAGCTGGACCTCGCGCAATATCGCGAGATGGCCGCCTTCGCGCAGTTCGGCTCGGACCTCGACGCTGCGACGCAGAAGCTGCTGAACCGTGGTGCGCGGCTCACCGAACTGCTCAAGCAGAAGCAGTTCTCGCCCATGCCGTTCGAGGAGCAGACGATCTCGATCTTTGCCGGCACCAACGGCTATATCGACGCGATCGCGGTCAACCGCGTGAACGAATACGAAGCGCAGATGCTCGACTTCTTCCGCTCGAACCACAGCGACATCCTCACGGATATCCGCGAGAGCAAGAAGTTCGAAGGCGACGTCAAGGACCGCACCGTCGCGGCGCTCGACAGTTTCGCCAAGCAGTTCGCGTAATCGAAAGGCAAGGGTAAGTGCCCTCACTCAACGAACTCAAAGGCAGGATCAACTCGGTCAAATCGACCCAGAAGATCACCAAGGCCAAACAGATGGTTGCCGCGGCGAAATTGCGCCGTGCGCAATCCGCTGCGGAAGCCGCGCGCCCGTATCAGGAACGCCTTGCGGCGGTGATGGGCTCGCTCGCGAGCAAGGTCACCGGCGACAATGCGCCCAGGCTGCTGGCGGGCACGGGTTCGGACAAGAAGGTCCTGCTGGTCGTCGTCAACACCGACAAAGGCCTTTGCGGCGGTCTCAACGCCAATATCGTCAAGGCCGCCAAGGCCAAGGCGCGCGAGCTGATCGCGGGCGGCAAGGACGTGACCTTCTACCTCGTAGGCAAGAAGGGCAAGGCTCCGCTCAAGCGCGATTTTGCGAGCAATATCGGCAAGCAATACGACACCAGCACCGTCAAGACTCCAGGCTTTGAAGAAGCCGATGCGATCGCGGCGGAACTGATCGGCATGTTCGAGAAGGGCGAGTTCGATATCGCCCACCTCATCTATCCGACCTTCAGGAGCGCGCTGTCGCAGGACCCCACGATCGACCAGTTGATCCCCGTCCCCTCACCCGAGGTGAGCCAGGACAGCGGAGCGGTCGTGGAATACGAACCGGGCGAAGAGGAAATCCTCGAGGAATTGCTGCCGCGCTATGTGAAGACGCAGATCTTCGGCGCGCTGCTTGAGCGCGAGGCCTCCGAACACGGCGCGTCGATGACGGCGATGGACAACGCGACGCGCAATGCGGGCGATCTCATCAACAAGCTCACGATCCAGTACAACAGAAGCCGGCAAGCGGCCATTACCACTGAACTTATTGAAATCATTGCCGGAGCCGAAGCGCTATGATCCGTACCCTCCTCGTCCTCTCCCCGCTTGCTCTTGCTCTTGGCGCTTGCGCCGAAAGCCCGGCCGAGGAAGCCGAGAGCAAGGCGCCGACTGCGCGCGAAGTCGCCGCGGCAATCGAAAAGGGCAGCAAGCTCGCCCCGCCGAACCGCGATGTCTTCGCTGAGAAATTCGCAGAAACCTGCCCCTCGCAAGAGCCGGTCAACAAGGCCGATTGCCGCGCACAGGGCATGGGAAGCCACGATTTCACATGCAAGTATGGCCTGGGCGATGACGATTATCTGCGCCACGAAGGCACCCTTTCCGAAGTCGAGGGCGAATATGTGCTCCTCGATCCCGAAACCGTTTGCGCTCAAGGAGCCTAAGGCACGCCGCCTGAAGGACCCCAGCGCCTAATTCCCTCGAAGCAGGAACCAACGAAAATGGCTACCGCACCCGCTCTCAATCAAACGACCAACGGGACCATCTCCCAGGTCATCGGCGCTGTCGTCGACGTGCAGTTCCCCGGTGAACTGCCCGCGATCCTGACCGCGCTCGAAACCAAGAACGACGGCAAGACGCTCGTTCTCGAAGTCGCACAGCACCTCGGAGAAAGCACCGTTCGCACCATCGCGATGGACTCCACCGAAGGCCTCGTGCGCGGACAGGAAGTCGTCAATACAGGCTCGCAGATCTCCGTTCCTGTCGGCCCCAAGACACTGGGCCGCATCATGAACGTCGTCGGCGAAGCGATCGACGAGCGCGGCCCTGTCGGCGCCGAGATGACCTCGCCGATCCACGCCGAAGCCCCGGCCTTTGTCGACCAGTCGACCGAAGCCGCGATCCTTGTCACCGGCATCAAGGTCATCGACCTTCTCGCCCCTTACGCCAAGGGCGGCAAGGTGGGCCTGTTCGGCGGCGCCGGCGTGGGCAAGACCGTGCTGATCCAGGAGCTGATCAACGCTGATCTTCGTCGACAACGTTTTCCGCTTTACCCAGGCGGGTTCGGAAGTGTCGGCGCTGCTCGGCCGTATGCCTTCTGCGGTCGGTTACCAGCCGACGCTGTCCACCGAGATGGGGGAACTGCAGGAACGCATCACCTCGACCGAGAAGGGCGCGATTACTTCCGTCCAGGCGATCTACGTGCCGGCGGACGACCTGACCGACCCCGCGCCTGCCACCTCGTTCGCTCACCTTGACGCGACCACCACGCTTTCGCGCGCGATCTCCGAGCTCGGCATCTATCCGGCGGTGGACCCGCTCGATTCGACCAGCCGCGTCCTCGAGCCCAGCGTTGTCGGCCAGGAGCATTACGACACCGCCCGCCGCGTTCAGGAAACGCTGCAGAAGTACAAGAGCCTTCAGGACATCATCGCGATCCTGGGCATGGACGAGCTTTCCGAAGAGGATAAGCTCACCGTTGCCCGCGCGCGCAAAATCCAGAAGTTCCTGTCGCAGCCCTTCCACGTGGCCGAGGTCTTCACCAACATTCCGGGTCTGTTCGTGCAGCTCGAAGACACGGTGAAGTCGTTCAAGGCTGTCGTCGACGGCGAGTACGATCACCTTCCCGAAAGCGCCTTCTACATGGTCGGCGGGATCGACATGGTGGTCGAAAAGGCCGCCAAGCTGGCCGAGGAAGCGTAAGCGCCATGGCCCTTCACTTCGAACTCGTGACGCCGGCCAAGCTGGTCCGCTCGGAAGACGTCCACATGGTCGTCGTGCCGGGCAGCGATGGTGAATTCGGTGTGCTCGAGGGCCACGCGCCCTTCATGTCGACGATCCGCGACGGCGCCGTGCAGGTCTACAAGAGCGCCGGTGCGGCGCCTGAGATGATCGAAGTGCGCGGCGGCTTTGCCGAAGTGGGCGATAGCGGCCTCACCGTGTTGGCAGAACACGTCGAGGGCTGATCGCTCCAACGCAACAAACCCGAACAATCGAAAGGGCGGCCCCGCAAAGGGCCGCCCTTTTGCATTGTGTGCCCCCTTCACAAGCCCCGCCATCAGCGCCACAAGGAGACTTGAGAATTTCCCATTAGGAGAGGACTTTTGAAGCTTGTTTCCACTCTCGCACTCACGGCGGCCATCGCAATGAGCGCTGCCATTCCCGCCGCCGCCCAGGACACTTCACAAGGCAAAGCCGAGACAGCAATGGCGCCCATCCCCGGCCCCGAGGAAGACCCCTATATCTGGCTTGAGGAAGCCCGCAGCGAGCAGGCGCTCGACTGGGTGCGCGCCGAGAACGAGCGCACGCTCTCCATGCTCGAGAACGATCCGCGCTTCGACGATCTGAAAGCCGAGGCGCTGGCGATCTATGACAGCGAGGACCGCGTGCCCTTCGTCAGCTTCCGCCCCGATGGTCTCTACAATTTCTGGCAGGACAAGCAGAACCCCAAGGGCCTTTTGCGCCGCACCACGCTGGAAAGCTACAAGACCGATGAACCGACATGGGAAACCGTGCTCGATATCGATGCGCTGGCCAAGGCCGAGGGCCGCGAATGGGTCTACAAGGGTTCGACCTGCCTGCCGCCCGATCTGGAAATGTGCATGATCGCGCTTTCCGACGGGGGCGAGGATGCGACCATCATGCGCGAATTCAACACGCGCACCAAGAGCTTCGTCGAAGGCGGCTTTGAACTGACCGAGAAGAGCCAAGGCGGCGTCCAATGGCTCGACAAGGACACGCTTTTCGTCAACCGCGACTTTGGCGAAGGCACGCTGACCGACAGCGAATATCCCTTCACCACGCGCGTGTGGAAGCGCGGCACCGACCTAGCCGATGCGAAAGAGCTTTTCCGCGGCGAGGCGAGCGACGTATGGGCGGGCGCGAACCTGGTGCGCGACAATACCGGCGAGATCCACGCCACCACCGCCTTTCGCGGCGTCAGCTTCCACGAAAGCGAATATTACTGGCTCAACCCCGACTATGAATGGGTGAAGCTTGATATTCCCAAGAAGGCCTCGCCCTACGGCATCGTCGATGACCACATGTTGTTCTCGACCGACGAGGACTGGGAAGTGGACGGCCAGACCTTCCCTGCCGACAGCCTGATCGCGGTCAGGCTCGAGGAGTTCAAGAAAGACCCCAATGCAGCGTCCAAGACGCTGGTCTGGGCTCCGGGCGAGCGCCAGACCAAGCGCGGCGGGGCGATCACGGCGGGCGCGCTCTATGTCGGCATGCTCGACAATGTCGTGGGCAAGGTGCTGAAGTTCAACTTCGACGAGGAAGCAGGCGAGTGGACCAGCGAGGCGGTCGCCCTGCCCGACAACGCGACCGTAGGCGTGGCGGCAAGCTCGAACGAGAGCGAGCAGATCATGTTCACCGTCACCGACTTCCTCAATCCCACGACGCTCTACTATTCCGAGGCGGGCGAAGCGCCCAGCGTCCTCAAGAAAAGCCCGGCGCGCTTCGATCCTGCAGGCATGGAAGTCGAACAGCACGAGGCGACGAGCAAGGACGGGACCAAGATCCCCTATTTCATCGTCAAGCCCGAAGGCATGGAGATGACGGGCGAGACGGCGACGCTGATGACCGGCTATGGCGGTTTCCAGATCCCGCGCCTGCCCGGCTATCTGGGCACCACGGGCAAGATGTGGCTGGAACGCGGCGGCGCCTATGTGCTCGCCAATCTGCGCGGCGGCGGCGAGTTCGGCCCGATGTGGCACCAGAGTGCGATCCGCGAGAACAAGCAGCGCACCTGGGATGATTTCATCGCGGTGGGCGAGGATCTGGTGAAGCGCGGCTTTACCAGCCCCGAACATCTCGGCATCCAGGGCGGCTCGCAAGGCGGCCTGCTGGTCGGCACCGCCTTCACCCAGCGCCCCGACCTGTTCGGCGCAGCGATCGTGCAGATCCCGCTGTTCGACATGGTCCGCTATCACCTGATCGGGCGCGGGGCTTCGTGGATCGGCGAATATGGCGATCCGCGCATCCCCGAGCAGCGCGAATGGATCGACGGCTATTCGCCCTACCAGAAGATCGAGGCGGGCGTGGACTATCCCATGCCCTTCCTGTGGGCATCGACCGCGGATGATCGCACCCACCCCGCCCATGCCCGTAAGGGCGCTGCCAAGCTGAAAGGCCTAGGCCAGCCCTACCTCTATTACGAGGACATGACGGGCGGCCATTCGGGCGGCGTCGACAACGAACAGCGCGCCAAGCTTCAGGCGTTGCAATATGTCTATCTGATGCAGCGTCTCATGGACGAACGCAGCGGAGGATAATCCGTCGCATCACGGACCAGGAACAGCCCCGGCAACGCGCGTTGCCGGGGCTTTTTTGTGTGCGTGCGAAATGGCGCTCCGGGAGCGCCCAAACCCTTGGCTTGTAAAGCGAACCGACAGTTTGCCCTCGGTTCACCGCAGGGCTTGCACGAGGAAGGGCGTTAGCGCCGAATTAAGGATTTCCGGCAGGTTCCGGTTAAGTCTTGGAGCCAATTCTGGGTCAACCAGACATATAGAAGCACCAAACAGGGGATCGGTTTGGTCCAACCCCAAAGGGGGCACATGAGGAGACAGGAAAATGGCTTACCCCCGCAACGTATCCATTGCCGACGCGATCAAGCAATACGGCCTGCCAAGGAACCACCGCGTCCACTGGTCAGACGCGCGCAAAGCCGAAGTGGTCCAGGCCGTGCATGACCGGGCGATCAGCTTCCACGAAGCGCGCGAGCGTTATCTGCTGAGCCGCAAGGAATTCGAGCAATGGGAGCAAAGCTACCCGCCCCGGCGCGCCCTCAAACCCGCATCGCAGCAGGAAAGCGAGGACGCCTGAGCACGACCTGATCCGGAGGGCGAGCGCCTATTGCGCAACGACTTCGATCAGCACCTCGTTGCGGCGCATCGGTCCGGGCACCATCGGCGCGTCGTAGAAGGCATATTCGAAATCACCCCTTGGGCTCAGCCCCTGTTCGGCGATCCATTCTGTCAGGAATTCTTCCATCTGTGCCAGGTCGCGCGCCGTGCCATAGCCATTGAACTTTACCGCAGCGACACGGCGCGCTTCCATCCTTGCAAGCGTAATGTCGTCAGGCGCGGTCGGGAGCGTTTCCATCGTGAATTTCGAAGGCATGACAAAGCGCATGCGCCAGGTGTCGGTCCCGGTCTCTTCCTGAAGGACGGGTGAGGTCATCGCGATCTTCTCGTCCTGGTCCACCGGCGGCGCGGCTTGTGTGTCCACACGGTCCTGGATCACCGGCGAGGTCATCGCGATCTTCTCGCCGCCCTCGGGCCGGTCCTGCCCGAAGATGTAGGCAGCCAGACGCCGGAAGCTGCGCCCGCTGGCGGATCGGCGGTCCCCTCGATGCGTCACCTCGGCGACGATCATCTCTTCGTAATCGCGCAGCTCAAAGGCCTCTTGCGATTTCACGACGGTGTAGGCGGGTTCTTCGGTCCGCTCGCGATATTGGGCGTAGCTCACGCTGGCTATCGTTCCGACACCGGCAGCAATGCCAAGCCCGATTCCAAACCGCTTTGTCCAACCCATGCGCGTGATCCTTTTGCCATCGTAACTGACCAGCAGTTACGCGCCGCAAAAGTTCCCGGATGAACGGCGCAAGTTGGTGAACACTCGATCAGGAACGCGTTGGCGCGTGAAAATCCGGCGGCTTGGTGGAAATCCAGTTCACGAAATTCGCAATTGCCTCATTGTGCCGAATGCGTTCGGGATCATCACCGATGCGTGCCAGTTCGGCATTGGTGAAGTTGGTGTGGATTGCCTTGTGGCAGATCGGGTGGATGGGAACGGTAATGCGCCCCTTCTTGGCCTTGGGCACAGGGTGGTCCACTGGATCAGCGTGTCGAACGGGCGCCCGCACAGCCAGCAGGTGAGCTCCTCGCTCACTCCTTGAGCGTCATCGTCAGGGTTGGATAGGGCCGACCGTGATCGTCGGTTTCGGCGCGGCCGGTCACTTCAAAGCCCCAACGCTCGTAGAAGGCGACCGCCTGCGGGTTCTGTTCGTTCACTTCCAGAATGGTGCCGCCGCGTGTTTCCATTGCGTGGCGCAACAACACGCTCCCCAGCCCCTCGCCCAAGCGATCCCCCGCAACGAACAGAGCATCAATCATGGCCCCATCCATCTTCAGGAACGCGAGCGGGGTGTCGTCCTCATCGACCAGCAGGTCAAGCTCGGCCTTGGGAATGTGCTCGGCTACAAGCGCTTCTATCGAGACGCGGTCTTCTGCGCTCAGAAAGCCATGGGTCGCATCCACGCTGGTGCACCAGATCTCGACGATGCGGTCCGCGTCATCGGCGCGATTGGCGCGGATGCGTGTACCGGACAATCTCACGTCTTCTTGGCCTTCTTCGCCGCTTCCTTCTTGCGCTTCATCGCATCGTGGAAGCGGTCGGCCCAGCCGTCCTTCACCAGCTGTTCGGCCCGAACCATGCGAAGATCGCCTGATGCGACATCGCGGCTGACGGCCGAACCGGCCGCGACAATCGCGTCCGCGCCGATCGTGACGGGCGCGATCAGGGCGCTGTTCGAGCCGATGAAGGCGCGCTCGCCAATCGTGGTCTTGTACTTGAAATAACCGTCATAATTGCAGGTGATCGTGCCAGCGCCGATATTGGCATGCGCGCCGACATCCGCATCACCCAGATAGGTGAGGTGGCTGGCCTTCGCACCCCTGCCCAGCACGGCGGCCTTCATCTCGACGAAATTACCGACAAAGCTGCCCTCTTCCATCACCGCGCCGGGCCGCAGCCGTGCGAAAGGTCCGGCGGACGCGCCGTTCGCGATCGTGGCCCCCTCGATATGGCTGAAGGACTTGATGTGGACATTATCGGCAATGGTTACGCCCGGTCCGAAGACCACATGGGGATCGACCGTCACATCGCGCCCCAGCACCGTATCATGGCTGAAGAAAACCGTGTCTGGTGCGCGCAGGCTGGCGCCCTCGGCCATGGCCCGCTCGCGCCGCGCCGCCTGCCAGCGCGATTCAACCTCAGCGAGTTCGGCGCGGCTGTTGATGCCTGCCACCTCGTCTGCATCGGTTTCGACCACCACCACCCGGTCTCCGCCCGCAATCGCTCCGGTGGCGACATCGGGGAGGTAATATTCCCCTTGCGCGTTGTCGTTATCCACGGCCTCAAGCAGCGGCCACATATCGTCCGAATGCGCCACCAGCAGGCCAGAATTGCACAGCCGCGTCTTCTTCTCGCGCTCGGTCGCGTCCTTGAACTCGATCATTTTTGTGACCGTGCCGTCATCATCGGCCATGATCCGGCCATAGGCGAGCGGATCGGCGGGGCGGAAACCCAGCACCGCGACGCGCGCTCCGTCTTCCAGCGCATCAACAAGGCGCTGGACCGTCTCGCCGCGCACCATCGGCACATCGCCAAAACATACCAGGATATTGCCCGAAAACCCTTCGAGCGCGGACTTGGCCTGCAAGGCGGCGTGCGCAGTGCCCAGCTGCGGCTCCTGAAGCGCGGTGATGACATCACGCCCTTCGAGCGCCGCGTCGATCTGCTCGCGCCGGTCACCGGCCACCACGACCGTGCGTTGCACCTGTAAATCAGCGAAAGCATCAAGCAGGTGCAGCAGCATCGGCTTGCCCGCAATCGGATGGAGCACCTTGTGAAGATCGCTCTTCATCCGCGTGCCCTTGCCCGCGGCCAGAATAATCACGGCAAAATCAGTCATCGTGAGGCCTGTTAGTGAGGTCGGTGTTACGCCGATCACCCTTATGCGCCCAACGCTCTGACAGCAAATGCTTGCGGTTTGAAGTCGTTTAGACCACCTGTGCCTGCATGACCCCCAGGAAGCTGAATTTCCCTTTCGAAACGGTCGGTTTCGACCTCGATGGCACGCTGCTCGATACTTTCCGTGACCTTGGCGCTGCGGTGAACCATGCGCTTGCACTGGGCGGCTTTCGTCCTGTCCCGATGGAATCGAGCCAGGACCTGATCGGCGGCGGGGCCAAGATCATGCTGGCGCAGGCGGTCAACGCGCAAGGCGGCCTGCCCGGAGGCCTCGAAGGCGACGATTTCCGCTCGCTCTACAAGGCGATGCTGCGCTTCTATTCGGAAAACAACGCGGTCTACACAAAGCCCTACCCCCATGCCCGCGACGCGGTCGCCGGCCTTGCGGCGCGCGGCGTCAAAATGGTGGTGGTGACCAACAAGTTCGAAGGCTTTGCCCGCTCGATCCTGACCGAACTCGACTTTCTCGAACCCTTCGAAAGCGTGATCGGCGGCGATACGATGGGCAAGGGGCCCGATGGCAAGTTCCTGTCCAAACCCTTTCCCGAACCCATCATCGAGGCGCGCCGGCGCTGCGCCGATAATCCGCAGGCTCCCGGCGCATTCGCCTTCGTGGGCGACAGTTCCTACGATGTGAAAGCGGCGCGCGCGGCGGGTGTCCCGGTGATCGCGGCGAGCTATGGCTATTGCGATGCGCCGGCGGGTGAACTGGGCGCGGACGCGGTGATCGATTCGCTTGGCGAGTTGATAGCGATGCTCGAAACGCTTTCACCGGCAGCCTGACCCTACGGCATAGCGCCAGCCGGGTGCCACACCTTGATTTGTAGGCTCCACCCGGTTGCAACGCGGCCCCAAAAGTGCCACGCAGCGCGCGTCAAACTGAGTTTACGCGCGCGTCAAGGCAGACACGCTCTCGGCACGCGCACCCCCACGACAAAAGCTGCAGAGAGGAATTTTCCATGAGCATCGATTTCAAGGACAAGGTCGCCATCGTCACCGGCGCGGGCGGAGGCCTCGGCCGCGCCTACGCGCTCGAACTGGCCCGTCGCGGCGCGAAGGTCGTCGTCAATGACCTGGGCGGTTCGCGCGATGGCACCGGCCACTCCGACATGGCCCTGCAGGTCGTTGAAGAGATCGAGAAGATGGGCGGCGAAGCGGTGTCCAACGGCGGCAGCGTTACCGAATACGACCAGATGGAAAAGATGGTCGCCGATGCCAAGCAGAAATGGGGCGGCGTTCACGTTCTCATCAACAATGCGGGCGTCCTGCGCGACAAGACCTTTGCCAAGATGAGCCCGGAAGATTTCGAGTTCGTCCTCAAGGTCCACCTCACCGGTTCGGCCTTCGTCACCAAGGCGTGCTGGGAAACCTTCCGCGAGCAGTCCTATGGCCGCATCCTGATGACGGCGTCCTCGACCGGCCTGTTCGGCAATTTCGGCCAGGCCAATTACGGCGCCGCCAAGCTCGGCCTCGCCGGCTTTACCAAGACGCTCCAGCTTGAAGGCGCGAAGTACAATATCCGCGTCAACTCGCTCTCGCCGGTCGCCGGCACGCGCATGACCGAAGACCTCTTCCCCGAAGAGGCCTTCAAGCTGTTCGCGCCTGAAAACGTGGTGCCGGCCGCGCTCTTCCTCGTCAGCGAAGACGCACCGACAAACCAGATCGTGGGCGCTGGCGCCGGCGGGTTCCACTCTTCCTGGGTGGTGATGAACGACGCGGTGTGGCTCAAGGACGAAGAGCGTACGGTCGAAGGTTTTGCCGCCAACTGGGACAAGATCAACGACTTCTCGAACCTCAAGGCGCCGCAATCGGGCAGTGAGCAATCGGCCAACATTCTCGCCGCCATGCAGAAGGTGACCGGTACGGGACCGTCTTCGGCGCGCGGCTAAGGCTCAGCCGGGCGAACACTCGCTCAAGCAAAAAAAGGGGAGCGGGAGGCCGATTGGCTTTCCGTTCCCTTGTTTTGTCCGGTCTTAATCGGCTTACTCGTCCTCGACCGCTTTGAGCAGCCGCCGCTCCACCGGCGCCAGCACATTGGCGAGGTCATGCCCGCGCTTGAGCACCTGGCCGTGCTCTCCGAACAACGTCCACATACCCTGCTTGCTGCGCAGGGAAGGGCGTTTCTCGATCCGCGCCTGCGGACGCTCGGCGGCGCGGCGAAAAGCGCAGAAACTGGCGCAAGACTTGTCGAAATCCATCGCGTAATCGCGCCATTGGCCTGCCGCGACCATGCGGCCGTAAAGGTCAAGGATGCGCTGCAATTCCTCGCGCTCGAAGCCCACCTGGTTGGGGCGGCTACCCGGAAACGCGACAACCTGGCCCATCATCGGGCCGCCTGAAGAACTCATCAGTCGTCCGTCCCGTTTCTGGCATCCGTCGCCTCGACGCCCAGATCAAGGCTCGGCTGCGCGGGCTCGTTTTCGCCCTTTGACGCTGCGGTGCGGCCCGCGCCCTTCGCCTTGAGCGCGTCGAGATCCGCCTTGAGCGCCGCCAGCTCGCCTTCGAGCTTTTCGATGCAGTCGACCCTGTTGCCCTCGGCATCCTCGCATTGCGGGGTGCTGCCATAGGGGATGAATTCCCTGATCCATTCCTCGGCCGGAACCAGCGTCGAGCGCGCCTTGAAGCCCACCATCGTTGCGCCTGCAGGCACGTCTTCCATCACCACTGCATTGGCGCCGACGCGTGCGCGTTCGCCCACGATGATGGGACCGATGATCTGCGCGCCCGAACCGATTATGACATTGTCCTCCAGCGTCGGGTGGCGCTTGCCGCCCTGGCCGTTGGTGGGATTGGTCCCGCCCAGCGTCACGCATTGATAGATCGTCACATTGTCGCCGATCTCGGCGGTCTCGCCGATGACAGTGAAGCCGTGATCGATGAAGAAGTTCTTGCCGATCGTTGCGCCGGGGTGAATGTCGATCGCGGTCAGGAAGCGCGCGGTGTGATTGATGAAACGGGCGAGGAAGAAGAGCTTGGCCTCGAACAGCCAGTGCGCCACGCGGTGCAGGCCCAGTGCCAGCACCCCGGGATAGAGCAGGATTTCCCAGCGCGAACGCGGCGCGGGGTCGCGCTCGCGGATCGAGTCGAGATAGGCCGTCAGCCTGCTGAACATTTGCCTCTCTCCTCAACTCACAACGCAGCGCTTCGAAACGCCGCTCGGACCGGAAATCTTCCACGATCCAGACACGAATGCAACCAACGCACTCTTGTTCCTACAGAAGGCTGCCTTGTTCGGGGCCTTGCAAGGCCTCGATCGCGGCGCGCCAGATTGACATGGTGGCAGGCGCGGCGCGTTCAAGGCTGATGCGATCGATCGTGCGCACCAGCTTTTCCAGATCGGCAAAGCTGCGCTGCGCCCGCGGCACGAGGTAATCGCTCGCCCCCTCGGCCAGGGTCAGGCCGCGTTCGGCTGCCAGCGCCTCGATCAACTGCGCCGCCATCGCGTCGTCCGGCTCGCCCATCTCGAGCTGGAGCGAGCCGCCCAGCCGCGAGGCGAGATCAGGCAGCGACACCTCCCAGGGCTGGGCATTGGTGATCAGCAGCAGCGGCTCTCCCGCGCGCGATCCGCCCTCCTGGCTTGCATTCCAGCGATGGAAAAGCGCGTCCTCGTCAAAGCTTTCGGCATTGTCGATCACCTCGATGCCCTGTCCGCTCGCCCAGCGACCCAGCAACGTCTTGCCTGAACGCGGCGGGCCGGTGAGGATCGCGGTGTGGAACGGCCAGTGCGCAGGCGCGCGAAGCGCGTCGATCACGTGCGCATTGGCGTTGCCGATCACGATGCGTGCAGGCTGGCGCGCGCCGCCGGGCTCAAGCGGCAGCGCGATCTGCGAAGTGGGAGAGGAGGGTTTGTTGGAAGAAGTCGCGGCCACGCCTGATCACCTTGCCGCCCTAGCGGGCAATGGCGAGCGTGCTGCCGCTCCGGTTCACGCTGAAGCCGCGAGCGCGCAGCGCGGCGGCGAGTTCCTCGGCAGAGCCTTCGAAGCTGACGCTCATCACCGATGACCCGCCCATCGCGGTGCTGGTAACCGAGAGCGAGCGCACGCCGGACGTGCCGCGCACGCCGGAAAGCGCGGCATCGAAAGCACCCGCATCGGGCGTTGCGAACTGCACGACGAAACGGTTCGCAATCGCGGCCTCAGGCGCCTGGGCGGGCATTGGCTGCTGCCCGGCCCCGTTCTCGACAGCGCCAACGGGAATGCCCGGCGCCATACCAAGCACTGCAGCGTTTTCGCGGGCGCGGATTGCAAGACCGATATCGATCAGCCGCTGCAGCGCGGGATCAACCGGGCCGGTGATGCTCTCGCTCAGCGTCGGATCGGGCCGCAGCTTGCCCTCCGCCAGCGCCTTTTCGAAGACCGCATCCATGCGCTCCACGCCTTGTTGCAGGGTGCCATCAAGATCGCGCGGGTCGGCCGCAATTGCGGTGAAGCTTTCGAGCACGGTGCTGTCCGGGCCGTAGCGCGCAGTGAAGGTCGCCTCGATCGGGCCGCCGGGAAACTGGTGTTCGAGCCGCACTGCGGGCACCAGCACATCGGCGGCGGAATACTGATCGAGCGTGCTGCGCCACCATGCGCGGCTGCGGCGACCGGTCTGGCCGAAATTGAGGAGCAGCGAATCGCCCCCCGCCCCGCTCGGCCGAACGTAATCGATGCGGCTTGCGCCCGGATTGAACTGTGCCCAGGCGCGCTGCCAGGGATTTCGGGACTCGAACGAGGTATAGGTGCCCGAGCTCGCAATGACCGGGATCACCAGCATCGGAGCCGAAGTTCGCCCCTGCGCACGCCCGCCAAGATAGCGCCCGGCGCGTTGCCTGTCGAAGATCACGCCGAGCGTCGCGATATAGCGTTTGGGACCGAGTTGTTCGTGCTGGATCACGATCGAGGAGACAAGGCCTGCGATCTCGTCATCAGGCAGATCCGGTCCGCCTGCCTTCTCCCAGGCGAGGCGCTGAGCCTCGCGCCAGCCTTTCTGCCGCGCCTGCTCAGCACTGTCGGCGGTGACGTCGATCTCGATGCCGCGCACTTCGATATCCGCGCTCGACGCCGTGGGCGCGATCCCGCGTTCCCCCGTCACTTGCGCCAGCGCGATCGCATAGGCCCCTGCCAGCAGCACCAACGCCACCAGAGCCGCCGCATAAGGACGCAATCTCGCTGCCAGACGCGCTGCCAGACCTGCGGGCAGGCGGGATGCGAAGGATGCCTCGGAAACCGGGCGGAAGGGCGCTGAGCGTGTCACCATCGGGGAAATTCCTCACCCTTTGCCCAATGGCGAGTGGAATTCCAAGCGTGAAAGGCTAAAGCTTTGAGCATGGCTGGCAAGAACTCACCCTACACTTACGCCGAGGCGGGCGTCGATATCGCTGCGGGCAACGCGCTGGTTCGCGCGATCGGTCCGCTGGTCAAGGCGACCGCGCGCCCCGGCGCCACCAGCGAACTGGGCGGGTTCGGAGGCTTCTTCGACCCCAAGGCGGCCGGGTTTGCCGATCCGCTGCTGGTTGCTGCGAATGATGGCGTGGGGACCAAGCTCAAGCTCGCAATCGACCATGACCGCCACGATACGGTCGGCATCGACCTTGTCGCGATGTGCGTCAACGACCTGATCGTCCAGGGCGCCGAGCCACTGTTCTTCCTCGACTATTTCGCCACCGGGAAGCTCGAGACCGGCATCGCCGAGCGCGTCATTGCCGGCATTGCGGACGGGTGCAAGCAGGCCGGCTGCGCGCTGATCGGCGGCGAAACCGCTGAAATGCCGGGCATGTATGCAGCGGGCGATTATGACCTCGCCGGCTTTTGCGTTGGCGCAGTGGAGCGCGGCGAGCAGCTCACCGGCGAGAAGGTTGCAGCAGGCGATGTCCTTCTTGGCCTTGCCTCCTCGGGCGTGCATTCCAATGGCTATTCGCTGGTCAGGCGGTTGGCGGCGGATCTGGGCTGGAAGCTCGACCGCCCGGCCCTGTTCGACCAGGAGCGCCTTCTGATCGACGCGCTGATCGAGCCCACGCGCATCTATGTCGCCAGCCTTCTGCCGCTTATCCGCGATGGGTTGGTCCATGCCTGCGCGCACATCACCGGCGGGGGCCTGCTCGAGAACATCCCGCGCATCCTGCCTGAGGGCGCGCATGCCCATGTCGATGCAGACCTGTGGCCGCAACCGCGCTTGATGGCCTTTCTTCAGGCGCAGGGCGGGATCGAACCCGAAGAGATGGCGCGCACCTTCAATTGCGGCGTCGGCATGGTGCTGAGCGTTGCGTCAGATCAGGCCGAGGCCGTCACCGCACGGCTCGAGGAAGCAGGCGAGACAGTCCTGCTTGTCGGCGAAATCCGCGCCGGCGAGAAGGGCTGCACCGTGCGCGGCTCGCAAGAGGTCTGGGGGGCGCGCGCAGACTGGGAGGCGACCCATCTTGGCTGAGGATCTGCGTCCCGGGGCCAGGGTTGCGATCTTCATCTCGGGCGCTGGCACCAATATGGCCGCGCTGCTCTATGCCAGCCGGCTCAACGGCGCGCCTTATGAGATTGTGCTGATCGCCAGCAATATGGCCGGGGCCGAGGGGCTCGCACTGGCCGAACTCGAAGGCATCCCCACCTTCGTCCATTCGCACAGGGGCAAATCGCGCGAGGACCACGACGCGGCAATGGAGCAGGCGGCGGTCAAGGCGGGCGCGGAATATATCGTGCTCGCAGGCTATATGCGCATCCTCTCGGACGGCTTTGTCGAGCGCTGGGCGGGCCGGATCCTCAACATCCACCCCTCGCTTCTGCCAAAATACAAGGGCCTCGACACTTTTGCGCGCACGATCGAAGCGGGCGATACCCATGCCGGCGCCAGCGTCCATGTCGTCACGCCCGAACTCGACGCGGGCGAAGTGCTGGCGCAGGTCAAGGTTGCGATTGCGCCCGACGATACACCCCAGACCCTCGCTGCGCGGGTCAAGCTTGGCGAACACCAGCTCTATCCGCGCGCCGTGGCGGACTATGTTAACAGGGGCAATGATCCCGATGCGCTCTACGCCAGGGTCCGTGACCTCGCGCTCGCTTTGCCTGAAACCTGCGCAAAGGACAGCCACGGCTCGCCCGGCTTTCGCGTCGGCACCGAGAAATCAGGCAAGTTCTTCGCCCATTTTGCCGACAGGCATCACGGCAGCGAGCATATCGGCGTGCTGGTCAAGACCAGCGGCCTCGACGAGGTCGAAGGCCTCGCTGAAACCCAGCCCGGGCTGTATTTCAAGCCCGCCTATTATGGCGCGAGCGGGTGGGTCGGCGTGATCCTGAACCGCACCGATGTCGACTGGGACCATGTGGCCGAGTGGCTGGAGCGTAGCTGGCGCAGCGCAGCGCCCGCTCGGCTTACCCGCCTGCTGGATGCAGCAGACGAGTTCTGACACGGTGCCCCTGAAACGCCCCCCTTCCCGTCCGCACCCGCTTGCCCGCAGCGCGCGGGTCGATCAGGCCAACCGCTTCTTCGCAAAAGCCTGGGACAAGGGCTGGCTGCCGCCCCCGCGGCTTGACGCGCAGAGCCTGTGGGCGCGTGCCGCCAAGGCGCTGGGGGCCGATGCGCAGGCCGCCGAGCGCTCCGGAAGATCCGCCGAGGATGCCGCCGATTTCCGCGAACGGCTGGACCGCCTGACCAACGCCGTGCGCGAGGAGGCCAATCTCAACCCGCTCGGGCAGGTCATGGCCCACGGCCAGCTTGAGCGCGTCATCCGCAACCGGCTGCGCCTCGGTCAGGCATGGCTGGAACGCCCGGAACTCGCCAGGGCGCCCGTTGCCGCGCCCATCATCGTGATCGGCCATATGCGCAGCGGCACCACGCGCATCCATACGCTGCTCGCCGCCGATCCGGCACACGCACATACGCGTTATTGCGATGCCTTTCATCCGGTCCCCGTTCAGGGCCTTGA
The DNA here is from genome assembly GCA_043567175.1 of Erythrobacter sp. Lineage (GTDB taxonomy): Bacteria > Pseudomonadota > Alphaproteobacteria > Sphingomonadales > Sphingomonadaceae > Erythrobacter. The sequence continues at coordinate 1,142,033 of CP121323.1, forward strand.
CCTGCGCCGGGCCAAAGCGGCGCTGGAGATCGGCTTCCTCGCCGCGCTCAACCCATGGCTGCAATCGATCCACCCCGTTGCCAGCGGCGCGGTGGAAGAGGAGCTGGGCTGGCTGGCGGGCGCGCTTCAGGCCTCCATCTATGAAAGCCAGTGGCGCATTCCGGGCTACACCGCCTGGAACGAGGCGCGCGCGGCAGGGCCGGTCTATCGCGAATTCGCGCGCGTGCTGCGCACCGATGCGGCAACGCGGGCCAATGCGCACAAGCCGCGGGTGCTCAAGGTGCCGGTTTTCTCGGAGAACCTGACCGAACTCTTCGCACAATTTCCCGATGCGCGCCTGATCGTCGCCCAGCGCTGCGCCGAGGCGGTGCACCGCAGTGCGGTCTCGCTGGTCGCCAACCAGATGGCGGTGCAATCCGACACTTGCGACCTCGCTGCTATTGAAGCCGAGTGGCGGCGCAAGATCGATCTTCGCGAACAGCGGCGCGAGGCCGCGCTGCGCGACTGGACCGGGCCGATCACGCGGCTTTCCTTCGAGGAATTGAACGCCAACTGGAAGGCGGCCATCGCACGCGCCTACCACGAGCTAGACCTGGAGCTGACCCCGCAGGCTCTTGCCGCGATGCGCAGGACCGCCGCGCGCGGCGAGAAAGGTGCCCACCGCGCCCACGCAGAGCAACTCAGCGTGTTCCGACCCGCATGAAAAAGGGCCGCCCAATCGGACGGCCCCTTTCAATGCTCAAGAAAGCAGGCGTGGTTCAGCCGACGATTTCGTCGTCGTTGAAGAAGAACGCGATTTCGATCGCGGCGTTCTCTTCGCTGTCCGAGCCGTGCACTGTGTTTTCACCGATCGAGAGCGCGTGCTCCTTGCGGATCGTGCCGAGAGCGGCATCGGCGGGGTTGGTCGCGCCCATCACTTCGCGGTTCTTCGCGACGGCGTCTTCGCCTTCGAGAACCTGCACGACCACGGGCTCGCTCATCATGAATTCGACGAGCTCACCGAAAAACGGGCGTTCGGCGTGCACGGCGTAGAAGCCTTCGGCCTGTTCCCTGGTCATGTGGATACGCTTGGAGGCGACGACGCGAAGGCCGGCATCTTCCAGCATCTTGGTCACTGCGCCGGTGATGTTGCGCTTGGTGGCATCGGGCTTGATGATCGAAAAGGTGCGGGTAACCGCCATGGTGCAAATTCCTTGGTTGTGAGAAAGCTCGCTTGCGCGCGCGGGAGAGGATTGGCGCGGCCCCTAGCCCCCAACCTGGCTTTGTTCAAGTTTCAATCGTAACCAACCGCAACCAGGCGGCTGACCGCCTCTATTTGATATCGGTGCCCACGGTGAGCTGCGCGCTCGTGCCCTCGTCAGCCGGGCTGGCCATGACCGAGAAGGTGAGGCCGTCTTGCGATTCTCCGCCGATCATCTGCATACCGTTGGTCGCCATCTCCATCTGGATGGTGATCCCGGCGGCCTCGGCCTGCGATTTGTAATAGGCGGCCACTTCCTGCGGGCTGTCGGGACTTGTCATTGTCACGAGGTTACCCGAGCCCTGCCCTTGGTTGACCACCGTGTTGCTGACGACTTCGGCGCCCGGATAGACAGTGAAACCGCCGGGCAGATCGACCGGTACATCACTGCCCGAACGCATCGTCATGGTGCCCTCTTCAGTGGTGATCGTGGCGGTCGTCTCCCCCGTGCTCTCATCAATCGTGTATTCGCCGACCTCGCCGTCCTCCCCTTCGAAGGTGCCGGAGGTTTCCGAGCCGCAGGCCGCGAGGATCAGGGCCAGAGGGGTTGCAAGAACCAGTGTTGCACGCATGTCATGTCTCCCAAGCCAATTGCTGGGCAGTCTTCCATGAAGCGGGGGATCGGCGCAAGCCCCGCAATCCTCAGGCGACCTTCACCCATTGCCCGCCCTCCTGGCGGAAGAAGGCGCGTTCGAGCCCCTCGCGCGCCGAGAGAGCCTTCCAGGTCTGGCGCGCATGTTGCAGCGTCGTCTCGTCAAACAGCAGGAAGGTGCGGGCAAAATGAGGCGCATCGCGAAACTGGCCGTCAGCGAAAATCGCGTGGCTGGCGCCGTTGGTGGCGGCGATACTTTCAGACAACAGGATCGGTTGGCGCTGGGCCCCGGCTGTGCCCTCTTCGCCATTGGCAAGAAAGCTATCGGCCCCGGCTGACCAGAGCCCCTTGGAAATCGCCGCTCGTTGCTGTGCTTCGCCGCTGACAACCAGCAGCCGCTGCCCCTGGTCAAGCACGCGCTGCGCGATGAGCGCCGTGACCTTTTCGACCGGGTCGCGGGAGAGTTGCCAGAAGTCGATCTTCATACTTGTGCCACGCGCTTGGCCACCCGCGCCCCAACCCTTCCACCCGGATCGTAACCCGGTGCGATAATCCGGGTGGAAGGGTGGAGGGCGCAGGCGGCCCGGTCAAGCCTTACGGGAACGCTTACACCGCTCGGAGCAATAGCGCACATTGTCCCAGTCACGCTCCCACTTCTTGCGCCAGGTAAAAGGAAGCCCGCAGGCCTCGCAGATCTTTGACGGCAGATCCGATTTCTTGCGCATCTTGGGCATTTTTTCGGCCTACCGCTCCGCTGTTTGAGGCCCGGCGCTCCCGGTCAGCCTTCGAAGTTTGTCGCAACGATGTTGTCGATCAGCCGCGCGCCCCAACCGGTTGCGCCCTTGTCCCACGAATGTCCGGGCTTGTCCGACCAAACGGTGCCGGCAATGTCGCAATGCGCCCAGGGCGTACCCTTCTGGATAAAGCGGTGAAGAAACTGCGCGGCGGTGATCGAGCCGGCGGGGCGCGGCCCCACATTCTTGATGTCGGCGATCGGCGAATCGATCAGCTTGTCGTAAGCCGGGCCGATCGGCAGACGCCACAGCTTGTCGCCGGTCGCCTTGCCTGCGGTGAGCAGCTGGTCGGCAAGCGTATCGTCGTTCGAGAAAACGCCTGCGTGATCGTGGCCGAGCGCGATGATCATCGCGCCTGTAAGCGTCGCGAAGTCGACGATCCGCGCAGGCTTGTAGTTTTCCTGCGTCCAGTGCAGCGCATCGCACAGCACAAGGCGCCCCTCGGCATCAGTGTTGAGCACTTCGACGGTCTGCCCGCTCATCGTGGTGACGACATCGCCGGGGCGCTGCGCATTGCCATCAGGCATGTTCTCGACAAGGCCCATGACCGCTACGATGTTCGCCTTGGCGCGGCGCTTGACCAGCGCGAGCATGCCGCCCGCAACCGCGCCGGCACCGCCCATGTCCCACTTCATGTCTTCCATTCCGGGCGGCGGCTTCAGCGAGATCCCGCCCGTATCGAAGGTGACGCCCTTGCCCACCAGCGCGGTCGGAGCCTCGCCTTCCTTGCCGCCCTTCCACGAAATCGCCAGCAGGCGCGAGGCCCGGCGCGAGCCCTGACCAACGCCCAGTAGCGCGCCCATGCCGAGCTTTTCCATCGCGGGTTCGTCAAGCACGGTGATCTGTGCACCAGTGCCCTCGAAAGCCTCTTCACATTTGGCGACAAAGCTCTCGGGGTAAAGGATATTCGCCGGCAGAGTGACAAGATGCTTGGTAAACTCGACCCCCTCGGCAAGCGCCGAGACACGCTCCCACGCTGCTTCGGTCCCGGCCGGCGCGTTCACGACATGGACTGTCTCCAGCGAGATGCGCTTTTCCTTGGCCAGCTTGGTGCGATATTCGTCAAACCTCCAGGAGCGCAGCCGCAGGCCCAGCATGACCCCGGCGGCCTGTTCGCCGGAAAGATCGGCATGGCCAAGGTCAAGCACCATGTCGGTCTCGCCCGAGGCGCAATATTTCGCTGCCAGCGCCGCGCCCGCCTTCTCGACGTTGAGAGAGCGCGCCTCCGCCTCGACTTCGCCTGCACCGGCAAGCGCGATGCGCACCAGACTTCCCTCGTCCATGACGAAGTGTTCGAACACCTGCCCCGCAACGCCCTTGAAGCGCGCGGCCTTCGCGCCATCGACCACGGCAGCCCCCAGATCATCGGGCGTATCGTTCTGGTTGAGGATGCGCGCGCAAAGGCGAACCTCTGAGGGGGCGGCGGTGTCGAAATGGAATTTCATGGAATCTCCGGTCTGGGCGGCGGTTAGCGCAGTCGCACAGCCGCTATGCAAAGGGAATGCACGAGAGGCAAAAAGGGTGCCGCGCATTGACGGACGCTTGGCGATTGCGATTAGGCGCGAGCGGTGCAATAGGCAAGCCATGTCGGGAGTGACCACGCTGGCCATGCCAACGCCGCTATTGCGTCTGCGCACGCGCCGGGCCCGTGGCCTGAGCGGCGCGTCTTGCGCTGCGCTCGTGGTGGCGCTGGCTTCGCCTGCCCTGCTGTGGAGCGCACCGGCACAGGCGCTCTCGCCCCCGCTTGTAGCCGCCGGGATTGCGGGACAGACCGTCGAACAGGCTGATCCGCAAGCTGCAAAACGCGCTCAGGACGACGTCCCGCTCGAGCAGCAATTGCTGGATGAGACGATCGATTTCGAGGCGGAGCAGCTTGCCTATGACAATGCAACCGACACCGTGGTTGCCCGTGGCAATGTCGTCTTGCGAAGCGCCGATCGTTCGGTGCGCGCGGATGAGGTCGTGTGGGTGCGTGGTGAAGGCCGGATCTATGCGGCGGGCAATATCCGCCTGGTCGATGAAAGCGGCAACGAGCTGTTCACTGACGCAATCGAGCTGACCGATACGTTCGAGGCCGGCGCGATGAACCAGCTGCTGATTGCGCTGAGAGCCGGCGGACGGCTTGCCGCAGACAGCGCCGAGCGCGGCGAGAACGGCACGATCGTACTGACCGATGCCGCCTACACGGCCTGCGCGGTGACGGGCCGCGATGGCTGCGCCAAGGACCCCAGCTGGCGCATCACCGCTGATACGGTGCGCTTTGACCAGCAAACCAACAAGGTGAGCTTCACCGGCGCGATGCTGGAACTGTTCGGCGCGCGCCTCCTGCCGCTGCCCGGCCTCACCATCCGCACCGACGGGCGCGCCGAAACGGGCTTCATCAACCCCAATTTCCGCGTCACCAACGTCAACGGGATCGAGGTCTCGGGCGAATATTACTGGCGCGTCGCGGACAATCAGGACCTCACGCTTGGCGCTTTCGTCTTCAGCGAGGTCGCCCCGATGGCAAGCGCGCATTGGCGCCACCTGACCGAAAAGGGCGCCTATCAGATCACCGGTTACCTCACAGAGTCGAGCCGCGTTGCGAACCTCACCGGTGCGACCACCAACACCGAGAGCGACCCACGCGGCTATCTGTTCGCCAATGGCCGGTTCCAGTTCAGCCCGGAATGGAGCCTCACCGGATCGATCCGGCTGGCGAGCGACCGCACCTTCCTGCGCCGCTATGACCTGAGCCGCGATGATCGCCTGCGCTCGACCATCAATCTCGAGCGGATCGACGACAATTCCTATCTCAGCCTTGCCGGCTGGGCGACGCAGACGCTGCGGATCAACGCCCAGCAAGGCCAGATCCCGCTCGCCATCCCCGCCTTCGATTACCGCCGCAATCTCGAAGACCCGGTGCTGGGAGGCAATGTCCAATTGCAAGCCAACACGCTCGCACTGGTGCGCCGCGACGGGCAGGATACGCAGCGCGCCTTTGCCGGCGCACGCTGGGACCTGCGCACCCTGACCGGGCTTGGCCAGGTGGTCACCTTCAGCGCGCTGGGCCGCGCGGATGTTTACAACACCGGCAATGTCCTGGCGACGCAGACCGCGGTCTATCGCGGCAATTCCGGCTTTACCGGGCGCGCTCTGGCGATCGGCGCGATCGATGTCGAATGGCCTTTCGTCGGTGAAGCCTTTGGCGGGACCCAGGTCTTTACCCCGCGCGTCCAGTTCGTCGGCTCGCCCTCGATCCGCAATCTTGCCGTACCCAATGAGGATGCGCGCGCGATCGACCTTGAGGATTCCAACCTCTTCGCACTCAACCGCTTCGCCGGCTATGACCGGGTCGAGGACGGCGCTCGGATCACCTGGGGGATCGACTGGGAACTCACCAAGCCGGGCCTGCGCGTGAAGACCAATGTCGGCCAGTCCTACCGCCTCGAGGCGCAAAAACAGATCTTTCCCGACGGCACCGGCCTGTCCGAACGAGTCTCCGATTTCGTCGGCCGCACCGAGGTTCGCTGGCGCAATTTCCTCCAGTTCACCCACCGCTTCCGCCTCGACAAGGACAATCTCGCGATCCGCCGCAACGAGATCGACGCAGCCGTTGGCACCAAGCGCACCTATCTCGAACTCGGTTATCTCAGGCTCAACCGCGACATCACCGAGGTCGAGGACTTGCAGGACCGCGAAGAGGTGCGCGCTGCCGCGCGTGTCGCGTTTGACCGCAACTGGTCTGCCTTTGGCTCGGGCGTGTTCAACCTCACCAGCGCCGAGGAAGACCCGATCTTCCAGCCGGACGGATTCGAACCGATCCGCACGCGGCTGGGCATCGCCTATGAGGACGATTGCATCGAATTCGGCTTCACCTGGCGGCGCGACTTCATCACCGCAGGCGATGCCGCACGTGGCAACTCGTTCCAGCTTTTCTTTGCGCTGAGGAACCTCGGGTTCAATTAGCGCGGGTTTGCAGCAGCCAGCCCAGCAGCAAGCCATGCTGGCCTGTTCTCGGCCACGCAGCGCGTCTGCCAGCAGCACCGTTGGCATTCCCGGAAAAAAGCGTTAATGGGCGCGAAATAGAGGCGCCGGTCGGCTCAGCGCCCGTTCACATCGCTGCTTCTAGGGCGATTGAAACGATGGACGCGGGCCCATGATGAAAGAGGGACGCTTCGATGCGCAAGAGGGGCCGCGCATCTCGGTAAAGACTTAAGGACATTCGGATCACAACGATGCGCAAGAAGGACGTGAATTTGAAAGCTGTCGTGAAATCTCTGGGCGCTGCCGCGATTGCGGCGCTGGGTGCTGTTTTCCTGGGCGCTGTATCGATGCCAGCGCAAGCGCAGACTGTGGCCCAGCCAACACCGGACAATCCGCTCGGGCTGCCGGCTGAAATCAACATCATCAGCGACGACAATCCCAATGTCCGCACCGCGACCGCCATCGTCAACGGCTTCGTCATCACCGGCACCGATGTCGACCAGCGCGTTGCGCTGGTGACCTCGGCCTCCGATGCCAAGGTTTCGGAGGACGAGCTCAACCGTCTGCGGGTTCAGGTGCTGCGCAACCTGATCGACGAAACGCTCAAGATCCAGGCCGCAGAGGCGCTGGAAATGCCGGTCGATCGCGGACAGGTCGAGCAGACCTATGCCCAGCTCGCCGCGCAGAACTTCTCGCAGGACCCGACGCAGATGGACGCCTATCTCGTCTCGATCGGCTCCTCGCCCGCCGCGCTCAAGCGGCAGATCGAAGGCGAGCTGGCGTGGGACAACCTCCTGCGCCGCAACGTGAACCCCTTCGTCAATGTCGCGGCCGAAGAGGTCAACGAAGTGCTCAAGCGGCTCGAGGAATCGCGCGGCACCGAAGAGCACCGGCTGGGCGAGATCTATCTCTCTGCGACGATCGAGAACCGTGAAGCGGTGCTGCAGAACGCGCAGCACATCGTCGAGCAATTGCAGGGTGGCGGCAGCTTTGTCGCCTATGCTCGGCAGTTTTCCGAAGCCTCCACCGCCGCAGTGGGCGGAGACCTTGGCTGGGTGCGACTTGCCCAATTGCCTCCGGCGCTCGCCAATGCAGCGCGCGGCATGCAGCCGGGCCAGCTGGTCGGCCCGATCGAGATCCCGGGCGGCTTCTCGATCCTTTACCTGATCGACCGGCGCCAAGTGCTGACCGCCGATCCGCGCGACGCGGTGCTCAGTCTCAAGCAGATCTCGATCGCCTTCCCACCGAATGCCGATCAGGCAAGTGCGGAAGCCAGGATCGAGGAATTCGTGAACTATGTACGGGGCCTGCGCGGATGCGGGGATGCCGACGGAGCCGAGCAGGCGATCGGCGCGACCGTGGTCACCAACCCGCAGATCCAGGCGCGCCAGCTTCCCGAAGCGCTGCAGAACCTGATCCTGAACCTCCAGATCGGGCAGACCACGCCGGCTTTCGGGTCGCCCGAGGAAGGCGTGCGCGTGCTGATGCTGTGCGGGCGCGACGATCCGCAGTCGGAGAACGCGCCCACCTTTGCCTCGATCGAACGCCAGATCGAGGAAGAGCGCATCAACCGGCGCGCGCAGCGTTACCTGCGCGACCTGCGCAACGATGCCTATATCGAATACAATTAAGTCCCGGCCATCACCTTGACCCCCGCCGGCCCGCCTCCCCTTGCGCCCGATGCTCCTCTGGCTGTCGCCCTGGGCGATCCCTCGGGTATCGGGCCCGAGCTGATCGTCGCGGCTTACGCGGCCTTGCGCGATGATCCGGGGCTTGTGCATCCCTTCTTTGCCGTCGGCGGGGTCGAGATCCTGCGCGCAGCCGCGCACAAGCGCGGTATCGACTGCATGCTCGTCCCCATCGCCGAGGCTTCCGAGGCACCTTCGGCATTTGCGGTGGGCCTACCCGTCATGGCCGGAGTGGATGTCGAATACACGCCGGGCACGCCCTCGCCCGATGGCGCGCGCGTGGCGCTGGCCTCGCTCGAATGGACCACGAAGCTGGCACTGCGCGGCGATGTCGCCGCGATCGTGACCGCGCCGGTCGCCAAGACCGAGCTGACCGCAATCGGCTTCGTGCATCCGGGGCAGACGGAATATCTCGCGCATGCCTGCGGCCGGCAACCCGATGCGGCGGTGATGATGCTGGCAGGACCGACATTGCGAACCGTGCCGGTCACCGTGCACTGCGCTTTGTCCGAAGTTCCCCGCCGCCTCACGCCCGAACTGCTCATCAAGAAAGCCGTCGTGACACATGTCGCGCTCAAACGTGATTTCGGGCTCGTGAAACCGCGCATCGCGGTCGCCGCGCTCAATCCGCATGCGGGCGAGAACGGCCAGTTCGGTGACGAGGAGGAGCGCATCATCGCCCCCGCAATCGGCGCGCTGCGCTCCGAGGGCCTCGACATCACCGGCCCGGTGCCGGGCGATGCGCTGTTCATGCCGCGCATGCGACCCAGCTACGATGTCGCCTTGTGCATGTATCACGATCAGGCGCTGATCCCGCTAAAGGCGCTCGAGGTCGATGACGGCGTCAACGTCACGCTTGGCCTGCCGATCATTCGCACCTCGCCTGATCATGGCACCGCCTTCGATATTGCGGGCAAACGCATCGCAGACCCCGGCGCGATGATCGCGGCGATCCGCATGGCGAGCGAATGCGCGACCCAGCGCGCGGCAATCCCCGCGCATGGGTGATGCCACGCCTCAGGCGCCGGCGCTGCCTCCGATCCGCGAAGTCATCGCCCGCCACGGCCTCTCCGCCTCCAAGGCGCTGGGCCAGAACTTCCTTCTCGACGAGCAATTGCTGGGCCGCATCGCCGCGATACCGGGCGATGTTGCAGGCGCGCATGTGCTGGAGGTCGGCCCCGGCCCCGGCGGTCTCACCCGTGCCCTGCTGCGCGCCGGCGCGCGCGTCACCGCGATCGAGATGGACAAACGCTGTCTGCCAGCTCTCGCCGAACTCTCCGAGGCCTTTCCCGGTCAACTGACAGTGATCGAAGGCGACGCGATGACAATCGACCATGGGGCGCTATTCGGCGGTGAGCCGTTCCACGTCGTCTCGAACCTGCCCTATAATGTCGGCACCGCGCTGTTCACGCGCTGGCTTGATCCGGCGCTTGATTCGGGCCCGGACGGAGCCGGCTGGCCCTCACAGTGGCAATCGCTGACGCTGATGTTTCAGCGCGAGGTCGCCGAGCGGATCGTCGCCCGGTCGGGGACCGGCGCCTATGGCCGCCTGGCGGTTCTGGCTCAGTGGCGCTCGAACGCAAGGCTCGCCCTCAAGGTTCACCGCAGCGCCTTCACCCCTCCACCCAAGGTGATGAGCGCGGTCGTCCATGTGACCCCGTGCGAGGCACCCGAGGGCGTTCTTCCCGCCACTCTGGCGCGCCTCACGGCCGCCGCCTTCGGTCAGCGGCGCAAGATGCTGCGCCAGAGCCTGAAGGGCGTGCCCGGCGCGCTCGACGCGCTGGCGCAGGTCGGGATCGAGGAAACCCGGCGCGCGGAAACCGTCAGCGTTGCCGAATTCGTTGCGCTAGCCCGCGCACTAGGCGCCTAGCTGGAGCCATCAGCACCGGCTATAGGACCTGGCCATGACCGACAGGATGGACGAAACCTTTGCCGCGATGCTCCACCACCGCGCTGCCGCGCTGGAGCCGGGCGAGCCGCTGATGCCGCCGATCTATCCGGCAAGCCTCTACAATCTCCCCGGAGACCCTGGTGCCGCAACTGCGCCCGAGCATCAATATGGCCGCTGGAGCAATCCCACCTGGTCCGCGCTCGAAGACGCTCTGGCGACGCTGGAAGGCGCACCTTGCGTCGTCTTTCCTTCAGGCATGGCCGCCATCGCCTCGGTGGTCCTCAGCCTGACGCGCCCGGGCGATCGCATCCTGATGCCGACCGACGGCTACATGGCGACACGCGCGCTCGCCGACAGCTATCTCGTGCCCGGCGGGATTACGGTCGATTATTGCCCGCAGCTCGAAATGGAGACGCGCGATTTTGACGGGCTGCGCCTCGTCTTCATCGAGACGCCCACCAATCCCGAGCTTCACGTCGTCGATATCGCCGCCCTGGCCGAAAAGGCGAAGGCGGCGGGCGCGCTGCTGGTGGCGGACAACACCACCGCGACCTGCCTCAGCCAGCGCCCGCTGGATCTTGGCGCGGACATCGTGGTTGCCTCGGACACCAAAGCGCTGAACGGCCATTCGGATGTGCTGATGGGACACGTGGCAACGCGCGACGAGCACATGGCCGAGCGCATCCGCATATGGCGCAAGCTGGTGGGCGCGATCCCCGGCCATTTCGAAGCCTGGCTCGCCTATCGCGGCCTCAAGACCTTCGACGTGCGCTTCGAGCGGATGTGCAGTTCCGCGCAGGCTGTGGCGGAGCGGTTCGAGGCGCACAAGGCCGTCACGCACATCTCCTATCCCGGACTTGCCAGCCATCCCGGCCATGCCATCGCCAAGCGGCAGATGCGCCGCTACGGATCAGTCGTCAGCCTGACGTTCAGCAGCGTCGCACAGGCCGAAGCCTTCATCTGCGCGGCGAAATATATCGTCCCCTCGACGAGCTTTGGCGGCATCCACACCACCGCAGAACGCCGCGCGCGCTGGGGCGACGCGGTGCCCGAAGGCTTCGTGCGCCTGTCGGTCGGCTGCGAGCCGTTCGAGGCGCTATCAGCGGATATCGAACAGGCGCTGGACGCGGTTCTGTAGGGCTCAGCCCGCCTTCTTGACCTGCCGCCAATGGTGCAGCAGCGGCTCGGTGTAACCGCTGGGCTGCTCCACGCCCTTGAAGATCAGGTCTTTCGCGGCGCGGAAAGCCGGGGCGTCCTCATTGCCGATCAGCGGATGATAGTCGGGATCGCCTGCATTCTGCGCATCGACCTTGGCCGCCATGCGGGTGAGACTGTCCATCACCTGGCTTTCGCTGACGACGCCGTGGTGGAGCCAGTTGGCGATATGCTGGGAAGAGATGCGCAGCGTCGCGCGGTCTTCCATCAGGCCCACATCGTTGATGTCGGGCACCTTGGAACAGCCCACGCCCGCATCGATCCAACGCACGACATAGCCAAGCAAGCCCTGGGCATTATTGTCGAGTTCGTCGCGAAGCTCGTCCTCGGGCCAGTTCGTGTCTTGCGCCAGCGGGATGGTGAGCAGCGCATCAAGCCCCATCGGCTCGGGCAGGTCTTGCTGGATCTCGAACACGTCCTCGGCGTGGTAATGCAGCGCGTGGAGCGTTGCGGCGGTGGGCGACGGCACCCAGGCGGTGTTGGCGCCCGCGCGCAGGTGACCGATCTTCTCGACCATCATCTGGCCCATCAGATCAGGCGCGGCCCACATGCCCTTGCCGATCTGCGCCTTGCCCGAAAGCCCGTGCTTGAGGCCGATGGCAACATTGCGAGCCTCGTAGGATTTCAGCCAGTCGGACCCCTTCATGGCACCTTTGCGCATCATCGGGCCCGCTTGCATCGAGGTGTGGATTTCATCGCCTGTGCGATCAAGGAAGCCGGTGTTGATGAACACCACGCGGTCTTTCACTGCGTGGATACAGGCGCCAAGGTTCGCGCTGGTGCGGCGCTCTTCGTCCATCACGCCAACCTTCACCGTGTGACGCGGCAGGCCAAGCAGGTCCTCGACCGCATTGAACAGGTCATTGGTGAAGGCGCATTCTTCCGGCCCGTGCATCTTGGGCTTCACAATGTAGATCGATCCCTTGCGCGAATTGCCGTATTTTGCCTTGCCCTCGACATCGATCGTGCTGATCGCACTGGTGAAGACCGCATCCATGATGCCTTCGGGGATCTCGCTGCCATCTTCGAGCATAATCGCAGGATTGGTCATCAAGTGCCCGACATTGCGGACAAACATCAGGCTGCGCCCCGGCAGCGTGTGCGCATTGCCATCGCGGTCGGTTAAAGCCTTGTCGCCGTTGAGCCTGCGGGTCAGGGTCCGCCCGCCCTTGTCGAAGCTCTCTTCCAGATCGCCGCGAATGATGCCCAGCCAGTTGGTATAGGCGAGAAGCTTGTCCTCGGCGTCGACCGCTGCGACCGAATCCTCGCAATCGGCGATGGTCGTCAGCGCCGCTTCGACGTTGATATCGGCAATGCCCGCCTTGTCGGATGCGCCCACCGGCGTCTCGCGGTCGAACACGACTTCGATATGCAGGCCATTGTTGACGAACAGCAGGCCGTTCTCGGTCTTGCCGACATACTGGCTTTCATCGACCAGCTTGCCATCATTCTCATCGGCGAGATCGGCCCAGCTCTGATCCACCAAAGGCAGCGCCTGGTCCAGAAATTCGCGCCCGCGCGCGATCACCGCCGCCCCGCGCTCCTCGTCATAGCCGCCGGGCCTTGCAGGAGCCGCATCAAGCGCATCGGTGCCGTAAAGCGCATCATAGAGCGAACCCCAGCGCGCATTGGCGGCGTTCAGGAGAAAGCGCGCATTGAGGATCGGCACCACCAGTTGCGGCCCGGCCATGGTCGCGATTTCGGGATCGACATTCTGCGTACCGATGGTGAAGTCGCCCGGCTCGGGATCGAGATAGCCGATATCGGTCAGGAACGCCTTGTATTCGGCGGCATCGTGCGGCTTGCCGCGACGTTCGCGGTGCCAGGCGTCGATCTTTGCCTGAAGATCCTCGCGCTTGGCCAGAAGCTCGCGATTGCGCGGAGTGAAATCGGCGAGGAGCTGGGCAAACCCGGCCCAGAAAGCGTCCGCATCGCGCCCCAGCGGCGCCATGACCTGCGTTTCAAGAAAGCTGGCCAGCCCTTCATCCACTGAAAGGCCGGCGCGGGGGGTCATCGTGCTCATTCCAAAGTCCTCGTAAACGCGATTTTTGATCGGGTCCTGGGGAGGAGGACGGGTGCGCCTATGACGCCCGCAGCGCCCGATTGCAACGCCCGATCTGCCGGGCGAAGTGCGGATGGGTTGGATAAGCGCGAAAGGAGGGCTAGGCAGTGGCGACACTCTTTTCGTCCTCACTGGGAACCTTGAATGAGCATGCGCCTGCGCGCCGCGCGCCTCTCCGACCTGGAGCACCTTTATGAAATGGCCAAGCTGACAGGCGGCGGCTTCACCAACCTGCCTGCCGACCGCAAGGCGCTTTCGGGCAAGCTCGAACGCGCTGCCGAGGCCTTCGCCAACACAAGCGATGAACTGGCCGACGAACAATTCGTGCTGGTGCTCGAAGACACCGAAACAGGCGCGGTGCGCGGCACCTGCCAGTTGATGAGCCAGGTCGGCCAGCAATGGCCGTTCTACTCCTACCGGCTCAACACGCTGACCCAGTACAGCCAGGAACTTGATCGCACGGTGCGCACCGAGATGCTCAATCTCGTTACTGATCTGGAAGGCTACAGCGAGGTGGGCGGGCTGTTCCTCCACCCCAATGAACGCGCCGGCGGGCTTGGCCTGTTGCTCGCCCGGTCGCGCTATCTCTTCGTTGCCATGCACCGCAAACGCTTTGCCGAAAAGATCATCGCAGAGCTTCGCGGCATCATCGATGAACGCGGCGATTCGCCTTTCTGGGACAATGTCGCGGGGCGCTTTTTCGGGATGAGCTTCAACGAGGCGGACTATTTCAACGCCATCAACGGCAACCAGTTCATCGCCGATTTGATGCCCAAATATCCGGTCTATGTCGCGATGCTCGACGAAAGCGCGCGCAAGGTGATCGGTACCCCGCACCTTTCAGGCCGCGCGGCGATGCGGATGCTGGAAAACGAAGGCTTTCGCTACGATGGCTATGTCGACATTTTCGACGGCGGGCCGACCATGGTCGCGGTGACCGACCAGGTGACGAGCGTTCAGAACGCGCGCACGGCCACGCTGACCGAGATGGACATAGAGGAAGGCGAGCGCGCGATCCTCGCGACCGGCAGTCTCGATAGGTTCCGTGCCTGCTATGGCGCGCGCCGGTTCGACGAGGAGGGCGGGATCGCCATCGATTCGCTCGCGGCGGACACGCTGGATGTAAGCCCGGGCGATACGGTGTGGAGCGTGGCGCGTTAACACGATTCCTCATCATCGCGAGGAGCAGCAGCGATGCGGCGATCCATGGCCCGCTCGATTGCTCTGGAGACAGACCATGGATTGATTGCCGCGCGGCTTTGCCGCTCGCCATGACGGGTAAACACAATGGCAGTTCAGGAAAAAGGCCTCTGCGAGGTCAACTTCGACGGGATCGTTGGCCCCAGCCACAATTACGCCGGGCTCAGCCTCGGCAATATTGCGAGCGCCAGCCACAAGGGCGATCCCTCCTACCCGCGTGCCGCCGCGCTTCAGGGCGTGGCCAAGATGCGCGGCAATCTTGCGCGGCTCGGCGTGCAGGGTTTCCTGCTGCCCCTGCCCCGCCCCAACACCGCACTGGCCGAGCACCTGACGCTCGACGAGACCGCGCCGCGGCAATTGCTGGCCGCGACATGGTCGGCCTCGAGCATGTGGACCGCCAACGCCGCCACCGTAAGCCCTGCGCCCGATACGCAAGATGGCAAGTGCCACCTGACGCCTGCAAACCTTGTCACCATGCTCCACCGCGCGCAGGAATGGCCTGATACGATGGCACAGCTTGAAGTGGCGTTCGGCAACACTGACCACTTCGCGCTCCACCCGGCCGTCCCGCCCACTTTCGGCGACGAGGGCGCGGCCAACCACATGCGCTTTTGCGAGAGCCACGGCTCGGCTGGCGTCGAAGTGTTCGTCTATGGCCGTCCCGGCGGAAAATTTCCCGCGCGCCAGCACGAACAGGCCAGCCGCATGGTCGCGCGCCTCCACGGGCTTGATCCGGCCAATTGCGTCTTCATCGAACAGAACCCGGCGGCCATCGAGGCGGGCGCGTTCCACAATGATGTCGTCTCGGTCGCCAATGAGCGTGTGCTCTTCACCCATGCCGAGGCCTTTGCCGACCAGCAGGGCGCCTATGAAGCGATACGCGCCGCCTTCCCGGCGCTGGAAATCGTCGAAGTGCCAAGCGAGGCGGTGAGCCTTGCCGAAGCGATCCGCACCTACCTTTTCAACGCGCAGCTGATCACGCTGCCCGATGGGTCGATGAACCTGATTGTGCCCGAAGAATGCCGCGAAAGCGCGAGCGTCTGGCGCTGGTGCGAGCAGATGATGGCCAGCAACGGTCCGATCCGTGAAGTGATCCCTGTCGATGTGCGCCAATCAATGGCCAATGGCGGCGGACCCGCGTGTTTGCGCCTGCGCGTTGTGTGCGATCCAGCGACGGTCGACCCGCGCTTCCTGCTCGACGAGGAGAAGGCTGACCGGATCGAGAAGGTCATCGCGCAAACCTGGCCCGAGCAAATCGACCCGGCCGATCTTGGCAGCGAAAGCCTCGCCCGGTCGGTCATTGCCGCGCGAAATGCACTGCTGGACGCAATCGACCTCACAATCCTTGGTTAACGCGTTTGCACTTGGCCGTCGGCCTCGCTTACACTGCGTGCAGCATTAACCACTGAAACGCGCAGCCATCCTTACTTGGCACGCGGGTTGCATTGCTAAAACATTAAGGGAGTGCCGATGCTGCAAAAGATCGCCAGACTGTTCGTGATCAAGAACCGCTTTGAAGCGTTCGCGATCATCTACGCTCTGGCGCTGGGCGCAACATCGCGCGGCGCGGCCTATCTTGAGCAGTTTCCCGGGATCGGCGGCCAATTGCTGTTTGCCGCGGCCACGGGCGCTGTATTCCTGGCCGGTGCGGCGATCCTTGACGGACTTAAAGCGAAGAAAGAGCTGGAAGAGCTGAGAGCCGCACAGGTGGGACCGCGATCGGAGTGATCACTTCGCGCCGGTCGTGCTGACCGCAGGCGGAGCAAGGCCGGCAAGCGGACCATCAAGAACGGGATTACCGTCCTCGTCATAGCTTGGCAGGATCACCAGGTCGTCTGCGCTCTCGAGCATCAGCGTCACCTGCTTGTTCTTGTGGTCAATCCGGCCACCGACAAAGACCGGCGTCAGCGTGGGCTTGCCGCGCACGACGATCCGGCGCTTGAACAGGATTGATCGCAGCGCCTGCATGTTCGGCTTGTCGATAGTGCGATCGCTGTCGCCTTCGACGAGGATACCGTCCTCATCCCTGGTCGCCTGGCCGGGAGCCCGGCCCGGATTATCGCCCTCGCCTGCATCCTCGCCGGTCGGCTGGCTCGCCTCATACAGATCAAACAGGACCTGTTCATCGAGGCTGACAACAATCACGTTGGGGCTGAGCACGCCGTACCGTCCGCGCGGCAGACCGCCAACGCCGTTGCTCCCCGACGTGTTGATCCCGGCCGATTCCAGCAACGCCAGGGTTACGAGCGGGTCGTCTTCCATGTCGACATTGAACAATTCGTAGCGATCGCCTGCGCGGCGCACGAAAGCCACATCCATGATGAGTGCAAGTTCGGTGTCCTCGCTGCGGCGGATCTTGCGCGCAGTACGGATGAAGGAGCGCGGCTGGCGGCAGTCGACCGCGCAAATATCGCGCAGGCGGTCGAGATATTCTTCGCGGGTCTCAGGTTCGGCAGCAGCGGGGCTGACCGCAAAAACAGCGGCACCAATGCCAAGGGCAGTCACCAAATTGCGCCAAGCAATCATTCTTCAGGCCCTTGTTCTGGTGCCGCAAACAGAAGGGGGGGGGTCTGGTGCCAGCTACCGTTCGTCTTTGTTTTTCCGGGGGAGGATCTTCGCCCCGATACGAGCCGCGTGCTCTCTCCCACGGTAAAAATCGATGGGGGGTTCTGTTGCTAGGCCCCCCCCGGGCCCCCGGAATCCGCTTCTGTTGCCCGGTGGGTCCAACCGCGCTTTAGCTTTGTAAATTCAGACCGTTAGGCCTTAAAATTACGCTGCAACTGCGAGTGCTTCATTATCATTGGCACTTGTGTGTAATGAGCCTTTAACGGGGTTTCTCAACCCGGACGAAAACAACGCTTTTCAACACACGTCGATCCTAGTTCGGCCCCGTCATAATCCCCTGCGCAAACAGAGGTTTGTGGTGGAGCCGCCGGGTACTGCCCCCGGGTCCGTTGTGCCTATTGCACGCTGCAATTTATCACCATAGTCGGCAAGCCGACACGACCCATATAGCGACGTGGTCCTGAATTTGAAGTGACTAAGTGTCTGCGCCGGGCGCCGGTTTTGCCAGAGCGTCGCGGATTTCGGTCAACAGCTCAATTTCGGTAGGGCCGGCGGGTTCTTCGAATGCGACCTCTTCCTCTTCCTTCTTCTCCATCTGCTCCATCACCTTCATGGTGTAGCGCACCAGCAGGAAGATGATGAAAGCGAGGATGATGAAATTGATCACCGCCGTCACGAATGCACCATAGCCGATCATCGCCGCGCCCGCTTCCTTCAGCGCCGCATAATCGGTGACCGACCCCTCATACCCCTCGGGCACCGAGAGCAGGATGAAATAGGACGAGAAATCCGCCCCGCCGAAAATCGCGCCGACGACAGGCATGATAATCTCGCCGGTCAGCGACTTGACGATGGTCGCGAACGCGCCGCCAATGATGACCGCAACGGCCAGTTGCATCACGTTGCCCTTGGCGATGAATTCCTTGAAATCTGACAGCATGCGCTGATCCCCGTCTGTTGACTGCTTTGCACCATGTCTGGCACCGCGCCATCAGCTTGCCAAGCGCCGGAGCGCGGCTCGTCCACCGCTTGAACCTACTGGTGGGTGAACTATATGACTAATACAGGTATCCAGCGCCCCGGTCAGATTGCCAAAGCGACTGGGGACGCCTTGTTTTTGGAGGGATATTCGTGACAATTACACACACCATCCGCGTCGGCCTGATGGGCCTTGTGGCGCTCGGTCTCGCGGCCTGCGGGATCAACTCGGTCCCGGCAGCGGAAGAGCAGGCCAAGGCCAAATGGGCCGATGTCGAGGCGCAATTCCAGCGCCGCGCGAACCTCATCCCCAATCTCGCGGAAATTGCCAGGGGCGCAGCGGAGAACGAGCAGACGATCCTCCGCGAAGTGACCGAAGCGCGCGCCAAGGCGACCAGCGTGCAGATCAGCGCCGATAATCTGGGCGATGAACAGGCGATGGAACAATTCGCCGCCGCGCAAAGCCAGGTTGGCGCAGGCCTTGGCCGCCTGCTCGCCAGCTTCGAGGCCTATCCCGACATCAAGTCGAACCAGAATTTCATCGCACTGCAAAGCCAACTTGAAGGCACGGAGAACCGCATCGCGGTGGCTATCCGCGACTACAATGAAGCCGTGCGCCAGTATAACACAACCATCCGCACCTTCCCCGACACGATCGGCGCGAACATCATCCACGGCGCGGAGCCGATCACGCCCTATTCGGCGGTGACGCCCGGCGCGGAAGAGGCGCCCACGCTGGACATGACGTCGGAATAACCGGGTGCTGCGCCACCTAATTCTGATCCTCGCAGCGGCGGGGGCGCTTTTCGCGTCCCCGCTGTCTGCGCAATCCTTCCCCGCGCTCACCGGGCGCGTGGTCGATCAGGCGAACATTCTGCCCGCCGATACCGAAGCGCAGCTTACCGCCCAGCTCGAAGCGCTGGAGACGCAGTCCAACCGCCAGCTGGTGGTCGCGACCGTCAGCAGCCTCGAGGGTTATGACATATCCGACTATGGCTACCGTCTCGGGCGCGAATGGGGGATCGGGCAGGAAGGCGAAGACAATGGCGCGATCCTGCTGGTTGCGCCCAACGAGCGCCGCGTGCGCATCGAAGTCGGCTACGGCCTCGAAGGCTATCTGACCGACGCGCTCTCCTCGATCATCATCCAGAACGCGATCCTGCCGCGCTTTCGCGAGGGCGATATGCCCGGCGGTGTGGTCGCGGGCGCGCAGGCAATTATCGGACAGCTCCAATTGCCGCCCGAAGAGGCCGCGCACGTCGCCGCGCAAGCGGGCGAGCAGCGGCGCGGCGACCAGACGGATGGCGGCTTCCCGGTCGGCGTGGTCATCTGGCTGATCTTCATGTTCGCTTTCTTCGTGCTGCCGATCCTTCGGGGCCGCTCGCGCCGGCGTAAGTACAAGAAGCGCAAGAAAGGCCCGTGGGGCAAAGACGACGATTATGACGATGATGATGACGGCTGGGGCCGCACCGCGCGCGATATCATCCTGTGGGAAGTGGGAAGCGCCATCGTGCGCGGCGCACTTTCCGACGGCGATGACTGGGGCGGTGGTGGCGGTTTCGGCGGCGGTTTCGGCGGGGGCGGAGGGTTCTCCGGCGGCGGCGGTTCTTTCGGAGGCGGCGGCGCCTCCGGGGGGTGGTGATCCATGGCATATCTGAACGAAGACCAGCATAGAATCGTCTCGAGCGCGGTAGAGCAAGCAGAGCTCACCACTTCGGGCGAGATCCTTACCGTGCTCGCCGATCGCAGCGACGGCTACACCGATGTCGCCGTGCTGTGGGCGGCGGGCCTTGCCTTCACCGTGATGAGCCTTTTCGCGGCCTTCCCGCGCCCGTTTCTCAGCGCCTGGGACGCCGTGGTGGTCGAGGCGCTGCTGGGCGGCTGGGGGCACGAATGGTCTGTGGGCGAGCTCGCCAGCATGACCATCGGGCTTGGCCTCGTCACCTTTCTTGCCGCCTGGGCCGCACAGCTTTGGCAACCGCTCAAGTTCGCACTCATCCCCTCGCCGGTTCGCGCCTCGCGCGTGCATGATGCCGCCGTGCGCCATTTCAAGGTTGGTGCCGAGGCGCGCACGGCGGGCCGCACGGGCATTCTCATCTACCTCTCGATGCGCGAACATCGCGCCGAGATCGTCGCTGACGAACCCATCGCGCGCCTTGTCGAGGCCGAAATCTGGGGCGAAGCGATGGTCGACATGCTGCGCGAGATCAAACGCGGCTGTATTGCCGAGGGTCTTGCCGCAGGCGTGCGCGATGTCGGCTTCGTCCTCTCGCAGCACTTCCCGCGCGCAGATGATGACGAAAACGAGTTGCCCGACCGCCTGATCGAAGTCTAGGCCCACAAGCCATGACCGATGCCCAAAACGAAGCGGGATTCGTGCGCGACCGCGATGCCGACCTGCCCGAAGAGATCATGTGGGAAGGCCGTTTCGTCATGGCCAAGACGCGCGGTCGATGGGAATATTGCGGACGCTCGCGCGGGATCAAGGCGGCCGCCATTATCGCGCTCGACGATGACCCCAAGGAAGGCCTGCATGTCATCCTCGTGAGCCAGTACCGCGTGCCGCTTGGCCGCTTTTGCCTCGAAATACCGGCAGGCCTCATCGGTGACGATGATGCGGAGGAAGGCGAAGCGGCAGTGGATGCTGCCGCGCGCGAGCTCGAAGAGGAAACCGGCTATCGCGCCGCGCATCTTGAAACACTGGGTGAATTCTATTCCTCGCCCGGCATGGTTTCCGAACAATTCACGCTTATCAAGGCGACCGGCCTCACCAAGGTCGGCGAAGGCGGCGGCGTTTCGGATGAAAACATCCTCGTCCACCGCGTGCCCTTGGAAGCCCTTTCCGATTTTGTCGAGAAATGGCGCGAGGCGGGACACGGGGTCGATGTGCGCATAGCGATGCTGATGACACCGGGCTATCTAAGCTAAACAATACTTTTGGAGAGGGACACCAACATCATGACCAAACGCTGCGAAGGCAAACTCGCGCTCGTCACCGGCGCGGCACAGGGACTGGGCGCGGCCCACGCGACCTTATTGGCGCGTGAGGGCGCGCGCGTCCTGTGCACCGATATCAACGGCCAGGGCGCCGAAGATACCGCCGCCCGGATCAATTCCGAATGCGGCGTTGGCCACGCCCATGGCATTGCTCACGATGTAACTGATCCCGATCAATGGGAAGCCGCAGTGGACGCCGCCCGCGAGGAAATCGGCGGGCTCAACGTGCTGGTGAACAATGCCGGCATCGGCGTGCCGGGCAATATCGAGGAATGCGACTTTGCCGATTGGCAGCGCTGCTTTTCCGTCAACGTCGATTCGATTTTTCACGGCTGCCAGAAGGCCTTACCGCTGATGCGCGAACATGCGCCCGGCTCTATCATCAACATCAGCTCAATCGCCGGCTTGATCGCCAGCGACACGATGCCGGCCTACAACGCGTCAAAAGCGGCCGTTTGGATGCTGTCCAAATCGATCGCGCTGCATTGCGCCAAGAACAATATGCAGATCCGCAGCAATTCGGTGCACCCCACCTTCGTTGATACGCCGATCCTCGATGGCACCGCGAGGGCAGCGAAACTCGACAAGGACGTTCTGATGGACAAGCTGGCGCGTCAGATCCCGCTCAGATTTGTCGGCGAACCCAATGATATCGCCAATGCGGTGGTCTATCTGGCAAGCGATGAAAGCCGCTTCATGACAGGCGCTGAGATCAAGCTGGATGGCGGTATTAGCGCGATGTGATTTGGTGGCCCCGTTCGGGGCCACATCCTCGGTGCTGTTCCCTACGCCGAATCTTCGGCTTCGGGGCACCTGCGGGCGCGCGGTCGCGCTTGCGGTTTGCTGTCGCAAACCGGGATCAGCGCATCGGCAGCTAGTAAGCGCTATGCATCATGGCGCTGGCCCAAAAAGTAGGAGCGGGAAAACGAAATCTACGATTTCGCAAGGACGACCGTCCGCCCGCAGGTGCCCCGCAGGCCAAGATTGGCCGGAGGGAATAGCACCGAGGACGCTCGCGCGGATGCGCGAGCGCAAAACGATCCCCCATCAATCCGCGACGAGTGCGATGATGAGATACAGGATCACCGAGCTGCCCACGCCGAAAAAGGCGGCGGCGACGAAAATCAGGCGCACGACCATCGGGTCGATATCGAAGTAATTCGCGATCCCGCCGCACACGCCGGCCAGCTTCGCATCGCTCTTGTCGAGGCGGAATTTCTTGGGCGGCCCGCCATCGGGGCCTTTGGTCAGATTGTTCATGCGAGCACTCCAATGGATGCAGGGCTGGAAGCGATGGCCGGGCTGGCCGGGGCGATCGCGGTGGCCATCAGCACACCGCTGACCACGAGGGCCGAGGCGAGTGCCAGCAGCTTGTCGCTGATCGTTAGCGGGAACTGAATCGGTGTAAGCATTCCTTTTTTGTCCTTTCGTTGCAAGGCCCAGTATTTAGGGGCCTGTGGTTGGGGCGACTTGCGCCAGGTTCGACTGTGTCGGGATCAGGCGAGGCTCGGCGTCGCCGGAACGATCGCGTAGGCGAAGGTGCCGATCGTGAGGACCACCGAGAAAGCGGCGGCGAGAAGGCGGCTGTTTGTGTCGGCGTTGAACATGGGTTGTTTCCTTGTTTGAAGTTGAGGCGCTGCGTCTTCTCAGACCATCAGCGTGGGCGAAGCTGGGATAATCGCGTAAGCGAAGAGACCGGCCGAAATGATGATCGAGAAAACGGCGGCGGCGAAGTTGTTGGCGGTGTTGGTCATGATAAATCTCCGTGTTTCAGTGTGTTCGCGGTGTGATCCGCTTGATACCAAATGCAATGCAGGAGCCGTGCCAAACTCGAAAAACGGCGGAATTCCGGGGTTTCGGATCAGGCCCTTTCTGAATGATCCGTTCATCAATCCGAAAGCTTGGTAATTTTTCCCAATGTTTGGGATCGGGGATTTCGCAAGTCTGTGCGGCTGTTCTGCGCAGCGCCGCGTGCTAACGCGAAGCCACTCATGCCGCTCGCCAAGATCACCCTTCAGAACTTTCGCAACCACAAGGCGAGCGCGCTGACCGACACCGCGCATTTCAACCTGCTGGTGGGCGAGAACGGCGCGGGCAAGACCAACGTGCTCGAAGCGCTCAGCCTGCTGAGCCCGGGCCGCGGCCTGCGCCGCGCCGCCCTGCCCCAGCTCGGCCGTCACATGCCCGAGGGAGAGCCGCCCGTCGGCTTCGCGATCGGCGCGAACCTGATCGAACAGGGCCAGGTCTCCGCGCGCCTTGGCACCTATACCCAAGCCGAGCGGCCAACGCGCCGGCTGGTGCGAATCAACGGCGCTGATGCCCCAGCAACCGCGCTTTCCGAATGGCACGCGGTCAGCTGGCTCACCCCGGCGATGGACGGCCTGTTCACCGACAGCGCAGGCGCGCGGCGACGCTTCGTCGACCGCATGGCGCTGGCGCTGGAGCCGGGCCATGCAAAATCGGTCTCGCAATATGAAACGGCGCTGCGAGAGCGAAACCGCCTGCTGGAAGAACGCGGCGATGCGCGCTGGCTCGACGCGATCGAGGCGCAGGCCGCGCAGCATGGCGCGAGGGTCGCTGCCGCGCGCCGCCTGTTGGTCGCGCGGCTGGTTGACGAGCTTTCCGCACTCCCGCCTGAACCTTTCGCCAAGCCTGCGCTGACCTATCGCCCGGGCGGTCCGACCGACCCCGCTGAACTGCTCGCCGAATTTGCTCGCGCCCGCCCGCGCGATGCCGCCGCCGGCCGCGCTCTCAGCGGTCCGCATCGCGACGAGCTGCAAGTGGTGATGGCCTCGACCCGTGTGCCCGCTGCCTCATGCTCGACCGGCGAGCAAAAGGCGATGCTGATCGCGATCACGCTGGCCCATGGGACGCTCGCGGCGGAGGGCCGGCCAAGCGTGCTGCTCCTCGACGAAGTGGCGGCTCACCTCGATCCGGTGCGCCGCAAGGAGCTCTTTCGCCGCCTCGGCGCAGGGCGCGCGCAGGTGTGGATGACGGGGACCGAACTTGCCCCCTTCGAGGATATCGCCAGCGAGGCCGCGATCTGGCGGGTCAACGGTGGGGCGCTGGAGAAGCTCTAGGACTACTCCTCCTCGCCCTCACCCTTGTCATCCGCGCCCGCCTGTTCCTCAGGCAGAGCCGCTGCCACCTCGTCCACGGTCGAGCCGACCAGTTCCTCGATCCCTTCGACCGTGGGGTGAATGCGGTCATCCTGGAAAAGCTGGGGCTGCTGGTAGATGTCCTCCAGCCAGAAGGGGATGATCGCGGTGTCATATTCGCTCGCCAACTCGCCATAGAGCGCATCGAAGGCCTGCTGGTATTCGGGCCCGTAATTGGGAGGCGCGCGCATTCCCATGATCAGCACAGGGATACCCTCGGCCTTGAGCCGATCGAGCATGGCGGAGAAATTCTCGCGCGTCTCTTCCGGCGAGAGGCCGCGCAACAGGTCGTTCCCGCCCAGTTCAAGGATGAACAGGTCGGGCTTTTCCTCGGCGCTCTCCAGCACGAAATCGAGCCGCTGGCGGCCAGCAGCGCTGGTGTCACCCGAAACGCCCGCATTGGCGACCACCGCATTGATCCCGCGCGCGCGCAGAGCGGCTTCGAGTTTGGCGGGGTAGCTGTCAGCATCCTTGTCGGGCAGGCCGTAGCCTGCGAACAGGCTGTCACCAAAGGCGAGGATGCGCACTTCCTCGCCCATGACGGGGATCGGATCGAAATCGACATCCTCGGCGCCTTGCACGGTTTCCACCGCCGCTTCATCTGCCGGAGCCTCGCTGCACGCGGCCAGGGGAAACAGCGCGGCGAAAGCCCACAGCGCGGCAACTTTCCATCGAATTGATCGTATTGCCATGTATCAGCCTTTCATTCGGTGCTTGCCTCCCTTGCGCCCCTATCCCATCTGGATTTCGTGACAAGTCAAACAAGCCCTCTCGCCCCCGGATCATCGCCCGCCTCGCTCGGTGATAGCTCCGCCCCCGCATCTGCCGCCAGGAATACGGCGGCAGCAACAAGTGCCACTGCCATCAGCGCACGCGGCCTCACGCTGACGCTGGGCACCAATGCCGCGCCGGTCGAGATACTCAAGGGCATCGACCTTGAGATCAAGGCGGGAGAAGTCGTCGCGCTGCTCGGCCCGTCGGGCTCGGGCAAGAGCTCGCTTATGGCGGTGCTCTCCGGCCTTGAGCGCGCAAGCGGGGGGCATCTTGACGTCGCGGACGAGGATTTCACCAGCCTTGATGAAGACGGCCTTGCCAAAGCGCGGCGCGGCCGGATCGGCATCGTGCTCCAGGCCTTCCACCTTCTGCCTACCATGACTGCGACCGAGAATGTCGCCACCCCGATGGAACTCGCAGGCAGCCCCGATGCCGCCCAGCGGGCCCGCGCAGAGCTTGAAGCGGTCGGCCTAGGCCATCGCACCGACCATTACCCGACCCAGCTTTCAGGGGGCGAGCAGCAGCGCGTCGCCATCGCACGCGCCATCGCGCCGCGCCCCGCGCTGATCTTCGCCGACGAGCCCACCGGCAATCTCGACGTCCAGACCGGCGAGGAAATCGTCGATCTGCTCTTCGCCCGCCGCGCCGAGACGGGCGCGACGCTGCTTATCATCACTCACGATCCCGCGCTGGCTGAAAAGTGCGAGCGCGTGCTCACCATGGCCGATGGCGTGATCGCCGAGGACAGGCCGGGCAAGACGCCGTACCAGGCCACGTCATGAATTCAGAAGGCCTTGGCTGGGGCGCCGCGTGGAAGCTCGCCCGGCGCGATCTCAACGGCCGGTTCAAGGGGCTGCGGCTCCTGCTTGTGTGTATCTTCCTTGGCACCGCCGCGCTTGCCGCGATCGGCACGCTTACCGCCTCGATCGAACGCGAGCTTAGATCATCGGGCCAGGTAATCCTGGGCGGCGATCTCGAGGTAGAGATCTGGCAGCGCTCGCTCAAGGAAGAGGAGATGGCGGCGTTGCGATCGCTCGGCACCGTTTCGGGTGGCACCCGCCTCCAGGCGATGGCGATCAGCGAACCCCAAGGCGCGGATGCCGGAGACGGAAACGCAGCGCCTATCGAGCTGAAAGCCGTGGACCAGCGCTGGCCGCTTTACGGCGCGCTGACACTCACCGACGGGCGCGAGGTCGCAGCGCCCACCGGCGATGATGCCTGGCTCTCGCAAGGGGCGCTTGACCGGCTCGGCATCGAGGTGGGCGATCCCTTCCGCATCGGCACGGTGACGCTCAGCGCCGCCGGAATAATCGATGACGAGCCCGATCGCCTCTCCGAAGGGTTCCAGCTTGGTCCCACGATCATCGTTGCCGAAGACGTGCCGCGCCGCGCAGGTCTGCTCGCGCCCGGCGCGCTCTATGAAAGCAAGTACCGCGTCGCCTTTGACGATCCCTCGCGCGATCCGGGCGAAGAAGCTGACGCCATCGAAGAGGCCTTCCCCGAAGCGGGGCTCGATTTCCGCACACGCGACCGCGCGTCGCCGGGCGCTGACCGTTTCGTCACGCAGATGAGCGATTTTCTAACGCTGGTGGGTCTTGCCGCGCTGGTGATTGCCGGGATCGGCATTGCCGGCGGCGTCTCATCCTATCTCGACCAGCGCCGCGCGAGCATCGCGACGCTCAAGGTTCTGGGCGCCTCATCGCGCGATATCGTGCGCATCTATTCGCTCCAGATCGCGGCGGCCGCTCTGCTAGGCAGCTTCGCAGGGCTTGCCACCGGCGTATTGGTGACACCGGTTTTCGGGGCCGCGCTCGAAGGCTTGCTCCCGGTCGAAGGCGGGTTCGTGATCGAGCCTGCACCGCTGCTGCTCGCTGGCGCATACGGCCTGCTTGTCGCCTTCGCCTTTGCCGCCGCGCCGCTGCTGCGTGCGCGAACCTATCCCGCAATGGCGCTGATGCGCAGCGGGGTGACGCCGCTCTCACGCGACCGCCGCGCATTGCTCGCGACCGGCATCGGCCTCGCGCTGATCTGCCTTGTCGCGCTGGTCACGACTGACCGGCTGGTGCTGTCCGCAGGCTTCCTTGCAGGCGCTGGCCTAGCGCTCGCGCTGCTTGCAGGCCTCGGCCTTGCGATCCAGCGTATCGCGCGCAGGGTTCCGCGCCCGTCCAACCCGATCCTGCGTTCCGCCCTCGCCAATATTTACCGTCCCGGTGCCCCCACCGGCGCGCTGGTGACAGCGCTTGGCTTTGGCCTTGCCGCCTTCGTCCTGCTCGCCAACGTCCAGACCGCAATCGACGGCAATATCCAGAGCCGCGTGCCCGACGAGGCGCCCGACTATTTCGTGATCGACGTGCCACGCGAGGGCGAGACGCGCTTCAAGGGGCTGGTGCGCAACCGCTTTCCCGATGCCGAGATCCGCACCGTTCCAACCTTGCGCGGCGCGGTGCTGGCCTATGGCCCCAAAGACGACATGCAGCGCGTCGCCGAGCTTGAGGAAATCCCCGATGGCGGCTGGTTCGTGCGCGGCGAGCGGGGCCTGACCTATTCGGACGAATTGCCGGTGGGCAACAGCCTGGTTGAAGGCGAGTGGTGGGAGCCCGATCACGAAGGCGAGATGCTGGTCTCGATCAATGCCGATGGCGCGAGGGCGCTGGGCCTTGAAGTGGGCGATTATATCACCCTGGGCGTGCTGGGCACCGAACGCGAAGTGCGCATCGCCAATCTGCGCGAGATCGACTGGGAGAGCCTGGGTTTCAACTTCACGATGGTGTTCTCGCCAAACACGCTGGATGACGTGCCGCACAACCTCGCCGCCTCAATCGAACTCAACGAAAGTGGCAACAAGGCCGAGATCGTCGAGCGGCGCGGCGAGGTGCTGCGCGCGATGGTGCGCGCTTTTCCTTCAAGCTCGGTCGTCGATGTGGGCGAAGTGCTGGTCGAGGCGCGCGTGCTGCTCGAACAGGTTGCGCTGGCAACGCTTGCAGCGGCGGCGGTGGCGGTGCTTGCCGGGCTCGCCGTGCTGATGGGCGCGATCGCGGCGGCGCGCGCGGCGCGCATGTATGACACCGTGGTGCTGCGCGTGCTGGGCGCGAGCCGGCGTCAGGTGCTGATGATGCAGCTTGCCGAATACGGCCTGATTGCGCTCGCACTGGCGCTGGTGGCGCTTGCGATGGGCGCTGGCCTTGGCTGGGTGATCATCACGCAGCTGTTCGACTTTGACTGGCTGCCCGACTGGCCGCGTGTCCTGGCAGTGCTGGGGCTGGGCCTTGCCATGGTGCTCGCCTTTGCGCTCGGCGGTTCGCTGCCACTGCTGCGAGCGAAACCGGCGCAGGCGCTCAGGGAGCTTTAGGGCGCGGGGCTTTAGCGGGTTATTCGAAGACGGCGCTCAACTGATCGCCCTGCTGGCCGCTGATCTGAGCGTGCAGGCTGGCCGTAATCACCGCTGAAAGCACGTGGAAGACGATGAAGAGCGGAAAAATCAACAACAGGCCAAAAACCGCCGCAGCGGCTGCGCCGCCGCCGATATCACCTAGCCCCGTCTCTGCTAGGCCCCCTGCCGACGCTATCAGCCCCAGGGGCAACGCCAACAGAGCACCGCCCAGCATCACGGTGAGCAAAAGCACGACGAAAACCCGCAACACTTTGCCATCAGTGATCGACCACGCCCGGTTGACTGCCTTTATCGGGTTGTACACCCGCTCCACCGCAATCACCGGCACCAGCACGGCAAACCGGCACAGAAAATAAATGGTCGCAATCGACAGCACCGTGTTGAGTGCCGATCCTGCCGCCTCGCTCGCTAAACTGGCAAAGCCGATGACCAAGCCAACAATCAGCGCCGCGACAAAATAAACGATGTAGAAGAGGATAGAGAGCGCCAGCAGCGTCAGTCCAGCCCTGAGCCCACGCCCAAACGCTTCGCCAAAAGCGGGTCGTTCAACCGGCGATCCCATTACCGTCATCGAGGCGAAATGGGCGAAGATCACCGCATTATAGACAAAATAGAACGCAATGAACGCAAGGATAAACGTAACGCCGAACCCCGTCGCGGCGAGCGCGGAATCCAGCCCCTCTTCAAGAAGAGCACCGATCCCGACCGCCGATGCGCCAAAGGCGACAAAGAAGCCCACGAACAAGACGATGCCAAGCAAAAAATAGGCACACCAAATTCCAAGTAACGACAAAAAGCGCTGTTTAACCATGGCAAGGCTTGTCGAAAAAACTTGCCCGATATCCAGTTTCATTTCGCGCCCCTCTCTCACGTGTGCCAAATTTGCGACCCAAAACCCGCCGCGCCGCTATAAAAGCCGGATCACGCTCGCAGCGCAATCACAGATCGCCCACAACCAGCTCCCAAACATAACAAAAAAGGCCCCGCGCCAGATTATGGCGCGGGGCCCTTTTTTAAGGCGCATTGACCGCTTGCTTAGAAGCGGAAGCGTACGAGCCCGCCATAGGTGCGCGGCTGGTTCGGGTAGCCCGAAACCGTGCCCGACTGGGCCACACCGTCGAACACGGTGAGGAGCCATTCCTCGTCAAGCAGGTTGCGGCCCCACACGCCGATTTCCACACCGCTTTCCATCGCGAAGGTGATCGCACCGTTCACGTTGTTGACCTCGCGGCGGAAGATCTGGGTGTTGCCGTTCGCGAAGTTGAAGGTCGGCAGGCCGTTGTTGATGTCGACGTTGCTCTCGTGCTGGTAATCCAGACGCGTGATGATCCGGTTGCCATTGTCGAATTCATGCGTGTGGGTCGCCGAGGTCGAGATCGCCCAGGACGGGATGCCCGCCGGACGCTGACCAGTGAGGTCGCCGACGACCGAGCCCGGGAAGCTGTCGAACAGCGGATCGAGGTGCGTCACCGCGAAGGTCAGCACCAGGCCATCGGTCGGCACGATAGTCGTGTCGAATTCGAAGCCCTTGACCGATTGCTTACCCGCATTGCGCAGCGCAAAGCCCGTGCCGGTGAAGGCAAAGCTCTGGAAGCCCTCGATCGCCTGGTCGAAGATCGCGAGGTTGAAGCCGACACCGTCGAACTGGCCCTTGATGCCCAGTTCATAGACCTCGGTCTCTTCCGGCCCGGCAAAGCGGGTGCCCGACACGAGATTGGGAACCGCAAGACCAGCGTTGACGATCGGCGAATCCGGCGCAGCGAAGGTCGAGTTGCCGGGGCCTGCCACAAAGTCGGTATTCAGCGGCCGGCTGTCGCGCGACAGGTTGACCGAGCTTGCCTTGAAGCCGGTGGCGTAGCTGAAATAGACGTTGAGTTCGGGCGCCAGTTCATAGGACGCGCGCAGCAGATAGGTGAACTCGTCATCATTCGTCCGGCCGTCTTCCACTGCGTTCGGCACGTTGAGGAAGGGCGGCTGGAACTGGAAACCAGCCAGCGGCAGAAGCGGGTTGAGCGTCGGGTCGGTCGCTGCTGCCAGCAGGCCCTGCTGGACCGCCGCAGGCAGCGCCTGGAAGGTCGCCCGGTCGGTGATCACCGGCAGGTTCGGATCCTGCAGACTGGCACCGGTGATGAACGCATCGACCAGGTTCACCTGACCCAGCGGATCGGGATTGACCGAGCTGAGCGCAAAGGTCTTGCTATCGTCGGTGTAGTTACCGCCAACGGTGAAGATCAGGCCATCGATGGGTTCGAAATCGATCGTCCCGAAGATCGACCACGCCTCGTTCGACATCGCAAAGTTTTCTTGCGACAGGAACTGGGTCTGGAAGATCGATTCCTGCGGAAGGCCAAGCGCGGCCTCGACACCGTTGAACACGCTCGGCGCGCCCGAAAGCACGTCGGCCGGGTTGCCGCCGCCCAGGATTTCGAAGAAGTCGCGGATCTGCGAGCCGTTTTCGACGAAGCTGTCCTGGGTGATGGTTTCATCGAAGTAGAAACCGCCCAGCAGGAAGTTCACCGGGCCGTCCCAGTCGGACGCCACGCGGAATTCCTGGGTGAAGGTCTCGACCTTCTGGTCGCGCACTTCGCTGGCGATATCCGCGCCGGTGTAATCGATGTCCGACAGGAACTCGTTCTTCAGTTCGCGATAGGCGGTGATCGAGGTGAAGGATAGGCCGATATCGGTCTCGTAATCCATCTGGACCGAGCCGCCGTAATTGTCGACGACGTTCGAGGGCACCTGGTTGAGGTTCGCGGTGCGATCGAAGAAGGTGTCGAAGGTCTGCACCTGGCCGCCCAGCAGGTTGAGCGCCGGCGCAGTCGGGCCGAACACCACCGTGCCGACCTGGCAGCACACTTCGTCAATGCGCGAATAATCGGCGATCGCGCGGATCTTGAAGTCCGGCGTCGGTTCGATCAGCAACTGGCCGCGGGCCGACCAGCGGTTGCGGTCGTTCTGGTCGACGCCAAGGTTGACAATCTCCGCCGTGCCGTCGCGGTTCTGATAGGAACCGTCGAGCGAGAAAGCGATGTTGTCGGTAATCGGACCGGTCACATCGCCGCGCAGGAAGACGTTGTTGTAATTGCCGTAAGAGGCTTCGACGTTGCCGCCGAAATCGAATTGCGGCTCACGCGTGATGATGCTGATCACACCGGCCGATGCGTTCTTGCCGAACAGCGTCGATTGCGGACCGTTGAGGACCTCGATGCGCTGCACGTTGTTGAGATCAGACAGCGCACCGGCGCTGCGCGAACGGAACACGCCGTCGATGAACACACCGACTGAGGGCTCGACGCCGAAATTGTTGTCGCCGTTACCAAAGCCGCGAATGATGAAGGTCGAGGCCGACGAGGTCTGCAGCTGGCTGACACGCAGCGAAGGGGTCACCGTCTGCAGGTCGAGCACGTCGCGGATCTGTGCCTGCTCGATCACATCGCCGCTGGTCACGCTAACCGCGATCGGGGTTTCCTGAAGCGTCTGTTCGCGCTTCGAGGCGGTGACGATGATCCGGGTCTGGTTTTCAGGCACTTCGAGCGCGAAGTCGTCTTCGTCCTGGCTTTCCTGAGCCAGAACCGCACCCGGCGAGGCGAGTGCGAAAGCGGTGACGCCTGCCAGCAGGGTAAAGCGATAATTTCCGGACATGCCGGTGAGATGTGAACGCATGGAAAATCCTCTCCTCAATCCATCGAACGAAGGAGAGACGCTGGACCGGACCGTCATCTGCGGCCTTTGTGCGATCGACTTGGGGCACCCCAAAAATGCCCCGCTCTCCTTCTCGATTGCCCAACGTGATAAGCGAGTGTCCCCATAGCGACAAGCCGGAAAGCGCATCGAAACGCGTGTTTTCCCTAGGGAATGGTCCCGATTATTGCACACGAGTCACATTTCGGCGCCAGGCGCCTGGGATCACCGCGCGCTCAAAGCTTGCCGCTGAGCGCCACTGCGGCTAAGCGCGCGGCATCTGAATCGCGATTGTGCTGCACCGCACAAGAAACGCATTTGCGCTGCGGGCGTTTGTCCAACGCGCCGCTCCTTACACCGAAAGCCCCTTTTACGATGTCCACGGCCCCCACCTCCCTGCGCAATGTTGCGATCATCGCACACGTCGACCACGGCAAGACAACGCTGGTCGACCAGCTCTTCCGCCAGTCCGGTACCTTCCGCGAGAACCAGCGGGTCGAGGAACGCGCGATGGATTCGGGCGATCTCGAAAAAGAGCGCGGAATCACCATTCTTGCCAAGTGCACCAGCGTCGAATGGAAAGCTCCCGACGGCGAGACCACCCGCATCAACATCGTCGACACGCCCGGCCACGCCGATTTCGGCGCCGAGGTGGAACGCATCCTGAGCATGGTCGATGGCGTCATTCTGCTGGTCGACAGCGCGGAAGGCGCCATGCCGCAGACCAAGTTCGTCACCGGCAAGGCGCTGGCGCTGGGGCTCAAACCGATCGTCGTCGTCAACAAGATCGACCGGCCCGACGGGCGCCCGCAGGAAGTGCTCGACGAAGTTTTCGATCTGTTCGCGTCGCTGGATGCGGATGACGAGCAACTCGACTTCCCCTCGCTCTTTGCAAGCGGCCGCGATGGCTATGCCAGCCAGGACGAAAGCGCACGCGAAGGCAGCCTCCAGCCGCTGTTCGAACTCATCGTGAAGCATGTGCCCGCGCCCGATCTCGATATCGACGGCAAGTTCAGCTTCCTTGCGACATTGCTCGACCGCGACAATTTCATGGGCCGCGTGATCACCGGCCGGGTGCAATCCGGCAAGCTCAAGATCAACGATCCAATCCACGCGATCGACCGCGACGGCAAGGTCGTCGAGGTTGGCCGCGCAACCAAGCTGATGAGCTTTGACGGGCTCGAACGCGTGCCGGTCGAAAATGCGCAAGCGGGCGATATCATCGCGCTCGCCGGGCTCGAGAAGGCGACCGTTGCCAACACGATCTGCGATCCTTCGGTGACGACGCCGATTGCGGCCCAGCCGATCGATCCGCCAACGCTTGCAATGCGCTTTGCCGTCAATGACAGCCCGCTTGCCGGACGCGAGGGCGACAAGGTGACGAGCCGGATGATCCGCGACCGCCTGCTGCGCGAGGCCGAAACCAATGTTGCGATCCGGGTTACCGAGTCGGCGGACAAGGACAGTTTCGAGGTTGCCGGGCGCGGCGAATTGCAGCTCGGTGTCCTGATCGAGACGATGCGCCGCGAAGGTTTCGAGCTCGGCATCAGCCGCCCGCAGGTGCTTCTGCGCGAGGAAAACGGCGAAAAGCTGGAGCCCTATGAAACGGTCGTCATCGACGTGGATGACGAGCATTCGGGCACCGTCGTCGAGAAGATGCAGCGCCGCAAGGCCGACCTGACGGAAATGCGCCCATCGGGCCAGGGCAAGACCCGCATCACATTCTCCGCGCCCAGCCGCGGCCTGATCGGCTATCACGGCGAATTCCTGTCCGACACGCGCGGCACCGGCATCATGAACCGCCTGTTCGAGAAATATGGCCCCTACAAGGGCACGATCGAGGGGCGCAACAATGGCGTGCTGATCTCCAACGGCGATGGCGAGTCCAACGCCTATGCGCTCAACATGCTGGAAGAACGCGGCGAGCTGTTCGTCGGCCCGCAGATGAAGCTGTATGAAGGCATGATCATCGGCGAGAACGCGAAGCCCGATGATCTCGAAGTGAACCCGATGAAGGCCAAGCAGCTGACCAACATCCGCTCTTCGGGCAAGGATGACAGCATCCGCCTGACGCCGCCGCGCCGCATGACGCTCGAACAGGCGATCGCCTATATCGACGATGATGAAATGGTCGAAGTGACGCCGCAGACGATCCGCCTGCGCAAAGCGGCGCTGGACCCGCACGAACGCAAGCGGATGCGGCGCAAGAAGTAAAGCGGACGGCGAGCGGGCCGGGGGGGGGGGAGGGCGCCGAGCGCTTCAAAGGCTGTTTCAGGCATACGCGAAGCGGTTCGAGCGCCGGGGCTTTATCCCGGCGCCCGCATCGCACAAGGATGTGCCTCAAGGGCGCTGCCACAGGCTCTTGCAGCCTGCGAATTTCCTACATCCGCTGCGCCTGTTACCTTCGCCACGGGGTCATTGTAAGCGCGCCCAAGTGCCGGAAATCTGGAAAAACACCCCCGCAAGCCCCTGATTTTCCACCGCCTCCCGGATGCACTTTATCAATTAAACCCCCTCAGGCCGGGCCGTCAGGCGGCAGCGACTCGGCGCTTTATCCCATGAAATTGGGCTGGCCGTTCGATGCGCTCACCCCGCCATCGACCGCGAGGTTCACCCCAGTGATGAAGCTTGCATCTTCGCTCGCGAGGAAGGCGCAGGCCGCAGCAATATCTTCAGGCTCGCCGATACGCTGGAGCGGCAGGCGGTTCATCATCATCTTCATCGCGCCTTCATTGCCAAGGATGCCCTCGACCATGTCAGAGCGCGTGACCGACGGGTTGATCGCGTTGACCCTCACCCCCTTGGGTCCTAGCTGGAGCGCAAGGCCGCGCGTCAGGTTCGTCACCGCGCCCTTCGATGCGTTGTAGAG
Source organism: Erythrobacter sp. (assembly GCA_043567175.1). GTDB lineage: Bacteria > Pseudomonadota > Alphaproteobacteria > Sphingomonadales > Sphingomonadaceae > Erythrobacter. Next base: position 1,177,094 of record CP121323.1, read on the forward strand.
CGGCAGGAGCGAGTCCCCGCCCGTGCCCGAGACGCTCGAAATGGTAACGATCGAGCCCTTCGTCACGACGAGCTCGGGGGTCGCGGCGCGGCACAGATAGAGCACGCCCTTGACGTTGATGTCGATGACGCGGTCGATCTGCTCGTCGCTCATCTTGTGGAGCATGCCCTGATCGGCAACGCCCGCATTGTTGACGAGGCAATCGAGCCCGCCAAAGCGCTCAACCGTCTTCGCAACGATTGCGTTCGCAAAGGCGGAACTGGAGACATCGCCCGCCACCACCAATGTGCGCTCTTCGCCAAGATCGCTTGCGACTGCCGCGCATTTTTCGGCGTTGCGGGCGTTAATGACCACATTGGCACCCTCTTCATGAAAGCGCCGTGCGATGCCCTCGCCAATGCCGGTCGAGGAACCGGTGACGATCACTGTCTTGCCGGCGAAACGGGGCGATTGGGTCATGGCGCAGATGTCCTTTTGCATGGCTCAGCGCGCTAGGCTGGCGCCGCGTGTTGAGAATTCACCAAGAGCCGTAGGCGATCCAGGGACGCGCGCCAAGCCACCGGGATCAAAGGCCGCCTCGAAGGCTCCTTTCGGCAAGAGGCTTCCCATCGCGGCCCACGCAGCGCAAAAGGGATGGCGGGATCACAAGCAATGGGAGGCGTACAAGGATGAGCACCGACACGACACCAAGGGTCACCGGCCTCGGGGGCATCTTCTACGTGGTGAAAGACCCAGAGGCGACCCGCGCCTGGTATCGCGACAAGCTGGGGATCGATGGGACCTACGGGCCGCAATTCGCGTGGGAGGAAGAGCCCATGACCAACCCCTATTCGCTGATCAGCCATTTCAAGGATGACACCTATATGAAGCCCGGCAAAGGTGGCTTCTTGATCAATCTGCGGGTGCGCGATCTCGACGGGTTCGTGAAGACGCTCAAGTCCAGGGGCGTCAAGATCCTCGACAAGGTCGATGAGGGCTATGGCAAGTTTGCCTGGCTGCTCGACCCCGATGGCGTGAAGATTGAATTGTGGGAACAGGTGGCAGACCAATTGCCCGAATGAGGGCAAACCATGAAGCACCGGTAATTATTTGGCGCGGAGCCGTCGGCGGACAATCTTAACCGTGTGTTAGGCATAATTACCTAAGCCTTGGCGAAGGGTCGCTTGATGCTGATCCTTACCGCCCCGTAAACCGGGGCCGAGCCATTGTTCCTGGGTATGAACCACGTGTCTGATCGTCTCCCCTTTGCGCGCAGCCTGGCCCTCATGGTGGCCGCGCTGGCGCTAGGCGCTTGCGGCTCGATCGTTCCTTCGCCCGGCGCGCCATCTGGCTATAGCTCTGGCCAGGACATGATCCAGGTGGGAACGGGGCGCGACTACCCCCCAGCCCATCGCCCGGAAGATCAGCGCCTCTCCAGTAGGCAGTCGCTTGGTGTAGGCTCCGCTCCCCCGGCCTTTGGCACGCATCGCGATGACCGGGCCTGTTTCGCCGAGCTTGATGCGACCGGCGCACGGTTCAGCCCGGTGCCCGATCGCTACGCAGCGCCCGGCTGCAATACTCTGGGGACGGTCAGGCTGACCGCGCTTTCGGGCGACACGTCACCTTTCAGCGTCACCAATCTGGGCCCGGTCAAATGCAAGACCGCAAAAGCCTTTAGCGGCTGGGCGCGTTTTGGAGTGGACCGCGCGGCGCGCGAAATCCTTGGCAGCCGGCTCGAACGGATCGAAACCATGGGCAGCTATTCCTGCCGCAATGTCTCGGGCACCAGCCGGCGCTCGGCCCATGCGACAGGCAACGCGATTGATGTATCAGGCTTTGTTCTCGCCGATGGGCGGCGCATCGACCTCAGGCGCGACTGGGACGGCGGCACAAGAGCCGAGCGCGAATTCCTGCGCGTCGTCCATCGCAGCGCTTGCAAGCGTTTTGGCACGGTCCTCAGCCCGGATTACAACGCCGCCCATCGTGACCATTTCCACGTCGAGGGAACCGATACGCAATTTTGCCGCTGACCGGTCCGCTTGGGCCCGGACTGTCGCTGGGTCCGTCACGCGTTCGGGGCAGCCAGGTCCGAGCAATAAGACCCCGTATTCAAAGCGGGGGCGAGCTTCGAATACGGGACCTTGCTTGCGCCGAAGACCACTTCGGGCGGAAAGGGTGTGGCTCAGGCCCTGATTTGTGGCTCAAGCTTGGCTTCGATCTTCAACCGCACCGCTTCGGCGGCATGGCGTGCGCCTAGCTTGCTCATCATGTTGGCGCGGTGGATCTCGACCGTGCGCGGGCTGATATCGAGCTCGCGGGCGATGACCTTGTTGCTGCTGCCTTCAGCCAGCCAGTCCAGCACCTCGCGCTCTCGTGTGGAAAGGCTCGAGATGCGGTCGCGCGCTTCGATCATCCGACGGCGCGCCAGGCCGAACATCTCGGCCTCCTTCTCGATCCGGGCGAGGCACCGCGAGAACCGGTCTGGATCCAGCGGCAGGGAGAGATAATCGAGCGCGCCCGCCTTGATTGCCTCAACGATCCTTCCGGGGCGCGGCTGGGCGTCAAACGCGATCAGCGGTAGCCAGATGCCAAGCCGGCTGAGGCGTTCGAGGATGACCGAGACACCCCCTTCTTCCGGCATATCGCGGGCGATGATGATGCCCTCTCTTGGCGGGTGTATCGAGAGTTCGGAGATATCCCCGTACACCTCCGCGTGATGGCCAAGTGAGAACCCGATCCGGGCCAGCTCGGCGCGGTGCCGGCTGGAGGGATCAACGAAATGGAGAGAGGCTTTGCGTGACATGGCCATCGTGTTGCGACAGCCCTCGTCTTAATTCACGCGGGACCCATTCCGATCCGGATTAATGATTAGGAAGAACCACAAGTTTCTTCGAGAAACCAGCGGCTTGCCACCCTCCAAAATGAACTTTAATTCGCGGCGCCTAGTGCGTTTTGCCCATCAGGCACAATCCTTTACGCACTATCCCTGAGGCGAATCAAACGCGTAGTCGGGCAGCGAGTCGAACGCGGATTTGAGAGCGTCACCCCAGCTTGAGGAGATTTCGCCGAAATAGGCGTCCTCTGCCGTCACGCGGTGTTCGTGGATCGGGGCAAAATCATCCTTGGCGATCACCATAAGATCAAGCGGGAGGCCGACCGAGAGATTGGCCTTGATGGTGGAGTCGAAGCTGACCATCAACAGCTTCACCGCGTCTTCAAAGCTCATTTCGCGATCATAGCCGCGGATCAGGATCGGGCGGCCATACTTGGTCTCGCCAATCTGGAAGAACGGCGTGTCCCAGCTGGCCTCGATGAAATTGCCCTCGGGATAAATCATGAAGAGCCGGGGCTCCATTCCGGCAATCTGGCCCGCGAGGATGATCGTTGCATTGAAGCGACCGGTTCCGCCGCCATTGGCTTCCTGGCGCTCCGCGATCACATCGCGCAGCAGCCGACCGACTTCGGTCGCAACACTGAACATGGTCGGCCCCTTGAGCAGCGTGTTCTCGCGCTCACCCGGTTCCTTGGTGCGCTCTTCGAGCTGGCTCACCACCGCCTGTGTGGTGGCGAGATTGCCGGCGGTCATCACCGCAATCATGCGCTCGCCCGGGACCTGCCAGGAAAACATCTTGCGAAAGGAAGAGATGTTGTCGACGCCCGAATTGGTGCGCGTGTCGCTCATCAGCACGAGGCCCTTGTCGAGCACCATTCCCACGCAATATGTCATGACGATACCTTCCCGCTTGCATTCGCGGCGCGTGTAACGAAGAGCAGCGCCCGCGCATAGCGCAATCGCAGGAACCGGACCGAGGAGGATCGCATTCTTACCCCCGGCATGCGCGGCCTTATTGCTGTTTCTGGCTCTGGCCCTGGCTCTTGCCCTGATCCTTTGACTGATCCTTGACCTGCGTCTGGCTTTGCCCCTGGCCGTGGCTATCGCCGAGACTTGCGCCCGGCCCTTCCTGCTGCTCGACCTCGACATTGACCGTGAGCAATTGCTCGGCCTGGCCAAAGCTGATGCCGGTCACCGGCGCCGCGTCGCGATAGTCGCGCCCCGTCGCCACGCGCACATAGCGCGGATCGGGCGAAATGCCGTTCGAGATGTCGAAGCCCACCCAACCAAGGCCATCGATATGCGCCTCGGCCCATGCGTGGGTCGCGTCCTGCTCGATCCGGTCATTAATCATCAGATAGCCGCTGACATAGCGCGCCGGAATGCCTGCCTCGCGCGCCGCGCCGATGAAGATATGCGCGTGGTCCTGGCACACGCCCTTGCCGTTCGCGGCGGCCTCTTCTGCGGTTGTGTTCACCCCGGTTTCGTCGGTCTGGTATTCGACTTGATCGCAGATCCGGGCAGACAGCGCGTGGAGGAAGTCGAGCCGCTCGTCCTCCTGTGGCCCCGGCACATCGCGCACCAGCGCGCGCATCCTGGGCCCCGGCTTGGTGAGCCGGGTCTGCCCGAGAAAGCTCCACAAGGGCAGGTGCCCGCTATGCGCTCCGATGACGCCCGAATGATCGAGCGTCTCGACAATGCCCTGGCAGGTCATGATCACTTCGCTTGCCCCCGGATCGACCGAGACCAGCGTCACCGTGTTGAAGTGCTGATCGTCATATTCGAGTTCGAGATGCGCGTTCTTGTACTGCATGTCCCAGTGGATGATGCTCTGCCCCTGTGTCGCCTTGGGGGTCAGTCGCAGCCGCTGGAGCGCGTGGATCACGGGCTCGGAAAAGGCATAGCGCGTCGTGTGGCGGATAGAGAGTCGCATCAGCAGGCCCTCCTAGGCCAGGAAACGGTAATCTTCGCCGATCGCGTCGGCGATGGCGGCGTTGCGGGACATGAACTCGATCAGGAATTCATGCAGGCCCTGGTCAAAAATCTCCTCCACACTCATGTTGCTGATCCGCATATCGGCCTCGGCCATCAGCTCATGGCAGCGTCCGCGATCTCCGTGCATGCGTGCAAGAGCGGCGAGATTGTCACGCAGCGCGCTGCGGCAAAAGGCAAGGCTGCGTGGGAAACGATCATCGAGCACCAGGAATTCGACGATCCCGCGCGCATCGACATAGCCGGCATTGAGCCAGCCATAGGCGCTCGCCCCCGCGACGGAGCGCAGCACCTGATCCCACTGGCCGGTATCAAGGCTCGAGCCGACATGGCTGACCGAAGGCAGCAGCAGGAAATACTTCATGTCGAGGATGCGCGCGGTGCTCTCTGCGCGTTCGATATAGGTCCCCGCGCGAGCGAAATGAAAGCCCTCGTTGCGCAGCATAGAGCCATCGAGCGCGCCGTGCACGCGGGTGCCTGCACGGCGTATGGTCTGCACCACTTCATAGACCGCGCTCTGGCTGATCGGGCGTGCGAGCATCTGATCCAGCTTGAGGTAGCTTTCATTGACCGCCGTCCAGACCTCGGACGAAATGTTCGTGCGCGCTGCACGCGCATTGCTGCGCATCGCGCCGAACATCTCGCGGATATTGGCCGGATTGGCCTTGTCGCGCAGCACGAAGTTCCAGGCCGAATGGCCATCGAAACTTTCGTTAGTCTCCATGTAGAGCTGGCGCGTGCCCAGCGTCGAGATGACCGAACGCCATTCCTCTTCGGCCGTCACCACGTCGCGAGTGATCGCCATGCGCAGCGCGGCATCGAGCAACCGCGCAATATTCTCGGACCGCTCGAGATAGCGGAACATCCAGAACAGGGAATTGGCTGTGCGTCCAAGCATGTCTTTCCCGCGCCTAGTCCTTCAGAACCCAGGTATCTTTGGTCCCGCCGCCCTGGCTCGAATTGACCACCAGCGAACCGTTTTTGAGCGCGACGCGGGTAAGGCCACCTGGGGTCAGGTCGATGCCATCAGGCGACATCAGCACGTAGGGTCGCAGATCGACATGGCGCGGCGCCAGACCCTTCTTGGTAAAGATCGGGCAGGTCGACAGCGAAAGCGTGGGCTGCGCAATGTAGTTTTGCGGATTGGCTTCCAGCTTGGCGCGGAAGGCCTTGAGTTCCTTCTTGCTGGCGGCGGGGCCGACCAGCATGCCGTAGCCCCCGAACCGTGCACTTCCTTGACCACCAGTTCGGCCAGATTGTCGAGCACATAGGCGAGGCTTTCCTGATCGGCACAACGCCAGGTCTCGACATTGGGCAGCAGGGGTTTTTCGCCGGTGTAGAATTCCACGATTTCCGGCATGAAGGAATAGATCGCCTTGTCGTCGCAGATGCCCGTGCCCGGTGCGTTGGCGATGGTAATCCCGCCAGCGCGGTAGACATCCATGATCCCCGGCACGCCCAGCACGCTATCGGGGTTGAAGGTGAGCGGGTCGAGAAAATCGTCGTCCACCCGGCGATAGAGCACATCGATCGGGCGATAGCCGCGCGTGGTGCGCATCTGGACGCGCCCGTCGACGACGCGCAGGTCGGAGCCCTCGACCAGCTCCGCGCCCATCTGGTCGGCAAGGAAAGCGTGTTCGAAATAGGCTGCGTTGTAGATGCCGGGCGTCAGCACCGCGACGGTCGGCTGCGCGCCCGCGCTGGCGCTGAAGGCGGGCGGCGCGCAGGCGGCAAGGCTACGTGCAAGCCGGCGCGGATAATTCGAAACCTGTTCGACCGGCACGCGGCTGAACAGGTCAGGGAACATCGCCATCATCGTCTCGCGGTTCTCCAGCATATAGGAGACACCTGAAGGCGTGCGGGCATTGTCTTCGAGAACAAACCATTCGTCAGGACCGGTGCGCACCAGGTCGATGCCGACGATGTGTGTGTAGATCCCGCCGGGCGGGGTAAAGCCCACCATGTTGGGCAGCCACGCATCGTTCTGGCGGAACAGACGCTCGGGCACGCGTCCGGCGCGGATGATCTCCTGCCGGTGATAAAGATCATAGAGAAACGCGTTGAGCGCACGCACCCGCTGCTCGATCCCGCGGGTCAGCTTGCGCCATTCTCCTGCGGTGATGATGCGCGGCACCATGTCAAAGGGGATCAGGCGTTCTTCGGCCTCATCCTCGCCATAGACGTTGAAGGTGATCCCAGTGCGTCGAAAGCTGTCATCCGCTTCGGCGCTCTTGCGTTTGAGGGCTGCGCTGTTCTGGTCGTCAAACCACTGGCAATAGTCGGTATAGGCCGGGCGCACGGCTCCTGTCTCATCCGTCATCTCGTTAAAGTTGACGGCGTCACCTTCACCGGCCTTTGCGCCTGATCCCGATTGCGCTTGTCGCATATGCGTTCATACTAACGAGGCAGTGGGAAAAAGAAAGGCGTCAAACGCGCTGCTGCGCCGGGCTAATCAGGAAGAACGCCGAGGCTCAAGAACCGCACAGGGGGCGCGCTCGCCTCAGGCGAGCGTTTGAAAATGCAAGAATATCGGCGTTGCTGGCACGCGGCCAGTGCGCTCAGCAATCCCCGATACGGCGCTGCTTTACGCGCATCGACATGGAGCCCGGCCCGGTCCCCATATTGCCGCTCATTTTCATGGTCACATCCGAGGTCGTCGATGTGCCCGTGCCGCTCATAGTCATGGTCATTGTGCCATTTTCGGTGTCGCATACGAGCACGGCGTCCATCTTGCCGCCGGTGGCCGAGAAGCGTTCATATTGGCAATCGCCGTCCTGCGTCTTGCGAAGCGCGTCCTTGTAGCCCTGCTCGACCTCTTCAGGGGTGAGGCAGATCGTTACCGTCTGCTCGAACATGCCTTTCATCATGCCCATCATGTTACCGGGCAAGCCAGGAATATCCATCGAGATCAGTTCTGTCGTGGATTCGTAACGCCCGGGCTCGGGCTTCATGCTCTCATCCACCGTCTGCGCGATTACCGCGCCGGTGCCGAGCACTGCAACAACGCCAGCCATCCATACCTTCATTGCGACAATCTCCCCGTGAATCGCACTTCTGCATCGGACAATTCCCACGCTAGGGCGGATACGCCCACTTCACAAGCCGGGCTGGCGCTCTCATATCGTGAGCAATGGCAGAACTGGTAATCCGACGCGGGCTGGACGAACCCGAAACCGGCGACAACTTCACGCCCCACCGCCCTGAGCGGCCCGAAAAGTCGATGCCGGGCAGGCGCTTCGAGATCGTCTCGGAATACGAGCCCGCAGGCGACCAGCCGACCGCGATCGCCGAACTGGTGGCGGGCGCGAAGGAAGGTGACAAGACCCAGACGCTGCTTGGCGTGACAGGATCGGGCAAGACTTTCACCATGGCAAAGATGATCGAGGAATTGCAGCGCCCCGCACTGGTGCTTGCGCCGAACAAGATCCTCGCCGCACAGCTTTACGGGGAGTTCAAAAGCTTCTTCCCGAACAACGCGGTGGAGTATTTCGTCAGCTATTACGATTATTACCAGCCCGAAGCCTATGTCCCGCGCAGCGACACCTATATCGAGAAAGAGTCGAGCGTGAACGAGGCGATCGACCGGATGCGCCATTCGGCCACGCGTGCTCTGCTTGAACGTGATGACGTGATCATCGTCGCCTCGGTTTCATGCCTTTACGGCATCGGCTCGGTCGAGACTTATTCAGCAATGGTGTTCGACATCAAGAAAGGCGAAATGGTCGACCAGCGCGAATTGATCCGCAAGCTCGTAAGCCTGCAATACAAGCGCAACGATGCAGCCTTCACCCGCGGGTGTTTTCGCGTGCGCGGAGACAATCTGGAGATCTTCCCCTCGCACTACGAGGACACGGCCTGGCGCGTGAGCTTCTTTGGCGACGAGATCGAGGAAATCAGCGAATTCGACCCGCTGACCGGCAAGACCTCGGCCAAGCTCGACAAGGTGCGCGTCTACGCCAATTCGCACTACGTGACGCCGGGACCGACGATGAAACAGGCGACCGAGGCGATCAAGTTCGAGCTCGCCGAGCGGCTGAAGGAACTTGAAACGGAGGGCAAGTTGCTGGAGCACCAGCGCCTCGAACAGCGCACCCATTTCGACCTGGAAATGATCGGGGCCACAGGCTCATGCAATGGCATCGAGAACTACAGCCGCTTCCTGACCGGCCGCCTGCCGGGCGAGCCGCCGCCAACCTTGTTCGAATACCTGCCTGAAAACGCGTTGCTCTTTGTCGATGAGAGCCACCAGACTGTGCCGCAGATCGGCGCGATGGCGCGCGGCGACCACCGCCGCAAGATCACGCTGGCTGAATATGGCTTCCGCCTGCCGAGCTGTATCGACAACCGCCCCTTGCGCTTCAACGAATGGGACGCGATGCGCCCGCAGACCTTTTGCGTCTCGGCGACGCCCGGACCGTGGGAGCTTGAGCAGACCGGCGGCGTTTTTGCCGAACAGGTCATCCGCCCCACCGGCCTGATAGATCCGCCGGTCGAGATCCGCCCGGTCGAGGATCAGGTGCAGGACTGCATCGAGGAATGCCTCGCCACCGCCAAAAAAGGCTACCGCACGCTGGTCACCACCCTGACCAAGCGCATGGCTGAGGACTTGACCGAATTCATGCACGAGGCGGGGGTGCGCGTTCGCTACATGCATTCCGACGTCGAGACGCTGGAACGCATCGAACTGATCCGCGACCTGCGCATGGGCGTCTATGATGTACTGATCGGCATCAACCTGCTGCGCGAGGGGCTGGACATTCCCGAATGCGGCCTTGTCTGCATCCTCGATGCGGACAAGGAGGGCTTCCTGCGTTCGGAAACGAGCCTCGTCCAGACCATCGGCCGCGCAGCGCGCAACGTCGATGGGCGCGTGATCCTCTACGCCGATCGGATCACCGGGAGCATGGAACGCGCGATTGCTGAAACCGATCGCCGCCGTACCCGCCAGGAAGAATTCAATAAGGAACACGGCATCACGCCGACCACGATCAAGCGCAACATCCAGGATATCGTTGCCGACACCGCCAGCCAGGACGGCGTCACGGTCGACACCGGCGATGAAGAGCGCAACAATCTGGTTGGCCACAATCTTCGCAGCTATATCGAGGACCTCGAAAAGCGCATGCGCGATGCCGCCGCCAATCTCGAATTCGAGGAGGCCGGCCGCCTGCGCGACGAGATCCGCCGCCTAGAAAACGACGAGCTGGGCCTGCCCGACAGCGAGAAGAAAGCCCCGCGCGTCGGCCGCAGCAACGAGGGCAAACCGGGCACGCGCAAGACGAGGTACGGGAAGACGCGTTACAGGAAGATGGGCGGTAAACCCTGAGGCCCGCCTCTTGATCGAGCCGCAATCGCCTGCTTAACACCGCACGCATGAAAACCAGACTTCTGAGCGCGCTCGCCGCCACTGCCGCCCTTTCACTCGTTCCGCTTGCCGCGACTGCGCCATTGCTCGCACAGGACAAGTCCGCTCCCGCCGCTCCGATCGAGGCACAGGTCAAGACTACCCAGCACACCGGCACATTCGGCGGCGTGCGGATGAATTACACCGCCACGATCGCGGAAACGATCCTCGAAAACGACGATGGCAAGCAGGAAGCGGTCATCGTCACCACCACCTACATGAAAGACCCTGCGGACAAGACGCGGCCCGTCTTCTTCATTTACAATGGTGGCCCGGGTTCAGGCTCGGTCTGGCTGCAGATGGGCGCGTTCGGGCCCAAGCGAGTGGCGATCCCGTCGGATGCGCGCGATGATGGGGCACCGCCCTACCCCATTCTCGACAACCCGGCGAGCCTGCTAGATGTCGCGGACCTCGTTTTCATCGACCCGCCGGGCACAGGCTTCAGCTATCTCACCAAGGGCACCGACACTTCGAAATATTACGGCCTGCGCCAGGACGCACGCGCGGTGGCCGCCGTGATCCGTCGTTGGATCAACGACAATGGCCGCTGGAACAGCCCCAAATATCTGGGCGGCGAGAGCTATGGCACCAGCCGCACTGCGATGGTCGTCGATGAGCTCGAAGGATCGACCTACAACGATGTCGGCCTCAACGGCCTGATCCTGATCTCGACCATCCTCGATTTCGCCGCGCGCGAGCCGACGCCGGGCAACGAGATGGCCTATGTCGTCACGCTGCCAAACATGGCGACGGCGGCCTATTATCACGGCAAGGTGCAGGCTCAATCGGTCGAGGCGATCGCACAAGAAGCACGCGAATTCGCCATTGGCCCCTTCGCCAGCGCGCTGCTTAAAGGGCAGGACCTGCCGCAAGCCGAAAGGCAAGCCGTGCGCGCGCGTCTCTCGCAGCTGACCGGTCTGTCCGAAGTCTATCTTGAGCGCGCCAACCTGCGCGTCACGTCCCAGCGTTTCTACAAGGAATTGCTGCGCGATCGCGGACTTACCATCGGACGGCTGGATTCGCGCTACACCGGTGTCGATTACGACAGCGCCGGCGAATATCCCGATAGCGATCCCAGTTTCTACGGGATCGATGCCGGCTACACCGCCGCGATCAACGAATGGGCGCGCGAGGGGCTCAATTTCGAGACTGACCGCGCCTACAATTCGATCGGCTCGCTCGGCGCGCGCTGGGACTGGTCACTCGGCCGCGGCGGTCGCAACGCCTATATCAATGTCGCGCCGTTCATCGGCCAGGCGATGCGCCGCAACAGCGAACTGAGGGTCTTCAACGCGCAAGGTTGGTACGATTTTGCGACGCCCTTTTTCGGCGCGGAATATTCGCTCAATCGCATCGGCATTCCGCAAGACCGGATGACCTACAAATATTATGACGCGGGTCACATGATGTATGTGCGCGACGAGGATCGAGCGCAGCTTTCTCAGGATATCCGCACCTTTATCCGCGCCCGATGAGCCGCACGGCGGCTTCTTGTGGGTTGGCGCTCGCCAGCAGCCTTTCGCTGTTGGCAGCCTGCAAACCGCCGCCCACCGATGCCGATCTGAACCGCGATCTGCCCGAGGCCGCACCCACTTACGCGTCCGATCCCCTGCCCTCGCCTGACACGCAAGGCGCAATTTGGGCGTTCAGCCCGACTAACGCCGCGCGCCTGCTTTATGGCGTGCCCGGTTCGCCCGCTTTGCTGGCACTCACCTGCCTCGATGAGGGAGAAAATCCACGCCTGCGCCTCACCCGGTTGAGCCCGGCGGATGAAGGCGCGGGCGCGCTGATGGCGTTACTGGGCAACGGACATATGGGACGGATCGAGGTCGATGCGGTCGAAGTGCGCGGCCCCAATTCCCGGCGCAGCGTCTGGCGCGCCGAGGTGAGCGCTGCCGATAGCCGCCTTGAACCGCTCGCCGGACCGCGCTCGCTCACCGTCACCGTTCCGGGAGCAGGCATGATCACGATCGAGGGCAACGAGCTTGGGATGCAGTTCCTGGAGGCCTGCCGCAGGCGTTAGCGCTCGCGCTGCGCATGCTCGACAAGCATGTCCGGGGTGAGGACCTGAGGCAATTGCTCCGCTTCGTTGCCCGGTTCGTACCAGAGGTAAAGCGGCACGCCCGCCGCGCCCTGATCGGTCAGGAACTGCGTGATCTCCTCGTCACGCAATGTCCAGTCGCCCACCATCGCGATCACGCCCGCCTGCTCGAACGCCTCCTTGGTTGCCTCGCGCTCGATAGCGACGCTTTCATTGACCTTGCAAGTGACGCACCAGTCGGCCGTGAACCAAAGAAAGACCGGCTGGCCAGAGCTACGTGCCTTCGCCAGGGCTTGCACCGAAAACTCCTCGGCAGCGAGCAGCGAGGCCGAGGCGTCGCGATCCGGGCGCTCGAAACTGGCAGGAAGCGCGATTGCGCCAAAGACGACAAAGGGCGCGGCAATCAGCGCGAAGGCGGGCCAGGCCATCTTGCCCGATCGCTGGAGTTTGCCGACAACAAACAGCGCGAGGACCACGCCGAAAGTGAGCACGAGGGCGAACAGCGCAAAGCCCTTGCCGCCCAGTTGCGCCGTCAGCCAGATGAGCGCCAGCGAGGTGAGCCCCATCGGGATCGCCATCACGCGGCGAAATGTGTTCATCCATGCGCCGGGCTTGGGCAGCCGTTTGCGCAAGGCGGGCACGAAACCCAGCAGCAGGAAAGGCAGCGCGAGGCCAAGACCGAGGCAGGCAAACAGGACCAGCGCGAGCGGCGCTGGCAGCAGCAGCGCCGCGCCAAGAGCTGCGGCCATGAACGGGCCGGTGCACGGTGTTGCGGCGAAGGCTGCAAGCAAGCCGGTGGCGAACGCTCCGCCTGCGCCTTTCTTCGCGCCAGAGCCGGTATTGATGCTCGGCAATTCGAACACGCCCGCAAAATTCGCGGTGATTGCGGCGGCCAGGACCAACAGCACGATGACGACCGACGGCTCCTGGAGCTGGAACGCCCAGCCCACCTGCTCGCCAGCTGCGCGCAAGGCCAGCATCACTGCGCCCAGCGACACGCATGCGAGCACGACGCCAAGCGTGTAGGCCACGCCCTCGACCCTCGCCTCGGCTTCGCTGCCGCCTGCTCGCGCAAGGGCCAGAGCTTTGAGGCTGAGGATGGGGAAGACGCAGGGCATGATATTGAGGATCAGCCCACCCAGCAATGCGCCCAGCGCCAGCGTCCATAGCGGCGGGGCCTCAGGGCCGATCGGCCCCGCAATCTGCTCGCCGCCTGTCGAAACCTCGCCCGGCTGCGCTTTGAAGCGCACGCCGGTCTCGGCGCCAAAAGACATAATACCCTCGACCATGCGGGGCTGCGAGCGCTCATAGCCTGAAAGCGGGATCTCCACGGTGATAGTGTCCCCCTCGCGCCGGAAGGTCTGAAACGCGGCGTAGTCCACCAGTTCCTCGTTGCCGATGAAGACGTGCGGAGCCGAAAGAGCCACGCTTTCCGGCAACGGTATCGCGAGGCGCAGCGCCGTGGCGGTCACCTCGAAAGACGCTTTTACATCGAGCAGCGGCGCGACCTGCGCACGCCATTTCGCAAAGTCGCCAAGCCCGATGGACGCCTCCAGCACTGCATCCTGCGGCACGCAGACCCGGTCGGTGCAGGCAAGGAACTCGACATAGCCCGATAGGCTCGGCACGCCCTCTATCACGGCATCTTCGGGTACACTCACCGGGACGAGAACCGCGTAATCGCCTTCATAAATATGGTTCATCAGGTCGCGGATCATGAGCCGTTCGGGCACGGGGTAGAGCGGCTCGCCCATAGTCCAGCCTTCGGGCAGCTCGAGCCTGAGACGCATCCCCTGCCCGGCATCGCCAGGGTTCTTCCAATAGCCGTGCCATTCGGGCGCGCTGGGCGAGAAACTGAGCGCGAGCGTCCATTGCTCGCCTGATTGAGGGAGACCGTCGGCCAGCAATTCGACCGAGATGTTCTCATCGCCATAATAGGGCGGCTGGCGCTCTTCCTGTGCGCTCGCCGCGCCAGCCAGCAAGAGGCTTGCGCACAACGCACATACCCATGCAGCGAAGTCTTTGAGCAGGAGGGGGAAGAATCTTGCGCGGATCACAAACTAGCCTCTAGAGCGGGGGACATGATATTCGCAATCCAACCCGACAGGGTAATCACATGGGCAAGACTATGAGCGCTGACAACGAAAGCCGCGACCTTTTGATCCTCGGCGGGGGACTTGTGGGTATGGCGCTCGCGCTTGCGGCGGCAAAAAAGGGGATGTCGAGCCACGTCATCGACCGCGCCGATCCGGCAGAGCTGACCGCCGAGGGGTTCGACGACCGCGCCACCGCGATCAGCACCGCAAGCTGGCACATGTTCACCAATATCGGGATTTCCGAGGGGCTCGAGGAATTTGCCTGCGACATCGCCTCGATCGCAGTGACCGACCAGCAAAAGCCGGGCCGGATCGATTTCCAGCCAGACGCAACGCAGGGTACTCTGGGTCGCATGTTTCCCAATCGCAGGCTTCGGCTGGCCCTGTTCGAAGCCGCCGCCAAGGAACCGCTCATCAACTGGGTTTCCAAAGCCGAGGTGACCGAGCGCCAGCGTTCCGAATACGGGGTAGCCGCGCTACTCGCGAGCGGAGAGAAGCTGAGGGGCCGGCTGATGATTGCGGCCGAAGGCCGCCAGTCGCCGACGCGCGATGAGGCAGGTTTCACGCTTGCCAAGTGGGATTACAAACACCGCGCCGTGATCGCCGGGCTCACTCATTCAAAGCCGCACGAAAATGTCGCTTGGGAAATCTTCTACCCCGCCGGCCCGTTCGCACTCCTTCCGATGAATGATGATGCGGACGGGACGCATCGCTCCTCGCTGGTGTGGACTGTGTCCGAAGAGGACGGCCGCGGCGTCATGAAGCTGGGCGACCGCGCGTTCCTGGCCGAAGTGCAAAAACGCATGGGCGACGTGCTCGGCGAAGTCACCAGTGTCGGCAAGCGGTCAAGCTGGCCGCTGGGTTTTCACCACACCGCCAAGATCACCGATCAGCGCCTCGCCCTGGTGGGCGATGCGGCGCATGGCATCCACCCGATTGCAGGCCAGGGCCTCAATCTCGGCTTGCGCGATGCCGCTGCACTTGTCGAAGTGCTGGCCGATGGCGCGCGCCTCGGGCTCGATACGGGCGATGCGCAACTGCTGAAGCGCTATGAGAACTGGCGCGGGCTCGACAGTTTCATGGTCAGCATCGCCACCGATACGCTGACGCGGCTCTTCGGCGTACCGGGCCCGGTGGCCTCGGCTGCGCGGCGTCTGGGGATGAGCGCGGTTCAGCGCACGGGTGCGCTCAAGACCTTCTTCATGGATGAAGCGCGCGGCGTTTCGGGCGATCTGCCCGAATTGCTGCGCGCATAAGAGACTGCTCAGCCGCCCGAGCCGACCGTGCTGGGCTGGGCGACGCGGTTGCCCGATCCATCTCGCAGCCCCCGCTGGTCGAGCACGGCGGCCGTCTCGATGTTTTCCAGCGCCTCCATCGCAGCGGCAAAACGCTCGGCATCGGCGATCCACGCATCGGCCCTGTCAGCGCCGGGCAATCCGCGCACTTCCTCGATCGCGCTGCGATAACGCCCCTGCTCCATCGCAAAGCGTGCGCGCTGGAGCCGTCGTTCGGGCTGGCTCGAGGGGGTGGATTCGCGGCGGATGACGAACAATTCGCTCAATTCGCGGGTGAAGGCTTCCCAGGAGGGGCCTTCGCTGCGCTCCTGCAATTGGGGACCGAGCCCGTCCAGCCGCGCGAGCAGACCATCGAGCCGGATCGGCGGGTCGCTGCGCGAGAAGCCGATGATGGTGTTGACCGCATTGGGACGTTCATCGCCGAACCGCAGCCGCAGCTGGTCCGCAAGATAGCCGAGCTCATCCCCGCGCTCGATCAGGCGGCGCGTCGCAAAGGCGATCAGCAGCGCCTCGGCACGCGCGGCATTGCCTGCTGCCGCCTGCGCCTGGATATCCAGCCGCGTCAATCGCTGCTCTGCCGCGGCAAGGCGCTGTTCGAGGCCGCCCTGTTGCTCGGCAACGCGGGTGACCACCTCGACAGCTTGTTCAGGCGTCTCAGCCTCTTCCAGAGCCTCGGCCAATGGTGTGGGCGATGGCGAGACCGCTGCGCTGGGGCTGTTTTCAGGGGTGGGGCTTACCTCCATGGAGGTGACGCGCTCGATCAGGTCTTCATCGTCAAGCCTGCTGTTATTATACCACAGGACATATCCCACCAGCGCGCCGCCGAGCAGAAAGGACGCAGCCGATGCCAGCAGCGGCCCCTTCAGGGACGGAGGCTTACGCCGGCTGCCATATTTCGATTCCATACGTGTTCTTGTCTCTTAATGCGCCCGCAAGCGCTCTTTCTGATCCTGAACAAAGATTGCATCGACGCACAAGTCAACGCTCCGGCGCGTGCATGCACCTTTTCATCCCTTCTGGCACAGGCCCCGCACCATGGCCAGCAAGGCTCCGTCGCTAGGCTCCTCAGGGGTGTGGATAGAAGCCCAGCCCCCCTTCGCATCTTCGCGGGCCGGGCCGGCAATCCGTTCTCCCATGGCAGCCAGCGTGATCAGGCCGCGGTCCAGGTCGAGCCGATCGCATTCACTGATGAACTGACGCGTCATCGCGGCGGAATGGAGCAGCACGACAGTGTCCCTGCGCAGAAGTTGTGTGGCGTGATCGTCGAACCGCAGCGGCTGAACCTCATAGACCTGCACGGGCTCGAAGGTGATGCCTTCGGGCCATTTGAGATCGACATATTCATTGCCGACAAGGCGAAGGTACCGGAGCGGCGGCGTGACAGCATCGAGAACCGTCTGCAATCCGCCCTTGCCCAGTCGCTCGATAGCAAAGCCTGCAGAACGGGCCTCGCGCGCGGTCGCCTCACCCACGGCATGGACGGGCAGATGCTTGAGCCTGGCAAGCTTTTCTCCACCGTGACGCATGGCATTGGCGCTGCCGATCAGGAGCGCATCGAACCGGGCAAGCGGCGGCAAGTCCCAGTCAGCAGCATTAACGCGAGACAGAGCAAAGCCGTGCATGGCAAGACCCATGCCGCGGCCCAACGCCAGCGTTGAGCTCAGCCCGGGCTCGGGCCGGATCGCAAGCACGGGCTTCTGGCCCCTGCTCATGCCCCTTGAAAATGTTCGGTCACAGCCTCGCTCGCACGCGAAAGCAGGTCATCAGCGAGCTTGTGAATCGGTCCATGATCGCCCGGCGCGCAGACCGCCTCACCCTCGACGCGCTCCTTGCCGTCGGGCGAGAAGATCGCTGCATGCATGGCAAGCCCGCGCGACCCGTGGGTGCACAGCACCGCGACCGGCGAATGGCACGTGCCGCCTAGGGCTGCGAGCAGCGCGCGTTCGGCTTCCAGCTCGGCACGGGTCTCAGCATGGTCAAGCGCGGCGAGAGCTGCCAGCGTCGTTTGGTCGCCCGCACGACATTCAAGCGCAATCGCGCCCTGTGCGGCAGCCGGGATCCATTCATCGGTCTCGATCGGGGAGCCGACATGGCTTTGGTCAAGGCGCTCCAGCCCTGCGGCTGCGAGGAAAGTCACATCGGCCTCGCCCGCTTCCAGCTTGCCCAATCGCGTTGCGACATTACCGCGAAAGGTCACGACGCGGCAATCGGGCCTGATATTGAGCAATTGCGCGGCACGCCGCGGCGCGCTGGTGCCTACGACCGCACCCGGCGCGATGCTCGCGATGCTCTCAGCGCCCACCAGGCAATCGCGCCGATCCGCACGCGGCAGCACCGCACCAAAGGTGAAGGCATCAGGCCGCTCGGTCTCGACATCCTTGGCCGAGTGTACAGCGACATCGATCCGGCCTTCGTGAAGCCATACGTCGAGCTCCTTGGTCCACAGCGCCTTGCCGCCGATTTCCGCGAGGGGACGGTCGAGCACCTTGTCACCGCTCGCCACGACCGGGACCAGTTCAACCGCGTCCTCGGTCCAGTTATGCGCGGCACACAGCCTTTTGCGGGTCTCATAGGCCTGCGCCATGGCTAGCGGCGAATTGCGCGTACCCAAGCGGATTTGCACCGAACCCTTCGGTTGATCACTCATCGACATTCCCTTCCGTCACGCTTGCCCTAGCGGGCACAGCCACTAGATGGAAGCGCGATGGGACACGCAGCTGCCAGAATTGTATTGGGGATCGAGTCCAGTTGCGACGAGACTGCAGTGGCGCTGGTCACGTCAGATCGGCGCATCCTCGCCGAGCAGATCGCGAGCCAGGAGGCAGAGCATGCGCCCTTTGGGGGCGTTGTCCCCGAAATCGCAGCGCGCGCCCATGCGGAACGGCTGGCACCCATGCTCGATGCGGTTCTGGAGGAAGCAGGACTTGATCTTGGCGATGTGGATGCCATCGCTGCAACAGCCGGGCCGGGCCTTATCGGCGGCGTGATGGTTGGCCTTGTCAGCGCCAAGGCGCTGGCGATGGCGAGCGAGACGCCGCTACTGGCGATCAACCATCTGGAAGGCCACGCGCTCTCGCCCCGACTGGCGGATGCGCACCTCGCCTTTCCCTACCTGCTTCTGCTTGTCTCGGGCGGGCATTGCCAGATCCTAGCGGTTGAGGGCGTGGGTGACTATCGCCGGCTTGCGACCACGATCGATGATGCCTTGGGTGAAGCATTCGACAAGACTGCCAAGATCCTGGGCCTCGGCTATCCCGGCGGCCCGGCGGTGGAACGCCTTGCGCGTGAGGGCGATGCGAAAGCGGTGCCCCTTCCCCGCCCGCTAAAGGGCTCGAAAGAACCCCATTTCAGTTTCGCAGGGCTCAAAAGTGCGGTCCTGCGGGCTTACGAGACCGGTGACCATGCGCACGCCGATATCGCTGCCAGCTTTCAGGCGGCGGCGATCGAATG
This sequence comes from Erythrobacter sp., assembly GCA_043567175.1. Classification (GTDB taxonomy): domain Bacteria; phylum Pseudomonadota; class Alphaproteobacteria; order Sphingomonadales; family Sphingomonadaceae; genus Erythrobacter. Next base: position 1,196,184 of record CP121323.1, read on the forward strand.
CCTTGTCGACCGGCTGGAACACGCGCTGGCGGCGGTCGACACTCCGCCCGCCCTCGTGGTCGCCGGCGGGGTCGCGGCCAACCTGGCGGTGCGCCAAGCGCTGGAAGCGATCGCTGCACGCCACGCCATGCATTTCTCCGCGCCGCCGCTCAAACTGTGCACCGACAATGCGGCGATGATCGCCTGGGCTGGGTGCGAGCGCCTGCCCGCTGAAGGTGCACCGATTTCCTCGGACCCACTCGATCTGCGCGCTCGCCCCCGCTGGCCGCTTGATCCGCACGCCGAAACAGTGCGGGGAGCGGGAGTAAAAGCATGACGCAAACACTGGGAGTGATCGGCGCGGGCGCCTGGGGCACGGCACTGGCACAAATGCTCGCCAGCGCCCCCGATACAAAAGCAGGCGATGTCCTCATCTGGGCCTACGAGAGCGAAGTGGTCGAGGCGATCAATCGCGATCACACCAACCCGCTCTTCCTGCCTTGCGCCACCCTTCACCCGGCAATTCGTGCCACCGGCGACCTGGCGGACCTTGCCGATATCGATATTGCGCTGGCGGTCACGCCCGCGCAGGTAATGGGCAAGGTGCTCGCCGGCCTGTCCAGGGCGCCGCGAGACCTTGTGCTGTGCTCCAAGGGGATCGAAGCGGGTAGCGGAAGGTTGATGAATGACGTCGCCCGGATCGCGTGCCCTCAAAGCGAGATCGCGGTCCTCTCCGGCCCCACTTTCGCGCACGAAGTCGCCGCCGGGCTGCCCACCGCGGTGACGCTCGCTTGCGCCTGCGGTGAAGCGCAATGGCGAAGGCTGTCCCCTGCGATCGCGCGGCCAACTTTCCGGCCCTATTATTCCAGCGACGTCACCGGGGCGGAGATCGGCGGGGCGATCAAGAACGTGCTCGCGATTGCCTGCGGCCTTGTCGATGGCCTCGGCCTTGGCCAGAACGCGCGCGCTGCGCTGATTGCGCGCGGCATGGCCGAGATGCTGCGTTTCGGCATGGCGCTTGGCGCGAGAGCGGAAACGCTATCGGGCCTGTGCGGAATGGGCGACCTGGTGCTGACCTGTACCTCAACCTCAAGCCGCAATTTCTCGCTCGGAAAAGCGCTTGGCGAAGGCCGGAGCGCTGCTGATCTGATGGCCGACAGGCGCACCGTCGCCGAAGGCGCGCATACCGCACCCGTGCTTGCACAGCTCGCAATCGACCGCGATATCGCAATGCCGATCACCACCGGCGTTCACGCGATCCTTGAAGGCGCAGCACCGCGCGACGTGGTGGCGCAATTGCTCGCCCGCCCATTGGTCGCGGAAAACGAGTTCTGAGGTGAGCACCCCCCAAACGCCCGACACTGCGTCCGACCAGGACGACATGGTAGCCCTCGCCAAGGGGGGGCGTACCAACACGCTTGGTTTCGTGCTGCGTCTGCTGGGGGGTATCCCGTTCCTGTTCATCGGATACCGCCTGTATGGCGTCGATGAAATGGGCCGCTTCGCTGCCGCTTTCGTGGTGATCGAGATCTTCGCTCTGGTCTGCGCGCTGGGCGAGAAGCGCGGCCTTGCGCAGCGCCTGACCGAAGGCGCGGAGGACGACGAGGCGCCTGCGGCCAACCTCGTATTTGACGGGATGCTGACCTCGCTTCTGTTCAGCCTTGCCGCCTGCGCGCTGCTGCTGGCCTTCCCTTTCCTGATCTTCCCGAGCGGCACCAATTCCGACTTCGACATGTGGATGATCGCCGCGATCCCCGCTTTCGCTCTGACCGAGATCCTGCTCGCAGCGCAAGCCTACAAATACGATATCGCCACCACCGTTCGCGCCCGAGCGCTGGTGGAGCCGTGGACCAAATCCATCCTCGTGGTGGCACTGTTCTTCGTGCCCGGCTTCTCCGAGGGGGGGCTCGCCCTTGCATTTCTGGGCTCGATCTACGCTGCGCTCGTCACCGCTGTGTGGGCCTTTATCCGGACCTATGGCTGGCCGGATGACTGGCGCCCGCGCCCGCGCTATCTCGCCCGGATGACCGCGCGCGCTTTGCCCCTGATCGGGGCCGACGTGATCGAGCGCGGCACGCGCCTGCTCGACGTGTTCCTGCTCGGCCAGTTCACCTCGGCCGGAACGGTCGGCATCTACTGGTTTGCCAAGGAAATCGTCAGCCTGCCACAGAAACTGAAGACCAGTTTCGAGCCGATCCTTGCTCCGGTCATCACCAAGAACCTCAAGACCGGCAACATGGCCGCCATTGCCTCACAAGTGCGACAGGTAGGCTTCTGGATCATCGCGCTGCAATTCGGCATCGCGCTCACTCTTGCGATACCGGGTGAGGCGGTGATGGGGCTCGGCGGGCCGCAGATCGTCGGCGGGACCGGCGCGCTTGCGATCCTGCTGGCTGCCGAAGTGGTCGCTTCAATGGCGGTCGTTTCTGAAAGCGTGCTCGTCTACATCGCGAGGAAGCGCAACCTCGCGATTTCGGTCGGTGTCATCACCTTGCAGGGCGCGCTGACGGTCGGGCTGATCCTCTTCGCGAAGCACCTCGAGCTCGACGAAGGTTTCCAGGCGGCGGGCGCAGGGCTGGCGATGTTCCTCGCGCTCGGTGTCTCCAGCCTCGTGAAGGCGATCGTGCTCAAGACGCTGCTGAAGGCGCCGGTATCAAATTGGCGCTGGGCACTGGTCTATGCAGCGGCGCCGGCAGTGCTTGTCGGCTTCATCTTCACCGAGTTCACACCTGAATGGGTCGAGCTGATCATCGGCGGCCCGGCAATCCTTGCAGTCTACATGGCAGTCATCTGGAAGCGCGGCTTTGACGAATCGGACAAGGTGCTGTTCCGCAAGAATGTCGCGACCAGCCCCGTGGCGGAGACCACCTCGCAAGCCTGAGCGCAACCGCTTTCCCCCGGCTTTCCAAGGCACTCATCATGCGTTCATCAAGCCTGTCCATGTTGGGTCAGGTCCATTGGGGGCAAGGAGGATGCGCATGGAACAGCCGATCAATCCGTCAAACCCGTCGTCCAAACGCCGACCGACCAGAGCGCTAAGCACGGTCGCCGTCGCGCTAGCTCCGATCATCATCCTCGCGGGCTGTAGCACCATGGATGGAAATTACGAGACGAAGACGGCTGATGCGGGCGCTTCGATCCCGCCCCCAGCCCCGCCAGCCCTTGTAGCCCCGCCTCCCCCCGCAAGAACCGAACCCGAGAGCGTTGTCGTTACCGGTTCACGCGTCACCAGCGCCGCCGACCGCGCGCGCTTTGCCAACCTGTCGCGCGCGCAGCGCAACGCTACAGGTGCGGTCCGAGGAGCAGCCCCTGCTTATGTCATGCCCGTGCAGACCGCAGTCGATCCGGGCCGTGAGCGCTATGAGGGCGAGGAAGTCTCGCCCGTCAAGCTGACTCAGAGCCAGCCGGTCTCGACCTTCAGCGTCGATGTCGACACCGGCGCCTATGCGAATACCCGCCGCTTCCTCAACCAGGGCCAGTTGCCCCCGCGCGCGGCTGTCCGAACCGAGGAGATGATCAACTATTTCCGCTACGATTACCCGCGCCCGGCCGGCACCGATGCGCCCTTCAGCGTCACAACCGATGTCGCCACCACCCCGTGGAATGATGACACCCGCCTGATGCGCATCGGCCTTCGCGGCTACGATCTAGAGCGCAACGAACGCCCGCCAGCCAATCTCGTATTCCTGATGGACGTATCGGGCTCCATGAACCGGCCAGACAAGCTGCCGCTGGTAAAGACCGCGCTTTCAGGCCTTGCCGGCGAGCTTGGCGAGCAGGACCGGGTTTCGATCGTCGTCTATGCGGGCGCTGCTGGCCTAGTGCTTGAGCCGACCAACGATGTGCGCGCAATCCGCCGCGCTCTCGATGAACTGAGCGCGGGCGGATCAACCGCTGGCGGCGCGGGGATCAAGCTCGCTTACAACATCGCCGAGGACAATTTCATCAAGGGCGGCGTCAACCGCGTGATCCTGGCGACCGACGGCGATTTCAATGTCGGCCTGTCCGACAAGGACGCTTTGGTGGAGATGGTCGAGGCCAATCGCGACCGCGGCATCACGCTTACCACGCTGGGCTTTGGTCAGGGAAATTACAATGAGGCGATGATGGAGCAGATCGCCAACAAGGGGAACGGGAACTACGCCTATATCGACAGCGCGCTCGAGGCAAAGAAGGTGCTGGGCGACGAGATGTCCTCCACCCTCTTCACCATCGCCAAGGACGTCAAGATCCAGGTCGAGTTCAATCCTGCGGTCATCAGCCAGTATCGCCTTGTAGGCTATGAGAACCGCGCACTGCGCGAGGAGGATTTCAACAATGATGCGGTCGATGCGGGCGATATCGGTGCCGGTCATCAGGTGACCGCGATCTACGAGGTCGTCCCCGCAGGCGCAGCGGGCTGGATCCCTGCGCGCCGCTACGAAGACAGCGTGCCCGCAGCCGCAAACGAACAGATCGCCGAGGCCGCCTTTGTCAAACTGCGCTACAAGCTGCCAGATGGCGACACATCGACGCTGATCGAAAAGGTGGTCTTGGCCCGCGATTTCGAACGGGCGACAACCCCGCGCGGCGACTTTGCCTTCGCCGCCTCGGTCGCAGCCTTTGGCCAGGTGCTGCGCGGCGATGACTTGATGCAAGGGTTCGACTTCGAGGATATCGGCGCGCTCGCAGGCACACAGAAAGATTTCTGGCGCCAGGAATTCCTGCAACTGAACGCCGTCGCTGCCGGCATGAAGGGCGGCTGAGCAACGCTCCGGGCAGGGTGCCGGGGCCATTTCAAGCCGGCATCGCCCCCACCCTGCCCCGGCGCCCGGCTTGTTCTCAGGCCATAAAGGCACCATTTGCACGAGTGCTGCCCGCTGCTAGATCGCCGGGCGTTTCGTTTGCCCCAAAAAGGAAGGCCGTCGCATGCCGGACCAGCTCACCCCCTATATTCCATTCATCATAATCGGCCTCGTGCTGCTGGTCATCGCAGTCTGGCTTATCATGCGCACGGGCAAGACGACCGATGTGGTGGGCGAGGACAGCCTCAAGCGCGATGTTCTTGACGATGGCGCCGCTCCCGCCAGGCGCAACCAGGCACTGATCGACGCTGCCCCAGCGGCGGTCGCCAACAATTTTGGCGAAACCAGTGCAAAGGCCAACACCGACCCGGTTGCAGCGGCTCCCGCGATCGCGGATGCCGAGGCGGGGGCATCGGTGGTGCCGGAAAAACTCGATGCGGTCGAAGACAATCCTGCACCGCTTGAAGATCAGGCCCCGGCTCCATCGCCCTTGCCACCGCTCTCGCGTGAGCCTGTTCCCAAGGCAAGCGAATTGCAGGACCGGGTCGAGGACACCCCCGCTCCGCTGGCCGCATCCACCGCTCGGACGGCCCGTGCGCCTGCACCGAAAGTCTCGGGCAAGGATGACCTGCTCCAGATCAAGGGGATTGGCCCGAAGCTGGTGAGTATTCTTACCGAGGAAGGCGTAACGACCTTTGCCCAGATCGCGGCATGGACCGAGTCGGACATCGCAAAGATCGACGCGAAGCTGGGCCGGTTCCAGGGGCGCATCACCCGCGACCAATGGGTTGAGCAGGCGAAACTGCTGATCTCAGGCGATAAAGATGCCTATGCAGAGAAGTTCGGCAAGAACGGATAAGTTTTCAGCCGGGACATTGTAAGAATCATGTTACACTCCTTACCGTCCAGTAGGGAGGGGCTCATGGTTCACCGAATTCTCGTCGCAGAAGACGAGCCTGTTGTTGCATTCGATCTTTGCGATACGGTCGAAGAGGCCGGCTATCAGGTCGCCGGGCCCTTCAGCGGGGTGTCGTCGGCCAGCGAGGCCTTCGAGAACGCGGCGCCGGATCTTGCAATCCTCGACACCTCGATCGAAGACGGCGAAATCCTCGACCTCGCCCGGAAAATGGATGAGCGCAATGTCCCGATCATCTTCTACTCCAGCTGCCAGAACACAGATGATCTTCAGGCTCAATTTCCCGCTGCGATGACAGTGATCAAGCCCTGCCCGCCCGCCGACATGCTCGGCGCAGTGAATGGGCTGATCGAGGCCCTGCGCGCAAAGGCCTGACAAGACCCTCTGCCTGCTGAGTAGCCCCGCGTTGGGGGCCTTTGCCACAGCGCCTTGCGCACCAGCAAAAGAACACGGGTGACCCGGCAAGCCAGCACGTGTATCGCTTCTTCCATAACATCATTTTGGTGACGTCCTGACCGTTCGCCCATAGGAGTTTGAAACCGTGAACGCCCCCTTCAGCGCGCCCGACGCGAAAGCCGATCGCAACCCCAGCGAAGGGATCGTGCCGTTTAACTGGGAAGATCCCTTTGATCTGGAAACCCAGCTGACCGAAGACGAGCGGATGATCCGTGATGCCGCAAACGGTTTCGCGCAGAGCGAGCTGCAGCCGCGCGTGATCGAGGCATTTCGCAATGAAGTCAGCGTGCCTGAACTTTTCCCGCTGATGGGCAAGGCCGGCATGCTGGGGGTCACCATCCCGGAAGAATTCGGCGGCGTCGGCGCCTCCTATGTCGCCTACGGCCTCGTCGCGCGCGAGATCGAGCGCGTCGATAGCGGCTATCGTTCGATGGCGAGTGTTCAGTCGAGCCTCGTCATGCACCCGATCTACGCCTTTGGCTCGGACGAACAGCGCGCCAGATACCTCCCCGGCTTGGCGAGCGGTGAGCTGATCGGCTGTTTCGGGCTCACGGAGCCTGATGCCGGATCAGACCCCGCCGGCATGAAGACATATGCCAAGAAGGACGGCGATGATTACGTGATCTCGGGCAGCAAGACCTGGATCTCCAACTCGCCCTTCGCCGATGTCTTCGTCGTCTGGGCAAAGTCCGAAGAGCATGGCGGCGGCATTCGCGGCTTCATCCTCGAAAAGGGTATGGAAGGGCTCTCTGCACCCAAGATCGAAGGCAAGATATCGCTTCGCGCCTCGACCACCGGCATGATCATGATGGACGAGGTGCGCGTGCCCGCCAGCGCGCTGTTGCCGCATGTCCAGGGCCTCAAAGGCCCGTTTGGCTGCCTCAACCGAGCACGCTATGGCATTAGCTGGGGCGCGATGGGCGCAGCCGAATTCTGCATGCACGCCGCGCGGCAATACGGGCTGGATCGCAAACAGTTCGGCCGCCCGCTGGCCGGAACGCAGCTGTTTCAGAAGAAGCTCGCAGACATGATGAGCGATGTCGCGCTTGGCCTCCAGGCGAGCCTTCGCGTCGGCCGCCTGATCGACGAACACCGTTTCAGCCCCGACATGATTTCGATCGTCAAACGCAACAATGTCGGCAAGGCGCTCGATATCGCGCGTATGGCCCGCGACATGCATGGCGGCAATGGCATCAGCGGGGAATATCAGGTGATCCGCCACATGGTGAACCTTGAAACGGTCAACACCTATGAAGGTACGCATGATGTCCACGCGCTGATCCTGGGTCGCGGCATAACCGGGCTTTCAGCGTTCTAGTCCTCGGCTCGAAAGAGCCTGCGCGCAGTGCGCCCGGCTTTACGAATAAAGCGATTTCGATGAAACTTTACGGCTATTACCGCAGCTCCACCTCCTATCGCCTGCGCATCGCGCTCGAATTGAAGGGGCTGCACTATGAAAATGTGCCAGTGAATCTTCTCGAGACCGCGCAGAAAGACGCAGCCTTCACAACCCGTAACCCGTTCGGATCGGTTCCCATGCTGGAGGCCGATGGGCGTGACCGCGCTCAATCCATGGCGCTTATCGAATGGCTCGAGGAAGCCTATCCCGACCCGCCGCTAATGCCCGCAGGGATCGAGGAACGCTACACCGTGCGCGAACTGACCTACGCCATCGCGACCGAACTGCACGCGCCCTTGAACCTCCCGGTGCTCAAATGGCTCAAGGACGAATACGGCAAGTCGCAGCCGGAAATCGGCGTCTGGTACAACCATTGGCTGGCTCGCACGCTCGATCCGGTCGAGACGCGCCTCGCGCAGCTTGGCACGGGCGAATTCCTGATCGGCGGCAAGCCCGGCCTGTTTGAGGTCGTGCTCTTGCCGCAAGTCTACAACGCGCGGCGTTTCGGCTACGATTTCAGCGCCAGCCCGCGCATCACCGCGATCGAGCAGGCCTGCCTGGCCCTGCCCGCTTTCCAGCGCGCGCATCCCGATAATCAACCCGACAATCCGGAGAGGAACCCCACATGAAACTCGCCACGCTCAATGATGGCACACGCGACGGCAAGCTGGTCGTCGTCTCGAAGGATCTCACACGCTGCTGCGCGGCGGGCTATATCGCGCCCACGCTGCAGGCCGCGCTCGATGACTGGGCGCGCGTCTCGCCCGAACTCGAATTGCTGGCGACAGATGTCGAACACGAAACTGTCCCGTGCGAACGCTTCCACGAACGCCAGGCCCATTCGCCGCTGCCCCGCGCCTATCAATGGGCCGATGGCAGTGCCTACATCAACCATGTCGAACTGGTGAGGAAAGCGCGCGGCGCCGAAGTGCCCGACAGCTTCTATCACGACCCGCTGATGTATCAGGGCGGCAGCGACAGCTTCCTGCCGCCGCGCGCCGACATCCCGCTGGGAGACACGGCCTGGGGCTGCGACATGGAGGGCGAAGTCGCGGTGATCGTCGACGACGTTCCGATGGGCGTGAGCGTTGAAGAGGCCGCGGGCCACATCAAGCTCGTCATGCTCGTCAACGACGTATCCCTGCGCGGCCTGATCCCGGGCGAACTCGCGAAAGGCTTCGGTTTCTTCCAGTCCAAGCCCTCGAGCGCCTTTTCACCGGTCGCGGTGACGCCCGACGAGCTCGGCGAAGCGTGGAAGGAAAGCCTCGTCCACCTTCCGCTGATGGTCGACTACAATGGGGAGCCTTTCGGGCGCGCCGAGGTGGGCGTTGATGCGACCTTCAACATGGCGCATCTGGTCGCGCACGCCGCCAAGACCCGGTCGCTTTGCGCCGGCTCGATCATTGGCTCGGGGACAATCAGCAACAAGGGCGCGGATGGGGGACCCGGCAAGCCGGTTAGCGAAGGTGGGCTTGGCTATTCGTGCATCGCCGAAATCCGGATGATCGAGACCATCGCCAATGGTGAGCCGACAACGCGCTTCATGGCGCCGGGCGATACGGTGAAGGTGGAGATGCGCGATGCGGAAAACCACTCGATCTTCGGCATCATCGAGCAGACGGTGGTGCAGGCCTGAAGGCCAAGGCTTTCGGCTTAGCCTCCCTCGATTTTGGGCAGGTCTACCACGCGCGGATCATGCCCCCAGTCCCTCGCAGCCGCGAGAATATCCGTTCCGGTCAGCACGATCGTCGCGGTGTTGCGCAGCGGGTGAACGCCAACCGGCTCATCCACCGCCAGCGTCTTGTCGAGCACGAGAGTAAGGGAGCCCACCGCGGCGTTGATCATCGCCAGCGGCGTGACCGAGCCGGGGGTCACACCGATCAGGCGCTCCATCGCATCGGGCTTGCCAAAGCTCAGGCGGCGACAGGCGAGCAGCTTGTGCACACGTTTAAGGTCAATGCGCGCCTCGGCAGGAACGGTGAGCAGGAAGAATGCCCCGCCCGCATCCTTCAGGAACAGGTTCTTTGTGTGCAGGCAGTCAATGTCGGTCTTGATCGCAGCGGATTCCTCGACGGTGAAGACCGCCGGATGTTCGTGCACCCGATAGGCGATGCCCGCCGCTTCCAGATCTGCGTAAAGCCGCGCTTCGACCGACATGCGCGACTTCAGGCTTTCAGGCGCTCGGCGTGCCAGGCGATGTGATCCGCCATGAAAGTAGAGACGAAGTAGTAAGCATGGTCGTAGCCTTCCTGCATCCGCAGGGTCAGGTCCATGCCCGCCGCCTCGCATGCCGCTTTCAGCTTTTCAGGGCCGAGCCAGCTCAGGAATTCATCCTGTGTCCCCTGGTCGACCAGCAATTCGGGCAGCCGCGCGCCATCCTCGATCAAGGCCACAGCGTCATATTCGCGCATCGCTGAAAGATCATCGCCAAGATAGCGCGCGAGGACTTCGCGTCGCCGTTCGACCTGGCTGGGCGCGCAGATCGGTGCCAAGGCGCTGACCGAGCGAAAGCGACCGGGATTTCGCAGACCAATGGTAAGCGCGCCATGTCCGCCCATCGAATGGCCGAAGAGCGACGAACGCTGCGTGTCGACGGGAAAGTTCGCGGCGATCAGGCTCGGTAGCTCTTCCTCGATATAGCTGCGCATGTTGTAATGCGTCGCCCACGGCTCCTCGGTGGCGTCGAGATAAAAGCCTGCGCCCTTGCCGAAATCGTATTCATCGCTTGGCGTGTCGGGCACTTCGTCGCCGCGTGGGGACGTGTCAGGCGCGTAAAGGACAATGCCGTGCTCGGCGCAGGCGCGGCGATATTCGCCCTTTTCCATCACGTTGGCATGGGTGCAGGTAAGGCCGGAGAGATAAGTGAGCACGGGCAACTTTGTGCCGGGCTCGTGGTCGGGCACATAGACCGCGAAGGTCATTTCGCAGTTCGTCGTTGTCGATGCGTGCGTGTAGACGCCCTGGGTCCCTGCGTGGCTGCGCTGCTCGCTGACAGTCGAAATATCTGCCATCAGAAGACCACCACGCTGCGGATGCTTTTGCCTTCATGCATCAGGTCAAAGCCCTTGTTGATTTCTTCCAGGCTGAGGCGATGGGTGATCATCGGATCGATCGCGATCTTCCCGTCCATGTACCAATCAACGATTTTCGGAACGTCGGTGCGACCCTTGGCTCCGCCAAATGCGGTACCGCGCCAGTTGCGGCCCGTCACCAGCTGAAACGGGCGGGTAGCGATCTCCTTGCCCGCTTCGGCCACGCCGATGATCCCGAATTTCTCGCCCCATTCGCGTTTGGACGGGTTGATGTCGACGCCCACGATGCGGTTGGCACCGGCGAGCTTGGCCCCCTGGATGACGTTCAGACCGATGCCGCCAAGGCCGAAGACCACCACATTGTCGCCCGGCTGCACGTTTGCCGTCTTGGTGACGGCGCCCACGCCTGTAGTGACCCCGCAGCCGACATAGCAGGTGGTGTCGAAAGGCGCGTCCTTGCGGATCTTGGCGACAGCAATTTCAGGCAGGACGATAAAGTTCGAGAAAGTCGAACAGCCCATATAGTGGTAGATCGTCTCGCCCTTGTAGCTCATGCGCGAGGTGCCGTCGGGCATCAGGCCCTGCCCTTGCGTTACGCGGATCGCCTGGCACAGATTGGTCTTGCCCGAGAGGCAGAATTTACACTTGCCGCATTCCGGCGTGTAGAGCGGGATAACGTGATCATCGGGCACGACCGAGGTGACGCCGGCCCCCACTTCGCGCACCACGCCGCAGCCCTCATGACCAAGAACGCTGGGGAAGATCCCTTCGCTGTCGAGCCCGTCAAGCGTATAGGCGTCGGTGTGGCAGATGCCGGTCGCCATCAATTCGACAAGCACCTCACCCTGTCTGGGTCCTTCGAGATCAAGATCGACGATCTCGAGCGGGCGCTTTGCCTCGAATGCGACGGCGGCTCTGGTTTTCATGCAAATGGTCTCCTCATGCTTGGCCTGACGCGCAGCATGACGAGACCATTAAATCAAGCCTTGCTTGCTACTCGGCCGGTTCGCGCGCTGGTTGCTGCTGAAACGCATCTTCGTGCAGCGAGGCCTTGGGCATGGCCGGTTCGGGTCGGTCGAGCGACGGGGTAGCAATCGGCTTGTGCCCCTTTCTCGCATCGAGCGCATCGACAAAGCCGTGATTGACATCACGATGCTCCGCCTCGTCGGCGCGCACGGCGATGATCACGTCGCGCAGGCGCGCATCACTCGGCAATTGCCAGTAATCAATCGCGATCTGCGGGGCTGGCACGTTTTCGTGGCGCCCGGCGTCAACCTCGGCGAGATAGGCCGTGTAGCTGATCACTGCCTCTTCCTCGAAATAGCCAACCACCCGGTGCGCGGTGCGCGGGGCAACGAGATAGAGGAAGAAATAGAAATTATAGAACACCATCTGGGTGATCGCGACCAGCGCCCGCTCGAAAGCATTAGGCTTGGCGATCTCGATGAAGGTCATCAGGTGCATCCGCTCGTTTTCCGCTTCATCCAGAAGCGTGCGGATCCAGCCTTCATCGTCGCGCATCGTGCGCAGCGCGGTGAGGTGCTGCCACAGACCGCCGACCATTCCGGGCACGGCCGCGACCGTCTCGAGCACCACGGCCCGGTGGCCGTAACGTTTGGCAAAGAAGGTATCGGCGACAAAGCGCAACGCCTTGACGAAAGCGTAAGCGACCTTGTCGCTGGCGCTCTGGGGCGCGACGTGGCTGTCGATCACGGCGTCGAAATTGACCTGCCGGACCATCGGTTGCGGAGAGGAGTGTTTCATGGTGCGTTTCGTTTCAGGAACTTCGCTAATATGGCCCGCAGGCCGGCGCAGACCCTTCGACCCGACCCCATGTCGAGCGCCCTGACTGCGCCTTGCTCGGCATATTCCAGATACGCACGAAATCCCGAATTGCTCCTGAATTCGAGGCAAAAACTGTTCGATTAGACGCAAGCGTCAGAAGCCGAGGCTCTCCGAAACTGCAGAATTAACAATCTTGCCGCCATGCACGTTCAGCCCAAGAGCAAGGTGCGGATCCTCCTCGCACGCCCTGAGGCCCTTGCTCGCCAGCGCCAGCCCGAAGGGCAAAGTCGCGTTGTTGAGCGCATAGCTGGACGTATGCGGCACCGCGCCTGGCATATTTGCCACGCAATAGTGGATGATGTCATCAACCAGATAGGTCGGGTCTTCGTGCGTGGTCGGCTTCGAAGTTTCGAAGCAGCCACCCTGATCGATTGCTACATCGACGAGGACACTGCGCGGTTTCATCATCGCAAGCCCGGCGCGGCTGACGAGGTGCGGCGCGCTGGCGCCGGGCACCAGCACAGCGCCCACCACCACATCAGCGTCGGCGATTGCCTGTTCGATCGTGCCTGCGGTGGAATAGCGGGTGTTGGCGCGGCCCTGGAACATCTCGTCGAGCTGGCGCAGGCGCGGCAGTGACTTGTCGAAGATCTCGACATTCGCGCCAAGGCCCACCGCCATGCGCGCCGCCTGCGTGCCCACCACGCCGCCACCCAGAATAACCACGCGCGCCGGCAACACACCGGGCACGCCGCCCATCAGCGTTCCGCGCCCGCCATTGACAGAACGCAGAGCATGCGCTCCCGCCTCGATCGACAAACGCCCGGCAACCTCGCTCATCGGCGCCAGAAGTGGCAAGCCGCCGCCAGGTCCGGTGACCGTCTCATAGGCTATCGCCGAACAGCCGCTTGCCATCAGGCCGCGTGCCTGATCGGGATCGGGCGCAAGGTGGAGATAGGTGAAAAGGATCTGCCCTTCGCGCAGTTGCACCCATTCGCCCGGCTGGGGTTCCTTGACCTTCACCACCATGTCAGCGCGCGCGAAGACTTCCTCGGCGCTGTCGACGATCTCGGCACCGATCGCGCGGTAATCCGCATCGCTCTTGCTGATGCCGGCACCCGCATTGGTCTCGACGATGACGCGGTGGCCCGCATCGACGTATTCGCGCGCGGCCTCGGGGGTGAGACCCACGCGATATTCGTGGTTCTTGATTTCCTTGGGGACGCCAACCAGCATGATTCTCTCCGTCGCGATGATGAGCCGCTGCGCACATAAGGGATGCGCAACATAGTTACAATTGGAACTTAGACTGTTGCGTCCATCTGGACCCGCATCTGCACCGCGAATTTTCCTACCCTCGCCAAGTCGTGCGATAGTCTGTTAGGTTCGCTCGCTTTCATACTCAGCCTCCCGCCCCCACCCCGGTGTCACCCCTTTTCGATTTTGCTTTCAGGCCTATGTTTTCACATATGAATTTCTCCGGCCTTGTAGGTTACACGGTGTCACTTTTGTCACCCTCAAGGCTCGCGTGCACACATTAAGGACTTGCCCATGACCACCTATCCCCAAATCAAGATGCTGATCGCAGGCGAATGGGTCGGCCAGGGCGGCGACGGCGAAATGCCTGTCGTGAACCCGGCGAGCGGCGAGGCAATCGCGCCCTGCCCCAAGGTCTCGAAGGAGCAGCTCGACGCAGCGCTCGCAGCAGCCGACGCGGCCTTCCCCGCCTGGTCGGCAATGCCGGGCGCCGATCGCCACAAGGTGATGCGGCGCGCTGCCGATCTGTTGCGCGAGCGGGCCGAGGCGATCGCGCGGGTCGTAACGCTGGAAATGGGCAAGCCACATGCGCAGGCACTGGGCGAGACGCTCAACGCCGCGGAAATCATTGATTTCATGGGCGAGGAAGCCAAGCGGCAAGCCGGGCGGCTGGTGCCGGTCCGCTCGGCAAACCTGCTCGAACAGCGTGTAACGAATGAGCCGATCGGCCCTGCCGCGCTCTTCACCCCCTGGAATTTTCCGGTGAACCTGCCAGCCAAGAAGCTGGCGGGAGCGCTGGCGGCAGGCTGCACCTGTATAATCAAGCCTGCCGAGACGACTCCGGCTTCGGCGCAGATGCTGGTCGAGTGTTTTGTCGAAGCGGGTGTGCCGGCGGGCGCGATCAACTGCGTCTACGGCGATCCTGCGATGATCTCGAACCACCTCATCACCGCGTCCGAAATCCGCAAGGTGAGCTTCACCGGATCGACTGCGGTGGGTAGGCAGCTGGGCGCTCTGGCGGCGCAAGGCCTCAAGCGCTTTACCGCGGAATTGGGCGGCCACGCCCCCGTCGTGATCGGCGAAAGCGCGGATTTCGAGCGCACCGTCACTGCTTGCGCCACCACCAAGTTCCGCAATGCCGGGCAGGTCTGCGTCAGCCCCACCCGCTTCCTCGTTGCGCGCTCGATCTATGACAAGTTCGTCTCCGAATTCGCTGCCCGCGCAGAAGGGCTAAAGGTCGGAGATGCCAGCGCCGATGAAAGCGTCACTATGGGCCCGCTTGCGCATCCCGGTCGCGTCGCTGCGATGCAGGAACTCGTCGGTTCACTCGGCGGGGCCAATGGCGAAGTTGTCTCCGGAGGATCGGCCATCGAGGGTCCGGGCAATTTCTTCCAGCCCACCGTGATCGCCGCACCCGGCCCGCAAAGCCGGTTGATGACCGAGGAACCCTTAGGTCCCATCGCCGGCATCGTGCCTTATGACGATATCGAGGAAGCGGTGCGTATCGCCAATTCGCTGCGCTATGGCCTTGCCGCCTATGCCTTCACCGGATCGCTGGATGAAAGCCACTTTCTGGGTAGCCAGCTGAAAGCGGGAATGGTTGCGATCAACCACTTCGCAGTCGGCTCGCCCGAGACGCCCTTCGGCGGCACGGGCGATAGCGGCTTTGGGTCGGAAAGCGGGACCGAAGGCTATTTGGGCTACACCGAGACCAAGCTGGTCACGGTCGCCAAGTCAGCGGGGTGAGGACAGAGGGACGACTGAACGGGCAGCGCTCCAGAACCCCGCCAAGACGTGTCCATCACGTTAATTCGGCAGGAAGCCCGGCTAGTGCCAGGATGCTTCAGCCGCGCAGCCAACCAGTGAGGCGGCGAAACAGCGAGCGGCGCTGGGGCATGGGTCGGATCCGTCCATATCGTGCTTGTCTGGTAAATTCGTCGCCAAAACAGACAGTGCGGCCCATTGCATCAGGCCCGCTTGATACGAACGTTGGTTTTTCCATTGAGCGCGTCCCCGATTCGCGTCTTGTTAGTGTGGCAAAACTAACACAAAATCTGTGGAAAACGAGGATTTTTTGCAGGTGCGAACGAAATTTCTACAACGCAGGCAAACAAGGGACAGCGCAGACCATCAATTAGCGCGGAATTACAGGCGCCTGGCGCCCGCCTCGCGCACGGCTTCGAGCGTGGGGTAGCCGTTTACCGCCATCAGCAGATCTGCCTCGGCCAGGATGGATCGAAGCACGAAAGCTGCGCCCCTCGCCCCGCCCAGCGCCAAACCGTAGGTATAGGGACGCCCCACACCGACCGCTGTCGCGCCAAGTGCGAGAGCCTTGACAACGTCGGAACCCGAACGAACGCCGCTGTCAAACAGGACCGGCACATTGCCCGCAGCTTTGACTACGTCTTCGAGCAGGTCAATCGTGGCGATGCCGCCATTGGCCTGCCGCCCGCCATGGTTCGAACAATAGATCGCGTCAGCCCCCGTATCGACGGCGCGGCGTGCGTCATCAGGATGGCAAATACCTTTGAGCACGATCGGAAGTTTCGTTACCGATTTGAACCATTTCATGTCTTCCCAGGTCAACACCTGCCCGAAGGTAGCCGCCCAGGTAAGGATCGCGGTCTGCGGGTCTTCCTCGGGCGGCTTTTGCAAGAGCGAGCGGAAAACCGGGTCGGTGAAGTAGTTCTGTAGCACCCTACCGCGCAATTGCGGGAAATTCGAGGCATTGAGATCACGTGGTCGCCAGCCAGTCACCCAGGTGTCGAGCGTGATGACGAGCGCCGAATAACCGGCTGTCTCGGCGCGGTGAATAAGACTCTCGGCGAGGCCTTTGTGCTTGGGTGTGTAGAGCTGGAAAAACGCGGGCGTACTGCCGCAGGCCTCTTTCACCTCTTCAAGCGGGTGGTTGGCCAGTGTCGAGGCGCAGAAGGGTACGCCCGTCTCGGCGCTCGCGCGTGCTGCGGCCATGTCGCCGTCCTTTTCCTGTGTCGCATCGCCATTGAGGCCGATAGGCGCCATAAAAAGCGGCGTGGGATAGCGATGTCCGAACAGTTCGATCGAAAGATCGCGGCTTGCGCAATCGACCATCATGCGCGGCACCATGCCCCAGTGGTGAAAGGCGCTGGCATTCGATTCTTGCGTGTGCTCGTCGCCACAGCCACCCGCGACGTAATTGGTGAGCATCGGGCCAAGTGCCTCGTGGGCGCGCTTTTCCAGCGTCGCAAAATCGACCGGGAATTCGGGTAGCACGCCGTTCAGGCCTGCCGTGTAGATCTCGTTCTGCATGCCGCCGAAATTCAGGCCAGCAAACTTGCTGTCGGACGCGCTGGTCATGGCCGATCCTCTCCTCGCTGTTCTCGTTCCTCACGAAAATGCGCGAGCCGTGCGCGCCGGGCAAGCAGAAACCCGCCTTCGCGCGATCAACTCACCAGTTTCTGAAGTCGCGGGCGCACCTTGAGGAACTGGATATAAAGCCGCTCGAGAATTCCGAGGACCGCGCGGTTGCGCGCCAGCAAGCCCAAAGGACGCAGGATCGGGATTGCGCGCCACATCGCCGCGAAGGCCGCCGCGCCCGATAGAACCCTGCCATTTTCTTCGGCGTGAAAGCGGGCGAGCAGTTCCCCCTGGTCAATCGGACAGGACGGGTCGGCGCTTTCGGATATGTCGATAAAGGTGATCGCATCCCGGCGATCAAGCCGGCGCATCACGCCGATCTCGCGCAGACACAGCGGACAGGCGCCATCGTACCAGACTTTAACGTTGCTCATGGTCCGAGATACGGGCTCCGACGGAAAAAGGTTCCACCCGCACAGCGTTAGCGGGCCATGCGCCGAACCTCGATCTCGGCTCCGGTAAACGCCTCTTGGATCACGCCGATCGCCTCCTCGATCCGCGCTGCACCGCACATGAAGATATCGAGGGCGGCAAAGCCCGTCTCGGGCCAGGTGTGGATCGAGATGTGGCTCTCGGCCAGCATCAACATCCCGGTGACCCCCATCTGCGGGCCGAAATGGTGGAAATGCGCCTCAAGGATCGTCGCCCCCGCCGCCGTGGCTGCGCGACGCAGGATCGCTTCCATATGCGCCGGTTCATCCAGCCGCGTGGCCCCGCGCACATCGATGAGAGCATGCGTGCCGACCTGTACAGCCACCTTCTCAATCGTCGCCATAAGCTCTCCATTCGCTGGTGAAGAGCCGGACCAGAGCCTGGTTCTCGAGGCGGTTTATCGTGGGGGCTGCGGCTTTCATATCTTCAGGAAAATCTCGCATACGAACATCGTAATCTTTGCTGTAATAGCGCAGGCCCTCTGGCAGCTTTCCTACATTTCCAACAGGCCCCAGCGAGGCAAGCGTGAAGCCCCAATCACCGAAGCTCGGCACGTAAGTGTGATAGGGCTGCACCCTGAACCCCGCCGCTCGTAGCGTCGCGCCGATCATCGCAAAGCTCCTGGTCGAGACGAAGGGCGCGGTGCTCTGCACGCTCATCAGCCCGCCCGGCGCCAGCAGCACGCCCAGATTGCGGTAGAACTCCAACGAATAGAGCCGCCCGATCGAATAATTGGTCGGATCAGGCAGGTCGACGAGGATCACGTCGAAGCGCCGGCTCGCATCGCGCGCCCAGGTGAATGCGTCGGCATTGATCACCTCCACACGCGGATCGGCAAAGGCCCCCGCATTTAGGCGCGTCAGCGGCGGAGCGGAGCGGAACAACTCGGTGATAGCGGGATCGAGATCGACCAGCACCACCTCCTCCACAGCCTCCTCGCGCAGCACTTCGCGCAAGGCGAGGCCATCGCCGCCGCCAAGGATCAGCACCCGCGAAGGGCTCGCCACCCGCGCCAGAGCGGGCCAGACCAGACTTTCATGATAGCGGTATTCATCGCGGCTCGAAAACTGCAGATTGCCGTCAAGAAACAGGCGGATATCGCCCTTGCTCTGCGTCAGAACGATGCGCTGGTAAGGGCTGGACGTCGCATAGATGAGATTGTCGTTGTAAAGGCTCGCCTCCGAGGCGCGTTGCAGCCTTTCCGAAGCGATCGCACCCACCACCAGCAGCGCGGCCACCGCGACCGCCCCCACCCGCTCCATCGCGAGGCTACGATCACGCCGCAAGCGAAAGACCAGCAGCAGCGCCACAAGAATATTGACGAAACCGATCACGAAGCCGCCACGGATCAGGCCCACAAATGGCACCAGCACCAGCGGAAACAGCAACGAGGCAGCCAGCGCGCCGATGTAATCATAGGTCAGCACGTTGGAGACCAGATCGCCAAAGCTGAACTCGTCCTTCAGGATGCGGATTAGGAGCGGTATCTCCAGCCCGACGAGAAAGCCCACCAGCAGCACCAGCGCATAGAGGATCGGGCGAAAATCATCGACCAGCGGGAACAGCAGAAACAGCGACGCCGCCGACGTTCCGCCAACAAGCGCGATCAGGATCTCGATCCGGATGAACCAGCCGAGCAATCGCCCCTCGATATAGCGCGAGAACCAGCTGCCGATCCCCATCGCAAACAGATAGGTGCCGATCACGGTTGAAAACTGGGTGACGCTGTCGCCCAGCAGATAGGTCGCGATCGTGCCCGCCAGTAGCTCGTAGATCAGCCCGCAGGTCGCGACCACGAAGACCGAGACCAGCAGGATAACCGAGAGGCCGTCGGCCTCTTTGCGGCTTTCTTCCATCTTCACGCCCCCCGCTTCGGGGCCCGCCACAAAAGATGTGGCGGGGCTTTCAGCCATGGATGGCGGCGGCGACGATGATCGCGATCGAGAGCGCGCCTGCACCTGCAAGGATCGCGACCGCATTGTTGCCCTTGTCGATGATCTCGACGCGCAGCTTGGCCGGGGTCAGGATATCGACGATTGCAAAGGTCAACAGGAACACGATGATCCCGAGGAAGGAATAGGCGAGGCTCGCCAGGAAAGTGTCGAGTGTCAGCATGGCTTTCCCCGGTGCTGGAATGGTTGCAAGAAGATGTGCGTAAGTCATTTGTGGATTGGTCCTCCCCCGCGAGAATAGATGTTGCGCGCCTGGACGCCGTCGCCAAAGGGTGAATAGCCGTACCAGCCCGCGGTTGCGTGGAGACCCACGCACAGCGCGCACCAGGCCAGAAATGCGTTTTTCATCGGCATGCTCCTGAATGGGAATGTCGCTCAATCATCGTCCGCTCCGTCATAGCCGCTCTGGCGCGCGGTCTCGAAATTCGCCGCGCGCGCGCCGATCCAGATGACCGGGCCGAAAAGGGCGAGGAACAACAGGAAGAAATGCGAGTGGAAGGTGCCGTTGGAGGTAACCTCCACCGTCACCGGGCGCCCGCTCAGCGAGATCGCCAGCGGGGATAGACCGCTTGAGGAATTCGCGCCACTGCCACGGGCGCGCTGCTCGTCCTCGGGCAGCAGCACCTCGGCGGTGAGCCTGTAGGTGCCCGGCGGAACCGAGGCGAGCTTCACCGTGCCGCGCCGGTCGTCCTCCTTCCAGTCGCGGCCGTAATAGAATTCGATCGGCTGGCTGGCGATGATCTCGTCATCGGTCGCGGTGTTGGTCAGGGTGTATTCGAGATACATCCAGTTATTGTCGCCCGGCTCTCCGCGTGCGGTGATCGTCACCGGCTTCGCGCGCGCCTGGATCGTGAACGTGCCGACATCGAAACTGCGTGCATTTGTGGCCGGATTGGCGGTGAAGCTCTCGCTGTAGCTCTGGCCCTCGAAGGACAGCAGGATCGAGATCAGGATCGCGGCCAAGAAGGCGATGCTGGCGACAAGCACGCTGGTCTTGACCCCGTCGCCATAGGGATTGGGCTGGTGCGGCTGGGGATAGTCGCCGATTTCGGGATACTGGCCGGTATCCTCGATGCCGAAAGCCTTGGCGATCCTCGTGGACGGCACGAATTCCTCGAGCGTCCAGTTGAACTCATCACCGGTCATCTCGCACGAAAGCACCCGCCCGCCGCCGACATAGCTGGTGGAGGTGACCTTATCGCCCTTTTTGACCTGCCAGTAGAATTCGCCGATCGCACGCTCGACCTCGCTTTTAGCCGGATCGTAGATGCGCTTCATGCGCTCACCCTCATAGCGGAAGGCTGGCGAGTTGGGATGGGCGGGCTGCGAGAGAACGGGCGTGCCGATGCTCCAGCCGTTTGCCGCGAGGATCAGCCAGCGATAGCCGTGATAGGGGTTGAAGAGCAGGAATTCCTCCCACCTGTCCCAGCCGTCGAACTTCTCGATATTGCCGACGCAGACCCATTCGATACCGCCAAGGCTGCCCTTGGTGCCGAGCGGGATGACAAGCGTCTTTGCCGCCTCGACATGTTCGGCGATCAGGCGGATGTCGTCATCGGCGGTAAGATCGATCTCGCTGCCGCAATACTGGCAGACATGAAGCGTCGAATAGCCCGCCGCGAACAGCTCGAACGGGCCGCCGCAGGACGGGCATTCGAGCGCCTTGGTCGAAGCTACTGGCGCAGCGGGCGCGTTCACCGGGCGACCTCGAAATCCGGGGCGGGCCAGTGCTCGAAGCGGCGCAGGCCTGCAGGCTCAAGGTCTTCGAGCCGGTAATAGGCGCCGCGCCACAAGCTGGGGCCGTCGCTGTCTTTCTGGAAGGTGACGACGCTGCCCTTCTTGGTGCGAAGATCAATGCTGCTGCGCGGCTGATTGGCGCTGATTATGTGCGGCAGCGAGCCTTCGACCGCGACGCAGCGAATCGACTTGATGTCAGAGACGAAATGCGGCGTGCCCTCGATCCAGATCTGGTCGCCCATCGCCTCGCGCCCCTTGGCCAACGCGGCTTCGAGCGCGGCGATTTCCTCGGCGGTCGCCTCGACCTCTTTCATCACCATGAACTTGCCGGTTTCCTCGGCGACCCAGAATGCCTCGCCAGTCGGGAATTGCAGCAGCCATTCGTTCCAGAAGCCGCCATCATAGGCCCAGCGCTCGCGCCCGACGATTTCGCCGCGCGCCCCGCCAACGGCCAGCCGCGTGCCGATCTGGATCGGGCTGACATCGAAGGGAACGCTGCCCGCCTCGCCCACTTTGGAAAGCTGGTCGCCCGCCTTGCTCAGCAGCGAATGGCACGAGCCGCAGGTCACCACCGGCAGGCCGGGCACGCCAGTGCCGATCAGGGCTCCGCAATTCGGGCAGTTTTGTTCGGCTTGCACTAGTTGGCCCCCGCAGCTGGCTGCGCTTACATGATCTTGGCGAGAAGCTGGGCTTTCTTGGCCTCGAACTCCTCTTTGGAAAGCGCACCCGCTTCGTGCAGCGCGTGGAGCTTCTCGATAACCTTGATCGGGTCTTCGGCCGGAGCCGCCGCCGGATTGGCCCCGGAACCAGCTGCCGCCGCGCCGGCCGTCATTCCGGCGAGCCCGCCCTGCATCACCTGGCCCAGCGCCATCGCTGCGGCCACGCCCGCGCCTGCACCCGCAACGCCGCCCGAGGCCGCCATCGCCTCATCGAGCGAATCCGCCGCCTTGAAGGTCGCGTAATCCTGCAGGTTTCCGATCGCCCCCATCGAGGCGCGGTTGTCGATCGCCTCCTGCACCTTCTCGGGAAGCGAGAGGCTCTCGACGAAGAGCGAGGGGATGACGATGCCCCACTGGTCGGTCGCGTTGTCAGCCGCCTGTTGCAGGCTTTCAGACAAGGCAGCCTGGTCGGCGGCCATGTCGAGGAACGGTGTCTTGCCCGAACCCAGCAAAGCGGCAAGGCTGGTCGCGATGATCGAGCGCATCTGCGCTTCGAGATCGCTGATCCACAGCTGGTCAAGATTGGCAAAGGTGGTGCGATAGAACTGGTCGACACTGCCGAGCCTGAACGAATAGGTGCCAAAGGCGCGGATACGCACCGCGCCGAATTCGGGATCGCGCACGGTGATCGGCTGCGCGGTGCCCCATTTGAGCCCCGTGATCTCGCGCGTGGAGAAGAACATCACGTCGGATTTGAACGGGGACTTGAACATCTTGTCCCAGTTTTCGAGCGCGGTGATGATCGGCAGCGTGTCGGTCTGCAATTCGTACATTCCGGGCTCGAAATGATCGGCGAGCGTGCCATTGTTGAGGAACACAGCCTGCTGGCCCTCGCGCACGGTCAGATTGGCGCCGTACTGGATCTCGTTATCCTCCATCGGCACGCGCCAGGCGAGCTGTCCGGGCTTTTCAACCCATTCGATGACGTCGATGAACTGCTTGGAAAAGATACCCATGTCGAAATCCCCGTTCGTTGTATGGGCCAGAAGCCGCGTCTGCGACCATAGCGAAAGGAGCCTCCCTGCCAAGAGCGCAAGAGCGCTAAAATTGACGCTGGACGGCGAAGGGTATCAAGCCTTGTATAAAAGGTCTCAGCGCATGCGCTCGCAGCATTCTTTGCAAGGCGCGCAACACCTGTTCGCACACCGCGCATATGACGTAACGTCAAGCGTGCAGCAAAAGGCTTCGAAGGCCGTTTCCCCCCTTGATCTTTGTGCGTGAGGCCGCTTCAAGGCGGTCGTGAGAGGATGGAGACATCCGCATTTGGGAGCCACATGACATGAACCTCGACTTCACCCCCGAAGAGCAGGCATTCCGCGACGAAGTGCGCGCCTTCATCGACGAGAATTATCCCAAGCATCTGATGGATGCCGGGATGCGCGAGGACCTGCCGCGCGAGGACTTCCTCGCCTGGCACAAGATCCTTGGCAAAAAGGGCTGGTCCGTTCCCGCGTGGCCGGTCGAATATGGCGGCACCGGCTGGACGCCGACGCAGCGCTATATCTGGTCCGAGGAGAACGCTCGCGTCAACGCGCTCATGCCGCTGCCCTTCGGCGTCTCGATGGTCGGCCCCGTGATCTACACTTTCGGCAATGACGAACAGAAGGCAAAGCACCTGCCCGGCATCCGCGATGGCAGCGTGTGGTGGTGCCAGGGCTATTCGGAACCGGGCGCAGGCTCGGACCTTGCCAGCCTCAAGACCACCGCCGTACGCGATGGCGACCATTACATCATCAACGGCCAGAAGACCTGGACGACGCTCGCCCAGCATGCCGACTGGGGCTTCTTCCTGTGCCGCACCGATCCCGACGCGGCCAAGCCGCAGGAAGGCATCAGCTTCATCCTCATCGACATGAAGTCGCCCGGCGTCGAAGTGAAGCCGATCCAGCTGCTCGACGGCACGCACGAGGTCAACGAGACCTGGCTCACCGACGTGCGCGTTCCGGTCGAGAACCTCGTCGGTGTCGAGAACCAGGGCTGGACCTACGCCAAGTTCCTGCTCGCGCATGAGCGCAGCGGCATTGCCGGCGTCGCCCGCTCCAAGCGCGGCGTCGAGAAGCTGCGCGGCATTGCCGCCAAGGAAGAGATGTATGGCGAACCGCTGATCAAGGACTTCGACTTTGCCCGCAAGGTCAGCCAGCTCGAAATCGACCTCGCCGCGCTTGAAATCACCGAATTGCGCACGCTTGCCGGTGAACAGGCGGGCAAGGGCCCCGGCCCGGAAAGCTCGATCCTCAAGATCAAGGGCACCGAGATCCAGCAGCGCCTGACCGAACTCACGCTCGAGGCGGTCGGCAGCTATGGTGCTCCGTATGATCTGGGTGCAGCCAATGATGACGGCTCGAACGAGTTCGACATCGGCCCCGATTATGCCCAGCACACGGCGGGCACCTATTTCAACATGCGCAAGACCTCGATCTATGGCGGATCGAACGAGATCCAGCGCAACATCATCACCAAAATGATCCTCGGCCTTTAAGGCCGGGACACCCCCTGGGAGGGACATCAAAGTGGACTTCAACTTCACCGAAGAACAGGACATGGTGCGCGATGGCCTGTCGCGCATGGTCCGTGAACAATATGACTGGGACACCCGCACCAAGGCGATCGCTAGTGAAGCGGGCTGGAACCCGGAAATCTGGGCGCAGCTTGCCGAACTCGGCATCCTTGGCATGCCGTTCAGCGAGGACGTGGGCGGCTTTGGTGGCGGCCCGGTCGATGCGATGGTCGTGATGGAGGAATTCGGCAAGGGCCTCGTGGTCGAGCCCTTCGTCCCCACCGTCGTTTGCGCGGGCGGCTTTCTCAAGCATGGCGGCACCGACGCGCAGCGCGAAGAGCACCTTTCCGCGATCATCGGCGGCGAGCGGGTCTTCGCCTTCGCCTATGCCGAGCCCAAGGGCCGGTTCGACTATTCGGACATCGGCACGACCGCAAAGAAGGACGGCGATGCCTATGTCCTGAACGGCCACAAGGCGGTGGTCGTGGGCGCGCCCTGGGCGAGCCACCTGATCGTCACCGCACGCACTGGCGGCGAGCGCCGCGAAGCTGAAGGCGTCAGCGTCTTCATCGTCGACAAGTCGGCCGATGGTGTCTCGACCCGTGATTATCCGACCGTCGACGGCCGGCGCGCCTCGGAGGTTTATTTCGAGAACGTCTCGGTCCCTACCGATGCGCTGATCGGCGAGGAAGGCGGCGCGCTGCCGCTGATCGAACAGGTCACCGACGAAGCGATCGCCGCGCAATGCGCAGAGGCTTGCGGTGCGATGAAGGTCGCCCACGCACAGACGCTGGAATATTCCAAGCAGCGCAAGCAGTTCGGCGTTCCGATCGGCAAGTTCCAGGTGCTCCAGCACCGCATGGTCGATATGTACACCGCCTATGAGACAGCCGTCTCGCTGACCTATCTCGCCACGCTCAAGCTGAGCGAGGAAGCCAAGGTCCGCGCGCGACACGTCTCGGCAGCCAAGGTCGGCGTCGGCCAGTCAGCGCGCCTGATCGGGCAGGACGCGGTGCAGATCCACGGCGGCAACGGCGTCACCGACGAATATCAGATCGGCCACTACTTCAAGCGCCTGACGATCTTCGAGAACGAGTTCGGCAATGTAGATCACCACATGAAGCGCCACGTCGCGCTTTCATAGAGCCACGGGCTCTCGCCAAGGCTTGGTAAGCATTAGAAAAGGCCGGCTGCGTGACATCACGCAGCCGGCCTTTTCTGTGCTGGTTGGTATGGAGAGCGGGACCGCGAGGCCTGGGCTCAGGCGAGCGATCCGGGCACGCCGTGATCGACCGTCATCGTCTTGCGCAGCGACAGCGTGCCGCCCTTGGTCGAGACCTTGTCGAGCACCTTGAAATCGGTCTTCCACAGATCGGGCGTCACCTCGCACATCACGTAGCCGCGCTGCGAGTTGAACCATTTGAGGCATTCATTCTCGCGCTGAATCGCGGCGGTATCGGCGCGCTGGTCCTCGCCATCCCCGCGCGAAGAGATCGAGGTGCCGACGAATTCGGTCGCGATGGGCCGTGCCTCGGGGCGCTGGCCGTCGATATGGCATTCACCCGCATAATTCTGGTGCTCATCGCCTGTCAGGATGACCGCGCTGTCGAGCCCTGCATCCTTGATCGCATCGAGCATCCGGGCGCGCGGGCTACGATATCCCGCCCAGCTGTCGAGATTTTCAGCCACGCCCTCGCCCGGCTTGCGATCAAGGTCCATCACCATCACCTGCTGTGCGAGCACCTGCCAGCGTGCCTTCGAGCCCTGGAGCTTTTCCTTCAGCCATGCCTCCTGCACGGGGCCAAGCATCTCGGCGGCCGGATCACGGATCGCCTCGCAGCCGACCACGCCCCAGCGATCATCGCAAGGCTGGTCGCTGCGATACTGGCGCGTGTCGAGAATGTTCAGATCAAGCAGGGTGCCATATTGCGCCTGGCGGAACAGCTGCATCCGGTTGCCCAGCGGCATCGAGGAAGCGCGCAGCGGCATGTTCTCGTAATAGGCCTGCATCGCCATCTGCTGGCGCAGCTGGAAAGGATATTGCGGCGTGCCGTCCTGATCGGTCTCGGCGGCCCAGTTGTTGTCGATCTCGTGATCGTCCCAGGTCACGAACCACGGCGCGCTGGCGTGGGCGGCCTGAAGGTCGGCGTCCATCTTGTACTGCGCATAGCGGCGGCGGTAATCCTCGATCGAGTAGATCTCCTGCCCGAAATGCGGGCGCACGATATCGAAGGGACCACCAGCGCCGTTGCGCAAACGGCGGCCGCGGCCCTCGTAGATGTAATCGCCGTAGCAATAGATGAAGTCGGCTTCTTCATCGGCGAGATAGCGGTGCGCGGTGAAATAGCCGTCCTCATAATTCTGGCAGCCGGCCACCGCAAAGCGGACCTTGTCGATCGGCTGGCCGAGCGCGGGCGTGGTGCGCGCGCGGCCCCAGGCACTGCGTTCATCGCCGCAGAAGAAACGGTACCAATAGGGTCGGTTGGGCTCGAGGCCGGCAAGCTCGACGTGGACCGAATGGCCCAGTTCAAGCCGCGCGATGGCGGTGCCGCTGGCGACCACTTCGCGGAAGCGGTCATCGCTTGAAACCTGCCAGCGCACTTCGACGGGGGCGGCGGGCATGCCATGGCCAATCTCGAAGGGCTCGGGTGCCAGCCGGGTCCAGATCACGAAACCGTCCGCCGCCGGCTCGCCTGAGGCAACGCCAAGCTGGAAGGGATAGGTTCGGAACACTGGCGCCGCGATCGCGCCCGCGCCGGACATAAGCGCAAGCCCGGTAACGGCCGAAGCGCCGAAAGCCTTGAGCGCGTGGCGACGGTTCAGATCAAGCCTACGGGAGCGGAAATCGTTCATGTGAAAAGCAGTCCTGCCTGTTGGAGCGTGGTATGGAATCTCTGGAAGCGCATGGCGCGCGCGTGTTTCGCTTTTATGGCGCAGCCGCGAGCAGCACGGCAACGGCGTGCGTGCCGCAGTGCCATGCCCCATCGAAGCCTTCCCGAAGCTTAACCATATCTACAGCCATCCACGCTAGGCGCATCAAGGATTTATTCCCCCGCGAGACCTTCGAGTGTGATGCCATGAACGCCCCTGACCCCAAAGGCCCCCGGACCGCGCTGATCGGTCACACCGGCTTTGTCGGCGCAACGCTTGCTCGCCAGGCGGCGTTCTCGCACTGCTTCAACAGTGCCAATATGGCCGCAAGCGCGGGGCAATTATTCGATACTGTCGTGTGCGCGGCGGCGCCGGGTTCGATGCTCGAGGCTAACACCGCGCCAGACATTGACCGTGCGCGGGTGCAGGCGCTGATCGAGCAGCTTTCGGCGATCAGGGCTGACCGGTTCGTGCTGATCTCGTCGATCGCGGTGCTCGATGACTTTGCCAGCGGCGCTGACGAAGGCACGCAGGCATTCCAGACCGATCTTGCCTATGGCCGTCACCGGCGCGAGCTTGAGGCCTTCGCCGAGGATCACTTCGCGCAGCCGCTGATCGTGCGCCTGCCCGCCCTGTTCGGCGATGGGTTGCGCAAGAATTTCATCTTCGACCTGATGAACCCGGTGCCCTCGATGCTGAAGCCCGGACGGCTCGATGCGCTGGTGGAGGCTCTTTCCGCCCCCTTGGGCGACTGGACGCGCCAGCTTTACGCCTTCCATGATGAGGCGACGGGGCTGCTGCGGCTCGATCGCGCGGCGCTAAATGCCGATCCGCGCCGCGCCCGGCTCGAAGATGCAGTGGTCGACGCGGGCTTTTCGGCAACGCAGTTCCACAACCCGCAAACCACCTACCAATATTACGAGATGGCGCGTCTATGGGCCGATATCGGCACCGCGCTCGATCATGGGCTCTCGCACATCCACCTCGTTGCCGAGCCACTGGAGGCCGCGCGCATTCACGAGGCAGTGCTGGGCCGCCCCATGCCTGATAGCCCTGCGCGCCTGCACCGTGAGGACATGCGCACGCGGCACGCCGAGCTATGGGGCGCGACGGGGCCATACCAGTTCAGCGCGCGCGCGACGCTCGAACGCCTCAAGACGTTCTTCGCCGACCACAGGGCACCGGCATGAGCCGCGCGTCCTACTCGCTGGCGATGTCGAACATTGCCTGGTCGCCTGACGAGCGCCTCGATGCCTACCGGCTGATGGCCAATGCCGGGCTGTCCGGGCTCGAAATCGCGCCGGGCCTGTTCTTCCACGCCGCCGCCGATCCGTTCGCGCCCGATGCCGCCAGCGCGAGGGCGGCCATGCACGAAGCCGAGGTGTTCGGCCTATCGCTAGTCTCGATGCAGTCGCTGCTGTTCGGCGTTGAAGGCGCGCAGCTTTTCGCAGGAGCCGAGGCTCGCGCGCGTCTCGTGAGCGGCATGACCCGCGCGATCGACCTTGCGGGGCGTCTCGGCATTCCCAACCTCGTCTTCGGCTCGCCCGCGCAGCGCCGTGTGCCTGAGGGCATGGACATGGACGAGGCGCTGGACCAGGCCGCCGATATCTTTCGCGCGCTTGGCGATCAGGCCGCCGGGGCTGGCACGCGGATCACGATCGAGGCCAATCCGGCCGCCTATGGCACCAATTTCCTCACCACGCTGGACCAGGCTGCCGCCTTGGTCGCCAGGGTGGACCACCCCGCCATAGCTCCGATCCTCGATCTTGGCGCGATGCATATGAACCGCGAGTTCGAAAGCGTCACCGCCTGCCTGCCCGGCCTGATGCCGCGCCTTGGCCACGTGCATGTGGCCGAGCCCGATCTCGCCCCTGCTCCGGCGAGCAGCGCCACGCTCGCGCCGGTTCTCAAGGCCCTCGAAGATGCAGGCTATCAACGCAGCGTCTCGATCGAGATGAAGCGCGCTCCCGGCGGCCTAACCGAAGTCGAAAGCGCGCTCTCGCGCCTCTCCGCGGCGGCGCAGCAGGCGAAGGGCCACTGCGATGCATGAACCTCATCCCAAATCCTTTCATGCATCGCGCAAGAAGGGCCGTGAAGATGTTGTCGTCTCGGCGTGCTTCTCGGACCTGCCCGCTAACGAGGCAACCTTCGAGGTGCTCCGCAAGCTCGCCGCGACGCTCGATACGCAGTACCGCTTTCGCGAGATCATCCTCGTGGTCGAAGACGATGCGCGCGAGGCATTCCTGCCGCTGATCGAGGAGATCGCGGACCTCAGGCTCTTCGTCGTTCGCAAGGGCACCGAATATTACGAACGCCGCGTGATCGCCGCTGAAGAAGCGATCGGCGATATCGTGCTGATCGGCCAGATCGACGAGGTGGCGGCGATGGACGTGCTCGCCTTCCTCGCCCGCGCCGAAACCAGCAATGCCATCGCCATCGCCAACCGCTTCGTGAAGCGGCCGGTCAAGGACATGATCGCCTGGCCGTTCCGCGCGTTGGGCAAGCTGGCGGGCTTTCGCGTCGATCCGAGCGATTTCCAGACCATCGCCATGCCGCGCACGCTGCTCAACCCGATCCTGGCCCATGACGAGCCTCGACTTGCGCTGCGCTATCCGCCGCGCGATCCGCGCCTGCCGGTTGCAGGGTTCAAGGTGGAGGCCAATGTTTCCACACGCAGCGCCTTGCGCGACATCGCGCGCCGCGCGGCCCTGTTCCAGACATTGCTTGTCTACCTAACCCCGATCATCCTTTCCGCTGTCGCCATATCCTCCAGCGTGCTTGCGTTTGTCGGGCTGGCCTATGCCGCCTGGATCGTAGGTGCGGTGCTGCTGGTCGAGGAACTCGCAGCCGGATGGCTCACCACCAACGCGATGCTGGCACTGAGCGCGATTTTCATGGGTGTCTCGACCCTCGGGCTGAGCCTTGGCCTGCAGCACCTTCTGAAACTCCATTCGCGCGCCGCAGGAAGCGATGCGCCCGAGGAAATAAACCGGATCGACCTGTTCGGCAAAGTCGCAAGCGACCTCAATGTCGAGAATGACAGCAGCGCGACAACCCAAGAGCCTGCTTTGGCCAAGGGCGATGAATAATGCCGGCGGGGCCGAGGACCAATTATGACTACATCGTAGTCGGCGGCGGCTTTTACGGTTGCTGCCTTGCGCTCTACCTGCGCTCGATTTCGAGCCGCGTGCTATTGGTGGAAGCGGGCGAAACGCTGATGACACGCGCCTCGCGGGTCAACCAGGCGCGCGTGCACACCGGGTTTCATTATCCGCGCTCGGCGGTGACTGCGGTCAAGTCGATGCTGCTGCACCAGCGCTTCGTGAAGGACTTTCCCGAGGCGGTGGTGGACGATTTCCAGATGCTCTACGCGGTCGCTCGCCGCCGCTCGAAGATCACCGCCAAGAAATTCCACCGCCTGTTCCGCGATATCGGCGCGCCGATCGAACCGGCAACGCCCGGCCAGCGCGCGCTGTTCGACGAGGACCGGATCGAGCAGGTCTTTGCCTGTTTCGAGGTCGCCTTCGATTATTCGGTGCTTGCCGCGCGAATTGCCGATAGGCTTGCCGAGGCGGGGATCGAAGTGCGTCTTGGAACAAGGCTGGAGACACTGGCGGATACGCCGCGCGGGGTTATCACCGGGCTTTCCGACAGGAGCGAGGTGAGCGCGCGCTACGCCTTCAACATCACCTATTCGCAGATCAACACGGTTCTTCAAAAGGCTGGCCTGCCACCCGCCAGCCTCAAGCACGAGATCGCCGAGATCGCGCTGGTCGAGCCTCCGCAAGAGCTCGAGAACACTGCTGTCACCGTGATGGACGGGCCGTTCTTCAGCTGCATGCCCTACCCTTCAGCGGGTCTCTATTCGCTCACCCATGTGCGCTACACCCCGCATGAAAGCTGGGCCGACACCGGAGGCGGAGATACACGCATGCTCGATCCCTATGCGCATTTTGCAGCCCGGGATCCCGAAACCCGCTACGCCTTCATGCTGCGCGACGCCCAGCTTTACATGCCATGCCTCGCGGGTGCGCATTATCAACGCTCGATCTTCGATGTGAAAACGGTGCTGATCAAGAACGAGCAGGATGACGGGCGCCCGATCCTCTATCACCAGAGGCCCGAAAACAGCCGGGTAATCTCGATCCTGGGCGGCAAGATCGACAATATCTATGACCTCTTCGAAGCGGTGAAGACCACCGCGCCCGAATTCGCGCGCGCCGATGCAGGGATGGTTTTGGGACGCGCCTATGCCTAGCGCCGCGCGGGCGAGCCATTCCATGACGCGCGGCGCGCCCGCCAGAGGCAAAGCGCAAGGCACGCGGCGTGCGACAAGCGGCGTGTGGCTGATGGCCGCGCTTTGCGCGGTGCTTATCGCTTGCCAGGCCATCACGCTGTTGTTCGGGCACAACCTGCATTCGATCGACGGCGCGATGCAGACCTGGTTTGCGCTCTCAGGCTTTGCGGGCGGGGCGCAGCTTGGCGTGGAGTTCCAGTCCTATCTTGGCGTGACGATGATCCTTGCACTGCTGCCGGTGTTCCTGAT
This sequence comes from Erythrobacter sp., assembly GCA_043567175.1. Taxonomy (GTDB): domain Bacteria; phylum Pseudomonadota; class Alphaproteobacteria; order Sphingomonadales; family Sphingomonadaceae; genus Erythrobacter. The sequence continues at coordinate 1,227,942 of CP121323.1, forward strand.
GCTGGGAAAAACGCTGTTTGCATCGACCCTCGCCGCCTATGGCGCGGTGATCGCGGGCAGCTTTGCGACGGCCTATGCGATCGTGTGGTTCCTGCGGCCGATCCCCAAAATCCAGCGCGGCTGGTGGGCGATCCTGATCGTCTTCGCGTTCTATTATGCGGGCGCTGCGCCTTTCGCGCTTGTTGGCTATCCCTATCCGGCGAGCTTTGAACCGGGCGTCTCGCTGCGGCCCTTGCGCGGGCTTTTGCCAGTCCTTGCGCTCCCCGCCGTCGTGCTGCTGCTGCGCGCCATCGTCCGGGACGGCCGCGCCGCGCCCGCTGCAGCGCTGGGAGCGGTTTGCGGAGTTGGCCTGCTGTGGTCAAACGATGCCGGGATCCCGCTGGTGATCGCGCTGGCGGTGGCGCTGGTCGCGGCACTCATCTCGCATCCGTCCCTGTTGCTGAAGTCCTTGGCAGCCTTTGCACTGGCTGCGCTTGTTTCGGCCTGCGCGCTTTTGCTCGCCGTCACCCACGGCTCGCCCGGAGGCTGGCTGGAATACAATTTCGTCAGCGTTGCAAGCGACCAGTTCTGGTATTTCGGTCCGTGGAACCGCGAGGCGCGCGTGCTCTCGCCCATCGACCTCGTCAACATCGCATGGATCGGCAACCCGCTGAGCGTCCTCAGCCTCATCGTGCTGGCCTTGTGCGTGGTTTTCGTATTCTTGCGCCGCCTTTCCGGCCACGGCTCACCAGTGCGTGGGCCGGCCTTCGTCTTTGTCGGCGCAAGCGTGGTCGGCACTGCGCTGATCCCGCAGATCGGCGGGCATATCGGGGCGGAATATAACCACATTACCTTCGTCCTGGGGCTGTGCGCGCCGCTGATCCTTGCCCAGCGCGCCCTGTTACGAGGCGCAAGAAGCTTCGTGCGCGCCGTCCCAGTCAATGCACCGCGTCTCGCTGCTCTTGGAGCCGCAGCGCTCATGGCCGCCCTCAGCCTGGCGAACAGCACCGCCACTATGCGCGCCAGCGAACGCAGCGTCTATGAACCAAACCTCGGTTTCTTTGTCACCCCGCGCTACTCCGACGACATCGCTGCGATGAAGCGTCTTGTCGAACTCGAGGGCGAAGTCCTGTCGGTCTACACGTCGGCGCTCGACGTTGGCGCAGGCGCGAGGAGCGCCGCGCCTGTCGGATCGCTGATCCATGCGCTCGGGGCCGAAAACCGGCGCGACTACGCAGCCCGCCCGCTTCGCATCGACGGTGCGCCGGTGACCAGCATCGCGCCCGATTACAGCGGCTGGGAGGGGTGGAACCGGCGCGCCAACTGGCCTTTCTTCGCAGCGCTTCAGACGCATTACCGCCCGATTGCGCGCAACGACCAGCACCTTGTCTGGATGCCGCGCGCTGCGCCGGTCGCGCCAGCACCGGCCGCGTGCCGGGTCGAGCCGATTTCGGCCAGCGCCTTCGCCATCGTCGTGCCGGGCACAGCGCGAGGCACTGCCTCGGTCCGGGTCAAGCGCCATGGTGCGCCCGCCCCTTCGCGCGGCGCACTCATCACGGTGATCGAGGATTCCCCGTTCACCCGCAGCGCCGATGGCAGCCAGTGGGGCGGCTTTCCCGCATATGGTGTGCCCAATGAAAGCGCCATTCTCGTCCCCGCCCCGCTTGAACCGGGGCAGGAGACACGGCTCACCTTCAATGTGATGGACGGCTCTGCCATCGGCGCGGCGACTTGCTCGGCTGAAATCCTGCCGCCCATCGACACCGCCGCCCTGCCGTCACTACCCCGAGGCATCGAGAGCTATCTCGGCGAGGCCGCGTCGTGAGCGAGTTGTTGCGCTTCTTCAGCGTCACCGTGCTGGGCGTGGTGATTGATATCGCCATCGCCTGGGCGCTGCACACCTATGCCGGTGTGCCGCTCTGGCTGGCGGCGACGATAGGCTTTGTTCTGGCGGCTCTGGGCAATTACGTGATGCACCAGAGCTGGACCTTCCGGTCCGGCCCGCGCCGTCTCTCGCTTGCGCGAGGGGTCAAATATGGCGCCGTGGCGCTTGTCACTCTGCTTGCGCGCATCGCGGCCATTGCTGCGCTTGAACGGCTTTGGGAGAGTGGCCTTGCGATCATGATCCTGATCGCAGGCGCGGGGGTTTCGTTCTTCGTCAACTTCGCGCTAAGCAAGTTCTTCGTCTTTGCCAAAAGCCCTGCGTATCAAGGTGATGAGGCAGGCGATCGGGCAGGCAAACCGAAACGCAGCGCCTCATGAGAGATCCCACCGTGTACGCCTATGACGACAGCGAATGGCAGGTGCCGGAGCACGAGGTTGCGGTCTACTGCCCGAGACGCCACGCCCACGCGCTCGTCATCCCGGTCATCAACGAGGGCGAGCGCATTCGCGCACAGCTTCTACGCATCAAGGCCGCGCACTTGCCGGTCGATGTCATCATCGCCGATGGCGGCTCGACCGACGGCTCGCTCGAGGCCGATTTCGTCCGCGAGGCGGGTGTTGCCACCGTCCTCACCAAGACCGGCCCCGGCAAGCTCTCGGCGCAATTGCGCATGGCCTATGCCTGGTGCATCCGCCAGGGCTACAGGGGGATCGTCACGATCGACGGCAACGGCAAGGACGGGGTCGAGGCGGTCGCGACCATCGTCGCCAAGCTCGAGGCAGGCTGTAATTACGTTCAGGGCTCGCGCTACCTGCCGGGCGGCGAGGCGGAGAACACCCCGCTCGAGCGCACCATTGCCAACCGGCTGATCCATGCCCCGCTGCTCAGTCTCGCAGGGCGGCATGTCTTTACCGATACCACCAACGGCTTTCGCGGCTATTCCGCGCGCTATCTGACGCATCCGCAGGTGCAGCCCTTTCGCGACGTCTTCGATGTCTACAGCCTATTGTTCTACCTGACGGTGCGCGCAGGCCAGTTGGGTCTGGAGGTCGATCATTGCCCGGTTGTGCGCCGCTATCCCCAAACCGGCAAGGTCCCGACCAAGATCGGCGGTCTCTCCTCAAAGCTGGCGCTGCTGGGCGAAACCGTTACCGCGGCGACCGGCGGCTACACGCCCGACGAAGCTCCGCGCCGCATCAGCCTGTGGAGCTGGCCGCTGATAATCGCGCTGCTGGTGGCTTTGCCACTGCTGCTCGGCGCGCTGATATCGCCGCCTTATTCCCCCGATAGCTGGGCGTTCTACGAGCTTGGCCAGACGCTCTTCACCGATTTCTACCGCGCATCGCATATTCGCAGCTACGCGGCCGACATCCCCTATTCCGCTGCCTTCCCGCCGCTGTGGCCCGCGCTCATCGGATACACCGATGCATTGCTGGGGACAGGGGCACGAACCGGGCTCTACCTTGCCTTTGCAAGCTTTATCGGCTTCGCCCTTGCCTCCGAGGCGATCGGGCGGCGCGTGACGGGCGCGAACTGGATCGGCCTCGCCATAGCGCTTGCGCTGGTGCTTGGCCCAAAGATGATCGGGACAGAGCTTGCCGCGGGGCGCACCATCCCGGTGCAACTGGCGCTTTACGCGCTGATCGTGCTGGGCTTGCTGCGCGGTGAGGCGATCACTATAACCGTGGCGACCGCGATCGGGGTTGCCGCGGGGCTGGCAATTCTCAACCGCTTCGACGCGCTGCCGCTGCCCCTGTTCGTTGCCGCGATGGTCTGGTGGCTGACCCGCAGGCCGGTGACGATGCTCGCAGTGCTGGGCGCGGCGGCGGCGACTGCATCGCCCTGGATCGCCTATTCGCTCACCACTTTCGGCACTCTCTTCGCGACCGACAATGCCGGGATTGCGACCTCGCTCGATCCGCAGGGTTTCGTCACTGACTGGTGGCCCTCGCCAAGACCGGGCATGGCCGAGGATCCAACGGCATGGCTGGACAAGGTGATCGGCCAGCTGCCCGGTTTTGCCTATCTCGGCGCGGCCGTCCTTGCCTCACCGCTCGGCCTTGCCTTTGCGATGGCACTCGCCGCATGGGGCGCGCTGCACCTTCTCGCAAGCCGGCGTCCGAACCCGCAAAGCGCGGTATCGCCAGCGCCGCCGGGCCTTGGCGTCCTTGCCTGCTTTGCCGCGATCACCGCTGCACTGATGGCGCCGCAGATCGTCACCGGCTACAGCGAATACCGCTATTTCTCCGCCCTCGCCTGGGCCGGATTCCTCACGTTGACGGTCTGGGCGATAACGCGCGGCGTTTCGGTCGCGCAGCGGCGTTTCTACGCGCATCTCATCGCCTTTGTCCTCGCCATGTGGATCGCCGCCTTTACCGGGTTGCAGGCGGTGCGGGTCGCTGAAGAGGAACGGCTTGATTTCGCCCGATGGCCGCAGTTCGAAGCGCCCTTCGATGTCGAAGAGCTCGCCCGGTGCCTTGGCCCTGATGCAAAGGCGCGTGTGCTGGTGATGGGCGATGACCTGTTCGCCGCAAGAGCCGGAGCGCTCGCGGGGCTCACCACCATGATGGAGCCGCGCAACATGGCCAAGGGCCGTCTTGGCGCAGGCGACAGCCGTGTGTTCCTGGACACCCAGCGTGTGGAATACGTGCTCGCACTCGACGAGGCGCGCCGGCGCTTTGCACAAGCCACCTTTACGCTCACCCGCGCGCCTGGTTGCGCGCTGCCGCTTTATCGGGTCGAGCGCTGAAGCAGCCTACCCACTTCGGGGCAAAAGCTACCAGAGCACCGCGTAGAGGCCGACCAGCATCGCCACCGTCATCGAAGCCAGGGTGTTGAACAACGCATTGGTGCCAAAGCGGATATCGCCCAGCTTGACGGTCGCCTCTTCATCAGGGCCCGCCGTCATGCGCGAGACCGCCATCGAGACCACCAGCGAGAGCAGGAAGACACCCCAGATGCGGATGATGAAGGGCACGTCCGGCGTTGCGAACTTCAGGACCACGTTCAGCGTGAACGCACCGATCAGCGCTGTGAAGGCACCGGCCGAATTGGCGCGCTTGTCGAAAAAGCCCAGCAGGAACACGATGACCACACCGGGCGCGATGAAGCCGGTATATTCCTGCACCGTCTGAAAGGCGCTTTCAAACCCGCCAAGAAACGGGCGGGCCAGCACGAGCGCCAGCACCATTGCGGTAAACGCGCTGATCCGGCCCACCATCACGTAATGCTGTTCCGGGCGCCCAGGACGCGCGGGCTTGTAAAGATCCATCGTGAAGATCGTCGAGATCGAGTTCATCATCGAGGCAAGAGAGCTCACCACCGCCGCGATCAGCGCCGCAAACACCAGGCCGCGCAGGCCAGCAGGCGCGAAGGCCATCAACTCGCCATAGGTGCGGTCGGAACGCGCCGTGAGCGCATCGTTGTTGAGCACCCCCTGCTGCGCGAGGATCACCGCAGCGATGCCGGGGATGACGACGATGAAGGGCACGAGGATCTTGAGAAAGGCGGCGAAGGCCAGCCCCTTTTGCGCCTCGCCAAGGTTCTCTGCCCCCAGAGCGCGCTGGATGATATACTGGTTGAACCCCCAATAGCTGAAATGCAGCACCCACAATCCACCCAGCAGCGTCCAGATGCCCGGCAAGTCGCTATAGGCTGGATGCTCGGGTTCGAGGATCATCTCAAAATGGCCCGGCATTTCGGCCCAAAGGAATGCAAAACCGCCCAACGCGCCGTCAGCCGGCAAGGCGTCCAGCGCGAACCAGGTAATCGCAAGCCCACCAAGGATGAGGATCACGACCTGGATGATGTCGGTCAGCGCCACGGCCTTGAGCCCGCCATAAAGCGAATAGAGCGCGGCAAAGGCGGCCAGCGCCGCCATGCTTTGCAGCACTCCCCAGCCGGTCAGCGATTGCACCGCGAGGCCACCCAGCCACAGCACTGTGGTGAGGTTTACAGCCGTGTAGAGCGCAACCCAGAAGACGCTCATCAGGTTCTTGACCCCGGTGCCGTAACGCTGCTCGAGGAATTGCGGCATGGTGTAGATCTTGCGCTTGAGGAAGATCGGCAGGAAGTATTTCGCCACGATGATCAGGACAATCGCAGCCTGCCATTCATAAGCCGCAATCGCGATGCCCACGGCATAGCCCTGGCCCGATTGGCCAATGATCTGTTCAGCTGAAATGTTCGACGCGATCAGCGAGGCACCGATCGCCCACCACGGCAGAGCGCGGCCTGCAAGGAAGTAATCCTCGGTGTTCTTGTCATGCCCCGCCGGCTCGCGGCTGACGAACAGGGCGATGCCCAGAAGCGCAATCGCGTAACCGATGATGATGACGACATCGATGGTCTCAAGCGTCATGAATGGTCTCCCCCAAATCCCATAGTGTTACGCCGCCTGTCTGCGGTTGATTATCAGAATGAACATTGCGTCCCCTCGGGCAGGGCGCGCCGCGTGATCGAGGCGATCCTGATCTGCATCGGCGCTTCGCTCGAGAGGGTAAAGGCGGTGGCGGAGGTGTCCGCGCAATCAGGGGTAAGCACGATATCGCGCCAGCCCTTGCCTGCAGCGAGCCTCAACCCCTTGGTCGCATCGACCTTGCTGTCGCCCATGATGAAATCGACTTTGCCCGCCGGCGCGCGGTCGATCGAATAGCTTATCACGAGCGCGCCCTCTCCCTCGCCTGACAGCGTCAGCTGTGCGCCCGGGCCGAATGAGATCTCGCGCGCGTCTTCCTGGCGATCCTTGTCGAACCCCTGCGCGACCACACCGCCCGCTTCACCCCGAAGATTGGGCAGGCTGCCCTCGCCCGCAATGGCGGTGATCCCGGCGGCGAGGCGGCCGTTGGAATACCAGTCCGCGCCAGCGTCCGCGCCGATGAAGCCGCAGCTTTCGTCAAGAGTTGGCAGCTCGACCGCCTCGCTCAGCGACAGGCCATAGCCCAGCGCGAACAGTGCGCCTTCGGGGCTGTTGAGAGGCTTGCCCTCGCAGGTTCCGGGCCAGCTGAAAGACAGACGCCCGGTTGCCTCGCGCTTGCCGAACAGCACATCGGCAACGCCTGCACCTTCGCTGCCAGGCAGCCAGGATGCGACAAAAGCGTCGGCTGCGTTGAGCTCGCGATTGACCCACAGGGGACGCCCCGAGAGAAAGACAGCGACTGCAGGCACGCCCGCCGCCTTGAATTGCCTGAGAAGCTTCAGCCCCTCTTCATCGGCAAAGACCAGGTTCTTCCGGTCGCCCGCAAATTCGGCATAGGGTTCCTCGCCGAAAACCACGATGGCCGCATCGGGCCTTTGCTCGAAAGTGCCGTCTTCAGACAAGGTTGCGCTACCGCCCGCTTCTTCGGCCGCCTGCCTGATCCCGGCAAAGATCGAGGTCGCACCGGGGAAATAGTCATTGGTGAGTTCACGCCCGCCCTGCCAGGTGAGCGTCCAGCCGCCAGAGGCCTGCGCGATCGAATCCGCCGCAAGGCCCGCAACCAGCAAATTCGCGTCGGGCTTGAGGGGCAGGACGCCGCTGTTCTTGAGCAGCACCTGCGATTTCGCCACCGCCTCGCGGCCTATGGCGCGGTGCGCGGGGCCACCCAGCTTGTCGTAATTGCCCGCATTGGTGCGCTCGGAGGGGCGTTTGGCGTCGGGGCCAAGCAGCCCGGCCCGCTGTTTCAGCCGCAGGACACGCGTCACCGCCTGATCGATTCGCGCCATCGGGATAGTGCCGTCCCGAACTTGCGCGATGATCGTCTCGTGCAATGCGATCGCATCGTCGGGCACCATGTAAATATCGAGCCCGGCCATCAGCGACTGCGCGCAATCGGTAACAGTGCAGCCCTTGACCTGGCCATGGCCGTTCCAGTCGCCCACGACCAGGCCGTCAAAGCCCATCTCGCCGCGCAGCACATCGGTCAGCAAATCCTTGTTGCCGTGCATCTTGCGGCCGTTGATCGAGTTGAAGCTCGCCATGATCGTCTCGACGCCGGCCTCGATCGCGTAGGGATATGGAACCGCATGGATCGCCATCAGCGCATCCATGTCGCCGGTCACCTCGCCCTGGTCGATGCCATTATCCGTGCCGCCATCGCCAAAGAAATGCTTGGCCGTCGCAATTACCCGGCCTTCGCCAAGGAAATCTGCGGCGCTCTTGCGGCCTTGCAGCCCCTCGACCAGCGCCGCGCCCATCTTCGCAACGATTTCGGGGTCCTCCGAATAGCTTTCATAGGTGCGTCCCCAACGATCATCGCGCGCAACCGCAACCGTGGGCGAGAAGTTCCAGTCAATGCCGGTGATCTCGATCTCTACCGCGGTCGCTGCGCCGATCTGGCGCACAATGTCAGGATCGCCTGTGGCACCAAGCGCAATGTTATGAGGAAAGATCGTCGCGCCGACCACATTGGTGTGGCCGTGCACCGCATCGGTGCCCCAGATCGTAGGGATCGCGGGCTCGCCATCCGGCAGCGGCGCAGTGCTTGCATCCCACATCGCATCAGCGAGACGCAACCATTGCGATGCTGGCGCAAACTCGTCCCCGAACGGGCCGCCATTGCCGCCATTGAGATAGCTGCCCCAGCGATATTCGCGCATCTCTTCGGGCGTGGTCGTATTGATCTGCGGCTGGATAAGCTGGGCGACCTTGCGCTCGAGGCTCATGCGCGCGACGAGGTCGGCAATCTGCGCATCCTGCGGCGACAGCGTGTCTTGCCCGGCCCCTGATGCGACCGGACCAGTGGTGCCCGTTTCAAGCGGCGTGCTGGCGCAAGCCGAAAGCGCGACAGCCGAAAAGGCACAGGCCGCCAGCAGCCGTGCAGAATTGCGCATGTGGTTTGCCCCTCCCAGAGCGAGAACGCGCTCTGCTTGATCCCATTGATAACGTTCTCAGGCTATGAGGATTTGCACGAGAACGGTCACAAATCAAGCCCGCAGGACGCGATTGGTCACACTCATCAGCAAACCCGCCCCTGCCGCCACGAGAACCGCGAAGCATACGAACAGCGCGGGAAAGCCGAAAGAAGGCACTAGGGTGAGCGTGAGCCATGGCATCACCAGCGAAGGCACGGTGTTGGTGAGGTTGAAGATGCCAAGATCGCGCCCGCGATGCTGCGGCTTCGGCAGCACGCGCAAGGTCTGTGCGGTGTGCAGCGACAGGAAAACGGTCGCGGCGATGCCGAACACGACATAACCGGCAATCGCCAGCGTCATCCCGCCCGAAAGAGCCATGGCCCAAAGCCCCCCGGACGCCAAAAGCGCCATCACCACCAGCGGTGTAATCGGACGCTGCTGGCGATCAGACCAACTGCCCAGCCACAGCGATATCGGCACCGCAGCAACGAGGACCAGGCTGAAGATATTGGCGGCACTGTTCTCGTGAAAATCGGGCAGGACCGAGCGCAGCCAGAACAGGAGGAAAGCAAACAGCCCCGCTTCGGAAATCTGGACGAGGAAGCGCGCCATCCACATCCGCACCGCGATTTGCCGATTGCGAAGAGGGTGGGCATCCGCCTCGAGCTCGCCCGGATCAACCCTGCGCATCAGCGCCGGCCGGGTCTGGCGGCGGCCAAGGACGAGCGCGGGAGTAACCGTTATCACGACCAATCCCGCCACCGCGACAAGGCGCCACTGGGTTTCGACCAGAAAATCGACCGTCACCAGCGATCCGGCCAATGCGCCAATGGCCGGAGCAAAGGCCAGAAACCCGCCAAGCGTGCCCTTCTGCTCGTCCGGAAAGCAATCTCCGGCCCATGCAAACAGCGGCGCCAGCATCATATTGAGCCCGATCTGCCAGCCCATGACCAAGACTATGACATGGGAGAGGTTGGCGGCGTAGTCGATCGCGATCAGCAGAACGCTCGAGCTCGCGAGCCCGGCGGCAATCCACATGATGCGATTGGCGAAGCGATCGCTCAACATGCCGAAAGCGATATTGGCGAGGCTCGCAATGATCGCACCGTAGAAGGTGACGCGCGCAAGCGCGGCGACATCCTGTCCCTGCATCAGCGCGGTGATCTTGAGCGGGAGCAGCACCGTCAGCAGCGGGACATAGGCGATCGAGCCACCGCTCACGGCAAGCGCAAACAGCGCCATGAACCAGAGAGGCTGGCGCTCGATCGGACGGTCAGGAGCCCCCATCAGGCGCCGGGTGCAGGCCCTGTCGAGGAGCGCTCGACCAGATTCGCCGGAACATCGGTGACCGCAGAAACCGGCAGCGCATCACGCGTCTTGATAAGCTCCTCGACCGCGATCGATACGGTCTTGGCAATCGGCTGGTCGATCGCGCTCAGCGGCGGCTGCGAGAACCGCACAATCGGCGTGTTGTCGAACGAGATAAGGGACAGGTCGCGCGGCACGTGCAGTCCGCGATCGCGTGCCACTGCAAGCGCGGCCAGCGTCATCTGGTCGCTGCTGGCGATGATGGCTGTCATGTCGGGGTTGCGGTCAAGCAGCGCGCGCGTAGCAAGCGTCCCGGATTCGTAGCCGAAATCGCCACCCTCGCACAGGCTTGCATGCGGCAAGTCATGCGCGTCCATCGCACGCTCCCAACCCGCGCGACGCCATTGACTCAGGCTGTATTCGCGTGCGCCTGCGATCAGGCCGATCCGTTTATGGCCCAGTTCGATCAGCCGCGTCGTCGCGGCATAGGCCGCACCCTCATCGCCCATGGTCAGGCGCAGTCCCGGCCCCTCGTCATTCGCGCCGATACGCGCAAACGGGATCGCGTTCTTGGCAAGCAGCCGGATGATCTGCGGGTTCTCGGAGTGCGGCGGCGTCAGGATCACGCCGTCGGGCTGCAGCGCCGCGATCGCGGAGCCCAGTTCGCGCTCGACATGCTCGCTACGGGTATCAACCAGCTCCACCATCATGCGATAGCCGTGCTTGGCGCACATCAGCATCCCGCCAAGCAGCATCTGGTCGACCCAGTCCGTGCCCTGACGCTCGCGCCAGTCGGAAAGCGTGCGTTCGCGATCGTTGATGGCGAGGATGAGGTAGGAGCGCGACCCGCTCATGCGCTGGGCGGCGAGCGAAGGGACGTAACCCAGCCGCTCGATCGATGCCTGCACCTTGTTGCGCATTTGCGGGCGGACATTGGGGCCATCATTGATGACGCGGCTGACGGTTTGCAGCGACACGCCAGCATCTTCCGCAACGTCGCGGATCGTCACCGCATTCTTACGCCGAGCCATCTGCTTCCCATCCCAATGATGACCTCAGGCAAAACCGCCGCCTGAACGCACGGTCCCGCGCTGCCATGTACTTTCCTTTTCAATCGATCGCGGATTGATTGGGAAGTGAGTTTTTCGCAAGACATTTTTCCCGCCTTGCCCGAGGCGAAGAGAGGCGTGCCCTTGCCAGGCTTCAATGGATAGCGCCGCTGGGCAGCATTCGGACTGTAGAGCCCCTGGCCCCCCAACCCTTGCGCCTCGGGCCGTTGGATCCGACCTTTCTGACTGCCTGATCCGGTATTGCAACCTGTTACAGGATGCAGCCCCGTAACGCGACAGGAGCGGGAAAAAGGGAGGGACCTTGAACCCCCGAACAAGGTCCCTCCGGAGTCTCGCCAGCTTGACTTATCGGTCAGAAGTCAAAGCGGGCGAGGAAGGTGAAGCGCCGGTCGTTGCGGAAGGCTGACCGGGTGATCCGCGTGCCGTCAAAGTCCACGACCTGGCTGGTCTCGGTGATCTCGTCGAGCAGGTTCACCGCCTGCATACCCACCTTCAGCTGGTCCGTGACCGAGTAGAAGATCGAGGCATCCAGCTGACCTGTGGCTTCCTGGAAGATCGGCGAAAACGGGAAGATGTCATCTCGCGGCGTGATCAGGAAGGCAGAACGCCAGTTATAGGCAGCACGCGCCGAGAACTTGTCGTCCTGGTAGAACACAGTCGCGTTGAACGAATTCTCCGAAATTCCCGCCAGCGGCTGCTGCGCCACGAACGAACCGCCACCCAGATCGCCCGAAGTCGACGTCACCGAGGACTGGCCGAACTGCGCAAGGTTCGGGTTCGAGAAATCGCTGCCATCCACATAGGTGTAGGTGAAGGCGGTCCCGATATTCCCGAGCGGTCCGGGCAGGAAGTCGTACACCTGCTGGTGCGTGATCTCGAAGCCCTTGAGGGTGCCGTCCTGCGAGTTGACCGGACCTTGCACGGCAACATCGACGGTGGCGGCCGAACCGGGATAGTCGACCCGCGAGAAGCCGGTGTCGATGAACCCGCTGACATCCTTGGCGAATACCGAGAAGGTCAGCTGCCCGACTTCGGCGAAGTACCATTCGACAGACAGGTCATAGTTCCACACCTCGACCGGAAGAAGGTTGCGATTGCCGGTGCTCAGCGTGAACAGCGGACCGCTGGCAAGCGCGCTTGCCCCCGCATTGGCCAGCGCCACGGTGTTGTCACCGATGCCGCCGCCTGCACGGAACAGCTGGAGGTCGGGCCGCGAGATATTCTTCGAGGCCGCGACACGGAAAAGCAGGCCATCACCCACGTCGAGACGCGCATTGAAGCTCGGCAGCCAGTGCTCGAAAGTGATGTCGCGATCATCGATCAGCACTTCGCCGGTATGCGCCGCAGCAAATTCGGCCACGCGGTCGGGCGAGAGTTGGCAGATACCTTGCAGGCTGATCGGCGGGGCGCCGCCTGTGCTGCACCCTGCGGTCACTTCTGAGGGCTGGACGATACCATCGCCATTGCCGCCGCCCACGATGACACCGTTCTCGATCACCGGCGTGTCGAAACGGCCCGGATCGGGGAAGCCAATCCGGCCGATCGTCGAAATCTCGGTTTCGACATAGCGCAGGCCGATATTGCCTGCGACGTTCCAGCCATTGCTGAAATCGTGGCCGAAATCGACACGGGCATAGGCAGCGTTGGTGACTTCGGTCACGACCGAAACCTCGCCCGGGCAGAACAGACCTTCGATATCGCAAGGCACGATCTCACCGGTCACTTCATCAGGACGGACGCGGTTGTTGACGCCGTAGTTGAATCGTTCGGGCGACTGGCCGAATTGCTGGATTTCCTCGACCTGGGCATCGGTGAAGCCGCTCAGATATTCGCCGAGGAAATCGTCGCCGCCAAAGAACCAGGCCGCGCCGTTCTCGATCGGCAGCGGAGCATTGCCGCGCTGGAAGTTGTCGCCAAACGGGTCGCGATAATTCGCGAAGGAGGGGAATTCATCGACATAGGCGCCGCCTGCGATCGCGAACTCCTGCCCCGGCAGGCCGGTGAAGAAACGTCCCGGCGCAAAGCCGTTACCGAACGGCCCGGGACCGTTGGCGCCGCAGCCCGGACCCTCGCCCCACGGCAGACAGCCTGCGCGGCCAGCCCACGGCGCCGAAAGGTTGCCCCAGGTGCTGAAATTGGTGTTGCGAGTTGTGCGATCGCGCTCCGCCCAGCGGGCACCGAAACGCGCCGCCTTGAAGAATCCATCGTCGCTGATGTCGTATTCGGCGTCAAAGCGAAGGCTGTCGAGATCGCCTTCGTTGAGTTCCCAGCTGTCGAGTGCGAACCAGTAATAGGTGCTGAAGCCGGAACTGAAATAGTCCGCCGGGGCGCCCTGCGGCGCAAGGAACTGCACCGAAGGAACAGAGCCAGTGACATCAAGAGCCACATCCGCCCAAGTCGACATCGCACCAAACACTGAATCGCGCTGCAGATCGGAAGTTATCCGCTGCGCCTCGAAATTGATGCGGAAGCGATCGGTGATGTTCCACTTGATATCGAGCGAAATGTCTTCGGTGGTCGTCTCGAGCGAGCGCAGGAAGCGCAGCGAGTCAAGCGGAAGGCCGCCGCGGCCAAACGGGTTGGCATAAGCATCGCCCTGACGCTGGCTCAGGATACCGCTCTGAAAGACGCCGTTCTCGTCATACTGGAAGCTGGTGCCGTTGAGCGGTTCGGGGAAGAGCAGTTCGTCGTCGACCCGCGCAAGCAGTGCAAATTCCTCGGTCTCGAAGCTCGCATCGGCGCGCAGATATTCGAGCGTGGCGACAAAGTTTCCGGTCGGGTCCTCATACTGCAGGACGCCCGAAAACGCTTCGCGCGTGCGATCAAGATCGGTCGTGCGAAGGCCGGCACCCTTGGGCACCAGCACCGATCCGGCGGGCGGGAAGTTGGCAGGATCGAAATTGGGGTCCCCGACAAAGCCACCCGAGCCAACCGTCAGAGCGCGCAAACACGGGCCGTCGAGCGTGGCGGCGCGGTAGCAGGGGTCTGTGACCTGCGAGGCGTCGGTACGGCTCTTGAGTTCGGAATAAGCATAAGAGGCCTGGACACCGAAGGTGCCAGCGCCGGTCTCAAACGTGTTCGAACCCAGGATCGAGAATTCCGGCGACCACTCTTCGCGCAGGTCGCCGTAATTTGCCCCGACCGTGCCAGCGAGCTTGAAGCCATTGGCGTCGAGCGGCTTGCGGGTCACGAGGTTGACCGTGCCCGAAGGCCCGCCCTCGATCATGTCGGCGGTGACGTTCTTGAACACCTCGACGCGGCCGAGAAGCTCGGGCGAGACGTCGTTGAAGCTGAGCACTCGGCCACCGGTGGCCGAGAAGATGTCGCGGCCGTTCAGTTCGGAACGCGCAAAGGGAAGGCCGCGAATGATGACGCCAGTGCCTTCGACCGAAAAACGGTCGGGATCGGTGGTCTTCTCGAAGCGGCCGATCGTCACACCGGGGATACGCTGAAGGGTTTCGGCCACTGAGCGATCGGGCAGAGCGCCGATGTCTTCCGCGGTCACCGCATCGACAAAGGTTTCGGCCTGACGCTTGATATTCTGAGCGCTCTCAAGCGATTTGAGAAAGCCGCCGGAGACAATGATCTGCGGACCTTCGATGACATCGTCATCATCCTGAGCAACCGATTCTTCGGCCTCGTCGTCGGAAGCCTGATCCTGAGCCAGCGCCGGCTCGGCCAGCATCATCGAAATCGCCAGGCCGGAAGCCGTGCACAAAGCGAGGCTGCGGCGCGCAGGCGCAATTCTTGCGGTGTTCATGGTGCTTTGATCCCCTCCATTTTCCCCGTCGGCAGCCTTTTCAGCCGTCCGCTCTTGGACTTCGCTAGCAAGGTTTGTTAGCGTTCTCAAGACTTGCAATAGATTTGTCATTTTGCATGACGCAAAAGACACAGTTACAACGAGGCGCAACGCGCAGTCGGGCGAAGGCGTGACGAACCGGCGCGGAGGGGATCAAAGACATGGCAATTCAACAGATAATCATAGTCGGCGGAGGCACAGCCGGCTGGATGGCGGCCGCTGCCCTTTCGCGCCTCAAGGCCGGCAATGACCTAGGCATAACGCTGATCGAATCCGAAGCGATCGGCACTGTAGGCGTGGGCGAGGCGACCATTCCGCCATTCGTGGGCTTCAACGAATTGCTCGAGATCGATGAGCGCGAAATGCTCGCCGAGGTCCAGGGCTCGTTCAAACTCGGCATCCAGTTCGAGAACTGGGGCAAGGTTGGCGACAGCTACATCCACCCCTTTGGCG
This sequence comes from Erythrobacter sp., assembly GCA_043567175.1. Taxonomy (GTDB): domain Bacteria; phylum Pseudomonadota; class Alphaproteobacteria; order Sphingomonadales; family Sphingomonadaceae; genus Erythrobacter. Next base: position 1,243,267 of record CP121323.1, read on the forward strand.
CCTATGGCTATTCGATCGGCGGGGTCTCCTTCCACCATCTGTGGCACACGATGGCGAAGCAGGGGGACAATCGGCCGATCCAGGTCTTCAACCTTGAAACCATGGCCGCCTATTTCGGCAAGTTCGCACGCACCCAGGATTACCAGCGCGACGACCTACCACCGGTCAATTACGCCTACCATCTCGACGCCGGCAAATACGCCGCCTTCCTGCGCAAATATGCCGAGAAGCGCGGTGTCGTGCGCCAGGAGGGCAAGATCAGCGATGTCGCGCTTGATGGCGAGACCGGCCATGTCACGTCAGTCACCATGGAGGATGGGAGTGTTCTCAAAGGTGACCTGTTCATCGACTGTTCGGGCTTCCGCGGCCTGCTGATCGAGCAGGCGCTGGAGACGGGTTATGAAGACTGGTCGCACTGGCTTCCCTGTGACCGCGCTGTCGCCCTGCCCTGCAAGCGCGAGGATGGCAGTCCGCCTCCGCCCTTCACCCGCGCCACCGCGCACAAGGCAGGCTGGCAGTGGCAGGTCCCGCTCCAGCATCGCAACGGCAACGGCCATGTCTATTGCAGCCAGTTCATGGAAGCCGATGAAGCGCTCGACATCCTGCTCGGTAATATTGCGGGCAAGCCGCAGGCCGAGCCCAATCACCTGCGCTTCGTCACCGGGCGCCGCAAGAAATTCTGGAACAGGAACGTCATCGCGCTGGGCTTGTCGGCCGGCTTCATGGAGCCGCTCGAATCGACCTCGATCCACCTTATCAACACCGGCATCGACAAGCTGATGTCGATGCTCTCGCTCGAAGGCATCACCCAGGCGCAGGAAGACACGTTCAACCGCCTAACCGCGCGCGAATATGCCCGCATCCGCGACTTCCTGATCCTTCACTACAACGCCACCAGCCGCGATGATTCCGAATTCTGGAACTATGTGCGCACGATGGATGTACCCGATACGCTCACTGAAAAGGTCGAGATCTTCAAGGGCAACGGCCAGATCTTCCGAGAGGAAGACGAGCTTTTCACCGAAACCAGCTGGGCGGCGGTGATGATGGGGCAAGGCATCTCGATGGTGCAGCACAATCCGATGGCGGACGCTCTGCTATCGCCCAAGGCCCGCAAGGAAGTGGACGAAATGGAGCAATCCATCCGCTATCTCGTCCAGCACATGCCCGGCCATGGCGACTATCTGGCGCGCTACTGCCCGGCCAGGGCGGCCTAACGGCAAATACCGAAACAGTGTGGCTTTTGCCCGCTCAGAACGGGGGTCTTGAGAGGGTAACAGATTTGCCACAAACATCGGGGCGAAGAGGATCGTATCTATGACACAGTTTACAGCTGATCGGCTGCTCTTGTTTGGCGCAACCGGCGATCTTGCCCGCCGCAAATTGCTGCCCTCGCTGTGCGCGCTGGACGCCGACGGCCTGCTGCCCGGCGACCTGAAGATCATCGGCACCGCCCGCAGCGAGCTTGACGACGAGGCTTACCGCGAAATGGCGCGCGAGGCGCTTGACGAATTTCTCGAAGAAAGCCGCCGGGGCGATGCGGATCGCTTCATCGAGCGATTGAGCTACCAGCCGCTCGATGCGACGACGCTAGAAGGCTTCAACGAACTCGCCGCCAAGGTGGGCACGCCCGAGCATGGCCTTGCAATCTTCCTATCGACCGCGCCCAGCCTGTTTGGCCCGACGATCAAGGGGCTCGAACATGCGGGGCTGGCAGGCGAGACCGTTCGCATCGGCCTCGAAAAGCCGCTCGGCGTGGATCTTGAATCAAGCTGCGCGATCAACGACGCGGTGGCGAGCGCCTTTCCCGAGGAACGCATCTTCCGGATCGACCACTACCTCGGCAAGGAGACAGTGCAGAACCTTTTGGCGCTGCGCTTTGCCAACATCCTGTTCGAGCCGATCTGGAACGCCAATTACATCTCTCACGTGCAGATAACCGTTGCAGAGACTGTCGGTCTCGAAGGGCGGGTGAGCTTCTATGACGATGCGGGTGCGCTGCGCGACATGGTCCAGAACCACATGCTGCAACTCCTCAGCCTCGTTGCGATGGAACCGCCCACCAGCTTCGATGCGACCGCAGTGCGCGACGAAAAGGTAAAGGTGCTGCGCGCCCTTCGCCCCTCCTCGGCGAGCGAGACCGTCACCGGGCAATATCGCGCAGGCGCGATCTCGGGCAAGGCAGTGCCGGGCTACGACGAGGAATTGGGCAAGGCATCATCCACCGAGACTTTCGTCGCGATCAAGGCGCAGATCGACAATTGGCGCTGGAAGGGCGTGCCCTTCTACCTGCGGACCGGCAAGCGCCTGCCTGAACGTGTAACCGAGATCGTCGTCAAGTTCGCTGATGTGCCGCACTCGATTTTCGATAGCAAGGACGGCGGCAAGAGCCCGGCAATGCTTCCCAACCAGCTTGTGATCGGGATCCAGCCGGAGGAAAACATCACCTTGTCGCTGATGACGAAGGTGCCGGGCCTCGACGAGGACGGCGTGCGCCTGCGCCAGGTGCCGCTGGAGATCACGCTGCCCGACGCCTTTTCCGAGGCCAACCGACGCATCGCCTACGAACGCCTGCTGCTCGATCTAGTCAAGGGCGACCAGACGCTGTTCGTGCGACGAGACGAGGTGGAGGCGCAGTGGAACTGGATCGACGCCATCCGCGCCGAATGGGAGGCGCATGGCGTCACACCCAAGACCTATACAGCGGGCAGTTGGGGCCCGAGCGCGGCAATCGCGCTGACCGAACGCGACGGAGTAAGCTGGCATGAGTAACATCCACGATGTCCTGCACAGGGTAACACAGCGGATCATCGAGCGTTCGAGGCCGTCGCGCTCCGCCTATCTTGAACTGATGCAGCGCGAGGCTGACCGGCGCCCTGAGCACAAGGACATCGCCTGCTCCAACCTCGCCCACGCCTTTGCCGGCGCGCTAGAGGACCAGGAAGCGATGAAGCGCGGCAAGACGCCTAATATCGGCATCGTCACCGCCTATAACGACATGCTTTCCGCGCATCAGCCCTATGGCCGTTATCCTGAGCGCATGAAGATCTATGCACGCGAGGTGCGCGCCACCGCACAGGTCGCAGGCGGCACTCCGGCAATGTGCGACGGGGTCACGCAGGGCGAGGACGGGATGGAACTCTCGCTCTTCAGCCGCGACAATATAGCAATGGCTGCAGGCGTCGCGCTCAGCCATCAGATGTACGATGCGGTCGCCTGCCTTGGTATCTGCGACAAGATCGTGCCGGGTCTATTGATGGGGGCGCTGAGGTTTGGCCACTTACCGAGCGTTTTCGTACCGTCTGGTCCTATGCCCTCCGGGATATCGAACAATCAGAAGCAGGAAACCCGTCAGAAATATGCGGCCGGTGAGGTGAACCGGGCACAATTGCTCGAAAGCGAACTGGGCAGCTATCACTCGCCCGGCACCTGCACGTTTTATGGCACCGCCAATTCCAACCAGATGATGATGGAGATGATGGGCCTGCACGTGCCGGGCGCGGCCTTCGTGCAGCCGGGCACGAAGCTTCGCCAGTCGCTTGACCGCGCGGCGGTGCATCGTCTGGCTGAGCTGGCCGGGACGAGCGAGCGCACGCTCGCCCAGGTCGTCGACGAGAAAGCGATCGTCAACGCGGTTGTCGGCCTGCTTGCAACCGGGGGCTCGACCAATCACGCGATCCACATTCCTGCCATGGCGCGCGCGGCGGGCATCATCATCGACTGGACCGACATGTCCGAGCTTTCCAGCGTGGTTCCGCTGGTCGCGCGGGTCTATCCCAACGGCACAGGCGACGTGAACCAGTTCCACGCAGCAGGCGGGATGGGCTATGTCATCAGCGAATTGCTCGATAGCGGCCTTGCGCACAGAGATATCCTCACCGTCTGGGAGGGTGGTTTCGACGCCTATCGCGCGGAGCCTTGCGAAGATGCCGGGCAGGACCTGAAGTGGGAGCGCGTGACGGAAACGCGCGACCCAGACATGCTGCGCCCGGTCAGCGAGGCGTTTCGACCCGATGGCGGCATGCGGTTGGTCGAGGGCAATCTGGGGCGCGCGATCTTCAAGACCTCCGCCGTGCCCCAGGATCGCCTGACCATCGAGGCGCCCTGCCGCGTATTCGAGACGCAGGAAGCGGTGAAAGAGGCGTTCAAGGCGCGTGAACTCGACCGCGACGTGGTCGTGGTCGTGCGTTTCCAGGGACCGCGTGCCAATGGGATGCCCGAGCTCCACGCACTCACCCCCACGCTCGGCCTGTTGCAGGATCGCGGCCACCGCGTCGCGCTTGTCACCGATGGCCGTATGTCGGGAGCCAGCGGCAAGGTTCCTGCCGCCATCCACGTGACACCCGAAGCGCTGGGCGGCGGACCGCTCGCACTGCTTGAGGATGGCGACGTAGTGCGCGTGTGCGCCAGGACCGGCGAATTGAGCACTGGCGCAGACCTCTTGCAGCGCAGGCCCGCACAAGAGCCGAAGCCTGAATGGGGCGTCGGGCGCGAAATGTTCCGCATGATGCAGACACAGGCTGACAGCGCAGAGAAAGGCGCGTCCGCCATGCTCGCGGTCGCCGGGCTTTGAACGCGCAAGCGGGCCTGGCGCACAAGGTTGCGGTCGCCGATATAGGCGGCACGCACGCGCGCTTTGCCATCGCCACGCTCGAGGGCAGCAAGGTAAGCTCGCTCGACCACATGATGAAGCTGCGCGCAGCAGACCATCCCTCGCTGCAAACCGCCTGGGAGCATTACCGGCGCGAATGCGGGCAGGACCTGCCGAAGGACGGGGCCTTCGCGGTCGCAGGCCCCGTGGGGGGCGCAAAAGACAACGGGGTCCTCTATTTCACCAATTCGAGCTGGATGCTGCGCCCGGCGCAAGTCTCGGCAAAGCTTGGCCTGACACGTTTCACCCTTGTCAACGATTTCGGCGCGGTGTGCCATTCGGTCGACGCCATGGATGCGCGCGAGCTGGTCCATATTTGCGGGCCTGATACCGGCCTTCCCGCAAGCGGCGTGATAACCGTGATCGGTCCCGGGACAGGGCTCGGCGTTGCCTATATCGCCCGGACACAGGACGGACCCAAGGTCTTCGAGACCGAGGGCGGACATATCGACTTCGCCCCGCTCGACGAGGTCGAGGATCGCATCCTCTATCGACTGCGGCGGGAACATCGCCGCGTCTCGCTGGAGCGTGTCGTCTCCGGGCAAGGCCTGCAGGCCATTTACCGCGTCCTGTGCGAAATCGAGCGGGTCGAACCGCAGCAACTCGAGGACCGCGAATTGTGGACGCTCGCGCTTGGAGGCGGCGACCCCGTCGCAAATGCCGCACTTGACCGCTACTGCCTGTGCCTTGGATCGGCTGCGGGCGATTTCGTCCTTGCCCACGGTGCAAAGGCGATCGTGATTGCCGGAGGCCTCGGCCAGCGCATCGGTGATCGTCTCAACACATCAGGCTTTCGCGAGCGACTGATCTTCAAGGGCCGTTTCAGCGGCCTTCTGGAAGCCACGCCCGCCTATCGGACACTTCACGACGAGCCGGGACTGACCGGTGCCGCCCTCGCCTTTGCCAAGGAGCACCTTCAATGACCCAAAACGGGCACGATATCAGCGCGATCATGCGCACAGCGCCGGTCATCCCGGTGCTGATCATCGAAGACATCGCCCACGCGAGGCCTGTTGCAGAGGCGCTGGTCGAAGGCGGCCTGCCCGTCCTCGAAGTGACTTTGCGCACCAATTGCGCGCTCGAGGCGATCGCTGCCATGCGCGAGGTTGACGGCGCGATTGTTGGCGCGGGGACCGTCATCAATCCGCACACGCTGGGGCTTGCGATTGATGCGGGATCCGAATTCATCGTCTCGCCCGGCCTTACCGAAAGCCTCGGAGCGGCTGCGATCGAGAGCGGCATTCCCTTCCTGCCCGGCATCGCCAATGCAGGCGATATCATGCGCGGGATGGATCTGGGGCTCTCGCATTTCAAGTTCTTCCCCGCCGAGACTTCGGGCGGGATTGCCGCGCTCAAGGCGATCACCGGGCCCTTTGGCGGTGCGCGCTTCTGCCCCACGGGCGGGATCACGCAGTCCAGCGCCGCCGAGTGGCTGGCGCTCGATAGCGTGCTATGTGTGGGGGGAAGCTGGCTGGTGCCAAAGGCCGGCCCGCTCGACACGGCGCAGATTACCCGGAACGCAAGGGCCGCAAGAGCGCTCGCCAAAAGCTAGCCAGGGACCGAAACGCCAAGGCGCCGAATTATCAGGCGTTCTGTAACTCGAAGGTCAGCCCCGCATGCGCGGTCAGCCGCTCGATGAGCGCATCGCCCATAAGCGTCGCGGGGGTCCAGAAGCCGCCCGGCACCTCATCGGGAATGTCCTTGGCGAGGCACGCTGCAGCCTGCGAGAGCATCTTTGCGGTGGAGCCGTAGCCGGGATCGCGGTCCCCGGTCACCCTTGTACGGATGGTCCTACCCGAAGGCGTTTTACCAAGGAACACAAGGTCAAATCTGCCCTCAAGCTGCTCTTTCGGGCTCGGCCCATCGCCCGGCTTTGGCAGCACGGTTTTCTCCAGCAGCCAGCGCACCGGCGGCACTGCCATCGCGACCATCATTGCGCCCATGCCCGCCGACACAAAGCGTGCGCCGCGCTTGCCCTTCGCGCCTTCGCCCGTTGCGGTTGCCTCTTCATAGAGGAATTGCTGGCCATAGCTCGCGGCGCTGAGCGCGTTGGAACGGTGGACGACGCGGGTGTTGATTGCCGCCATGACGAAGGGCGCAATCCATTGGCCGAGGCGCTCGTCATATTCCACGCCGATATCACGCTGGTGGGCGGTGAAGCCGTGATCGGGCGGGCACAGGCTGTAGGGATCCTTCAATTCGCGGCGCAGATCGGCGTCGGCAGAGGCTTCCTTGACCATGTTGATCATGCTCGCGATCGTCCCGCCCGAGGCGCCGCCCTTCATCTTGACCACGCGCATGGCGATATCGTCGCAAGCCTCGCCATACTTTTCGTAGGCGCGGCGCTGGAGAAAATGAACGCCAAGGTCGGACGGGATCGAATCGAACCCGCAGCAATGGACGATGCGCGCGCCGCTTTCCTTCGCAGCAGCCTCGTGGCGCTGCTGCATCTTGCGGATCCATTGCGGCTCGCCGGTAAGGTCGCAGTAATGCGTGCCGGTCTCGACGCAGACCTTGACCAGCGTATCGCCATAGAGCGCGTAGGGGCCGACCGTCGACATGACGACGCCCGTGCGCTCGCACAGCGCCTTTAGAGCGGCCTCGTCCGAAGCGTCTGCCACCAGCCGCTCGATGCCTTCGAGGCCCACCTCGTCGCTCACCTGTTTCAGCTTCGCCGCCGATCGCCCGGCAATCGCCCAGCGGATCGAACCGTCTGCAAAGGCCTCGTGCATGTAACGGGTGATGATCTGGCCGACGAAACTGGTCGCGCCGTAAACTATGATGTCAAATTTGCTGTCGCTCATAACCGCCTTGAATGGATGGGAAGCAAAACGGTGCCCGCAAGCTGCCTTTTTGGCCTCAGCCTAGTTGTAACGCGCCTCGACCTTTTCGCCCTGTTTGCCTGCAGCAACCGTCTCAAGGCTTAGAGCGAGGTCCGCGATGTAATCGTCGATCACCTCGGCATGCTTGGGAGAGAGCATCAGGTGCAGGCTGGGCGGATCGACGGTGATCGAGGTGAACCAGCCCTTGCGATACATCTCGCTGTAGATTGCAAAGCTGTCGTGATCGGGGTGGCGGAACGCGACAAGACCAAGCACGGGCTTGCCAAGGATTTCAAAGCCGAGTTCGCGAAACCCACGCTCGGCGCGTTCGCGCGTTTCGCAGACCAGGCCCTGTTTCTCGCAATAGCCCTCGATGCCAAGCACGTTCATTACCGCCCAGGCGGCCGAGATAGCACCACCGGGCCGGGTGCCTGCCAGCGTTGGCGTCTTCATCGGTGCGCCGTTCCAGTCGCGCGTGTCGAACGGCATGTGCTCATAAAGCTCCTGCGAGCGGAAGAGCACGGTCGACGCGCCCTTGGCCGCATAGCCGTATTTGTGCAGGTCCGCGCTCATGGACTGGACGCCGGGCACCTCGAAATCGAAAGGCGGCACCTCGACGCCATTCATGCGTGCAAATGGCGCGAAATAGCCACCGACACAGGCATCGGTGTGCAGCCACACGCCCTTGGCCTGCGCCACATCGCCCAGCGCCTCGATCGGGTCGATTATGCCGTGCGGAAAATTGGGGGCCGAGCCGACCATCATCACTGTGCCCGTATCGCAGGCAGCGCCCATCGCCCTCGCATCGGCTTGGAAGCTGCCATCGGTCTTGAGCGGGATACGGCGCACCTCGAGGTCCATCAGGTGCGCGGCCTTGTCAAAAGCCGGATGCGCCGACTGGGGCAGCACGATATTGGCAGGGCCTTGCAGGCCTTTCTCGGCCCTCGCATAATCGCGCGCGGACTTGAGCGCCATGGTGATGCTGTCTGTCCCGCCCGACGTCATCGCGCCGGTTGCGCCCTGGGGTCCGTGGAGGACAGAAAGCGCCATCTCGATCACCTCTCGCTCCATCTGCGCAAGCGAGGGAAAAGCGAGCGGGCCAAGCCCGTTTTCCGACATGAAAGCGGTGTAGGCGCCGTGCTGGACCTCGGAAATCTCGGGCCCGGCATTGAAGACATAGACCGCGGTCTTGCCATCGCGCCACTTGGCATCACCCGCGCCCCGACTGACAAGTTCGGCACGCACCTCGTCCCAGCTTTTGCCCGATTGCGGCATGTCCATGCGCTGTCTCCCTACCCGATATCCCTCACCCACCGTCGTGTCACAAGGCGAAGCCGAGATCAAATCGCAACACTCGGCCAAGAAACGCCGCACTGCATAAAACTGAAATGGAACTGCCTCGATCCTGTAATAGGGGCTGCCTACCGGCGGGGCCTCTCTCCATTTCAAGAAGGCCTATTCCCGTGACCAAGAAACTGCTCAACATCCTTCTTCTCACCACGACGGCTGCGATGCCGGCCCAGGTCTTTGCCCAGGACCAGGACGATGGCGCGACCTCTGGCAACGAGATCATCGTCACAGCGCAAAAGGTCGAACAGCGCGTGCAGGACGTGCCGATCACCATCACCGCCACCAGCGGTGAACGCATCGAACAATTGGGCGTAACCGATCTCGACGAATTGTCGAACTACGTGCCTGGCCTGCTGATCCAGGAGCAGAGCGCCAACAATCCCGGGATTGTCATCCGCGGCATCACCTCGGATTCGGGCTCCTCGCAGCAGGGCCCGCGCGTAACGCTCTACTATAACGGCGTCGACATCTCGCGCTCGCGCGGGAGCTACCAGGCGATCTACGATCTCGAACGTGTCGAGGTCATCAAGGGGCCGCAGGCAACCTTGTTCGGCACAGCGTCGGCTGTCGGCGCGGTCAGCCTCGTCTCAGCTCGCCCGCGCGCTGGCGAATCCGCCAAATTCACTGCTGGCTACGGCAATTTCGACCAGCGTTTCGTGAACGGATTTCTGAACGGCGGGACCGATGTGCTCGCCGCCCGACTCGCCTTCGAATATCGCGCGCGCGACGGCTATGTCGAGAACCTGAGCCAGAACCAGGAAGACGAACTTTACGAGCAAAATCAGGTCGGTGTGCGCGGTTCGCTGCGCTACACGCCGACGCCCGATTTCACCCTCGATCTGGTGGCGACGTTCGACCAGCAGCGCAATGGCGGCACGCCGTTCATCTCGGGCACCTTTCCTGCCTTTGCCGGCGCACCGGGCGGCCCCGAAAACGCGTTTGAGGACGCCAATCTCGGTGGCAATCCGGCCGGCGCGGCGGCGCTGGGGAATGACCAGCTCGGTCTCGAACGCGAGGTCTACGACCTAAACCTCACAGCCGAATACCAGTTCTCAGACGACTGGACCTTCACGACCGTCAACGGCTACCGCGAATTCGACAGCCGCGAAGTCTTCGACGCAGACGGCAGCGCGGCTCCGTTCCTCGAATTCAGCGAGATCGCCGAAGGCTGGCAATTCAGCCACGAGGGCCGCTTCACCTATAATGGCAGCAACATCCGTGCGAGCATGGGTTGGAACGCCTTCATCGAGGACGGCGTGCAGAACGTGCCTTTCGCCACCGAAGAAGGCACCTATCTACAATGCCTGACATCGCTGTTCGGCGCGCCGCTGATCCCGGGCATTCCGTGCGTTGCCCCCGATGGCAGCGTTCCGGCAAGCGCGGTGACTGGCCTTGCCACCGGTGGCGCCTTGCAGGCCATCCCCTACACCTCGGTGTTCGAGAACCAGGGCCGCAATGAGGCCTATTCGGTCTTCGCCGATGTCACCTGGCTTGCCAGCGATGCGCTCGAACTCACGGCGGGTGTGCGTTTCCTCGACGAATACCGCCAGTCCGGCTTCTTCGCATCGGTGCCCAACAGCCAGCTCAGCGGCGCTCCGCTGATCCCCGGGCAGGTTGATACGCAAGGCCGCACCTTCCTCGCCGATGACAGCTTCCAGGCGATCCTGCCGCGCTTCAACGCGCTTTATCGCATAACCGACGACGTGAACGTGTTTGCTACAGTCTCCAAAGGCCGCCGCTCGCCGGTGGTGCAGTTGAACGCGGCGGCAAGCCCGGACGGGATCGCTCGCCCCAATCTCAACACGATCGCCGAAGAGACAGTGTGGAACTATGAGGGCGGCATCAAGCTGGCGTCAGGACCGGTCTCGGGCTCGATAGGCGTTTATTACCAGGTCTATGACGACTTCCAGGTCTCGATCGCACAGCTCGATGCCAACGGAAATCCCACTGGCGCGTTCGAGACGGCCAGTGCGGGCAGCGCCAGCAATCTCGGCTTTGAAGCAGAGCTCGCAGTCGATCTGACCGACTGGCTGCAAGTCTTCGGCAATGCCGGCTATATCGATGGCGGCATCGATGAAGACGGCGCGTTTTCGCCCGCTTTCTCGGGTGCGCGATTCCGCCTCCAGCCCGAATTCCAGGCCTCGGGCGGATTCACGATCGATGCCCCGATCAGCGATGGCATGCGCTTCTTTGCGACGCCCAGCGTAACGCATCGCAGCACGATCTTCTTCGAAGTGCCCAACAACCCGCTGATCTCGCAAGACCCGGTCACGTTGGTGAATGCGCGCGCGGGGGTGAGCTTTGCCGATGATCGCTACGAAATCGCAGGCTTCATCCGCAACGCCTTTGACGAGGACTATCTCCTCGATGCAGGGAATACCGGCGGGGCTTTCGGAATCCCGACCTTCATCCCTGCCGAGCCGCGTTTCTACGGCATCCAGCTGACGGCGCGCTTCGGCAACTAAGCCTGCGCGCTCACAATCAGTCAAAAGGGCCCCGGCGCGATCAACCGATCCCTCCGGGGCTTTTTTGCGTCTTTTTGATTCTTAATTGTTCTCGCCAGCGAGCAAGTTTTCGTCCAAGCCCCCCTCCGAGCTGATCCCGAATTCCGCGTTATTGAAGCCAAGCGGAGCACATGCCGAAAGTGGCAGCCTCTCTCCATCGATCTTCAATGGGTTCGAGAGAAGTCGAAGGTCGGCATTCCGAGGGTGCGGCACGTTCTGCACCATGCCAACCTCTTCAACGAACGGATTGGAAAGCGCCTGACGAATATCGTAGACTGGCCCTATGGGAACGACACTGCCTAGACTGCTCACCCAGTTGGCGACTGTGTCCTGCCGGAAAATCTCATCGAGGATCTGGGTTAGCTCTGCACGGTGTTCGCGCCTTGTCTCCATCGTCGCAAAGCGGATATCCTCAGCCAATTCGGGGCGACCCAAAGCGTCGACAAGCAATCTCCAGAATCGTTCAGTCATACACATCACAAAGATCCATCCGTCGCTTGCCTCGAAAGACTGCACGGGTGTCGAAGAGAAGTGCGAGCTTCTGGGCTGGCGACTAACCTCAAAATCTTCATTGAGAAACCAGGTCGCAGAATAGCTCAGCTGGTGAAGCGCGGCATCGTAGAGCGAGGCATCAACATTGCAGCCCACCCCGGTTTTCCTCGCACCAATTATTGCAGACAGCAGACCGACCGACAGCATCATGCCGGTCATGAAATCGATAATCGACGGCCCAAACCTGGCCGGATCGCCATCTGGATCTCCGGTTATGCTCATCAACCCGGCTTCGGCCTGCATAAGGAAGTCATAGCCAGGCCTGCCGGCACGTCGGTTGTCTCTACCGTATGCGGAGATGTGACCACAAACGATTGAAGGATTGAATTCCTTCAGCGCCTCGAAGGTCAGGCCGAGCTTGTCAGGTTGGTCGCCTCGCAGATTGTTCATGACGGCATCGCTTTCGGACACGAGCCGATGCAAGGCTTCCTTGCCTTCCGTGGATTTGAGGTCGAGCGTGATACTCTTCTTGTTTGTGTTCCAGCCCTGAAAATAGAGACTGTCTTTTTCGCCAAGCAAGAACGGTCCGCCAGATCGTGCCGCTTCCCCGCCCGTGGCAGCATTTTCGATCTTGATGACTTCAGCGCCCAAATCCGCCAGAAACATCGATCCGTATGGGCCTGCTGCAAATTGTTCGATGCTGAGGATGCGTATTCCTGCCAATGGTTTCATGACGCTTCTCTTCCATGTTTCCGTCTGATCAAGGTCGTGAAACTCGATCGATCAATCTGCGAGACTCAAGCGGCCTCACTCACGCGAAAATATCACCTTGGTGACGGCCAAAACCCTGAAGTGCTCTGCACGTTCGTGGTGTAAAAAGGTAAAGCAGGGCGCATTGACCTGCCTTGGTGCTTCAAGTTGACGACAATGCAAAAGCAACAGGCGTTAAATCACCAGGCCCTCTTTGCGCATCAAGTCCATTTCACCGCGTTTTTCGACCTGCGCCCATCAGTGCATTTCCTCCCCGCCCGAAACATTGAGAGCTTCGCCGGTTACGTAGCAGGCTTCCTCACTTGCCAGCCAAAGACAAGCTGCGGCGGTATCGCTTGGCAGTCCGGGCCGTCCCATCGGGTTCTTCAGGCTCATGTTGGCGAGGTAATCTTCGACACTCTTAAAGCCGAGCAACTTTGAGAAGTACGCGTTCTGCTGCGCCCCAAGTCCGGTCGTGACGTGATTGGGACATACGGCGTTTACAGTGACCCCATGCACGCCCAACTCCACGGCGCTTGCGCGGGTTAGCCCGACCATGCCATGCTTTGACGAAACATAGGCCACCAGATGCGTGAAACCGGACTTGGCCGCCTGGCTGGCTATGTTGATGATACGGCCGCCCCTTCTTTGCTCCACCATCGCCTGCGCGGCTGCCTGAGTGCAGTAGAATGCGCCTGAGAGATTGACTGCTAGGACCTGGTCCCATTCCTTGGTGGTTTCCACCTCGAGCAGCGGTTTCATCTTGAACCCGATACCAGCATTGTTCACCAGAATATCGATTCCGCCAAACACACCTGCCGTCTCTTCGATCAGCGAACGGCATTGATCGGGTTGCGATACATCGCATGCAATCGCGGCGACCTTGGCACCCCGCCCCCGCAATTCCTGCGCGACGGCTTGCGCCTCTTCATCAATGACAAGATCGGACACCACGCAATTGGCTTTCTCATCAGCAAAGGCCTGCAAGATCCCCTGACCCAGCCCCTTTTCTTTGCCAGACCCGGTGACGACGATGGTTTTGCCCGCGAATTTAGCCACTTGAGCGTCCTTTTCTTATAGATCTTGCGTCAAAATGAATTGCGGGCTGTCAGCAAACGCTTGGAAAGGAGCAACCTTAGCCTGGAACTCCGGGTCCGAAACGTCTGCCAGGAAATCGTCCAGACTGGTAATGTCCAGCACTTCGAAATAGGCGAATTGTGCTGCGGTGTCTGGATCACCCAGCAGGCCTGTGGCCTTGTGCACCGTAAAGCTCTTGACCGATGGCAAGGCACGGGCAGTCGGCAGATCGGTGGACTTGGCCCACTCTTCGTATTCTGCAACGTCTGCGCCGGGGCTCAGATTGAACGGAACGATGATACGCATGCCTCACACTCCCTAGTCCCATTCTCAGAACGATCGATTCTACGGGTTCACGACAGCCCCAGCAATCAAGCGGGACAAAAGTCACCCAGCTTTTGCCTCATGGGACATTGCATTGCCGAGAGGCTGGCTTATTGAATCCACCTAGCGGCCAAAATGCCCAAGTGACCCCGGGCAGATCCGAAGCAGAAAAATGCCTGGACCCGGCGGCTCGAACATGGGTCAAGGTTGAAAGTCACCGCGCGCCAGCCGCCATCAATGGACGCCGAAATTACAGAGCCGCTCCGCCTGCCTGAGGCAGGCTCATGGACTTATCGAGGTGCGAATACCTTGCAATTTTAAGAAATTGTCGGCCGGCTACGTGCTACCAGCGAACCTACGACGCTGTCGTCAGGGCCGTTACACGTGAGCTCTTGGCGAAAGTCTTGATCGCGTTAGCCTAGCGGTTGCAACGCTTGCGAATGTTGGCGTTCCCATCTCACTTGGAGGCCACTTCTTATGGCGACCCTTTCTGAAACTCCGCTGATTTCTGCCTTGCGCGAAACAGGCGCGGTGGTGCTGGAAGAACCGGAGACGCTCGATTTCTACGCACACGATATCTACTCGCGTGGAGCCGACATTGCCGCAGTAGTGCGCCCCGCCGATATCGAACAGCTCGCAAAAGCAGTGCGCGCTTCGGCGAAGTCGGGTCACACGGTTGTGCCCCGCGGTGGAGGGATGAGCTACACCTCAGGATACACCCAGCAAAAGCCCGGCGCCGTGGTGTTCGACCTTACTGAGATGGACAAAGTTCTGGATATCAACGAGGCCGATATGACGGTGACGGTCGAAGCGGGCTGCACATGGGCAAAGCTCTATGAGGCCCTGAGGCCCAAGGGTTTGCGCACGCCCATGTGGGGAACGCTGTCCGGCCTCAAGGCGAGCATTGGCGGCACCATCAGTCAGAATGGGATCTTCTGGGGATCCAGTCGTCATGGCTCCGCTGCGCTGAGTTGTCTGTCACTCGAAGTCGTGCTGGCAGATGGCAGCATCATGCGGACAGGTAGCGATTTTGCCCGTCCATATGGCCCCGATCTGACCGGCCTGTTTTGCGGCGACACCGGAGCGCTTGGCATCAAGGCGAACGTAACGCTTCGCCTGTTACGCGAGCCGGAGTGCAACGCCTATGCAAGCTTTATCTTTGAAGACCATGGCTCATGGCTCGCTGCCTCCTGCGAAATCGAACGCAGCGACATTGCGACAGAATGCTTTGGTTTCGATCCAAACCTCAATGCGTTGCGAATGAAGCGCGAAAGCCTGGGAAGCGATACGAAGCAGCTGGTCAGCATGATGAAGAAGGAAGCTGCTTCAGGCGGTGGCTTTGTGAAGGCGATCAAGGAAGGTGCAAAGGTTGTTAAAGCCGGGCGGGATTTTCTGAAGGATGCAAATTTTTCTCTTCATGTGCTTGCCGAAGGAAGGCTGACTGCCGCCGCCAATCATGACATCGAGTTAGCCCGCGCCATAGTGAAGAGGCACGGAGGCCGTGAGGTGGAAAACACGATACCCAAGATCGTGCGCGCAAATCCGTTCGGCCCCTTGAATTCGATGCTTGGCCCGAATGCCGAGCGCTGGGCACCGATCCACGGACTTTTGCCGCACAGCAAAGCGCGCGATTGCTACAATGCAATCGACGCCCTGTTTGACCGTCATCGCGCGCAGATGGATAAGCTTGGCGTTCATATCGGAACGCTTATTGCCAATGTCGGGGGCCAGGGTATCGTCATCGAGCCTTGTATTTACTGGCCCGATAGCACCAACCCGTTGATCCGCGACACGGTCGAGGAAGACCATCTCAGGCGCTTGCCAAAGCTGGAGGACAACCCGGAAAGTTGGGAGCTTGCCCAACAGCTCAAATGTTCGCTGATAGATCTGTTCTTCGAATTCGGAGCAACGCACTTCCAGATCGGTCGCGCCTATCGTTATCGCGACAGCCTCGATCCTCAAGCAGACGCATTGCTGCAATCAATCAAACGACAGGTTGATCCCGACGGCATAATCAACCCGGGTTCACTGGGTCTTTGAAGAAATGCCTCGGGCCGGAAGAAAGAAAGTTCAAGGCGGCTATGCCATTCTGTTCAGCACCGTCCCCATGTGGGCATCGCTTTCCAGATGGCGGTAGGCTTCAGGCGCTTCATCAAAGGCGAGTTCATGATCGATGGCCATTGCGATATTCGCCATTGGCAATCGCCTTTGAAAGCATCGAGCGCGAAATAGTCGCAATCCGCTTTATCTTGATGATCTTTGCCATGATGTCAGCGTTGCTGGCGCACGCCGTAGACCGTGCGGTCCATGAAAGACTGCCGATGCCCTGGCGAAGTTCAATCTTTGGATCCTTCATTGCTGAGCGTTCCAGGAATCAACAATTTCTCGCCCCTGCGAAAACCAACTCCCTCCTCTGCCGGCAAGATCGCAAAGCAGGCCTTCAAGCGCTGCGATGCGGAAAGGCTGACCGATAATGTACGGCGTGAGCTGTATTGGCAGCACCCTGGCGGACCCTTGCAATTCGGCCTCGTTCACCAGCCAGTCAAACGCATCACGCATCATCTGAGCCCACGCCTCGGCTGAATGCTGCTGGACAGCGATAATCTGGCGATCCGAGAGATCAACGCTAAGCGGAAGATTGACGAGGCCATTCTTGAAACGCCATGGCAATTCATCATTCACCCAGTCGCAGCAATAATCGATCCCGTATTCTTTCAGGATATTGACTGTGCGCCAACTTTGCGAGCGTGCAACCGAGAGCCAGCCCCTTGCCTTCTCGCCAGTGGCCGCTTCAAGCCGCGCTATCGCATCAGCAATGAGTGCGCGCTCGTCTTCTTGTTCCATGCTTGAAGCGATCGTGCCGTTCATGTCGGTGGAATGGGCTATAATCTCGTGACCGCCCTCTTTCACGGCATCAATAAGTTCGGGATAACGCTCAGCCACTGCAGCGTTCACGGCAAAGCTGGCTGTCACGCCCGCGGCGGCGAAGGCTGACAAGAGCCTAAAAACGGCTACACGATTACCATAATCGCGTACTGTGTAATGACGGTAATCGGGATAGGGGGTCACCATGTGCCCAGGTGCCCTGAATGGCTCGTCCGATGGAGTGATAGGAAAAAATTCCAGGCTTACGCACACGAAGACAGCAACCGATCTGTTTTCGGGCCAGCGCACTGGCGGTCTGGTGTGGATATTCGACCATTCATAATAATCGTGGTCATAGCCTTCGCGGCGCTTCGGATATGTCACGTAGTTTGGATCAAGGCTCATTGCTGCGCCCTCCAGCTATCGACAATCTCACCGGCTCGCGCTTTCCAGCAACGCGGATCGCTGGCGATATGTCGCAAGGCTTCCTCAAATGGTCCGATCCGGTGCGGCTGCCCGATCAAGTAAGCATGCAAAGGGATGCACATGACAGTGCCAGACTTTTCCCCTTCCTCGGCAAGCCTTTCGAATTGCCTGATGAGGCTTTCGGCGTATTCGCGCCCCGCCATCCCGTAAACGTTGAAGCCGTAATGGTCATTCACCTCCAGGCTGTATGGAATGGATGTAAGATCCCCACTTCTTGTCTTAACCTTCTGAACCTGGTCATCGTGGTAGAGGTCGCACGTGTAATCGAGGCCATATTCTGCGATCAGATCCATAGTTCGAGGCGTGTGGGTAAGCGCAGGGGCGAGCCAGCCCCGGATGCGCTGGCCGGTTGCATCCTGAACCGTTCTTATCGAATCCTGGATAATCTCGCGTTCCTGCGCTTCGGACATGCCGTAGGAATAGCGTGTGTTGTAGATGCCGTGGCTGAAGAATTCCCAGCCGCGCGCCACTCCATCGGCGACGACCTCGGGGTGATGTTGGCACAGCGCGACCGAAAGGCTGACGCTACCCGGAAAGCCATGTCGATCCATCGCATCCGCCATTCGCCAGTGGCTTACCCGGTTGGAATGGTCCCTGTAGGAATAGCCAACGACATCCGGATGAGGCTTTGGCCACGGTTTGCGGTGTGGATTCACCGGCGGATCGATCTCGTAATATTCGAGATTGGGCGCGATCCATACCGCACAGGTCTTGCCTTCCGGCCAAGAGATCCGTTTGCGTTTATTGTAGGGGCGATAGTCATAGAGACCGGGATCGGATGCGCCTTCATCCATGGTTCAATGCGCCTCCAGCCAATCAATCACGGCCTGCACCGGCTCCACATCGGCGTATTTGATCTGCAAGTCGGTGAGATTCGCAAAGTGAAAACTTTCATGCTTGTCCGCACAGGTCTCGATCGGAACAATCGTTCGATATCCATGGCTTAGCGCATCAACGGCGGTCGCCCGTACGCATCCGCTTGTCGAACCGCCGGTTACCACAACGGTATCGACCCGATGAAAAGCCAGATAGCTTGCGAGCCTGGTCTCGAAAAATGCACTCGGCATGCATTTGGTGAACTGAAGATCGTCATCCCCGATGCGGCAACGCGGATCGAACTCGTGCCGCGCCGATCCGTATTTGATGTTCTGCAGACTGTCTTGGGTGTCCGTCCGCGTTCCCCAAACGCCACAATCGCTGCCATCCTGCTTGTAGGCCACGCGGCTCCAGATCACTGGCATATGCCTGCTCCGTGCCAATTCGGAGATTGTATTGATATACTCTATTTGTCTTGGATCTGTTTCATAGGCAGTCTTGAACATGTCGAGACGTGTATATGCCTGTTGAACGTCCACATTGACTATGGCCAGCTTGTCGCCAAAGCCGAATTTCTTTCGGTTGGGATTGGCCATGACCTCTTCGAAGATCTGTCGGGCTGTGCGTCCGTCCTTGACCATCTTTGTACCGATCAATTCCACCATATTTTCCCTCAACTGTTTGAGCTTATGCCTTGTAAAGTGACCGCGTAAAGGAGGCAGCCGAAGCAGGTCGTGCCAACATTTCCACCGAGCGTCGAAAAGGTGACTGTCTGCCGCATGATCAGCATCCTAAAGTATTGCATTCATGGAGCTGTTTAGGCGGTGGCCGGTGCAATACGCGATTGCCAGATGCAAGGCAGTCGTTGCGAGGGAGATTGCCGCAGGACGAACACTTTCACACGATGATCTTGTCGCAGCGAAGGTCGATGGTCCACACCGCGCCTAACACCTCAACCAACATGCAATCACGTCTTGGAGCCCGGACGTTGCTCAAAGGCTAAGAAACAGATCTTGGTATCCGGCGGCGATAAGGGGTGTTCGCCGATGAAAGCAGATAGACATTTAAGATGACGTGAGGGCTTCGGTCTGAAATCGCTGAATTATGGCCAGAACGCTATTCGACAAAATTTGGGACGCGCATGCAGTCACCACTCTCAACGGTGCGGCCAGTCTCATCGCTGTCGACCGCGTATTCCTGCATGAACGCACGGGTGCCGCCGCGCTGAATCGCATGGCTGAGTTGGGCCGCACAGTTCGCGACCCGTCACGTGTCTTTGCCGTCATGGATCACATCGTCGACACCCGCCCCGGGAGAGGGGACGGGACGCTGATGGCCGGAGGCGAAGGGTTCATTACCGAAACCCGCGCAGCCTGTAAGAATGCAGGGATCACCCTTTTTGATGTCAACGATCGGGACCAAGGTATCGTACACGTAATATCGCCGGAGCAGGGGCTTGTGCTTCCGGGAATAACTCTGGTGGCACCGGACAGTCACACCTGTACGCAAGGTGCTTTCGGCGCCCTAGCCTGGGGAATTGGCTCGAGTGAGGCAGAGCACGCGATGGTGACCGGGACACTTCGTGTTGATAAACCAAAACGCATGCGGGTTCGCTACGAGGGCAGGCTCGCTGCGGGCGTAACTCCTAAAGACATGATCCTAGCGCTAATAGCCACGCACGGCGCAGGAGGAGGGGCAGGCCATGTGGTCGAATTCGCGGGAGAAGCCGCAAGCGGCCTCGACATGGAAGGCCGCATGACATTGTGCAACATGGCGACCGAGTTCAGCGCCATGACAGGGTTGATGGCCCCCGATAAGAAGACCTTCGAATATCTCGCTGGACGCCGATACGCTCCCGCAGATTTCAGCGCCCCTTATTGGAGAACACTCTACACCGACGATGAGGCAAAGTTCGACCAGGAAATTCTGATGGATGCATCATCGATCGCCCCCATGATCAGTTGGGGCACGAGCCCCGAACAATCCATTGCAATCACCGATACCATCCCTCAGGGCCCGGATCGTGCACACGAATATATTGGCCTGTCCCCGGGCTCAAAAATCGCTGGAACGCCTATCGACGCAGCTTTTATTGGCAGTTGCACAAACAGTCGAATTTCTGATCTGCGCAGGGCCGCCAGGCTGCTTGAAGGTCGAAGGATAGCAGCTAACTTGCGCAAAGCGCTGGTAGTTCCAGGCTCGCTAGCCGTGAAAAGGCAGGCCGAGGCCGAAGGGCTCGACAAGATCTTCGAGGCGGCTGGGTTCGAATGGCGGATGAGTGGTTGCTCGCTGTGCTTTTATGCCGGTGGCGAAGGATTCGAGGAAGGATCGCGCGTCATTTCCAGCACCAACAGGAATTTCGAAGGCCGCCAGGGCCCTGGCATTCGCACTCATATCGCCTCTCCTGAAACCGTAGCCGTCAGCGCAATCGCCGGGGCGATCGCCGATCCGCGAAACCAAAATGGCGATACGGTGATGTCATGAGTGCGCTGCCTGATCCGATTACCGCCGTCGCCGCTCCGCTTGTGTTCGACAATATCGATACAGACACGATCATACCCAGTCGCGAAATGCAAAGCACCGGACGCACAGGGCTGGCAGAAGGACTTTTCGCTCCTTGGCGATATAAAGACGTCGAAGCACGGATCGAGGATAAGGATTTCACACTAAATCAAGCGCCCTATCGCAACGCCCAGATCATCGCGGTGGGACGCAATTTCGGTTGCGGCTCCAGCCGCGAGCATGCGGTTTGGGCGCTCGCCGAATACGGGGTGCGCGTCATCATTGCCGAGAGCTTCGCTCCTATATTTCGCGCAAACTGCATTCGCAATTTCATCTTGCCAATTACATTGCCGCGTAACCTGGTGGAACGCCTCGCCAGACGGCAGCTGAGCGTATCGCTTGCTGGCCAACACGTCATGGCAGACGGTGCAACCCATAAGTTCGAGATCGAACCCGAAGCTAAACAGATGCTTGAGCAAGGACTGGACGCGATTGACCTGACGCTCGTCCAATCAGCAGCTATCGACGAATGGATCGCGGATGACTGCAAGGCGCGCCCATGGGTCTATCTGGAGAATACAGCATGACGGAAATACTCGTCTCCGAAGTTGGCCCACGCGATGGCCTGCAATCCATTGATCGTGTCATGCCTCTTGCGGCCAAGAAACGCTGGATCGCCGCAGAAGCAGCGGCGGGTGTGAAGGAAATTGAGGTTGGCAGCTTCGTCCCGCCCAAATTGCTGCCGCAAATGGCCGACACAGCTGAACTCGTGAAATTTGCAAAGGGCATAATGGGGCTGACAGTGGTCGCACTTGTGCCCAACGCCAAGGGCGCGCAGCTCGCTGCCGACGCAGGTGTGGATGCCATGAGCATCCCCTTTTCCATGAGCGAAACGCACTCCATCAAGAATGTGCGCAAGGATCACCCCGCAATGCTCAAAGAGATTGCTGCGGCAGCGACCATTGCAAAGGATAACGGCATCCATTTTGCCGTAGGTCTGTCGACTGCCTTTGGCTGTACAATCGAAGGGGCGGTCAGTGAGGATCAGGTGGTCTACCTGGCAGAGCAGGCCTGCAAAGCCGGTGCGATGGAATTCAGCCTTTCTGATACTACCGGCTATGCAGATCCAGCCCAGGTGCGTCGCCTGGTGCACAAGGTCCAGTCGGCAATAGGCAGCGAAATGCTGACCACTCTGCACCTTCACAACACGCGAGGGTTTGGGTTGGCGAATGTCGTCGCGGGGTTGGAAGAGGGGATCACCACCTTCGACGCCTCGCTTGGTGGGCTTGGAGGGTGCCCCTTCGCACCCGGCGCAAGCGGCAATCTTGTTACAGAAGACCTCGTTCTGATGCTCAATTCGATGGGTTTGAGCACCGGCATCGATCTCGAAAAACTGCTCGAAGTGCGCAAGATAATCGAACAAGCTCTGCCAGGTGAACCGCTTTACGGCTTTACACCCGACGCTGGTCCAATGCTTGATTACAATCAGAGGGTCGCCGCATGACCGACGGCCCCACTCCACTTTCCGGAATCAAAGTTATCGAATTCACGCATATGGTGATGGGACCGACGGCTGGTCACATCCTGGCTGGACTCGGAGCACAGGTCATTCGCGTCGAGCCGATCGGCGGTGATCGCACGCGGCGGCTGCTGGGCTCGGGCGCCGGCTACTTTCCGATGTATAATCGCGGCAAGAAGTCGATCTGTCTCGACCTAAAAAGCGAAGACGGCCTTGCAGTTGCAAGGGACCTCATCGCAACCTCGGATATCTTGATCGAGAATTTCCGGCCCGGCGCACTCGACCGGCTAGGGCTCTCCTACGAGCGTTGCGCAGCCACTAATCCGGGACTTATATATTGTAGCGAGAAGGGGTTCTTGCCGGGACCTTACGAAAACCGCACGGCGCTCGACGAGGTGGCTCAGATGATGGGTGGTCTTGCCTATATGACCGGCCCGCCAGGCAAGCCGCTTCGAGCTGGTGCAAGCGTGATTGATGTCACCGGTGGAATGTTTGGAGTCATCGGAGTGCTGGCAGCCCTCGAAGAACGCCGCCGTACCGGCAAAGGACAGGCAATCACCGCCTCACTTTTCGAAACGACGATCTACCTTATCGGACAGCACATGGCGCAACACGCCGTTACCGGCTCGCCAGCGGCACCCATGCCGGCACGCATATCAGCTTGGGCAATCTACGACGTATTCGAAACACGAAGCGATCCGGTATTCATCGGTGTGGTGACCGACGCTCTTTGGGTAAAATTCTGCAAGCTTTTCGCGCTCGATGATCTGCTGGCTGACGAAAGCCTGCGCGAGAATAACGCGCGGGTTGAGGCTCGCGACCGCATAATGCCTCAAATACGCGAATTGATCGGAAGCTTCACAGCTGAGGAGGTCATCACCAAACTGGACGGCTCAGGGCTGCCATTCGCACCGATCAGAAGGCCGCAGGATATGTTCGATGATCCACACCTCAATCAGGGAGGGCTCGAGGATGTCACTTTGGATGATGGCACCGAGGTGCGCTTGCCGACGGTACCCTTGCAGATGGGCGGCAAACGGATCGGCTCTACCCAAAGGCTGCCTGAACCTGGCGCCGACGCAAGAGAAGTCTTGAACGAACTGGGCTACGCTGCGGACCGAATCGACGCGCTCCTCGGCGCTGGTGCGGTTGCCCGCAAGGATTGAGCCCATGCCGGTTGAAGTGCGGCTTACTCCTGCGACAATCTCTCGACTACGTCGGGAAGCGGCTGATCGTTCGCCTGCAGTTCTTCGACCTCCTGCTGGAAGCCACGCATGATTCGAGCGATGTAGGCGCGCGTCGCTTGCCCGCGTTCCTCGCCAGCGGCGCGGCCCGGTTCGTAGCGCTCTATGTCTTCGCGTCGCAATGTGCCTTTTTCTTCAAGCAATCGCTCGACGGTATCTTGCCTCTCGCGCAAGGTCGAAACTTCGGCAGCGAGTGCAAATACAGTCGAATAAAGCCGATCAAGTGCCGGGTCTTCAAAGTATTGAGGTCGCTTGCCTTTGGCGCGGCGCCCCGAAAGCGCGATCCAGTCGAGTTCCTCATTCATGCGGCTTCCGCCTCCTTCTTGGAAAGTTGCTACGTTTGTCATCTCGCAAGACGCGAATGACGATGCCATAATCCAAACCTGTTCGCTGTTCGGCCAGCATACACGAGTTGCAAAGCGGTAGATCACTACCCAAGCGCCGGATACTTATCGATTTTCCACAAGGCTCGCTGCAATCAGCGGCAACCGGCCAGAACGATCAGCATCCGTTTTCTTCCGCAGAGAAATGCCGGCACGGCTTGCGTCGATGACGGGTATTTGGCCTGCCGCACTCGCGTTTCGAATATTATCTGCATCTTGAGTGTCTTGTCGTACGGTACCGCCCTCCCGAGGCGAGGCAAGCCCCGTCGAGATTAAGCGGTGCCATGCTGAAAGCAACCTGAGCGATTGGGCAGGAACGACGAAAGAAGGGTACTGGATCGCTGGGATTCTCCGCTTTCGCTATCCAACAGTCGAACAGGTGCCGCACAGCTTGACCGCGCTGGGTTCGAGCCGCTTACACCATACGCAATGCGTCAACAGGCAAAAAGGCTAAAGGCATATGGATTTCTCGAAGGCGGCGCCCCCTAGTGAAGCCACAAGCGCATTTCTCGCGCGCCAGACGCACAAGAATTTCATCGGCGGCCAGTGGATCGAGAGCGCGAGCGGCGACACATTTGCCACGCTTGATCCGGCCACGGGAGAGGCCTTGGGGCAAATGGCGCGCAGCAACGCAGCCGATGTCGATGCGGCCGTCGCGTCGGCCCGCACCGCCTTCGAGGACGGTCGCTGGTCAGGCATCACTCCGATGGAGCGCTCCAAGACTTTGTGGGCCATCGCCGATGCCATCGAAGCCAATATTGATGAACTCGCCGAGCTGGAGACGCTGGATCAGGGCAAGGCGCTTTATGTCGGGCGCTGGGCCGAAATTCCGGGCGCAGTGAACCAATTCCGCTACTTTAGCGGCATGGCGACCAAGATCGAGGGTTCGACGATCCCGACTTCAATAAACTATCAGCCACCGGGCAAGGAGGTGTTTGCCTACACCCAGCATCTGCCCGTCGGCGTGGTGGCTGCGATTGTGCCATGGAATTCGCCGCTGGTTCTAACCGCAATGAAGCTCGCTCCGGCTTTGGCTGCGGGGTGCACTGTGGTGCTGAAACCCGCAGAGGACACGTCGCTCACTGCAGTGCGGCTGGTTGAGCTGATGATGGAAGCCGGTCTGCCAGAAGGCGTTGTGAACCTCGTTACCGGTCTGGGCGGTGAAGCCGGCGCGGCGCTCGCCGCTCATCAAGGGGTAGACAAGGTCGCTTTCACCGGCTCGACGGCCACGGGTCGTGCGATCATGGACGCGGCCAAGGGGAACCTCAAGCGCGTTACCCTGGAACTGGGCGGGAAGTCGCCGGTCATCGTCATGGACGATGCAGACCTTGACGGTGCGATTGGCGGGGCAGCAAACGCGATCTTCTTTAACGGCGGACAGGTTTGCATCGCCGGCTCGCGGCTCTTCGCGCATCGCAGCGTGTTCGATCGCGTGGTTGAAGGGGTCAGCGAACAGGGCAAGGCCATCCAATTGGGGCACGGAATGGACCCATCGACACAAATGGGCCCGATGGTCTCGCAAAGGCATGCCGCAAAAGTCGCGGAATTTATTGCCGATGGAAAGAAGGCTGGCGCAAGCGTTTTAACCGGGGGCGAGACCGTAGGGCCCCATGGTAGCTTTATCACGCCCACTGTCATCACCGATGTAACGCCTGATATGAGCATAGTGCGCGAGGAGATTTTTGGACCTGTCGTGGTGGCGATGCCGTTTGACGATCTGGACGAAGTGCTGAGCGCCGCGAATAACAGCGACTACGGCCTCGCCGCCGGCATCTGGACTGAGAGCCTCTCGACCGCGACACGGGCGACCAGGCGCCTCCAGGCGGGCACGGTGTGGATCAACAGCCATGCGATGTACGATCCTTCGCTACCGATCGGTGGGATCAAGCAATCGGGCTGGGGCCGGGACAGCGGGCAGGTTGCGCTGGAAAATTACCTCAATCTTCAGACGGTTTGCGCGATCGTATAGGCCATTGTCTCTAGGCGGTGCGGCCACCATCGATCGGCAGCACCGCTCCGTTGAGAAAAGCGGGAGCGTCGCGCAGCAGATAGTCCACCAGATCGGCTACCTCGCCCATCTCGCCAAAACGATTGGCTGGGGTCGCCTGACGCAGGCCTTCGAACACTTCGGGCAGACGTTCTTCAAATTCGCGGAATTTCTCGGTGGCGATGATCCCGGGAGCGATCACGTTGATGACCAGGCCGGCCCGTGAGTAGTCCAGCGCGGCGGACTTGGTGAGGCCGATCACGCCCCACTTCGCAGCAGAATAATCCGCCATGCCCTTGGTGCCCTTGAGGCCACCGGTGGAGGAGTTGTTCACAATCCGTCCTTTACCTTGTTTGAGCATGAGAGGCACCTCTGCACGCATCAGGTAAAACGGCGCGGACAGGTTTACCGCCAGCGTGTCGCGCCAACGCTCCAGTGGCGTCTCGTGCAGCGGGCCGTCGCCCAATGTGTCGCCAAGATTGTTGAAAGCGCCGTCCAGGCGTCCATGATCGGCTTCAATCCGGTCAATCAACGCCTGGCAGGAGGCCGCGTCGTTGCCGTCAAAAGCAATGTAGCTGGCTGAGCCACCGCCTATTCTGATTGCGTCAACGGCCTCTTCAAGTGGTTCCTGGCGGCGCGCCGCAAGGACTACGTGCCCTTCCCTCTGACCCAGTTTGAGGGCGGCCTGCCGACCCATGCCCGAACTGGCTCCGGCAACGAGGAAGACGGGTTTATCCATGATTGAGATCCTTGAGAAAATTTTGGATAGCGCGCGCCTTGGCACCGGGCGTGGCGCAATCCAGCGCGACCTGCGCGTTCGGCACAAGCGAAGCGACCTCTGCGGTGGCCGAGTCTAGCGCGCTCTCGCTATCGCCCAACAACAGGACAGGCAAACTCAGCCGAGCCAACGCCTCGCGAATCTCGTGGCGGAACACCGCCTCATATGGAAGGTGATAGGTCTCCAGGTTGTTCAGCACTTCGAGCGTAAGCTGGTGCAGCGTCGCCGGGTCCAGCGTTCCGCCTGGGCGCACATGCCCAGTGTCTTTCTTGTAGTGCGGAAAGAACAGCATCTGGTCGCGGATGAAATTCCAGGCCCAGTGGAATTGCTGTCCGTTTTCACCTGGCTTTTGCTTCGGAGCGTAGCACTCCAGAAATTCGGCGCGGGTCGCTTTATCTAACAGGGCGACGCCATCGAGCACCAGCGCGCGCACACCGGACGGACGGGCAAGCGCCCACTCGATCGCGATATGAGCGCCCGTATGAGTGCCGTAGAGAGCCGGACGTTCAAGGCGAAGCAAATCTCCACCGCGCGCGATCATATCAGCAAAGTCGGCCATGGTTGGAGCTTTGACAGCCGGCGCGCAGGAATGCCCGTTGCAAGGCGTGTCAAAGGCGTAGAGCGCAAGATCATCTCCGAGCGCTTTCATCAGCGGCACCAGCGAGCTCGACGAGGATGGTGAGGCGTGCAGCATTGCCAGCTGGCTGGCGCCGCTCGTTCCAGCCCGATGGCGCAGGTGCAATTGCCCTTCGGCTATCGCAGCGTAGGCCCTCTCAATCTCGCTCAATCGCCCAGTTGGCCCGGAAAATGGGCCGCATGATTGTCGACATACCAGTCCGCAATTTCCTCACGGGTCGCCCACCAGATACCGTCGAGCCCTTGCGCGTATTCGATGAACTCGCGCAGGGCACGGATCGTGTAGGCGCGGCCCGAGACGTGCGGGTGCAAGCCCACATTCATGATCCGGCCCGTTTTTTCGCCCTCCTTGTGCAGGACGCTCAGCTCCTCGATCAGCAAGTCGCGATATTCGTCTGTCGTGCGATTGTTGCGCGTGAGGATAGTGAAATCGTTGATCACATTTGAATAGGGCGTCGCAACGATCGGTCCCGCATCGGTGCGGATCATGTAAGGTTGATCATCGTTCATTATGTCGCAATACGCCTTGAAGCCTTCCTCAACCAGGATGGTTGGCGTGTTAAGCGTGCCACGCAACGAGCTCGACAGCCAAACCTTGGGTTTGCGGCCGACATGGCTTTCATACATTTCAATCGAACGCTGGATGATCGAGCGTTCCGCATCGATATCGTCGTGGAAATCGGTTAGCAGCTCACCCTGTTCGTAATTGTGCGCGATCAATTCCCAGCCGCGCTCGAGGCACGCATCCACCATCGCCTTGCGGCGTTCAAAGGTGACGGCATTGGTAGTACACCCTGCTTGTGCGCCCATTTCGTCGAACATCTCGAACATGCGCCAAACACCAACGCGCTGGCCGTATTCGCGCCATGAATAGTTCGGGTAATCAGGAATGCGCCCCGCAAGCGCGTTGGGCAACAACGCGGGGCCGCCAGCATAATAGGGGTTGTCGGTGTCCTTGACCAGGTCCCAGGTTTCGAGGTTGAAGGTAAACATCAACGCGACTTTCGCTCCGCCCGGCCATTTCAGTGCAGCCCGCTTGGGGATCGGAACATAATCGTATTCAAACATAGGGGGTCAGGTCCTCTCAGAAATCCGCCATCAGACGGCCAAAGCCCTCTTTCTGGTCCATGATGCCATTCTGCCGCAGCGCGTTCCAATAGGTCGCAGTGTTGATGGCAACAACGGGTTTGCCCAGCCACATCTCAGCCGCTGCGGCTAGGTTCATCATCGACAAGTTGGTGCCCACCTGGACCAGAGCGTCGACATCGTCGCCATCGAGCTTCTTGAGTTCCTGTCGAAGCGTCGCGGTGGTCTCCTGCGCGATCGCGGTCCAACTGGGGCAGCGCAAGCAGGTGTCGCGCACCACCTCGACGCCATGATCGGCCATGAAGTGTTTCACATGCCCGTTGGCGCTTGGATAATAGGGTGAGATGAGCGCGATTTTCCTGATCCCGCCATAAGCCCCGAATGCCTCAATAAGCGACTGCGACCCAGTGCACAGTTTGAGACCGGATGCGTCCTCGATGTTCTGACGCCATTCTTCGGCGCCCTTGGCACCGCCATAGAAAGTCACCGCGCTCATTCCCATGACGAGATAGTCCGGATTGCACGTCAGCACCCCGCGCACCGCGTCTAGAGTGTTCCTGCTGATTTCCAGCGTGCCGGCCATGAAGGTCTCGTCCGAGATCGCCTGCGCATCCTCAACAATGATGCGGCTGTAATGGTTGGTAACTCCGGGTACACGCAAATCGTCAAAGTCAGGCTGCACGACCGTGTTGGTCGAAGGGCCAAGCACGCCAAACAGGCGCTTGTGGCCACGCACATCCGGGTTGGGACGGGGTTTTACAGCCATTATGCGGCCTTCCTCTCCTTCTCGACGCAATCGATCATCGACTGACGTAGCAGGAATTCGCGGCGGCGCACGGGGTCAGCGCGGATCGCCTCCATCTCGGCCTTGCGCCGCGCGTGGAGTTGGCCCTCACCTTCTTTCAGATACTCCATATTGCGGACCGTCTGCGCCTGGATGAACTCATGCGTGGTTGTCCGGCGTTGTTGCTCGAAGGCGGCGAGTTCGTGGTCTGCGTCTGCACCACTCTTGTAGATCCGCACCAGGCGTTCAGCGAGATTGAATGCATCGTGGATGCCGCTGTTCATGCCAAATCCACCAATCGGATTGTTTAGATGTGCCGCATCTCCAATAAGTGCGGTTCGACCGGTGAGGAAGCTCTTCGCCACGCGCTGGTGGACGCGGTAAATTGTGCGATGGTGGGTGGTGACCTCCTCCCCCTTGCCGATCAGCCGCTCGAACACCTCATTTTTCTTGGGATCATCGAGCAATACCGCATCCGGCGTGTCCATGTCGGCGGGAACCAGCACGCGCCACAGCGACGGCACGCGCAGGAGCACCATCCATTCCTTCGGATCCGACACGTAATTGACATGACACAGCCCGCTAATGTGTTGCTCGAGCGGTTCCGTGGTCGTGAAGCAAAGGAATTTCTCAGGATACGTGAACCCGTGGAACTCGGTGCCCAACCATTTGCGCACGGTTGAATTCGAACCATCCGCCCCAATCAGATAATCGGCCTCAATCTTGAGGATCGCGTAAGGCGTTTCGGCAAAAACAGTCACTCCACTGGCGGTCTGCTCGATAGCGGCAACGCGGTGGTTGAACAGCACCTCGGCACCGGCTTGCTCCTGCACACCTTCGGAAAGCATTCGCGAAAGGTGATATTGCTCGCACTGAATTCGGTACGGATGGCGCGTGGCATCGGCCAGTTCGGAGAGATCGAAGTCGATAACTTCACCCGTACGCCGTTCTCGGAAATGGTAAATCGGAGCTTTCAGGCCCTTGGCAATCAGGCGCGGGGTGATGTCAAACTCTTCGAGCATCTCGAGCGTGGGCGGATGAAAGGTCGACGCTCGCAGGTCGAGCGCACAATCCACGCCATCCTCAAGCAGCACCACATCCACGCCCTTGCTGGCGAGATAAAACGCGGCGACGGTGCCCACCGGACCCGCGCCGGCCACAACAACCTGAGTGCGAATTGTTTGCATTGCCCTTGAGCTCCATCGGCAGCGGACGGGATGTCCCCCGTCAATTCAACCGATGTGGACGGGCGCGGCGGCGTGGTGAATCAACTCAGCCAGAGATTCTCGCCATGCGAATACCGAAGTGGCCACAATCCGAGAACTATCCACGAATATCCGAAGGGTGGATAGCATTTGGGAGCAATCGCCTTGGATTTGGCGCAAGCTGCTACCCGCTAGGCAAAGGATAGAGATAAAAGGACCCGAGACCCATGGCGCTCAACACTAGCCCGCTGCGCGATATCACGCCTGAGGATATCGAGACCTACCAGCGCGATGGCGCTGTCTGCATCCGCAAGGTGTTGAATCAGGAATGGGTCGACATTCTGCTTGACCAAGCTCGCGAGGTAATCGTCGAGAAGAAAGACGTGGGTTTGCTTCCAAGCATTCCGGGACGTTACATGGCGCGATGCATGCCCGATTATCGCAAGCTGATGTTTGAAGGGCCGGTGGCTGAGGCTGCAGGCAAGGTCCTTCAATCGCAAGAGATCCGCTTCTTCTTCGATGAGTTTTTCGCCAAGCCCCCGCAATCGGACGCAGCGACGTTATGGCATTGCGACCGCATGGCCTTCCCCGTCGAAGGCAAGATGGTACCGTCCTTGTGGATTCCGCTGACGCCTATCGTGGAGGAAAACTGCCTCGAAGTGCTCGCCGGAACGCAGCATGACGATATCCCCTACTGGCTCTTCAGCCCGAACGCACGCAAGATGATCAAGCCCGATGACCGCGTGCCGCATCCCGAAATCGAAAGCCGCCGTGGCGAACCGGGCCTGCGGTTCCTGAAATGGGAAATGGACCCGGGCGACATGCTGGTCGTCCACCCCTGGGCGCTCCATTATTCGGCCGGCAATCCCACCGATGACTGGCGCGTTGCCATCTCAGAGCGCGTGTTCGGCGACGACATACGCTGGGCCCCTCGCCCCGATTGCCTCAACATTGCCGGGGTAAGCTTCGACGAGATGCTCGAAGGCGAAAAGCCTGAAGGCCCGCTCTTCCCGCTATTGTGGTCGAAGGATGGCAGCAAGGACGACGACAGCGAATATCCGCGTGGATTTGCCACCCGTTGGCCCAAGCGTGAGATGGGCGGCGTAAACGAATACGACACGTTCAAGAAGATGAAAGAAAAGGAAGACGCGGGAGAATTATCGGCCAAGGATATTTCGCCCGATCACAAAAAGGTGGGCGCGCATTGATCAAGCGTTGACACGCTGACGCTGGAAGGGGGAAATCTCCAATGAAGCTTTTCTATTCACCCTTTCACACCTTCATTCACAAGGTTCTCGTCACCGCACATGAATGCGGGCTGTGGGAAGAGATCGACTTTGTAGCGACCTTCCCGTTCAAGAATCTGGAGGGCGAAGACCAGGGTGAGGCCTATTCGATCGCCGCTATCAACCCCTTGAGCAAAGTACCCACTCTGGCAACGCGCGATGGCCAGATTATCTTTGGCAGCCAGGCGGTCTGCGAATTTCTCGACGCCAACTCAAAAGCGCGCCGAATGTACCCGCTGGCTGCTGCCGAGCGCTGGGATGCGATCACACGCCTCGCTTTGTCAGACACGATCTTTGAAGGCACCGTGCAAATGGTCGCCGAGCAATGGCAAGAGCCTGAACAGTGGAACATGTATGTGTTCGAGAGGATGTGGCCCAAGTTTATTCGCTCGCTCGACTGGCTTGATACCGAGGCGGCAAAGGGCTGGAACCATTTCGATGTCGGCCACGCCGCAATGCTGCACGCGATCAGCTATCTCGGCTTTCGCGCTGAATTCTACGAAGCGAAGGATCCGCTTTACCCCGATTTCAATTGGCGCGCCGGACGCCCGGCCTTGAGCGACTGGTATGACGAGGCGATCGAGCGCCCCTCGGTCACTTCGCATTACAATGTCGATTTCAGCGGCGATACCAGCGCTATTCGCTTGCAGGCTTCAGTTGCCGAAGTCCTCGAATGGCGAGCCACAGCCCCAGGACATCAAGCATGATCGATTTCTACTTTTGGCCCACGCCGAACGGGCACAAGATCTCCATCGCGCTGGAGGAATTCGGGCTCGATTACACGGTCAAGCCGATCAACATCCTGGCGGGTGAACAGCACGATCCCGCCTTTGTAGCGATCAGTCCCAACAACCGCGTGCCCGCGATAATCGACCACGATGGCCCGGACGGCGGCCCCCACACAGTGTTCGAATCGGGCGCGATCCTGCTTTATCTTTCCCGAAAGACTGGGCAATTCTGGTCTTCTGATCCGCTGCAACAATCGCTCATCACCCAATGGGTGCTGTTCCAATGCGCCAATATCGGCCCGATGTTCGGCCAGTGCGGCCATTTTCGTGGCTACGCCGATGAAGAGGTGCCTTACGCGATCAAGCGCTATTCGGGCGAAGTACAGCGGCTCTATGGCCTCATCGACCGGCAATTGAGCGATCGCGAATGGATCACACCCGGAAACGGCTTCGGCCTCGCCGATATGGCAACCTATCCCTGGATGGACGCTCGCCAGCAGGCGCTACACGGAGTGGATATCGGCGATTTTCCACATGTCGGCGCTTGGATAGAGCGCTGCGAAGCGCGGCCCGGCGTAAAAGCCGGCATGGCGGTTCTTCAAGACGACATGAAAGTCGGCAATCCAAGCGAAGAGACGAGGAAAGCTTTCTTCTTCCGCGAATGATCAGTCGAGTGCGCGCACCAGAAGATTGGGAATGACCGAATCGTCATAGGCAAGGTTCACTTCGCCAAAGCGTGCAATAACCACCCCCTGCGAGGGCAGCACATAGACGCGCTGGCCACCAAAACCGTCAAAATAGATAATATCCTTGGCCACAAACGGCTCGTCATGTGGCACCTTGATCGGGTTACTCGCGCTGTAGGCGCGCTGCGGTGTATGCTCGCGGCCGAGCCAGACGTGCAGGCCGTATTGCGGGTTCACCTTTGAAGGCTCTGCCATTTCGGCAATCCATGCCTCGGGCACGATCTGTTTGCCTCCCGTTCTTCCGCCGCGCCGTATCAGTTCCCCCAAACGTGCGTAATCCATCAGGCCGGCGTGCAGCCCGGCGTAACCGCGCGCTTCGCCGCGCTGGTCGACCCACACCCGGGCATCGCCATTGCCCAGCGGACACCACAGCTTGTCTTCTAGATAAGTGATCATCGAGCCCTTGCCCCGAGCCGCCAACTGCCGGTCAAGAACAAGCGTCAGCAGCTTCGTGATCGCGTTGTTGTATGAAAATTCGGTGTCGGGCTCGCCGACCTTTTCCACTTTGAGCGCGGCGGCGCCGATATCAGGTGAGAGCAGGATTTCCATAAAGTTCGACTGCCCAAGCCCCGCCGACATCGTCAACAGCTGGCGCAAAGTGATATCGCCACGCCGATTATCGTTCCATTCATCGAGGTAATCGCCAACCCGGTCTTCAAGCGAGCCGATCAATCCTTCATCGATTGCGACACCATACAGAAGCGCAATCACCGATTTCATCATCGAGGCTGAAGCGCTGAGCGTGTCGCCATCCACACCAACGGCGTAGCTTTGGTGCAGCACCGAACCATTGCGCATCACGATCAGCCCGAGCCCGCGCTTCTCGTCGGAATAAGCTTTTGCCTTTGCCAGAGCTTCAGCGATTCTGGCGCCCGGCGCTTCGGTAGCGACAGGTGCGCGAGTACAGCCTTTGAGGTCGTAATTCGGGCGATAGCGCTCTACCTCCAGCACACTCGCCGTCTGTGGCAAGTCGGCGGGCGTGGTGGGATTGTCCATGCCTGTGACCCGCCCGCCGCGGTCCGACGCGTTATAAAGTGCAACCGGGGTCTGCTGAGCGGCCATATTAGCGCACCCCGCCAGCAGCGCCGCTGCACTCGTCAAAATCCACGGGCGCGTCTGGAATGAAACGGGAATACGGATCATCGGCGCTCATCCTCTTCGTAAGTCTCACCGGAAATGTTGGCACCAAGGCGGCATGGGTCCACCGCATCGCTTCGGTTCTCGATAAAATGCAGCGTGGTCGCCAAGGCACGCTTGAACAACGCGGATTCGGTATCGCTCACCGGATTGAGACGGCCGAACGCGCCACCGAAATAGTGATCGATGCCCTCGCCCACCCACAGTGCGCGGGCACCTTCAGGCGCGTAGTCGTAGCTAGCCTTGTGAACCTTCCAATCGTCGATGAAGCCGGGAAGAATATCGGCGGTGCCAGTGATCGTAAGGCTAGGCGCAATGAGAGTTGACCAACCTTCGTTCGCCATGAAACCGGGCATCGCTCCGGGAGGCGACCAGCCTACTACCGCGTCAATCTCTGGATTTGAGCGGTCGACCCTACTTCCATCTGGCTCGAAGGCTATCGCTCCGCCACGCAATTGCGCAATCAACGCACCGTAGGAATGGCCGAGCGCGATAGTGCGCTCCTTGTCCATGGCAATGCCCCGAACTTTCAGGGCGTCGAGCACGACTTCGGGAGGATCCAGTGCGAGCGCGTAATCCTCGTTTCTTGTCGCCCATGTGATTGGATGCCCGGGGCGTTCGGGCGCGCCTTGCGCGCGCGGATATTCCTCGGAATCAACGTGCATAGGCGCCATCACGATAAAGCCGGCTCCCGCGAGTGGCTCGAGCATGGCGTTATAGCGGCCCGGGGTTGCATAGGCGCCATGTGAGAAGGCGATCAACGGATAGGTGCCGGGCGTGGAAGGTGCGTATACGGTGAATTCGACCACGCGTCCTTCACCCGCTTCCGCTTCCACGGTGAAGGTTTGCGCGGGATTGACGAGGCGCTGAGAACAGTCGGTGTGTTTTTCAAGCCTGCTTGTTGATGCTTCGCTCGCGGAGCAAGCTGACGCCAAGAGGGCAAGTAATGCGGGCAGCGAAGAAAATGCGCGGCTCATGAAAGATTGAATGGCACGCGCCCGGGCGGATCCCAAACTTTACGCCGCCGCTTGACCGCCAGTCGGACAGCTTTGAACGTCCGCACGATGCTTTTGAGCCGCCTGATAATGTCGATAGCGGGCTAGGATGATCGGCCTGTTCACTGACCGCAAACCGACAGGTGACGCGGCGGCGCTCTTGTTAGATCAGCTTGAATGGAAAAAGGTTATCGTTGCCGAACGCCAGTCAGAAAGAGCCAATTGCTTCGACATCAAACGCGTGTCTGGCGCAGCGAATGGGCGGCTTCCCATCTCACCAAGGGGCCGTCCCTTCATTTGACCGAAAAAAGGGGATAACCCATACAACTGACCATATTCGGCGCGACCGGCAAGACCGGGCATCTATTATGCCAGCAGGCTTTGGCCAAGGGTCACCAGGTGACCGCCTTTGTGCGCGATCAATCAAGGCTGGGTGATCTGGCCGACCGGGTTTGGGTCGTTGAGGGCACACTTGAGGATAGCAATGCGATAGAAGAAGCGGTGCGCGATTCCAGCGCAGTAGTGAGTGCGCTGGGCACAGTGGATCGCAAGTTCAACACCGTACTTTCGGACGCCACACGCAGGATCGCTCAAGCAATGGAGTCCGAAGGCGTCGTGCGCTTTGTTGCAATCACATCGCTGGGCTGCGGAGCTTCGCGCGATCAGGTCAATAGCTGGATAATGCGCTTACTTATAAGAACCCTGGCCAAGCAAATCTGGGCCGACAAGAACCGCCAGGAGGACGTGATCCACGCGAGCGAATTCGACTATCTCATCGTACGTCCCGGCGGGTTGACCGAGAAGCCCGCAAGCGGTTCATGGACGCTGATGCGAAAAGGCGGAAGCCAAAAGGGGCGCCAAATGATCTCCCGCGCCGATGTAGCCGCTTTCATTCTGAAAAAGCTCGAGGAAGGCGAGCTTGGACGCGAGGCTTTGACTATCTTTTAGGCGATCCGGTTACCTTCCAACCCCCGCGTCTTAGGTCTGGACCTCCTGCCAATTTGTGTGCGCAGGGCAAATTCGATGAGAGCATTGGATCAAGGCTTTTGGTCAGGCCGCGATGACAACAATGCGGCGGCTCGTGCACGATAGGGGCGCAAAGCCAGTGTCGTCAGAACGAGGCCCACAATCATGATGCCCGGTGCTGCGATGGCCAGGGAGAGATTGATCGCAGCGGGATCTGCGAAGACAGAGTCTGTAAGTACCGCCACCAGGGTTGGGCCGGCGGTGTATCCAAACAGATTGGCGATCAGCAGGTAAACTGCCACAACCTGCGCACGCATCCGATTGGGCGTGATTAGCGGAAAAGTCGAGACGCCAGCGCCGAACGGCACCGTCCCGAGAAAAATTACAAGGCCGAGAAGGGCAAGGGCCGCCATGGATGAAGCGACAAGAGGAAAGGCAATCGCACATGGCACGGCAGCAGTGATTGCAATGATCGGCAAACGGATTGTTGCATCGACAATCCCTTTGCGCAGCCAACTCTCCGCGACAAATCCGCTAACGACGACGCCCGCCAGGCCGGCCAACATTACCACCGGACCAAAATATTGCCCCACCTCCAATTGAGTCCAGCCATGCACCCTTATGAAGAAACTGGGCGCCCATGATCCCACGCCGTATTGGGCGGCAACGAAACAGGAAAAACCAAAGATGAGAGGGAAGAACACCGCCGCGTTTTCCCGCAGGAAGGCGACCAGCTCGAAAGTTGGCGGCGCATCTTCAGTCGCCAGAACGACGTTGCCATCACGGCGCTCCGGTTCGCGCAACAACAAGAGCAACAGGAATACGGGAACGCTGAAGAGCGCCACCGCCATGAAGGTCAATTGCCACGGCTGAAAGGTTCCAAACGGTAGGCTCTGCGGTCCCATCGCAACCAACTGCGCGTACAATACCCCGCCTACAAGAAGCGCAAATCCCGATCCGATGAATCCCGATCCATTGAATACACTAAGGGCAGCGGGAAGCCGTTCCTTGGAAAAATAATCTGAGATCATGGAAAAACCGGCCGGAGCCAGTGTCGCTTCGCCAACACCAACCATCATGCGCGCCAGAAACAGGATGGCAAACCCCGCTGCCAGACCACTCGAGAAAGTGGCGAAGGTCCAGCAGACAACCCCGAAAAGGATGACATTCTTGCGGTTATATCGATCAGCCATCCATGCCAATGGAAGAGCCATAAAGGCATAAAGCAAAGCGAACGAGAAACCTTGCAAGAGGCTGATCTGAAAGTCCGTCAATCCAAGATCAGCCTTGATCGGCTCAACCAGCAAATTGATTATCTGGCGATCAATCCAACTGACAATCGATGCAATTGAAAGCGCGACAACGACGAACCACGATCTTCTGGTGGAGGGAAGCATCGGAGGCGTATCTAGAATGGAGGTTTGAGCCATGAATTTAGACTAATCCGTCCTCTCTTGAGGCGAGTATTCTCGCAAGACCGATATCTGCCGGTTGACCAAGTTCAGGTATATGCATCCTCAGCCCGCATGCGCTTGAGGGTTGCCTCGTCGAGGCGGTAGCGCAGCAACAGCGGCACGGCGATCACACAAAAGATGGCTGGGATGATCGAGGTGCCCCAATGCACTGCGGTGAGAACGGCTTCGGGCTGTTTTATACTTGGATCGCGTGACTGGACCAGGCCGTTCGCTTGAAGCAATAGGCCAATGATGAACGGCCCCAGGGCTCCAGCCAGATTTTCCACGAAAGTCCAAACCCCGCTCATTATCCCTTCGCGGGCTTCTCCTGATTGCAGGCGGTCATACTCCATAGTATCCGGGAGCATCGCCAGCGCGCACAGCAATGTGCCAGTGGAGAAAGACCCAATGGCTAGCGCGCGGGCGAACAGGAATAGACTGGGTTCCCCGGGCGTCCACACAATCCACGAAGCGAGCGCTGCTGCGTAAAGCAGGATTAGGACGATATAGCTTTCGCGCTTGCCGAACCTGGCAATTATCCAACGATAGACCGGCACACTCACAAGCCCGACCAGTCCGAACACGAGGTAGAATTCGCTGATCTGGGCAGGACCAAGTTGCAGAACGAAGCCGAAGAAGTAGGGCGTGCAGGCCAGCACAGTCGAAAGTACGGCCAATTGGCACAGCTTGATGATTGTCAGCAATCGAAACGGCGCATTGCCGATCACCTTGGCAATATCTGTGAAGGGGCTTACGAGCAGACTGACCGCGTCGACACCCTCCGGCCTTTGCGGACGCTCGGATTGCGGAAGCCATGCCGCGCCAAGAAAAACCACAAGGCACAGGGCCATCGCTGCAAGACCGAGGATTAGGCCCATGACTTGATAGCCCCCCTGCTCGCCCCCACCGCTGAGTTCGATCAAGGCCGGGGCTCCTACCGATCCTGCCATCACACCGGCCAATTGAAAACCAACGCGAAAACTCATCAGTCGAGTGCGCTCATCATAGCCCGGCGCAATTTCTGGCGGCATGGCGAGATAGGGGATTGAAAAGATTGAGTACGCCGTCGAATAGAGCAAGAGCACCGCGGTTACGAGCAAGCCGGCCTGTGCTCCTTCGACACCGAGCAATCCAAGACCGAAGAAAGCTGTAAAGCTCGCGCCAAGCCCAAGGGCTCCAATCAGAAGATAGATACGCCGCGGACCCCAGCGGTGCTGCGTGCGGTCGCTTACCGCCCCGATCAGCGGATCAATGATCCCGTCATAAATCCGTACAATCAGGATAATTGTCCCAGCCACAGCCGGGGCGATCGCGAGGATACTCGTCATGAAAAACAATGCGAACAACGCCATCGCGTTGAACAGCGCGCCGGTCGCGAAGGATCCTGATGCCCAGGCAAGCGTGGGCGTAAGGCCTACCTTGGGGCCTGTCCCACTAACTGCCGCATCAACGTTCATTCAAAGCTGACGGACTTACCTGGCGTATCAAGTCGGTTGAGCACATAAACGCCACCCATGCTCCCGAAATTGATGCGCATGTCATCATCGCAATAGACAACGTCGGAGTGCACCTTGGGCGGTTTCAACTCCTGCCTTAGCTTAAAGTCGAGCTCCAAACCAAATTGAGTGCGGACATCCTCTTCGGTTACCCCTTGAGGCGGGACGAGTTCGACCGCGTAAAATTCAACTGCATAGCGCTGCGGGGTTTCCTCTTCGATCTTGTAGCGTCCCCAAACGATAATCGTAGCATGATGCTTTTCATCCGGTGTCATGATTTGCACGACATTATTGTAATGCTTGTCTTGAACCCGGATTTCCTGATCGATGTCGTCAACCTTGATCGGCAGATCGGGAAACCGCGCAAAGCTTTGCAGCTTCAGCGATGTCTCATGCTTTATGGGCTTGCCCGCCGTGTGCTTCGGACCGAACTGCGCATAATGCGAGGTCCACGCACCTTCTACAAACTCCTGATCATCATAAGGCCGCGGCGTGGGTGTGTGCGGGACAAGCTCATGGATAAGTTCGTGGATCTTGTCGAACATGGCATCATCATAGGTACCATCGGGCTGGCATGCGTCGATCGCCGCGCGCAGTTGTTCCTTGAGTGCTTTTGTGTTGGCCATGCGTCTTCCTGTAAGCGGTGGGTCTCTCCATCAAGATCGCACAAGCCACTGTCCGCCCAGCGGACATTGACTGGATTTGCACGTCAGCGGCGGTCACACTCCTCCATGAATCCCACATACGTTGTAAGGATGGGAATTGAGCCATGACCACACGATTCACCAACCGATTGAAGGCCTTTGCGAAACGATCAATGATAGGGGTAGCTTGCCTGGCTCTGGCGGCATGCGCTCAGCAGACTGCGGAACGCACGTCAGAGAAACTCGAAGCGAGGCGGGCGGAACTGAACGAAACTCTCTCCGACCCGGTCGCTCGAACCCGGCTCATCGCCAAGGTCTTTGGCTCAACCGAAGAGATGGAACGCCACGCATTTCTCAAGTTCCATGTCTTCGGCTTTACCGGGGAAGGCAACCTCGTCCCGTTCTTTACGATGAACAATTACATCATCCAGAAATGGAGCCCGGCCGAAGAT
This sequence comes from Erythrobacter sp., assembly GCA_043567175.1. Lineage (GTDB taxonomy): Bacteria > Pseudomonadota > Alphaproteobacteria > Sphingomonadales > Sphingomonadaceae > Erythrobacter. The sequence goes on from CP121323.1 coordinate 1,283,432, forward strand.
GACAGCTTCAATGTCGAGCATTACGAGGTCGCCTATTATTCCGAATTCGATACAGACAAGGCAATCACGCAGTGGACCAACCCTTTCACCGATGAAGTAATCGAATTGCCTCATTTTGTGCTCGGACCTGTGCCGCGCTTCTATTCTCCGGGAATGAGCAAGGACCCTGCCTCTTTCGCGCCAGACCCGCTCAATATCACCATGATCGGTGACCGAGTGTATATCCCGACACTCACCCGCTTTCGCTTTCCAGGAACAATGACAACCGAAAAATGGGGGCGCTATGGCGGCGGCTCCGAAAGCTTCTGGGATTCGATGCTGGTTTATTCCGCCGATATTGATGACGTGCTGGACGAAAGCAGGGCACATGTCTCAGCTGAAATCCACATGCAGAATCTTGTCAGCTGGGCTCCCTATCTCAAAATGGGCGATGCGCCGGGCCGCACTATGGTGCGCGCCTATGGCCAGCACATTTCAGGATTTGATGCTCTGCCCCAAGAGATCCGCGCCAATCTCGAGCAATACACACCAGAAATCTTCGATCTCGGGGACTGGCAAGAGCCTCGAATAGACGGGGTCGAGTTCATGCAGAAGTTGGCCCAGAAGCGCGCCGATGGAACGCTTGATATCGACCAACCCGACTACAAAGAGCCCGAAATCAAGAGCTTCTTCGAACTCGAAGGCTTTTGAGCGCATCGCCTTGCCCTGTTCACACAGCGATCACTGGTGATCGATAAATTGGGCATAGCACGACATGTGGCACTCAGTGCATGATGGATGATTTTGATTACATCATCGTTGGTGGCGGTTCAGCCGGGTCAGTCTTGGCCAGTCGGCTAAGCGAGAATCCCTCGAATTCAGTCTTGCTGCTGGAGGCCGGCGGTGAGGATCGCTCACCCTTCATCAAGGTTCCCGCTGCCCTCATCAAGCTGATAGGAAACCCCAAGTTCGATTGGGGCTTTCAGGTCGAACCAGACCAAAGCCGCTCTGGCCGGCAAGATTATTGGCCCGCCGGAAAGGTACTTGGAGGCAGCAGCTCGATCAACGGCATGCTCTATGTCCGCGGCGCGGCGCGCGATTTTGATGCCTGGCATGACTTGGGCAATAAGGGCTGGCGCTTCGCAGACTGCGAACCCTATTTCAGAAAACTGGAACGATGCACTTTCCCGACCGGGCAGGAGCGCGGCGCCATGGGACCGCAGGCGATTAGCCATTTGCGCACGAGGCACCCTTTGGCGCAACCGTTTGTCGAGGCGGCCATCGCGTCAGGATTACCCTATTGTGACGACTACAACTCCGCATCTCAGGAGGGTGTTGGCCCGCCGCAACTCACCCAGTTCAAGGGTAGTCGCTTCAGCGCGGCCGATGCCTATCTGAAGCCTGCGAGGCGCAGGCCAAATGTTGAAATCCGCACCAAGGCACAGGTCATGCGGATTGAATTTGAAGGGTTGCGCGCAAGCGGGGTAACTTATCACCACCGTGGCAAAGCTTACCTGGCGCGGGCGCGGCGCGAGGTAATCCTTGCCGCCGGTGCCTTGCAGTCTCCAAAAATTCTCATGCTGTCCGGTATTGGCCCGGCTCAGGATCTAAAAAAGCAGGGCATCAATGTCATCGTCGACAGTGCCCATGTCGGTGCAAACCTGCGCGAGCACCCCAATGCCCAGATTGGCTTCAGGGTGGATCAGCGCACATTCAACCAGGACATCAACAGTGCGCGGGTCGCCTGGCATGCGCTGCGCTGGCTTGTTGCGCGTCGTGGCCCTGCCACCAGCCCCTATCCCCACGCAGTCGGATTCTATCGCTCCAGCCCGGAAAAAAACTCGCCCGATATCCAGCTCCTTTTCGGACCTTTCGGTTTTGAACTAACCCCTGAAGGCGTGGCCCCTTCGCTAAGTCCCATGGTCACCCTTGTGATTGGCCTTTCCTACGCCCGAAGCTCCGGTCAACTCGCTCTCACCAGTAGCGACTGGCGTGACAAACCGCGTATCAAACTCGAAATGCTCTCTGATCCGCGCGACATCGCAGATCTCACAGCAGGATGCAGAATGGCGCGGGCGATGATGGAGCATGAGCCGATGGCTCGCCATGTGAAGGCCGAGATATCACCGGGTGACGAAGTGCAGAGCGACAAAGAATGGGAGGACTATCTGCGCCACACCGTTGATCCCACATATCACCCGGTCAGCACCTGCCGTATGGCCCCCTCAATCGACGATGGTGTAGTCGCCCCTGATCTTAGGGTGCACGGGATCGATGGCTTGCGCGTGGTTGATGCAAGCGTTTTCCCCGAACATGTCAGCGGCAACACGAACGGCGCTGTACTGATGGTGGCCGAAAAGGCCTCTGACATGATCCAGAAAGAGAAAAGCTGAAGCCATGGCGCAAAAGCGATCGGTCTTCATCAGCGGTGGCGGCCCGGCGGGCCTTGCCGCCGCATTGCTCTTCGATCAGTTAGGTTGGGACGAGATCGTGCTGGCAGAACGGCGAAACTCGCCCAGCGATTTCGAGAAAAACAAAAGCTTCAACTATCTCGTTGATCGCCGGGGTCTTCGAATTCTCGAACGACTGGGCATTGCGGACCGCATGTATGATTGCGGTGTCGATACGACAAACTTCACCGCCACCACGCTCGCACCTGATGGATCGGCCAGTACACAGACGGTGCCCATCATCGATCCCGGCCGTCCCACTTGTTTCTGGACCACGCGGCGCGCGTTCCTCTCGATGCTCTATGATGCGATCGCGGAAAAGGGGAGTGACCGGCTGCGCGTCCTTTATGGTCACAGCGTAGCGGCGATAGAGCGTGGCAAAGGCCAGTCCGTGCGCATCAGCGTGCAAGACCAGAACGGGCGCGAAGAGGTTTTTGCGCCCACGCTTGTGCTCGCCTGCGACGGCCTTAATTCCGCGATCCGTTCGGCGCTTGAGCAACAGGACGAAGTGCCAGCCGGGCATTTCGACATGATCGCCGGCTCCTCCATCAGCGTCGGTTTGCGCTACAAGGTGCTCAACCTGCCATCTCAATTTCAGAGCGCAGATGGCAAGGTAGCAATCAATGACAACCGGATGAGCTACATAATACCATCGCGCCACAAGGACAGGCGCAAAGCCTGCGCGCTCTTCGCTTTCCCGGTGGTGGATGCAAACCATCCTCGCAGCGTCAACGTGATCCGTGAGAAGGACCATGAACTGTGGACGATCAAGGATGGCGAGGAACTGCTCGCATGGATGGAAGACGCCTTCCCGCAAATCGACGTGCGCTCGCTGGTTTCGAAGGAGGAGGCCGAAGACTTCGTACAGTTGGAAGCGGGCGCATTTCCGGCACCGCAATATGCCCGCAATCTGCACGCATCGCTTGGACCTGATGATGCCAGGACACAAGTGCTGCTGATCGGCGATGCTGCGCACGCTTTTCCGCCAGACTTAGGGCTAGGGGTGAATTCGGCGCTGCAAGACCTTGATGTTCTTTCCCGTCATCTTGATCGCGAGGGGGACCTGCATCAGGCAGCGGTGGACTATGAAAAAGAGCGTTTGCCCGAAACGCGCGATCTCGTCTGGGTCGTCGAGAAAACCTTTCCCGAGCAATACAATCACCGCCCGGTGAGGTTGAAGATCTGGGCTTTGGGTTTCTTTGGCCGCTGGGGCATGCACAAAATTGCGCCTTCACTCTTTGATAAACCCGCATTCCTGCTCAGCCAAGACCCGGATATGCCTTATGGCGAGATGAAGCGGCGCAAGAAGCGTACCGATCTTCGCTTTCGCGGTCTCGTCGTCGGTCTCGGCACTCTTGCGGCAGCATGTGCAGCATTGGCGCTCAGATGAGCCACTTTACAGCCCAGATGCGGCGATACTATGCGCTTGTTTTGCTGCTTGCATCTTTCTTGATGCCATTCGGCGCGCAAGCGAGCGATGAGGTAAGGCCCGAACTTGAACAAGAGCTTGGCGAATTGCTTGAGCTCTTGTCTGGTGACTACACGGGATTGGCGCCTCGCGGGATGACGCCGGGAAGTGAAACCCATCAGCTTGTTTATCATTTCCGTCGTGTTGTCGCTCCCCAGTTCGGCGAGCAAGTCATCTATTACCGCGTGACCAGCTCAACCGCCTCGGGGCCGATCCTTCAAGCAAAGCTCTTCATTTTCTCAAATGAGGCTGCGCGCATGGCCAATACGATGTACGCCCTCGTGCTGACTCAGGAGCAGGCTGAAAAGATACGTGCGAACGGCGCAACGCAATGGCAGTCACTCAATCAAGAGACGCTGATGTCATTTCCGCCGCAATGCATTCTTACCTGGGCGCGCCGCAAGGCCGGCTTCGTGGCCAAGAGCTCTCCGGAGTGCTCCTATGAGAGCAAAGCCTTCAAGCAGTCTATCACCCCGCGGATGCGGTATCTGGTGAGCCATGACGTCTTCCAACTCGAAGAGACGCTACTTGGCGAGGATGGCCAGGCCCTCGTCTCCACCGGTGGCTTGCTGACAGCTAACCGGAAATAAGCGCCGGCCGCGTTCAACCCGAAGCAATTTCGACAAGCTCCGTCAATTCGCCTGCCGGCCCCAGAAATGTGGCCGAGCGCGCGCCATAGTAGGGCGCCTCGCCGCGCACCTGGGGCTCTGCAAGCCATTCCACCCTGCAATCATCGAGGCTGCGCACCGCCAATGTCACCAGCGAATTGCCAGGAGGAAGCATTCCCTCGCGCACCACTCTGGCGCTAGCGCTGGCCGGGTAATCGTCAATCTCGAGCACGGGCTCGAGGCCGCGATGGATCATGGTGATGGTCGTTTTCGTGTCTGGCTCAAGGGCAAAGGCACGATTGATCATCGAATAGGCCAGCGTGTAGTCCGGTCCACGATCCAGTCCGACACGCTCAGCGTAAAAGGCCGTGCTTGCCTGACGATCTGGCGTCGCCAGGACGCATATGAAGATCTTGTCGACAGGGCATTTTGCACGCGGGAGCTTCGCGTCAGACGGATCGCGCAGGACTTGGTTGAGATAAAGCATTTCGCGCCCTGTTCCCAGCACCTGCATGGGAATGAAGGTCGGCTCGAAATTGTCGAGGTGCCGGGGCGGACCGATGATTTCGAACTGATCGGGAGGTAGCTTTTCAGGCCACTGCCAGACGTCCTCAACGGTCAATTCGAACGCCGCCCACCCATAGGTCCGTGTTGGCCTGAAGTCGGGAGCTTCTGCCTGCTCGACAAGCCGCAGCCAGCACGGCGCATCGCTGCGTGGCCTCAGCGTCGCGATCCGCGCGCCCGCGATCGATGGAGCCCCCCAGCTTGCCGCAAGATCATGCGGCACTTGTGCGCTGGAAACCAGTTCAAGGCCCAGAGTATCGCGATAGCCAGCGATCGCCTGATCAAGGTCAGGAACGCAGGAGAGGCCGCCGAGGATCGTGCCATGGCTCGCAGGTTCGAGCCCTTGCGCGAGCAGCCGATGAGGGTTGGTCATGGCAATCGATCCGATGGCCGGGCCGGCGGCCTGCGGTAAATCCAGGAGCCCGCCAGCTTATCAGAATGGCAGCCTTGGCTCAGGGGCAACCGGCACCTCTCCATTGACGAGCGGTGCAGGCGTCTGTTCACGCGTGTACATCTCGAGCGAGGAAAGCGAGTCCTTTTCCCAAGCATCGGCTCCGGGGGCTTCGAGATATTTCGGATAGTTCTTGCGAGCATATTCCACCGCAATCGGATCCGCATAATCGAGAGAGTCCACCGCCCCGAAATGGCATGTGTACACGCAATGTCCCTCGGTCGGGCCCATCAGCATCCAGGGAAGCCACGGCGTGACACGGTTCCAGACACCTCGCGCCTTGACTGCGGTCAGATCGCGGTTCTGCACCTCGTCCCACTTCAAGTGGTAGAGGAACATTTCGCTGACCTGGTTGAATTTGCCCGGGCTTTCGCGAGGCCACTTGTCCGGCTGCAACGCCGATGGATAGAACAGGTTGATCCGCCGCGACAGGTTGAGGTCGTTACCGCGACGCTCCCAATCGAGGAGCATCGGGATTTTTTCGCGCTTCTCGGTGTTCAAACCGCCGTAGGCAGGCGGCGGCGGATTGTAGGCAGTGATCAGTTCATTAAAGGGGTCATTGGCAATTGGCACGACCTTCACAGTCTCGTCCATGTAAGGATTGTGCCATTGCTCCATGATCTCGCCGGTCTTCAGGTCAGTGTAGAAGCCGACCTCGCGCAGCACCTTGCGATAACCTGGATATTCCGGATCCGTCGATGGCAGCAGCTTCGAGGCGCTGAATCCCGTGAAGCCGAACAGATCGCGCACCTTTTCGCCAGGACGCACCCCATGGACCATGCCCTTGAACCAGCCGAACTTGGTGGTTTGCATATCGATGTTGCCATTGATCCGGCCAATCGCTTCGCGGTTGCCTTCAGGTGTGGTGAGATCGAGATAGTCTCCCTTGAGGCTCGTCTCCATGTCCTTGCCGCCATGCGCGCCCATATGCCCGTCGGCCATGGGCATCGCCCGCGCGCCTGCGCTGCTCAGCACAAGAGAGGAGGCACCAGCGGCGCCTGCCATCATGAAATCTCTTCTTTTCATCGCTCATTCTCCTGCTCGTATCGCTCTAGTCACTCGGCCTTTGGCTAGTTGGTCGGCGCTTCGTTGTTGGTCCAGTTCTGCCAATCAGGTGATACGAAATGTTCATCGATCAGCGTGCGCTGAAAGCATTTGCCATCGCGGAACCATTGCCACACGCGGCTGCGCAACTTGTGGCTCGCATCAACCTGGATCATTTCGTAGAGATAGATGCCCGGTTCGTTGATCCGCACCCAATTGAGGCAGGTTGAAAGGTTCTGATCGTCAGGTGACATGGCAGCGGCCCATCCCTTGATCAGATCATTATCGAACCAGATCCGGCCATCGGCATAGTTGGCAGGAAATTCGCGGAAATCGGTTTTCCCGTCCTCCCAGAAATACTGGTTGGACTGGTGATAGTCAGCTGGCTTGCCATCTTCAGGCAACCGGCAGATCAAACGCGAGCGGTGCTGATCCACCAGCTCACCGTTGGTTGCATCATAGTAGCGATACCAGCCTTCCCAAACGCCCTCGCCCGCTGCCAGCAGCGGCATGTTCTTTGCAATCTCGGCTTTCGTGGCCATCATAGCCCCCTTTTGATCCTATTGATTAACTGCGCCCGATCTGGAAACCCTTGTCGAGCGGTTGGGTCGCGATGATCAAGATATTGGAAATCCGGTGATCGTCAGCGAATTCGAAGAAATTGGCATTGCGCATTTCGGTGACATCGCCCGCCTCGTCGGTCAGGGTCACAGTGAATGTCGCAGCAAGGCGCTTTTCGTGCGGATCAGCGACAAGCCTGAAATCGTGGAAATCGATCACCTCGAATGTCTGCGTGAAGTCTTCGAGGTGCACAATCGTGTCATGAGCATCCTTGTAGACCAGGTCCGACGATGGAATCATCATCGGGCATTCAGGTGTGAAGGCCTGGCGAACGCGGTCAATGTCCTTGGCGTTGAGAGCCAAAAAGAAACCGTTCAGCGCCTGGTCCACCATCTTCTTGCGATCAAGCGTCATGGCTTTCTTCCCGTCTGGCCCAGAACAAGCTCTCGCGCAGACATATCGAGCGCGGTTGTTTCGAAGGCGCGCATGAAATCGGCCGGGTCTCCATCCCAGCCAGCAGCCGCAAAGCAACGTGACACCTTTTCAACGCGTTGATCACACGTCAGCGGTCGCCCAGGCGCGCCCAGCGGCGCATCCACGAAGCATTCCATCCTGGTCCCGTCCTTCAGGCCGATGGAGATCGTCTGCGGGCCCAGAGCATTGGGATCGGGATTGTCGTTGATCGTGCATTCAATCCGGCTGGCGAGGCTTACGACATCTGCATGGCCAAACCAATCAGTGGTAAAGCGCAATGGGTCAATTGTGCGGTCCAGCAGCATCCGCGGCACGACATATTCCAGACACAAGCGTGCGTAAGCGGGAGACATATCGGGCGATGACGGACGTGAGACCAGCAGAGCAATGAGCGAAGGCACGTCAGCGCGAATGGATTCAACTTCGAGGGCATCGAAATCCCGCTCCGCTCGCATGTCAAGCAGCGCGGTAAGGACAGACTGTGTCGCGCGGCCGGCAGGAAACGGTTTATGCGCCATTTGGGTGATCTTCCAAGGGGCGGCCCAGCTTGCCAAGGCGCCATCAACGTCATCAGGACTTTCAATCAGACTGAAATAGCCAAATTTCCCGCTGACGACTTCATGTGGGCCCGTGATTGAATGCGAGACAAGGTCCGCGGCCGTAATCGCCGCGCGGGCAGCAAAGCCAACCTGAAGCGCGAGCGCCTCAGAGCCCTCCCAATGTGCCTGCATTGTCCCGCCGACCTGCGAATAAGCAAGGCCCAGAAGATCGTGCAACCGGTCACGATCGTAACCGCGCAGCTTGCCCAGTGCCATCGCAGCCCCCATCACGCCCGCAGCAGATGGCCGGAAGAACCGCGGCGCCGTTGCGGCTGCCGAGCCGAAGAAAACAGCGGTTTCGACACCGACCGCAAAAGCAAGAAGCAGATCACCGTAGGTTACATCGTATTCATGCAAATCGGTATGCAGTGCCGCAACAGTGGCGCACAAAGCGATTACAACCGACGGTTCGTGCAAACCATCCCATTCCAAGCAGTGGATTTGGAAACCATTGACGACAGCCGCCATGTGCGGCGGCAACTGAACGCCCGTTCTTCCAAGGCAATGCACGTTGCCTTGTCCGCCAGCTTTCAGCATTGAGGCAAGAATACCATCGGCGGCTGGATTGCACTGGCCGGCCATACCTACCGCAAGCGTGTCTGCAAGGAAGATCTGCAAGGCATGGATCGTGTCCTGATCCAGAGAGCCGAGCTGCGCTTTGTCCACCAATTCGATCAGCTGTTTGCTGTGCAAATCAGTACCGAGACGGGAATTCGGTGCAGGCCTGGAAAGGGTCGATGCTTCGTGCATGGGCCAACAGATAGGCATGCGATCCCGAAGCCAGCGATGTCACGCCGACGAATGCTCGACAGGCGGTTAGTATGCAGGGCATCCACCTAAGTCCGGTCGAAAGCCGCAATGAGGCGGCTGGAAAGGAAGACACACATGGCCTCTGAATTCCGCCTCGGCTGGAAGCCACTGGCAGCTGCAACGCTCGGCGTTGCCTGCGGCGCGTCTCCCATCCCTTTCAACGTGCTACCCATTGTGATTGGCCCTATAAACGCCGACCTAGGTTGGAGTTTTCTAGAGATCAGCGCAGCTGTCACGATCTACGGGATTATCGGCGCGCTGCTGGCTCCCGTGATCGGCACTTTGGTCGACAAACACGGGGTAAAGCCGGTGGCGCTCACCGCGCTAGGCCTGTTCGGGCTCAGCTTTGCTGCCATGTACCTTGTGCCCCGCTATCTGCCGGCGTTCTATATCCTGTGGGCCCTGATCGGAATTGTCGGTATCGGATCAACCCCGGTCTCGTGGAGCCGCGCGATCAGCATGTGGTTCCACGCCAATCGCGGGCTGGCGCTTGGCATCCTACTTTTGGGGACCAGTCTAGCCGCGCTCGTTGTGCCGCAGCTCAGCAATTACGTCTTGCAACTGGCGGGATGGCGCAGCGTCTTCCCAGTCGTCGCCCTTTTGCCATTGCTCGTCGCGCTGCCCATAGCACTGCTCTTTTTTCGCGAACCCAAACCCGACGAGATGCCAGAGCAAGCGATGGGTGAGGGCGGATTGCTCAAAGGCCTGACGCGAAGCGAAGCCCTGAAATCGTATCGCTTCTATGTCCTGTTTGCGAGCATTTGCCTTGTCGCGCTGGCTTATGGTGGCGTGCACATTCACATGGTGCAGATCGTGGTCCTCAAAGGCTTTAATCCAACCTTCGCGGCCACGGTTATCTCCGTTGTCGCGATCGGGATCTTCCTTGGTCGGATCATTGTTGGCGTGATGTTTGACCGCTTTTGGGCGCCGGGCATCGCCTTTCCCGTGCTCTGTCTTCCCGTGATATCCTGCATGTTGCTGATTAGCGGAACAAGCAGCGAGGCGTTGATTTTGATGGCCGGGTTCTTCCTTGGTTTTGCTGCTGGCGCTGAATCCGATGTCGTGGCCTTCATGGCCGCGCGATATTTTGGGATGGTGGAATATGGGCGGATATATGGGCTGCTTTACATGCCTTTTGGTATCTTCTCTTCAATCTCGCCTTTGCTGTATGGGTATGTCCGAGATCAGACAGGTTCCTATGATCTGATGCTGCAGGTCAGCATGGTGCTTTTCGCGATTGGGGGCGTGATCTTGCTGACCTTGGGCCGCTATCCCATATTGCCGACGGCACAAAATGCCGCGCCGGCCCCTGCGTGACCTGACCGGAGACCATCGATGACCGATATGAGCGTCGCCCCGCCCTACACGAAAGTGCACCAGCACGAGGTGTTCCCAAGGCCCAACCATGATGAGGCGGCGCGATATAATTTCCTCGCCAATTTCAACCGCTACATGGCCCAGACACTGGGGCCGGGCAACGCCCTGGCTTATGAGAAAAGGGTGCTACCGAAGTTTATCGCGGAGAACGGTCGCGAACCAAAGAACCGCCATGAAGTGCGCAAGGCGATGAACGAGGATCCCTATCACCGTATGTGGTCGGCGCTGCGTCGCAACTCCATGGAGTTGCGCCAGCAAAACGGGCGAGGAATCGTGCTGCGTCAGCATGCGCATCTCGCTCAACGAATTCACAGCCTCAATGCAAATACCCCAGGCCTTGAGCTGGACCCGGCGATTACAACGCCTCGCTATCAGGATGCTGTGGATATTCACTGCATGCCCGGCAACTATCATGGCGAGGAATGCCCGGATGATTTTTCGGCAGGCGCCAATTACGACAGCGGTATCTTCGCAACGACGGCCGGGGGCATTGGCGCATTATCCGACGGCGCAGGCCAGGCCATCGTTGACTGGATCAAACGAACCCGGCCCAGTTGGACGCCGCGGCGTGTGCTCGATATCGGCGCGACGATTGGCCACAACATTGTCCCGCTGGCGCTCGCCTTTCCCGAGACCGAGATTATTGCAATCGACACAGCGGCACCTGTCCTGCGTTATGGGCATGCGCGTGCGAAGGCGCTGGGTGCGAAAAACATCACCTTTATCCAGGCCAACGGCGAAGACCTCTCGCGCTGGAACGATGGAACTTTCGATTGGGTGCAGACAACGATGTTCATGCACGAAACCAGCCGCACGGCGCTTCCCAAGATCATGAAAGAGGGCCACCGTGTACTGGCCGAAGGCGGATTGATGCTCCACCTAGAACAACCGCCCTACACGGAAGAAATGCCTGTGTATGAACAGTTCATCCGCGACTGGGATTCATTCAACAACAACGAACCCTTCTGGAGCACGGTGCATACTCTCAATCTTGCAGGCATGATGCAGGATGCCGGGTTTGGGCATAACGAAGTGTTCGAAGATCATGTAAAGGCGGTGGTTGACCGCAAAGAGTTCTCCGCCACGGCCGACGAAGGCGAGCAGGAGGACCATGGCCGCGCCGCAGCGTGGTATGCGCTGGGCGGATGGAAAGGCGCACCGGCGATTGTCAGCGCCTGATCTTCCTCAGTCGCCGCCATCAACCCCTTGCAATGCGGCAAGCACGGCGCGGGTGATGGCTTGCATCGATTTGTCCGCACGCGCCTGGAATTCCTCGGTTGGCTGATAGGTGTCTATCGTTTCGCTCGCCGCAATTCCATTTTGCTCGAGTATTTCCTCGAGCACCATCACCCGGTCGTTGAGTATAGCAACCTCGCGCGTGAGGGTCAGGACTGCGCGCGCGACATTATCGATATTCCCGGCCTTGAGAATTTCAGTCACAGGGGTGTTGAAGCTCTTGGGGTCAATCGAGCTCACGGTTTGCGGCCCTGAACCACGTGAGGATAGACGCCCTCAGCCTTCACATCCACAAACCCCGCCTCGCGTGCACATTCTGCAAGATCGAGGCTGGCGCTTTCACGCCAATGCGGCTCACCGCCAAATTTGGCACCGCGATCAGCCTTCCAGACGCCCAGCTTATCCAGATCCGCGTAGCGTGTGACATCGCTCATCAGCATGTCGCCGCCCGGCTCAAGCACGCGGAATGCTTCGGCGAAGACCTTGCGGACCGCGTTCTCGGGCATTTCGTGAAGGATTATGTAGCTGGCGACAAGATCGAAGCTGCCTTCGTCAAAACCGGTATCCTCTGCGGCGCGTTGATAGAGTTTCCAGTTCCAGCCATTCACGTTGGCAGTGCGCCAGGCGTGCTTGAGCATCGGAGCAGCCAAGTCGACTCCCGTGATTTGCGCATCGGGATAGGTCATTTGTAGGCCTGTGGTGAAATGGCCCGAGGAACAGCCCATATCTAAGATCCGCTCATAGCTTTCACGCGGGGCGAGCTTGGCCACATCGGCGCGCTGTTTGAAAATGCCTCCTGGAAAGAACCGCGCGACCATTTTCTTGTGGACGATCTCACCATGCACATACCCCTGTTCGGGATGCTTGTCCCAACCGCCATAGGTGCGATGGAAATTTACCCCGTCCCAATAGGAGGGTGGAACAAGATCAGGATCAAGCCCAAGCGTGGCCGGGCCTGTTTCTGAGGCTTCGAATATTTCGGCGAGATCGCCCCTGATCTCTTCAAACGCTTCGGCCGCGATCCGGCCATGCATCCGCCCATGCCAATCGCCCAGCAGCTTTTGAACTGTATAGGCTGGAACATCAGCTAGCTGATCATCCATAAATTCCATGCGCTTATCAAGATCATCAGGAAGCTCTTCCGCATCGGCAACGCGCTCTGCGATTGCCGCCTCGACGCCCTCACGCACAGCACCGGAAGCGATCGCCATCTGTGCCAGAAAATCGACAGAGGCGCGTCCGCGTTGGCGCAAGTTAGGGTCTTGGTAGGTCTGCATCATCTTGTCACCTGATCTGGTTGTGCATTGATGTCATCTTCATTCAAGCGATAGCCCGAAAGTAGCCAGACGGCGACCAGGCCAAAGAGCGCTGGTAGCCAGGATACTGAAACCAAGAGGGCAAAGTCCACATTTCCACCCTGTGGCACATCGAAGGGCAGTTTATTGTCAAATCCCGCGATCGAAAGTGAAAATCCGACAAGCAACGGACCGACAGCAGCGGTAAGCTTTTCGACAAAGCTGTAGAGCGCTGTGAAAGCGCCTTCACGGCGGACGCCAGTGCGGCTGGCATCGACGTTTATGATGTCGGTCAGCATAGACATAGCCATTACGACATTTCCGGTAAACGCAAGGCCGACGATAGCTCCGCGCACCCACAAGGCCCACACCGGTTCATCAGGGCCAGCCAGGGACCAGCTTAATGCGTAAAGGATGTTCGCAGACGCAGCCACATAATAGGTGTTGCGTTTACCGAAGCGCTTGGAAAAACGCACCAAAAGCGGGGCCGAAATGATAGAGGCTGCCGTGCTGATCAGGCCGAATACGGCAAGGACGTTGAAATCGCGCTGCAGCGTCTGGACGAAGAAAAATGCAAAGGCGGCCAAGGTCGTCTGAACCCCAAGCAACTGAGCCAGTTTGACGCCCAGCAGACGCAGGAAATGGCTGTTACTCCGCACGGCATCGAATTCCTCAACCATCTGGGCGACATTCGATTTGCTGCTTTTTGTGCCTTGCGTGAAGCGTGCCTTGGCCGTGGTGAAATAGGCGGTCAGCAAGCTAACGAGGATCAAGCCAGCGCACACGACACCCACAAGCGCATAGCTTTGTGCCTGTGTTTTCCCGAGCCATTCCAGCGAGGCTTTGACCCCCGCTGAAGCCACCAGTGATCCCAGCGAAACGAACACCATACGATAGGCATGGATGGATGAACGCTCGTGATAATTATCCGTCATCTCCGCGGGCATCGAGATGTAGGGAATATTGTAGATCGTGTAGGCGATCGCGTAGAAACTCAGAACTACGAATAGATAGAGCGCGGTCAGATACTGGTTCTCAAAAGAAGGGGCCGTAAATATGAGCGCAAAGCTCACAGCCCCGGTCAGCGCTCCCCACAGCATGAAGGGCCGCCTGCGCCCCCTTGGAGACTCGAAGCGATCGCTCCACACACCTACGATCGGGTCTGTGACGACATCGATCAGCTTGGCTAGAAAAATCACGCTACCAGCCAGCCACGGTTCGATCTGCAAGATGCTGGCGGCAAAAAGCAGGATCAGCCCCGAAATCCCGTTCATCAGCAAAGCGATCCCAAACGCCCCGCTGCCCCATCCTAGTTTGAGCGAAGTCGGAAGAGACTCGTTGTTATCGACAGTTGCTGGTCGAGCAGTTGGCGCCGTCGTCGCCATCAGGATCTGCTTCTTTGGTTGCGCAACAAGATCATTTCGGTTGAGGCTCCGGAAGCTGTGTTCCCGCAACAGCTACTGCATCGCGCGTCAGCATGTTGGGTAGAACAGTGTTATCCCATGGCGCATCCTGCGGTGGCCGGCCACCGGTGCGCAGCACTATCATGTTCTGGGAAGGGATCATGTAGACAACCTGGTTCGAATTCCCGTCAAACAGGAACAGGTCCTTGTCCAGATAGGGCTCGGAATGCTCGACCTTGCCATAGGGGATATCCGGATGGGCAAAGCCACGGCGTTCGATATAGGGCCCCGCAATCCAGACACCCATTCCGTAATAGGGGTTCTCTTGCGTTCCAGTGCGCATCGCATCGACATAGCCCTCGGGCAGGAGGCGTTCGCCCTCCCAGATTCCATCATTCATGATCAAAATCGCCATGCGCACCCAGCTTTGCGCCGGCAAGAGAATACAACAGCCCGAATGGGCGGTGCCGCCTTCGCGGTTGACCCACACACTGCCCCCCATTGCGCCGATCGGATCCAGCAAGGCTTCACTTACGTAATCACCATAGCGCTTGCCTGTCGCGCGTTCGATCAGCGGAGCCACCAGCTCTGAATTGGCGTTGGAATACTCATACCGTGTGCCCGCCTTGTGGGTCACGGGATAATCATTAATGATCACCTCGTCATGCCGCGGATGAAGGTACGCGCGATTAAGCATGTCTTCAGGCTTGGGCGAAAATCCTTGCGGCAACAGTCCAGTGCGCATGTCGAGCAAGTAGCGGATCTTGATCTTCTCGCGCGCGGGATCGCCTTTCCACTCGGTAATGAAGTCGGCGACCGGCTGATCCAGCGACTGGATGTGTCCTTCCATCAGAGCGCGCCCGACAAGCAGCGCCGTGATCGGCTTGGCCAGCGACTTAGAAACGATCGGGGTCGTTGCATCGAACTCGCCGAAATACGCTTCATGCTGGAGCGCACCGTCTTTCCAGACGATGAAAGCGGAGCTGTTGCGTGCAGCGACATATTGCTGCGCACGATCAATGGCATAATCGGTCAGGGCCGGCTTATCAGTCATTGGCAGAAGGGATGCCGAAGGTGCGCCGGGCACCGGCTCCAGTGGCTCATAGCTGTTCAGGCCAGCCCCAACCCGTGCGTCATCTATGAGCTTGTTGAAGCGGCGCAGGTAAGTGGCCTCATCCTTGGCCGAGTAGGCGGACGTATCCGTTACTTCGTAGACCGCCATTTCAGGAACAGGCTCCCCCGCCGGGTCAGTCACTCGTGCACTGGAGGGCTGTGATTGCACAGCGCTATTTGCGCCCTGTTCGCTCGAGCCTGCCGCACAGGCTGAAGCTGCGAAAAGGATAATCAAAGTCACAGCGCTGCGTTGAATCATCAGATACCTTGCTCCGTTTTGCCGGCGCTTTCTTAAACGAAGCCGGGCGCATTGAGGACTTTAACCTGCAAAGCGCCCGGCTCATTTCTGTCGGGCCTAAGCCCATTGGCGATTAGAAATCGAAACGGATTTCCATGCCGATTTCCCGTGCACGCGGCAGTGTCCCGAAACTGGTCCGAGTGGCAAAGGGCACAGTTCCCCCAAGGTTGCCAGTGGTCGTACCACCGCCAGCCTGGAAGCTGAGGTCGTCGGTCAGATTGAGGCCATAAAGGTCAAGCCTCACGCCATCCGACACTTCGAACGATGCCCGAGCGTTGAACCTCCAGAAGCCATTGACCTCGTTGTACTCGAAGTTGTCGATGAAGAAGTCGCCGAAATAGGTGCCATCGAAACGGATGAACGCATTGCGATCCATTTCGAAGATCTCACCGAGATCAAAGCGCGCGCCAAAGGCCCCCGACCACTCCGGGATGTAGCGCGGCCTTCCACCGATCGACGAGATCTGGGTGCCAGGCTCGAGATTGGGATTCAGGATCTGCGTCGAGACCGAACCGGCCCCCGCGAAATCCGTGAATTCCGCATCGACGTAGTTCGCATTGGCGTTGAGTTGCAGCCATGGAACGGGCGTGAAGTTGGCTTCCGCTTCAATGCCTTTGTAGCGCGAGTCCCCCGCCGTGAAGAGCGGACGGAAGAACGGCCCGAGGTCGAAAGTAACCTGGTTCGCCCAGTCCATGTAATAGGCAGCAACGCCGAAGCTGAAATTGTCCGAGGGCTGGCCCTTCACGCCGATCTCGTAGGCGTCGAGCTTTTGGGGATCGGTGAACAGGCCGATATTCTCGACCGTCAGGCCAGCGTTGGGAACAACCTGAGCATATTCGATGATGTTCGTGTCCGTTCCCAGAAGGTAGCTGAGCGCGTAGCTGGCATAGACATTGAGGCGATTGTTGGGCTGGTAAGACAGCAGGACACGGGGCGCGAACCGGTTGAGGCTCTGGCTTTCATCCCGTGTAATGTCCGGCAGAGGATCGCTGGGACCAAAATCGCGCAAAGTCGGGCCATTATAGACAATTGTCGACTTGTCCCACGAATAACGCCCTTCAAGCGAAAGGGTCAGTTGATCGGTGAAGTCATAGTCAAGCGAGCCAAAAAATGCGTTTGACGTCAGGTCGGTAAAGGTCAGCGGCTGGTCATCCAGGGTCCCGCCAAGGCCCGCAAAAGCGATAAATTCGGTCGTGCGGTTCTTCGAACCGATATGACTGAAGCCAAAGACATAGCGAAGCCGCTGGTCATCGGGCGAGGTTATCCGAAGCTCGGCCACCACATCGCGCGCATAGTTGGCGAACGCAGCCAGGCGCAACGCGCCGGTAGGCGACTGGCCGTTCAAAGTGTCGGAAATACGATAGCTTCCCGCCTGACCGTAGGAGAAAAGGCCGCGCAGCGTGTGCCCTTCCAGCATATCGATCTCAGCGGTTTGGTTAGCACGCCAAGTATAGTACTCGTTTCCGAGGCCATTGGGAGCATTCGGGATCGCAAAACCGGCGGATTCAGGCGGAAGTGTCTGGTTGTAGTCAATCGAGCCACTGAAGAAGTCGAGCGCTACATTCTCGCCGGCAAAGTTGCCAACCGAGGCGACGTTGAAACCGTTGGCATCATAATCCGGTATGCTACCGCAGAATGTCCCGCGGGCGTTCTGCGAAAGATCGGTAGAGAAGTTGCCTATAATGCTTCCTGTGGTCACATCACGGATATCGCCGGAATAGACCAGATCACATTCGCCCGGAGCGTTCGTGAAATCGATCGAGACAAGCGAACGCGTATCGCTTGCGTCGACATAGTAACCGCTCGTCTTGAGGCGCAGTGGCCCGTTATCAAAAAGCAGCGTCCCCTGGAATGCCAGGGTCTCGTCCATGCCCAGCGGGTCGCCGTTGCGGTAGGTAAAATCGGCACCAGCACGCCGGTAATAGGCACCCACGCGCGCTGCCAGATTATCGGTTAACGGCACCGAGATGGCAGCATCAACCTGATAGGTGTCCTGATCGCTCGGCGAATACAGCCCGTGGACATAGCCTTCGAGTTCGTCGCCCGGTTCCGTCGGAATGAAGTTCACCGCACCTGCAAAGGTGTTGCGGCCGAAAAACGCGTTCTGCGGCCCCTTGATGACGTCAACCTGCTGGAGATCGAACAGCGGTACCAGACCTGCGCCAGCCGAAAGAAAAGCGCCTTCGTAGAAAACCGCACCGGCTCTTGCGGCGGGGTTTTCATTCTGCACGGCAACACCACGGAAACGGATGTTGGGGTTTTCGCGCCCCGTCGATCCGCCCTGACCGGTTTCCTGAAAGTCGAAGCCCGGCGTGTAGGCCGAAAGGTCAGCGGTAGTCTGAAGTCCGCGTTCCTGGATTTCCTGCTGGGTCACCACCGAGATAGCAAGCGGCACCTCCAAGAGCGTCTCTTCGCGGGCACGCGCCGTGACGACGATATTGTTCTTTTCAGCCGCCCCTTCAGCTGATCCGTCCGACATCTCGCCGTCTTGCGCCAGAGCCTGGGCTCCGGACAGCGCCAAGGCCGATGCCGTAGCCAGACTTGCGATCTTGAGTGGAATTGCCCCGAAGCTTGTTGGTTTTTTCATCGATAAAGTCCCCATTGCGTTTTTATTCCCGCTGTCAATTTGGCCATCAATCAAAATGAGTCGCCCCTCAGCAATATTTTACCCGCTGTGCGAACAGCGCCTTTGCTGAAATTGCCGACATCGCCCCGCGAAGCAGAGGGCGAAGCTCCAATGGTGTGGACCTATTCAAATCTTCAGTGTTCGCACAGCGACCAAAAAGGGTCAGGCGAGCAGGTCGATTTCTAACCCCGCGCCCTCGGATTCGGCCACGCGCCAGATTGCGTGTGCTGCGGCAAGGTCCTGCGCGGCAACGCCGAGAGACTTGTAGCAGGTGATCTCGTCCGGCGACCGCCGTGCCAGCAAGGGGTCAGCGGCCACTTCGCCGATCTCGGCCACGATGTGAGCTTCAGTAACGACGCCAGCCTCGATGGCTTTGAGAAGTTCGCCTGCCGCCGCCATCGCGGCCGCACGATAATCAACGTAAAAGCGCGTGCGGCGGACCGCTTCATGATCGACTTCCGCCGTCGTTGGAATAGCTGATCCCACCAGGTTTATATGCTGGCCCGGTTTGAGATCCGCGCCGCTCAGGACTGCTTCCTTGGCCGATGTGGTTGTGCATATAATGTCCGCGTTCATCACCGCCTCAGCAGCGCTGGGGGCGGCGGACACTGGCAACCCGAACGCCTCGCTTGCATCATCCGCGAAGCGGGAAGCGCGGGCTGGGTCGCGGCCCCAGACGACGACATCCCTAATGTCGCGCACCGCCCGCATCGCCGCGATATGACGCGATGCTTGCTCGCCATTGCCGATGATCGCGAGGTGCTGCGCATCTGGCCGAGCGAGCAGGTCGGTAGCCAAAGCGCTCGCGGCCGAAGTCCGGATTGAGGTGAGCGATGAGCCTTCGATCATCGCAAGAGGCACACCCTTGGCGCTGTCGAACAGCATCACCATGCCGACATGGGTGCCAAGCGGATCAGGTTTGCCGTTGATGGCTGGCCGATCATATTTGCACACCAACTTGATGCCAAAGCTTGCCAAATCGTCTTCGCCCGCCGTTCCCAGCGATCCGGGCATGATCGCCATCTTGCCTGACGCACCGGGCACCGGCATGAATTGACGGATGGGCAAGGATACGTCCCTGCGGCTGGTCGCGATCATCGCCTCGCGCATAACAGGCACGCAAGCGCCCACCGGGAGAAGCCGCTCCACATCGGATTTCGAGATGATCCGCATCAAGAGGGGCTGCGCGGGGGCAGGAAACGCATTTTGGCCATTACCTCCTGCACGTTCTCAGGACGGTCGAATGGCTCGGGCATCGACTCTCCCGGCATACGCTCGCGCCCTATGGCGTAGAACCAGTCCTCGAGACCCGGCGGGAAGAATACCCAGAACATTTTCATGTCGGCATCCCCGGTGTTCTTGATCCAGTGAGTGCAGTTGCGGGCAAAAAGGATCGTGGTTCCCGGGCCAAACTCGGTTTGCTCGCCGTCGATATCGACAACGCCTGTGCCTTCATAGACGAAGACGAGCTCGTGATTCTGCTTATGTCCGTGTTCGCGCACCATACAGCCAGGCGGCATCACCTGAATGCCGGAAGACCAGGTGTCGTATGGCATGTTGTCGGCAGTGAGGTTTACGTTGACGTAGCCGCGACTGGGCATGGGCTGCCACAAGGAGCGGCCCTCGTCCGGGCCCACGATCACTGACTGGCCCTTGGTTATGTCGCCCACTGGCGGATAGGGGGATGGCTCATCGGACATACGGGGTCTCCTGTCAGGCCTTGAGGAAATCGAGAACGGCCGGGTTGTAGGTCTCGGTCACCACTATCGGAGAAAAATGCCCGCCATAATCGAGCAAGTGCTTCTGCGCGTCAGGAATAAGCTCTGCCATCTCCTCGGTGAAGCCTGGCGGCGTTATCTGATCATCCATCGCGCCAATGCAAAAAGTGGGCACGCTGATTTGATGCAGGCGGCTGCGCAGATCGTGAGTGTAGACCGCGTTGATCCGTGAAAGCTCAACTTCCAGTCCCGGAAAAGCCGCCAACCGCTCCTCCATGAATTGCCGCGCCGACTTCATCTGCGGCTGTAAGTGGCGCGACGGCATGGCAAGGTAAGTCCCAGTTGTGAGATAAGCTAAAGGGCCGCAACTGATGAGGATTTCGCGCCGCGTGCGGAATAGCTCCGTCAGATAGGTATCCGGCCCCGCCCAGCTGCAAGACAACACGAGCTTTCCAAGACGTTCGGGCGCGTTCAAAGCGATATGCTGGCCAATCGCGCCACCGGTGGAATGACCCACCAAATGCGCGGCCTCGATCCCCATCGCATCCATCAGCGCAAGAACATCATTCGCCATATGTTCAGCGCCATAAACGACCTTGTCGGGCGTGCTGTTTCCGCAACCGCGATGGTCAAATGTGATGACGCGAAAGTCTTTCGCAAAGGCCTGCACCTGATTATGCCAGAATGCCCCGCGCCCGCCGAGCCCGGCGACCAGAAGCAGGTCAGGCCCCTCCCCGGTGATTTCGGTATGGATCTGCGCGCCGTCAACCTGGATGCGCTGGATCTGGGTGGGGATAACGGGCTTACTCATGGTCGCGCTCAGAGCGTCGTGAAGACAGACTTGGTCTGAAGGTAAAGCTCCAGGCCGTCGCGCCCGTTTTCGCGGCCCACGCCTGACTGCTTGTAGCCGCCCAGCGGCACATCCCAATCCGCGCCAGACGCGTTGTTGATGCCGATAATGCCCGCTTTGATCCGGCGCGCCATACGGTGCGCTGTGGCGACATCTCCGGTCCACACCGAGCCAGCAAGTCCGTAATCGCTGTCATTCGCCAGAGCAATCGCTTCATCCTCGGTCTTGAAAGTCTGCGTCACCAGAACCGGCCCGAAAATCTCTTCGCGCACGACGCGCATATCGTTGGTGGTGTTGGCAATCACGGTGGGTTCGATGAAGAAGCCGGTGTTGCCATGACGCTTGCCACCGCTGGCGATGTGAGCACCTTCGCTCGCGCCGAGCTCGATATAGTCCTGCACCTTGTCAAACTGCTTTTCCGAGACGATCGGGCCGATCTGCGTTTCCTCGTCGAGACCTGCGCCAAGCTTGAGCGCCCGGCCTACTTCGGCAACGCCCGCGATCACATCGTCTTTGATGTCCTCGTGCACGTAAAGGCGCGAGGCGGCGGTGCAGGTTTGCCCCGTGTTCCAGAAAATGCTCATCGCACTTGCCGGGATAGCGGTTTCTAGATCGGCGTCCGGCATGATGATATTAGGCGATTTTCCACCCAGTTCGAGACTGACTTTCTTCAGCCCCTCAGCCGCAGCGTGGGCGATGATCTTGCCGGTCACGGTTGATCCGGTAAAGGCGATCTTGTCGATGCCCTTGTGATTGATCAACGCGTTTCCGGTGGTCGCGCCGTAGCCGGTGACGATATTGAGCACGCCTTCGGGAAGGCCCGCTTCGAGGAAGAGTTCGCCCAAACGCAAAGCGGTGAGCGAAGTGTCTTCGGCCGGCTTCAAAACGGCGGTACAGCCAGCCGCAAGGCACGGTCCCAACTTCATCGCAGCCATCACGATCGGATAGTTCCATGGCACAATCAGAGCGGCAACGCCAACCGGCTCTTTGAGCGTGTAGACGTGATGGTCGCCTGGCATGTTGATGTTATGCGTGGTGCCGGTGATCTTGTCGGCCCAGCCCGCGTAGTAGCGGATCGCGCCGATGGCGGCGAAGATCTCACCTCGCGCCGAGTTGATAGGTTTGCCCGTGTCGAGCGACTCGATCTGCGCGAGTTCCTCGTGATGGGCCGCCATCTTGTCGGCGAAGGCATGGATCGAGGCAGCGCGCTCTGCAGGCTTCATCATCGTCCAAGGACCGTCGTCAAACGCTTTGCGCGCCGCCGCGACCGCGCGGTCCACATCCTCGACGCTGGAGTCGCCGATCGCGCCCAGCCGCTCTCCGTCGCTCGGGTTGATAACACTTACCGTTCCATCGCTGGTCGCATCCGACCATTGGCCGCCGATCAGGATCTTCTTGTCCTTGGCGATAAACGAGGAAGTCTCAGGCGTGAGGTCGATCAGCGGCATGGCTTAGGTGTTCTCCAAGGGATTGAGCGTGAACCATCGCGCGATAGGGACGGACGGCAAGCAGGATAAGGGCAGCGCCCGCCACCATCACAAGCGGCACCGCAATAGCGAGCGAGAAGTTGATGGATTTCTCATCAACGAACACATGATCGGTGATGAGTGCAATGAGAGTGGGCCCCAGCGAATAGCTCAGCAAATTGGCGATCAGCAGATAGACCGCCATCACCTGAGCTCGCATCCGGTTGGGCGTGATTAGCGGGAATGTCGCGACGCCAGCGCCGAATGGGACCGTGCCCAGGAAGGTGACAAGCCCGAGCAAGGCCAGCGCAAGTATAGGCGAGGTCATGAGCGGAAACGCGATAGCGAACGGCACCGCTGTCAAGGCCGCAATCATAGGCAGCTTGAGAGTCGCATCCTGAGACCCGCGCGCGAGCATCCGCTCGGCGGCAAATCCTCCCGAGATCACCCCCAATGGCCCCGCAACCATGAGCACCGGACCAAACATCTGCCCGACATCCAACTGGGTCCATCCATGCACTCTGATGAAGTAACTCGGCGCCCAGGCGCCCAGCCCGTATTGGGCGCCAGCAAGACACGAAAAGCCGAGGAAAAGCGGCAAGAAAACGCCTGAATTGCGGCCGACAAAATCGAAAATCTCCAGCGCAGGGGCATCTTCTTCGCGTTGCGCAACCTGCGGGCCATCACGCCGCTCGGGTTCGCGTATAGTGAGCATCAGGAAAAACAGAGGTACGCTGAGGATGGCCACGCACATGAAAGTGAGCTGCCAAGGCTCAAACGTGCCGAATGGCAGCCTGGTCGTTCCCATCTCAGCCAGGCTCGCATAGAGATAGCCGCCAAGGATAAGAGCAATCCCTGAGCCCACGAAACCAGCGCCAGTAAAGACACTGATCGGTCCGGGAAGTTTGTCTTTGGAGAAGTAGTCGCTGATGATCGAGAAGCCCGCGGGCGAAAGCGTCGCCTCGCCCACGCCAATGAACATGCGCGCCACAAACAGGACCACAAACACCCCCGCCAACCCGCTCGAAAAAGTCGCCGCAGACCAGCAGAGGAGGCCCAGCACAATCACCAACTTGCGATTGTAACGGTCCGAGATCCAGGCCAGGGGGATCGCGAGAACGGCATAGAACAGCGCAAAGGAAAATCCTTGCAGCAAGCTGATCTGGACATCGCTAACACCAAGGTCGGCCTTGATCGGCTCCACCAGAAGGTTGATAACCTGCCGGTCGATATAGCTGACAACAGCCGCCAGGCTCAGAACGGCGACGACATACCAGGCCCGCGCCGGAGAAGGCATAGGCGCGTCTTCCACCCCAGCCGGCGGCAACTTTGCAGGCGCAGATTCCGGCTCAGACACATAGGAGATCGCCACGTCAGTCATCTGTAACGCGAGTAGCGAAGCCGTATTTATTCGCACACCCGCACCGCAATCTATCCGCTTAGCGGACATGAGACCGCGCTCCCTCGCTGGAACTGCAATTGCGTTTAAAGGTGCCTGGAATGAACGCGCCTGTCACCCCTGACTGCGACACCTCCTTGCAGCTTATTGCAGATCTTGCGACCCTGATAGGTGCGGAAGCAATCGAAACAGACGAGACCGAGCGGCGCTTTGCCAGCCAGGATCTTTTTTTCGAAGGCTCTTTGCCAATCGCCATCCTGTCGCCAGCAACGCGCGATGAGGTCTCGGCAATCACTAGATGGTGCACCGAGCACAGGATCGCGATTTGCCCACGTGGCGGGGGGATGTCGTACACTGAAGCTTTCCAGCCGCAGGGACCGCGCAGCGTCATTCTCGATTTTTCCAGGCTTGCAGCGATCCGCGAAATCAACGCGATTGATGGCAATGTAACCGTGGAGGCCGGCTGCACCTGGGCCGCGCTCGACGCCGAACTGGCCAAGCAAAATATGCGAGCGCGCTTTTGGGGGCCGATGTCGGGCGCCACCGCGACGATCGGCGGTTCGCTCAGCCAGGGATCCGTTACATTTGGGTCTGGCGAAGCGGGTGCTTCGGCGAATGCGGTCAAGAGTTTCGAAATCGTGACCGGCACCGGCGCAGTCCTCCACACCGGATCAGATGGCAGCGTGGGCACGACTCCCTTCAACCGCAATTTCGGCCCCGATATCACCGGTATCTTTGCCAACGATGCGGGCGCGCTGGGGATCAAGATCGCAGCGACGCTCGAAATCGAGCCGCGCCCTGTACTGGTGGACGGCCTCTCAATGGCGTTCGACGATTTTGAAGCGATGGCAGACATGATGCGCGAGGTGCGCCTGCGCCGTCTCGCAAGCGAGTTTCTCGCCATGGACGCAGATGTCGCGCGACAAAACGCCGGCCCGCCTGATCTCATCGAAGACGCCAAGGCGATGTGGCGTATCGGGCGTGCAGCTGGATCATTCATCGGCGCAGCGGGGCGCATGATGAAGGTCGCGATGGGAGGGCGGCGCTTTCTCGACAAGGCGGCCTACACCGCGCACTTCGTGGTCGAGGCACGCGACGAAGACGAAATGCGCAGCCGCCTTGCCGCGATCAAAGCGCTTGCAAAAGGCGGAGACGAGATCGTCAATACAGTGCCACTCGCCACACGCGCTGCACCCTTCCCCGAACTGCCCGTGACGCATCCAGATGGCCGTCGCCTTTTGCCAATCCACGGTGTGATGGCCGACAGCCGGATCAAGGCGTTTCACAAGGACTATCTAGCGCTCAAGGCGAGCTACACGGATCGCATGAAGGCCGCAGGAATTACTCTGGCCGAGTTCTTCGCAGGGATCGCGGGCGCGGGCGTGCTTTATGAGCCGGTGTTCTATTGGCCCGACAGCACCATGTTATATCACGAACGTCGCAAGCCTTCATATATGGATGGAATTGCACAAAGCTTCGACGCCAACCCGCGCGCGCGCGAACTGGTGCGCGAAATGGTTGGCGCGATTATCGCACTCATGCGCGAGCATGGCAGCACCCATTTCCAGATCGGGCGACTTTATCCCTACGCCGAAACGCGGGAAGGCGAAGCGGGGACAGTGCTGCGCGATCTCAAGGCACGGTTCGACCCAGCCGGCATCCTCAACCCCGGAGCGCTGGGCTTGTGACTCGTATTGCGATTATCGGCGGTGGTATTGGCGGACTTACCGCAGGGATAGCCCTCCAACGCGCGGGCTATGAGCCCATCATCTACGAGCGCGCACCAGAATTCGGCGAAGTCGGCGCTGGCATTTCGCTTAGCCCCAACGCGGTCAAGGGCCTCGAAATGCTGGGCTTTCGCGACTTCCTGTTGGCCAGGGCCAACGAGCCGCTTGACCAGTTCCTCTTTCATGGCCTGACCGGCGAGCAATTGCTCAATTACGACCGGCGCACCTGCCGCGAAACATATGGCGGGGCTTATTACCAGATGCACCGCGCCGATTTGCTGGAAGGGCTGGTCGAGGCGTTTGGCTCCGAGAACTGCCGCATGGGCAAAGCGCTAGAAGCGCTCAGCCAATATGATGCGGGCACTATATTACGCTTCGAGGATGGCTCCACCGAAGCCGCAGATGTCGTGATCGCTGTCGACGGCCTGCGCTCTGTCATCCGCGATATCCTTTTCGACACGCCTCAGCCGACGTTTAGCGGGCACGTCGCCTGGCGCGCTCTGGTGCCCGGTGACAGGCTTTCACCGCGCGCGACCGAACGCAGCAATGTGAACCATATCGGCCCCGGCCAGAACCTGGTCACCTATCCGATTCGCGGGACGAGCCTGGTCAACATCGTAGCACTCACACGTGCTGGAGGGTGGACCGAAGAGAGCTGGAACGCCAAGGCCGCGCCAGTCGAACTTGCCGAAACCTTCGAGGGCTGGACCCCCTATGTAACAGAAGCCATAGCCGCGATTGGCGAGGATGACCTGTTTCGCTGGGGTCTGTTTGTGCGCAGCCCACTGGCTCACTGGGTCAAGGGACGGGTGGCTCTACTTGGCGACGCTGCGCATCCCATGCTGCCCTATATGGGCCAGGGCGCAAGCTCCGCGATTGAGGATGCCGTGGTGTTGGGCCGCTGCTTTTCGAAAGCTTCCGAGCCGCTTGAAGCGCTCGCCCTGTACGAGCGCGCCCGCGTCAAACGCTGCGCTTTCCTGCAAGCCGAAAGCAATGTCGGCGGCGACAGACTTCAAGCGCTTGACCCTTACGTGTTGCGTGACAACCCGCCCAAGAACGAAGACGCGCTCGGAATCTTTTCCTACGATCCAGCCAGCGTCGAACTCGCATAGAAAGGGGTATCGGCCCATACTGGCCCACGCCGTTCGTTGAAATTTAGTAAGCTGGCGCGGTACGCTAGGCTGGTTTGCGCGCCACCATCGATTGCAGGAAGGGGTTGGTCAGGAGCGGGCCTTGCTCGACTTCGAACCCAGCCTCCTCGATAATTCCCCGGAAATCCGACGCGACGAATGCCGGTGAATAGGGCTCGCAATTGTTCTTGCTGTCATAATCGATCAAGAAGCGGTGCGAAGCGCTGACCTGGTTCTTGTCGTTGCTCGGGAACTCGTAGATCGAGAAGGCGCCGCCCGGACGCAGAACACGATAAGTCTCTGCGATGATTTCCTTCATCTTGGCAACCGGCACTTCGTGGAAAAGGATGTAGCTCAAGACCATGTCGAAATGGTCGTCAGGGTACCCGCTGTCTTCGGCAAGGGCCTGTTTGAAGTGCACTTCCTTGTCCATATCGAGAGCGCGCGCATGAGCGTAACGGATCAGCGGCTTTCCAACGTCCAGCCCCCAGACCTCGGCCTCGGGGTAGATATCTTTCAGTACGGTCGTCGCCTGCCCGATCGAGCAACCGATATCGAGCACGCGCTCGACCTTACCGTCGGCTGGCTTGGTAGCTTTCTCTGCGAGTTCGATATGAAGCTCGTCCTGATCGTTAAAGCCCTCGTAGAATACCTTGGTGCCGTAGTGGAACACGATGCCGCCCATCGGATCGTCCGTATAGCCGCCTGGCTGGCAGTGGATCTCACGCCGTGTGTATTCCGGCTCGACAAAGTCGGGATCGATATGGATGCGCTCAGGATGCGCTTCCTCGGCGTGCGCCATCGATGCCATGACGCCATCAATATCCTGATAAAAACTTTCGCGCGTGCGGCGCCACATCATTTCCTGCTGGGTCCGCACGAAGCGCTGAAATGTGGGCGTCACCGGGTTCTTGCCGAATACCTCGCGGACCTCGGAAAGCTTGACCACATCGCCATCCGCAGGGGCTTGGACCTCGCCGGTCTCCAGCGCCTTGGCTAGAGCCACCTCGCCATGCTCGGCGACCTTGGGAAACAGCTCCTGGATAGCAAGCCGGCGAAAGCTCGTGATAAACTCAAGATAGCTTTCATCCGCCAAACGCGTGGGGCGCGGGGTAATACCGATATTGCCGCGGTTCATTGACCGTTTCCTTCTCTGACAGCAGGGGTGATGGGGTTGGGCCGCGCCGTGGGGCGGCGCACGAAAGAGCCAAAGACACGCTGCACCAGTGCAGCCCGCTCGGCTTCACGTTCGGAGATTTCCGCTTCATCGGGCAGATGCGCCTCGATCGCGTCACTCACTTCGATGCCTTTTTCCGCCAGCACTTTTTCCAACACGATCACACGATCGTGATAGGTCCAAACCGCCGCTGAGAGCTCCAGCAGTGCATCGAGGATATTGTCGGTCACGACATCGTTGAAATAGGTCTTACCAGCGCCGCCGATTTCCTCGCCAAGCACGGCCGGCACGTCCTCATTCATCTTGCTATCCATAATCACGCGCCCAACTCCATCGAAGGTAAGTATGGCATAACAGGACGGGATCGAGATCGCGACGATGCCCTGTAAATATCCGCCCTTTGGATAAGGTCCCACCTCCACCACCGTCGCATTGGGTTGGAACCTAAGAGAGAACATTATGCCAGAAGCAACCAGCTATCACGTTCTTTATGAGCGCTCCATCAAGGACCCGGAAGGCTTCTGGGCCGAGCGGGCGGACAAGCTGCACTGGCATCGTCGCTGGGACCAGGTGCTCGACCGCCGGGCGCAGCCTTTGCCCCGCTGGTTTACCGGCGGCGAGATCAACGCCTGTTATAACTGCGTTGACACCCATGTAGAGGCTGGCCACGGCTCGGAAACCGCGCTGATCTACGAAAGCCCGG
This sequence comes from Erythrobacter sp., assembly GCA_043567175.1. Taxonomy (GTDB): domain Bacteria; phylum Pseudomonadota; class Alphaproteobacteria; order Sphingomonadales; family Sphingomonadaceae; genus Erythrobacter. Next base: position 1,311,958 of record CP121323.1, read on the forward strand.
TAACGGAAATCTCGGCCACGCTTACCTATGCCGATTTGCAAGCCGCTACAGCGAAATTGGGTGGAGCCTTGCAGGAACTGGGCGCGACCAAAGGCGAGCGCGTGCTGATTTACATGCCCAATTCGCTGCAAGCGGTAATCGCCATGCTCGCTTGCGCGCGCATCGGAGCGATCCACTCCGTGGTCTTCGGAGGCTTTGCCGCTCCCGAACTTGCCAGCCGGATCGACGATGCCCGCCCGCAAGTCGTGATCGCAGCAAGCTGCGGGATCGAAGGCACCAAAGTATTGCCCTATCAACCGATCCTGCGCGAAGCCTACAGCCTCGCTGCACACCAGCCCGCGAACACAATCTACTGGCAACGCGACCAGCACACAGCGGACCTTTCCAGGGATGCAGACCACGACTGGGAGACCGTGACAGCCAAGGCAGCCCCCGCCGAATGCGTCCCTGTCGCCTCAACCGATCCGCTTTACATCCTCTACACCTCCGGGACGACCGGCACTCCCAAAGGAATTGTGCGCGATATCGGCGGCCATCTGGTGACCCTGCTTTGGAGTATGACAGGCATCTACAATTGCCCGCCTGGCGAGGCCTTTTGGGCGGCCAGCGATGTTGGCTGGGTCGTGGGCCACAGCTACATCTGCTACGCGCCGCTTCTCAACCGCAACCCCTCGGTGATCTTCGAGGGGAAGCCTGTCGGCACGCCGGATGCAGGCATCTTTTGGCGGATCATGGCCAAGCACCGCGTGCGCAGCTTCTTCACTGCCCCAACGGCTCTGCGCGCGATCAAGCAATTGGACCCCGAGGGCGCTTTTGCGGGCGAAGCGGACCTGTCCAATCTTCAGGCGGTCTATCTGGCTGGTGAGCGCACCGATCCCGACACACTAGAATGGGCCGAACACCTGCTCGGCCTGCCTGTCATCGACCACTGGTGGCAGACCGAGACGGGCAGCGCGATCACGGCAAACCCGCTGGGGATTGAGCAGTTGCCGATCAAACCTGGCTCTTCCACTCTGCCCATGCCGGGCTGGGACTTGCTGTGCGTGAACGAAGATGGTGAGCCGGCAGAGGCCGGCGAAAGCGGCGCGATTGTTGCACGTTTACCCTTGCCGCCCGGCTTCACGCCTACGCTCTGGGAAGCGCACGATCGATATTTTGAGGCCTATCTATCCCGCTTTGCCGGCCATTACCTAACCGGCGACAGCGGCTTTATCGACCAGGATGGCTACATCTCGGTCATGGCGCGGATCGATGATGTGATGAACGTCGCCGGACACCGGCTATCTTCTTCTGCGATGGAAGAAGTGCTGAGCGCACACCGCTCAGTCGCCGAATGCGCCGTTATCGGCATGGCCGACAAATTAAAGGGGCAGGTCCCGGTAGGCTTCGTCGTCCTCAAGGCCGACGCCGACATCGCCGAGAACGGCCTTGCAAGGGAACTGATCGCCGACATGCGCGCCAAAATCGGCCCGGTGGCTGCGTTCAAACGGGTGCACGTCCTCTCGCGCTTGCCCAAGACGCGCTCAGGAAAAATCCTGCGTAAGACCATGCGCGAGATTGCCGACGGGCACGAGCCCAACGTGCCGCCCACGATAGAGGACGCCAATGTGCTCGACGAGTTGAGGACCATCTTCGCATGATGGTTGCGCCCAACTGATGCCACGCTCGATCCGCGCTGCCGTCAGCCCGGGCCTTGGAGCCCAACCGGTGATAGAGGATCTGATCCTCGCCGATCCCGCGCCCGACGAAGTCGTCATCCGCATCGAAGCGGCAGGTATCTGCCATACCGATCTGGGCGTTGGCCAATGGAGCGAAAGCCCGCGCGTGCTCGGCCATGAGGGCGCTGGAGTGGTGATCGAGACAGGAAGCGCTGTAACCCTTATCGAAAGAGGCGACCGCGTGATGGCGACCTTCGGCTTTTGCGGAACCTGCGCCAATTGCGCGGACGGGCGCCCGGCCTATTGCTTTGAGGGCATTGCGCTGAACCTCGAAGGCAGGCGCTCAGCGCCCGGCCCTGCTCTAACCCGGCCTGATGGCAGCCTAGTGGGTGCGGCGTTCTTCCAGCAAAGCTGCTTTGCCACGCATGCGCTCGCCACCGAGCGCAACTGTATCCGCATACCCGACTGGCTCGACACCAGCATCGCCGCGCCCTTTGGGTGCGGTATCCAGACGGGCGCGGGCGCAGTGTTCAACCAGTTGGGTGCGCGCGAAGGCCGCCCGCTGCTTGTTGTGGGTGCAGGCGCTGTTGGCCAAGCGGCGATCATGGCGGGGCGAATTGTCGGCTGCGCCCCGATCGTGGTGGTCGAACCAGTGGCCGAGCGGCGTAAAATGGCATTATCGATAGGCGCGCATCATGCGCTCGATGGGGCGCATGAGCACTGGCCGCAAAGGGTTGTCGAGCTCACCGGTGGGGGAGCAAACGCTGCGCTCGATACCGCAGGAAATCAGACCACTTTCGAAGGATCGCTCAAGGTCCTCCGATCCGGCGGCACGTTGGGCGTACTGACCCTGCCAGGCGGGTTCGACGACCCTATCCCGCATCCAGGCGGGTTCGACTTCCTTAGCAAATCGATCGTCGGAGTGATTGAAGGCGACTCGGTTCCCGCGCAATTCCTGCCACGCCTTATTGCCTATCACGAGGCAGGCTACCTTCCGGTGGACCGCCTCATAACGCGCTACCCCTTTGCCGATATTGCCAGAGCTTTCAAAGACGCAGGGAACGGCCTGGTTATCAAACCCGTTTTGACTTTTGAGGACGAGCATCAATGACCCAGTGCCAGGTAATCCGGGCCGAAAATGTAGAGACCATTGCTGAGATCCCAGTAGTCATCATTGGCGGCGGCGGTACGGGTCTGAGCGCAGCGCTCGCCGTTCGCGACGCAGGTGTCGACGCGCTGGTGATAGAGCGCGACAGCCAACCAATGGGAACAACCGCAATGTCAACCGGCCTGATCCCTGCCGCCGGCAGCCGGATCCAGCGAGCCAAGGGCATAGAAGATTCCCCCGCCCGCTTCGCCGCCGATCTAGAAGCCAAGACCAAGGGGCAGGTCGACAAGAAGCTCGTCGCCCACCTCGCGCTGCAATCGGCACGGACTGTCGATTGGCTGGCAGAAAAACACAAGCTGGACCTTAGCCTGGTTGAGGGCTTTACCTATCCCGGCCACAGCGCCTTGCGGATGCACGGCATGCCTACGCGCTCGGGATCAGAGTTAATGGGCGCACTTGCCAGTGCGAGCGAAGACGCCGGGGTCGATATTCTCACGGAGAGCCTCGTCGACACGCTCTATGTAAATTCGCAAGATTGCGTGATTGCAATCGCGGCCACCCGCCCCGACGGTGCGCGCGACGTGATCGGCTGCAGAGCGCTGATCTTGGCGTGCTGCGGGTTTGCTGGCAATTCGAATATGGTCTCCGAACTCATCCCCGAACTCGAACACGCCACATTCCACGGCCATCCTGGTAACAAGGGCGACGCGATCGTCTGGGGCCGAGAACTGGATGCGAAGATGGCCGACCTATCCGCCTATCAGGGACACGCTGGGCTGGCGGCGGGCTATGGCATCCCCATCCTGTGGCCGCTGATTGCGGAAGGCGGCATTCAGGTTAACCGTGCGGGCAAACGCTTTGCCAACGAGGCTTCAGGCTATTCCGAACAGGCGGTCGAAGTGCTGCGCCAGGAAGGCCACGTGGCCTGGAGCGTCTATGACGCCGCCCGGCACGCAATCATGACCCAGTTCGATGACTACCACCAGGCGATGTCGGCCGGGTGCCTCGTGACCGCAGATACGCTTGCCGAACTGGCTCAGAAGACAGGGATCGATGCCGAAGGCCTCAAAGCCAGCGTGGCAGAAACCCACCGACTGATCGAATCCGGAGATCGCGACCAGTTTGGCCGAAGTTTTGCGGGCAAAGCTCCGCTCACCGCGCCCTTTTACGCGGTGAAGGTGACCGGAGCTCTGTTCCACACGCAAGGAGGCCTCGAAGTCGACGAGCATGCACGCGTTCTGCATGCGTCGGGCGAGCCCTTCCCAAATCTCTACGCCGGTGGCGGCGCAGCGCGCGGCATTTCAGGGCCTGGGGCGGATGGCTATCTGGCGGGCAATGGACTGCTGACTGCTACCACACTGGGGCGGCTCGCGGGCGAGCACGCTGCAAGGATCGCGACCAAATTGCTCGAATCGTCCTGAGGCTAACCTATTCTGCGGCCTGCGAACTGCTGGGTTCCTGCTCGATTTCAAGCGCCAGCGATTCGTGTATGGCGTTGGCTGTAGCCTGCAGGGGCGCGAGATATTTGGTCACCGCCTCGTCAGACGACATGGCGTTCACAAAAAAGATCAGCGCCAGCGCCCCGATCAGTGAATTGTCGGCTCCAAACAACGGCACTGCAATGCTCGAAGTCTTGCCCGGATCTGCATTGTAAACGTTGCGCGCCTGCATCGCATAGCCATCGCGACGGATTTTCTGCAGCATGAAATCATCGCTCAAGAGCAACATGCCCATATTGGACGCGTCGGTCTCGACCGCCTTCCAGCCCTCCACAATCGCGGCGCGTTCCGCCTCATCGCAGAAGGCAAGGTGAACCTTGCCCGTGGCGCATTCGGCGAGCGGCAGTGTGTAGCCCGGGTAATAGTGCGAGAAGGTCAGCGAAGTCATGTTGTGCGTGGAGTCTCGCACCATCATGCGCGTGCCCACGCGCGTCGCCACCGAGATCGGCCAGCCGACATCGGTGCACAACGCCTCAATATGCCCACGGCCTGCGGCGACGAGTTGGTCTTCAGTCTGGAATCCGGTCGAGAGCGTCTGGACGAGCGAGGTAACGCGGTAGCGTTTGCGAGCCGGTTCTTTCTCGATCAGACCTTCGTAAAGGAGCGTCTGCACAATCCTACAAGCGGTAGGATAGGGCACTTGCGCTGCGCGCGAGATGCCCATCATCGAAATGGGACCGTCACGGTTGATCGATGCAAGCACGGCCAAACCGCGGCTGATTGCTCTGATGGGTACGCCTCGTTCCATGCCTCGCCTGTTCCGGCCCCGGCGTGGCACGCCCGGCCTAATGGGTTGCGATGTCTGGCGTGAGATCCCTGTCACGCAGGCTTCGGACTAGACGAAACTCTGCTCGAGTGGAAGGGTCATGCCAGCAATCACCCCTTGCTGCGGGCGATTTGCGCCAGCGCGCGCGCCTGCTCATTGCCCACTATCAGCAGCCCCTCATTCACCCCCATGCCCGGCTTGGCGAGCATCATGCTGGCCCGTGCGGCAAGCGCAACATGCGTACAGGCGCGCGCGGAGAGATCGGTCTCAGCGCAGGTTCCACCGCTGTAGGCGCCGATACCGGCGGTACGCGCGGCAACGATAGCACGCGCCGTATCCATCAGATCGCCAACATCGGGCGTTTTGATCTGGACCAAGTGCGCCGCCCGCGCGGCGATGAAAGCCTCTATATCATCCAGCGTGTTGCAGTGTTCGTCGGCCACGACTTTCGCATTAGGGCTAAGCGCGTCGAGATGGTCGACGATGGCGGCGTAGTTCTCGATCGTCGCGTCACGCGATCCATAATCCGCCGGACATTCAATATGCAGCGTGTGACCGGGGACCTCCTCGGCAAGGCTCGCGATGTAATCTGCAATGGCACGTGGCTCCATCGAGACGCCAAGGCCAACCCAACCATAGACGTCGAAATGCAACACCGGATGATAACCGGGTTCGCCCAGCGCACGAGTGCGTTCAGCCACCCAACACACATAGTTGCGCAATGTCTCGCCATCGCGTCCGAATTTCTCAGCAGAGTTGATGAGACCATGGGGAAGCACATCAACGCCTTTGATCGCCATCACATCGACCGCATCATGGCGATCATCTCCGCTTTGCGCGAATAACGGAATAGGCTCGCTCGGAGCTTCCAGCCCGAGCGCCTCGGCGACGATCTCAGCCATTGTGCAGGCCCGGGCGAGGGATGCGGCACGGAGCAACGCCTGGCTGATGCCGTATTCGATCGCAAGCGGCAGCCGGCCTTCTTCTCCGTAATCGAAAACCTCGGCGCAACTTGTCGCAGCATGCGCCGCACTGCGCCCAAGCAATCGCGGTACGACCCGCTGCTCGGTGATGGCCTGGATGCGCTCGGAGATGAACACCGGATCGCGGCCCGCGGCACCTGAATACTGCACGCTGACCATATCGCCCCACACCGTCACCCCGTCATCGAGCACAAGGCCAACGCTGAGCGCGGTCGCGGGCTGACGCACTCTGGTGAAACCGGGGGTGAGCGGCTCGCCGACATAGGTGACGCCATCGAGCTTGCGGCCCTCGCGGATGGCGGCCTGATCGTCGTAGAAAAAGCCTCCGCGGGCCGGCGCGAAGAGAACGTCAGTTATAAGCATGGTCGTGGTGGCCCTCTGATATTGGGAACGCCTGTGATCGGTTGCCCGGTCGCTTGCAGCCTCGCCTTGCGAGTTTATCCGCTGGGCGACACCTGACGGGGTGCGAACTCGCTGTCGGTCTAATGGGTAGGCATAGGCGCCGCAATCAAGCCACCGTCCGGAGACCACTGATGCCAGCCCCCAATGCCCTAAAAGATGCCCTTGCGAGGGCCGAGTTCTTCGTCGCCCCAGGCATGCACGACATGATGGCGGCCAAGCTTGCGCGGGTGGCCGGGTTCGAGATCGGTTTTGCCAGCGGATACTGGCTGACGGCGTCTGCCTACGGTATGCCGGATGTGGGGCTTGCAACCTATACGCAGATGCTCGACCGGGTCTCGACGCTGGTCGAGGCGAGCGAGGGGATGGCGATCATCGCCGACGCGGACACCGGCTATGGCGGCCTTCTGAATGTGCGGCACACAATGCAGGGCTATCAGAAGGCTGGCGTCGCCGCGGTGCAACTGGAGGATCAGGAGTTCCCCAAACGCTGTGGCCACACCAAGGGCAAGAAGGTCGTCTCTACCGAGGAGATGGTAGCGCGCATTACCGTCGCCAGCGAAGCGCGCGAAGGGCCGGACGCGCCGCTTATTGTCGCGCGCTCGGACGCGCGGCAGCCGGAAGACGTCGATTCGATGATCCGGCGCCTGGAGGCCTACGCGAAGGCGGGTGCAGACCTGCTCTTTCCCGAAGCGTTAAGCGATGAGGAGGAGATGGCCTATGTGGCCGCGCGGCTGCCCATCCCGGCCATAGTCAACATGGCTGATGGCGGCGATACCAAGATCCTGCCTGCCGCTACGCTTGAGCAGATCGGCTTTGCAGGCGCGCTCTTCCCCGCGATCACCGCCCTCGCCTCCGCTGCGGCCAGCATACACGCGCTCAGGCGCCTCAAGGAAAGCGGCACGAGCATTCACGAGGATGTAAAGCTCTTCAGCTTCGCCGAAATGTGTTCGCTGATTGGATTTGACGAGGTCTACGAGCTCGACCGAAAATGGGCGCACTTCAATAGCTAGCTACTCCTCTTTCGAGAGGCTCTCCAACAGTGGCCCCAGCACGCTTTCGATCAACTTTTCGCGCTGTCCGCTGCGCGCCGCCGCGTCCTCGGCTGCTGGTTGATAAGCATCCGCCTGGCCCGCCGCAATTACACCGGTCTCAGCCAACAAAGCCTCCAACGTTGCAACACGTTCGCGAGTCACTGAAAGCTCCATCGAGACGGTGATCAGACCTCTCAGCAAATGCTCCTTCATCGGATCATCAAAGAAAGTGGTGTGCCTTTCGCCCGCGCGCGGCCCCTGAGGAAACTCCCCGCTCATGCCGATTTGCGTCCGCCGAAGAAGTGATAGGCCGCCGGCCCTACCGCTTCATAAGTGGCAAAGGCGCTTTCGGGATCGAACCCTGCACGGATCGCCTCTTCACGCATGTCGAGAGCAGCGAAGCCACTCCAGAACGGCTCGCCGTTGTGGCGGACCTGCCAGTTGTTCGTAACCTGCTTCACCAGAGGGATCCGGCTGGGTTGATAGGGTACGTCCAGATGCAGCGCGAGCCCGCCTGGCTTCAGTAGACGGTGGCATTCCTTCAGGATAGCGTGCGCTTGCGCTTTGCTGGTTTCGTGGAACATTATGATCGAGACGATGAGATCGAAACTCTCGTCCTCGAAGCCTGTCGCGCCGGCATCCATTTCAGCGAAATGGACTGCAATGCCGGCATCTTCTGCGAAGGCATGGGCAAAGCGGACAAACGGGCGCGCGACATCGATCCCGTGCACATCGGCCCCGGGAAAGACCCGCTTGTAGGCCAGTGTTTGCTCGCCCGTACCACAGCCCATGTCAAGGATCGCTTCAGGATCGAGATCGGGTGCGTATTTCTTGGCCACTGCGCTCACAAACCGGCCAATGGCGTCGGATGGAGGGCTTTCGCCGGCGGCCATCCCCTTGGCGATCCGGTAAAGTTCGACGGTGCCTGAATAGTTGAGCGCGGCTTCGAGATCGTCTGAACGGCTCTCGCGCCAGTAACCGCCAGGCTGACGGTGGATTTCCGTCGTCGAGATCGGGGCTTTAACAAGCAGTTCGTTCGAAAGGGTAACTGAGCCGCATACCTCATCGCTCGATGTGATCGCTTGATACTGCGCGATCTGCGCGTCGATAATCCGGTCGGTCGTTACCTGCACCGCGTCCCACATAAGGTTTTGGCTGTGAAAGGTGATCGTGCCCCAAAGTTGATAGAGCGGTTGGTCTTCGAGGATCGTCGCCGCTTCATTGCGGGTCTCGGGCTCGGGCTTTCCGGATGCGATGAGAGCGGGCACAAGCTGCTCGTCGAACAACTGCACCACGCGCCCCTCAAGGGTGAAGTTTGCAAACTTCTTGAGCGCGCCGACAAAGGCCAGGCGCGCGGTCTCGTCGTGATTAGGCGCAAATCCGAAGCCCGCCGCTTGATCGCTATTCGCTGTAGTAAAGGCCTGTTCCTTTCCCATGGGCGCTCGCTCCTGTGTCTTGAAAACCTTTACCTACCCCCTCTGTCCCGTTGGAGCCCCTAAATGCGGCATCGCTGGCCGCCTGTCGAACACTTGGGTTGGAAGCGATCTGATCGGGAGGCGGATAAACCAGCTGGCGCGAATTGGTTCGACGGGGCGCGAAGCAAGTGTTTGCAGCCAGCCGCGACCAAAACGCCTGAACCTTTGTGGATACGGCGTGCCACAAGAATTCGCTGCGCGGCTTTGGCATCAATTCAGGCATCCACGGTGCTTTCGATGCGCAATCCAAACTGGTGCACAACTTGCGCGAAGGCATACGCGGTGAACGGCGGCTGAGCCAAACGGCAATGCACAAACTGGCTGAGAACACGGACGAAAGCAGCGCTTTCCCGCTGCGCCAATTGATGATGACGGCATGCGCGAGACGCAGGTCAAGACTTCCTTGAGGCGCTCAGCCACCCCCAATCTTCGGAAGCGTCAGAGGGTCTTGCGGGATCAATGTTGTCTTTTCTTCGGTAAAGAGTTCAATCGAGCCAGGAAGCCCATCGCGCCCGATCCCCGATTGCTTGTAGCCGCCGAAGGGCGAGCGCAGATCGCGGGTCATCGGTGTATTGACCCAGACGGTGCCCGCACGGATCTCGCGGCGCGCCTTCATCACCGAAGGCAGATCGTCAGACCACACATATGAGGCGAGACCGAATTCGCTATCATTGGCGTGGAGCAAGGCCTCGTCGAGGTCCGCGACGCGCTGGATCATGGCGAAAGGACCGAACAGTTCCCGCTGGCACAGATCGGCTGAATTGCTCGACGTCTCGACCACGGTAGGCGCAAAGAAATAGCCGGTGTCATGGCCTGGCGCGCGGGCTGCGCCCGTCAGCACTTTATAGGCGGGATCGGAATGCGCCGTTTCGCCAAATGCCAGCAGCTTCTCGAAATGCGACGCAAAGGCCATCGGGCCGATCTCGCTTGTCGGATCGAACGCATCGCCGATTTTGAGCGCCTTTGAGCGCGCAACGAATTTCGAGATGAATTCGTCCGCTACGTTCTCTTCGACGAGGATGCGTGAACCCGCCAGGCATTGTTCTCCATTACCGGCGTAAATCCCCAGCATCGAACCATCGACTGCGCGTTCGAGATCTGCAGAGGCGAGGATGATATTGGCGGATTTGCCGCCCAGTTCCAGGCCCACCTTCTTGAGAGATCCGGCGGCGGTCTCCATGATGCGTTTGCCCGTCTCTGTCCCGCCGATAAAGCCCACGACATCGACGCCGGCATGAGCGACCAGCGCGTTGCCAATGCCGGGCCCAGTGCCGCAGGCGACCTGCACCACACCCTCAGGAACGCCCGCCTCGCGGACCAGTTCGACAAGCCGAAGAACCGCGAGCGGCGCGTATTCCGAAGGCTTCAAGATCACCGAATTTCCAAGCGAAATCGCCGCTGCGAGCTTCATCGAGGCCAGCACCAGCGGTGCGTTCCACGGCGCGATCAGCACCGCCACGCCCACCGGCTCTCGTGTCACGATCGAGAGATAGCGACCCGATTGCTCGTAACTCTCGCCGGCATGGCCAGCCAGGAGATCGGCGAAGAACGTGAAATTCTCCGCTGTACGCGTGACATGCATGCCGCCGCTTTGCGAAATGACGATCGAGGTCTCGAGCGTTTGCAGCGCCGCCAGCTCGCGTGAATTCTCAAGGATCAGCGCGCTGACACGGCGCATGATCGCGGCACGCTCGGTCACCGGCGTGGCGCGCCACGGGCCGCTTTCGAACGCCTCGCGCGCGCTCGCGACCAACTCATCGGCAGCCTCCGCAGGTGTGTGCGGAACGAAGGCGAAAGGCTTTTCGGTCGCGGCGTAGACGAGTGTCTGGCCGTCTACGGTTGAAGGCGCATCAAGAGTCGGTGCGGGTAGCTTCAGATCGGCGGCGGGTGCCGGACGAGAAAACACGTCGGCTTGGTCGTGTTGTGACTTGTTGTTCATACCATAACTTGTGCCTTGTAAACTTTGCGGATCGCCAGTTCGGCGGGTTTGACTAGCCGCCCATCGAATAGAGCACATCATGCCGTTGATGTCCTCTCTCAGTGTTTACTGGGTAGTTCCAGCGCCCATGAGGTCATCAAGAAGTCGATGGCCTAACGAAAAAGGGGACTTCCCGAACGAGCTCTCCACCACGAGTAGTTAAGTGAGATAAGCTCAATGGTCCGCCTACTGTCCGCAATTGTGCTGATGACTGACGAGTGCGACGATACCTACTGGCAGTGCCGCGATAGCACGTTGGTCTTCGGACAAGTGCAAGAACGTGCGGCGCACCGGAACTCGAGTATTCGATGAGTTTGTGCGCTCAGATAGACGGGCTCATATGCGAGAATAATTGTGAGACAAATCCAGAATATTTGTGCTGATGAGCAAATTCTGGCGGTAATTAGGTTTGACGCCCTGCGCACGCAGATTTGCGCTTACACCGGATTTTGATTGTGGGGTCGGGCCTGGGGATACCCTCGGGCCATCCAACGACCCTACAACAATCTGAGTCTATTAGAAAAACAAATGGCGGAGAGACAGGGATTCGAACCCTGGGTACTCGTGAGAGCACAACGGTTTTCGAGACCGCCCCGTTCGACCACTCCGGCATCTCTCCGCAAAGCCCGCCGCTTCCAGGCGCCCGCTCATGTGGTCGATGCGCGCCTGTGTCCTTCGACAGGATGCGGGCCGTTAGCGCAAGGCGGCGGCCCTTGCCAACCCCTTATCCGCTCATCGGCGCCCGAATAGGGTAAAATACGTGTATATCTTGTCACACTCGCCACCTGATGCTTGTTTTGCGGCTGCGATGCACCATATTGAGCGGTCTATGGAACGCGCCGAATTCTTTTCGAGTCACGCGGGACGCACGATCGTTGCACCGCGCCAGATCCACAGTCGTTTTGGGATTGGCGATGTGGTTCGCCACCGGATGTTCGATTTTCGCGGTGTGATCTTCGATATCGATCCTGTCTTTGCAAATAGCGAAGAGTGGTATCAATCGATCCCCGAAGATATTCGCCCGGAACGCGATCAGCCGTTTTACCATCTCCTCGCCGAAAATGAGGAGTCCAACTACGTGGCTTATGTGAGCCAGCAGAACCTCGTGTTCGATGGCGAGGCGGGCCCGGTCGACCATCCGACCCTGCCCCAGCTTTTCGAGCAGTTCAGCGACGGCCGCTATCGCATGCGCCGGTCGCTGACGCATTGATCAAGCGCGCTGCACGCTAGCTTTTGAGCTTCCACCCGCTTTTCAGCAGGGCGTAAACGCCGATGGCGATGGAGGCGTTCAGGACGCCAATGCCGATCGCGGCGATGAAGACGTCCCCTGCGGTCCCGATATCGCTTTGCCCCAGGAAGCCATAGCGAAAGCCGGAGATCACGTAGAAAAACGGGTTCAGGCGGCTGACAGCTTCAAAGGCCGGCGACAGGTTCTCGATAATGTAGAACGTGCCGGAAAGAAGCGAGAGCGGGGCGATGACGAAATTCGTGATCGCCGCGTTATGGTCGAACTTCTCTGCCCAAACTGATGTCGCAAGGCCGAACAGCGCCAGCATCACCGCCCCCATCAGACCAAACCATACGATAGCCCACAAATGGGCCACTGAGAGCGTCACACCCGGCCACAATATCATCGCAAGCGCGACAGTGCATCCAACCGCAACAGCCCGCGTTACAGCAGCTGCAACGATACCGGTCATTAGTTCTCCGGGCGAAAGCGGCGGCATCAGCAGATCGATGATCGTGCCCTGGATCTTGCCCGAAAGGAGCGAGAAAGACGAATTCGCAAAGGCATTCTGCATCATGCCCATCACAATCAAGCCGGGGGCAACAAAGCTCGCAAAAGGAACGCCCAGCACCTCGCGCCCGCCCCGGCCCAGCGCAACCGTGAAAATGACCAAAAACAACAGCGTCGTGACCGCCGGAGCCCAGATTGTCTGTGTCTGCACCTTGAGAAACCGGCGCACCTCCTTCATATAGAGGGCCCAGAGCCCGACACGATTGATACCCACGATCTGAGGAACGCCGCGCGGCGCAAAGGCCGACCGGTTTGACGGGCTTGCCCCGCCCGCACCCTGATCTTGGGCTATCTGCGACGCTGCGGGATCAGAAACTTGCTCGGCCATGGCAAAGCGCCTAGGCGAGCGTGGAACGACACACAAGGCGTCTTTGACGAAACGGCAGGACGCCAAGAAGCGGATTTGGAATTTACCTATGAGCTGGACCGACGAGCGCATCGCTACGCTCAAGAAGATGTGGGAAGGCGGATCGACCGCCAGCCAGATCGCTGAGGAACTTGGCGGCGTGAGCCGCAATGCGGTGATCGGCAAGGCGCATCGCCTTGGATTGAAGTCGCGCCCCTCTCCGGTGAAAGCCAGCGAGAAGAAGAAGGCGGCCAAGAAAGCCACCGCCAAGCCCGCCGCCCCCAAGAAAACCGAAAGCGCTGCCAAGCCGACGGCCAAGCCGGCGCCAAAGGCCGAAACCCCCAAGGCAGAGAAACCGGCCCCGGCTCAAGAAGCGAAACCGGCAACTGCACCTGCAACGCCTTCGCAGCCCATGCCCAACCCTTCGTCCGATCTACCCAAGATCGTGTCAGTGGGTCCGGGTGGCTTCCTGCGCCAAGGTCCAGGCGACCAACAGGCGCCGATCCCTCCTGCTCCGCCGCGCCGGCTCATTCCGGCCAAGCCGAGCCCCGAGATAGCCGACAAAACCAGCCTGCTGGATCTTTCGGACAAGGTTTGCCGCTGGCCGATGGGCCATCCGGGCGAACCTGATTTCCACTTTTGCGGCCAGGTGGTGAACCCTGGCTTCCCCTATTGCGTCGAACATTGTGGCCGGGCCTACCAGGCCCAGCTGCCGCGCGGCGCTCGCCGTCCCCCGCCCCCGTTGCCCTTTGGCGGCCCTCGCGTGCGCTAGCGCACCGGTGAGCCGGCCCGGCTCAACCCGCCTGTATGTTCAGAAAGCCCGCTGAAGACGTATTCGCCTGGCGGGCTTTCTCTTGTCAGTCGTCCTTGATCGGAGAGAGTACCCATGCCGCTTTCGCTTCACGCCTCGTTCGTCCCCAGCGCGCTGCAGATGCTTGGCACCGCACACCACCTGCTCAACAAGTCGGAAGCGTGGTGTGCTGAAAAGGATAACGACCACAGCGCTATCCTGGGCGCCCAGCTAACCGATGACATGCTGCCCTTCTGCTACCAGATCAAGAGCGTGGCTGAACACACGCAGGGCGCGATCGAAGCGGTGCGTGTGGGTCTTTACAGCCCCGATCTCAACCCGCCTCCAACGACCTTTGCCGATCTTCGCGCCAAGCTGGATGGGGCCAAGGCTTTTCTTGGCGAACTGACCGAAAAAGAAATGGAGAGCTGGATCGGGCGCGACATGCGTTTCGAATTCAAGGGCAATGGCATGGACTTCACCGTTGAAGATTTCCTGCTCAGCTTTGCCCAGCCCAACTTCTACTTCCACGCCACCGCCGCCTATTCGATTGCCCGCCACCTCGGCGTCTCGATCGGAAAGATGGACTTCATGGGCGCGGTGCGCATCAAGGGAGCCTGAGACTGTGAAACACAGCGTTATGCTGGCGGCAGGAGCCGCGCTCTTGGCGGCAACACCGGCAAACGCCGAGATCCCGGCGCCGGTGCGCGCCATGATCGACGCGGCGCTGGATACTGGTGACGAGGCCAAGGTCCGCACCGTCATCGAGCTCGCCCGGACCACCAATCCCGGCGATGCTGCTGAACTCGACGCAATCCTTGCCACCTTCGAAACCGGCCTTGCTGCTGCCGCAGCGGCCCAGGAGGCGGCTGAGGAAGAAGCGATGCGGACCGCCGGCTTCTTCGGGAACTGGTCGGGCAAGGGGGAATTGGGCGCATTCAACTCCACCGGAAATGCCGAGAACACCGGCATCACCGCCTCGCTGGCCCTCAAGAAAGAGGGGATCAAGTGGCGCCACAAGCTCTCGGGCCGAGCCGATTACCAGGAAGCCAACGGCGTCACCACACGCGAACAGTTCCTTGCCGCCTACGAGCTTAACTACAAGTTTTCACAACGCCTCTTTGCCTACGGCCTCGCGCAATATGAGCGCGACCGTTTCCAGGGGTTCTCGGGGCGCTATTCCGCTTCGGGCGGTCTTGGCTACGACGTGCTGGTCGACGGGCCGACCCTCTCGGTCAAAGCCGGTCCGGCCTATCGCCGCACCGAACTGGTCAACGGCGCCAGCAACAGCAACCTTGCAGGCCTCGCCGCGCTCGATTTCGACTGGGAGATCGCCGACACGATCAGCCTGACGCAGGATGCAAGCGCCCTCGTGCAGAGCGGGTCGAGCACCCTTATCTCCGAAACCGGCCTGCAGGCGGCCATTTCGGACGCCGTCAAAGTGCGCTTGTCCTACACGCTGGAGACCGACACCGCACCGCCGCCCGGCGCGGTCAAGACCGACACGCTGAGCCGGATCACGATTATCTACGGTTTCTGATCGCCAAGGCGAATTTCGAATTCCAGCCGCTGGAAGGCAGCATTTGCGCTGCGCCGTCGATCCACGCATTTCGTGTTGGCCGAGGCCCTGACTTCACCTGGATTTGCGCGCGAACCAGATCGTGTGGCGAGGCCCCTTATTGTTGGGCCGGGCCCGCACTTCGCGCGGCTCCACCGCGAAACCGGCGGCTTTTAGGCGGCGAGTGAAGGCCGGGTCGGGCGCGGCAGACCAGATTGCGAGGAATCCGCCGGGATTGAGCGCGTCGCGCGCTTTCGCGAGGCCGGTGCGGGTGTAGAGCTGGTCGTTGGCGTCGCGCACCACGCCGTCGGGGCCGTTATCGACATCAAGCAGGATCGCATCGAAGCGCTTGGCTTCCCCCGCCTCAGCAATTAGATCGGACACGTCGCGGATTGCCACCTCGCCGCGAGGATCGGCCAGGGTATCGCCGGTCAACTCCTCGAGCGGCCCCTTCGCCCAGGCGAGGATCTCGGGTACGATCTCCGCCACGACAACCCTTCCCCCTGCCAGCAAGCTCGCCAGCGCCGCGCGATAGGTGAAGCCCATCCCGTATCCGCCGATCAGGATCCGCGGGGCGCCACTTTCAAGCTGATCGATCGTCAGTTTGGCAAGCTGCTCTTCAGAGAACTGCATACGCGTACCCATCAACTCGTCCCGGCCGAGCATGATGATGAAGTCGCGGCCATGGCGCACCAGGGTGAGCGTATCGCCGCCCGGTATCTGAGCGGTCGCGAGGGTTTCACGTGGGAGCATGGAATCGAACCTGTTCAAGCAAAAGGCCGCCCGGATTGCTCCAGGCGGCCCTTTTTGTGCACGTCTTAAAGGACGCTGCCTTTCAAGGGCTTAGTCCTTGAGGAAGTCGGGCATGGCTGCGGGGCCATCGTTGCCCCCGCCATTGTCGCCGCCGCCGTCACGGCGCGGGCCACGGCCCCGGCCACCGCCGCCACGACGATCGCCACCACGGCCACCGCCGCCGCCACGACCGCCCTTGTCACCGCCGCGATCACCGCGTGGCTCGCGCGGCGGGCGCGTGTCTTCGAGCTCTTCGCCGGTTTCCTGGTCAACGACCCGCATCGACAGGCGGACCTTGCCGCGATTGTCGATCTCTAGCACCTTGACCTTCACTTCCTGGCCTTCGCTGACGACATCGGTCGGCTTTTCAACACGCTCGTTCTTCATTTCGGACACATGGACGAGACCGTCCTTGCCGCCCATGAAGTTCACGAATGCACCGAAATCAACGATGTTGACGACTTTGCCGGTCGTAGATCTTGCCGACTTCAGCCTCTTCTACGATGCCTTCGATCCACTTCTTCGCGGCTTCGATTTCATCGAGGTTGCTGGACGAGATCTTGATCACGCCTTCATCGTCGATATCGACCTTGGCGCCGGTTTCAGCGACGATTTCGCGGATAACCTTGCCGCCCGTTCCGATAATGTCACGGATCTTCGACTTGTCGATCTGCATGGTTTCGATGCGCGGAGCGTGCTTGGAAACCTCGGTGCGGGCACCGGTGAGCGCCTTCGCCATTTCACCCAGGATGTGCGCGCGGCCGGCTTTCGCCTGCTCCAGCGCCTTGGCCATGATTTCCTGCGTGATGCCGGCAACCTTGATGTCCATCTGCATGGTGGTGATACCTGCTTCTGAACCGGCAACCTTGAAGTCCATGTCACCCAGGTGATCTTCGTCGCCCAGAATGTCAGAAAGAACCACAAAGTCATCGCCTTCAAGGATGAGGCCCATCGCGATACCCGAAACCGGGCGAGCGAGCGGAACGCCGGCATCCATCATCGACAACGCGCCGCCGCATACGGTCGCCATCGAGGACGAGCCGTTGCTTTCGGTGATGTCGGACAGGACACGGATCGTATAGGGGAAGTCCTCGGTGCTCGGCAGAACCGGGCGAAGCGCGCGATAAGCTAGCTTGCCGTGGCCGGTCTCACGACGGCTGGTAAAGCCGAAGCGGCCCACTTCGCCAACCGAATAGGGCGGGAAGTTATAGTGCAGCATGAAGTGGTTGTAGGAGAGACCCTCCAGACCATCGATCATCTGCTCAGCATCTTTGGTGCCCAGCGTGGTGGTGCAGATTGCCTGCGTTTCACCGCGCGTAAACAGCGCCGAACCGTGCGTGCGCGGCAACAGGCCGACCATCGCCTCGATCGGGCGGACCTGGTCGAGCTTGCGACCGTCGATGCGGGTGCCATCCTTGAGGATCGAGCCGCGAACGATCTCGCTCTCGAGCTTCTTCACCAGCTTGAGCGTGCCGAGATATTCGGCCGGATCGCTTTCGGCGAGATCGGCAAAGGCTTCGCGCGCCTTTTCGCGCGACGCGTTGACCGCGTCCTGACGCTCGGACTTGTTGGTAAGCTTGTATGCCGCTTCAAGATCGGCACCGATGACGGCGCGAAGCTTGTCCATCTTGGAGGTCTTGTCTTCGACCGGATCAAGGTCCCAGGGGTCCTTGGCAGCCTGCTCGGCAAGCTTGACGATCGCGTCGACGACTTCCTTGCACGCATCGTGCGCGAACATCACCGCGCCGAGCATTTCCTCTTCGGTCAGTTCCTTGGCCTCGGATTCGACCATCATCACCGCGTCTTGCGTGCCGGCGACTACGAGGTCGAGACGGCCATCTTCACCCAGAGCGTCCGAAACGCTCGGGTTGAGGATATATTCGCCATCATTGGAAAAGCCGACGCGCGCAGCGCCAATCGGCCCCATGAAGGGCAGGCCCGAAATGGTGAGTGCAGCCGAAGCCGCGATC
Organism: Erythrobacter sp.; assembly: GCA_043567175.1. GTDB lineage: Bacteria > Pseudomonadota > Alphaproteobacteria > Sphingomonadales > Sphingomonadaceae > Erythrobacter. The sequence goes on from CP121323.1 coordinate 1,330,112, forward strand.
ATCGCGACAATATCGGGTTCGGTCTCGCCATCATAGGAGAGAACCTGGCAAATCACGTTGATTTCGTTGTAGAAGCCTTCAGGGAAAAGCGGGCGAACCGGGCGGTCGATCAGACGGCTGGTCAGCGTTTCTTTCTCCGTTGCGCGGCCTTCGCGCTTGAAGAAGCCACCCGGAATACGGCCGGCTGCAGAGAATTTTTCCTGATAGTGAACAGTGAGCGGGAAGAAGTCTTGCCCCTCCTTTACGTTCTTCGCAGCGGTTACCGCGCAAAGAACAACAGTTTCGCCATAGGTGGCGAGGACCGCGCCGTCGGCTTGACGGGCAATACGGCCGGTTTCCAGAGTGAGGGTCTTTCCGCCCCACTCCACCGATACGGTTTTCGTGTCGAACATGGATTTTCCTTCTGAACCCGCACGGCCTTATTGCGCGCACGGGGCCTACTTGTGCCGGGTGTTCCCGCCCGGTCGGGTGTGGGGCGTGGTTTTCTAGGCCCCAAGGCTGGGCCGCCGAATTGCAGCCCGTGCCCCTTTGGTGTGGTCACATCACGTCTGCGATGCGCCCCTCTTTTAACGGAAAAGGCGGGTTGACCGAAATGGCCCCCGTTACTCCCTCCCCGAATGCGAGAAAGGCGGCCCGTATGGGAGCCGCCTTTAACGAAACTCTTACTTACGCAGACCCAGCTTCTGGATCAGGGCGTTGTACCGCTCTACGTCTTTCTTCTTGAGATAGGCGAGCAGGCTGCGACGCTTGTTGACCATCTGGAGAAGACCACGGCGTGAGTGGTTGTCCTTGTGGTGGCCTTTAAAGTGCTCAGTCAGATTGCGAATACGCTGCGTGAGGATCGCTACCTGTACTTCCGGCGAACCGGTGTCGCCATTGGCCTGGGCGTTGTCCTTGATGATTTCCTGCTTGCGCTCGGCGGATACCGACATGTCTTTTCTCTCTTACTCAGCGACATCGGGTAGGTTAAAGCCCCTGACGACTTTCGCCGTCCCATCCTCAATTTCCATCAACGCTACCGGCACATTGTCCAGCATCGCACAATAGAGCCCGGATGGTTGGGGCAGTTCAGACAGGACCCGGCCCTGACGGACCGCCTGCGCATCTGTCCGGGAGAGGGAGAGGGCCGGGATGTCGTCCAGCCCCGCCTCGAGCGGCAGGAGTAGGTCTTGAAGGCTCGCGCCATTAGCGATTTCATTGAGTTTGTCCAGCGAAATCGCCTGAAGACTCGCCAACAAAGCCTTCCTCAATGTATCGCCAAGGCCCGACCGTGACCCTGCGTGTGGGTAGTTCGACAGTCTCACCCGCTCGGGCGCGTGCGTAGGAGCGTTTCCCGTCGACCTTAAGCGCGGAATAAGCCGGCGGCACTTGATCCACTGTTCCGGTAAAACATTGCTCGATCACCGTCTCCACGGCCCCAAAGCCGAGTTGCACATCGCTCGACGCAACGACCTCTCCCTCGGTGTCGAGCGTATCGGTCTCTCGGCCAAACTGGATCGTGAAGTCATAGACTTTGCTCGCATCAAGCATCCGCCCGGCCAGCTTGGTCGCCTCGCCCAGCGCAATCGGCAGCACCCCTTCGGCCAGCGGATCAAGCGTGCCGCCATGGCCAACCTTGGTCTTGGCGTATCCGCCTTCTCGCAACACGCGCTTCACCGCGCCCACGGCCTGCGTCGAGCCCAGACCGCGCGGCTTGTCGAGGATGATCCAGCCGTGCGGCGCGGGCTTCGTGCTAGCATTCATGCCGCAGCCCCTAGCCAAGGGTCGCCGGAAAAGCCATTATTGCTGCAATGCAATATGATTTTGACCTTCTCATCATCGGCGGCGGGATCAACGGCGCAGGGATTGCGCGCGATGCGGCGGGGCGCGGCGCTTCGGTGTGTCTCGTCGAAAAGGACGATCTGGCGCAGGCCACGTCGAGCGCCTCGACCAAGCTGGTGCATGGGGGGCTGCGCTATCTGGAACACTACGAGTTCCGGCTGGTGCGCGAGGCCCTGATCGAGCGCGAGCGGCTGCTCGCCATCGCGCCGCACATCATCTGGCCGCTGCGCTTCGTCCTGCCGCATGACAAGGGCCTCAGGCCCCGGTGGATGCTGCGCCTCGGACTGTTCCTTTATGACAATCTTGGCGGTCGCAAGATCCTTCCGCCGACGCGCAACGTGAACCTGCGCGAGGCCCCGCATGGTGCGATACTGGAAGACCGGCTGACCCATGGCTGGGAATATTCCGATTGCTGGGTCGAGGATTCGCGCCTCGTGGTGCTCAATGCGCTCGATGCCAAGGAACGCGGCGCCGATATCCGCACGCGCACCGAATGCGTCGGGCTTGAGCGCGAAGGCGGGGCCTGGAGCGCAACCTTGCGCACCGCTGAGGGCGAGGAAAGCCGCGTGACCGCGCGCGCCATCATCAACGCGGCCGGCCCGTGGGTCGACACAGTGCTGGGCCGCGCGCTTCCCGAAGAGGCACACCAGAACTTGCGCCTCGTCAAAGGCAGTCACCTGATCTTTCCGCGTCTGTTCGAGGGCGAGCATTGCTACATCTTCCAGAACCGTGACAACCGGATCATCTTCGCGATCCCCTATGAAGGCGATTTCACCCTCGTCGGCACCACGGACCAGAGCTTTGAAGGCGATCCCGCGGGCATCGATATCAGCGCGGCCGAAGCCACCTATATCTGCCAGGCTGCCAACGAATATCTGCGCACCGACATCTGCCCCGAAGAGGCGGTGGCGAGCTATGCGGGCGTGCGCCCGCTCTACGAGAACAATGCCGGCTCCAACTCAACCGTCACGCGCGATTACCAGTTCGAGCTGGACGTAGGAAATAGCGGCGATGAACCGCCCATCCTCTCCATTTTCGGCGGCAAGATCACGACCTATCGCAAGCTCGCCGAGCACGCGCTCGAACAGCTACCAGGCTTCTCCGGCCCGAGCTGGACTGCCGATAAGCCGCTGCCCGGAGGCGATTTCGAGGCCACCGAATTCGAGGCTTTCCTCGCGGCGATGCAATCGCGCTACCCCTTCCTGCCGCCCGCCATGACCCGGCGTCTCGCCCGAGCCTATGGCACCCGGATGGAAGCCCTCATTGGCGATCGGCAGGGCCTCAACGACCTTGGCGAGCGCCTTGGCGGTGATCTTTACGAGGCCGAGCTCATCTACCTCGTCGAGACCGAATTCGCAGGCACCGCAAAGGACGTACTCGCTCGCCGTTCAAAGTTCCACCTTCACCTGACGCCCGCCGAACAGGACCGCGTGCGCAGCTGGTTTGCCGACCGCACCGTTCCCTGAAACGCAAACGCAAGCGGACACTCGCCCGGCTAAGCCGCGCCGGCAATCCAGCCGGCCAGCCTCATGCAAAGGTTCATCGCCCATTCCACCGGCGGCAGCAGCGTATCGGCGAGCCACTCGGTCCCGAACACCCAGCTATAGGCGATCACGCCCAGGAACAGAACAATCCCGATCCCCTGCAAGCGGTCCCAATAGGGGCGAAGGCGAGCAGGAAGCAGGCCACCGACAATGTGCGATCCGTCAAAGGGCGGGATCGGCAAGAGGTTGAACAGGCCAAGGAAGATATTGATCAGCAGGAAGATCGTGATCACCGCGCCAAACGGATTGTCATCTGCCATCACGCCCGGGCCGAACACCGACATGGCAACGCCCAGCCCCACTGCACCCAGAAAGGCCAGCACAAAATTGATCCCCGGCCCGGCTGCGGCCACCGCCATCATGCCGAAACGCGGATTGTTGAGGCGGTACTTGTTGACCGGCACCGGCTTGGCCCAGCCAAAGACCGGCCCGCCCGCCAACGCGAGCGCTCCGGGCACCAGCAAGGTGCCGATCGGGTCGACATGCTTGATCGGGTTGAGCGTCAACCGCCCGCGCTCGCTTGCGGTCGTGTCGCCCAGCAGCTTTGCCGCATAGCCATGCGCGACTTCGTGAAAGACGATCGCGATCACCAGGCACGGTACGAGGAGCGCAATAAGGATGAGTGTATCTTGCATCTAGCCAATGTGGGGGGCCAAGGTGGCCTGCGCTAGGCCCGGTCCCGCCACCCTATTCATCCCACAGCGTCCATATCGCCGCCGAGCGCAGCGCTGAAATGACTGCGGCACAGCGCGACATAGCGATCATTGCCGCCGATCTCGGTCTGCTCGCCCTCGAGCACCGGCGCGCCCGCGCCATCGACGCGCAGGTTCATCGTCGCCTTGCGCCCGCACCAGCACACCGCCTTCAACTCCACCAAGGCATCAGCAATCCCAAGCAGCGTCGCCGCGCCGGGAAACAGCTCGCCCTGGAAGTCGGTCCTCAGGCCGTAACACAGCACCGGGATGTTCTTCTCGTCGCACAGCCGCGTTAATTGCCACACCTGTCCGCTGGTCAGGAATTGCGCTTCGTCCAGGAGCACGCAATCGAGTTTGTGCTGGCCGTGCGCACGCATGACCCGCTCGAACAGGTCGGTATCCGGCTTGTAGAGCCACGCGTCGGCTTCGAGACCGATCCGGCTCTTCACCCTGCCCGCGCTGCGTGTATCGAGTTCGGCGGTCCACAGCATCGTATGCATCCCGCGCTCGCGATAATTGAAATCGGCTTGCAGCAGGCTCGAGGATTTGCCCGCGTTCATGCTGGAATAATAGAAATAGAGCTTGGCCATGAGTGATGCCTTACCGCGCGTTTAACGAAACTGTCGAAAGGGTAGGCGCATGATTGTGTGGGTAATGCGCGGCCAAGCGGTTCTGGCACACGCCGGAGCGGTGCTGCCACGCAAGACAGGAAGAAACAATCTGGCCTTCTCAGCCGTTGTGACCCTGTTGGAGAAATTCGCATGATGCGTCTGCCCCGCGGGTCGCTTACCGCCACTGTTTTCAAGGTCGCGCTGATCGGCGCCCTTACCGCCCCGCTGGCCTTTGCTGCGAGCGCGCAGAAAGCTGCGCCTGCCGAACCCCGGCCGGCTATAGCTGCGCCAACCATAGCTGCGCCGGCCAGAAATGGCGCCGTGCGCTACACGATTGATGCAGGGGCCAGCAGCGTCGAGGCCAAGGTCTCCTTTTTCGCGATCGCCAGCAAGACCGCGCGATTTCCGAAGATGGCAGGCGCGGTGAAGATCGTCCCCGGAAGACCGGACGATGCGCGCATCGATGTGACTTTCGATGCGACGGCTCTCGAAGCTCCTGACGAAACCACGCTCAGCCGCCTGCGCGGAGAGAAATTTTTCTGGGTCGAGAAGTACCCGCAAGTGCGCTTTGTCGGCGAGAAGCTCACCCTTACCAGTCCTACCAAGGGCAAGGTAAAGGGAAAGCTCACCGCCCGCGGAGTGACAAGGCCGGCGACGCTCGCCATCGAGTTCGACACCCCGCCGCTCAAAGCCGCGACCGGCCAGCCAATCCGCTTCACCGGGGAGACGACGATCGACCGTCGCGATTTCGGAATGAAAAGCTACCAGCTTGTCGTCGGCAACAAGGTGGACATCACGCTGAGCGCACGGATGCAGCCCGACTGAGACACGGTTCCAGAGTGACAAGAGTGACACCGTGTCACTCTGACGAATAATGAAATGCTCTTTGTAAATCAGTGCCTTGACCTCGAACCAGCAAACCGGACGGACAGGGGGCCACCCCCTTCTATCGCACGTTCCAGTACGCGCGGCGCAGCCCGGCAAGGGTTGTGGCACGAAGATTGTGAAGTAGGAAAGGCGGGCACGAGGCGCGCCGGGTGGCGGCTAGTCGCCGTGGCCTTCATCCTTGCCATGAAGGTCGTCGTCCAGGTCATCTTCAAGGTCTCTGGCGACCTTCGGATCGCACAGCAACGTCTCGATCCGGTCGGCTTCGGCAAAGCTTTCATCCTTGCGGAATTTCAGCTTTGGCGCGAATTTGAGGCCGAGCCGTTTGGCAACCTCGCGCTGCAGAAAAGCGGTGTTCTGCCGTAACGCTGTCACCACCTCGTCCTCGCCACGGCCCAGCAGCGGCTTCACGTAAGCGGTCGCGTTGCGCAGGTCGGGCGTCATGCGAACCTCGGTCACGGAGATGTTCGCCGCACTCACCGTCTCATCGTGCACGTCCTGCCTCGCGAGCAGTTCGGACAGGATATGGCGCACCCGCTCGCCCACCTTGAGGACGCGGACCGAGTGCTGCTGCGCGGTGAAGTCCTGCTTGCGCACCATGGTCAGCCGCCCATGCCGTTTTCGGTCGGTGAGGGACGCGGCGTCGGGATCGCGGTTGACGTGGCGCGCGCGTAGAGTTTCTCGCCGTCTTCGGTGTAAAGCTCGCCTTCGAGGAAGACGACCTTGCGCCCCGCTTTCACCACCCTGCCCTTGGCAAGGATCGTGGCGCCTTCGGGGATCAGGCGGATAAGGCTCATCGACAGATCGAGGTTGAGCGGCGCCATCTCGCCGCCGGTGGCCGCGACATAGGCATAGCCCATCACATCGTCGAGATAGCCCGCGACCAGCCCCCCCTGCACGCCGCCGCGCCAGGTGGTCATGTCGCGTTTGACGGTGAAGGTCATCGTCGCGGTCTGCGTCGCCTCGTCGAAACCGACGAAGCGCGAGCCGAGCAGGTTGGAATGCGGAGAGCTATCCGCACCCGCCTCGATCTGGCCTTCCCAAGTCATCGCAACGCCTCAGACCTAGCCAACCTCGAGCGTGCGTTCGCGAAGCTCAACCTCGAAAACTTCAAGCTGGTCGCCCGGCTTGATGTCGTTCGTGTCCTGCAGGACCACGCCGCATTCGAGGCCTGAACGAACCTCGTCGACATCGTCCTTGAAGCGCCTGAGCGAAGCGATGGTTGTCGCGGATACAATGACATCGTCGCGGGTGAGACGCGCGAACAGGCCCTTGCGGATAACGCCCTCTTCGACGAGCAGGCCAGCGGCCTTGTCTTTCTTGCCCGAGCGGAAGACTTCCTTGACCTGCGCACGCCCGACCACGGTTTCGATCCGTTCGGGGCCAAGCTCGCCGGCCATCTCCTTGGCGACATCTTCGGTGAGATGGTAGATGACATCGTAATACATCATCCGCACCCCGTCGCGCTTGACGAGTTCGCGCGCTTTCGCGTTCGGGCGCACGTTGAAGCCAATGATCGGCGCGTTCGAGGCTGCGGCGAGTGTAACGTCACTCTCCGTGATCGCGCCGACGCCAGCGTGCAGCACGCGCGCCTTGATGTCATCGGTCGAGATGTTGTGCAGCGCACCCACGATCGCTTCGACCGACCCTTGCACATCCGCCTTAACCAGCACCGGCCATTCGATGACATTGCTGGCGAGGTTGTTGAACATGGTGTCAAAGCTGGTGGGGGCGAGCGCGGTGCGCTTCTCGGTGGCCTTTTCCTGGCGGTATTCGGCCACTTCGCGCGCACGCTGTTCGTTCTCGACCACGGTGAGTTGATCGCCCGCCGACGGCACGCCGCCAAGGCCAAGCACCTCGACCGGCATCGATGGGCCGGCTTCCTTGATCTGCTTGCCCTCATCATTGACGATTGCGCGGACCCGCCCGCTCTGCGTGCCGACCACGAAGGTGTCGCCCCGCTTGAGCGTGCCGCGCGTTACAAGCACGGTCGCAACCGGGCCACGGCCCTTGTCGAGCTGCGCCTCGATCACGGTCGCATCGGCGTCGCGATCGGGGTTGGCCTTGAGTTCCAGCAGTTCGGCCTGAAGCGCGATCGCCTCGATCAGTTTGTCCAGTCCGTCCTTGGTCTTGGCCGAAATCTCGACATCCTGAACATCGCCCGAGAGTTTCTCGACGATCACCTCGTGTTCAAGCAAGCGGTTGCGGATATTGTCCGGGTTGGCTTCGGGCTTGTCCATCTTGTTGATCGCAACGATCATCGGGACGCCGGCGGCCTTGGTGTGGTTAATCGCCTCGATCGTCTGCGGCATGATGCCGTCATCCGCAGCGACCACCAGAACAACGATATCGGTCACATTCGCGCCACGCTGGCGCATCTCGGTGAACGCGGCGTGGCCGGGCGTGTCGAGGAAAGTGATCTTGTCCTTGTTTTTCGTCGTGACCTGATAGCTGCCGATATGCTGGGTGATGCCGCCGGCCTCACCCCTGGTCACATCGGTGCCGCGCAGCGCATCGAGCAGGCTCGTCTTGCCGTGATCGACATGGCCCATGATCGTGACGACCGGCGGGCGCGATTTCAGCGTATCTTCGGGATCAACGTCCTCTTCTGTGGTGATGTCGATATCGGCTTCGGAGACGCGCTGGACCTTGTGCCCGAACTGGTCGACGAGCAATTCGGCGGTGTCGGCGTCGATTGTCTGGTTGACCGTCACCATCATGCCGAGATTGAACAGCTCCTTGACGAGGTCTGCACCCTTTTCGGCCATGCGGTTGGCGAGCTCCTGCACGGTGATCGCCTCGGGGACGACAACGTCGCGAACCTGCTTCTCGCGCGGCTTGGACGACCCTCCGCCCTGCATCCTGCGCTCTTTCTCGCGAGCGCGCTTGAGCGCGGCAAGGCTGCGCGCGCGGCGGCCTTCATCCTCGTTGAGAGCCTTGGAAACCGTCAGTTTGCCCGAACGGCGCTTGTCCTTGCCACCGCCGGAATCGCTGGGCGGAGCGGCGCGCTTGTCTTCTTTCTTCTTGGGCGGACGCTTGGGCTCGGGTCGGGCGACCGGCGTAAACTTGCGCGCGACAGTGGGCGAGCCTGACTTGGCATCGGCATTCTCGCCGGCAGCGGCAGGCTCGGCCGGGGCGGGGCTCGCGGCCTCTTCGGCTGGCTTTGATTCTTGCGCAGCTTCCTCGGCGGCGCGTTTCTCGGCCTCTTCCTCGGCTTTCTTTTCCTGAGCGCGATTTTCCTCGGCGCGGCGCTTTTCTTCCTCTTCGCGCTTGCGGGCCTGTTCATCCTCGCGTTTGCGGTCTTCAGCCTGCTGGGCAAGGCGCATTTCTTCGGCCTCGCGCTGGAGACGCTTGACGCGCTCCTGCGGCGTTTCGCCTGCGGGCGCCGGCTTCTTGGCCGGAGCGGGTTTCTTCGCCTCGGGAGCGGGCGCAGGAGCCGGAGTCGGCGCGGGCGTCGCCTCGGGCGCAGGCGCAGGCGCCGGTGAAGGAGCGGGCGTGGGCGCAGGCGCTTCGCCCGGTTTCACGAGCTTGCGGCGGCGCTTCACTTCGACCGCGACCTTGTTGGTACGGCCGTGACTGAAGGTCTGCTTGACCTCGCCAGCGTCGACCGGCCGTTTCAGGCCCAGCGGTTTGCGAGTGCGTTTTTCTTGATCGTCGCTCATTCTAGCTCGTTAATCCTTCACGTATTTCCATGCGTCGTCAGCGGAGACGATGCGTCGGTCCCGCCATCAGCGCCGGGTCCACAGTCATTCGAGGCCGCATCATGCGGTTCAGTCCTGACAAATTCCACCAGACGGCGAACCGCCTGCTCCACGCGATCCGTCGCGCGGGTGTCACCTTCGTGACCCGAAACGCCCAGATGGACGACATTTTCGCGGCCCAATGCCACAGACAGCGCCTCGCGGTCCAGAGGCAAGACGGTCCCGCGAGCGCCTGACCCTTCGGTTTCGGTGCCCACGCGCCAGGCCTGATCGAGCTTCTTTCGACCGTCCTCGCTTGCATCCGAGGCGTGAAACAACAGCGCCACCGCCCCGCCGCGCGCGCTTTCCGCGATGCGGTGCGAGCCCAGCACTATGTTGCCAGCGCGCATTTCGAGGCCGAGCCGATCCGTCACGTGACGGACCAGCGCCGCCTTGACGAGCGCAGGCAGGTTTTCAGGGATGGCGAATTTGCCCCCCTTGAACGCTCTCGCCAGCGCCCCTTTTAACTGGCCACTCGCGATAGCCTTTTCAAGCGCTTGGGCATCGGGCGTGATCCACGCGCCGCGTCCGGGCGCCTTGGCCCCCGGATCGGGAAGCACCTCGCACGTACCATCCGCCCTCGCGGGCGAGATCGCCAGCCGAACGAGGGATTCGCGCGGGGCTGTCTGCCCGGAAAGAATGCAGCGGCGTTCGCTCCCGGAGGCTGGTGCCTTTCGACCGGGAGCGGCGTCTTCAACGATGTCGGAATTCAGGCGCTCATTGGGTGGAGTCCGCATCGGCGGCCTCCTCAACTGGAGCCGCGGCGGGCTCCGCATCCGCAGAAGCGGGCTGATCGTCTTCGAACCAGTGCGCGCGCGCGGCCATGATGATCTCGTTGCCCTGCTCCTCGGAGAGGCCATAGTCACCCAGCACACCGCCCTTGTCCTGCTCGCGCTGCGGACGACGCATGGGCGGGCCCCCAAGTGCATTGGCGTCATTGTTACGGCGACGCGGCGCCTCGCGCTTCTTGGCGATGAGCTCGTCGGTCGCAAGATCGGCAAGATCGTCGAGCGTCTTGATGCCCGCCTTGCCCAGCACGACCAGCATCGCCTCGGTCAGGTGCGGCATGGTTGCCAGATCATCCTCGACGCCAAGTTCGCGGCGCGTCTCGCGATGTCCCTCTTCCTGGCGCTCGATCGCCTCGATCGCGCGGCTCTGGAGCTCTTCGGCGAGATCCTCGTCAAAGCCCTCGATGCTGGCGAGTTCGGCGAGTTCGACGTAAGCGACTTCGTCCAGCTCCGCGAAACCTTCGGCAACCAACAGCTGAGAGAGAGTTTCATCGACGTCGAGTTCTTCCTCGAACATCTTCGAACGCTCAGCAAATTCCTTGCTGCGCTTTTCTGAAGCCTCTTCCTCGGTCATGATATCAATCTGGTGCGCTGTCAGCTGGCTGGCGAGACGCACGTTCTGGCCGCGGCGGCCGATCGCGAGGCTGAGCTGGTCATCGGGGACAACCACCTCGATGCGGCCATCGTCCTCGTCGAGCACGACGCGGCTGACGGTGGCAGGCTGCAGCGCGTTGACGATGAAGGTCGCAGTGTCTTCGGACCAGGGGATGATGTCGATCTTCTCGCCCTGCAATTCCTGCACCACGGCCTGGACCCTGGAGCCCTTCATGCCGACGCAGGCACCGACGGGATCGATGCTCGAATCGTGAGAGATGACACCGATCTTGGCGCGGCTGCCCGGATCACGCGCAGCAGCCTTGATCTCGATAATGCCGTCGTAGATTTCAGGTACTTCCTGCGCGAACAGTTTGCGCATGAAATCAGGGTGGGCGCGGCTGAGGAAAATCTGCTGGCCGCGATTGTTGCGTTCGACCTTGGTGATGATCGCGCGGATGCGCTCACCCACACGCGCGGCCTCGCGCGGGATCTGCTGGTCGCGGCGGATGACGCCCTCGGCCCGGCCGAGATTGACGATGACGTGGCCGAATTCGACCGACTTGATGACGCCGGTGATGATTTCGCCCGCCCGGTCCTTGAACTCTTCATACTGGCGCTCACGCTCGGCATCGCGAACCTTCTGGAAGATCACTTGTTTGGCGCTCTGCGCGTCAATGCGGCCAAGATCGACCGGCGGCAGCGGATCAACAATGAAGTCACCGACAGCCGCGCCGTCCTGCAGCTTCTGCGCCTGCTTGAGATCGACCTGCTTGAAATAGTCCTCGACCTCTTCGACCACCTCGACCACGCGCCAAAGCGTGAGATCGCCGGTTTGCGGGTCAAGCTTGGCGCGAATATCGTTTTCCGCACCATAGCGGTTGCGTGCGCTTTTCTGGATCGCTTCTTCCATCGCTTCGATAACGATCGCCTTGTCGATCATCTTTTCCGAAGCAACCGAGTTTGCGATCGCGAGGAGCTCTGCCTTGTTGGCGGAAATGGCACTGGCCATCAGTCGTCTGCCTTTTCTTCTGAGGTGTCCCCGATAACCGGGTCTTCGATAATGTCGTCGACACCTGTTGTGTCGATGGGTTTGGTTGCGGCGATCAGCCTGTCAGTAAGAACAAGCTTGGCCGTGTGAATTTTCTCGCGCGGGAGGGCTACAGGCCCGATTTTGGCGTCCTCGAGATGCACCGCGCCATTCTCTAGACCCTTCAGTTCGCCCTTGTACACACGCTGCACCTTTTCGTCGCCCGTCCAGCCCTTCTGCATGACGATGCGCGTTTCATGGCCCGCCCAATCGGCGAAATCCTTGTCCCGCGTCAAAGGCCGGTCAATCCCCGGCGAGGACACTTCGAGGTGATAGGCGCCTTCGACCAGAATCTCGCCCGCCTCTTCGTATTCGTCGATAAGATCGGACACACGGCGCGAAAGCTGCGCGCACTGATCGATGATGAGTTGTCCGGTCGAGGGATCCTCGGCCATGATCTGGAGCGCCTGGCCGCCCTCGCCCGCCTCGGACTGCATCATCTGCACGCGCACCAGTTCAAATCCCAACGCTTTCGCTTCGGGTTCGACCAGTTCAATCAGGCGTGTCAGATCGGTCATGCCGCTCCATCGTAACGTATCAGTGTGACAAAGCCGATTGGAACCGGCCCCCGGTGGCGCCAGCCCTTCCTTGCATCAACAATGTCGGGATGAGGTTCAGTTAGGCGCAGACGGACAGTTTGGCAAGGGCGCATGGCGCGCCAAGATCCGTTTTCGCGCGAATTGCTAGCGACACGCTCGCGAGGCGTGTTCGCCCGTTACCCAGGCGCGCGCCTCATCCATGAGCGCGCGACGCTCACCTGCCTCGTAATTTTCGGCATAGCGGCGCACTGCGAGGATGTCGGCATCGCTCAGCTCTCCATCGAATTCGAGGCCATTGAGCCCCTTCGCCGCCCGCACCACGCCAACGAAGACCTCCGTCGAGGCAAAGCGCAGAAAAGCTGCTTCGCCCCCGGCCAGCGGCTCTGCGAGACTGATCTGCGCGCCGGTGCGCGAGATATCAACGAGAATGCAGCGGCGGGTATCCGCGAGCGTGACCAGCCTTGCCGGGATCGAGAGCCGCAACCGCGCGGCTGCCCGGCGGCCGACATTCCCGATCGGGATCTCAATCGACTCGGGTTCTGATGCACCGCGAGGCACATTGTTCGAAGGGAAACCTGCAAGAGATGCGAAAGAACCGCGCATGATGCGCGCAAATTGCGCGCGCAGGCTTCAAAAGCCGGGAAAGCGAGCCCTAGGTATCCGTACGAAGGGTCCGATCCGGTGGCGATTGCAAGTGACGCTCAGATTGCGCGGTCATCCTTGCTGTCGCCATTGACCCACTTGCGGGCGGTATCGATCAGTTGCCGCCGCTCGCGCTCTTCGAAGTCCTCGTAGTAACGCCGGATGTCGAGCACCTCTTGCTCGCTGAGCGGCTCCTCGAATTCGAGCGCGTTGATGCTGTAATCCGACCGCGCAACGATCGCGAAAACCTTCAGGGGGCCGCATTCGAGGATGCCGCCCTCGCCTTCGCGCACCGCTTTCAGGATCGCGATCAGCGCGCCGGTGCGCGAAATATTCAGCAGGATCGCCTTGTGCGTGTCCTCGATCGACTGGAAGCGCGCAGGCAGGCTGAGGCGCAGGCGCGCCGCATTGCGACGCCCGACCGCGCTCTTCACATCAGTGCTGACCGCTTCGTGGGTTTGCTGGTTGCTCTTGTTGAGCGCATCGAGAAACGCTGCAAGATGTGCTTCCTCGTCGGGCTCTTCCTCCTCGACATGCGCGGTCCAGTGCGCCAGCGTTTCGCGCAGCAGGCTGGTGGGTTCGCCCACCTCGTCCGAAGCTTGGTCGAAGTCCCGATCAAAGGCGCCGTCGAAGAAGGGATCTCGCTCGCTCATGGCGCCCCATGCGATTTGGCGCACGCAGCAGGGTCGACCGGAGCGGCCGCCGAAGCGCGTTCATAAGGGCCATACTGGAACGGCATTTCACCTGCTCGAATGACGCCGAGAGAATTCTCGATAGGTTCCACGCTTATCGAAGAGAGGTTAGCAATCCGTTAGGAACAAGCCCGAGGGCGCAAGCGGATCAGCCCTCCTGCTCTTCCATCAGGCCGTGCTTCTTGATCGCGTGGCGCAACTGGTCATAGCTCAGACCCAGCGCCTTGGCAGTCTGACGCTGGTTCCAGCGGTGCTTGCCCAGAGCGTGCTGGAGGATCGTGCGCTCATGCAAGTCAACCGCCGCGCGCAGATCGTCGATGCAATCAAGATCGAGTTGCGGGCCGGTCACAGATGCATCGCCAGCCCCCGGCACGGCGCCTGCGGGAGCTGGCTGGACCTTGCGCGTGGCGGGCGCGGCTGGCTTCCAAGGGCTCTCGAACGGATCGAACTGGACATGCGCCACCGGCGTTTCGGGATCATCCCAGCGATAGACCGCGCGTTCGAACACGTTGCGCAGCTCGCGCACATTGCCCGGCCAGCGATAGTGATCGAACTGCTCGATGACGTGCTCGGCAAAACCGGGCCACGTATGCCAGTCGAGCTCGGCCGCCATGCGCCGACCGAAATATTCCGCAAGCACCAGCACATCGCCTTCGCGCACACGCAAGGGCGGCAGCGTGATCACCTCGAAACTGAGCCGGTCGAGAAGGTCGGCGCGAAACTCGCCTGTCTTGGCAAGATGCGGCAGATCATCATTGGTCGCAGCGACAATGCGCACGTCGACGCGAATCGGGCGCGACGAGCCGATGCGCGTCACCTCGCCATATTCGACAGCCCTCAGCAGGCGTTCCTGCGCGCCCATCGAGAGCGTGCCCAGTTCATCGAGAAAAAGCGTCCCTTTGTCGGCTTCCTCGAACCTTCCCACTCTCGCCTTGGTAGCGCCGGTAAAAGCGCCCGCCTCGTGGCCGAACAGTTCGGCCTCGATCAGCGTCTCGGGTAGCGCGGCACAGTTCATGGTGACGAGCGGCTCACCCCAGCGGGCGGAGAGACGGTGGAGGCGCTCTGCGATCAGTTCCTTGCCGGTGCCGCGCTCGCCGATGACAAGCACGGGACGGTCCATCGGCGCGGCGCGACTGGTGCGCTCGACCGCATCGAGAAAAGCGCTGGACTGACCGATAAACTGGTTTTCGCGTTCCACTGCGCCACTCCCTTCACGTATCGATATGCCAAGATATAGGATTTTTTCCCAAGGCTTGGCAATATGCGCCATGTGCTTTTTACAAATGACGAACCCGTAGGACAATTAACTCCATATTTTCAGATGTTTGCGAGTTTTGGCACGCTGATTGCAGTGTCTTGGGCAAGCCCCGCAGGGGCACAGTTTGAAAGACATTCGAGAGGATCAAGCCCATGTATTCACGTCAATTCTGGAAAAGCCAGCTTGGACAAGCCGCCGCCGCCAGCATCCTGGCGATGGCTGCGATGGTCGCGCTGACGACGCAGTTTCAATCCTCGCCCGACAGCTTTGCCGGCGCAAGCGATCTGATCGCTGCGGTGGAGATGGCGTGAAAGCCCTCGCGATCATTGAGATGACCGACCGCAAGCCTTCCCCTCAAAAAGCCACCCCCCTCGGGCCGGAGCAATCAGTCCCCGCTCAAGGCGGTCGCCCCGAAAATGCGGGCAACACCGCCGCTCCGGCCCAACCCGACCGGGATAAGGAAGCGCCTGCAGACCTCTCTCCCTTGCGCAGCGGCGCGCTTTCTCGCCTCGATGCCGAAATCGAGGCCTTGCGCAAGAGCCCCACTCCGACGCAAAGTCGCAGCCGGACGGCAAGCGAGGACGAAACCCCGCGCGCCGGCAACACGTTTCTTGATGGAGTAGCCTTCATGGGCATTTTCAGCCGTACCCGCGATATCATCGCAGCTAACTTTACAGACATGCTGGACAAGGCAGACGACCCAGCGAAGATGATCCGCATGATCATCCTCGAAATGGAGGAAACGCTGGTCGAGGTGCGCGCCAGCGCGGCCCGCACGATCGCGGACCAGAAGGAGATGCACCGCCACGTGGTCAAGCTCGACCGGCTCCAGGCCGACTGGGGCGAAAAGGCGCAGCTGGCGCTTTCAAAAGACCGCGAGGACCTCGCCCGCGCCGCTCTCGTCGAGCGCAAGAAGGCAACCGATATGGGCGACCAGCTGAAAGCCGAGATCGCCGTCCTCGACGATGCGCTGCGCGCCTACGAGGAAGACATCGCCAAGCTGCAGCACCGCCTGCGCGAGGCCCGCAGCCGCCAGAGCGCGATTGCCGCACGCCTCGAAAGCGCGGAGAACCGCGTCAAGCTGCGCTCTTTGATGAGCACCGAACGCACCGACGATGCGCTTGCCAAGTTCGACCAGCTCGAACGCCGCGTCGACTACGCCGAAGGCCGCGCCGATGCGATCAGTATCGGCGAGAACCAGCCGAGCCTCTCGGATGAAATCGCCGCTCTCGAAGGCTCGGACGCCATCGATGACGAGCTGGCTCAAATGAAAAAGGCGCTCGGCAAGCCCGACGCCAGCAAAGGGGAGTAAACGAAAATGGAAGACATATTAGTGCCGCTGATCATTTTTGGCAGCCTTTTCATCGGTCTCCCCTGGGTCATCCTGCATTATGTGACCAAATGAAAAACCGCCGCGACCATTACCTCGGATGACGAGGTGCTGCTCGAGGAACTCTACAACCTCGCCAAGCGGCTGGATGAACGCATGGATACCGTCGAGCGCCTCGTCGCCTCCGACGATCCCAGCTTCACGCCGGTCAAGCGCCTGCAGTCCGACCAGGAAAGCGACAACCAGCAGCTGCGCGAACTCGAAATGATGATGCAAGAGAAGAAAGGAACGAAATCGTGAACTCCCCCCGCACCAAGCTCTACCGCGACAAGCATAACGGCAAGGTCATGGGCGTGTGCTCGGGGATTGCCGAATATACCGGGATCGACACGTTCTGGATCCGCCTTGCTGCGGTCGCCTCGATCTTCATGACGAGCGGCTCCTCGATTTTCTTCTACTTCCTGCTCGGCCTTGTGCTGAACAAGAAGCCACCGCATCTCTACCGCGACGAAGGCGAGCAGAAGTACTGGCAGCGCGTGCGGCAGAGCCCGCAGCGCACCGCCCGCGAGATCCGCGCCAATTTCCGCGACATTGATCGTCGGCTGGCCTCGGTCGAAGCGCATTACGTCACCAGCAATCCGCGCCTCACCGCCGAGATCGAACGGCTGAGGTAGAGCCGCACCTAAAAGGGGTAACGATTATGGACACCGGAACACTCGCATTGATGATCCCGATCATCGGTGTCTCCATCCCGGTCATTGCGATCTGGACCAGTCACAAGCAGAAAATCGCCAAGATGGAGCTTGAGACTACCGCTACGCAAAGCGCCGAAAAGGCGGCACAATACGCCACCCAAGTCGCCAAGCTGGAAGACCGGGTGCAGGTGCTCGAACGCATCGTCACGGATCGCGGCTACGATGTCGCCACTCAGATCGAGGCTTTGCGCGACACCCGTGAGACCGACGCGGCGAATGCCGGTGTCCCGCTCGACTTTGGCACCAGGGAAAAAGCGTAATGCAAGATCTCATCACCACCGAACTTCTGACCGTGGTCGGCATTGCCGCTGTCGCTGGCTGGGTCTTCACGACCTGGATCCGGGTCAAGAATGGCTACCCGCTCGAAGGCAGCTGGGGCCAGCAGATCAAGCCGGTGACCGATAACCAGGCCAAGCAGCGCGTGGCGTTGCTGACCCAGGAAAATGCCGAGCTGCGCGCCGAATTGGGCAGCGTCAAGGATCGCCTCGCCAATGTCGAGCGCATCGTCACCGATAGCGGCTACCACCTGGGCGCCGAGATCGATGCGCTTCGCACCAAGAGCCTCGAACACAGCAAGGACGAGGGAACCGCGTAATGGGTTTCTGGACCGCCATCGTCATGATCGCAGTGATCTGGGGCTGTGTCACCGTCTGGTCGCGCCGGCATGACCGTGAACTGGGCGTGACGCGCGATGAGGACGGCAACCCCGTCTTCGCGCCGCACCGCACGCCCGATACCAGCGCGCAGGATGCCGAGATCGCACAGCTCAAGGAACGCATCGCCATCCTCGAGCGGATCGCTACCGACAGCAATTCCAACACCGCCCGCGAGCGCGCCAGGCTGACCGCCGAGATCGAGGCCCTGCGGGGCGAAGAAACAACCGGCGGCAAAGCCTTGCCCCGATCCGAAGACCGGGCTGAAAACAGGACCGAGGAACAGCCCGAACAGGCCCGCTCCGAGTAAGCCTTTCTCTCCAAACCCTCTACAAGCCCGCAACCCCGCCAAGCGCGACAGCCAAGAAGGAACCGAGCGATGATCGACGCCCCCTCCTTTTCACCGACCGCCATCCCTTCCCTGCTCGATCCGACCGTTATCGTGGCGCTGACCTGCCTGCTGGCAACCGGCCTGATCGTCTTTGCCCTGCTGCGTGCGTGGCAGGACTGGCTGGCGCTCAAGAACCGCGAACTCGACAGGCTCGCGGCCGGGACGCGCGGCGAGCGTGACAATTCCGAGATCAGCGTAGGCACGGCGCGCATCGAACTTGCCGACATGAAAGAGCGCATCAAGAAGCTCGAGGCGATCGCCAGCGGGGTCGAGCTTTGATTATCGGGTTCTAGGCAAACCGATAGACGCACACTAGATGGCCTCCATGCGATCACTTCCCGACATTCTCGAAGAATACGAATTCCTTGAAGGCGACGAACGCTACCGGCTGCTGATCGAGCTGGGGCGCGAGCTGGAGGAAATGCCGGACGCGCTCAAGACCGACGCGACACTGGTGCGCGGCTGTTCGGCGGCAGTCTGGGTCTATCCCACCGAGGGCACTGGCAGGCTGCATTTCCTGGCAGACAGCAATGCAGCGATCACCAAGGGGATCGTCGCGCTTGTCATCGCCGCGGTGCAGGACAAGCCGGCCAGCGAAGTCGCGCAGATGGATGTGACGGCCGCGCTCGGGCCCTTTGACCTGAAAAGCCAGCTTTCAAGCAACCGCACCCAAGGCGTGCCGAACATGATCGCGCTGGTGAAGGAACACGCCGTCCGTCTGGCAAGCGCGTGATGCGCATCATGACCCTCACCGGATTGGTGCTGGGCAGTTTTCTATCTGGTTTCTACGCGGCAGATTTTCTCGCTCGCGACGCCTGCCTTGATAGCGGCGGACGGTCGCAGGATCGTCGCGTCCTAGGCGTCTGCGAGGGGCTGATGCCTTCAGCGGAGCATTAAGCAATGCGCCGCATGTACCTAGCCGCAGGCGTTTTCTTCGTCGGCCTTGGCGCTGTTGGCGCTATCCTGCCGCTATTGCCGACCGTGCCGTTCCTGCTGCTCGCCGCCTTCTGCTTTGCCCGCAGCAACCCTGTGTGGGAGCAGCGCATCCTTGACCACCCGCAATGGGGACCGCCAATTGTCGACTGGCGCGAACGCGGTGCGATTTCGCGAAGGGCCAAGGTCGGCGCGATCGCCACGCTCGTCGCCGGCATTGGCTTTACCTGGGTAACGCTGGGCTTTCCCTGGGTGTGGTTCTCGGTTGGCGCGCTGGTGCTGATCGGCGGCTGGATCGCGACCCGGCCGCAATAGGCGCTAGGCTTCGGCCTCGGCGCGCTCTTGCGCCTTGATTTCCAGCCCGGCCTCGCGGGTCATCTCAAACGCGCCGTTCCAATCCTTGAGCGACCAGACGCCAGTTATGGTCAGCCCGTCTTCGCTCAACTGCCCGACATAATCGACCGGGTTCTCGTAACCCCGGATGCGGTCCTTGTAGGTCTTTGTGAAATCGACGCTTCGAGCGCTGCGATGGCCCACGACAGATGCGCTTGCTGGGCTATCCTTGTATAGGTCAGGCTCGATGATCGTGCCGCTGAAAGCCCCGGCCTCCTCGCTGATATCGGCCTGAAAGGGCGTAGTGAGCATATGGTCTTGAGGATATGCGAATACCCCTTCCCATTTGCCGCTCAGATCGAGCGGATCGGCCACCTGATCCTAGGCGCCGACGCTATCGCGCACCACTGCGATGCCCGCCTCGCGCTGTTCGCGAAGTTCCTTCTTGAGGACCTGCGGATCGCGCGCAAACACAAAACCGAAACTGACGCCGCCTTCCTTGCCCACAGTCGCATGGTGCAGCTTGTGCGCCTGCACCAGCCGCTTGGCATAGCCTTTCTTGGGCACCCATTTCCAATAACGCTGGTGCACCAGCCCATCGTGGATCAGCGTGTAGATCACACCGTATAGCGAGATGCCCACGGCGAACCACCACAGCCAGTCCCAGTAGAGCGAGCCGTAAATGTACATCGCGGCATTGATGCTGCCGAACACCACCGCAAACAGGTCGTTGCGCTCCAGCACATTGTCGTGTGGCTCGTGATGGTCGCGGTGCCAGCCCCATCCCCAGCCATGCATGATGTATTTGTGCGCCCACCAGGCGAACAGCTCCATCCCGATGAGGGACGACATCACGGTCAGGAAGACTTCAAACCAGGTGAGGTTCATAGCGTTGCCTTTTTAGGAGCCGGCTTGGCGCTCGCCAAGTCCGACAATGGGCCAACATCGCCGAAATCTGGACCGGCCCCGGCACCAGCGCCGACCCCCGCCTTCTTGGCCGCCGGCAGCGCCCACCAGGGCACTTGCGGCTGGCGGTGATGCTCCAGATGATAGCCGAAATGGAAGCAGGTGATAAGGCTTACCAGCGGGGGGAAATCGTTGGTGCGCGCATTGTGCCGGTCGGCAAAGGGCTTATGCGCCGCCTGGTGATGCGGTCGGAATGTGCCGAAATAGAATAGCTGGAGCGAGGACAGCAGCGCCGGTGCGCCATACAGGACGAATATCTGCATGAAGGGGATCTCGAACACGAAGAGATATATCCCCACCACAATGTGCACGAAGATCAGCGAAAACCAGCCGAAATAGCGCTTGAAGAAGGTCCAGTACCACTGGAGAAATTTGTCTGGATGCGCTTCGTCGAAATCGGGATCGCCCTTGTGGCCCGAAAGCTTGTGATGGGTGAAATGCGCAAGACGCATCCGCTTCCACTTGAAACCTGCGTAGAGCATGAGCAGCGGCGCTCCTATCCATGCATTGACGCGCGG
This sequence comes from Erythrobacter sp., assembly GCA_043567175.1. Classification (GTDB taxonomy): domain Bacteria; phylum Pseudomonadota; class Alphaproteobacteria; order Sphingomonadales; family Sphingomonadaceae; genus Erythrobacter. Next base: position 1,350,890 of record CP121323.1, read on the forward strand.
CCAGCCCGGCGCAAGCGTGCCGTGCATCGCATCATGGCAGATGATGAAGACACCGACGCTGAGCCAGATCTGCAAGGCAGCGAGGGCAAGCGCGAAGGGCAGGCTTTCCCAGGTCAGCTCGAACACGAACATCCCATAGAAATGCACCCCCAGCCATCCGCCCGCCACAAAAGCGGCGAGCGTCAGCCCGATCGCCCTTTGCACAGGCTGGCTGGGAAGCTCATGGCGAATGCTCATGCAGGATATACGCATGGGGTGGTCATTCGGGTGCGTATAGCGCCTTGACCCGACGGCGCAATTGAGCCCGGTCAAGGTGAAGACCCGCAATCAGTGCCGGGCGACAAATCACGCCTTCGGGAAAAAGACCTCGCGAAGATGTTCACCGATGCGCGCCGGCCGCAGCGTCTTGGCATCGATGCAGCACCACGAGGACTTGACCTCAGCCAGCACGTCTTCGCCGCGTTTGATCACCGTGTGGTAAAAGGCACGGGCGCCATTGTAACGCTCCAGCACCGTGTTAGCGATCACGTCGTCTTCGAGGAAGGCGGGCTTGCGATAGGTAATCTCGTGCTTGAGCGCGACCCATGCCTTGTTCGCCACGTCTTCCGCTGGAGCCAACCGATTCCAGTGAGCCAGCACGGCGTCCTGAACCCAGTTGAGATACCGAGCGTTGTTCACATGGCCCATGAAATCGATGTCATCGGGCTTTACGGTGATGGGAAAGCGAAACGGATCAGGTTCGGCATCTGCTGACATAAATGTAAGTTAGCGTGATTTTTGTCAAATTTCCATCAAGAAATGCGAGGAATTGGCTCCAAATCCGCATCAATCTTGCCAGTCTTGCACCATCCCCGCTAACTGCCCCTCCCCAAGCCTGAACAAAGAGATCCAATGGCCAGCAAACCGCGCACGCTTTACGAGAAGATCTGGGATGATCACGTGGTCGAAACCCGCGATGATGGAACCGCTCTCATCTATATTGACCGCCACCTCGTCCATGAGGTGACGAGCCCGCAGGCGTTCGAATCGCTTCGCGCCTCGGGCCGGCCCGTGCGCCGCCCGGAACTGACCCTGGCGGTACCCGATCACAACCTGCCCACCACCGCGCGCCGTGACGAGAATGGCGGCAAGATCCCGATTGCAGACGCACAAAGCGCAGCGCAACTGGCCGCGCTGGAGAAGAACGCGCCCGAATTCGGCATCCGCTACATCGGCGATGCTGACGCGGCCCAGGGCATTGTTCATGTGGTCGGCCCCGAACAGGGATTTTCGCTGCCGGGCACAACAATTGTGTGCGGGGATTCGCACACGGCGAGCCACGGAGGCCTCGGCGCGCTAGCCTTCGGCCTTGGCACCAGCGAGGTCGAGCATGTGCTGGCAACACAAACGCTGCTGTTGCAGCAATCCAAGCCGATGGAAGTGCGCGTCGAGGGCGAACTGCCCGAGGGCGTCTCGGCCAAGGACCTCATCCTGCACATTATCGGCGTCGTGGGCGCGGCAGGCGGTTCGGGCTATGTCATCGAATATCGCGGGGCCGTGTTCGAGGCGATGAGCGTCGAGGAACGCCTGACCGTATGCAATATGAGCATCGAGGCAGGCGCGCGCGCCGGGCTGATTGCTCCGGACGAGACCGTTTTCCGCTATCTCAAGGGCCGCCCGATGGCACCGAGGGGAGCGGACTGGGACGCGGCGGTCGCATACTGGCGCACGCTGCATAGCGATGAAGGCGCCGAATTTGCCAAGTCGGTCACCATCGATGCCGCAGACGTCGCGCCAACAGTGACCTGGGGCACCAGCCCTGAGGACGTAGTGCCGATCACCGGCTGCGTTCCCGCACCCGAAAGCTATGCGGATGAGAGCAAGCGCGAAGCGGTAGCCAAGAGCCTCGATTACATGGGCCTCACCCCCGGCACGGCGATGACCGATGTGCCGATCGAGAACGTCTTTATCGGCAGCTGCACCAACAGCCGGATCGAAGACCTGCGCAGCGCGGCGGAAATCCTCAAGGGCCGCAAGAAAGCGGATAATGTGCGCTGGGCGATCGTGGTGCCCGGCTCTGGCTTGGTCAAAGCGATGGCCGAAGACGAAGGGCTCGATACGATCTTCACGCAAGCCGGCTTCGAATGGCGCGAGCCGGGCTGTTCGGCGTGTCTGGGCATGAACCCCGACAAGGTCCCCGCCGGTGAGCGCTGCGCGTCAACATCGAACCGCAACTTCGTCGGCCGCCAGGGCCCCGGCGCGCGCACGCACCTCGTCTCCCCCGCAATGGCTGCGGCCGCGGCGGTGACGGGCAAGCTGGCGGATGTCCGCACGCTCGACTGATCGCACTTGAAAGAGACCGCGCTGAGGCGCAAGGGAAGCACATGACCGATAAGAAATCCGATCCCGAAGCCCAGAAAACTTCCTCTGTCGCCATGGGCGCAGCGGCCATCGGCTCTGCGGCAATCGCCGCTGCACTTCTTTACGCCGGGCGCCGTTTCATGAAGAAACCCGAGGACAGCGCAATCGGTGCAGACCAGTCCAAGAGCCCGCCTTCGGGCGAGCCGTCCCAGACCGACTGAGGGGAAAAAGCGGAGCATTTATGGATACGCTGAAGACCGTCACCGGCACGGCCATTCCGTTTGGCCAGAAGAATGTCGACACCGACGTCATCATCCCGGCGAGATGGCTCAAGACCATCACCCGCGATGGCCTTGGCGAAGGCGCGTTCGAGACCTTGCGCGAGACGCCCGGCAACGTGTTCGACGATCCGGCCTATGCCGACGCGCCGATCCTGATTGCGGGCGACAATTTCGGCTGCGGCTCCAGCCGCGAACATGCTCCATGGGCGATTGGCGACCTGGGTATCCGCGTGGTCATCGCGCCAAGCTATTCCGACATCTTTTCGGGCAATGCGGTGAAGAACGGCATACTGCCCGTCGTTCTGCCGCAAGCTGCAATCGACCGCCTGATGGAGGTCGCCCGCGAGGGGTCACCGATCACCGTCGACCTGGAGACCCAGACCGTCACGACCGAATACCAGGACCGCTTCGCATTCGAGATAGACCCATTCCGCAAGCACTGCCTGCTGAACGGGCTCGACGAAGTGGCGCTCACGCTTGAGCGCGACGAGGCGATCGGAACCTACGAAAGCCGCCGCTCATCCACGCAAAGCTGGGTGATGGCGGGCACAAACGCTTAATCACACCAAATCCGGGAGAGGACACCATGAAAGCCATTCGCACGCACGAGGTTGGCGGGCCCGAAACGCTGACGCTTGACGAAATCGAGGTGCCCGCGCCCGGCAAGGGCGAAGTGCTGGTTGATGTAAAGGCTTGCGCGATCAACTATCCCGACACGTTGATGATCCGCGACATGTACCAGTTCAAGCCAGAGCGACCCTATTCGCCCGGCGGCGAGTTGGCGGGGATCGTCGAGGCTGTCGGCGAAGGGGTCGACAATTTCAAGGTCGGCGACCGCGTGATGGCGGGCATGGGCAATGGGGGCTTGCGCGAAAAAGCCATCGTCCCGGCAAACCGAATGTTCCCTGTCCCGGACGGCGTGCCTTTCGAAAAGGCCGCGAGCCTGCTGATGACCTACGGCACCACAATCCACGGCCTTAAAGACCGGGGCCACATCAAGGAAGGTGACGTTGTCCTGATCCTTGGCGCAGCCGGGGGCGTCGGCCTTTCAGCCGTCGAACTGGCCAAGGCCTATGGTGCGCGCGTCGTCGCAGCGGTTTCGAGCGAGGCCAAGGGCGAGGTCGCGAAGAATGCGGGCGCGGACGAGGTCGTGATCTACCCGCGCGAGGAGATGGACAAGGCCGCCTCCAAGGAACTGGCGGGTGCCTTCAAGGCCGCCTGCGGACCCGATGGCGCGAATATCGTCTACGACATTGTCGGTGGCCAATATTCCGAGCCGGCCCTGCGCTCGATCGCATGGGAGGGCCGCTTCCTCGTCGTCGGATTTCCGGCGGGGATTGCCAAGATGCCGCTCAACCTCACGCTGCTCAAGAGCTGCGACATCTGCGGGGTCTTCTGGGGCGCCTTCACCGCGCGCGAACCGGCAAAGTTCGTGGCGCAGGTCAAGGAGCTCTTCCAGCTGATGCAGGAGGGAAAAATCGACCCGCTGGTCTCCGAGACATTTCCGCTCGAACGCGCGGGCGAGGCGATCGCCAAGCTCGAAAATCGCGAAGCTGTGGGCAAGCTCGTCGTCACGATGGACTAAAGCTGCATCGGGACAGGAGAGGCTTGCCGCCCGCCCTGCCCCGCCCTATCTCGATCACGAGACATTTTTCGGAGGGATTTGATGACCGATTTCAAGGATCGCCAGCGCGGCGAAGAAGCCAAGTTTGCAATGGACGAGGAAACCGCTTTCAAGGTCGCCGCGCGCCGCAACCGCCTGCTGGGCGAATGGGCTGCCGGCAAAATGAACCTCACCGAGGAAGAGACCGACGCCTACAAGAAGTCGGTCGTCCAGGCCGACTTCGAGGAAGCGGGCGATGAAGACGTGATCCGCAAGCTCCTGGGCGATCTCACCCAGGCTGACACCAACGTGACCGAGGCCGAAATCCGCGCCAAGCTGGAAGAGATGGCGATCGAAGCCAGGCGCCAGATGATCGCTGATCAGTAAACCACCGGAGAAATTCCCATGCCGATGAAGGGCGAAGACATCATCACCGCGATCGAGGCCGAACTGCCGGGCGCGGTGGTCGAGCTGACCGACCTTGCGGGCGACAATGATCACTGGGCCGCGCGCGTCACCGCGCCGCAATTTGCCGGCAAGACGCGCGTTGCACAGCACAAGATGGTCTACGCCGCCTTCGGAGAGAAAATGGGAGGTGAACTGCACGCCTTGCAAGTCACCACCGTGGTTCCCAAGTAAGACACGCGGCGCCAATCACGCCATTGAAATTCATCAGTTCACCAACACAAATTCATCAGGGGCCGAGCAGACATGGCTGATATCAACCAACGCATTTCCACCCTTGTCGGCGACAACGATGTTGTCCTGTTCATGAAAGGCACCCCCCTGTTCCCGCAATGCGGCTTTTCCAGCCGCGCCGTGGCCATTCTGGATCACTGCGGCGTTGCCTATGAAGGCGTGGATGTGTTGCAGGACATGGAAATCCGTCAGGGGATCAAAGCCTTCTCTGACTGGCCAACCATACCGCAGCTCTACGTCAAAGGTGAATTCCTTGGCGGTAGCGACATCATGATGGAAATGTTCGAAGCAGGCGAATTGAAGCAGTTGATGGACGAAAAGGGCGTCGCTCCGGCCGAAGGCTGAGCGCAAGGAACGCTGCGCGCTGAATGAAAGGCCCCTTTTGCGCAAGCAGCTTTGAGCGCGCCGCGTGGCTGCGTGGCCCCGCACAGGCCTAACCCGATCTGAAAATTCGGGCCAATCCGAAATCGCAAGACCGAAAAACAAAAACCGCCCTGGGTGACCAAACCCAGGGCGGTTTTTCTTTAGCACGGCGAGGCAAGACCAGAGACCAGGAAGATCTCACCTCTTAATGAAGACCACTGGGTCTGCCTAGCTTTATGCACACCGCGTGCCAAAACACTTCGGGTGTTTGTTTTCAATGCCTTAGCTGGTTTCTAGCTTGATAACCTTTTCCACTGTGTAAAGCAGGCCGACACCGCATACCGGTCCAATAGTCGCTCGGCGCTTGGCAAGCGCGGCGCGTATCGCCATCAAAGGCGCATGAGTGATTCCTCCAAGGCCCCGGCCTCTGATCCGGCCCCTATCCCAGCCCCCTCGCCCGCCGGTATTCCCGCTGCCACCATCATCATCTACCGCGACTGCCCCGATGGCGGAGCGCCACAAGTGCTGATGACCGTGCGCTCGCGCAACATGGCCTTTGCGGGCGGCATGGCGGTCTTTCCGGGCGGACGCGTTGATCCTGAAGACTTCGCGCTGGGCGAAAAGGTGGCGGCGGAAACTGGGCTTACCGCCGATGAAGCCGCGCACCAGATAGCCGCGGTGCGCGAGACACTGGAGGAAACCGGCCTTGCGCTTGGATTGACGGGCGATATCACCGCGAAGACCGCGAGCGAGGCACGCTCTCTGCTTGAGGAGACAAAGGCGCTGGCCCCTGTGCTTGCAGCTTTCAATTGGGAACTCGACCTTGCCCAGATCGTCCCCTTCGCGCGCTGGTTTCCGCAGAACGAGAAGCTGGCCCGCGTCTATGATACGCGCTTCTACCTCGCTAATCTTGGCACCGGCGCGGTGGATGTGTCGGTCGACCATTCCGAAGCGACCAAGCTGTTCTGGACGAGTGCCCAAGGCGCTCTCGAGGCGGCAGAGACGGGCGAGATCAAGCTGATCTTCCCCACCCGCCGCAATCTTGAACGCCTCGCGCTGTTCGCCAGCTTCGACGAAGCGCGCGCGCAGGCCGAGGCGATTCCCGTCAAGACGATTGTCCCCCGCGTGGTTGACAGTTCGGGCCAGCCGATGCTGACGATCATCGAAGATGCGGGTTATCCGATTACGGCGGAATTGCTGGATTCTGTCGCGCGCGGCTGACCGGGGTTACCTTGCCTGCCAATGCAGTTGCCAATGCACCTGCCAGCGTATCTCCAGATGCAGAGCGGCGTTCGTGGCAAATGGATTGTTAAGTCCTTTCCTATACCTTCGTAGTCATACGTAGATTTGGTCAGGAAAGGGCCTCGAACATGTCGAAGATATCGCTGACCATTCTGATGGTCGCCGCCGCTCTTGTCGTTGCCGCGCAGATTTTCGAGCTTCCGTTCGTATCGGGTGGAAGCGGCGTCGTCCTGGTGGTCGCGCTGGGCTACGCCTATGTGGTGGCGCAAAGGGAAGCCAGGCTGTTCCTTGCCGCGGTGCGCGAGCAGGAGGCGAACCGCTTTCGTGACGCTCGCGGGCCAGATTCGGCGAAATGAGGTGGCGCGCCCTGCAGGACTCGAACCTGCTGCCTCAAGATTAGAAGTCTCGCGCTCTATCCAGATGAGCTACGGGCGCGCGCCGCGAAGGGCCTTAGCGCGCTTTGACGAAAATGGGAATCGCGCTAGGGAGCTTGATCGATGGAAAACGATCCTCTCTCCCAAGAATTCGACACCGATCCGACCGACGACATCGTTGCCACCGCGACGGCGCCGGTAGCGTTCCGGTTCTACGATTTCGTCATGGCGGCCTTTGTCGCGATCCTGCTGCTCTCGAACATCATCGGCGCAGCCAAGCTGACCTTTGTCGAAGTGAACTGGTGGCCTGCGGGAATGTGGCCCGCGCCCGATGGCGTGTTCATCTATGGCGCAGGCATCCTGTTCTTCCCGCTCGGCTACGTCATCGGCGACGTGTTGACCGAGATCTACGGTTTCGCCCGGGCCCGAAGGGTCATCTGGACCGGCTTTGCCGCGATGATCTTCCTTGCATTCATGAGCTATGTCGTCGTCAGCCTGCCCGCTTTCGAAGGCTGGACCTGCGCTGCAACGGGGTTTGACAGCCCGCCCGGCCCGCTTGGCAACAATCTTGACCCCGATGGGCCTCCGGGCGCGATATGCCAGCAGACCTATGAGAGTGTCTTCGGCAGCACCTGGAGGATCGTTGTCGCCTCGATCGTGGCGTTCTGGGCGGGGGAATTCGTCAATTCCTACGTGATGGCCAAGATGAAGGTGTGGACCAGGGGCCGCGCCCTCTGGACCCGCACGATCGGCTCGACCGTCGTGGGCCAGGGCGTCGACAGCCTGATCTTCTACCCCATCGCCTTCTGGGGCATCTGGACCCCGCAGGCGGTGGTGACCGTAATGATCACCAACTGGCTGCTCAAGGTCGTGTGGGAAGCGCTGCTGACGCCTGTAACCTACGCGGTGGTTGGCTGGCTGAAGAAGGCCGAAGGGGTGGACCTGTTTGACGTGGAAACAGATTTCTCGCCCTTTTCGGGCAAGGAAAAGCGGGCCTGAACGATCAATCGCCGGAAGCGCGAAGGGCATCGTCCTCGACAATATCGACGCGTGGGCTGAGGCCAAGGCGACCCGCCAGCAGCTTCATGTCCTTGTCGACCGGCCCTGTCGCAAGCGCGGCATGACTGGTCGCAAGACGCAGCACCATAATCTCGTCGTCGATCAACAGTCGGCTCATGTCGAGCGAGCGGCGCGAATTGGCACCCAGCCGCCGCGCAAGCCTCACGGCAAGGCCCCAGCGGATAGCCTCCTCGAGGGCCTCCTCGCTCGCCAGCGCACGCACGCGGTCATCAAGATCGAGCGCATTGCCATTGGCAGCGATTGCAGCGGCCATCATCGCGCGTCCCTTGCCATCGATCGCGATCCAGCGCTTCTGAAGCGCCCAGTCAATCGCTTGCGGCAGGCGGATATTGGGCTCGATCTGCATCGAGGCTAGCGCCAGCATCGTCGCTGCCAGCCGCAGCCGCTCGGTCCCGTGCTCGCGCGCAGGCGCAGCATCCAGCGTCCAGCTGGCCATGCGCGTGCACAGGGTCGGGGGCGCGCCGCGCTGGCTGGCAAAGGTCGCCACACCGGCGAGCAGCGGATCCTGAGCCTGCGCTTCAGGCGCGAGCCGATCGAACAGGAGGCCTTCGCGAAGACCCCATGAGGAAAAGACGATACGGACCGGTTTGAGCACGGCGATCATCGCCTGCAGCAGAATCGCCGCATCGGGCAGTTTTTCCGCGCGCATCGAGGAAATGCGCTCACGGTTCTTGAGGCTTTCCACATCCTCCGCGCTGAGCGCCTTAGTGATCGCCTGCGCCTTTTCTTGGCTCAGTTCAAAGCCATGCGGATCGCTCAACGGATGGCCTTCGCACTGCATCGCGTAGACGGCCATGCAGCGCCATGTTCCCCCGACAAGGTAAAGTGCCGCGCCCCTGGAACGCTTGCCCGCACCTTTGTCGATTTCCTTTTGCAGCGCCGAGCGCATGGCCTTGTCGGTATTCCTGACATCCTGCTTTTGCGCCCTTGCGCGGTAATCGGGCAGCCTTAGCGAGCCCAGCGGCAGGGTCACCGGGTCGCCGACCACACCTGCGGCAAGATTGGCAAGTTCAAGACTGCCGCCGCCCAGATCCGCAACAACCCCGTCGGCGCCCGGGAAGGCGCCCGCCACCCCGTACGTGCTGAGCGTCGCTTCCTCTTCGCCGCTCAGGATCCGCGGAGACAGGCCCATCTGCACCAGCTTCTCCACAAATGCCGGACCATTGCTGGCCTCGCGCACTGCGGCGGTGGCGACCGTCTCGATATCGGTGACACCCAGATCCTCAAGCAGCAACACAAAGCGCTCAAGCCCGCGCAGCGCAAGCTCGACCGCCTCCTCGGCCAGTGTGCCATCGGCACCGATGTCGCGGCCCAGCCTCGCGGTCACCTTCTCGTTCAGCAGCACCGTGGGCGCGCGCATCGTGCCGCCATAGACGACCATGCGCACCGTGTTCGAGCCGATATCGATGATCGCCCGGCTTGCCGTATTGCCGGAAAACGCCCCGTCCCGGTCGCTGCGCCGTGTCCTGAAACTCATTAGTGCCGTCTGTTCATCCCGTTCGGCCTTCTGCGAGGCCTGTTCGCTTCATCGTGTCGGGTAGCTGATCGCTCACCCTTCGGCCGCCCTTGGATCGCTGCGCCCCTTGCGCAGCGACAATTTTGGCACGCCTTCCGTTTCCAAAGCACCTCCGCGCCCGGAAAGCGAGGGGTTGGTCATGAAATAGCGGTGGCAGTTGAACGGCTTTTCCACGGCTTCGACGCGCGAATAGGAGCCGTCTTCATGCAGCCACCAGCTTTGCTCGGTGTCGAGCATGTTGGCGAGCAGCACCTGCTGCAAGACCTGGTCGTGCACCGTGCGGTTGAGGATAGGGATTAGACTTTCGACGCGCCGGTCGAGATTGCGCCCCATCAGATCGGCCGAGGAAATGAACACCGCGGCATCCGGGCTAGGCATCGGCGTGCCGTTGGCGAAGGCATAGATGCGGCTGTGTTCGAGGAAGCGGCCGATGATCGACTTTACGCGGATATTCTCGCTCAGTCCCGGCACGCCGGGCTTGAGACAACAAATCCCGCGGCACACGATCTCGACCTGGACGCCCGCCTCGCTCGCCGCATAGAGGCGGTCGATCATGCCTTTGTCGGTGACCTGGTTGCATTTGAGCCAGATCGCTGCGGGCTTGCCCTTCTTGGCGTTGGCGATCTCGGCATCGATCCGCTTGTAGAGCTCCTCGCGCAGGTTGAGCGGCGCGATGCGGATGAGTTCGAGGTCCTTGGGCTCGACATAGCCGGTCACGAAATTCATCATCCGCGCCGCGTCCCGGCCCAGTTTCGGGTCAGCGGTGAAGAAGCTCATGTCGGTGTAGACCTTGGCGGTCACCGGGTGGTAATTGCCTGTGCCAAAGTGGCAATAGGTGCGAAACGAGTTACCCTCGCGCCGCACCACCATCGCGGTCTTGGCGTGGGTTTTCCAGTCGGTGAAGCCGTAGATCACCTGCACCCCGGCGCGTTCGAGCTTGGCCGCCCATTTGAGGTTCTGCTCCTCGTCGAAGCGCGCCTTCAACTCAACGACTGCTGTCACCGATACGCCGTTCTCGGCCGCCTCGATCAGCGCATTGATGACCGCGGATTGCGTTCCTGCGCGATAGAGCGTCTGCTTGATCGCCACGACGTCGGGATCGATCGCAGCCTGCCGGACGAAATCGACCACTACCTCGAAGCTTTCGTAGGGGTGGTGAATCACAATGTCCTTTTCGCGGATCGCGGAAAAGACATCGCCGTCATGCTCGCGCACCCGCTCGGGATAGCGCGGTGAATAAGCGTCGAATTTGAGGTCGGGCCGGTCTTCGCCAACGATTTCGGCAAGGCCGTCGATCCCGATCATGCCGTCGGTCTTGATGACGGCAGCCTCGTGCACACCGAGCTGTTCGGGCAGCATCGCCTCTGCCTGTGGGTCGAAATCCTCTTCCAGCTCGAGCTGGATCACCTGCCCGCGCCGGCGACGCTGGATCGCGCTGCGGAAGGTGCGCACGAGGTCTTCGGCCTCTTCCTCGATCTCGATGTCGCTGTCGCGCAGCACGCGGAACAGACCATCGCCCTCAATTGTGAAGCCGGGGAAAAGCTCCTTGGCATAACGCTGAATGAGGCTCGCGATCGAGATGTAGATTGCCCCGCCCGTATCAGGGCCTGTCCCCGCAATGTCGCTGGGCACGCGCACGAAACGCGGCAGCGCGGTAGGGATCAGGATCATCTCGATCAGCTGCTCCTTGTCGGCGTCGCGCGTGAGCGTGAAGAGCAGCCCCATGCCCTCGTTCTGCACGAAGGGGAACGGATGGGCCGGGTCGAGTGCCTGCGGGGTGATGACCGGCAGGATCTCTTCGAGGAAGAAATTGGCGAGCCATTCATGCGCTTCGGGCTTGATGCGCTGTTCATAGGCGATGTGGATATCGCTCTGCGCCAGCCCGTCGCGCAAGGACCGCCAGATATCCTGCTGGCGATCGGAGAGTTCCTCGAGCTTGGAACGGATCGCGACAAGCTGCTGCGTTGGCGTGCGCCCGTCGATCCCGACCTTGTCGATACCGCGCTGTGCCTGCCCGACGAGGCCGGCAACGCGGATCATCATGAATTCATCGAGATTGCTCCCCGAGATCGAAAGGAAGCGCAGCCGCTCGAGCAGCGGGTAGGCGGTGTTCTCGGCCTCGGCCAGGACACGTTCGTTGAACGAGAGCCACGACAATTCGCGATTGAAGTAATTGTCGCCATCGCCCGCAACGTTGGGTTCGGAAAATTCGGGAATGATAGGCGCGGTGCTCATCGCTGCTGTCGTCCCTTACGGCTTTACGCTTGCTATGGGCGATACGAAGCCCTTCGCGCTTTCGTTCAATATCGACATGAGGCTTAGGACCCAATTGTCAATTTAGAATGATGCTGCGCGGGTGTCTCCCGCGGGCTCAGACGAGCGAGCGCGCATCGGCGATCTGGGTAATACCGCGCTTGCCGCTTGCATCGCGGCCCAGTTGCACGATGACGTCGATCACGCTCGCGGCATAGGCAATCGTGTCCGACCGCGTGAGGCCGATACCGGTCTGCATGACCATCAACGAAAGTTGCTCCAGCGCGCCACGCAGGCTGTTGGCATGGATTGTCGAGAAGCTGCCCGGATGCCCGGTGTTGATCGCACGCAGGAACGAGACGCTCTCCGCGCCGCGCAATTCGCCCAGCACGATACGATCGGGGCGCAGGCGCAGGGCAGCCTGGAGCAGTTCGTTCGCGGTGACCTTTGCCTCGCCCAGTTCACCTTTGACAGCGACAAGGCCCACGCAATTCTCGCCCGGAAACTTGAGTTCGGGCGTATCCTCGACCAGCACGACGCGCTCCTCGCTGGGGATCTCTCCCAGCATGGCGTTGAGGAAGGTGGTTTTCCCGGTGCTGGTGCCGCCGGAAATCAGGATCGTGCGCCGGCTTCGGATCGCCTCGCGCAGGTAATCGATCGGATGGAATTGCGGATCGGGCATGTCCACCTCGGCCTCGCCCGCGAGCGGCCCGTTGTCATAGGCATCCAGCGGCAGGTCGAGCCGACGGTGCCGCCGGATCGCCATGATCCAGTGCTTGCGGCTGGCCGGAGGACCGCAAAACTGGATGCGCGCGCCGTCGGGCAAGGTGGCGCCCAAAAGCGGATGCTCGCGATTGATCCCCTGGTGACTGACCCTCGCGACCTGTTCGGCGAGCCGCTGGACCAGCCGATCGCTGATCTCGGGCGTGACAATGCGGCGAAAGCCGCCGCCCTCGGCCGCGTCCTCCACCCAGACCTCACCCGGGCGGTTGACCATTATTTCGGTGACCGTGTCACGCTCTAGCCAGCGCTTGAAAGGTTCGAGATAGGCATCGAGATAGACGCTGCGCTCAGCCATAAGCTCCAGGCTGCTGGGCGCATCGTCAGGGCGCGCGTCCGCAGGATCGTCCTGTGGCGGCGGGGCAAAGGGATGAACGTCAGCGGTCATGAACGCAAACCCATGGCGGGTCAGTTGGCGACCGTGCTGAAATCGAGATCGCGCGAGGTGAAGACGCGGATCGGCTCGCCCATCTTGACGCGGATCGTCGGGCTGATGTCTGCGTCGGGCACTGCGGTTTGCGCGCCGCCGAGGAACACCGAGGTTCCCCCTGAGGCAATCGCGCCAAGGCCACCGATGGCCGAGAGCAGGAAGGCCGAGCCGAAACGCTTGAAGAAGTGGCTGTTGACCTTGCCCTCAAGGCCCGTCGTGCCGTCAAACGCCACAGCGGGCGAGGCGAGGTTCACCGAGGCGCCATCGGGGCGGATCAGCCGTGTCCAAATCACATAGGCACGCTTTTGCCCTTGCTGCACGCCGGCCTGATACTGACCGATCAGGCGCGAGGAGCGCGGGACAAGCACCGTGGTGCCATCAAAGCTGCGTACGTCCTGGCTCACCACCGCGCGCACATAGCCCGGCACGTCAGTGTTGATCGCGGTTTCGAGGATCGCGGGGATCAGGGTGCCCTGCGTGACGGTGGTCGAGGGATTGGTCATGGCCTGCGCCTGCACCGGAGCACCGCCGACCCCGCCGATCGAACTGGCAAAGGCCTGCGCAGTACCGGCACTGAAGGCCGATTGGCCGGCGCCGGCCTCGGTCGTGCCGGCCGCTGCGGGTGGCGCGGCGACGGCACGGCTGGCCGCGACGCTGGCGTCATAGACCATCGTCGGGGTGGCATAGGGGTTGGCGCTGGTCGCGTTTTGGTTTTCGGGGGTTCGCGCGATGATCGGCGCGGGCGCGGGATCGGGCCGACGCGGCGCGGGTTCGACCGGGACGGGCGCTGTTGCAGGTGCGGGCGCTGCGGTTTGCGGCGGGGAGACTTGCGGATTGCCGATCGGCTCGGGCTCGGCCACTTGCGCTGCGTTCATGCTCCACAGCGTCACCGCGCCAAGCGCGGCCACGACCACGAAACCGGCGGCCAGTTGCAGGCCATCGCCGCCCGATTTGCGTTCGGTAACCGCCGGAAAGGCGCTGCGGCTGGCCAGATCGATGATCTCGGCGCTTTCACCGTCACGCGGATCGGCGGTGCTTGCCCCGCCATTATCGCCTTTCTTGGGCGGGAGACGCATAGCCAGACGCATTATTCTTCCTCCGAATGGTCACCTGGTGACATAGCATAGTCCAACTGGATCGGTATCTTCACAAAAGTCGCGCTTATCATCACCTAATCATCACATCTCAGCGCTTTTGCGCCTGGCGCGGTTTGATGATGGTCGGCCCCATATTGGTCAGCGTTGCCGTCTCCTTGCCCGAGCGCAGGATCACCTGTTGCGGGTACTGGTCGATCACCACCGTCTCGCCGCGCACCGTGAAGTTTAGCGGGCCTTCCTCGCCCTGTGCATTCAGCATCAGGATTGCGGGGATCGCGGTGCCCTCGGGCCAGGTCAGGAACAGAGCCTCGCCATCATCATAGGCCCGCGCGGGCAGCAATTCGCCCTCGCCCGCGCCCGCCCATTCGAAATTGAGCATTGCCGGATCGGCCACCGCGTAAGGATCGTTAGCTGCCGCCATTTCCAGCGCGCTGGCTTTCGCCTCCCTGGCCGCCTCGATCGCGGCAAGACGCGCCTCTTCCCTCGCTTTCTCGAGCTCGGGATGGCGGAATTGCAGCACATAGAGCGGGGAATTCTTCGGGCTTGCGACAAGGTCGAACAGGTAGGTGCGCTTGCTCGTCACCACGGTAAGGTTGGTCACCGCGCTTGGCTGAAGCGGTTTCACGAACAGCAGTGACTGGCCCTTGTTGGGCTGGACCTGCCACGCACTCGAATCGCCGATCGCGACGTTCTGGATCGCCTCGTCCTCGGCGAACTTGACCGTTGTCTGCACCTTCACCTTGCCGCGAATGGTGTAGACCGTGGCCGCGTCATAGACGCGCGTCTGGATGCGCGGATCGCCGGCATCCTGCTCGCTCGCCTGCCGGGGCGCGTCGGTCGCGTCCTGTGCAGCCAGCGGAGCGGCCAGAAGGGCCAGAGGCAGCAAGAGGGCTGCACGGTTCATCATCGGGTCTCCGTCGAAGGTTTGGCGCCGCGCAGGGGAGCGCTCTTGAAACGATTGCCGATCCCGCGCGTGCGCGAGGTGGCAGGGCCGGCCAACGCTACGCCAGAGCCCGGAGCCGCCGATCCGTAGACGCGGGTCTCGCGCACAGTGGTGTTCGAAGGACCAGCGTCATTCGCGGCAATAGTGGCGGCGCCAGCCACATCGTTGCGGCGCTGGGTCATGGATGCAGAAGCAGGCGCGATCTGCGCGGTGCGCGCCATCGCCGGCGCCATCGGGGCCGAGGCCGCGGGCGACTGGGCAGGCCGGCTGGCGGGCTCTGCGTCACGCAGCGGGCTGACAAAGCCGAAGACCTGCCACTTGCCGACCATCACCGCCGACGTGATCAGCGCCATCAGCATCAGCATGCAATGGACAAAGCCGACAACAAAGAACGCCATCGCCGCCTGCTGGTTGATCTCGCCGGGCGTTGCGACCAGCGCTGCGAGGATCGGCACTGCCATCTCGAGCATGATCGATCCGCCGACCACCGCGAAAAGCGGAGTGAGCGAAAGCATCAGCATGCCCTTGAGCCAGCCGGTGAACAAACCACGGGTTTGATTGAACAAGGCCATGACCACGAAAATCGGTCCAACGGCGAGCAACAATGCGAGACCGATGCGCGCCGTCACCAGCAGGCCCACAGTGCCCAGCAGGAGCAGAAGCGCGCCCAGCCACATCATGCCCGGCGGCGAGAACACGTTGATATCGCTCTGCCCGACCGAGGCCTGCTGCACGGCGATGAACACCACATCGAGCTTTTGCGCAAAGGTGACGGTGGCCGATCCCTTGCTGTCGGTCAGAATCCCGGCGAGCCAGTCGGGCGTGAAGACGAAGACGTTGTAGAACACCGCAGAAAACGCGGCAAAGCTGGTTGCGAAGGTGACGACGAGGCCGATCGTCATGATCTTGGGCACCAGCGCGCGGACGGAGAGATTGGAGCGGCCAAGAGCAAGGCTGAAGCCGAGAAAGGCCACATAGAGCGTCAGCAGGATCACCAGCACCGGGGCCATCTGTCCCTCGGCGCCAAACAGGCGGCTGAAGGCCTGCTCGCTCACCTGACCGGCGATGCAATCGACAGCGGTCAGCGCGGCGGTGACGCCTGCGCCCACTTCCTGGGCAGCGATATCGCAGCTTGTCGCCATTATTCGGCCGCCTGCCAGACGGCGGTGCCGTCTTCGTCCAGTGCGCCATTCCCGCCATCGGGCCACGGCTTGTTGGTGAGCGCTGGAAACCACTGGCTGGGCTCGTCGCCCACCGCTTCACGCAGCAGATCAAGCCGGCGCACCGACGCCTCGCGGCCTGAAAGGATGGTGAGCACTTCAGGCGCACCCGAAAGGTCGAGCCGCACGACCACACTTGCATCGGGCTGGCGCACGAGGAAGCAGCGGCTGTGCGCGGGCAGGGCCCGGATCAGCGCGAGTTCGTGGCTGGTCAGGCCGAAACCGTCGCAATAATCCTCTGGCCGCGCGCGGCTGTTGGGCATAAAGACCATGGTCGCGGTCTGCTCTACCAATGCGGTGGAAATGCGGCTTTCGAGCGCATCGCGCGCGGATTGCGTCGCGAAACCGACCAGCGCATTGCGCTTTCTCAGCGTCTTGAGCCAGTCGCGGATGCGGGCTGCGAAAACCTCGTCGTCCAGCGCCTTCCAGCCCTCGTCGATCAGGATCATCGTGGGCTGGCCATCCAGACGCTCGTCGATCCGGTGGAACAGATACATCATGGTCGGCGTGCGCAGCCGCGGATTCTCGAGCAACTGCGTCATGTCGAAGCCAAGCACGCGCGCGTCGAGATCGAGCAGGTCGCGCTCATTGTCGAACAGCCAGGCGTGCTCGCCCCCTTCCCCCCCTGCCGAGCCGATCCACGCACCAAGGCGATCGGCCAGATCACCTGGCTGGGGACGCCGCGTGCCGGCAAGCAATTCCTTGAAGTGGCGCAAACGGCGCAAGCTCGGCGCGTTCTCATAGGTGGCATCGACCGCCGCGCTGATCGAGGCGTATTCCTCAGGCCCCTCGGCCTTCAGCAGCACACCGAACCAGTCACGCAGGAACGCCTTGTTGGCCGGCGTATCGGGCAGCGAAAGTGGATTGAACCCGGTCGGCTCGCCCGGATTGATCCGGTCGTAGCGCCCGCCGATCCCGCGGATGAACAATTCCGCACCGCGATCCTTGTCGAACAGGATCGTGCGCGGAGAGAACTTCTGAGCCTGCGCTGCAAGAAAGTTCATCACCACGGTCTTGCCCGATCCCGACGGGCCAATGACGGTGAAGTTGCCAAGGTCACCATTGTGGAAATTGAAGAAGAACGGCGTCGCGCTGGTCGTCTCCAGAAGGGTGACGGCATCGCCCCAGTGATTGCCGGTCGCGCTGCCGAGCGCAAAGCCGTGGAAGCTGCCAAAGCTGGCCATGTTCGCGCTCGAGATCAGCGCGCGGCGCACGATGTAGTCTTCATTGCCGGGGAACTGCGCCCAGAAGGCGGGTTCGAGATTGGTATCCTCGCGCACCGCAATCGCACCCGTATCCGCCAGCGCCGCCGCGCAAGCCGCGCTCGCATCGTCGAGCCGGTCGAGCGAACGCTCGCGCACCAGCACGGTGAGGTGATGATCGCCAAAGCCGACATTGCCGTTACCCAGCGCATCGCGCGCGGCCATCATGTCGGCGCGCTCGGCCGCGGCCTCCTCGTCCACCGAACGCGAACGGCGCAGCGCAAGATCGATCCGCTCGCGCGCGGTGGTGCGTTCGTTGGGGGCGTAGCTTTCGGTGACGACCATCTCGTAAGGCAGGCGCAGCAGCCCGTCGAGAAGGCCGGGCGAAGTCGCCTCGGGATAGTCCTTAAGGCCAATGATCGCGGCGAAATCGGGATCGCCCGAGCCCTTCAATTCCATCGCGTCAAGCCCGAAGCTCGCGCGGCGATAGGGCAGCATGTGGCCGATATCGGTGTCCGGCGCTGGCCGACGCACGGGGCGCATCTCGCCATTGTAGATCGCCGAAAGCAGCTCGAGCATTTCCGAATTGGTGCCGCCGCGCCCATCTGGCGCTGCGTAATCGCCCAGCACGGCGGCGCCATAGGCGGAGAGCGAGGCGGTGAGCCCGGTGATCGCGGATTTGAGGCTGCGGATATCCTTCGGATCTGCTTCGAGTTCTTCCTTGCCCTGTCGGGCAAAAAACTTGGCTACACGCTCGGGCAGGCCCGTCTTGCCGCGCGCGGGCCGGCGAATGAGCGTCACGAACTGGTCGTTGATGAACAGCGATCCGCCCGCCAGTCGTTCTTTCCAGCGCGCATCGATATGGCGGCTCAGGGGATCGGGAAATTCGGCGTCGAGCTCCACTTCGACCCGGCGACGGATGACGTGATGATAGAGAACGAAGCGCGCATCGAGCGTTGATCGCAGCATCACCTCGCGCGTTGCGGCATGGGCGTTGAGCGCTTCTGAATCCTCGGTCTCGAACAACAGGCCGGGCACCTGGATCGCGCTCATCACGGACCCGTCGCGCAAGAGCACGGTGCTATCGTCGATCAGCCGCTCAAAAGGCAGGCGATCGCCAACAAGCGCCTCCTTGGCGCTCCAGCTGGCGGGTCCGATCCATTTGGCCATACTCAAAAGCCCCTCCTTAAGAGGCGGGTTCACTCAATAGCATCTAGGGCGCGTAGCTGTTGCATCCCCAGCGCCGGTAATTGGGCACGCGCGGGCACTTGGAGACCTTGGTGATCCACAGGTCAAACACGCGCGGTTCGCGCAGGCTGGCGAAATAGCCGATCACGTGGGTGATGAGCGCCACCGGGATGAACCAGAAGCTGCCCAGCACCAGAAAGGCGATCGTGGACACGGTCATGTTGATGATGAAGAAAATCATCGTCACGCCCATGAACATCTGCGGCCGTGTGAGGCTGCGATAGATCGGCTGGCGGGTAAGATCGGTCATGATCCTGCTCAGAACGCCGCGATCGAATTGACAAGGCGCGGGGCGCCGAAAATGATGAACACGCCGATGATCACGGTGCCGCCATAGCGCCAGTTCATCCGGCCGGTCAGCATCATGAAGCCGACGCCCGCCACCGCCATCACCGCCACGGCGGTCGCGACAGGGCCAAGGAGAATGCTCATCATCCAGTTGAGCGCATCGACCAGCGGGTTACCGCCGCCCGCATTCGCGCCGACCGTCGTCTGCGCGCTGGCCATCGCCGATGCACCAAGGGCCGCCATGAAGGTCAGCGAACGGGCAAGAAGGCCGGCCGGGTTACGAGAAAGCGAATTCATTGTGGTGCACATACCTTTTCAAGAAGAAGTTCGAGCGATGGCCAGCTAGCGCGCATTTTCGACGCGCGCATGACCGGCGAGGCGGCCCATGATGGCCGCAACATAAGCCTTGGTCTCGCGGATATTCGGGACGCCGCCGGCGCGGATCACGCGCGCCGGGCCGGCATTGTAGGCGGCGAGCGCCTTTTCAAGATCGCCATCGAACCGGTCGAGTTGCTCGCGCAGGTAGCGCGCCCCGCCCTCGAGATTGTCCATCGGATCGTCGGGGTCGACGCCAAGATACCGTGCCGTGCCCGGCATCAACTGCGCAAGGCCTCGCGCGCCGGCATGGCTGACAGCATTTTCACGCCAGCGGCTTTCCTGCCAGACCACCGCTTCGAGCAGGCTGGGGCTGAGATCGAACCGGCGGCTGAGTTCGGCAATCTTGGCGACATAAGGGCCAGGAACGAAGGAGGCGTGCGCGGCAATATCGGCGACCATCGCCTCGGGCACGGCAAGACTGCCTGGATCGGGCAATTGTGCGGGCGACTGCGAAGGCGCTTCGCCGTATACGACCACGCCCGCAAGGTCACCGGCGACCCATACCGCCGTATCAGGACCCACTTCCATGACATCGGCGCGCACAGGGGCGCTGCTCAGCGCAAAGGCTGCTGCCAGCGTCGAAGCGATCACCAATGTCCGGGGCGAAACCGCCTTGCGGGGCGGTGCCGGACGCGGGGCGCGCACAGGAATCATGTTCAGCCCTCCGATGACTGAGCCCCTTGTCTAGTCTAAATGACAAGAGGGTGACAGTCCGCTTTTAGCAATGCTGCAAGGAGCCACCTGTTGAGAGCGCGCAACATAAAGGGCGGGAAGCGCTCTACCGCATCCCGCCCCTTGGTTTCTTCGTTTTGTTTTTTCGTTCAGTGCGACGCGACCTGTTGGCCGTCACGCGTCATATCAGGCTGTTGCGACCCGAAAGGCGACCGCCATCTCTCGCTGGCCCGCTGCCCTGCCTCTCACGAACCGCGCCACGGCTACCCGAGAGACCGCATTTCAGTCGCGGCGCGAAATCCGGGTAGCGAATTCGCCGCGTTCGAGCATACGCATCGCCTTGCGCGCGAGACGGCGCGAATCGATCGTGTCGCCCTCGGCGGTTTCCAGCTCGGTCGGCTCCGGGCTGACCAGCGCGCGCTCGAACATCATGCGGGCCATCTGTTCGTTGCCCTCCTGCGCATGAGCGATGCCGAGATTGATCAGCAGGGCCGGATCTTCGGGCGCGGCTTCGATGTGCTTTTCGAGCGCGGCGATTGCGTTGACGGTGCGCCCCTTGGCCAGTTGATCGGCGGCAAGCGTGGCCTGCTCCGCACGCACGTCCGCACGCACGGGGGCGGTCGCGGATTGATCGGCCTGCGCCCCAGCCAGAAGCAGCGCGGCAAGGGCTGTGGTGGTGGTGAACATGAAAGTCTCCTTGAAAGCTGGCGCTATGATGCCCTCATTGCAGCGGAAATGCAACAAAACCGTCACATTGTAATTTTCAAGACTTTCAATAGACACAACCTGCTGTTTTATATGCTTTTCAATATTGTAATATTCCGCTGTTGCCTGGTTAATTTCGACCAGCAAACCGCCACCTGAGTCCAAAATATGTCATAATTCCAGATTTGCCGCACGCCTGTAACTCTGACCAATTTCTGTCATCCCAAATCCCTAGCCCGGCCCCTGCGCACACATTCCAAGCGCTTTTGATTCTCGGTTTTTAGGGGACCGCACGCTGTGAAAAATTTCCAACGCACTGTCATTTTGGGTTGTGGCCTGGTCGTACTGGCTGGCTGCGGCGCCGATGAAATCGTCTCGCCCGGAACTTCGGGCGACATCATCATCAACAATCCGGCTCCGCCGCCCCCGCCGCCGCCTCCGCCCCCGCCGCCTTCGCAGATCACGCCGGCTGCCGGTTGCCCCACGATCCTCTCGACCGGCGGGCTTACCGACACGGGCACGATCGACGGCCCCACCGGTGAATACCGCGTGTGCCAGCTGCCTTCGGTCTTCAACGTGGATGACAGGCTGCCTTTCGTCGAGGGCCTGGTCTACCAGATCGCCGGCCGCGTGAATGTCGGGACCGATGACGGTTTCACCCCCGGCGCAATCGCCGGTGCGTCCACTGCCAACCTCGAAATCGAACCGGGCGTGATCCTTTTCGCGCAGGCCGAATCGTTCTTCGTGGTCAACCGCGGCAGCACGATCGAGTCCGATGGCACCGCGACGAGCCCGATCATCTGGACCAGCCGTGACAACATTCTCGGCATCGCCACCGACAGCAGCCAGGCCCAGTGGGGCGGCGTTGTCCTGCTCGGTCGAGGCCGGGTGTCGGATTGCCAGGATCTCGTGTTCAACACGACGCCCGGCGACTTCAGCACCAACGCCCAGTGCGAAATGCAGCTTGAAGGCACCGTCACCCCGACCCCGTTCGGCGGCTCGGACGACACCGACAGCTCGGGTTCGTTCACTTTCAACCAGATCCGTTTCTCGGGTTTCGAGCTTCAGCAGGCCAACGAACTGCAATCGCTCACGACCGGCGGCATCGGCTCGGGTACGACGATCAACAACGTCTTCTCGTTCAACAGCTCGGATGACGGCCTCGAATTCTTCGGCGGCGCGTTTAACGGCAGCAATGTTGCCGTGATCGGAGCCTCGGATGACTCGCTCGACGTCGATTCGGGTGCCCGTGTGAACCTGCAGAACGTCGTTGTCGCCCAGCGCGCCAACACCGGTGACAGCTTGATCGAGCTCGATTCGCCGGGCGACGAGCAGCCGACCCCGGGCAACGCCCAGCCGGCGACCCGCTTCCAGGTGAACAACTTCACCTTCGTGCAGCGTTCCTCGGCCTCCTCGCAGGTTGTTCGCGCTCGCGGCACCGCGGCGCTCGGCCTCACCAACGGCGTTATCGACGCCGACGACAACGGTGGCGGCCTGTGCTTCCGCGTTGACGAGGCTGGCACCCAGGCCAACATCATCGGCCTCAACTCGATCGTGGGTGACTGCTCGGCGACCCGTCCGGTTCGCGGCTCGGGCAACAACCAGACGACCGACGACGCGCTGCTCGCCCTGTTCGACGCCAACAGCAACCTCGATTTCGCCCTCTCGCTCACCAACACATTCGTGAATGGTGCAAACGAGAACGGTGTGACCGCGTTCGGCGGCGCAGACCTTACCGCGCGCTCGAGCTTCTTCACCGACACCGGTTTTGTCGGCGCAGAGGACGACAACCTTGCCGCCAATTTCGGCGACTGGACCTGCAACTCGTCGATCGCTGACTTCGGCAGCGCCAACGGCGCCTGCACGTCGCTCCCGACGCCCTAAGGCGCTCACAGGATCAGGGGGCGCTGTGCGGAAACGCTCAGCGTCCCCGTTGTCCTATCTGCATCGAGCTCAAGCGGCTCACGATACATAAAGGCTTACAATATGAGGGGGCCTAGAATTATGTCGACTGGCACGCGCCTGGCAGGGCTGCTGCTTCTCACAACGTCGCTCACATTTCCCACCGCGCTCTATGCGCAAGAAACGCCAGAGCCCGCGCCTGCTGAAGAGCCGGATCCTCTGACCGAAGAAGTGGACGGCGTTCAGGAAGAGGAAGAAGAGCAACCGGAGATCTCGGTCCCCGGCGGTGGCAATATCATCGTGACCGGACGGCGCTCACGCAACCCGGAACGCAATTCGACCCAGGTTCTCAACGTCCTTTCCGAAGAGGCAATCGCCAAAACTGGCGCCGGCGATATTGCCGATGCGCTGGGATCGGTGACCGGTCTTTCGGTCGTCGGCAATGGCCGCGTCTTCGTACGCGGCCTGGGTGATCGCTACTCGCTGGCGCTGCTCAACGGCCTCCCGCTGCCGAGCCCCGAACCGCTCAGCCGCGTCGTCCCGCTCGACATTTTTCCGACCAGCGTGGTCGCCTCCTCGCTGGTGCAGAAGACCTATTCGGCCAACTATCCCGGCGAATTCGGCGGCGGTGTGATCAACCTAACCACCAAGGCCGTGCCGGTCGAGGACTTCCTCAAGATCAGCACCGGCATCAGCGGCGATACCGAAACGACCTTCGAGAACGGCCTGACCTATTTCGGTTCGGACTGGGATTCGTTCGGCTTCGATAATGGCAACCGCGATGTTCCCTCCAACCTGCAGACCCTGTTCGACAGCGGCCTGCGCGCAAGCGACGCTGACCCGGCGCTGCAGGAAGCGATTGCGGGCCAGCTGTTCCCGACCAACCTCGTCACGCTTCAGCGCAACGATTCGCTGCCGCCCAACTTCTCGGGCAACCTCACAGGTGGCCTGTCATTCGATCTTGGCGGCGACACCTATATGGGCATCATCGCCACAGCCGGGATCAAGAACGGGCGGCGCAACCGCTCGGTCCTGACCCAGCAGGGCAGCCTCGACCTGAGCGAAGTCCTGCAGCAGCAGGAAACCTTCATCACCGATGAAACCACGCTGGTGAACGGGCTGCTCAGCTTCGGCCTTGATTTCGGCGAGAACACGATCCGCTGGACCAACCTCTATATCCGCGACACGCTCAAGACCGCGCGTCTGGAAGAGGGGTTCGACATCTTCCCCGGCCTCACCGGTTTTGATTTCATCAACCAGCAGACCGCGTGGTTCGAGCGCCAGCTGATCGATACGCAGCTGGTTGGAGAATTCGAATTCGATCGTCTGAGCGTGGACGTGCGCGGCGGCTATGCGCGCACCGATCGCGAGGCGCCGTTCAACACCACCGTCAGCTACACGCGGACCAATATCCCCGCGCAGGGCGTGCTGGGCGAGAATTTCGTCGCCTATTTCGATCAGACCTCGGATGCGGGCATCTCGACCGCCGCCTTCGATGACCTGACCGAAGAGCTGCTGTTCGGCGGCATCGACCTTTCCTATGAGGTGACCGATACGCTCTCGGCCACGGTGGGCTACGCCTATTCGGATACCGACCGCACCTCGCTCAGCCGCGAATTCCGGCCCTTCATCACGCCCGACACGGCCAATCCCGATCTCGTCTCGCTCGACGAGATCGCGGTGCGCGCCTTGGGACTTCGCCGCCCCGGCGACATCATCAACGGCGCGACCCTGGCGGGCTTCAACGTCACCCTGACCGAGGCCGCCCCGATCCCCGTGGTCGATGCGGCGCTGGAAATCCACGCCGCCTATGGCCTGGTGCGCTGGGTGCCGACCGACACGGTCACCGTGGAAGCCGGCGTGCGCTACGAAGACGCTGTGCAGACCGCAACGCCCGACCCCACCGTGGGCGTTGCACCGGGTACCATTCTCAACAACACCAATATCGAGAATGATTACTTCCTGCCCTCGGCCACGATCACCTGGTCGGTGACCGATGATCTGCAATTGCGCTTCTCGGGCTCGCAGACGATCGCGCGTCCGCAATTCCGCGAACTGGTCGAGCAGACCTATTTCGATCCCGAAGGGAACCGCCGCTATCAGGGCAACCCCTTCCTTCAGGATTCCGAACTGCTCAACCTCGAGACCCGCGCCGAATATTACATCGACGCCCAGAACCGGGTGAGCCTTGCCGGTTTCTACAAGGAAATCGACAACCCGATCGAGAACTTCCTGGTCAACGCCTCGGGCCAGCTGCGCACCAGCTTTGCCAACGCGCCCTCGGCACAGCTCTACGGGTTCGAGCTCGACGCAGTCTACGGCTTCGACCTTTACGACCTTGGCGGCAGCTTCTTTGAAACGAAGCAATTCGTGATCCAGGGCAACTACACCTTCACCCAGTCGGAGATCTCGGTCTCGGCGGGCGATATCGCGGCGGTTCCGGGCAACCCGACGCAGGATGCAACCAACCTGTTCGACGACGGTGCGCCGCTGGTCGGCCAGTCCGACCACATCGCCAACCTCTCGCTGAGCCTCGAGGATACCGAGAAGACCCAGCAACTGACCGTCATGTTCAACTATGCCAGCGAACGCGTGACCTTGCGCGGGGGCAACTTCCCCGACGTGGTCGAGGATCCGGGCGTAACGGTCGATCTCGTGGCCCGCACCGACATCAACGTGTTTGGCGGCGAACCCTTCGAACTCAACATGAAGATCGCCAACATCTTCGGACGCGATAATTTCGAGTTCCAGGACAACGGCGTCAACCGGGTGGAGATCAACACCTTCCAGGTCGGCACCGTCTTCTCGCTCGGCCTTTCCAAGGAGTTCTAGAACCGCCGGTTCAAGAGCCCCCTTCGACTTTACAGTCCCTTACCTAAAAGAGCCGTCCGGGCGACCGGGCGGCTCTCTTTTTGCCACAATCGGCCCAGCTCTCGCCTAACCCTCGCCTCGCACCGTCACCTTGTCCATCGCGGGCATCGGCATGCCCATGCCGGTCGGGAGCTTGGCACGATAAGGGCCTTCGAGCTTGGCGATCTCATCCCCGGTCAGCTCCACCTCGAGCGCCGCGAGAGCATCGGCGATATGGTGCGGCTTGGTTGCCCCGATGATCGGCGCGGCGACTGCAGGCTTGGTGAAATGCCAGGCGAGCCCCAGCGTCGCCATGGAAAGGCCACGCGCCTTCGCCATATCCGCCAGAGCGGTGATGATCGCCCCGTCCGCCTCGTCATCGCGATAGAGTTGCTTGCCCACTCCATCGGTTTCGCTGCGCACCGTCTGCTCTCCCAGCGGCCGCGCCAGCCGCCCGCGCGCAAGCGGGCTCCACGGGATGACACCCACGCCCTCATCCTCGCACAGGGGCAGCATCTCGCGCTCTTCCTCGCGATAGAGCAGGTTGAGCTGGTTCTGCATCGATATGAACGGCGTCCAGCCATTGGCGCGGGCCGTTTCCTGCGCCTTGGCGAATTGCCAGGCATACATCGAGGAGGCGCCGATATAGAGCGCCTTGCCCGACTTCACGATGTCGTGCAGCGCCTCCATCGTCTCCTCGATCGGTGTCTCGGGGTCCCAGCGGTGGATCTGGAACAGGTCGACATAATCCATGCCGAGCCGCTTGAGGCTGTCGTCGATGGCCTGTGTCAAAGCCTTGCGTGAAAGGCCGCCGGCGTTGGGGGCATTTCGCCACGGGATGAACGCCTTGGTCGCGACCACGATCTCGTCGCGATTGGCCATTTCGCCGAGCAACTTGCCGGTAATCTCTTCCGATGTGCCGCCCGAATAGCCGTTGGCCGTATCGAAGAAGTTGATCCCCGCTTCCAGCGCGGCGCGAAAGAACGGGCGGCTCTCCTCCTCGCCCAGCAGCCAGTCACCGTGCCAGCCCTTGGACGTATCGCCATAGGACATGCAGCCGAGGCACAGCTTGGAGACGGTCAGGCCCGACGGGCCGAGGCGGGTGAATTTCATGAACCGATATCCTTAGGAGAGAGTAAGACCGCCATCGACCACCAATGTCTGCCCGACCATGTAGGCCGAAAGCGGCGAGGCGAGGAACAGCGCCGCGCCCGCCATGTCTTCGGGCGTGCCCATGCGTCGCAGGGGAATCGCCTTGAGGCTCGCCTCGCGCCGGTCGGGGTGCTCGGTCGTCACCGAGGTGAGCTTCGTTGGCACAAGGCCGGGCGCGATGCCGTTGACGCGGATGCCGTCGCGCGCCCATGCCTCGCCCAGCGATTTCACCAGGCTCGCCGCCCCGGCCTTGGAGGCGCCATAGGCCGGATTGCCCAGCGTCGATTTGAACGCGGCGACAGAGGAAACGACGATCAGCGCGCCATCTTTCTCGGCAAGCCCTGCATGGAAGGCGCGCGCAACGTCCATCACCGAGTTGAGGTTGACGTCGATCACATCGTCCCAGCCCTCGCGCTCAAATTCCTTGCGCGAATAGCGCACAATGCCCTGGCTCTGGATCACCACATCCACCGCGCCGATTTTCGCGGCGAGCGCGTCCGGCGCCTGGCGGTCGGTCACGTTCATCTGGTGGTAGGTAAGCCCGGTGAAATCGCTGTCCTCGGCTTCGAGATAATCGCCCTCATCGGGCCGCGTGCCGGTGACGAATACCTCGGCTCCAGCTTGCGAAAAGGCGTGGGCGATGCCGTTGCCGATCCCGCTGGAACCGCCGATGACGAGAACGCGCTTGCCCCGAAAATCCAGAGCGAAATCGAGGGGGTTGGTCATGTTTGCTCTCCCTTGGTTCCCGCTCAAGAGCGTTATGAGCAAATTGTAAAGCCCTCACTTCTGGCGAATAGACTGTCGGCTCTCGGGATAACGCTTTGGCTTGATCTAGGGCCGTAAGTGGGTGGGAAGAGGACATTGTCTATTCCGTCATTCCAGCGAAAGCTGGGATCGCTCACGGTCACAGTATGGTCTCGAAAAGGTCATCCCATTGAGGGTTGCTCTTTTCGATCTGCTCGATCTTCCACGCGCGCTTCCACGCCTTCATCGCTTTTTCCCTGGCAATCGCGTCGGTAATTTCAGCGTAATGCTCAGCATGGACCAGACGATCGAGGCCGTAACGGCGGCAGAAGGCTGAGCCTTTCCCTTGCTTGTGCTGTGTAACCCGCGCGGCGAGGTCGGCGCTGACACCGATGTACAGCACACCGTCGTGTTTGTTGGTCATGATGTAGACCCAGCCACCCATTGCCGTGAGCTAGCACGAGGTCGAGGGCGATCCCAGCTTTCGCTGGGATGACGATTGAGGCGCGATGCCGAAGTAAAGCAAATAGGGTCGCAAGCCGAAAGTCCGCTTTTGGCTGGCTTCCTTATGCAAAGCGGGCGTCCAAAGCCGTTCAAATCTCGCGGCTGACGACTTCCTTCATGATCTCGCTCGTGCCGCCATAGATGCGCTGCACGCGGGCGTCGCGCCACAGCCTTGCGATGGGGTATTCGTTCATATAGCCCGCGCCGCCATGCAGTTGGAGCGCGGCATCGACCATCTCCCACTGCATCTCGGTGTGCCACAGCTTGGCCGCGCTCGCCTCGCCCGTGGTGAGCTTGCCTTCGAGATGGCGCTTGATCGCCCAGTCGAGATGCGCCCAGCCGACCTGCAGCTTGGCGGCGAGATCGGCGAGCGTGAACTTGGTGTTCTGGAACTCGAACACGGTCTTGCCGAAGGCCTTGCGGTCCTTGGTGAACTTGACCGCCTCGTCAAAGGCGCGCTGCGCGCCGCCCATGGCGGAGACCGCGATCGAGAGCCGTTCCTGCGGCAATTCCTCCATCAGGTGGATGAAACCGCGATTCTCGCCGCCAAGGATATTGGTCTTGGGCACGCGCACATCGGCAAAGAACAATTCGGACGTATCGGCCGAATGCTGGCCGATCTTGTCGAGATTGCGCCCGCGTTCAAAGCCGGGCGTGTCGGCGTCAACAAGGATCAGGCTGGTGCCCTTGGCACCCGCATCGGGATCGGTCTTGGCGACGACGATGACGACATCGGCGTTCTGGCCGTTGGTGATATAGGTCTTCGAGCCGTTGATGACGAGGTGGTTGCCATCCTCGACAGCCGTTGTGCGGATGCCCTGAAGGTCGGAGCCTGCGCCCGGTTCAGTCATCGCGATGGCGGTGATGATGTCGCCCGAAATCATGCCGGGGATGTATTTCGCCTTCTGCTCGGGGCTGCCGAGACGTTCGAAATAGTTGACGGTGATATCGTTTTGCAGCGTGAAGCCGGCGGAAGAACCCATGTAGGAAAGCTCTTCGGCAAGCACGCAATTGAACCCGAAATCGAGGCCCAGCCCGCCATTTTCCTCTGCCACGGTGGGGCACAGCATCCCCGCTTCGCCCAGCGCCATCCACGCGGTGCGCGGGACGATGCCCTCTTCCTCGTGGCGGTCGAGGTGCGGCTCCATATGCTCGGCAAAGACGCGGCGGACGGTTTCGCGGAACGCCTCGTGGTCTTCGTTATAGGCGGTGCGGTTGGCGGTATCGAGCATGCGGGGGGTCCTCTCTCACAAAGACGGGTTTTGAATTGCCACCTTTGAAGCGCGGGCAGCGCCAGGGGTCAAGCGCGAAAGGTGCAAGTGTTAAGGAGACACACGTCACGCGGCCCGTTATGCAAGGGTTCAGCCGCTGCGTGCCTATGATCTGGGGCACTTGATCGCACACGCACAACCGGGGGAGAACACAAGCCATGCCCGATATCGAGACAGGCCCTGCCACTAAGGATGTCGCTCAGCCCGGCCTCACCGCGCGCAGCTTTCGCATTGCCGCTGGCGCTACGTTGGCGCTGCTTGCGGTGCCGCTGGTGCTTACGCTTGCGAACCCGGCCTCGCGCCTTCGCGGTGGTCCTGGTAGCGTGGGCTTTGACTGGATGCCGGGCAGCTTCGTGATGATGGGGGCCCTGCTGTTTGCGCTTGCTCTTGCGATCCAGTTCGCGCTGGGCCGCTTGCACGGGCCCGCTGCACGCCTTGGCGCCGTGCTTGCAATGCTGGGCGTTTTCCTTGCGATCTGGGCCGAACTCGCGGTCGATGCGGTCTCCAAGGCGCTCGCCCTCATCGCCTAAGCCGCGACACGCAAAACCCTTTGTGCGCCGCTTTGTCCCTGCTACGCTGCGCGCCTGAGAGAGGATCGTAGGGGACGACGTCCAAAGGCGCGCCCCGGTGAAAAGCGAGAGGCGAGCGTTTGGGACACAGCGCGGGCGAGACCCCCCTGCCCCTGGGCACGGATGCAATAGCGGCCGGCGCAAGAGCTGCGGGTGCGACGGATCAGGAAGCCATCGCCGACGTGGCTGATAGCCCCGCCGCCAGTGCCCCTTCGCTCGGCACCAAGCTCGCCTATGGCTTCGGGGCCTCTGCCTACGGGGTCAAGGATGCGGGCCTCAAATATTTCCTGCTGCTGTTCTATTCGCAGGTCGTGGGCGTCGATGCCCGCCTTGTCAGCCTGGCCGTGTTGGTTGCGCTCATGTGCGATGCCATCAGCGACCCGGTCGTAGGCTACTGGTCGGACAATTTCCGCAGCAAATGGGGCCGTCGCCACCCCTTCATGTATGCCGCTGCGGTGCCGATCGCACTGAGTTTCTACTGGATCTGGAACCCGCCCCCCGGCTGGAGCGAGGGCGCCTTGTTCTGGTACATCCTCGCGCTTGCGGTGATCATCCGCACCTGCATCACCTTCTACGAAACCCCCAGCGCCGCGCTCGCGCCCGAATTGTCGGAGGACTATAATGAGCGATCGAGCATATTGAGCTATCGCTATTTCTTCGGCTGGGTCGGCGGCAATGCGATGACGGTGGGGACATTCCTGCTGATCTTCCCCGCTTTCGTGACGCCCGCCATTCCCAACGGGCAATTCAACCCCGCAGCCTACCAGACCTATGGACTGATCGGCGCGGGCGTGATCTTCACTGCGATCATGGTCTCCGCGCTCGGCACGCACCGCTACATCCCCAAGCTGCGCGCCGCACCGCCCAAGCGCAACCTGACCCTTGGCGGCATTTTTCGCGAGATCATCGGCGCAATCTCGAGCCGTTCGTTCTACGCGCTTTTCATCGCTTCGCTGATTGCCTTTACCGGCAGCGGTATTTCTGCCGGACTGACCTTTTATTTCTCGACCTATTTCTACGGCTTTTCCTCCCAGCAGATCGGGCTGATCACCTTCGGCGTGTTCCTGTCCGCGATCATCGGCGGCAGCCTTGCTCCGATCGTCACGCGCAAGCTGGGCAAGAAGCGCGGCGCGGTGATTGTCGGCGGGCTCGCCTTTGCCGGTGCGCCGCTGCCGATCGTGCTGCGGCTTGTCGATGTGCTGCCGGCCAACGGAGACCCGGCGCTTTTCTGGATCGTCGCGATTACCCAGACAATCGATGTGGGGCTCATCATCTGCTACCAGATCCTCGCCGCCTCGATGATCGCGGACCTTGTCGAGCAGAGCGAGCTCAACACCGGCACCCGGTCAGAAGGCGTGTTTTTCGCCGCCGCCACCTTCATGCGCAAGTTCGGCGAAGGCTTCGGCATCGTGGTGGCCGGCTTCGTTCTCTCCGGTGTCGGGCTGGCCGCGGGTGCGCGCGCTGGCGAGGTATCGCAAGAGACGCTGTGGCATCTGGGCGCGGTCTATGTGCCACTCGTCTGGCTGATCTATGGCAGCGTGATCGCGATCATCAGCTTCTACGATATCGACAAGACCAAGCACGAGGATACATTGCGCACACTCTCGCAGCGCAAGCGCGCGGAGGAAAAACTTGCAAGAGGCGGCATGCCGGAGGGCGAAGCAGCGAAAGAGGCCTAGACTTCGGACTTGGCCAAGAGGGGGGACAGACCATGGTGAGACTGGGTTGGCTGGCGATCATTCTGGCACTTGGCGCCTGCACGGAGGCTGAGGTGACATCGCTCGAGGGGCCGGACCGCACAGCAGGCGCGCCTGCATCCCCGGCCCGCACGGCGGGCGCCGCTACCACCGTTCTTGCGACAGCGGCGACCGGCGAGACCGCTCCTGCCCCGCCCACCGATTATCTCGGCTTTGCCAGCGGCGCCGTGCCGATTGCGGTCGGCGGCGATGCCGAGGCGCTCAGGGTCGGCATGGAACAGGCCCTCAAGGCGATCGACGGCGATGCGCGCACCTCCTCCTTCACCCCGAGGCCAGGCACCGGAGAGACCACGATTTCCTTCACCTATCGTCTGCCCGCCGCGACCACCTTCACCCGCTTTGCCGTGCCCGGCATCACCGAGACGCCCAGCCCCTCGCAAACCTTTTTTCGCACAATCCGCGTGCTGGGCGGCAATGAAGGGCCGGACGGCGCGTTTGTCGAGCTTGGCGCGCAGACGCTGGCCACCCATGCACGCGAGGGCGAGCGCACGACTTTCGAGGCAAGCCAGGACCGCCCGGTCACCTTCGTCAAGCTGGAACTGAGCGGCGGCATCAATATCGAGCGCGACGCCACCTTCCTCGAATTCAGCGAGATCATCGGCGAAGGGCGACAGGAGCCGGTCCCGCTGCTCTCGGCCTTTGAGGGCAAGTGGCGTGGGCGCGGCGTGGTGCTCGAACTCGCGCAGGAAGGCTCGCTTGTTACGGGGTGCTATGATCGCAATGGCGAACTTGAAGGTGCAGTCTCCGGCAACATCCTGCGCGCTCTGGGCACCGACCGCACAAGCGGGGTCAAAAGCGCCTTCGTCCTCAGCGTGGTCGATGGCGATGTGACCGGTGTTCGCTCGACCAATGGCGCGCCGTTCAAGCTTTACGAGGGCGCGCCCGACGCCAATCTCAACACCGCCTGTTCGGCGCGCGAAAGGGTCGAGCCGCCACAGTGCGGCGCAACGCTTTACGGCATCCAGTTTGGCTACGATTCCGCCACCATCAGGCCCCAGTCCGCTGAGACGATCGCCTCGCTTGCAGCGGGGCTGAACGGGGTCGATGGCGCGAGCGTCACCATCGTCGGCCACACGTCGAGCGAGGGAAGCGATGCCTATAATCTCGAACTTTCGCAGCGGCGCGCCGAGGCGGTGGTCGAGGCGTTGAGAGCGCAAGGGGTCGCCGTGGGGCTCTCCGCAAGAGGCGCGGGAGAGGCCGAACCGATCGCCGACAATGCAAGCGAGACGGGCCGCTCGCTTAACCGCCGGGTCGAGATCGCCTGCTCGTAAGGTCGCGCGGCCCCATCAGGCGAGAGGCGTGCACTGGCCTGTTTCCCGCCGCCATTGGCGCGCTGCTGGTGCTGGTCGTGATATTCTTGCCGATCACCGCCTCAGGCTGCGACGCAATTCACCGGATCGAGAACCCGTTTTGCATCCGGCCCCGATCGCGATACACTCGCACATCTGCGCAATCCTTCGGGAGATCACCCATGCTGAAACACATTGCCGCGGTCG
This sequence comes from Erythrobacter sp., assembly GCA_043567175.1. GTDB lineage: Bacteria > Pseudomonadota > Alphaproteobacteria > Sphingomonadales > Sphingomonadaceae > Erythrobacter. Next base: position 1,383,849 of record CP121323.1, read on the forward strand.
CTTTGCCACTCATGCTGGTTTCAACGCATTTTTCCGCCATTGCGCAGGAAGATGCCCCCGCTGTCGCCGGCGATGCACCGCCCGCCTATGCGCAGACCGCCGCACGCCTCGCCAGCGCGATCCAGTCGGGCGAGGATCTGCAAGCGCACGAGGACATGTTTACCCTGATGCCGGAAGAGTTTGCCGAACTGGCAAAGCTCAAAGGCTGCCAGGCGGGGGTACAACCGGCTCCAACCCACGATACGGTGATCTTCAAATGGACCTGCGGCGACGGGACGGCGGTGCCAGGCCTCTCGCGAACCACTGTCATGCTGTTCGATCCCGATGGCCTGCTTCACAGCTTTGCGATCAACCAGCCGATCGAGGCGCTTGCGATTTCCGCGCAGGCGGCTGCGCAAGAAGGGGTCAACACGCACCGCTTTACGATGCGTTTTGCCCGCGCTGCGACCCGGGGCGAGGATCCGGGTTTTGGCGGCGCCCTCCCGCTCACCGAGCTTGATCGCGCCAGGCTGGCCCGGTTTGACGGCGGCGACTTCTGGGGGCCTCGTAAAGCACAACCGGGATCGCAAAATGACGATGCAAAGACGATTAGGATCATCAGCCTTGGGCCCAAAGCCAGCCGATCGAGGCGAAAGGTCTACCTTTATTTCGACGCGGACGACCGACCCATGGGGCTGATCTTTGCGCCGGTTCGCAACCCGGCCGCACAGCCAAGAGAAAACAAACCGGGAATGCCCGTCATGGACAGTTGGAACAATCAGGTCGGAAGAAGAAGCCAACCAACAAGCGACGACTGCATTTTCTGCTGAGGCTTTCCACGCTGTTCCCGCGCCAGCCTGACCAGCTGCGTCAGCCCACAAACGCCCGTTCGATCACGAACTGGCCGGGCTTGTTGTTCGCGCCCTCTTCAAAGCCGCGCTTTTCGAGGTCAGCGGCGTGGTCCTTGATCATCGCCATCGATCCGCACAGCATCACGCGATCTTCGTCGGGCACGAAACGCTGCGGGCCTTTTGATTGCTCGAACAGCCGGCCATCATCGATCAGCGTCTGGATGCGCCCCTGCGTGCGAAAGCTTTCGCGCGTGACGGTGGGCACATATATAAAGCGTTCGCGCTGATCGTCCTCGAGCAGCGGATCGCCTTCCAGCTTGCTTTCGAGCAATTCGCGATAGGCAAGATCCACCACGCGGCGCACCGAATGGACCACGATCACCTCGTCGAACATCTCGTAGACTTCCGGATCACGCGCGAGGCTCATGAACGGGGCAAGGCCGGTGCCGGTGGACAGCATGAACAGCCTTTTGCCCGGCAGCAGCGCATCGGTCACCAGCGTGCCGGTCGGCTTGCGGCCAAGATAGACCGGATCGCCCGGCTTGATGTGTTGCAGGCGCGAGGTCAGCGGCCCGTCCTGGACGATGATCGAAAGGAATTCCAGTTCCTCGTCATAGCTGGGCGAGGCGACCGAATAGGCGCGTAGCAACGGCTTGCCGTTTTCCTGCGGCAGGCCGATCATCACGAACTCGCCCGAACGAAAACGGAAACTGGCCGGCCGCGTCATCTTGAGCGTGAACAATTCCTCGTTCCACTGATGCACATGCGTGATCGTCTCGACGGTGAGCGCCGCGCTTTCGGTGAACTGGTCGCGGTCGGTAATGGGCATGTTCATGGGAAGATGTCTCGATTGTTCGGCATTGTCGGTCGGGTTGGCGCGCAAATGAACGTTTCGGACGCGCGCTTCAAGGTAGTTTCGGCATGGAGCGTGATAGACGCGCTTGAAAGCAAGGGATGCGATGCACCTTCAGCGACCAAGCATCCCTGCCGCGTCTGCCTGTAGCGAGCGATTGATCGGCGGTGTATGACCGGTTGTGGGGTGGGAAGAGGACATTGTCTATTCCGTCATTCCAGCGAAAGCTGGGATCGCTCACGGTCACAGTATGGTCTCGAAAAGGTCATCCCATTGAGGGTTGCTCTTTTCGATCTGCTCGATCTTCCACGCGCGCTTCCACGCCTTCATCGCTTTTTCCCTGGCAATCGCGTCGGTAATTTCAGCGTAATGCTCAGCATGGACCAGACGATCGAGGCCGTAACGGCGGCAGAAGGCTGAGCCTTTCCCTTGCTTGTGCTGTGTAACCCGCGCGGCGAGGTCGGCGCTGACACCGATGTACAGCACACCGTCGCGTTTGTTGGTCATGATGTAGACCCAGCCACCCATTGCCGTGAGCTAGCACGAGGTCGAGGGCGATCCCAGCTTTCGCTGGGATGACGATTGAGGCGCGATGCCGAAGTAAAGCAAATAGGGTCGCAAGCCGACAGTCCGCTCTTGTCTCGTTGAATCCAAAAGCCGTCGCTTGGCAGGCCGTCGCTTCTGCTGCCTTCCAAAAAGCCGGCGGCTTCAGTTCCACCCTGCCGCATCGTAGATCGCAACCGCCTTGGCCTGGTTGGCGCCGATGGTTGCGGTGCTCAGGTCATCGGCCCTGAATTCGCCCAGCGAGGCCACCGCCGAGGTCGGCGCGACGCCGGGGACGGCGGGGTATTCGTTGTTGCCGTTCGCAAAATAGCTCTGGGCGCTGTCGCTGGTGAGATATTCGAGGAAGCGGATCACGTTCTCGCGGTTGGGTGCGTTCTTCACGAGGCCAGCGCCGCTGATGTTCACATGGGTGCCGGTGGTCTCCTGATTGGGGAAGATCACGCCGATATTGTCGATCAGACCGCTTGTATCCTCATCGCTCGCATAGCGCGCGAGGTAGTAGGTGTTGACCACGCTGATACCGCATTCGCCACTCGCGACCGCCTCGATATTGGCGGTGTCGTTGCCTTCGGGCGCGCGGCGGAAATTGGCGACCACGCCCTTGGCCCAGTCGAGCGCTGCATCCTCGCCCTGATGCGCGATGATGCTGGAGAGCAGCGAGATGTTGTAGATGTTGGACGAGGAACGCATGCAGATCCTCGCGCGGTGACGCGGATCGGCAAGGTCCTGGTAGGTCTCCAGCCCCTCGGGCCGACCGTCGGCAGCGTTGTAGATGATGATGCGCGCACGCGTCGAAAGGCCGAACCAGAGGCCTTCGGGGTGGCGCAGATTTTCCGGGATACGCTGTGCCAGCACTTCGGATTCAACCGGCGCGAGGACGCCGGCTTCCTCGGCGCGCCACAGCCGCCCTGCATCGACCGTGATGAGCAGGTCCGCAGGCGAATATTCGCCTTCGCTCGCAATCCGCTCGATCAGCGCATCCGCACCCGCCTCGATGCGGTTGACCTTGATGCCGGTTTCCCTGGTGAAGTCCTCGTAGAGCGCAAGGTCGGTGTCGTAATGGCGCGAGGAATAGATGTTGACCTCGCCGGTGATCTCGACCGCGTCGGCGGCTTCATCGGCGCTCTGCCCGCAAGCCGAGAGCACGAAGGCTCCCAATGCGGCGAAAAGGAAATTGCGGGTGCGCGAGGTGGGCCGGATGCTGTTTTTCACGTGGGTGATTCTCTTTCGTCCAATACTTTGCGAATGATTTGCATTATTATGGCGGATTGGCAAGCAAAGCCGTCTCAAGACACCGCTCTTGCCCATGCCTTTCACGAACCGGCTTTGCTCAGTCCGACACGAAGACCCGCACCGTGTCGGGATCGGGATAAATGCGGTAGCGGCTGCCCTGACGGATATGGTCAGCGGCCGATTGCGGCACTTCGGCGGTGATTTCGGCGCCCCCTGGATGGCGCAGCAGCACGCGCGCGCGCTCGCCCAGCGGATGGACATCGCGCACGGCTATGCCCTGCCCGTCAGGCTCGAGCCGCAGGGCGCGCGCCTGGACAAGCAGTTCGACCTCCTCGCCTTCCCTGCCCGGCAAATCCTCGCCGCCCCTTTGGGCATATCCGCGCGCGCATTCAGGCGGCCAGCGGCCAAAGACGCTTTCATAGGCGCCCTTTTTCACGATAGCCCGGATGATCTGTGCGCCGCCGAACATCGCCCCCACGGCAGGCGTGGCAGGCGCATTGTAGAGCTCTTGCGGGGTGCCGAACTGAACGATCCGCCCGGCTTCCATCACCGCGATCCGGTCGGCAATGTCGAGCGCTTCATCGGGGTCGTGGGTGACGAGGATCGTCGTCGTCCCGCGCTCGCGCAGCAGGATCCGGCATTCACGGCGCAAGGACCGGCGCAGCACGATGTCGACGCTGGCAAAGGGCTCGTCCATCAACAGCACGCGCGGCTCGGGCGCCATCGCGCGGGCAAGCGCGGCGCGCTGCTGCTGGCCACCCGAGAGCTCGTGCGGATAGCGCTGGCCCAGCCCGCCCAGCCCGACCCGCGCAAGCCAGCCCTCGATCTCGCCTGCCCTGTCCGCGCGGCGATTCTTCGGAAGGCCAAAGCCGATATTTGCGCGCAGGGTCATGTGGGGGAACAAGGCGGCGTCCTGGAAAACAAGGCCCACGGGCCGCGCTTCAGGCGGGGGCGAGGCACCCGGCTGCGCGAGCGCCTCGCCATCGAGCATGATTTCGCCCTCCTGCAGCGCCAGCAATCCCGCCGCGAGATTCAGCAAGGTTGACTTGCCGCAACCCGACGCGCCAAGCAGGCAGGTGATTTCACCTGCGGGCGCTGTGAAGCTCACATCTTCCAGCGCGCGTGTTCCTCCACGCTTGTTTCCCCTGGCGCCGTAAGAATGGGCAATATGGCTGAATTCGAGGCTCAAATGGCTGGTCTCAAGCAGTGTGGCCGGCGCTCGCGAAAGCGTGCGTGGTGAGCCGCCTTAGGCAATTTAGCGCTGCCGAGGCAAGCGCGCCGGAGCGCGAGCGTGATCGCGGACCACGCCGTATGCCCGCACTTGGCGCCGGGGCTGCCTGGCTGGTCGCCGCGCTGGTCATCGCAGTTCTTGCCGCGGTGCCGCTGGTGGCCGTCGCCATCAATGCGCCGATGGGCGGCCTGGCGGGGCTCGCCCAGCTTTCAGGCTCGGTGCTGACCCGTTACATCCTCAACACCGCCGCGCTGATGGTGCTTACCGGAGCGCTCGCAAGCCTGATGGGCGTATCGGCGGCCTGGTTCGTGAGCGCCTGCACCTTTCCGGGCCGCCGTGTGCTTTCCTGGGCGCTGGTGCTGCCGCTGGCCGTGCCGTCCTATATTGCCGCCTATGTCTATGCCGACCTGCTCGATTTTTCGGGGCCGGTGCAAAGCGCCTTGCGCGCAGCTACGGGCTGGGGCGTCGATGATTACAGCTTTCCGCCTGTGCGCAGCCTTGTGGGCGGGGCGATCATTCTCGCCCTCGTGCTCTACCCTTATATCTACCTGCTCGCGCGCGCTGCCTTCGCGACCCAGAGCACGGGACAGTTCCGCGCGGCGCGCAGCCTCGGCGCCCGCCCCGCCGAGGCCTTTCGCCGCATTGCCCTGCCCGCCGCACGGCCCGCAATCGCGGGAGGCCTCGCGCTGGTGCTGATGGAGGTGCTGGCGGATTTCGGCCTCGCTGAATATTTCGCCATCCCCACCTTCTCGACCGGCATTTTCCGAAGCTGGCTGGCGATGGGCGACAAGGATGCAGCGATGGGGCTGGCTGCGCTCATGCTGTTATTCGTCGCCGGCCTGGTGGCGCTGGAGGCGAGGACCCGCAGCGGACGCAGCGAGAGCAGCGACGGATTTGCCAATGCCGCCTCGACCGAGCCGCTCGTGGCGCTTTCGCCCATGGGCCAGCTTGGCGCGCTGCTCGCCTGCACGCTGCCGGTGGCGCTCGGATTCGCGATCCCCGCGCTGCGCCTTGCGACACTGGCCTTCGAGGATGCCGCGATCCGCGCCTCGGCCGCCTTGAGCGACTATGCAGCTGCAAGCCTGTGGCTGGGTGTGGCTGTCGCGCTCACCACCACCACGCTTGCGCTGGTGCTCGCCTTTGCCAAGACGCGCAGCCCCGGTCCGCTGGTGGGAGGGATCGCGAGATTCGCAACCCTGGGTTACGCGCTGCCCGGCGCGCTGCTCGCGGTGGGCCTGCTGGCCCCGCTCGGCACGCTCGACCAGGCCCTTACCGGACTAGCCCGATCAAGCCTTGGCTATACCGGCGGCCTGATCCTCACCGGCACCAGCATCATCCTGATATATGCGCTGGCCGTGCGGTTCCTGACGGTCGCCTATAACGCGCTGGAGGGCGGGATGGCGCGCATCCCTTCATCGCTAGACGCCGCCGCGCGCTCGCTGGGCGCAGGCCCTTCAAGAGTGCTGGCGCGCATCTACATTCCGCTGCTGCGCCCCAGCCTGCTTGCCGCCCTGGCCCTGGTCCTGATCGACACGTTGCGCGAATTGCCCGCGACGCTGATCCTGCGTCCGTTCAACCTCGAGACGCTCGCGACGCGCACCTATCGCCTCGCCAGCGACGAGCGTTTGACCGAGGCTTCGATCCCCGCGCTGATCCTGCTGGCAGTGGGCCTGATCCCGGTGATCATGCTGACCCGCGGCACGGCGCGACAGGACCAGAACTGAAGCACGCGAACAAGGCGCAAAAGTGTAAGGCAAAACTGTCACTTTCGCTTGTCCGAAGGCTCACAAGAGGCCATGACAGGCGCATGGCACGTTTTCCCTTTTCGGCCATTGTTGGCCAGGATGAAATGAAGCAGGCGCTGTTGATCGCGGCTGTCGATCCGAGCGTTGGCGGCGTGATGGTCTTTGGCGATCGCGGCACCGGCAAATCAACCGCGGCGAGAGCGCTGGCAAAGCTCCTCCCGCCGATCACCGCGATCGAGAATTGCCCCTATGGCTGCTCGAAGGAAGACCAGGCGCGCTATCCCGACGTGTGCGGTAGCGGGCCCTTGCGCAAACGCGCGGTCCCCTTCGTCGACATGCCGCTGGGAGCGACAGAGGACCGGGTGATCGGCAGCCTCGATCTTGAACGGGCTCTTCGCGCAGGCGAGAAATCCTTCGAACCCGGCCTGCTGGCAAAAGCCCATCGCGGCTTTCTCTATATTGACGAGATCAACCTTCTCGAAGACCACCTCGTCGACCTGCTGCTGGACGTGGCTGCCTCGGGCGAGAACGTGGTCGAGCGCGAGGGTCTCTCGGTGCGCCACCCGGCCAAGTTCGTGCTGATCGGCAGCGGAAACCCCGAAGAGGGCGAGTTGCGCCCGCAATTGCTCGACCGCTTCGGCCTCTCGGTCGAAGTCAGGACGCCGACCGATATCGAGACGCGGATTGCGATCATGCGGCTCGTGGCCGAGCAGGAGCGCGATCCCGAAGGCTTTGCCGAAAAGTGGGCCGAGGAAGATGACAAGATCCTCAAGCAGGTCGCGCGCGGCAAGAACAAGCTGGCCAAGCTGGAAGCGGGCGAGGACGTGCTGATGGACGCCGCGCAATTGTGTCTTGCGGTGGGCGCCGATGGCCTTCGCGGAGAGCTGACGCTGATGCGCGCGGCGCGGGCGATCGCCGCGCTCCAGGGCGCAAAGTCGGTGCGACGCGAACATCTGATAGCGATAGCCCCGTCGGCTCTGCGCCACCGCCTGCGCCGCGACGTGCTCGATGAGACCGGTTCGACCGTGCGCATCACCCGCGCGATCGAAGAACTCTTTGGATGAGGCCCGCAGGGCCTGTGAACGAGGAGCCAGACCAGAAGCGGCAGTCCGACCGGCAGTCCGACCCGATCGAGGACGCCTTTCTTGCCGCAAGACTGTTCCTGCTCGCCCCCTCGCTATTTGGCGGCATGGTGCTGCGCGGCTCGTCTCCCGCCCGCGATGCGCTGCTGGCCGAGCTCGGCGAAGCGGTGGCAGCTGACGGTAGACCCTTTCGCAAGCTGCCCGGCCATGTCGATGACGAGCGCATGCTGGGAGGCGTCGACATCGCTTCAAGTCTCGCCTCGGGCCGAGCGGTGCACCAGCGCGGCCTGCTGGAGGAATGCGCGGGCGGTGCGGTGGTGATCCCGATGGCCGAGCGCATGGAGCCGCGGGTTGCCGGTCGCCTCGCGCAAAGCGCGGATGAAGGCGCCGGCCCTGCTCTCATCCTGCTCGACGATGGGCGCGATGACGATGACGCCCCGCCTGCAAGCCTGCTCGAACGCACCGCCTTCCATGCCGAGCTCGCCGCATCGCGCGCATCGCAAGTGCCCGCACTTGCGATCCATGGCGCGCGGTTGGAGAGCGTGGCAGCACTCGACAACGAGGCGCTGCGAGCGCTGGCTGCCACCGCCGAAGCGCTCGGGGTTGCCTCGTTGCGCCCGCTGATCTTCGCCGGCACCGCTGCGCGGGCCCATGCAGCGCTCGAAGGGCGCGAGGCGGCTCAGCAGGCTGATCTTGCCGCCGCCGTGCGCCTCGTCCTGGCCCCGCGTGCGACGCGCTTGCCGCCGATGGAGGAAGAGCCGCCTCCCGAGGACCAGCAGCCCGAAGAACAACCGCCCGAGACGCCGCCCGATCCGGGCGAAGACGAGAACAACAACCAGCAGCCAAACCCCGACGCAGCCCTTGAGGAAACGCTGGTCGAGGCCGCCGCGGCCGCGATCCCGGCAGACCTGCTTGCCGCGCTTGCCAATGGCAGGGCACCGCGCCGCGTGACCGGCGGCGGCACGGGCAAGCGGCGCAAGTCGGGCCTGCGTGGAAAGCCGCTGGGCGCAAGGCAGGGAATGCCCCGCGGCGGCGCGCGGCTGGCGCTGATCGACACGCTGCGCGCAGCAGTACCATGGCAAGAAGTCAGGCGACGCGAGAGCGGCGCGACCCGCGATGATCCCATCCAGATGAGAAAAGAGGACCTGCGCGTGCGCCGGTTCGAGGACAAGGCGGCGCGCGTCACCATATTTGCGGTCGATGCTTCGGGCTCGGCTGCAGCCGCGCGCCTCGCCGAGGCCAAGGGTGCGGTCGAGCTGATGCTGGCGCAGGCCTATGTCACCCGCAGCGAGGTTGCGCTGGTAGCCTTTCGCGGCGAGCAGGCCGAATTGCTCCTGCCGCCGACCCGCTCGCTCACCCGCGCCCGCCGCGCGCTGAGCGAGCTTCCCGGCGGAGGCGGCACACCGCTCGCCATGGGGCTCGATGCGGCGCGCGAATGCGCCGAAGCGGTGGCCTCGAAAGGCCGCACGCCCAGCCTCGTCGTACTGACAGACGGGCGCGCCAATATCGGCCGTGATGGCAAGCCCGGGCGCAAGCAGGCGGGCGAGGATGCGATCGCCTCGGCCAAGGCGCTGGCACGGATGGGGGTGGACGCGATCGTGATCGACATCTCGGCCAGAGCCGCTCGCGAGGGCGCTGCCCTTGCCGAGGCAATGAATGCGCGCTTCCTTGCGCTGCCCCGTGCAGATTCGCGCCAGATCGCCGATGCTGTCGAGGCAGCCCAACCTTCAAGGCAAGCCGCGTGAGCCGGCCATTGCAATGGGACCGCGAGGGCCTGATCTGGCCTCACCGTGATGCGAGCTCCTTCTGGGAAGCTGGCAGCGCGACCTGGCACATCCAGCGAATGGGTATTGCCGACGAAGAGGCGCGCAAACCCAGCGTCTTGCTGCTGCACGGCACGGGGGCCTCGGTCCATTCCTGGCGCTCGCTCATGCCAATGCTGGCGCGCGATTTTGCCGTCACCGCGATGGACTTGCCCCGCCACGCCTTCACCAGCGGCCACCGTGCCGAAGTCATGTCGCTGCCGCGCATGGCCGCCGAGATCGCGAGGCTCAACGCCTCGCTCGGCCTCAATCCCGATCTTGTCATCGGCCATTCCGCGGGCGCCGCGCTGGCGGTGCAGCTGGCGCTGGACCATGGCTATGCAGGTCCGATCATCGGTCTCAATTCCGCGATGCGCCCCTTCCCGGGCCCAGCAGCGCAGATCTTTCCCGCAGTCGCCAAGCTGCTGTTCATCAACCCGCTTGTGCCGCGTATCTTTTCGAAAATGACAACGTTTGGGAAGGAAGCCGAGCGCTTCCTCTATCGCTCGACCGGCTCGAAGATCGATGCCGCCGGCATGGCCTGCTACGAGACTTTGTTCGCCAATTCGCGCCACACCAAGGGCGGACTGTCGATGATGGCGAACTGGGACCTGCCAACGCTCAAGACGCGGCTCCACGAATTGCGCAATCCTCTCCTGATGGTGCATTCAACCCGGGATGCCGCCATCCCGCTTGATTGGGCGAGGGAAGTGCACGGCTGGCTGCCGGGCTCGGAACTCGAGGTTCTGGACGGGCTTGGCCACCTCGCCCACGAGGAAGATCCAGAACGCGTGCGCACCGCGATCATCCGCTATGCACAGCGCCATCATCTGGTCGCGCCGGCCGAGGCATAAAGCGGCAAAGCAAGGGAGAGACGATCATGAGCAGCGGATTGTTCGGGTGGATAGAGATCATCTTCTTCTACGGCATCGCGATCACCTTTGGCATATGGCAGGTGTGGAAGACCGACAAGGAACTCAAGAAGACCCGCGCCGAACGCCTCGAAAGAGAAGCGCGCGAGGCGGCTGAGGCAGCCAAGGGCGAGGACACCGAGGATGGACCGACCGGCCCGTGAGAGCCCTCGCACAATGCCGCCTCCGCAAAACCTACGCGCCGCCCGACCGCTCAGGGCGAATTGTCAAACGTCACCGGCAGGCTGGCGGGGTTTGATCCGGTAGCCGAGACCCATTCGAGGTCCTTGGCTTTTTTCGTCAACCTTGGCTGTGCCGCGATGACAGCCCTGATGACCTCCTCGAGGGTCAAGCGCGCAAGCCAGGCTCCAAGACAGAAATGCGCGCCCCCGCCAAAGGTCATCATCTTTGGCGCATCGGTGTCAAGGAAGCGGTCCGGCTTGAAGGCATCGGGTGTAGCCCAGAGGTGCGGGTCGCGATTGGCCGCAAAGGTCGTCAGCATCACGATCTGGCCGGCACCGATCCGCGCCCCGTGAAGGTTGAAGGCTTCAACAGCTGTTCGCGGGGCAGCCGCGATCGAGCCCTCAAGGCGGATCGTCTCGTCCACGAGAGCGGACAACCCGGCCTCTTCAATGTCCTGCAACTCGCCCCAGTCGCCGTGACGGAACAGCACGTAGAGCGAGCATCCGATCTGGCCCAGCGTGGTATCCTGCCCGGCAATCAGCAGGTTGGAGACCATGTCCACCGTCTCTTGCCGCGAAAGCCGGTCGCCCTCATGTTCGGCCTCGATCATTCTCGTGATAAGGTCGTCTGCGGGCAAGGCGGGCCTGCGCTCGACCATGTCTTCCACATATTCGCGCAGATCGTGCAGCGCGGCCGCCGCCGCGTCGATCTGCTCGGCGGTCATGAAGGCAAACACGGCCGACAGATCGGCGATCCAGTCGAAGAACTGTCCGACATCCTCCTTCGGTACACCAAGAAGCGAGCACATCACCTGCATCGGCACATCGCGCAGCGCACCGAGCAAGTCGCCGCCGCCCTGAACTTCTAGCCGAGCCAGACGGTCCGAAGCGATCAGTGCGGTTTCGGCTCTGAGCGAAGCCAATGCCTTGGGCGTGCCGGAAAATGAGCCCGCTCGCGCGTTATGCGTTCAGGGTGCTAATGACACCCCCCTAATGACACCCCTACGCAAGGCAGCCTGGAAATGCCGCCGGTCAGGCTCGGGCCGAAACCAGCCAGGCCTTGCAGCCCATCATGACACCCTCTTGCGGCACATGATAATGCTCGAACAGTGCCGCCAGATCGCGGCTCGCATTCTGGCGTATCTCCTCGCTGTGTTCATCGAGGATCCGTCCGACCCCCAGCGAGGAGAGCACAAAACCGACGGCCTCGTCGGGGGTGGTCCCCGGACCGCCGATCGGCTGCTTGCCGTCATGGGCGACGACGTCGATCTGGTCGAAACCGCCGCCTGTCAGCACCTCGCCAAGATAGTCGAGGTCTTCAAAGGCGAAGGGGCCTGGCGTGCGCGGGACAGCGGGGGGCACGTCAACGTGGCGGCGCACCACACCCATCATTTCCATCATCCACAGATTGTCTCGCGGTGGCCCCCAGACAGCAAGGTCGATCCGTGCGCCCGGCTTCAGCATGGCGTGTAGATTGGCAAAAGCGGGGATCGGATCTTCGAAGAACATCGATCCGAAGCGGGAGAAAAGCCGGTCGAACGGACCCTGCGCAAGACTTGCGGTGGCTGCATCGGCGCAGACAAAGCGCGCCTTGGCTGTCGCTTCGGCGCCTGCGCGGCACTCGGCCTCGGCGACAAGCCCGGGCGCAATGTCCAGCCCGATCGCCTCGCCACCGGGAGCGACGGCTGCCGCGATCGCGCGCGTGGTGGCGCCGCCGCCAGAGCCGACATCCAGCACCCTTTCGCCCGGCTGATATGCAGCGCGATCGAGCAAGGCGGCTCCGATCGGCGCGATCATGCTTTCGAACCTGTCGAGGTTGGCAAGCCACCTGTCGCCCATTTCGCCGCCCCAGTCCTCGCCCTTGAGGTCTTGTGAAGGTTCGGATTGCGTTGCGCTCAAATGCTTGCTCCCATTGCTATCGGCTCTGCTTTGCGCCCTTCTGACGCTCTATGTAAGGGCCAACGGAAACTGTCCTTCGCCCCGCAGGTGCCATGGCCATTTAGGACCGTGCGCGCGGCATCCGGTAAGGCAGCATGAACTGCACCACGGGGTTGGCAAAGCGCCGCATATCGAGGCTTTCCTGCACCGCGACCACCTGCTCGCCGTAGAGCTGCGAAGTAAGCTCCGCGCGCGAATAAAACGGCGTGTCCTCCCAGGTGCGCTGCACCTTGGCGAGGCCGATCTCGGAGCGTGTGCGGCGGTCGATCCGCCAGCTGCTGGGCGGCAGGTCGGCCATCGGTGGCAGCTCGGCCTCTTCGGGAATACCGGCCGCGTTAAAGCGGATGGCACTGGCGAACAGCGATCCGTCCTGGCGCTCGCCTTCATAGCAGACCACCGCCCCTTTGCGCATATGGGCGCGGCTCCAGTGCCACACGCGAAAGCCGTCCTCGAGCGGTTCGCGCCCGCGATTATGATCGAAATAGCCCTTGCCGCTCCATGAGAGGCCCGGCTCGTCCATCTCCACCTCGATCCGCGCGCGCGGCGCCATGCAGTGCCAGATATGGTTTTCATCGCCATCAAGAGCGAAGGCGGCAGGGTTGAGCGCCTCGGGCACCACTCGCACACGGCCGCGCACCGGGCGATGATATGGGTTGAAAAGGCGCGTGTCGCGCTCCTCGATATCGATGACCAGCGCATCCCCGTCCCATTCCACATGGCTTGGTCCGATCGACAGTTCACGCTCGCCCTGCGTAACGCTGCCATGCGGGCGCTCGGTCATCACCCAGCGGGCCTTGGGGCCGTAGAGGGCAACGTTGAGGCACGAATGGTCGAGCGGGTCGCCGCGGCCCGAACGTTTATAATAGGGCGAGAAAACGCTGCCCAGAAAGGCGATGATCGTCAGGCCGTGCTGCCCGTCTTCGCTGATCGCGTCGATATACCACCACGAGTAGCCGCCGGGAGGAATTTGCGCGTCGAAGCGCGGTCCGCGCAGATCACCTTCGCTGCAAGCTGTCCGGACAAGGCGGCCATAGGGACGCCCGCCGAGGGATGGGTCCCGCCCCCCGCGCAATAGAGGCCCGGAATCTTCGTTCGCGGACCTTGCCGCTGGAAGGAGGCCGCCCAGCCGTGCGAGGCTCTGCCATAAAGGGAGCCGCCCGTGGCCGGGAACAGCGATTCCCATTCCTGCGGCGTCATCAGGTGATGCGGCATGGGATCCTCCAGCTCGAGTCCGCAGCGGCGCAGTGTCCGCCTCATGGCCAGGTTGCATGTCTCGATCTCCTCAGGCGTGTAGGTATGGGTGTCCCCGTTGGCCGGGGCGTTGACGATCATCTGGATGCGTTCGCGCCGCCCGTTGACGAGGGCGGCGGCGGTTTCGCTGGCGCTGCGATCCTGCGCGCACAGATAGACAGTGGGATCACTCGGCGGGCTGCCGCCGGCGATATCGCGAAATTCGCTCGCATAATCGGGCGAGAAGAAGACGTTGTGGTGCGACAGGTCGAAGCCTTTCGTCCTGGCATGGGCGTACCAGACCATCGCTGAGAGCGAGCGCTTTTCATCGGGCATGCGCGCGATCGAACGCGCGGGCCCTTCGCCGAACTTGCCCCGCGCCAGCGCCGCCGGATCAGCGTTGCTTATGACGGTGCCGGCGCTGATCGTCTCGCCGGTGGTCAGTCGTACACCGCTCACGCGGGAATTATCGGTCAGGACCTGAGCGACACGCACGCCTGTGCGGATATTGGCGCCGCAGCGCGACGCGATATCCGCCAGCGCCCTGGCAAGCGCGTGGATGCCGCCGTCGATCAGCCAGACCCCGGCCGCTTCGAGATGCGCGATCAGCATCAGCGTCGCCTGCGACCGGAAGGGGTCGGATCCGCAATAGGTCGAATAGCGGCCAAATAGCTGATGCAGGCGCGGATCCTTGAAGTGGCCGCCCAACGCTTTCCAGAAATTGTCAAACGGGCGCATCGCCATCGCATCGCCGATTCGCCAGATCCCCATGCGCCACATCATCGGGAACGGCGTGGAGGCCGCATCACCGCGCATGAAGGGTTCATCGAGCACTTCGAAGATGCGCTTGGCCTCTGCGCGAAATGCCCGATAGGCCGCCGCCTCGCCGGCACCGGCAAAATCGCCGATTGCCTCTTCGCTTTTTGCAGGGTCGGCAAACAGGTCGAGCGTGCCACTCTCGTCCCAGGCGTGGCGTGCGATGACGTCGGCCTGTTCGATGTGAAGATGCTCTTCAAGCGCGGTGCCGCATTCGGCGAAGACCTCGTCGAAGACGCGGCGCATGGTAAAGACGGTGGGGCCCCCGGCAACCGGCGCGCCGTCGATCTCGACCTGGCGCGCCTTGCCGCCAACGCACGCCTCCTTTTCAAGGACAGTCACGCGAAACCCGCGCACCGATAGCAGGGCCGCAGCGGTCAGCCCTCCGATCCCGGCTCCGATAATGGCGACATTTTCGCCCACCGACTCTCTCCGTCCCTCACTTTGATCGCCATTACTATTGACCTTACAGCCGCATCTGTCCAATTATTTAGACATATGATGCGTCAACCAAGCTTATGCTGATGCCTGACAAGGATCCGATGGACGCCTCGCGCCCCCTTCCCGAGCAGCCTCCCGTTCGCCCGGCCCAGCCGCGCAGTCGGCTTGAACGCTGGCGCATCGGTTACATCGCGCGTCGCAACGCGATCTTCGGCAGCAACGGCTTTCAATATTGGTGCGCGCGTCTGCCGCTGATCAAGCGGATCGCCAAATCGCGCGCGACGCAGATGATGGATCATATCGTCGGCTTTACCTACAGCCAGGTGCTCAAGGCGGTGGTCGATACCGAGTTGATGGACCTGCTCGCCAACGGGCCGATCTCGGCTGCGCAAGTCGCCCATTACACCGGGCTCAGCCATCATGGCTCGTTGGCGCTGCTGCGCGCGGCGCGTGCACTCGACCTTGCCGAGGAAGTGGTCGACGACGGCTGGATGCTTGGCCAGCAAGGCGCGGTGCTGGTCGCCGATGAAGGCACGCAAGCGATGATCCTGCATCACCGCCTGCTGTATCGCGACCTGCTCGACCCGCGGGAGCTCTTGCGCAAGGACCGCAAGGAGCCGACCGAACTGTCGCGCTACTGGTCCTATGCCGGCGCGCTGCATGGCGCGGCAGAGCGGGGGCGGGAGACCGAGGAATATTCGCGCCTCATGGCTGCCTCGCAGCGATATGTGGCAGACCAGGTGCTCGCTGCGTTCTCGTTCTCGGGTGTGAAGAGCCTCGTCGATGTCGGTGGAGGCCACGGCGCTTTCGTGCGGCGCGTGGGCGAAGCCTATCCGGCAATGCAGGTGGGCCTGTTCGACTTGCCCGAAGTGGTCGAGGCGGCTCGCGGTCCCTTGAGCGAATCGCTGGGCGGCGATCGGGTCACGACCCATCCGGGCAATTTTTTCGAGGACACGATTCCGCCGGGCTACGACATGGTCAGCCTCGTGCGCATCCTGCACGATCACGACGACGAGCCGGCGGCCGCGCTTCTCGCCAATATCCGCAAGAGCCTCGAGCCCGGGCAACGCCTGCTGATCGCCGAGCCGATGGCCCGGATCAAGGGCGCAGAGCCGATGGGCGAGGCATTCTTCGGCTTCTACCTCTGGGCGATGGGATCAGGCCGCGCGCGCAGTCCACAGGAAATCAAAGCGATGCTCAAACAGGCGGGATTTAGCAATTCCCGACTGATCGCAGGACCGCAACCGGTCATCGCCAGCATGATAGTCGCTACAGCCTGACAAAAAGAGTGTCCGCTTTGATTGACACCTTGGTCCGTAAGGCGTAATCGACAGATGAGAGAAACAGCTTTGGGTGTTGTGCGAGTCGCAACAATGGGTCCCCAGGCAAATGAGGAAGCCCCAACGGGTTGAGAGCAATGGAAACACTGGCGGTAATTCTTGAGGGACCAGAGCGCTTGGCGCTTCGGACGCTTGAGCTTAATCCGCTCGGACCGGGCGATGTCCTGGTGGAAATTGCCTTCAGCGGCGTCAGCACCGGCACAGAGAAACTGCTGTGGACCGGGCGCATGCCGCAATTCCCCGGCATGGGTTATCCGCTTGTTCCCGGTTACGAATCAGTCGGTCGTGTGACCGATGCAGGTTCGGAAGCGCGAGGCCGTATTGGTGACTGGGTCTTCGTGCCCGGTGCCAATTGCTACACAAGCGCAAGAGGCCTGTTTGGCGGCACGGCTGCCCAGGTGATCGTCCCGTCACCGCGCGCGCTTCCGGTTCCTGAAGCGCTTGACGATTCGGGCGTGCTTTTTGCGCTCGCTGCCACAGCTCTTCACGCCATCAATAACGGCTCCGTGCCGGATCTGATCGTCGGCCATGGTGTTCTTGGTCGCCTGCTCGCCCGCCTTACGATCGCACTAGGCGCCAAGGCGCCAACGGTCTGGGAAACCAATCCAGCCCGTTGCGAGGGAGCGGTAGGCTACAAAGCGGTTCATCCCGATGCGGATAAGCGCAAGGATTACACGGCGATCTATGACGCCAGCGGGGATTCGAACCTACTCGACACACTGGTTACACGGATGGCGAAAGGCGGCGAGATCGTCCTCGCTGGCTTCTATTCCGAGCGCGTCAGTTTTGCCTTTCCTCCCGCCTTCATGAAGGAAGCGCGCTTTCGCATCGCCGCCGAATGGAGCCCGAAGGACATGACGCAAACACGCGAATTGTCCGAAAGCGGCAAACTTGATTTCAGCGGGCTCATCACGACCCGCAGGCCCGTCAGCGAGGCCGAGAGCGCTTATCCCGAAGCGTTCAACGACCCTGATTGTCTGAAGATGATACTTGATTGGAGCGCTGCATGACCACACTTGAACAGCAAGCTGAAGCCCTGCGCGAAGAGGCTTCTCAGGAACCCGATCCCGTACACACGGGAGAGGTGAAGAGCGAAACTCAGATCATCGCCATTTACGGCAAGGGCGGTTCGGGCAAGAGCTTTGCGCTCTCCAACCTCAGCTACATGATGGCCCAGCAGGGCAAGCGCGTGCTGTTGATCGGCTGCGACCCCAAGTCCGACACGACCAGCCTGCTGTTTGGCGGCAAGGCGTGCCCGACGATCATCGAAACCTCATCGAGAAAGAAGCTTGCAGGCGAGGAAGTCACCATCGAGGATGTGTGCTTCCAGCGTGATGGCGTCTTCGCCATGGAACTGGGTGGCCCGGAAGTGGGTCGTGGTTGCGGCGGACGCGGCATCATCCACGGCTTCGAGCTGCTGGAGAAGCTGGGCTTTCACGAATGGGGCTTTGATTATGTCCTGCTCGATTTCCTTGGCGACGTGGTGTGTGGCGGGTTCGGCCTGCCGATCGCACGCGACATGTGCCAGAAGGTGATCCTCGTCGGATCAAACGACATGCAGTCGCTCTATGTGGCCAACAATGTCTGCCAGGCGGTCGAATATTTCCGCAAGATGGGTGGGAATGTAGGCGTTGCCGGCATCATCGTGAACAAGGACGACGGCACCGGAGAAGCAGCAGCATTCGCCAAGGCGGTCGATATCCCGGTGCTGACCGCGATCCCCGCAGATGAAGACATCCGCCGCAAGAGCGCCAATTACCAGATCATTGGAATGCCCGATGGGCAATGGGGCTCGCTCTTCGAGGAACTCGCCACCAATATAGAACAGGCTGAACCACGGCGGCCGACGCCGCTCGACCAGGACGGCTTGCTCGGTCTTTTCAGCCCGGATGAAACCGGCGGAGACATCCAGCTCAAGCCCGCGACCCAAGCCGACATGCGCGGCGGTGTGTTCGAGCAGAAGCCAAGCCTTGAAGTCATTTACGACGAGGTCTGAACGATGAGCAAAAGCACCATCTCGAAACCGTCAACGGATACAAACGCACCCGCGGATCGCGCACGCCCGGCTGATAGGCTGGATGTGAGCGTCGCTGACGGCACCGCTCCGGTGGCCGCAGACGACCCCGTGCTCGAAGCCAAGAAGGCCGCCGCACGCAAGATGCTCGAAGCGCGCGCCGCACAGGCAATGGAAATCGAAGAGCGCAAGGCGGCCAAGGCTGCTGAAACCGCAGAAGCCCCGGCCACGCCGGATATGGCGGCCGCGGGCGGATGCTCGAGCAAGGATACAATGCGCGAAGCCGCCCGCAAGGCCGGCAAGAGCGACATCCTCGATCAATACGCCGCCGATTACCCAGTCGATCCCGAGCGCGGACCCCATGACCAGCCGCAATCGATGTGCCCTGCCTTCGGAAGCTTGCGCGTCGGCCTCAGAATGAAGCGCACCGCGACCGTTCTCTCGGGCTCAGCTTGCTGCGTTTACGGTCTGACCTTCACCTCGCACTTCTACGGTGCGCGGCGCACGGTCGGCTATGTGCCTTTCAGCTCCGAGACCCTGGTCACCGGCAAGCTGTTTGAAGACATCAAGGAAGCGGTCGAAGGGATGGCCGATCCTGAACTCTACGACGCGATCGTCGTCACCAATCTGTGCGTGCCCACCGCCAGCGGTGTTCCGCTGCGCCTGCTCAAGAAGCAGATCAACGGCGTGCGCATTATCGGTATCGATGTGCCCGGCTTTGGCATTCCCACCCATGCAGAGGCCAAGGACGTGCTCGCCGGTGCGATGCTGGCCTATGCGCGTCAGGAAGTCGCCGCTGGCCCAGTCGCTGCGCCCGAGGGACGCTCGGACAAGCCGACGGTCACGCTGCTGGGCGAAATGTTCCCGGCAGATCCAGTGGTGATCGGGCAGATGCTCGAGCCTCTCGGCCTTGCTGCAGGACCGGTCGTACCGACCCGCGAATGGCGCGAGCTTTATTCCGCGCTTGACTGCGCCGTGGTCGCCGCGATCCACCCGTTCTACACCGCCAGCATTCGCGAATTCGAGTCAGCGGGCCGTCCGGTCATCGGCTCGGCTCCGGTGGGCGCCGATGGCACCGCCGCCTGGCTGCAATCGATCGGCGACACGCTCGGCCTGCCACAAGACAAGGTCGATGGTGTCAAGAACGCAATGATCGGAGCGTGCAAGGGCGCCCTTGCCTCGCAGCCGATCAATGGCCGCATCACGGTCTCGGGCTATGAAGGCTCGGAACTGCTGGTGGCTCGCCTACTGATCGAAAGCGGCGCCGATGTCCGCTATGTCGGCAGCGCATGCCCCAAGACCAAATGGTCGGACCCTGATCGCGAGTGGCTCGAGGCGCGCGGTGTGCACGTCAATTTCCGTGCCAGCCTCGAAGAGGATATCGCGGCGGTCGAAGAGTATAAGCCCGATCTCGCGATCGGCACCACTCCGGTGGTCCAGCACGCGAAATCGGAGGCGATCCCCTCGCTTTACTTCACCAACCTCATTTCGGCCCGCCCCCTCATGGGACCGGCCGGCGCGGGAAGCCTTGCCCAGGTCGTCAACGCGGCGATGGGCAACAAGGAGCGCTTCGACAAGATGCGTGACTTCTTCGAAGGCGTGGGCAGTGAATATTCCGCCGGCGTCTGGGAAGACACTCCGGTCGATCGTCCCAAGTTCCGCAAGAAATACGCAGCTCTCAACGAAGCGGCGCGCAAGGCGTCGGAGGCGGTGGGCACATGACACTCGTTCTCGACCATGATCGCGCCGGCGGATATTGGGGCGCAACGTACGTCTTCACGGCGGTGAAGGGCCTGCAGGTCATCATCGATGGCCCGGTGGGCTGTGAAAACCTGCCGGTGACCTCGGTTCTGCACTATACCGACGCCCTGCCTCCGCACGAATTGCCCATCGTGGTGACAGGCCTTGGCGAGGAAGAGCTCGGCAAGACCGGCACCGAAGGCGCAATGAAACGCGCCTGGGAAGCGCTCGACACCGAGCTTCCCGCAGTGGTCGTCACCGGCTCGATCGCCGAAATGATCGGTGGCGGCGTCACGCCCGAGGGCACCAATATCAAGCGCTTCCTGCCGCGCACGATCGACGAGGATCAGTGGCAATCGGCCGACCGCGCGCTGACCTGGCTGTGGACCGAATTCGGTCCCAAGAAAGCCCCCAAGCGCAAGGAGCGCAAGGAAGGCGAGAAGCCGGTCGTCAACATCATCGGCCCCTCCTACGGCATGTTCAACATGCCATCGGACCTGGCGGAGATCCGCCGTCTGATCGAGGGGATCGGCGCCGAGGTCGGCATGGTCTTCCCGCTGGGCAGTCACCTTGCCGATATTCGCGGCCTTGCAATGGCCGATGCCAATGTCTGCATGTATCGCGAGTTTGGCCGCAACCTGTGCGAAACGCTCGAGATCCCGTATTTTCAGGCCCCTATCGGCCTCACATCGACTACGAGGTTCCTTCGCTCGCTGGGCGCTGAGCTCGGCATTGACCCCGAACCGTTCATCGAGCGCGAGAAACACACGACGATCAAGCCGCTGTGGGACCTGTGGCGTTCAGTCACTCAGGATTTCTTCGGCACGGCAAGCTTCGGCATCGTCGCCAACGAGACCTATGCCCGCGGCATCCGCTTCTTCCTGGAAGAGGACATGGGCCTGCCATGCGCACTCAGCTTCTCGCGTTGTGCCGGTGTGAAACCGGTCAACGAGGATGTGCGCGCAGCCATTCACTCTAACCCGCCGCTCGTGATGTTCGGATCGTACAACGAACGGATGTACATGGCCGAAATGGGTTCGAGCGCGCACGGGCCGCAAGGCCAGTTCATACCAGCCAGTTTTCCTGGCGCGGCGATCCGCCGCCATACCGGCACGCCCTTCATGGGCTATTCGGGCGCGACTTATCTCGTGCAGGAAGTGTGCAATGCGTTGTTCGATGCGCTGTTCCACATCCTGCCGCTTGGCACGGAAATGGATAAATCACCGCCGACGCCCGCAAGAGAACGCACTGAATTGACTTGGGACAAAGACGCCAAGGAGCTTCTTGATAGTCTCGTCGAAGAACAACCGGTTCTGATTAGAATTTCCGCGGCCAAGAGCCTTCGCGATGCCGCTGAACGCACCGCTCGCCAGAACGGCTTGGAGCGCGTGACAAGAGATTGCCTAGCCCAGGGACGGGCCAAGGCCGTACCAGAGAGCGAGACCGCATGACGCGTTTCTCACTCCCTTTCAAAATCGTGCGTGTGGCCACGATTAGTCAACGAATTGCCTGGGGATCGGGCTCATCCAATCCACGTGGGGGATCACGCGGGGATGCCGACGGGGGCTTAGCCCTCAAATACCCAACTGATACGGAGACTAAAAAATGGTTGATCCGACACCCGGTGAGCGCATTGGCACTTACCTGACGCCTGAAGAGGCACAGGAAATCCACAAAGGCTTCATGAGCACGTTTACGCTCTATGTCGCAATTGCGGTCGTCGCCCATGCCCTCCTTTGGGCCCATAAGCCCTGGTTCACAGGCGGCTTTGGCCTCTGATCGTTTGAAAGCGCAGCTTTCGGGCTGAATTTTCAAACTTTCTCACACAACACGAAAAAGGAATTCCATCATGTGGAGAATCTGGCTTCAATTCGATATCCGTCGCGTCCTCGTGGCTTTGCACGTTGGTCTGGCGGTACTCGCTTTCACCATCCATTTCCTGCTGCTCAGCACGGACCGTTACAACTGGCTTGATCAAGCATCGGGTGCACCGATCGCTTCTCAGTCAGCTCAGGTCGAGCTGCTGGACGGCCCGGCATTGGGCTGAGGACAAGCGTAATGTAAGGGGGCAGGTTCGCCTGCCTGCCTCCTAACATTCCTGAAAACCCTTCAAGACTTGCCCTTTGGGCGGGAAGGATGGACCTATGGCGCTCCTTAGTTTCGAGCGGAAATACCGCGTGCGCGGTGGCACAATAATCGGCGGCGACCTCTTCGACTTTTGGGTCGGGCCGTTTTATGTCGGATTCTTTGGAGTAACGACGGCCGTCAGCGCAGCTCTGGGCACGATGCTGATCTTTGCAGCAGCACTCCAAGGCCCGACAATGAACCCGTGGCTGATCGATATTCAGCCACCCGCCATCGAGAATGGCCTTTCCATCATGCCGCTGAAAGAAGGCGGCTACTGGCAGTGGATCACGGTTTGCGCGGTCATCGCGTTCAGTTCGTGGGTCATGCGCCAGGCGGAAATCAGTCGCAAACTGGGCATGAGCTATCATGTCCCGATTGCCTTCAGCGTGGCGGTTTTCGCCTATGTCACGCTCAACGTCATCCGTCCGGTGTGGATGGGCGCCTGGGGACACGCATTCCCCTATGGCATCTTCTCGCACCTCGATTGGGTGTCCTATGTCGGATATTCCTACGGCAACTTCCACTTCAACCCGATCCACATGCTGGCGATCACGTTCTTCTTCACGAACTGCCTCGCTCTTGCATTGCACGGCGGGCTGGTGCTCTCGGCGGTGAACCCGACCGGTGGGACCGACGTGAAGACGCCGGAATACGAAGACACATACTTCCGGGACTTCATCGGCTACTCGGTCGGCACGCTCGGCATTCACCGCGTGGGGCTTTTCCTGGCGCTGAACGCAGGCTTCTGGAGCGCGATCTGCATCGTCATCTCCGGTCCGATCTATGTCGGCAGCTGGGTCGATTTCTGGGAGTTCTGGCGTGAAATCCCGCTTTGGGAAGGGGAGGCCTTAACCTGATGGCTACGTATCAAAACATCTTCACCCAGGTGCAGGTCAAAGCCGAGCCCGAACTCGGCGTCCCGCACCTCGACGGTAGCGAACCGCGCTACAACATGACCGGCTATTCCTACTGGATGGGCAAGTTCGGCCAGGCCCAGCTTGGTCCGCTCTATCTGGGGTGGCTCGGCATGATCAGTCTGGCATTCGGGTTTGCGGCCCTGTTCATCATCGGGATGAACTTTGCCGAACAGGCAAACTGGAGCCCGCAGACCTTCATGCGCGAGTTCTTCTGGCTATCGCTTGACCCGCCGGGACCGGAATACGGGAAGGACTTCATTGTCCCCCTGAAAGAAGGCGGCTGGTTTATCATGACTGGCGCTTTCCTGACCATTTCGGTTCTGTGCTGGCTGGCCCGCACCTATATGCGCGCTCGCGCTCTGGGCATGGGCTATCACATCCCCTGGGCCTTCGCTTCCGCGATCTGGCTGTTCCTGGTGCTGGGCTTCATTCGCCCGATGCTGGGCACCGGCTGGCACGAAGCGGTTCCCTACGGGATCTTCAGCCACCTGATCTGGACCAACAACTTCTCGCTGATCTGGGGTAACTTCTTCTACAACCCGTTCCACGCGCTCTCGATCGTCTTCCTTTACGGGTCGGCCATCCTGTTCGCGATGCACGGAGCCACGATCCTTGCAACCGGCCGCTATGGCGCCGAGCGCGAGATCGAACAGATCACCGACCGCGGCACAGCGGCTGAACGCGGTGGCCTTTTCTGGCGCTGGACGATGGGCTTCAACGCCTCGATCGAATCCATCCACCGCTGGGCCTGGTGGTTCGCCGTCCTGACCACGCTTACCGGCGGGATCGGCGTCCTTCTCTCGGGCACGGTCGTCGAGAACTGGTACATCTGGGCGCAAGAGCACTATTACGCTCCGGTCTGAGCTGGAATAGCGCCATAGACGCCCCTCGGTAGAGCCGCCCGCCATCCGCATCGGATACAAGCGAGCGCTCTACCGGTCGGCACAAAGATACGGCCCCGCCTCCCTTCAATGGGACGCGGGGCCGGTCTTCTTTGAGCTGTTTGAAACGAACTGGCAGTGAGCACCCGGATCAAGGCTGGGCTATCGAAAGCTGGGACATCGAGGCTGGACTATCGATCCGGCCGATCACTCAGGAACCGCGAGCAAAAACCAGTGTCGGGCTGCAGCCATTTCGCTTGGCAGGGACACACTGGCGGTCTGATCGAACTATCCTGCTGCAATCCAGGGGAACGCCGCCCCAGGCCTCGGAACGATGCGATGATGCGATGCCCCTCCCCCTTTCCACGCTCAGCGGCCCGGAGCCGCTGGACCCGCCAACTAGACGTCCTGCGTATCCTCTCGCGAGTCTCGCTGGCGCAGGCGCTGCAGCACATCCATCACGTGAAGCGGGAAAGAGGCCGTCAATGCCAGCGCCACCCAATACCAGGCTGCACCGACAAGCGCGGCGCGCACGGCAAGGACGATGAAAACGGCCGGGCCCAATAGCTGGGCCAGACGCGCGAGGCTCCAGCCGCGGCGGGAGAGCCAGAGAGCCTCAAGCGCGAGGACGAGCAGCACCACATCCGCTGCCCGGCCGCTGTCAAAGAAGGTCTGGATCATTGCCTGCCCAAATTGCGCGGCAGGCAGAAACACAGCGCATTCAATGCGCTGAGCCAATCCTGCCGCTCATAGAAGCGATCAGCCAAACGGCCGGTTAAGCTCGACAATTGCCCAGTTCAGCATGCCTGCATAGCTAAGCCACACAAGATAGGGCAGCAGCAGCGCAGAAGCAGGCTTTGAAAAGCGGAAGCACGAGACGATCATCACCAGCACCGCAACCCACATCAGCAAGATTTCCATGAACGCCCAATCCGGCCTTTGCAGTCGGAAGAACAGCAGGCTCCACACGACGTTCAGGAAAGCATTGAAAGCGAACAGGCTCACAACCGTTTGCGCATCGCGCGAGGTCGGGGCAGCACGCCAGGCCTTGATGAATGCGACTGTTACAAGCGCAAAGATCACCGTCCACACAATCGGGAACAGGCCATCGGGCACCGTCCAGACGGGTTTGACAAGTGCCTGGTACCAAGGGCCAAGATCGGTGACAGTCGCGCCCATGAAAGCGACGAAGAACGCCGCGATCGTAGCCGCGAGTATGGGCAGCACCCGCATGGGATTGAGGAAGGGCCGCTCTTGAAATTCTTCAGCTCGCATGGCGCGTCAACTCGCCTCGGCCCTGAGGCCCAGCAGGTGCGCTGTATCCTTCAGGAAGATCTTTACATGCGCCATCGGTTTCGAGCGGACCAGCTTTTTGTTCATGTAGGCCTGCCAGGTCAGCTGCTGCACATCCTCGTCATCGCACATTGAGACAAAGCGCTCGCGTCGCTTGTCGCTCGAATACCAGAAATACTGCATGATCCCCAGGATCCAGAACACCCGTCCATGTTCCTTCATGAAGCGGCCGCGGGCTTTCGCGAGCTGCTTGGCCTCGCCGGTCTTGAGGAACTGGCTCGCCGCCTCGGCGCTGACACGGCCACCGACCATTGCGTAGTAAATGCCCTCGCCCGAAGCCGGTGCGACGATGCCGGCGGCATCCCCGGCGACGATGACGTCGCGGCCATTGTCCCACTTCTTGAGCGGCTTCAGGGGGATCGGAGCGCCCTCGCGGCGCACCGTCTCGCAGCGGTCGAGGCCAAGATCGCCGCGCATTTCGGCAACCGCACCGCGCAGGGAAAAGCCCTTGTTGGCGCTGCCCACCCCGATGCTCGCGGTCTCGCCATGCGGGAACACCCAGGCATAGAAATCGGGCGACAGGCGGCCTTGGTAGAAAACATCGCAGCGATTGGCATCGAAACTTTCGGTGTCATTGGCAGGCGACTTGATGATCTCGTGATAGGCAAAGACGCATTTCACCCGCTCCGCATTGGGCAGAGCCTGCTTGGCCACCGCAGAACGCGCTCCATCTGCGCCCAGGATACAACGCGCCCGGATCTTCTCGATCGGACCGCCGCGTTCGCGCCGGAAGGTTACAAGCGGATGCGGGTTATCATCGCGCTCAATCTTCTCAAACGTCGCGCTCAGCCGCTCGGCACCACTTTCGCAGGCGCGCACGCGAAGCCATTCATCGAAGTCCTCGCGATCGACCATTCCTACATAGCCGATCTCGCCCACCGGCATATCGACCGCGCGCCCGGAAGGCGCAATCATTCGGGCCGATCGGGCGCGAGCGACCAGCAGGCTTTGCGGGATGTCGAAATCCTCGAGCAGGCGTGGCGGCACCGCTCCGCCGCACGGCTTGATGCGCCCGCCGCGCTCCATCAGCAGGACCGAATGGCCCGCCAGGGCCAGATCCGTCGCAGCGGTGGCGCCGGCGGGTCCACCGCCTATGACGACGGCGTCGTAAATTGTCTCAGTCATGCGAAGCTCTCCTGATCCTTATGGGGGGCTAGTTGGCGCGCGCCGGGCTTGAATGGCGCGGATGTTCCGGAAATTCCGAAAGCAAGTATGGCAGCGACGACGAAGAGCAGGCCTTCGGCGGCAAACACGATCTGGTATGCAGCGCCGAGGTCTCCAAAGATGGCGAGCGCGATATCGCGGCCCGCTGCGCCCAGAAGCCCGGCAAAGCCAAAGGCAATGGCCTGCGATGCTCCCCAAACGCCCATGCGAACGCCTTCGCGCGTTTGCTCGCCGGAACCGGCAAGACCCATCATCGCGCCGATCGCAGCGACCGCGAAGACGCCGTTGCAGAAACCAAGAAAAAGGACATTGGCCGTCAGTGGCCAGCCCGGTCCGGCCTGCGCCGCAACCGCCAGCCCTGCAAGGCCAAGCCCTGAACCAAGGCAGCCGCTCACGATCCAGACACGCAGGTCAATCGGCATGCGCGCCTGAAACGCGCTGCCGCCCACGCCGGCAACAATCATCCCGACGAGACTGCCCGCATTGAGCATGCCGCCCAGCTGCGTCGTCGCGCCGGGCGCCATGCCGAAAATCTGGCCGGCAAATGGCTCAAGGATGAGATCCTGCATGTTGTAGGCCATCATCGAGACGAAGATGAAAATGGTGAAACGCCGCGCGGCGGTCTCGCCAAAGATCTCGCGGATCGCGGTGGCAAAGGCGGGCGCATCGCTGTCCTTTGCGGTTTGCGCGAAGACGGGCTTGTCGCGCTCGAGCCGGAAAGTGGCGATGATGGTCAGCGCGATCGCCGTGACTGCAAGACCCATCGCGACCCTTGTCAGCACTTGCGGCGAGAAGGGTTCGATCAACGCACCCACAGTTATGGCCGAAGCCACGATCCCGGCGATCATCATGATCCATGTCATCGCAGCGGCCGCAGAGCGGCGCTCCGGCGCAACGCTTGAAGCCAATAGGGCCAGCGCAGACGTGCCCGCCGCCCCCACACCTACGCCGATAATCGTGTAAGCAAGGATAGCGTAAGCGAACACCCAGAAGCCGGAAGCGGCCATCATCAAGGTTGCCTGCGTTGCCATCAGAACGCCGACGGCAAGAATAATCATGCCGCCGATGATCCAGTGCGTGCGGTTGGAGCCGCGGTCCGATCCGTGACCCCACAGCGGGCGGCCAAGCTGGATGACATAGTGCCATGAGACCAGCGCCGCCGGAATTGCGGCGAGCAGACCGTATTCGACCACCATCAGGCGGTTGAGAACCGTGGTCGACATCATCACCAGTGCGCCGATGCACGCCTGCACAAGGCCTATGCGAGCAATGGCAAACCAGGAAAGGCCCGCATTGACACTGGATGCAAGCGGCGCGTGCATCAGATATAGCCTCCAAGGCCAAGCGCGGATGCCAGCATGCCCAGCACATAAAGCAGGACGCCGACCGCATTGTACCAGGGCGCTTTGGCCGCAGGGTCAGACAGCAGGCGCGGCATGGCAGCAAGCTGCGCGACCAGAGATGCGCTTACGAGGGCAGCGGATAGGTTCAGCCCCCAAAGAGCCAGCAACACGATCACGACAATCTGCGCCGCGGCCATCGTCACGCAGGCAAGCCGCGCCGCATTCCTGACGCCAAGCACCACTGGAAGCGAGGTGAGCCCGGTCTGCCGGTCACCCTCCACAGCCTTGAAATCATTGAGGACCATGATCCCGTGCGCGCCGAGTGAATAGAGCACCAGCACCAGGATTACCTCGCGCGATGGCATGGCGCCCAGCATCACCGTTGCTCCGGTGAACCAGCTCAATCCCTCATAGGTCAGCCCGCAAACAAGCGGGCCCAGCCAGCCATTGCTCTTGAACCGCAAAGGCGGGGCGGAATAGGCCCAGGCGAAAGCGAGGCCGACGAGCGCGGCAATAAAGACGAGCGGGCCAAGCGCCCAGCCCACCGCCGCCGAGACGAGGCTGGCGATAAGGGCAATATAGAGTCCCCAGCGCCCGGCAATGCGTCCTGACGGAATGGGACGATCCGGCTCGTTGATGGCATCGACATGGCGATCGAACCAGTCATTGACCGCCTGACTGGTCCCGCACACGAGCGGCCCGGCCAGCAAGACGCCGCCCGCGACAAACCACAAACGCCCATCAAGGCCGGCACCGGAAGAAACCGCGCCGCACATGAAGGCCCACATCGGGGGGAACCAGGTGATCGGTTTGAGCAATTGCACGACATCACGGAGCGCCGGAGGAGGTGCAGAGCGAGTCGAGACCGCAGAGCGTTGCATGAGCAGAAACTATGCCTGACAACCCAATGCGTCAAATTATTTTGACACATTGGATTGTACATACCCCGAAATAGGGCAAAAATCATAAGCAGGAGCGGACTTCGAGTGTCAAACACCCTCGCCTCAGTCAGTGTAAACCGGAGTTGAAAGCGCCGCTGAGGGTATCGCAAGTTCGCATCGGGCGGATGAAACCACCAAAGCCGGCAAGCCTCGCGCGCCGCTAACTTTCACGGGGGCGCGCACGGCCCATCGCGCATAAGACCTATGCGACCAGAATGCCTCGCTTTTCAAAAAAATTCGGCTTGGCGGATCAGTCCGGATCCGCCGGCAGATTGCCCAGCCCATAGCGGTGCAGCTTGGAATACAGGCTCTGGCGCGAGAGGCCCAGAATTTCAGCTGCCGAAGCGCGATTGTCCGAAGTGTAGGACAAGGCGGCCTCGATACACAGCCGCTCGATAAGGTCCGTGCTTTCGCGCACGATGTCCTTGAGCGACATGCGGCCGACAAG
Organism: Erythrobacter sp.; assembly: GCA_043567175.1. Lineage (GTDB taxonomy): Bacteria > Pseudomonadota > Alphaproteobacteria > Sphingomonadales > Sphingomonadaceae > Erythrobacter. The sequence continues at coordinate 1,412,975 of CP121323.1, forward strand.
GTCTGTCAATTGCTCGACCGAGCGCGGCAGGTCCTCAGCGCCGGGCGGCAAATCGCGCAGTCGGCGGCCGATCGGTCGGATCACGAAGGCAAAGAGCGGCTCGTCGCTTGTACTGCGCACTGCAGACAATTCGACCGGCTCGCCCTCGATATCGGTCGCTGTGCGCAACACTGTGCTCACATTGCGGGCCGCACCGTGCTGAGCGATCTGCCCCTCTATCAGGTCGAGATCGATGCCCGGCCGTCCGATCCAGTCTGAAAGCGAACGCCCACGCAGTTGATCGACACTCGCCGCCTGAACCATTTCGACGAAGGCGTGGTTCGCGCTGACCAGTTCCATCTGCGCGTTTGCGACGACGAATGCATCGGGCATGTCCTCGATCAGATCGATGACCGGCGATGGCAATTCATTCGACTCGCCCTCGCCGCTCGGCAGCAGGCGCACGAGCAGGAATTGACCCCGGTCCTGCGTGAAGCCGGCGATCGAAGCGCTCACCTCGCGCGCGGGCTTGAGCAACTTGATCTTGATCGGTGAGGCGCTGTCCGAACTGAGAGCTGCGCCCACGATCGTCTGCATCGGGTCACGCGAATCCTTGTCAAGCAAGCCCAGCAGCTTCTTGCCCTGCAATGTGCCCAGCCTCGCACCGAGCAAACCATGGGCAGCCGAATTGGCTTCGCGAATGCGCAAGGTCTGCGCCTCGGCAATCAGAACGGGTTCGGCGGAAAGCTCGAACAGCATGCGATAGCGCGCCTCCAGCTGGCGCATGCGCATATAGTCGCGCTCGAGCGATTGCTGCACCTGCAGAAGCCTTGCCTGCAGCTTGCCCGCTTCGCGCAGGTCGCGCCCGAAGGCGATGCGATGCTCGCCGCCATTGACGCTGAGGACCGCGTAGCGAATTGGCACGTCGCCCTCGCGCGAGGGGTGGTTGACCTGCCGCCAGTGCTGCACCTCGCCCCGGCGAGCAGCTGCCAGCATCTCCATGATCTTGGGGCGGCTTTCTTCGGTGACGGTCTCGATCCAGTTGGTGCCCACCCAGTTTTCAAAGCTGGGGAACTCCTTGGGATCATAGGCCGCATCGAGAATGGTGCCGGTGTCGTCGAGCACAAGAGTGACGTCGCCCGCGACCATTGCGACCTTCATGGCCGCGTCGGAGTCGAGCGAGTCGAACAGTTCCGCGGCGTTGCGGAACGGGTTCTTTCCTTCGATGCTGTGCTTGCGTGTGAGCATGGATTGCTGTGGGCCTTACATCATTTCGCGCGCGCGTGGCGGCGCGGAAGGAACCAGGCGCTCGGCGATATCGAGCGCCGCTCTTGCATCCGCGCCTGTGCCATCGGCACCGACTTCGGTCACAACAGAGGGATCTAGGTTGACCATCGGGCCACCAACGAGGACGGAAAGGTTCGGATTCTGCGCGACACTGCGGATAGCCTTGACGAGGCCTGCGAGCCCCGAAGTCGGGCAGTTGCTTGCGATGGACAGGCCGATGAGGTCAACAGGGTTTTTGGCGACGTAATCAAGAAGTTCGCGGCGCTGGGGTTTTAGCAGCACTTCACTGTGCCAACCGGCCCGTGCGAAGACTTCCTCGGCCATCTGCGCGCCAAAACTGTGGACATCTCCCGGCACCGGACAGAACAGGGCGTAGCGCGAAGGGCCATGACGGGCGCCTCCGGGCGGTGCACGCAGCGAAATGTCGCGCATGACCTCCTGCAAACGCCACAAACCCATCGTCACATCGACAAAATCGCATTCGTCCCTGTCCCACAACTCGCCCAGGTGGCGTGCTGCAGGTGCGAGCAGGTCGAGATATACGTCTTCGACGCTAAGGCCCTGCCCGAGAAAACGATCGACCTCGCTAAGCAGATCCGGCGCTTCCAGCGTCAACGGCAGTGCAGCGAAGGTCTGTGTATCTTGCGCGTTTATCTTGCTGCGCTCCTCTTTGGTGGCGAACGAACCGTCGACAACATGCGCCATCAGGAGGCGCGGGATGATATCGCCCTCAAGGACCGCGCTGACCGGATCCTGCGAGGCACATCTATTAAAGACCATGCTCGGCTTGGTTTCCGGGGGCTTGCGCCATGTGAGCGGTGTAGCAAGGATTCGGCGCAGCGCAGCGCTGCTGAACCGCAGCCCTGAAGCTCGCCCGAGTGTGCGTCCGTCGCTTGGAGCGGCCATGCCGTATTCTCCCCAACATCGTTCAATCGACCCATGGATGCGAGGAGCGCACCTGAGCTGAGTGGCGGTAGCCGAGGCTTAATCCCTCTCAACTTCGGCGACTCGTTCATACGCTTATTTCAGCTCAAGCGCAAACCTGTGCAGGTCGACGGACTCTCTGGTGTCAATTTTTATGTACGTCAATTAATATTGACACTAATCCCGTGAAGGGCGTAACAATTGAATCCGAAAGAGAGGGCAAAGCTCGAACATGACTCGACAGGAACACGTCTCCCCGGACGAGCCCGTTGGCAGAAAGCCAGAGGGACAAACGGGTCAGGTGAATAGAGGAGCACTCTACACCGCCGAGGAGCGCAAGCGCCGCGACGAATCGGTCTGGACGCTCGTTCAGGGTGTGCTTGCCCCGCTGCAGTTTCTCGTCTTCATCGCCAGCCTCGCTTTGGTCATCCGCACGCTCGCCACCGGCGAAGGCGCATGGCTGGCCGATGCCTCCATCGTTTTGAAAACCTTCATCCTTTACACGATCATGGTCACCGGCTCGATCTGGGAGAAGGTGGTGTTCGGCAAATGGCTGTTTGCCCCGGCGTTCTTCTGGGAAGATGTTTTCTCGATGCTCGTACTGGCGCTGCACACCGCGTACCTGGTGATGCTGCTGGGAGCGATCGGCTCGCTTGAAGCGCGCATGACCGTCGCGCTCGCCGGCTACGCCGCCTACGTCGTGAACGCAGGCCAGTTCCTGTGGAAACTGCGCGTTGCGCGACTCGAAGGCGCACGCATCGAAGCGTCGCAGGGAGCCGTCCCCGCATGAACCACGTCTCCACCATTCCAGGCTGTTCGACCCCCGAAACCTCCGACTCGGAGCGCCCCGTCCTGCGCGAGCGTGGACAGCGCGAAGTGTTCTGCGGGCTTACCGGTATCGTCTGGCTGCACCGCAAGATGCAGGACGCCTTCTTCCTGGTCGTCGGCTCGCGCACCTGCGCGCACTTGCTGCAATCGGCAGCCGGCGTGATGATCTTCGCGGAGCCGCGCTTTGCGACCGCGATCATGGAAGAGCGTGATCTTGCCGGAATGGTCGATGCGCAGGACGAACTCGACCGGGTCGTCACCCGCCTGCTCGAGCGCAGGCCCGACATCAAGACGCTGTTCCTCGTGGGCTCGTGCCCATCCGAGGTCATCAAGCTCGACCTTGCCAAGGCCGCCGAGCGCCTGGGCAAGCATTACATGCCCCGCGTGCGCATACTCAACTACTCGGGCAGCGGCATCGAAACGACATTCACGCAAGGCGAAGATGCTTGCCTTACATCGCTGGTGCCGGAAATGCCCGCACTGGGCGCCGATGATGCCAGGAACCTGCTCATCGTGGGCTCTCTGCCCGACATCGTCGAAGACCAGTTCCTGCGCCTGTTCGACCAGCTCGGCATTGCCAATGTCGCCTCGCTGCCCTCGCGCAACGCCCGCGATCTGCCCGGTGTGGGCCCGAATACTCGCTATCTGCTCGCGCAGCCTTTCCTGGCGGAAACAGCCATGGCGCTCTCTGGACCTACGAAGGCCCTCCCCATGTGGGCGCGATGCGCATCGCCACCTCGATGGAAGGGGTGCACTACGTGCTGCATGCCCCCCAGGGAGACACCTACGCCGATCTGCTGTTCACCATGATCGAGCGGCGCGACCGGCGCCCTCCCGTGACCTACACCACCTTCCAGGCCCGCGACCTTGGCAAGGATACAGCGCAGCTGTTCCAGGATGCGGCGATGGATGCGGTCGAGCGGTTCAAGCCGGAAGCGATCATTGTCGGGGCCTCGTGCACCGCCGAGCTTATTCAGGACGATCCCGCCGGCCTTTCCGAGGCGATGGATCTGCCCTGCCCCGCGATCCCACTGGAGCTGCCGAGCTATCAGCGCAAGGAAAACTGGGGCGCGGCCGAAACCTTCTATCAGGTCGTGCGCAACCTTGCGGACAAGACCGCCCAGCGCTCACCGATGGAAGGGCGCGCGGCCAAGGCCAACATCCTCGGGCCCTGCGCTCTTGGCTTCCGGCACCGCGACGACCTCGTCGAAATTCGCAAGATCCTCGACCAGTTGGGTGTCGAGATCAATCTCGTCGCGCCGCTTGGCGCTCGCCCATCCGACATCGCCCGTATTGGCGAGGCGGACTTCAACATCGTTTTATATCCCGAGATCGCTGACGAAGCGGCCCGCTGGCTTGAACGCACGTTCAAACAGCCTGCCATTCGCAGTGTCCCTATCGGCGTGAGCGCCACACGCGCTTTCATTGCCGACGTCGCCGAGTTGGCAGGTGCAGATCCCACGCCTGCCCTCGGCGACACCAATTCCCGCATGCCGTGGTGGAGCCGTAGCGTCGATTCGACCTACCTCACCGGCAAGCGTGTCTTCATCTTCGGCGATGCGACCCACGCGGTTGCAGCGGCGCGGATCGCCCGTGACGAACTGGGCTTCGAGGTCTGCGGCCTTGGCTGCTACAACCGTGAATTCGCCCGCGAGATCCGCGAGGCGGCCAAGCTCTATGGAGTGGAGCCGCTGATCACCGACGATCACCTCGCGGTTGAAGACGCGATCATCGAAGCCGCTCCGGAAATGGTGCTGGGCACGCAGATGGAGCGGCACATTGCCAAGCGCCTGGGCATGCCCTGCGCGGTGATATCCGCGCCCGTCCATGTGCAGGATTTCCCCGCGCGCCATTCGCCCCAGATGGGTTTTGAAGGCGCCAACGTGATCTTCGACACCTGGGTCCACCCGCTCGTGATGGGCCTTGAGGAGCATCTCTTGACGATGTTCCGCGAAGACTTCGAATTTTCGGACGAGGCAGGTGCCTCGCACCACGCGGCGCACAGCCCGAAGACGACGGCCGCAGCCCCGGCTGCTGCCGACGCCACTCGCGAAGCTGAACTTGAGGCGGATGTTCCGGTGCCAGACGAGGTCGCAGCTGATGGCGAAGCGATCTGGACTGCCGAAGCCACCAAAGAACTCAAGAAAATTCCATTTTTCGTGCGCGGCAAGGCACGGCGCAACACCGAAGCCTACGCCGCAGAACAAGGGGTCGCACGGATAGAAATCGAAACCCTTTACGACGCGAAGGCTCATTATGCACGGTAAGGCTGATATCCCGCAGAAAGGCCCGAAGAACGCCTTTGGTCATGATGCGCCCGTCAGCGTCGCCATCGTCACGCTCGACAACCATCTCAAGGGAGCAGTCGAACGCGCCGATGCCCTTCTCGGGCTCGAGAATATCTCGGTCAGCCTGCACGCAGCGTCCGAATGGGGCGGCAGCGAAGCGGCGCTCGAAGAGACACGCGCCGCCATCGCCAATGCCGATATCGTCATTGCGACCATGCTTTTCGTGGATGATCACGTCGGCATGATCATGCCGGCGCTTGAAGAACGGCGCGAGCATTGCGACGCGATGGTCTGCCTGATGTCGGCAGGCGAGATCGTAAAGCTCACCCGCATGGGCAATTATCGCATGGATGCGCCCGCCAAGGGCCCGCTCGCGCTGCTCAAGAAGCTGCGCGGGTCGCCCAAGAAGGGCGGATCGAGCTCTGGCGAGGGCCAGATGAAGATGCTGCGCCGCCTGCCCAAGATCCTCAAGTTTATTCCCGGCACCGCGCAGGATGTGCGCGCCTATTTCCTCACCCTGCAATACTGGCTTTCGGGTTCGGACGAGAATGTCGTCGCGATGGTGCGTGCACTGATCGAGCGCTATGCCGCGGGCGAGCGTGCCGGGCGCAAGGGTCTGGTGAAGGCCGACCCGCCGCGTAAATATCCCGAAACCGGCGTCTACCACCCGCGCAACCCGCAGAAGATCTCCGAGAGCCTTCGCGTGCTCCCGCGTGATCGCGGCAAGGATGCGCCGGGCCGCAACGGCACGGTGGGCCTCGTGCTGCTGCGCTCATACCTGCTGGGTAACGATGCCGGGCATTACGACGCTGCGATCGCCGCTTTCGAGGCCGAGGGCCTGAGGGTTGTGCCGGTCTTTGCCAGCGGTCTGGATGCACGTCCTGCCATCGAGAAGTTCTTTGTCGACGAAAACGGCAAGCCGACCATCGATGCCGTCATCAATCTCACCGGCTTCAGCCTGGTGGGCGGCCCCGCCTATAACGATGCCGAAGCCGCGCGCGACGTACTCGCCGGCCTTGATGTGCCCTATCTCGCTGCCCACGCTCTGGAATTCCAGTCGCTCGAGGACTGGCGTGGCCGCGATCAGGGGCTCCTTCCACTCGAATCGACCATCATGGTCGCCATTCCCGAGCTTGACGGCTCCAGTGTGCCGACCGTCTTTGGTGGACGCTCGGCCTCGAACGGGGGGCAATGCGAAGGCTGCGATCGCCATTGCGAGCGTCCGGCCCTCGACGGCATGCGCGTCATGCAGGGCTGCGCCGAACGCGCCGAAGCTCTTGCCGCGCGCGCCCGCAAACTGATCGCGTTGCGCCGTTCGCAGCGCGCCGACCGCAAACTTGCGATCGTGGTCTTCAACTTCCCGCCCAATGCCGGCGCTACGGGCACAGCGGCCTTCATGGCGGTGCACGAATCCCTCTACGCCACACTCCAGCGGCTCAAGGACGAAGGCTACAGCGTCGAGGTGCCCGAAAGCCTCGATGCGATGCGCACCGCGCTGCTTGAAGGCAATGCGGCGCAATATGGAGCCGAGGCCAACGTCGCGCACCGCGTGCCGGCGGATGAGCATGTCGCGCGCGAGACCTATCTCAAGGAAATCGAAGACGCCTGGGGCCCCGCACCGGGCAAGGCGCAAAGCGATGGCAGCCACATCCAGATCCTCGGCCGGCATTTCGGCAATGTCTTTGTCGGTGTGCAGCCCGCCTTTGGCTACGAAGGCGATCCGATGCGGCTCTTGTTCGAGGGCAGCTTTGCTCCGACCCACGCTTTCAGTGCGTTCTACCGTTATATCCGCGAGGATTTCGGAGCTCATGGCGTGCTGCATTTCGGCACGCACGGCGCGCTCGAATTCATGCCCGGCAAGCAGACGGGAATGACCAGCGAATGCTGGCCCGAGCGACTGATCGGCGATCTGCCCAATTACTATCTCTACGCGGCCAACAATCCGTCCGAGGGCATGCTGGCAAAGCGGCGTTCGGCAGCCACGCTGGTGAGCTATCTCACGCCGCCGCTGGCGCAGGCTGGGCTCTACAAGGACCTTGCCGACCTCAAGGCGAGCGTCGAACGCTGGCGCACCACCGAAGACGAGGCCGAGCGGGCCGACCTTACCCAGCTGATCGCTGATCAGTGCGAGGTGATCGATATCGAGTATAATGCGATCGAGGATCTGACGCGCCAGCTCTACGAGCTCGAGGAGACCCTGATCCCGCATGGCCTGCACGTCTTCGGGCGCAACCCGCAAGGCCAGGCGCGCGAGGATATGCTCGATGCGATGGTCGCCGCCGGCTCGGAACTGGGCGATGGCACCAGCACTCCCGATCGCGAGGCGCTGGGCGCGAAACTCGATTCAAGCGATGAAATGGCCTCGCTTATCCACGCGCTGGACGGGACCTATGTCGAACCGGCTCCGGGCGGCGATGTAGTGGTCAACCCCGATGTTTTGCCCACCGGTCGCAACATCCACGGCTTCGACCCCTTCCTGCTGCCCTCGCGCTATGCCTGTTCACAGGGCCAGGAGCAGGCCGAACGTCTGCTGGCGCGCCACTGCGAGACCGGCAGCGCCTTCCCTGAAAGCATCGCAATGGTGCTGTGGGGCACCGACAACATGAAAACAGAAGGCGTCCAGATCGCGCAGGCGATGACGCTGATGGGCGCAGCGCCCCGGCGCGATTCCTATGGCCGGCTTGCCGGCGCACAGCTGATCCCGCTTGAAGAGCTCGGCCGCCCTCGTGTCGATGTGGTGATCACGCTTTCCGGGATCTTCCGCGATCTGCTCCCGATGCAAACGCGTATGCTGGCCGAAGCCGCCTTCCTCGCTGCGAGTGCCGACGAGCCAATTGAGCAGAATTTTGTCCGCAAACACAGCCTGGCTTACGCCGAAAAGCACCAATGCGACCTCGAGACCGCCGCACTGCGCGTCTTCTCGAACGCCGAGGGCGCCTATGGCGCAAACGTCAACCAGATGATCGAAGGCGGAGCCTGGGCCGACCCGGACGAGCTCGCCAACGCCTTCGAAGTCAACAAGGGCTTTGCCTACGGCGTCAAGGGCACGCCCGTCCAACAGCGCGAATTGCTGCAAAGCGCGCTCGGCACGGTTGATTTCACCTACCAGAATCTCGAGAGCGTCGAGCTTGGCATCAACGATGTCGACCAATATGTCGACGGGCTTGGCGGCGTCACCCGCTCGGTCGCGAAAGCCAAGGGCAAGGACGCGCCGGTCTACATCCTCGATGCCACCCGCGGGAAGACCAAGGTCCGCACGCTCAGCGAGCAGATCGACCTGGAGACCCGCACCCGTACGCTCAATCCCAAGTGGTTCGAGGGCCTCCTCGACCACGGCTATGAGGGCGTGCGCACGATCGAGGGCCACGTCACCAGCACGCTGGGCTGGTCGGCCACAACCGGCCAGGTCAAGCCATGGGTGTACCAGAAGATTTCCGAGACTTTCGTACTCGACGCCAACATGCGCCGCCGCCTGGCGGAGCTGAACCCCAAGAGCTCTGCACGGGTTGCCAATCGCCTCCTCGAGGCATGCGACCGGCACCTCTGGGAACCCGATGAAGAAACGCTCGCCGCATTGCGCGACGCCAGCGACGAGCTCGAAGACCGCCTCGAAGGCGTGTTCGTGGAAGAATAAGAGAGGGATCTCCGACGATGAACCTGATAGACAGCAAAGCGAAATTCAGCCGCGCCGATGGCGAAGGCTCCGTCCAGGTGCAACTGGACCCGACCGACCAGATCAAGGGAGCCAAGGTCTTCGCCGTCTACGGCAAGGGCGGGATCGGCAAATCGACGACCTCGTCGAACCTGTCGGCAGCGTTCTCGATGCTGGGCAAACGCGTCCTGCAAATTGGGTGCGACCCCAAGCATGACAGCACCTTCACGCTGACGAAAAAGCTCATGCCGACAGTCATCGATGTGCTCGAGACGGTTGAATTCCATAGCGAGGAACTCCGGCCCGACGATTACATGTTCGAAGGCTATAACGGCGTCATGTGCGTCGAGGCAGGTGGCCCGCCGGCGGGCACGGGCTGCGGCGGCTATGTCGTGGGCCAGACGGTCAAGCTGCTCAAGCAGCACCACCTGCTCGAAGACACCGATGTCGTGATCTTCGACGTGCTCGGCGATGTCGTGTGCGGCGGTTTTGCCGCCCCGCTCCAGCATGCCGAACGCGCCGTTGTGGTCGCTGCGAACGATTTCGATTCCATCTTCGCGATGAACCGCATCGTTGCAGCGATCGGCGCCAAGTCGAAGAATTACGATGTGCGCCTCGCCGGTGTCATCGCCAACCGCAGCCGCGAAACCGACGAGATCGATCGCTTCTGTGACAAGATCGGCATGCAACGCCTCGCCCATTTCCGCGATGTCGACGAGATCCGCCGCTCGCGTCTCAAGAAATGCACCCTGTTCGAAATGCCCGACAGTCCTGCCGTCCAGCAGGCGCAGGACGAATATCTTCGGCTGGCAGCCATGCTGTGGGCCGGGGTCGAACCTTCGACGGCACAGCCGATGAAGGACCGCGACATCTTCGATTTCCTGGGATTTGAGTGATGGCTACGCAATATTCCGAGAACCTTGCCTCGAACGCGATGGACCGCAGGGCGGCCGTAAGGGCTATCCACGCAGCTGATGGTTACGCCAATCGTCGCGAGGAACTGGCTTCCTATTTCGACAGCACCGCGCGCCAGGCCTGGATCGACCTAACCTCTGACGCAAAGGTCAGCGGGATCCGCGCCACGGTGCGCGCCGGGCGTGACAACATGCGCTCGATCCTGCTTGACTGGTTGCCTGTGGACCTGCGCCGTGTTCGTGTACTCGATGCCGGCTGCGGCACCGGGGGACTGACCATCGCGGCGGCCTATCGCGGCGCGGAGATCACCGGCATCGATGTTGCCGGCGGCCTTGTCGAAGTTGCGCGCGAACGCTGCCCTTCCTTCACGGGGCACGGCCGCATCTTCTGGCGATCGGGCGACATGCTTGATCCGGAGCTTGGCGGGTTTGACCATGTGGTCGCGATGGATTCGCTGATCCATTACGAACTTGAAGACCTGGTCGATGCGCTGGCGAAGCTCGCAGAGCGGACCAGCTGCTCGATCGTCTTCACCTTCGCCCCGTTTACGCGGATGCTGGGCGCGATGCACAAATTCGGGAAGGTCTTTCCGAAAAGCGACAGTTCGCCGGCCATCGTCCCGATCGCCGAAGATGATCTGCGCCAGATGATCGTCGATCGCATCCATGGCTGGGACGTGGCGCGCACGAGCCGCGTATCCAGCGGATTCTACACCAGCCAGGCAATGGAGCTCGTCAAGCGCGCATGAGTTCGCAGCCCATCCCTCCCCAGGGCCCTGAAACGCCCACTTTCGGCCAGGTGCTCGCCAGCTGGCTGCCGTTCGCTGACGCCGCGAGCGCGGACCTGCCGCTGGGCCGCTTGCTGCGCCTTTCGATGTTCCAGGTGAGCGTGGGCATGGCGATGGTGCTGCTGAACGGAACGCTCAACCGCGTGATGATCGTTGAACTGGGCGTGCCGACCTTTCTCGTTGCGCTGCTGATCGCGATTCCGCTGGTCGCCGCGCCATTCCGCGCGCTCATCGGGCACAAGTCCGATACGCACCGCTCGGTGCTGGGCTGGCGGCGCGTGCCTTATATCTGGTTCGGCACGCTCATGCAGTTTGCTGGGCTTGCGATCATGCCCTTTGCGCTGATCCTGTTCGAAAGCGAGGCGACGTTCACGCTTGCGACTGTTGCGGCCGCCTGCACGTTTCTGCTGACAGGCATCGGTATTCACGTAACGCAAACCGCCGGGCTTGCGCTGGCGACCGATCTGGCGCCCGAAGACAAGCGCCCGCGCGCGGTCGCGCTGCTTTACGTGATGCTGCTGGTGGGCATGATGTTTGCCGCCTTCGTGATGGGCGGACTGCTGATCGATTTCTCCAACACACGGCTGATCCAGGTCATCCAGGGCGCCGCCTGCATCACGATGGCGCTCAACCTGATAGCGCTGTGGAAACAGGAAGCGCGCGACAAGGCGCTGACCAAGCAAGACCCGGATTCCCCGACCTTCAGCGAGCTGTGGAACGCCTTCGTCTCTGATGGCTACAATGCGCGCCTTCTCACCGGCATCGGCATCGGCGCGGCCGCATTTGCCATGCAGGATGCGCTGCTTGAGCCTTATGGCGGCGAAGTTCTGGGGCTGAGCGTGGGCGCAACCACCGGCCTCACCGGCGCCTGGGCGCTTGGTGCGCTTGGTGGCTTCATGCTTTCGGGCCGCTCGCTTGGCAGGGGCAACGATCCGCTTCGCATTGCTGGCGCTGGCCTTGTGACCGGTCTGACCGCCTTTCTTCTGGTAATTTTTGCCGCGCCCTTCGGCTCGCCGCTGATGCTTTTCCTGGGCTCGCTGGCGATCGGTCTCGGGCTTGGCCTGTTCTCGGTCGGCACGCTGATAGAGGCGATGAACCTTGCGAAGAACTCGACCGCCGGGCTTGCCCTGGGCGCGTGGGGTGCGGTTCAGGCGACATGCGCCGGAGCCGGTATCGCCCTTGGCGGTGCCATACGTGACGGTGCAGCGGCGATTGCGATGAGCGGTGATCCCACTGCTGCGATCGCCACGCGCGCCACCGGCTACACCACCGTTTATATCCTGGAAATCCTGCTGCTTCTTGCAGGTCTCGCCGCGATCGGACCGCTTGTCGGCCGCCATCGCAGATCCACCACCGCTTCGACGGAAGGCGCAGATCAATCGTTCGGTCTGCGTGAGTTCCCGACATGACCGCGACCGCCCCACGCCATGGGATAAGCCGAAGGACAGCCGCACAGATCCACCGGAGGACCTTGAAATGACACTCTCTGATACGTTCGGCATTCTGGGGATGAATGCCACATACATAGTCGGCACGTTCGACGTTGCCGAATTGGCATTCTTCCTATTCTTCTTCTTCTTCATCGGCCTTGTGTTCTATCTGAACCGCGAGAGCCGGCGCGAAGGCTATCCGCTCGAGGACGAATTCACCGGCCGGCTTGACAGCATGCCGCTCACCCAGGGCGAAAAGAAGGTCTTCCAGCTGCCGCACGGCCGTGGAACCTATGTTCCCGAAGACATGCCGCGCGAGCCGGTTGAACTGCCTGCCCAGCGCATGTTCCATGCTGGCGGCGCTGCCTATGTGCCCACCGGCAATCCGATGAAGGATGGCCTCGGCCCGGCTGCCTGGGCGAATCGCCAGGACTATCCCGACCTCACTTTCGACGGACGCCTGCGGATTGTCCCGCTCGGCGATGCGCACGAAATCGAGATCGCTCCAAACGATCCCAACATCATCGGCTGGCCGGTCTATGACTGCAATGTCGAGCTGGCGGGCAAGGTGAGCGATATCTGGGTCGACCAGTCAGAGCACATCATCCGCTATCTCGAGATCGAGACCAATGCGGGCGACAAGGTGCTCGCTCCGATGTTTGTGGCCGTGGTCCAGACCAAGGGTATTCTGGCAGGCCTGTGGCCGGCCAATCCCGAGCTGGTGCAGATCGATGCGATCACCAAGGACCAGTATGCCGACGTGCCGCGCCTTGCCAAGGCCGGACAGATCACGCGCCTCGAGGAGGACAAGATCATGGCCTATTACGGTGGCGGCTACATGTACGCGACACCGGAGCGTTCGGAGCCGGTGCTATGATGGACAAGAGGGATCATCCATCAATCACCGAAGCGGACGGGCCCAGCGCCAATGGCGATCCAATGGGCACGCCCGCCCTCGATGAAAAAGTTCTGTGGAAGGGCCGACCCAACCTGTCGGTCCTGACACGGACCGCGTTCCACCTTGGTGGCTATGCCGTATACATGACGGTGATGGTGCTCCTGGCCTGGGCCTGGGGTAATACCGACAGCGCGATCTTCCTGGCCATTGCCGGCCTGTTTGGTGCGGTGGTGATCCAGTTGATTGCCTGGCGCTGCGCTAACAGCACGCTCTACATCCTCACCGATGTCCGGCTCATCATGCGCATCGGAATGTCGGTGGAAGCGCGTATCAACATTCCGCTCAAGCATATCGAGGCGGCGCATCTCCACATGCGCGGCAGCAGGTTTGGCGACGTTGCCCTTGAACTGGGCGGCGAGCGGATGCTGGGCTACTCGCTGCTGTGGCCGCATGCGCGCCCGTTCAGGTTTAACCGCCCGCAGCCGATGCTGCGCGCCATTCCCGACGCGCAAGGATTTGCGCAGACGCTCGCCGAGGCTTGCGCGAAATACGCGCCGATCGAGAAGAATTTGACCAATGTCAAAGAAGGCGGCGCGGCGACGGCTAAACCCGAACTGGAAGGAGTAACCGCATGATTGTTCGCACCTATGACGATGAAGACTTCCGGGTCCACACGCTCCCGCTTGTCGCAATGGCCAGTGTGGTGCTGATCACTCTGGCGTTTGTCATCTCGACCAGTGTCGGCATCTTTGATCGGCAGGGTGTGCCTGACCAGGTCCGGGCAGAACGCGGCGTGGTGACAATCGACACGCGCGCCATCCAGTTCCACGATGATGTGAATGGCGATGTGTGGGTCTCCGATGCATTGACGGGCGAGGAGATCGGCCGCTATCCGCAAGGCGAAGGCGGCTTCGTGCGCGCTACGGCCCGCGCGATGACATCCAATCGCATCCAGCATGGTCTGGGCTCCGAAGTGCCGTTTGAACTGGTCGCCTGGAACAACGGCTCGATGACTCTGCGCGACAGCCAGACGGGCCGCTCTGTCGAGCTCGCTTCGTTCGGCGGCAAGACGCAGGACATCTACAAGGAAATACTCGTGAAGGGACGGCGCTGATGGAAACCACAATCGGCAATTTCGGCGAGGCCCGCCCGGCTTCAGGCGCGAATATCGCGGATGCACCCCGCATATTCGACGTGCCCTGCATGATCACGATCGAGCAGAGCCCCGAGCATTTTCACGCACACCTTGATCTGCCAGCGGACGTGGTGATGGAAGCGGGTGACAAGGTTCGGGTTCATGGCGATCCGATCTCCATTCCCTTCGGCAGCCGCGAAGTGTTTGAACGCACCGCAACCGTTACCCGCGCCGGCCCGCTCAAACGCCTGGCCATCAAGGCCGCAGCCTATTTGGACCTGGCTGAACTCTACGAAGTCAGCTTCAACGCCGGGAGGATCAAATGAACGCCTACAAGCCGATGACCAGCGAAGAGGCGATGGATCTCGCCACGCAGGAAACCATGCTCACCCCGCGCTTCTACACCACGGATTACGACGCCCTCGATGCGATCGACGTCAGCCCGGTGCGCGAGGAGTGGGACGCACTGATCGAGGAAATGATCGGCGATCCCAACAAGAAGCACTTCAAGAAAGACGACCGCTTCGACGGCGTGATCGACACGCTCCCTCCTGCGCTGCGCAAGGAATTCACCGATTTCATGGTCAGCTCAATGACCTCGGAGTTTTCCGGCTGCGTGCTCTATGCCGAGATCGCCAAGCGCACCAAGAACCCGGATGTGAAGCAATTGTTCAAGCTGCTGGCGCGCGATGAGAGCCGGCATGCCGGTTTCATCAATGAATGCCTCAAGGATGCAGGGATCGGCGTCGACCTCGGCTATCTGACGAAGACCAAGAAATACACGTATTTCCAGCCGAAATTCATCTTCTATGCGGTCTATTTGTCCGAGAAGATCGGCTATGCGCGCTACATCACGATCTTCCGCCATCTCGCGCGCAACCCGCAGCACAAGTTTCACCCGATCTTCGACTGGTTCGAGGAATGGTGCAATGACGAGTTTCGCCACGGTGAGGCGTTCGCGATGTTGATGCGGGCGGATCCCAAGCTGCTGAAAGGCCACAACAAGCTTTGGATCCGGTTCTTCCTGCTATCGGTCTACGCCACCATGTATGTACGTGATCACAACCGTCCCGCCTTTCACGAAGCGCTGGGCGTCGACCCGACCGAATATGATTACGAGGTCTTCAGGGTCTGCAACCAGATCGCGCGGCAGGTCTATCCGGTAGAGCTCGACATCGATGACCCGGCTTTCCGGCGCCAGATGGAAGTTCTGCGCCTTGCGGCTGATCGGATCGAAGAAGGCAAGACAAAGGGCGGAATTGGCGGCCTCGCCAAGCGGGTCAGCGGTATGGTCGGTGCGGGCCTCGCCTTTGCGCGGATGTATTTCCACCGCACCAAGCCCAACGCCCTGCCTGCAACGATCCGCCTGCAACCCACATGGTAAGCTGGGACGGCCATATTGTCCCGTTTATCGTGACGATCATGATCTGGTTCATTGCAACCGGGCTGGTCGCATGGGCGGACAACCGCGATGCCAGGACCTTTCCCAAGAGCCTGATGATCGGCGGGATTGGTGGAATCGCCGGCCTTCTGATCATTCTGGTCGTCTCACAAAGCGTATCGGTGCTTGGCGTTTATGCAGCCTTTGTCGGCGCACTGATGGTTTGGGGCTGGCACGAGATTGGCTTTCTCACCGGTGCCGCCGCCGGACCGCGCCGCGAACCCGCCTCACCCGGCATCACTGGCGCAAAGCGCTTCGCCGAGGCGAGCGCGACAGTGATCCATCACGAAGTGGTACTCGCCATCACGGCGCTGGTGTTGATCTCGCTCTCCTGGAGCATGCCCAACCAGATCGGCGCGACGGTGTTCGTGCTGCTGTTTGGCATGCGGCTTTCGTCCAAGATCAACATCTTTGTCGGCGTACCCAATTCGAGTGTCGAAATGCTGCCGCCGCATCTTGAATACCTCAAGACCTATTTCGGTCGCAATCGGATGACCTGGTTGCTTGGCGGGTCGATCATCGCGATCACTGGCGTGGCGCTCTGGTTCGGTTCGCTCGCCCTCCAGGCACCGGTTGGAAGTCCTGAAATGGTTGGCGCAAGCCTCTTGACCACACTGTGCCTTCTGGGCGCACTTGAACACGTATTTCTCGCGCTGCCGTTTCGCGATGGCATGCTGTGGGGATGGGCCTTTCGCGGGCGCGCGGTAGCGGGATCGCCAGCGCCCAGTGTATCCGCAATCAGAACGAATGTGATTGACTCCGATGACTGAAATGAAGAGCAAGGGCCCTAAGGGGGGAATGACGATGGATTACGAGGGTTTTTTCGCGAGCGAGCTTGATAATGTTCGCGAAGAAGGGCGCTACCGCGTCTTCACCGACATCAAGCGCCATCGCGGCAAGTTTCCCCACGCCACCCGTTTCCTCGACGATGAGGAAACGCAGGCCGTCACCGTCTGGTGTTCGAATGATTATCTCGGCATGGGCCAGCACCAGGTTGTGCTCGACGCCATGCACGAAGCGCTTGACGAATGCGGCGCAGGCGCAGGCGGCACGCGCAATATTTCGGGCACCAACCACTATCACGTGGAGCTCGAATCCGAACTGGCCGACCTGCACGGCAAGGAGAGCGCCCTGCTGTTTACATCGGGATATGTCTCGAACTGGGCAGGCATCGGCACGCTGGCGGCGCGCATTCCGAACTGCGCGGTGTTTTCTGACGAATTGAACCACGCATCGATGATCGAAGGCATTCGCTATTCAAAGGCCGAACGCCGGATCTGGAACCACAACGATCCCGAGGACCTCGACCGGCATCTGAGCCAATTCGATCCCGACCGCCCCAAGCTGGTCGCGTTTGAAAGCGTCTATTCTATGGACGGCGATATCGCGCCAATCGCTGAAATTCTCGATGTATGTGAGAAGCATGGCGCTCTCAGCTATATCGACGAAGTGCACGCGGTCGGCCTGTACGGCCCGCGCGGCGGCGGCATTGCCGAGCGTGAAGGCCTGATGGACCGGATCGACGTGATCGAAGGCACGCTGGGCAAGGCCTATGGCGTGATGGGCGGCTATATCGCGGCCTCGCGCAACCTGGTTGATTACGTCCGCAGCTTTGCGAGCGGTTTCATCTTTTCCACGGCCCTTCCCCCCGCTGTCGCGGCGGGCGCGGCAGCGAGCATCCGTCACCTCAAGGCATCGAGCGAGGAACGCGACAAACAGAAAGAGCGCGTCGCGCAAGTACGCCGCAAGCTTGACATGATGGGCATCCCGCACCTTGCCAATCCCAGCCACATCATCCCGGTGATGGTTGGCGATGCCAAGAAGTGCAAGATGATCAGCGACTGGCTGATGGACAATCACGGCATCTATGTGCAGCCGATCAACTATCCGACCGTTCCGGTGGGAACCGAGCGTCTGCGCATCACGCCCTCGCCGGTCCACAGCGACGGGGACATCGATCGCCTGATTAACGCGCTGAGTGAAATCTGGTCGCAATGCGAGCTCGCGCGGATGGCAACGGCTGCGTAATCCCCAAGATACGATGAGCGGGGGGCCTTTTTGCCCAAGGCAATCGGACCCCGCCGCTTTTCGGGTGGGGCCTTGTCAGGGCGTCAGGGCTGGTTGAATTGATTTGAAAAGGAGGCCCGCCCCCCCTGCTGCGGGCCAGCTCTTTTTTTCGGCTTTGGCCGCATGGTTTTATCGATTTAGTACCCAGAGTATGAGGAGGATAGAACGGTATGCGTGCGATCATCGTAAATGCGATAGCGGCGACGAGCCTTGTGGCTTTCACAGCCTGTGGCAGCGAGCCTTCCGCCCCGGCTGGCGAAAGCGCCGGCGCCGCAGATGCAGCCGGTCAAGCTGCGC
The DNA here is from genome assembly GCA_043567175.1 of Erythrobacter sp. Lineage (GTDB taxonomy): Bacteria > Pseudomonadota > Alphaproteobacteria > Sphingomonadales > Sphingomonadaceae > Erythrobacter. Next base: position 1,430,903 of record CP121323.1, read on the forward strand.
AAGCCGCTCCCGAACCCGATCCGTCGCCTGCGGTCGAGGCGACGCCGGTCGCTTTTGCCGACCTGACGGGCGATGCGTCAAAGGGGGAAAAGGTCTTCATCAGGTGCAGCACCTGTCACGTCCTGCAGGACGGGCAGAATCGCGTCGGCCCGCACCTTTACGGGGTCGTGGGACGCCCGGCAGGCAGCGTCGATGGGTTTAACTATTCCGCCGCGAACGCCGAGAGCGGCATCACCTGGACCCCTGAGATACTCTTCGACTATCTTGAGTCGCCGCAAACCTATCTCAAGGGTACCCGAATGGCTTTTCCGGGGATCAAGGACCCGCAGGAGCGGGCTGACCTGATCGCCTATCTGCAAGCCAATGGCGAGGTCTGATGGGCGGCACCGTTTTCACGGGCGGGGCATCTGCGCACAGGCCTCACCTCGGCGCAAGCGTCATTTGAGCACCGGAAAAACGGCCTGACACACACACACACAAGAAAAAGGGCGGCGTGGCATCCCACACCGCCCCTTCTTTTTTCCGGTGGAAACGCGGCTTAGAGGCCGGCTTCTTCGAAGATTTCGCCGAACACGCGGCCCGCGAGGCCCGGGTGGCTCACGGCCTTCGCCGCTTCGACGTTATCACCGCCTTCAACGACGACCAGGCCGACCATGCCGGCAGCATAGTGCGGAACGCACTTGTAGCCGTAAACGCCCGCCTTCGGCACCACATAGGTGACGCCCTGATTGATCTTGCCTTCCCAACCTTCGACGCCTTCAGGCAGCATCCCCGGGATCGACGAGGACTGGTGCGTCGGGTCGGTGGGAACGAATTCGATCGTGTCGCCAACATTGGCGGTCACAAGGCGCGGCTTGAAGACCTGCAGCTTGCTCGAATCATCCGGATCCTTGGTATACATCTCGATTTCGATGACCGTGCCGTTGGCGTCGACCGACGGAGCCGGCTCGGCAGCCTCTTCGGCTGGCGCTTCTTCAGCCATCGGCTCTTCAGCCGGGGCCGCCGCTTCTTCGGTGGTGGCTTCGGCTTCTTCAGCCGGAGCGGCACCGCCGCCGCATGCGGTCAAAGTGGCAAGGCTGGCAAAAGCAGCTGCGCCCAGAATTACATTACGCTTCATGTGTATCTTCCCTCTGAAAACTTACATCCTCCCGTAGGGCACAAGGCCATAGACCAGATGGATTGCGATGAAAAGCTTCCATCAGTTCACTGTCTCCATCGAGTTTCCGGCCCGGAATGCCCGCCGGGATGCACTCTCTGTTCAAAATCCTGCGCACGGCAAGAGTTCCCGGACAATTCCTGAAATGGGGCCCTGCCCGGACGAAGTATCCCACACAGTTGCGCTTGCGGGGCTGCACGCTATGAACGCGCATCATGAATAACAAAGCACCCTGGCACGCCCGCCTCGCCCGCATTCTTGCGATCATCCTGCCCCTCTTTCTGCTGGTCGCTGCACTGGGCACCAAATTCGGCCTGTGGGGCTGGCAAGTGGGACTGAGCGCCTTCGGCCTTGGCGGGCTGGTCCTGATCGGTCTGACCGCCGTGATCGCGCTTGTCTCGATTGTGCTGATCCTGCGCTCGGGCAGCCGGCTGGGGCTTGTCTCGTCGGCATTCGCACTTGTTGTCGCGCTCGGCTTTACCGGGCTGTTCGCGCCGGTCATGCTGGGCGCGGGCAACCACCCGATCCACGACATGGCGACCGACACCGCGAACCCGCCCGCCTTTTCGCCGGAAATCCTCGCGATGCGCGCCGAAGCCGGCGCCAACCCTCTCAACGCCTACGATATGCCGCTGGGCGAGACCGAGCAGTTTGCCGGGACCGAGCCGCCGCTCTCGGGCATGACCACGGCGGATATCATCGCCGAGAAATATCCCGAGCTCGAACCGCTCGAAATCGGGGAAACGGGCGAGAACGAAGCGGTCAACGCGATCCAGCTGGCAATGGCAGACATGGGCTTCACCAATATCCGCTACAATCCTGAGGCCGGCACGGTCGAAGGCGTCGCGGAGACCTTCTGGTTCGGCTTCAAGGATGATGTGGTCGCGCGCGTTTCCGAAGGTTGGGTCGATTTCCGCTCGGTAAGCCGGGTGGGGCAGAGTGACCTGGGCGCCAACGCGAAGCGGATCGTGGAACTGCGCGAGCGCACCGCCGGGAAACTGGGCCTTTAGAGCTCAATTGCGAAAGGTGCTCGCCGCAAGCGCGCTGCGCTGGACCACGGTCAGCGAGCACAGCGCCGCATAACCATAGGCGATGGGCACGAACCAGCCGGAAAACAGGCACATGGCGACGAAGACCGCGATAGTCTCTGTCCCTTCGGCCAACCCTGTCGAGTAAAAGAAACTCTTCCTTCCGTGCGCCTCGCTGGCCGCCCCGCGTTCGGCGGCGATGACGGCAAAGGCGAGGAAGCTCACGCCTGTCAGCACGAAGCTCGCAACTAGCACCAGCGCGGCCAGAGTGTTGGCCGGGTCCAGCAATCCGAAAGCAAGCGGGATAGAGACGTAGAAGGCGAAATCGGCGACAATGTCGAAATATCCGCCCAGCGGCGTTGGCCCGCGCACCCGGGCAACTGCGCCGTCCAACCCGTCGAGCACGCGATTGGCGAGGATCAGGCCCAGCCCGGCGGCTAGGTTCCCTTGCGCAATCGCGACTGCCCCGCCCAGCCCCAGCGCAAGCCCGGTGAAGGTCAGCGCGTTGGCAGTCACACCGAGCCTCGCCAGCATGTTCCCGATTGCATTCAAGGGAGGATCGATCAGCGGGCGCAGCTTTACATCCAGCATGGCGTTACGCGGCGCCTGTGAAGGTCACGAGCCCGATCCAGGCCCCCGTCATCGCGGTGGCGATATTGCCCGCGATCCAGCTCTTCATGCCCAGCCCCGCAGCCTCAGCGCGGCGCTCGGGGCAAAGGGTCCCGATGGTCGAGACAAGCAGGCCGACGCTGGCAAGGTTGGCAACCCCGCACAAGGCGTAGGTCACGATCAGCAGGCTGCGCTCGCCCAGTGCACCTGCGGGCAGGGCAGCCAGTTCGAGATAGGCGACATATTCGTTGAGGATCGCCTTTGTACCCATCAGTCCGCCGGCGGTTGCCGCCTCGGCCCATGGCACGCCGATCAGCCACATCAGCGGGGCGAACGCCCAGCCGAACACGCGTTTCAGGGTGAGAGGCTCGTCACCGACCAGCGGCAACAGGCTCAACGCCTCATCGGCCAGCGCCACCAACGCAAAGACGACGATGATGATCGCGATCACGGCGAGGAACAGCTGCATACCGTCCATCGTGCCCTTAACGATCGCATCGATGCTGGATTCGTATTTGAGGCCCGCTTCGCTATCCTCGGCCGCGGTGGCTTCGTCACCCGGCGCACCGGGGACCATGAGCTTTGCGATCAGGAGCGCAGCCGGCAGCGAGACAAGCGAGGCGGCAATCATGTGGCCCACCGCATTGTCAACGCTCTCACGCAAGGTGGTCGCGTATAGAATCAGGATCGCGCCCGAGATCGTCGCCATTGCCAGCACCATGATCTGAAAGAGCTCCGCGCGGCTTACGCGGGCGAAATAGGCGCGCACGGCAAGCGGGCTTTCGACCACGCCGAGAAACATGTTCGCCCCTCCCGCAAGGCCAACGACCCCGCTCACTCCAAGCGTGCGGCGCAGCAGAAAGGACAGGCCATTCACCGCCACCCTAAGCGCGCCCCAGTGCCACAGCACCGCCGCCAGCGCGGAGAAGACGATGACGAGCGGAAGGATCTGGAAGGCGATGATTAGCGGGGGCTCTGCGCCCTCTTTCAGTTCGAAGGGCAACGGCGCGCCGCCCAGATAGCCGAACATGTAGGACGACCCTTCGAGGGTCGCGCGCTCGATCGCAGAAACGCCGCGGTTGAGATATTCCATCGCCGCCCAGACAAAGGGCACGCGGATGATGAGCAACGCCAGCGCTGCCTGCAAGGCCAGCGCGCCTGCGATCCATTTGAGCGAGGGGCGCCCGCGCCGGTTCTCGCTCAGCCCCCATGCGAGCGCGACGAGCACGCAGATCCCGGCAAGCGGGCGTATTTGGTCAAACCAGTCCATGGCCTCTTGCGCTCTAGGTCAGCCTGGCCCGCGGTTAAAGCCGCCAGTTGAAGTAGCGCTGGGCGATGGCGAGTGCCCATTCGGGCTTGTGCGCCTTCTTCCAGTTGCCAGCGGCGAACTTGTTGGCCTCGGCCATGGTCGGGTAGGAATGGATCGTGCCGAGGATCTTGTCGAGGCCAATCTTGTGCTTCATCGCCAGCACATATTCGGCCAGCAACTCGCCAGCATGGGCAGCAACGATAGTGACGCCAAGGATCGTGTCCTTGCCAGGCGGGGTGAGCACCTTGACGAAACCTGTGGTTTCGCTCTCGGTGATCGCGCGGTCAAGATCGTCGATATCGTAGCGGGTAACCTCGTATTCGATGCCCTGCTCCCTCGCTTCGGCTTCGTTGAGGCCGACCCGAGCGACTTCGGGATCGAGGAATGTCACGGCGGGGATCACGCGGTAATCCGCCTCAAAACGCTTGAACTGGCCGAACAGAGCGTTGACGCTGGCGAACCAGGCTTCGTGGCTGGCGACATGGGTGAACTGATAGGGGCCAATCGCATCGCCTGCGGCGTAGATATTGGGGTATCTGGTGGCGAGAAAGGTGTCTGTGCTCAGCGTGCCCTCGGTCTCGATGCCGAGCTCTTCGAGGCCAAAGCCGGTGAGCCGCGCTCTGCGTCCGACTGCGATGATGAGGGCGTCGAAAGGGATGCGTTTTTCATCATCCTCGCCCTGCGCGATGAGCACCTTGTCCTCCACCCGCACCGCACGGTGGCCGGTGAGCAAATTTACCCCTGCGCCTTCGAGCACGCGCTGCGCCAGTTCGGAGACGTCCTCGTCCTCGCGCCCGAGCACGCGTTCCCCCATCTCGACCTGAGTGACTTTCGAGCCGAGCCGTCCAAGTGCCTGGGAAATCTCGCATCCGATCGGTCCGCCGCCCAGCACCGCGACGCGCTCAGGCGGGCGTTCGAAAGTGCCGAGCCCCTCCCACATGGTCTCGCTGGTGAGATAGCCTGAGCCTTCGATGCCATCGATCGGAGGCACTACTGGCCGCGCTCCGGTGGCGATCACGATGCTGCGTGCGGTAAGGCGCTGCGTGCCGCCATCATTGAGCGCGATCTCGACCGTCCAGGGATCGACCAGCTTCGCATAGCCCTTGATCACGTCGACGCCGAGGCCGGTATAGCGCTCGACGCTGTCGGCCGGTTCGATCGTCTTGATGATATCCATGACGCGCGCGATCGTCTGTTTGAAAGGCACTTCGGGTTCGTGCGGCGTGATGCCGTAACGGTCGGCGTGGCGCATGGTGTCGGCGACCTTGGCGCTCTTGATCAACGCCTTGGAGGGCACGCACCCGGTGTTGAGGCAATCGCCGCCCATGTCGCCCGCCTCGATCAGCGTCACCTTGGCCTTCACCTGCGCGGCGATATAGGCAGAGACCAGCCCGGCAGAGCCCGCGCCGATGACGATCAGGTTGCGATCAAAGCTCTTTGGCTTTGAATAGACTGCATAAACCTTGCGCCGCTTGATGATGGCGATGATCCCCTTGGCGATCCAGGGCACGATGGCGAGGAAGACGAAGGAACCGAGCAGGGTCGGGGAAAGCAGGCCCGACGTGTCCTCGATCTGCGCCAGCTGGGTGCCCGCATTGACATAGGCGATGGTGCCCAGCAGCATTCCCGCCTGGCTCACCCAGATGAAGGTCAGTGTGCGAATCCGCGTCAGTCCCATGACGAGGTTGACGACGAAGAACGGAAAGAGCGGGATCATCCGGATCGTGAAGAGGTAGAAGGCTCCGTCGCGTTCCAGCCCCGAATTGATCGCCTTCAGCCTCTCGCCAAAGCGCGTCTCGACCAGATCGCGCAGCAGGTAGCGCGACGACAGGAAGGCAAGCGTGGCGCCGATCGTCGAGGCGAGGGAAACCACGATCGTGCCGGTGACAAGACCGAACAGCGCACCAGCGCCAAGCGTCATGATCCCTGCCCCCGGGATCGAGGCCGCCGTGGCTGCGACGTAGATCACGGAGAACCCCGCAATAACCTGCACCGGATTATCGGCGTAATAGCCCCGGGCGCTCTCGACGGCCTGCTTGAGCCCGCCAAGCGTCAGATACTGGCCCAGGTCGAACACGAAATAAGCCGCGATCAGGGCAGCAAGGCCTGCGATGATGATGAACTTCTTCATGATGCCCCTTTTGAGCGCGGCCCGGATAGGCCCGCCTGATCCCCATTCGAGCCTGGACGCGTCAAGGTTACGCGCGACTGGCTGATGTGGCGCTGAGCCTGGCGTAGTTGGCGATCCAGCGTTTGTCGATCCATGCCTTGAGCATCGCCACCCAACGCCGTTGCGCGCTGAAGGGGCCGTAGCTGGCAATCGCTTCGCCATTGCCGGTCGAGAGCAGATAGAGGCTTGCCGCGCGCGGAGTGTAGCTGCGCGTCGGCTCACCGCCTGAAAGGACCGCGCGCAGATTGGCCGCGATGACCGGGCCGGCATGCACCGCATGGACGCCCGAATGCGGGACGTGGCGATCCATTCGCTGCGCACAATCGCCTGCGGCAAAGATATGCTGGTGCGAGGTCGAGCGCTGGTAGCGATCCACCGCGATGAACCCGGCAACGTCTACCGCCAGCCCGCCCGCGCCCGGCCAGTCCGGCGCGCCCGAGCCGATGGCTGCCACGATTTGATCAGCCACGACCTCGACTTCGCCCGCCATCAACACGCTTCGCTCGATCCACGCATCGACCTCGAAAAGAGAAATGCCCTGCCGCGCGATCTCGCGCTCGACCTTGCGGCGAACGCAGGATGAGAAATCGGGAAGCAGCCCGGCCTCGCCCACGATCAACGACACTTCGGGCTGCCGGCCGCCGCGCGCGCGATTACGAAGGGCGAAAGCAAGCTCGACCCCGCCTGCGCCGCCGCCCACCACGGCGAACTGGCCCGCTTCGCATACCTCGGCACTCAGTCGGTCGACAAAACGGTTGATCGGCCGCACATCGCACAGCCTGGGATCGTCTCCGATGATCTCGGCAGCCCGACCCACACCGCCTACGTCGATACTGGCGACCGAAAACGGGATCACCCCGTTCTCGAGCGTGAGGACATGACGGCTCACCGGATCGATCGACACGCTTCGATCCAGCACCAGTTCGACCCCCGCGGCGCTCGCCAGTCCGGCCAGATCGACGAGGCCGTCTTCGCGCCTGTGCTCGCCGGAAATCCAGCCCGGCACCATGCCCGAATAGCGCAAGGTCGGCTCGGGCGTCAGCAACAGCGCGCGCGGCGCGGGGCGTCCTTGCCTGGCCCAGTCGGCCAGCACTGCCACGTGGCTGTGCCCCCCTCCAATCAGGGCGATATCGAAAGCGTCTGCGCTCACTTGCGACGTGTCCCCCAGGGAAGCGGTGCCCGGAGGGGCAAGTTGATGGAAAGAGAGGCGTGTCTGGTCAAGAACAGGTCCAATCAAGCGCTTGCGGCGTAGTAAGATGAGGTTATTTGCCCCTGCGCGTTCACCCGGCGCGTTCAAGTGAAAGTCAGGTTTGGAAGGCTAGGTTCCCTCTTGCGTCAAAGCGAGCCGGGCTCCGGCGAAGCTTTCGAGGCCCCTATCACCCCTTAATCGCTTGCACAGTTTGCATGAAACGCTGGAACTTTGCATATATGATCGCGTTGTTTTTACAGGATGGTAGGTGTGCGTCGGCTAGGGATCAGCGGACCTTCACAAATCCCCTTACCCCGCGTTCGAGGCGCCGCTTTGCGCCGAATGGATCATAACAGGCCATGGCCGTGAAGAACATGTCATACGGCGAGAGAGTGTCGCTTCCGGATTTTTTCCGGACGTTTTTCAACATCCTGCGCCCGGAAGGCAACTTTTACTGGCTCGCGCTGATCTATGGCGTGGGCATCAGCCTGCTCAGCCTCGCAACGCCGATTTCGGTCCAGATGCTGATCAACACGGTCGCAAATACCGCGATGGCGACGCCGCTGGTCGTGCTGACCTTGACGCTGTTCGGCCTGCTGATGATGTTTGCACTGCTTTACGCCTTGCGAATTCACCTCATGGAAATGTTTTCGCGACGTTTTTACGCGCGCATGGTAGCTGAAATCTCGCTCCTTTCGGTCTACGCCAAAAATCCCTTCTTCGGTGATGCGCGCAAAAGTTCACTGTTCAACCGCTATTTCGACGTCATCAATGTCGAAAAGGCGATCCCGATCCTGTTCGTTGGCGGTTTCACCGTTGTTCTCCAGGTATTTACGGGGTTCATTCTCGTTTCGCTCTACCACCCCTATTTCCTGCTCTTCACGCTGATCATGACAGCCGCGATATGGCTGATATGGGCGGTCTGGGGCGCGCGCGCGGTGCGCTCGGGAATTGACCTCAGCCATGCCAAGCACGGCACCGCCGCCTGGCTTGAAACGGTGGGCGAGAGCAACGGCTTCTTCAAATCGCAGCGCCGGATCGATTACGCCTTCAAGCAAAGCAACGCGCATACCGACAATTACATCACGGAACGCAAGAAGCACTTCCGCAACCATTTCGGCCAGACCATCGCTTTCCTCACGCTCTACGCGGCGGCGAGCGCGGCGCTTCTGGGTCTGGGTGGCTGGCTGGTCATCACCAACCAGTTGACGCTTGGACAGCTGGTTGCGGCCGAGCTGGTCCTGTCCACCGCTTTCTTCGGAGTTGCGCAGCTGGGCACCTACCTCACCTATTTCTACGACCTTTGCGCAGCGATCGAGGAGATCTCGCTGTTTTACGATGTCGAACAGGAAGAGCCCGCCGGCGATGATCCCATCAATGTCAGCGAGCATACACTCGTGCTCAGCGGGGTGCGCGGCCGCGCGCGCCACGAAGATGCCGAGTTCAACCTCGAAATCCCGAGCGGCGCGATCGTCATGGCATCGGCCAGCCATCACGGCGTGCAGAGATTGTTCACCAATATTCTCAAGATGCACCAATTGCCTGAGGGCGGCTTTGCTTCCCTGGGCGGTGTCGATTTCAACGAAATCGAAGCGCATAACCTGCGCAAGGACGTCCATGTGCTCGACCGGGCGAGCTTCGTGGGCATGACCGTGCGCGAATATCTTGGCCTTTCGTGCAAGCAGACCGCCCCGCAGCGCATGATTGGCGCGCTTGAGACGGTCGGCCTGATCGAGACAATCTCGACCCTCGAAAAGGGCCTCGACACGCCGATCGCCGCCACCGGCTGGCCGCTGTCCTCGGTGGAATTGCAGCAATTGAAGCTTGCCAATGCCCTGCTGGAGCGGCCTCGCATCCTGGTGCTCAGCAAGCTGTTCGACCTGCTCGACGAGGACAATCTGTCCGCCGCAGTCAACGAATTGCGCGAACAGGCCTATTCGACGGTGATCTATTTCTCGAACCGCCGGATCGATCTTGGCTTTGACCGCTTCCTCCACATGGAAGCCAAAAAGCAGGGCTATTATGACAATTTCGACGATTTCTGCCTCGCAGTGAACAGCAAGCCGCCGCGCATGCCGGGCGGCCCGCGCGCGCTTTCGTCCAACCTTCTTGGAGCGGCGGAATAGACATGGCAGCGATCGAACAGGACATGGCGCACTTCACGGCGCTTCAGGACGTGAAGCTGCCGCGGATCTTTCGCACCACCTTCCTCCTGCTGCTGGTCTCTCTGGTCGCGACCGCAGCATTCCTCATTTACGTGCCCTGGGTGCAGAATGTCGGCGGGCGCGGGGTCATCACCACGCTCAACCCGAACGAGCGCCAGCAGGACATCAACGCTCTTGTCTCCGGCCGGATCGAGGAATGGTATGTGCGCGATGGCAGCCAGGTGAGCAAAGGCGATCCGATTGCGCGCATCGCCGATATCGACCCGCAACTGATCGAGCGGCTCGAAGCCGAGCGCGCTCAGGTCGAAGTGCAATTGCAGGCCGCCAAGAGCGCGCAGGCCACCGCCGAGATCGATCTTCGCCGGATGCAGGAACTGTTCCAGTCCGGTCTCGTCGCGCGGCGCGATTACGAACAGGCGATGATCCGTGTTGACCAGATGCGCGGCAGCGTGGCCGAAGCCGAAGCCAACCTCGCGCGCACGAATACGAACCTGTCGCGCCAGTCCAACCAGCTGGTGACTGCCCCGCGCGACGGCTTCATCCAGTCCATCAATGGCGGCGATGCGGCGACCTTCATCAATGCCGGAGACGTGCTGGCGACCTTTGTGCCGCAAAACTCCGAACGCGTGCTCGAAGTGTTTCTCGACGGCCGCGATGTCGGCCTCGTCTATACAGGCGCACCGGCGCGCATCCAGTTCGAAGGCTGGCCGGCGGTGCAGTTTAGCGGCTGGCCCTCGGTCGCTGTCGGCACCTTCCCGGGCGAGGTCATCGCGGTAGACCAGTCGGCGCAGATCAACGGCCAGTTCCGGGTCCTCATCAAGGAACGGATCGTCGAAGGCGACGAGCGTTGGCCAGAGGAACGCTTCGTGCGCTTCGGCGCCGCGGGGCAGGCTTTTGTCCTGCTTGAAACCGTGCCGGTCGGCTACGAGATCTGGCGCCAGCTCAACAACTTCCCGCCCGAACTTCCCGCCGCAGCGGCCGCCGCCTCTGCCAGCGCTTCAGCGGCGAGCCCCGCAAGCCAGCAAGGCGGCTGATCGATGGTCCTGCCCGCCAAGAGAGGCGCCTCTCCCAGCTTTTGGGGCCTGGGCTGGCTGGCGCTGATCGCGCTTTCGCTGGCCGGGACGGCGACCCTGTGCGCGCCCGTTCACGCGCAGAATATCGAGCCCAATGAAGAGCCGCTGGCGCAAGCCCTGCGCAACGGGCCGCTGCTCCCCGAGGAAGTGCTGCGCTCGTCTGCGCTTACCTTCCCGCGCATTCTCGAGGCGTTCGAACGCGAAGCCGCCGCGCGTGCCGACCAACTGGCCGCCGATGGCGCCTTCGACCTGATGCTCGATGCCGAGTATTATGACCGTTACACTGGCACCTTTTCGGGCGGGTTCGCACAAGGCAAGGCAACCCAGCCGATCGCGCCGTTCGGCGGTGAAGTCTTTGCCAGCTACCGCCTCTCGGATGGGCGCTTTCCGATTTACGAGAATATCTACAACACCAACGAATTGGGCGAATTCAAGGTCGGCGCGCTGTTTTCGCTGCTGCGCAACCGGCGCATCGATGAACGCCGCTTCAGCGTCGAAGATGCGCGGCTGGCCGCAAGCCAGGCCCGGCTTGATGTGCTGCTGGTGCAGCTCAACGTGCAGTTCGAGGCGCTGCGGAAATACTGGACATGGGTCGCAGCGGGCAACGAAATCCGGGTCTATGAAGACCTGCTCGAAATCGCCGAAGCGCGCGCGGTGGGCCTTGCGCGACAGGTCGAGGCGGGCGCGCAGCCCGGCATTGCGCTCACCGAAAACGAACAGAACCTCATCCGCCGCCGCAGCCTGCTCGAAGAAGCCAAGCGCGGCTTCATCACGGCCGCCAACAGCCTGTCATTCTATCTGCGCGACGAGAGCGGCACATTGATCGTGCCGTCGCGCGAACAACTGCCGGACGAGCAAACGCTCAGCGAATTGCCCGATGTCCAGACGCTGATGGCGATGGCGCGCAGCGATATCCTCGACCAACGCCCCGAATTGCGCAATTTCCGCATCCAGCTCGAACGCGCGCGCAACCGGGTAGAGCTGAAGCGCAACGACCTGCAACCCAATCTCGATTTCAGCGTTGAGCTGAGCCGCGATTTCGGGCCTATCGGCGATGGCGGATCGACTTTCGATTCGACCGATACGGTGGTCGGCCTCACCTTTTCTGTACCGCTGCAACGCCGCATGGCCCGCGGAGCGGTGGACCGCGCCGAGGCTGAATTGCGCGAAATCGAGCTGCGCAAGGAACGCACCGCCGATCAGATCCGGGTCGAGCTCGACAATATTCTCGCCAATCTCAACGCAGCGCTGCGGCTGGCCGATCTCGCCGATGACGAAGTGGAGCAGGCGACCACGATGGTGACCGCCGAGCGCAAGCGTTTTCGCCTTGGCGCGGGCGATTTCTTCCTCGTCAACCTGCGCGAGGAACGCGCTGCGGATGCACAGGTCCGCTCGATCCGCGCCGAACTCAACGGCCGGCTAGCCACCGCGAGCTATTCCGCCGCAACGATGAACCTCACCGAACTCGGCCTGGAATAAGCACGATGTGTGGACGGCCCTGATACCGGCCGGCTGCCATGAAAGCCCGGACGGGCCTTGCGCCAAAAGTCGCAGGCGCATCGCGCGCACGCTTGCGCTATAGGCAAAGTCGATGGCCAGCGAGATCAGCGAGATTGCCCGGTTCCTGAGGGCCACGGCGCCCTTCGACACGCTTTGCGATGAGGTGGTCGCATCGCTCAGCCGTATGGTCGAGGTGAGCTATCGCAAGACGGGCGAAATCATCATCGAGGCCGGCAAGCGCAATGATAACCTGTTCATCGTGCGCTCGGGCGCGGTCGAGCTTAAACTGGCGGGCGAGGAACTGAGCGCACGGCTCGAACCGGGCGCTTGCTTTGCCTATCCCTCGCTGCTGCGCGGCGGCGAGGTGCGCAACACAACGAGCGCAATCGAGGACACGCTTCTTTACAGCATCCCCGCCGAACGCTTCCACCACTTGCGCGAAAGCCATGAGGATTTCGCCGCATTCTTCGCCAATGACGAGGCCACTCGGCTCGCCCATGCCCTGAAACAACGGCGCGAGGGAAGCGGCTTTTCTCTGGACGACCGACCGATCGGAGAGTTGATCGCGCGCTCTGCGCCAGTGACCTGCTCCTCGCTCACTACCATCGCACAAGCGGTGCAACTGATGCACGAGCACGATGTTTCGACGCTTGCGATCTGCGATGGCGGCGCGCTCACCGGCATCTTCACCGACAAAGATTTGCGCAACCGGGTCGTGGCCACCGGCATGGCACTGAGCGAACCCATCAGCGGCGTGATGACCAGGGGACCGCGCTCGCTCGGGCATCACGCAACAATTGCCGAGGCGATGGCGATGATGGCGAGCGGGGGCTTTCGCCACCTGCCGGTGATCGACGAGGCCGGCGAGATGCGCGGGATCCTGTCAGCCACGGATATCCTCTCGGCGATCGGCAGCAATGCGATCGATGCCGGCATGATGATCGCCAAGGCGAAGAGCGAGGACGAGCTGGTCGCGGCTGCACGCCGCATCCCCGAAAGCTTTGCCGCCATGGTCGATAGCGGTGTGCATGCGGGCCACGCGATGCGCTTCGCCTCGGCGCTGGGCGAGGCGTGCCACCGCCGCGCCGCAGCGCTCACCGAGGCTGAACTCGGCCCTCCCCCGCGCGCCTATGCGCTGGTCGTCTTCGGATCGCTCGCGCGCGAGGAACAGCTGATCGGTTCGGACCAGGATAACGGCCTCATCATCGCGGACGAAGAGGGCGAATCCCGCGTGCCCGAGGCAATCAGCGACTATTTCGCAAAACTTGGCACACGGGTCTCGGACATCCTGAATGCTTGCGGCTTCGTCTATTGCAAGGGCGGGATCATGGCGAAGAACGCCGAGCAACGCCTGACGCTGCAAGGGTGGCGCGCGCGCTATGAAAGCTGGGTCGCCCAGCCCGACGAGGACCGGGTGATGCGCGCCACCATATTCTTCGACATGCGCACCGTGCACGGCGACCGCAGTCTCACCCGCGCCCTGCGCGGCGATGTCGTGGCGCGGGCAGCGCGCGACCCGCTGTTCATCAGCTTTCTTGCCCGGGATGCCATGCGCACCAAGGTACCGCTGGGCATCTTTCGCAATCTCGTGCTCGACAAGGGCGCGGACGGGCAAAAGGTCTTCAACGCCAAGGCGCAGGCAATCATGCCGATCATCGACATTGCCCGCACACAGGCTCTGGCAGCGGGGATCGAGGACGTGAATACCATCGCCCGGCTGCGGGCGCTCGCCAAGGCCGGTCGGATGAACGCCGACGATGCGCGCAGCCTTGAAGACGCGCTGCTGTTTGTCAACGAACTGCGTATCAGCCACCAGGCCCGCCAGGTCGCCCGCGGCGAGAGGCCCGACAATGCCATCGCGCCCTACGACCTCTCTTCGCTCGAACGCGATTATCTCAAGGACGCCTTTGTCGTCATCCGCGACGCTCTGGATGCGCTGCGACGCAACTTTGCCGGCGGGATCGCGTGAGGCGGCGATGAGCCTTGTCAGCCGCTGGCGGGACGAACGCGCTCTCAAGGCGCTCGCCCAATCGGGCTTTCCCAGGCTTCGCGCCTATGGCCGCTGCAGCTGGCCCGATCGGCAAATGCCAGCACGCGAGGCGCCTTATCTGGCGCTTGATTTCGAGCTTGATGGCCTGAGCCGCGGCGCGCACCTGCTGCAGGCGGGCTGGACGCCTTTCGAGGGCACGCGCCTGCGGCTCGATGAAGCGCAGTCGCTCGACATCCGCAGCTATAACGAACTCGACCGCATAGCGGTCACCGTGCACGGGATCGGCGAGGAGCGCGCCGCAAAGGGCCAGCCGATCCTCGAGGTTATCCGCAGCCTTCTCGATGCGCTGAGCGGGCGGATCATGGTCGCCCACGCCGCCGCAATCGAGCAGCGCGCACTGGCCGACACCGTCTATGCGCTTGCACAATTGCGATTGCCGGTGCGCGCGGTGTGCACGCTCATGCTGGAGCGGCGGCTCAACCCCAATCTCGTGGGCGCCGAAGCCTATCGCCTGGCCAATACCAGGGCGCGCTACGGCTTACCCGAATACCAGCCGCACGATGCGCTGACTGATGCGATCGCGGCAGCGGAGCTCTTCCAGGCGCAGCTCTCGCGCATGCCTGAGAGCGTGACGCTTGCAGATATCGAAACGGGCTAAGACTAAAGTCGCTCTCGCATGGGCCGGCCCCTTTCCATAGCCTTCAGGCCAAGATCCCGGAGAGTCCCGCCTTGCATCCCAAGGCCTCTTTGCGATCCGTGAACCTTCAAGGGAGAGGGACATGAGTGAATCGATTTCAAGCGCCGAGTCCGGCGATTTCGGGGGCACGCCCCCCGGCGGGGCTGAAACCAGCGACAACGCAGCCGAGGAAACCAGCGCTGCCGAGGGCGCATACTGGCGTGAGAACATCCGCTTGCTGGTCAGCCTGATGGCGATCTGGTTTGTCGTCTCGTTCGGCTGCGGCATCCTGTTTCGCGACTTTCTCGACCAGTTCAGCCTCGGCGGCTACCCGCTGGGCTTCTGGTTCGCCCAGCAGGGATCGATCTACGTCTTCATCGCGCTCATCATCTTCTACGTCGTTCGTATGAAGCAGATCGAGCGCAAGTACGATCTCGACGATTGAGGGGCTGAGACATGGATACGCAAACTCTCATATACCTGTTCGTCGGCGCCACCTTCGCGCTCTATATCGGTATCGCGATATGGACGCGGGCAGGCTCGACAAAGGAATTCTACGTCGCTGGCGGAGGTGTAAATCCGGTTGTCAACGGCATGGCAACCGCAGCCGACTGGATGAGCGCTGCCAGCTTCATCTCGATGGCCGGCCTCATCGCGTTCATGGGCTATGATGCCAGCGTCTACCTGATGGGGTGGACGGGCGGTTATGTGCTGCTCGCGCTGCTGCTGGCGCCTTACCTCAGGAAATTCGGCCAGTTCACTGTCCCTGATTTCATCGGCACGCGCTATTATTCCAAGGTTGCGCGCGTGGTGGCGGTGATCTGCCTGATCTTCATCAGCTTCACCTACATCGCAGGCCAGATGCGTGGCGTCGGGATCGTGTTCTCGCGCTTCCTCGATGTCTCGATATTCTGGGGCGTGATCATCGGCATGGGCATAGTGTTTGTCTATGCGGTCCTGGGCGGGATGAAGGGCATCACCTACATGATGTGTTCTGCATTACGCTGGCGCTTATGGTTGGCACTGCGGGGCTGCCGCACGTGATCATCCGCTTCTTCACCGTGCCGCGGGCCTCGGACGCTCGCAAATCGGCGGGTTGGGCGTTGATCTTCATCGCCGCGCTTTACACCACGGCTCCGGCAGTCGGCGCATTCGGCATGCTCAACTTCGTCGACAAGGTGAACGAGACCGAATATTCTCAGGTCGACAGCTTCTTCCCGCTCTACGAGGATAACGGGCTGCTCGCGTTCCAGGACAAGAACGGTGACGGCGTGATGCAATATCGCCCCGGCAATGCGTTTGAGGGCTCGCCGGAATATACCGGTGAGCGCGGGGCTAATGGTGAGCGTCTGCTGGCCAACACACCAAATGCGGACAGCGCGAACGAGGTCTATGTCGACAAGGACATCATGGTCCTTGCCAACCCGGAAATCGCCAACCTGCCCGGCTGGGTGGTCGCCCTGATGGCGGCCGGCGGCCTCGCGGCGGCGCTTTCAACCGCGGCGGGCCTGCTGCTGGTGATCTCGAGCTCGGTCAGCCATGACCTTCTCAAGAGCACCTTTGCACCCAACATCTCGTCGAAAGCCGAACTGCTGGCGGCGCGGCTGGCGGCAACTGCGGCGATCTGTGTCGCGGGCTATCTGGGCATCTATCCCCCGGGATGGGTGGCGCAGGTTGTCGCCTTCGCCTTCGGCCTTGCCGCAGCGAGCCTGTTCCCGGCGATCTTCATGGGCATCTTCTTCAAGGGGATGAACAAGGAAGGCGCGATTACGGGGATGATCTCAGGCCTGGTCTTCACCTTCGGCTACATCCTTTACTTCAAGCTGATTGCGCCCGAGGCGAATGTCGCGGCTAACTGGCTGTTCGGGATCTCGCCCGAAGGCATTGGGGTGATCGGCATGCTGATCAATTTCGGCATGGCGATGGCGGTTGCCAGCGTGACGGCCAAGACCCCGGTTGAAATCCGCAAACTGGTCGATTCGATCCGCGTACCGCGCGGAGCGGGAGATGCTCAGGTTCACTGAACCGCACGGCAAAGTGCCTGCCGGCGAGGGGAAATCCAGACCGGCGGACCAACCGTTCGATTTGGACGGGGACTTTAAGAAAGGGCGGCGCTCACATGATCGGGAGCGCCGCCCTTTTTGCGTGCAAGCGCCATATGCGTCCCGGCCATGCTGGACATGGCCACGCGAAGACTTGCGATTCCTCCCGTTTCGCGTAGCTTTACCTGCGGGAGAGGGTCGGGATCATGTTGTTTGGAGCCGCTATCGCGGCGGCCTGTCTTTATCTGTATGGCCTGTTCTGGCTCGCCGCGCGGCGCGATGCGCTGGCGGCCAGGGAAGCTGCAGGCGACGCGGAGCACAGCAAGCAAGCCTGGTACAATCGCCATTCGGGCATCGTCTACAGCCTTGGCCTGGCAGTCTATTGCACCAGCTGGACATTCTATGGCGGGGTCGGCACCGCCGCGACAGGCGGGCTGGATTACCTGCCGATCTATCTTGGCCCGATACTCGTCTTCACGCTTGGCTTTGGCCTGATCCGCAAGGTTCTCGCCCAGTCCAAGGCGCAGCATTCGACCTCGATCGCCGATTTCCTCTCCGCACGCTATGGCAAGAGTGCGAGCGTGGCCGCGCTTGTAACCGTGATCGCGACCGTGGGCTCGCTGCCCTATATGGCACTGCAATTGCAGTCGGTGGGCGCATCGCTGGTGACGCTCTCGCCCGACATTATCGCCGCCGTCGCGGTGGAGGAGCTGGTCCTCATCGTTGCCGCGCTGATGGCGCTGTTCGCGATCCTGTTCGGCTCGCGCCGGGCCGATCATGCGGGCAACAATGCGGGTCTTGTGCTTACCATCGCGGTCGAAGCAGTGGTCAAGATGATCGCGCTCATCGCGGTTGCGGGGCTGGCGGTTTTCGTGCTTCTGAATGAAAGCGGACCGGCTGCACCTGCCGCCTACGAGCCTGTTTTCTCCCCGTCGCAGATCGATGCGCGCTTTTTCATCCTCACGCTGATCGCAGCCTGCGCCACGCTTTGCCTGCCGCGCCAGTTCCACATGACCTTCGTCGAGGCGAGCGATGAACGCGCCTCCCCCCAGATGCGCTGGGTCTTCCCGGCCTATCTGCTCGTCACTGCCGCCGTCATCGTGCCGATCGTGCTCGCCGGGCTGAGCGCGCTGCCGGCAAGCACCGATCCCGACAGCATCGTTCTTGCGCTGCCGCTCGCAAGCGGGAATTACGCGCTCGCCATTCTCGTCTTTCTCGGCGGCTTTTCTGCCTCCGCCGGCATGATCGTGATCGCCAGCGTCGCCTTGTCGACCATGATTACCAACGACCTGATCGCCCCCGTCATCCTGCGCAAGGCAATCAGGAGCGAACAGAAGAACGATGGCGACACCAACCGCTCGCTGCTCGCCGCGCGCCTGTTGCTGGTGCGCCGGGTGGTGATTGCGGGGCTGCTGGCGCTCGCCTACCTGTTCTATCTCGGCTTTGGCCGGATCGGCAGTCTTGCAGGCCTGGGCACGCTGGCCTTTGCTGCCGCTGCGCAATTTGCACCGGGCCTTGTGCTAGGCATGGTGAGCAAGAGCGGCAACAAAGGCGGCATGATCGCCGGGCTGGCGGTGGGCGCGATCGCCTGGCTGGTGCTGCTCATCATCCCGCCTGCCACAGCGGCCGTGCCGCTGATCACCATCCATTCGGACCCGCTGGTCTCTGGCGTGATCCTCAGCCTTGGTGCCAACACGCTGGCCTATTGGCTTGGCTCGCTCGCGTGGAAGCCCTCGCTGCTCGATGCAGCGCAGGCTGCCGCTTTTGTCGGCACGCCCAGCCCCGGCCTGCGCCCGAAAATGGCGACCAAGAAGCGCGTCGCCGATGTGCGCATGCTGCTGATCCAGTTCATCGGCGAAGCGCGCGCCAATGCCGCAATCGAGGCCCAGTCAGGCTATCGCCGTGAGGCAGATCCGGCCGATCCGGCGCTGATCGAGATGGCCGAGCGCGTTATCTCGGGCACGATCGGCACATCCTCGGCGCGCATGCTGATCGCCTCTTGGTCAGGCGGCGAGGCGATACCCCTGACCGATGTGGTCGCGATGTTCGACGAGACGAGCAAGCGGCTCAATTTCTCGGGCGAACTGCTCCAGATCGCGATCGAGAATATCGACACCGGCGTCGCGCTGGTGGATGCCGACATGAAGCTGGTCGCCTGGAACACGCGCTACCAGGACATGTTCGCCTTGCCGGGTTCGCTGGTCCAGGTCGGCACGCCGATTTCGGACCTGATCCGCTATAATCTGCGCGCAAGCGAATTGAGCGCGCAGGAGGCTGATGCCTATGTCGAACGCCGGCTCGATCACATGCGCGCAGGGCACGAACACCGGCATGAAAGCGAGCAGGCCGATGGACGGGTGATGCGCATCGTCGGTTCACCCGCGCCAGGCGGCGGCTATGTCACCTCCTACACCGATATCACCGATGACAGACGGGCCGAACAGGCGCTGGAGGACAAGGTCGCCGAGCGCACCGAGCAATTGCGCGAGGCAAACGAGGCGCTCGCCAAGGCCACAAGGTCAAAGACGCGCTTCCTCGCCGCTGCCAGCCATGACCTGATCCAGCCGCTCAACGCTGCACGACTGTTTGCCTCGGCGCTGGGCGAGGAAGTGGGCGACAATCCTGCGCTCAGGGCTCTCGTGCGCGATCTTGATGGCTCGATCGGATCGGCTGACCGGCTGATCCGGGCGCTGCTCGATATCTCAAAGCTCGACAGCGGCGGGATCGAGCCGAGGATCGAGGAGGTTGCGCTCGACCAGGTGTTCGAGGAAGTGGCGCGCGATTTCGCCGTGCAGGCCAGCGCCAAGGGTATCGCCCTTCGCCGCGTGAGCACCAGCGCCTGG
The DNA here is from genome assembly GCA_043567175.1 of Erythrobacter sp. Taxonomy (GTDB): domain Bacteria; phylum Pseudomonadota; class Alphaproteobacteria; order Sphingomonadales; family Sphingomonadaceae; genus Erythrobacter. The sequence continues at coordinate 1,450,653 of CP121323.1, forward strand.
ATCACCACCGACCGCACCTTGCTCACCAGCGTGCTGCGCAACCTCGTCAGCAACGCTATCCGCTACACCGACAAGGGCAAGGTGCTGCTTGGCGTGCGGCGGCGCGGCGGGAACGTGTCCTTGTGTGTCCACGATACCGGGCGCGGCATTGCCGAGGAAGACATCCTGCGGATCTTCCGCGAGTTCGAGCGTGGCTCATCCACCGACCGCGAAGGGCTCGGCCTTGGCCTTGCCATCGTCACGCGCACCACTGCCCTGCTGGGAACGCGGGTGGATGCGTCCTCGACGCCTGCGCGCGGGAGCCGCTTCTCGCTCGAGCTTCCGGTGCTGCGCTGGGGTACGCCGATGTCGGTCGAGGCGGTCAGGCGCCCGGTGCGCGCAGTGCACGAAGCGTGCGTGCTGGTGGTCGATAACGATACCGCCGTGCTCGCCGCAACCTCGGCTCTGCTTGGCAAATGGGGGCTCAAGCCGGTCTGCGCGACCAGCCTCGTCACGGCGCTCGAAGTATGCCCGAACCCGCCCGACATCGCGATCATGGATTACCGGCTTGACGGCGATGAACGTGGTGACAGCGTCTATAGCGAATTGTGCATGGCCTGGCGCGCGCAGCCCCCGGCGATCCTGCTGACCGCCGAGGACAGCGAGGAAACCGATTTCGCTGCTGTTGCGATGGATGCCAACCGGCTGCTTAAGCCGTCATCGCCCGCATCCCTGCGCGCGCTGATCTCGACCTGTCTTGCGCAGCGTGCGGCGCCAGCACATGCAAAGCCGCGTCAGGCGCGCACCGAATCGGTCGCAGGCTGATCAACGTCGAGCTTGGCTGCCAGCAGCACGGCCTGCGTGCGGTTGGAGACGCCGAGCTTGCGGAAGATCGCGGTGATATGCGCCTTGACCGTCGCCTCGCTGATATCGAGCTCATAGGCGATCTGCTTGTTCAAAAGCCCCTGCCGGATCGAGCCGAGGATGCGGCGCTGGGCGGGCGTGAGGCTCGCCATGGCCGCAAGGTCGGCATCCTCGCCCGCATCGCTTTCAGGAAAGGAGCGGTCGCCATCGCGCACCGCAGCAAGGCTTTCGCGGATCACGTCGAGATCGGCCGATTTGGGCACGAAGCCCGCCGCTCCGAGCTGCTCGGCGGCGGCATAGACGCGCGCTTCTTCGCTTGCCGAGACGATCACGACCGGCAGCGCGGGGAAATCCTGCCGCAGGTCCATGAGGACACTGAGCCCGCTTGAATCCTCCATATGCAGATCGAGCAGCAGCGCCTCGGCCCCGTGCTCAAGCTCGGCGCGCGCTGCAGCGGCAGAGCTGGCTTCCACCACCTCTGCCCCGCTCCACACCTTGGCCACGGCATGGCTCAGCGCGGTGCGGAACAGCGGGTGGTCGTCTGCGATGATGACGCGCATGGTGGTCTCTTTCCCGGCCAGCTTTCTGGCCTCTCCCAAGGCCGGATCCCAGATGAGCGATCCGTCAAGCGATCCATTGTAACGGGCGGCGCGCCCGCTCATCGATTCTGGCGGCCCTCGATCAATCGTTCAACCAGCGAGGGATCGGCGAGAGTGGACGTGTCGCCAAGCGAGCCGAATTCGTTCTCGGCAACCTTGCGCAGGATGCGGCGCATGATCTTGCCCGAACGGGTCTTGGGCAGGCCCTCGGTGAACTGGATATGATCGGGCGTCGCGATCGGTCCGATTTCCTGTCGCACCCAGGCGCGCAGCTCCTTGTAGAGTTCCTCGCTGCCCTCTTCGCCCGCATTAAGGGTGACATAGCAATAGATGCCCTGCCCCTTGATATCGTGCGGATAGCCGACCACTGCGGCCTCGGCGACCTTGGCGTGGAGCACGAGCGCGCTTTCCACCTCGGCAGTGCCCATGCGGTGGCCCGAGACATTGATGACATCATCGACGCGGCCCGTGATCCAGTAATAGCCGTCCTCGTCGCGCTTGCAGCCATCGCCTGTGAAATACTTGCCCGTGTAGGTCGAGAAATAGGTCTGCTCGAAGCGTTCGTGATCGCCATAGACGCTGCGCGCCTGGCCGGGCCAGCTGGCGGTGAGGCACAGATTGCCCTCGGCAGCGCCTTCGAGAACCGCGCCTTCATTGTCGACCAGTTGCGGCTGGACGCCAAAGAAGGGAAGGCCCGCCGATCCCGGCTTCATGTCATGCGCGGCGGGAAGCGTCGTGATCATGCACGCGCCGGTTTCCGTCTGCCACCAGGTGTCGATGATTGGGCAGCGTCCCTCGCCCACGACATCATAATACCAACGCCAGGCCTCCGGGTTGATCGGCTCGCCCACGCTGCCCAGCAGGCGCAAGGAGGAGCGGTCATATTTCTTCACCCATTCATCGCCCTCGCGCATCAGCGCGCGGATCGCGGTGGGCGCGGTATAGAGGATATTGACCTTGTGCTTGTCGACCACGTCCCAGAACCGGCCGTGATCGGGATAATTGGGCACGCCTTCGAACATCACTTGCGTCGCGCCGTTCATCAGCGGACCGTAAACGATATAGGAGTGCCCGGTGACCCAGCCGATATCGGCGGTGCACCAGAACACTTCGCCCGGCTGATAATCGAAGATGTAGTTGAACGTGGTCGCCGCCCACACGCCGTAGCCGCCGGTCGTGTGCAGCACGCCCTTGGGTTTGCCGGTCGAGCCGGAGGTGTAGAGAATGAAGAGCGGGTCTTCGGCGTCCATCGGTGCGCAAGGGCAATCCTCGTCGCTGGCAAGGTCATCGTACCAATGGTCGAGCCCCTCGTTCATCGCGACGTCGCCGCCGGTGTGCCGGATCACGAGCACGCCATCCAGCGGCGTATCGTGGTCGGGTTCGGCAAGAGCGGCATCGACATTGACCTTGAGCGGCACGCGCTTCGTGCCGCGCAGCCCTTCATCGGCGGTGACCACGAAGCGGGAGCCGCAATCCTCGATCCGGCCGGCCAGCGCCTCGGGCGAAAAGCCGCCGAACACCACGGAGTGAATCGCTCCGATCCGCGCGCAGGCAAGCATCGCTGCCGCGCCCTCAAGGATCATCGGCATGTAGATCGTGACGCGGTCGCCCTTCTTCACGCCCATCGCTTTAAGCGCGTTCGCCATGCGGACCACTTCGCGGTGGAGTTCGCCATAGGTGAGCGAGCGGCCCGGCGTTGCAGGATCATCGGGCTCGAAGATCAGCGCGGTCTGGTCCGCGCGCGTCTCCAGGTGCCGGTCAAGCGCGTTGTAGCAAAGATTGAGTTTGCCATCGTCGAACCAGCGGATGTCTACAGGATCGAACGACCATTCGCCGCCCTTGGTCGGCTTGGTGAACCAGTCGAGCCGTTCGGCCTGTTCGAGCCAGAAGGCATCGGGCGTTTCGATCGATGCCTTGTACATCTGTTCGTATTGTTCAGCGACGCAATGCGTGGCGCGGCTTGATTGCGGACGTTCGACAGCGTGGATCATCGAGTCTCTCCCGTTGGTTGCCTTATGCATACCGCTCTCCTGTATGTTCTCGCTCTCAGACAATGGTCGTAAGACTATCGGCTAGCTGGCGAAACGGCGCAAGAAAGGCAGGCTTAAAGGCGACAGAAAATCCAAGGGAGGGGTATCGATGTCGCCATTGGGCAAACCGCGCGTCTTGCGCCATGCAGCGCGCAGCGCATTGCTGGCTGCCACTTTTCTGACTGCCGCTCCGGCGCTGGCGCAAGAGCCAAGCATCGAGGATCGCCTCGATCGGCTGGAGGCACTGGTCGGCACCCTGATCGAACGGCTTGATACGCAAGCGGGCGAGGCCGAGGCTCGCGGCGCCGCGATGGAAGTGCAGCAACGCGAGATGCGCGCGCAGGCCGAGACGGTCCTGCAAGCCACCCGGGTTCTTGAAGAACGCCAAGAGCGGATGAGCGCGAGCCAGGCGACGATGACCCGCCAGCAGGCCGAGATGTCGGCCAAGATCATCGACTTCGACATTCCCTCGGGCGAAGGCTTCAAGGTCGGCAATACGCGCGTCACCTATGATGGCTACGTGAAGCTCGACGCGATCAGCCAGCGCACCAGCGGCGGGCAATTGCCGGGCAATTCGATTCTGCGCGATTTCCTTATCCCGGTGGCGATCCCCGTGGGGGGACAGCCAAGCGGCTTTGACACCGATTTCTCCGCGCGCCAGACCCGCTTCCTGTTCAAGACCGAAACCGATGTCGGCGCTGATCACAAGCTTTCCGGCCTGATCGAGCTCGATTTCAACGTCACCGAGGGCGGGGACGAGCGGATCTCGAACAGCTTCGTGCCGCGCATCCGCAACGCGCTCATCAATTACGACAACTGGACCTTTGGCCAGGGCTGGACGACCTTCATGAATGTCGGCGCGCTGCCTGATACGCTCGATTTCATCGGAGTGACGCCGGGCACCGCCTTCGATCGCCAGCCGCTGATCCGCTACACCAATGGCGGCTTGCAAATCGCGGTGGAACAGCCCGAAACCGTCGTCACCTCGCATACTGGCGCGCGGGTGATCGCGGGCGATGACCAACTTCCCGATATCGTGGGCCGCTACAACTGGAACGGCGATTGGGGCAATTTCACGATCACCGCGATTGCGCGCCAGCTCAACATCTCGGCTGATGATCTGCTGGGCGTGGATGACAGCGCGCTTGGCTATGGCGCGAGTGTTTCGGGCAAGCTCAAGGTCGGAGCACGAGACGATTTCCGCTTCACCGCGACCGCTGGCGAAGGGCTGGGGCGCTATATGGGCCTCAACATCGTCAACGATGCCGCGATCGATCAGTCGGGCATGCTCGATCCGATCGCGACCTGGTCGGGCTTTGCCGCCTATCGCCACCTGTGGGCGGACAATCTGCGCACCAATATCGCCGGCTCCTATTTCAAGGCGGACAATCCGGTTGCGCTCACCACCAACCAGGTGACCGATGAAAGCTGGAACGGGTTTGTGAACCTGATCTGGAACCCGGTCGGCCCGCTCAACGTAGGGGTGGAACTGATGTATGCCGAACGCACGCTGGAAGACGGGCGCAGCGGCAATCTGCAGCGGGTGCAATTCTCGACGCAGTACAATTTCTAAGGCTTGCTTTCAGGTCCTCTCTCCTCTCTCTCCCGACCTGGAAGAACTGGACCCTGCCCCTCCAACAGAGGCGGCAGGGTCTTTTCTTTCCCGGCCCCAGGAGAGCCGTGCAAGGGCCTCGGGCGTGTCGATATCTGCCAGCCATTCGGCCGGGCAGGCTATCGTTTGTGCCTCGGCCAACAGTGCGCGCGCGCCGGTGTCGCCGGCAAGCAAGGTGAGCGCGGCGATCCGGTCCGCACCAAAGACAGCAGGCGGCATGCGCGCCTCGCCACTGGCTGAGCAGACAAGGTCGCCGGGCTTCATGCAGGCGTCGATCAGCGCCTCGAAATGGGCGCGCGGAACCAGCGGCATATCGGCGAGCGCGATCAGCAGCGCGTCGCAACCGGCGCGCATCGCAAGGCTCGCCGCCAAAGCGACCGATGTGCCCATGCCCTCCTCGCTGCGTGAATTGAGCGCGACGTTGAACCCCGCCTCGCGCCATGCGGGCGCGCAGGGATGATCGAGGCTTGAGGTGATGACGGTTGCGCAGCCGGGTGCGATCTTCTCCAGCGGCGCGGCTTCACACACATGCTCGCCCAGCTTCTTGCCGCGAAAGGGCTGGGTCAGCTTGTCCTGATCCCCGAAGCGGCGCGAGGCTCCGGCTGCAAGCAGCCCCATGAAGATGCGCCGCTCAGCCAAGAGCAGCCTTGAAGTCGGTGTCCTGATAGGCGCGGATCACCTCGGCTAGCGTCGATAGGGCGAGCGTGTGCGGATCGCGCGAGGAATGAAACACACCGATCGGAGCCTTGATGGTGTCGATCCTTTCGGGCGCCACGCCGCGCTGCGCCAGAGCCTCACTGCGAAAGGCGTGGGCGCGCCGCCCGCCCATCGCGCCGATGTAGAAATGCGGTAATTCCAGCGCGCACTCGATCAGGTCGATTTCCCAGTCGTGGTCGTGGAACAGGAAGACGAAGGCGCTCCACGGATCGCTCGCCAGCAGATCGGTCTGGGTGCGGCGTTTGAGCAGCGCAGGCGCAAGGCCCTGCCGCTCCAGCGAGGCGATGATGCGTTCGTCGGGGGTGAACGCGCGCACCTCGCAGCCTATCGTGCTTGCCAGCATCGAAAGCGCCTCCACCCCGGCCCCATGTCCGATGATCTGCACCAGCGGCGCGGGCCACTGGCCGAACGTGCCGGTGCCGGTGCCGGCTTCGAAGGCAGCGCCTTGCCAGCCCTCGCGGTGCTGAGCGCCTTGCGGGCTTACAGCGATGGTGAACGGTGTGCGCGCGGTTTCACTGGCAAGGCAGCGTGCGGCGAAATCGCCCGCTCCAAGCGGCGCGAAATGCAGGTCGAGCCCGCCACCGCAGGGCAGCTTGATATCGAGATAGGGCGAGCCTGCCCCAAAGCGCACCATCTTGGGCGAGCCCGCCTTGAGCGCATCAAGCGCCTCGGCCACCACCGCATTCTCGATACATCCGCCCGATAGCGAGCCTTCAAAGCTCCCGTCTTGGGCAACGCCCATGATGGTTCCGGGCCCGCGCATCGAAGACCCTTCGACCCCGCCCACCGTCACGAGGACGCAAGGCATCCCGCGTTCTTGCGCGGCACTCAGGAACTGGAGAACCCTTGCCCTGTCCACGCGTTTACCGGGTCTCAGACCCTTCGCTGGTCGAGGCGAGATAGGCGACAATCGCAGCGCGTTCCTCGCCGTTGCGCACCGCGCCTGCCACCATGCTGGTGCCCTCGACATAGGCCGCAGGGTTCGACAGGAACCGGTCAAGCGTCGCGTAATCCCAGGTGATGCCCGAGGATGCGAGCGCGTCGGAATAGGGATAGCCCGCTTTCGAACCCGCTTTCATCCCGAAGACGCCATGAAGGTTCGGCCCCGACTGGTGCGGCCCGCCCGGATCGGCATTGTGACAGCCGCTGCACAACGAGAACGCTTCCTCGCCAAGAGCGACCTTGTCGATCGCGCCGCCGGCCCCGGCGGGATCGCTGGACCGGGCAGGCTCGCCCGGCTCGCGCACGACGATCTGTTCGACCACCGCCTCGGGCTCGCTCGAACTGCACGCGGCGAGCGCCACCGCAAGCAGCCCCGCTGCCACAAACGCCTTGTTACGCATCACGCAAATGTCCCTTTTGAAGAAAGCCGTGCTCAGGCAAACTGCTTGGCAATCGGCAGCTCGCGAAGGCGTGTGCCGGTCGCGGCAAAGATCGCATTGGCGAGCGCGGGCGCGGCCGGAGGCAGGCCCGGTTCGCCCGCACCGCCGGTCGGCACATCGCCGCTATTGATGATCGCGACGGCGATATCGGGCGTCTCGTCCATGCGCAGCATCTTGTAATCGTGGAAATTGCTCTGCTTCACCGCGCCATCGACGAGGTCGATTTCGCCATACATGGCGGCGGTGAGGCCGAAGACGATGCCGCCCTCGATCTGGTTGCGAAAGCCATCGGGATTGACGACATAGCCCGCATCACAGGCAGCCCATACGTTCTTCAGTTTCGGCTTGCCCGCACTCATATCGACCTCGATCACCTGGGCGACGATCGTGCCGAAGCTCTCGACGATGGCGATGCCCTTGGCCGTGCCTTCGGGGCGCTCGGCTGACCAATTGCCCATCTGCGCGGCTTGCTTCAGCACCGCTGCATGGCGCGGCGCGTCCTTCAGCATGGCGAGGCGGTATTCATAAGGGTCAGCGCCCGCAGCATGGGCGGCCTCGTCTATAAAGCTCTCGATGAAGAAGCCGTGCTGCGAATGGTCGACCGATCGCCACGCGGCAAACGGCAAGTGCAGCGGCGCCTCGGCCACGCGCACGCGGGTGTTGGGGATCGCATAGATCCCCGGCACGCTCGCCTCGGCGGGGTCGTTGCGCTGGGTGAAGACATTGTCATAGGCGATGAGCGTGCCCGCTTCATCAAGCCCGGCGCGGAAACGGCTGAGTTCGGCGGGACGGTAGAGCGCCTTTTGCGTGTCTTCCTCGCGGCTCCAGATCGCCTTGATCGGATAGCCCGTCGCCTGTGCGATCCGCGCCGCCATCACCGTGTAGAGCCCTTCGAGACGCCGCCCGAACGAACCGCCCAGGTAGGGATGGTGGACGGTGATCGCCTCCTTGTCGATGCCGAGCGCGGCGGAAAGCTCGGTGCGCACGCGCAGTGGCACCTGCGTGCTCGTCCAGACATCGCATTTGCCATCAGCGACCAACGCGGTGCAATTGATCGGCTCAAGCGGAGCGTGGGCGAGATAGGGGACCTTGTATTCGGCTTCGAGCGTGCTCGCCGCGCTATCGAAGGCGCTGGGAAAATCACCCTTGGCCGCAGCTTCCTTGCCGCCATCCGGGCCAGCCTCGTCCATCGCCTTGGCATAGGCGGCAAACTGGTCTTGCGTGCTGCGGATCGCGCTGTCGCTCTTCGTCCACGTCACCTCTACACGGTTCAGCGCCTGCTGTGCCTGCCAGTAACTGTCCGCCACAACGGCGACGAAATCGCCCATGTTGAGGATTTGCAGGACGCCGTTCATCTCCATCGCCCTGGATGCATCCATGCTGGCAACGCGCGTGCCGGGCACGGGCGGACGCACGCTCGCCGCATAGGAGAATTCGACGCCTTCAGGCGCTGCATCGATGCCGAATTTGGCGGTACCATCGACCTTGCCCGGAATATCGGTGCGCGCCTTGCTCTTGCCGATCAGGCGGTACTGGTCGGGCGTCTTGAGCGCGGGCGTCTGGTCCATCGGCTGGTCTGCCGCGGCGGCTGCGAACTCGGCATAAGGAGCGCTACGGCCAGAGGCTGCGTGGAAGAGTGTTGAGTCCTTCGTTTCGATCTCGCTTGGCGGAACGCCCCATTCATCCGCAGCCGCGCCGACCAGCATCTGCCGAGCCGCTGCCCCGGCGACGCGCATCTGGTACTGCCCCGTGGTGCGGATCGAGGAGGAACCCCCGGTGATCAGCGCATCGGCCAGCCGCCCGATCTGGGTGAACAGGCCATCCCAAGTCGGCTCGAGCCAGTCGGCCGCGTTCATGGTGAAGGGCGCGACAAACATGCGCGCCGTATCGGTGATGATGTAGCTGCCATCGGTAGGCGCCTGCTGCACGCGCACCTGGCTCCAGTCGGCATCAAGCTCGTCCGCAAGCATCTGTGCGAGGACCGAATGCGCGCCCTGCCCCATCTCGCAATGCGGGACGATGGCGGTGACGACATTGTCGAGCCCGATCTTGACCCAGGAATTGACGAGCTGTTCGTCCGCTCCCGGCGCGACCTTGGGCGCAAGCGCGCCAACAGGGTTGCCCGAACGCACGCCGATACCGATCAGCAGCCCGCCGCCTGCCAGCACGCCCGCACCGATAAAGCCGCGGCGGCTCCATTTGGAGAGACCGGAGCGCTTCTTTTCAGGAGTAAGGTCGTTCATGGATCAGGCCTCCTCACCGGTGGGTTCGATCTGGCCCGAGGCGACCTTGATGGCGCGGCGGATGCGGGTGTAGGTGCCGCAGCGACAGATATTGCCCTTCATCGCTGCGTCGATGTCTTCGTCAGACGGCGTGGGATTGTCGCGCAGCAGGGCTGTCGCGCTCATCAGCTGGCCCGATTGGCAATATCCGCATTGCGGCACCTGCTCGGAAATCCACGCTTTCTGCAACGCGGAAAGTTCACCATCCGGCCCGGCAATGCCTTCGATCGTAGTGATCGCCGCGCCCTCGGCCGCGGAGACGGGGGTCGAGCAGGAGCGGATCGGCTGGCCATCCAGATGCACTGTGCACGCGCCGCATTGTGCGATTCCGCAGCCGAACTTGGTGCCGTTCATGCCCAGTTTCTCGCGCACGACCCAAAGGATCGGCATGTTGGGATCGGCGTCGACCTCGATGGGTGCGCCGTTCAGCGTGAAGGAAGCCATAATTGTGTCGCCCTTGAGTTTCGAGGAGCAACCTATCGCAAGGCTCGACGAAGGCCAAGTGCAATCCTACCGTGCGCGCCATGGAGACAACGCCGTTCAAAAACTTCCTCGCGCTCGACATTCGTGCGGGCACTGTCACGCAGGCCGAACCCTTTCCCGAAGCGCGCCGCCCGGCGATCAAGCTGTGGGTCGATTTTGGTCCGGAGATCGGCGAGCGCAAAAGCTCCGCCCAGATCACCGACCATTACACACCCCAAGGGCTGGTGGGCCGACAGGTGATGGCGGTCGTAAATTTCGCTCCGCGCCAGATCGGGCCGTTCATGTCCGAGGCGCTGGTGCTGGGCTTTCCCGACGAGGACGGCGCAATCGTGCTAGCCGCGCCGGGCGACGGGGTGCCGGATGGGGCGAGATTGAGTTGATTTATGTTGCGATCGCCCATCCGGGCGATCGTCCTCACTAGACGTCCTCCGGCCAATCTTGGCCTTCGGACCCGCTGCGGGCGCGCAGTCGCGCTTGCGAAATCGCAGATTTCGAACGGCGGGACTTATGAGGCTTGGCTAGGGAAACGGTTTGCGGCAGCAAACCGCAAGGCCGACCGGCCGCCCGCAGGTGCCCCGCAGCCCAAAATTGGGCGGAGGGAACAGCACCGAGGACGATCACGAAAACACCAGATCACAAACCCAAAGCCGCCTTCAGCTCACCCAGCCAGGGTTCGTAGGGCTTCCACACGCCCTGCCCCTTGCGGTTGATCGGCTCGCGCACCTGTTCACTCGACGCGGTGCGCACGGCGCGGGTCGTCTTGTGGAATTGCAGGCAGGCCTCTTCGAAAGGGAGGCCCAGAAAATCGAGCATCCGCCGCGTCTGGCCTTCCTGATCGTCGAGCACATCCTCGTGTTGAACGCGCAGCACCTTGCCCGGCAGCACCTCGTCCCAGTGATCCATCAGTTCGACATAGTCGGTATAATAGCGGCCGACCTGCTCGAGCCCGTAGGTGAATTCCTGTCCCTCGGCGAAGAGCTGCTTGAAGCCAGAAAAACAGCAATCCATCGGATCGCGGCGGGCATCGATTATCTTCGCATTGGGCAGGATCAGGTGGATCAGGCCGATATGACGGAAATTGTTCGGCATCTTGTCGATGAAGAACGGCGCGCCCTGGCGGTGGATGCGCGTATTCTCGATGAAGTCGGCGCCGAATTTTGCGAGCTGTTCAGGCGATAGATCGTGCAGGATTTCCGGGTAGCGCGAAACGCCCGCCTTGCGCCCGCGCAACCGGTGGGCAAGCGCGAGGATGTTGGGCAATTCCAGCGTCCCGTCGACCTCGGAATGGCTCGCCAGGATCTGTTCCAGCAGCGTCGAGCCCGCGCGCGGCAGGCCGAGGATGAAGATCGGGTCGGGTGCCTCGTGCCCCGAGCCTGCGTGCTTTTCGAACAGGTCGCACGTGCACCATTCGCGCTGCCTGGCAAGCTCCTCGCTCATTTTGTCGGCGCTGTAGCGGGTCTGCGCGCGTTTGAGGTCGTTGCCTTTTTCATAGAAGGCAAAGCTCTCCTCGTATCGCTGCGCATCCTCGAGCGCCTTGCCCAGCGCGAAGCTGATATGGACGCGGTCCATGAAGGCAAGATCGCCGCGCGCGGCTTGCGCGCGCAGCGCGTCCACTTCGCCCGCGCCAAAGCGATAGGTCTTGAGGTTGGCGAGCGCGTACCACGCATCGCCGTGGTCGGGCTTGGCCGCGATGGCTTCGCGATAGCTTTCCTCCGCCTCACCGCGCGCGCCCTTGGTCTTGAGCGCATGGCCGCGGCTGGTCAGGCTGGCGGGGTCGCCGGGGGTTTTTTCGAGCACCGTGTCAAACAGCGCCAGCGCGCGGTCATATTCGCCCATCTGGACGCATTCGATCGCAAGGCGTGACTGGAAGACGGGGTTGTCGGGATCGCGCGCGTGCAGACCCTCGGCCTCCTCCAGCGCCTTGGCGAAGTTCTGCCGGCGCCTGAGCGCATCGATATAGTCGAGCCGAAGCTGCACGTCGTCGGGTGAGAAGACAACCGCGCTTTCGAGCAGGAATTCCGCTTCCTCGAGCACGCCGAACTCGATGCCGATCTTCGCCAGCAGGCGCATGCCTTCGACGTTTCTGGGGTTCTGGCGCAGGAAATGGCGACAGATTTCCTCGGCCCGCAGCAGCCGCCCTTCGGCAAGGTGATGCTGCACCGCCACCAGTTCGCGCGCCAGACTGGCGATGCGCTTTTGCTGGGCCTGGGCGACCTGTGCCTCGGCCAGCCGGCCCGCTTCGCGGTGCAGCCGCGCCTGTTCGCGCCAGCTCGCCTCCAGCGCAGGGTTGAACCGGGTTGCGCGCATATAGGCTTCCAGTGACGCTGCTGCATCACCGCGTGCAGCGGCGAGGTGCCCCTGCTCCTGCCAGGCGCGGCCATATTCGGGCATCGCGGCATGGAGTGCAGTAAGGTGCCTTGCGGCCGCATCGAACTGCTTGAGGTAACGCTGCGCGATGGCCGCGATGTAATGCGCCTCGCCATCAGCGGGATCATCGTCGATCAGGCTCTGCGCCAGCGCCAGCCCGGCGGCAAACCGCCCGGCCTGCATTTCACCCTGCGCAGCCTTGAGAGTGTCCTCGCGTGAACTCATGCACAAGCCCCTAAAGAAAAACGGCGGAGAGAGCCAAGCCCTCCCCGCCGTTTTTGTTGCGTGACGCTTTGCGCTTAGTAATCGAAACCGACGCGCAGACCCACGGTGAGCGGGCGGTTGGTCACGATGCGGTTGCGGTCGTTGACGAAGTTGCCCGAGATCTGGGCGCGCTCGTCAAACAGGTTTTCTGCAAACACCTCGAGGTTCCACCGGTCGCGTTGGACCCCTGCGGAGAGATCGACCACGGTGTAGCTGTCAAGCTGCAGGCGGTTGATCTCGATGATGTCGGTGAACTTCGAAGCCGAGTGCGTGACCTGCGGCATGATGTAGGCATCGAGATTCTCGTTGAGAGCGAACTCGTAACGTACGCGCAGATTGCCCTGGAAGGACGGCGCGAAGGCGAGTTCCGAACCCTCGACCACATCGTTGGTCGGGACCAGCACATCGGTGATCTCGGTGTCGAGGATCGAGACCGCCCCGGCAACCGTCAGGCCCGGAAGCGAATAGGGCGCGATCGTGAAATCGGCCTCGAGCCCGTAGATCTCTGCATCCGCGGCGTTGGCCGAGAAGAACAGGTTGGTGATCGAGGGATCGAAGATCGTCGTCTGCAGGTCCGAAATATCGACATAGAAGGCGCTGCCGTTGAGGCGCAGCTGCCCGTCGATCAGGTCTAGCTTCCAGCCCAGTTCGTAGTTCTGCACCTCGTCGGTGCCGAGCTCGAAGGGAACCGTGAAGTTGTTCGGCCCCGGAGCACCGCCCGGACGGTTGAGCAGACCGGGACGGAAGCCTTCCGAATAGGTCGCATAGATCAGCGTGTCATCGTTCGGCGTCAGCGTGACCGTTCCCTTGAGGATGGTGCCGCTGGTGGACGCAACGTCAGGCGCGCGCACAGAGTTGAACACACGCTGTGCCTGCGATGCCGAAAGGCCGGCGGCCTGGATATCGGCGAGGCTGTCATCGAGGTCGAAATTCTGCCTCAGGGCTTCCGAGCACGACAGGTTGAAGAAGAAGTTTCCGTCGCCGTCATAAAGGTCGGAAATGTTCGTGCCAAAGGCATCTTCGTCATTGCCGCTTGAGTTGCAGAAGGTGGCATTGGCGCCGCCTTCGAGGTCAACCTCGACGTCGTAGTAACGCGCGCCGAGCGTGACGGTGAGCAAGTCGGGCACGACATCGAGCGAAGCTTCGCCGAACAGGCCGAACTGCTCATCGGTGCGACGGATATCGTTGCGGAAAACCGTGGCAGCCGGGAACGGGCCCGGATCGGTGTTGAACGCGCCGGGGAACGGGAAGTTCGGAGCAAAGCCGCCGAACGGCGCCGCATCGATATTGCCCGGATAACCGAAGTCGTTGCGCTCTTTCAGCTCAAGGTCGGAATAGAAGCCGCCCGCGGTGACGCGAACCGGCCATTCTTCCGGCGTCGAAAAACGCAGTTCCTGGGTGAAAACCTGCGTCTGGCTGTCCGACGTCACGAAGAGATTGGGTTCCTGACAGGTGCCGCTGGGAGCGGCCGAGCCGGGATAGGAAACCGAACCGTCGCAGATGTAATACGGCAGGTACTGGCCGACGAACAGATAGTCGGTGTAATCGACCTTCTGATCCGTGCGGCGATCGGTGTAGGCGCCGGTATAGACGACATCGAGCATCGCGATGCGGCCCTCGACGGTCCAGCTGGTGTTGGAGAAATCATCCTCCAGCCGGTCATCCTCAAAGCGCTGGATTTCCAGATCATTCAGCCCGCCAAGTTCCGGGTCGGCGAAGAACACGCCGTCGGTCTCGAGGCTCTGGCGGCTGTGCGCGACCGTGATGGTCCAGTCGGGCGTGACTTCCCACAGGGCGGTGACGCGGAAACCGGCATATTGCGTGTCGTTGAAATCCTCCTGGACGAGGTCGGAATTGTCCGCATCGAGGAAGGTGACGTCCGACAGGTCGGCGGTCGACTGGAAGCCGGCGCGGTTGGCGTTGACCGGCACGCCGTTGCGACGCACGGTGCCCGCGGGCCGGAAGCGCGCGCTTTCACGAAGATTGCGGGTGCCCTGGACGTTGTCGATATAGCCGCCCTGGTCGTCGAGATAGAAGACGCCGCGAAGGCCGAACGTATCGCTGACCGGCACGTTGAGCATGGCCTGCGCGGAATAGCTTTCCTCTCCGCCCTTGGTGAAGGAGGTGCTGGCCTGGAAGCTGGCGCCAAAGCCCGAAAGGTCGGGCTTGTTGGTGATGAGGCGCACAACGCCCGCCTGCGAGGAGGCGCCGAACAGCGTTCCCTGCGGACCCGAAAGCACCTCGATACGCTCCATATCGGCAGCGTAGACATCGAGGTTACGACCCGGCTGGGCGAGCGGCTGCTCGTCAAGGTAGAAGGCAACGTTGGGCGCAAGGCCGGCAACACCCGCAGTGGTGAGGTTCGGCGTCGTCGAGGCGAGGCCGCGAATGTAGATCGTGTTCTGGCCCGGACCGGTGCCGCCCGCGGTGACGCTGGGAAGCTGTTCGAGGTAATCGTCGAACGTATCGATGTTGAGCTGGTCAAGCTCTTCGCTGCCAATCGCCGACACCGAGATCGGAACGTCCTGGAGGTCTTCCGACTTCTTCTGCGCGGTCACGACGATGACGGGAACGCCGCCGCGCTTCTGTGCGGCGGTCTGCGGCGCGGCCGCGGCGTCCTGCGCGGCCGCCGGCGATGCCAGTGCAATTGCAAGCGCGCCAATCGACGCGCTGCCAATAAGGTTCTTCATATTTGGCCCCTTTAAGTTGCCTTCGGGTTGGGGGGCGATGCCGAAACGCACCAGCTCTGCCCCAGCGAGATCCCGCGCAAGAATAGCACGGGTGTAAAGGGCCGTTAGCAAGCACGCGCAGGGCTGGCCACAGCATCGGCGTAGAAATCCCACAAGACATCAAGAGTTGTTGCATTAGCACAACACCGAATTATTCGGGAGTCTCAACTCAAATAATTCTCAAGTCTTATTTTTTCGGGGCGCTTATAGATCAGTTTTTACTTGATAAACTCGTGATTTTATCATCACGCTATGCAAGTAGTTGCAAATATTACTCAATAAAGATTGAGCTATACTATAAAGCGGCAAGTCAATTCGAAGTGATCGGCTGACCGTCCCAGTCCTCGCATTCCTGCGCCGTGCAAGGCACGCCGTGCCTTTCGCGGATGATATCGAACGCGACCGCCTTCAGGATCGCGACGCTCATCGCCAGGACCACGAAGGAAAATGGCAGCGCGCCGATGATCATCGTGATGCGGATCGCCTCGATACCGCCCAGAATCAGCATCGAGCCGACAACGAAAGCGAGCGCGAGCCCCCAGAACAGAATGTGATAGCGCCGCGAACCCTCGTCATCGCCCGCGCCATTGATCGTGTTGACGATCAGGATCGCGCTGTCGGCGCTGGTGATGAGATAGGTCATCAGCAGCACGACAATCAGCGCCGAGACGATGCCGGCCACAGCCGGATCAAGCAGCAGCGCGAGGGTTGCGAAAAGCTGGTCGGCCATCGGCGCATCGGCGATCGCGCCGTTTGCGCCCGAAAGCTCGAGGTCGATCGCGGTGCCACCGACCAGCGCCATCCAGATGAAGCACATCAGCGAAGGCACCAGAGCAACGCCCAGCACGTATTCGCGCAAGGTACGCCCGCGCGAAATGCGCGCGATGAACATGCCCACGAAAGGCGCAAAGGCGATCCACCAGGCCCAGTACATCACCGTCCAGCCCTCTTGCCAGGCAACCAGCGCATCGCCCGTCTCGCTGCCATCGGAGGTAAAAAGCGACAGCGATTGCCGCGGCAGGGTGACGATGTAGTCCCAGATCCCGATGCCCAGCAATTGCAAGCCGTAAAATCCCGATCCAACGACCGCGAACAAAGCCAGCAGGCCGAACGACAGGCCCATATTGAGATTGGAGAGCCACTTGATCCCTTTGCCAACGCCCGACAGCGCGCTGATCGTCGAGGCACCCACCAGTACGATCAGCGCGACAATGATCGCGGCTGTGGAGGAAGTCTTGCCCGGCCCCGTGCCGCTGGGAACCATGAGCCACTCGCCAAAGCCGATACGGTAAAGCCCGGCGACAAACTGCTCGACACCAAAGCCCAGCGTGTAGGCAACGCCAAGGATGGTCGCGACCACCGCGACGATATCGACCGCATGGCCAGCAAAGCCCGACATGCGCTCACCGAAAAGCGGCGCGAGGCTGGAGCGGATGGTCAGCGGCAGGCCGCGCCGGTGCGCGACATAGCCGATGCCGAGCCCGACCAGCGCATAGGTACACCACGCGCCAAATCCCCAGTGCAGGAAGGTGTAGCCATAGGCCGGGCGCACGGCCTCGGCCGAACGCGCCTCAATCGCGCCACGGATGATGTCGGGATTGTTAGAGAAATGGGCGAGCGGCTCTCCCGTCGAAAATGTCAGCATGCCGATGCCGATGCCGGCGCCAAACAGCATGGCGAACCATGAAAAGCGCGAGAATTCGGGCTCCTCGTCAGGCTCCCCGATGCGCAGACGCCCCGATTGCGGCAGAATGGCAAGCACCAGGCTCACCACCACCAGCGCAGCCACCAGATAGACATACCAGCCCGAGAAAATCGAGATGATCGATGAATTGGCCGCCTGCAGCGTGCCCATCGCGGTGACCGGGAAAAAGATCGCCCACAAGATGATGAAGGCAACGATGATCTTGGCGGGGATCGTCACCTCGCGGCTAAAGCCGTCATAGAAGCCCTTGTCATGGGTATCGATTTCAAGTTCCACCATCGGTGGATCAATCGGATAATCAGGTTGGGGTTCGTCCGGCGCAGTTCTGCGATCGCCGATCACTGCGCTTTTGCTGTCACCACTGAGGGTCGCCATGAATATCCTGTCCGGCCGGTGCGCGCATCTAAGTGCGGCGAGCGCGCAGAGCGCGTCAGAATCGCGCCGCAGCGGCAAATGGCCATTATTTACAATGTCCCAGCGCCGGGCTGCGCCATACCGGCGCGGGTCGAGTGCCCGACAGGGTAGTCGAAGGCCTCTTTCCTAAGGGTCTTGTGCGTGAATGCAAGTGTGTGAGGGGGTATCGGCGCTCAAACGTCGCTTGCCCGACTCGCCGTTTGGGTTAATAAAGCCGCGCACACCATTGGATCGGGTCGCACCGTCTTTTGGGACATATTTGGGGGGAGAAAGACCTTGGCCGTTACCGATCACGTAAATCTCGAACAATTCATGGAAGGCGTGAAAAAGCGCAATCCGGGACAGACCGAATTCATTCAGGCCGTGCACGAGGTGTCGCAGGACATCTTCGAATTCATGGAAGACAAGGTCCAGTACCACGAAGCGCAGATCCTGCGCCGCATCGCCGAGCCCGACCGCGTCGTCTCCTTCCGCGTGTGCTGGGAAGACGATAACCACAATATCCGCGTCCAGCGCGGCTGGCGCGTGCAGAACAACAACGCGATCGGCCCTTACAAGGGCGGCATCCGCTTCCACCCTTCGGTGACCGAGAGCGTGCTCAAGTTCCTCGCCTTCGAGCAGACCTTCAAGAACTCGCTCACCGGCCTGCCCATGGGCGGCGGCAAGGGCGGCGCGAACTTCAATCCCAAGGGCAAGTCCGACGCCGAAGTGATGCGTTTCTGCCAGAGCTTCATGACCGAACTTTACCGCCATATCGGCCCGGAAACCGACGTTCCGGCGGGCGATATCGGCGTTGGTGGACGCGAAATCGGCTACATGTTCGGCCAGTACAAGCGCATAACCAATCGCTGGGAAGGCGTGCTGACAGGCAAGGGCCTTGAATATGGCGGCTCGCAGATGCGCCCGGAGGCAACCGGCTATGGCGCAGTCTATTTCCTGCGCAACATGCTCAAGCATCAGGGGATGGACATCGAGGGCCACACCGCCGTCATCTCTGGTTCGGGCAATGTCGCGACCCATGCGGCGGAAAAGATCACCCAGCTGGGCGGCAAGGTCCTCACCTTGTCGGACAGCGGCGGCTTCATCCACGATCCCGACGGGATCGACCAGGACAAGATCGACTGGGTCAAGCACCTGAAGACCGTCAAGCGCGGTCGCATCAGCGAATATGTCGACGAGTTCAAGGGCGCGACTTTCCACGAAGGACGCCCCTGGGGCATCGCCGCCGACCTCGCTTTGCCCTGCGCCACGCAGAACGAGCTTAACGAGGACGAGGCCAAGACTCTGGTCTCCAACGGCGTCAAGGGTGTCTCGGAAGGCGCGAACATGCCGACCACGCTTGAAGGCGTGAAGGTCTTCCACGATGGCAAGATCATGTACGGTCCGGGCAAGGCGGCCAATGCCGGCGGCGTCGCGGTCTCGGGCCTCGAGATGAGCCAGAACTCCGAGCGCATCAGCTGGAACCAGGAGCGCCTGGGCGACATGCTCACCGACCTGATGCAGGGCATCCACGAAAAGTGCACCGAATATGGCGACCAGGGCGATGGCTATGTCGACTATGTGAAGGGCGCAAATATCGCCGGCTTCAAGAAGGTCGCAGACGCTATGTTGGCGTTCGGCGTGGTGTAACGCGCTGAGGCTTCAGGGCTGATGAAAAGAAAGGGCGCTCCGGTCGGGGCGCCCTTTTTTGGGTGTGCGCCCGGAGAGCCGACTTTCCGCTTACGACCCAGTTGCGGACGTAATTGAAATATGGCAATTTTTTGCGAATGACGCGCAGAAAAATGATCCAGATCGCCCTCGGCATTGCGCTGGTCGCAGCATTTCCCTTCGTGGCACCTGTCGCCTGCACTTCGCCTGAGCGCGCCACGCAGACGCTTCTCGTGCAGGGCTACACTCAGGTTCAGACGACAGGCTATGCCTATTTCGACTGCGGAAGTGATGACATCTTCGCCACCGCTTTTGAAGCAACGAGTCCTGCTGGCCAAAGAGTTGAGGGAGCAGTTTGCTCAGGGCTTTTAAAAGGTAACACTGTCCGTCTGGATTGACGGGCGATGTGGGCTTGTCCGCTCACACCCCCACAACCAGTCGCTCAGCGCTGACGACCGCCCGCCCGAAAGCGGACGTCCGATCTACTGGACCCCCAACGAGCGCGCCTGTTCGCGCAATTGCGCCTCGTTTTCGGGATTTGCCGCAACGGCGGCTTCCAGCGTCGCCTTGGCCTTGGCGGCGTTGCCCAGCATCGAGTGGCTGCGCATCACCATCACCCAGCGATCAAGGTTCGAGGGATCGTCCGCCAGTTTGGCCTCGGCCATGGCGACCATGCCTTCGATCTGGGCCTGCTGCTCTTCGGCGGTGAGGCTTTGTGCCGCCGCGATCTGCGCCTGCGTCGGCCCGCCCACATTGCCCGAGGCCGCGAGCCCAGCGGCTTCGCCAGAGCCCGGCACCGCGATTGGCGGCAGGCGGCCTTCATTCGCCTTGGCAAGCCGCTCTGTGACCGGAATATCGTTCATCTTGCCAACCTGCTCGATGGTGAGCACAAGGTCGCGCTCCCACGGCGCGCCAGCAGGGCTTTCAGCGAGCAATTCGAGCCAGCCGTCAATCGCGCCGGCGTGATCGCCCTGCAAATCCTTTTGCACCATCAGGAAATAGCGCGCGCGCGGATCGCTGGGATCGATGGCGACCGCCTTTTCGAACGCGGCGACCGCAGCGGCGGGCAGCGGATCGGCATCGGCCATCGCCGCATCCTCGGCATAGACAAGCGATTCCCCCATGGCCGACCACAGCACAGCAGCGTTCTCGTCGATCGCGACCGCCTTTTCATAGGCCGCCGCCGCGTCGGAAAACTCGCCGCGCTGGAAATGCGCATAGGCAAGATCAGCCCAAGGCTCTGCCTCGTCGCTCGTCGCTTCGGCCGCCGCGCGAAGTTCCTCGATCGTCGGCACCGCCTCGCCGTTTGCCGCGACTTCCTGAGGCGCGTCTGGCGCGGATAGGACGTTATAGCCGATTGACGCGGCTGCAAGAATGGCTGCCCCGCCCAGCAGGACCCATGCAGCTTTTGCACCTGATCCGGATGGCTGTCTGTTTTCGCTTGTGGAATTCATGGGAGATTCGTTAGCAGCGGCGGGAATAACGGGCAATTCTCTCTGGTAAATCGCCCCCGGTTGATTATGCTCGCAAATGTTCGAAGTCGCCGGCAAAAGGGGGGTTACTTGTCGGACTTGTATAAAGTCGCCATCATTGGCTCCGGTCCTGCCGGGATGAGCGCGGCTGCGCATGCCGCGGCTCTGGGCATGAGCCATGTGCTGATCGAAAAGACCGATCACCTCTCGGACACGATCTTCAAATACCAGAAGGGCAAGCACGTCATGGCGACGCCCTCGAACCTCGTCCTGCGCTCGGGCGGGACCGAGAACGGCGAGGGCGGCGTGCAGTTCGAGGCGGGCAAGCGCGAGACGATCCTTGGCATCTGGAACAAGCAGGCGGGGGTCAGCGATGATCGCATCCCGGCCCATGAGGGCGATGTCCCGAGCTATCCGATCAATGTGAAATTGAACGCCGAGGTCACCAAGGTCGAGGGTGACAAGGGCGATTTCTCGATCCACACCAAGTCGGGCGAGGTCATCAAGGCCGAAACGATCATCCTGGGCATCGGCACGCAGGGCAATCCCAACGTGTTGCGCTGTCCGGGCGCGGATCACCCGATGATCCAGTACCAACTCGATGATCCCGGCGAATATTTCGACGAGCACATCACCGTGGTCGGCTCGGGCGATGCGGGGATCGAGAACGCGCTCGGCCTCGCGGCGGACGAGAAACAGGGCAATATCGTCACCATCCTCAACCGGCGCGACACCTTTGCGCGCGCGAAGAAGGACAATGTCACCCTGCTCGAGGAAGCCGGGGCGAACGGACGGATCAACA
Source organism: Erythrobacter sp. (assembly GCA_043567175.1). GTDB lineage: Bacteria > Pseudomonadota > Alphaproteobacteria > Sphingomonadales > Sphingomonadaceae > Erythrobacter. Next base: position 1,472,001 of record CP121323.1, read on the forward strand.
TCCGCAACGAGACCAGCCCGGCTGAGGTGAAAGACGGCGAACTGGTGCTCGAGACGCGCGACGGGCAGGAGACAATTCCCTGCAACCGCATCATCGCGCGCACCGGTAGCCAGCCGCCGCGCGGCTTTGTCGAGGCGATGGGGATCGAGTTCACCAGCGAGGAACGCAGCGCCTTCCCCAAGCTCACCCCCGCATTCGAAACCACCAAGCCCGGCATCCACGTGATCGGCGCGCTTGCGGGCTACCCGCTCATCAAGCACTGCATGAACCAGGGCCACGATGTCATTGAATTCCTCAACGGCAACCTGGATCTGAAACCTGCGGACGAACCGATCCTGCAGGAAAAGTTCGCAGGCCTTCCGGGCAACCACTCGGTCGATCACTGGCTCGACGTGTTCCAGAAGAACGTGCTGATCTTCGCAGGGCTTTCGACGCTGCAATTGCGCGAATTCATGCTCGAATCGCAGTGCCACGCCTATTCGCCGGGCGATGTCGTGTTCCGCCGCAACGAGCCGGGCTCCTCGATGTTCGCGATTGCGCAAGGCTCGGTCGCGGTCGAGATCAACCCGGATGACCCCAGCATCACCGTGCCGATCGAGGAAGGCTCGATCTTCGGCGAGGTCGGCCTGATTTCCGGGCGCCGCCGCGGCTCCACGATCCGCGCTGCCGAACCGCTGGTGTGCATCGAGCTCTCGCGCAACGCCGCGCTCAAACTAATCGCCTCCTCGCCCGAGGCCAACAACGCGGTCAACCAGATCGCGATCGAGCGGCAGATGCTGCAGATGTTCGGCTCCGGCCTGACGCCCGCCGATATCGCGCCGCTGGTCGAGGCAGCCGAAGTGCTCAACCTGCGCGCGGGCGAGACGCTGATCGAAGAGGGCGACGACGGCAAGGATGTCTACATCATCCGCCGCGGCTCGATGATCGTGGAGAAGAAGCTGGGCGAAAAGCCGGTCTTCCTCTCCTACCTGCCCTCAGGCGCCTATGTCGGCGAAATGGCCGCAATCGATGGATCCTTGCGCACCGCCACCGTCAAGGCCGCGATCAAGGCCGAGGTGATCAAGCTTCCGGGCGATGAATTCGTCGCGCTGCTCGACCGCAATCCGCGCCTGCGCGAAAAGGCGATGAAAGAGATGGACGGGCGGCGCAAGACCAACGCCTTCATCGAAAGCCGCAAGGACGATTTCGACGGCGCCGTCGATCTCTATTCGGAAACCGCGCAATTCCTTGTCGACGAAGGATTGGGCGAAGCGACCGACGTTCTGCTGATCGACGAGACCTTGTGCATCGGCTGCGACAATTGCGAAAAGGCCTGCGCCGACAGCCATGAAGGCCTCAGCCGGCTCGACCGCGAGGCGGGGCGCACCTATGCCCACCTCCACGTGCCGACTTCGTGCCGCCATTGCGAGCACCCGCATTGCATGGCCGATTGTCCGCCCAACGCGATCAAGCGCGGCCCCGATGGCGAAGTCTTCATCGACGAGACCTGCATCGGCTGCGGCAATTGCCAGCGCAACTGCCCCTATGGCGTGATCCGCATGGACCCCAAGCCGCCCAAGAAGCCATCGCTGCTGCAATGGCTGCTGTTCGGCAACGGGCCGGGGCCGGGCGAGGCCAGCTACAAGTGGCGCAAGGAAAACGGCGATCCCGAACAGCCCAAGCAGGCGATCAAGTGCGATATGTGCGCCGGCGTCGAAGGTGGCCCGGCTTGCGTGCGCGCTTGCCCCACGGGCGCTGCGATCCGCGTCTCGCCGGATAAGTTCCTGACCTTCACCAAGATCACCGAGGACGTCGAGTAATGGCCTCGAAGGCGCAAAGGTCCGGGGCCGGATCGGGGGCCGGATCGGACGCTTCCTTTCGCGCACGCGAAAAGGCGCGCGATGCAGATCACGTCAGTTTCCTCAAGCATAAGGGGTTCCGCTATCTCTGGGTGGCGCTGATCCTCGTTTCGCTGTGCACTGTCGGATACCTGTTCATCGAGCAGGAGCCGCGCCCCAATGGCGGCAGCTGGTATGGCTATACGCTGGGGACGATCGGCTTTGCCCTGATCGTCTGGCTCTCGCTGCTCGGCGTGCGCAAGCGCAGGCCGACGCCCGGCTTCTGGAGCCTCAAGGGCTGGACCAGCGCCCATGTCTATCTTGGCCTGTCGCTGATCGTCATCGGCACGCTGCACACCGGGTTCCAGTTCGGCTGGAACCTGCACACGCTCGCCTATGCGCTGATGATGCTGGTGATCCTGTCGGGCATGTACGGCATCTGGGCCTATGCCCATTTCCCGGCCAAGCTTTCGAGCAATCGCGGCGAGATGACGCGCGCGCAGATGGTCGAGGCGCTCGAGGCGATCGACCGCCAGCTAGAAGCCGCGGCCCAGCCGCTTGAGAGGCGCGAATCCGATGCCGTGATCGGCGCGCTTTCGCAGGATATCTTCTTTGGCGGCGCATGGGGGCGGCTGACCGGCACCTATCCCGGCTGCGCGACCCGGCAGGCGCTTGGCATCATCAACAGCGCCGCGAACAACGAGGCCACCGACAAGGTCCATGCCCTCCTCACCCGCCGCGCCGACCAGCTTGCCCAGATCCGCCGCTATCTGCGTATCAAGGCGCTGATCGAGATCTGGCTGTTCATCCACATTCCCGCCACCATCGCGCTGCTCGCGGCACTCACCGCGCACGTGATCAGCGTGTTCTACTACTGGTGAGGGGCTGAGACATGGCTTTCCTGATCCGCACCGTCGATACCACCGCATCGGGCCGTGAAATCATTCGCGACCGGACGGTTGAGAAGGCCGCCATCACGGTCGGTCGCGCGTCCGAAAACGATATACACCTCAGCGATCTTGCGGTCGAACAGCGCCACATCCAGATCGAGCAGAAGGGCGGAGCGCTCAATGTCGAGGCGCTCGGCACGCTCGGCTTCGGTCTCGAAGGGCGCAGCGTCATGCACGCAACGCTCGACCCGCAGACCGATTCGGAAATCGAGCTTGGCTCCTCGCGCCTGACCGTTGGCGAGGAAGAAGGCCGCGTCAGCGTCACGATCAAGCAGGCCGGAGAAAAAGGCTCGAAGGTCGATACGGTTGCAGGCTTCGCGCTTGCCAATGCACTGCCTTCGAAGCGGGCGATGGCCTGGACGATGACGCTCGCGATCCTCGTCCTGTTGCTGGCCGTGCCGATCGTCACCCACCTCACACGCGATACGACGATTGAAGGGCAAGGCCCCGACGCACCGCGTTTCAACCAGGTCAGCTTCGATTCGACCTGGAGCTCGGGCGAACTCAGCCTTGCCCACCATGATCTGAAGGACAATTGCGAGGCCTGCCATGCCACGCCGTTTGTCAGCGTGCAGGATTCCACCTGCCTCACCTGCCACGAGGAGCTGGGCGACCACGCCGAAAAACCGCGCCTGATGGAAGGCATGGCCCCAATCCCGGCGGGCGAAGCGTGGCAATGGGCGGTTGCCGAGACGCTGGGCAAGGAAGGGCCGGGTTCGTGCACCTCGTGCCACCTCGAGCACGAGGGCAAGGTCCGCCAGCAGGCCGCGACCGAACAATTCTGCGCCGACTGCCACGAAGCGCTCGATACGCGGCTGACCAAGGTTGCCTTCTCCAACGCGGATGATTTCGGCAAGAAGCACCCGCAATTCCGCCCGACCTTCTTCACCGCCTATGACCAGGAAGAGCCTGTTCGCGTCAGCCTCGACCGGATGGGTGCGGGCGGGATCGAGGAAAAGAGCGGGCTGCTGTTTCCGCACGACATCCACATGGACGAGGATGGCGGCGTTGCCCGCATGGCGATCAGCCTCGATCAATATGGCGAACCGCTCGAATGTTCGAACTGCCACGAATTGACCGAGGACAAGGTCGGCTACAAGCCTGTCGAGATGGAGCCTTCGTGCGAGGGATGCCACAGCCTCGTTGCCGACCGCGATGCGGCGGGCAATTTCGTCTCGCTGCGCCACGGCGATGTCGAAGACCTGATGGAAGACCTTGCGAATATGGGCAAAGGGCCGACGCGCGCGGTCGTGACCGGGCGCGAGCGTCCCGGACAATTCGCCAGCGGGCGCACCTATGCGATAAATTTCGGCCGGCCTGCGGCCTCGCTGATCGCGATCAACCGCGCGCTGATGCCCGGCGGGACCTGCGGCGATTGCCATGTCCCGACACGCAGCGACGGGCGCCCAGACCTGATGCCGGTCAACCTTCCCGACCGCTACATGCAGCACGGCTTCTTCACCCATGTCGGCCATGAGGACGAGGACTGCACTGATTGCCACGCCGCGGACACGTCGGAGAAATCCACCGACCTGCTGCTGCCCGATCTCGAAAGCTGCCAGGATTGCCACGAAGGCGCGAGCGCGATTGCGAGCAATGTGAAGGGCAACCAGGTCGTGCCGTCATCCTGCGCGATGTGCCACGGCTATCACACGCCGACCAATCCCTGGCCCGGCGATCACCCGATCCTGCAATCCACGCCCGAAGGAACACGCGGTAAATCCACGGATACTATTGCATCCATCTCTGCAATGCTGAAAGACTAGCGCGCGAGAGGATGGAGGGAATATGGCGAACGCTGACAACAGCGTCTTGATTGCCCAGATCTCCGATACGCATGTCGGGTTCGAGCCGGAGGCGGGAGACGAGGAGTTCAACTTCCTGCGTTTCTGCATGGCGCTCGATCATCTGCTGGAGCAGAACGTCCAGCCAGATCTGCTGCTGCTTACGGGCGATATCGCTGACAAGGGACGGCCTGACAGTTACGAGCGGATCAAGGGCCCGCTTTCGCGCTGCAATTTCCCGGTTTACGTGATGACCGGCAATCACGACAATCGCGAAAACCTGCTCGCCGCCTTTCCCGATTGCCCGACGATGAGCACCGATCAGGGCAATCCCTATGTGCAATATGCGCTGGAGGTTGGGGGCTTGCGGATCGTGTGTCTCGATACGCTGCAACACGGTCGTCATGGCGGCGCGTTTTGCGAGGCGCGCGAGGCGTGGCTTGCCGCTGAACTTGCCGCGCATCGCGATACGCCAACGCTCGTGGTGATGCATCATCCGCCGATCATTTCAGGCATAGACTGGATGGACCCGCGCCCGCACGAGCCCTGGCTGCAACGCTTCCACGCTGCGATCGCAGGGCATGACCAGATCGTCGGCATCGCCTGCGGCCACCTGCACCGCACGGTGGCGTCCGCGATCGGCACCATCCCGGTCAAGGTCAGCCCGGCTGTCGCTCCGGCGGTTTCGCTCGACCTGCGCCCAGTCGACTTTCACAAGGAAGACGGGCGCGGGATCGTTGATGCCGAGCCTCCGGGCTACACGCTGCACCGCTGGAAAGACGGGCGTCTGGTGACGCATTTCCAGCCCGTGGGCGACTGGACGAGGCTGGCGGTCTATACCGAGAACCTCGTGCCCATGATGGAAGGCCTTGATCGCGAGAAGCAGCGCCGCATCGGCACCTGAACCCATGGGTTGAGGCTGGTGATCGGCCTCGCGAATGGCCAGTCGAAGCCCGGTGTATAACGCGGTTTTTGCGCCATTTCATCGGCCAGCATTTATTGCGCATGTAGGAAATTGCCTTGCGCCCGAAAGGGCTTGTTCAGCCCTTTTACTTCGGCTTTCGCATGCACTTATTGAACAAACTCGCTCCGAAGCGACAGTCGCCGGCGCCCGTTTGACGCGGCCTACTCGGCGCTGGAACGCGGCGCTTTCACGTTGTCGTCGCGCCGCCGCACATTGCGCGTTCCGGCAGCCTGGCGGCCTACCCAGCGATCCATGTCGACATCGTCAGTAACCTTCCACGGCACGCCCGAACGGGTCATGAAGAGTTTCTCCATCTCGTCGCGCTTGAAGGGGCGTGAACCCAGCCTGCCGAAGATTGCCATCTGGCCGCCCGTCTCGTCCACCGCACGGTCACGGTCGAGCCCCTTGGAGAGCGCGAGCGCCGGGCTCGGCGTCTTGGCAAAGGCGATAAGTTCGGGCCGCGGCTGCGGGCTGAAGCCGTAGAAATTGCGCTGCGAGGTCGGGCTGGTGAGTTGCAGCACCTTCATCCCGTTCACCCCGTCCGCGACATAGGCGAAGAGCGAGGCATTGGTCGATGCGACGATCACGTCCTCGGCATCGTTGACCGGATCGCCCAGATCAACCTTCTGGTCGACCCTGGGCTTCAGCGGATTGGTAACGTCAAGGATCACCAGACCGTCCTGCTTCGCGGCCACATAGGCATAAGTGCGCGCAACATAGAGCTTGCGTGCGTCGTCCAGCGCGACCGTCGCCTCGGGCCGTGCGACCGGATTGCGCAGGTCGGTGACGTCAAACAGCTTCACGCCATCGGCATCGGTCACCCACAGGTAGCGGAACTGGATCGCGCTCGCCCGCGCATCCTTAAGCGGGCGCACCGCCGTCACTTGCGGGTTAGCTGGATCGGCAAGGTCAACGACGACAAGCCCCGCATCGGCAGTGATATAGGCGATCTCTCCGGCCAGCATGATATGGCTCGCGCCGGTCAGCACACCATCGGGATTGAAGGCATCCGAACCGTCAGCATAGTCGAGGCGCTCGAACGTGTTGTTGCGGAATTCACCGTCCGCCAGCGTGTTGACGTTGACGAGGATCAGGCCTTCCTCGGCGTCAGAGATCGCGGCGTAATTGTAGATCGGCAGGAAGGCCTGCTCCTGGTTCAATTCGCGCAGCTCCGGCGTCGAACGGGTCGGCGCGATCGGCTGGTTGGTGGCAAGCGCCATGCAGGTCGCGTTCTTGGTGTCGATATGCGTGTCGTGCCCGAAGGGTGAGAACGGAGCGGTGATGATCCGTTCAGAGACGCCCTTGTTCCCGATCGAGGCGACGTCATAGGCCTGGAAGCCGCCCTTGCCCTCGGCAACGAAGAGATATTCGCCGCGCAATTGCAGGCAGCCCACGCGATCCTTCGTGCCTTCGTGGATGTTGACGAATTCCTCGAACGCCTTGGTCTCGCCCGAAAGGCCCGCATCGAAGCTCTTGCCGCGCACCCATTTCTTGAGCTCGCGCCCGTTACGCTCGACATGCATCTTGTAGTAATCGGGATAGGCATATTTGTGCAGGTAGGAGCCAAGCACCGCCTGCGGTTCCTCGAACTCGGTCACGCGCACGGCGCTGATCCCGCCTTCAAGCCCGGTAAAGGCGTGAAGCCCCACGAAGTTGACGTAATTGGTCCCAAGCAACAGCAGCTGGGCCATGATCGCGTTGTTGTCATCAGCTTCGGACAGGTGGCAGTCGGAACAGGTCTTGGTCTCGGTCAGGCGCACCGTGTGCGGGAAGTGGGGCGCAAAGGCCTGGCTTGAGAACCCGATCGCGCTGATCGGCGGCTGCTGGATATAGATGCGCTCGCGGTTGATGTTGGTCGAGGTCAGCACCAGGGCGCTGGACGAGCGGACGGGGGCAACCTGGTTGCCCTTGGTCGTCTGGTGCTTGCCCAGCTGGAACATCTGGTCGCGCGCGACCTGCGGGTTGTAGGTCGCGAAATTGCGGGTCGAGCCGCCTTCATATTTGTGGCTCTTGGTCTTCCAGTTCGCCTCGATCGGCAGGTGGCACCCACCGCAAGATGTGGTCCAGGACAGGTGGCAGGTGAAGCACGCCATATCCGGGTCCTGGTGCGCGCGGTCCTCTTCGGAAATGCCCACGCCAAACTCGAAATTGCCGGTTTCCGCGCCATATTTGCTCATCAGCTTGGCGCGCGCTGCCTTGGCGTTGAATTGCGGGGTCTCGGGATCGACCGAGTCCTTCACAAGGCTCATTTCCCACTCAAGCTTGGGATCGACGATCGAACGCTGGATCAGCGCGCGGCTGCCATCCTCGCGGTCAACCCACTCGAAGCGGCGGCGCCCGTCCGGGTTGCGCAGCAAAGCGAGGTTGTGGCCCTTTGGCGGTGCGGCCGGACCGCTGGTGCGCAGCGTGGGGTAGGCATCTGCGGTGCCGTGGCAATCCTTGCACCCGATCTCGATCGCGTTGGCGACTTCGCCATAAAGGAGCCCATTGCCATGCGTGTCCTGCTCGAAGTGGCAGTCGACGCATTGCATCCCCACCTCGGCGTGGATCGACATCATGTGGACCGCCTTGCCCGGGTTGGTGCCGGGCTCGACGAACTTGCCTTCGCCTTCGCGCCGCCACTTTTCCGGATCGTCATTGTCGACGATATTGCCGTCGGCATCGAGCAAATTGCCCTCGCGGTCGCGCTTGAAGATACCGCGGAAGTTCCAGCCATGGCCGTGGTAATCGGCGAATTGCGTGTCGGAGAGATCCTCGTTGAGATCATAGACATTGCGCAGGAAATCGAGATCGGACCACTTGCCGCGCGGGGCTGCGCCCTCGGGGTTGCGCTTGATGATCTCGCGCACTTCGGCAGCGGTCGGGTATTTCTGCTGTTTGGGCCACATATGCGGCGCGTCGCTCTCATAGTCCCACATCGTGTAGCCGAGATAGCTGTTCAGGAAGATGTTGGGCTGGTGCATGTGGCAGTTCATGCACTGCGAGGTCGGGATCGAGCGGGTGAAGACGTGCTGGAGCGGGTGGCCCTTTTCCTTGGGCTTGCCTTCGGAATTGAGCAGGCCGTCCTCGGTATTCTTGATGCCGCCAGCCGCGCTCAGCGCAGGCTCTGCATCGTATTTGACGCCCGGTTGCTTGACCCCGGCATGGCCCGAGGCGGGCTTGGCGTGATCGGCATCATGGCCCTTCTTTCCATAGCCGTGATCGTCCTTTTCATATTTGTCCGCGATCGTGGGATCGACGGTGATCGTCTGCCCGTCGCGGCCATATTTGGCGTAGATCAGCGAATGGCGCGGCTCGCGGTCATTGGCATAGACCACGTGGCATGACGCGCAGCCCGAATGGCGATAATCGCCCGGCTGGTCGTTGGTGCCCATGAACCAGGTGAACGGATCGTTGAGGCGGGTCTTGTGGATGTTGAGGGCCGGGATCGCGACGCGAAGACCAGTTGCCGGTCCGCGGTTCGACTGCTTGAGATCGGGGCGCCCGGGCTCTTCGAGGATCTGGATGCGGCCCGTGGGGTTGGGTAGGCCGATTTCCGGGAATTGCGAGTTGATCGTGCGCCCGCCGCGCTCGAACACGCGGAAGATATCGCCCGGCGGGATCACGTGCCATGTCGGCAGCGGATACATGTCGGCAAGCACGCCGCGCGCTTTCTGCTTTTCGGAAAGTGTGCCGTCATTGGCATAGCCGACCGAGCTGATCTTGGCCGCCTTGCCGTTGCGGGTATAGGCCTCGCCCAGCAGGTAGTTCTTGAACGGCAGGATCCCGTTATTATACGCCGCCCCGCCCCACAGCATCGCACCTGTCGCCATGATCGAGCGTTCCGCCGCCTCGATCGCCTGGATGTGGCAATTTCCGCAAGCCTCGCGCGCGACCCGGTAGTCGGACGGGTTCACGAATTTGACGAATTCGGGCGATTCGGAATTGAGCAGCGTATAGCTGCGCTTGGGGTTCGCCGAAGAGGGGAAATGCCAGCTGTCAGGCTGTGTGGGCAGGACGTGCGCCTTGTCGCGCGCGGCTACGTAATCGGGGTGGTCGTGCGGCAGTTCGGAATTGCCGGCAATGGCGGGATTGCCGCCATTGCAATCGACGCAGCCCAGACGAACGGCGGGCGTCGTGTGCATCGTGGGCGCGTCGGTTTTGACGTGACAGGTAAGGCAGCCTTCGGACTTGCGGTCCATCTCGGCGACCGACTGGTTGGCGGGCGCTGGCTCGGCCAGTACGCCCATCGCCGCGTAGTCGCGGTAGACCTTCTTTACCTTGTCGGCCGCCTGCGCGTTCGGCATCGCAAGAGCAAGCCCCAGAACAAGCGCCGCACATGCCAGAAGCATGGGAGCAAGGAGCCGGGGCGCATGGCGCGAAAGAAGCGTCTGGATCATCATCAGTAGGTCAATGTCACGTTAGCCAGGATCGAGAAGAACTCGTTCTGGTTGCCAAGATTATCGAAAAGATCCTTGAAGCCGTCGCCTGCCACCAGAGTGGCTGCGGAAAGCCGCGCGACAATGTTCTGGTTCGCCTTGGGTCGCCAAATGGCGGAGAGCGAGAGATCATAGCCTATATCGCGAGGGATCGAGCCTTCGATACGCAGGTTCTCAAGCGTTGCGGTGTTCTCGAACCACAGGTGATTGGCGTTGCCCGTCAGGCGGAATTCCGGCGTCAGGTCGAAATCGAACCCGGCGCCCACGAGCATGGTGCCGGGGTTGTTGAAATTGGACTGGCCCTGCTCTTTCGAGGGACGCAGCGCGTTGAGGATACCGTTGCGATTGTTGAGCGCAACCGCACGGCCACCGCCAGCAAACGGGATCGTCTGGCGGATCCAGTAGGACGTATCCGCGCCTGCAAAGATCGGGTTCTCGAAGATCGCATCGAACCCGCCCTCGACATCGTCGAACGGATCGTCATCGCCGCTCGCCCAGAGGCCGGATATGCGAAAGCGCATCCAGTCCTTGTCGTAGCTCAACTCGGTCGCAAAGAAGGTCGCGTTGATATCGGCCGGACGGTCGGTGAAGAAGTTGTTGCGATCCTCGCCAAGCGCCCAATAGGCGCTGCCCGTCACGTTGATGCGCCCGACGCGCCCGTCGACATTATAGCCAAGGTAGAACACGTCATATTCGCGCCCGCGCAAGGTGCCCAGCAAAGCGGGGCGCACGGGGAAACCGTTATCGTCGATCTCGATATCGTCGGCTTCGCGGTTGCGATTGTAGGCGAAGGTAAACTGGCTGGTGAGCGCCGGGATCAGGAAATCCTGACGATAGACATTGGCAAACAGCACGAAATCATCGCGCGGGCTCTGCACGACCGAGTTCAGTCCCGAGTTGGTGTCCTTCTCCAGCCGCCAGAAGGCAGCGAGATTGAATTGCAGGCGGTTGTTGTCGCGGTTGCCGAACAGGCGCACGCCCAGTTGCTGATCCTGGAACAGGAAACCGCGGAAATCCGCCTGGAAGGGCTGGATGCCGGCGCGGATCGAGACGAAGTCGAACCGGTCGTTATCAAGCGCGGTGAAGTGATAGTCGACAAAGGCTTCCTGCACGCCGAGGAAATGGTCAAGCCGGGTCGTGCCCTTTGAAGGCTCGACGAACAGCACGCGGCGCTCGGGCACCGTCACATAGTTGACGTTGTAAGCCAATGTCAGGCGATATTCGATGCTGGGCGGCTTGTAGGCAGTGCTGCCCTTCAACAAGGCAAAACCGCCGATGAAGGTCTGCGAGAGGACATTGCTGAAATCGTTGCCGAACACATCGACCCGGTCAGGGTCCTCAGTGGTCTGGATGCCCACGGGTATGGGGAAGGTGCGCGGTTCGTAGACAGTGTCGGAAATCAGGTTCGCGACAAAAAACCAGTCATCGCCCTTGATCGGCAGCCAGGGCACCTTTGCCCGGTTGATCGGACGGTCACCCTTATAGGTATTCTGGTTGTAGGGATCGAGGATGTCTTCCTCGACCAGCCCCAGCCCCTGAATAAGGCGCCAGCGATCGGGGATCGGCACCTGGTCGGTCGGGAAGGCCTGCGGCGGCGGTGCACGGATCGCGCCTTCATTGGTCTGATCGACCTGATCGCGCAGTTCGGAATTGAAGCCGGGACGCTCACGTCCATCGATGATATCGGCATCGAGTGGTTCGGGATCGGTCTTCTGCGTGGTGTTGAGGCCCTCTGTTTCCTGCGCGGGAGCCTGTGCCGGCGGCGTCTCTTTCACCTCTTCAGGCGGCGGGGCGGCCTGCGTGGCCAGAGCAAGCGGCGCGAGCGCGGCGGGGATCGAGAGAGCGACCATCTCTAGAGCCCCTCGCACACATTCTGCTCGGCCGTATCGAGGAACGGCGCGAAGGGACAATTGACGTAACGCAGGCGTACCTCGCGGCTGCCGACCTGCACCACGATGCGATCGGCGCGGATGTCTCTTGGCGCGTTGCCGATCCCGGTGTTCAGCCGCTCACCGGCATTGTTGGTCCCAAGGAAGCTGATCATGTCGTCCTGGTCGATCCCGTCACCCGAGACGCCAAGCCCACCCACCAGCGTGCCACCGCGATAGACCGGGACCGAGCCGGGGAATATCTGGATGCCATTATCGAGCCGGGTTCCGCCCGAAGGCGTCTGCGGCAGGGTCGAGCAACCGCGCGGCGTATCATCATCGCTCTGGCGGGTGACGAAGGCGAGATGCTGCCCAAGATTCCCCAGCACAAGCGCGGATTGCAGTCCCGTGGAGAACGGATTGAATTGCTGGATCGGGCGCGAGAGCGGCCCATGCGGCCTACCCACTTCGCCATCGGGAAAATAGGGGCGCGACAGGTTCCCGCCCGAGCGATCGGCAAAGGCAAATGTGCCGGTAAGCGCGGTGGGATCACCCAGAAAGGTGCGCACGCGCTGCACGAATTCGGGCACTTCGCCCTCAGCGGCGAGCAATTCACTGGCGGCGACCGGGCTCGAGAAGAAGGTCGCGGTGCGCGCCTTCTGCAAGCTCACATCGGTGCCAAAGATCGGGGCGTCGGGCGCGCGGACAATACCGAGTATCCGCCCGCGGGTATCGACCAGGCTGATGGTGACTTCAGCCGGGCTGTCGAGCGGACGGCGAATCTGCGCGCGCGCACGGCTCATCACCGTGAACGCCTCTTCAAGAATGACGCGCGCTTCTTCCTCGGTAATCGCCGGGCCATCTGCCGCATCGGTGCCAGCGCGAACCGGGAAACGGTTGGCGCCTGAACCGTCGGTGAGGACGAAGGCGTCGGAGATCGTGAATTCTGCCGGCCTTGAGGGCCGAATGCCGGAGGCCTCGGTGCCATAGGCGGTGCCAGCGCGCAGCGCCGCACCGTCGAAATAGCCGCGCACCTCTACCAGTGTGCCCGCTGTGCCGGTGAAGCTCGCACCCGCGACATTGCCGACCTGGTTAAAATCCGCATCCGAGAAGCGCAGCTGCGTGCCGTCCGCCGCGATGCGCTCGGCACGGATCGAGATCGGCGCCTCGAAGCCCACTGTGCCCGCTAGCGCGATCACTTCATCGACATCATTGTCGATATCGAGCGTATTGGGATCAAAACTGTATTCGCCATCGGCGAGCACGCCGACCCCGCCGACAACCACGCCGTTCTTGTAGAGCGGAAATCCGCCCGCATCCGCCGCCAGCCCCAGCGGCGAGCGCTGCGGTCCGATCATGCCGTCGCTTGCGCGCGCCGACAGGTCGGAACACGGCAATTGGCTGAACTGCACGCCGAAAAGCGGCCCGCTTTCAAGCCCGATCGTGGTTGGTGCAGGCGGAAAATGCTCCTGCACGATCTGGCTCGCCGTGCGGGTGGTGAAGGCGTTGCCGCCGCTCGAAAGATAGGCCCCGGTGATCGCTTTGGCGATGGCGGCCGCCTCGCTCGGCACGGCCAGGCCCTGAATATCGATATTGTCGCCATTGGGTGCCTCGCTCACCCGCGCGGTCAGCGGTGCGCCAGGCATGCGGAAGACGCCAAGGACGTTACCCACGCGGTCTACGACAGCGATCGTCGCAGCAGCCCCCTGCGCATCCGCCTGCGCGGCGGCCTGCGCGATAACCTGGCCAACGTCAGCGGCGCTGAGATTTTCCTGCGCAGGGAAGGAGAAGACCCCGCCACCCGTGGGCGGCGGTGGTGGTGGCGGTGCAGGCGGGGGATTGCCAGAGCCTTGCCCGCCAGCGGTGGGTTGAGGACCATCCTCGCCTCCGCAAGCGGCCAAGATCAGCATTGGGGCCATGACCCCTGCCGCTGCCCAGCCTTTCCATCCCCCCAGCGCCATCTTAGCGAAGCCTTCCAATAGCCGAAGAGGCCGAGGCCAGCGCCATGCGGAAGTCCGACGGCTTGTAGGCGTTGGGTTCCTCCACCGCCTGATATGCCTTGTTGATGTTGGCCCGGATACCTGCGGCAGCAGCGACAGTCACCCGGCCCTCGCGCACCAGCGAATTGAGCAGCGTGTCGATTGCCATCACCGCCTGCACCGAACCCGAATAATCGGTAAAGCGCGCCGCGGTCGCCTTGCCCGAGATCATTTCAATCACCTTGAACGCATCGGCACCGGCATAGGCACGCTGGCTCAGCGCGGTCGAGAGCGCGCCCGCCCGCTTACCCAGAGCCGCTGCCGCCGCGCGCGCCTCGCCAGCGCTGGCGCTTCCCATGGCGTCATGAAAGTCCCGACTGGCCTGAACAAAGCCATCGGCCTGCCCTGGCACCAGCGCCTTGGCGACGGCGGAAAGCATGATGATGTTCTCATCGTTGAAGGGCGGATTGCCAAACGGGATCGGGCGCGCAGGATTTTCCTCGAAGCTCAGCCGGCGCTGGTCGGAATCCTGGATCTCGCGGTGGCACGAATGGCAATCGTAGAAATAGAATTGCGGGAAGGTGCCCTCCATCCCGTATTCCGGATCGGTGAACAGCCCGGTCGAACGCCGCACGGCCTCTGCCTGACCCACCGCCCAGAAACGCACTGAATTCATCCGGCCCTTGCGCGCACGGTAATCCTCGTCCTCGTCATGGTGCTGCTGGAGCGCGCTGAACAGGTCGAGCTCGAACGAGACACGCGGGTGACCTGCTGCCATCATCGCATGGGTGACGAACTGGCCGCGATTTTTCGAACCGTAATGGCAATCAAGACAATTGTTGGCGCGCACCTGCGGCTGGTCGAGCGCAATAAGCCCGTCAGCAACATTCGACTGGTGCGTTGCGGGCCGCGCATAATGCGAGGCGAGCCAGTTCTCCGCGGGACCATGACAGCTTTCACAACTGACGCCGTCGGAAAGGTTGAAGCGCGGGCCGCGCTGCCCCTTTGGCGCGAAGGTCGCGTGGCAGCCGAGGCAATCGGCGGCCTGCGTCGCGGGCCCGAGACCAAGGCTGTCGGCGATCTGCTGGCCCCGCCGGCCGGCAAGCACGGCATAGGCTCGGCTGTGCGCGCCGCTTTGGGAATAAGGTGATTGCCAGGTGGAAATCTCGTCTTGACGCACAACGGCGCCGTTGCCCTCGGCCCGTCCGTGGCAGGTCGATCCCGCACAGGTCGCAACGCCTTCGTAGCGAGCCGATGAGGACATGGAATTGCTGTTGGCGCTGGCCGCCGGGAAGAACAGGGCCAGACACAGGCAGAAACACAGCGTCAAGACACCGCGCAAACCGCTGGAAAGCTGAGGCCCGACTGACGCGGACCCGGTATCATTCCCTCCGGCTGACGCCGGCGCTGCTTCTTGTGTCATCTCTTACCCCCGACGAGATGCCGCCACCCTGGACGCCGCTTACGATATACCGGGCCAATAAGCCACGCCATGCCAGACAAATGTCTGACGAGGACCGCTGGCCGGAGCAATGCCCCCTGTCCCAGCAGCAGCCTGTGCCTCACCCGTAGGTGTTACCAAAGGCCTTGTGGCGACGATTGTAAAGTCCCGTCACATCAAGCCGGTCGTCCCGACTCTTTTCACGACAGATCGCACTCTTCCAATTGTCAGCCCATGATGCAACCTCCAATATGCCCAAGTGACGAGATTTACCCCGGTCAAATGTCTTGGGAAATCACTTTGTTGCAGGCGGCGCACCATACACTGTCAGGTTTGGCTCCACATACGCACCAAATTGGACATCGACTTGTCGAGAGTGAGCAATTCGGGCGATTGGTGATCCATCTTCTGGCGCAGGCTGGTGCGCAGATTTTCAAGATCAAACAGCAATTCGCGCTGCGTGGGATCGGCAATCAGGCTTTCGATCCAGCCGACGCACACGATCCGCTCGCCTTTGGTGACCGGCTTGACCTCGTGGATCGAAGTCGAGGGATAGAGCACCAGCTGGCCCCACTCGCCCTTGACGACTTGCGTCAATCCGGCGGTGTGGATCACTAGCTCGCCGCCTTCGTAATCGGCGGAATTGCTGAGAAAAAGGGTGAAGGAAATATCAGTGCGAAGACGCGCCGTACCCTGCCCCATCAGCGCGTTGTCGACATGCGGACCATAGCGTCCGCCATCGGCGGTCTTGCTGATCATCAGCGACGATATACGACGCGGACGGGCAGCGGCGCGCACCACGCGGTTATCGGCGATGAGAGGGGCGAGTTCGGCGCGGATCGCCTTGCCCGCGGCATCGCCCGAAACAGCCTGCAGGTTGCGCTTTACCCGCTTGGCAATCGCACCCGCGGTCTCACGCCCGTCGCGCCATTCAAGCTGGCCGAGCATCTCGGTGAGCTTCGCGATGCGCTCTGCATCGGTGAATGCTGCGATTTTGACGATCATGGCGCGTGAATATCCCTGTCTCTTGCCAGAAAGCGATCAGCTTTTGCCCGGTCGATATGCCGGGGCATAGGCCCTGGCGCCGTCTCAAGGCAATGGGGTCCGCTCCCGCCGCGCCTGTCAGGCAGCCGCCCGCGCCTTTGTGACTGGAGCGTCTGCCGGATCAGGATCGTCAAGCTCGCCGCGATAGAGCCTTCTCACCGCGCTGCGCGCACGGAAATGCACGATTGCGAGGCTGGGGATGACCAGCATCAGCAGCGCCGTTCCGATCAGCACACCAAAGCCGAGGCTCGCCGCCATCGGGATCAGGAACTGGGCCTGGCGGCTGGTCTCGAAAGTAATCGGCGCGACGCCAAGAAAGGTGGTGAAGGCAGTCAGCATGATCGGGCGAAAACGCGATTTGGCGGCATCGACGATCGCCTCGTCCTCCTTCATGCCAAGCGCCAGATTCTCGTTGAAGAAATCGATCATCACGAGGCTGCCGTTGATGATGACGCCGGCAAGGCTGACAAAACCGAACAGCGACAGGATGCCCAGTTGCAGCCCCAGCAGGAGGTGCGCGAACAGCCCGCCCACCATGCCAAAGGGGATCGCCGACATGATGACGAGCGGCTGGGTATACGAGCGAAAGGGGACCGCCAGGAGCGCATAGATGACGATCAGCGCGATGCCGAATGCAGCGCCAAGCCCCGCGAACGCCTCGATCCGCTCCTCTTCTTCGCCGCCGAACTTGACCTGCAAGGCGGGATAATCAGCGAGGATTTCGGGCATCACCTCGGCTTCGATGAAGCTAGTCGCCTCGGCAGAGGTGATCGCCTGCTCGTTGACGTCGGCGGTAATGGTGACGGTGCGCCGCCCGTCCTCGCGCCGGATCGTCGCTGGCGCTTCGGTGAAGCTCGCCTGCGCCACCGCAGCAAGCGAGGTGAAGCCCCCGCCCGGCACGCGCACACGCAATTGTTCGACATCGGCGATCGAATCGCGCTCCTCCTCGGGCAGGCGGACATAGACGCGCACATCCTGGCGCCCGCGCTGCACGCGCACCGCTTCGGCGCCGAAAAAGGCGGCGCGCACCTGGCTTGCGAGGCCCTCGAGCGTCAGCCCCAGCGTGCGAGCCTCCGGCCTGAGACGCAGTTCGATCTCGCGCAGGCCGGCATCCTGGTCGCTCTCGATATCGAAAGCGCCATTGATCCGTGCGATACCCGCCATCACGCGCTTGCGCGCATCTTCGAGAGCATCTTCATCGCTCTCGGAGATCTGGACATTGATCGGGGCGCCAAAATCGATGTCGTCCGAGGTGATCGAAAAACTGCGCACCTGCGGCAATTCGCCAATTTCCTCGCGCCAGGCATCCTGGATTTCGCGCGCGCTCACGGGCCGCTCGCTGCCTGTCATCAACGCGATCTGCACATCGGCGAGCGCCGGAGAGGACTGGGTGCGCGTGCCGCCCGGCCCGCCTTGCCCCACCGCGCGCTCGCCTACGGTCGTGTAGATTGCCTCGACAAAATAGGGCGGCGCGCCCGCTCCACGCTCTTCCTCGGTGCGGTAGCGATCGAGCGCCCGGTCGCCCGCTTCGCGGATCCGCGCGGCAACCTTGGCGGTTCGTTCCACCGTCGCGCCAGCGGGCAGTTCGACCGAGGCGGAAATCACATCGCCCTCGATATCGGGGAAGAAGGCAACCTTGATGATTCCCGCAGGGATCAGCGCAATCATCACGATCAGGAGCGCGGCGGCTGCGGAAATGACCACGGCGGGCGCCTTCACTGAAAAGGACAGCGCGCGGTCCAGAGGGCCTTCGACAAAACTCTTGAAGCGGCGGTCGACCGCGCCCTGCACCCGCTCGAAGAAGCGCGTGATCTGGTTGCCCGCATGCGCGCCGGCGGCGGGCAGATTGGAGAGGTGATGCGGCAGGACCAGCAGCGCTTCGATAAGGCTGAGCCCCAGCACCGCGACCACGACCAGGGGCACGTCGGCGGTGATCTTGCCGATCACTCCGCCGGTCGCCAGCACGGGCAGAACCGAGACCATACTGGTGAGTACCGCGAAGATCACCGGCGTCCTCACCCGCTGCGCGCCGGCAATCGCTGCACCAACGCCCGTTCGCCCTTTTTCGCGCTCGGCATAGATATTCTCGCCCACCACCACCGCGTCATCGACCACCAGGCCGAGCGCGAGAATGAAGCCGAACAGAGAGAACATGTTGATGCTCGACCCGATCGCGTCGAGCACGAAGACCGCACCGGTAAAGGTCGCCCCGATCCCGACCGCGCTCCAGAAGGCGAGGCGCAGGTCGAGAAAAAGGGTCAGCGCGATCAGGACGAGGACAAGACCAAAGCCCGCATTGCGCAGCAACAGGCGGTAGCGATCATCGAGGATCTGGGACTGGTCATTCCAGATCGCGCTGTCGACGCCGGGCGGCGGAACGTAGCTTTCGGCCATGAAGGTCTTGACCGCCTCGGCGACGTCGAGAACGCGTTCGTCCGATGTTCGATAGACATCCACAAAGGCGACCGGCTGGTCGTTGAAGCGGGCGATCAGGTCGGTGTCCTCGAACCCGTCGGTGATCGTCGCGATATCGCCAAGCCGCAAGAGGTCGCCCTCACCCGACGAGATGACGATAATATCCTCGAAATCGGACTGGTCGTAATTCTGCCCCACCGTGCGCAGACGCACTTCCTCGCTGGGCGTATCGAGCGATCCGGCCGAACTGTCGAGGCTCGACTGGCCGACAATGCCGGCGATCTCGGGTAAAGAGAGGCCAAGCGCGCGCAAGCGATCCTGCGGCACGTCGACGAAGATCTGGTAGTCGCGCACCGCGCTGGTCTCGACATAGGAGACCTCGGGCAAGGCGGCGAGCTGATCTTCGAGCGCAAAGGCGGTTTCCTTGAGCGCGCGCTCGGAAATATCGCCGAACAAAGCGATGCGCAGCACGACCGAGCGGGTGGTGACCTCGCGGATATCGGGTTCGTCGGCCTCGGCGGGGAAAGTCTGGATCTGGTCGACCTCGGACTTCACCTCATCGAGCGCGCGCGCGATATCGGTGCCTTCTTCCAGCTCGACATTGACCGTGCCGCGTCCTTCGCTGGCGGTGGCGGTGATCTTGTCGACGCCTTCGATCGCCTCGACCGCTTCCTCGACGCGCTGGACGATCGACTGCTCGATCTCGGCAGGGGTGGCGCCGGGATAATCGACACTGACCCGGATCGTCTCGAGGCTGGCATCGGGGAACACCTCCTGCACGATCCGGCCAAAAGCGACGATCCCGGCGATGATCATCGCGATCATCAACAGGTTAGAGGCAACACCGTTGCGCGCCATGAAGGCGATGACGCCGCGGCGATCGCGCGCCCGGTCGCCCGGCCGCGCGCTTGGCGATGTTGGGGCCGCATCGGAGCCGGAAGGCGTGTCCGCGCTCATTCGGACGTTTCACCATCTCTTGAAGGCTGCGGGCCTGCAATACGCAGCGCCAGGCCTTCGATCGGTGCGGTCAGGCTGCTGGTGATCAACCCGCCACCTTCGGCAAGATCGGGCGAAATGATATAGGCGATCTCGTCGCTGCGCTGGATAACGCGCACGTCGAGGATCGCCAGCTTGCCATCGCGCACGACCCAGATCTGGTTACCCGGGCGCACGGCATCGGCAGGCACCTCGGCATAGCTATCAAGGCTGGCTCCGGTAATCGCGACATCGACAAATGCGCCGAGCAGAAGCGGCGGAGCAGGACCCCTCGGGTCCCCTGCGCCGTCCTCCTCGACCAACCGTCCGCCGCCAAGCGGAGAAGGCACGCGGACATAGACCTCGATATTGCGGGTGGCCTGATCGAGGATCGCACTGGCGCGCGCAACGAAGGCGGGCCAGCGATAGGTCTTGCCGCCATAAGTGTAGGTGACCTCAGCCGCGACGCGCCCCGACGAGGGGTTCAGCAGGCCGGGTATCAGCGCCGCCTCATCCGCCGTAAGCGAAACGCGCACTTCGTAGGCGCGGGTCGAGACGAGCGATCCCAAGGTCTCGCCGGGCTGCACCACTTGCCCCGCGGCAAGATCGCCCGCGCGCACCAGGCCGTCAAAAGGTGCTCTCACGATCGTGCGGTCAAGCCGCAGCTTGGCATCGGCGAGCGTCGCCTCGGCGCGGTCGCGCTGGGCCTTGGCGCTCGCCAGTTGCGGTTCGCGCGTGGCAAGCCCCCTTGAAGCGCCGTCAGCAGACGTGGACGTGGGCGCGACCGCGCCGCCTCGCGGCGTTGCGGTTTCCAAAGCCTTTGGCGGCAGGATGCGGTTTGCAATGTCCGTCCGGCGCTGCGCTGCCCCGGCGCGCGCGGCAAAGCGTTCCAGTTCCTCGCGCGCGATGGCAACCTCTTCCTCGGCTTCGAGCACAGCGACGCTCTGCGCGGCGACATCGGCCCGAGCAACACGCACCTGATTGAGGTAATCGCTCTGCTCGATGCGAAACAGGGTCTCGCCCTTGGCGAGCGTGCCGCCTTCGCGAAAATCGGGATTCACATAGGTGAGCCGACCGGAAACCTCCGCTGCAATGCTGACCTCGTCAAGCGCCTGCACCGTGCCCGATGCCAGAACCGGGATCGCGCCCGAGGCCTCTTGAAGCGCAACCACCTCCACCAGTGGTACCTTCTCGATGCGTTCCTGCTCCACAGGGTCGGGGCGCAGCCAGATAAGGAAAGCGGCGATCAGCGTGCCTCCCACAAGCAGGGCAATCGAGTAGAACAACTGTCGGCTCATCGGGCCTCTTCCTTGTCGGGGGCGGTTTTGGTCCGGGTGTCGGAGCTGGATGGGGGCGCGCCAGCGCCCGAGGCCCAGTCACCGCCAAGAGCCCGGTGAACACCAAGGCGTGCAAGCGCCGTGGCGCGCGCAGCGGAGGAAAGGCTGGTCTCGACCGCATAGAGCGTGCGCAGCGCATCGAGATAGGCGAGATAGCTGCCCGTCCCCGCCTCGAAACGCCGGCTTTGCAGATCGAGCGAGCCGCGCGCCTCCTCAACCTGCGCGGTGACCAGCGCGTAACGGGTGCGCTGTTCATCATAATCGGCAAGCGCGCTTTCGACCTCGCCAAATGCGCCGATAACGCTGCGCGCATAGGCTGCGGCCTGGCTGTCATATTGCGCGCGTGCCGCTTCGATATTCGACTTGATGCGCCCGCCATCGAAAAGCGGTGCAGTGACCGCCGCGACCAGCGAGGAAGCCCAGTTATTCGCAAAATCGAACGCGCCACCCGGATCGCCGGCCTGCGTACCGATGGTCGGCGTCAGCGTGAGGCGCGGAAAACGATCCGCCCGGCGCGCGCCGATGCGCAGCCGCGCAGCTTCGAGCCGCTCGTAATTCGCCGCGACATCGGGACGCTGGGCGAGGAGATCGACCGGCAGGCCTGCGGGCACCGGCTCAAACACCAGCCGGGGGCGCAGCGGCTCGTCAAGCAGCGCATCAAGCTCGCCCGGATAGGCGCCCAGCAGCAATGCGAGGCGCGATTTCGTGGCGACAAGACCCGAGCGCAATTGCGGCAGCGAGCTCTCGGTGGAACGCAGGTCCTGGCGGATCTGGTAGAGTTCCAGACTGTCGGCAAGGCCGCGCTCGAAGCGATCATCCGTGCGCTGCGCACGGTCGCGCAGCACGTCGATCGTTTTCCCGGTCAGCGCGATCTGCCGCGCGGCATCGACATAGTCGAAATAGGCCGAGATCGTCTCGGCCGCAGTGCTCAATTGGACGGTCTTGAGGTCCGCAGCACTGGCCGCCGCATCCTGCCGGGCTGCACGAAATTCATCGCGGTTTCGGCCGAACAGGTCGAGTTCATAGGAGGCGCCCAGGTTGAGAGTGTAGGCCTGGTTGTCGATCCGCGTGATCGGCGTACCGCCAGCGAGGTTGCCGAAGGCAAGGCCGTCGATCGGCGTGCTGGTGTCGCTCGCATTGCCCGAAAGGTTGGCCTGCGGAAGGAGCGCCGCGCGCGCGAGGCGGGCCTGCGCCGAAACATGCCGCAGCCTGCCGGCGCTCTCGGCGATGTCGAGATTGCTCTCCAGCGCGCGCTCGACGAGCCTGTCCAGCACCGGGTCCTCGAAAGCGGTCCACCAGGCCTCTGGCGTATATTGGCGGTCTTGCGTCCCGGCCGCCGCCCCGCTGAAATTATCTGGGATCGCGCTTACCTGCGCGGGCGTCTGCGCCTCGGGAGCCATCGAAACGCAGCCCGCAAGCGCAAGCGAACCTGCAAGCGTCAGGCCGCGGGTCCAGCTGTGCCATAAGAGGGGCGATACAGGCGCGCTAATCAGTATCACAATGCAACGCAATAAGCCCACTTGGTATCCAGACAAGTGAAACTTCGTAACCATGCGTCGCAAAAGGGTGATGGAATATTACATTCCCATCACCCCAGACCGGTGCGCCGGCCAATCTGCATCCGGCGCTTCGCGGATGTGCCGCGTCAACCAAGAGGCTCGCCCGACCCCTCGGCGAGCCTCTTCGCTGAACCAGCCCCGGCCCCCTTGGCGGGGACCGCAAGCCGAAAGACGTCTCAGGCCGCTTCCGCTGCGCGCAGGCCCTCTTCCTCGAACGCAAGGCCCGGCCTGTAGCGCGCATCCACCCGGCCATCCTTGAGCGTGAACAGGTGCAGCCAGCCATTGTCGAACAATTCGCGCACGCCCGGATGCCGCTCGAGCACATCGAGGATCGCCTCGCGCGGGGCCTCGATCATGACCGACAGACGCAGCGGCTCGTGCATCAGCTGCTCGCCATCGTGCACGCCCTGCCAGGGCAGACCGGCGCGCAGGCGCCCGCTATTGCCCTCGATCACGCCGATGCCGCCGACGACATTGTGGATGAGCTTGTTGCCCCCGCCAAACACTTCGGGCGCCACCGAAGAGCCATAATATTGCAGGCTGATCCAGCTCGCGACGACAACCGGCGCGGTGAGCACCAGCTCAAGCCCGCCAAAGCCTTCATCCTTGGTCCAGTCATAGGAATTGAGGAAGGCGCGCCCGCCAAGGTCCTTGCCCGCAGTGGCCGCCCGCGGCGCCGCGATAAAGGCGGCGCAGCCCGCCAGCCCCCATTCGGGACGGGTCTCTGCCCAGTTGGCCGCGCGACCATCCAGGCTTTGCCACTTGGCCCCCGGCAGTCGCGGCGCGCGTTCAGCGCGGGCAGTCCACTTGGCTTCTTCGAGCCAGCGCGCGATTGTGCGCATGTCGTGCCCGCTGGCATCGACATCCGCCTGATAGAGCGTGATTGCATCGGTCGTGGTGTCATGCAGCCCGGCGACAAACAGCGTATCTTCGGGCAGCGCAATCCCGCGCTCGGCCAGACCGGCGCGCGTTTCGGGATCGTTGAGCAGCCCTGCAAGCACACGGGTGGACACATCACCCGCATGGCCGCCGCACGCCCCGCAATGATAGGCGCTTTCATGCGGATTGTTGGTGACGTTGCCGCCATGACCGAGCAGCAGGATGACCTTGCCGAAATTGCTCGTCAGGCTCATCGCGCCAAGCACGCTTGCCGCCGTCTCGATCTTCACCTCAGCCGACAGGCCGCCAATCACCTGCGGCATGGGTTCGGCTTTTCCGGCCTCCCACATCTTGCCCTTGCCAAGGCCCAGCGCATCCTTGACGAGCTTGGCCGCATAGAAGGGCCCCATGCTCTCGACAAAGGCGAAGGAGGAGACCGCCGCCTGCTTGAACCGCCCGAAAGCGCGCGCGGTGCGGGCCTTGATGCGCGTATCCTGGTCGATCTGCGGATCGCCTTCGCTGGTCGTCTCCATCCCGGCGTTTAGCAACACGGGCAAGCGCTTCTGGATGAGGTCCGATCCGTGCGGACGGTGCGCGATGGGCAGGCCGAAAAAGCCCGCAAACCCGATCGTCTCGATCGAGCTGTCAACGCTTTCAAGCGCACGGCGAAACACCTCCGAGCGCACGTCGATGCAGAAGGCGGCCTGCAATTCGGGACGTCCTTCGACGATGTCATTGCCGTGCAGATTGGCGATGAGGCGGCGCTGGTGCGCGCGGTCTGCAGCATCCTGGAGGATGGCGAGCGTCACCTGGTCCTGCGTCGGCTCGACCGGCGCGGCGTGACCCGCAAGCGTCTCGGCCCACTGGTCGGTCACCTGGGGATATTTCTCGAGCAGCGCCTCTTCCCAGATAAGGCGGATGGCAAGCAGATCGGCGATCGTCTGGTCGGTCTTTTGAGCGAGCTCGGCCTCCCACAGGATCCAGCGCGCATGCTGCGCCCAGCCGCCAAGGCTCATCAGGAGCCGGTGAAAGGCTGTCTCGGCTGCCTCGCTCTCGAGGCCGAGCTTGTCGGCCGCAAACAGGATCGCGCGTTCGGTCGTATCGGGAGCAGCGGCAACATGGGCGCAGAAACCGTCAAGCCCCGCAATCTCCGGCGTTAGGTCATGAACCGCCCAGGCGCGCCAGGCGGCGAAGGCGCCGGCGCCCGGCGTCGGAGACCACAGCGCCTGACCGCGGTCAAAATGCCCGGACGCCCACTGGCCGAAGGTCTTTTCAATCACTGAAGGCCAGTCGATGCCGCTCGCTTTCGCAGCCAGGTCGGCGATGGTCGGCAATGCGGGTGCCGGTGCCCTTTCTCCGAGGGCCGACACCGACAGCTTCAGCGCAGCAACGCTTGAATGTTTGAGCGCAGAGGTGTTCGCTTCGAGCGCGGCCTGAAGGTCAGCTTCCTCGATACGCCCCTCGCTGATGGCGGCCAGATATGCTTCGCCGGTCTGCGTAATCCGCGTGCCCGCCACGCGGGAAAGACGGGCTGAGGCTTTGGCGAGGTCTTCGACGGTCTGGCCGAGGAAGGGGTTCACCGCGACCGTCGCATCAAGCGGGAAAGCGGGCGGAATGGCGCGGGCGGCGTCTTCGGCGGCTCCAAGAACTTCCGACATGCGCGCCGGGGCGATTTGCGAGTGATTGAGGAACATGATCGTATCTCCTATCCGCGTTCAGCGCAGGGTGCTCTTGGTGGCCGAAAAGCCACCGATCGCGCGGTCAAGCAGGGCGTTGAGGTACAGGCCGTTGGCAAGGTGCACGCGTAGGCCGGCGGTCGAGGGATGGTGCGCCCAGAGCGGGAAAAGCGCTTGAGCAAAGGCGACCAGGCCGAACGAGAACACCGCGATAACGATCAGCGCCCATTCGAGCGGGCCAGGCGTGGGGGCAGCCGGAAGGATCGGGCCCCAAATCGCCTGCGCAAGAACCTGGAAGCTGAAATAGGCGACCGCGGCAACCACCGAGGAGGCTACCAGGCGCCTTGTCAGCTTGCGCGGGGCGAGATCGGCAAGGCCTTGCGCCACCATGTAGGCAACCCCGAAGATCAGGATCGTACCGAGCGCAAGCGCCTGGGGTGTCTTGGGACCAAAGCCGGCCATGAACAGCGCGGCAATCCCGGCATAAAGCGCAATCGCGAGGGCGAAGGAATTGAACACCTTGCGCACGCTTGCCGGGGCGACCGGGCCCGGGCGACGGACCTTGGCGACATCCTCGATCGCTCCGCCCGAGGAAAGGAAGGCGTGCGCCTTGTAGAGTGAGTGCGCAAGAATGTGCAGCAGCGCCAGCGTCCACAGACCAAGACCGCATTGCAGGATCATGAAGCCCATCTGCGAAACGGTCGACCAGGCGAGCGAGGTCTTGACCGCGCTTTGCGTCAGCATCACCGCCGCGCCGAACAGGGCAGTGAGCCCGCCCACCATGACCAGTGCAGCCATCGCGCCGGTGCTCTGCTGGACGAGGCCGGCATTCGCGATAAGCAGGACGCCGCCCGAATTGATGATCCCGGCATGGAGCAGCGCGGAAACGGGCGTGGGCGCCTCCATCACTTCGGTCAGCCAGCCATGCAGCGGGAAAGAGGCGGTCTTGAGCGCGGCAGCAGCCACGATCAGCGCAACCGCGACATTGCCCATCAGCCCCAGGCCATCGGCACCAGCCGCAATCGCCAGGGCGCCAAGCTGCAACGTGCCGAACTGCGCAAACAGCAGACCGGTTGCCACGACCAGCAGCGCATCGCCCGAATGCCAGACCCAGGCAAACTTGGTCGCAGCCCGCTGGGCCTCGGGGCGGTCGGGATAGAACAGCAGCAGCCGCTTGAGCGTCAGCCCGACCGCCAGGGTTGCAAGCGCCAGCGTCGGCAGGCTGCCGGCCTGAGCGAACACCAGCACCGAGGCGAGCGTCGTGAGCATCAACGCGTGAAAAGCGCCCTCACGCTCCTCGCCGTCGAGATAGGTGCGGCTGTAGCGCATCACGATCCAGCCGATGAAACCGACCAGCAGCGCCATCGTCGCGCTTACGAGGTCAGCGCGCAGCGCCAGCAGCGCCGGGCCACTGAGCGCGCTGATCTCCTGCGCGGTGCCCGCAACCACCTGAGCAAGCCCGCCCGCAGTCAGCGCCAGTGCAAGCAGGGCCGTCCATTCCGAGAGGCGCGGCATCAGGCCGGGTCGGCGGCCAGGCTTGGTCGCGGCGAGCGCCGCCACGATCAGAAGGACAATGGGGGCAAGGAAGGACAAGGTCGGCGCGATCAACATGAGTAGAGCTCCATCGGGAATTGAGCATCGTTCGTGAGCCGCAGGTCTAGCGCGCCGCAAATGTGAAAAAAATTACATATTATTTCCGTTTACGTTCGCTATTATAGAACGATGTCGACACTCAACCTGCATCACTTGCGCTTGTTTCGCGCAGTCGCGCGCGAAGGAACGCTCACGGGCGCAGCGCGCTCCTTGAACCTGTCGCAAAGCGCGGTCTCCACGCAGATCAAGGCGCTCGAAGCGGCGCTTGGCCATGACCTGTTCGAGCGGCGCGGTCGCAATCTGGAGATCACCGAGGCGGGCCGGATTGCGCTGGATCATGCCGATGACATCTTCCGCACCGCCGATCATCTGACCGCAACGCTCAATCTTGCAGAAGGGCAACGCCGCGTTCTGCGCATCGGCGCCCTTGCAACGCTTTCGCGCAACTTCCAGATGCGATTTGTCGAACCGCTGGTAGGCCGCGACGATGTGGAGGTGGTGCTGCGTTCAGGGTCGCAGGACACGCTGCTGCGCGCACTGGAGGGCCTGAGCATCGATGTCGTCCTGACAAATCTTCCCCCGGCCCGCGATGCTGCCAGCCCTTACCTGGTGAGCAGGGTGGACGACCAGCCGGTCAGCCTCGTGGGGGCGCCGACGCGCACGCGCCTCGGCACAGGGGCCGGCGCAGGCGGAAACAGCGAAAGGCATTCCCTGTCCGAACTCATCCGCTCCCATCCGCTGATCCTGCCGACCCCTGAAACCAGCCTTCGCGCCGGTTTCGATGGTCTGCTTGATCGTTTGGCGCTGGACCGGCAGGGCATCGTTCCGCGCATCGCCGCCGAGGCGGATGACATGGCGATGCTGCGCCTTCTCGCGCGCGCGGATATGGGCGTTGCAGTAATCCCGCCGATCGTCGTCAAGGATGAGCTCGAGGCGGGCACTCTCGTCGAGTTGCACCGCCTTGAGGAATTGACCGAGATTTTCTGGGCCGTTTCGATCCGCCGCCGATTTCCCAACCCCTTGCTCAAGGAGGTCCTGGGCTAAGCGAAAGCTCGCGCCGGCGAGGCCGGGTTCAAGAGGTCCGGGCAATCAGCCTTCGAGCTTTTCGCCCATCAGCGCCAATTGTTCCATGCAGCCCTTGTCGACCAGCGCCGAGGCCAGTTGATCGGCAGCACGGTAGCGCTCGCCAAGCGTGACGAGCGTGATCGTCGCCGGTTCGCTGCCCTCGGGGCCGCTGATGGTGTAGTTGCCACCCTCGGTCAAGGCGAGCAGGGCCGGGTCCAGCGGGGCGACGCTTTCCCCGTCGTCAAAGGTGACATCGACGGTGGTTTGCGTGGCCGAGTTGGTGACCTTGTAAGTCTCGATCCCCTCGTTGAACGGACGCCACAGACGCACCTGGTCCATGTCGTAGAGGCACATCGTGCCCGATTTGGCGACATCGATATAATAGAGATTGGGGCTGGTCGGCCGTTCGGTCGTTTCCACCGCGGCGCTGCGCACCGCCCCGGTCGCCGTTCGGCTGGCCGCGCGCGTCCGTGTCAGGTTGGCAAAGCGTGCGCGGTTGGACTTGGGCCGGTCGCCCACCTTGAAGGTGCCCGGCCCCCTCATGGTGCGCGTGCCCCTTTTGGTGAGGACGGTGACCGAGTCGCCGCCTTCGAGCGTGATCGTATCGGCATCATCGACTTTTGATCCGACCGGGAATTCTCCGGCCGTCGACTTGACCACGACAGCGGGTTCGGCCAGCGCCGCACCTGCGGCGCCGAGGCCAAGGCCAGTGGCGATCGCGCCGGCACAGGCCGCGCTGATCATGCGATTCTTGATAGTGGCTGAGAACATAAGCTCCCCCAAGTTAGCTAGGTTATGGGCGCATCTTACACTATACGTAACGCCCCGTGAACTGGATGACCAAATGCCACCCGGCAAGCGGCCTGTCTTGCGAAAACACGACTTTATCGCGTTTTTCTGACCACACGGACCTTTGCGTAGGTTAGCCCCCGAAAAACCGGAAGCCTTGGCCAGGAATTGTCTAGCTGCCGGGCGACAGGCGTTGAGCCAGGAACTCGAACTGGACCATACAGCCCTTCTGGTATAGTAAGCCGGCAAGTGCATCGGCACGCTTAATATCAGCGCCAAGATCAATTACCGTGATGGCGGTCACAGTGCCGCTTTGAGGGGCGGTGATCGTATAAACCCCGTTATCCTTTAGCCCGAACCGTTCCCCTGAGACACTTGCCCGCCTCGCACGCTGGGCGAAGGGAACGGTGATCGATACGATCTGGTCCGCTTCCCCCACCGGTGTTTCACTCAGCGTGTAGGTTTCAGCCTCGGAGCCATCCGGGCGCCACAGGGTGATCTCGTCGAGACTGCGAAGGCACACAGGTCCCGCGCGCCGGACATCGACGAAATAGATGTTTGGTTTGAGAGGGGTGCTGTCCGCACCGTCGCCCGAATTGGCACTGCGGACCGCGCCTGTCACCGTGTCGGTGGCCGCGCGCTCACGCGTGAGGTTCGCAAAGCGCGCGCGATTGCTCTTGGGCTTGGCCCCGACGACAAAGGTACCCGGCCCCCGCATCTCGCGCGTGCCTTTTTCTGTGAGCACGGTGACGACATCGCCGGCATCAAGCGTGATCTCGTCAGTTTCCTTGAGTTTGGTCCCGACGCGGTAATCGCCAACCGTCGACTTGACGACCAGGGCATCCTGCGCAGCGGCTGGCGCAGCGCCAATCCCACCCAGGCCGAAAACCAGCGCGCCCGCCATTCCGGCGCGCACCAGACCAGACTTACTTAGAACCCATGACATAGGCACCCCCTTCCGAGAGCTGACCGTAGCGTTCCTTGAGATTGCTTAGCGCGGTGTCCTCGGGATGTTTTGCTATTAGCGCATCAACGATTGCCTGAGCCTTAACCGGATCTTTTGGCGCGATCTCGGCTGCTTCGCGCAGTTTATCCCGATCTTCAGCCGGGAAATTTGGCGCAGGTTCCATGATATCGACCGCGCTGGCGCGGCCGGAAAGCACGATGCTGCCCATCGGGCGCCACCAGTCGAGGTCCGAGCCCTCGGCGAATTCGCGGCTCGCCATTACGCTGGACTTGAGTGCCTTGTTCGCGCTCTCGAGGCGCGCGGCGGTGTTCATGCTGTCTCCAAGGGCGGTGTACTGGATGCGGGTGTCGCCGCCAAAATTGCCGACCACTGCTTCGCCGTAATGCAGCCCCACGCGCGTCTTGCCGATCTTTGGCAGCGTCGGGTTCATCTCGGCGACTTCGCGGCGGAACGCCTCGCCCGCTTCCCAGATCGCATAGCCCGCCTTGGCCGCGCGGGTCGCATCGTCAGGACGCGAGATCGGTGCGCCCCAGAAGGCCACGACCGCATCACCGACATATTTGTCGATCACGCCGCCATGGTCGAGAATGACGCCGCTCAGCATCTCGAGATAGCGGTTGAGCAGCTTGGCGACCATTTCCGGCTCGATCGCGTGGCTCATCTTGGTGAAGCCTTCAAGGTCGCTGAACAGCACGTAGATCGCGCGCTTTTCGCCGCCAAGCGAGAGCAGTTCGGGCTGGTCGATGATCTGCTGCGCAATGTCGGCCGGGATGTATTTGCCGAGCGCGCTCTGGGCAAAGCTGCGCTGCCTGGCCCCGGCCGAGCGCGCAACCGTCGTCATCGCGGTAAAGGCGAGCACCCAGCCCACCAGCCAGCCCACTGCAGGCAATTGGTAGGTGTCATAATCGTAAACATGCAGGACCACCGGTGCGCCCAGCAGCAGCGCGAACAGCAACACGAGCAGCGGCACAAGCCTGCGCGCAGGCCATTCGAGCAGTGCCACCAGCACCGCGCTCAGGACGATCAGGATGGCCAGCGCCCAGATCACCGCTTCGGGGATCTGGGTCAGCGCGTTGCCATCGAGGATCTGCGCGATCATGTCGGCGTGGACATATATCCCGGCAGGTTTGACACCGTCGATCGAAGTGAAGGTGACTTCCTTGCGGTCGACATCGACCAGTTCGGCGCCAATCAGGACATATTTGCCTTCGATCTGCTCAGCCAGGAAGGGCAGGACGAATTCGGGATCGGGATCGACAAACAGCGAGATATCGAGACCCGCAAACAGCGGCTGCGAGATATCGGCCTGCTCGCCTTCTTCGAGCGCTCCGACGCCGCTCTGGTCCTCGTAAAGGCTGCGGCGAAATTCGATCGCGCCTTCATAATCGTTGAAAGTCTCGACCGACCCACCGGCATCGTCGACCATCGAGCGGGCAAGCACGGGAGGCAGGTCAGGCTCGATACTGGGCCATACGCGGGTCTGGCCAAAGGCTGCATCAAGACGGATCGAGGACGGGTGGGCGTTGCTCCCTTCCAATTGGGCGAGGAAGTATTCGAGATATTCTTGCTGCTGTTTCTTGATGTCATCCTGGTTGGTGCCGATATTTGCATAGGCAACCGAAACCGGGGTTTTCATGCCGCGCAGGGTTTCGACCAGTTCAGGGTCTTCTGCCTGGGGCTGGTCGAAAAGAATATCGATCCCGATCGCTTTCGGGTTCATCTGGTCGAGCGCCCGCAACGCGCTGGCGATCACATCGCGCGGCAGCGGCGATCGCTTCTCAAGCTGGATCAGCGCCTCGTCGGTAAAGACAATCGCGACCACCCGGTTGTCCGGCTCGACAAAATCAGCCGAATAATAGGCACGGTAATCATAGAAGGAGCGTTCGGCCGCATTGGTCAGCGGAGTGGGCGTTTCCCCATCGGGCAACGTCCAGCTGTAGCGCGCTATCAGCAACGCGAAGATCACGATCACCACGGCAACGACAAGCTGGACCGTGCCCGCTTCGCTGACGCTGCGATAGCCCTTGGTGAGCCAGTTGCGTTTGGCCACCGCCCTGCCCGCCGGCCGCGCCTTCTGCTTGCCTTGGTCTGTCACTGGCTGATCATGCTCCCGAACCGTCTCGTTCGCAGATCACCTTAGCGGTTTACGGAGATGGTTCCATCCCCGACGACGGCGAATGCGGACCAGTAGAAGGGGTGCGATGTGTTGGGGTCGTCCATGAGGTCGACCTGGGATGCGCGCAGTGCTCCGGCGGTTTCGGGCTTGCCGTCGGTGAACAGGCCCGAGATCAGCCGTTTGGTGGCGTCAAATTCGTCGGGCACCGGCCAGTGGCTCGCCAGCACCGTGCGTCCTCCGGCCCCGACAAAGGCGCGCACCAGCCCATCGAGCGCGAAGTCGCCGCCCGATGTCACCCCTGCCTCGCGCGTGGCGCCCACGGTTGCCTCGCCGGCCGTATCGCAGGCCGAGAGGATCACGAGGTCGGCATCGATGCGAAGCCCGAAGATCTCGGCAAAGCTCAGCAGGCCGTCCGATTCGCCGTCACCGAACGAGGTCAGCAGCGCCGGGCGCGGCGGGCATTCGGGCTGCGGCGCCGTCACCAGGCCGTGCGTTGCAAAGTGCAGGATGCGGTATTGCGCCAGATCCTCGCGCGAGGTGATCGCGGTGTCGGTGAACTCGTTCTGTGTCAGCACGGTCGTCCCCCCGCCGAGGCGACTGGCCGCGTCATAGAGCTCGTCCGCCCGGATCGGGTTCGCCCAGATATTGGGCGACCACAGGCAATTTTCTCCGCCAGCCAGCGCCGAGCGCGTGCGCGCCGTCGTGCTGGAGGATTCCCCGATCGGCGTGTTCTGCCCCAGCCCCAGATAGGACTTGCCCCCGTTGGACGGCCGCGAGGCGCGCACATCGCGGAACGCAGCCGGAGAGACCGAAGTGCTCACCTGCGAGCTGCGACCCAGCCACGCAGTGCCGGTGAAGTCGTATTCGTCCCCGCCCGCTTCATCGAGCCGGGCGTAATAGCGCTCGACGCTTGCATCATCGGTCACCAGCAGGTTGATCGGCAGCTTGAGCATCGCGCCATCGGGTTCGAAGACGATGTGCCGGTAGGTCGGCAGACGTTCGGCCACAGGCGCGAACAGCTTGACGTAAAGCGCGCGCGCCGACTCGATGTCGAACGGCAGGGTCAGCACCTGCCCGCCCTCGGCGATCGCGATCGTTTCGCGGATCGCGCCGACCGTGAACTCGAGCTCGCCCGGCGTGATGTCGGCCCGGTAGGCCAGCGCATCATCGCTGGTCGCGTAGATGACGAAGGTCTCGTCCTCCAGCGTGATCAGCTTGATGTAGACCTCGTCGTCGCGAAGGATCGATTGCAGCCCGGCCAGATCGATCGAGCTGTCGCTGACCGCGCGGTAACGCGGGTTCTCGGCCAGCTTCTGGAGCACTTCGGCCTGCTGGACCTCAAGCTGCCCGAGCCGTGTCCGGCGCTCCTCCAGCAAGGCTGCCGCCTGCGGCGTAAGCTCGCCGCCCGTCTGCAGATCGATGATCGAGCCGCGCAGCCGCTCGATCGAGCGGGTGATGTTGGTGGTCTTGCGGAACAACAGCGCCGCCTCGTCATCGCCACCCGACAGCTCGCGCGCGAGCACCGCCTGGGTCTGCGCAAGGCCGGGGCGCTGGAGCAGCTGCCCCGCGCCGAACATGTCGGCGGCAACATCGCGCCCACCCACCTTCGCGCTCACATTCGCACTCGCATCAGCCCCGGGAACCGAGACCGAACCGGCTTCGTCGAGCAGCAGCCCGAAGAAGGGCGACATCAGGCGTCTCAGGCTGGGCAGCGGACGCCCTTCGGCATCGGTGACGATCTCGCGGTAGATGCCCAGCGCATCGCTGCGCCGGCCGCTGCGCGCATAATAGCCCGCCAGTTGCCCGCGCGCGCTCTGCAAGGCAGGCGAGTCGGGATAGGACGCGGCAAGCAGCGCAATGCCTTCCTTGTGGAGCAGTTCCGCATCGCCCGCCTGGCCGGTGCGCTCGGCCAGTTCGGCAAGCTCGCCCAGAACCTGTGCACGCAGCCAGATGATCGAGGTCACGCGGCCCCCGCGCACTTCGGCCAGCGTCGTGTTGGCGCGGGCAAGGTTGGCCGCTGCCTCGTCATTGCGGCCCAGCAGGCGCAAGGCAGCAGCGCTGAGGTAATCGCCCTGCCCGTCGAGCAATTGCGCGCGTTCAAGCGCGGTCAGCCCTGATGCGATCGAGGAGCCCGCACCGCGCTGGTTCTCGGCCGCCAGACGGCTCGCCATGAACGGGCCGATCTCCAGGTTGCGCAGCGCCTGCGGATCGCCGAACTCGTTCGAGATCGGCGTCTCAAGCACGCCCAGCGCCTTCTCGGCCTGCCCCTGGTTGAGCGCATCGATCGCCTCGTAATTGCGCTGCAGGCGCGCCAGCACCGGATCAGCCAGCGTGCCCGGGCGCGTCTGGCCAAACAGCCGCGCAGCCTCGGCGTAATTGCCAAGGTTGGATTGCAGCAGGCCTTCGTTCAGCCGCGCCTCGACGCTGCTGTTGCCCGTCAGGGTCGCAGCGCTTGCGGCAAAGAACTCCGCCGCTTCGGCAAACTCGCCGCTATTGCTGCGCCGATAGGCCTCGACCAGCGCCTGGTCAGCCGCGATCGCCTCGGCCTGCTGGCGCGCAAAGGCCAGCGCATCGGTCGTCTGTGTCAGCGGGATATCGACCGTGCCTTCGACCACCCGGTCGCTCGCCAGCGAGGCAAGCCCGATCTCGAGCGCCTTGTCGTAAGCCGACAGCCCGCTCGCCGCATAGGTGCGACCGCGCGCCTCGCCCACCAGCAACTCGGTGCGGATGATGCTCGAACCCGTGCTGCAGGTCAGCCGCCGCGTGCCGTCAAGCGCGTCTGCAAGCGTCCCCGACACCTCGCCGCGCTCGCTGCTCGTGCAATTGGTGCCCGGACCGCCAAAGCGCATCGCCGCCGCATCGCCGGCATAATCGCCGCGCACCACCCACAAGGTCCCGATCGGGGCCGCTGCATCGCGGCAGATGATCGAATATTTGCGGTCAAACAGCCCCGCACCCGGATCAGGCTCCTGGATCTGCGCCTCGCACAGCGCGTTCGAGCCCACCGGAAAGGCATCGCGCAGGCTAATCGGTACCGGGCCGCCTGCTGGCTCGTCCCCGGAACAGCCCAGATCGCCGCGCTCGCAGCAAAGGCCGCTGTGCATAAAGTTACAAGCTTCTTCATCGACTTATCCTTGTCCCTCGGCTGAAGGGGACGGCTCCGCAGAAGCAGGGTCTTCGCTCTCTGCATCGTCCTCGTCCGTGGAATAGAGCGAGCTGTCCCCGCCACTGGCGACCGGATCATCCAGCAGAGGCTCTTCACTCAACAGCGGCGCCTCCAGAAGACCGGGGAAGTCCGCACCGAACTCGGCATTGGCTTCCTGCTCGTTGGCTGGCGCCACCGGAATAATCTCGATCGGAGCCTCGACCACCGACGGGTTGTTCACAACCTCGATCACCGCAGGGCCTTCCTCGCCCCCTTCACCACCAGGCGGTGGCGGAGGCGGCGGCGGCGGTGGCGGCGGCGGTGGCGGCGGTGGCGGCGGCGGTGGCGGCGGTGGCGTCGCCGTGCTGCAGGTCGCCGTATTGATCACGCAATCGTTGAACGTGCTCTCGTCGGTGTAGGTCGTCGAGCCGCCGAAGGTGTTCGCAAAATCCACCTGTGCGAAGAAGTCCTCGCCTGTGGTCAGCGCACCGGTGCTAACGTCCTGGCCAACACCATAGGCAATGACGAACAGGTCATCGGGGGTCTGCGCGCTCTCGCTGCGACTGATGAACAGGCCGCCTTCGCCGCCATTGCCCACTGTGATACCGCCAGGTTCCTCGGCCGTGCCGGTGTTGCGCACCAGCAGGGTGTTCGCAACGCCGATAGAGACCGCGTTCGCGCGCAGATAGCCCAGCGGGTCCTCGCTGCCTGTAGCCGGGCTGGCGAGCACCGTCGCGATTTCGGGCACGCCCGATTCGACAAACTCGGCGATGAAGTCCGCGTCCGCGATCAAGACCGTCGAGGCATCGAGCGTAATCGAGCCGGTTGGCAGCAGATCGGGGTTGAGCACCATCACCGAACCCGGCGTCGCGATCTCTATCCGCTCGTCCGCCCCCAGATCGATGCTGCCGAAGCTGACATCGCGCAGGCTGAAATCACCCTCGACCCGGATCACGCCGCCCGCTT
Organism: Erythrobacter sp.; assembly: GCA_043567175.1. Lineage (GTDB taxonomy): Bacteria > Pseudomonadota > Alphaproteobacteria > Sphingomonadales > Sphingomonadaceae > Erythrobacter. The sequence goes on from CP121323.1 coordinate 1,507,748, forward strand.
CCGCGGCGAAGACGGCGACATTGTTGAAGCTTGCAGCCAGGTCGGCATCAAGCAGCAGCACGTCCGGGGCGAACTGGCCCGCCGTAGTGGTCGGCCCGGTGAAGGTGAACTGGCCCGCCGACATCTGGAGCAATTCGTCCTGCGTCAGCGTGTAGCCCGGCCCGTTATCCGGCCCGCCGATCACAGCGGTATCGGAAGAGTTGAAGGACGCAGCATCAATGAAGCCGGCGTTCAGGAAAACCCCTGAAATATCAATGTCAAACGAGCCTGCGAAGATCGAGCCGCCCTCAATGCTCCCGCTGTCATCGCCGCTAAGGCTGAGGAAGCCGCCCGTATCGAACGCGATATCGGGAGTGCTGCCACCGATGAAGCCGGAATTGAGAACGTCAATCGCCAGGTCGTCGAGAGTGAAGAGGCTGAGGGTCTCGATGATGTCGATCGTCCCGCCATCGACAAGCACGCTCGGCCCTGTCGAGCCGCCACCGCCGCCGGGCGTCGTACCAATCGACGAAAGCGTTGTGCCCTGCGCAGTTGCGTTGAGATTGCTGACCGTCAGGAAGCTGTTCAGCACCGTGAGATCGAACGATCCGGCTGCGCCTGCGAAGGTCGAACCGGTTGCCGAGTCAAACGCGCTGGCAAGGATGCCGAGCGTGGCCGCATTCAGGGTTCCGGCCCCATCCGAGCCAAGGCGGACTTCGGCCCGCCCGCCGGCAACATTCGCGTCGACACTGCCGAACGCATTGACGTTGAGGAAGATCTCGTTCCCGGTGATCGAGCCGCCGAGGTCGGCCGAAACAAAGGCGCTGCCGCCATTGGCGTCACCATCTGCGCCCGAGCCAAGATTGTTGCCCGCCGACGCTATGGCGAAGATGGTCAGGCCGCCGGTGAAGGCAGCCTGCCCGTCATTGAGCACGTCGACACTGACCGTGCCGCCCTCAGCGTTGCCGACCTGTGTGGCCGACGTTGCGTCGTCCACCAGCGCAAAGGCGTTGAGATCGGTCTGACCCGTTACGTTCAGCGCGCCGTCGGCTCCTTCGACGAACACCGCAACCGACCCGGCGGTCCCGTTAGCGATACCTGCACCCGTCACGTTAGCGATCACATCGCCGGTGGCGATAAAGTCGCCGTTGATCGTGAACTGGCTATCGCTCAGCGAGAGCGTGCTCCTGCCGCCCAGCCCATCGCCGCTCAGCGTGCTGCCAAGGCCAGGCAGGCCGTTCGAGAAGCTCGAAAGCGCGCCGAATGTTGCGACCGACCCAAGCGAGCCAAGCATATTGGTTTCGCCGCCACGGCCATCGCCGCCGATCACGCCGACACCGCCAAAGCCGTCCGAATTGATGACGAGCGAGCCGACATTCATCGTGCCGGCCTCGGCGATCAGATTGGCATCGCCGCCCTGGCCTATGCCGCCATTGCCGGTCGTATCGCCCGTGGAGGGATTTTCGCCTCCATCGCCGCCATCGCCTCCGGCGCGCGTGTTCACATTGCCGAGATCGATCGTGCCCGCGCCCAGCGAACCGTCAGTCCCTGTAAACAGTCCGACGCCGCCGACGCCGAGTTGCACCGATCCGCCAGTGCCTGTGCCGCCCGTGCCGGCCGTTTCACCGCCGGGGCGATCGCCGCCCTTGCCGCCAACGCCGGACGAAATGAGATCCGCATCACCGACGACCGTGATCGAGCCCCGGTCAGCCCCTGCAAGCAGCAGGACACCGTTCGGAAAAATCGGATCCTGCGGGTTGACCGTGCTCTGCTCGCCGCCAAATCCGTTGCCGCCATTGCCCGCAAGCTGCGCGGGAGACGCCGCAGACCCGCCCTGGCCGCCAACACCGTCCGCATTCATCTGCAAAGTGCCCGAAAGCACCAGCTCGGCCGTATCGGTGGCTGTGCCCTGCGCGAGGATCGCAGCCGTGCCGCCACGCCCAACGCCGCCATCGGCGCCTGAATTGAGAAGCCCGTTGCCGCCAAATCCGTTGGCGTTCACGGCGGTAGATCCGCTTACTTCCATCTGGCCCGAAATCACATCGGCACCTGCAAGGCCGCCGATCCCTTCGCCGCCACCGGAACCAGCACCGCCTAGTCCGTTGGCGGTCGCCACATAATTCCCGGTGACGAGGAGGTTGGAGTTATTCTCCACAGCAGCGCCCGCGATGCCGCCAGAGCCTGTACCGCCCACGCCATCCTGCGCATTGCCGCCCTGGCCGTTGGCATTGAAGTCCAGAGTGGCAGCCGTCAGCGAGGCTCCATCCACAACGTCGAGCGCCGCGTCACCACCCTGACCCGATCCGCCAGATCCGCTTCCAAGGCTGCTGCCACCGGTGCCGATCGCGGAAAGGGTCGCGGTGCCCGTGAGGGCTGCGGTGGTCGTTGCGCCGATCACTTCGATATCGGCAAAACCACCAATACCCGCGCCGCCATCGCCTTCTTGCGCGCCACCGCCGGTGCCACTGGCGTTCAGCGTGATCTGGTTCGCGATGGAGCTGTCGCCGCCAACGAAACTCAGGAGAACATCGCCGCCCGTGCCAGACGCGCCAAACCGGCCAAATCCGCCGGCTCCGATCGCGTTCGCAGTGAGGGTTTGAACCGTAAGGTCTCCGCCCGCTTCGGTCACGATGTTCGCGCGCCCGCCAAAGCCTTCGCCGCCCAGGCCGCGAGGATCTGTCGTCGGTCCGCCGGTATCGCCGAAGCCACCGTTGCCGCCTGAGCCATCTGCCTCAAGCACAAGCGAAGCGTAGCTGGCAAATCCCTCGGCAAGCGAGCCGTCACCGCCGAGCAATTGCGTACCCGCAACGGCGTCTCCACCGCGTCCGATGCCGCCGTCGCCGCCAGCCTGGCCGAGGCCGCCGACGCCACCATTGCGGCCCTGGCCAATCGCGCGGATGCGCGTGGTGCCAGAAACGGTCAGCCTTCCGTTGTCGCCGCCCGCAAAGACACCGGCGAGGCCGGTTTCGCCCGTGTCGGTGTCAACGATCACGCTTTCATTACCGCCGATGCCGTCGCCGCCGCGGCCAGCGGCAATGGTGTCTCCATCACCGGCCCCGCCTACGCCGCCGGTGCCGTTAGCGATTGCATCCGCGCGGCCGCCGATCGTGACCACGCCGAAATCGGTGAGCGAGCCTTCCGCTGCGATGACCGCGCGTCCGCCCGTGCCTGTGCCGCCCGTGCCGCCAAGCGGCTGGCCGTTAGTATTGGCGCCGGTGCCGATTGCCGAGACGAACGCGTCGCCGGTGACATTGATGTTGCCGGTGCCCGCGATGATTTGCGCGATACCGCCACCGCCGGCCCCACCGCCGGCCCCAGCGCCGCCAGTGCCGTTGCTCTGGACACTAAGCACGCCTGCCTCGATCAGGCCCGCCGTATCCGCAAAGACATCCCCGCGCCCGCCTTCTCCTTCGCCGCCAAGGCCGGTGCCGCTATTGCCGCCGCCGATGCCGTCCGCGTTGATCGAGAACGTGTTCGTGACGATGATCTGAGCCCCGGCTTCCGCCGAGACATTGACAAAACCGCCAACGCCCACGCCGCCCGCGCTCGCCGAGTTTCCTTCTCCCCCAAAACCTATCGCGGTGATGGAAATGCCATCGGTCGTGATCGTGTTGTCCGAGCCCACAAGGTTGAGATTGATCGTGCCGCCAAAGGCATCGCTGCCAGGACCAGCGCTCGCATCGCCCGCGCCCGTGCTAAAATTCGCATTAGCGTCGATGAGAAGCGATCCGGGCTGGAAGTTGAACCTATCGAAATCAAAGTTGACCGTTCCGGCCGAGGCGCTGCCAGCCTGGGTGGTTCCCTGCCCGCCTTCAGCATCGACAATAGCGTTGAACTGCCCGCTGGTCGCTGTGGATTGCTGGCCTACGATGCCGACCTGGCCGCCAAAGCCCTCGCCACCGATATCGCCGATGCCTCCGAAACCATCAGACCGGATCTGGAACGCGCCGAGGTCAACGGTGCCCGCGCGGCTGGTAAAGAACGAATTGCCGCCAAAGCCGATGCCGCCATTGCCACGCGGATCGGTTGTCGATCCGCCGAATCCGCCCGCGCCGCCGCGACCGATTGTGGAAATACGCCCAAGTCCGGGCAGGGTCACCACACCCGCCGCCACCGATCCGTCGCCCCCCAAAAAGGACGAACCAACCTGCGCGGTACCGCCAGTGCCGTTGCCGCCTTGACCGCCGGCTCGATCCGGGCCGGCGCCGTTTCCGCCGGTGCCACCCAAGCCAGTTGACGACACCGAATAGGTGTTTGTGGCATCGACGCCAACATTCAGAAAGCCGTTATCGCCGCCTGCGAGCAAGAACGCGCCGTTGTTGAAATTGGGATCGGCCTGGTTGGGATCGACGAAACTGCCGCCGAACCCGTCGCCGCCGCGGCCGGGGAGGATCGCGTCCCCATCGCCACTACCGCCTGCGCCGCCGGTACCGTTATTGCTGACATTTGCATTGCCAACGATCGTCAGGGTCGCCGTGTCGGTCAGCGTGCCGGTTGCTTGAAGGAAAGCGAGCCCACCGAAGCCATCGCCGCCATCGCCTCCAGCGCCACCAACAGCGCTACCGCCCTGCCCGTCCGCCTGAGATGTTGCGCTTCCAGCGATGTTGACCTCGCCGGTGATGACTTCGATACCGGCAGCGCCGCCAAATCCGTTGGCGCCGCCCTGCACGGCGCCGCCACCAAATGCGTTGGCCGTCGCCAGGAAGCTGCCACCGATATCGACGATGCCTGTCTCATCGGTAATCAGCCGCGCCGCGCCGGCATTCGCGTCGGATGCCGTTGACCCCGGAGTGCTGGATGCCCCTGCGGCAATGGCATCCGCGAAAAGTGAAACATTGCCCAATGTGGTCAACAAGCTGGTGCCAGCAACGCGGACGAAAACATCGCCCGCTGTGGCTGCGCCGGCTGCAAAGCCGCCACCACTCTGCGCGAACGCCGTGGCAGTCAGATCGCTAAGCGAGATCAGGCTGTCGCCACCGGCGAAGATATTGATCGAACCGCCCGTCGCTGTTCCGCCCGCTCCAGACGCGGTCGAGCCTGCGCCACCTGAGGCCGTGGCGATAAGGCTCAACACCGATGAGAAGTCGATGGTCCCTGAATCGGCGTTGACCTCGATCGAACCGCCGACCGCATTTCCGCCATCGGTCACGCCTACTCCGCCCACAGCCCTGTTGGCGAACGTCGCCTGCGTGCCTGAAATCGCACCGCCATTGGCTGCGCGCAGGAGCATGGCACCGCCCACGGCGTCACCCCCGGATGCTGTGATACTTTCGAGCCCGTCGATGTCCGCTCGCAGATTGAGTTGGCCGGTAACGTCGATCAACGAGCCGATCCCGTCGGCGAAAACAGTGAGATTGCCAGCCGTCGCGGTCTGCGCGCCGTCGATCCGATCACTTTGCGAGGAGAATACATCGGCAGTGAGGCCGAGGGTCGCTCCGATAACGATATTCCCGCCCGTAAGCGCCTGGACGATTGCCGTACCGCCGGAATTGGCCGCATCGCCGTTACCGCTCGCGAACGCGCTGACGTCTAGGCTGCCATTGATCGTGACCACGCCGCCATCGGTCGCAAAGGCTTGCGCAGTCCCGCCAAACGCGCCACGCGGATTGCCGATCTGGCCCAGTGCTGTCGCACTTGTGATGACACCTGCGTTGCCCGTGATCGTCAGGTTCCCACCAGTCGAGGCGATGGTTGCGAAACCGCCGGTGGCCGTGCCTTCATTGCCAGTGTTGGTGTTGACCCCGCCGATCGCGGTGGCGGTGACAAGGGCACTGCCGTCAATCGTCAGGGTCCCGCCGCCAAAGGCGTCGATGAAGGCGGTGCCGCCTATGCCATCCGCTTCGGCATCGGTCACAAATGCGCCGCTCGATCCAGCCGCATCCGCCGAAACACGCACATCGCCACTGATACTGAAGATCTGGCCGTTGCTCGAAGTCAGCTCGGCAAAGTTGGCACCAAACATGGTAAGGTTGCCAAGAATAGACGATGGGCCATTGAAGGCCGTGACCTGGACCTCTTCATTGGCGACTGCGAAGAGATTGCTGGTCGCGCTGATATCCTCGACGAAGATACTACCGGCAATGTCCGTCAACTCTTCGTTGGCGGTCCCGGGTGATCCAGGGGTGCCGCCATTCACGGTGACGCCGTCGACGTTATAATTGGCCGAGAGGATAATCTCGCCGTTCACGATCCCGGCGGACGCCGCTGGCTCAAAGCCGAGATTGCCTCGGAACAGCATCGAGATCGGATCGGTGGCAGCTCTGGCGACGGCGTAGATGATGTGGTTGTCGCCTGCGCCCGTGCTCGACGGGCCGCCGACATCGCCGTCGACCACGATCGGGGTCGTCACATCGGTGCCGACGGGCACCGAGATGTTGAACAAACCGTTCGAAAAACTGACGTTTATTTCCTCGCCTGCGACAAAGGCGGTGCTGCCGTTGACGCGGCTGGTGCCCAGCATCTGCACTTCGATACCGGTCGCAAGGAAGAACGAGCCTTCACCCAGCGCATTGATCTGCGCGCCCGGATTGATCGTAACACTGGCGCCGGGGAACAGCGCGCTCGGCCCGCCCATTTCCAGCGTACCGCCGGCCTCGTTGAACGCGATGAAGCTGGAGGCGCTGATATCATTGCCGGTCAAGATCAGGCTGCCGACATCGAAGATGGCGCCGCCGCCGATCACGAGGCCGGTGGGCGAATAGAACGCGACCGTGCCACCTGTCGTGATCCCGCCCTGGGCGGAATCGAAATATTGCGAGATGACGGTGCCGTTGATCTGCGCGACATTGCCATTGGTGCTGGGCAGGATGCGGTTGAGCACCGCAAAGTCCGGCGTTCCCAGCGTGGATTCAAAGATCACTTCATTGCCATCGGGCAGGAAGATCAGCGCATCGCCGTTAACGTCTTCCTGCGGCGTCCAGTCGATCACCGAGGTCTGGCTGTCGAGGAACACGGTATCGGTGCCGCTGGTGTCGCGGAAACCGGTTCCCACCACGAAGGTCTCGCTTGCCTGGACCTGTGCGCGGGCGCGTTCGGGGGCGAGAGTGAGCGCGATCGCCAGCGCCATCGGGCCTGCGCCCAGCAGCAGCTTCGAACGGTTTGTGTTCACGATGGCCATCTCAGTATCTCCAGGGCAGCAGCAGGGCGGTTACCGAAAACATCACACGCACATCGCCGCGCGTTGCGGCAAGGTCCGGGCGCTCGAGCGGGACCGCGATCATAAGGTCGCCTTGCAGCTTCGAGCCCAGGCTTGCGCGCATGCCGGCCCCTGCCGACCACAGCCGGTCAGGGTTGAGCGCGCGCCGGCTGGGATCCTCGTTCCAGGCAAAGGCGATATCGGTGAAGACGTAGGGCTGGTAGGCAATCGCATCGATGCCATCGGGCGCGAGCGAGCCGTAGCGAACCTCGAATGCGCCCGCGATGCCGCTGTCACCCAGCACCGCGCCCGGATCATAGCCGCGACCGATCGAGAAGCTGCCGCCCGCAAACTCCTCGAAAGCGGGCAGCGGATCGTCGGAAAACTGCGCCTGCACATTGGCGGCCAGCGTCCATTGCGGGCTGGGCCGGAACTCCGCGCTGGCATTGCCGCGCACGAGAAAGGGCGTGGGATCGGACTCGATCCGGCTCGGCGGGATCGACCCGCCGGTCACGCAGGACAGCGGATCAGGCCGGCAATCGCGCGTCGCGGTCAGCACGTCGAAGCCCTGGCGCACTTCGGTCGCATAGCGGAAGCGGTAGCGCGGCTCGAAGGCGGTGTAGCCGTTCACCCGGTTGATGCTGTCGCGATCGATGAACTCGCTGTCGATCCGGATATAGGCGGTGCGCACCCGGTCGCTGGTGAGACCGATATTGTTCACATCGACCGTCTGGTTGACGATGTCGAAGCCGACATCGGCGAACACGCTTTGCGCGCGCGTGCGCTGGATCGGGAAGCTGGCAAAGCCGTTGGCGATGAAGCTCTCGGAGTCCACATCGAGCCCGGCAAGGCCGGTGTCCGGGTTGGTGGTCGAGAAGGTCAGGCTGCCGCCCAGCCGCAAGCCTTCGCCGCCGACCGCAAAATCATGGCCGATGCGCAACGTGTGCTGCTCGGCAAAGTCGATCGTGCTGAACGCGGTGAGCGAGGTGCGATCACCCAGCCCCGTCAGGTCATAGACCTCGCCCTGCAGCGTCGCGCCCATCGGACCGATCGCGCTCGAGCCGAAGTTCTGCGTGTTGAGGAACGCAACGCCCTTCTGCCGCACCACCGCGATCTCGCCCACCAGGTCGCCCGGCTCGCCTTGAGCGGCGGGACGCAGCGAGAGACGCACATTGAGGCCGGGCAGGTCATCGGCCAGCAGCAGGTAGCGCTCGGCCTCGTTGATGTTGAAGACGTCCTGCTGCGTCAGCTTCTCCAGATAGCGCGCCGCGGTCTGTTCGGACGGCCCGGCATCGCCGCGCACGCGCACCGAGGTGAGCCGGCCGAACACGACGCGGAAATCGGGCACGCCATCGGCAAGGTTCTGCTGCGGGATCTCGACCGTTGCGAGATAGCCCTCGCGCCGCAGCAGGATGTTGGCCCGCGCGCGGATATCGCACAGCACCGCCAGCGGCAGTTCCTTGCCGACATAGTCCTGATAGGCCTCGTCAAGGCTGAGGCCCGGCACGCGCTCCACCCCCTGGAACTCGGCGCCGCTCACGGTCAGCTTGATATCGGCATATTCCTCGCGGTCGAGCGCACAAGGCGCACGCTCGAAACCGCCATCAATCGTCAGAGTGGTCGGACGCTCAGCCTGCCGCAAACTCGGCGGAACAAGCTCCGTGCGGTTCGGCGGCGTCACCTGAGCACTGGCCGAGGCCGCGCTCAGCAAAAACACCCAACCCATGGCGAGCGCTGCAGGAGCGCGAACACCCCTTTCGCCCGAAAAACGTCCACTCGACAAATCTGCCCCCAAACTTCTCTTTCGAGTGCGGAAGCGAGGAGGTGGACTCCACACGCCGCACACGAGCACAAAACACCCGCTTCAGCTGCGAAAGCCGGCAATAAATCCGGCTTCCAAACCTTTGTCGCGACATATTTATTATGTTTTACGGGATAAAGACGTAGGCGGGTATGGCAACCCCGACCCCTCAAAAAATTCCAGATGGACACCCGCAACAAGCATGCGTTTTCGGTGCGATCGCAGTGATTGGGCCAAGGGCATGCGGATTGGCGGTTTGATGGGATAGTTTGCGGCGGATTTTGCCTGTTTTCGGGTCTTTTCCATCCTCGCTGATGGACTTCAGACACACTTATCCGGTTGCGGCCTGTCGTTCGTGGAAGATCAGGCGGTCGAAGTTGTAGGCCAGATTGGCCAGAGTGAGTTTGGCCTGTGCCCTGGCGAGGCCGATGGTGCGGATAAACAGGCCGTAGCGCCCTTTTTGATGCGCGAAGACATGTTCAACCCTGGCGCGGATCGCGGACTTTGCAGCGTTGGCGCGCGCCATGTTCTTCGGCATCGGCCTGCCCTTGGGCTTGCGGCGATGGATGCGGCTTTTGAGCATGTTGCTCTTCAGCAATGCCTCGTTCCTGGCGCTGCGATAGGCGCTGTCAGCCCAGACATCGCTAGCCGTGTTGTTCGGGTCGATAATATGACGCAGTTCGCGCCCGTCGCTGTGGGCCGCTGATGTGACCTTGCCCTTGCGGATAAAGCCAAAGCACCGGTCGATGCTGATGTGCGACTTGTAGCCGAACACTGGGGTCGCGATCTGCGGCAGCGGCGTGCCGTCAGGACGGTAGCGGACCTTGCCCCCAACCTTCACCGTCCAGCGCGCATCGACATCCTTTTGATGTGCCTTGTCCGGCTTGCCCGGCCATATCTGCCTGGCCGATTTCCCTGCCTTGACCGCGGCCTTCTCTTCATCGGTGTTCCGCTGCTTGGGAGCGGGCACCAGCGTGGCATCGACGATCTGTCCGCCCATGGCGAGATAGCCGCGTTCGCGCAGTTGCTGCTCAAAGGCCTGCATCAGCGCCTCAAGCGTGCCGCTCTCGGTCAGCCGGTTGCGGTAGTGCCGGATGGTGTTCTCATCCGGCATGGTGCCGCCCAGATCGAAGCCGAAGAAGCGCATCCACGAAAGCCGGTCGCGGATCATGAACTCCATCCGCGCATCGGAGAGGTTGTGCTGTGCCTGCACCACCAGCACCTTGAACATCGACACCGGATCGAAAGGCGGCCTGCCGCCCTTGGCGCCATCGCTATATCCAAGGCCCCGGACCAGGATGGGTCGGAAATGTTCAAACTCGACCGTATCCGCCAAAACCTCCAGCGGGTCGCCGTCCTTGCTCAGCCGCTCAAGGTGCTCCGCCAACGAAAACAGGCTGCGTGGGTGCATCGAAATTCTCCGTCCAATGCAGCCAGTGAATCAGATCATGGCGTCAAAGGCGAGGGGTTTTTGCGGGTGTCCAGATGCCGAAAACTTCGCAATCATAATTTTTATGTCGGGGCCTGCGGCGAACTAATGTTGTTCACGCGGGCAGCTTTCGAACATATCCCCTCATTGAGTATTGGCTGCAGACTCGCGTCTTGTGGCTCATGCCGCACGCAGGCGCCGGGCGCAGATCATCGTCCCGCTCTTGCGTTGCCGAGCATGGGAATATGAGCGATATCCTAGCTCTCGGACACCGGACGCGACCGTGTCAGGTTCGCTTGTGCCGCCGCGCTGGTTTTCATCGCCTTGCCGGTGCGCCGAGCAACCTCGGGCGCACCGGCCTTTGCGATCAGGCCTTTGCGATCAGGTCCTTGTGATCAGGCCCTTGCGATCAGGGACGTGTCTGGCCGGTGCCGAGCACGATATATTTGAAGCTGGTGAGCTGCTCGAGGCCGACAGGCCCGCGCGCATGCATCTTGCCCGTCGCGATTCCGATTTCCGCGCCCATGCCGAACTCGCCGCCATCGGCGAACTGGGTGGATGCGTTGTGCATCACGATCGCGCTGTCGATCTCCATCATGAAGCGGCGCGCGACATCGTCATTCTCGGTCATGATCGCATCGGTATGGCCCGAGGAATGCGCGGCCACCCAGGCAATCGCTTCATCCGCGCCCGCAACAACCTTGACCGAAAGCACCGCGTCGAGGAATTCGGTGTCGAAATCCTCTTCGCTAGCCGGCTTGATCCGCGGATCGATCGCCACCGCGCGCTCGTCGCCGCGCAATTCGCAATCGGGCAGCGCCTCGGCGATTTTGGGAATGGCGGTTTCGGCGATGGCTTCGTCAATTACCAGGCTCTCGGTCGCGCCGCAAATGCCGGTGCGCCGCAGCTTGGCGTTGCGGATGACGGGGATCGCCTTTTCAAGGTCGGCCTCGGCGTGCACGTAGATATGGCAATTGCCATCGAGGTGGAGCAGCGTTGGCACCTTGGCGTTGTCGCGCACCAGTTCGTTGAGGCCGCGCCCGCCGCGCGGGATCACGAGGTCGATATGCCCGATCGCACCGAGCATTTCGGCAACCGCCTCGCGCGCGGTGGTCTGAACGGTCTGGACCGCCGCCTTGGGCAGGCCGGCGGCTTCGAGCCCGGCCTGCATGCATTCGACGATTACGCGGGTCGAGTGGCGACTTTCCGAACCGCCGCGAAGGATCACCGCATTGCCCGATTTCAGGCACAGCGCGCTCGCATCCGAGCCGACATTGGGGCGCGATTCATAGATCATGCCGATCACACCGATCGGCACGGCGACGCGCTGGATGGTGAGGCCGTTGGGCCGCTCGAACTTTGCCAGCTCGCGACCGACAGGATCGGGCAGCTGCGCGATCTGTTCGAGCGCGCTCGCCATTGCATCGATCCGGCCCGCATCGAGCGCGAGGCGGTCGATAAAGCTTTCGGGCTTGGTGTCGCGCACGCTGTCAACGTCCTTGGCGTTGGCGGCGACGAGGTCTTCGGTCCGCGCGCGCAGGGCCTTGGCGGCCTCGATAAGCGCGGTGTTCTTCGCCTCGGTCGTGGCAGAGCGCAGCGCGCGCGCGGCGTCTTTTGCCTGCGCGCCAAGCTGCGCGATGTGAATGCGGGGGTCTGGGGTGTTGTCGGTCATGTTCGATCCCGTGGGTAAAACTGATGAGGTGGGGTTGGTTACTTGAGTTCCAAGGCCCGACTGTAGGCGGCGGCGACGGTCTTGGCCAACAAGGTGGAGACTTCTCCGTCACCGTTGAACGCCTCGAGCCCTGCGGCGGTGGTTCCTCCCTTGCTGGTCACCGAATTGCGCAGGGCTTCGAGTTCCTCGTCCGAGGAGCGCGCCATCGCGACCGTGCCGGCCATCGTGTCCAGAACCATGGCGCGTGCGGAGGCATCGTCAAAGCCCATCGCCATGGCCGCCTGCACATAGGCGCGCGCGAATTCGAAGATATAGCCCGGGCCCGATCCGGCGATGCCGGTAAAACGGTCGATCTGGTCTTCGTCCTCGACCATGATGGCGGTGCCGGCATATTCCATCAGCGTGCGGGCATGGGCGGTCTGTTCTGGTGTTGCATCGGCGCTGGCGCAAAGAGCGCTAACGCCCTGGCCGATGGCCGCCGGCAGGTTGGGCATGACCCGCAGGACGGGCGCGCCGCCAAGCACCGACTTGATCCGCGCGATCGAGCAACCCGCGGCAATTGACAGCGCATAGCCGCCGGGCTCCAGCATGGCGGTGTAGGCGGGCATCACCTTGTCGATCAGTTGCGGCTTGATCGCGATGATCAGGACGTCGAAGCGCTGGTCGGGAAGTTCGCCGGCCTCGCGGACAAGTGTGGCACCATCGGGCGCGCTGTCCAGAATCGGGTCAACAATGGTAAATTCATCACCGCCGCGCATCCAATTGCCGAGCAATGCCCCGCCCATTTTACCGCAACCGATCATGAGAACTTTAAGTTTAGTCATAATATTTATGAATTTCTCTTCCAGCAAAAAACATATTTTTAAAGCAAAAAATCCCCTCTTCTACATTTCTGAAGGAGAGAGGTTTTTAAAAATTTCGCGTTTACAACTTTGAAATCTTGTGTTGCTTTCTTATTATATTCAAACTATCGCTCCCCCCAAACGTTCCGCAAAAGTCACGAGTTCTCGAGAATACCATGCCCAAATCCAAACGTATCGTCGTCAAGATCGGATCAAGCCTGCTGGCCAATTCGGATCGCCTCACCCCCCGCTTCGGCTTCCTGCACAAGCTGCTCGAAGATGTCGCACGCCTGCGCGATGACGGTTACGAGGTGATCCTCACCTCCTCCGGTGCGGTTGCACTGGGGATGAAGACCGTCGGGGTGACGCCCGAAAATGCCGGCCTGCGCGACAAGCAGGCTGCAGCCGCCTGCGGTATGCCGCTTCTGCTCAACGCCTACAAGCATGTCGGCCTCGAATTCGGTTTCGAGATCGCGCAGATCCTGCTCATCCTCGGAGATTTCGAGGATCACCGCCGCTTCCTCAACACCCGCAACACCGTAGCGCGGCTGATGCAGTCGCGCATCGTGCCGATCGTCAACGAGAACGACACGATCACGACCGAGGAAATCCGCGTTGGCGACAATGATCGCCTCGCCGCCAAGATCGCGCAGATGGTGGAGGCGGAAAGCCTCATCATCCTCACCGGTGTCGATGGCCTGTATGATCGCAACCCCGATGAACCGGGCGCGAAGCTCGTCGAAGAGGTCGAGAATGTCGCCGATTACGTCGATGTCGCCTCGGGCGTGAGCGAGCTGGGTTCGGGCGGCATGCTGACAAAGCTCAAGGCCGCGAACATGGCCCAGAACGCCGGCTGCACCACCTATATCGCCAATGGCGAGGCCGAATATCCGCTCTCCTCGCTCATCAACGGCACGCGCCGCTGCACAATATGCCTGCCCCACCCCAATCCCGTCTCGCTGTGGGAAACCTGGCTGGCTGACCGCCTGCAGATGGCCGGAAGCCTCACCATCACCGAAGAGGCGGCAGAAAATTTCGACGGAGAGCGCCCGATCGACCGTTCCGATGTGACCGCGATCAACGGCGATTTCACGCGCGGCGACGTGCTGCACATCTACGACCAGGATGGCAACGAGCTTGCCCGCGGGCTGACCGACTTCAACTCCGAGGAAGCGGGCATCCTGATCCGCAATCTCGATATCCCGGCGCGCCAGCTGCTGGGCTACCAGTCCGATGCCGAGTTCATCCGGCCTGAAAACATGGTCGTGCTCGAAGATCGCCACCTCACCTGGGACGCGCCCGAACAGGCTGCCTGAACGGGCAGCGAATCCGGCGGTCAGAACGCGCGCTAAGGCACGAAAAACCCCGGTACGCTACGGCGCACCGGGGTTTTTCTTATGGCGACGGGCGGAGGTCTGGTCGGCCCCTTCAAAAGGCCGCCCCCCTCGGGGCGGGGCTATGCCCCTATTCGGCCGGGCTCAGCTGCCCCTGCTCGCCTGCGGTCATCTTGCTGACCAGCACGATCGCGAGGAAGGCCGCGGCAAAGCCGGGAATGATCTCGTAGATGCCCTCGCCGCCAAGGAAGGCCTGGTGCCAGCCGAGCGCCAGCCAGCCGCCGACCACGGCCGCGCCGGTGACCAGCCCGGCAACCGCGCCCGCACCCGTCATGCCGCGCCAGGTCAGCGTCAGCAGGATCAACGGGCCAAAGGCCGCGCCAAAGCCGGCCCAGGCATTGGCCACAAGGTCGAGCACCTGGCTGTTCTCGTCGCTCGCCAGCACGATCGCGGCGACCGAGACGAGCGCGACCGAGACGCGACCGACATTGACAGCCTCGCGTTCCGAGCAGTCCTTGCGCAGGAACAGCCGGTAGAAATCCTCTGTCAGCGAGCTCGATGAGACGAGCAGCTGCGAGGAGATGGTGCTCATGATCGCGGCCAGCAGGGCTGCGTAGAGAAAGCCGGTAACCGCCGGGTGAAACAGGAGTTCGGACAGGACGATGAAGATCGTCTGCGCCTCGCTATCGGGCAGGACATCGCCCATCCGCTCGCTGTAGGCGCGCCCCGCGAGGCCCATGCCGACCGCGCCGATAAGCGACACGCCCATCCAAGTGAGGCCGACATTGCGCGCGCGCGCCACCTTTTTCACGGTGTCGATCGCCATGAAGCGCACGATGATGTGCGGCTGGCCGAAATAGCCAAGACCCCAGGTCACGGCGCTCAGGAAGCCGATGACGGTAAGCCCTTCGGTGAGGCTCAGGAAGCCCTCGACGGGCACGTCGGTCAGGGATTCGCCCGCTTCGCCGCCACTGCCGAACATCACGACCAGCGGCATGATTACAAGCGCGACCATCATGATGACGCCCTGCACGAAATCGGTGAGACTGACCGCGAGGAAGCCGCCGACCATCGTATAGGCAAGCACGACAAGCGCGGTGATGATGACACCCATCATGTAATCGCTCATCCCCGTTTCGGGCAGCAGGCCGGCAAAGGCGGTCTCGAACAGCGCGCCGCCGCCGACCAGGCTTGCCGCGGCATAGACCGCAAAGAAGATCACGATGACAATTGCCGAGATCACCCGCAGCGCGATCGCCTGATCGGGAAAGCGGTTGGCGAGGAATTGCGGAATGGTGAGCGAATTGCCGTAACTCTCGGTCTGTTCGCGCAGACGCGGGGCAACGACCACCCAGTTCACGACGGCGCCGGCGAACAGGCCGATGCCGATCCACGCGGCGCTGAGGCCCGATATGTAAAGCGCGCCGGGCAAGCCCAGCAGCAGCCAGCCCGACATGTCGGAGGCGCCCGCCGAAAGCGCCGCCACCGAAGGCGGCAGGTTGCGTCCGGCGAGCAGATAGCCTTCCGACGTATCGGTTGACTTGCGCCAGGAATACAGACCGATGCCGATCATGGCCGCAAAATAAAGAGCGAGAGTGGAAAGTGTGACTATGTTCATATTGCTCGATCGCGTAGCAAAATTATCAAGACATGCCCAGCACGCAACACTCCGAGCCAAATGGCTCAGGCACTTGCACGGGGCGCGACGGCGAATTCGGGAGTCTCGCCAGTGTACATTAAACCCAATGGTAGGCTCCGCGTCTTGTTCCGAAAGTGTCCGCTCTGCGCTGACGGTATTGCAGGAAATGCACGGCGCAAACGGCGCACGCCCGGGCTCAAAGCGCCTTTGGCCCACCGCCCGGCATGCCTGGCAGGGGTTGGCACAGTGGAAAGCCTGCCCCATGTACCGCGCTGAGGGACGCGGCGAACCGCACGCGCCCCCGACGGGACACTTTCCATGGGCAATGACAACCCTGCCATCGTAGGCTGGCGCGAGATGGTCGCGCTGCCGGCGCTTGACCTTGAGGCCATACCTGCGAAGATCGACACGGGCGCGCGTACTTCCTCGCTCCACGCCGAGGTTCTCGAGGAAATCGAGCGAGGCGATGGCCGATATGTACGCTTTGCCGTCGACTGGGGCGGCATACGGCGCGAATGCGTGGCCATTCATGTCGATGTGCGCGGCATTACAAGCTCGAACGGCGAAACGCAGAAGCGTTATGTCATCAAGACGCCGCTGCGCATCGGCGACACGCAATTCAAGGCCGAAATCAGCCTCGCGGACCGGTCAGACATGAAATTTCCGATGCTGATCGGGCGCTCGGCACTCAGGCGGCGCTTCCTGGTTGATAGCGGCCATTCGTGGCTCCAGTCGCCCGCGATAATGACAGGAAAAGGACACAAGCAATGAAGATAGCCATGCTGGCTCGCAACCCGAACCTGTATTCGCACCAGCGCCTCAAGGAGGCGGCGGAGGCGCGCGGCCACAGCGTCGATATCCTCAACACCACGCGCTGCAACGTGAACATTGCCAGCCACCGCCCGACGATCAACTATAACGGGCAGACGCTGGGTGATTATGACGCGGTTATCCCGCGCATCGGGGCCTCGATCACCAATTACGGCCTTGCCGTGCTGCGCCAGTTCGAGATGCAGGGTGTGTGGCCGCTCAACGAAAGCGTTGCGATCGGGCGCAGCCGCGACAAGCTGCGTTCGATGCAGATCCTGGCCAAGCACGGGATCGGCCTGCCGCTGACCGCCTATGCCAACGATCCCAAGGCCGCCGAAGAGATCATCAAGGCCGTCAAGGGGCCGCCAGTGGTCATCAAGCTGCTCGAAGGCACGCAGGGCATCGGGGTGGTTCTGGCTGAAACCATGTCGAGCGCGAAATCGGTGATCGAGGCGTTCCGGGGCGCGAATGTGAACATCCTCGTCCAGGAATTCATCGCCGAGGCAGGCGGCACCGATATCCGCGCGCTGGTGGTGGGCGGCAAGGTCGTGGGCGCGATGAAGCGCAAGGGTGCGCCCGATGATTTCCGCTCCAATCTGCACCGCGGCGGCAGCGCCGAGGTGGTCAAAATCACCCCGGCCGAAAGGTCTACCGCTGTCAGCGCGGCCAAGCGCATGGGGCTCAATGTGTGCGGGGTCGATATGCTGCGCTCCAATCACGGACCGGTGGTGATGGAGGTCAATTCCTCGCCCGGCATCGAGGGGATCGAGAAGGCGACAGGCCAGGATCTCGCGGCCAAGATCATCGAGTTCATGGAGCACAACGCCAAGAGCTGGAAGACCAAGACCAAGGGCACCGGCTAGGCCGCTACGCGGCTTAGCTGTCGGGATCGGCCTCGATCGCCTCGCCGCCCGGTGCAATCTGCGAAGTCGTCTGCGCCGAGATGAGCGATTCGGAGAAAGTCGGCTCCTGCCCGTCGATCGCGAATGTCTTTTGCGTGATGCGCACCATCACGAAGAGCGCGAGGCCCACATGGACGAAGGCGGTTGCGAGGAAGATCGCGGCAATGCCCAGGGCGCTTGCCAGCACCGAGGCGAAAAGCGGGCCGATCACCGCGCCCGCGCCATAAAGCAGCAGCAGACCGCTGGCCGCCTCGACGCCGTCGGCGCGGTCGATCACGTCGTTGGTGTGCGCAACGCTCAGCGCGTAGAGCGGAAAGGCGAAGAAGCCGAAAGCCGCCGCAAGCGCTATCGGCCAGAGCGCGAACAGGTCGGCAAAGGCGAACAGCGCCAACCCTGGCAGCGTTGCCGCCGCGCTTGCCATCAGGATGACCTTGCGCCGGTCCTGGTGGTCAGACAGCCGCCCGAGCGGGTATTGGCCGATGGCGCCGCCGATCACCACTGCGCTCATGAACAGGGCCACCGCCTCGGTCGCCGACAGGCTGACCAGCACCTGCGAGGCGTTGACCGGGCCGAGCGACCAGAAGATCCCGTTGGCAAGTCCGACGCACAGTGCCCCGCCCATTCCGGCAGGCGAAAGCTGGAAGAGGTGGGCGATCCGCAATTCGAAGCGCTGCGGCGGCTCGGGTGCCTGGGCCTTTGACATCGCCACCGGAATGGCGGCGATGGAGACCAGGATCGAGGCGACGAGAAACAGCGGGAAATCCTCCGGGTCGCCCAGCACCAGCATCGCCTGGCCAATCGTGAGCACGGTGAGGTTGATGATCGTGTAGATCGAGAAGACCGTGCCGCGCGTTTCCTCGTCCGACTTGTCGGCGAGCCAGCTCTCGATGATGATGTAGAGCACTGCAAAGCAGAAGCCGGTGATCGAGCGCAGCACCCACCAGATCGCAGGGCTGGAGACCAGGGCGTGCAGCAGCGCCACTGCCGAAGCGAGCGCAACCGCCGCGGTAAAGACGCGGATATGGCCGACGCGCCCGATCAGGCTCGCCGCGAGATAGCAGCCTACGCCAAAGCCGAGGAAATAGGACGAGCCAAGGATGCCGATCTCGACCGAGCTCTGCTGGTCGAGCGAGGCACGCAAAGGAAGCAGCGCCCCTTGCAGGCCATTGCCGGCAAGAAGCAGCGACACCGATGCAAGCAGCGCTGTTACAGGGGCGAGTGCCTTCACAAGGGGGGGGCTTCCGAAATGGCTTTCAAGGGCTACCCACGGGTAGCGCCATCCCCGGCGATCCGCCAGCCCTGCGGGACACAAGCGCGCTTGACACAGGCCCCAAGCGCGGCAATCGTGTGCCGGCCTTAACAGGACAAGCCGGAGGGGAGATCGGTGCGAAATCGGGAATGGATCAAGCTGGCCTGCGCCAGTGTGCTGGCATTGGGAATTGCGGGCTGTTCGGATAGCGAGCCGCCGGTCAGCGCCGCAAAATCGGGCGATGGCACCGATACGATCGAACTCGCCGAATTTCCCGACCGGCCCTATTGGGGCGACACGCATCTTCACACCGACAATTCGGTCGACGCTTTCGGCTTTGGCACGCGCCTTGGCCCGGAGGCGGCTTTGCGCTTTGCGAGGGGCGAGGAGGTCACCGCGACCACCGGCGGCAAGACGCAGCTGGCCCGCCCGCTCGATTTCCTCGTCATTGCCGACCATTCCGATGCGCTGGGCGCGACCCGCAGGCTTTATGACGCCCCGCGCTGGTATGTGAACTGGGTGATCGGCGATGAAACCGTGCTGCGCTGGTATGACATGATGCACGAAAGCCCCGAGCAATCGACCCGCGCGATCGGCGAACTGATTGCCGCGGCCGCCGAGGATCGCATCCCCGAAGGCATGGCGACCGATCCGGAAAGCACGGCCAAGGCGACCAAGGATATCTGGAACACCCAGCTCTCGATTCTCGATCGCTATAACGAGCCGGGCGTCTTCACCGCGCTGGCGGGCTATGAATGGACCGCGATGCCCGATGGCAACAATCTGCACCGCGTTGTGATGTTTCGCGACGGCAGCGAGAAGACGAGGGCGACCACCCCCTTCCCCGGCCTCAACACGACCGCGCCCCAGCTGTGGGAATACATGAAGGCCTATGAGGAACAGACAGGAGGCCGCGTACTCGCGATCCCGCACAATCCGAACCTCTCCAACGGCCTCATGTTCCAGATGACGATGGAGGACGGCTCCCCCATGACGGCGGAATATGCTGCCATGCGCGCATGGGCCGAACCCGTCGTGGAGGCGACGCAGATCAAGGGCGACAGCGAAACCCACCCCTACCTTTCACCCAATGACGAGATGGCAGGCTTTGGCGTGAAAGGCTGGGAATTAGGCAATCTTCCGCTCAGCCAGAAGGCCGAGCCTTCGATGTATGCTGGCTCCTATGCGCGTTCGGCGCTGTTGCGCGGGCTGACGCTCGAAGAGCAGATGGGGGTGAACCCCTACGCCTTCGGCATGATCGGATCGACCGATAGCCACACCTCGCTTGCGACGGGCGATGAAGACAATTTCTGGGGCAAGCACACCGGCAACGAACAGGCCTATACGGACCGGTCAATGCGGACGCAGAACCTTGGCACCGCAAAGGGCCGCTTTGGCTGGCATTACCTCGCGGGCGGCTATGCGGCGGCATGGGCCAGAGGCAATACGCGCGCGGAAATCTTCGACGCCTTTGCCCGGCGCGAAGTCTACGCCACCACCGGCCCGCGCATGAGCGTGCGCGTCTTTGGCGGGCACGGCTTTTCGGCGCAGGACTGGGACGGCGACTGGGTGCGCAAGGGCTATAAAGAAGGCGTGCCGATGGGCGGCGAGCTTGAGGACACCGGCGAGGCACCCAGCTTCCTCATCAGCGCGATGAAAGATCCCGACGGCGCCAATCTGGACCGCGTGCAGGTGATAAAGGGCTGGCTCGACAGTTCGGGCGAAATGCGCGAACAGGTCTATGACGTTGCATGGAGCGATCCGCAGACGCGGGCCAAGACGGGCGGCAGGCTCGCGCCGGTCGGCGATACCGTCAACCGCGAGGATGCAACCTACACCAACACGATCGGCGCCGCCGAACTGCGCACCACCTGGACCGATCCCGATTACCGCGAGGGGCAGCGCGCCTTCTATTATGTCCGCGTGCTCGAGATCCCGACCCCGCGCTGGACACTTTATGATTCGGTGCGTTTCGGCGTGACGCTTTCAGACGAGGCGATGGCCGATGCGGTCGCGCAGGAGCGCGCCTATACCTCGCCGATCTGGCTCAAGACCATAAACTGAGAGGCCCCTTCGTGAACCTTCCCGCTTGGACGCGCGAGCCGCTGGTCCATTTCATCGCGCTGGGCGCCTTGCTTTATATCGCGCTCACCTGGGGTGGAAATCCGCCCGATCCCGCCAGCCGCGTCATCAGCGTCGGCGCCGAGAGCCGCGAGAACATCGCGGAAAGCTGGACGCTCACCATGGGCCGCGCGCCGACCGATGCCGAGCTTGATGCGGCGATCGATGCCTATGTGCGCGAGGAAGTGCTCTATCGCGAGGCGAAGCGGCTGGGGCTGGACCAAGGCGATGCGATCGTGCGCCGGCGGCTGGTATCGAAGATGGACCTTTCCGCCAGCCTCGCCGCCGAAACCGCCGAGCCGGGCGACGATGTGCTGCGCGCTTTTTTCGAGGAAAACGAGGCCCGCTATACCGAGGCCGCCAAAGCCAATGCGGCGATGACTTTCGAGCAGGCTTTCTTCCGCGAAGAGAGCACGGCGCGCGCCGTGCTTGCCCGCGCCCGCAACGGCGGTGTGGTGGAGCCCGATCCCACCAGTCTTCCCGCCAGCGTCGAGGCCAAGCCGATGCGCGAGGTCGATGCGCGCTTCGGCCAGCAATTCGCGCAAGGACTGGCGCAGATGGAGCCGGGCGACGAGTGGCAAGGCCCGATCCCTTCCGGCATCGGCTGGCACCTCGTGCGCCTTGAGGCGCGCGAAGTGCAACCCGCCGGGTTCGAGGCCTTGCGCGCGACCCTCGTCAATGACTGGCGCAGCCAGCAGATCGAGCAACGCAAACAGCGCGCCTATGACGTGCTCGCCAGCGCCTACCGGATCGAAATCGAGTGAGAAGTGTGCTTCGCTGGCTGATCGCCCTGTTCGCCCTGCTCGCGCCGCTGTCGCTCGCAGCACACGAATTGCGCCCCTCGGTGGTCGAGCTGCGCGAGGTCAAGCCGGGTGCCTATGTGATGGACTGGAAGGTGACGCTGGCGGTGGGCAGCGCCGCGCTGCTGGTCAATCGGCTGGAACCGGTGATCCCGGCCAATTGCACCTTTGCCGGTGAGCCGGTGCGGCGCATCCAGGCCGAGGCGCTGATGGGCCGCGCCAGTCTCACCTGCGAAGGCGCGCCAGCGGGCGGGCAATTCGGCATCAGCGAACTTCTGGGTAAATCCGATGCGATCGCGCGTTTCGTGCCGATGGAAGACCCTCCGCAAAGCTCTCGCCTGACCGCGCAGGAGCCCACAGCGACGATCCTGGCCCAGCCCGATGCGCTGAACGTGCTTGGCGACTATTTCATCATTGGTGCAGAACATATCCTGTTTGGCTGGGATCACCTGCTGTTCGTGATTGCGCTGGTGCTGCTGGTGCGCGGCCCCTGGCCCGTGGTCAAGGCGGCGACCGCCTTCACAGTGGCGCATTCGATCACGCTGGTCGCCACCGTGCTGGGCTATTCGGGTCTGCCGAGCCGCCCGGTCGAGGCGCTGATTGCGCTGTCCATCGTGTTCCTCGCGGTAGAGGTCGCCATCGCGGCGCGCGATCCCGAAAGGCGCACGCTCACCCGGCGCTACCCCTGGGCGGTGGCCTTCGCCTTTGGCCTGTTTCACGGCTTCGGCTTTGCCGGCGCGCTGGCCGATATCGGCCTGCCGCAAACGCAGCTGGCGCCCGCCTTGTTTGCCTTCAATGTCGGCGTCGAGGCGGGGCAATTGCTGGTGGTGGCGCTGACGCTCATGGTCCTCGCCGCGCTCGCCCGCGCACCCGAAAAGGCCGAAGGACAGGCGCTGAAACTTGCGACCTATGCGATTGGAACAATCGGCAGTTTCTGGCTGATCGAGCGGCTGATCGGCTAGAGGGCAGCCTCAGGCCGATGCCTGCGGCCCGGTTTCGTTCACCGCCTTGGCCTCGGGCGATTTGCCTTCGGGAAAGAGCGGCCAGAGCAATTGCTGGCCCAGCGTCGCGGGTGCGAGGTTCTCGACCCCATAACTTTGCGGGTAGGTCCGCGTGATCTTCGCCGTGCCGAACAGAACGTCCCAGAAAAACAGCAGATTGCCGTAATTGCCTTTGTAATGCGTGCCCGGATCATCGGCATGGCGGCCGTGATGGGCATGATGCGTGGCGGGCGTCGAGATCATGCGCTCGACCACCCACATGACAGGCGAGAGCCAGGTAATGCGGTAGAGCGGCCTGTCCCAGGCGACATCGGAATGCGCGCCGGTGATGACCAGCAGCTTGACCACGATATAGCCCGCATAGACCCAGCCGAGGCCCAGCCAGATCAGCACGCCCGAGAGCCACAGGCTCGGCATCATCGCGTAGTAGATGATGTTGTTCCGGTAGACGAGCCGCACGCTCATATAACGCGCATTATGGTGCGCACGGTGCAGGTTGTAGAGCCACGGAAAGGTGTGGCTGGCGCGGTGCCACCAATATTGCGTCATGTCGTCGAGGACGAGGAGCAGCGCAATCGCGGCGAACAGCGGAATGCCTGCCAGCGCGCCGGCATATTGGGGCGCGATGATCTCTGCCAGGAGCCCTGCGGCGAACAGCACGGCGGGCTGTGTCACCGCCAGCAGCACGGTCATGCTCACTGCCTCAACAATGCCGTCGTCGCGCGTCTGCTCGGGTTTGGAGAACAGGTCGGAACGCCACAATTCAGCGAGGGCAAAGCCCAGATAGATGGCGATGATGGCGATGGTTGATGCTGGCATGATGGCGGCTCTCTTCCCTTGTCTGCTGGAAGCCTAGCGCGTATCGGATGGCAAGAATGTCCAATTCTTTACATTCTTCGCCCTCGCGGCGTTCGCTTGGCGTACCGATGCTGTTCGCATCGCTCGAGCCGGCGCTAAGGGAGCGATTGATCGCGGCGAGCCCGTCGCGACTTTACGGCGACGGGCAGATCATCCAGCAGCGCGGGACGAAGGCAGACGGGTTCTGGCTGATCGAGCAAGGCAGCGTGCGCATCGGCCAGCACCTCGTCGATGGCGAATTCCGCGCGGTCGCGGTGCTGGGTCCGGGCGATTCCTATGGCGAGCTGGCGGTCTTTGCGGGCACGCCGCGAGTGGTGGATGCGGTTTCGCGCGGGGAGAGCCGGTTGCGCTTCATCGCGGCGGCGGCGTTCCTCGCAGCACTCGGGGATTATCCGCAATCGAGCCGCGCATTGCTGGGTGCGCTTTCGGCGCAATTGCAGGACACGCTCGACCAGCTCGCCGGGCTGCGCCGGGGCAGCAATCCGGCGCGGCTGGCGGGCTTGCTGGTCAATCTCGCAGGCGAGGCGCGCGAGACGCGGATCACGCAGCACGAGCTTGCCGAACTGCTCGGCGCCACCCGCGCCACCGCCAACGCCGCCCTGCGCGCGCTGGAGCAGGCGGGCGCGATCGAGCGCGGCTATGGCGTGATCCGGATCATCGATCGCGACAGGCTAAGGGCAGTCGCGCTGGGCTGAACGGCCGCCCGCTTCCCTACCACAAATCCCCGCCAGAAATGGGTGCCGGGAGCGGTGTCGAGTTTGTGCAAGACGCGCCGCGCGCAAGAGCGTAGGGTCAGCTGGCTTTTGGGGGACGTGTGATGCACAGGTTCTATAAATCTCGGGTTTTGTTGCCGGCTTTCGCGCTGGTGGTTGGCATGGCGAATATATCCGCTGCGCCAGGCGCTGCCTCCACGCGGCCGCTGGAGAGAGCCGACGCGCTGGCTGGCGCGCTTGCCGATGCCGATGCCGCCGCCGAGGCGGGGGACGAGACGGCGCTCAGGCAGTCGCTGCGCACGATCCGCCTTCTGGGCGGCAAGCCGATGACCGACGCCGACGAGAGCACGCTCGGCCTGTGGGAGGCGAGCGCGCCGGATAACGAGCCTCCCTTGCGCGGGCGCACGCTTGGCCCGGCCTATCGTTCGGGCGTGCTTGGCGCCGGGCAAAGTGCGGTGATCCAGCAGACCTTTTTTGGCGGGGCTCCGGCCAATGTCTCGCTGCGCGTTGCGACGGGCAGCGCCTTGCGCCTCAGGATCAGCGATCCCAGAGACCGCAATGTCTGCGAAAAGGCCGCTCGCGAGGCTTCGTGCCAATGGATGCCGCTTTATACGCAGGTCCACCGGATCGAAGTGCTCAACGACCGCGCCGAGGACGCGCGTTACTACATCGTCCTCGACTAGCTCCTGGCGCGCCCGCAAAAGCACATCCGCGCTCAGTCCTCTTCGGAATAGTCCCCGCGCGGGCGATCGATCAGACCCGAAAAGAAAATCGCGTTCATCAACAGCTTTTCCGAGCCCGGATAGGTGCCGCGGAACACCGGATTGTCCGCCATCAGGATCACGCTGCCGCGCCCCCGCCGCTCGGCGATGATGGCAGGCGTCCCCGCAATCTCTTCCTGGCGGCGCTGCGAGGCGTAGCCGGTGAGCAGCGGACTGTCCGCATATTGCGCGGGCACTGCATAGGGGTTCGCCTCGGGCCGGATCAGCGTGAAGCTCTCATTGCGATGCGTGGCAAGCGCGCGGTCGGCAAAGCCGAAACCGAGCGGGTGCGTTGTATCGAGGTCGGTCGCAAAGATCGCCCCGCCGATCACATGCTCGGCATCGCGCACGCTCATATCGGCAAAGTCGAGCCGCTTGGGCGCTTCCTCGCCTTTCGCGTCGGCATCGTCCTTGTCGGCGTTGCGGCCCAGCACCGCGCTCTCGGCCCATTTGGCCCCGTCGCGCGTTGCAATCAGCGTGCCGCCCGCGCTCACCCAGCGCTTGATCTCGCCGGCCATCCGATCGCTCAGCGCCGCATTGCCGCCAACCAGCACAAGATGGGTGTATTGCGCCCAGTCGAGCGAGCCCAGGTCGCTCTTCTTCACCAGCGTCACCGGCATGCGGTGGCGGTAATCGAGCGTCCACCACACCTCGCCCACGTCATAGGATGAAAGCCCGTCATCATAGGCGAGCACGACCTTGGGCTGTTTGACGATGCGGTTGATGCCGGTGGCGCCAAGGTCGCGTCCGGTCACGGGCGTCAGCCCCGAAGTTGCCGCATAGACGGGGATGCCGTCATTGGCGGCGATCTCCTGCATGATCGCGTAAATCTCTTCGCGAGGGGTTTCCTGGCGCGCCAGCGGCACGAAGATCGAACCGCGCCCCAGCGTCACATCGCCCGAAGTGGTGCGCACCACCGTGGGCTCCATCGCAGCGCGTGCCATCACGTCTTTCGACAAGATACGGTTGAGCGCGCGCGGCGCGTAGCTGTGCGACCATTCAAAGACATAGCCGTAGGACGAAGGATCGGGCGCGGGCGCGCTTTCGAACGCGCCATCGGCCACAGCGCCCGCCGGGGCGGAGCCGACCTTGGCATATTCGAGATCGTAGGCGAGCGGCAGCGTCCAGCCCGAGACATCGTAGAAGATGTTTTCTTCAAACTGCGTGATGCGCCCGAAAATGCCTTCGATCAGCCGCTTGCCCGGCTGCGCCTCGGGCACGAAATAGCTTGTCCCGGCAGGAAAGCTCTGCCCGTCGGCGCTCACCTGCGAAGAGAGTTTCTTGACGCGGATATCGTGCATGTTCAGCAGCCGCACGAAACGGCGCGCGCGTTCGGGATCGCCCTTGGCGCTGAACACCCAGCCGCCGCGCGTGGCACTGCGGGCATTGTCGGCGAAGAATTCGCGCTGATAGGACGTGATCTGCTCGCGCAGATCGAGCGAGCCCTGAACCGAGGTCAGCGCAGTGCGGAAATGGGTGCGCGCATTGTCGGCGGTGGTGACGAGCCCGCGCTCGGTCATGATCGCGCCGCCGCGCGCCGCGCCGCCTTCGAACAGGATGCCGAGCGACCCGTTGACCTGCGGATAGGTAGACCCCTTGCCGAGGTAGAAATTGTCGAAGCCTTCCTGCGTCGAATAGAGCCGCGCCTCGCTGTCGAGCCATTCGGCGTGGCGCTGGGCAATGCCGAAGGCAAGCTCGCGCGCGCGCTGCGGGATCAGCGGGTTGCGACGCAGCTCTTCGCCGGGGTGGAAGTAATAGGGCGAATCCGAGCCCATCTCGTGATAGTCGACCGAGACCATCGGCTTCCACTTGTGCCACTGGCGGATCCAGGCCTGGCTTTCCGGCTGGGTCAGCAGCAGCCACTGGCGGTTGAGATCGAACCAGTAATGGTTGGTGCGCGCCGCGGTCCAAAGATTGTGCGCGGCATCGTTGGGATCGGTGTTGTCCGCATAGGACCAGAACCGCTCGACATGGTCGACCCGGCGCGAATGGCCATCGGGGTTGAAGATCACGGTGACGACCAGCACCGCATTGTCGAGCTGCGCCTCGATCGCGGGGCCCTGGGCTGCGGCCATGTGGTAGAGGAACGGGATCGAGCCATCCATGCCCGCCGTCTCCGCGCCGTGCACGCCCCAGTTGATCCACAGCACCATCGGCGCTGCATCCGCAGCCGCCTCGCCACGAAGCCGCGCCAGATGTGTCTGCCGGATGCTCTCGATATTGGCCTGGTTTTCAGGGCTGGTGACGATGAAGGTCAGGATCGGGCGGCCTTCATGCGAATAGCCCGCGATCTCGTAGCTGATGCGATCCGAGCCATCGGCAAGGCTGCGCAAATAGGCGTGCAGATCGCTGACCCGGACCGGACGCTCTCCGATTTCGTAGCCGGCAAAGTCCTCGAACGCGGTTACGCTATCATCATAGGTGACGCCTTCAAGCTGGAAGAATTCGACAGGCTCGGCATGCGCGCCGGAAGCGAGCATAAATGCGAAAAAAGCGGCAAGAGCAGTGACAGCACGGCGCAGCATGGGCATTCCTTGATCGTTTCAGATTCGTGACGAAGCTCTAGAACAGGCTTTGCAAAATGCCCAGCCTTGCGCAGTGGATGGGGGGCGCATGGGGCGGCGCATGGGGGTTGCCCTTGGCGCGTTTGCGCGCAAAACAGCGCCTCAAGAGACACAAGCACGTAAGGGGAGAGTGCGATGCGCGTCGCTGTAAAGGCGGTGATCGGTGTGGTGGTGCTGGCAGCGCTGGGTGCGCTCGCCATCGCTGCGCTGCTGCCATCCTATAATGACCGCACGGTTTCAGGCGAACTTTCGCTGGCCGCGCTCGAGGCGCCGGTGCGCGTGGTGCGCGATGCGAACGGCGTCCCCTACATCCATGCCGAAAGCCTGCCCGATGCGATTGTGGCGCAGGGCTTTGTCGCCGGGCAGGACCGATTGTTCCAGCTCGAGATTGCCAAGCGCGCGGCAACAGGACGGCTGGCCGAGGTGCTGGGTGCAGGCGAGAACGAGGCGATCCTCAAGCTTGACCGCGAGGCACGCACGATCGGGTTCTACCGGATCGCCGAGCGCCAGGAGATGATCCTGAGCGATGGCTCGCGCGCAATGTTGCAGGCCTATCTCGAAGGGCTCAACGCCTATATCCTGCGCCATGAGGACGAACATCCGATGGAGTTCGCGCTGGCCGGGTTCGAGCCGCAGCTGTGGACCACGAGCGAGCTTCTGGCTCTGGCCTATTTCCTCGGCTGGGGGTCTGCTGCGAATTTTGACGGCGAGCTGATTGCACAGCAGGTCATCGCGGCCGTCGGCGCAGAGAAATTCGCCGAGATCGCGCCGCTGGCGCTCAACCCCGATGACCGCCCCGATGACCGCGTGGATGGGGCGGAGACAGCGGAGACAGGGCAGGCGGCGCGCGGCGCGGATCGCCCGGCTAGTGGCGCACGCCCGATCGCGCGGCTGGCCGCATGGACGCAGGGCGGCTGGCGCGAACAGGGCCATGGGGGCTCGAACAACTGGGCGATGAGCGGGGCCAAGGCGGGCAGGAGCAATGGCGCCGCCATCGTCACCAGCGACCCGCATCTCGACAGCCGCCTCTTGCCGGGACCCTGGCACCCCGTTGGCCTGATCACGCCGCAGCACCGTATCCTCGGCGTCAGCGCCGGTCTCCCCGGCGTCACGATCGGCCGCAACGAGCATGTCGCCTTCGGGGTAACCAATGCCTATGCCGATGCGATCGATCTCTATGTCGAAACGCTCGACCCCGATAATCCGGGCAATTATCTCGAAGGCGAGGCCTCGATCCCGCTCGAGAAGATATCCGAGATCATCGCGATCAAGGATGACGGCGCGCCCGGCAACCTGCGCGAGGAACGGCTGGTGGTGCGCGCGACGAAACGCGGCCCGCTGATCACCGACCATGCCGAGCGGGGCGAGCTGGGCGACGAGGCGGCGCATCTCTCGGTGCGCTGGGCCTCGGCGGAATATATGCACGGCGAATTGGGGCTGGACCGGCTGATGCTGGCTCGCGGGGTTGATGAAGCCCTTCAAGCCATTGAAAACGTGAGGATTGTCAGCCTGAACTTCGTTGTAGGAGACAGGCAGGGGCGCGTTGCCCGGCGGGCGAGCGGGGTGGCGCCGATCCGGGTGGCGGGCGATGGCATGGTGCCCTTCCCCGTCACCGGGGCGGCGGACAATTGGGCAGGGCCCATCCCCGCCTCGCAAATGCCGGGCGAGATCGACCCGGCGCGCGGCTGGACGGGCAGCGCCAATCACATGACCGCTCCGGCGGACTATCCCTACACCTAAACGACCTACGCCTCGCCGCCCTACCGCTACCGCCGGATGCAGGAGCTCTTCGCCGCAGACGAGGTGAGCGCCGGGCAAGCCTGGGCGGCGCAATATGACACGCTCAACCTGTTCGCGCGCGACCTCGCCCCAATCTTCACAGCCGCGCTGCTGGAAAGTTCGAATGGCGATTTGCGTGAACTTGGTGAACTTTTGGCGGACTGGGATCATAGCGACGATGCCGATTCCATCGCGCCTACCGTGTTTCAGGAGACCGTTCGCCAGCTTGCCCGGCTGACCTTCGAGGACGAACTCGGGCCCGATGCGACCAGCGCCTATCTGTCCAACTGGTATGTCTGGCAAAGCCGCTTCGATGCGATGGTTCAGGAAGGCACCTCGCCATGGTTCGACGACGCCCGCACCGCTGAGGTCGAGAACCTTGGCGCGTTGATCCGCCGCGCCGGGCTAGCAGCAATCGAGCGATTGACCACGGACTATGGCGCTGAACGTGCAAACTGGCGGTGGGGCAAGGTGCACACGATCACGTTCCAGGGGCCCTTGCGCCAGAGCGGCATCGTGGGCGACTGGAACGGCAATCGCGTGGTGGGGATGCCGGGCTCGGGAGAGACGCTGCTGCGCGCGCTTTATCCCTATGGCGATCCGTTCGCCTCGCAATGGTTCGCCTCGCTGCGCATGACAGCCGACCTCGCCGATGATGACAAGGTGCGCGCCGTGTTGCCCGGCGGCGTTGTGGGGCGCAGCTTCACCGCGCATCTCGATGACCAGACCGATGCATGGCTCAACCCGCAGACCGAGACCTATTGGTGGTTCTCGGACGAGGCGATAGCCGCCAACGCACGCTCCACCCTCACCCTCTCGCCCAAGCGGCCCTGAAACCAGCCCGGTTGCCAAGCGTAAGGAAATCGACGAGGCACAGTGCCTCATCCGCATCGTCACAATGAAGGCCCATCCATGAAACGATTGATCGCTCTGGCCACCATGCTTGCCAGCCTTCCCGCCGCAGCTCTTGCACAAGCCCCGAGCGAGGCGCCGCGCCTTTTCAGTGCAGAGGATGTGTTCGAGCTGGAATGGGCCGACGATCCGCAGGTCTCTCCCGATGGAACCCAGGCGATCTATCTGCGCCGCTTCAACGACATCCAGGCCGACCGCACCCGCGCCCATGTGTGGATCGTCAATCTCGATGGATCAGGCCACGAACCGCTGCTCGCCGATGAGGGGTCCTACCGTTCGCCGCGCTGGTCGCCTGATGGCACGCGCATCGCCTATATGAAGAGCGTCGCGGGCGGCACGGGCCTGTTCGTCCATTACCTCGCCTCGGGTCGCGAAGTGCTTGCAGGGACCTTCGCGCGCTCGCCGGGGGGGATCACCTGGTCGCCCGATGGCCGCTCGATCGCCTTTACCATGGCGGTCGAGGCCAAGGGCGAGAAGCTGATCTCCTCTCCTGCCAAACCCAAGGGCGCCACATGGGCCGAGCCCGCTGTGGTGATCGACCGCACGCGCTATCGCACCAATGGCGCAGGGTTCCTCGAACTCGCCTATGACCATGTCTTCGTCATCCCCGCCGAGGGCGGCACGGCGCGCCAGCTGACCAGCGGCGACTTCAACCATGGCGGCTCGCTCTCCTTCACGCCGGATGGCTCGCAAATCCTGTTCTCGGCCAACCGCAACCAGGACTGGGAACTGCAATCGCGCGAGGCCGATATCTTCGCTCTCAGCGTGGAAACCGGCGCGCTGCGCCAGCTTACCGACGCTCCCGGTGTCGAGAGCAGCCCCACCGTCGCGCCCGATGGCAGGCGGGTCGCATTCCTCAAGTCCGCCAACACGCCGGTTCCGTTTCTTGCGACCGATGTCTTCGTTATGGGACTGGACGGGTCAGACCAGCGCAACCTGACTGAGGGGCTCGATCGGCGTGCAGGCGACGTGCAATGGCTCTCGAACAACGAGATCGCCTATACCTTCCAGAACCGGGGTGAGAACTTCGTCGGCGCGGTCACCGCCTCTGGCAAGCGCCGCATCGCGGCCGAGCGGATCGGCGGCACCACGGTGGGCCGGCCCTATGTGAGCGGCAGCTATGATGCCGGTAATGGAGGCGCACTGGTCTACACCAAGGGCAACGCCATGCGCCCGGCGGACCTGTTCGCCATGCGCGGCGGACGCGAAGTGCGCCTGACCGAACTAAACGAAGACCTGCTCGCACACCGCGACCTGGGCGAGCTGCGCAGCTTCACGACCAAGTCCTCGCTCGACGGGTTGGAAATCCAGGGCTGGATGATCACCCCGCCCGATTACGAGGAAGGCAAGACCTATCCGCTCATCCTCGAAATCCATGGCGGCCCGCACCTTGCCTATGGCCCCCATTTCTCCGCCGAGCTACAACGCATGGCGGCGGCGGGCTATGTCGTCGTCTACGACAACCATCGCGGCTCGATCGGCTATGGCAGCGAGTTTGCAAACCTGCTGGACGGCAAATATTCAAGCCCCGACGATTTCGCCGACCACATGAGCGCGGTCGACTGGGCAATAGACAAAGGCTACGCCGACAAGGACAACCTCTTTATCGCGGGCGGGTCAGCCGGAGGGATCGCCACCGCCTATGCGATCGGCCTCACCGACCGCTTCAACGCCGCAATGGCGGCCAAGCCGGTGATCAACTGGATCTCGAAGGTGCTGACCGCAGACAGCTATATCGGCCAGATCCAGAACCAGTTCCCCGGCCCCCCGTGGGAGCATCTGGAGCATTACTGGAAGCGCTCGCCGCTCAGCCTGGTTGGCAATGTGACGACGCCGACGATGCTGATCACGGGCGAGAAGGATTACCGCACGCCGATCTCGGAAACAGAGCAGTTCTACCAGGCGTTGCAATTGATGCGCGTGCCCTCGGTCATGGTGCGCATGCCGGACTCCAATCACGGCATCGCCTCGCGGCCCTCGCGGCTCAACGCCAAGACCGATTACACGCTCGCCTGGTTCGAGAAATACCGGACCGACAGGCCCGCAGAACCCGCTTCCGGGGACTGAACCTTGCGCCCCGGCACAGGGGCGATATCAAAAGCACATCTTAATGCGCACTTGTGGCGCTGCGACGACTACGAAAACGGGGAAATACGATCATGAAGCTCTTCACCACGCGTCCGCTCACGCTCGCGGCGGCCTTGATGTGTTCGGCGGCAGCGCCCGCTCTGGCCGAGGAAGGCTTCTACCAATATCCCAGCGCGCGCGGTGATGTACTGGTCTTCGCCAGCGAGGGCGATCTGTGGCGCACCGGGCGCGAGGGCGGCACCGCGATCCGGCTGACCAACCACGAAGAGACCGAGAGCAACGCCCATGTCTCGCCCGACGGCACAATGGTCGCCTTCAATTCAAGCTATGACAGCGGCGATGACATCTATGTGATGCCGGTTGCGGGCGGTGCGCCGACGCGGCTGACCTTCGAGGGCGGCGGTCTCACCACCGTGGGCTGGACGCCCGATGGACGGGTTGTCTTCTCCTCGCGCCTGACCGGTGGCGGCCAGGGCGAAGTGCTGCACACGATTTCGCCCATGGGCGGTGAGGCGACGCCAATCCCGCTCTGGCGCGCCAATGCGGCGACCTACAGCGCCGATGGCTCCACGCTGTTCTTCTCGCGCCGCGGCCTCTACGCCCGCGCCCGCGACAATGCGGCGCTCTATCGCGGCGGCGGCATGGCGCAATTGTGGAGTTGGACCACCGGGTCGACCAGCGAGGCAACGCAATTGCTGCCCGATTTCGGCGCGCCGATCCGCATGCCGATGGCGCATGGCGGGCGCATCTATTTCATCTCTGACAAGAGCGGCGCAGACGCGGTCTGGTCGGTCGTCGAAGATGGTTCGGGCGTGATGCAGCATTCTGAGGAATTCGCTTTCCCCGTGCTCCAGGCCTCAATCGATGCAGGCGAGATTTTCCTGCAGAACGGCGCGGACATCCATATCTTCTCGACCGCGTCAGACACGCTGTCGACACTGGCCATCGACATCGTCACCGATCGCGAGCAGACCCGGCCGCGCACGCTCGAAAACCCGCTCGCCAATATCGACGATGCGCGCCTCAGCCCGTCCGGCAAGAACGTGGCAGTTACCGCACGCGGCGAAGTGGCGCTGGCGACAACGCTCGAGCGCCGACGTATCGAATTCCAGGTGCCCGAGGGTGCGCGTGCGCGCGAAGCGGTGGAAGGACCCGATGGCGAGCACGTCTACATGATCCTCGACCGGGGCGAGGCGCGCGCGATAGCACGCATGCCCGCTGACGGATCAGGTCCCCCGCAGGAAATCACGAAGGGTTATGATGCACATATCTGGTCTTTCGCGGTGGCGCCGGACGCCAAGTCGATCATCGTGTGGGACAAACAGGCGCGGCTCCAGAAGGTTGATGTCGATACCGGCGCGGTGACGCTGCTGGCGCAAAACACGACCGGCGACGACGCTCCGTTTGGGGCACCCGCCTTTTCGCCGGATGGCAAGTATATCGCCTATTCGGAAGCCAGCGCGGGCGGGTTTGGCGGCGTTGCCAACATCCAGGTGCAGAACCTCGAAACGGGCGAGCGCGTCCAGGCTACGTCAGACAAATTCGATGACGGCTCGCCCGTGTTCTCGGCTGATGGCGCGTGGCTCTATTTCATCTCCGACCGCAATTTCTTGCCTGAACCCGGCAGCCCGTGGGGCGATCGCAACATGGGCGTCTCTTTCCCCGATCGCGGCGAGTTGCACGCGCTTCAACTCGATCCCGAAGCCGAGTTCCCCTTCACGCCTGACAACGAATTGACCGGCGCTTCCGACAAGCAAGAGGACGCTTCGTCGGACGAGGACGAGACCGAAGTCGAGGACAAGGACAAGAAGGAAGACAAGGCCAAGGCCAACGTCACCCTGACAGGGCTGGCGGATCGCCTCTACAAGCTGCCGGTCAAACCCGGCGCGCGCGGCACGCTGCTTGCCTCGCCAAAGCACCTCTACACCCGGATGGGTGACGAGTGGGTCTCGATCAAGATCGACAAGAACGATCCGGAAGTGGAAACCTTCGCGAAGGGCGCACTTGGCCTTGCAATGTCAGCCGATCGCAAGACGCTGATGGTCGTGCAGCGAGGGGATGATGCGCCGCGCTTTGCGCTGGTCCCTGCAGGCGCGACCATGCCCAAGAAGCTCGATGGCAAGCAGGTGCGGCTTGACGACTGGCGGCTCACCATCGACCCGCGCGAGGAGTGGGGGCAGATGTTCCTCGATGCGTGGCGCCTACACCGCGATTTCGCCTACGATCCCGCCCTGCGCGGCGTCGATTGGGAGGCGGTGCGTGACCAGCACCAGCCGCTGGTTTCGCGCATCGGGCACCGCGCCGAACTCGGCACGATCATGGGGCAGATGGCGGCCCAGCTTGGCATCCTGCACAGCCAGGTGCGAGGCGGCGACCAGCCGCAGGACGAGGAAAACAGCAACCTCGCTTTCCTGGGCGCGCGCTATTCTCCGGTCGCGGGCGGGCTGAAGATCGACTCCATCTACCGCGCCGAAGCGGACCTTGTCGGCCTGCAACCGCCTTTGCGCCGGCCGGGCGTGGATGTACGCGAAGGCGATGTGATCACGCGGATTGACGGGCGCAGCGTTTCATCGCTTGAAGACATGCGCCTCGCACTCGCCTCGAAAGCGGGCCAGCAGGTGCTGATCGATTTCACCCGCAGCGGCACGGCGATGAGCGAGATCGTGACGCCCATGAGCGGGCGCGGGCGTGCCATGGCGGAATATTACGACTTCGCCGAGGGACGCAAGGATGCAACCGAGCAGCTTTCGGGCGGCGAGATCGGCTATGTGAAGCTGCGTGCCATGGGCGGCGGCGATATCGCGACCTTCGCGCGCGATTTCTTTGCCCAGATGCACAAGGAAGGCATCGTCATTGACGTGCGCAACAATTCGGGCGGCAATATCGATTCGATCCTGATCGCCCAGCTCCTGCGTCGTCCATGGGCCTTCTGGGGCAAGCCCGACGGCTCGGGTATCGAATACACCAACATGCAGAATACCTATCGCGGCCATGTCGCGGTGCTCATCGATGAACGCACCTATTCCGATGGCGAGACCTTTGCCGGTGCAATCAAGTCGCTGGACCTTGGCCCGCTCGTCGGAAAGCGCACTGCGGGCGCAGGGATCTGGCTGTCAGACCGCAACCGCGTGATCGACAATGGCGGCGTCAGGATCGCGGAATTCGCGCAATATGATCTCGACGGCAACTGGATCGTCGAAGGCTTCGGTGTCGGCCCCGATTATGAGGTCGAGAACGCGCCTTACGCCACCTACCAGGGCAAGGATGCGCAGCTTGAGGCGGCCATCGGCCTGCTCCAGCAGAAAATTGCCGAGGAGCCGATGCCAGAGCTGATGCCTCGCCCGCTGCCGCCGATCGGCACACCTGCGCGCGATGTGCGCAAGCTCGATTAAGGTGGTGCCGCTTGTTGAGAATGCGTTGCAGTACTCCTAAAGTAGGGTATAGGACGCCAAACTCTCGAACAAGGACCCTGCCATGAAGTCGAACCTCAAAGTCTGGACCGGACTTGGCCTCGCCACTGCTCTTGTCGGAGCCGGCCTGGCCGGTTGCTCTGGCGAAAGCGGTGAGAGCGGCGAAGCTGACGAAAGCGCCATTGCCGGCGAATCAGGTGAACAGGACGGCGGGGAAGGCGAAGGCGGGGAAGGCGAAGGCGGCGAAGGTGAAGCTGGATCCGGGGATGGCGAAGGCGGCATAGAAGTTTCGCAAGCCGCGAGCGATCCGGTCGTCTACGGCTCTGCGCTTGCCATCGTCGAGGCGCACGCGATCGCAGCAAGGGACGCCTACGCGATCGGCCGGAGCGAGGAAGCCGCCGAAATGTTCGGCCATCCGGTCTCGGAAGTCCTGGCTGACATGGGTCCGGTATTCGACGAGCTCGGCGTCGAAGACTTCAAGGCTGCGATGAACGAAGCGTCCGAAGCCGCCTTGAAGCCGGACAATGCCAAGGGCGTCGAGACCGCCTACATGGCGATTGCGACCGCCCTTGCGCAGGCGGGTGAGAAATCGCCCACTGCAGACCTGAGCACAGGCGCGGTGGCAGCCGGCATCGTCGCAGACCAGATCGGGCGCGCGCGGCAGCGATGTACGGGCGGGCGGTGAGCCAGGATATCTACCCGCCCTATCTTGACGGCTACGGCTTCTACAAATCGGCTTCTGCCGAGTTCGAGCGCCGCGGCGGCGCGATCAAGACCTATAATTCCGGGCTCTACAGCGACATCGAAAGCGCGCTCGAACTGCTCGCTTCCGCCTATCCGAGTGCTGAGCGGCCCGACAGTCTGGACATCGAACAGGGCAAGCTGCTGGGCGCCTCGTCCAAGGTCAATCTGGGCCTGCCCAGCGCCTAGCCTTCGCCCGGGAAGCCCGCGCGCTTGCGAGCGAGCGCCTATTTTGAACGCGCGGCCCCCTGCTCAAGCAGACGGTTGACCTGTTCGGCAATTTCCCGGTGGCTCAACGTGTCGCCCTCACTCGCCCAGATGGCGTAGCGCAGACCGATAAACACGTTCATTCCCATCACGGCCCAGGACTCGACCTCGCCCAGGTCATCGCGGAATTCGCCAGCATCCACGCCCGCCTTCAAGCGCTCGCCGATGCGCTGGGCGATGGTCTCGTAGTGATTGCGATAGCTTTCCGGATCGACAAATTCCGCCTCGTCGATGATGCGGTAGACTTCCTTGTGCTCCGACGCGAAATCGAGGAACGCGGTCAATGCCGCACGCTCGATCCCCAGGGCAGACATATCCTCTGATATCGCGGCCCGCGCGCTGGTTCGCACATTCTCGCTCATATCCAGGACAAGCGCACGGAACAGCGCGTCCTTGCTGTCGAAATAGGTGTAGAAACTGCCGAGTGCTATCCCTGCGCGCCGGGTGATCGAACTGACCGAGGCTTCGTGGAAGCCCTTCTCGCCAAATTCGATTGCCGAGGCATCAAGCAGCTTGCGCAAGGTTCTGCGCCCCCGCTCGGTTCGCGGCGCCTTGGCTTCCGATGTGCCGAAAGCTTGCGCTGACCCGGTGGAAATGGCGGTCGGTTTGTCTGTCTGCGTGGTGGCTTTTTCCGCCATACCAAATCCCTCTCATTTCCAAGCCTACGGAGCCAAAGCGCTTTTTACAAGACAAAACTTGAAAGTTGGTTCAACTTTCAATAACAAGGAATCAGCCGCAATATTTGACGGCATAAGGGGAGAGATTATGAGTTCCATTTTGACCGCCCGCGCTCTGCTACTGGCGGGATGCGCCGGACTTGCGAGCGTTGCCGCGCCGGCTCTTGCCCAGTCGACGCCCGACAGCGAATCCGCGGCCGAGGCTGCCGAAGAGAACGACAACCGCATCATCGTGACTGCACGCCGCCGCGAGGAAACGCTTCTCGAAGTGCCGCTTTCGGTCACCGCACTTTCAGGCGATGACCTGATCAAGCAGGGCATTCAGGATCTCACGCAGGTCGGCCAGCAGGTCCCCAATATCACGCTCGAGGTCAGCCGTGGCACCAACACCACGCTTACAGCCTTTATCCGCGGTGTCGGCCAGCAGGACCCGGTCGCCGGCTTCGAAGCGGGCGTTGGTCTCTACATCGACGACGTCTATCTCAACCGCCCACAGGCCGCCGTACTCGATATCTACGATGTCGAGCGGATCGAGATCCTGCGCGGCCCGCAGGGCACGCTCTATGGCCGCAACACGATTGGCGGGGCGATCAAGTATGTGACTGCCGAACTGCCCGATGAAACCAGTGTCGGCGTGCGCACCACCTATGGTTCCTACGACCAGGCCGACGTGATCCTCACCGCATCGACGCCGATCACCGACAATCTCAAGATCGGAGCCAGCGGCGCGCGGCTTTCGCGCGGTGGTTTTGGTGACAACCTCAATCTCGGCACAGAGAACTACAACAAGGATGTTTGGGCCGCGCGCGGCACGATCGAATACGATAACGGCCCTGTCTTCGTGCGCCTTTCGGGCGATTACGTGAAGGACAATTCCGAGGCTCGCCAGGGTCACCGGCTTATTCCAGGCCAGTTGTCGGGTGCCCCGGTGCTAGACGACGTGTTCGATACGCGTGCAGGCCTCAATGTTGTCGACCAGGAAGTCGAGGCCTTTGGCGGCGCGCTGAACATAGCGGTCGAGGTAAGCGACACAATCACGCTCAAATCGATCACGGGCTACCGCGAGGATTCCTCGACCACCCCGATCGATTTCGACAGCCTGCCTGCAGGCGATCTCGACGTTCCCGCGCTCTATGACAACGACCAGTTCAGCCAGGAACTGCAACTGCTCTATGAAGGCGACCGCCTGTCGGGTGTGCTGGGGGTCTATTACCTCGATGCCAACGCCTTCACCGCATTCGACGTGCTGCTCGCCAACACCGGTGCGCTGATCGGCCTGCCCGGCCTCAACGCGCAGACGCTGGGCGACGTCAACACCGAGACCTACTCGATCTTCGGCGACTTCACCTACGATCTCACTGATACGATCAGCCTTTCGGTCGGCGGCCGCTACACCAACGACAAGCGCTCCAGCCGCGTTCTTCGCACGACCTTTATCGGCGGCTTCTCGGACCTGTTCATTCCGAACAGCCCGGCGGTTCCGATCGCGGTCACGAGCGATTTCGAAGGCAGCCAGACGTTCGAAGATTTCAATCCGCGCGCATCGATCAGCTGGCAACCCAACGCCGATCACAACGTCTATTTCACCTACAGCCAGGGCTTCAAGGGTGGCGGCTTTGACCCGCGCGGCCAGACCAGCGCTGCGCCGGATCTCGACGGTGATGGGGATGTCGATTTCGACGACCAGTTCGAATTCCTGCAGTTTGATCCCGAGACGGTCGACAGCTTTGAGCTGGGCTACAAGGCCTCGTTCCTCAACAATCGCCTCAACATCGCGATCGCCGGTTTCCTCGGCCAGTACGACAATGTCCAGATCCCCGGATCGGTCGGCGTTGATACGACCGGCGACGGGATCAACGATACCTTCACCGGCATCACGTCGAACGCCGCGAGCGCCGACGTCAACGGTTTCGAGATCGAAGGCAACGCGCTTGTCGGGGAAGACTTTCTTGGCGAAGGCAGCCGCTTCAGCGTCAACTGGTCGCTGGGCGTAATCGATGCCAAGTTCAACGAGTTCATCGACGCCTTCGGCAACGATGTCGCCGACAGCCGCGTGTTCCAGAATACCCCGGACGTTACCGGACACATGGGCTTCAATCTCGGTGTTCCGGCGGCTGATGGCATTGTCGACTTCATCGGCCTTGTCTCGTTCCGCAGCGATGCCAGCCAGTTCGAATCGCCCAATCCGTTCCTCGATCAGGACGCCTTCGAGCTTGTCGATTTCAGCATCGTCTATACCTCTGACGATGGCCGCTTCCAGTTCGGCGGGCACGTGAAGAACCTGTTCGATGTCGAATATATCGTCGCCGGCTACAACTTCGTTGCGGGCGGCACGCCTCCGGGCACGCCGTTCACGCCCACGCTCGGCCTCGAAGGCACGCTGACCGGCTTTTACGGCGATCCGCGACGCTTCTTCGCCACAGCGCAGGTCAATTTCTGAGCCGCTTGGACAACGGGATCAAATAGAGGGCTCTCCAAGGGCTGCGCCCGGGCCAGACCCGTCGCGCAGCCCTCTCAAGCGAAGCCCCGGCCGCTCATCTGAGCGGCCGGGGCTTTTCCTTGCCTACTGCAAGCGTTTGATCAGGTGGCTGCAATCGGCGCGTCAGCCACGCCGGTTCCGTTTACGACGTTGCCGGGCGGCGGCGCTTTGA
Organism: Erythrobacter sp.; assembly: GCA_043567175.1. Taxonomy (GTDB): domain Bacteria; phylum Pseudomonadota; class Alphaproteobacteria; order Sphingomonadales; family Sphingomonadaceae; genus Erythrobacter. Next base: position 1,547,883 of record CP121323.1, read on the forward strand.
CCGAGCCGGTCTTCTTGTCCGTCGCCTCACCCGAAGCGGATTCCTCGGCGCCGCGCTCGTCCTTTTTCTTGTCGATGCGACGCTTCGCGATGTAACCTCCAACGCCGAGCAGGGCGAGCGCCGGCAGGCTGATCCGCGTGATGACGAAGGGGGCAAGGCTGCCCATCGCCGCACCGACTGCGCCGCCTCTGGCAGGCTTCTTGGCGATGCGTGACCCGATGGCTGCTCCGATAAGGCTCTTGATCATAATATTGTCTCCTTTGCCTCACCTATGAACGCGCGCCTTGCTGCGTTCCGAGATTCCTTGCGCTTGCCGTGCACGGCCTGCTCGGCGCGCCCTTTGATGCTTCCATTGGAGGGGTGGCTGGGGCATAGGCGCGGGCCATGCATGATATTCGCCCTATCCGAGACGATCCCGACGCGTTTGACGCCAGCCTGGCACGGCGCGGCGCGGAGCCCGTGGCCGCCCAGATCCTTGCACTCGATGAAGAGCGCCGAGCGCTGACGACGAAGCTCCAGGAAGCGCAGTCGCGCCGCAACGAGGCCTCGAAAGCGATCGGCAAGGCCATGGGCCAGGGCGACACCGAGACCGCCGAGGCGCTCAAGGCCGAGGTCGCGCAGCTCAAGCGCACCATGCCCGAAATGGAAGAGGCGCAGCGCGCGCTGGACGAAAAGCTGAACGCTGCGCTGGCGGTGATACCGAACATCCCCTTTGACGATGTTCCTGAAGGCGCGGGCGAGGACGAAAACGTCGAAGTCAGCCGCTGGGGCGACAAGCCCGCCTTTGATTTCGAGCCGCGCGAACACGCCGATTTCGCGCCCGCTTTGGGCATGGAATTCGAGACCGGCGCGCGCATTTCGGGCGCGCGCTTCACCTTCCTGCGCGGTGACATGGCTCGCCTGCACCGCGCGCTTGGCCAGTTCATGCTCGATCACCAGGTGAACGCCAACGGGTACACGGAGTGCGCGCCCCCACTGCTCGTCAAGGACGAGGCCATGTACGGGACGGACAAGCTTCCGAAGTTTGCCGAGGACAGCTTCGCTACCACCGATGGCCGCTGGCTCATCCCCACCGCTGAAGTCAGTCTCACCGCCAGCGTCATGGGCGAGCTTCTCGATGAAGCCGCCCTGCCGCTGCGGCTCACCGCGCTCACCGATTGCTTTCGCTCCGAAGCGGGCGCCGCGGGGCGCGACACGCGCGGTTTCATCCGCCAGCACCAGTTCATGAAATGCGAGCTTGTCAGCATCGTGCGACCTGAAGAGTCCGAGGCTGAGCACGAACGCATGACGGCGGCCGCACAAGGCGTTCTCGAAGCGCTTGGCCTGCCCTATCGCACCATGCTGCTGTGCACCGGCGATATGGGTTTTGGCGCGCGCAAGACCTACGATCTGGAAGTGTGGCTGCCAGGGCAGAACACCTATCGCGAGATCAGCTCGTGCTCGACCTGTGGTGATTTCCAGGCGCGCCGGATGAATGCGCGCTACCGCGTTGCGGGCGAGAAGAAGAAGACCGAATTCGTCCACACGCTCAACGGTTCCGGCCTTGCGGTCGGGCGCACTCTGGTGGCTGTCCTCGAGAATTATCAGCAGGCCGACGGGAGCGTTTTGGTTCCCCAAGCGCTCCATTCCTACACGGGCGGCATGACTAGGCTCGAAGCGAAGGGATAGGCCACGAAGATGCGAATTCTTGTCACCAATGATGATGGCTATCACGCGCCCGGCCTCGCCGTGCTCGAAGAGATCGCGGCGCAATTCTCGGACGATATCTGGGTGTGCGCCCCATCCGAAGAACAGTCGGGTGCAGGCCACTCGCTGACGCTCAATCGTCCGGTGCGCCTGCAGAAATTCGCCGAGCGCCGCTTTGCCGTCACCGGCACGCCGACCGACAGCGTGATGATGGCGCTTCGCGAAGTGCTCGACACCCCGCCCGACCTGATCCTGTCCGGCGTCAATCGCGGGGCCAATCTGGGCGATGACATAACCTATTCGGGCACCGTTTCGGCCGCCATCGAGGGCGCGCTGGCGGGCATCCGCTCGATCGCGCTCTCGCAGGTCTACGGGCCGGGAAACAATGGCGGGGGCGATGCCGAACTGTTCGATGCCGCCGCAAAGTGGGGTGCGAAGGCGATCGGGCCTTTGCTCGATGCGCCTTTTGCCGCACGCACGCTCGTCAACGTCAACTTCCCGCCCCGCCCGGCAAGGGACGTCGAGGGCATACGTGTCGTACGCCAGGGCTTTCACGATTATTCGCGCGGCTCGATTGTCGAGGGCAAGGATCCGCGCGGGGCTAGCTATTTCTGGTTCGGCCTGCACGCGATCGAGCACACGCTCGACCACGGCACCGATCTTGAAGCGATCGCGGACGGTCATGTTGCGATCACCCCGCTGCAGCTTGATCTCACGCATTATTCCTCGATTTCCAGCCTTGCGGAACGCTTCGAGGGCTGACAGGCTCGGCATCGCTCATGGCTGAACCAAATCCCAGGCCCCGGACCCAACTCGCGCGCAAGTTCCAGCCGCTGCGGCGCGCGGTCAACATGCCCTGGTACACCGATCTTACGCTGCGCCTTGGCGCTGCGCTGGTGCTGATTGGTATCGTGGTTTTCATCCACTGGCTCGACCGCGAGGGCCTGGTCGACAGCGCGGATGGAGATGTCAGCCTGCTCGACATCTTCTATTTCACCATGATCTCGATCACGACTACGGGTTTCGGCGACATCACGCCCGTCAGCGACAGCGCCCGCTTCAAGGAAGCGGTGATCGTCACCCCGATCCGGTTCGCGGTGTTCTTCATTTTCGTTGGCACGGCGTATAATTTCATCATCAAGCGTAGCTGGGAGAAGTGGCGCATGGCGCGCATCCAGGAAAAACTCACCGACCATATGGTCGTGCTGGGATTCGGCGTCTCGGGCTCGCAGAGCGTCGAGGAACTGATCCAGCGCGGCACCGATGCAAGCCGCATCGTCGTCGTCGACCCCAGCGAGGAACGCCTCAAAGTGGCCGAGAAACTGGGCGTCGCAGTCCTGGCCGGCGATGCCGCGCGCGACGATGTGCTCAAGGCCGTGCGGATCGAAACTGCCGGTTCGGTGCTCGTTTCGGCGGGCCGCGACGACACCTCGATCCTGATCGTGCTGACCGTGCGCCACCTTGCGCCCAAGGTCCCGATCAGCGTCGTAGTGCGCGCCAACGACAACGAATTGCTCGCGCGGCAGGCCGGGGCGGACAACGTGATCAACCCGGTGCGCTTTACCGGCCTGCTGCTCGCCGGTTCGGCGCAAGGCGCGCATATCGCCGATTATCTCGCGGATCTTGCCTCCGTCACCGGGCGCGTCCAGCTCGTCGAACGCGTTGTCGAAGACGAGGAATGCGGCAGGCCCCTGACCGATCTCAGCAGCGGCGGGCGCGGCCTTCGCGTTTACCGCAACGGCCGTGCGATCGGCTATTGGGAAGAAGACTGCCAGACCTTGCAAAAGGGCGATATCATCGTCGAGATCGTGCCTTCCAACGGCAACGGCCGAGGCAGGGACGGCGAAAAGAGCGAGGACGATTGAGCCACCAGGGGCTGAGCGCGGCCCCTACAGAAACGCTATGAACACACCTCCCATCGCTGCCATTCCCAGCAGGAAATGCCCGGCATCAATGACGAACAGCGACACGGGCCGGCGCTGGAAGAGATAGTTGATCGCGATGGCCGGGATCATGATCCCGCCCGCAAATCCCAGCGCCATCATCATCACGACATGCGGCGATGGACTGGTCCGCGCAATCAGGTGCCACAGCACCGCGGCAATCAGCACCTCAAACACGAAACACAGGCCGAAGATCAGGGCCATGTTCCCTCCCTCAAGCTGCTGGTCGGTAAGCCCCGCCGCCTTCTGCCAGGCCTTGCCGAACAGCGCGCCGTACCAGATCATGCCCACCACGAAGAAGGCGGCCGCCCCTGCAAGCACGGGCCAGAGTTCAAAGTCGTTCATTCGGGGTCCTCTCCCTTGTGTAGCGAGCGCTCTAGCGGAATCCTTCCGGTGGGTGTAGGGGCGCAGCGCTTATGAACACCCCCACCACCCTTCCCCCCAGAAACCTGCCAGACGCCAAGCGCGTCGGTATGGTCTCGCTCGGCTGTCCCAAGGCGCTGGTCGACAGCGAGCGCATCCTCACGCGCCTGCGCGCAGACGGCTATGCGATGAGCCCCGATTACGCCGGCGCCGACGTGGTTCTGGTCAACACTTGCGGCTTCCTCGACAGCGCCAAGGAAGAAAGCCTCGCTGCAATCGGCGAGGCAATCGCCGAGAATGGCCGCGTCATCGTTACGGGGTGCATGGGCGACGAGGCCGAAGCGATCCGCGCCGCGCATCCGCAGGTGCTCGCGGTTACCGGCGCGCATCAGTACGAACAGGTGGTCGAGGCGGTGCATGAGCACGCACCGCCTTCGCAGGGGCCTTTTGTCGATCTGATCCCGCAGCCGTCCGACACCGACATCAAGCTGACGCCGCGCCATTACAGCTATCTCAAGATTTCCGAGGGCTGCAATCACTCCTGCGCCTTCTGCATTATCCCGGACTTGCGCGGAAAGCTCGCCAGCCGCCGGATCGACGCTGTGCTACGCGAGGCGGAAAAGCTGGTCGCGGCGGGCACACGCGAGCTTCTGATCATCAGCCAGGACACTTCGGCCTACGGGGTCGATATCAAGCACGACACAAAGCCCTGGAAGGGCCGCGAAGTGCGCGCGCATATGACCGACCTCGCGCGAGAACTCGGCCAGCTTGACATTGGCAACGGAAACCCGCCGTGGGTGCGCCTGCATTATGTCTACCCCTATCCGCATGTCGACAAGGTGATCCCGCTGATGGCCGAAGGGCTGCTGACACCGTATCTCGACATCCCCTTCCAGCACGCGAGCCCCAAGGTCCTCAAACTCATGCGCCGCCCGGCAAACGAGGCCAAGGTTCTGGAGCGGCTCAAGAGCTGGCGCCAAATCTGCCCCGAGATCGCGATCCGCTCCTCCTTTGTCGTCGGCTTCCCCGGCGAGACCGAGGAGGATTTCCAATATCTCGTTAATTGGCTCGAGGAAGCGCAGCTTGACCGCGTCGGCGCCTTCCGTTTCGAACCCGTCGAGGGCGCAGCCGCCAATTCCTTGCCCGATCCTGTTCCCGAAGAGGTCAAGGAAGAACGCTACGCCCGTCTCATGGAAGTGACCGAGCGGATCTCGGCGGCCAAGCTCGAAGCCAAGATCGGCAAGACCCTGCCCGTCATCATCGACGAGGTGGGCGAACCCGACGAGGACGGCGATATCGGCGCCAATGGCCGGACTGAGGCCGATGCGCCAGAGATTGACGGTGCGGTATACCTGCGCAATGTGCCCGAAACGCTTGCGCCCGGCGATATCGTCGACGCGGTGATCGAGGATGCCGATGCGCACGACCTGTTCGCAATGATCGATCCAAAGTGACAAGAGTGACACCGTGTCACTTTAGTTTCGCGAAAAATACACAATCCTTTCAGAGCATTGCTCCAGCATGATCCGAGAGTGACACCGGGATGCGAGGCGCTTTTTCAATGCGCCCTGCTTCCTGGATGGAATGCTAGCCCCCTCGCCGCGAGTAGGAAAACCCGCCGGCTCATCATCCTTTTCTCGCCCGGAACGGAACTCTTGCCCCGGCCCACCGCTTAGAAATAGATATGCCCCTTCACCTTTCCGCCCAATTCGCCTTTGACCTGGACCATGCCAGCGACGCGCTGCTGCAATTCGAAGCGGCGGCGACGGATGAGCAGCGCATTCTCAAGGCGGATTCCTCCTTCGCCTCGTGCGCCAGCGTCAATCGCATCGCGGCGCAGGACGATATCGGCGAACGGGTCTGGATCCACGCCGAAGGCCATGTCGAGGTGAGCTACAAGGCCTCGCTCGAGATCGAGCGGCGCCTTCCCCGCATCGAGCGGCTCAGTTCCCTTGCGCCGCACCAATTGCCGGGGCCTTGCGTCAAATATCTGCTCGATTCCCGATATTGCAATTCAGGCCAGTTCATCGATTTCAGCGACAGCCATTTTGGCCGCTTTTCGCATGGCGGCTCGCAGGTGGCTGCAATCCGCGACTGGGTGGCCAACCACATCGCCTACACGCCCGGCGCCAGCAACAATGCGACCACCGCGACCGACACGTTTCACTCGGGCCAGGGCATCTGCCGCGACTACACACATGTGTTCGTGACGCTGGCTCGCGCATGTTCGATCCCCGCGCGCTACGTTGCGTGTTTTGCGCCCGGCGTGACACCGCAGGATTTCCACGCCGTCGCGCAGGTCTACCTGGCCGAAGACAGCAATCCCGCGACCGGGGCGTGGCACCTTGTCGACCCCACCGGCATGGCGGATCTTGAGCAGACCGCAATCATCGGCGTGGGCCGCGATTCGGGCGACGTCAGCTTCCTGACCAGCTTTGGCCCGACGCGCTTCGAATCGTGCGCTGTCTCGGTCGAGCAGGACGAGGCGGGTGGTGAGGCACCCGGCGCAGTGGCAGCGGCGACCTGCGAGGTTTGAGCCAGTCGGCCTGTTGCCACGGCCAAGGCATTGAAAGACCGGTAAAAACGGCGCGTTAACACTTTGCCCTTTCCCGTCCCTTCAAGGGACGCGCATGGGCCAGGCTCTGGCTCTTGCGCGCGAAACGCGGCATTATGTTCGCATGATCAAGGTTCTTCACACTCTGCGCTTCGTCGCCACGCTCGGTCTTGCGTCCCTGGGCGGAACGTCTTCCTTTGCCGCCGAACAGCCCACAATGGGCGAGGCGCAGCGCGCGGCCGAAGCCGCCGAACGCATCGCGATCGAGGCCGAGGACGCGATCCGCGCAATCGATCCGACCACCGGAGAACCCTCGCGGATAGTCGATCCCAGCGTAGCGCAGCCCTATGGCCCGGCAGCCGAAGAGGTGGCCCCGATCGCACCCGAATTCGGCGCGTTCGACACCGGGGTGACGGTGAGCGCTGCTGCGGAATCGGCAACGGCACAGGCAAATCCGGCACAACCGCCCCGCGGCCCGGCCATGCGCGTCATCTCGCGCCCCGTCGCCCAGGCATTGCCAGTCGCCCCGCCCGCGACAAAGCCCGCCAGTGCAGACCCGTTCGTACTCAAGAGCATCCTCGCCATCCCCGAGGGCCCGTTCCGCTATGGCGACTGGTATTGGGATGAAAGCAACGCCCCCGCCGCCGGCAAGCTGGTTGTCACCGTCGATCTCGAAGCCCGCGTCATCAGCGCCTTTCGCGACGGTCACGAGATCGGCACCGCAGTCGCATTGCTGGGCACGAACAAGCATCCGACGCCGCTCGGATCCTTCCCGATCCTGACCAAGGAGAAGGACAACATCTCCGAGAAGTACAACAATGCGCCCATGCCCTGGACGCTGCGGCTGACATGGGACGGCATCGCGATCCACGGTTCGCCGGTGATCAACGGCTATGCCAGCCATGGCTGCATCGGTGTGCCCGACGAGTTCGCCGAAAAGCTGTTCACCATCGCCAAGCGCGGCGATACGGTGGTGATCACGCGCGGGCAGATGATCGGCGTTGGCGACAAGCTCAGCTGAATGATGGAAGTGCGCTGGCGCTCACCGAGCACCCGCCCCGCCACCAGCAATATTCCATAAGAGATGGTGGCCGGGCAGGAGGGCACGGCGGGAGGGCGCTTCCCGGAAGACCCTAGTGCATCCTTCGCGGAGGCTCGGGGGTAAAGCGCCAAACCCGCATCTCGATCCCGACCTTCGCGATCAGCTCGATTGTCGGCACCGCGAGGACTCCGCCAAGCGATGCGTTCTCGCCGCGCCACAGCCGGTCGGCCGCGCGCCCTGCCTCGCTGCGGCTGACGACACCGCCCAGTTCGCTGACGATCCGGCGCACGGTTTCGATCTGGATTACACGCGGCACATTGGCGGCGTAGAGATAGGCCGGAGAGTCGTCCTCGCGCTCGACCATCTCCTCCCAGTCGATCTGCGCATACCATTCGATCGCGCGCCAGGCTTCGGCGAGATGCTGCGCGCTGGTCGCCAGCGCCTCGGCATCGAGCCAGTCGCTGTGTGCGAGGTGCTGGCGTATGCGCACCCGGTCAAAACGCGCTTGGGCATTCGAGGGATCGCGCACCGGTTCAAGGCCGCTCGCGGCGACGATGTCTTCGAGTTCGGACTGGCGCCATTCGATCAGCGGTCGCACCAGCGCAAAGGGCTCTGCACCCTCGCCCGGATCGTAGAGGCTGGCCGCGCGCACCCCGGCAAGGCCCGCAAGCCCGCTCCCGCGTGCAAGCCTCATAAGCAGCGTTTCGGCCTGGTCATCGGCGTGGTGCGCGGTGGCAAGCGCGCCGAGTTTCTCCTCGCGCAGCCAGCGGGACAGGACGCCGTAGCGCGCCTCGCGCGCGCGGGCCTGGAGATTGCCGCCGCGCACCTTCACGCGCAGGGCCGAAAACGGCACGCCCAGTGCCGCGCAAACCCGCTCGACAAAAGCGACCTCGCCCGCCGCCTCGGCCCGCAGGCCGTGGTCGACGCTGGCGACCGCGATCTCGCCCGGCATCGCGGCGTGGGCAAGCAGGAGCAAGGCGAGCGAATCCGGTCCGCCCGACACCGCGAGGCCCAGGCGCCCGGCGCCCTCGCGGTCTTCGCTCGGCCACAGGCGCTCCAGCCCCTCGGTAAAACGCGCGACCAGAACAGAATCAGGCGGGCCTGAAGGCTCACCAGAGGGCCGGGATTCGTCCATCACCTCAGGCCTTGATCCGGGCGGCCCGACAGCGCATCAGCCCTCGCAATTCACCTTGGCGCGATTGGCCTGATATTGTTCGAGCAGGCGGCCGGTGGCGATCGCGGGATAGGTCTCGCCGAATTCAGCAAGCGCAATGCAGGCGCGGCGCGCATCCTCGCGCGCGATCATCGCCTCGGCAAGATAAAGCAAGCTGTCAGGCGCGCGCACGGCGGTGCGATCCTCCTGGTAATTGCGCAGGAACCAGCGCGCGGCTTCCTCTGTCTTGCCATCATCCAGATAGGCGCGACCAAGCAGGTTGCGGCCATAGGTGACACGCCAGTGATCGGGATAATCTTCGAGGAATTTCGCCAGCTGCTGGCGCGCTTCGGGATAAAAGCCCGCATTCCACAGCCGGAAGCCGTAAGAATATTCATCATCCGCCGGATCATCGGTCTGCGGCTTGGCGATAGCCTGGACAGCCGCGAGCCGTTCGGGCGAAGGCGCTGCGGCCTCCCCGGCGCTGCCTTGCGCATCGGCCACGCTGGTGGCGCTCGGCACCGGGGTCGGCAGACTGCTGGGGCTTGCGGGCTGCACCCGCTGCTCTTTGGCAGCGCCCATCGCCGCGAGGTTCGAATCCATCGCGCGCGAGTCTTCGCCATCGCTCTCGCCATCAACTCCGGCTTGGGTTGCGGCCGGGGCTGCGGCTTGGGTTGCGGCTAGCGCTGCGGGAGTGCCTTGTGCAGCGCCGGGGCCTGTCACGCTGGTATCGCCGGCAAGCAACGGAGTGCTGCGCATTTCCACTGCAGCCATGCGGTTGGTCAGCAAAGCGATCGCGTTGGCGTTCTCCTCGGTGATCCCGGTCAGGCGAGAAAGCTGTGTTTCCATCGCATCGAGCCGCACAAGGATATCGGTCACAGCGGTGGTCGAGGGCCCGCTCGTGCGGGTGCTCGAGGTCTGGTCAGGGCGGATCTGCGGCTCGAAGAACTGCCCATCCCCGCCGGGAAAGACATTGCGCTGCAGGGCGCGGATTTCCGCCTCGATCTTGCGCAGGCGCGCTTCGGACAATTCGTCCTGCGCCAGCGCCGGGGCAGGAGTGCTCAAAAGCATGGCCGGAGCGAGCACCAGCGCGGCCAGCGCCGATTTCTTGGCCAGTGTGCGGGTAAGAGCCTCAATCATCATGGTCTCGCTTTTCCCTTCTTGATCGCGTGTCGCGCCGCATTGCGATAGGCACGCGCGCCTGAACGTCGCCCGAATCTGTGGCGAGGCATGGCTGCCAAGTCGACCCCGAAAGACCACGAAAAGCGTGGGAAAGCGCTGATAGGCCGCGTTCGGGCGGCAAACCGTTCGCCTGCGCCCGACCCGGCGCACTCCGGGGCGTGCGCCTTGCATCTCAATCCTGCGTTCTGAAACCAGAAACCGGAGGCCTCGGGCCCACAACCTCGGGCCAACAACCTCAGGCCAAAAACCTCAGGCCAAAAACCTCAGGCCTCCGGGCGTGCGAGCAGTGCGGCAGCGGAAATAGGCGTGTCGCCCATCGTGACAGGCTCTTCCGCCAGCTTGGGCACTTCGCGTCCGCCAATAGTGATGGCAAAGGCATCCGGCCGGCCGGTATTGATGCGCGGTTCGCTCGCGCTCGCAGGGAGCTCAAAGGTCTCTCCACTCACCATCTGCGCCTCGAACAGCCGTTCACCATCGGCCTCGTAGAAACGCACCCAGACCCCGTCTTCAAGCGCGGTGAACACCACCTTTCCATCGCTATCGGGGGCCTGTTCTTCCTCGGCCAACCCGGCACCGGACGCGGCGGCGGCATCCGCGTCGGTTTGCGCCAGTTCCTGGCTCTCGCCCTCGCCCGAGGCGATCAGCGAACCGGGGCCGTCGCCTGAGCCATAATAGGTGCTGGCAAAGGATATCAGACCCAGCAGCAGCACCAGCGCCGCGATCCCGCCGAACAATGCCAGCCCGCGCGAGGGCAGCTTGGCCGGATCGCCTGGCTCCATCCCCTGCCCGACCGACGAATAGCGCGGCTCTGCCTCGCCCATTTCCTCGCGCACCTGGTCTGCAATCGCCTTTTCATCCAGATTGACCGCGCGCGCATAACTTCGGGCAAAACCGATCGCGTAAGTCCGCGAGGGCAGTTCGCCGAAATCGCCCGCCTCGATCGTTTCAAGATGACGTTTGGGAATGCGAGTCTCGGCTGCGATATTGTCGAGCGTCAACCCACGTCGCTCGCGCGCTGCCAGCAAGGTCTCGCCGGCATTGGGCGGCGCCTTGGCTGTTTCAGTCTGTGCGTCCGGGGCCTCGTCGGCCCCGGAAAAATCGTCTTCGCTGCTCATCACCCGACCCGTGGAAGATGCCCTTCTTATCGTTGAGGGCTTGTTAGGTTTCCTCGGGGCGCACCTGATCGGTCTGGCCTGTCAGAGTCAAGGAATTGCTGGCGAATTCGCCCTGAACGGCCGTATGTTGCGACAAATGGAGCGACGACACATCGGATTGGGGCATTGCAGGCCCGCTTTGCGTTCCCGCGTCAGTCGACCTCGATGCCGCGTTCTTCGGCCCAGGCGGTCAGAGCGGCGCGCAGATCGACCGAGGGATCGCCGAGCCAACCGGTCATGGCCGCGCTGAGTTCGCCCAGATCGACGCGGCGCACCAGTTCCTTGATCGGGCCAACCGCAGCCGGCGTGATCGAAAGCCGACGAAAGCCGATGCCAAGCAGGGCAAGCGCCTCAAGCCGGCGACCGCCCATCTCGCCGCACACGCCCACATCGACCCCGCTGCCGACCGAGCCCTGCACGACGCGGCGCAGGAAGCGTATGATAGATTGGCTCAGCCAGTCATAACGCTGCGCAAGCTTGGGATTGGCGCGGTCGGCGGCAAACAGGAATTGCGTGAGATCGTTGGTGCCGACCGACAGGAAGCTGAGCTTGGGCAAGAGCAGATCGAGCACTTCGGCCAGCGCTGGCACTTCGAGCATCGCGCCGAAATGGATCGCCTCGGGCCGCAGTTTCTTGTTCTTGCGCATGAGCTCGAGTTGCTGGTCGAAAACCGCCTTGGCCGCATCGAATTCCCAGGGCTCGGAGACCATCGGAAACATGACATAGAGCGCGCGCCCCGCCGCCGCCTCGAGAAGTGCGCGCGCCTGCGCCTTCATCAGCCCTTCGCGCTCAAGCCCGAGGCGCAGTGCGCGCCAGCCCATTGCAGGGTTTTCATCCTCCGCCGCGATATCGGAAGAAAGATAGGGCACAGACTTGTCGCCGCCGATATCGACGGTGCGGAAGATCACGGGCTTGTCACCGGCCGCATCGAGCACATCGCGGTAGAGCCGTGTCTGCCGCTCGCGCTGGGGCAGCGTCGCGGACACGAGGAACTGGAACTCGGTGCGAAACAGCCCGACCCCGTCCGCACCCGTCATCGCAAGCGCGCTCATGTCATCGCGCAGGCCAGCATTCATCATCACCTGGATGCGCGTTCCGTCGCGGGTGAATGGTTCGACATCGCGCAGGCTCGCATAAGCGGCCTGGCGTTCGCGCGATTTTGCGAAACGGGCAGCGAAGGCATCGGCAACCTGGGTGCTGGGCCGCACGGTAACGGCCCCTGCGGTCGCATCGAGAAGGATTTCATCGCCGTCGCGCACCAGCGCGCGGATACCGCCCTTGCCGTGATTGGCACGCCCGATCACCGGCACACCCATTGCCCGCGCGACAATAACCACGTGCGCTGTGAGCGAGCCTTCCTCGAGGATCACACCTTTCAGACGGCGCTTGTCATATTCAAGCAATTCCGCCGGACCCAGGTTGCGCGCGATCAGGATCGTATCCTTGGGCAGCCCCTGTTGCGCCGCGGTGCCAAGCTGGCCCGAGACGATCCGCAACAGCCGGTTCGCAAGATCTTCCAGATCGTGCATCCGGTCGGCCAGCAGCGCATCGTCGATCTCGCGCATGCGCATGCGGGTGTGCTGCTGGACGCGCTCGATCGCCGCCTCGGCGGTGAGGCCGGAGTCGATCGCCTCGTTGATGCGCCGCGACCAGCCCTCGTCATAGGCGAACATCTTGTAGGTCTCGAGCACCTCTTCATGCTCGCCGCCCTTGGCACCGAATTCGGCCTGGTTGGCAAGGTTGTCAATCTGCTCGCGCATCTTGTCAAAGGCGCGGTAGACCCGCTGGCGCTCGGCCTCGATGTCCTCGGCCATGACCTGGCGGATCTGGACCCGCGGCTGGTGATAGACAGCCTGACCGGCGCCCAGACCCTTGACGAGGGTAAGGCCCGGGAAGGTCACCGCCCCGGCCTGTTCGCGAGCAAGGCCGCGGGCATCCTCCTCGTCGACCAGATCTGCGTTGGCGATCAATTCGGAGAGGACCATCGCGGTGGTCTGCAACGCCTCGATCTCGACCTCTTCGTAGCGGCGCGGCTCCACATGCTGGACGCAGAGCACGCCGACCGCGCGTTCGCGGTAGACGATCGGCACACCGGCAAAGGAGTGGAACTTGTCCTCGCCAGTTTCCTCGCGATACTGGAAATCGGGATGCGCGCGCGCTTCGGCGAGGTTGAGCGTCTCGACATTGTCGGCGATCACTCCCGTCAGGCCTTCGCCGATCGCCATGCGGGTGACGTGCACCGCGCTCTTGTTGAGGCCGCGCGTTGCGAACAGTTCGAGCATCCCCTCGCGCAGGAGATAGATCGAGCAGACTTCGCTGGTGAGGCTTTCGCCGATGATCTCGACCACGCGGTCAAGCTTGGCCTGCGCGTGAAGACGCGAGGCCATGACCTCGTGCAGTCGGGTCAGGATCTGTCGGGCGGAAGCAGCGGCGCTCATGAGGATTTTCGCCTACGCTTTTCGATGCGAAAAATCAAAGCGCTGATAAACGTGGCAACAGGAGCGCGGGTCGATCGCGCCTCTCTGGATTTACCGGCAAGGCTGGCCGGGGCGCGAATTACATCGTGCAAGATGCAAACGGGCGCCCCGTCAGGCCGGAATGACCGCGCGCTTCAGTGTCGCGCGATCTCTTCCTTGAGCGCCAGTTTGCGCTTCTTGAGGTGCTGGATGGTCGCCGCATCGGGCGATGGCCGGGCCATTTCCTCGCGCAAGCGCGCTTCTAGACCGGCATGTTTGGATTGGAGGGCATGGATGTGAGACGCGGTTCGTGTTTCCACCCGTGAACCGGTTTCGGTTAGAGCCATAGTCGTTCTCCTTTCAAAGCGGGGGACTGCCCCCGTGGAGCGACTCGGCACCTAGCGGCCGAGCCGCAAACACAATCAATCACACATCATCCTCGCTTGCAAAGCGGTAGAAACCCTTAACGCGCTGCCCGTTGTCTTTTGCGCGGTGAATTGAAGCTGCCAAGCGCTGCGAAATCGGTTAAGGGCCTTCGCCAGGAGCAGTGCAGCAATCGGGGATACACACGGCATCATGAACGAAGCAGAGCTTCGCAAAAGGCTGGAATTGCTGCGCTCCGAACACCGCGATCTCGACGCGGCGATCGCGGCGCTGAGCGTTGTCGGGGAAGAGCGCGGCTTCACCGACCAGCTCCAGATCGCACGTCTCAAGAAGCGCAAATTGCGCCTCAAGGACCAGATCGCGCTGATCGAGGATACGCTGCTGCCCGATATCATCGCGTAAGCCGCGTTCGCTTACCCTGGCAAATTGTCCCAGCGAGGCACGCCGGGGGAATTTTGACGGTATAGTAACCATAGTGCGCTGGCGATGCAGGCGCGGGTGGCCTAGCGCTTGGGGCCAGATCAGACGAAGTCCATGAACCGCAACCGCACGACATCCCTCTCGCAGCCCATTATAGAGGCCCTCTACACCGAAGCGCTGGTGCTGGCGGACGATGTGCGCGCGGTGTTTGCGCAGGGGACACAGGCGCAGGGGACACAGGCGCCCGAGCCCGGCCTGACCCGGCACGAGGACGCAATGATCCGGCTGGCACTCTCTACCGAGGGCCTCAAGACCACGACGCGGATCATGCATGTGCTCGCCTGGCTGCTAAACCAGCGCGCGTTCTTCTCCGGCGAACTCAGCGAGAAACAGGTGCGCCTCCATGGAGCCCTGCCCGAAGATCGCGAATCCGATCCTGTCCAGATCGAGCGGCTCGAGCCCGAAACGCGCGAGCTGATCGCCGAGACCGAGCGGCTGCACCGCCGGATTGCGAGGCTCGACCATGCGTGGCGCCAGAATTTCGACATGGGCACGTCTCCCGCACGCGCATTTCAGGAGCGCATCGGCCGCGAACTTGGTGGCGCCTCCTAGGAAGGACCCGGCCATATCGGCCCGGGCGCTCTTCTTCAGATCTTCGTTTTACGCGGCTGCGAGCGCCTTCTTCCAGCGCGCGAGGCGCTCCTGACGCACCTCGTCCTCCATGTGGGGCACGAACCTGGTGAGGTGCCCGCGCATCTGCGCCGCCGCGCTGGCGAGATCGGGATAGAGCCCTGCGCCTGCAGCTGCGAGCATCGCCGCCCCCAGCGCGGTGGTCTCGATGAAGGCTGGCCGTTCGACCGGTATGCCCAGCATATCCGCGAGGTCCTGCGCCATCCAGTTGTTCGCCGACATGCCGCCATCGATACGCAAGGTGCCCCAGCCAGTGCCATCGGCGGCAAAGGCCTCGGCAAGATCATTGGTCTGGTGCGCCATCGCCTCAAGCGCGGCGCGCGCCAGTTCCGCCTTGCCGCTTGCAAAGGAGAGGCCGCTGATCACGCCGCGCGCATCGGCCAGCCAGTGCGGCGCGCCAAGCCCGGCAAGAGCGGGCACGATCGTCACCCCGCCGCTCGACGGGATCGAGCGCGCCAGTTCCTCGGTCTGGCTCGCGACATCGACGATGCCGAGCGAATCGCGCAGCCATTGCACAAGGCTTCCCGCAACGAAGACCGAGCCTTCGATCGCATAGGTCCGCGCGCCCGCGATCTGGGTGAGAACGGTGCCGAGCAGGCGGTGCTCCGACTTCGGAACCACGCTGCCCTGATTGGTGAGAACGAAGGCGCCGGTCCCGTAGGTCGCCTTGGTCTCGCCCGGCGCAAGGCAGGCCTGGCCGATCGTCGCCGCCTGCTGGTCGCCCGCCAGCCCGGTGATCGGGATCGCGCCGCCAAATAGCGAGGGATCGGTTGTCGCGAGCGCACCGGACATGTCGCAAACTTCGGGAAGCGCAGATCGCGGCACACCGAATAACGCGCACAGATCCTCACTGAACTGGGCATCCTCGAGGCCCATCAGCAGCGTGCGGCTGGCATTGCTGGCATCGGTAATGTGGACGCTGCGCTCGCTCGCCCCGCTCGTCAGTTTGTAGACCAGCCAGCTCTCGACCGTGCCGAAAGCCAGCGTGCCTGCATCCGCTGCGGCTTTCACCTGCGGCACGTTGTCGAGCATCCAGCGCATCTTGGTGCCCGAAAAATAGGGATCGAGCACAAGGCCGGTCCTGGCCTGCACCTCGGCCTCGCTGCCGTTCTCGCGCATTTGTGCGCACATGGGTTCGGTGCGTCGGTCCTGCCACACGATTGCCCGCGTCAGCGGATCGCCTGTGGCCTTGTCCCACGCGACCACGGTCTCGCGCTGGTTGGTGATGCCCATCCCGGCGATCATCGCCGCGCCGCCCGCCCTCGGAATTACCTCGAGCGCGCATTTCAGCGTCTTTTCCCACAGCTCGGCTGCATCATGCTCGACCCAGCCGGCCTGCGGATAGTGCTGCTTCAGATCTTCCTGCGCGCTCGCAACCATCACGCCATCGCTCGCAAACAGGATGGCGCGGGTCGATGTGGTGCCTTCATCAAGGACAAGGATATAGTCGGACATGGTGTGCTTGATCTTCCCTTTGGCACCCGTGTTAATCGGTCAAGCCGTGAGGGCAAGGGGTGCCCATGCCTGAGGCCACGCCTGAGACACACACGCTTGAGGCACAGGCGAAATACGCCCATAGGCAGGGGCATGGCTGGATTACCCCCCGAACCGTGGCCCACCGGCGCTGCCGAGCAGCTTGAGCCGCTGGTTGCGCGCGTGCTTGCGCCCAACCCTTCGCCCTACACCTATACCGGCACGCAGACCTATGTGGTCGGCCCAGTCGACGGGCCGGACTGCGCGGTGATCGATCCGGGACCTGATGATGAAGCGCATATCGCAGCCTTGTTGTCGGCGGTCGGTGACAGAAAAGTCGCCGCCATAATGTGCACCCACACGCACCGCGATCACTCGCCCGCTGCCGCGCCGCTGGCCGAAAAAACCGGGGCACCCGTCATCGGATGCGCGCCTCTGGTGCTCAAGGTCGCAGGGCCGCGCTCGGACGAGGCGTTTGACACGACCTATGCGCCCGACCGGGTGCTGATGGATGGCGAACAGATGCGCGGCTCCGGCTGGACGCTGACCGCAGTCGCAACGCCGGGCCATACCTCGAACCATTTGTGCTTCGCATTGGAGGAAAGCGGCGCGCTGTTCACCGGCGATCATGTGATGGGCTGGTCAACCACCGTCGTGATTCCGCCTGATGGCGATATGGGCGACTATATGGCGAGCCTCGAAAAGCTGATGGCGCGAGAGGACACGGTCTACCACGCCGCCCACGGTGCGGCGATCACCCGCCCCCGGCAGTTGGTGCGCGGGATGATGGGCCATCGCCGCCAGCGCGAAAACCAGATTCTGCGCCTGATGGGCGAGCGCGCAAGACCTGTCGGCGAGTTCATTCCGGATATGTACAAGGGCCTGGACGAAAGGCTTGTCCCCGCCGCCGAAATGAGCGTGACCGCCCA
Source organism: Erythrobacter sp. (assembly GCA_043567175.1). Classification (GTDB taxonomy): domain Bacteria; phylum Pseudomonadota; class Alphaproteobacteria; order Sphingomonadales; family Sphingomonadaceae; genus Erythrobacter. The sequence goes on from CP121323.1 coordinate 1,565,312, forward strand.
TCTGCTCGACCTCGAAAAGCGCGGGCGCGTCGCGCAGGATGATGGGGTCTGGTACGCCGCCTAGAGGCGCCGCCCGCTACCAGCCCGAGAAGCGCTCGACCCAGGTCGGCGCAGCGCCGCTTTCGCTGAACATGTGATACCCGCCATGCTGCGCAGCGGTTGCGCAGGCGTGGTTGGGCAGGATGCGCAATTGCGTGCCGACAGGCAGATCGGGCAGCGTCGCCGCCGAGCCTTCGCGCAAGGAGATGATACCATGCTCCTGATTGGTCGCGCTCACCAGCAGATCGTGCAGAATTCGGCCCTCGTGGTCGCAAACCAGCCCGTAGCAGCAATCAAGCGCCTGGCTTTGAGTGCCCCGGTCGCGCGAGAGCGCCATCCAGCCCGCATCGCACAAAACCCAGCCCTTGTCGCGCTGGTGCCCGATTACCGTGGTCAGCACGCTGAGCGCGATCTCGTTACAAGAGCATACGCCCAGCCCCGCCATGACGAGGTCGAAGAAGGGAAAGACGCCAGCGCGCAATTCGGTGACGCCGCTGCGATCGCCATCTGCAAGCGCGGTGGGGGTCGATCCTATGCTGACAACGGGCACTTCGTGGCCCGCTCCTCGCAGGATGGCCGCCGCCCGGCGGACGCTGCCGGCCTCGCGTGCGGCCATCGCCTCGCGCTCCTTGATCGTGGCCGAGCCGTAGGACCCGCCGCCATGGGTCATCACACCGCGCACCGAGCCGAGCGCACAAGCAATGGCGAGCAGGGTCTCGTGATCCTCGGGGCTCACGCCGGCGCGATGGCCGTCGCAATCCACCTCGATCAGCACGGGCAGCGAGAGACCCTCGGCCTTCCCATATCCCGCGATGGCGCGCGCGGCGTCCACGTTATCGGTAATGATCTGGCAATCGACGCCCCGGCGCAGCAATGCCGCCACCCGTTCAAGCTTGGCCGGAGCAATGCCGACCGCGTAGAGGATGTCGCGAAAGCCAGCCTCGGCATAGACTTCTGCTTCGGCGAGAGTGGATACGGTTATTGCCTCCGCCCCCAGCGCGCGGGTCAAGCGGCGGCCGAGCTCCACAGATTTGACGGTCTTCATGTGCGGACGCAGCTTCAGGCCGGGCGAACTGGCGTCGATAAAGGAGCGCAGGCGCCGCGCATTGCGATCAAACTGGTCGAGATCAAGCAGCAGCGCCGATGTCTGTATGTCCCAGGCTTCTGTGGCAGTCATGGCAGTTCGGATCGCTCCTTCATGACACTAAAACCATGGCGGGCGCCTTACGCCTGCGCAAGCGCACCCTTTACGAATTGCTCGGTCAGCTGGAACTTCTGGACCTTGCCCGAGCCGGTGAGCGGAAACTCCTTGACCCAAACCCAGTGCGCCGGTGTCTTTTGTGGCGACAGCCGTTCGCGGATGAAAGCCTTGAGTTCATCATCGCCCGGACGCTCGAACCCGTCAGCCAGGCGCAAGAAAGCGGCGACGAGCTCGCCCCACTTTTCATCAGGCACACCCGCAACCGCGACATCGGCGATGGCCGGGTGTTCGAGCAGCACGGCCTCGATCTCGGCGGGAAACAGGTTCTCGCCGCCGCGAATGATCATTTCCTTCACCCGGCCCGTGATCGCCACATAGCCCTTGGCACTCATCGTGCCGAGGTCACCGGTGTGCAGCCAGCCATCCTTGTCAATCGTCTCGGCTGTCGCTTGCGGATTGTCGTTATAGCCGACCATCTGGTTGTAGCCGCGCATGCAGATCTCCCCCTGTTCGCCGATTGCGCAGATCGAATTGTCGGCGGGCGAAAGGATCGCGACCTCGACGCGCGGGATCGGCTGGCCGATCGTCCCGAGCAATTCAGCGTCCGTATCGCTCGGCCAGGTGGCGGTTATGGTGGGGTAGGTCTCGGTCTGGCCATAGACGATGAGGATCGGCACGCCGAAGGTCGCCTGTGCGGCGCGATTGAGTTGGGCTGCACCATCGCTCCACCCGAGACCACGCATTCAACGCAGGAGACATCGGTGCCGGTCGCCTTCGCGGCTTCGATCACGGCGTAGAGCATGGTCGGCACCCCGCCGAGCATGAACGGCCTCTCGCGTTCGATCGCCTTGGCGACCGCCACCGGATCGAACACAGAGACAAGCAGCAGACACGCGCCATGCGAGAAAGTGCCCATGACGCACACCGCGCTTCCGGCGGTGTGGAACAAAGGAAACGGGCACATCATGGTCTTGCCCGGCCCGACCTGCCAGCGCGTAAAGAGCGCATGATTGCTCTGCACCAGGCCGTGCTGGTGCAGCAGAACGCCCTTGGGAAAGCCCGTCGTGCCCGAAGTGTACTGGATCATGACGACATCTTGCGGCTCGCTCGGGCGCAGCTTGCCGTCACCCTCGCCGGCAAACAGGTCGCCGTGATCCTCGATATCGATGATGAAGGTCGAAGCGGGGGTTCCTGCCGCTGCCTCGTCGACCACCGGACGCAAGGCCGAGCCGCGCACATGGGGCTGGTAATAGACCGCCTGCGCGCCCGATTGTTCGAGCACATAGCGCACCTCGCGCACGGTGAAGGACGGGTTGACCGTGACCAGCACCAGTCCTGCAAGCGCCGCGCCCAGTTCGACCAGCACCCATTCGGGACAATTGCCGCCCATGATCGCGATCCGCGCGCCCGGCGCATGGCGCGAGGCAAGCGCACGCCCGCAGCGTTCCGCGTCTTGCAGCAGCCCGGCATAGGTCCATTCGCGTCCCACGGTGCCATCAGCCAGCAATTCGCGCAGGGCCATCGCATCGGGACGGATCCGCGCCTGCTCGCGCAGCACATCCTCGATCGTGCGCTCGGTATAGTCCGGATCGGGCTGGGCCGGGAAATAGGCCTCGGTCAAATTGAGTTGGTACACATTGCTCTCCCCCATCTCTGCACCCTGTTGTAAGGCCTATCACACCACGCGGCTAAATCGCTCGCATTTTTGCGCATCAATCCCTACGTCGGCGCTGAGAAAGTATCCAAGGGACCGCGATCCAAGGGACGATAGATGAGCTTTGAGAACACGCCGCCGCGCGGGCAGGACCTGCTCGACGAGATCAACCGTCTGCGCAAGGAGCGCAACGCGGTGATCCTCGCGCATTACTACCAGACGCCCGACATCCAGGATATTGCCGACTTTGTCGGGGATTCGTTGCAGCTCTCGCAGCTCGCCGCCGAGACGGACGCGGACGTGATCGCGTTTTGCGGGGTCAAGTTCATGGCCGATACCGCCAAGATCCTCAGCCCCGAAAAGATCGTGGTGCTGCCCGACATGGATGCAGGATGCAGCCTTGAAGACAGCTGCCCGCCCGAAAAGTTCAAGGCGTTCCGCGAGGCACACCCCGATCATATCGCGCTGACCTACATCAATTGCAGCACCGAGGTGAAGGCGCTGTCGGACGTGATCGTCACCAGCTCCAGCGCGGAAACGATCCTGCAACAGATCCCGCGCGACCAGAAGATCATCTTCGGCCCTGACCGGCATCTGGGCGGCTATCTCAGCCGCAAGTTTGATCGCGAAATGCTGTTGTGGCCGGGCGTTTGCATCGTGCACGAGGCGTTTAGCGAGACAGAGCTGCTCAAGCTGAAAGAGCAATATCCCGGCGCACCGGTTGCCGCGCACCCCGAATGCCCGCCCACGATTATCGATCACGCAGACTATGTCGGATCAACCAGCGGCATCCTGAAATTCGCGCAGGAATTTGAAGGTGACACGCTGATCGTGGCAACTGAGCCGCACATCATCCACCAGATGGAAAAGGCGCTGCCGAACAAGACCTTCATCGGCGCCCCGGGGGCAGACGGCAATTGCTCTTGCAATATCTGCCCCTACATGGCACTCAACACGATGGAGAAGCTCTATGTCGCTTTGCGGGATCTGGAGCCGCGGATCGAGATCGAGGAAGGCCTGCGGATCGAGGCGAAAAAGAGCCTCGATGCCATGCTTGAACTGGCCAAGGGTACGGTAGGCCAGGGCGATCTGGGCCGCGTGCTGTCAAAGGCGGACAAGTAGGCCTGTCCCAGCGCCCTTTCTAGTCGGTAGTCTTTTGAAGCGCCTTACACCCCTTGCGTGTGTCGCCGCCCTTGCGTGCGCAGGATGCGCGTCCGCGCCTGCGGTGCAATCTGCGCCGCAGACGCAGCCAACCCAGCAAACCTCCAATTTCGCCAGCGTCGGGTTTGATGTCGAGACCAGCAACCACGACGCGTTCCAGGCCTCGATCCTTGAACTCGCGACCGATTGCGCGCCGTTCCAGCTTGATGAGGACGACCTCGTCTGCCTGCGCGAAAAGGCCAATGGGGGCCAGGTCTGGATCGGTCTTCGCCAGGTCGGCGAGACCTATGAATTCATCACTGCCAATCCGGCCTTTGTCGGCAAGAGCGCCTTTCCGGCGCGCGTGCTCGGGCTGGAGTTCGATCCCTCCTGGGAGCCGTTCGAATACAGGATCGCGGTCCAGTTCTCGAAGCTCGACATTCCGCTCCTGATAGAGCTCGCCGACCCGCGTGAGGCGAAGCGCTTTCGCAACCTGGCAGAGCCGATGGAGCTGGTGCTGGATGTCACTGCGTTCACCTTCAACCCCGAAATCTTCGACGACGAAGAGGCTTTTGTTCGCGCGCAGGAGAAACTGGGCGAAGACGTGGCCTATGCGCCCGATTTCTTCATACCTTCCGGCCTTTTCAGCGACCAGGCGAGCTCGCGGGCGACGTTCGGCGGCGAGATTCTCGAAGCCGAACGCGTGACGACTGGCGAGGGCGCCAGCCACTGGCGCACGTTGGTGCAGGTGCAGGGCGGCGGCACGATCAACGTGGTCTTCGACGATGTCCGGCCCGATCTCGATCCGCAGCACGGACAGCTGATCAGCGGCGCTTTCTGGCTTTCCGCACAGGTGCCGCCGGCGCGCTGACGCCCGGGCCGGACTTTCGGGTGACCATTCGCGCCACCACAAGCGCCGAGCCAAGCAATACCATGCCCAGGATGTCGAGCCCGCTCAGGAGCTCGCCAAAGACGCTATAGCCGATGATGGCGGCAATGGCGGGCTGGGTGAGCAGCGCAAGGCCGATCACCAGCGGCGGGAAATGACCAAGCGAGAAAACCATCAGTCCCTGACCGATCAGCTGGCTGGAAACGAACAGGATCACAACCGGCGTCCAGTCGGTAGGCCAGACGGGTTCTCCCAGCGCCAGCGCCAGTCCCAGCAAAACGGGGCAGGCAAAGACACTCACCCAAACCAGCAGGCTCCAGGAGCCGGAGAAGCCCCGCGCACCCTGAAGCGTAAGCAGGTAGACCGCGTAAAGCAGGCCCGCCGTCACGCAGAACAGATCGCCTATGAAGGTGGCTGTCGAGATTTCCATGCTGCGGCCCAGCAGGATACCCGCGCCGCCCAGCGCACACACGATCGCCAGCCACTCGGCGCCCCGTGGCAAGGTGCGCGCGATAATGAAGCCCCAGAACAACAGGACGATGCTGCCGGCATTGCCAAACAGGGTCGCGTTGCCCAGCCGCGTCATGCCGATGCCGATATGCCAGCTCGCCAGGTCTCCAGCAAAGGCCACCGCACCGATAGCCACCAGCGCAAGCGTGCGAGGGGGCAGCCCGCTGACGCGCTGCCCGGCAAGGCGCGCAAACACGATCAAAAAGGGCAATGCAAGGAACAGGCGCCAGAAGGCTGCGCTCACCGGGCCGGTATCTGCCAGCCGGACCAGCCACGGCCCCAGAGCCAGCGCAACATTGCCGCCCAGCAGCGCTGCAAAGAGCAAGGCTGCGCGCAGCGAACCGACGCTGCCGGCAACTTCTTCTTGGCCGCTTGCACCCTTTTCCATGCTTGCGCCCTAAACGCGCATGCCCCAAGTGCAATCCCAAGAATTGCACAAACCAAAGCGTGCAATCCCAAGTCGCAAAAAGCAGGAGGATATAAGTGCACCACGAAGCCTTGTTCCAGCCGCTCAAGATGGGCGCGCTCGAAACCAAGAACCGCATTTTCATGGCGCCGCTCACCCGTGGCCGCGCGGCCCAGCCGATGTTTGTACCCAATGCGTTGATGGGCACCTATTACAAGCAGCGCGCCGGCGCGGGCCTGATCCTGACCGAGGCGACAGGGGTCAGCACTGAAGGGCTTGGCTGGCCGAGCGCGCCGGGCATCTGGTCGGATGAACAGACCGAGGCATGGAAGCCGATCGTCGAAGGCGTGCACGAAGCGGGCGGCCTCATCGCGATGCAGCTGTGGCACATGGGCCGTATTGTTGCGCCCTATTTCCTTGGCGGAGAGCGCCCGTTCTCGGCCAGCGAGACGAAGGCACCGGGCGAAGCGCACACACCAGAAGGCCGGCAGGAATATGCCGTCGCCCGCGCGATGACCAAGGACGATATCAAACGCACCATCGATGATTACCGCCGCGCGGCCGAGAACGCGAAGAAAGCAGGTTTTGACAGCGTCCAGCTGCACAGCGCGAATGGCTACCTTGTCGATCAGTTCCTGCGCGACAAGACCAATCTTCGCGAAGACGAATATGGCGGCAGCCCCGACAACCGCACGCGCTTCATGAAGGAAGTGCTCGAGGCGATCGTCGATGTGTGGGGCGCGGACCGCGTGGGTATCCGCCTGTCGCCCAATGGCGATTCGCAAGGTACCGACGACACAAACCCGCCCGCCACGTTCGGCGCGGCGACCAGGGTGATCGAGGAGATGGGCCTTGCCTATCTCGAACTGCGCCAGCCGGGCCCAGAGGGCACTTTCGGGCAGACCGACGTGCCCAAGCAGGATGCGCTGATCCGTTCGCTCTATTCGGGAGCGCTGATCCTCAATTCCGATTACACCGCCGCCGAGGCCGACGAGGACGTGAGCAGCGGTCGCTGCGATGCGGTGAGCTTTGGCCGCCCGTACATCTCGAACCCGGACCTTGAAAAGCGGATCGCGGCCGGCGCGCCGTTCAACCCCAACAAGGACGTGCCCAAGAGCTGGTATTTTCCCATACCCGAAGGCTACATCGACTATCCGACGATGGAAGAGGAGCAGGCAACAGCCTGACGCGGTCTAGCGGCGCTCGTCTGGCGTTGCCGGAGGTTCCGGCGGCGCCGGAGCGGGGGCTGCACCTTGTCCGCTGGTCCTGACCCGTGTGGTCTCGACACCATCTGGCCCGGTCGTGGTCGTTTCGACTGTGGTTGTTTCGACTGTGGTTGTTTCGACTGTGGTTGTTTCGACTGCGGTCGTTTCAACATTAGTCGAGGTCGCACCATCCGTCTCGGGCGCGTTGGCCGTGGCCGCCGCGGGTCGCTCGATCGTCGGGGATTGCGAGCGCAGTGCCTCGAGCGGGATCATCGCGTCACTGATCGAGCCGCCCTCGATCTCTCCCACGGCTTCACCGCCCTGCTCGACCGGCGCAGCGTCATCCTGCGTAGTCTCTTCGCTGCATGCGCACAGCATGAACAGCAGCGCCGATCCGGCGATAACGTGACGCATCATGTCCTGCACGTCCCTCTCCCCGCCTTGTCCAGCGCATCGAAGAAACCCGGCGCACGCGCCATCAGCGCCTCGTCCCACTGCGCCGCGCTCACGCTCTTGCCCAGACGCGCGAGACTGGTGACGCCGAATTCATTGATCCCGCAGGGGATGATCCCGCTGAAGTGCGAGAGATCAGGGTCCAGATTGACGGAAAAGCCGTGCATCGTGACCCACCGGCGCACGCGCACCCCGATCGCACCGATTTTGGCTTCGCGCCCATCAATATCGCGGGTCCAGATGCCCACGCGTCCTTCGACCGACCAGCTTTCGACCCCGAAATCGGCGAGCGTTGCGATCACCCAGTTCTCGATCGAGTGGACGAAGCAGCGCACATCCTTGCCGCGCTTGCCGAGGTTGAGCATCGTATAGCCCACCCGCTGGCCCGGCCCATGATAGGTATAGCGCCCGCCGCGTCCGGCCTCGACCACCTCGAAACGCGGATCGACCAGTTCGGCAGGGTCCGCGCTGGTGCCCGCCGTGTAGACGGGCGGGTGTTCGAGTAGCCAGATCTGTTCGGGCGCATTGCCCGCATGCACGGCCGCGCAGCGCGCTTCCATCGCGGCGAGAGCCTGCGTGTAGGGGACCGGTGAGACCGCCCGCGTCCATTCCAGCGCATCCGGATCAAACCGGGCACCATCAGGGTCGGAAGGAAGAGCTGCGCTTGCCATGGGCCTTGCGTGGGGGCATTGCCGCCCCAGATCAAGAGCGAAGACGCAATTTGAAGGGTCAACGGCACGGTGGCGAACAAGGACAAAGAGCAAAAGGGCAGGAAGCCGGCACTCGATCTCGGCGCCGTCTGGGGGCGGGGTGTGGCGCTGCTTCGGGACAATTTGCAACTGATCGCGATCCTTGCCGGAGTGTTCGTGCTGCTGCCGGGTGCAGCGTTGCAGTTCACCATGCCCGCAGACAACGCTCTCGAAGGCCCTCTCAACGCGATGATGGACCCGGCATCAAGCGAAGCGATCCGGGAAAAGGCCGCGCTCACACTTGGCGAATTGCTGGCACCGTTCCTCGTTTCTGCAGGACTGTCGGCGGTGGTCGCCCATGTTGGATATGCGGGCATCGTTGCCCTGATCGGCGGCGCGCGACCGACCGTGGGCCAGGCGCTTGCTCAGGCTCTGCGGGTGATCGCGCCACTGATCCTCGCACTGATCATCACCTTCGCTGGGATATATACCGCGCTGCTGGTGGTGCAGTTGGTGCTCTCGCCGCTCGGCCCTGCGCTGGCGGCATTCATGGGCGCGCTCACGGGTATGCTGGCGCTGTTCTTTTTCACCGCTCGTCTTGCGCTGACCCTGCCCGTCATGGTGATCGAATGGCAGCTCAATCCGGTCAAGGCCTTGCTGAGATCCTGGCGGCTTACCTCTTCGCATCCTGGCAATGTCTTCGGCTTCTGGATGCTGATGGCGGTCGCCTGGTTCGTGACGCTGGTGATGCAACTGGCGGTTTCGATCCTGCTCTCGAGCATTCCGGGGCCCGGCCCTACCGCAAGCTTGATCCAGGGGCTGATCAGCGGCGGCTTCACGATGGTCTGGGGCTCGGTATACTGCGCAATGGGCGTTGCGATGTACACAGCGCTCAAGGAGCCCGACGCGTCTGAAATCGCATCGGACTTTGAATGATGGGTATGGATGCGTGATTGAAAGCATCGGCGGCGTGATCTAGCGCTCACTTCATGGCCGACGCCGATCCCCCGCCCGTGAACACAAGAGAGCTGCCGTCGGCGCAAGCGCAGCCGCAAGTTCCCCCGCAGGCGCAGCCACAATTGCCGTCGCATGCGAAGGCTCCGGCGACGTCCAGGGCCATTCCCAACGGTCGCATGGCGCTGCTCTTCACCGTCATGCTGGTAACCGCGGCGGGCAACACCGCGATGCAATCGGTGATGCCCTCGATCGGGACCGCCTTGCAGGTCGAGGATTTCTGGATCAGCCTCGCCTACAGCTGGTCCGCACTGCTGTGGGTGACCTGCGCGCCGATCTGGGCGCGGCGGTCGGACAAGCGCGGGCGCAAGGCGATGATGGCGCTGGGCCTCATCGGCTTCATCGCCTCAATGGGGCTCTGCGGGCTCGCCTTGTGGGCCGGCCTTTCCGGATACATGACCGCGCTCGCAACGCTGATCACCTTTGCCGCCGCGCGCAGCCTCTATGGCCTGTTCGGCAGCGCCGCACCGCCCGCAGTCCAGGCCTATGTCGCGGCGCGCACGCCGCGATCGGAGCGCACCAACGCGCTCTCGCTGATCGCCTCGAGCTTTGGCCTCGGCACCGTCATCGGTCCTGTTCTCGCGCCGCTGCTGGTGTTCCCCTATCTCGGCATCGGGCTTACCGGCCCGTTCATCAGCTTTGCCCTCATCGGCCTCGTTGCGCTGGTTCTTTTGCGGCTGCGGCTGCCCAATGACGAGCCGCAATTCGCCGCCCGCGGCCAGACGGTCGCCTATTCGGGCGGGTCGGACGGATCGACCGATCCAGACGAAAATTACGATGATGAGGATGAGGGCGCCGCCACTGCTCCCTCTCGCGAGGGACAACGCCTCGGCTGGTTCGACCCTCGTCTTCGCGCATGGGTGCTGGCGGGCCTTGTAGGCGGGCACGCGCAGGCGATGATCATGGGCATTGCCGGCTTCCTCGTGCTCGACCGGTTGAACCTACGCAGCCAGCCCGAAGAAGGCGCCGCGTTGGTCAGCCTTGTCTTCGTGTTCGGCGCGCTTGCCACCCTGCTTGCCCAATGGGGGCTGATCCCGCGCTTTCGTATCGGACCGCGTGCCGCCACCCTTTCCGGCATGTGCGTGGCGGCGCTGGGAACCGGGGTGCTGGGGATTGCCGATGACGTCTATTCGCTCTCGCTCGGCTTCGCGATCGCCTCGCTCGGTTTCGGCCTGTTCCGACCGGGCACGACGGCGGGCACCTCGCTGGCGGTCTCGCGCGCCGAACAGGGACAGGCCTCCGGCATCGTCGCAAGCGTCGCGGGAGCAAGCTTTATCTATGCCCCCGCCGTCGGAGTATTGCTCTATAACGCCAACGCACCCCTGGCCTTTGCCCTGATCGCGGCGCTGTGCCTCTCGGTGGTGCTGGTGGGATTGCGCGGGCTGGCGCTCGACAGCGTCCTGACCCAGGATCGGTGAACTCATGCACCTCGGGCCAGACCATCCGCATGCTTTAGGGTTCGGGGCGCTTCGGCGCGGGCTCTTGAGGGCCGGGACCTAGAGCAGCCTCAATACCTCATCCTGCGGCCGGCACAGGGCGACGCCTTTTTCGGTCTCGACCAACGGCCGGTTGATGAGGATCGGATCGGCTACCATCGCATCAAGAACCGTTTCCGCATCCGCCTGGGGAAGGCCGCGTTCCTCGGCGTCGGTGCCGCGCAGGCGCAGTCCTTCCTGCGGCGTCATCCCGGCCCTGGAAAACAGCTGCGCCAACTTCTCGCGCGTCGGCGGTTCCTTCAGATACTCGACCACGCTCACATCGACCTTCGAGAGGTTTTCGAGGATTGCCAGCGTCTTGCGCGATGTGCCGCATTTGGGGTTGTGCCAGATGGTTGCCTTCATGCCTGTAATCTCCCGCTTTCGTGGTGCCGGACCCTTTATCGGCCACGATACATTTTTGCCACAAGGTATCGCCAATTGAGAATTATTCTCACAACCCCTTGCGGATGCAAGTAAGTTGCAATAGCTGCCGCATCCGGGGGCGAGGAACCCACGCGTTCCTCCAGACACGGATAAAGGATTCTTATGAACACCAGTTCGATGCGCGCCGCGCTGCTGATGGGCAGCGCGCTGATCGCTGCACCCGCCCTTGCCAATGAAGGGACGGAAAGCGCTGCCGAGGACCGCCGCGACGTGGAGGGCAACATTATCGTCGAAGGCGATGTGCTCTACAACAGCCGGATCAACGCGCTGCGCACGCCGACCGAGATCATCGACGTGCCGCAAAGCCTCACCATCACCACGCAGGAGGAGATCCTCGAACGCGGCTGGACCAGCATCGGCCAGATCGTCGACTACACGCCGGGCGTGAACACCTCGCAAGGTGAAGGCCACCGCGACGCGATCGTCTTTCGCGGCGTGCGCTCCACCGCCGACTTCTTCATCGATGGCGTGCGCGACGACGTGCAATATTACCGCAGCCTCTACAATCTCGAGCAGATAGAGATCCTGCGCGGCCCCAACGCACTGCTGTTCGGGCGCGGCGGCACGGGCGGCATCCTCAACCGCGTGACGAAGAAGGGCATGATCGGCGAGACCTTCGGTTCAGCCCAGGTCGCAATCGACACGTTCGGCGAGGTCATCCTGCAGGGCGACATCAATGTCGAGGCGGGCGACAAGGTCGCAGTGCGCATCAACGCGATGTATGAAGGGCTCGACAACCACAGGGACCTGTATGACGGCGACCGCGTAGGCTTTAACCCCACGGTGCGCTTCAATCTCAGCGGCCGCACCACGCTCGACCTGTCGTATGAATATGCCAACCACGAACGCTTTGTTGATCGTGGCATACCCACAGGCGCTGATGGTCGCCCTGTCGAAGCGCTCGAAGACGTGACCTTTGGCGATGAATTCCAGAATTTCACCCAGCTTGAGGCGCACCTGCTGCGCGCCAACCTGACCCACGAATTTTCCGAGAACCTCAAGGGCAATTTCGCCGCATTCTATGGCGATTATGACAAGGTCTACGTCAACTTCTTCAACACCGATTACGATCCGGCGACCAATCGCGTCGAAATCGATGGCTATGTCGATGATACGCAGCGCGAAAACCTGATCCTTTCAGGCAACCTCATCAGCGCATTCGATACAGGCAGCATCGAGCATACGCTGATCGTCGGCGGTGAGTATATCAACACCTCGTCCGACCAGTTCCGCTTCAACTCGTTCTTCGACACATCAGCCAATGATGTCGCCAATGGCGTGGTCGATCCGTTCTTCGGCGCCGCACGCACCGATCGCGCGATCTTCGATGCGGTGCGCCCGTTCCCGATTTCGAACAATGTCGGAACGCTCGCCGATGGCCGCACGACGACGAATGATTATTCGGTGGACCTGAACGACGACACGCGTGTCACGATCGATGTCGTCTCGGCCTATATTCAGGACGAGATCAAGCTGACCGACTGGCTGAACGTGGTGCTCGGCGCGCGTTTCGACAGCTTCGATATCGAGGTGTTCAACGTCCCCGGAAACGAGATGCGCAGCCGCAAGGATGAAGAGATCAGCCCGCGCGCCGGCCTCATCTTCAAGCCGATGCAGAACATCTCGCTCTATGCGAGCTACTCGGAGAGCTTCCTGCCGCGTTCGGGCGAGCAATTCACCGACATCAACGGCGCCGCCAATGCGCTTGACCCCGATACGTTCACCAACCTCGAGGTTGGCATCAAGGTCGATCTCGAAACCGGCCTCAGCCTTACGGCAGCCGTATTCGAGATCGAGCAGAGCTCACCACAGCCCAATGACAACGATCCCGCAACGCTCGATATCATCGATTCGACGATCCGCGGTTTCGAGGCGCAACTGAACGGCCGGGTCACCGATTTCTGGACGGTGCAGGCGGGCTATTCCTATCTCGACGGAGAACAGGTCGACCGCCTCGGCCCCGCCGGCCTTCGCCCGCGCGAGCTGCCGGAGCACATGTTCAGCCTCTGGAACGCCTTCCAGGCAACCGATACTGTCGGCCTTGGTGTGGGCGTGACCTACCAGGATGAAAGCTTCATCAACAACGGCAACACCGCTGTGCTGCCAGCCTATACCCGCTTCGATGCGGCGGCGTGGTGGGATGTTTCGGACCGCTTCCGCGTCCAGGTAAATATCGAAAACCTGACCGACGAGCTCTACTTTCCAAACAGCCACGCCACCCACCAGGCAACCGTGGCAGCGCCATTCAACGCACGCTTTGCGCTGACGGCAAGGTTCTAGCCCTCAGCGTTGGACTCGGCGTCGGGTTCTCCTGGTGCGGAAAGCGCGGGGACGGCGCGGCCTGCGTCCTCGGCGCTGATGCCGGGTGCGGGCGCAGCGCTGATCGTCTCGCGCCGGCGCGCAACGCGGCCCGCTCGCTCGATCGTGCGGACGAGGCGCGGATAGACACCGCAGCGACACATATTGGGCACCGCCTCCTCGATATCCGCACGCGTCGGCGCGGCGTTGCGTTCGAGCAGCGCCGCCGCCGCGATCACCATGCCCGGCGTGCAGAAGCCGCACTGGATCGCCTGTTCGGCAACAAAGGCCTGCTGGACAGGGTGGGACCGATCGCGGCTGAGCCCCTCGATCGTGGTGATCACCCGCCCTTCGGCTTCGGCAAGGGTAATCCGGCATGATCTGAGCGCCACGCCATCGACCAGCACCATGCACACCCCGCAGGCACAGTCATCCTGCCCGCCGCCGCTCTTGGTGCCGGTAAGGTTCATCGCCTCACGCAGCGCGTAGAGCAAGGGCATGCGCGGATCGAGATCGAACTCGACCGGATTGCCGTTAATGGTCATGCGCGACATGGCAGCCGCCCTCGTGAATTACAGCGGAAAGGAGAGGCAGCTCAGGTCCGCCAACTGTCATCGACCTTGGAGACGCGGCGCTTCCACGCCTCGAAATCGAACACGCCAGCGCCGCCCTGGCCCGCCATGACCGAAAGATCGCGCTGGTGCACGTCGACGACCTCTTGCGGCACAACCTGCGGCTTGCCCATGCCCACGGTTGCGACCTGGATCTCGCACGCGCGCTGAAGCGCCCACATCTTCACGAACATGCCCGGAATGGTCTTGTCCATCACGACAGGGCCATGGTTGCGCAGCATCAGGATCGAGTTGTTGCCGAGATTCTCGACCAGCCGCTCGCCTTCCTCCTCACGCACGGTGATGCCCTCGAAATCATGATAGCCGATCTGTCCCTGAAAATTGCAGGCGTAGAAATTGGTCGGCATCAGCCCGTCTTCATGGCTGCACACCGCCATCGTGGCGGTGGTGTGGACATGGCAGATCGCCGCTGCGCGCTCGCCCAGATGCCTGTGGAAATAGGCGTGCTGGGTGAAGCCGGCCTTGTTCACCATATATTGCGAAGGGCCGACATTGTTGCCCTCGACGTCGATCTTGACCAGATTCGACGCGGTCACCTCGTCATACATCAGGCCGAAGGGGTTGATGAGGAAAGTGTCCGCCTCGCCCGGCACCGCCACCGAGATGTGGTTGTAGATCGATTCCGACCAGCCCAGATGATCAAAGATGCGGTAACAGGCAGCAAGGTCCAGCCGCGCCTGCCATTCCTCGGCGCTGCATTCAATCGTGGGCTTCAACTGGGTGGCCATAGGGCGATCCTCTCCGTGCTATGCGTCTTGCTCGACGTTCCTATCGCATGAGGTCACGCCGAGCGACAAGATCTTCTATGCGCGCTGCGGAACACCGTAGCAGAACCGCGCGTTGTGTGCGCACAATCCGCGCTGTTCTTTGCCGAGGGTAAACCGTCTTGCGCCTAATTCATCCGATAACCGGGCGCGCCCTTTCATGACAGCGCGATCACCTGACACTTCGAGCGGCGGCGTCGCCAAGCTTGCACAGGGCCCGATCACCGGCCACCTGGTAGCCCAGACCCTGCCCGGCGTGATCGGCGTCGCCGCGATCATGTCGATCGGGCTCGTCGATGCCTATTTCATCGGCCAGCTGGGCAGCGATCCGCTGGCAGCGATTGCCTTCATCTTTCCGGTCGGTGTCGCGCTTTCCTCGCTTGGCGTGGGTGTGATGGTGGGCATCAATTCGGTGGTCAGCCGCGCGCTGGGCGAAGGCGACCGCGAGAAGGCAAAGCGGCGTGCGACCCTTGGTCTGGTGTTCGCACTTGCCTGCGGCGTGTTGCTGGCAGGTGCTGTGTTCGCACTGATCGATCCGCTGTTTGCGCTGATGAACGCGCAGGAAGAAGTTCGCCCGCTGATACGCACCTACATGGTGCCCTATGCGCTGGGCTTTCCGCTGCTGCTTCTCATCATGGGGCTGAACGGCGTTCTGCGCGCGCAAGGCGAGGCCCGCCGGTCGAGCTATGTCAACGTCTCCTACGCGGCGGCCAACTGGGTACTTGATCCCCTGCTCATCACGGGTGCGTTCGGCGTCGAGGGGTTCGGTATTGTCGGTGCGGCCTACGCGACAGTCGCGGGATGGGGCGTCGGGCTGGCCTTTGCCATCGCCATGGTACGCAAGTCCGACATCCGCATCGATCCCGGCTGCCTTCAGCGATCGCAATGGCTCGACCCGGCCGTCGCGATCCTAAGGGTCGGAGGACCGGCAGCCTTTTCCAACGCGATCAACCCCATAGGCCTGTCGGTCCTGACGGGCCTGATCGCAGCCCAGGGCCAGGACGCGGTAGCCGGCTTCGGCGCAGCGGGTCGCCTGCAAAGCTTTGCCACCGTGCCGCTGCTCGCCCTGTCAGGTTCAATCGGAGCGATTGTCGGCCAGAACTGGGGCGCGCGGCGATTCGACCGGGCCCGCGAAGCGGCATTATGGGCGGGCGGTTTCTGTATCGCATGGGGCCTGGCGACCGCGCTCGTCCTGTTTGCTGCGGGCGAGTGGTTTGCGCAGTTTTTTACCGAAGATCCCCCCGTGATCGAGGAATTTGCCACCTATCTTCGTATCGCGGCCTGGGGGTATGCGGGCTTCGGTTTGCTGATCGTCGCCAATGGCATCCTCAATGCGGTTGACCGCGCCTCCTTTGCACTCACCCAGTCGATCCTGCGGGTTGTTCTGGTGATGCTGCCCTTCGCGCTTCTGCTTGACCAGCAGCTTGGCGCGCGAGCGATCTACGCAGCGGAGCTAGCCGCAAACATTTTCGGTGCGGCAACCGGGGTCGCGCTGGTATGGTGGGTGCTTGGCCGCGCGATCCGGCGCGAGGCCTAGTCTTTCGACGCCCGGCGCGCCCATCCGCCCAGCCCGGCACCCCACCCCGCTGCCACGCTTGGGCCAAGGTAGGCCTTCGTTAACCATCACACGCCATAGAGTGCCCTGACCTTCTCGAGCCGAGAACCAGGGGGACGCAAGCGCTATATGGACGATCTGCTGGCGGATTTCGTCGCTGAGACACGCGAGATGCTGGAGGCCAGCGAGGGCGAGATCATCGCCTGGGAGGCCAATCCTGCCGATGGTTCACGCCTCGATGCGATCTTCCGCTTCGTCCACACAGTGAAGGGCAATTGCGGCTTTTTCGATTTTCCACGCCTCGCCAATCTCAGCCACGCCGCGGAAGATGCACTCGCCGATGTGCGCGCCGGGCGCCGCGAACCGGACGCAGCGCTCGTCTCGGCCGCGCTCAAGGTGATAGACCGCATCGTGGAACTGGTGGACGGGATCGAGACAAACGGTGCTTGCCCAGATGGCGATGATACCGATCTGATCGCCGCCTTGCAGGTCGGCGCGGACGATAGCGCGATCACCGGCGATCCGATCAGGGAAGAAGCGCCCGCACAAGGCGGCGCAATACAGGCGGAACACGAAGATCCGGCCTCGCCAAGCGTGGCTGTCTCGCCGCAGGCGCAGCGCACGATCCGTCTGCCGGTCGAACTGCTGGACCGGGTGATGAGCGGCGTCTCCGACATGGTGCTGGCGCGCAACGATCTTGCGCACCGGCTGCGCCAGGCTGGCAACCAGCCGACCATTGACGGCCCCTTCGAACGCCTCACCAGCATCCTTTCAGATGTGCGAGACGCGATCACCCGGATGCGAATGCAGCGGATCGAGACACTTTTCGGCTCGCTCCCGCGGCTCGTGCGTGATCTGTCGGCGGAACTGGGCAAGCAGGTGCTCGTCGATATCGAGGGCGGCGATGTCGAGCTTGATCGCGAAATGATCGAAATGGTGCGCGATCCGCTCACCCACATCATCCGCAATGCGATCGATCACGGTATCGAGACACCGCATGAACGCCTCGGCACAGGCAAACGCGAAAGCGCCTTCCTTTCCATTGCCGCCCGCCAATCGGGCAACACGATCTCGATCGTGGTCAGCGACGATGGCCGCGGTATCGACGAGGAAAAAATCGCCGCCAAGGCGCTCTCCACCGGCCTTGTCACCGCCGCCGAGCGCGCCGGGATGGACCGTGAGAAGATCCTTCAGCTGATATTCGAACCCGGATTTTCGACCGCCGAGAAAGTCAGCAATGTCTCGGGCCGCGGTGTCGGCCTCGATGTCGTTCGCCAAAACCTCGAGAAGGTCGGCGGCAGCATAAGGGTTTCGAGCACGACAGGCGTTGGCACACTCTTCACGCTGCAGATCCCGCTCACACTCAGCATCATTCCCGGTCTCACGGTGGAAATCGGCGCGCAGCGTTTCTCGATCCCGCAAAGCTATGTCGAGGAAATCCTTCACGCCTCGGCGAAGTCGCTCGACTTCACCCAGATGGGCGAAACCGCGCTTGTCACCTTTCGCGGCCAAAGAGTGCCCTGCCTCGCGCTTGCCGATGTCCTGGGCTTGCCCGACGACCTTGGCGAAGAGGGCACGCGGTCGATGGTGATGCTGCGTCTGGCAAGCGGCGACCTGTTTGCGCTCGCGGTCGACAACATTCACAGCCATGGCGATATCGTGGTCAAGCCGCTCGCTCCGGCAGTGATGAAGAGCGGGCTTTACGCCGGCTCCACCTTGCTCGACGACGGCCAGCCGGTGCTGCTGCTCGATGTCACCAACATCGCCTCCATGCACAACCTGATGTCGGATGCGCGCACGCGCGTCCTGGCCGATGCGCTGGACAGCGAAGTCGGCAAGGAAGAAACGCTTGAACGCGCGATGCTGTTCACCGATTTCGAGGGGCGCAGGCGTGCCATTCGCCTTGAGCTGGTGCAGCGCATCGAGACGGCCCCTGCGGAGGCGATCGACCGATCGACCTCGTCCCCGCGCGCAGTCATCGACGGCCTGATCCTGCCGCTCATCGGATTGCCGGAAGGCCCCCTGCCCGCACCCAAGATCCGCCTGCTGCGGTTGACCGACGGGGTCAGCCAACTGCTTTACGCGGTGAGCGAAGTAGACGACGCCGTAGCGCTTACCGGCGAACTCAAACCGGTAAGCGACGATCCGCTGGTCGAAGCAATGACGCTTGTTGATGGGCGAACCGTCTCGCTAATCGATGGGCACGAATTATTTGCGCGCCATGGCGAGCCGCCCAAGCCTCTCGCTCTGCCCAAATGCCGCCTGCCCGACAGCGAATGGGCGCGCACGATCCTGGCGCCGCTGGTGACCGCGGCAGGCTATGAGGCCGTGGCCGGCGCTCAAAAGAACGCAGCATCACCGATTGATACCAGCTCACCGGCTGCAATCAGCATATGGTTCGAGGATGAATTCGAAGCGGCCAAGGCGCTCGACTGGACATTCCCGGGCCCGGTTATCCGGCTGCGCAACCAACCCGATGCGCCCACGGGAAGCGAGACAATCTACCGTTATGACCGCGAGGGCCTGCTTCAGGCTTTGCGCAAGGCGCGCTTTGAAAGTGGCATGGCGCAGGTAACGCAGCCTGATCCACAAACGGGAGAAGCAGCATGAGCGATCTTCTTGTCATGGCCCAGATCGCCGGACGCCGCTGCGCGCTGCACGCGGGCGATGTCAGATCGGTGATCGAGCTGGGCGCGATCACGCCTGTGCCGCGCAGCCCCGATTTCATCGCCGGCATTACCGCGCTGCGCAGCCAGGCATTGACCGTAATCGATTGCCGGCTTGCGCTGGGCTTTCCCGAAATTGCTTGGTCCACCGACCATCGCGCCGCGGTCGTCACAGTGGGCGGCCATTCCTACGCGCTGATCGTCGATGCAATCGAGGATATCGCGACCGGGCAATCCTCGCCCGACAGTGTGCCGGGCGGCTTTGGCAGCGAATGGTCGAGGGTCGCCACAGGCATGGTCGAAACCGCGATCGGCCCTGCCCTGCTGATCGATCTACCGGCGCTTATTGCCGGCCCTGATACGCTGGGAGTGGCGGCTTAATTCAAAAGTTACCGCTTTTCGATAGGCGTGCGTGACCAGAAAAAGGGTGACCCATGAAAACCTGCCTCATCGTCGATGACTCGCGCGTGATCCGCAAAGTCTCCAGGCACATCCTCGAAACTCTCGGTTTCACCGTAAAAGAGGCGGAGAACGGCCAGAAAGGCCTTGATGCGTGCGACGAGGCGATGCCGGACGTCATCCTGCTGGATTGGAACATGCCTGTGATGACGGGGATCGAGTTCATCATCCAGCTGCGCAAACGCCCTGGTGGCGACAGGCCCAAGGTTGTCTTCTGCACCACCGAAAACGATGTCGCGCATATCCGCGAGGCGATCTCGGCAGGAGCTGACGAATATGTGATGAAGCCCTTCGACCACGAGACCCTGCAGATAAAACTGCAATTGGTGGGCTTCGCGTGAGCACGCCCTCGCCCGCTACTTCCTCCCGAACAAGGGGGGGATCGCGCCTGCAACAAGACCGGCGATGCGCGAAGATCCACGTGATGATCGTTGACGATTCGCTGACCGTGCGCACTATCTTCAAACGCATGGTGGAAAGCGACCGCGGCATGGAGGTCACCGCCACCGCGAGCAGTGCCGAGCGCGCGATCGCGCAACTGGACGCCACCGCAACCGACGTGATCCTGCTCGACCTGGAAATGCCCGGTATGGGCGGTCTTGAAGCCCTGCCCGAAATTCTCGAGCGGTCCGCTGGCAGCCAGGTTCTGGTTGTCTCCTCGCTCACGCAGGACGGGGCCGAACATTCGGTTTCGGCGCTTTCGATGGGCGCTGCAGACACCATGCTCAAACCGCGTCCGGGAGGTTTCAACGAAGAATACCGCGCCCAGCTTCTGGCCAAGATCAGGGCGCTGGGACAGGATGCCAGCGTTACAGAAGCGCGCGGAAATGACGAGAAGTGCACCGAGGCTCCGAATGCGCCCGCCGATACAAAGTCGTTTGCAATCGCATCGCGAGACTTCGGCCCGATGGGTTCGGCGCAGGCCAGCAGGCCGGTCGTCGGCAAGCGGCCCGAAGTGATCGCCATCGGCGCATCGACCGGCGGGATCCACGCGCTCAACCTGCTTTTGCGGTGCCTGAAACCGGATTTCGACCTCCCGATCCTGATAACCCAGCACCTGCCCCCGTCCTTCATCCCGGTTTTCGCCCGCCAGGTCGAAATGGCCTGTGCACGTCCCGCGGTCATCGCCGAGGAAGGCACCGAGATTTGTCGCGGCCAGGTCGCCATCGCAACCGGGCACGGGCATATGCTCGTTCGCCGACGAGGTAATCAACGTGGCGATCGGCTGGTAACGCGCACCCTGACCGAGCCGGCCCGAAGCGGCTGCATGCCTTCAGTCGACCCGATGTTCACCAGCCTCGCCGAAGCCTGTGAGGGCCATGTTCTAGGCGTGGTGCTGTCGGGTATGGGGCGCGACGGGCTGGAAGGCGCAAAAGCCATCGTTGATGCAGGCGGGACCATCTTCGCGCAGGACCCGGACACCAGCGCCGTCTGGGGCATGCCGGGCGCCGTCGCGAAAGCGGGGCTGTGCAGCCTTGTCGCCACTCCGGAAGAAATCGGCGCGGCCCTGGCTCAACTGGCCAGGACGCCGGCGGCGGCCGAGCGGATCTGAGACGCTCGCTACCATGGACGCATATCAGGCATCGCATCAGATCATTGCCGATCTTCTGGAAGATCACACCGGTCAGCACTTGACCGAAAGCCGTCGCTGGCGCGTTGGCACCGCCCTGGCCGGGCTGTTTCGCGAACACGGGATCGATAATGTCGATCAGCTTGTCTGCCTGATGGAAAGCCAGAGCACCCCGGCGAAGCGCCGTGAGCTGCAAAAGAAGATCGTCGAGGCCTTGCTCAACAACGAGACCTATTTCTTCCGGGACAAGCCGACCTTCGACCAACTGCCCGAGCTTGTCCTGCCCGATCTTGCGCGCAAACGTGCGGATGTACGACGCCTGTCCATCTGGTGCGCGGGATGCTCGACCGGCCAGGAAGTGCACAGTGTGGCGATGCTGTTTGCCAACAATCCCGAGCGCTGGCACGGCTGGACCCTCGAGATACTCGGGACCGACATCTCCGAGCGCGCCATCGAGGCGGCGCGCAGCGGTCTCTATACCCAGTTCGAAGTCCAGCGCGGCCTTGGCGTGATCGAGATGCTGCGACATTTCGACGAGACAAAAGGCGGCTGGCAGATCAAGGATCAGACCCGCAGGATTGCGCGCTTTCAGCACCATAACGTGCTGTCGGAACCGCCCGGTCGCAGGCGTTTTGATCTTGTCTTGTGCCGCAACGTGCTGCTCTATTTCGACAGGCCCACGCGGCAAAAGGCGTTTGCCCGGCTAGCCAGCGCGATCTCTGCAGGGGGCTATCTGATGCTCGGCGCGGGCGAGACCGTGGTGGGGCAGACGAGCGCCTTCATCCCCTGCCAGGATCGGGTGAGCCTCTATGAAGCAAGCCCTGAAAGCGGCGCCAAATCTGCCCGAAGCCGGGCCTTCGCCGACTGAACAGCCCCGTTCGCGAAGTGGGGGCCGAAGCTAGCGGCGTTTACCGGGAAACACGCAGCACCTCAGCCACAACACGCACGCGCAGTGCCGCGCTTTACCCTTCCTTAGCCAATCCTCTTTAGGAAACCTGTTTGCGCACTCGAGGGCACCAACGCCGATGGCACACGCGGGAAATAGGGAAACCAGGTGAGTGATTCCAGCAAGCCATTGCGCCTGACGCCTCTGGGTCTCGTGGGCTTGCCGCTGGCCACGATCAGCCTCGTCCTCGCGCTGATCGCTCTCGTGGTGATAGCCAGTGACCAGATCGAGATGCGTTCGCCCGCCCCGCTGCTGATCGCCAGCGCGCTGGTCTATGCAGCGACCCTCTTCTTCCTCGCCAAGAACGGCTTTGCCAATGTCCGCGAACTGGAATCGATGTCGGTCACCGACCAGCTCAGCAAGCTGCCCAACCGGCGTTCCCTGCATGCGGATGTCGAAGATCTTTCGTGCGGGCCGGATGAAGTCGCCATCGCGCTGATCGATCTCGACAGCTTCAAGCAGGTCAACGATCACTACGGCCATGCGGTCGGCGATCGCCTGATCCAGGCCTGTGCGACCATTCTTCAGGAAGTAGCCGGCGACGAAGCCCGGTGTTACCGCCTTGGCGGCGACGAATTTGCCATGGTCATGTCAGGGCCCGTCGCCGGAACGCTGCTCGAAGGGATATGCCGCGGCCTGCTCGAACGGCTCGCCAGCCCGATAATGGTCGGCGAGCGCGCGATCAGTGTGGGCGCGAGCGTTGGACTGGCGCGATCATGGGCCGATAACCGCTTGCCCTCCTCCGAATTGCTGAGGCGCAGCGACGTCGCGATGTACATGTCCAAGCGCGGCGGCAAGATGCGCTGCAGGTGGTTCAACAATACCTTTGACCAGCGCCGCGAAGCCGTGCGCGAGATCGAAAGCGAATTGCGCAGCGCGCTCGCCAACCGGGAATTCACGCTCGCCTACCAGCCGCTGGTCGATGCCGGGAATAGCCGGATCGTCGCAGTCGAGGCACTGCTGCGCTGGAAGCGCGCCGATGGCCAGTCGGTAAGCCCGGCGGTGTTTATTCCGGTTGCCGAGGAATCGGGCCTCATCAACCAGATCGGCCTGTGGGTGCTGCGCCAGGCGCTGTGCGATGCGGCGCGCTGGGGCGAGATCACGCTCTCGGTCAACATTTCCGCCGCGCAATTGCGCAACCCCGAATTCCCGATCAAGCTAGGCGAACTACTGGAAGAAACCGGCTTTGCTCCGGAACGGCTCGAGCTTGAGATCACCGAGACCTGTCTCGTCCTCGATCCGGTGGTGGCCGAACGTACGCTCGATGTCATTCGCGGCTTTGGCGTCAACATCTCGCTTGATGACTTCGATACCGGCTATGCCTCGATCGGCTTCCTGCGGCAATTCCGGTTCGAAAAGCTGAAGCTTGATCGCAGCCTCGTGGTGCATGCCGGAGAGGATGACGGCAGCCGCGCAATGATGCTCTCCAGCATCGCGATGGCGCGCGCCCTCAAGATGAGCGTTACAGCCGAGGGTGTCGAAACGCGCGAACAGGCGGAAATGGTCCGCATCGCAGGCGCCGACCAGTTGCAGGGCTGGCTATATTACAAGGCATTGCCGCAAGACGAAATCGATCAGCTCTACGAGGCCCAGATCGACAGCGATGCGGACGGCAAGGCCCACAATCATCAAGACACCGCGAAAATCGCGGGTGGCAAAGGGGAACAGGCGGCATGAGCGCCTTGCAGGAACTGGCAGTTGACCTGGAAGCGGAACGCGTCGCTCAGGATGCACCTCAAGAACCGGGCCACAGCGCTCGCAAACGCTTCGGGCCGGGCGCGGTCATGGGCTGGTTTGCACGACAATCAATCGGCCGCAAATTCCAGGTTTTCTATCTTGGCAATCTGGCCTTCGTCCTGATTGCCGGGCTGTTCGTCATCGCCGGCTATGTCCAGCTTGGCGAGCGCGCGCGCCAGATCGCGATCGACCACGAATACGCGATGAATGCCGGGCGGCTCGTCACAGTGCTGAGCGAAGCGCAGCGACATTCCGAAATGCTGGTGGCGCGCGGCGAAGCCCGGCGCAGCCAGGCTGCCATTGCCGAGCTTGATATCGCAGCAGCCACAGTCTCCGAATTGCGCGCCAATGTCATCAGTCAGGACATGACGACGCTTGATCGCCTGGCCTTGATTGAAGGCGGCATTGACGATTTTCGGCGTCAGATCAGTGTCTTTGATGCGACGAGCGAAAACCGTACCCGCCGCGATAGCCAGGTCATCGAAGTGCAGGCGACCGGCGGGCTCGTACTCGAGGCTGCGCGCGAACTCGCCGAGCGCCTGAGCGGCGAGGCAAAGGCGCAGTCGGACGCCGGCGAAGCGCTGATCTCGACCTTGCTGGTTTCCTGGATCGGGTTTGCCGGCGTGCTAACGCTCATAACCCTTGCCGTGCAGCGATACTTCGACCGCAATGTCAGCGGCGCGCTTTCGGGAATGGCGTCAGAGATGAAGAAGCTAGCGTCGGGCGACAGCAATGTCTCGATTTCGGGCAAGGACCGGCGCGACGAGATTGGCGACATGGCGCGCGCCATGGCGATCTTCCACCGCGCGGGCAAACGCCTTGAAAGGCTCTCGAAAGAGCGCGCCGACAAGGCACGGGCCGAGCTCGACGAGAAGACACGCCTGCAAGCGCAGCAGGAAGAAGCGCAGCTGGAACGCGAGCGTATGTTGCGCGATCTGGCCGACCAGTTCGAGCGCACCGTGGGCGATGTCGTCAGCGGCGTGGCCGAGGCTTCCACCCAGTTGCAATCCACATCGCAAGTGATGGCACAGGTCGCCGAGGAATCGAGCCAGCGCGTCGGCGACGTAAGCGTGTCCATGGCCGAGGCCAATGCCGGTGCCACCGCCGCTGCGGCGGCGAGCGATGAGTTTGCCATGTCGATCGGGGAAATCAGCCGGCAGGCGGCATCATCCGCGCAGCTTGCGCGCCAGGCCACCCATTCCGCGACCGAGGCCGACACCACCATCCATGCGCTTTCGGACAGTGCCCAGCAGGTAGGCCAGATCGTGGAGCTGATCCAGACGATTGCCCAGCGCACGAACCTGCTCGCTCTCAACGCCTCTATCGAGGCGGCGCGCGGCGGTGAGGCAGGGCGCGGCTTTGCCGTGGTCGCCAGCGAGGTCAAGGAATTGGCCATGCAGACCAGCCGCGCCACCGAACAGGTCGCAGAGCAGATCCGCGCCATGCAGGATACGACCGGCGCCAGCGTCAGCGCCCTGCGCTCGATCGCCCTGCAGATCCAGGAATTGGAAACCACCGCCGTTTCGATCGCGAGCGCCGTCGACCAGCAATCAGTGGCCGGTCAGGACCTTGCGCGCAGTATCGACATGGCCGCGCGCGGCACCGAACAGGTTAACAACCACATCGCGGATGTGCGCGAGCTCTCGCTTTCGACCGGATCGGCTGCCAGCCAGGTGCTCTCCAGCGCCACCAACCTCGAACAACAGGCCGTTGTCCTCAGCGGCCAGGTCAACCTGTTCCTGAGCAAGGTGCGCGTGTCCTGAGAGCATGGCCCTCCGGGCGCCAAGTAAGATCCCGCAAGGCGTTGTTAACGAATTTCCTTCACATCTAGCGGGCAACTGAGAGGCTCGGGGATCTCCAACATGAACATGATGAAGGTGCAGTCAGAGCGGGAAGAGAACTCGGTTCCCGCCTTTACGCCCGATTACACGGGAACATCGCTCGATTACGAAGCCGGTGCGCTGCAAGGCAGTTCCGCAAGGTCAGGCGGCGCGGCTCAGGGCCTTGCCTGGTTCCGCAACCAGCGCCTCGCCTCGAAGGTCAACACGATCTTTGCAACCTTTGCCGTCTTCGGAACCGCCATGCTAGCCGTTCTGGCCTTCGGCATGAGCGAGGTCTGGAACCGCTATCACACCTCCGACGCGATTGAACGCGCGATCACGCAGACCAGCGAATTCCGCGCCACTTTCGGCGAGGTCCGCTACACGACAACGCGCTTTCTTGCACAGCGGGACACCGCGCTCCTGGAACGGCGTCGTGAAGCGCTCTCGACGGCTGAAGACCAGCTCAGCAAAATCGGCGCGGTGATGGCTGAACGGGCGCCGCAATTTGCCCCGCGGTTTCAACAATTGCAGCGAGACCTTGGTGCCTACAACGCCGCGTTCGACGCTGCTGTGGCCGCGTCTTCCGACGACGCCGACGAGGTGGCAGAGATGGCCCGCAGGGGGGACGCACTGCTCGGCTCCGCACAAGGCCTGGCGAACGACATAATCCGGTACACCGACACATTGCGCGAAGACGGCATAGACTATTTCCTCGCGGTTCTCGCGATTGTCGGCCTGCTTGCCGCGATCACCGGGGTGGTCCTGTTTGCCGGTTTTGGCATCGCCTCGCGCGATCTCGTGAAGAAGGTGGGGGAAATCACCAATGGAATGACGCGCCTCGCCAATGGCGACTCCGACTTCGATATCGAAGGGCACGAGCGCAAGGACGAGATCGGCGAGATGGTCCGCACTCTTTCGATGTTCAAACGCGCCAGCCGCCAGCTGGAAATGTGGGCGCGCGAACGCGCCGAACAGGCGGAAAAGGAAATGCGCGAACAGCGTGATCGCGAGCGCGAGCGGCAGGAAGCCGAAGATCGCCGCGCAGCTCTGATCGCCAATGTCGCCAGCAGTTTCGAACGCACGGTAGGCGAAGTGGTCGGCAAGGTCGCAGCCGCTTCGAGCGAACTCCACACCACCGCCACCCGCATGGCTGAAACCGCAGAACAAGCGGCCGGACGCACGGGCGAATTGACCGAGAGCATGGCCGAAGCAAGCGCAGGCGCCACATCAGCGGCGGCTGCAAGCGATGAATTCGCGCTCTCCATCAGCGAGATCAGCCGGCAGGCCGCTTCTTCAAGCGAACTCGCACGGCTCGCCACCGACGCAACCAGCGAAGCCGATACGACGATCTCGGCGCTGTCAGCCTCAGCGGAGGAAGTGGGGCAGGTTGTGGAACTGATCCAGACCATCGCCCAGCGCACCAATCTGCTCGCGCTCAACGCCTCGATCGAGGCCGCGCGCGGCGGTGAAGCCGGACGCGGCTTTGCCGTGGTCGCGAGCGAGGTCAAGGAGCTCGCGATGCAGACGAGCCGGGCAACCGAGAAAGTCGCCGAGCAGATCCGGGCCATGCAGGATACGACTGGTGCCAGCGTCAGCGCGTTGCGCTCGATCGCGGGACAGGTGAAGGACCTCGAAAGCACCGCCGTCTCGATCGCCAGCGCGGTCGACCAGCAATCGGTCGCCGGCCAGGATCTCGCCAAGAGCATCGATCTTGCCGCCAACGGTACCCAGAAGGTAGCCGAGCATATCGGCGATGTGCGGGAACTGTCGCTTTCGACAGGGTCTGCGGCCAGTCAGGTGCTTACGAGCGCGAACGAACTCGATCAGCAGGCCTCGACCCTGAATGAACAGGTGCAGGTGTTCCTGAACAAGGTGCGTTCAAGCTAGGCCTCGCCAATGCTTTGCACAGCCTTTGGTAAAGCTGCTTTTCGGATGGCCATTCAAAGATCGCTTTGACACGACGCCCCATTCCTTCCTAGCGCTGGTGGCGGGCAGGATTGCGGGGAGCGACCTTTGGACGAAAAGCAATATCTCGACGCGAATGAGCTCCTCGAGCTTTCGTTTGCGCTCGCCAACCAGATCCTGTCCTCCGGCTTTGTGCCCACCCATATCGTGGGCGTCTGGCGCGGCGGGGCACCGATCGGCATAGCCGTGCAGGAATTACTGGAAGCGCGCGGTGTGTCCTGCGACCATATCGCGGTGCGCACCTCTTCCTATACGGGCATCGGCCAGCAGGCGCGGCAGGTAAAGGTCTACGCGCTGGGCTATCTCATCGATACCCTTGAAGCAGAGGACGCACTACTGATTGTCGACGATGTCTTCGATACAGGCAAATCGGTAGAAGCGTTGATCCGCGAACTGCGCCTGCGCTGCAGGCGCAACACGCCAGAGACCATCCGGATCGCCACCGTGTTCTACAAGCCTGCGAAGAACGAGACTGATCTCACCCCGGACTACTTCGTCCACCAAACCGAGAATTGGCTGATCTTCCCCCACGAACTCGACGGACTTACCGACGAGGAAATCGCACACCATAAGCCGGCCGCGAAGGAAATTCTGCGTCTGAAGGAGAAACGGCCATGACAATGACCCCAAGAGAGCAGCGCGAGGCGTTCATCGCCGCTGTGCCCAAGGCCGAATTGCATCTGCATATCGAGGGATCGCTCGAGCCGGAAATGATGTTTGAACTGGCGCGACGCAACGGCGTGTCGCTGCCCTATGCCAGCGTTGATGAAGTCTCGGCGGCCTATCAGTTTGCGAACCTTCAGGAATTTCTGGACCTCTATTATCTCGGCATGCAGGCGCTGGTCGAGGAGCAGGATTTCTACGATCTTACCCTGGCCTATCTCGAGAGGGTGCACCGCGACAAGGTTCGCCATGTCGAGATTTTCTTCGATCCGCAGGGGCACACCGCAAGAGGCGTCGCGTTCGATACTGTCATCACCGGGATCCTGCGCGCTCTGGAGGATGGCGCAAAACGGCTAGGGATCAGCTATCGCCTGATCATGTGCTTTCTGCGCCATCTGTCGGAACGCGAGGCGTTCGAGACGCTTGAACAGGCCAAACCCTGGCTCGATCGGATCGCAGGAGTGGGCCTTGATTCCTCCGAGGTTGGCCATCCACCCGAAAAGTTTGCGCGCGTCTTCGCGCAATGCCGTAAACTCGGGCTAAAACTGGTCGCGCATGCAGGCGAGGAAGGACCACCGGAATATGTCTGGCAAGCGCTCGATACGCTGGGCATCGACCGGATCGATCACGGCAATCGTGCACTCGAAGATAGCGCCCTTAGTCAAAGGATCGCGCGCGAAGGCTATACGCTGACCGTATGCCCGCTTTCCAATCTCAAGCTCTGCGTGATCGACGACATCGCGCAAAGCCCGGTGAAGACGATGCTTGAGACAGGGCTGAAGGCAACGGTCAACTCCGACGACCCGTCTTATTTTGGCGGCTATATCAACGACAATTATCGTGCAGTCGCAGAGGCGTTGGATCTCTCGATCGCGCAGCTTGCGCAGCTGGCGGCGAATTCGTTCGAAGGAGCGTGGCTCGCCGCTGAGGAAGCCGGGCCCTATATTTCGCAGATCCGAGCTTTGGAGCAGCGCATTTCGCGCGGCTAGGCTCATGGCGCGTTCGGGTAAATTGGGAGCTCTCTTACTGCGCCGGCATGCAAGCGTCCCTACGAAGCAGGATCGAGGGCGTCAGATTGGTTCCCATGCAGGAAGAGTGCCCATCGCTAAGGCGCGCTACTAGTAGTGGCCCTTCACGGTTTTGGTTCTTTTACCGGAGCCGGTAAACCGAAGATCTTCGTAACAAGCGACGGCAGCGCAGCCGAAGAAAGAGCAACCCTCGCCGCTTGCACCGTATGGGTCAGGAAATTCGATATAAGGAAGAACTGAACACGGCTGGTGCGCAGCGGATCGTCAGATTTCATGGACAGCCATGCCGTGGACGCGTCAAAACGCTCAATTCGAGCCCAAACATCAGGATTCGTTCCCAAGACGCCCGAAACTGGGGCGAGGCGTTGTCGTGGAACGCAAGACGCTAAGGGCATAGTTTATAGGTTCAGGCGCCGATTGATTTACGGACAATAGTCGATGTTCGGAAAAACGTTCTGCTCAGAGCGTGGTGGAGGCTGGACCACGACTGCTGCCGATACTCGGGCACACGAGCCGGTCCACTCAAGACAAACCACGCTGGACGCGCTTCGATCAAATAGATGAACACCCTCGCAAAACATAGGCATGCGCAGCGGGGTGACGATAACGCGCTGGTGGCGCAAATCCAACAACGACGAGCTATTGCGTTGCTACATTGACACCTACAGCGCCAACACGCGAGGCGTCTCTGAAAGAAAAAGGGGGGGCTGGTTGCGGGAGTTGGATTTGAACCAACGACCTTCAGGTTATGAGCCTGACGAGCTACCGGACTGCTCCATCCCGCGGCACCGAGCCTCAGCGTCATCGACCAACGGTCTAGAGACGCCAAAAGGGCCAGCCCGGAGGCAAGCCCTTTGACAAGTGAATGGGTTTTCCCGCGCTCCCACAAGCTACAATGCCTGGCGGCGACCTACTCTTCCGTGCCTTAAGACACAGTACCATCGGCGCTATCCGGTTTCACGGCCGAGTTCGAGATGGGATCGGGTGGGTCACGGATGCTATGACCACCAAGCAATGAAGCTTGTGGGATACGGGCTTAAATCGATGGATCCACCGGACAATCAACCGGCGAACCTTGGTAAAGGGCGTTATCTGGCTGGAGGTTCCTCCATCGCAGACAAACACTACCCTTATGGGCAGGCCTGTCGTTGACAGTGCGAATTCTCAAGCGCGATAGAAACATTAGTACCAGTTAGCTCCACGCATTACTGCGCTTCCACACCTGGCCTATCAACGTCATGGTCTATGACGGTTCGAAGATACCTAATCTCAAGGGAGGCTTCCCGCTTAGATGCTTTCAGCGGTTATCCCGTCCGTACATAGCTACCCTGCGGCACCCTTGGCAGGATGACAGGTACACCAGAGGTATGTTCACCCCGGTCCTCTCGTACTAGGGGCAACTCCTTTCAAGTATCGACGCCCACGGCAGATAGGGACCAAACTGTCTCGCGACGTTCTGAACCCAGCTCACGTACCACTTTAATTGGCGAACAGCCAAACCCTTGGGACCTGCTCCAGCCCCAGGATGTGATGAGCCGACATCGAGGTGCCAAACGATTCCGTCGATATGAGCTCTTGGGAATCATCAGCCTGTTATCCCCGGCGTACCTTTTATCCGTTGAGCGATGGCCCTTCCACGAGGGACCACCGGATCACTATGACCGACTTTCGTCTCTGCTCGATCTGTCGATCTCGCAGTCAGGCATGCTTATGCCATTGCACTCTTGCAGACGGTTTCCAACCGTCCTGAGCATACCATCGCGCGCCTCCGTTACTCTTTAGGAGGCGACCGCCCCAGTCAAACTACCCGCCACAGAGGGTCCCACTACCGGATAACGGTAGTTGGTTAGACATCAGAAAACAGCAGGGTGGTATTTCACCTATGGCTCCACTTGGACTGGCGCCCAAGTTTCAAAGCCTCCCACCTATGCTACACAACTCTTTCCTAATGCCACTCTGAAGCTGCAGTAAAGGTGCACGGGGTCTTTCCGTCTAACCGCGGGTACTCCGCATCTTCACGGAGAATTCAATTTCGCTGAGCATATCCTGGAGACAGTGGGGAAGTCGTTACGCCATTCGTGCAGGTCGGAACTTACCCGACAAGGAATTTCGCTACCTTAGGACCGTTATAGTTACGGCCGCCGTTTACTTGGGCTTCAATTCGGAGCTTGCACTCCTCCTCTTAACCTTCAAGCATCGAGCAGGCGTCAGACTGTATACGTCCTCTTGCGAGTTAGCACAGTCCTGTGTTTTTGATAAACAGTCGCCACCCCCTGGCCTGTGCCCCCTGAAAAGAGTTGCCTCGATCCAGGGCCTCCTTCTTCCGAAGGTACGGAGGCAATTTGCCGAGTTCCTTCAGGATACTTCTCTCAAGCGCCTTGGTCTACTCGACCTGACCACCTGTGTCGGTTTCGGGTACGGTCTATACGGTGGGGCTATTTCCTGGAACACCTTGGCTGCCTGCCCAATCCAATAAGGACAAACAACTTCCAGCATCCGTCACACACCACCAGGCCCACGAATATTTACGTGGTTCCCATCGACTACCCCCTTCGGGCTCGTCTTAGGGGCCGGCTAACCCTGCTCCGATTAGCGTTGAGCAGGAACCCTTGGTCTTTCGGCGAGAGGGTATCTCACCCTCTTTATCGCTACTCATGTCAGCATTCGCACTTCCGATATGTCCACCGTCGGTTACCCTTCGGCTTCATCAACTTACAGAACGCTCCGCTACCGCGTACAGTAAACTGTACACCCTAAGCTTCGGTGAATACCTTTAGTCCCGTTACATCTTCGCCGCAGGAACCCTTATTTAGACCAGTGAGCTGTTACGCTTTCTTTAAAGGATGGCTGCTTCTAAGCCAACCTCCTGGTTGTTTTGGGATTCCCACATGCTTTCGCACTTAGGTATTACTTGGGGACCTTAGCTGTAGGTTAGGGCTGTTTCCCTTTTGACGACGGACCTTAGCACCCGCCGTCTGTCTGCCAGACAAGTCTCGATGGTATTCGGAGTTTGGTTAGGTTTGGTACCGCTCGCGCAGCCCTAGCCCATCCAGTGCTCTACCCCCATCGGCATACATCTGACGCTCTACCTCAATAGATTTCGCGGAGAACCAGCTATTTCCCGGCTTGATTGGCCTTTCACCCCTAAACACAAGTCATCCGAGCATTTTTCAACATGCAACGGTTCGGTCCTCCAGTGCGTGTTACCGCACCTTCAACCTGCTCATGCCTAGATCGCCGGGGTTCGGGTCTAATCCATGATACTCAGTCGCCCTATTCAGACTCGCTTTCGCTTCGCCTACACCTAACGGCTTAAGCTCGCATCATAGATTAAGTCACTGACCCATTATGCAAGAGGTACGCTGTC
Source organism: Erythrobacter sp. (assembly GCA_043567175.1). Classification (GTDB taxonomy): domain Bacteria; phylum Pseudomonadota; class Alphaproteobacteria; order Sphingomonadales; family Sphingomonadaceae; genus Erythrobacter. The sequence continues at coordinate 1,597,907 of CP121323.1, forward strand.
ACCCCCTAAAGGGGCTCCAACTGCTTGTAAGCATCCGGTTTCAGGTACTGTTTCACTCCCCTAATCGGGGTGCTTTTCACCTTTCCCTCACGGTACTGTGTTCGCTATCGGTCATGTACGAGTATTTAGGCTTGGAGGGTGGTCCCCCCATATTCAGACAGGATTTCACGTGTCCCGCCCTACTCAAGTCCTTGTCGATCATTTTCGCATACGGGGCTGTCACCCGCTATGGCCAAACTTTCCAGAATGTTTTGCTAATTGAAGAAAAGGCACTGGCCTGGTCCCGGTTCGCTCGCCACTACTACGGGAATCTCGGTTGATGTCTTTTCCTCCAGGTACTGAGATGTTTCAGTTCCCCGGGTTTGCTTCACCAAAGCTATATATTCACTAAGGTGATACCTTATCCACCTCTCACCGAACATCACGAATGATGGTCGATAAGAAATGGTGAAGGTGGGTTTCCCCATTCGGAAATCGCCGGATCAAAGCTTACTCACAGCTCCCCGACGCTTATCGCAGCGTGTCACGTCCTTCTTCGCCTGTACATGCCAAGGCATCCACCAAATGCTCTTACCTCACGCTTGAGAATCCACACCATCAACGACAGGCCTGCATAAAGACCCGTGCGTCTACACGATGATGCGGAGGAATTATCTCAGCCAGATAATCAATTTGATTGATAAGTGATGCATAGATGCGCGAACGGTCGGCTAGACCGTCGTTACAATCCATGCGCCACGGCATCGATTTAAAAACCCATTCACAATGTCAAATTTCGGCGGCAAATCCGCCTGACCAGCTCGTTAGAGCCGGATCTCTTTCGTTTCATCATCAGATCAAGTGCCTGGTGGAGCCTATCGGGATCGAACCGATGACCCCCTGCTTGCAAAGCAGGTGCTCTCCCAGCTGAGCTAAGGCCCCTCATTTGGTGAACAGCCACTTCCTTGTGGGAAATGGTAGGTCCGAGTGGATTTGAACCACCGACCTCACCCTTATCAGGGGTGCGCTCTAACCAACTGAGCTACGGACCTGCACCACACGAACCGGCTGCACTCTCATAAAGAAAGCATGGCCGATTGCGGCGCGAGCCAGCTCAGGCAAACAGCGCTACAACACCGCAAAAGCGGCCGAAGCGCTGTATCTGATTGATGAAAGGACATGAGGACGACGGCAATGTTCTTTGGAACTCGCGAAGCTCTTCCCGGCATGAAGCCAGGCGCTTTCGCTTGTATCCTTAGAAAGGAGGTGATCCAGCCGCAGGTTCCCCTACGGCTACCTTGTTACGACTTCACCCCAGTCGCTGATCCCACCGTGGCTCGCTGCCTCCTAAAAGGTTAGCGCACGATCTTCGGGTGAAACCAACTCCCATGGTGTGACGGGCGGTGTGTACAAGGCCTGGGAACGTATTCACCGCGGCATGCTGATCCGCGATTACTAGCGATTCCGCCTTCATGCTCTCGAGTTGCAGAGAACAATCCGAACTGAGATATCTTTTGGAGATTAGCTAGCCCTCGCGGGATCGCTGCTCACTGTAGATACCATTGTAGCACGTGTGTAGCCCAGCCTGTAAGGGCCATGAGGACTTGACGTCATCCCCACCTTCCTCCGGCTTATCACCGGCAGTTTCCTTAAAGTGCCCAACTAAATGATGGCAACTAAGGATGAGGGTTGCGCTCGTTGCGGGACTTAACCCAACATCTCACGACACGAGCTGACGACAGCCATGCAGCACCTGTCACTAGGTCCCCGAAGGGAAGGAGTCTGTCTCCAGAAACCGTCCTAGGATGTCAAAGGCTGGTAAGGTTCTGCGCGTTGCTTCGAATTAAACCACATGCTCCACCGCTTGTGCAGGCCCCCGTCAATTCCTTTGAGTTTTAATCTTGCGACCGTACTCCCCAGGCGGATAACTTAATGCGTTAGCTGCGCCACCCAAGCTCTATGAGCCCGGACAGCTAGTTATCATCGTTTACGGCGTGGACTACCAGGGTATCTAATCCTGTTTGCTCCCCACGCTTTCGCACCTCAGCGTCAGTACCGGACCAGTGAATCGCCTTCGCCACTGGTGTTCTTCACTAATATCTACGAATTTCACCTCTACACTAGGAGTTCCATTCACCTCTTCCGGACTCTAGACTGACAGTATCAAAGGCAGTTCCGGGGTTGAGCCCCGGGATTTCACCCCTGACTGATCAGTCCGCCTACGCGCGCTTTACGCCCAGTAATTCCGAACAACGCTAGCTCCCTTCGTATTACCGCGGCTGCTGGCACGGAGTTAGCCGGAGCTTATTCTCCAGGTACTGTCATTATCATCCCTGGTAAAAGAGCTTTACAACCCTAAGGCCTTCATCACTCACGCGGCATTGCTGGATCAGGCTTTCGCCCATTGTCCAATATTCCCCACTGCTGCCTCCCGTAGGAGTCTGGGCCGTGTCTCAGTCCCAGTGTGGCTGATCATCCTCTCAGACCAGCTATAGATCGTCGACTTGGTAGGCCATTACCCCACCAACTATCTAATCTAACGCGGGCCCATCTAAAGGCGATAAATCTTTGGTCCGAAGACATCATCCGGTATTAGCTCAAATTTCTCTGAGTTATTCCGAACCTAAAGGCAGGTTCCCACGCGTTACTCACCCGTCCGCCACTAACCCGAAGGTTCGTTCGACTTGCATGTGTTAAGCACGCCGCCAGCGTTCATCCTGAGCCAGGATCAAACTCTCAAGTTTGTGAGACTAACCAATCGAGCACGGGCAAACCCGCCAGCCCGACCAGCCAGAATATCAAGGAGCCGATACCTGCTGTCAAACGTAATGGATACGAATGGACATGCATCATCAATGCCATGCGTGGTGCACGGCAAAGACTTGGCATCGGCTTGAGTTAACCGGTTACTGCGACCTTGAAGCTCGCAGACCGGGCGCCGTCGCCCACATGTCCCTTCATCAAAAACCAACAATGTCAAAGAGCCGCCAGACAGTAACAGCGGACAGCTAGTGTTTCCCCGATTTGCACCGGGGGACCGGCTATCCGATTATGTTGGCGACCGAGCGTGGCGGGCGGTAGAAACCGTCAGCGCCGCGTCGGTGGAGCCCATCTAGGCGGGGTCCGAGATTCGGTCAACGCCTTTTTGAATCTTTTTTTTGAATTTTTATTTCAACGCCGCGCACAAATCGCAGTTTTCTGCGGGTTAGCACGCGACTGGCCTCACTGAGGTGGACTTCTGGCCGCCCATTTTCAAGGGAACGCCCCCCGCACAGCCCCGCCGTTCAGGATCGAACCGTCCGTTTTGCGGCGATCCTGGCGCTGTCTTGCGACCAGATTCTTCACGAATTGCCGTTAAAGGCACGCTCGAGATGAGTGCAAACCCGCCTTCAAGCCTCCCCAAACCCGAATCGCGCCGTGATTCGAGCGGCGAGACGGCAGGCCTTGATTCGTGCTCGCATGCTGACCCGCAATTCGCCGGCTCGCATGGCAGTGACGGGTTCGCTTCGCGCGTACGCAGCGCACTTGCCTGGCGATGGGGTTCGCAGGTCGCCATGCAGATCATCACCTGGACGTCGACGATCCTAGTCGTCCGCCTGCTTGATCCGACAGATTATGGCCTTTTTGCCATGACGCAGGTCGTGTTGACCGCACTCGCCTTCCTCAATGGACAAAGCTTTGCGACGTCGCTGGTGCAGACCGACCATGTCGATGATCGGCGTATCGGGCAGATCTTTGGCCTGCTGCTTGTCTTCAACGGAGCGATGGCGGCGACGCAGATCATCGCCGCGCCCTATGCTGCAGACTATTTCGGTGAACCCGTCGTCGCCGACATGCTGCGCGTGCAGGCGCTGATATACGCGACCATACCCTTTACCGCGCTGCCGACCGAATTGCTGGCAAGGCGCCTGGAATTTCGCAAGCAGGCGCAGGTCAACATGGTGGCGGCCATTATCGGCGCGGTGACAGCGTTGACGATGGCCTGGCACGGCTTTGGGGTTTGGACGCTGGTCTATGCGCCGATCTGCCTGTTTGCGACGCGCGCCATCGGACTGACCTTTGCCGCGCGCCTGTTCGTGAAGCCGATCTTCGATCCGCGCGGCGCCTGGGACCTGGTTTCGTTCGGCGGCACACTTACTCTGTGCCAGCTGTTCTGGATCGTCCAGAGCCAGAGTGACATCGTGATCGCCGGACGCCTGCTGCCTACCTACGAGCTCGGCCTTTACGCCGAGGCGCTGTTCCTCACGCTGATCGTCACCGCACGCTTCCTTCCGCCGATCAACGAAGTCGCGTTTGCCGCCTATTCCGAGCTGCACCGCGAGGGCAAGGCGCTGGGTCCTTATTTCGCCAAGACCGCCAGGCTCGTTATGACGGTGACCGCGCCGATCTATGTCGGCCTCGCGCTTACCAGCGATGCTGCCGTGCTGACCTTGTTTGGCGATAAATGGGCCGCAATGGCTCCAATCGTCGGCGGGCTTGCACTGGCGATGCCTGTCTTTGCGCTTCACCTGATCTGCGCGCCCGTCACCAATGCCATGGGACGCCCGCGCATCTACCTGTTCACCAGCGTGTGCGGCGCCATCATCATGCCCTGCGCCTTCCTTATCGCGATCCAGCTTGAGGACAGCGCCGCCATGGGGCTGGTCCATGCCTGGTGGTTCGCCGCTCCATTGCTATGCACGATCACGCTCAGCGTGACGCTGCCGCGGATCGGCGTCGGACCGCTTGCGCTGATCCAGCAGGTGGCACCGGCCGCCCTCGCCTGCGCGGCGATGGCGCTGGCGGTTCTGGGCGCTCAGCGCTTCGCCGATTTCGACACGCCGTGGATTGATCTGCTCTGGAATGGGGCCGTTGGCGCCAGCGTCTATATCGGCGCGTTCTGGCTGGTCTGGCCCCATATCGTCAAAGACGCCTGGCAGATGCTGCGCCCATCCGCGCAAGGTTAGCCTCCCAACTCCCCCGATTTTGGCTGAAGCCCGTTCTCTGATATCTTCGTATTTCAGGACGGGGCACGATTACGACCTCGCGCATTCGGGATGGGAACTTAGATGTTTGGCAACGCAGCCCATGCGGTTTGCACCTTTGGCTCCGTGTTCTGGAGCTCTCTCCTTTGGGGCCTCGCTCCAAGCCTCGCCGGCGAAACTCCCGCCACTGCTGCGACCGCTGCCACCGCGGTCGAACCCGACAAGACAATCGCCGAGCAAGCGGTCGCGCCCAACCTTGCCGATGCGGGCACCGATATCCTGGCGGTGGAGGAAGAGCGCAACAGGCGCTTCACCATCCCCGTCCTGATCGATGGCGCGGGGCCCTTCGACTTCATGATCGACACCGGCAGCCAGGCCACCGCAGTCACGCACGAGATCAACGCCTCGCTCGGCCTCAACCCGCTGGGCACCGCCACGCTGATCGGCATGGCCAGCACGCGCAATGTCGAGATCGTCGAGGTCGGCTCGCTGCGCGTCGGCAGGCACGAAGTGCTCGACCTCGTCGCTCCGGTGTTGAGCCGGGCCAATGTAGGCGCGGATGGCATCATCGGGCTCGACAGCTTGCAGGATTTCCGTGTCCTGCTCGACTTTCGCGAAGAGAGCATCGCGGTCCAGGACGTGAGCACGATCAGAAACGACCGCCGCGGCTTCGAGATCGTGGTTCGCGCCCGCCCGCAACTGGGCCAGTTGCTCATCACCGACGCCGTGGTCGAAGGGGTCAGAGCCACCGTCATCATCGACACCGGCGCGCAGGCAAGCCTGGGCAACAGCGCGCTGCAGGAGCGCATCCGCGCCAAACGCGAGCAGGAAGTGGTGACCACCGATGTGAACGGCGTCTCGATCACCGGCGATCTTGCCTATGTGCGCTCGCTCAGGATCGAGGGGCTTGCGCTCAACAACGTGCCGCTCGCCTTTGCCGACGCGCCCGCCTTCGAGGCGCTCGGCCTGAAAGACAAGCCCGCGCTGTCGCTCGGCATGCAGCATCTCAAGCTGTTTGATCGGGTGGCGATCGATTTCTCCAACCAGCGCATCCTGTTCGATGTGCCGCGCGACGTGGCTCAGGCGCTACGCCGCGCGCGCAGGACCCCGTTTCGCACGCAAGTCTGGTAAGATGGCACTGCGCGGTAGCCTCGGCTTGCCATAAGGCGAGCATACGCCCACATGGTGGAGCGCAATGCCTCCCGGTTCCTCCCCCTCATCCAGCGACACGCCGCCGCCAGACGCTGAAAGCTGGGCAACGCTCAAGCGCTTCCTGCCCTATCTCTGGCCCGAAAATAACACTCCCCTGCGCCGCCGGATCGTGATCGCGGTCACCTTCGTGCTGCTTGCGAAGGGCATCACACTGACGTTACCCTTCGCCTATGCCGGCGCGGTTGACGCAATGTCGGGCAAGGGCCTCGTCGACGACGCCGTTCTGGTCGCCTTCTCGCTGATCGCTGCCTACGCGCTTGGCCGTTTCACGCAGGTCGCCTTCGACAATTTCCGCAACATGGCGTTCGAGCGGGTCGAGCAGGAAGCGATCCTGAGCCTATCCGAGGACGTGTTCCACCGTCTCCACCGCCTGTCGCTGCGGTTCCACCTCTCGCGCCGCACGGGCGAGGTCACCAAGGTGATCGAGCGCGGGACCAAGAGCATCGGCATGATGCTCTATTTCCTGCTGTTCAACATCGCGCCCACCGCGATCGAACTCGTTGCAGTCGGCGTCATCTTCTATGTCAAATTCGGGATCGAGCTGGTCGCCGCAACCGCGCTCACGGTTGTGATCTATATCGCGATCACGCGCTGGATCACCGAGTGGCGCTCGAAGCTGCGGCGCGAGATGAACGATCTCGACGGCAAGGCGCTTCACCGCGCGGTGGATTCACTGCTCAACTTCGAAACAGTCAAATATTTCGGCGCCGAAACGCGCGAGGAGCAGCGTTATTCGGGCGCCGCGCGCGCCTATGCCGAAGCAGCGATCAAGTCCGAAAGCTCGCTCGGCCTGCTCAACATCACGCAAAGCGGCATCACGAACCTCTTGATGGGCGGCGCGATGGCCTATGTCGTGTGGGGCTGGAGCCAGGGCGCGCTGAGCGTTGGCGACCTCGTCTTCGTGAACACCTATCTGATGCAGCTTTTCCGCCCGCTTGACCTGCTGGGCTGGGTCTATCGCACTATCCGCCAGGGGCTGGTCGACATGGCCGAGATGTTCCGGCTGATCGACACCGATATCGAGGTCAAGGACGCGCCCGGCGCGCCCGCGCTCAGGATCAGCCAACCCTCGATCGCTTTCGACAACGTCACCTTCGGTTACGAACCCGAACGCACCATCCTGCAAGGCCTCAGCTTTGAAGTCGCGGCAGGGGAGACAGTAGCCATTGTCGGACCGTCTGGCGCGGGCAAAAGCACGCTCGGGCGCCTGCTGTTTCGTTTCTACGATCCCTCGGCGGGTCGCATCCTGATCGACGGGCAGGACCTGGCGGCGGTGCAGCAGGAAAGCGTGCGCGCCGCGATCGGCATCGTCCCGCAGGATAGCGTGCTGTTCAACGATACGCTGGGCTACAACATCGCCTATGGTGCCGAAGGTGCGGGCGAAGAGGTGGTGGAGAAGGCCGCGCGTGACGCGGCGCTCATGCCCCTGATCGAGCGCCTGCCCGAACGCTTCGAGACCACGGTGGGCGAGCGCGGGCTCAAGCTGTCAGGCGGTGAGAAGCAGCGGGTCGCCATCGCGCGCACGCTGGTCAAGGATCCGCCGATCCTGTTGCTGGACGAAGCGACCAGCGCACTGGATACGCGCACCGAGCAGGAAATCCTCGGCACGCTCAAACGCCTGGCGCGCGGGCGCACGACGCTCGCCATAGCGCATCGCCTTTCGACCATCGCCGATGCGGACCGCATCCTCGTCCTCGATGGCGGAAAGCTGGTCGAACAGGGCACGCATACCGCGCTGCTGGCCCAAGGCGGGCTTTACGCCGAAATGTGGACGCGGCAGGCCAGCGAACAGGACGGTGATGAGGGCGCCAGTAAAGACTCCGACGGATCCGGGAACGCCCCTGAGGCCGAAGCCGCCGAATGATCGCCGTTCGCCGCGAGCTTGTTACTCGGCGGCCATGTCTTCGGGCACCACATCCTCGGATGCCTTGCGAAGATCGCTCGCAGCCAGGTCCAGTTCGCTCGCGGGGATAACTTCCACTTCGCCGCGCAGCGCCCTGAGGTCATCAAGGAATTGCGAGGCATCGCCCACGATCACCAGCGAGGCGCGCTCTGGCGAGAGGTATTTATCCGCCATCGCCGCGGCGTCCGCAGGTGAAACACCCGCAAGACGATCGGCCACCTCAAACGCTTCGCCCGGCTCGATACCGCGCAGCAGCAGGTTCGCCACCTGCCCGTTGAAACCGCCGCTCGTCTCGAGGCTGCGCGAGATCGCACCGGCGAGAAACAGCCGACGCTTCTGCAAAGTTTCCTCATCGAGCGGCGTTTCACCGAGCTTTTCGAATTCCTCGAAGAACACCGCCGCGACTTCGTCGGCGGTCTCGTTCTTGGTCTGTGCGCGCGCGGTCAGCACGGCGGCATCAAGACTTTGCCCAAGGCTCGAATAGGCGCCGTAGGAAAGCCCGCGCTTGGTGCGCACTTCCTCGAACAGCCGCCCGTTGGACCCCGACCCCAACACCGTATTGGCAAGCCAGAGCGGGTAGAAATCGGCATCCTTGCGCGACACGGCACGCACGCCAGCGACCAGCGCAGCCTGGCCCGCATCGGGCATGTCGATCACGAGCGTGCGCGGGCGCGGCGCTTGCCCTGCAGGATCTGCGGCAAGCTGGGGTGTTTCGCCCTGCGAGGTCCAGTCACCGAACAACGCCTCCCCCAGCTGCGCTGCCTCTTGTGAGGAAATGCCGCCGCTGATCACGAGCTTGGCTCGCGCGGGCGTCCACCAGGTCTCGCGGTGCTCGATCAGATCCTCGCGCGTGATCGCGGCAAGGCTCGTCACGTTGCCCACGCGGCCATAGGGCGCATCTCCATACATGATGCGTGTCGCCACCAGCGAGGCAAGCGCGCCGGGATCCTTGAGCGTCGCCGAGAAGCCATCGAGGGTGCGCTGGCGCTCGCGCTCGACCTCGTCCTCGGGGTAGCTTGCATTCTGGATGATATCGACCATCACCTCGCCCGCGGCCTTGAGGTTCACCACCGGCGCGGTCACGCTCGCATAAACCCCGTCGCCGCCGCTGTTGATCCCGACGCTGGCCCCGAGCGATTCGAGCCTTGCGGCAATCTCGGTTGCGGTGCGGGTTGACGTGCCGTTCTGCGCAAGGCTCGCGGCCATACCGGCAAGCCCCGCCTTGGCGAGCGGATCGGTCGCATCGCCGCCCGGCATGACCAGCGTGATCGTCGCGATGGGCACGTCGCTTGTCTGTGTGCTCACCAGCGGGATGCCGTTGGAGAGCGAGGTCTCCACAAAGTCGGCACGCACCACTTCAGGTGCCTCGCCCGCGGGCGGCGGCGCCATGCGCTCGCCTTCGGGCAGGACAGCGCGCGGGCTTCCCGTCGCGGGCGCGACCGAGCCGTATTCGGGGCGCGGATAGGGGTTGGCGAAGCTTTGCGGATCATATTCGCCGCGTGAATAGCTCATCGAGACCTTGGTCTGTGGGTCGAGCCATTTGCTCGCCACGCGCTGGATATCCTCGGCCGTGACGGAAGCGATCCGTTCCAGTCTGAGGTCGGCCGCGTCGGGATTGCCGGTGGAAACCAGCGCCTCGCCCAATTCGAATGCACGACCGCGCACGGTCTGGCGCCGCGAAAGGGCGCTGGAGAAAATCTCGTTCTTGGCCTCGGCCAATTCAGCCTCGCTCACCGGCTGGTTGCGCACTTTATCGAGCTCCGCCTCGAGGATTTCGCGCGCTTCTTGCGCGTCGGCGGCAGGGCTGAGCACGACGTAACTCGCAACATAGCCGCCATCCATTGTCATCGATTCGGAATGCGCGGCATTCACCGCCTTGCCGCTGCGCACCAGTGCGTCGTTCAAACGGCTGTTCTCGCCGCCCGAAAGGATCGTCGAGAGCACTTCGAGCGCGGCGGCATCGGGGTGTGTCACCGACGGCGCTTTCCAGAGATTGCCGATCACCGGCAGTGGCACGTTGGGTGCCGCAGCACTGACCGTGCGCGGCTGGGTGCGCGCCGGTTCTTCGAGCGTGATGGCAAGGCTGACAGGATTCTCGCGGGGCGGGATATCGGCGAAATACTTGTCGACCAGCTGCTTCAGCTGCTCGACCTCGAAATTGCCCGCGACGATCAGCGTGGCGGTGTCGGGGCCGTAATAAGCCTGGTGAAAGGCGCGCGCATCATCGAGCGTCGCATCGTCGAGCTCGTCGATCGAACCGATGCCCGGACGGCGCATCGGCAGCACGTCGAAGGCGTTTTCGGGAATCACGAAACGCTGGAACCGGCCATAGGGCGGCGCGAGGACGCGTTGGCGCAGCTCTTCCTTCACCACTGAACGCTCTTTCTCGAACACCTCGGCGTCTACCACGGGGAAGGCCATGCGCTCACGATGGGTCCACAGCATGGTCTCAAGATATTGCGCGGGCACCGTCTCGTAATAATTGGTGCGATCAATCCAGTTCGAGGCGTTTCGCTGGCCGCCCACATCCTCGGTCAGCATGTTGACCGTCTTGCGGCTGAGGATGTGCTCGAACAGGTGGGAAAAGCCTGCGCGGCCTTCGGGATCGTGCTTGGAGCCGACCTTGTACCACAGCGAGGTGGTGACATTGGCGGTCGAATTGTCGGGCAGCGCGATCACCTCAAGCCCGTTATCGAGCACCCATCGGGTGTATTCGATCCTCGGCGCTGAAAGTTCGGTAGCGGTTTCACCGCTAGCTTCTTGCTGGCCCAGGGCAGGCGCGCCAGCAGAAAGCGTCATCGCGGCGGCGCCGCTCATCAGGATGGTGCGGATCATGGTGGTCTGGTCCCCGTTTGCGAAAACTTGCCTGCAAGACTTAAGCGCAAGAGCCCGCTGGCCTCAAGGCCTCGCGAGATTGCAGCAACATTACGCACCGAAACTTATCGACGAGCCTCCTTGCTCAGGCGACTGAGGGCTTCGAGCGCGGCCTCGTGCGCCTCCCACGGCACGAAGATATGATCGTGGTGATAGCCGGCGATGACATTGCACGGCACATCGATATCGGCGAGCGCGCGCGACACGGCAGCCGTCAGCCCCACTGCTTCAAGGTCGGAATGGACCTGCAAGGTGATGCAGGCGAATACAGGCCCCGGATCATCGCGGCGCGCACGGACCACGAGGGTCATGCCTTCATCCTCGCGCACCATCGCAAAGGTGCGGTGAAGCAAATCGATGAAATCCTCGTCCGGCCCGTGGGGAACGAAGCGGTAGCGACCTTCGCGCAAGGTCGGTTCCATGCCCGCCAGCATTGCTTGCAGATCGCGCACCGGGCCGGGCGGGGTCACAGGATGTATTTCGACAGATCGGTGTTGCCGGCCAGGTTGGCCAGGCGTTCGTCCACATAGTCGGCATCGATCGTGATGGTCCGGCCTTCATATTCCTCGGCCTCGAAGCTGATTTCCTCGAGCAGCTTTTCCATTACCGTCTGGAGACGCCGTGCGCCGATATTCTCGACGCTCTCGTTCACCTGCGCTGCGATCTTGGCGACCTGCGCGATCGCCTCACGGGTAAAGTCGAGCTCTACCTTTTCGGTGCCGATCAGCGCGCGATATTGCTCTACAAGGTTGGCCCTGGTCTCGGACAGGATGCGCACGAAATCCTCTTCGGTCAGCGCGCGCAGGTTTACCCGGATCGGCAGACGGCCCTGGAGTTCGGGCAGCATGTCCGAAGGCTTGGCGACGTGAAACGCGCCGCTGGCAATGAAAAGCACATGGTCTGTCTTCATCGGACCATACTTCGTGGCGACCGTCGTCCCCTCGATCAGCGGCAGCAGATCGCGCTGCACACCCTCGCGGCTGACGCTGCCGCCGCGCACATCGGAGACCGCGATCTTGTCGATCTCGTCGAGGAAGACGATCCCGTTGGTCTCGGCATTCTTCAGCGCGGCCTGATTGACATCGTCATCATCGAGCCGCTTGTCCGCCTCTTCATCAACCAGCCTGTCCCACGCATCGGGCACGCGCAGCTTCTGCTTCTTGGTCGGCTTCTTGCCCAGCGCCTTGCCCATCATGTCGGAAAGGTCGATCATGCCGACATTGCCGCCCATATTGCCCATGTCGAAGGGCATCGAGCGCTCTTCGGTCACCTCGATCTCGACTTCGGTGTCGTTCATTGAATTGTCGGTGATGCGCGCCTTGAAGCTTTCGCGGGTGGCTTCACTCGCATTGGTCCCGACCAGCGCATCGAGCAGGCGTTCCATCGCCGCCTCGCTCGCCGCTTCACGCACGCTTTCGCGGCGGCGTTCCTTTTCGAGCCGGATTGCTTCCTCGACAAGATCACGCGCGATCTGTTCGACGTCGCGCCCGACATAGCCCACTTCGGTGAACTTGGTCGCCTCGACCTTGACGAAGGGCGCTTCGGCCAGTTTCGCCAGCCGGCGGCTGATCTCGGTCTTGCCGCAGCCCGTCGGCCCGATCATCAGGATGTTCTTGGGCGTCACCTCGTCGCGCAGGTCCGGGCCGAGGCGCTGGCGTCGCCACCGATTGCGCAGCGCCACGGCAACCGCGCGCTTGGCCTCCTTCTGGCCGATGATATGATCATCCAGCGCCGCAACGATGGCTTTGGGCGTAAGCGCCTGCGTGGTTGGGGTGTCCATAATCTCTTTCGGAAAATTCACAGGGTTTCGATCGTGACTTCGCCATTGGTGAAGACACAGATATCAGCGGCCACCGCCATCGCCTTGCGCGCGATCAGTTCGGCGTCCTCCTCGTAATCGGACAGCGCGCGCGCAGCCGCCAGCGCGTAATTGCCACCCGAACCGATCGCGGCGATGCCGCCTTCGGGTTCGAGCACATCGCCATTGCCGGTGAGCACCAGCAGCGTGTCCTTGTCGGCGACGATCATCAGCGCCTCAAGGTTGCGCAGATATTTATCGGTGCGCCAATCCTTGGCGAGTTCGACCGCTGCGCGCAGCAATTGTCCGGAATATTGCTCCAGCTTGGCTTCCAGCCGCTCGAACAAGGTGAAGGCGTCGGCAGTTGCACCGGCGAAACCGGCGACAACATTCCCGTCGGCACCGATGCGGCGAACCTTGCGCGCATTCGGCTTCATCACGGTATTACCCATCGAAACCTGGCCATCGCCCGCAATGACGGTCTTTTCGCCGCGCTTGACGCCGACGATGGTGGTGCCGTGCCACTGGATGAGGCCGTGGCTCGCCTGTTCATGTGTCATGGCCGCTGAGATATGGCGCGAAGCCCCGGGCTTCAAGGCATCACCAACGCGCCGCCACGCCCCGGACTGTCGAGTGTCCGCTTCGGGCGCCTGTTTATGGGCCGCCCGGACCACCGGGACCGGGACCGGGTCCGCCGGGGCCACCTGCGCCAACCGCGCCGATATTGCCGAACAGGTCTTCGAGGAAACCACGTTCGCGGCCAAGCGTGGGCGTCTTGTCACCTTCGGGCTGCAGATAGACCACTTCCTCGATGCCTGAACGCTCGATCGCGGTCACATTGCCTGCTTCGTCAAACTTTACCGCCAGGACGCCATGATTCTTGATCCGGGGGCGCACAAAGGGGCGGCGGCCGGTCACGCTGGAAACATAGTACCATGTCGGCTCGCCATACTGGCTGGCGAATGTGGGGCGGCCCAGCGTTCCCTCGACCGAGCGCAGATTGTCGATGCCCGGCTGCACGCTGCGCAGCAGGACATTGTCTGAAACATAGCCGCGCGATTCGCGGATCGAAGAGCACGCGCCCAGCGCTGCCAGAGCGCCAGCCAGAACGGCGACCCGCGCTGTTCCCGAAAAGCTGCGGATGCGCGTTTCGTGTTTCGATTTGCGCTGGTTGATCTGCATTCTACCCGTCAATTCCTCTGCGGCCTGCCGCGCGAACAGGCGCGCTGGCCATAATCATGCTTTCTATCGTCGCGAGTGCCTTACGGGCAAGCCCCTGGCCTTGCAACGCCGGTGAGAGCCGTTGCCTCTCATCGGTCAGGACCCTGTGCCCTTCATCACGCCGGCATTTGACGAAACCGGATCGAACATCTGGCAAGACCGGATTGAATTGCAAATGAACAAATGGCCCCCACATCACCCATGGCAACTACCTTCTGCGACAGCGCAGCGGAACATCGCCGGCTCACACGTGTTTTTCTGATACCAATTTCCGGGCAAAGACCCGCAACCCATCCAGGACCCGCACCCCATGTCATTGATCGCCCGACTGCTCGGCACCGCACCCGATCCTCGCGAGACGATCCGCCCGCTCTGGCACCGTGTGGTCGAGCTTGCGCGTGAGCCTTCCTATTACGCCGATTGCCACGTCTCCGATTCGGTCGGCGGGCGGTTCGACCTCATCACCGCAGTGCTGTGCGTCGTCATGGTTCGGCTCGAAGCCAGCGAAATGCGCGCCGAAAGCGCGCTTCTCGCTGAACTCTTTGTCGAGGACATGGACGGGCAGCTGCGCGAATTCGGCGTCAACGATGTCGTCGTCGGCAAGCGCATGGGCAAGCTGATGAGCGTGCTCGGCGGGCGGCTGGGCGCCTATCGCGGCGCGCTCAACGATGGTGATCGCGATCGCATGATTGGCGCGGTCACACGCAATGTCACCTTCAGCGAGGACGCGGACGAGACCGCCGGAGCTGCGGGCGTCGCGGACAAGCTGCTGGCGCTCAGCGAACGGCTTGCTGCGCGCAGTGATGACGAGTTATTGAAAGCCAATGGGATCTGGTGAATGCAATGTTGGGATCAAGAAACGACGCGCCTGAGCTGACCCGGATCGTGAAGGCGCGGCTATTGCCCGCCAGCGCGGTGCTGATCGAGGCGGACGAGCGCGAACGCGCGGCACTGGCCGAGCGTTTTGGCGTGGTGTCGATCGAGGAGTTGCGCGCCAGTATCGAGCTTGAGCAATGCCAGAAAGGCGTGCGCGCCGAGGGCGTTTTCGACGCACGCATCACGCAGAATTGCGCGGTCGCCGGCGAGCCGTTCCGCACCAGCATCAGCGAACCGATCCAGTTGCGCTTCATCGAGCAGGGCACCGCCTCGCTCGCGCCAAGCGACGAGGACGAGGTGGATTTCGACCTCACCGCAGAAGATTGCGACGAGATCGAGTATGATGGCGATAATTTTGACCTGGGCGAAGCGGTGGCGCAGTCGCTGGGGCTTGCCATCGATCCCTACGCTGAAGGGCCCGAGGCGGCGACCGCGCGCAAGGCGGCTGGGATTGTCGAGGAAGGGCAAAAGGACGGGCCGCTCGCTGATGCGTTGAGGGCGCTCAAGAAGAATTGAAGTCTCACTCCAACAGATACACCGTCCCGGACTGTTAGGCAGTCATCCAGGCGCTTGATCTAGAAATATTTATTCGCCACGCTGATATCTCTTGCTCGAACAGCGGAGAGAAAATCTTGTCGCGTTTCCCCTATTCGAAAATCGCCGCCTTTGCCTCGGCGTGTGCAGCTTTCTGGACGCCTGCAATTGCTGCTGATGATCCGGTTACGCTTGCCCCTTCATCCCCGTGGAATGTCAATTTCGCTCCGGACAAATGCCGTCTCTCCGGCCTTTTCGGGCCTCAGGACAATCAACACTATCTCTTCTTCGAACAGCATTACCCAAGCGCAATGGCCGGGCTGACCATTGCTGGACCGGCGCTCAAGCGGTTTCGCAACCGGCGCCAGACCGCGCTCCGGTTCTACGATGGCCAGGAAGAGCTTAAGACCGAGCCGTTCACCGGCGAGGTCGATACGATCGGCAACGCGGTGATTTATTCGCAGGTTCATATCGAAGGGGGCACCGGTTCATTCGAGTCTGAGGCAACCGGGCTGTCCCGGCTCGACATTGAGCTCGCCGACAAGGTCGAGTTCGTCTCGGTTCGTCAGCGCGGGCGCGAGGTGCGTTTCGAAACCGGCCCCCTGGGCGAGGCTTTCAAAGTGCTCAACACCTGCACACAGGATATGGTGCGCGAATGGGGGCTTGATGTTGACCGGCATCTCGCCGCGCAAAGCATGCCCGACTGGCTGAACGAGCAAGACGTCGCATCGCGCATCGCGAGCAAATATCCCAGGAGCGCACTTTACCGCGGTGAGCAGGCGATCCTGCGGATGCGAGTGATCGTGGGCGAGGACGGACGGGTGGAACGCTGCCAGATCGACGCGGCGACCACGACGCAAAGGCTCGATTCGCCCGCTTGCGCAGAGATGGAAGACGCAAAATTCCAGCCCGCATTGGATGCACTAGGGCAACCTTTCCGGTCCTATTACGCGACCTCGATCATCTATCGCATCAACGGCTGAAACAAGACGGCCGGGCTGCGTAGCGCGGCCCGGCCGTCCTGTTTCATCATTCCTTAGGCGATCAAGGCTGCGATCCTAGAACGGGATATCGTCGTCCAGATCGTCGTAATTGCTGCCGCCGCCCGAGCCACCGCCGGAGCCGCCCCCAGATCCGCCGCCGCCCTGGTTCCATCCGCCCGAGCCGCCGGACGCACCACCGCTGGCGCCGCCGCCGTAGCCGCCCGAGCTCTGGCCACCGCCATAGCCGCCGCCGCCGCCGCCCTGACCGCCGCCGGGACCGTCGAGCATGGTCATGGTGCCATCGTAGCCGCGCAGCACGATCTCGGTCGTGTAGCGATCATTGCCGTTCTGGTCCTGCCACTTGCGTGTCTGCAGCTTGCCTTCGATGAAGACCTTGCTGCCCTTTTTCAGATAACGCTCGGCCACGTTGACGAGACCTTCGGAGAAGATCGCGACATTGTGCCACTCGGTGCGCTCCTGGCGCTCTCCGGTGTTCTTGTCTTTCCAGGTTTCGCTGGTGGCGATCGCAAGGTTGCACACCTTGCCGCCATTCTGGAACGTGCGCACTTCCGGGTCGCGGCCCAGATTTCCGATCAGCATCACCTTGTTAAGCGAGCCCGCCATGATTCAAATCCTTCCCGTCACAAATTCGATAGCCTGCGCCGTTGGACGCAGGCGATTCTCGGCAGTGACATAGGACAGGAAGGCGCTTTGTGGCGAGGCGCGAGTGGGCGTTTTACACCCCTCTTGGCCATTAAATCACCGTGATGGGTAGCGCAGGCGGCCCAGGAAGCGGGTGAGGCTGGGCAATTCCACGTCGCGATTGGTGAATTTCGCCTTGGCTTTCTCGAACTTCATCACACCCTCGATCCGTCTCTCGAGGAACTCGTAGGTCTTTTCCTTGCCCTCGCTGTCATCGTTGATGAAGTAGGCGAGGCTCGCCGAATAGATCCCGCCGAGGATCGTGCGCTTGGTGTAATGGTTGTAGTCGGTCGAGGTGTCCCCTGCGAGACGCCACATGGTGTCGGCCGTGCGCCAGCCGATTTGCAGCGCACGGGCTGCGTTCTGCGGCATCGCCATGATCGAGAGCGCGCGGCGCACAGCTTCATCGATGTCCTCCACCGCCTTGAGACGGAAGGTAACGAGTTCGCGAATACGCTCGCGGATCTTGAGCTCGGCCAGACGTTCGGGCGGCCATTCGGCTTCCATCGCCAGATCGACGCTGGTGATCCACGCCTCGATCATGTCCATCGCCCGCCCGTTCATGGGCTTTGGCGGAAAGGCCAGTTTCGCAACATCCACATCGCACCCGGCCATTTCGGCGGCGGCGATCAGCGCGGTCTCGTTCCAGCCATCAAAAATGGCGGAGGCAGCGATATCGGGAGCCAGCGCCACGCGCAGCTCATCGAGTGTCATGTCAGCGAAATCGGTCGGGGTGTCGGTCATACTAGAAAGAAGGCCCGTACTGCTGTGTTGTTCCCTTGGCCTCGCGATCCGCGTCCGCAGCGGTAAATTCCTGCATCAGCCGCTCATTGCCGTTCATCAGTTCGGCATAGTCGCGCGCCGAGCGGCCCGAATTGTCGTTGCGGTCGGGGTTGGCCCCTTGCTTGAGCAGGCGCGCGACCAGTTCGGTGTCGCGTTTGTGGACGGCAGCGATCAGCGGCGTTTCGCCCTGCTGGTCCGCCACGTCGACCATCGCGCCGCCCTTGATCAGCGCCTCCACGCTGTCGATATCACCCAGCGCCGCGGCGATCTGGATCGGGTAGATCCCGTTCTTGTCCTTGATGTTCGGATCAGCGCCGCGCTGGATCAGAAACCGCACCCAAAGGGCATCGCGGCGCTCGACCACGATGTGAAGGCCGGTTCGGCCATTGGTGATATCGCGCGTGTTGACGACCTGGGTGCCCGGCTGGTTAAGCATCTCGGTCACCGCGTCGCCGTCGCGCTCGTCCACCGCTTCGAGGAATTCGTACCCTTGCGAGAAGAGCTGGGCGCTGGCTGATGCCATGATCGCCTGCGGGGCGGCACCGATCATCGCAGCGGCAAAGACACCGCTGGCAATCACGCCGCCAATTCCTAGTTTGCGCACAACAGAGCCTGACACGCTTTAATCCTTTCGCATTTCCTGCCACATATTGTCGTCATGAGGAGCCCGGACAAGCCCCCTTCCCAGATCGCACCTCTCTCGAGACGTCGGGCCGTGGGAGCCCTTGCTTGTTTCCCAGTTAGCAGAGCATGAATATCAACGCCAACCCCCCCTTCCCCGCCGCCACTCGCCTGCGCGCCATCAGCGCCTCGGTCAGACTGCTGGGCGCTGGCGCGCTTGCGACCCTGTCGCTTGCCGCCTGCTCTCCCGAGGCCTCGCCCCCGCTCGACCCGCCGCTGGCGGGCGCGGACATTGGCGGGCCGTTCACCCTCACCAGTGCGAAGGGCGAAACCGTGCGCTGGGAGGATTTTCGCGGAAAGTACGCGGTGGTCTATTTTGGCTACGCCTATTGCCCCGATGTCTGCCCGACCGACATGCAGCGCACAGCGCAAGGCATGAACGAATTCGCGAAAGGCGACCCGGCCCGCGCCACTAATGTCCAGGCGGTCTTCATCACCATCGATCCGGAACGCGACACCCAAGATGTGGTGGGCGAATTCACCTCGGCCTTTTCCGAAGACATCATGGGGCTGACCGGCAGCCCGGAGGCGATCCGGCAAGCGGCCGATGCCTTCCGCGTCTATTACGAAAAGGGCGAGGAGACCGAGAGCGGCGGCTATCTCGTCAACCACACCAACATCGTCTACCTGTTTGATCCCGAAGGCCAGCCGCTTGCCATGCTACCCACCAGCGAGGGCGCGGACGCGGTCGCCCGGGAGCTCGAAAAATGGGTGCGATGAGGCATGGCTGATCTCAGGGACAATTTCTGGGAGCTTGCGCTCGCCAAGCTGACCCGCGCCGAATGGGAGGCGCTGTGCGATGGCTGCGGGCGGTGCTGCACGCACAAGATCGAGGACGCCGATACCGGCGAAATCGAACAGACCAATGTCGCGTGCAAACTGCTCGACACCGGCACAGCCCGGTGCAGCGACTATCGCAACCGCAAAGCCTTCGTGCCTGATTGTCTGCGGCTTACGCTCTCGATCGTCGAGGATGTGCCCTGGCTGCCATCGACCTGCGCCTATCGCCTGCGCGCGCAGGGGCGCCCCCTGCCCAGCTGGCACTATCTCATCAGCGGCGACCGCGAGGCGGTAAAGCGCGTCGGCGTTTCGGTTGCAGGCCGGGTGGTGAGCGAGAATGATGCCGGGCCGCTTGAACATCATATCGTGGAATGGGGCCCGCCAAAGGTGGACAACCTTGCCCCGCCTGCGCTTGATTGCGGCGAGACGGCAGATGTCAAAGGGAAGGGCGAAACCGCGTGATCGACTGGCTCAAGCGCGCCTCGATCGAACCGGAGATCGAGCTGGGCGGCCAGAGCGTCCCGATCATCCTTCGTCGCCACCCCACCGCCAGGCGGCTGACCCTGCGCCTTGCCCCCGATGGAAGCGAGGTGCGCATCACCCTGCCCCGCTGGGCGCGCGCCGGAGAGGCGATGGCCTTTGCCCATTCGCGCCATGAATGGCTGGAGCAGCAGCACGCCCGTATACCGCGCCGCAAGGCGCCCGTGGCCGGCGGCAATCTCATGTATCGCGGCGAGGCGATCACGATCGACTGGAACGAGCGCGCGCCGCGCCGTCCGCTGCTCGAAGGAACTACGCTGCGCCTCGGCGGTGCGGCAGAGGGGCTGGAGGGCCGCATCCGTCGCTGGCTCGAAAGCGAGGCGCTGACCTTGCTGGAAAGCGATCTGGCCGATTACCTCGCTGCGGCCGGGCTGGAGCCGGTGCCCATCGGGCTCAGCCGCGCGCAGAGGCGCTGGGGCTCGTGCTCGGATGGCGGGCGCTTGGGCCAGCGCCGCATCCGGATCAACTGGCGGCTGGTGCAAGCGCCCGATTTCGTGCGCCGCTCGGTCGTCGCGCACGAGGTCGCGCATCTCGTCCATTTCGATCACAGCCCCGCTTTCCATGCGCTTCTGGCGAACATCTTCGAGGGCGAGATCACCGAAGCGGATCGCTGGCTCAAGACACGCGGCCGCTCGCTCTACAGCGCCTTCGGCTGACCGGGCAGCAAACGCGAGGCGCTCTGCGAAAAGCGCACACTTAGGGCTTGGTTAACCCTGTTCGGCTATTACCGCACGATGGCTTGCAGACCGGCCCTGGCCGCCGCCTTGATGGCTGGCATGATGGCAGTTCTTGCCCTTCCCGTGCCTTCACCGGCGCGCGCACAGGGCAATTGCCCGAATTGCGATCTGCCGCCCGGGTGCCGTGGCAACGGCAACCAGAAGCCCAAGAAAAACGGCACGCGCAATTGCCAGACGCTCAATCTCACGATCGAGAGCGATATCGATTTCGGACGCATAGTCGTGCTCAGGAACGGAACGGGCCGCGTGCTTATGGACCTCGCAACGGGCGAGCGGATAGTGATAGGCGATATTGACGATCTGGGCGGCGTGCCGATCACGGGCCGTGCAACGGTTACGGGCGCACCTTTCGAAGCCTTGCGCATCATCCTGCCCACGCGCGTACCGATGCGCGATGCGACGGGGGGCGAGGCACAGATCGACGATTTCGTCACCGATCTGCCCGCCCTGCCGACGCTGGATTCGACCGGCCAGATCAGTTTCCGCTTTTCCGGCACTCTGGTGGTCGACGGCCAGACCAGCGCCACCGGACAATTGCGCGGACGCGTGCCGATCAGCGTCGAATACCAGTAACCCGCCGCGACAGCTATCTTGCGGGCCATGGCGCAGCCAAGCTTGCAAGGATGAACCCGGTGTGCGCTTCCATGCCGCTCTGGCGCTGAGGGGGATGGCGGCCTATATTGCGACCATGTCTTCCCTAACACGCTTCAATCCCAAGACCGGGGTCGTCGATTTCTGGCACGAATTCCGCAAGCCCAACCCGCTGCGCATTCCGATGCTGATCGCCTCGACGCTGCCTCTGCTGCTGATCTTCTACTGGCTCTCGGGCGAGACCCATTACCGCGCGCCCGAACGCCCCAGCATCACCTATATCACCACGCTCGATCCCGAGCGCTCCGACCAGGAAATCATGGCCTCGAACGAGGCCAACCAGGAGATAAAGGAACTGCGCGAGGAGGCCGAAGAGGATCTCGCAGCGCGCAAGCGCGAGATCTACAAGGCGCTGGGCAAAGGGATTGGCATGGATGTCGAGGAGATCGCCGCCGAAGCGGATGCGCGCCGTGCAGCGCAAGAGGCCGCCGAGGCGGAGCGCCGTGCCCGGATGTTCGACCGCTCGAGCGATGATAGTGCTCAGGCTTCGGATGGTACGGGCAATCCGGACAAGGATGGCAAGGCCCCCAGCGAAAGCCAGCGACCATAGGCGCGAGGCCGCCCGGCGATGCCGAATGGATGGCGGCTGCCGCGCGCCTCGCCGCACGCGCACGGCCGATCAGCAGGCCCAATCCCGGTGTCGCCGCGATCATCGTCAAGGACGGATGCGTTCTCGCGACGGGGTGGACACGCGAAGGCGGGCGACCGCATGCGGAGGCCGATGCGCTCTCGCGGCTCGAACCGGGCGCGGCACGCGGCGCTTCGATCTATGTCACGCTTGAACCATGCGCCCACCGCTCGCAGCGCGGGCCCGCCTGCGCGGATATAGTGTGCAAGGCCGGCCCTGCACGCGTCATCATAGGCCAGCGCGATCCTGACCCGCGGACCGCCGGCAAGGGCATCGAGAAGCTCGAGGCGGCAGGGATCGCGGTAGACGTGCTGGAGGACGAGCCTTCGCATCGCAGCCTCGCGGGTTTCCTCACGCGCCAGGCGCTCGGACGGCCCTACGTAACGCTCAAGCTCGCTCAGTCGCTCGACGGGTGCATCGCTTTGGCTGACGGTACAAGCCAGTGGATCACGGCAAGCCAGGCCCGCGCCCATTGCCACGCCATCCGTGCGCGGCACGAGGCAATCCTCGTGGGCGGCGGCACGTGGCGGGCCGATGGGCCGCGGCTCGACGTGCGCCTGCCGGGTCTCGGGGCGCGCAGCCCCGACCGCGTGATCCTGACACGGGGCGTCCAGCCCGATGGCGTGCGCGTCATCAACACGCCCGAACAGATCTCCCGGCTTGAAGGGGTGAACCACCTTTATGTCGAAGGCGGCGCGGCAACGGCAGCGAGCTTCCTTGCCGCCGACCTCGTCGACGAGCTTCACCTCTACCAGGCCCCGATCGTGATCGGCGGCGATGGGCTGCGCGCGCTCGGGCCTCTCGGGCTGGACGATCTCGCCTCCAGCCATGGCCGCTGGCGCGAGCTGGGCTCAAGGCCGCTTGGCAGCGACCGTTTCACCACCTATCTGCGCACCCGTAACTGACAGCCAAACCGACGCAAGAGCGCCTCGCCATCTGTCGCTTGCGCAAGCCACGAAGGAAACACCCTCCCATGTTCACCGGTATTGTCACAGCCATCGGCACTGTCACCAAGGTCGAAAAGCGCGGCGACCTGCGGCTGCGCATCGCTGCCCCGCTCGATCCGGCGCGGATCGATATCGGCGCCTCGATTGCCTGTTCGGGCGTGTGCCTGACCGTGGTCGATCGCGGCGGAGCGAACGGCGATGCCTGGTTCGACGTCGACGTCTCGGCTGAAAGCGTCAGCCGCACGCGCGCCGGCCTGTGGGAAGAGGGCGCCACCATCAATATCGAACCGTCGCTGCGCATCGGCGACGAGTTGGGCGGGCACATCGTCACCGGCCACGTCGATTCGGTCGGCACTGTCGTTTCGTCCAAGCGCGAGGGTGACAGCTGGCGCGTAGCCATCCGCGCACGGGCCGAAATGGCGCCGTTCATTGCCGAAAAGGGCTCGATCACGGTCGATGGCGTCTCGCTGACTGTCAACGATGTGCGCGATCGCCCCGAGGGCACCTGCGACTTTGCGCTCAATATCATCCCGCATACAGCCGAAGTGACAACACTGGGCCAGCTGGCCGAAGGTGACGAGGTCAATCTCGAAATTGACGTATTGGCGCGCTATTTGCGGCGCATGCAGACGCTCGCCTCGAAATAGGCAGAGCTGGAAAAGACAGGCAGGCCCCACCCCCATGATCACATCGCTCCAAGCGCATCGCCGCCAGATCCTCGGCTCGACCGCCGCCGCCTTTGCCGGCCTTGCGGCCAGCGGATGCAGCATGAGTGGCGCAAGCCCAGTTGGCGCACCGCCAGCGACGGCAGACCGCAAAGGCGCACCACGGACAACGCTCGTCTCCGACCCCGAAGGCCTGCTCGACCTTCCGGAAGGCTTTTCCTACCGCGTGCTTTCGCGCCTTGGCGATGCGATGGATGATGGTCTTGCAGTCCCGGACCGTGCCGATGGCATGGGCGCCTTCGCGCTCGCCAATGGCGATATCGCGCTGGTGCGCAACCACGAGCTTTCGCCCGGCCACGAAGCGGGCGGAGCGCTGGCCGCGGGCTATGCGCGCGGCGATGACGGCGCGGTCCTGCCCGGCGGGACAACGACGCTGGTGCTCGATCCTGCAAGCCTCGCCGTCAAACGCCAGTTCCGCTCGCTCGGCGGCACGGTGCGCAACTGTGCCGGCGGAGTGACGCCCTGGGGAACCTGGCTGACCTGCGAAGAGCCCGGCTCGCGGCTCGATCGCCTGCCCGATCACGGCTTCGTCTTCGAAGTGCCCGCGGGCGCGACCGCACAAGTCGAGGCCAAGCCGATCAAGGCAATGGGCCGCTTCAACCACGAAGCGGCCTGCGTCGATCCGGCAACCGGCATCGTCTATATGAGCGAGGACAGTGGCGACGGGCTGCTCTACCGCTTTGTGCCCGATGTGCCCGGCGACCTGGCGCAGGGCGGTCGCCTGCAGGCGCTCGCGCTGACCTCGGGCATGCGCGATTCGCGCAATGCGCTGGAAGTCACGCTGCGCCGGGGCATGCAATATGCGGCGCACTGGATCGATCTCGACAATCCCGAAGCCCCTGCCAATGACCTGCGCCTGCGCGGCGCCGAGGCGGGCGCGCTCCTGATCTCTCGCGGCGAAGGGCTGCATATGGGGATCAACCGGGGCGCGGGCGAATTCTACCTGTGCGCCACCAGCGGCGGCGCGGCCGGGCTCGGCCAGATTTTCCGCATCCGGATCGGCGAGCCGGGCAACACCGACACGCTAGAGCTGTTCTTCGAAAGCGAAAACAAGGACCAGCTCGATTTCGGCGACAATCTGACGGTCGCTCCGTTCGGCGACCTGATCGTGTGCGAGGACCAGTATACCGAGGTGGTCAACAACCGCCTGATCGGCATCACGCCCGGCGGCAATCCTTACGTCTTCGGCGCGCTGCGCGTGCAGACAGAGCTTGCCGGCGGGTGCTTCTCGCCCGATGGAAAGTGGTTCTTCGTCAACGCCTATTCACCCGCCAAGACGCTGGCGATCACGGGGCCGTGGGAGACGCTGGCTGCGCGCGGCTGATCGGCAATCGTCCCGCGGTCGCCCCAATGTTGGCGTGCGCGGATGTCACGCCTCGGTGTCGCGCTTGCTCAAATCTCTTCGGGCGCCTCGTCATAGACCGAGAGGTAGAAGCGGCTGAGGTGATATTGCCAGCCGGCAAACTTCTGCGCAAAGCCAAGAAGCGTTTCATTGCCCGTGGCAATCAGCGCGGTGCGCAGGATAATCTGGTCGTTCGAATTGACGAAAGCGCGGCCATAGACGTCGCGCTGGTTGTTCTGGTTGGCCAGTTCCAGCGCATCGCGCCGGTTCGTGCCATCCGGCTGCCCGAAATTGGCAATCATGGATAGCGTGCGGCATTTAACCGCGCGCGGCTTGTCCTCGCAATTCTGGAGCTGGACATCGAGCTGGAGGCCCCATGACAAGGTGACGGTGTAACCGACCGAGCTATCGCTTTGCGTCGGCTCCGCCTTGGCCTTGATCGCGGCGAACAGGCGCTCTGCATCATCGGGCGTGATGTATTCAAGGCTCTGGCTTTGCGCATGCGCCGTGGTGGCCGCGAGCGGGATAAACGCCAAAGTCGCGAAAATGCGGGTGATCGTTCTGGTCATTGTCGCCCCCCCCCCCGTTTGGTCCTGAAATGCATCGCATCTCATCAACTCTACCTTTGCATCGCAACAGCCCGATCGCTTGGCGGATTGCGACACAATTGGCGCACGCGCGGATCGGCTTGCGATTTTCCTACGCGAAAGCACTGCGCTATCGTGGCAGCGGCTCTTTCAAATCTTGGCTCAAGGCGAAAAGGCGATGCCCTTCCCGTGTAACCCTCACGCGGGTTCGCAAAATATCCGCTTTCTATCAGAGGCTTGCACAATAAACCCAAAGTGACACGGTGTAACTCTTGTCACTTTGGAACGCGGCACATTCCTTTCCGCAGCTCTCAGGCGGCGAGAGGCCCGCTTTCAAATTCGTCCCGTGTCACTTCATAAACGAGGTGGAGCACGCGCCGGCCCTGATACTGGCTGAGCTGCGTCTTGCGGGTGCGCGTGGCGCCGATCTTCTCGAGCGCAATGCGCGAGCGGTAATTGGTCTCGCCCACACGGAATAGCACGCGGTCAAAGCTTTCGAAGGCATGGGCGAGCATCAGGCGCTTGGCCTCGGGATTGACGCCCTTGCCCCAGACGCGGGGGCTAAAGAAGGTCCAGCCGATTTCCGGGCACTCGCCGTCCTCATCCTCGCGGATGCGGAATTGCGAAGACCCGACAATGGCGTCCTTTGCCCGGTCGATCACCACCAGCGCCCCCCGGTTGGAGAGTGCGTCCATGAAGAATTCGGCGAACACCGCCTCGCGCCAGCGGTCATGCACCGGATGCTGTTCCCACACCGCCGGATCGCGGGCGATGGCATAAAGCGCATCATAATCGCTCTCGCGCATCGGGCGAAGCCGCAGCCGCTCGCTTTCAAGGACCGGCTGGCGGTTCACCCAGCGCCTGCCTCGATCAGCCGGTCACATCGCCGAGCGCGGCGATGAACTTGTCGATATTGTCCATGGTCAGCCCGGCGACATTGATGCGGCCCGAACCCGCCATGTAGATGCCGTGCTCCTCGCGCAGGGCAGCCACTTGCTCCTTGGTGACAGGCAGCACCGAGAACAGCCCGTTCTGCATGCCGAGCGGCGCCAGGTCCACGCTGCCTGCAACACCCGCCGAGGCCAGCCGCTCGCGCACTTGCCGCATGCGGGTGCGCATGGTCTCGAGCTCGTCGAGCCAGACCTGCGTCATCTTGGGATCGCGCAGGATGATGCGCACCGCCGCCGCGCCGTGATCGGGCGGCATCGACCAACTGGCACGGGCAAGCGCGTTGGCGTTGGAGAAGGCAATCTCCAGCGCCTCGCTCTCGCCTTCGTCGCCAAGGATATAAAAGGCGCCCACACGGTCGCGGTACAT
The DNA here is from genome assembly GCA_043567175.1 of Erythrobacter sp. Classification (GTDB taxonomy): domain Bacteria; phylum Pseudomonadota; class Alphaproteobacteria; order Sphingomonadales; family Sphingomonadaceae; genus Erythrobacter. Next base: position 1,624,671 of record CP121323.1, read on the forward strand.
GCCGAAATTCTTGTCGCAGCTATAGGCGATGAAAGCTTCGGGCACCTTGGCGAGCAATCTGCGAAAGCCGGCCGCGTCTTCCTCGAGGCCATCGCCAAGGCCCTGATAGGCGGTGTCGATGATCGGGAAGATGCCCGTCTCGGCGACCGCATCGGCGATCGCGGCCCAGTCATCGAGGCTGTAATCGATGCCGGTTGGGTTGTGGCAGCAGCCGTGCAGCAGCACGCCCTCGCCAGGCGCTGCGCCGCGAATGGCGGCGAGGACGGCGTCGAGATTGGCCGTGCCGTCGGGGTTCGCGTGGTCGAAAGGCGCAAGTTCGAGGCCAAGGTCATCGATGATCTGCTTGTGATTGGGCCAGCTGGGCGTGCCCATGTGCAGCCGGGTCATCCCTGCTTTCTGCGCCAGCGCCAGCGCAAGGCGCACCGCGCCCGTGCCGCCCGGCGTCTGCATGCCCGAAATGCGACCGCCCATGGTCGCATCCTCCCCGAAAATATAGGGCATCAGCGCATTGACGAAGCCGGTGTCGCCCTCCGGGCCGAGATAGCTCTTGGATTCTTGCGTATCGACCAGAACCTGCTCGGCCTGCTTGATCGCCTCGAAAACGGGCGTTGCGCCCTGGCCGGTGCGATAGACGCCGACGCCAAGATCGATCTTGCCGGGCCGATCGTCGGCGGCGTGGAGTTTGATCAGCGCGAGCAGCGCGTCAGGCGATTGGGCTTCGAGTCGTTTGAGCATGGATCACGCGATGCCGCGAGCTTGCCCCGCGCGCAACCGCCTTTTGGTCCGGGCCCGAAGTTCAGGCGAATTGCCAGCTCAGAAAGGCAGCCAGCGCTGCTTCTTGGAAAAGCGCATATAGCCTGCATTGAAACCCAGGCGCACGCCCGCGCCCATGCGGATGGGGATCAGCACCACATCCCCGCGCCGCACATAGCTGGCATGCAGGCCGCCGACGAAATAGGCCTGCCCCTCGCCCGCCGGATAGCGTTTGAAAAGGTCTTCGCTGTCCCACAGATTGTAGACGAGCACGAAGGTATTGGCCGCGTTGGCGCCCGCGTCAAAGCCGACCGAGGGGCCGGTCCAGTAGACCTTGCGCTCGCCCTCGATCTTGTGGTGCAGCGTGCCAGAACCGTAGCGCGCACCGACGACGAAAGCGCCGCCCGCCTCGCGCCCGACGATATAGGCGTTGGGCTGGCCTTCCTTGGCGAGGAGGTCCTCGATCAGTTTGGCGAGCCCCCTGGCACCCTTGCCGAACACGCCTTCGGCCGCGCCGATCAGGTCATCTTCGGCAAAAGTGTTACCGCTGGCGACCGCGCGCGTTCCTTCCGGGGCAGCGCCAGTCATCGCGCCCGCGACAGGGCCGGCCTCGGACGTCGCGCCTTCGACTGGTGGTTCGGGATAGATCGCCAGCTCATCACCGTCGGCGTCAGCGTCGATCTCGGGCTCTTGCGAGGGGAGCGGACGCGCAAGAGGTAGCGGCGTGCTGGTTGGTGTGGGCGGCTCGGCAAGATCCGCATCGATCCCGAATTGGCGCGTATTGGTGGCAGTGCCCTCCGGTGCTTCCTGCGCATAGGCTTCGTCGGGATCGAAGGTCTCAAGCTCCTGAGCAGCAAGCGGAGCGAAGAACACAGGCGCCAAGGCAAGCAGGCCGAAGAGGGTGATAAGCATCCCGGAGAGATGGCGCACCTGCAAGGCGGCCGCGCCAACAAGGGAAGAGCCCCCGGCGGACATATATGCAGCGCCAATCATCTCGCACCTCTTGATAAACCCGGATTTTGCGCGCCGTTACCAGAATCCCCTCGCCGCTTCGGGGCAAGGGGCCGGCGGCCAGCCGAATCGAAAACGCGACAGAGCGAGTTCGATGGCAGGACCAAGATGAACCGCGCGCGAACTGCCCGATGCCGGACCCGCCCAGCGCCGCGCAAAGGGCAACCCTCCACCTGAAGCGACCAGAGAGGCAGGTATCAACGTGTGGAGCCGACCAAAAATTTTCCGGTTCGACGCTTGCCGCTCGCGAACGCGCTGACTATACGCCGGCGCTCGCAGCCGATGTTGCGTCGCGGAGACGTGGGTGAGTGGCTGAAACCAGTCCCCTGCTAAGGGACCATACCGTTTATAGCGGTATCGAGGGTTCGAATCCCTCCGTCTCCGCCACCTTACTTTTCCCAGACAATCTCTTATAGTCCTCAAACCCGCAGAAATGCGGTGTTTTTTCGCTTTTCGTCGTCCGTATAGTTCTCTATATGTTCCTATGCATCCGGCGTCGAGTGTGGGTCTGAGTGTGGGTCTGGAAGGAGCGAGCGATGGGAAAATTAACGGCGATGGGGGTCAAGAACCTGACTGAACCAGGCCGCTATTCTGACGGAGAAGGTCTGATCCTCAAACTTGCCGCAAAAGGCAAAGGCAGTTGGATTGTCCGGATTCAGGCCAATGGAAAGCGCCGAGACATCGGTTTGGGCACCCTCGCTGACTTGCCACTTGGAGAAGCTCGAGAGGCCGCGAGGGCGCTTCGCAAGGAAATGAAGGCGGGCATCGACGTTCTGGCAGAGCGTAAAAAAGAAGCGTTGGTAATCCCTTCGTTTCGCGATGCCGCCAAGCTTGTCCATGAGGAGCACAAGGCAGCCTGGAAGAACGGAAAGCATCAAGCGCAGTGGATCAACACGCTCGAAACTTACGCTTTTCCGACTTTGGGCGACAAACTGGTTTCGGAGATAGAGGGACCTGCAATCCGCGATGCGCTTTCTCCGATCTGGCTGACGAAGCCAGAAACCGCGCGGCGGGTCCGGCAACGAATCGGATCGGTGCTGGATTGGGCCTGTGCGAAGGGTTTTCGTGTGACTGAAGCACCGATGCGCTCTGTTATTCGCGGCCTTCCGCGCCAGCCAAAGAAGCAAGGCCATTTCGCGGCGATGCCCTACGCTGACCTCCCCGCATTCGTGACATGGTTGCGTGAACGCTCCTCGGTCGGCCGTCTTGCCTTGGAATTCCTGATCTTGAATGCGTCTCGCTCCGGGGAAGTTCGCGGCGCGCGCTGGAACGAGATAGACGTCAAGAAGAAACTTTGGACGATTCCCGCTGAACGCATGAAGGGAGGAACCCTCCACGTTGTCCCGCTGTCGAAAGCGGCTTTGGATGTTCTTAAGCGAGCGAAAGCGTTCCGTTCGCCCGTCAGCGATCTTGTCTTCCCAGGACAGAACCCGCGTCGCCAATTGTCCGACATGACCTTGCTGAAAATTCTGCGCGACAAGGGCGACGATTATACCGTCCACGGCTTTCGCTCATCGTTTCATGACTGGGTTGCGGAAAAAACTAACTATCCGGGTGAGGTCGCAGAGGTCGCACTGGCTCATACGATCGCGAACAAGGTCGAGGCTGCTTATCGACGCACGGACTATCTCGACAAGCGCAAGCCAATGATGGCGGACTGGGCAAAGTTCGTGGCCCGCTGAACGTGCGAATATGGATGGCAGCTTAGCGCCCCATGTCGGTCACTTGAGAGGATGCTTCGCCTGCCGGAAAGCGGACATCTCTTCGGGCCATAACAAAAGCGGAAGTGGGCATAAACAGACTTCAACCCGGCCGTGCGTTCTTTAGTCGGTAGAATATCCCGCTCTCATCCTGACCTGTCAGTTCCAGCACGCCGCTGACGACATGCACGTTCGTTTCATCGGTGCGGAAAGGCGTGGAGGCGATCACCTCGATGAACTGCATCGGCGCTGCATGGAAATGGAACGGGCACCCAGGAGGATAAGCGAGAAGGACAAAACGCTGCTGCGTCCTTCCCGATTCAAGCGGCATCATCCACCCTGCTACCTTGATGCGCTTGCCCGCTAATGCGCGGACCTGCCGGGTGAAGATGGGCTTTGAAACGATATAGCCTTCGGCATCTGTTCGAGTTGTTTCGCCGGTGGATTCGAGCACCGCCCAGGAAACGCCTCCACGCGGTGTGGCTGCGGGTTTCCAGACATCTTCAATCACCGGACCTGCTTTCGGGTCGGGAGCTTGCGCTTTGACCTGTGTTGCAAGCGCTATCGGGATTGGTTCGGCGCGCTTGGGCAGGAATTCAGCATAAAGGCTGACGCCAATCAAAGTGACGAAAGCCAAAATGGAAAGTCGCCAGGATACCATTGCAATCATGTCCTTCCTGTCCACGGTCAACTCCTCGCAAGCACCCGTGCGGGATCAATGCGATATACTCGCAATGCGGGGATCAGGGCCGCAAGCGCACCAATAGCAAGCACCGCCATGACGAGTGTCGCTTCCCCTGCAACCGGCGACCACACTTTAAGGTCAAGGTCGGACAGGGTTGCGAAATTCGACTTTGCAAGCGTGAGGATAATGTGCGCTGCCAACCATCCAGACAGCGCACCCATGGCTGCTGTGATCACCCCTTCGATGATGACCGTAGCAACGACTTGAATCCTGCTCGCACCCATTACGCGCAGAAGTGCGAGGTCGCCTTCGCGATTGCGCGCCATGTTGAGAAGGGCAACGAAGATTGCAAGCCCGCCTGTAATTGCAAGCATCCAAGCAAAGACCCGGATGCCGTCTGTGCTCGCACCCAGCAGTTCCAGCAGACGCGCGGTTTCGGTGGCGGGGACCGCCGCCTGCATTTCGGTCTGGCGATTGACCATCGCGGGTATGCGGATCGCACCCGAAGCGTTGCGGTAGGTAACAAGCAATGCGGTAAGCTCGGGCTCAAGACCCGAACCGGTTGCCTGAAGTGCAGGTCGGCTGCTTGTGGCAGGCATTCCATGATCAAGGAGGTCATGACCAGTTTCATGGCCGTGCCCGTTATCGTGCTGGTGGGCTTCTTCCTCATCGGCGTGATCGTGCTCAATGCCATGCACGTCCCAGACGCTTTCAAAGGAGGTCAGGATCAAGCGATCGGCGACCGTTCCTGACGGAGCAAGAATTCCAACAGTTTCGAAGGGGGCATGATCGTGGCCCTGATCGCTATCCTTATCTGAACCAAAGCCATGGCTACCGACGAATTTCTGGCCGAGTTGTGCACCTGTATCCCGCGCCACGTCCGCGCCCAGCAAAACTTGCATCGGGGCATCAAACATCGCGCCTTGTTCAATCCGCAAATCGTAAAGATCGCTGAAACTCGCATCTGTACCCACAATCCGATAGCCATTGTAATTGTCGCCAAGTGCAAGCGGCACAGCGCGCGCGACTGCAGGATCTTGGCGCAGGAGTTCGAGGCTCGACAAGGGGATGTTGCCGGTTGGTTGGTCGATATGGAAGATGCTGGAGAGGATAAGTTGCAGCGGCGAACCTTTGGAGCCTACCACGAGGTCTATGTTTTCGGCATCGCGCTGAAATCGCTCGCTGGCCTGGTTGCCGAATTGCAGCAGGAGCACCAGCATGGCGACCGAAATTGCCAACAACAGCACATTGAGCGCGGTCGTCAGTGGGCGATCACGCAAATAGGCTAGCGCGAGCGATATCATGCCGCGATCCGCCCGTCTTGGAGGACCATGGTGCGCGCAAAATAGGCGCGCAGCCGATCGTCATGCGTCGCAATCAGGAGACTGGCACCGGCCTCGTCTGCGACCTCAATAAGCAGGTGAGCGACAGCCTCCGTATTGCCCCGATCAAGCGCCGAAGTCGGTTCGTCAGCAATCAGGATTGATGGCGACACGACCAATGCCCGCGCGATTGCGGCGCGCTGCGCTTCGCCCTGGCTAAGCTCGAACGGACGCGCCTTGGCGCGGTCGGCTATGCCGAGCCGCTCAAGAATTTCATCAACCTGATCCGGGTTTGTGGCGGAGGTCTGAAGGCGCTGGGCAAGCAATAGGTTCTTGCGCACCGTCAGAGCGGAAACGAGCCGCAATTTCTGGAAGACGATGCCGAAATGCCGCCGGCGGATTGAATCGCTGCGAACCGGGCGAATGGCGTCTGCGATAATCTCCTGGTCCACCGTTACTGTCCCATGATCGGGCCGCTCGAGGCCACACAGGCAGTTGAGAAGTGTGGACTTTCCCGATCCAGACGGCCCTAGCAGGAGTGCACGCTCGCCGGGATCAAGCCGCAGATTGACCTTGGTAAGCACTTCGCGTCCGGCGTAGGCCTTGCCGAGATCGTGGATATCAAGCGGGACGGTCATCGATTTTATGTCTTCTAAGCATCGTCGTGCGGATGGGCGCGCCGGAGCCTTTCCCAGTGTGCGACAAGCAGCAGTATTGCTCCGGTCAGTGTAAGCGCCTGCTCACCCACTTCGCTCTCGACAAAGAGCGCACCAACAAAGGCGCCAAAGGCGACAAGGACCAGAACAGTGCGTGGCATCCCCGGCCTGCCGCGCAGCAACACAGGTCCGCTCACCAGCAGCACCGGTCCGATAAGCGCGGCGTGAAGCCATTCGCTATCCTGCAAAGCCTGCGGCAGTGCAGCAAGCATGACCACAGGCAGGCTGGCGAGCAGCCATGGCAGCGCGATGCAATGCAACAGGCAGAGCATTGATAAGCCCGCGCCCAAGCGATGCCAGAGCGTTTCGTTGTTTGCCTGTGGTGGTAAATTTGCCAAATGCCGTACCTATTGCAGAATGATATAATATATCATAGAGGACTCAGGTCTTATTGCAAGCTTCAGCGAACAGGAACTCTTCATGACCGCGCCATCCGATAACCGCCTCCCCGTCACCGTCCTCTCCGGCTTTCTCGGCGCGGGCAAAACCACGCTGCTGAATCACATCCTCGCCAATCGCGAAGGCAAGCGGGTGGCGGTGATCGTCAACGATATGAGCGAAGTGAACATCGATGCTGATCTGGTGCGCGGCGGCGAGGCCGCTCTGTCACGCGCCGAAGAAACGCTGGTCGAAATGACCAATGGTTGCATCTGCTGCACCTTGCGCGACGACCTGCTCAAAGAAGTGCGCAAGCTGTCAGAAGAAGGTCGCTTCGATTACCTTGTGATCGAAAGCACCGGAATTTCCGAGCCGCTGCCTGTTGCCGCGACGTTCTCCTTCCGCGACGAATATGATGAGTGTCTCGGCGATGTCGCGCGGCTCGATACCATGGTGACAGTCGTCGATGCGATCAATCTGCTGGCCGATTATTCGAGCGCCGATCTGCTCTCCGCACGCGGCGAAACGGCGGGCGAGGGCGATGATCGCAGCCTTGTCGGCCTGCTGGTCGAACAGATCGAATTCGCCGACGTGGTGATCGTCAACAAGGCAAGCGCAGTTTCTCCTGAACAGCTCGCCACGGTCAAGCAGGTGGTCGCTTCGCTGAACGCCGACGCGCGGATTGTCGAAGCGGACTTCGGCAAGGTCGCGCTCGATACGATCCTCGATACCGGGCTCTATGACGAGGAGGCTTCCGAACAACACCCGCTGTGGATGAAGGAGCTTTACGACTACGCCAGCCATCGCCCGGAAAGCGAGGAATACGGGGTCGAAAGCTTTGTCTACCGCGCTCGCAGACCGTTCGATCCGGCCGCTTTCTATCGTTTTCTCACTGGCGATGCACTCGACAAGGTGATCCGTGCCAAGGGACATTTTTGGCTCGCAACGCGCACTGACTTTCTCGGCGAACTGGCAATCGCCGGGACACAGAAAAGCGTCAGTCGGATGGGCCGTTGGTGGGCCGCTGTGCCCAAAAACCGCTGGCCCGAAGATGGCAGCTTCGAAGAATTCGTGCTTCGCCATTGGGACCCGGTGTGGGGTGACCGGCGGCAGGAGCTCGTGTTCATAGGCATCGGCATGAACAAGGCGGCAGTCACCAAAGCGCTTGACACCTGCCTTGTGCCTGCCGACGAGTTTACGCCTGACGATTGGGAGAATCTGAACGATCCCTTCCCTGCCTGGGGTGAAGCGCAGGCCGCGCTGGAGCCTGCCGAATGAGCGCGCTGAACGTGGCCGCTGAAGTCTCCGTCCGCCCAAATCCGGGCAGCCCGCTTCCAATTCAAATGCTCGAAAGTGGAAAAGCTATTTACAAGCGCCGGACCCTTGCCCTGGCGAAATGAGATGTTGTAACGTATTTGGGTAATGTGATTGAGATGTCTGAATTAGCTTTTCCCTCTTCAGCGGTTTCTGACTCCCCCGAAGTTCTTCGAGGAGTGCTCGACCCAGATTGCAATCTTGCAATCTGGGAGCGCCAAATCTCGGATACACTCGCCAATCTCCTCGCCGCGGATCGCAAGGATATCCGCGTCGAGGCACCCTTATCCGTTTTGGGCGCGCGCCTTCAGGATAGCCTGAATGACGCGGGATATACAGACGAGACTGAGCGCGACGAATTGGTCGCCGACATATTGATGCTGGCGGGCCATTATTGCGCAATCCTCGCCCTCACTGAACTCGAAGTGCGGCTTGAGGTCGTGTCGACGAATTCATGTCGCAAATGGCACGCGGACTATGTGAAGGCTCGGCTGATTGCGACTTATGTCGGGTCTGCCACGCAATGGCTGACAAATGAGGATGCCAGCCGCGTCAAAGACGGAGCCGATCCGCTACAGATAAACTCGATGTCGCCGGGTGATGTCGGTATCTTCAAAGGCAAGCTTGCGACGAATACCCCAGCCATTCACCGCTCGCCCCCGATTGCGGGGACCGGCGAGAAGCGTTTGCTTCTGGTCCTGAATCCTCCCGTTAGTGAATAACATGGCGAGCGCAGCAAAGATTGATCAGGCCGCGATTGGCTTCAGCGTAGGGTGGCTCCTATTCCAAGCTGCGAAGGACGGTCCAGAAAGGCGAGACAACATGTCCCTTCTCAGTGGATTTTGAGCCTCGCTGGCGTTTGAGGCTGCTAATGGGCCGTTTGGCGACTGTCCGTTCTTACGGCAAAAGAAGCGAGAAGCTGACTTTCAGCTTCCGGCCCAGTTTCTATCGGACTTCAATGCGCCCTCAATTCCTGCCATTCTCGCTTCCGGTCTGTATGCCTAAAGGCGGTCATGGTGGCAGATTGATACGCGCACCAGCATTGCGCAAGATGGAAAAAAGATGGCTCCCAACTCTCATTTCAGTTAGCGATTGGCGCGCCTGCCATTCTTCGGAGTGCCATTAAACCCATGCTATCGAGCTGTTTCAACCGGCTATTCCTTCTGCTCGCAGCGTTCGCAGCCTGCGTGCAATGGGCGATTCCGCATGGGTGGATGGTCGGCTCGGCTGATGATGGTTCGAGCATTCTCGTTCCGTGTCCGACCACATCGCCCGAACTGGCCAGTCTTGGCCAGTCTGCTGCAGCGAACTCCGACCATGCTCACCATGCGGGCATGCATGGCGCGATGCACGAGCGCATGGATCATGGCGGCAACGACGGCGATGATCATGGCGCCGCACAGGCCAAGTGCGATTTCGCGGCAATGGGCGCGCCCTTGCTGCCGCCAGATGCTCCTGAATTAGCAGCACCACCATCTGCGACCGCCGCCGTTCTCCCAATATTCCCGGATGCCATTCCTGGACGCGGTCTGGCGGCTCCGCCGCCGCCGTCGACCGGACCACCCACCTCCAGAGCCTGAGACTACCATCGATGCGCGGGCCCGTCCGGGTTCCGCGCTCTCACGTCTTCATCTCGCCTGAAAGGCGAGCACCGCACGTGCCTGCGAACTGGCAGGCGCGTCGTAGCTCTTGGAATTGCTTCACATGAATATTCTTCGTTTCGCGCGACCGATGGTCGTCGCAACACTTATCGCATATCCAGCCTCCATCGCCCACGCGCAGGGCGTGGGCCAACGTCAGGACGAGATCATCGTCACGGCAACTGTCGGCGGCACGCCGACCTCGCCTTCGGTTGAGGAGGCCCGCGACGAACTCGAGCGCATTCCCGGCGCAATCGGTCTGGTCGAGGATGAGGGCTTTGCCGACATCTTCGCCCAGAGTATCGGCGATACGCTCGAACTTACGCCCGGCGTCTTCGCCGATACCAGCGCCCAGCGCGAAAGTCGCATCTCGATCCGCGGTTCTGGCCTCAATTCGAGCTTCGAGCGGCGCGGCCTGATGATCCTGCGCGATGGCGTTCCGATCAGCCGGGCGGCGGGCAATACCGAGTTTCAGGAAGTCGATCCGCTGACCATCCGCTATATCGAGGTGTTCAAGGGTGCTAACGGCCTTCGCTACGGCTCGACGCAGCTCGGCGGCGCGGTGAACGTGGTAAGCCCGACTGGACAAACCACGCGCTCTCCTTTCGCTCTACGTGCAGAGGGCGGAAGTTTCGATACGTTCCGCGCCAATGCTTCGCTTGCGGGGGCAGGAGATACGACCGACTACTGGGTTGGCGTGACCGGCCTCACAAGCGATGGCTACCGCGAGCATAGCGATGTGCGTAGCCTGTATGGCCACGGCAATTTCGGTTGGCAGGTCACCGACAATATCGAGACGCGCTTCTACGTCACCGCGCTTTCCGACAATTTCGAGCTGGCAGGTTCGCTGACGCTTGCCGACGCACTTGCTAATCCGCGCGCTGCCGGTCGGCCCGTCACGGTTGGCCCGTTCTTTCCGGGTGGCCCGGTAACCGTGCTCGATCCGGGGCCGGTAGCCGACGATTGGGATCGCAACCTCGATGTCTACCGTATCTCCAATCTGACCGTGATCGACATTGGAGGTGCCGATCTGGAGCTGGGTGCATGGTATTCGCGCCGCAGTCTCGATCACGCAATTACACGCTTTGCGGGGATTATCGTTCAAGGCGAGGACGAAGTGGGCAGCTCTGTCAGGCTGTCGGGCGATTTGCCGTTCCTCGCTGGACAAAGCCGCTGGCAGCTGGGCGCAAGCTACGCCTTCGGGAGCAATGATGCGCAGACCTTTGCCAACGAGTTCGGCGAGCGCGGCGCACTGACATCGCGTTCGGACCAGGACTCCTCAATGCTGATGGCATATGGCCAGCTTGATCTGGGCCTCACCGACAACCTCACCCTCATCGGCGGCGGGCAATATGCGCGGGCCACGCGCGATGTCGACGCCATCCTCAATACCGTGACCGGACGCGGGGAATACGACCAGTTCAATCCGCGTGTCGGCCTGCTGTTCGACGTGAACGAGGATGTGCAGGTCTTCGTTAACATCAATCGCAGCTTCGAGCCGCCTAGCCTTGCCGACCTTACCTCCGGCGGCGCGTTTCCGTTCGCTCCCCTCGATCCGCAGCGTGCGACCGTCTTCGAGATCGGCACACGCGGACAATCGGGCGTATTCTCTTGGGACATCGCGGCCTATCGCGCCGAGCTCGAGAACGAGTTTCTCGACTTCGCAGTTCCGGGCGCGCGCGGTCTGGTAACGGTCACTGGCAATGGTGATCGCACAATCCATCAGGGGCTGGAAGCTGGCGTGGATCTGCGTCCGGCACGCGATGCGCTGGAAGCGCGCGGTCAGGCGCTGCGTCTCTCGGCGGCCTACACCTTCAACGACTTCCGCTTTGATGACGATGCGACCTACGGCGACAACGACCTCGCTGGCGTTCCGCGCCACGTCTTCATCGCCGAAGCCCGCTTCGACCAGATCGATGACTGGTATGTGTCGGCAACCCTGCGCTTCATTCCTGACGGACCGTGGGCGGACTATGCCAACACCGAACGCGCGCCCGGATACGAGACCGTCCAGCTCACCGCCGGCGTCACCGTGTTCGACGATTTCCAGCTGTTCGGCTCGGTCGAAAACCTGTTCGACACGGTGTTCATCTCGAACCTCTCCACCGTCGCCGATCAGTCCGCGACGCCGTCCGCCATCTACACACCCGGTCAAGGCCGCGCCATCTTTGGCGGCGTCCGCGCCCGGTTCTGAGGGGAGCCATTGCAATGTCACTCAAGAATACGAGCGCGCGCTGGTCCAATTCGAAGCATCGCTGGCTGGCGCTGGTGGGCGGGATCAGCCTCCTGATCTGGGGGCTGTCGGGCCTCACCCATATCGCGATGGTCTTGTTCGGCCCGCAGCAGGCGCAGTTCATGCCGCCTGTTGCACAGGTCGCGCTGAGCGATGCGCATCCGATTTCGGAGACGCTGGCAGCTAATGGCATTTCCGAGGCCGTTGCGGTGAAGACCGTCCCCGCTGCGGGCGGCAATTCGCTCTGGCAGGTCACCGAAGAACCTCTGGCACCGCGTCGATACTTCTCACCTGCAGACGGGAGCGAGATGGCCGATGGCGACCGCGCCCAGGCCGAGTTCATCGCGCGGCACTTCCTTGCGACCGATCGCAAGATCGTCTCGGCCAGCCTCCAGACTGAATTCGATGCAGACTACCCGTGGGTCAATCGACTGCTCCCGGTGTGGAAGATCGAGTTTGCCGGCGATGACCGGCTAACTGCTTATGTCCACACCGAGACGTCGAGCCTCGCGGCAGTCAACAACAGCACCAAAGAAGGCCTGCAAACGGCCTTTCGTGTCCTGCACACCTGGGAATGGGTGCCCGAAGGCATGGACTGGCTGCGCGTCGTGGTCATCGGCCTGATGGTCGGCAGCCTCTTCGCACTCGCGGCCACAGGGATCGTGATGCTGGTGACTGTCAGGCGCAAGAAGCGTGCGCCGGGGGCTAAGGGCTGGCACCGGGTTTCCGGCTACGTCCTTGCTTTACCGCTAATCATGTTCTCGCTGAGCGGCATCTACCATCTGGTGCAATCTGCGCTCGTCCCACCGGGCTCGCAGTTGCGCATGGGCGAACCTGTCAACGTTGCGAGCGGCGCGTGGCCGGTCGAACAGGACTGGGCATCGCTTGCCGAAGGGCGAAATATCGCGTCGGTCGCTCTGGTCGAAGGAGGCGACGGCAAGCCGCTGTATCGCATCGGCCTTGCCGCTGAACCCGGATCGATGGGCGGCGGCGAGCATGATCATGGCGGCGACGAAATGGCAGACCACGATCATGCGAGCATGATGGCCCCTACCACTGATGCGCCGCCGAGCACCGATGCAGAGATCAGGGAGGCGCGCTTTGCCGGGATCAAGCCCGATGGCCCTGCGATCTACATCGACGCCGTCACCGGCGAGGTCGCGCCCGAAGGCGATCGCGACATAGCATTGGCGATTGCTCGGCGGTTCTCCAGAGCGCCTGACGCATCCGTGGCCAACATGGAGTTGGTCACCCGTTTCAGCCACGAATACGACTTTCGCAACAAGCGCCTGCCGGTATGGCGAGTCGACTACGCTGACCCTGTCAATGCAACCTTGTTCGTCGACACGGGCTCGGGCGTTCTGGTTGACCGCGTTGCAGATTGGGAAAAACCCGAACGCCTCGTTTTCAGCATGATCCACAAATGGAACTTCCTGTTCCCAATTGGACGCCTCGGCCTCAATGTGACGGTCGCGGCATTCGTAATCGCGCTGCTGGTCTTCATGGCAATCCTCGGGCTGAGGATGGACCTCGCAAATAGGCTGCGAGGACGAGGACAGGCTGCTTCAAGCGACAGGCTAAAGCAGAACTCACCTGATACTAACCTGCGGGCGGACTGAAGAAGTTCGGATCAAGAAGGCCCGGCTAGCTAGTCGTATGCTCGCCGGGCCACCATGATGTAAGCGACGGCTTTTTCAATTACGCAGCCAAGACCGGACGGTCGTCAAACGGCCCAATTCCAGTCAAACCATTAAATGCCAATATCGAACGGCTTGATCCGCTCCTTGGCTAGCTCAGATGCCTGCGCTCGCTCGACCTGCTGCTCTTTGTTAGCCGCTTGGATCTGACCCGCGCGCTGTCCCTTGGCTGCCGCTAGGCCAAGTCGCTCGGTGATTTCAGCGGCTGATGTCTTCTCGCCCAGATTGGTTGAAATACCACGACCAACTTTGTCCCGATCGTCGACAATCAGCGTGAGCTCGTCTCGCAGGCGCGTGATTATGACTAGGAAATTGCGCTGCGAGAGCAGCCGCCGCTCGCGACTGTCGAGCACGGCAATGCCCTTATCTGCCGTGAGGCCCTGCGCCATATGAGCGTTGAGTGCGTAGGCGAGGTCGACCCGCTTCAACATCGGGTCGTTCGGCTTCAGCTTATGATCCATGCCGCTGGAGGTCGTGACCGTCACCCCGTCCTGATCGATCACTGTCACTATTGCCCTGTCGGCATTTATCATTCCGCGTTTATGGTCACTCGCCGTCCAACGTATGGCGTCCCCGGTATAGAGATCGAGATCCTTCTTCTCGAACAGTTGCAATGTTTGCTCGTTGCCCTTCGCCGACAACCTCGCTGGCACGAAGCGGCGCGAATGCCCTCGCTCATCGCGAAGCGTAACAACACCCTTCTCGGTATCGACAGCGGCGACCTCATGGCTTCCGCGCCCAAGACCATGCCGCGATTGGCGGCTTGCTACTTCGAGCACCATGCCCGGCGCGTAATTGCGCGCGTAGCGCAATTCCTCGCGGGTCGCGTTTACACGGGATAGAACTGCAAGCCTTGCGCTCGCTGGTCCGATTTCGCCATTAGCGGCAAGCCCGGTTTGAACCGCGGCATTTATCTCAGAGCGCAGACGACGACCTGCCGCAAAGATCGACGTGCGTTCGCGCTCGGCAGGCGGAAGGGACAGCCAGCGTTCCGCTGCAACGATTGCGCTGTTCTCCTGGACCTCGACAATGTGATCCTTGAGATGACCGAGGGCATCGCTGGTCTTGCCTGACTGGGCCGCCTGCTGCGCCCTCTTTAATGTATCTGAGCGCGCACGAAGATTGTGGTCCATGCGCGCCGTTTCGGTCCCCGCGCGCTGCGCCAGAGCAAAGGGCTTCCCTGCTTCGACAGCCCCCAACTGCTTTTCGTCGCCCATGAGCACGAGGCGATCGACCTTGAGCAGATTGGCAAGCCGGATCAGCCGGTCCTGATCGCGGGTAGAGACCATTGAGGCTTCGTCGAGAACGAGGACAGTGTCCCTATATTCCTCGCGCGCAGCGGCGCTGTCGGCTTTGCCTGCCGAGCCATCGAGGAGCTTATGATTCTGCCCGAGAAAGCGATGCAATGTCATCGACGGGATGCCGGTATCCTTCTCCAGCATGCGGACAAGTGTGTTCTGGACTCCGAGGCCGATCACGCTCTTGCCGTGCTCTTCCAGCAGCTGATTAAGCGGGCGCAGTACGCTTGATTTGCCCGCCCCTGCCACACCCTGGACGGCTACGACGCGGTTTGTCGCGGAAAGGATCAATCGACCAGCGGCTTCCTGGCCAGCGTTGAGTTTCATCCCGTAGTTGATCGCCGCCGACGCCTGCAGAAACGGCCCGGCGGTCTTCGCGTCGAGGATCGGACCAACTGCGCCGTTTCCCTTCTGGATCTCGGCCAACATACGGGTCTCCAGGGCCAAGGCATCAGACGTAGTCAGCCACCCTTTCTGCGCGCCACGCCCGCGCAACAGCGCGCCCTGCTGGGCAAGTTGCCCAATGCGCTTCTCGACCGACTTCATCGTTGTCGGCAGGCCGAAATCGAGCGACGCCTTGGCAAGATCGGTTGCCATGAACGCCGCCTCTCGTTCGGACAAATGCCGCACCGCCGATGCAACCGCGTGAGCCGTCGCAATTTCTTCCCGGCCTTTCATATGAAGCCGCTTGGGAATGAGGGGATCGCCCTCCTTGATGCCCATTCGCTCGGCGACGCTGGCAATCATTGCCTTGCCCCGTTCAAGTAAGGTGGGGCGATCATTTGCCCGCCTGGTTGCCGCAACAGTCAACTCGTGTGAACGCAGCTTCGCGTCGCGCACCATGCCTTCAAGGTCGAGCCTCTGATCCCAAGCCTGTCCTTCCCATTGGGCCATCAAGGCACCGCGATCGACATCGCTTTGTTTGGCCTGCCGGGTCGCCAGCGTCGCCACCAGACCAGCCTCGAGCCCTCCGCCGCGCCGGGCCTCGAGGACCTCCTGCCGCCGCGTCGAGAAGGCCATCGCCGCATCACGGTCTATACCCTTGGCTTCGAAGTTGCCGTGCTTTCCGAATGCACCGATCCGGTAGCCAAGCTTCTCGACCTCGATCCGGAAGCGCGCCATTGTCATGGCATTGAGCAGCGTGTTGTGCTGCCACAGCTTGTCGTTGCGCAGCGCTCTCCACTTGCCATCTTTATCCTGCGTCATATTGGCGACGACGGCGTGGAAGTGCAGATTCGGCTCCTGATTGCGGTTGGTGTCGTGCTGGAACACGGCGACGGTCAGATTGTCGCTTGCATGCAGCCGTTCTTTGCCACCCTTCTCGGTGCGATACTGGGCCGCATTCTTCTCCGCCCATTGGAGGGTTTCGACGACCGCCGAACGGTACGCGTCGATGATCCGTTGATCCTTGCCGACGAGCGCCAGAAGCGACCAGCTCTTGGGCAGTGAAAAGGTCAGATCTGTCCCGGCACGGTGGTACTGGCCTTGATGGCCGATACGCTCTCCAGTGGGCAGTTCACCGCGCAAGATTGCCTCGAATGCCTTGGCATCGACCGTGCCTGAAAGACCCAACCGTTCGGCACCCTTACCGACCCAGTTCCCGGATCGATCAGCGTCCGCCTTGGTGTAGTAATTGTCGTTGGCGAAGTAGTTCGCAGCACCGCCTGCAGAGCGCACATTGGCAATCGAAAGCATCGCTCAGCGCCCCTCGCGCTTCGCGGCTTTGCGCTCGCGATATTCGCGAATGCGTCGTTGGTAAGCGACCACAACCCGGTCTCGCAGCTCCTTATCCTTGTGGGTTCGGAGCCAGCCATCGAGGGCGATCTTGGTGAACAGCAAATCGGCCAGAACCTGATCGCGAAACGCCTCGTCCTGGGGTTCGTCGAGCGCCTCGATAACGGTGAGCTTCAGCCACTGGCTGACACTCATATGGGCCGCGTCAGCAGCGGCTTTTACGAGGGCATGAAGGTCTTCGTCGACATAGCATTGAAGGGCAAACCGCACGGCGTCACCTGACGTTTAGCCGCCCCTCCTCGGCAGAATGACCCCTCTGGACTGACATCAGTCTACGGCAGCGATCACCCTGTAGGAAAACGCTAATTTTCGATTTCAAATGAATAGCTTAGCGCCGAGCAACTCGCATGTGAGTTGCGGATCGTGAAGTGACATCAGATGACACTACTTGGCGACAGATGGTCAAATGGCTGCGGAACCCGCAGAAATCCTCGCATCCCAAACACCGGATCTCCGGGTACGGTGTGCGCGAAGTTGTTCCCCATTTGGACCGTTGTGATCGACCACTTCCCCGCCTAATTTCCGATGGCAAAGGCATTGGTTTCACAGGGATTTCGTAGCCTATCCGGCGCATGAAGGATAGCTAATCCTGCAAAGAGCCCCACTCGCAAACTGGCGTATTTGTAGCAGATGGGCGTCGGATCAAGCTAATCTCACGCCCCGCATCCTCGACACTCTACTACGCTGGCAAAGTGCGCATATAATCGGCCAGCGAACCTCCACAAACGTGCAATGTTTTATGCGGGCGGGCGAGTGCTTCAGTCGATACAGGAATTCGAACTGGTCCACTTGCTGGTCTCCTGTAAGTGATCATTACCGAGGCCGGGATTAGTCAACATTTGCAGGACTACGATGGTCATACCGGACCCCCAATTTATTTTCGTTTTTGGCCACTCTTGGGTATCGTTAGGGCCGATCCCATCGCATTGAATTTCAAATCCGCTAAGGGCTCCCAACCACCCCAAGTGCAATGCCTATTGCCGGATTAATGAGGGCCGCGTGTGCACCAGCTAATCGGTAGCTTAGCGCCCCATTCTAAGTCACTACCTTACTCGCCGAATGATCCCAAAAACTCTTAAGACCATAGCCTCGCCGAGGTCCGCTTTCAGAGCTGAACAAAACGGCCATTAATGTCGCATTCTGGGGGGCAAACGCCCGTCGGCCACATTAACAACTACGTCAAGAGCGCGACCTATCTACATATATTCCGAGCGTAAAATGATCCCTTGCATCATCAATCCTTGCTGCGAATCCTCGGGAGCGCTTACTCTGGGCTCTACCCAGAAAAAGGAAGTGGCGGTGCAGGCAGTCCGGAGCGAGATCTTCTCCACTTGGATGAGCTGCTGCAGGATGGTGTGATCAACAAGGCTTCATGATTGTCGGGAAACCTCAGTTGAGCACGAGTGCCTCATAACCATCTGCGGCGGCAGCATCACAGGAATCGCGGTAGCGTTTGAAGCCACCCGTGTAGACCGTCAGCCCTCTCGGCTTTCCGTCAATGTTGCCGCCCGTGTACCAAGTGTTGGCTTTCGAGACTAAGGTCAGTTCCGCCAACGATCGCACCTCGTCCATCCATTGGTCCTCCGCGTCTTGCGTCACTTCAAAACAGCTTTGACCATGCTCGGAAATGTGATCAATCAGAGCGCATATCCAGTCGACATTCTGCTCGTTAAGCGAGATGATATTCGCAAGCACCGCCGGGCCATTCGGGCCACAAATGAGAAACATGTTCGGGAAACCATGCATCAACATTCCAAGATAGGACGACGAACCGCCGGCCCATTTATCTGCTAATGGCAGGCCATCCTTTCCAGTCACCTCGAAGTTGAGCAGCGCTCCTGTCATTCCATCAAAACCCGTCGCAACAATCAGAGCATCAAGCTCCATCGTCTCGTTCTGAGTATGCACAGCATTGTCTGATAGGCGCTCGATATCGTTTCCGATGCAATCGATGAGATGCACGTTTGGCTGATTAAAAGCCTCGTAATAGTGCGTGTCGAGACACGGACGGCGAGCAAAGATCGGATAACCGCGCGGGATCAGTTTTTCCGCTGTCTCCGGATCGTCGACGACTTCCCTGATTTTGCTTCGGACAAATTCCGCGACCTCTTCATTCGCTTCTTCATTGATTAGGAGATCAGAGAATGTGCCCAAAAAGGCGAGCCCGCCCTGTTTCCAAGCATCTTCCATCAGGGATTGGCGCTGTTTGGCCGGGATGCTGAAATAGGGTCTTGTCGATTGCGGACGGACGCCGCCCAAAGGACTGTTGTAGGCAACCGATCGGATTTGCGGGTAGTGGCGCTTCAACTCATGTGTAAACTCGTCATCAAGCTTCGTATTGCGCATCGGCATGGTGAAGCTGGGAGTGCGCTGGAAAACATAGAGTTTCTCGGCTTCCTTAGCGACTTCAGGGACAATCTGGATGCCTGTCGAACCGGTACCAACAAGACCAACGCGCTTCCCATTGAAACTGACCTTTTCCTTGGGCCAGCTGGCTGAACGATACAGCTCACCCTTGAAATTGGAGAGCGGGCCAAATTCAGGTTCTTTGGGCACTGAGAGAGGCCCTGTTGCCATGATGCAGTAAGTTGCCTCGAAGACATCGCCTTTGTCAGTGGCAACCACCCAAAGCTTGCGGTTATCGTCCCACTTGGCGCTTACAACCCTGGTTTCGAACTGGAATAGGGGTCTCAGATCCAATCGATCAGCAACAAAATTCGCATAGGCCAGAATTTCAGGTTGAGCGGCAAACTGCTCGCTCCACGTCCATTCTTGCTCAATCTCTTTGGAAAACCCGTAGCTGTAATCGACACACATCAGGTCGCACCGCGCGCCGGGATATCTGTTCCAGTACCAGACACCCCCTACGTTATCAGCCGCCTCGATCCCAACAAAGTCTAGGCCCATTTCGCGGAGCTTATAGGCCATGTACATGCCGCCAAAACCAGCTCCAACGACCACTGCATCAAGTCTGCGCGGAGAATTAGCCATAGTTTCCATTTCCTCGCGTGGATTTGCCATTTCGCAATCAGGTAAGGTGTTTTTGACTGGGCAATTTGGTTTTCAGAATCACTGTCTCCGGATGTCCGGCGGCCGAACGCCCAGAAGGGTGTGCGACCGCCGGACTGCGGAGAGCTCTAGTAGTTGAATCTCAGTTCAACCCCGACAACACGGCCCTTGTTGATTGAAGAGAACGTGGAGCCCGGGAAGAAAGGCAGCGGAGATACGTTGCCCTCGGTCTGATCGTCGAGCAGGTTTCTGCCGTAGAGCGATGCCGTCCACATTCCATCTGCCGATGTGATCGAGATGTTGCCGTCGATCATATCGGCGGAACTCAGGAGGCCGGTGTTGGCATCATTGGAGAAGGATGCATCGCGGCGCGAGTAGCCAAGCAACGCACTGAAGCCCTCCCCCCCGGCAAAGTCATGTTCGAACCGGGCGGAGACGCCGTAGGTCCAAGGTGCGAGGCGAGGAGGTTGAAGCGCAAAGTCTGCCGCGTCTATTGCTCCATCGGCGTTCAGATCGAAAAAGACATCCTGATAGTCACCGTCAACATAACCGAGTTGCCCGGACAAGGTCAGGTGGTCGCCAATTCGAACCTGTGCCTCGGCCTCGACGCCGCGGATGCGCAGTTCAGCCGAGTTGCGAATAACCTGTGTCGTGCCCACAGCCAGAACCGGCTGGATGATCTCGCGCTGCAGGTCTCGAACATCAGTTTGGAATACCGCGAGGTTGATGCGAGCTATGCCAGCGATTTCCTGCTTCACGCCGATTTCGTACGCGTCCAGTGTTTCCGCGTCGAACGGGCCTGGGTCAAGTTCAGTCGTTGCGTTGCGGAAATTGTAACCGCCTGAACGGAAGCCCCGCGAGAAAGAAGCATAGGCCTGAGTGTCGTCGTTTGGCTGCCACTGCACACCCAGCTTGAAGGTAGGGTCACTCCATGTTTCCTCATCGACAAAGCCATAGGCAGAACAGGTTTGCGCGACCAGGGGATCACAGAGATCTCCGGCCAGGTTGGCAACCTGAACGTCTTTTTCTTCGTGCGTGAAGCGAAAGCCAGCGTTGATTGTCCAGGCCTCGTTGAGGTGCCAGTCGGTCGAGACAAAAGCGCCAAACGTCTTTTGGTCTTGACGACCGCCACCCGAGATATTTACGGCGCCTGCGAAAATTCGGCGCCGCTCAACATAGTTTATGTCTTGTTCGAAATAGTAGACGCCGGCGGTGACGTCGAAATCGCCGAAGGTCCCGGCGTATCTCAATTCATTGCTGAATTGGCTCTGGTCGGTGAACGTATCGGCATGGAAGACAAAGTCTGGCGAGGAGTCGATGTCACTGATCACCGTTGCCGAGTATGAACGGTAGCCTGCGACATTTGTGATCACGCCGTCTCCGAAAGCTGTATCAATATTGATTTCGAGGGTAGCCTGATCCCAATCGCCTTCGTTGAGCCCTTCTTCGTCAACGCTTACCCGGAAGCTTTCCCGTGGGAACAAGCCAAAGTTGCTCACCACTGCTCCGTCACCTCGAACACGGCCATTCTCATACCGACCGATGATCTCAACCGATTCGGTCGGTGTGAACTTTAGGGCGCCACGCAAAATACGCGTTTCGTTAGCGCCAAAGTCTTCATTGCCATTGAATTCATTGGTGAAGTAGCCTTGGTCGTCGTTGTAATAAACTGCGACTTTCGCACTCAAAACATCTTCGACCAGGGGGCCACTCACGGACGCGCTCGCGATGGTAGAAGGCCCGCTTTCCCTTGCCAGTCGAGCATCAATCGAAAGTTCGTCGCTCGGTGCTTTCGTCCGAACGACAACAGCGCCGCCTGTGACGTTGCGGCCAAAGAGCAATCCCTGCGGTCCGCGTAAAACCTCGACTCCTTCGAGATCGAAAGTGTCAAACAAGATGCCAGCGCTGATTCCCATGTAAACGCCGTCGACAAAAACGCCGACTGTCGGGTCAATGGATGGGATGGAACTGTTGATCCCGAGACCGCGGATCGAAAAGTTTGCAAAACCAGGCGCCGTACCAACGTCTTCGAATTGAACGTTGGGAGCGCTGAAGCTTAGGTTCTCAAGGCTGCGCACCTTCTGCTCGTCAAGCTGCTGTGCGCCGAACGCTGTCACAGCAATCGGCACATCCTGTACATCCTTGGCCTGAGCGCTCTTGGTGGCGGTTACGATGATAGTTGCAAAGCCTTCGTCTTCATCATCCTGAGCGCGTTCAGCATCTGCCTCTTGGGCCATTGCTGGGCTCAACCATGTGGTGGCAAGCAATGAGGCGCAAAGCGGCAACGCGACACGGCGAGTGTTCAACTTCTTCATCATTTTATCCCCTCTCCCCAAGAGCACTTGGCCCGTCAGGTCGTGCAGTTCTTATGGCTGCGACGGGCCCATGAGCAGGCAAACAGGCCAAGCAGGCAATGTTGAGAGAGCGAGCCGAGGCAAAATCACAAGAACGATAATCGCATTTGTGATTTTGCGTGCGTTGGAGAAGCCAGCGGCGGCATTATCGGCCACACTTGCAACTGTGCATTGGAAACCAGCGAACGCAAAACCTAGGATCTCGCACCATGTGGTTTGACCACCGGAACAGCGCCCTTTTCGATCCGACAACTCTTGGGCCGCTAGAATTGCGCAACCGCATCGTGATGGCACCCATGACAAGGTCCCGCTCCCTTGGCGGGATTCCCGGCAATGGTATGGCGCAATATTATGCCCGCCGAGCACGCGCTGGCGTCGGACTGATCATAACCGAAGGCGTTTCAATCGACCGACCTTTCGCCGTCGATGACCCAAATGTTCCCAAATTCCATGGCCAAGAAGCGCTCACTGCCTGGGCCGAGGTGGTCGATGCGGTTCACGGCGAAGGCGGGAAGATAATTCCCCAATTGTGGCACGTTGGAGCCTTCGCTGGCGGCCGGTCCGCATGGCATGAGGACGAGCCCGGTGTGGAGTCCCCCAGCGGGTTACAGGCGCCGAGACATGAGCGGGGCCACGCAATGACAGCTTCGGATATTCAAGCCACGCTTTGGGCTTATGAAGCAGCAGCTCGAAATGCCGTCGAACTTGGCTTTGACGGGGTCGAAATCCATGGCGCGCACGGATATCTGATCGATCAATTTATGTGGGAACAGACCAATCGGCGTTCCGACGATTTTGGGGGCTCTGAAGTTGCCTCCCGAATGCGTTTCGCGACCGAGGTGGTGTCGGCAGTCAGAAGGGCAGTGCCCCCTGACTTTCCTGTGCTTTTTCGCTTCTCACAGTTCAAGCAGCAAGACTACAACGCCAAGCTCGCGCGAACACCCGCCGAGCTTGAGGCAATGTTGCACCCACTTGTTGATGCAGGCGTGTCAGCTTTCCACGCGTCGCAAAGGCGGTTTTGGGACCCTGAGTTCAGCGGCTCGCCCCTCAACCTTGCTGGATGGGCCAAGAAGGTATCGGGTCTTCCTAGCATCACGGTCGGGTCGGTTGGCCTCAGTGGTGACTACATTTCCAATCGAGCGTTGGGAGAGGTGTCCGAACCGTCTTCACTCGAACAGTTGATTGAACGGCTCGATAATGACGAATTCGACCTCGTCGCGGTTGGCCGCGCGCTCCTGATGGACCCGTGTTGGGTAGAGAAAGTTCGGGATGGACGCGAGGACGAACTCAAGCCATTCGATGTTAGCGCACTGGCCGAGTATTATTGAGGAGCTGTCACGGGGAGCCAGCCTAGAGAACCTGGAGTGACTGACTGGCACTGGCCAGCAGCGCTCCATCCTCCGAAAATAGGCGCATCTCTCCATGTGCCAGTCGAGCATTGGCGGCGAGGGTTTGCATTTCGCACAGAACCCATTGTGTCTCTTCCATAGCGAAAACGCGCAGATGATTGTCGAGGCTGGCTCCACCTCCAAGCCGCCCAACTGATTGACCGATCCCGCCGGGCAAGAGGTCCGCGAAAAGACTCAGTTGAACAATATCTAGTGGGCAGCCCTCATTTGCCCGAGCCCACAAGGCAGTTACACTCGGATCATCCAAATTCGCGCCACTGGCGTACCGAACATCCAAACGTTCGAGCAATCTTCCGCGTTCGTCCTGTTGCGGAAAGCCGGTCCATTGCGGGCAGTCATCAGGCTTAGGTATGTGCAGCGCAGGCTTGCTCCAGACTTTAGCCGTCCGCGGAAGTTCTTGCGACAATGTACCAAGGCTCTCGAAGACTAGCTTGCCGGCGACTTTTCCAGTCGCTGTGAGGCGTTGAAGATGGCGTCCAGCCTTGGATATCTCGACATCGATTAAGAGCTGGCTGCCATAAGGAATAGATCGATAAAAGTGCGTGTCGATGATCGCGATATGCGCCGATGAGGCCAGTTCCATGGATTGAGCAGCAGCAGCGGCGGCTGCTCCGCCAAAAACGAAACAGTGACCCATTGGGCCAACGCAGTGCTTTTCGTCTGCGGCAAGATGGAAACGGGTCGAACTTTGCCGTTCAAGATCGATAGAGGTCATCAGCTAGTGCAGACTATCAATCAGTTCAGGCGCCTGCCGAGGACATGATTGCAATCGCTTCGCGATAATTGCCTTTGCCACTGGCGTGACGAGGCAATTCATCCAGAAACACGATCCGCTTCGGCAGCTTGTAGGGTGCGAGGCTTTTCTTTAGCGCTTCCATTGCCGAGCTTTCCTCATATCCGGCATTCGCCTTTATGAGCGCAGCGACCGCCTTGCCCCATTTCCCATCTTCAATGCCTACAACCATGGCATCATCAATGCCTGGAAGACGTTTGAGCGCTTCCTCGACCTCTTCCGGGAAAACTTTCTCACCCCCGGTGTTAATGCACATATTCCCCCGCCCAATCAGACGAAGCCGGCCATGCGCATCACGCTCCGCCATGTCTCCGGGGATCGCATAGGATTTTCCATTGATTTCGCGGAACACGGTCGCGCTCTTTTCAGGATCGCCGTGATAGCCCGTCGCGAATGGCGGACGCCGCGCAAGAATACCGCTGCCAGCTTCGCCATCCGCCAGAACCCGATCCGAATCAGGATCGATCAGAACCGTGGCTGGCCCGGCTTCGAAATAGCCGGTGGGCGTCGAAGAGGACGCAGTCGTGACCGCATACCCGAAACCTGATGCTTCCGAAGCACCGAGGATATCGACTAAGGTGACTTGCGGGAGCGCGCAAACCAGAGCCTCTTTGATCTCCTTGCTCCACATAAGCCCAGCGGATGAGACGACTTTGAGCGATGCAAGCTTCCACCTGTCGGGATGTTGGTTGAGTTCCCTGACCATTGGCCGCGCGAACACATCACCCACGATCAGAATGCGCGTGACCGAATGGCGCTCCACTTCATCCCATAATTCTTCTGCATCAAAGCCCTTGTCCTTAAGAAGAACAACTGTGCCCCCGCCAACCAGCTCAGCCGTCGAGCTGTTAAGGCCCGCGCCATGCATCAATGGGCATGCTGGCAAAACCCGGCCCGGCGCAGAGTTATCACGCACCATGGCGACGTGATCGTCCATGGTTTTGATAACCTTCTTAATGGTGGGAGCTTCGAGTTGGACGGAGCGGGCATCACCGCTGCGCCACATCACACCTTTGGGCCGACCCGTCGTACCGCCCGTGTAGAGCATATAACCATCTTCGGCCGATCGCTCGATTCCCAGGGGCGTTCCGTCTCCGGCAACCATGCCTTCATAGCCCTCGCTATCGATCTGAACCGGGAGGGCCAAGCGTGGCAAAAGGCTTTCCACAACGCCCGAAAACTCCCCCTGATAGAACATCGAGCGTGCCCCCGAATCCTTCAGGACGTAATCGATCTCTTCGGTCGTGTAGCGATAATTGATGTTGACATATGTAAGCCTGGCTTTGAACGCGGCAGCCGCGATTTCGATGTATTCTGGGATATTGCGCGCAAGCACCGCAACCCGGTCGCCATACTCCAAGCCTCCTGCCAGCATTTCACGGGCAAGACTGTTGGTGCGCGCGTCAAAAGCGGCCCAGTCAATGACACGGTCGCCATGAATAAGAGCCGGGCGATCTGACGGAACAGCCGTCGCCGTTGCATCCAACAGATCGCCGAAATTCCAGTCGGCGGCGGGAGGTCGGGCCATCGTAATTACTGACCCTTGAACACCGGTTTGCGCTTTTCAACGAATGCCCGCACGGCTTCCTTCGCGTCTTCGCTCTTGGACAGCTGGAAGGTGTTGTTCTGCTCGTAGCGATATCCGTCGCGCAGCGTCATGTTCTCAATCGTGTTCATGCTGTCTTTGGCTAGCAGCGTCGCGAGCGGGCTCTTGCTGGCGATGTTGAGAGCCATTTCCATTACGAATGGCATCAGATCCTCAGGCGGAAGCGAAGCCTCGACGATGCCGCGCCGATACAATTCATCGGCCGGCACACGATAGCCGGTCAGCATCATGCGTCGCACAAGCGAATGAGGGATAATGCGCGCGGCGTGCTTACCACCTCCCATGAGGCCGACATCGACTTCGGGCAGGCCAAAGCTTGCCGTGTTTGAGCAAACAATGATATCACAGCTTGCCACCAGACCAAGGCCCGCGCCCAGAGCAGGACCATTGACCGCTGCAATAACGGGCTTTCGGCATTCCATAATGCAATAGCTGACCTCGCGCACCTTGCGGTTGCGCCCCCAAGTCGCACCGGGAGCGGAAAGGTCAGGCCGGTTCTTTAGGTCGGCCCCGGCGGAGAACATCTTGCCGGCTCCGGTTAGCACCACCACCCGCACCTCTTCCAGATCGCTTGCCCGATCGAAGCAATCCGTAATATCCGCGATCACCTCCATCGACTGGGCGTTGACCGGCGGATTATCGATTGTAATTGTCGCCACGCCATCCGCGATCGACATTTTTACAAGATCACTCACACAAGACTCCTCTTCCTCTTTGGCTGGGAAGCTAAGCGATCACGCAGGGCTTCCACAGATATTCCGGCAGATGGGCGGGCCGAATCCCATATATGAATTTCTTGACCGAGCTTCGCGTCTGTAATCTGAGGCGATGGTTTGCGAGGGGAAACATTGCCCTAGACGCAATCTCCAAACGCGCTCCAACCGCCATCAACCCTGTACGTTGTCCCAGTGATGTAGGAGGCGTTTGGAGAGGCAAGGAATACAGCCGCTGCGGCAATTTCGCGCGGCTCGCCTAAGCGACCAATGGGCGCTCTTGCACGAATGGCGTCGAAATCCCTGACCCCTGCTTCCTCCAGAGCGGCCACTCCGGGTGTCATTATATATCCCGGAGCGATGGCGTTTACCCGGATACCATAGTTTCCCCACTCGCAGGCGAGACTCTTAGTGAGCATCGATACTCCTGACTTCGACGCGCAATAGCCTGGCCTTGCTGGCAAGCCACTAATCCCAGCGATGGACGATAGATTTATGATAGAACCGCCACCATTTTCGATCATGCTGCGAGCAGCAAACCGTGCCATCCAGAATGTCCCACCAAGATTGACCCCCATGGTCAGGCGCAGCTCATCAAGCGAGCGGTCCTGTGTAGGCACAAAGCGATCCGCAATGGCCGCGTTGTTGATCAAAACATCAACCGGGCCATATTTTTCAATGGCCTCGCTTACCGAGCATCGAGCGCTGGCTTCATCTTTGATGTCACAACGGATCAGCTGCAGCTTGTCCGAGTCATCGGGCTTAAACCCTTCTGGAAAAGCAGCCTGCGTATCAATCACAGTCACACGGTCGCCAAGATCGATAAACTTGCCAACCATCGACAGCCCAATCCCGCTCGCGCCTCCTGTTATGATGACATGACGTACACCAGCATCAGCAATCGCAGATTGTGGAAGCGAATTTTCGCTTGCATGACCTGTGCCACCAAACGCGTGATAACCACCATCGACTTCGAGCAAGGCTCCAACAGAATAGGACGCTTCAGCGCTCGCCAGATGCTCTATGACAGCTGCAATCTCGTCTGGTCTCGCAAGCCGGCCAAGCGGGATTCGTTTATCGACAACCTCAAGATCGATTGTACCGTTTTCGATAAGCGCTTCGATGATTTCTGTGTGAACATAGCCAGGAAGGACTGCATTGACCCGCACGCCCGTCGGGGCCCATTCGCAGGCCAACGCCCGGGTAAATCCGATGACTGCCGCTTTGCTTGCAGAATATGCTGTCCGTCCGGGAATTGCGATCTCGCCTGCAAGCGAAGCGACATTGACGATGGCGCCAGCGCCTCGTGCAACCATGGCGCGCCCCACCTCGCGTGCCATCAGAAACGAACCCTCCAAATTGGTAGCGAGGATGCGTTCAAAGTCTACCGGCGCAATTTCGAGCGCTGACATGCCTGCCGGGTCTACTATGCCGGCGTTGTTCACCAGCACATCGATAGGGCCACACTCTGTTTCAACGCGTTCGACAGCGCTTCTGACTTCATCTTCAAGAGATATGTCGCAGGCAATCGCCAGATGTTCTCCCCCGAGACTTGCCGCAAGAGCTTCAGCCCGGCCGCCGTCGCGATCGAGGATAGCAACCGTGTAGTCTGACGCAGCAAAGCGGCGTACGATCGCCTCGCCAATTCCAGCTGCACCGCCAGTTATAAGGACACAGCTGGGCATCACTTGATCTCGAACACGTGGTAGACTGGCCCTTCGGCGGTCCTCATACCCTTGCCGATAGCGATGATAGAGTTGAGCCACGTATAAGTTGGATGTGAAGTTTCAAAACGAATGGCTGTGCGAGTGTAAACCTCGCCTTCGCCAAGCAGGTCGCGCCCTCGGAAGCGGCGCATGGTCTCTTCGTCAGCGTGGGCCAAACCTTTATAGGTGAGTCCGATCGTCGCGCCGTCGTCGGTTCTGGCTGTCAGCCGCACATCAATGATCATCGCGCCATCGTATCGCCAACTCACCCAATCAGCGCCGTTAATGACTTTGCCGTTTATGCGATCACCGGCAATGTCGCCGCCTTCGACCGGAAAAACCGATCGGCCTTCCTTAAAAGGTGAGCCCAGATGTTCAGCCCGAGGGTAGCCCACATCGAGCCGCATTACGAAAAGTGGTGCAGTTTCCAAGACATCAATCATGAACTTCTCCCGAATTCGTCATAGCTTTTGCAGGTGCTCGAAGAGAGGGTTCCGCTATTGCGGGTGAAAAAATCACACTTGGAATTTCTCACCTGTAGCACCGTGATTTGATGGCGACCGGTCAGGCTGACGCTAGGCTATGACGAGTTGCTCATTGCATCGCGGAGGGGAAACCATGAGTCGGCTTGAAGACAAGGTGGCAATCGTAACCGGTGGATCGCGCGGCTTGGGTCGTTCAATCGCGGTTAGGCTCGCAAATCAAGGCGCAAAGGTTGCCGTTCTCGATCTCAAACGTGAGTGGGCTCAAGAATCTGTCGACCTGATCGAGCACTCTGGGGGCCAAGCCATTGCACTTGGCTGCGATGTGTCAGACCGAGAAGCCGTGACCCTTGCGTTCGAGCAGACACTAGAATGCTTTGGACGTCTCGACGTGCTAGTGAACAATGCGATGTGGAATCGCTATGAACCGATTGCCGATATCATACCTGAAACAGTTCAACGAATGGCAGGAGTCGGCTTTGACGCGGTCATCTGGGGAATACAGGAAGCCGCTCCGATCATGCGCGAAGGAGGCGGTGGCTCCATAGTCAACATCGCGTCGGTTTCCGCACAGCTCGGTCTTAAAAATGGCCTTGTTTATTGCGGCATAAAGGCTGGCGTGACGGGGCTCACCCGGGCAGCGGCGGTAGAGTTGGGGCAAGACGCCATCAGGGTGAACGCAGTTTCTCCGTCGACCGTTGCTACGGAAGGCGTTCAGAAAATGCTGACTGCAGAAAAGATTGCCGATCGTGAGGGCCGAACCCCGCTCAAACGCCTTGGACAACCTGAAGACATTGCCAACGCAGTGGCATTTCTGGCCTCGGACGAAGCCGCCTTCGTTACCGGCCAGGTACTTACAGTGGACGGTGGCCTTGCGAACGCTTTCCTGTGATGGTTGAAAACGCGACTTAGGCGAGTGCGGCAAACCGTTGGAGGTGGTGGCTGGCATTGCCTAGCGACATATCCAACATGGTCAGGCGCCGGAGGTAGTGGCTGACAACAGATTCATCGCTTGTGCCGATCCCGCCGTGCAGCTGGATCGCCTGGCGCGCAACAAACAGCGAAGTCTGCCCCACCTTTGCCTTGGCTGCCGAAGCCATCCGCCCCCTGTCCATAACCCCTTCTTTAGCTTCTAGGGTCGCTCGTACCGTGATCGAATAGGCTTCCTCATAGGCGATGAACATGTCCACCATCCGGTGCTGAAGGGACTGGAACGTGCCGATCGGCTGGCCAAACTGGCTGCGCGTCTTGAGATATTCCAGAGTGAGGTTGCACAAGGCTCCCATTGCTCCAACTGCTTCGGAGCATTGTGCTAAGACGCCGCCTTTCACAGCCATACCCAAGGCCAAGCCGGATTTGCCTTCCTCACCCAACAGTGCTGTTAAATTCGCCTCAGCACCGTTCAGGTGAAGGCGGCAATGGCGGTGATTATCGACCGAGCGATAAGTTTCGACCGTCAGCCCTTCAGTTTCCCGGCTCAGAAGAAACAGGGATATGCCTTCAAGTTCGGCTCCTGATCCGCTGGTGCGAGCGGGCACGATATAGTAATCTGCATCGCCGCCATCGGCGACGAAGTTCTTCACTCCCGAAAGCCTGTATTCTTCGCCCACGCGCTGCGCCGTAGTCGCCACGTTGAGATGGTCAAACCGGGAATCGCCATCCCCCAACGCCAGAGCCACCCGGACCCTCCCGGTCATCACGTCGTCGAGAAATTCGGTCGGGCATGACTTGAGCAAGGGCGCGACAAGCACAGCATTGGTTGAAACAGGCACTGGGAGAAGATGTTTCCCGACGCCGTTCGCAAGGACCATCGCGTCGTCGAAACCGCCTCCGAGCCCGCCTTGCTCTTCTGTGAAGGGGATCATCAGCCATCCAAGCTCGGCGATCTCCTGCCACATATCGGGAACGCCATTTGCTCCTGCCTCGCGCAACAGCCGCCAACGTTCAGCTACAGGCCATCTTTCGGTCCCAAAGCGCTCGATACTGTCGGCGAGCATTGTCTGGTCTTCGGTTAGGTCAAAATTCATCTGTCAAAGTCCCAGTGAGCGCCTTGCGATTATGTTGCGTTGGATCTCGCTTGATCCGCCATAGATTGAGGTCACCCGGGCATAGAGGGCACCTTGAAGAGCCAGAGGCATGTCTTCGGGCGCACCTTCGCCGGAGAGGTTCTCGACGACTGCTGCATCGTAGCCCAGCACTTCGGTCCAAAGCTCGGTGACCTTCTGGAGAGTTTCCGACCAGCGAAGCTTGAGCATCGATGCGCGCGGGCCTGAATCAACACCAGCCGCGGCATCGGCCATTAGCCGCATGACCATCGTTTCAATCGTGAGCGCATCGATCTCAAGCTGGGCGAGCTGCGAGGCGATGGCGGGCACCTCGGCCAATGTCGCTCCGCCATAGGGAATGCGACGCGCTGCCGAGTGGACGGCTTCGACCTGTGAGGGAAGTCTTAACGCGGTAGATGCGCCCACCGCCCGCTCGCGATCGAGCAGCACCTTGCCATAGCCCCAGCCTTTGCCTTCTTCCCCCACTAGATTTGCAACGGGGACACGCACGTCATCCAGGAAAACTTCGTTGGTGTGGTGCTTTTCATCAAGTGTTTCGACCGGGCGAATTTTGATGCCAGGAGTGTTCATGTCGACGAGGATCAGAGAAATCCCCTGTTGACGCCGCTCCTCCTTGGACGTGCGTACAAGGCAGAACATGTGAGAGGCGACATGGGCATAGCTCGTCCACATCTTCTGCCCGTTGATGACGTAATGATCGCCATCTCGAACAGCGCGCGTTGAAAGCGCTGCAAGATCGGATCCTGCGCCAGGTTCCGAGTACCCCTGACACCACCAATCTTCGCCGGAAATGATCCGCGGCAGGTACTTTGCTTTCTGCTCTTCGGTGCCAAAGTTGAAGATGATCGGGCCGATGAGCTCCAATCCCTGATGGAATTGGATCGGAGCATCCGCGCGCGCTGCTTCGTTTTCGAAGATGTAGAGTTGCGTGGGCGTCCAGCCGGTGCCGCCATATCCCTTGGGCCAGGTCGGTGCCCCCCAGCCATGCTCAGCAAGAGTCGCCTGCCATTGGGTCAACTGCTCCGGTGTCGGGCGCAATCCGGCGCGGATAGCCGTCTTGTAGTCGGGCCGGACCACTTCGGCGAAGAAGGCTCGTAATTCATCGCGAAAGGCAATCTCTTTGGGGCCAAGTTCAAGATTCATGATGGTTGCCTTCTTGCAGCGGGTTTGGACAGACGGTCTCTGGAATGCCTCCGCAGGCAAGCCCGGTGATCGCCAACATGCGTCCTCCGTGCTCATGATCGGTCCGGAACATTCCGCCAGTGTCCCAAAGCGATGTCACGAAAAGAGTTTGCATGTCTGTCCCGCCAAATGCGGGGCACGAGGGATAAGGTACGGGTGACACAACCTTCTCGACAATCTTGCCTTCGGGCGAAATGCGAACGATCTCATCGCTTTGCACAAAGGCAACCCAGAGAAACCCTTCAGCATCTACGGTGGCTCCATCAGGTGCTGAGCCGTGCTGAGTTGTTTCAATCAGGGTCCGCTTTGTTACTGCGATGGGGCCATCTGCCGCATAGTCATAAGCCCAGATCCGGCCCTGAAGGCTATCAGCGAAATACATCATCGCACCATCGGGGCTGAAGCACAGCGAATTTGAAAGCATGATACCGCAATCGATCTCGCAAGCATGTTCCCCCTCGAGCCGATAGAGTTTGCCCGGCGCACCTTCGACGCTGCCATGGCGCATGGTGCCAGAAAGAAATCGCCCTTGGCGGTCGGCTTTCCCGTCATTGAACCGGACTTCTTCGCTGCCTTCTTCGGGGCGGCTAATGGTGCGAAAATTCCCGTTTGCCGTATCAAGCCAGTAAAACCCATCTTCTAGGGTCACCAAGAGACCCTCTTGGCAAAGCCCAATGCTGCCAACCGTAGTCGGTGTATCCCAGTATTGAAGATCGTCGCCTTGTCCGTCAGCTGTAAAGATCCGCTTCGAGACACTATCAACCCAATAAAGGCGATCTGATCGAGCGTCCCAAACCGGTGATTCGCCCAGCTTGTTGCGATGTTCAGAATAGAAGGCGATTTCAGGCACTTTGCTCTCCCACCGCATCGACGATTTCAGGCACTCCGATCACGCACGCATGCACCCCAAGATGCGCGACCAGTTGCAAGACTTCGATCAGCTCTGCCTCGCTAACGCCCAGGCCAATGGCGGCACGAGCATGCTCACGCATCATATCCTTGCTCATGTGAGTAGGAGCTGCAGCCAGAGCAAACCTGACGAGCACCTTGCTGCGTTCATCGAGACCGCCTGTCAGCGCAGGTCCATCCATGATTGCGGTCATCGCCCGAAAATAGGCAAGATCGCGCCGAACCAGCTGATCGGCCCAAACCGGCCAGCTGCCGTATTTCTCCGAAAAGATTTCTTTTGCCTCGGCTTCTTCCGCCGTCAGCGCGCGGGTATCGTTGTCATTTACCTTACCGGCTTTGACCAGTTCTTCGATCACGATCCCGATCCCGACACTAACGCTGTCAAGACCTTGCGCTGTCGCCAGTTCCATGACTTCGATCAGCTCTTGCGGGCTACAACCCACTTTGAGCGCTGCTCTGACATGAATTCCTAGGCCCTGCCCGAACATGTGCGTGGTCGAAGTGTCGACGGCGACATAGATCAGTTCGCGATCCTTTGCCGAAAGCGGACCCGTCTCCGCCGGGACAGAGGCATAAGCCAGATACTGCTTCAGGTAGTTGGGAGCATAAGCCAATAGACCATCGTTGAACGGGACCCAATATCCGCGGCTGCGAATATAGTCCGCCTTGAACTGCTCCTGCTCCGGTGTGAGCTGCATAAATCCCCTCCGCCCGTGGTGCCTTTGTTGACGCCATCCGGTGCTTGAGAGAATGCGCAGATATACCGCAAAGCCAGCCTGAAATCAGACTTGGGAGCGAAATATCACATATTCGAATGGCGGTATCTCTGCGCCCTTGCCTTACTCGGTCTTCACCGAACTCCGCGATGCTTTGTACATCAGAAAAGCTGCTATCGGTCCGAACAATAGCGCAATCATCGATATTGCATAATTCAGACCCTGCTCTCCAAAAATGTAGTCGGTGAACAAGCCAACAAACACCGATCCGAACGCGCCGCCAGTCAGGTTCACAAGAGCCAGGTACAGCCCTGTGTAGAGCCCACGCAGGTGCTGCGGGACAACAGTCACCAGAAGGACGAAGACACTGGTGACGGTCATGGCTGAGATGAACAGATTGACGAAGGCCATAACCACCGCTGCGGGAACACCGGGAACAAGCGGGCCAAAGAATGTCGTCACACTGAGCGCAGCCATAGACACGACACACAGCCAATAGACGGCCTTTTCTGGATTTCTCTTTCGCAAGACGCTGAGCACCGGGCTTACGGCAATGCATCCGCCAATGCCTGCTACAAGGAACGCAGGGCCGTAGGTGTTGGCTACAAGCAGCGGAGACATATCATATGTCCGCATCAGCATGGCAGGATACCAATTGAGCAAGCCATAATTGTTCATGCTCCAGCACACCACCGCGGCAGCAAGCAAAGCAATCAGGACTGTGTTCTTCTTCGCAAACTCCATTCCGCCAGCAGCAGAAGGAGCTTGAGCATTTTCGTCTGGTGAAACGCTAGAGGGTTTCTGAGCGTCACGAACGGTAAAGAGCATGAGGCCCGCAAGAATAAGGCCGGGAAAAGCAAGGATCACAAATACAAGGCGCCAAGGCTCGGCTGCTCCAATGAAGGGCAGCGAATAATCGCCTACGCCTTCGAAGAAAGAGAGGAGTTGACCGCCAAGCAACATTGCCAAGCCGCCGCCAACATATAGGCCCATGGTAAAGATACCGATCGGCTTCTGGACATTGGCTTCCGAAAAACGGTTCGAGATAATCCCGATAGCGGCGGGATTGAGGCCAGCTTCGCCGACCCCGACCAGCATGCGTGCAATGAAGAGGAAAGCAAAACCTGCGGCAAAGCCTGTAGCACCGGTGGCGATAGACCAAACGACGACACACGCCGTGAGGATAAGCACTCGGTGCCCCTTGTCGAGCAATCGGCCGAGCAAGATACCGCCCATGACGTAAAGGGCAGCAAAGGCCAATCCGATGACGGCGCCCAGCTGCGCGTCGCTTAGCTGCAACTCCGCCTTTATCGGCTCGACAAGGAAGCTGAGAATAACCCGGTCAATGTAGCCAAGAACAGAGACCGTAAAAAGCACGCCGACAACGTACCAGTCGTAGGCCGTGTTTCCTTGTTTGGCGGAAACCATCTCTGAATGCGCCGAACTGGTCGGCTCGGCACTTGTCGCTGCCATCTGACACCTCTCCCAAATATTGGGCAGTGGCTAGCACGGCGTACTGGTCCTAAGCGCAAGAGTGACCGCAAACCGCAATTATCCCAATTGGGATATTGCTCGCGGCTTCTTCCAGCAAAAATCTTTCCCGCTCTTAATCCAGCCCGAGCAAGTGATCTCGGTGTTCATCACGAAGGGCTGTTTTTAGCAGTTTGCCTGTCGCGGTGTGCGGAAGTTCATCCACAAGCAGGACGTCGTCCGGCAGCCACCACTTGGCCACCAGACCTTCAAGGTGAGATAGCATTTGCTCCTTTGTGACTGTTGCACCTTGGTGGCACCGAAAGAGAAGCAAGGGCCTTTCCTGCCAACGCGGATGAGCAACGCCAATGACGGCTGCCTCTGCAACCGATTCATGGCTTGTAGCTGCGTTTTCAAGGTCGATGGACGAAATCCACTCTCCGCCAGACTTGATAACATCCTTTGACCGATCGGTAATTTGCAGAAAGCCGTCTTCGTCGATCCGCGCAATATCTCCGGTCGCAAACCAGCCGTCTTCGTCACAAACCGGTCCACCTTCACTCTTGAAGTATGAGGATGCCACCCATGGCCCTCTGACCCGCAACTCACCTGCAGATTTTCCATCATGAGGCAGCACATTCGCATCGTCATCAACCAGCTGCAATTCGACCCCGAAAACGGGTCTTCCCTGAAGAGCCTGCAACTCGAAACGATCCTCGTTATCGAAATCGCGATGTTTGGAAAGCGGGCGGTTGATGGTGGCCAAGGGACTGGTTTCCGTCATTCCCCAAGCCTGAATTACGTCGACACCGAGCATTTTGTGGAAGCGTTCAATCATCGATTTCGGCACTGCAGCGCCGCCAGACAAGACGCGATTGAGGCACAATTTTTCCCCGCGCGTGGCCTCTACATCGCTTTCTATGAAGTCGAGAACGGCAAACCAGAGCGTTGGCACGCCGAGTGAGAAAGTGCAGCGCTCATCTTGCAAGAGGCTGAAGATTGATTGTCCATCTAAAGCGCTCCCAGGAAGAACAAGCTTCGCTCCCGCCATCGCAGCAGCATAGGGCATTCCCCATGCGTTCACATGGAAGAGCGGGGTAGCCAAGAGGACCGTATCTCTCGAAGTGAGGGCCATCCCGTCAGCCGCTGTCGCGCAGAATGCATGAAGAACGGTTGACCGGTGAGTGTAGAGCACACCCTTGGGATTGCCTGTGGTTCCTGAAGTGTAGCAGAGGGTGGAGGCGGACGCTTCATCAAAGTCGGGCCACTCAAAAGTCGTATCTGCAGCCTCGACTAGCTCTTCAAAGCACATAGCGTTCGCAAGACTGGTGGTTGGCATCTCGTCACGATCACATAGAACCACCCAGCCTTCGACGTTTGGCAGATTAGGCGCGGCGGTTTCGGCGACGCTGATTAGGTCTGGGTCAACGAATACAAACCTGTCTTCGGCATGATCGATGATGTAGTTGATCTGCTCAGGAAACAGCCGAGGGTTTACGGTGTGTAGGACTACGCCTGTTCCTGTCACCCCGTAATATAGCTCCAGATGGGGAAGGCGATTCCAAGCAATTGTGGCCACCCTTTCGCCTCGCTTGAGACCCAGGCTGCCGAGCATGTTGGCGATTTGCCGGGCACGCTCCGCCACGCTGGCCCAAGTAGACCGTACGATCTCCCCGGTATGCCGCCTGGAGACAATTTCTGTCTTGCCATGATAGGTGTCGGCATGCCTGAGCAATGACGACACCAACAGGGGTGTATTTTGCATTAGACCGCGCATTTTGCCGCTCCCTTCCTTCCAGAGCCATTGCTCAAGCCAATTGCGACCGTTGTTCCTGACCGATCAGCTGCTTCTCTATTCACGTTGGTGCGCTCGTACGATCAGGCCACAGAGCCTGCAAAGCGAGGCAGCATGCGTAACCGATTATCGCATATGAAAAATCTGTGAAGCCAATCACTCCAAGTCACGCAACTCGATGTTGGTCGTTGATGAGTTTTTTGTTTTCGATCGTGCGTGTGGTAACAATCCCAGATAAAATGGGTCTCTCGGCCCAAAATTGCGGGAGTGAGATCCTTGAAGAGAGGTATTGTCAAATCTGCCTGGCGGACGTTGGAAGTCCTCGAATTGTTCGAGGAAGAACGCAGGCCACTACGTTTGCACGAAATCTATGAGGCTCTGGGGTATCCTCAGTCGAGCGCAACCAACTTGCTCAAGAGCATGGTTATGATGGGCTATCTTAATTACAGCCACACGACCTGGACATATTTGCCTACGGCGCGTGTCGCTTCGTTGGGCAGGTGGCTTTTCCAGTTTATGTACGGCCAGCGGGATTATCGCGGGCTGATAGACCGCATCCAGCGCGAGACAGATGAGACGGCTGTACTCGCCATGCAGAACGACCTTTTCATACAGTATGTGGCGGTTTGCGAGCCTGAGCATGGTGAGAAAATCCCTCCTCCCGAAGGCGGCCTGAGAGTCATGACGCGCAGTTCTGCCGGGCTGGCGCTAATGAGCGAAATGCCGGATCGTCAGGTGGAAAAGCTTATCAGGCAAATTCATTATTACGAGTTGTCCGGTGAAGATGCTCTTGATCTCAAAGGCATCATGCGCGAAGTCGATTGGGTCCGTCGCACAGGATATTGCCTTTTGAAAAACAGCATCCCGGGGGCGAGCGGCATCGCCTTCCCGCTACGCGACGAACATCACGGCATCCATATGGCCATTGGCGTAGGCGGCACGACTGACCGGATTTCTCGCAAGGAAGTCGACATTATCGAGATCGTCCAGAACGCTATCCGCGAGTTCGATGCCGAAGCCTGCGAGTTTGATGAGCAGGCTCTCACAACAAAGCTGAGAGAAATGCGCAAACGGGTGAATCAAACCAACGAGCACTATCACTCGCTCTACTAGCCGCTGACTTGCGGAATTCACAGATGTGATTGACGTATCCGTCCGCGTTAATGCCTGCGCGTTTCCGGGGCCGATTGCTACCTCGACACCATGTCGTTGGGTTCTCAAGCACCACTTCTGCCTCAGGCCGATGAGCGTCATGCAGTGGTAACTGGCGCTGCAAGAGGGATCGGTCTGGAGATTGCGAGGAAGCTCGCGGAAGACGGATTTGCGATAACTGCGATTGACCATGATGCCGAGGCCCTGGAACAAGCCCGTGAGTGTCTTCCTGCCAATGCACGCCTGATATCACTGGACATCACTGACAGACCGTCAGTTCATCACTGCCTGGTTGAGCTTCCCGAAGTGAACGCGTTGGTCAACAATGCCGGAATTGCTGGCGAGTTGCTTCCGCTTTCGAAACTTTCTGATGAAAGTGTCAGGCGAGTTCTGAAGGTCAACGTCAAAGGCACCTTCATTGTGTCGCAGGAAGCCCTTCGCCGGATGAGTGCCGGCGGCACAATCATCAACATCGCATCGCGCGGATATCTAGGAGGTGCAGGGGCTTCCCATTACGTTGCCTCGAAGGCTGGAGTGGTCGGAATGACCCGGGCGATGGCTGCCGAGCTTCGGTGGAAAGGGATCCGAGTCAACGCAGTTGCGCCGGGCATGGTCGAGACCCGAATGATTCAAGGCTTCAGCCCCAAGATGAAAGCGGCGCTGGAGCGACTGGAGCCGGAAGGCAAGGCGGCATATCCGGAAGATATCGCCAGTATCGTCTCCTTCCTCGCATCTCCAGCCTCGAGATTGATGACCGGCCAGATCCTGCTTGCCGACGGCGGGAAGTCGCTCGGCACAATGGGGTATTAGAAGGGCGATCTATGATCAGAGTTATCGGCCCAGGCAGCGAAACAAACAGGCTCGGTACGCTTCTTACCGAGCAAGATGATGCCGATTGCGATTTGCTTGTGGTCAATGCGTTGAGCGAGCATCAATATGTCGACTTCGAACAAATCGATGATCACGTCTTTGAGCAGATATGCATCAAAGACGTGGCCGAATGCTTTTCCGAGATCGCCGCAGTTTTTCCAAATCTCCGAGAGGGTTCGCGCATTGTATTTCTGGTCTCTTCCGCCTTCCTTGGAAGTCCAGGATCCGCGCCTCAGGCCACAGCTGCTTCGATGTTGATCGGCTTGGCTCGCTCACTCGCGCTTGAGTTGGCCAGCCAACAGATCAGTGTGAATTGTCTCGCGTTCAAGAAGGGTTGCGCTATCGATGGAATGGATGAGGCGATCGCCCACTTGCTTGCCGATAGATCATCCGACGTTACTGGACAGGTAATCTTGAGAGATGGCGGCGAGAACCTCTCGCTTAAGAAATCGTAGCGCGCGATTTCAAATTAGATTTGACGCCTTCTGCATCGGCCATCCTTCAATAAACGTCACTAATTGAAGTGGCAGCTTTTGGGTCGTTAGCGGAATGGCGGCTTTTCGACTTGAATTTGGCATAAGCAGACTTTGCCCTCTTGTACCAAAGTTACGCCACTGCATCGAGCCCGCTGCGCTGAATGATGGACAGCAGGCGTAGCGCCGGACCTCCCGGCTTTTTCGCGCCGCGCTCCCAATCCGACACAAGGTTCTTCGACACGTTGAGATAGCGCGCGAAGACCGGCTGCGAGACATGCTCCGCTTCTCGGATCGCTTTGATCTCGTCCGGTGACAGAACCGGCGCAGGCGCGAGGCAGGCTTCATCGAACTCGCGCATGGTGCGCTTGTCAATGTTGCCCGCGTCGTGGAGGCCTTCCATCATCTCGTGGACGGCGGCCATCGCCTCGCTCTTGTAGGTCTTTGCCTTAGCCTTGCTCATCGTCTTTCACCTCGACCATTCGGCCCGCTTCAACTTCCGTTTCAATCTGGTCCTCGCGCAGTTCCAGCATGATGCTGGCCGCCTTGCGATAGACCTTCAGTTCCGCCGCACTCAGGTTCGCCCCTTCTACTGCCTGCCAAGGCAGGCGCTCAGGACAGGCTTGTCGCTCTTGGCGAAGGCAAACACGAATATGGCCCGCTCGCCCGAGCGGAAGATCAGGATAGAGCGATAGCCACCCGATTTGCCTCCGCCTTGGCGCGCGATGCGCTGCTTGATGAGGCCGCTGCCCAGGTCTGCATCGATCAGGCCGGATTCGGCCCGATGCACGGCATCAGCAAGCATGGCATCGCTGATCTTTTCCTTTGCCGCGAACTTGGCGAACCAGCGGTTGGCGTAGATGCGGATGCGCGGGTTCTCATTCATGCAGCAGCGGCCCACTATCATACTTAGTGTTACGGCTCAATGAATATGATCCGCTCATGTTTTGCTCGATCTGGTCGCCGATCCGCTGCGCTGCCTCGATGACATGCCCATCGTCAAGATGAGCGTAGCGGGTGGTCGTGCGCACATCTGCATGGCCAAGCAGCTTGCCGATCATCGGCAGGGTTTCCGAATGGGCAGCGGCATGGCTGGCAAAGCTGTGCCGCAGATCATGGATGCGAACGCCGGGAAGGCCAGCCTCATCGCGCAGCTTGCGCCACAGATTGCCGATATCGGTAATCGGACGCTGGTTGGCCGGGTTCCAGAACACATATCGCTGCTTCTCCCGGCGTGGCAGGGCGTGGAGGATGGTTGCAGCCGCTTCGGCAAGCCAGACCGTCCGCGGGCCGGTCTTGCTGTCGGTCAGCAGCAAGCGCCGCCCTCGAACTTCGTTCCATTTGAGGCAGGTAATCTCCGATTTGCGACAGCCGGTCAGGATCAACAGGCTGATTGCTGCGCAATGAAGCGGAAACGCTCTGCGGTGGCGGTCAAGCACTTCGCCAATCCGCTTGAACTCCTGATCGGACAGGAAACGTTCGCACTTTCGCCCCTTGTTCTTGCGGATATAGAGACAGGGATTTGAGCCTTCGGGCCGCACGCCCCATTCCTCTGCCTTGTTGAACATGGCGCGCAGGATTTCGCCGCAACGGTTGGCCGCTCCGGGGCCTCCGGTGTTGGTGATCCGGTTGAACCATTCCTGCACGTGGCGTTCCTCAATCTCGTCGAGGAACAGGCCTTCGAAGGCCCGGTCGAGGTATTTCCCCTTGTAGTAGCGGTGAGTGTAGAGCGTGGACTGCTTCCATTTGGGCGATACGCGGTCCCAATAGGTCTTGAGGAAGTCCCGGTAGGAGGGAACCTTGCGCAGCCGCTTGCGCTCCTCTGCCGGATTGTCGCCAGTCTGGGCGCGGAGCAGCACGCGGCGCGCAACATCCATTGCCTGCGCACGGCTCAATACTTTGGCATTGCCGATCGTGACAGTGCGAGTGCGCCCTTCCATCCGTGCCTGGACGATATAGACCTTGCGACCGCTGGCATAATGCCGCGTGCCGAAGCCAGGCAGTTCGCGCGTCCAGCAGGTCTTGCGCAGCTCGCCAAGTCCAGCACGCTTGCCGACCACGTGGAGTTTGAGGCTACCCAGTTCCTCGGCGACGATCCCCCTCAGGGTCAGTGCGTTCATTGTCCGACCCCGATCAGGCCAGCAATCGAGCCGGATACGCGCTCGGCCGCGTCGGCGACGATCTCATCGGACAGGTGCGCGTATTTGGTGGTCGTCTCGGCAAGTGCGTGGCCCAGCAGTTTACCAATCACCATCAACGAGATGTTATCGCGGATCGCGACCGAGGCGAAGCTATGACGCAGATCGTGAAGTCGGACATCTGGCAGGGCCGCACTGTTGCGGATTTTCGGCCAATGCATGCTGAGCTTGATCGGCTTCTCAGGATTGCGGACCGAGGGGAACAGCAGGCCGCTCGGTGTCCGGTTTGGCAGCCCTGCGATAACATCGGTGGCCTGCCGATTGAGATAGATGATCTTCGCACCAGTCTTGCTGTCTGGCAGCATCAGGCGTGGTTCTTGCACCCATTCCCACCGCAAGTTTTCGATCTCTCCGGATCGCGCGCCGGTGAAGATCAGAAGACGGATTGCCGCGACATAGAGCGGCTGCTCCGTCTCGTAGTCTCGCAAGGCCGTGGCCAGCCGCGCATATTCATGGCTATCAAGAAAACGCTCCATCGGTTTGCGTTTGTAGCGCGGCGTGCCCTTACAAGGGTTGGAGCCGCGCGGACGCAGGCCAAGGCGTTCGGCATAGCCCATCATCACCGAGAACACTGGCAGCGTGCGATTGAACACGCCGGGGCGCTCTGCAAAGCTGTCGCGCCAGAACAGGATGTCGCCTTTGGCCAACTCGTCGATCCGCCGGTCGCCGAACGCGCCGAGGATTTCCTTGAAAATCGCGCTCTTGTTGCGCTTTCGGGTCGATGGTTTCCAGTGCCGCGAATAGTCAGCCCAGAAGCGCTCGGCGTAGTCGCGCAGTAGCGGCGCATCGCTCTTCTGTGCAGCGCGGGCCTTCTTGCGCGTCGGCAACCCATCGAGCGCCACCTCAGCCAGCTTCGCCCGCGCGAGGCGGCGGGCTGTGGCGGGGGAGATGTCGCGGGAGGTTCCCAGGGACACCCGCCGCAGTTTGCCGCGCTGGCGAAACAGCACGAACCATGTCCGCCTGCCGCCGGGATTTACCCGCAGGCCAAAGCCCGGCAGGTCGATATCCCAATATTCCCGAATTCGCTTCCCGGGCTTGCGCCGGGCGATATTTCCGTTGAGCCTAACCCGATTGCTCGGCTTTGCCTTTTCACCAGTCCCACGCCCTTCACCGGATCGGGTTGAGGAATGATGATTCGGGGCTTCATTTGCTGGTAACACATAGCCATTTGCTTGCATTGACTTGCTCCTCTTTGTAGAGGAACAACTTCGCGTAACCTATTGCTTAACAATCTCTTTCTGCCGCATGGCGGCGTTCGGTGTGCCCTCCATTTTCCCATATTCCCCCGCGTGACCAGTCATTTCGCCGGTTTGTTCTTAAGAGATTTTCCAGCCACTTCCAGAAGGATCTCCGCGCCCTCGCGGCGAAGGAGCGAACGGAAGTGAGGCCAATCCCAAGCACGGCAAAAGGCCCCGCTGGATATTGCCAGCGAGGCCCTTTGGGAGCGTCAGATTGCGGTTGCGATCAGGCGGCCTTGGCGGCTCGGGCTTCCTTCGCCCTGACAAGAAAATCGACCTGTTCCGCGATGATCTCGCAGCGGTAGCGAGTTTGCCCATCGGCGTCGGTCCATCGGCTATAGTGGATGCGGCCCGTCACCATGATCATGGCGCCCTTCGCGACATGCTCGGCGACGCTTTTCCCGATGCCGTTGAAACAGGTGATCCGGTGCCATTCGGTCTCGGTCTGGCGGTTGCCTTCGCTGTCCTTGAAGCTGCGCGTGGTAGCGAGCGATAGGCCGGTTATCGTGGCGCTGCCGGAAGTTTCGCGGACTTCGGGAGTGTTGCCGACAAAGCCAACCAGTGTGACGGTGTTCTTCATTGTTCGTGTCCTTTCGAGGCATTCGATCCGTCCAAGGGACCATCCCTTTGACTGAGCCCCGAAGAGGCCGGGCGCGGGCAGGACTGCACCGAGCGTATGCGAGGGGAACCCCGCCTATCGGGGTGGCGCGGGCAGCCGCGCGAAGCGTGGCAACACGGTCCGAATGGGCGTGGGTTGCAGCGCCTGTCCGGGTACGGTCAGGGGCGTGATCAGGTCATGAAAAGGGAATGGTTCTTGAAGTACGGAAGAGCTCTGGAAGCCTAACTCAAGGCACCGCCTCACTGCACGTTTCCCTCCGGCAAATCCCTGTCCTGACTTGTGAATCTGACGCTCGTCGGCCAAGTATCGCGCCATGAATGCTGTTGAGATCGAAGAAGCAATTTCAGAACTGGCCGCCCAGCCATTTGACCGGGCGGAGTTTCCATTCGCGTTTCTCGAAGCATTCGGGCGCAAGGCGAACACGCTGAAGCAATTGCGGGCCGGGACAACCAATGCCTCCGACCTTCCGGACGGTGTCCTCCAGCGCAACAATATCCATATCGCCACTTGCGATCCGGGCGCGGTCGACGAGACGCTGAAGGCCCTGCGTGAAAGCCCCAAGACGGGCGCGGCAAAGGCCAAGTTCATCCTCGCCACGGACGGCACCGACTTGCAGGCGGAGGATCTGGTCAACGGCGAATCCGTTGCCTGCACTTACAGCGATTTCCCGAACCACTTCGGCGCATTCCTGCCGCTCGCGGGCATCACCACCGTCAAGCAAATCCGCGAGAACAGCTTTGACATCCGCGCCACCAGCAAGCTCAACAAGCTCTATGTCGAGCTGCTGAAAGAGAACCCCGACTGGGCCACGGCGGAGCGCCGGCACGACATGAACCACTTCATGGCGCGTCTGATCTTTTGCTTCTTTGCAGAAGATACCGACATCTTCAACGGAGAGGGCCTGTTCACCTCTACGGTCGAGCGG
This sequence comes from Erythrobacter sp., assembly GCA_043567175.1. Taxonomy (GTDB): domain Bacteria; phylum Pseudomonadota; class Alphaproteobacteria; order Sphingomonadales; family Sphingomonadaceae; genus Erythrobacter. The sequence continues at coordinate 1,668,897 of CP121323.1, forward strand.
TTTAGCGACCGGGAAAGCTCCAACACGCATGAGATCATCTCCAACATCTTTCGCGCGATGGACACACCCACGCGGCACGAAGGCAGGCTGGACGATCGCTATCGCAAGGCGGCGAACATCCCGCCCCACGCCGATGCCTTCCCCTATGTTAACGGCGCGCTATTTTCCGGCAGTGTGGAGGTACCGCGCTTCAGCCGCATGGCGCGCAGCTATCTGCTGCATATCGGCGGGCTGAACTGGAAACAGATCAACCCCGATATCTTCGGCAGCATGATCCAGGCGGTCGCCGATGATGAGGAGCGCGGGGCGCTCGGCATGCACTACACCAGCGTGCCGAACATCCTGAAGGTGCTGAACCCGCTGTTCCTGGACGATTTGCGCCAGCAACTGGAGGAAGCGGGTGACAATGGTCGCAAGCTGCTCAATCTGCGGGGCCGCATGGCGAAGATCAGGGTGTTTGATCCGGCCTGCGGATCGGGCAATTTCCTCGTCATCGCCTACAAGCAGATGCGCGAGATCGAAGCCGAGATAAACAGGCGGCGTGGCGAAAGCGAGCGCGATAGCGACATCCCGCTCACCAACTTTCGCGGTATCGAATTACGCGACTTCCCGGCAGAGATTGCACGCCTCGCGCTGATCATCGCCGAGTTCCAGTGCGACGTGCTCTATCGCGGACAGAAAGAGGCGCTCGCCGACTTCCTGCCGCTCGATAGCCAGAACTGGATCACCTGCGGAAATGCGTTGCGGATGGACTGGCTGAGCCTCTGCCCGCCTACGGGCACGGGGGTAAAGGTAAGGGGCGATGACTTGTTTGAAACGCCCCTAGAACAAGCCGAGATCGATTTCGAAAATGCGGGCGGCGAAACGTACATCTGCGGAAATCCGCCATATAGCGGCCAGTCCGAAATGAGCGAGCGCGAGAAGCTCGATCTCGCCGGGGTATTTGAATCGTCAACCGCAAGTTGGAAGTCGTTAGATTACGTCTTGGGCTGGGTTGCCAAAGCGATCCCGCTTTGCCGTAACGCGGCGACTGACTGCGCCTTCGTGGCTACTAATTCGATCTGCCAAGGACAGCAGGTTGATGCGTTTTGGCGCGCAGCTTTGAAGACTGGGGTAAGGATTCACTTCGCCCGAACTTCCTTCAAATGGAAGAATCTGGCCACCAACAATGCTGGCGTAACGGTAGTTGTAGTCGGCCTGACTGTGAAAAAGGGAGACACCAAACTCTTCGATGAGACTGATCCAGACAATCCGCTAGAAAGACGTGTCGATGTCATCGGCCCTTACCTCGTGCCAAACTCCACAACAATCGTGAAGAAAGTTTCGAAGCCGTTGAACGGTCTCACACCGATGGATTATGGAAGCAAGCCCGCCGATGGTGGCGGCTTGGTGTTCAAATCGCATGAGTTCAGGGAAGTTGCGAAAGGCGCGGGGAAGGAATATCTCAAGCCGTATCTCGGAAGCGATGAATATATTGATGGCAAGTTTCGCTACTGCCTCTGGATTACCGACTCTGATGTAGAGAAGGTATCGAATATAGAATTCATTGCGAGCCGCCTTGAGAAGGTTCGAGCGTTTAGGAACAAGAGCACGAAAGCCAAGACAAAAGAACAAGCATCTACGCCGCATGCTTTTGCGGAAATCCGACATGGAAAAGGCGGCACTGAAGTGCCGTTGATCATCCCCATTCACACAAGCGAGAATCGGAATGTTCTACCAGTAGGCGCGCTTTCGAGAGGCGCGGTAGTATCAAACGCGGCGTTTGGACTGTATGATGCCCCTCTTTGGCACCTTTCACTTATTGCTTCGCACCTGCATCTGGTCTGGATCGCCACCGTCTGCGGCAAGCTCGAAACCCGATATCGCTACTCTAATACCCTAGGTTGGAACACGTTTCCCTTGCCCGCCGCTGGTTTGAAGGCACAACACAAAGCCGACTTGACCCGCTGCGCTGAGGACATTCTCCTCGCCCGTGAGGCGCATTTCCCCAAGACCATCGCTGAACTCTACGATCCGGAAAAGATGCCCGAAAACCTCCGCCACGCGCACGACCGCAACGACGAAGTCCTGGAACGCATCTACATCGGCCGCCGATTCAAAAACGACACCGAACGCCTCGAAAAGCTGTTCGAACTCTACACCAAAATGACCGCTGGAAAATCTGGCGCAAAGGCGGCGTAATGACGGACGAATTCATCCCTACTCTAACCCATGCAACGGAGCGAGACATCGACTTGCTCCTTGTCGAGGAACTCTTCGCTTCGAATGAGTTCGTTGAATGGATGGCCCAGAAAGCAGGTCTGCCCGCAGAGGTTACTTCCTCAACGGTTCTGCACAGCAAGAGACGTACACGCAATCGGCGCGAGATAGACATCTTCGTCGATTTAGTAGCGACCGATCGGACGCGGGCAGCTCTTCTCATCGAGAACAAGCTCGATGCCAGTGAACAGCCCGATCAGGCCGAGAGCTACCGCGAGGAGCTGGACGTGGTCGCCGGGGAATTTGCTCGCGCTGCAATGCTGATCACGTGTCCAGAAAATTATCGCCGTCAGCACGGTGACTTCACGAGCAAGTTCGATGCCGTCGTCACATATGAGGAATTAGCCGAGTATTTCGCATCGCGAAGCGGCAACACTGGTGATGGCGAACGACGTATGCGGTTTCGCGCCGATCTACTCGACCAAGCCGTTGAAAAGCATAGAAGGGGATATAGACCAATCCCAAACGAAATCATCGGCGATTTTAACGCCCGATATGTCGACTTACTGGCCAAAGAAGCGCCGGAGATAATCCCGGGCAAAACGATGTTGAAACCCGCCAATCCCGATGAAAGCGTATCGATGATCTTTGATGTTCGTAAAACGCTGGCGGCACTCCCCAACGAATTGCGTCCAACTCGATTTGCCCACGAATTCGGTCGCGGACAGGGGCACCGGGCCAATTATGTGGCAGTCACATTTGGCGGGTGGGGGCCAGCGCTTAAGCGAGTAAAGGATGCTTTTTCTCGTGATGCAGTTGAACTGGGTGCAAGCTTCGCCGCAAAGCCGCCGACCAAGACAAGGCCCAATCCGGGTTTGGTCATGAGTTGTCCTACTGCGCCAATCGACAATCAGGGCGACTTCGCCGCTCAGTTAGATGGAATTGTTTCGGGGATCCGCACGGCGTCTCGGCTGCGCGCTTGGCTTTTGACCAATGTCGAACTTTTGAGACGGTGGAAAGCTCAGGTTGATGCTGGGATTTGATTCTTACCGAGGCAGCTTGATCGCGTTGACTTCAAACCTGATCCGCCATATATCTCATTTGAGATACAGGAGGTGGTATGAACGCTCATAGCTCGATGATTCATGTCCGGATGGACAATGATCTGAAAGACCGCGCGACCGAGGCGCTGGCGGCGATGGGTCTGTCGACCGCCGATGCCGTGCGTCTGCTGTTCCATCGCATCGCCACCGACCAGGCCTTCCCGCTGGAGCTTAAGGTTCCCAACGCGGAAACCCGCGCGGCGATGGAAGAGGCAAACGAGTTCTTCAAGAATGGCGGCACGCCGCACTTCGACAATGCTGACGATATGTTCGCCGAGCTCGAGGAAGAGAGCAAAGCCCTGCGCGAGGGCGGAAAACCGAAGTCTTGAAGAAACCGGCTGCGAGCAAGCGCACCGCGCTGCCCCGGACGATTGGCTATGCGAAGTCATTCCTGAAGGACTTCGAGCGGCTGTCGCGTTCGGGCCGATACGATATGAAAAAGCTCAAGCAGGTCATGCTGCTGCTTATCGCCAATGACGCGCCGCTCGGCCCCGAATGGAAAGACCACGCGCTCAAGGGGGAATGGCAGGATCATCGCGAATGTCACGTCGGTGGCGATTTCCTGCTGATCTACCGGGTGGAAGACATTCCGGCACCCGGCGGCGGCATATTTTTCACCCGCGCCGGAACACACAGTGAGCTTTTCAAATGAGCGCCAAGGATCAGATCATTCCCGCCGTATCGTTCACGACCGCCCAGACCGGCGCGTCGGCCAAGTCGGACGAGCTGGGCATGCGCCCGATGCAGGCGCAAGCCTATGAGAAGCGCGGCGAGCAATATCTGCTGATCAAGTCTCCGCCCGCCTCGGGCAAATCGCGTGCGCTCATGTTCATCGCGCTCGACAAGCTGGCGAACCAGAATGTCCGGCAAGCCATCATCTGCGTGCCCGAACGCTCGATCGGCGCGAGTTTTAACAGCGAGCCACTGAGCAAGTACGGTTTCTTCACCGACTGGAACGTCGCCCCGCAATGGAACCTGTGCAACACGCCCGGAGCCGATGATCCCAAGGTCGCGAAGTCCAAGGTGAAAGCGGTCGGCGAATTCCTTGCGAGCGACGAAAAGGTGCTCGTCTGCACTCATGCGACATTCCGCTTCGCCTTCGACGAGCTTGGGCCGGAAGCGTTCGATAACCGCCTGGTCGCGATCGACGAGTTCCACCATGTCTCCGCCGATGCCGGCAACCGTCTCGGCGCGCAGCTCGCGCAGCTGATCGGGCGCGACAAGGCGCATGTCGTGGCGATGACGGGCAGCTATTTCCGTGGCGATGCCATTCCTGTGCTTGCGCCCGAAGACGAGGCCAAGTTCGAGACGGTTACCTACACCTACTACCAGCAGCTCAATGGATACGAGTATCTCAAGACGCTCGATATCGGCTACAGCTTCTATACCGGGCCTTACACCGAGAAGATTTCGGCGCTGCTCGATCCGACGGTGAAGACTATCGTCCACATCCCATCGGTCAATTCGCGCGAGAGCCTGAAGGACAAGCATCGCGAGGCCGAGGACATCATGAACCACCTCGGCGACTGGCAGGGCATTGATCCCGAGACCGGGTTCCACCTGATCAAGACGGCTGCCGGAAACGTGATCAAGGTGGCTGATCTGGTCGACGACGATTCCGCAAAGCGCGACCGAGTCGCCGCAGCCCTGAAGTCACCCGATGCGCGGTCGGATCGCGACTTCGTCGACATCATCATCGCCCTCGGGATGGCGAAGGAGGGCTTCGACTGGATCTGGTGCGAGCACGCGCTGACTGTCGGCTATCGATCCTCGCTGACGGAGATCGTCCAGATCATCGGCCGCGCGACCCGGGATGCGCCGGGCAAGGCCCGCGCTCGCTTTACCAATCTGATCGCCGAACCGGCTGCTGACAGCCCGCTCGTGGTCGACGCGATCAACGATTACCTCAAGGCGATTGCGGCGAGCTTGCTCATGGAGCAGGTGCTCGCGCCCCGCTTCGACTTCACCCCAAAGGACGCAGGGCCGAAACCGGACTTCGACTATGGGCCGGGTGGATACAAGGAAGGTGAGACCAATTTTGGCGTGAACGATCACGGCCAGATGCATTTCGAGATCAAGGGTCTCAAACTGCCCAAAAGCGCCGAGGCAACGCGTATCTGCCGTGAGGATCTGAACGAGGTCATTGCGACCTTTGTGCAGGACAAGGCGGTCGTCGAACGCGGCGTGTTCGACCCTGACGTGGTTCCAGAAGAGCTGACCCAGCTCAAGATGGGCAAGATCATTCGGGAAAAGTACCCCGAACTGAGCGAACACGATCAGGAAGCGGTCCGCCAACAGGCGGTTGCTGCGATGACGCTGACCCAGCAAGCCAAGGCTGTGCTGACAAGCGATGGTGATGGCGAGATCAAGGCAAATACCGCATTCATCGAAGGCGTGCGCAGGTTCGCGCTCAGCGTGACCGAGCTCGACATCGATCTCATCGACCGGGTCAATCCATTCGAGGCAACGATTGCTGTCTTGGCCAAGTCTATGGATGCAAAGACCCTGTTGCAGGTTCAGGCGGTCATCAACGCAAAGAAGGACAAACTGACCTACGAAGATGCGCGCGCACTTGCTGAGCGTGCATTGGAATTCAAGCGGGAGCGCGGACGGCTGCCTTCACTCACTTCTCAAGATGCGTGGGAACGCAAGATGGCTGAGGGCATCGCTTTCCTCCAACGCCACGCCACCAAAGAGGCCAGCAATGGCTGAATTGAGTGACCTCGAACTGCTGGCCGAGCTTGGTGTCGAAACAGCACCCGAGCCGGTCCGAAAGCTGACCCCGCTACAGGAACGCATCATAGCGGGATTCGAGGACATACAGCGTTTCGTCAAAGAGCATGGACGGCTCCCCAGGCATGGGGAGGATCATGACATTTTTGAGCGACTCTATGCCGTCCGCCTTGAGAAGCTTCGCGCTCTTCCCGAAGCGCATGAACTCCTGGCGAGCATGGACCCGGACGGAATTCTGGAGGCAGCCGAGCCGTTAGGGAAACCATCGGACGAACTAGACGACACTGCACTTCTGGCAGAACTTGGCATCCAACCGGGGTCGGAAGATGATATTACAAAGCTGCGGCATGTGAGTTCTCGGGCCGAGAAGAAAGCGGCTGAAGAAATCGCCAACCGTGAGAGGTGCGAGGATTTCGAAGAGTTCAAGCCGCTGTTCGAGGCGGTGCAGGTCGATCTGAAGGCCGGTAGCAGACAGGCCAAGGCGCTCGGCAATTCCGAGGTCACACTGGCCGAAATCCAGCCGGGGAATTTCTTCATCGTTGGCGGGCAACTCGCATACATCGCCGCTTCGACCGACGCCTTTACGACTCAGTATGAGCGGGCTGATCGCCGTGTCCGAGTCATTTATGACAACGCAACCGAGGCGACGGTCCTTTCACGCTCATTCCAGAAGTCGCTCTATCGGGATGAGTCCGCTAGGCGCGTGAGCGAGCAAAGCGCAGGGCCGCTTTTTGGAGACACCGCTGAGCCCGACGATCTGGAAAGCGGCACGATCTACGTACTCCGCAGCAAATCGTCGCATCCCTATGTCGACGAGCATCGCGAGCTGATCCATAAGATCGGCGTTACAGGGCAGCCGGTCCTCAGCCGGATTGCCAACGCGCGTAACGATCCGACTTTCCTGCTCGCGGATGTCGAAGTCGTGGCTGAGTACAAGCTCTTCAACATCAATCGGACCAAGCTCGAACGGCTGATCCATCGTGCGCTCGGGCCTGCCCGCCTTGATCTTTCAGCAGGCGATCGATTTGGCAAAACTGTACAGCCGCGCGAGTGGTTCCTTGTCCCGCTCTCGATCATCAACGAATTGGTGTCGCGGATCAGTGACGGTACTGTCACGCAGCACGTTTACGATCCTGCAAGGGCGGAGTTCGTTGCTCAAGATGACGCCTAACAAACGGTTGGACGCAATCAGGCGAAGTTAGCTCATGGCACGTCAGTTCACCCGCTCCGAGTTCTATGAGCTCGTCTGGTCCAAGCCGATGACGCACTTGGGTAAGGAATTCGGTCTTTCTGACGTCGCCTTGCACAAGATTTGCCGTAAGCACGATGTGCCCAACCCTCCGCTGGGATGGTGGGCAAAACATGCAGCGGGCCAGAAGGTCAAAAGAACACCGCTTCCCAAGCTGAAGTCGGGCATTTCCGATACGATCAACATCGCTGGCGGAGAGCTACGCAACGAGCCCGATTCCGTCGCGCAAATGCGCGAAGAGGCCCGCGTTCGGGCCTCGGCATTCGATCCAAAAAAGGTCGATCAGGAACATTCCATCGTAACGCGATCGATGGCCAAGTTGCGCAAGGCAAAGCCCGACGAACGGGGATTGGTGAGGCTCGCTCAGTCCGGCTTGATCGACGTGGAGATCGCGCCGGATTCAATCGATCGGATCGAGCTATCGCTCAACCGAATAGTCACGGCAGCACAGATTCAAGGCTTTGAACTCAGCGGCAAGGGTGACCGCGCCGCGTTCACGGACGGAAACGTGATTGTCCCCTTCAATCTAAAGGAAGCAGTTAAGCGGTCGCAGCACGAGCCCACGCCCGAGGAATTGGCGAAGGAAGAGAAGGAACGAAAACGGCGGGAGCGGCGCTGGGCACGGAACGATTGGGATTACGTCCCGAGCTTTTCCTCATTTAGCCATTGGCCAGAATGGGATTACGCACCGACCGGCAAGGTATCGTTCGAGTTCGATCTTTATCTGCGATACTCGTCAGCTCTCCGCCGCTCCTTCAAGGATGCCAAAATCCAGCGCGTGGAAAACATGGCGAACGATATCGCCGTTGGTCTTGCCGTTCTGGCCGCTGCCAAGCGCGAGGATGACAGAAGGGCCGAGGAAGACCGCATCCGTGCGGAAGAAGAGGCGCGTCGGCGCAACGAGGCTAGACGGCTAGCCTATATCGAAGACCGGCGCCTCAAGGTGCTCGAACTCGTATTCGAGCGGGTTGAGAGACGCGATCGCCTGCGCCGCCTAGCCACCCAACTAACAGAGGAACTCAAAGCCACGTCCTCGCCGCGTTCCGCCGAGTTCCTTGACTGGCTCAATGCAATCGTCGAGCGAGCCGAGCGCGCTTCAAGTGTCGAAGGATTCGAGGTCTTGTTCGAGGCTGAACACGTGTTTGGACCAGACGATGATAAGGGCTTTTACCCTTCGCGCTATGGCTGGTAACCAACATCAAGCCACATGTGACGCAACTGACAGCCAGCCCCCACGATCTCAGGATGTCCGCTTGCATCCAATCAAAAGTGTGGGTCTGAGTGTGGGTCTGGTGAACTGTGAAATCTCCATAGCGATCTGATATCAAATCGTTATTTCAGATATAGGTCGGACTCCGTCTCCGCCATTTTTCTTTCTCACAGCGTCTCATATCGTCTCTCAGGTGTTATAAACCCCATAGATATCGGGGTCTTGTGTGTCTCACAGCGTCTCATGCCCTCTCATGCCGACTTGACATGATTGTTGGGTAAGTGTTGGGTTTGCATGCCGCTTGAGGAGCACGCATGCCGCTAACTGACCTTGCCATCAAGAATGCCAAGCCAAGAGCGCAGAGGGTCAAGATTTCCGATGGCGGTGGACTCCATGTCGAAATCAGTCCGCGTGGCGTCAAAACCTGGAAGATGAGTTACCGCTTTGGTGGCAAGCAGAAAACCGTCAGCGGCGGTCGTTATCCCGAGGTGAAACTCGCCAGCGCGCGTGCATGGCGCGAGGAAGTCAAGGCGACCTTGCGCGGAGGCCGGGATCCTGCGCTCGAGGCGCGGCGCGTTAAGCAGGAAACGAGGACCGTCCAGCGCGACACATTCGAATCAGTCGGGCGCGAGTGGTATGCCAAGAACAAGGCGCGCTGGGAGCCGCGTTATGCGGCGCTGATCCTGCGCAGACTTGAGAGAGATGCATTTCGGGTCATCGGCGCGATCCCTATCGCCGAAGTGTCGCATCGCGACATCCTTGATCTCATTGCACGCTATGAGAGGCGCGAAGCGCTGGAGGTGGCTCGCAAGGTGCTGAACCATGTTTCAGCGATAATGCGCTACGCTATCGCAAGTGGGCGACGAAGCGCTGCTGATCCAGTGCCCGACACGAGAGACAGCATGGCGCCAAGGCCGCAGGTACAGCATATGGCCAAGCTGCCTCGCGAACGCTTGACCGAGTTCTATGGAAAGCTTGCGAGGTCAAACCACGACCCAGTTACCAAGCTTGCTCTTAAATGGACGATCCTCACGATGGTCCGCACCAACGAGACGCGTTTCATGCAGGCTGGCGAGATTGAAGGCCGAGGCACCGACGAGCTTGTATGGCGTATTCCAGGCAAGCGGATGAAGACGGGCCGTGAGCATCTGGTGCCGCTGCCAAGGCAGGCCCATGCGCTGCTGGACGAGATCGAGCTGGTTGCAAAGGCTGAGAAGAGCGCATGGATGTTCCCGCAGACCACCAATCCGGAGCGGCCGATCAGCGAGAACCGCATGCTCTATTGCCTTTACGACCTTGGCTACAAGGGCGTTGCGACCGTCCATGGCTTCCGGGGGCTCGCTTCGACGATCCTCAACGAGCAGGTCAATACCGATGGTGCGCGCCGCTTCGATGCTGACTGGATCGAACTGCAGCTTGCCCATGTCGAAACCAACGCTGTGCGCGGCGCCTACAATGCAGCCCAATACCTCGTCCCGCGCCGCCGCATGCTGCAATGGTGGGGCGACTTCCTTTACGACTACGAAGAGGTTGGGAAACTGCTCTAAGACGGTGAATCTGCAGCAGCGCCTGAGGTCTGGTTTGCGCCCCAACGTCGGTCATAAGAACCCAGTTTGATGGTTCCCAATTGCAGACATTCCTCACGGACAACTCGGACCAGGAGGCTTATGCAAAACCCTGTGACTTGGAGCTTAGAAGTGTGGATCGGAATTGACTCGCCCCTTAGGTACTTGGCGCCTCGCAGCTAAGCAGCCTTGCGAGGGGGGGCGGATACAAGCTTTGCCATCGAAGCAGCTGCCATCGGTTTTCCGATGAAGTATCCCTGCGCATAGTCGCAATCTATGCCACGGAGGAACTCGAGGCATTCGCGGTCCTCGATGCCTTCGGCTACAACGCGAAGGCCCAATTCGTGGGCAAGTTGCACGGTCGAGCGAACCAGCATTGCGTCGCTGCGATCGCGATGGGCGTGCTGAACAAAGCAGCGATCAATTTTGAGTTCCGAGATTGGGAGCGTCTTCAGATAGTTCAAGGTAGACTGACCTGTGCCGTAGTCGTCCATTGAAATTAGTATGCCCCGTTCGCGGAAGTGGTGAAGGGTGGCGATGGAAGATTCGGCGTCTTCGAGTTCGGCGGATTCGGTCACCTCAAAGCTCAATCGGCTGGTCGGAATTCCCATTTGCGAAATAAGCGCATCGGCTCGTTTGACAAAGGTAGCTGTCGCCAAGAGCCGTGCGGAAATGTTGACCGCTGCCGCTATCTCAAAGCCCTGCGAATACCAAGTCTGTAGGTCATCAATTGTCTGACGCAAAACTTCCAAGGTTAGATCTTCAATGCGACCGCTTTCTTCGGCTAGCGGAATGAAGCTGTCTGGTGGCAACATGCCGCGCACGGGATGCTCCCACCGGACCAAAGCCTCGGCGCAAGTGATCCGGTCAGCCCTCAAATCCAGTTTGGGCTGATAGTGGACCTTGATATGCCCTTCACGGATCGCTGCGTCCATCTCACCCATCAGCGACACTTGCTGCTGTAGCTGCGCGCTCTCGCTTTGTTCGTGTAAGCGCCACCGTTCGCCCTTGCGGAACGCGACACTGGCGGCATGGGCAGCGTTTGCGATAGCGGCAGGGCCGTCGGATTCTGCCACCCCAAAGGTCAGCGCCAGATCTACCTTACGCCCCCCAATTTCGATCGGGCTTCGCATGATGGCCCGCAGCCCCGCAAGCATTTCTTCGATTTCAAACAGCTCAAGTTCGGTTTTCCAAGAAAGGACCCGATCATCGGTGCGGTAAATTGGCTTGTCGCAGCCCGACACTTCAAGCCGCTCGACGACCCTTTGCAACAGCAGTCCGACATCATTCGGACCGACGACAGCCTTGAGTGCGTCGAATTCATTGATCATTCCGGCGATGACGAATTTGCGGCGGTCTAGCGACACGTCGTCTCGCATGGCGATCGCATTGGGCAATCCGGATTCCGCATCGGTCCGCTGGCGGACAACAAAGCGATCACGCGCAATCACCAGCGAACGAAGTGCCCCTGCTGTAGCGAGCAACAGTATAGCCGGGATGATCTCAAACCAGGTCAGCATCGCATTCTGAGCGTAAATCCACAAGGTGACCACCAGAGCAAGACTGAGCGCGGTGCAAATTGCCGTTATCCTGTAGGATCGACCAAACAGGATCAGCAACCCAAACAGCGCGGATAACACCAGCGGCAATTGCCATGATCCATATTGCGGGCGACCGGCATAGAGAGTTTCTGCGCCAAGAGCCTGGATGATTACACCGGGAACGACGCCATATCTGGGAACAGGATAACGGTCACCCAATTCGATGGCTGTCCCGCCGATCAGGACATCCTTGCCCTTGAGCGTCGCGGGGTCAAATGACCCCTTCTCAATTGCGATAAAACTGTGCCGCGGGATCGTATTGGCATCGATCGAATAGTCGACCGGAAAACTGGCGTCTGCAGTGCCCGATTGCTGGGCAAAGAAGGCCGAGAGCGAAGGTCTTGGCAGACCGTCGGTAATCGTGCCCAGCGGCATCCTGCGCACAAATCCGTCTCTGTCAGGCGCGACGGAGACCGATCCGAGTTTGACATGTTCACGAAGCAGCTCAATTGGCAATGCGTCTAGCTTGCGCGTGTCACTATAGCTGGCGGCCTGACCGAATGTTGGAAGAATGACCGGGGCCGATGCCTTGGCGAGGGCACTGGCGAAATCTTGATCTCCGCCAAGGTTGGAATGGCTTGAAAAATCAACGTCGAAGCTGATCGAACGAACCCCCGCAACATCGAGTTGTTCTACAACCCGAGCATAGTGGCTGCGCGACCACGGCCATTCTTGAATGGCCGCAACGCTCGCAGCGTCCATTTCGATGACATGGATCTGCCCGCTTGCAGGCTTGCTCGACAGCGCAAATTTGCCTTGCTGCAAGAAATCCTCTGCTGCGCGGGTATAGCCCGACGAGGCGACGCCTGAGAATACCAACCCGATCGCCAAGACAAGCCAAAGCCGCGGTAGCAATTGCCCTTTGGCAGGTAAGAGCGGATCGAAAAGCATCAGGTTGGCTCCGGTCAGTTCTTTATCCGACCGTTGCCGCCACCGTTTCCGTTGTCACCGCCGGAGCCGTTGTCGCCGCCGTTAGCATTGTTCCCGCCGTTGCCGTTAGCACCGCCGGAGCCGTTGTCACCGCCGGAGCCATTGTCGCCACCGTTTCCGTTGTCGACGCCGTTGCCGTTGTCGCCGCCGTTGCCGTTGTCGCCGCCGGAGCCGTTGTCGCCGCCGTTAGCATTGTTCCCGCCGTTGCCGTTAGCACCGCCGGAGCCGTTGTCACCGCCGGAGCCATTGTCGCCACCGTTTCCGTTGTCGACGCCGTTGCCGTTGCCGCCGCCGGAGCCGTTGTCGCCGCCGTTAGCATTGTTCCCGCCGTTGCCGTTAGCACCGCCGGAGCCGTTGTCACCGCCGGAGCCATTGTCGCCACCGTTTCCGTTGTCGACGCCGTTGCCGTTGTCGACGCCGTTGCCGTTGTCGACGCCGTTGCCGTTGCCGCCGCCGTTAGCATTGTTCCCGCCGTTGCCGTTAGCACCGCCGGAGCCGTTGTCACCGCCGGAGCCATTGTCGCCACCGTTGCCGTTGTCGCCGCCGTTGCCGTTGTCGCCGCCGTTAGCATTGTTCCCGCCGTTGCCGTTGGCACCGCCGGAGCCGTTGTCACCGCCGTTGCCGTTGTCACCGCCGTTGCCGTTTTCGCCGCCGTTGCCGTTGTCGCCCCCGGAGCCGTTAGCGCCGCCGTTGCCGTTAGCGCCGCCGTTGCCGTTGTCACCGCCGTTGCCGTTTTCGCCGCCGTTGCCGTTAGCGCCAGCGTTGCCGTTAGCGCCGCCGTTGCCGTTAGCGCCGCCGCTGCCGCCAGAATTGCCGTTAGCGCCAGCATTGCCGTTGCCGAGAACGGTTGGCCTGCTGCCAATTTCATCTTCGATATTGCCAATGCCGCGACCACCAATGGGCTGCGGAACTCTTCCATTCCCATTCCCGGCCAGTCCAGGGCGATTGCCTAGGTCATCAACGTCAAAACCGTCCGCTCGGCCCGAACCGCCGACCATACCACCACCCATATTTCCGGCCGGTGCGCAGCTCCCCTGGAAGCATGCCGCAAGATCTGATCCTCCACCTTCGTTTGTAATCCGCTGGACATTGCCGCCCCGGGCTTCGCCGCCGCGATCGGTGTTATCAGCGACAACGGCGCTAACAATCATGGCGCTTTGGCCAGATACAAAGCCGCCTGAGATGTCATCAAGATCAGCTGGTGAGCTGACGATTGAAGCGCTGATGCGCTGCCGCGATGGGCTTGAACTCGCGGACGAAATGAACGGGTTAGAGGGTGTGGTTGTGCGCGTAGTGACGGTGCGCGCAGGTGAATCAATGACGCGCCGCTGTTCGCCTTCGACCACCAGCCTGCGGTTGTCACCTGCTGCCACCATTGCAACAGCACCTGGCAATACGAGATCACGCGCGCCGCCATCCAAAGTGGACGCCTCGACCGCGCCTTCGGTCACTTGCAAGGTCGCGCCTTCTGCAGCGACCGTAATTGTGAATGTGGTGCCTTTAACGACAGCTGCGAGATAGGGTGTCTCAACCCCAAAGTGCGGGTCAGGCTGTTTGCCGATGTTGAACAGTGCGCTGCCAAAATCCTGCACGATCTGAATTACAGACCGTTCACGCTGCTCGGCGGGAATCTGAATGCGGGAGTTTTGACGGACGGTCACGAATTCGCGCCCACGCACCAGCACCGCATTCGAGCGCGCGCCTGTTCGCACCTTTTCACCGCCGCTGAGCTTCATACCAGTCGTGGCCGAGCGTGATCCCTCGGACCCGATGATCGTGACCGAGCCCTTGGTTTCGGAGACCGTCCAAGGGCCACTTTGTGCATAGGCACTGGTACCGCACAGCAGCAGGGCCAACGTCGCAAATTTCAAGACTGACAAACGCATAAGCTTTCTCCGTGCATGCGGAATAGCCGAGCAGGTCTTCAAGATTGGTTTCGAGGCAGGGTGAAGGAGCGGTTAAATTGACGGAGGATTAACCTTCGCAAGTGCATAAGCGCCGCGGTTTCTTGAGGGCAACTGAGTGTTTCAATGGGTTAAACTTCTTATGCTTGCCTTCGCGTTGTTCGCGGGATCGGCAGGAAGCGCACAAGACGTGCTCGATCAGACCGACCCCTCGCAAGAGGAGGAGCGGCGCGACGCGTTTGCGCCCGTAGAGCGGCCGGTTGTGATCCAGTTCGAGCCGGTCTTACAGACTCCTAGCGTCGCGGCCGACCAATCCGCATTGGATGTTGGAGCAATCGTGATCGACGGGCTGGTGGCGATGAACCGCGCTGACTTCGCGGACATCGTTAACAGCTTCATGGGGCGCACACTCCAGCCGGACGGGCTCGAACAGTTGACCGAGAGCATCGCAAGTCTTGCGCGCGAGCGCGGCTACTTATTCGCTAATGCGTGGATTCCGCCGCAATCGCTCGTCGCAGGAATGCTCCGTGTTCAAGTCGACGAAGGAGTGGTCGACGACATTCGCATTGTCGGATCGGATGATCCGGCCATTCCCAAGATGCTCGCCCCGCTGCGCAATGGAATGCCTGTGACATTGGCACGGCTGGAAAGGCACATTCTGCTCGCCGATGATCTGCCAGGCGTCTATTTTCGCGATACGCGCTTCGAACGTGACGGTGACAGGGGTGTGCTCGTGGTCGAAGCCTATCGGCAGGATTGGTGGGGCAGAGCATCGCTTGCCACCGACGGTACACGGCCGGTCGGTCCAGCGCGCGCTCGAATCGAGGTTGAAGCGAATGGGCTGTTCATTGATCGCGACGGGATCGACTTAAGTTTCACGGTCACACCTTTTGAGCCCGACGAGCTGGTATTCTTCAGCACACGATACAATGTTGTTGTCAATGACGCCGGGACCGATGTGTCGTTGTTCGGGTCCTATTCGAACACCAGGCCGGGCGCTTATCTGATTGAAGAGGAGATTTTGGGCGAGTCCTGGCGTGCCGGCCTTAGAGTGCGGCATCCATTGGGGCGCAGACGCTCGCGCGGCCTATGGCTTGAAGGAAGCTTTGAGGTCCAGGATCTTCGCCAGGACCGCTTCGGGGCGCTTGCGCGGCAAGATCGTATTTCGGTTGCTCGGGTCGGGGCGTACGCATTTGCTGATGGCCCCGCCGGTCTGTTCCGGACCCGTGTGACCGTCAGCCAGGGCCTCAACATCCTGGACGCCACGCAGCAGGGCGATCCGCTGGCATCGCGGTTCGATGCGGAGCCAGACTTTATGACGCTCGACTGGTGGCTGAACTACCGCAAGAAACTCGGCGGTCGATTCAGCCTTGACCTCAATACCATGGCACAACTTTCGACCACGCCAGTGCTTATTGGCGAAGACATCGGCCTTGGTGGAAACTTCTATCTGCGGGGTTATGATTTTAGCACCCGGACGGGTGACAACGGAATTATGGGCGTCGGAGAGCTACGCTATGACTGGCCTAACGCAATGGGTCTGGTCAGGAATATGCAGCTCTATACGTTCGCAGATGGCGGCGTGGTCGATAACCTGCAAGACGGATTTGGCGGTGGTTCGCTGGCTTCGAGCGGGGCTGGCTTTCGAGCAGATCTGACGCGGACGCTTGATCTCGACTTCGAAGTGGCCGTGCCACTGACCGGCCCACGCTATGATACCGACGACGAGACCCCGCGGATCAATCTGCGCGTTAGCAAGTCTTTCTAGCCGCTGCTCCAGGCTGCTATCATGCCTGCCTCTCAAACCCGACACATGCATGGCGTTCATATTTCTTTGAAGGCATTGGAGGTGTGCCGTCACGTCTGGAACGAAGGGACCGGCAATTCCGTGCGGTGATCGGCGTCGCCCAGACCGCAGGGTTGAACAACACAAATTTATTGGTGAAGACCGCTGAGTTAGACAGCGCCGCCCGAGTGTCGATCGGCGACTGGTCAGCGCAACAGCAGCTCGGGCAAACTGAATCATTCGTCCAAGCCCACCCCATCCCGAAAGCCCTTAGGGCGCTGCGTCTGGCTCGAATCGCGGCGCCTCTTTGACGCAAAATTTCAACTCCACATACTCTCCGTCTTGCCGGACAATTTCACCCCAAGCCTTGCCGCCCTCCCAAAGACGCAACGCATATGCGTTGCCCCCCCAGTTGCAACCGAGCCCCACCGAGAGAGATGTCTTGGATGAGGACCCGCTAGTGCTCTGAAGGGGTCAAGAGGTCACCGAAAAACGACACACCTCGGCGACTATAATTTCTCTGGTCGATCTTTTCTTAGACGCATTCCACAAGTGTTTTCCCCAACCTGCTTTGGTCCCTCCAAGCAGGGGACTGTCCGTCGTCAGAACATTTGGCACAACTCGCGGCGTAGATCAGCGGAGTGTGGGCCTCGTCTCGGTTTGATGTTTAGGCGGCGAACCTGTCGACGTTGCAAGTGGCGCGTGGCCTGTAGAAGAAGACTGGGCAGCGCTTGCGGAGGGGCGACAGATCGCGTCGGTTGCTCTGGTCGAAGGGGGCGACGGCGTGCCGCTCTATCGTATCGGTCTTGCCCCTGAACCCGGATCGATGGGAGGCGGTGGGCACGATCATGGCGGCGACGATATGGCCGGGCATGATCATGCGAGCATGATGGCACCCGCCACTGATACGCCGCCGACCACCGATGCAGAGATCAGGGAGGCGCGCTTTGCCGGGATCAATCCTGATGGTCCAGCAATCTACATCGATGCGGCCACCGGTGAGGTCGCACCCGAAGGCGACCGCGACATTGCATTGGCGATAGCCCGGCGCTTTTCGGGAGCGCCTGACGAAGCTGTGGCCAACATGGAACGCGTCACCCGCTTCAGCCACGAATACGACTTTCGCAACAAACGCCTGCCGGTATGGCGTGTGGATTACACCGACCCTGTCAATGCGACATTGTTCGTCGATACTGGATCGGGCGTTCTGGTTGACCGCGTGGCTGACTGGGAGAAGCCCGAGCGCCTTGTCTTCAGCATGATCCACAAATGGAACTTCCTGTTCCCGATTGGACGCCTCGGTCTCAACGTGACGGTCGCGGCATTCGTGATCGCCTTGCTCGTCTTCATGGCGGTTCTGGGGCTGCGAATGGACCTTGCCAACAGGCGACGAGGCCGAAGGCGGGGTGGTGTAAGCGGCAAGGCCACGCAGAACTCACCTGATTTGCACCAACCGGCAGAGTAAAAATGTCGGATCAAGAAGGCCTGGCGAGCTACTTGTCAGCTCGCCGGGCTACCATGAACGCAGTCGTCTGCTGTCGCACCTTCGCACCCGAAAGCGGACAGGCGGCAATCGGCCCAAATTGGGTCGCTTGACCGCGCATCTTAAATGTCCGCTTTCCACTCACGTCCGGCCACTCGGAGTCCGCCGAGTGGCTCCTGAAAGCATGCCGGCAGCTATCGTGTGAAGTGACCTAAAACCGGACCGACCTCCGACGACCCAGTTCCGGTCCTTCGTTAGAGCTCGTCAAAACCTTTACTGCAATAAAATCTCTAGTGCGGCGAATATGACATATCACCATGCGAGTGCTAAGATTTGGTCTTGATCTGGGGGACTTATGAAACTGAAACTAACTGGCTGCATCATCTGTGGCGTAGCGTCAGTAATCGCGCCGCCAGAAAAAGCCTTTGCGCAAACGGTCTTGGGTGAAGCCAGTATGAGCTGCGCCGAAGACCCTGCCTGCATGAACCGGCTACACCCTGAAGTTCCAATGATTGCGGAAGCGGATCAGGGCGAGCCAATCGTGTTTGTCGCCCGCGATGCGTTCGATCTCACCCTTGACCCTGACGTGACTTCTGTCGCGAGCCGGAGGCCAAGAGAGGGGGTAGGCATTGCCCATGCATTCACTGGGCCGGTTCACATTCGTGGAGCCAAAGCCGGCGAGGTTGTAGCAATCACTATCGAAGCGCTGGAACCTGCCTCAGTCGGTTGGACCGATGTCACAGCCTTCGGTTTTGGCGGCGATCATTTCGCCACTTAGGAACGTTTCATCGTATGGCGACTGAACAACGAATACGCTGAAAGTGATGCCTTGCATGATCGACGGTTGCGGCCTCGCAGTCGGAGACTTCCATTACGCACAGGGAGATGGAGAGGTCTCTGGCACTGCGATCGAGATGGGTGGAACACTTACCGTGACCGCTCGGGTGGTAGAAAATCCTCCTGATTTGTCGCGTGGCCCGCATCTTGAAGGTCCAGCGTCAGCGTTAGGTATTCCATCTGAGCGCTTCTACGCGGTCACCGGGTACCCGCTCAAAGAGACAGGCAACGTTCCGGCACACATGGCTTATCTTGAGTCTCCCAAGGTTTGGGAATTGAGCAATCTATCGGGCGATCTAAATCTTGCGGCGCGCAACGCCCTGGCCGCGATGATTGAATACATCATGGCGCGTTATGGCTACGATCAGGCACAAGCCTTTATGATCGCTAGCGTTGCGGTCGACTTGCGCATTTCACAAGCGGTAGATGTGCCCAACCTCGGGGTAACTGCCGTCTTGCCTTTGGATATCTTTGTAGAGCGCGATTAATCTCCTCCGGGAGCAATTTTCCTCCGAACACAGGGGTCTTGATAGTCCGTTTTACCCCCACAACGAGCCGTAGGCCGATGGCTTGACGTTGGCCTGGAGCGGTCAGTCGGTATTTCTTCGCCACACCGCCGAAAACGGACAGGCTGCCTGTCGGACCAAGCTCTTTCAGAAAGGGAAAGCTTGCCTCCTGCTGAAACAAGAACAACGTCGATCACCCACGCCAAGGCCAATTGACCTGACCCTGTGCTTAGTAAAGCTCCAGCTCATTGCACTGGCGTGAAGCTGACTTGCATCGAGTTCTCCTAATGAGGTTCGGTTTGAATAAGCTCCAGCTCGACGCGCGCGGTGCCGGCACGGATCAGGTCAAGTTCGCGAGCAGCTGCGACAGAGAGGTCGATAACTCGGTCATCATGATAGGGCCCACGATCGTTGATCCGGACGATAACACTTTGACCATTTGCCGGGTTTGTCACTTGCACATGGCTATCCATCGGCAAGGTCCGGTGAGCCGCGGTAAATTGTTCTGGATCGAAGATCTCACCGTTGGCAGTAAGATTGCCTGCAAATCCCGGACCATAATAGCTCGCCTCACCCGTCCCGATCGGGACGACCGCTCCCTCTTCTCGCAAAGTAGCCGTGCCGAGCACGACAGCAACCACGGCCAGCAAGACAGATGCAATGAGAAGAACTCGACGCTGCGATCTGAGTTGCTTGAAAGCTCCAAGACGCTCTCCGCGGGTAGGCATCGTATTTGGCGTTGCCGAAATGGGTCTCGAATTTCCTCGATTTTCCATACTTAAAATAAGCGCTTCGTGACTACCGGGTTCCCAGGAAGAACCTGCTCTGATTTTCTGCCGGATTGGGCAGGGAATATCGATCAGGGAGCGGCCCGCTAGTGGATAGTCCGGTTTTGAAGAGGTCTAGACGCAAAGCTGCCGTTCAGCGGACGACCCATAAGCTGAGTCAATGAGGCCGCTCGCCGTGTGGCCTCAAAGCCTGGAGGGCATCAGGGCCTCTGCTCTGCCCAAGGCAAGAGCGAACCGCAGTATGCCTTTCACCGCACTGTGCCTCTCGACACCACTTTAATCTGGCAGGTAGAAATAGCCGCCGGTCATGTCGTCTTCGCCAATCCGTTCGCAGGATTTCTTCATCCGGCGGTTGAAGCGTTCTGCGCTTGTCCCGCCGCCGCGGCGCGCGCCTTGAAATTCGCGCTGGATTTTCTCGGTCCGTCGCTCGATCTGGCGATCCAGCCTATCCTGAGCGTCCTCCCGATTCATCCCGCCTTCAACCGCGCGATCCACCGCGGCAACCTTCCATTCGGAAAGCCCTGCTGCATCGATCTCATAGCCATAGTTCTGGCAGGTGCCCGCCATCGAATAGGCGACCGCCAGGCGATCATATTGCCGCTGCAGATCGCTGCTCAATCCTTGAACAGCCAGCAGCACAGCGGGCCCTGCGATAAGCGCGAAAGGTGTCATGATGCCTCCCCGTCTGAGGTTTGTGCAACCGCAATAGAGCTAGCACCAACAGGCGGCGCATGTCCAACGGTGAAAGCGCTTCGGTCCGTAGGTCGCAGGCCACCCAGCAGGGCGAGTCCCAAGCGGGCGACGCCTTACTGACATCTGCCCTTCATCTCAGATTAGGTCCGCAAGCTTGAACGATAAGGTCTGCCTCGTCGCCTGCTGACAATAGATCAGGTGGCAGATTGGCGGATTTCGGGCCTTTTCGCGGCCCGCCCTTTATGAAGCCGGACCTCATTACACTAAATTTCCGCCTCTCTCGCTCTGTGATTTCTAAATGAGGGCGATGTTGCTCGATGAGCGCCAGGCTCTGTCAAAACTGAAAAATGGGGACCGGTCATTCATACGCTCCAAACTACCTGGTGCATGCGATTGGCTCTTGCCCCTTCCTCACCTCGCCGGACTGAACCGACGAGCGTCCAATTTCAATTGATTGTGGGAATTTGAGCGGGAACGGCTCAGTCCGTTTGTTTTTGATTCCCTGGAAGCATGAGTTTCTATCCCTCACACTGGAGGACTAAGCCTCAGTCCAACCAATTCCTTCAAAGCTCGCGAGGAGCAAGCGCGCGGAGAATCATGTTCGGTTCAGTCGGATCTCTGATCAGGATACGAGATCGCAGCCGTTTCGAGACGATATCGCGCAAGGGGGACGAGAGGGCAGCGCGCCTGCGCTGCTCCTCAATTCTGGCGGGGCAGCTGGATCACAAAGGCGCCGCGCAACTCTCCGGGTTCGAAACCTATCGCGCGATCCATCGGATACGCCCTGGCAATCGCCGCTTCGATCGCCGGGTCCAGTTCGGTACCGTGGCACGCAGCGCAAGGCTGCTCCTGCATTGGTATGGCGCGCATGTACGTAAACCGATCGCCCTGCATGGTATGCACCGCGCGCGGCGCTCCTTCCTTCATGGGGCTTTCCTCAAGCTGGCTGTAGAGGCGCTCCAGATCATCCGGCAGCGCGCCACCCGGGTTCCTGTTCCTGCGCGCAACGCGCCGCACCTGCGCCCCGCCTTCCTGCGACAGGCTTTGCGCGATGGCCGGCGCGGCAGATTGGCAAACCGAGATCGCGGCAACAGGTCCACCCTTGGCGAGAGAGGTTGAAAGCTCTTGCTTGAGATCTGCCTGGAATTGATCTGCTAGAGCGCTGGACCGGGCGACCAGTTCCTGCTCTGCCTCGCTATCATCGCCCGCCGGCGCGCAGGCCTGCGCCAAACCCGCCGCGGCGAGAGCCAGCCACAACTTCACTTTGCACGAACGCATTACGAAAACCTCCCTGAACGCGCCTCGAAGCGGGAAAAGAAGCGGCGGACTTTGGCGAACGGCAAACTAGGCCGTAAACTCATAAACTGACTTGCGCGGCGCGGACGCGATTGATTCAAGGCTTCAGGAAGGAGCTTTGGATGACGCGTCGCAGATTTGAACTGACCGATGAAGAGTGGGCTGTGATCGAGCCGCTTCTGCCGAACAAGGTGCGCGGTGTGCCTCGTGTTGATGACCGGCGGGTCATCAACGGGATATTGTGGCGGTTTCGCACGGGCAGTCCCTGGGCCGATATTCCAGAGCGTTATGGCCCGCATACGACCTGCTACAACCGCTTTGTCCGGTGGCGCAAAGCAGGCGTGTGGGATCGGCTTCTGGCCTCGGTCAGCGCCGCATTCGACGGCGAGCTGGTGATGATCGACAGTTCCTCCATCCGGGTCCACCAGCACGGTGCGACCCTAAAAAGGGGGACCCAAATCGCTGCATGGGACGTTCCCGGGGCGGTTTGACGACCAAGATCCACGCGCTGGTTGATGGCCGTGGCCTGCCGATCCAACTGCATCTGTCCGAAGGCCAGGCCAGCGATTGCCGTGAGGCTGAGGGGCTGCTGGCCGCCGTGCCAAGCGGCAGCACCTTTCTCGCCGACAAGGCTTATGACAGCGACGCCATTCGCAACCGAATTACCGCTCAAGGAGGCTTCGCCAACATCCCAGCCAAGCGCAACCGCCGTAGAGGCTTCGCGTTCAGCAGCTTTCTCTACCGCTATCGCAACTTGGTCGAACGGTTCTTCGGAAAACTCAAAAACGCCAGAGGTTTAGCCACCAGATACGACAAGCGAAGCGACAACTTCCTCGCAGCCATAAAGCTCTTCTGCACACGCCTGTGGATCGCCGCTAATGAGTCTACGGCCTAGTCATAGCTGAGCGCACTCGCCTTCCCGCGAAAGATGAAATAGGCGAGCACCGTGTACCCCAGGATCACCGGCACGACGAACAAGGCGCCGACGAGGATGATCAGCAGGCTTTCGGGCGCAGCCGCCGCCTCGTAAATCGTCATGCGCTCGGGCACGACATAGGGATAGAAGCTGTAGGCCATCCCGACATAGGAAAGCACGAAGAGCGCCGACGTAACAGCGAAGGGCAGCCAGGACCGGCGGTCATCGCGAAAGGGCATCTGCCTCAGCATGCGCCATAGCCAGGCGAACAGCACCGCCGAAAGGATCGGAAACGGCGAGAGATAAAGGATCTGCGGATAGGCAAACCACTTCTCCAGGATGCGCGGCGAGACAAGCGGCGTTGCCGCCGACACCGCGGCGACCCCCAGAATGGCGCCCCACAGGCTTTGCCGCGCCCATTTGAGCGCCTTGAGCTGGAGCGCCCCATGCGTCTTGTGGATGAGCCAGGTCGAACCGATGAAGCTGTATCCCACCGCCAGGCAGATCGCGGTCATTGAGGCAAAGGCGATAGTCTCGGGCGAATGTTTGAGCCCCATGATATACATGCCGAGCATGAAGCCCTGCGCCAGCGCGGTCATCGTTGACCCGGCGAAGAAAAGGCGGTTCCACAAGGCCTTGTGCGGATCGCGCGCCTTGGCGCGAAATTCGAAGGAAACGCCGCGCAGGATCAGACCGACCAGCATGACGAAGACCGGCAGATACAGCGTCGAGAGGATCACGCCATGGGCGGAAGGGAAAGCGACCAGCAAAAGGCCGACCGCGAGCACCAGCCACGTCTCGTTTGCATCCCAGAACGGCCCGATCGAGCCGATCATGCGATCCTGCTCTTCCTTCTCGGCGAGAGGAAAGAGAATGCCGACCCCAAGGTCATAGCCGTCGAGGACGACATAGATGAGGATCGAGAGACCCATGAGCGAAGCAAAGGCCCAGGGCAGCCAGTCGGCGGGGTTGGAAAAATCGGGTATCATCCGGGTCACTCCGCCGGCTGGAGAACGGCGACCTGCGCCTGGCCCGAATGGCTCATCGCATTCGCGCGATCATCCTCGCCCCTTGCCGCCTTGCGCGCAAGGTAGACAACCACGCTGATGTAAGCGGCAAGCAAGGCTGCGTAGAGCGCGAGATATCCGACCAGTGTGCTCATCACCATTGGCGTTGGCACATCGGCCACGGCCATCTCGGTCGTCAGCACGCCGTCTACCAGCCAGGGCTGGCGGCCGATCTCGGTCGTGTACCATCCCGCAAGCGTCGCGACCCAGCCTGAAAAGGCCATCGGGACGAGCGCCCAAAGCAAGGCCTTGGGCAGGTCCTCGACCGCAAGGGCGCGTGCGCCCTCTTTGCCTTGCATGCGAGCAGGCGCCGTGGCGCGCCGCTTCCACATGAACCATACGGCCAGCCAGCTCGCAGCAAGCATCGCCAGCCCCGTGCCCACCATGACACGGAACGACCAGAATACCGCGTTGACAGGCGGGTGCATGGCGCTTCCGTCCTCGGCGACAAAGTCATTGAGGCCGGGGATCTCGCCTTCGACATCATGCGCAAGGATCAGCGAGGCAAGGCCCGGAATGGCGATCTCGGCGCGGTTCTCGCGCGCCTCTGCATCCGGTAGCGCGAAAAGCAGCAGGGGTACGTTGGATTGCGTCTCCCAGTTGCCTTCCATAGCCGCGACCTTTTGCGGCTGGTGCTCCAGCGTATTGAGCCCGTGCATGTCCCCAGCAAAAATCTGCACGGGAATGAGGGCCGCGCCCGTCAGCACCCCGGTGACCAGCGTCGCGCGAACCTCGCTCGAACGATCGCCGATCAGCCAGCGGAAAGCCGAAACGCCCGCCACCAGGAAACTCACCGTGAGAAAGCTCGCCAGCAGCATGTGCGCCAGGCGATAGGGCATCGAGGGGTTGAAGATGATCTGCCACCAGCTTGTTGCATGAGCGACCCCGTCGATCATCTCGAAGCCCTGCGGCGTGTGCATCCAGGAATTGAGAACGATGATCCAGAAGGACGATACGAGCGTCCCGAACGCCACGAGAAAGGTTGCGAGCATGTGCAGCCAGCCCGGCACGCGCCTAAAACCGAAAAGCATGATGCCAATGAAGACAGCCTCGAGAAAGAAGGCGGTCAGCACCTCATAAGCGAGCAGCGGACCTGCAATGTTGCCCACGGTCTCCATGAAACCGGGCCAGTTGGTCCCGAACTGGAATGACATGGTGATGCCCGAGACGACGCCCATCGCGAAGCTGAGCGCAAAGACCTTCACCCAGAAACGATAGGCCGCCATCCATCTTTCATCGCCGCTGCGCGCAAAGCGGACGCGGAAGAACAGGAGCAACCAGCCCAACCCGATCGTGATCGTCGGGAACAGGATGTGGAACGAGATATTGGCCGCGAACTGAATGCGTGAGAGGATCAGGGCGTCAATCTGTTCTACCATTCAAGGCTCCTGTCGTATGCGCTCAGGATCAGCTTGTACTTGAGAAATCGGGGCGCGCCCATGATCCCTTCAGGCGCCCCCCTCGCCACCCCAAATCGGCGCAGATGTTCAGCTTACCTTCGTTGTGCGAAGATAGGGCTTGATGGTTGTGAAGCCCTGCGGGAACATCCTGGCCGCATCCTCATCATTAATCGAGGGCGGAATGATGACATCGCCGCCAACTTTCCAGTTGGCAGGCGTCGCGATCGTCGCGCGGTCCGAAAGCTGGAGGCTGTCAATCACGCGAATGATCTCGTCGAAATTGCGCCCCACGCTCATCGGATAGGTCATGGTGAGGCGGATCTTCTTCGCGGGGTCGATGATGAACACCGAGCGAACCGCAGCCGTCTCGCTCTGATCCGGGTGGATCATGTCATAGAGCTTCGCGATCTCGAGGTCCGGGTCGGCGACGATCGGAAATGCCAGAGTGCAATTCTGCGTTTCGTCCACGTCCTTCACCCACGCCAGATGCTCTTCCACCGTGTCGGTCGAGAGACCCAGTGGCTTGACATTGCGCGCCTCGAATTCGGCGGCGAGCTTTGCCGTCATACCCATTTCGGTGGTGCAGACAGGGGTGAAATCGGCCGGGTGGCTGAAGAAAAAGACCCAGCTATCGCCCGCCCAATCGTGCAGGTTGATCTCGCCGGTGGTGGTGGCGACCGTAAAGTTCGGGGCGGTGTCTCCGATGTGCAAACTCATTGTGTGTTCTCCTGTGTAAGTGACCATGAGTTAGCCCGCTAGGCTCGTTACGTCGAATTCATTTACTCACTTAGATTAATCGGATTTTTGAAAAAACCCATTTTTTGGCCAAAATCCGAGCTCATTTGACCCTAGCACACCGAACAATTACATTTTTCTGCAATTGTTTACGCAGGTTCGTCAAATCAGGCCGCGCGCTTCGTAATGATCGACAGGCTCTGGCGGCTCGCCGGTATCCAGCGACACTTCGGCAAAGGCGCGATCCTGCGAGAGGAAGACCTTGCCGTTGAGCTCCTCGACAAAATGGGTTCGCTTCAGGCGATCCATGACCGGCCCTTTAACCTCGGACAAATGCAGGCCAATGCCGCCATCGCCCAGCCGGTGATTGATCGCCTCGAGGCTTTCCAGGCCCGAGGCGTCGACCTCGTTCACCGCGCTGCACATCAGGATGACGTGCCGCACTGCGGCTCGATCGGCGACCTGTTCGAGCACATATTCCTCCAGCCAGCGCGCGTTGAGGTAGGTCAGCGCCTCATCGATGCGGATCGAGACAACATGCGGCACTGTGAACACCTGATGCCGCTCGACATTGCGGAAATGCTCGGTTTCGGGAACGCGCCCGACGATCGCTGCGTGTGGCCGGCTGGCGCGCCACAGATAGAGCAGCAGCCCTACGGCAACCCCGGCGATGACGCCCATTTCAACGCCAGCCAGCAGGGTGATCGCGATAGTCACCATGTGAGCGGCAAAGTCCGCCTTGGAATAGCGCCACAATTGGCCGGGTGTTTTCAGATCAACCAGGCTCAGAACCGCGACGATAATCGTTGCGGCGAGTGTCGCGATGGGAAGGTTGAACAGCAGCGGTGTCAGGAAAAGGGTTGCCAGCGCAATGCCGATTGCGGTGTAGGCGCCGGCGGCAGGCGTCTGCGCGCCTGCATCGAAGTTTACCGCAGAGCGCGCGAAACCGCCCGTCACGGGATAGCCGCCCGAAAAGGCGCTGGCGATATTGGCCGCACCCAGCCCGATCAGTTCCTGGTCGGGGGCGATGCGCTGGCGACGCTTGGCCGCAAGTGTCTGCGCCACCGAGACGCTTTCGACAAAACCGATGATCGAGATCAGCAGGGCTGGCACCCACAGCTTTTCGATCAGGGCTAGATCGGTGCCCGGCATCGCAAAAGGCGGCAGGCCCTGCGGGATGGCACCAACAAGGTCGACGCCTCTCTGATCAAGGCCAAGCGCCATGACCGCAAGGATCGTCAAGGCAACGGCAACCACCGGCCCGGCCTTGGCGGTGATGTCGGCAGCGCGCCCGGGCAGCCCCATGGCCTGCAAAGCGGGCTTGGCGCCCTTGCGCACCCAGAACAGGAAAAGCGTAGCCGGGATTCCCACGGCCAGCGTCCAGATATTGGTGTCACCGATGGCCATGGCGAGCGAGCCGAGCATTTCGGGCCAGTTGTCCCCTCCCGCCGATATGCCGAGGATATGCTTGAGCTGGCTCGTCGCGATCAGGACGCCGCTCGCAGTGATGAAGCCGCTGATAACCGGGTGGGAAAGCAGGTTCGCGAGGAAACCGGCGCGCAACAGGCCAAGCACCGCGAGCATTATGCCCGACAACATGGCGAGCGTGATCGCCGCTTCAAGATATGCGGCCGTTCCCTGCTGCGCGACCGCGCCCGCAGCCGAGGCCGTCATCAGCGAAATCACCGCGACCGGCCCCACCGCCAGCGTGCGGCTGGTGCCGAAAATGGCGTAGAGGGCAAGCGGCGCGATCGAGGCGTAAAGCCCCACGACCGGCGGCAATCCTGCCAGCAAGGCATAGGCCAGGCTTTGCGGGATCAACATGATCGTCACGATCACCGCCGCGACCAGGTCGTCGGTCAGGACGTTGGCATTATAAGTCCGCCCCCATTCGAGGATCGGAAAAAAGCGTTTCAGCATGGCGATCGGATCCCGGTTCGATGCTCTTCGTTATTGCGCGATCATGTTGCCGGGACCAGCCATCCATTCGCGGCCCTTGAGCATGCCGTTCCAGTAAATCCATGGCAGCGCGTCAGCCTTTAGCATCCACGACAGGCGTGCGGGCTTGGTGCCATCGACCAACCAGGTCGGAAAGCTGGGCATCAGCTTGCCGCCGTAGCCGAATTCCGCGAGCACAATTTTGCCCCGCTCGACGGTGAGCGGGCAAGAGCCGTAGCCGTCATAGCCCGCCTTCGGGCCGTGCCCGTCCAGATGTTCGATCAGGTTGACCGCCACGATCGGCGCCTGCTTGCGCGCCGCGGCTGCGGTCTTGGCATTGGGCATCGCGCCTGCATCCCCAAGGCCGAAGACGTTGGGATAGCGCGTGTGTTGAAGCGTGTGCTGATCGACATCGGTGAAGCCGCTTTCCGCCGCCAGCGGGCTGTCGGCGAGGAATTGCGGTGCGACCTGAGGCGGCACGACATGCAGCATGTCGAACTCGCGGGTCACCTCGCCGTCTTCAGTCTTGAAGAATGCCTTCTGGGCAGGACCATCAACCGCGATGAGCGTGTGGCCAAGGTCAAGATCGATGCCGTATTTCTCGATATAGCTCATCAGCGCGGGCACGTAATCGGCAACGCCGAACAGCACCCCGCCCGCATTGCAGAAAGCGACATCGATCGCATCGAGGCGCCCGCTGCGAAGCCAGTGATCGCAGGCGAGATACATCGCCTTTTGCGGGGCACCTGCGCATTTTATCGGCATGGGCGGCTGGGTGAAGATCGCGCGGCCCTGCTTCATTCCTTCCACCAGTTCCCACGTATAGGGCGCCAGATCATAGCGATAATTCGAGGTGACCCCGTTTTGGCCTAGCGTCTGCTCGAGCCCTTCGATCTGGTCCCATGCAAGCCGGATGCCCGGTGCGACAACAAGGGCTTCGTAACGAACGCGCGATCCGTCTTCGAGCGTCACCTGGTTGTTCTCGGGCTCGAATGTCTTCGCCGCAGCCCTGATCCATGTCACACCCTTGGGCATCACGCTGGCCATCGGGCGCACGGTCACTTCGGGCTTGAAGACACCGCCGCCAACCATTGTCCAGCCGGGCTGATAGGCGTGGACCTCGGCTGCGTCGATGATCGCGATGTCGAGGTCTGGGCGGCGCTTGAGCAGGCTGGCCGCGGTGGCGATCCCGGCAGCGCCCCCGCCGATGATTGCGATTGTGTGTGAATGGTCCATGTGTGTTCTCCCGTCCGTGTTCTTCTCAGCCCAGCGAGCCGCTGAGGGCCGAGAGATCGTATCCCGCGCTGGCTGCGCGGCTGAGGCGTTCGTCGGCGTCAAGGCCTTCGGAATTGGCCAGTGTCTCAAGCGTGATTGAGCGCATGCCTGTGCGGCAATAGGCCAGAACCGGCCCCTCGCTACCCTTGCGCACCGCGCGAAAGGCGCGAATGGCGGCGTCGGGAAAATCGCCGCCCGATACCGGGATGTGATGAAAGGCGAGACCTGCCGCCTGAGCGGCTTCGCGCGTTTCATCAATGGCGGGCTGGCCGGGCTCTTCACCCCCGGGCCGATTGCAGATCAGGGCGACAAAGCCGCGACCGGCAATGGCGGGAAGATCGGCGATGGCAATCTGCGGCGAGACTGCGAATTCATCGGAGATCTGGCGAATGTCCATCAACTGTTTCCTTCGGCAAGGCGCACCGCAAACATTCCGGCGAGCATGGCGGCAACGAAGATCGCGGCCGAGAACGGCTCGATCACGAGAGCGGCAATACCGGGCCCCGGGCACAGGCCGGCAATGCCCCAGCCGATACCGAACAGCGCCGAGCCGCCGACGAGCCTCGGGGTTATGTCGCGAGCGGTGGGAAGCGAGAAGCTCTCGGCCAATACGGGACGCGCAAGACGCCGCTGGATGCCCCAGCCGATCGCCATGACGATCACAGCGCCGCCCATGACGAAGGCGAGTGTGGGGTCCCATGCGCCAAAAAGATCGAGAAAGCCGCGCACGCGCGCCGGATCGGTCATGCCGCCAAGCGTCAGCCCGGCGCCGAAAAGGATGCCCGATGCGAGGATAACAAGCCGCTCAAGCATCACGAAAGCACCGTGAGGCCGAGCGCGTTCATCACCGCGACCGTGGCGATCCCTGCGGCCATGAAGCTCGCCGTCGCAATGAGCGAGCGCGGCGCGAGCCGGCTCATACCGCATACGCCGTGCCCCGATGTGCAACCGCTGCCCAGGCGCGTGCCCGCGCCCACGACGAGCCCCGCAAGCGCGAGGACCAGCGGGCTCGCAAAGCTAGGCTCAATCGGGCCACCGAAGGCCATCACCACCAGCGCGCCGAGGGGCAGACCGACAATAAACAGCCAGGCCGAAGAAACCGGCAGACTGCTCTTGCTGAGGCCGGTTGCTCGCGCGGCGAGACCGGAGACCCCGGCAATCCGCCCCGCGCCCAGCAGCATGAGCGCTGCAGCAAGGCCGATCAGGATACCGCCCGCCAACCCTTCAAGCGGGGTGGCCTGGGGAAATCCGGGCAGAACGAAAGCGGGCATCATACCGCGTTTACCGGGATCTTGATGTAGGAGACGCCATTCTCCTCAGGATCGGGCAGCCGGCCGCCGCGAATGTTCACCTGCACCGATGGCATGATGAGGTTGGGCATGGCGAGTGTTGCATCGCGCGTGGTGCGCATCTCGACGAACTCGTCCTCGCTTACGCCGTCCTTCACGTGGACATTGCCTTCGCGCTGCTGGAGGACGGTCGTCTCCCACGCAAATTCGTCGCGTCCCGGCGCCTTGTAATCGTGGCACAGGAACAGCCGCGTCTCATCGGGAAGGGCAAGCAGCCGCCGGATCGACTGGAACAGCTGGCGCGCATCGCCGCCGGGAAAATCGGCGCGTGCGGTGCCGAAATCCGGCATGAAGATCGTGTCGCCGACAAAGGCCGCATCACCGATGATGAACGCCATGTCGGCCGGAGTGTGGCCCGGCACATGCAGGGCAATGCCCTCGATCTCGCCCAGACGGAAGGTCTCGCCATCGGTGAACAGGTGATCGAACTGCGACCCGTCGCGTTCGAAATCGGTGCCCGCGTTGAAGAGCTTGCCGAAGACATCCTGGACGCGCACGATCTCCTTGCCGATCGCCAGCTTGCCCCCCAGCTTCTCCTGCAAATAGGGCGCAGCCGAGATATGATCGGCATGCGCATGCGTCTCGATCAGCCACGTCACTTTCAGACTATTCGCATTCACGTATTCGATTATCCGGTCTGCTGAACCGTTCGAGGTGCGCCCCGATGCCGCTTCGTAGTCCAGCACGGAGTCGATAATCGCGGCATCCAGCGTGGCCGGGTCATGGACCACGTAGCTGACGGTGTTGGTTGCTTCGTCAAAAAAGCCGGCAATAGAGGGGCGCAGGGCCTTTTCCGCTTGCGCCCGTTCAATCTGCTCAGAGGCTGAGCGCAGCGATGCGTCAATGCGACTCATATTCGTTCTCCAATTCATTTACATAAACTATGTATATGTATTGCGTTTATCGTGTCAAGCGCTATAAGTCGCTCCATGGAAAACCAAACCGCCACCACGCCCGCCCCTTGCGCCGGATTGCGCATCGGAGACACGCCGCCCGATTTCGAAGCGCGCAGCAC
The DNA here is from genome assembly GCA_043567175.1 of Erythrobacter sp. Lineage (GTDB taxonomy): Bacteria > Pseudomonadota > Alphaproteobacteria > Sphingomonadales > Sphingomonadaceae > Erythrobacter. The sequence continues at coordinate 1,700,475 of CP121323.1, forward strand.
GATCGGGCCCGTCCGCCTGTCCGCCTATCGCGGGCGCTGGCTGATCCTGTTTTCGCATCCGGCGGACTTCACACCTGTTTGCACGACCGAATTCGTCGAGCTCGCCAGGTGTGCACAGGATTTTGCACAGCGCGATTGCGAATTGATGGCGCTTTCGGTCGACAGCCTGTTCTCGCACTTTGCCTGGCTGAAACTGATCAAGCAGCGTTTTGAGGTCGAAGTGCGCTTCCCGATTGTGGAAGACCCCACACTGGTGATCGGCCGCGCATTCGGCATGGTGGCGCCGAGCGACAGCGACAGCGCAACGGTGCGCACGACCTTCTTCATCGACCCCGATGGCGTGATCCGCGCCATGACCTGCTATCCGGCCAATGTCGGCCGCTCGATCCCGGAGATGCTGCGCACGCTCGATGCGTTGCAGGCGATCGACAAGCATGACGGCCTTGCTCCGGCGAACTGGCAGGCCGGGGACGCGCTCCTGCAATCGCCCACGCATGATCTCGACGAGGTTTATCAGGCGCAGCAGCAGACCGACTGGTTCCTGCGCGAAATGCCGAAAGGAAAACGAAAATGAGCGAGGGCCTGATCGACGAATTCAAGGCGATTGCACATCCGCTGCGCTGGCGCATTCTCGAAGTCTTGCGCGATGGCGAACACAATGTCGGCGAGATCGAGGACGCGGCCGGGATCGGCCAGCCGGCCCTCTCCCAGCAACTCGGCGTGCTGCGCAAGGCGGGCCTGGTGGAAACGCGCAAGGAAGCCAAGCTCGTCTATTATCGCCTCGGGGAAGAGGCGCTGGCGGAACTGGCCAATCTGCTCGCAGATCTGGTGCCTCAGCGCGTGGCCCGGGCGCCTGCGAGCCGCACGCCCTCTCCGGGTGCGGCCAATTTCGCCCGGCTTTCCTGACCCCGCCCCATCGGCCTGGCCCACCGCCCGCAGCTGCAATACGCAGCCAGGACGGCCTGCCATCATGCCTCCGGACATCGCCGCGCCGGACATGGATATTCCGCTGGTCGAAGCGCTCAACCTGCAACTGGCGGGGCGCTTCGAGCACTTCACCGATATCAAGGAGACCGCAATCGTCCCGCGCGTCGCAGCCTCATGGACGACGCTGCCCGGCCTCACGCTGCGCGGTGCCTGGTCACAGGGCTTCCGCGCGCCCAACCTCGTGCAGGTCAACGATGAGGGCACCACGCGCTCGAACACGCGCGACGATTTCGTGCGCTGCCAGGCACAGGTGGACAAGCAGATCATCGAGGACCTGGGCAATTGCGCAGGCGCCGGCATGATCAGCTTTCGCTCAGGCGCGCGCGATCTTGATCCCGAAGACAGCACCAGCATCAACCTGGGGATCGTGCTCGAGCCGACCTTCATACCCGGCCTGACGCTCACGGCCGATTATTGGCGCGTCAAGCAGGAGGGCCTCGTCGCGACGTTCGGCGATGACAACGCCATTGCGCTCGACCTCCTGCGGCGGTTCAATGGCAGCACCAATCCCAACGTCATCCGCGCTGCGCCCAATGCAGAGGATATCGCGCTGTTCGCAGGCACAGGGCTGGAAGCTGCGGGCGAAATCATCCAGGTGCTCGATCCCTATCTGAACCTCGACAGCCGGGTTTCAAAGGGATGGGACTTTGGCCTGTTCTACAATGTGCCCGATTTCGGTCTTGGCGATTTCCGACTGCGCCTGAACGCCGCGCGGCTCGACAGTTTCGTCCAGTCCGCCGGGCCCGATGCCGAGGAAATCCTTGATGGCATCGCACAAGGCGTGCTGCCGCTTGACGTGACGGTGGGCGGACTTGGCGAATTGCTCGAAGTGGAGGGACGCCCGAAATGGCGCTTCAGCGGCTCGCTCAATTGGGGCAGCGGGCCGGTCGATGTGGGGCTGTTCGGCAATTATGTGGGCGGTGTTTTCGATACCAGCGTGATCCGCGATAACCTTGTCGTATCAGACGATCCCAACGCCAACTTCTTCCCTGTAGACGATGTCTTCGTGATGAACTTCTCGATCTCCTACACGATCGAAAACGACACCGCGCTTGACGGAACAAGGCTGCGTTTCGCGGTCAACAATATCGCCGACAAGGACCCGCCGCTCGCCGATGAAACATACGGTTTCTTCAGCGAGCTGCACTCGGCCCGCGGCCGACAGTTCCACGTCGAATTGCGAAAGACCTTCTGATCGCCAGGCCCTGGACAATGCCTGCCTGACTGGCGGCGCGACAATTACAGGAAACCCCGGAGAGGCCCGTCTGCACGGCGCTTTTCCGGGGCTTCTTCATGACCGGCCACCGCGACGATCCGCTTGAAAGCCGCGCCTGCTTCGCGCAAGACTGCGCACGCACAGACAGGAGGAGACAAGCCTTGGCCACTATTCCCAGCGCGCCCGTAATGGACAAGGAAGCGATCCGGGCGAAGTACGCAGCCGAGCGCGACAAGCGCCTGCGCGCAAAGGGTTCTGCGCAGTACAAGCGGCTGGAAAGCGAATTTTCCGATCTTGCCACCGATCCCTACATGCCTGTCACCGCGCGCGAGAGTGTGACCGACCATGTCACCTTTGCCTTTATCGGCGGGGGCTTTGCTGGACTGATCGTCGGCGCACGGCTGAAGGAAGCGGGCATCACCGATTATCGCATCATCGAGAAAGGCGGCGATTTCGGCGGCACCTGGTACTGGAACCGCTATCCGGGCGCGCAATGCGACACAGCCTCGCTGATATACATGCCATTGCTCGAGGAAACCGGCCACCAGCCGAGCGAGAAATACGCCCACGCGCCGGAAATCCGCGAACATTGTGCGCGCATCGGCCGCCATTACGACCTTTACGACAGGGCGCTGTTCCACACCCGCGTAACCGATCTTGCGTGGGATGAGGCGGCGAAGGTCTGGCGCATCACCACGAACCGCGGCGATGCTTTCACCGCCAATTACGTCGGGATGGGCACTGGCCCGCTGCACGTCGCCAAGCTGCCCGGACTGCCGGGGATCGAGACGTTCGGGGGCAAGAGCTTTCACACGAGCCGCTGGGATTATGCCTATACCGGCGGTACGCCCGAAGGCGCCCCGATGACGGGTCTTGCCGACAAGCGCGTTGCCATCATCGGCACTGGCGCGACCGCCGTGCAATGCGTGCCGCGCGTCGCGCGCGATGCAAAGGAGCTCTATGTCTTCCAGCGCACCCCCTCATCGGTGGACGAGCGCAACAACGAGCCGATCGATCCTGAATGGTTTGCCGGCATCGCCCAGCCCGGCTGGCAGAAGAAATGGCAGGAGAACTTCGTCGCCAATCTGGGTGTCGGCTTTCCGCCCGAAGATCTCGTCAACGATGGCTGGACCGATCTTGGTAAGCGCATCCGCGCAGCCGTCATGGAAATGCCGCCCGAAGAGCGCACGCCCGCCAATATTATGGCCGCCTTCGAGGATGCCGATCACGGCAAGATGGAGGAAATCCGCCAGCGCGCCGCGCGCCTCGTGGAAGACCCGAATACCGGCGAGAAACTGAAGGCGTGGTATCGCCAGTTGTGCAAGCGTCCGTGCTTTCACGACGAATATCTGCAAAGCTTCAACCGCCCCGGCGCGCATCTCATCGACACAGATGGCAAGGGTGTGGAACGCATCACCAAGACAGGCGTGGTCGCGAACGGCACGCAATACGAAGTCGACTGCATCATCTACGCCTCGGGCTTCGAGGTCAGCAACGATTTCGTCTCGCGCGCGGGCTACGACGTGACGGGCCGCGAGGGGCTGAAACTCTCGCAATATTGGGCCGACGGGATGAAGAGCTTTCACGGCCTTCACGTCCACGGCTTTCCCAACCTGTTCTTCGTGCAGCAGAACCAGGCCGCCGCCTTCATCGCCAATTACCCGCACAACCTCGTCGATCATGCGCTCACCGTCGCCTGCGTCGTCAAACATGCGCAAGCGCAAGGATTCGCCACGGTCGAGCCGAGCGAGGAGGCGCAGGCCAAGTGGATCGACTTGCTGCTCACCGGCCCCGGTGCGCGGATCGGCAGCACCGAATGCACGCCGGGCTATTACAACAATGAAGGCCAGGGCTATGGCGAACAGGAACGCTTTGCCGTCGGACATCCGGCCGGCGCCCAGGGCTATTTCAACCATATCGAGGCGTGGCGAAACAGCGGGAAGTATGAGGGGCTGGAATTCGCCTGAGGGCAGCGACGTTCAGCCGCTCTTGCCCGGCGGAAGGCCCCGCCACTCTTCCATCAGGTAGCACAGGCAATCCTGCCGGATGATGCGCTCCTGCATAGTCAGCATGGCGGGCACGGCGCTGCGGGTGAGGCGCAGCATCCCGTCGCTTGCATCGAAGAAGGCGTGAGCGACATCGCGGCCCGCCTCATCGATCACTTCAAGCGGCGCTGCGTGGTTCGTCTCGCCAAGGCAGAAGCCTGGCGCGAGGTGTTCAAAATTGTGAAGATCAAGGTTTGCCGTCAGCTCCAGCCATGATCCGCCTTTACCCCGAGCCAGCGCCACCTCTTCGCGCAGGCGCACCTGACCCAGCGTATGATAGAGGGTGAGGCCGCGCGGGGCGCTGCGCGTATCAAGGCCGTCGAGAGCCAATGCCGCTTCGACCAGCCGCGCCGCAGCCTCGGCATTTGCATCCACCCCTGATTGCCCGCATTCGACGGTCAGCGCCGGTATATGCCCTGTGAACGAGGCGGTCTGCGTGCCCGGAAGCCCGCGAAACAGCACTGCGCGCGGCGCAAAAAGCGAGGCAAGGTGCATCACCGCAGGAGCCTCTGTGCAGATCACGCCATAATGCGGATTGCGGCCGGTATTGTTGTGAATGTCTATCGCAGCAAAGGCGCCGCGCTCGATCACCCGCGCATGGATGCGGGCCATGATGGCGGCCTCCTCGCTGCCCGCATGCTCGATACAGCCGGGCCAGACGCGGTTGTAATCGGGCTGGCCATCAAGTCGCCGCATGCCCTCCCGAGCCGCCGCAACATTGCCGATGAGGATCATCAAAGGGCGCGGAAGTTGCCCGCCTGAATGACGGCGCAGGATTTTCTGAACCGCAACCAACCCTGCATCCTCGTTGCCATGCATCAGCCCCGATACGAAGAGCGGCGCCCTGCCCCTGCCCATCCCATCATCGCTGCCATCAAGTTCGATCAGCGTCGGCCCATCAAGCACCCGGTGCAGATCGCGCGCGCTCGTATCGAGCAGCCCCTCGGGCACTTTGGAGGTAATGGTCAGCGTAATCATTGCCAATCCGACTGTCAGACCGGCCATTCATGGACCGGAAGGCCCGATTTCTGGTGCGCGAGATAATCCGCCGTCAGCCGGTGAAAATCGCCATGTCGATCGTGATGCGCAAGCTGCCAGTTGGCACCGTTCTGCCGCGTCTCCAGCCGCATGGTGAGGGTTGCGCAATATTTCTCTATCAGGTGTTCGGCCATGCCATGGCGCCTGAGGCCACGCTCGGCCATGGCAATGAGGTCTGCGATCACCTCGGTCACCGGGCGGCGTTCTTGTCTGCCGAACCAGTGTATTTCGGCGTCCAGCCCATCGCGCGCTGCGGCGTAGAAATTGGCCTTCGCCGTCTCGAAAGGCAGTTCGGCCTGTGCGGCATCAACATATTGCGAGAGCTCCTCGACCGCGCCGAAATAGAGCGCGGCATTGGCCATCATGTCGAGCACGCTCGGTCCGGCGGCCATCACACGCTGTTCGATGCGGATATGGGGCTTGCCGTCCGAAGATCGGCCAATCAGCGGCCGCACCCAGCGCCACAGCGTGCCATTGTGCAATTTGACGCACGCAAAGTCGTCCAGCGGCCTGCTCTCGTCGCACACCGGCAGGAGCACGGGATATTCATCGCGGCTTTCCTCGATCAGTTCAACGAGGTGCTCGCCCGCATAGCCCGATCCGAAGGTGACGCGCTGGGCGGGCGTTGGCTGCGCAAGCGCCTGTTCGAAAATCGCGATCCGGCTTTCATGCCACAACGCCTTGCCGAACAGGAATGGCGCATTGGCCGAGATCGCCACCAGCGGCGCGCTCAGGATCAGCGAGGCGTTATAGGCTGCGACCATCTTTTCATCAGCGAGTTGCAGGTGAAGCTGGAGCGAGGTTGTCGCAGCCTCGGCCATCACGTCGGCATAGGTCGCGGTAAAGCCCTCACCACCTCGGCAACTGTCGATGTCGAAGGTGATCGGAGCCCCCTTGCGCGCCCGCATCGCCTCACGGTTCAGCGCGGCGTAGCGGTTCGAAGGTGTCATGTTCTCAAGGGAAAGATCCTCTTCGCGCAAGGTCGGCAAAGTGCCGATCGCGATCACCGTGTCGACATCTTCATGCGCGTTTGCGGCGCATCGGCGCATGGTTTCGCTGACGCTGTCATGCATCCGCCCCAGCCCCTCGCCCTCCATGCGTTCGACCGGCGTGTTGATCTCGATATTGAAGCGCGAGAGTTCGGCGACGACCATGTCGCTGTCCAGCCGCTCAAGGAAGCTCTGGTTATGCGGGGCCGGAAAGAAATTGTGGTCGATCAGCCACGCTTCGAGTTCGAGGCCGATTACAGGGCCTTCATCGGAAAACTGCCGCTCACGCTGAAGCTGGCGCAGCAATGCCGTCTCGCGCCCCAGTCGCTCGCCAAAGGCGGCGAAATCCGCCGCATCAAACCGATCCTTGTCAATTTCCGATCCCATAGACGGCCCCTCCAGCGCCCGTTTCCGCGTGCAGATAGCAAGCCTTTCCTAGCACCGATTTGATCTGGGTCATGCACAAGGAACCGTCCCCGCCTCTTCAGGCCCGCGCTATGCCACGGCTGGCTTGCGCGTCTTTCAGGGGCGGGAGGCAACCATCAAGCGGCCTCATGCGTTGAACCTGCATGTCCCAGCCCAACGAAACCGACCATCCCATCCCCGCACCGGCCGAGGCGAAGGAACCCGCCGAGCGCCTGTTCATCTGGATCGAGCGGATGCTGCTGCTGATCATCACGCTGATGACGCTCGCTGCGGTTGCCGTCGAGGTGCGCAGCGTGATCGAGCTCGGCACAATCGAATTGGCCGATCTGCTGCTGATGTTCCTCTACACCGAAGTCATCGGGATGATCGCGGTCTATTACACCGACAAGGGCTCGTTCTTCGCCTTCCCGATCTTCATCGCGATCACCGCCATTGCCCGGCTGATCGTGCTTCAGGCGAAGGATATGGCCCCTGAGAACGTGCTGTTCGATGCGGGAGCCATCCTGCTGCTTGCGGTCGCGGCAATAGTGATCCTGCGCTTCAAGTCATCCTGAACGCCCGCCCCGCACGGGGGCCCGGCGCCAGGAGCAATCGGCGCCTAGACCGTGATCGAGGTGCCGCGATAGATCTTTGAACGATATCGCGAATCCTGCGCATCGGGCAATGGCGCTCCGACCAGCAGCACGCCGCGCACGAAGCGGCGCAGCTCTTCGGCGTGCTCTTCCTCGTCGCGCGGTTCCTCGCTGCTTACCCGGCGGGTGAGGTTGAGCTGGTTGACCGGCACATCGTGGACCAGCCGCTCGTTCTCGACCGCGGCGGTTGCGGTGAAGGCGTGGAGCGATGTCTTGACGAAATTGGCGAGCGCAAAAGCCGGCCCCTTGGTGCCATAGGGCACGTCCGGGCTGACCAGCACCAGCTGGCAATGGTCGTAAAGCGAGGCCTTGCGGGTCACGCGGTAATGACGGGTGATCTGGTCTTCCACCATTCTGGCGAAATCCCTGGTCGGCAGCACCGCGCCCTCGTCGAAGAGCTTTTCCGGCAGGGCTTCGGGCGGCATCGAGACGATGGTCGTCGGCTTGCCCCACTTGTCCAGCGCTTCGTCCATCGCGTTCTCGATCGCATCGCCCGCGACCAGCACGTGAAGGATCTCGTCGGTGACGCTGTCAGGCAGGAGATCGCGCACCGCTTTCTCGCGGGCCTTGGTGCCGGTCACGAGGACGACATGAGCCACTTCGCATTCCTCGACCATCGCGCGGATCGTCTCGGCGACATAATCCGCCAGGTGCCCGCCGATGATCCAGATGGTCTTGCCCTTGAGCTTGGCCAGGCGCTCGGCCTTGGGGCTGCCGAACAGTTCGCGTTCGGTGTTCGAGCGTTCGACGCGAAGCCCGCCTGACGGCATGAAGGTCTCCCCCGAGACCGCGCGATCCGCGAGGAAGAAGACCGTCGCCTGGGCAACATCCGCCTCGGTTGGCATGGCGCCCAGATGCAGCTGCCTGATGACGCCGCTGCCCACACCATCGGCGACCTTGTCGACCTGCGCTGCGGGCAGGAAGGGCGCATCGGCAGGCGGCACCAGCTTGAGCCAGGTCTCGGCCCCTTGAGCCTCGTATTGTGACCATTCGTTCGACCCCAGCAGGAACCCGCCAAGCGAGAGGCGCACCAGCAGGCGCTGCGCCATGCCCTCGGTCAGGAGATACTGGTCCCAGGTGCACAGGCCGTCGCCCGCGCTGGCGAATTCGAGCGCGAGCTGGCGCAGTTCCTCGGGTGCCTCGGCATCGTGGCTCAGCGTCGCGGTGGAGTTGCGCGAGAGACGGGTGAGGATCTTGCTCGCATCCGCGCCCTCGCGGATCGCCTCGATCACTGCCTTGTAGACTGCGTTCAACCGCTTGTTTTCAAGGATCAGCTTGGCACGGCGCTGGAACAGGCCGGGCTTGCCGCCCGTGCCCGAAAGCCGGTCGCCATCGACCGGACCGGGCGCGATCGCATTGCACTGGACCTCGGGGCCAAGATAAGGCGAGAAGCTCTCCACCATCGCGCGCTGGCCCGCCTTGGAGACGCCGTAATCGGCGCGATTGGGATAGGCCACAGCAAGGAATTTCTCGCCGCCAAAATAGGAGCTGACGTTGAGCACATAGCCCGATCCCTGCTCCTTCATCAGCGGGACGACGCGGCTCATCAGGTGGTAGTTCGAGATGAGGTTGGCATCGAGCGTCCAGCGCCAGGTATCGGGCTCCATGTCGATGACCATGTCTTCCGCGCCCGCGACGCCGGCATTGTTGATGAGGTAATCGATGCGGCCGAATTCCTCGATCGTCGCGTCCACGGCGCGGTCGAGCGAGTCGAAATCGCTGACATCGACATTGGCCATGATCTTCACGCGGCGCTCGACATTGGCAAAGCCGATATCCTGCAGTTCGCCCACGATCCGGTCGCGCGCAGCGACCAGCTCGCTCTCGCGGCGCGAGACCATCATCACCTTCGCCCCCGCCAGCGCGAGCAGCCGTGCGACCTGGCCGCCGATCCCGGCCGAACCGCCAGTGATGACGGCAACCTTGCCCAGATGCAGGCCCGTGATGTTCTCGGCAAAGCCGACCGCCGCCTTGCGCGCGCCGGTTTCCTCGGCGATGCTGGTGGGCAGCTTCAAGTCGATCTCGGCAATGCGCGCTTCGCGGAACAGGATCCGCGTCGCATGGCCCGCGGCAAAGGCGGTGTTCTCGCCTTCGGAATTGGTGGTGCGCACGATCTGGTTCGACCAGACCGCGTGGCGCGTCTCGGCATTCTGGGCCTGAACGCGTTCTTCATCGCGCCAGACGCGGATGAGCTGGGTCATCCCGGCGCTCAGCAGACCGGCAAAGGAATTGCCGCGTTCATCGCCAGGATTGGTCATGAAGACGCAGCGCGGCGCGCTGGGCAGGCCCTCATGCCCGCGCCAGTAGCGCGCCAGAGCGCGCGCGACCGCGATGCCGCCGACCAGTTCCATATCCATGAACCGGCTCACCATCTCGTCGCTCGCGCCCAGCAGCGGTCCGCCGAAATAGCCCTTGGGCTTCAGCGGCATGACGATCGCGCCGGTGATCGCGCCGCCGGCATCCTCGGCGAAACTGGCAAGTTCGGCCTCCATTGCCTCGGCCTCGTTGCGGTTGAAGCGGGTGACGGAAAGTTCATCGCCAAACCCTTGCGCGGAAAGGCGCGCATTCGCCTGCGCGACATCGGCGCTGCGGGCAAGGCCCAGCCGCACGCGTGAGCCGGACTTGACCAGCGCACGCGCCGCGACCAGCGCATCGTCCCACTCCTCGCCCGCGGCGATGAAGATGTTGAGCCCCGCCCCGTCGAGCGAACGCATCGAGGGCCGCGTCATATAGGTCGAGGATGCATCGCGATTGGCCGAAAGGCCGTGCGTCACGTCCACCTCTTCCGCCGTGATGCCGGAGGATTCGTCGCTGGCAAAGAACAGGCAGGTCGCTGCGATATCCTTGGGCATGGGCAGCGGTTTGCCCTGCGTCTTGCCCTTCAGCGCGCGCGAGAGCGCCATGCGGCCGGTGAAATAATCGGCGGTGGTGTTTTCCGGCTGGTTCTGGACCTTGTCCATCGCAGCAAATACCGTGCGGATGCGGTCGCTTTCGATCGGGCCGGGGAACACGGTGTTCACCCGGATCGAACGCGGTCCGAGTTCCTCGGCCAGCTGCTTGGAAAGCGAATTGAGCGCGGCCTTGGGCACCACATAGGCGGTGCGCCCGTAATAGCGCGTGTGGCTAAAGATGGTCGAGATGTTCACCATCGATCCGCCCACCGGCATGATCGGCGAGACGATGCGCGCCAGATTCCAGGTAACGCCGAGGATGTTCACCATCGCATCGCGCGCATCCTCGCTCTCGCCCGCTTGCGTCATCTCCTCGCGGGTGAGCGGCACGTTGTAGAGCGGCTGCTTGGGCCCGGCGGACCCGGCATTGTTGATGAGAATATCGATCCGGCCGAAATCGGTCTTGATCTTGGCCACCGCCGCACGCACGCTGTCCGGGTCCGCGCCGTCGAGCACCGCGGTGCTGATGCGTTCAGCGGCAACGCCAGTATCCTCGATCAACTGCGCGCGCGCCGCCTCGATCCGGTCCGCTGTGCGCCCGGTCATGATGACAAAGGCCCCTTCGCGGGCAAAGGCGCGGCAGATCTCGCTGCCCAGATTGCCCGCTGCGCCCGTGACGAGCGCGATCTTGTTCGCAAGCCGACCCTTGCCGTTCGTATCCGACTTGCTCATTTATTCATCTCCCCCATTGGCGCCCGCTTCGAGCCCGGTATTTTCCAGCGACGCCCAGTATTCCAGCAATTTATCTTTGGTTCTAAGGCCCAGCGCCGGCAGCGCGTGATTGACCACATAGGTCGCGCCCGAATGCGCGTTATCCCACATCGACTGGTGCGCATCCGGCAGACCTTCCCAGGGCACGACTTCGGGCTGCGTCACGTCGAGGAGCCCGGCGGCGACCATCTCGTTCATCACCTCCACCTCGTGCGCGTTGCACAGATGGGTGCCGAAGATCTCGGCCGTCGGCATGAAGATGCGGCGCTGGCGGGTCCATACCTGCGGGGCATAGAAGGTATAGCGGTGGTCCTTCGTGTGCTCGGCGAAAACCACGCGCCCGCCGAAAGGTTTGACCAGCGAGGTCGAGACGCCGAGCGTATCCTGCGCTGCCCTTTCGATGACGAGGTCCGGCACGCCGCGCGGGTTCGAAGGCGAACGCAGGAGCTTGCCGATCGCGGTGCCGAAGGGCTTCAATGTGTTCTGCTGGTAGGAGCGCACGCCCAGCTTGAAGCTCTCGATATCTTCCTTGGCATCGGCAAGGCGCGGCATCGTGTCGGGCCAGTCGAAATCGGAATTGCGGCGCGAAAGCCCCTCGATGCTGACAATGCCTTCGACCGCGTCCTCGAGGCCGAGCGACTGCAGGAATTCGCGCTGGCCATCGGTGGTGGTGACGATGACAATGCGCACCTTGAACAGGCGCGCCGCCTCGATCATTTCAAGGCCCTTCTCGTCAGCCAATTCGCGCGAGCGCGGGCCGTAATAAAGGAGCACGCTCTCGCCGCCGCGCAATTCGGCGCGCTGCAGCATCTCTTCGGGCGAGGCGGTGCCGCTCTTGCCCATGAAGCTGAAGTGATAGCCTGAAGAGGCGCCGTAGAAGGCGAGCCTGCCGCCCTCACCCAGGAGCTGGAACGAGCGCGGAAAAGCGCGTTCGCCCGCGTGGCTGACCACGAAATCGGCGAGCTTGCCGTCATTGATCGCGCGATATTGATCGAGCAGCGCTTCGCCCTGTTTCTCCCATTCAATCGCCTCTTGCGCGTCATCGGGAACGGGGGTGAAGCAATCGGCGACAGCGGGATCTTTGCGGTTGATCGCGCCGACGGCCCCTTGCGAGCGGACGAACTGCGCGCGGTCATCGCTCGACACAAGACCGGTTGCAAACAGGCCGGTGCGGATCGAGGACTTGAGTGCATCGAGACCGGTGCCCGTTGCCGAGCCCTCGACGAAGATCGTCTTGCCCGGCGTGATCTGGAGTGTGGTAAACAGGCAGCGCGTCACCGTGCCAAGGTTGAGCGTATAGGCCCCGGCCTGTTCGAGCGTCAGGTCGGAGGGCGGACGGTGAAGCTGCGGGCCCTGGACTGTCAGGAATTGCGCGTGGCTGCCGGTCTTCGTCTCGTAACCCTGGATCGAGAAACCGGCATACATCGGGTCTTCGCCCGCGCCCGGCGAGAGCAGATCACTGGTGCCCGAATAGACCGAGACGAGATCGCCCACGGCAAGCCGGCCCTGTTCCTTGAGCTCGCTGCCAAGGCCAACGATCAGCGCAAGTCCGCCGGAGCCGGTGGTCTGCACGTCCTCGTCATGCGCATCGAAGGGAGAGACGGGAATGCCGGTGAGCGCCCAGATATCGTTGAAATTGACCTCCGAGGAGAGGAGGTAGATCAGTGCCTCGTTCGCACGCGGTTTAGGCGTCTTGACGACCAGTTCGCGCTCGTGCGTCGCGGGCGGACCGAAACGCGGCGCGCCGGTATCGGGATCGCGTGCGATGCCGAAAGCGATTTGGCGGGGCGGGACCGGCGTGACGCCGGGATAGAAGGGCGCGCCCATCGGCAAGAGGTCGCCCGCCTCGATCATCGCTGCCTTGTTCGCCTCGTGCTCGTCATAGCGCCACACGCCGTCGCGGCGCACGGGCAGCGGCGGGCTCTGCTTGTCCATGAATTGCTGGATGCCGGTCTTGCCGCCTTCGGGGTCGACGATGGCCTCGGCGAAATTCTCTGCCTCGCGCCGCAGCCCGGAGAACATGCCTTCGCTCCAGCCGGTGCGCACCGCGTCAAGCGCGCGCTCCCCGGCCTTGTCGCGGCCCGCCCATTCAAGCTGCTTGAGGATCGTCTGGAGGAACTGGTCCTCAAGCACCGCGTCGAGGTCAATGCTTGCTGGCTCTTTCCAGGCGGCGGTCTGCTGGCGGCGTTCGGCAAAGGCTTTGCCCAGCATGCTGCCTTCGGGGTCCTTCACGAAATCGCGCACCAGGGCGTGAGCGGCGGAAAGAGCATCCTGCGCCCCCTCGACCAGCCGGTCGATAGCGCCGATCTCAAGCGCTTGCTCAGCCTCGATCGCGCGGCCACCAAGGATAAGGTCGAGCGCATCGCGCACGCCCGTCTCGCCCTTGCGGCTCGCCAGAAGCCGCGGCAGGCGCTGCGTGCCGCCATAGCCGGGCAGCAGGCGCAGGTTGATCTCGGGCTGGCCAAAGCGCGCACGCGGTTCGGCGATGCGGTAATGGCAGGCGAGCGCGAATTCCATGCCGCCGCCCAGCGCCACGCCCTGGATCGCGGCGATGCACGGTTTGCCCATGGCCTCGATCGTGTTGAAAGCGAGCTGCGCATTGTCGGGCAGCGCCTTGGCTTCCTCGGCGCTGTTCACTTCCTCCAGCATCTGTCGGATATCCGCGCCTGCAACAAAGCTCGCCGTGCCCGCGCCCGTGAACACCACGGCAGCGACATCGTCCTTGCGCGCAAGGTGTTCGGCAACGATCACCAACTCGTCGAGCGCGCGTTCGTTGAGCGCGTTGACCGGCGGGTTCTTGACCGTGACGGTGGCCACGCGTTTTCCGGGAGCAAGTGTGTTGTACTGGATCGTGAAATAGCGATAGCGCTCGAACAGGGCCTGGTTATCCGACAGGGTCTGGCGGCGCTTCCACGCGGCAACCGCGCGGTGCAATTCGTCGAGGCTTTCGGGGTTTCGCAGCGTCGAGGCATCGCCCACATCCGCGCCTTCGACCACCGCGCGCACCATGCGGCGCATATATTTGCCCGAGCGCGTCTCGGGAAATTCGGAGAGTTCGATGAAATCGGAAGGGACAGCGACCGCGCCCTTCTCGGTGCGCACGAGATCGGTCAGGCGGCGCTGATCGTCCTGCGTAAGCCTGCGCCCCTCGACCGGCGTCACGAACGCCACAGGTGTAACACCTTTCTGGCTGTGCGGTGCGCCTATGACGATGACATTGCCCACCGGCGAAGCGGGGTCGAGCGCCTTGTCGCGCAGGATGGCGCCTTCGATTTCCTCGGTGCCGATGCGGTGGCCCGAGACGTTGATGACATCATCCGAACGCCCGTGGAGCGAGAACGAGCCATCCGCATGGCGGATCGCGAAATCGCCCTGGGTGTAGGCCCACACGCCCTTCCAGCGCTTCCAGTAGGTGTCGGAATAACGCTGAGTGTCCCCGCGCCAATCATCGGCAAGGCTGGCGGTATTGCCCTCGACCTCGACGGTGAAGCGACTGGCATCGCCCCAGATCGTGCGGGTAAGATAGGGATAGGGCTGAGCGATCATGATCTCGCCCTTTTCGCCATCCTCGGCGCGGCGCCACGGCGCCCCGCCATCGGCAGCATCGCGGGCATAGGTCGCAGCCGTGCCGTCCAGAGTGATGGCCGCGTCTGCATCTTCCACCCAGACATCGCCGGCAATCCACGGGAAGGGATAGGTGTGCGCGTTCGCTTCGAGCGCGAAGTCGGCATTGCCCTGGAAATGGCTCCACACCATGCCCCCGTGCTCGGTCGCCCAGTAGGAATTGATGTAGCGCTCCGTCACATTCTCCATCGCGAAGGCCTGAACCACCGGCGAAACCGGCTCGGCGCAGAAGGTCGCGACCTTGAGGCTGGAGAGATCGTAATCCTGAATATCCTTCAGGTTCTCCGGGTTCTGCATGATCGATTTGAGGAAGGTTGCGCCCGCCTTGAAGATGGTCACGCCATAACGCTCGATCGTCGCGGCAAAGCGCCCCGAATGCGGGAATACGGGCGAGCCTTCGGTGACGATCGTGGTCACCCGCGTCAGCAGCGAGGCAGCGATGAGATAGCTCTGCCCCGTGATCCAGCCCGGATCGGCCACAACATAGAGCACATCGCCCGGCCCGGCCCCGAAGGCCGCCGGCATGGTCGCGGCAAGACCGCTCGCATAGCCGCCATGGACATGGACCACGCCCTTGGGCTTTCCGGTCGAGCCCGATGTGTAGATGATGAAATTGGGATATTCCGCATCAACCGCGAGCGGCCGCGAGGCTGCCCAGATCGCTTTCACGAAATCCTCGTCCGAAAGCGCGTAAAGCGCCGCTTCGTCTGCCACATCCAGTCCCGTCTCGCGCGCGGCGGCAAGGATTGTCTCAAGCGCAGCATCAGTGAGATCGTGGCTCCAGTGGTCGCGGCCCTTGTTCCACGGCAAATCGGGCTGCGAGGTGTGCTTGACGACCACGACGGCATCGACGCGCGGCGGGCTTTCGACCAGCGCGCCCGCAATCGCGATACGCAATTGCGCGGCCTGCTTGGCACCCACGGCTTCTGCGCCGCTATCGCCCGCGGCGATGGTCGAGAGCGCCTTGCCCACGCCGCGCATGACGTCGGAACGCTCCACCGTCACTTCGCCATCAAGCGTATCGGCCACGGTATCGTGGATCAGCACACGCTGCGAGGGCGTGAGATCGAGGTCGGCGTTCTCCAGCGCCTCGTCGAGAAGCTCGATCGCGACATTGACGGCGATGAAATTGTCGAGCGCGGGATCGGTGTAGTTCGGCTTGAACGCCACCATCTGCGCGTTGCGATAGGAACCATCGGCGGTGACGACGATGCGCGCACCGGCATCGGCGATACGGTCCGACAGGGTCTTGTCGCTGAAACCGCCGAAGACGGGCGTGTAGACAACGCCCATGCGTTTCGCGCCCTCGGTCCAGAAAATCTGTTCGGGAATGCTCGGCATGTTGAGCGCGATGCGGTCGCCCGGTTTCACGCCAAGCTGTTTCAGCGCCAGCGCGCATTTCGCGCTTTCCAGCAGCAGCTTGCGGCGCGAGACTTTCTCGGAATCGACCGGGCCGCCGCGCCCGCCATCGCTCGCCATGTTCCAGCGATCACCCTCATAGATCAGCGCGACTTCCTCGCCGTGACCGGCGAGCACGTGGCGATCGACCTCGTTGAAGGCGACGTTGGTCAGCCCGCCTTCGAACCAGCGCCAGTCGGGCGGATTGTCATCATTGAACGCGCGCGCCCACGGTTCGAAGCTTTCGGGAAGGTCGAGGCTGACCGATGCGCCGGTTGCGCCGTCCCAGCCGGTCCAGCCGCCCGCCTCGTCATCGAAATAGGCCCACGCGCCGTTCGCACCCTGATCGGCGAGGAACCAGCAGATCTGCCGCTTGGCAATGGCGCCGTGATAGGCTCCGGGATCATCCGCGCATGATGTGCGCATTGCCTCGAACGTGACGCGGTCGGGGATCGCGGGTCCAGCCCGGTCCACACTCGTGATCGGCGATGTCGAAATCGGAGCCTCCAAAATTTTTGCAATCCATCCCAGTATTTTGACCCCAACATCAAATGGCGCAGAGGCACAAAAGTTCCAATAAATTGAACACCGCTTGCGTAATATTGCAGATCCCTGTCCCGGTTGCACAAGACGGCCGTTGCGTTGGTCGCCTCGCCGGGTATTATCAATCAGCTTGGTTTTCATAAGACTTGAGGTTTACCCATGATCCGGACCACCCTGATGGCCGCGCTGAGTGCGGGCGCTGCCGCTCTCGCCGTGACCGGCGCCGCCGCTCAATCCGACGCTGGCGAAGAGACCTTCGGAGGCGCGAAGGGCGCCGATCTTTCGATCGAGGCGATGGAGCCCGATGGCGGCGCGATAACGATCGGGCGCGCGGGCGAATATCCGGCGGACATTGCGCGCTACCTGCTCGCCAGCGGCGCGGGATCGGCCAACCTTTCGCCCGATGGCAAGACGATTGCCTTTTCGTGGGACGTGACCGGCCAGCCCGAATTGTGGGTGATGTCCGCAACCGGCGGCCAGCCAAAGCAGATCACCTTCAAGACGGGCGTGCGCGCACCGATCTGGACGCCCGACGGTTCGATGCTGTTCTATTCCGCCGACCGCGACGGGAACGAACAGCCGGGCTATTTCGCGCTCACCGCCGACGGATCGAAGGAGATCGATATCCTGCCGGCCGCACGAGGCGACTTCCGCCGGTTCGGGGGTTTCGCGCAGGATGGCAGCTTCGTCTATGCTTCCACCGCAAGAGGCGCGGGTGTCTACGATATCTACCGCGCCACGATGCAGGGCGAGACCGAGCTGATCTTCAAGAGCACGCTTGGCCATTACGCCAACTCGATCTCGCCCGACGGCAAATACGCCATCGTCACCGAGAGCGTCGGCGGGGCGGGTAACAATCTCTATCTGCTTGATCTGGCGACCGGCGAAATGACCACGATCAGCAAGCCCGCGGTCAAGGATTATGCCAGCCACACCGAAGGCGGCTTCGAATGGATGCCAAACAGCCAGGGCTTCTATTTCTCGACCAATGCGGAGCGCGAATTTGCGACCCTTGCCTATTACGACATTGCCGGCGGATCGTTCGAGCGCGTGTTCGAAAGCGAGCACGATGTCGAAAGCCTCGAATTGTGCGGCGCAGGCGAAGGCGGATCGTATCTCTTCTGGAAAGAGAATGACAACGGCTTTGACACGATAAAGGGCTGGCACACGGTCGAAAAGCGCCCGATCGCGATGCCGATCCTGCCCGAGGGCAAGTATTCGCTCGATTGCGAAGGCACCGAGGCTGCCAAGCTGATGCTCGGCGTCAATGGCTGGCAGACACCGGGCGAGATCTGGATGATCGACGTGCCCTCGATGAAGGCGGACAAGGTGTTCGAGGCGAACCTTGCCGGCCTTGATCCCGATCGCCTCGTGCGCCCGCAGGTCGTGCGCCTGCCCGCGCGCGACGGCGTGGAAGTGCAGGGCCTGCTCTACCTGCCCGAGGGCGCGAAGACCGGCGCAGATGCACCGCCAGTGCTGTTCGGCGTTCATGGCGGACCATCGGGCCAGTCGCAGGCGAGCTTTGATGCGGTCACACAATACCACGTTGCGCGCGGCATCGCGGTGTTCCGCCCCAATGTGCGCGGCAGCACGGGTCTGGGGCGCACCTATGGCAAGCTCGACGACCGCGAGAAGCGGCTCGACTCGGTCACCGACCTCGTCGACATGCTCGCCTATCTGGGCGATCAGGGCCTGGTCGATGCCGACAACGCGGCTGTGCTCGGCGGCTCTTATGGCGGCTATATGGTGAATGCCGTGCTGGCGGAATATCCGGGCGTCTTCAAAGCGGGCGTCGCGCTGTTCGGCGTCGCGGACTGGATCACTGCGCTGGAAATCGCTTCGCCTGCGCTCAAGGCCGCCGACCGGATCGAATTCGGCGACATCACCGAGGAACGCTGGCGCGAATTCTACCGCGTCAACTCGCCGATCCGAAAGGCCGACGAAATCAACGTCCCCGTGCTCTATTCGCACGGCGTCAAGGACCCCAGGATCGACATTTACGAGACCGAGGTGATGGTGAAGACATTGCGCGCCAACGGAGTGCCCGCCCCCTTCATCCGCATGCCCGATGAAGGCCATGGCTGGCGCAAGCTTTCCAACCAGCTCTATTATTACCGCAAGCAGGCCGAATTTCTCGAGGAGCAGTTCGGGCTGACCCGGAAGGGGGGATAGGCCGCGCAAGGGGCTCCCTCCCCCCGGCTGCCCCGCCCTTCCTGACCCCGCGGCCCCGACACGCCGCGATTGACGCAGCGCTCATCTGCGTGGCTTAATGCACCCCCTGGGGGGCGGCGAGCGATGAATGTGACGAGAAACGGGAAAATCGCGTTCGCAGCGCTGGCTTTCGCCATCCTCGTCGTCATCGCGCTTCTCCTCTGGTCAGCAAGCGCCGTCACCCGGTATCCCGCGCCGCCGCGCGTGGAGACCGCGCTGGAACGCGAACCTGAGCGTTCGGTCCTCGTTACCCGTGCCGCAGCTCCGCTCGCGGCAATCAGGGGGCGGTTGGAAAGCGCTCTTGCGACCACCCTTGTCACCTTCGACCAGCAGGAACTGGAGGATTGCGTGCCTGCGCAAAGGGTGCGCGTGCTCGACGTCGAACTGGTCCAGACCCCGTCTCTCTCGTGCAAACTGGATGGCACGATCAAGCGCGGCCCGATCAGCCTGAGCGGGAACGGGCGAAACCTTGTTGCACGCGTGCCGATCCGCGCCCGCATCGATGTGCTGGACCTCGGCGACGTGATCAAGCGCGAGACCATCACCGCCGCCGCCAATGTCACAGTCACCGCCTTGCTCGACGTGAGCGCACAATGGACGCTCGAGCCGCGCGTCAATCTTGCCTATCGCTGGACCACCGAGCCAGGCATCGACGTGCTTGGCCAGCGGATCGCCTTTACCAGTCTGGCGGACAAGGCGCTCGCCGGCAGCCTCGATGACTTCGAGACAACGCTCGAAGCCGAGATCCGCCGCATCGACCTGCGCAGCGAAGTCGAGGCAGTCTGGCGCGAGGGACACGGCACGCTCTCGATCAACCGCGAGAACCCACCGGTCTGGATGCGCGTGACGCCGCGCGCGCTGGGCGCAGGTGCGATCAGCGTTTCGGACGCGCAGCTGTCAGCCGATCTGAGGCTCGAGGCCGAGCTCGACCTGACCGTTGGCGAACGCCCCGAACCCGCCAGTGCGGCGCCGCTGGGCGCCAATACAGGCGTCGCCGATGCAGCAGGGTTCGCGCTCAGGGTGCCGGTCCTCGCCGATTACGACGCGATCGAACAGGCATTGCTCACCCGGCTGCAAGCGCTCTCGATGCGCGAGATCTTTGGCGACACCGCAGACGCGCTCGAGACCGAGTTCCGATCGGTGCGCGTCTATGCCACCAGCGATGAACGCCTCGCGGTGGGCATCGAGGCCGAGGTTACGCCGAGCGGAATTCTCGCTGGCGAATATTGGGGGCAGACGAGGGGGACAGTGTGGCTCACCGGCCGCCCGTTCACCCGGCAGGGCAGCGCGGTGCTGAGCATCGGTGAGCTTGCCATCTATGGCGATACGGACCGCTATGCCGGCGATGTGCTGGTGGGCCTGCTGGACCGCCCCTTCATCAAGCAGCAGCTGCAACAGGCGCTCGTCACCGATTTTCGCGAGGATTACGAAAGGATCATCGCCAAGGCGCAGGCTGGCCTGAGATCGGTCAGGATCGGGGAGGCGGAACTTTCGTTCAAGGTCGAGGAATTCGACCACGGCAAAGTTAGCGTAACCAGCGCTGGGCTGTTCCTGCCGGTCACCGCCAGCGGCTCGGTGACCACCCGTCTTGCACAATAGCGCAAGAGCAGCGCGGTGAGGCGCGCGCCTTTATCCCGCCGCGAGCCGGCGTCCGTGAGCAAAGGCGAGCAGCAGGCCTCCGGTCACTGTCGGCAGCACTTCGGCCACGCCAAGACCATCGGAAAACAGGCCGAAGACCACCAGCGCAGCACCTGTCACGACCGGCATGAGGAAGCCGAGCGTGCGCGCCGCCGGGCTGTTGACCACGACCATTGTGGAAACAAGGACCGCCAGCACCGCAAAAACAAAGTGCACCCATTCCGCTTCGGCGGCGGCAGCGAGGAAGGGCAACGCCATCGCCGCGACCGGCAGCGCGAGACAATGCACGATGCACAGCAGGCTGAGAGCTACCGCCGCGCTGTCGGTTGCGCGGGTGACTGCCTCGTCGGGGAGACTGGGTGACACGATCGAAGTCACGGGGGGCTGGCCTTTGGTCTTCATGTTATACTGTATCACGGCCCCTAGAGGCCGCGAGCCGCCGCGTCAATCAGAGTCTTGAGGGCTCGCAGGAAACACCGGACGGGATCACCGGGGGGCTACTCAGCCTCCGGTCAAGGAGGCGCAAGAGCCAGGACTATCCGGGAGGCTGCTCGGCGTAGTCTGCCCGACATGGGGACGCGGCACGGCGCGGGCGGCGTGTCGCTCCATGTTCGTCGTCTACACGGGGTTTGCACCCCGCTTTGGCCTAGCCGCCGATTCTCGCGGGAAATTCACACTGGGCAGTCGCCTCATAGGTAGTAAAACCGTCCGAGCCCGATGAATTTTGCGTGATGCGCGATGTCACCCGCACCGATCGGCCACCTTGACGCTGGCACTTGGTGCGCGCCATGCCTTCGGCGCGGTTTTGCACCGCCAGCCCGCCGCCCTTAGCCGTGAGCGAGGCACCGATATTGACGATGCGCGGCTTGAAATCGGCCGGGTCCATGCCCGCAAGCGCCGCGAACTTGTCCGGGTTGCGATAGGCAGCGCGGCCATAGGCCGATGCCGGCAGGCGGTCGGCCATGCCATTATCGACGATTGCGGTGACGGCGGTCATGTATTCGTTCACGTGGAATGTCTTTTCGTCCCCGCCATCGAGCGCGGCGAGCGAGATCTTCGCTGCTGCCACCACATCGCCCTTGCGCCAGGCTGCGGCATGGGCGTCCCATGCGGCCTTGTCCTTCACATATTTCGGGTAATTGTCTTCAAAGGGCTGGTTCGTGACCCGCTGAAGGAAAGTCTCCGCACGCCCGAGATCCTGCCCCGGAAAGCGGATGCGATCGAGCGGCACCGCGCATTGCCCCAATGCGGTGGCGAGCCTTTTCTGGTTCTTTTCCTTCTCGTAATCGACACTCCCGACTTCATCGATCACCTCGAGGAAGGTTTCCCTGTAACCGGGCGATCCTTGCGCATGTTCCGACCAGCGCAAGGCATAATGGCCGAACTGGATCTGCGAGAAGCCATAGCCCAGTTCCCCGTCGGCGGCCGCGATATTGATGTCGTAGGTAGCCCCCAAGGTGGCCATGACAGTCCAGTGCTGGAAACAGCGCAACTCGTCGCGCATCGACATCGTGCCAAAGAGGCTGTCTTTCTTGCCCTTCTGATAGGCGCGGCCCAGCTCCCCGCTCTTGATGTCGGCCATGGCCGGCGTGGGCGCGGCCAGCACCGCGGCGCTGGTGGCCGCGGCAATTGTCAGGATGGCACGTTTCATGATTGTTCCCCCCAATTTGAAATGCGCGGGGGAAACTAACGCGGCGCGGCCAAAAACGCCAGTGACAAGGCCCGTTAGGTCTTGCCGTGCTCCGCGCGCGCGATTTCGTGCAGCCAGTCGGCGTGGCGCGGGGCTTTCTTGGTCTGGCTCCATTCCTCGAGCATCAGCGGAGCGACGCGGGCGAGTTCCTTGTACTGCTCGTCCGTGCCGATATCGGTCGCGAGTTCCACGCGGTGGCCGTTGGGATCGAAGAAATAGATCGACTTGAAGATGCCGTGATGCGTCGGCCCCAGCACGTCGATGCCGAGGCTTTCGATGTGGTCCTTGGCCGCGATCAGTTCGTCTTCGGAAGCGACGCGAAAGGCAAGGTGCTGCACCCATTGCGGAGTGTTGGCATCGCGGCCCATTTCGGGCTGGTTGGGCAGTTCGAAAAAGGCGAGCACGTTGCCGTTCCCGGCATCGAGGAAGACGTGCATGTAGGGATCATAGGCGCCGGTCGAGGGCACGTGATCCTCGGCAAAGGCGGTGGTGTAGCTCATGCCGAGCACGCGCGCATACCATTCCACCGTCTCTTTCGCGTCGCGGCAGCGATAGGCGACGTGGTGGACGCCGCCGAGCGTGACGGGTGAAGCGGTCATTCGGCAGGCTCTTCCACATCAAGCGCGCCGCGGCGGATCTGGTCGCGCTCCATGCTTTCGAACAGGGCCTTGAAATTGCCCTCGCCAAAGCCGTCATCGCCCTTGCGCTGGATGAATTCGAAGAAGAGCGGGCCGACCTTCGCCTCGGCAAAGATCTGCAGCAGCAGGCGCGGTGTGCCGCCTTCAGTGGTGCCGTCGAGCAGGATGCCGCGCGTTTGCAGTTGCTCGACGTTTTCGCCGTGGCCGGGCAGACGCTCATCCAGCATCTCGTAATAGGTCGCCGGCGGCGCTGTCATGAAGGGCACGCCCAGCTTCTTGAGCTTGTCCCAGCAGGCGGGCAGATCGTCACAGATCAGCGCGATGTGCTGGATGCCTTCGCCGTTATAGTGGCGCAGGAATTCCTCGATCTGGCCCTTGCCGCCCTCGCCCTCTTCGTTGAGCGGGATGCGGATCTTGCCGTCGGGCGCGGTCAGCGCCTTGGAGGTGAGGCCGGTATATTCGCCCTTGATGTCGAAGAAGCGGATCTCGCGGAAATTGAACAGGCGTTCGTAGTAATCAGCCCAATAGGCCATGCGGCCGGTATAGACGTTGTGGGTGAGGTGATCGATCGTGTGGAGGCCTGCGCCTTCGGGATAGGGATCGACACCCGGCAGATAGTCGAAATCGATGTCGTAGATGGTCAGGCTCTTGCCTTCGGCGCCCGCATAGCGATCGACGAGATAAAGAATCGCGCCGCCAATGCCGCGGATCGCGGGGATGGAAAGCTCCATCGGGCCGGGCTGGTTGACGACCGGCTCGGCGCCGGCTTCGATCAGGTGGTCATAGGCCTTGGCCGCGTTGCGCACGCGAAAGGCCATGCCGCAGGCGCTGGGCCCGTGTTCCTGCGCGAAATACCACGCAGCACTGCGCGGTTCGTAATTGACGACGAGGTTGATCCCGCTCTGGCGCCACAGATCGACGTCCTTGGAACGGTGCTTGGCGACACGGGTGAAGCCCATCGTCTCGAACACCGGCTCGAGCACGCCTTTTTCGGGCGCGCAGAATTCGACGAATTCGAAGCCGTCGAGGCCGGCGGGATTTTCGAACAGGTCGCCGCTGCGCAGCGGGGTCTTGATCGGGCTTTGACTGTTCATCGAAATAGGGCCTTTCGGATCGCACAAACGCGCGCGAAGGGGCGCCGTTTGCGTTACAAACTGGTTACAGTTGAAACTAGTTACCCTCTTTGGCAGCGAATTGCAATGTAGGAAATTGTGTTACGCGGGGCTGACAGGAAACAGCTCGTTCAATGGCCGATTCCGTCGGCTCTCGGATGGGTTTTATGAACTAAACCCCTTCCAAGCCGCCCCGCTTGTGTGCAGACTGCGCCGCAATAAGGGCGTCAAAGGAGAGAGCGGATGGGTATCAAGACCAAAGGTATCAATCATATCGCGCTGGTATGCCGCGACATGAAGGAGACGGTGCGCTTCTACACCGAGGTGCTGAACATGCCGCTGTTCAAGACCGTGCAATTGCCCGATGGCGGCCAGCACTTCTTCTTTGATGCAGGCGGCGGGGCGGCGGTCGCGTTCTTCTGGTGGAAAGACGCGCCTCCTGCTGCGCCCGGAATCGCCTCGGTCAAGAAGTTTCCCTTCGATGCAAAGACCGCGCATGGCAGCATGAATCATCTCGCCTTCGACATGGAAGAAAGCGAGCTTGAGGCAGCGCTGGTGCGGCTTGAGGAAGCGGGTGTCGAGCACACCCACATGGTCTTCAATCATGATGACAGCCCCTCTGGCTATTCCAGGGAAATGCATGAGGGCGTGTTCGTGCGCTCGGTCTACTTCGCCGATCCCGACGGCATCATGCTTGAGTTTGCAGCGACGACAAAGAAGTTCGGCCCGGCAGACGTCGCGCATGAGCCCGCTGCAGCAGCACAGCCAGAGGAGGCTTGAAGCTATGCCCCGTTTACGCGAAGTGCCATTGGCCGAGGCAGACGAGAAAGTTGCCAAGCCGCTCTATCGCCTGCTGTTCGCAGAGCGCGATCCGGTTGCGCAGCCGGGCACCGCGACCGGTACGCCGGGCGATTGGTGGACCGTCTTTGCCGGCTCTCCCGACACATTGAAACACGCCTCTCAAGGCTTTGCCTATTACCGGTCACCCGATCGCAAGCTCGACCCCGTTCTGCGCGAATTAGGACAGACCTGGGCGGGGTGGGCGACCGGCAGCCAGTTCGTGTTCTCACAGCACTGCAAATCCTTACGCGGCCTCGCCTATCCCGAAGAGAAGATCGCCGCGATCACCGCATGGCAGACGAGCGATCTCTATGATGCGAAGGAGCGTCTGGTGCTCGCCTATGCTGACCGGCTCGTGACGCATCAGGGGCGCGTGCCCGATGCCCTGTTTGATCAATTGAAGGTTGAATTCAGCGACGAGGAAATCCTCGAGCTGACCTACACTACCACGATGTACATGATGCACGCGGTGATAAGCCGCGCGCTTCGCACTGAGTTCGACGACCGTGATGATCCCATAACCGAGGTAGCGGCGCCCGAAGGCTTTGATGCGCTCGACTTTTTGGGCGGGGATCGCCGCGAGAGTTAAAGGCCGGCCCTGGGTGCGAGGCGCCCGATATTGCGGCCCCGATCATCGCGAGTCACTCTGAGCGTGTCGCCAAACGGTTCACCGCCTTCGAACACGGCGCGCGTCGCTTCGTCGGTGAGGTCGGCGTTGCCCGCCACGCGTCCGCCGCTTTCGTCGCGCCCGATCCAGATCGCCTCGGCACCCTTTTTCGTGCGGTGGATTGTGTAGGTCTCGATCCTAGCCCGCTCGACCTCCGCCGAGCCCAGAGCGACGTGGTCGTTCGCCTCGGGCAGGACATCGAAGCGCTCATTGCCTGACCAGTCGGCGGGCTCGGTGGAATAGACGCCGGAGGAATATTTGCTCATCCACCCGCCATTTGCGCCGACGAAGGCAAAGCTGCCTTTATCCCCGCGCACCTTTTGCACCGCCTCGACGATGGCGTGCGCGGAATAGTTGTTCCCCGCACCGCCAAAGAAGGGCAGACCGCCCGTCAGCGTGAGCCCGCGCGGGTCGTCCACCGACAGGCCGAAATGGTCGATCTGGTTGAACACCGGGATCGCAAAGCAGGAATAAAAATCGAGATAGGCCATGTCGGCAATCGTCTTGCCCGCGCGGCGCAGCGCGGTTTCGGCGCTGGCGATGCTGGCGGGGCATCCCGACAGGTCCGGGCGCTGCAACAACGGCAGTTCGGTCGCGGCGGAGACGGCGTGGATGTGGACCCACTTGTCTTCCGGCACGCCCAGTTCGCGGGCTTTGGCCGCGCTCGCGACTATGATCGCGGCAGACTGGTTCACCTGATCGCGCGCGACCGTCATGCGGGCGTAGGGCTCGGACACGACGCGGTTGCGTTCGGTGATGGTGGCGAGCTCCTCGGCGCTGCGTTCGACCGGCGCCGCCGCGTGCGGATTCGCTGCTGCGACGCGGGTGAAGGGTTCGAACAGCTTGCCGATCTCAAGCCGGTATTCCTCGATGCCAAGCCCTAGCTTGGCCCGCCGGGCGTTCTCGGCAAGCGCGTATAGCGGGATCGCGCCGATCGCGCCGTGCTGGAACAGCGCGGGTTCGAGCAGCTTGTCGATGCCATAGCCTTGGTCTTCAAAGTCGCCTTCGACGTCCTCGGACCAGTCGGGCTTTTCGCCCTTCGCAAGCAGCGCCAGCACGGTCGAGATCGCCTCGGCGCCGACAATCGCTGCACACTCGCTCTCGCCCGCCGCGATAGCCGCCGCGAATTCGCCGACAAGCTGTTGATTGGTCTGCCCGCCGGTCGGCGTCAGGATCGCGCGCGCCGGGTTGGCTCCCACGCGATTTCCCATCGCGCGCGGCACGTTGCTGGCCGTGCCAAAGGGCGGCTCGCTCCCCGGACGCGACATCTCGAAGGCGCGGATCGCGGCCAGCGTGTCGATGGATTTAGCCACCGAGCCGCTTGCGCCCGCATCCGCGATAGCCTCACGCAGCGCCGCGCCGCCAAGGTCCATGTAGTTGAGCCCTTCGTAGCCGGGCTCGCCCACCCGGTCCGAATATTGCCCGACGCCGATGATCACGGGCGTGTTGTCAGCCACCATTTTTTATCCGTTTCTCTTGCTCAAAAGCGTTGCGGTGACGTCAGCCAGAGCCAACGTCACCGCATCATTGCCAATCGGCTTGCCGCCGTGCGGCCTAGTCGACGAAGTCTTCGACGCGCTCGACGATGATCGCCGGGGCCATGCCGCCCGCGGCGCACATCGTGACGAGGCCGTAGCGCTTCTCTTGCCGCTCAAGCTCATCGACGATCGTGCCGATCAGGATCGAGCCGGTCGCACCGATCGGGTGGCCGAGCGCGATCGAGCCGCCATTGACGTTGACCTTGTCCCAATCAAGCTCCAGATCTCGCACGAACTTGGCAGCGACGACGGCGAAGGCTTCGTTGATCTCGTAAAGGTCGATGTCGTCCTTTGTCAGGCCCGCCTTCTCCAGCACCTTCTTGGCCGCAGGCACCGGCGCGTTGAGCATCAGCGTGGGGTCATCGCCCATATTGGCGGTGGCAACGATGCGAGCGCGCGGTTTGAGCCCGTGCTTCTGCGCATATTCCTTGGAGACTACGAGCACGGCGGCCGCGCCATCGACCACGCCCGAACTGTTGCCCGCATGGTGAAAGTTCTGGATCTCAAGATCAGGATATTTCTGGTTCACGAGGCCGCGGAAGGTCGTGCCCTTGGCATCAAGCGGCACGTCGGCGATCTTGGTGAAGGCAGGCTCCAGCTTGGCGAGGTCCTCCTTGGTTGTCTGGGGGCGGGGATATTCCTCGCGGTCAAGCACCACCGTACCATCGTCGGCCACGACAGGCACGACCGATTTGGCGAAACGATCTTCTGCAATCGCCTGCGCCGCGCGCTTCTGCGAACGGTAGCCCACCTCGTCGAGCTCCTCACGAGTGAAACCTTCCATGCTGGCGATGGCATCGCCGCAAATGCCCTGGTGGCTTTGTGGATGCACCTTCTGCAGGCGCTCACTTTCAGAACGGTTGCGGCGAGGTGCTGCGGATGCTGTTCGGCCAGCGCGCCCTTGCCCTGCTTACCAATTCCGCGAGGAGTGCGAACCGCGTCGATGATGTAGGCTTCTGCCATTGGGGGGTCCTCTCTCTTTTCAAAAACTCGCGAATAGCGCCTTGACGCTTGCGTAAACGCAAGGCACCCCTCGCACAACAATCAGTTTCGCTTCGCAACGCGAAAAGTTTGAAAACACCAATCTGGAGAGAGATTTTGTCCGATACCCCCGCACCCGAAGTGCTGACCGAGGTCGCTAACGGGATCCTCATCGTCACCATCAATCGCCCCGAAGCAAAGAACGCGATGACAAAGGCCGCTTCCGAAGCGATCGCGGCAGCGATGGACCGTTTGGATGCAGAAGATGACCTACGTGTCGGCATCCTGACGGGTGCGGGCGGCACGTTCTGTTCCGGCATGGACCTCAAGGGATTCCTGCGCGGCGAGAGTCCCTCGGTCGAAGGCCGCGGCTTTGGCGGCGTGGTGCAGGCCCCGCCGGCCAAGCCGCTGATCGCGGCGGTCGAGGGCTATGCGCTTGCGGGCGGGCTCGAACTGATGATCGCGTGCGACCTCGTCGTCGCCAGCGACAAGGCCAAGTTCGGCATCCCCGAAGCCAAGCGCGGGCTCGTTGCAGCCGCCGGCGGGGTGATGATGCTGCCCGACCAGATCCCCGAGCGCATCGCGATGGAACTGGCGCTTACCGGCGAATTCATCGACGCGGGCCGCGCCTATGAACTGGGCCTCATCAACTCGGTTACCGAAGGTTCGGCGCTGGACGGCGCCAAGGCGCTCGCGGCCAAGATCGTCGCCAACGGCCCGCTCGCGGTGAAGGTCTCCAAGCAGATCATCAAGGAATCGCGCGGCTGGCCGATGGACGAGCGCTATGACCGCCAGGCCAAGCTGATCGCTCCGGTGTTCGTATCCGAAGACGCCCGCGAAGGCGCCGCCGCCTTCGCCGAAAAGCGCGCGCCCAACTGGAAGGGCAAGTAAGGAGAGTTGCGCGGGCGTCCGGTCTGGACGCCCCCGCGTAATTTGTTTGCGGCGCGTCTTTGACGCGCTTCCGGGGCCACCCGCGCCCTCCACCCTTCCACCCGGATTATCACACCGGGTCACGATCCGGGTGGAAGGGTGGAGGGCGCGGGTGGCTCTGGCACCGGGTTCGGCACAAGCCGGCCCGCACCGAACGAGAGAGAGGAGAATGAAAATGCCCGTCATCGACGTGCCCCAACCCGCTTTCATGGAAGACGAGGAAATCTCGATCTTCGCTGATGCGGTCGGCAAATTCTATCAGCAGCACGCGCCGGAAAAGCGCATCCTCAAATGGCGCGAGGACGGCCAGGTCGAGCGCGAATTCTGGAACGAGGCGGGCGCAGCCGGCCTGCTCGGCGTATCGGTGCCCGAGGAATATGGCGGCCATGGCGGCGACTTCCGCCACGACATGGTGGTGATCGACCAGCAGGCCAAGCACGGCGTCGAAGGCTTTGCCGCGAGCCTGCACAACACGATCATCCTGCCCTATCTCGTGCGCCACGGCACCGAGGAGCAGAAGCAGAAATACCTGCCCAAGCTCGTCACCGGCGAACTCGTCAGCGCGATCGCGATGAGCGAGCCCGATGTCGGCTCGGACCTTCAGAGCATCAAGACCAGCGCCCTGAAGGACGGCAACGGCTACCGCCTCAACGGGTCGAAGACGTGGATCTCGAATGGACAGACCGCCGATTTCATCATCGTCGTCGCCAAGACTGATCCGAATGAAGGCGCCAAGGGCATCTCGCTGATGCTGCTCGAGACCGAGGGCGCCGAAGGCTTCCAGCGCGGCAAGAAGATCGACAAGGTCGGCCTCGATGCGCAGGACACCTCGGAGCTGTTCTTCGACAACGTTTTCATCCCTTCCGACAATGTGCTCGGCGGGGTCGAGGGCAAGGGCTTCTACCAGCTGATGGGCGAGCTCCCGCAGGAGCGCCTCGTGATCGCCATGGGCGCGATGACGGGGATCGAGAAGGCGCTCGAAGTCACTGTCGAATATGTCAAGAACCGCAAGGCCTTTGGCAAGACGATCTGGGACTTCCAGAACACGCAATTCGTGCTCGCCGACCTCAAGGCACGCGGCACGGCAGCGCGGGTCTTCGTCAACGATTGCATCGCCAAGCTGCTTGAAGGCAAGCTCGACGTTCCCACCGCCAGCATGGCGAAATACTGGGTGACCGAGCTGCAGAGCGAGGTCGTCGACAAATGCCTGCAATTCCACGGCGGAGCCGGCTTCACCAACGATTACACGATCGGCCGGATGTACCGCGATACCCGCATCGCGCGGATCTATGGCGGCTCGAACGAGATCATGAAGATGCTGATCGCGCGTTCTATGTAAGGTTCGCCCATCCGGGCGAACTCCTCGGTGCTATCCCCTACGCCGAATCTTCGGCTTCGGGGCACCTGCGGGCGCGCAGTCGCGCTTGCGAAATCGTAGATTTCGAACCAGCGCTTGGGTCAAGGCGTCGGTTTGCGACAGCAAACTGCAAGGGCGACCGCCCGTCCGGAGCGGCTCCGCAGGGGAAGATTCCCCGGAGGACGTCTAGCGAGGGAGTCGAAGACGGGCGAAGCCCACCCTCGCCCGGATGGGCGAACACAAACAACAAAACTCACAAAAAAAACGCCCCGGTCTCCCGGGGCGTTTCTTTTTGCGTTGATACTCTAACGATCAGAACTTCGCGCGCATGACCACGCCATATGTACGCGGCTGGAGCGAGAAGGCCGAACGCGAGTTCGCCGCACCGCTGCCGCGCAATGTGGTGTTGAAGGTCACACCCCGAACGACGTTGTCGGTCAGGTTGTTGACGAAGCCTTCGATTGCATAGGCGCCATCGTTGAAGCGGAAACCGGCGCGCAGGTTGATGAATTCCTGCCCGTCCTGCACGTCCGCGATGATCAGCGGAGCCGCGTCGACGGCAGCCTGCAGGCTGCCCGCTGCCGCAATCGCCGCCGCATTGGGCGGAACAATGCCCTGCGTCGAGGTGCGCTGGTCACCCTCGATCCGGATCTGGCCGGCAGCGAAGAACTCGATGTCATCCGTGATCGGCTTTTCCCAGTTGGCGCCCATGATGGCGATAAAGCGCGGCGCGTTGGTGAGGTCGAAACCGCACAGCGACACGACCTGAACCGCGGTCTGGTTGCCCGCGCAATCCTCGGGGTAGGAAGCCTCGAGGATCGTGGTCGACGCGGTGATCGTCAGCTCACGCGTCGGACGGATGGCGCTTTCGATCTCGATCCCGCGCGATTCCGCAATCGGCACGTTGAAGGTCTCGAACGCGGTGCCGGTGAATTCGAGAACCTGGAAGTTCGTGAACTCCTCATAGAACAGCGCGAGGTTGAAGGTCACCGCGTTATCCAGGAACTGGCTCTTCAGGCCGACTTCGTAAGCGTCGACTTCTTCGGAAAGGAAGGTCGCGCTCGCCCCGCCCACAGCCGCAGTCGTATCAAGGTTGATACCGCCTGCCTTGATGCCGTGAGTGAAGCTTGCATAGATGTTGACCGGAGCGGCAAACTCATAGGCGAGACGTGCCGTCCAGATCAGCTCTTCATCGGAGAAATCCTCCTGGAAGGTCTGCACCAGCGGCAGGACAGCGGCTTGCGGAAGGTCCGCAGGTGCTGCGAAGCCGAAGCAGCCCAGCGCGAAGACCGGATCTGCGAGCGGCGCCGGAACCGCACCGGCGGCCAGCGAGCCCAGAATTGCCGGACACACCTGGTTGTTGGTCTCGGTCTGCGTGAAGCCGCCCGATTTCTCTTCCCAGGTGTAACGCGCACCCAGGATCAGTTCGAGACCATCGGTGATCTCGAGCGAATTGTGGGTGAAGATCGCATAGCTTTGCGCATCCTGCTGGAAGCGGTTGACCGTGCGCGTGCCTGCCGGGCTGACGCCGCCACTGAACAGCGCCAGCGGCGCCGGGCCGGCTGCGCCACCAAACAGCGCGCCGACATTCGCGTCGAACTCGCTGCCGAGCAGGAAGGTGGTCGAGCTGTCGATCTGTTCGTCGGAGAAAAAGCCGCCGACCATGTAATTCAGCTTGCCGCCCCAGGCCTCGCCCTGGATGCGCACTTCCGCCGTGATCGTATTGATTTCGCCGTTCACCCCGACATTGAAGATGTCGAGCCCGGTGAAATCGGAATCGTAGAATTCGTCATTCTCGAAATCGCGATACGAACCGATGAAGATCACATCAGCGCTGTCAGAAAGCGGGAATTCAACCTCGGCGGTGATGCCGTAATTCGCGATATCGGCTTGCGGTGCGAAATTGGCCGAGACGACGCGGTTCTGGAGCGCCTCGCGGAATTCCGAAGCGCCGAACGGATTGTTCGAGACAAAAGGCTGGCCGTTGCCGCCATTGGCGCCAAGCCCGACTGCTGCAAACGCGCCCGCGGGCACAAGCGGCGTCTCGTACAGCTCGATCGCGCCGCAGCAGCTTGAAGTCGAGTTCGAGTAATCGAAGATCAACCGGCCACGAAGCCCTGAATCGCCTTCGAAACCGGCCTGGACGCGGACCATGTACTGATCGACATCGTTCGTATCGCCGATGATGTTGCCGTTGCGGTCGGCCACGTCGAGAAAGCCGTCGCGATTGCGATAGGCACCCGTGACGCGCAGCGCGAGACTGTCTTCGTTCAGCGGTATGTTGATCGCACCTTGCAGGCTCTTCTCGTCGAAATTGCCATAGCCCGCGTTCACGAAGCCACCGAACTCGCCGAGTTCAGGGCGTTTGGTCGTGATATTGAGAGCCCCTGCGGACGTGTTGCGGCCGAACAGCGTGCCCTGCGGCCCGCGAAGAACCTCGACGCGTTCGATGTCGACGAACTCGTTGAGCGCCACGCCGGGGCGCGACTGGTAGGCGCCGTCGATGAAGATCCCGACCGCGCTTTCAAAGCCGATATTGTTTGATGTCGTACCGACACCGCGAATACGCAGCACGACCGAACCTGAAGCGATCTGCGCCTGGCTGGAGGTGAACGACGGCGCGAGATCGGTGATTTCGCGAATATTGTCCACGCCCTGGTTTTCGAGAGCTTGCGGCGAAATCGCCGTAACCGCGACCGGAATGTCCTGAACGTCCTGCGCCCGGCGGGTCGCGGTCACGATGATGACGTCATTGCGCGTGTCGGGTGCTTCAAGGCCTTCGGGCGCTTCCTGCGCGAAGGCGGGAACCGTAAAAGAACTGCAGGCCAAAAGGCCAGCAGCGTAAGCTGCAAGCTTGCGTGTCATATAAATCTCTCTCCACTCTCGGTAGCGACCTCCCCAGGCCGCCCCTCAAGGCAGGAGACTACCAGCGCATCGCGTAACTGCAAGACAGGGGTGCGAATTTTTGTTTCAGCAGTGTGACTTATCTCCCACAATTCGTTTCACGCGTGCATCGCCCCACAACAGCAAAACGCCAGAACGGACGAAGAAGGCCGGCGCTTGAACGCAGCCGCCCTTCCTCAATCTGGTGCGAAGATCAGAACTGCGTGCGCAGCGTCACACCATACATGCGCGGGTCTTCGATGAAGGCGGCGCGCGAACGCACATTGGTGGTACCGCGCAGAGGCGTGTTGAACGTCACGTTGCGCACCACTTCATCGGTAATATTATTGGCCCAGAATTCGATGGTGAGCGCCTCGCTCGGGACCGTGAACCCGATGCGCGCATTGATCCGCAGGTTCTCTTCCTGCAGGTCAAAGGGTAGCGGATCGGTGAAGGCAGGCCCGACCTCGCTGGGCTGCGTGCTGGTGCGACGATCGCTTTCGTAACGCGCATTGCCGCTGAACGACATGAGCCAGCCGGTGTTTGCGATTTCGTCTTCATAAACGAAGCCAGCATTCGCAACGAATTCTGGCGCGTTGGTAAGCGATGCGCCGCACAGATTTGCCGCGACAGGCAGCAATTGCGCAGCCTCCAGCGCGGTCGTATCCCCGTCGATACAGTCGCTGGGATAGCGCGCATCCGAATAGGTTGCCGCCGCGTTGAACGACAGGGCGTCAGTTGCGCGGGCGTTGAATTCGACCTCGAAGCCAGTGGCAAGGGCCGTGGGCACGTTAAAGGTCTGGAACGCGACACCGGTGAATTCCAGGACCTGAAAGTTCTGAAGCTCCTGATGAAACAGCGCGACATTCAGCGTGCCGTTGCCATCAAAGATATCCGCCTTGAGACCCAGTTCGTAGGCGTCGATCGTTTCGGAATCGAAGCGCGGGTCGGCGCCGTTCACACCTGCCGATGCATCAAGGTTGAAGCCGCCCGACTTGTAGCCGGTGGTGATGCTGGCATAGGTGTTGATATCGGGCGTCGCCTCCCACTGAAGCTTGACGGTGTAGATGAGCTGGTCGTCGTTGAACTCGTCAAACGCACCGCCGAAGGCACCGTTTCCAAACTCACGCGGGAGGCCGACACTGTCTGCGCCGCCCACCGGCGAGGCAAAGGCGAAGCACAGCAGGCCGTTAAGTCCGGTCGCGCCAAATGCAGGATTGGTCACCGAACATCCCGGGTTCGAGGCGGCAGCCTGAGCGAATGCGCCTTCTTTGCGGTCTTCAGTGTAACGAAGGCCAAGCACGAGGCCCAGCGTATCGGTGATGTTGATCGTATTGTGCGTGAAGATTGCGAAGCTTTCCGCGTCCTGGGCGAAACGGTTGTCCGCAAACGCACCGGTGAACACTGCATCGGTCACGGCGTTCGGATTGCCCTGCAGCCCCCCGGTTCCCACGAAGGCCAGGGTATCAGCCGATGGTTGCCCGATCGAGGTGAGGAAGGTGTTGATATAGGCCTCGTAATCCGCCCCCAAGCCCAGAACGCCGCGGGTGGTGCGGATTTTTTCGTCCGAATAGTAGATGCCCACCTGCCATTCGAGGACATCGTCAAAGGCTTCGCCCTGAAGGCGCAGCTCGTGCGTCCAGGTTTCGATCTCCCCGCGGTTCGGCCCGCCTCCATCAAAGATGGAATCGCCCTCACCGACAGAGAAAACCTCGAGGTCGACGAAGTCCGTGCTGCGGGCGGAGAAATCGTCAAAATCGCGCCACGAGCCGATGTAGGTTACGGTAACGCTGTCGGCGATATCCCAGTTGATCTCCGCAGACAGGCCAAGATTGTCGTAGCCATTGCGGAAAGTGCTGGTTGAGTTGGTCCGGCGCTGATCGACGAATTGGGGGCCAATCAACGGCGCGCCACCATCGGCAGGCAGGCCATTGACCTGCAAGGCCCCGGCGCCGAACAATTCGCTGTCGCGCAAGATCACGGCGCCGCAGCAATTTTCATCCGCGCTGGAAAAATCGGCGATAAGGCGGACGCTCAGATCCGCGCTCGGCTCCCAGTAAAGCTGGCCGCGCAGCGAATAGCGGTCGCGATCGTTCTGGTCCTCGCCCAGATTGTTGGTCAGCACGCCGTCACGCTTGCGATAGGCCCCGGTGAGCCGGATCGCCAGGCTGTCTTCGACGATCGGCAGGCTGACGCCGCCCTGAAGGTTGAAAAAGTCGAAATTGCCGTATGTCGCATTGGCGAAGCCTTCGACCGTGTCGAGCGCGGGGCGCTTGGTGGTGATGTTGAGCGCACCCGCCGTTGTGTTGCGGCCGAACAGCGTTCCTTGCGGACCGCGCAGGACTTCGAGCCGCTCGATATCGACAAGATCGCCCAGCGCCGCGCCGGGACGCGACAGGTAGACACCGTCAAGGAACACCGCGACCGCGCTTTCAAGGCCGATATTGTTGCCGGTGGTCCCCACGCCGCGGATGCGGATGGTCGTGCCTTGCGTCTCGGTGTCGGAAGAGTTGAGATTGAAACTCGGAGACACCGCGGCGAGGCTGCGGATATCGGCGATGCCCTGACGGTCGAGTTCTTCGGTTCCGACCGCGGTTACAGCCAGCGGAACTTCCTGCAGGTTCTCGGCCCGCCGGGTCGCGGTGACGATGATGACATCGCGGCCGCTGTCAGGCGCCTCAAGAGTGTCGGTGGAATCCTGCGCAAGAACCGGCGCGGTGAACGAACTACAGGCCAGAAGGCCGGCAGCATAGGCTGCAAGCTTGCGTGTCATAAACTGTCCTCTCCATTTCCCCTTGGGGCCTGTTCTCAGGCTCTCCGGGAATGGAGATTATCAGCGCGCGCGAAACGCGCAAGAGTATAACAAACGAGTTGCAAATGTAGACTTATTATGTCGCCAGTCTTACTGCGGCGCAGCATTGTTACGCAGATGCAGCAAGAAGGCTCCGAACGCTTCAGAACCCGACGCGCACTCCGGCCCACAATGTGCGCGGCGCGCCAAGATCAATCGCGCCACCGGCATTGCGGGTGACAATATCTTCGTCGAACAGGTTCTCGGCACGCAGGACGAGCGAAACCTCTTTCGAAATCGGAGCCGAGGCGAACAGGTCCAGCGTTGTTGCAGGAGCCAGACGGTCAGTCTCCTGATCATCCTCGAACTGGGTGCTGGTGTGGCGCACGGTGCCCGCAAGCCGCCAGCCCTCTGCGGGCTTGAAAGCCACGGTGGCAGACGCAGCAAATTCAGGCGTTTGCGGCGGGCGGTTGCCGTCAAGTGCGAGGCTGGGCCCCTGCCCATCGATTGTCGCATCGGTGTAGGCGAGCGACGCATCGAGGCTGAGCTTGCCGAGCACGACCACAGCGCTCGCCTCCACACCTTGCGCATTAATCGCTGGAAGATTGCGGCGCTGGCGCAGATTGGGTTCGAGCGTAACGTTGGCGATCGCGTTCTCGACACGGTTGTCGAACGCGGTAACCGAGAGCGCGACCTCTTGGACGGGATACCAGTCGAGGCCCAGTTCGAAACCCTCGAGCCGCTCGTTCTCGAGCGCCGCATTGGCCTGTGTCACCACCGGGAAGACCACAAAGGGGCGGTAAAGCTCGTTCAGCGTGGGCAGGCGAAGGCCGGTATAGGCAGCGGCCCGAACTTCCAGCCGCCGGGTTGCATAGAACAACGCGCCAAGGCGCCAGCTCACCGCCCAGTCGGAGCGATCCGGAGCGATCGTCTCGCTGACAAGCGCTCCATCGGCATCGCGTGCGCGGAAGAAGCCGTTGTCGATTTGCGTGTGATCGGCGCGCAGACCTCCGGTCAGAAGAAGCGGCCCGATCTGCCAGTCATCCTCGACGAAAAGACCAAGGTTGGACGTATCTCCGCCGGCATTGCGCCTCTCGCGCAGCTGTCCGGTAAAGGCGCTGATCGCGTTCTCGAACAATTCCCCCTCGGCACGGCGGTAATCGACGCCGATGCGCACCTCGTGCGCTTCGCTGATCGGCGGGCGGATCTCGAATTTACCGCCGAGCCCGGTCGAAGGCGTGTTGCGCTGGTCAAGCACGGGTACAAAGCGCGTCGAGGAGACGATCACGTTGTTGAAATTGCGCGCCTGGACATAGGCGAGCGCGTCAAACTGCCATTCGCCCCGCCCCACGACCCGCAGGCTGGCATCCTGTCCCTCGGTCATCGAATCCGCGCCTTCGAAGCGCAAGGTGCGATGGTCTTCGAACGCGCTCACGCGCGCCTGCAACTCGACATCGGGAGTAAGCGGGGCGACGCCGCGAAGGCCGGCCTGCCAGCTGTCGAAACTGGCGCGCGCGCTGGCGGGAACGCGCTGGTCCTCGGGCGCGGTGAAAAAGCCTTTGCCGCGATCCCAGCGCCCGCTCACCGTCGCGAAGCCCGCGCCGAGCTTTTGCGTCAGCGCACCGCTTGCCTCGGTTTCTGCGCGATCATTGATGAACGCGCCGCCGGTAAATCCCTTGAGGTCGCGCAAGCCGGCGCTCTCCAGTTCGATCGTGCCTGCCAGCGCGCCCGAGCCAAACGGCCCAGATCCGCCGCCACGCGTCACGCGCATGCGGCCGAGCGTATCGGGATTGAGCGAAGTGAAGGGAATGTATCCGAAAAACGGATCAGCCACCGGCACCCCGTCAAGCAGCACCAGCGCGCGGCTCGTCGCATTGCCCCCCAGTGCGCGCAGGGTCACGCCTTGCGCGGTGGGGTTTGACGAGCGGCTGTCAGAACGGCGAAATTGCTGGAAGCCCGCGACATTGCGCAAGACATCATCGAGCCGGCCCGAGGCGCTGGTGACGATCGTTTCACGCGGCAATTCGATCGTCGCATAAATGCTGTTGGACAGCGCGGGTTCCAGCCCCTCTCCTGTGACGATGATCTTAGGTTCTTCGGGCTGCTCACCTGTTTCCTGGGCCGCAAGCGGCGTAGCAAGGGACAGCAGTGCGGGGGAAAGGAGGCACGCGATTCGGAAGGTCATGGCCACGGCGCCTAATGGCTTGGCGCGCTTTCGTCACCTCCCGGCAGGCTTTCAAAGACCAGTTTCATTTTGCAATGAAGACTCGCGTTTCGGGCTCGATGACGTTAGCTTGGGAAGCAGAGAGAAGAGAGGTCAATAATCAACCATGCTCGCAACACCCCCCGATTTTGATGTCCTGATCGTAGGCGCCGGCATCTCAGGCATCGGCATGGCCGCGCATATGGAGATGAAGGCTCCGCACCACAGCTACGCCATCGTCGAACGGCGCGAGAATCTCGGCGGCACCTGGGATCTTTTCCGCTATCCCGGCATCCGCTCCGACAGCGACATGCACACGCTGGGCTTCGATTTCGAACCGTGGAAGCACGAGAAGTCGATCGCCGATGCGCCGGCCATCCTCGATTATCTCAACACAATCGTGGACGAACGCGGCATCCGCCAGCACATCCGGTTTGGCCACAAGGTGGTTGCAGCCGATTTCCGCGAGGACGAAGCGCGCTGGCACGTCGAGATGGAACTCGAAGACGGCTCCACCACCCATCTGACCGCCAATTTCCTGTACCTGGGCTCTGGCTATTACGACTACGATGAACCCTATGATCCCGGCTTCCAGTTTGGCGATTTCGAAGGCCAGGTGATCCACCCGCAATTCTGGCCCGAAGACCTCGATTATGCCGGCAAGAAAGTGGTCGTGATCGGATCGGGCGCGACCGCCGTCACCATAGTACCCTCGATGGCCGACAAGGCCGCGCATGTGACGATGCTTCAACGCACGCCGACCTGGATGTTCGCACGCCCGGCAAAGGACAAGATTGCCAACTTCCTGCGCAAGATCCTGCCCGAGAGCATCGCCTATTCGATCACCCGCTTCAAGAACATCAAGATGCAGGACATCGCCTTCAAGACCGCGCGCGACAAGCCCGAAAAGGTCAAGCAGGCGATCCACAAGGGTATCGAGAAGGCGCTCGGCCCCGATTATGACAAGGATGCCTTCACCCCGCCTTACAATCCGTGGGAACAGCGCCTTTGTCTGGTGCCCGACGATGACCTGTTCGAGGCCATGAAGTCGGGCAAGGCGGATGTCGTGACCGGCCATATCGAAAGCTTCGAGAAGAACGGCGTGCGCCTGAAATCGGGCGAGTTGCTAGAAGCTGACATCATCATCACCGCCACCGGCCTCAAGCTCGCGATCGCGGGCAAGATCGCAATCAGCGTCAATGGCGAGGCGGTCGAATTTTCGGAGCGCTTCTATTACAAGGGCTGCATGTATTCGAACCTGCCAAACCTTGCGGTGGTGTTCGGTTACATCAATGCCAGCTGGACGCTGAGGGCCGACATCAATTCGGATTATGTCTGCCGCGTTCTCAACCACATGCGCGCCACCGGCACCACGATCGCCACTCCGGTGCTCACGCCGGAAATGGAAGCAAAGCTGGAAGTCGAAGATATTTTCGAAGGCTTCTCCAGCGGTTATCTCGCCCGTGCAAAGGACATCAATCCCAAGAATTCCGTGTCCTATCCCTGGCGTCTCAATCAGGAATATGTCGCCGATCGCAAGCTCATGGCGAGCGACCCGGTGGCTGATGGCCTGCTGACCTTCACTCGCGCGGGAGCCAACGCCCGGTCCAGCGAGGAACAGCTCGAAGCGGCTGAATAATTCGCGTCTTTGAAGTGGAATTCATCGGGAGCTTGGCCTAAGCCGACCTCCTATGAATTCCCCTCACCAGCCTTCCGAAAAAATCTGGACCGCAGGCCTCGTCATCATCGGCGACGAGATCCTCTCGGGTCGCACACACGACAAGAACATCGCGCAGGTCGCCAGCTGGCTGCAGGTGCAGGGCATCCGCTTGGCCGAAGTACGCGTGGTGGCGGATGACGTGGACGCAATCGTCGAGGCGGTGAATACGCTGCGGACACGCAATGATTACCTCTTCACCACCGGCGGTATCGGCCCGACGCATGATGACATCACCGTCGATGCGGTCGCGGTCGCTCTTGGCGTGCCCGTTGTCGTTCACGAAGACGCGCGCGCTTTGCTTGAACGCTATTACGCCGACAAAGGCGGCCTTACCGAGGGGCGCCTGCGCATGGCCC
This sequence comes from Erythrobacter sp., assembly GCA_043567175.1. Lineage (GTDB taxonomy): Bacteria > Pseudomonadota > Alphaproteobacteria > Sphingomonadales > Sphingomonadaceae > Erythrobacter. Next base: position 1,740,590 of record CP121323.1, read on the forward strand.
GTGTGCCTGAAGGCTCGGAACTGATCCCCAACCGCATGTCGGGCGCGCCCGGCATCCGCCGCGGCAACGTCATCCTGATGGCGGGCGTGCCGCATATTACCGCAGGCATGCTCGATGCACTGACAGGCAAGCTTGAAGGCGGCGCACCGCTGCTCACCGAGACGGTCGGCTGCTGGGTCGCGGAAAGCGAGGTCGCGCACCTGCTTCGCGAGACAGAGCAAGCGCACGAAAACGCGCAGATCGGCTCGTACCCCTTCTTTCGCGACGGCAAGGTGGGCGCCAACTTCGTCATTCGATCGACCAGCGAGGAAGACCTCAGCAGCTGTGTCGACACCTTGTGCGATGGCCTTGCCACCAGCGGATACGATTTCACGCCGGGCGGGATCTGAACGCCAGCGCCTGAAAGCGACAGCGCAAACCCGCAATTAACCGGCCCGTGCTAATCCCGTCGTGCCATGACGCGCGTCTACATCACGATCGATACCGAATATTCCGCCGGCCTCGTGCGCGAGGGCAGCGCTGCCGAGCGGGCGGACAATTTCTCCCGGTCGATCGTGTGCGAGGGCACGAACGGAATGAGCGGGGTGCCTCACAAGCTTCGCACTCTTGCGGAAACCGGCCAGAAGGCGGTCTTCTTTGTCGACCCGATGCCTGCGCTTATCTGGGGCGTGGCTGCGATTGAAGACGTTGTCGGACCCATCCTCGAAGCCGGGCAGGACGTGCAATTGCATCTCCACACAGAATGGCTGCGCTGGGCGGGCGCCAGCCATCCCTTGCCCAGCAAACGAACGGGCCAGAACCTGTTCGACTTTCCCTTCGAAGAGCAGTGCCAGTTGCTCGACTATGCCCGCAACCGGCTGATCGCTGCGGGCGCGCCTGCCCCGGTTGCGTTCAGGGCCGGCAATTACGGCGCAAACGATGACACCTTGCGCGCCCTTGCAGCGCTCGGCATCGCCTATGATACCAGCCACTGCCCGGCTCTCAGCGGGCTGGCGAGCCGCATTTCGCTCGGCCCGCGTGACGTCGATCCGGTCCACAATTGCGGCGTGATCGAAGTCCCCGTCGCCTCGATCGGGGCGCTGCGAGGCGATAGTCAACGCCACGGCCAGATCACCGCGCTCTCGCTCGCCGAAATGCGCGCCGCAATCCTGCATGCGCGCGAGACTGGCCGCGAAGCGATCACCCTCGTCAGCCACAGCTTCGAACTTTTCAGCCGCGAGCGGCGCCTGGTCAAACATCTCGTACGCCGCCGTTTCGACGGGCTGTGCGCTTTCCTGCGCGATACGCCAGGCATAGCCTCGGGCACTTATCGCGATGAGCCCCCGCATGTGACGCCTGCCGGAACCACCGCAAACCTGCTTCCCGCAACGCTGTGGCGCACGAGCACCCGGATCGCCGAGCAGGCTATTGCCAGCGCGCTTTACGGCAACCGGTGAAGCAAGGATGAGCACGCTGCCACAGGTCCACGCCACCATCGACTTCACCGTCGGCTCGCGCCGGCTGCTGTCCGTGCAGCGGCGCCTTGCGACCTGGGTCTTCTCGCTCGAAGACGCCCTTGCAGCCTGCCGCGAGATCCCGGCTTCCCCCTCGGGCGGACGCGACGGTTTCCGCGTTCTCTCGGCCCCGATCCAGACTTTGCCCGCCATCACTGCGCGGTTTCCCGACCACGTGATTGGCGCGCGGCAGGATTATCCGCGTCACTTCATCACCATGCGCGACGTTTCCTTCGACGACTACATGGCGGGCTTTTCCGGCAAGACCCGCTCCACCCTGCGCCGCAAGGCCCGCAAGCTGCGCAGCGAGATCGGCGAGGGCTTCGCCATCACCGAACACCGCACGCCCTGCGAAATCGAGCATTTCTTCGATCAGGCTGCGCCGCTCTCTGCCCGGACATACCAGGCGCGTCTGCTTCATGCAGGGCTTCCCGATACACAAGCAGCGCGCGACCATATGCGGGCACTGGCCGGCAAGGACCGCATGCGCGCCTATCTGCTGCACGGGTCCGACGGCCCCCTGGCCTATCTTGCGCTCCCCATCGAGGGCAGCGCCGTCATCTACGCGCATCTGGGCTATGATCCCGACTGGGCGCGCCTTTCACCCGGAACGGTGCTCCAGATGGAAGCGCTCGAACGACTCTTTGCCGAGGAGCGCTATACCTATTTCGACTTCACCGAAGGCGATGGCGCACACAAGGCGATGTTCGGCACCGATTCGATCGACTGCGCTAGCTTCGTGCTGCTGGCCCCCGGCCTTGCCAACAGGGCGCTTGTCACTTCGCGCAGCGCTTTCGATGCGGGCGTCGCGTTCGCCAAGGTGCTGGCGCAGCGTTCAGGAGCGCTTGCGCGGATCCGTGCGCGGCTCCGCGCCTAGTTCGCCGGCAGCCTGCGCTGCGCGGCGATTGCGTCCGAGGCGCTTCATTCGATCGGTAACGGCAGAACGGTCGGCCGGGCTCTTGCCGGGGCGACACGCAAAGCGCAGGCGAATCCACAAGGCAATCGCCGCGATCACCACCAGCACGATGCCAACGGCCAATCCCAGTTGCGCATCATAACCGGCCGCGAGCGCAAACAGGCTCAACGCAACGGCAAGAATGCCCCATTTGGGATCGAGCATCGTGTCTCCTTTTCAAAAGATAGGCTGGATCAACAAGCGGAGTTTCAAGCGAAACACCCCCCTTGCCTCTCTAAGAGATGAGGCCTGCGAGGCAAAAAGCAAGCGTTTAAAATCACCGGGCAAAGCCCTTTGCCGAGCCTTGCCAGCTGTTTGTCGCAATTGCGCCATTCCTGACGCCCTGTGTTGTCTCCAAGCGCACAGTAGATGTAAAAAAGGGGCCGGAAAGCGCGTCGCTTCCAGCCCCTTATTTCACAGCACTGCGGCGGTAGGAAAGAATCTTGTCTTTCTTGTCCGGGACAAATGCCCGAGCGCGCGCCTCAGCGCACGCTCAACACATCAGGCCCCTTCGACTTCGCTCATATCGATCTTCAGGCCTGGGCCCATAGTCGAGGTCAGCGAGATCTTCCGGACGTATTTGCCCTTCGAGCCCGACGGCTTTGCCTTGACCACAGCCTGTGTCAGAGCTTCGAAGTTGGCTTTGAGGTCTTCATCCTTGAACGACAGCTTGCCGATACCCGAATGAATGATACCCATCTTCTCAACACGAAACTCGACCTGGCCGCCCTTGGCGTCCTTAACAGCCTGCTCGACGTTCGGCGTAACCGTGCCCAGCTTCGGGTTTGGCATCAGGCCCTTTGGACCCAGAACCTTGCCCAAGCGGCCCACAACACCCATCATGTCAGGTGTCGCAATAACGCGGTCATAATCAAGGTTGCCGGCCTGCATGTCTTCCATCAGGTCTTCTGCGCCAACCTTGTCGGCACCGGCGGCGAGCGCCTTCTCGGCGTTCTCGCCGCGCGCAAAGACCGCGACCTTGGCATCCTTGCCCGTGCCCGAAGGCAGCGAGATCATGCCGCGCACCATCTGATCAGCGTGACGCGGATCGACGCCGAGGTTCATCGAGATCTCGATGGTCTCGTCGAACTTGGCCTTGTGCTCGCGCAACGTCGAGATCGCCTCTTCAAGCGTGTAGAGCTTCTCGGTATCGAGCTGGCTCACAGCCTTCTGCTTTTTCGTCTGCTTTGCCATTGGTTCAGCCCTCCACCACATCAAGGCCCATCGAACGAGCGCTGCCTTCGATGATCTTCATCGCTGCATCGATATCGTTCGCATTGAGATCGGCCATCTTGGTCTCGGCGATTTCCTTGACCTGGCTGACCGTGATCGAACCGGCGGAAACCTTGCCCGGCTCCTTCGAGCCCGACTTCAGCTTCGCCGCCTTCTTGATCATGTAGCTCGCGGGCGGGCTCTTGAACGTGAAGGTGAACGAGCGGTCGGCATAGACGGTGATCGTCGTCGGGATCGGGGCGTTCTTCTCAAGCTCCTGCGTGGCGGCGTTGAACGCCTTGCAGAATTCCATGATGTTCACGCCGCGCTGACCCAGTGCAGGGCCGATCGGGGGAGAAGGATTTGCGGCGCCGGCAGGCACCTGCAACTTGATATAGCCTTCGATTTTCTTGGCCACTTGATGGCCTCCTTTCGCACTGTTGCCGCGCTGTATTTCAAGCGGCGGCTCATGTTAAGCGGTCCAGCACCGGGGCCCTTTGATCTGGCCAACCCGGCTCCCGCACGGTTTCGCGCCGGAGGAAAACCTCCCGGCGAGAGCGCGCGAAATAGTCTTGCGCCCCGCTAAAATCAACCGAAACCTCGCTTCGGCTGCCAAAGTGACAAGAGTGACACCGTGTCACTTTAGGCCTATTCGTTTATCTTTCTGTTTTTCATGCATTTTTCGCAGAACTCACCTCGCGGACGGACAGGGTAGCGGTGCCTTTAATCTCCCATTCGGTAAGCCCGCCTCCCGCTCGGGATGCGTTTTCGCCCGGCGTCCTCGCACAGGAGCGCTGCCGTAGGAAAGCGGATACAGCCCGCCTAATCCTCGGCCAGCATGCGTGCCTTGCGCGCGGCGATGAAGCTGCGGATGAAGGCGATCAGCGCGGCAAGACTGGTCAGCCACATCGCGCCGACACGAAGGATCGCCAGCGCGTCACCGCGCCCGACCGCTCCTCGCAAGGGCATGAAGAGGGCGATGAACACCATCAGCGTCAACACTACCGCAATATGTGCGGCGAGCTTGTTCTGCAACTTCACCCCGGGATGGCACAGCATCAGGGCAGCACCAAAGCCTGCGGGAATGAGCGCGGTCAGTGAAGGCGTGGCGCTGCCGAGATAGGCCCATGCGGACATGGCGATGAGGACGATGGCGTTGACGAGATTGGCGGTGGCGGCCGGTTTCATGGATGCTCCTCGCAGGCATTTTTCCGGAAGAACGGGCAAGCGGCCCGGTTGGTGCCCAGCAGGCGCAAACTATCCCTTTGGCTCTGCATCGGCTACCATCGGGCGGCAGATACAGGCAATCTACAGGCAATCGGGAGTGGCCATGTCCGGCTTTACCAGTCGCATTCAGGATCTCATCACGCGCAATGTCGAAAGCGTGATCGAGGCCGCAACCAACCCATCGAAGATGCTGAGGAACCATCAGCGCGAAATCGAAGAGGCGATCATTGCGCTGGAAGGCGAACGCAGCCGCGCCAACCAGCGCAAGGTCCGGCTCGAAGCGCAGATCGTCGAAAACTAGCTCAGGGAAGCGGATTGGGACGACAAGGCGAAGAGCGCGCTGGAGCACGGGCGCGAGGATCTTGCGCGTCAGGCGCTGATGGCCAAGGATGCCTGCGAGGCACAGGTCGCAAAGCTGCGCGGTGAACTGGCACAGACCCACCGGGAACTGGCCGATATCGAGAAGGGCATGGCGCAACTGGAAGATCAGCGCGCCCAGACGATCGAGCGGATCCGCGTCCAGGCTGAAGTGGATGGTGCGAACACGCCCGGCGAAAAGGCCAGCGCCGCGACGAGCAAGGCCGATGCGCTGCGCGGAAAGATCGCCGAGCTGCAAAAGCGCAGCCAGTTCATTGTCGAACAGCTGGGCTCCAGGCAGGCGTCCCCCTCGCTCGACGAGGAGATCGAGGATGTCACGGGCAAGCGGCGTATCGATATCGAAATCGAAGCGATGAAACGCGCCCGGAGAGGTTCGGGCTCCGAAGGCTCATCCGGCGACAGCTAAACCGGCGCATCGCGCGCGATCCCGGCAATTTCGATATCTGCCGGCGGCCTTCCTTTCATAAAGCGATCATAAGCCGCCTCGAACCCGGCCTCGAGGTGGCGGGTGTAGAGCCCGGTGTCGAACAGCGCGGCACAGGTGCGGTTCCGGGCAAGCTTCGCGCGCGTCGCGGCGAGGCGCGCCGGATCATTGGCAAGCTCGAGGATGAGCGCCTCGTATGCCTCGTCGCTGCGCGTGATGAGCTCGCCCAACCCTGCCGCTTCGAGCAGGCTCGCAGCAACGCGCGCGCCAAACTGGTCTCCGATGCGTGTCACCACCGGCAGCCCCGCCCACAGCGCCTCGGAGGTGGTGGTATGCGCGTTCATCGCAAAGGTATCGATAAACAGGTCCGCACAGGCGTGCCTGGCAAGATGCGCGGGATTGGGCACGCGCTCGGCAAAGATGATGCGCTGCGCGTCAACCCCGCGCCGCTCCGCCTCGCGCCGCAGATTGGCCGCGGCCCCTTCATTGGAGCGGAACAGCCACAGGACGCTGCCGGGCGTGCGGCGCATGATCCGTATCCAGATATCATATTCGCGCGGCGTGATCTTGTAGGTCGCATTGAAACAGCACAGCACGCAGCCGCTTTCCGGCAATCCGAGCGCGCGGCGTGAAGGCGGGTGCGGGTCGATCGGCTGCCGGTTATCGAACGGCGCATAGGTATGCGGCAGGCGGATCAGCTTTTCCGCATAATGGGCCCGGTGGCTATCGGGCACGGTTACCGGATCAACGACCATGTAATCGATGCAAGGGGCAGCCACGGTGCCCGGAAAGCCGAGATATTCCACCTGCACCGGCGCAAGGCGGTGCTGGAACAGCCCGGCGCGCGAATCGGTCGTGTAACCCTGACGGTCGACAGCGATGTCGAGCCTGCAAGCATGAGCCAGTTCAACAATCCGCGCCGAAGGCCACCGCGCAACATCGTGGAAATGGTCGACGATCGCCTCGGCGTCTCGCCTGTAGGGATCATCGTGCTTTGCACCATAGCTGAAGGCGTGGACTTCGAACCGGTCGCGATCGTGGCAGCGAAGAAGCCCGCGCATCAGCCGGGAGCAGGGATGGTCGTGGAAATCGGCGCTGAAATAGGCGAGCTTCAACCGCTGCGGCCGGGCACGAGGGCGGCCTGCGACTTGCGCAGGGGCGCTCTTCGCATCGTGGCTCCTAAAATGCCTCGCGGCCCAGTTGCGCGCACGGACAAGCTGGCGCTGCGGCGCGTCTTCGAGCGCGAGCATCGGCCAGGGCGGGACAGCCGGTCCGCTTACGCCAAGCCAGGATATATGCTCGCGGTGTTCCTCGATTGCGGGCCAGTTGCACAACCAGGCCAGCTGCGCGATCAGCGCGGCGCGCGCAAGGGCATTGTCCGGTTCTATCGCCAGCGCCTGGCGCAATGCCGCAATCGCGCCCTCGCGATTGCCCAACTCGCTTTCCAGCACGCCAAGATTGTAATGCGCCTTGGCAAAATCCGCCCGCGCCGCGATCGCGCGGGCATAGGCAGCGCGCGCTTCCTCGAACCTGAGCGCGGCCTTGAGCGCGTTGCCGTGGCTGTTGTGAACCTCTGGCCAGCCGGGCTGAAAAAGCGCAGCGCGCTCCAGATGGGATAGCGCGGCTTCAACATCGCCAAGGCGCAGCAGCACAGTGCCCAGATTGTTGTGCGCCTGGGCAAGACCGGCGTCGAGCGCGATCGCGCGGGCATAGGCAGCAGCGGCATCCTGATCAGCCCCCCTGTCCTCAAACACCAGCGCGAGATTATAGGGTGCCCCGGCAAAGGCGGGCGCTAGCCGCTCAAGCTCGCGAAAGCTCTTCTCCGCCTCGTGCAATCGGCCCAGCGCGCGCGCTGAGGCGCCGCGAATATTCCATCCGTCAAGCGCCTTGGGATGAAGCCGCGTCATCGCCCGCGCGGCGGCATTCGCCTCGGCATGGCGGCCCTCGCGAAACAGCGCGATGAGCGCATCTTTCTCAGGCTGTGTCGGCTGCACTCGCTCCCCCCTTGGCACGGCGTGCATCCCTAGCAGCTATCCATCAGGCGCACGAGAGGGACGACCGGCCAGTTCATGGGGCGGTATCTTCATTCCCTTGGTGCGGCTGGTGAGATGATATTTGCGGCACAGCTCGCATTTGTAGGCGCGCAAGCGGAATGGCGCGCCTGATGCGACGCGCTCTGCATCCTCACGCGTGGCGAAGCGCTTCTTGCGATTGCAGATGCCGGGAGAGGTCCGCACGAAAGCTCTCCCGAGACCAGCCCTGTGCGCTTACTTGACCAGTTCGACCTGTTCGAACTCCAGCTCGACCGGGGTTGCGCGGCCAAAGATCGAAACCGAAACCTTGACCTTCTGCTTGTCGAAATCGAGCTCTTCGACTGTGCCGTTGAAGCTTGCAAACGGACCGTCGAGCACTTTGACCTGATCGCCAATCTCATAATCGACGCTGATCTGCGTCTTGGGCGCGGATTTCGCTTCCTCGACGCCGCCGAAATAGCGGGCGGCCTCGCGCTCGCTGATCGGCTGCGGCTTGTTGTTGTTGCCGAGGAAACCCGTCACCTTCGGAGTGTTCTTGACGAGGTGATAGATATCATCGTTCATGCGCAGCTTGGCGAGGACGTAGCCGGGCATGAACTTGCGCTCGACCTGGACCTTCTTGCCGCGCTTGACTTCGGTCACCGTCTCGGTGGGCACTTCGATTTCCTCGACGCCTTCGGACAGACCAAGACGTTCGGCTTCGGCGAGGATGGCTTCCTTCACCTTGTTTTCAAAACCGGAATAGGCGTGGATGATGAACCAGCGGGCCATTGGAAATCCTTGAGGTCGAACGTTGATGCCTGGCTGAAAGGCTCAGGCAAGCGTTAGGAGGAACTTGACGAGGGCGTTGAAGATGCTGTCGACGCCGAGGAAGAACAGCGCGAGCACGACCATCATGATGAAGACGAAGATCGCGGTGCGGATCGTCTCGTCACGCGTCGGCCAGACGACCTTGGAGGTCTCGGCTTGCACCTGGTTGACGAATTCCGCGACGCTCGGCTTCTTCGCCTTGGCGGGCTGCGTTTTTTGTTGTTCGGCCATATAGGCGGCGCTCTTTATCAAAAAAATGGGTGTGCCCAAAGGCACGTCTGCGTCTCGACAAGGTAGGTCTCATCGCTCTGCGGAACAAGGTGTTCGCGGCGAGCGTGGGGTCCAACCATGTCGGGAGACACTTTGCTATTATGCCCGCACGGGCCCGATTGCAAGCCAAAGCATGCACGGGCAGCTGCAATGGGGGCTTTTGTTTTGTCGCGCGGGCCACTAGCGTTGCGCCACAAGAAGAAGCGACATAATCGCAAAACGCCCTCAACCGGGGGCATCGGGGACCACCTCTCGGCGAGATCATTCTCGCAAAAGAATATCAGGGGACATTACCAAACATGGCAGCCAGCGAAACCGGCGGCGTCAGTCTGATCGACCGCGTCACGAACATCTCGGACTTTATCTGGGGCGGCACCTGGAACGGTGAGGAGATCATAGCCTTTCCGCCCATGACGATCATCCTGCTGGGCATCGGCCTGTGGATCATGGTGGGCCTGAGGTTCTATCCGATCGTCAAGCTGGGCAGCGCGTTCAAGGGCCTGTTTGCCGGGCGCAAGGGCCAGGGCGACGGCGAGATCAGCCCGTTCGCCGCGCTTTCCACCGCACTTTCGGGCCAGGTCGGCACGGGTAACCTCGCGGGCGTTGCAACCGCGATTGCGCTTGGCGGACCGGGCGCGGTCTTCTGGATGTGGTTCACCGCCCTGTTCGGCATGGCGCTCGCCTTTGCGGAAGGCTCGTTGTCGATCCGCTATCGCGAGACGACCTCGGACGGCACCAAGCGTGGTGGCCCGATGTCTTACATCATGATGGGACTTGGGCCGAAGTGGACATGGCTCGCGGTGATCTTCTGCATCGGGACGCTGTTTTCCGCGCTGGTGACAGGCAATTCGATCCAGGCCAACGCGGTTGCCGACGGCTTGAGCGAATTGTTCGGCATCGAGGAAGCGGTCGGCGGTGCCATCGTGGCGGTTGCCGTGTTCATCGTGATCATCGGCGGGATCAAGTCGATCGGCAGCGTCGCGGAAAAGGTCATCCCGTTCATGGCCGGCGCCTATATCCTGATCGCCTTGGTGGCGCTGGCGCTCAACGCCTCGGAAATCCCGGGCACATTCTACCTGATTGTCCATGGCGCGTTCAATCCGCAGGCGGCTGTCGGCGGTTTCGTGGGGGCTGCCATGATCGTGGCCCTGCGCGCCGGTGTTGCCCGCGGCCTGTTCTCGAACGAAGCGGGCCAGGGTTCGACCGCCATCGCGCATGCGGTCGCGCAGACCAACGATCCCGAATCGCAAGGGCGCATGGCGATGCTCGGCACGTTCATCGACACCATCGTCATCTGCACCATGACCGCGCTTGTGATCCTGTCGGTGCGCGGCGATTTCATGGCGGGCGGCGAAGCAGTTGCCTATGCCTGGCAATCCGACCGGGTGGGCTTCGAGATGACCAGCGGCGCGTTTGCAGCGGCCTTCCCTGCGCTGATTGCAGGGGTGCCGCTTGGCACTCTTGTCACCAGCATCGTGCTGATCCTGTTCGTCTTCACCACGCTGCTCACCTGGAGCTATTACGGCGAGCGTGCGATCACTTTCCTCTACGACCGCATTCCCGGCTCGACCCGCGGCGGCGAGAAGATGCTGCACATCATCTGGCGCGTCGTGTGGTGCGTGGTGATCTGGCTGGCTGCGGCGCAGCCTTCCGAACTGGTCTGGCGCCTGGGCGATATTTCCAACGCCGCGATGGCGTTGCCCAACCTGCTGGCGCTACTCCTGCTGTCGGGCGTGGTGTTCAAGCTCGCCAAGGGAGACAAGACCGCGGGCAAGGACTTCCATGCCGATACGCCGGAACAACCCAACGAATACTGATCGGCATAGCGCCGCCACAATCGCGCATCGAAGGGGCGGCCAGCGGGCCGCCCCTTTTCGTTAACGGGCCATCAGCCGCGCTTTCAGGCGTTCGAGCAGCCGCTCAATCAGGCTGGGCTCTTGCATCGGGCGGATCGGTCCGTGCTTGCGCCGGCGGCGCGCCTCGTTCGCTGCCACTGCGGCGTGCGAATGGTGCGCGGACGGGAAATGCGGTTGCAGGGGCTGGCAATCTGCTCGGGACATTAGGCCTCCTTGGACGTGGGATCTTTCAGGACAGGGGATTTTCCGGGAAATTGGATCTTCCGGGACATTCGGTGTCTGCCTGGCGGCGACTGGGGGAATGTGCCCCATCTCGATCGATCGGAGATTGACGCGCCACTGGTGGTCTCCCCTAAGGGAGCGTGAGTAACCGGATCACATCCAAAGGCTCGCCCGACCTGCCCGACAGGCCGCACGATTGCGGATTCGCCTCAAAGGCGACCTCGTTCCGACGATTTTCCGGGAAGTCACGTGATGTGAATGGCAGGGGCGACAGGATTCGAACCCGTGGCCCTCGGTTTTGGAGACCGATGCTCTACCAACTGAGCTACGCCCCTGCACTTTGGACGCCAGCCTTTAGCCAAGCGGCGCGCGCTAGGCAACACTGCATAGCAACGCTTTGTCGCCTTCTTACTTTGAACCCGCCTAGCTCGCGGCTAAGATGTATCCCATGCATTCGCCCTTGCGCTCAACAATCCCGGTCGAGACACTCCTGCTCGCCTATCGCAGCGGGATTTTTCCCATGGCCGACAAGCGTGACGACCAGGATATCTTCTGGGTGGAGCCGCGTGACCGCGCGATCCTGCCGCTCGATGCGTTCCACATGTCGAAAAGCCTGCGCAAGGTAGTGCGCGCCGATCGCTATCTCGTCACCTTCGACACCGCCTTTGAAAGGGTGGTGCATGCCTGCGCCCAGCCGCGTCCGGGCCATCCGGAGACCTGGATCAGCGACCGGATCGTGCGCAGCTATGCTGGCCTGCACAAGGCAGGCCATGCGCATTCGATCGAATGCTGGCGCGAAGGTGGGGAATCGGGGGAAGCAAGCGAACTCGTCGGCGGCCTCTACGGCGTCAGCTTCGAGCGGGTCTTTTGCGGCGAGAGCATGTTCAGCCGCGCCGACAATGCCAGCAAGGTGGCGCTGGCCTGGCTGGTGGCGCTGATGCGGTACGCGGGCTACCGGCTGCTCGATTGCCAGTTCATGACCGATCATCTCGCCTCGCTGGGCGCGACCGAAATGCCGCAGGCGATGTATATGCGCGCGCTCGAAAAGGCGCGCGGTCGCCCCAGGATGAGCCTGTCGCAGGCCTACAAAACCTTCGCGCAGGACACCGCCGGAGCGAAGGAAGCTCAGCCGGCTTCCGCGTCGGCGGGCGGTTCTTCGCCTGGAAAGCTCATCGCACAGTCTTTGACCCAAACGTCATAGACCGGGTGTTCGACCACGTTGAGGCTGGGCGATTCCTTGAATAGCCAGCCTGAAAAGACCCGTGTGTGCTCGCTTTGGGCGCGCTCCAGCACATCAATTTGAACGAAAGCGCCGGTTTCCTGCGGCATCTCCCAAGGCGCAGTGCGCTCGCACGCTGCGAGCCGCACGATCACCGGGCCTTCCTCGCGCACCTCACCGGGCCGCATTTCAAGGTCCTGACTGACATTGTTGCGCTTGTTGAGAAGGCCGATCGTGGCGACCCTCTCTTCCATGGGTGTTGCGCCCTCGATCTCGTCGAGGACAATATCGCCCGGCGCGGTGTCATCCGGGGCGCTTTCGGGTGACGCGGTCTCGGCTTCAGCGTCGCCCGCTTCCTCAGCGCAGGCGGCAAGCGATAGAGCAACAGGCCCGGCCAGGAGAACCGCAAGTCGCTGCACGAATATGCCGTCAGCCTTCCGGCGACCAGGCTTCGTAATCGCCCACCGCCTTGGCGCGCTTTCCCCCGCGCTGAAGCGCGCCTTGCGGCAGATAGGCCTCAGCCGTGCCGGTCGCGTTGGGGGTGTAGTCCGCTTCCCATATCTTGGCCGGCGGCAGGCGGCTTTCGGGCACATCGTCGAACGCTCCGTGGAGCCAGCCATGCCATTCGGCGGGCACGCGGCTCGCATCGTTCGAGCCTTCATAGATCACCCAGCGCTTTTCGGCCTGCGTGTAGGACCCGGTCGAGCCACCATCGTCCTTGCGGCGCTTGCGGTAATATTTGTTGCCCGCATAGTCGGTTCCAACGTGTTCGCCGTCCTGGCGACTGGCCCAAAGATGGGTTCCCAGCGTTGCGCCGTCCCACCAGGTAAAGATTTTTCCGAAGATTCCCATGTGCAGGGCGTCTAGCCCAAGCGCCAAATCAGGGCAATTCCCATTCGCCTTCATCCCACTCGACACGGTCTCCGGCCGCGATGCCGAGTTCGCCGGCCAGCCCGCCTCGGATCTCGAACACCGCGATTGCCTCGCCATCCGAGCGCACCGATTCGAGCGAATAGGGTTCAGCCGTCTCGATATTGAGGATGCGGCGATCGGTACCGATGAAGATGATGTCGAGGCTGATCGGGGTATTCTTCATCCAGAAACTGCGCGCCTGCGGCGCGTCGCTGGGGAACAGCATCGCCTCGTCATCGGCCAACGTCTCGCGGAACATGAGCCCGCGCTGCTGGGCGGCGGCGGACAGGGCGAGCTCGGTCCTGAAAGGGATGCGCTTGTCGCCGCTTACCACCACGACCTCGGCGACCTGGAGCCCGGATTGCGGATGCACAGCAGCATCCTGGGGTGCATTGGCCTGCGCGCTTGCCCCCTCCCCCGCCGCAGCCGCGCCCTGATCCGTCGCGGAACAGGCGGCAAGCAGAACGCCAAACGCCAGCGCCCCGAGCATGGCGCACACGCCCTTGAACAAGCCATCACAAGACATCGCGTTCATCGTCTTCATCCTCGGCTTCGATCACCCACTGCTCGACCATTTCGGCTTCCGAGGCTTCAAGGATGAACTGTACGTGTTCGTAGAGGTGCCCCGCGCGCAGCATGGCAGCAACCTGTTTTTCGCGGCGCTTGCGGGCGGCATCGAAGTCCCCGTCGCTGTGGTCGTCTTCGCCTTGTCCTGCGCCGCGAGCAAAGGGGCCAATTCCGCGCTTCCTGGCAAGCAGCATCGCCGCCCGCCGGCTTGCCGCTTCGCTCGGCGCGTTGTCGCTGCGGGCCTGTTCTTCGACGCCGGCCGCCCACAGCGCCTGTTCGACCCGCCGCTTGCCATAGCCGCGCTGCGTGAGATCGCGCGACCGGCTGCGCGCATAGGCCTCGTCATCGACATAGCCCAGTTCGATCAGGCGCGAGACAAGCCCGGTCACGTCGAGTTCACGCACCCGGCCATCGGCATCCTCGGCTAGGCCCCGCTCGCGGATCTTGCGCGCAAGATAGTTTTCCAGCTTGGCGGCGGTGGTCGCAAAGCGGGCGACATAGGCCAGCGCCAGATCGCGCAGGGCAGTCTCGTCGAGCGGCGCGGTCCTGCGGCGCTTGCGCGCATGTTTGCGCTGGTCCGCGCCGGCCTCAATATCGCTACCATGCGATGACGTTTTGCTTCCGTCTGTCACCATTTCGCCTTATTCGTGCCACACTCCTTATCAAATGGGAAAAGCTGGACCGCTTTGGTGGTAAACGCCGAGGCGCTTGGGATACAATAGCGTTGGCCTGACAACCGGCGCAAAGTACGGGTTTCGCGAGAAAAAATGAACGACGACGCAACGACGCCGGCTCTGACGCCCACACCAAACGATTGCGATTTGCCGCGCATCCGCGCGAAATTTTCGACCTTCAACGAGGCCATCGATTACGCGGCCAAGAGCAAGAAGGGCCTAAATTTTCACGATATGCGGGGGAATCTCGAAAGAGTATATCCCTATTCCGAGATGCGGGAAGACGCGCTGGAGATGGCTCGCCGCCTGGTTGCGATGGGCATCAGGAAGGAAGATCGCGTCGCGGTAATCGCTGAAACCGGCCCCGAATTCGCAGCGCTTTTCTGCGCCTGTGTCTATGCCGGTGCCTGGCCTGTGCCGCTGCCTTTGCCGACCACCTTTGGTGGCAGGGACAATTATATCGATCAACTTGCAGTGCAGTTGCAAAGCTCGGACCCGGCGATCCTGATTTACCCGCAGGAGATCGGCGAAATGGCCAGGGCTGCCGCAGCCAAGCAGAAGTGCAAGGCGGAAAGCTGGCAGGATTTTGCCGAGCGCGAGGCGCCCGATTGCGAGCTGCCTCAGGCGCACTCCCAGGATATCTGCTACCTGCAATATTCCAGCGGCTCGACCCGTTTCCCGCAAGGCGTGGCGGTGACGCATGAAAGCCTGCTGCACAATCTCTACGGCCACTCGACGACGATGGATCTGGGCGAAAACGATCGCTGCGTCAGCTGGTTGCCGTGGTATCATGATATGGGCCTGGTCGGCTGTTTCCTTTCGCTTATCGCCAACCAGGTTAGCTGCGATTATCTGAAGCCTGATGCCTTCGCGCGGCGCCCGCTGGCATGGCTCGATCTGATCAGCCGCAATAAGGGCACAACGCTCTCTTACTCGCCAACATTCGGATACGATATCTGCGCGCGCCGCATCTCCAGCCAGAGCCACGTCGCCGACCGGTTTGATCTGTCGCGCTGGCGCGTGGCCGGCAATGGTGCCGACATGATCCGCCCGGATGTCATGCAAAGCTTCGTTAATGCGTTCAGCGATGCAGGCTTCAAGGCCAGCGCCTTCACCCCGTCCTATGGCCTTGCCGAGGCGGTCCTGGCCGTCACCGTGATGCCGCCGGGCGAAGGCATCCGTGTCGAACTGGTCGAGGAAGAGCGCCTTTCGGGCACGCCGCGCGATATTTCGCGCCCGGCCCGATACCGCGCGATCGTCAATTGCGGCAAGGCGCTGCCCGACATGGAAATCGAGATCCGCGGCGAAAATGGCCAGCCGCGCGGTGACCACCAGATCGGCAAGGTCTGGTGTCGTGGCCCCAGCGTCATGCACTCCTATTTCCGCAACCCCGAAGCGACCGCGGATTGCCTCGTCGCCGATCAGGGCGGGAACGTGTGGCTCGACACCGGCGACATGGGCTACATGGCCGATGGCTATCTGTTCATCGTCGGGCGCGCCAAGGACATGATCATCATCAACGGCAAGAACCACTGGCCGCAGGATATCGAGTGGGCGGTGGAACAACTGCCCGGCTTCAACCACGGCGATATCGCGGCCTTTGCGGTGGAGACGGATAATGGCGAGGAAGCGCCCGCCGTGCTGGTCCATTGCCGCGTTTCGGACCCGGTCGAACGGGTCAAGCTGCGCGAACAAATTGCCGACAAGGTGCGCTCGGTCACAGGGATGAGCTGCGTGGTCGAGCTGGTCCCGCCGCGCACGCTGCCGCGCACCAGTTCAGGCAAGCTCAGCCGCGCCAAGGCGAAGAAGCTGTATCTTGCCGGCGAGATCGTGCCGCTGGAGCTGGCGGCTTAGAGCCGGCTCGCGCAGCAGGGTCAGGGGCTTCTCGAAAACGCCTGCGGGCTCTTAGCCCTAGGGTCGCCACTCTGCGTGCAGCGGCTCGCGGCCTCTTTCAATCGACACCGCCACACCGCGCTCGCCAAGGATCGCCTGCGCCTGTTGAGCCTCGTTGACCGGGCCTACCAACGTGATCGGGATATCGAAGCGCGAAGCCGCCCAGGCAATCGTATCAAGCGCATTTGCTCCGTCCTGCGTGGGCACCAGCCGGGTGACATTTCCGCTTCCCAGCGCCGCGCTGGTTTCCTCGAACCCGATCGCATCGGGCAGATCGCTGAGCGGCGGGAGCAGTTCCACAATCCATTCAGGCTCGGTGCTCGCTATGCGCTTCTCCAGCGCCTTGTAGGCGGCGAGGCTGGCGCCATCCAGTCGCTGTGCGCGCACCATGGCGCGTCGCCGGGTGCGGTCGATGGTGACGTCATCCTCGAGCACACCTGCCACCAGGGCAAGGCGCTGCGCCAGATCGTTGGCGCGCGACACCTCGACCTGTTCGGCGCGCACGCGCGCATCGGAAAGCTGGGCCTGCTGGGCGGCGGTCGCATTGGTTCCGACCTGCAACTGGGTAAGCGACAATTCAGCCGGTTCACCCAGCCGGCGGGTGAAGGCGCGCTCGATCTCGCTCTCGATCTCCGCTCTTAGTTCCGGCGTGTAAACGGTCGCGGTGGCCAGGATCGGCTCTGCGCGAAAATCGAGGCTGAGCTTGGAAATCTCCGCATCCGAAACGAAGGCGTCCTCGATCTCGGCGCGCATGATGCGCTGGGCGTTGGTCTGGAACACGATCTGCTGCAGCGAATAGGTCAGCGGCACGATCAGCGCGATGAACACGGCGAAGACCACGAGGTTCTGATAGATCGATTGCCGCGCGGTCAGGCTGGTGCGGAAACCATAGGCGCGCGCCATCGCCCAGGCGGTGAGCGCGATGGTGATGAGGTTGGTGACGTAAAGCAGGAGGGCACCGGAAAAGACCGTCCAGTTCCAGGTCGCCAAACCAAAGCCTACCGTCGCGAGCGGCGGCATCAAGGCGGTGGCGATGGCAACGCCCACGATCGTTCCATCGCGCCCACGGATCATCGCATAGGCGCCCGCCATCGCAGAAAAGAGCGCGACGAACAGATCGAACAAGGTCGGCTCGGTTCGCGCGGCGATTTCTGCGGTGATCGTCTGGATCGGCGAGAGATAGACCACCAGCGCCGTCAGCCCGATCGCCATGGCCGAACCCCAGGCAAGGCTGCGCGCGGATTGCCGCAGCCAGTGATAGTCGCCGATCGCCAGGGCAAAGCCCAGCCCCATGATCGGATCCATCAGCGGTGACAGAAGCATCGCGCCAATCACCACGGCCGGCGAGGAAAGCAGCAGGCCGAGCACCGCGATCCCTGCGCTCATCGCGGTCATGAACAGGTAGCGCTCGGAAAGGTCGCATTCGGCGCGCCGCTTCTCGATCACCTCGGCCTGGTTGACCGTGCCGACGACGTCTTCGAGCCAATAGCGGCGCAGGCTGAAAACAACCCGCCCGAATGACGGCCGTTTTTGCTTCACTGCGCCCGCGCTGGCATCCGCCACAGCCGGGCCGGGCTGCGCAGGTGAGCCCGAGACGGTATCAGAAGTGTTCAATGCTTTGACGCCCTTTGATCTGGTGCGCGCCAATACAGCCAATCGGACGCAAACAAAAGCGGCTTTGAAGACCTGCCGCGAACCGTGATTGCGCCAGTCTGATCGATCAATGGCTTGTGGGCAACGCTCATTATCATGGACGCACGCCGCGTGATCGGGCATTCTTGAAACTCGTGTTTTATATGCCTAATACAGTAGAGAATTGAGCGTTAGCCAGGACCGGTGTCACGCACCGCCCACAGGGAGATCAAAGGTCAAGCCATGAGCACTGAAAACGAAGCCGCGACCAATATCGCCACTGCGACCAAGGAAGCTGCCGCCTTCGAACTCACGCCCCCGGCGCCCGTCCCCACGGTCGAGCCCGAACAGGCCGCCGGTCTCGTGCCGGTGAATGAAGAACAGAAATCAAAACTCGATCAGAAGGTCGACAGCTTCGTCGCCGATCTGGTGTCGCAGGATGCCAATTCGCCAGCTTTTGGCGAGAAGGTCGACCAGATTACCCGCATGGGCCAGGAACAGATCCGCGCCGCTGCGGGCCATTCCAACCGTTTCCTCGATCGCCCGGTGCGCGCGATGGATTCCGACAACAGCGTGGGCAAGGATCTGGCCGAACTGCGCCGCACGGTCGAAGAGCTTGACCCGGGCCGCAAGGGCAAGCTGCTGGAGCCGCGCAAGCTCTTCGGCATCATCCCGTTCGGCAGCAAACTGCAAAACTACTTTGACAGCTACACAAGCTCGCAAGGGCACATTCAGCAGATCCTCGAAAGCCTCGAAGGCGGCAAGAAAGAGCTCGTTCTCGACAACGCCGCGATCGATCAGGAGCGCGCCAAGCTGTGGGAAGCGATGGGCGAGCTCGAGCAGATGATCCACATCGCCAAGACGCTCGATGCGAGGCTTGAGGCGAAGGCGAACGAGCTGGAAGCGAGCGATCCCGAAAAGGCGAAGGCCTTGCGTGAAAGTGCGCTGTTTTACGTTCGTCAACGCACGCAGGACTTGCTTACCCAAATGGCCGTCAGCGTGCAGGGTTATCTCTCGCTCGACCTGGTCAAGAAGAACAATATCGAGCTGGTGAAAGGCGTTGATCGCGCCAGCACCACGACGGTGGGCGCGCTACGCACTGCGGTGACTGTTGCGCAGGCGATGACCAACCAGAAGCTCGTGCTCGAACAGATCACTTCGCTCAACACGACGACGGCCAATATCATCGATTCAACCAGCACCCTGCTGCGCGACCAGACAGGCAAGATCCACGAACAGGCCGCCGCCTCGACCATTCCGCTAGAGACGCTGCAACGCGCATTCCAGAACATCTATGACACGATGGACGAGGTCGACGACTTCAAGGTCCGTGCGCTTGATTCGATGAAGCAGACGGTCAACGTCCTGTCGGACGAGGTCGAGAAATCGAAAGGCTATATCGCGCGCGCCGAAGGGCAAGCGCAGGCTCAGGCCAAGGTGGCCAGCGAACCCTCGCTGCTGGCGCTGGAGAGCTGAGCCCAGTGAGTTTGAGCCACGAAACCAACCGAGAACTGACCGAGGCCCGGCGGGTTCTGGTCGATAACCAGAATGGCGGGCGTCACCGCGCGGCCAAAAGCATCGGGCAAGGCTCTGCGCAGGAAAAAGCCAAGGTCTGGATGAGTCGGGCGAAGTATTTTGCCGGGGCTCTGCTCACGATCCTGGTCTCGGCCAGCGTAGCCGGGATCGTGCTTGACGGGATCGGTTTTACCGGGGTGATGATGACTGCGCTCGCCGTGATGGCGGCGGCTTATGTCTTTACCAAATACCCAAAGGTCAAGACGGTCAAACGCACCGAACTCAAACGCGGCAGCCCGCGTGAAATGGTCGCCAACACCGAGCTGTGGCTGGAACAGCAGCGCAAGGCCCTGCCTCCCCCGGCGGTGCAGGTGCTCGATCAGCTTGGAACGCAGCTGGACGCGCTCGGCCTCCAGCTCGAGACAATCGACGTAGGCCATCCGGCGATGAACGATGTGCGTGAACTGGTGGGCGAATATATCCCCGAGACCATCGAGAATTACCGCAAGATCCCTGAACATCTGCGTAGCGAGCAACACACCGGAAAAAGCGCCGATGAACGCCTGACTGCCAGCCTCGGCAAGGTCTCGAGCGAGATCGACCGCGTCACCCGCCAACTGGCAGAAGGCGCGATGGACGACCTCGCGATCAAGGACCGCTATCTCGAATATCGCTTCGGCGGCATCGAGGCGTTGAGCGACGAGACGAAAGGCTGACTGACGATGCGCGTGCGCCTGCCCCACAATCTTGAAAAGGCGGAAATCCGCCGGCGGCTCGAGGAGCGCAAGGACGAGATCGTCTCCTATTTTCCCGACGGCATGGCCAGCCTCGAAAGCCGCTGGAAAGGCGAGGACCAGATGGATTTTGTCGTCGCGATTGCCGGACAACGCATCCGGGGCGCGGTCGAGATCGAGGATGAATTCGTCGCCATAGAGGTAGACCTGCCGTTGATCCTCAGCTTCCTGAACAGCAAGATCGAGGCCTCGGTGCGCAAGGAAGGCACCCGCCTGTTAACCTGATCGCAAATTGGGTGCTGCCCGGCTATTGCGGGCAGATTAGCAAGGTCTCCAAAGCATCGCTGAAATCGAGCGCATCGAACGAGGGCGCATAAAGGCATTCGCCCGGACCAGTCCGGCCATCCTCGCCCGAAAGCACCACTTCGCCGGCCAGCGGCAGGACAAGCAAGGCACCGGGGTAAAGGCTCGCCACCCCCTCACCGGGTGCGCCTTCGATGCGGTCGATGCGGAAATAGGGGCCATCGATCAGCGTTGTTCCCCGCTCGGCGATGCGCGATCGGTAGCACGCGGGATAGGGCTCGCACCGGGCCACCGCCATGGCACGGTCGAGATGCAGATCGCGCGGCCGCCCGTAATCGTAAAGCCGGAAGGTCGTGTCGCTGTTCTGCTGCACTTCGACCAGCGACAGGCCCGATCCGATCGCGTGCACCGTCCCGGCTGGAAGGTAGAATATGTCACCGGCGGCAACTTCGTGCCATGCAAGCAGGTCCTCGATCGATCCGTCGCGGGCCGCGTCTCGAACCCGCTCGGGCATCTGATGCTCCTTGAAACCGATCGCGAGGCGGGCTCCCGGCTCGGCATCAAGCACGAGCCAGCACTCTTCCTTGCCAGCCTCGCCCGCAAGAGCATTGCCCTGTGACGGGTGAACCTGGACCGACAGGTTTTCGCTGGTAAACAGATACTTGACCAGCAGGCTGTCCATTTCGGGAGGGGGCTCGAACCATATCTCCCCGATGCTATTGCCCTCTGGCACATCGAACGGGTCGGGCAGGACGGTGCGTCCCCACACCTTTTCGACGAGCCGCGTGGTCAGCTGGCGGGCGGCTCCGGCGCGGGTGCCGCCTTGCGTCACTGGTTTTTCGCTCCGGGAAGCTTGCCCACGCGCTGGGCGCCGTCGCGCGTCGTCACCAGCACTTCATCGCCGCTGACGACGATGCAGATGTCTTCAAGCCCGACGGCAGAGACGCGCGGGCCATCGCTGATCGCCAGGACATTGCGGCAGTCTTCATCCAGATCGACAACGCCGCGCACGGCGTTGCCGCGATCGTCGAGCGCAATGCTCGCAGCCTCGGGCGCTGCAACAAGCGCATCGCACAAGGCGGCCCAGTTGCCGATGTCGGACCAGCCCATATCGACCGGCACCATCGCCGCGCGCCTTGTATTTTCCATGACCGCGTAATCGATCGATTCGCCGTCAATCTCGCCAAAGGCCTCAGCGTGCGGAAAGAAGCACGCGCCCTCGGCCCGGCCCGCCGCCACGGCAGCGGCCACGCCCTGCGCCATGGCCGGGCGGTGCGCGTCGAGCTCTGCCAGCAAGGCGCCGGCGCGGAAGGCGAAGATGCCCCCGTTCCAGGAATATTCTCCGCTGGCGACATATTGCTCGGCCTGCTTGAGCGCGGGCTTTTCGACGAAGCGGGCGATGCGAAAGCCTCCGGCCAGGGCTTCGCCGCGATGCAGGTATCCATAGCCCGTTTCGGGATGCTCCGGCGCAATACCGAAGGATACGAGCCAGTCCTCGCGAGCCAGATCGGCCGCCGCCAGCGCCGCAGCCTGAAAGGCCGCTTCATCGGCAATGTGATGGTCGCTGGGGCATACGAGCATGATCGAATCGGACGGCAATCGCGCGGCTGCAAGCGCGATCGCGGGGGCGGTGTTGCGGCCTTCAGGCTCGATGATCAGCTCATATCCGGCGACGCCCTCCATCTGTTCCTCGATGAGGTCGCGATGCGCCGCCCCGGCAACGATGACAGGCGCAGCAAAGGCTGACGGGTCCGCAACCCGTCCGATCGCGCGCTGGAACAGCGATTGCTCACCCATCAGCGGCAGAAAGGGCTTGGGCTTTGCCTTACGGCTCATCGGCCAAAGGCGCGTGCCGCTTCCGCCGCACAGAATGACAGGATGGATCAGCGCAGCGTTATTCATGCTGCCAGCAGCTATAACAGACCAAAGACGCGGCGCCAGAGGCGTTTGCGGTCAGTCAGGAGGCACCTGCGAGAACCGCCGACCCAGCGGCTCAGAACCAGCGCTGCCGCCAGTAGAAGGGAGCGCTGACGAGGTTTCCGTTGGCGTCTTGTGCGGGGCGAAAGCCAAGCCGCTCTTCCACGAGCCTGCACGTGATCCGATCCCCTTCGGGGTCCGGACTGGCGCGATAGATCGAGCAATCGCGCGCGCGCCCATCGACGCCCACAATGACGCGGACAATCACCTGCGTCCCCCGACGTGCATCGCGCCCGCCCGGAGGCGTGGGATAATCACGCGCATTGTCGATCGAGCCGGAGATATGCTGCGGCCTCGTCACCGCCACGCCGCCACGGCCCTTGCCCTCATTTCCGGAACCGGTGCCAAGCCCGTCACCCGCGGCGCCGGTGCCCTCTCCTTGTTCGCGCGCGCCCGATCGGGCCGCCGTGCCCGTTGATGCAGCCTGCGGGAGAGGTTCGGGTTCAGGCAGCGGCCGGGTTGCGGTCGGCGCGGTTACCGGGGCGGCGATAGCCTTCTCACCGGGGTCGCCCTGCGCGCCCTCATCAGGCTGCGAGCGGTTCTCGGGCGGAGGTGGTGGCGGATCGCCGGGCGCAATATTGAAGGCAGCGACAACCTCTCGTTCAACGCTTTGCGCCATATCGGGGACAAGCGCATGGGCAAGCCAGTACAGCCCCGCCGCATGCGCCAGCGCGATCATCAAGAGCAGCGCCCAGCGCAGCTTGCGCGGCCCTTTCGCATAACGCCTTCGTCTTACAGGTTCCTGCTTACCGGCCAATTCATTCCATTCCAGAGGCAAGTGCCCCTCATTCTCCCAAGGACGGGAATATAGTGTGGCTGGCAGAATTTTCGATGCCGCATGCGATCACGATTCGGGTCGCGCGATCAACTGGTAGGGAGATGCCCGACGGACGAGGCGCGCGATGGTCTCTTAGGCGCTTCTACGAAGTGATGATCGCAGCTTCGGCAAACGCGTTGCATCTATCAATCTCGATGCATGCACGCTCATGGGACGACTTCAGCGCATCGCGCCTTTCCAGGACCGGGGCCATCAGGCCTATCCGGACGAGCGGCGCGTGGAGAGAGACACCGGAAGAAGCGCCATTGCAAGCGTGGGAAACAGCGCGGCAAGCAAGGGCTTGAACGGCGACAGGAGCAGCCGGGAATTCGCGATGCCCTTCAAGCTTTCTGACCACATCGATCCACCGCGCCCCGCGAAGGCGCGCCAAGCCGTCTTGCTCGCGCTGGGACCGCCCGATCGGCACAGCATGCTGTGCGCAATGATTGGCGGCGCTCTCTATTTCGCCCTCGCTGTGCTCAGTCTTTCGCTGTTTCGCGCCGATGGTGCCCTCGCCGCCATCATGTGGCCCAACGCGGCAGCGGTCGCCTTCCTGCTGGTGACAGCCCCCCGCAACGAGGTCGGCTATTGCGTTGCTATCTTCTCGGCGAGCCTGTTGGCGAACATGCTGGGCGGCACTTCTCTGGGCATCGCACTCGGGTATTCGATCGCCAACCTTGCGGCGATCATGCTTGTCGCCTGGCTCACCCGCCGCCGCTGCGGAGCGCAGCTCGATATGAGCGATCCTGCAGCGCTGACCCGCTTTGTGTGGATTGGCGCAGGCGCCGGGCCGCTCGTCTCCGCCTCGCTTGCCATCCTCTGGGTGCAGCTTCTTGCGCTGAATGACACAGCCGCACCAGTGCCGAGCAGCGAGCCGGCCGCGTGGGAGATGTTCTTCAACTGGTTTCTTGGCGAGGGTATGGCAATGGTCCTCGCCGTGCCGAGCGCTTTGCTCGTGCATCAGGCCTGGGTGCATCGCCGCTGGCCAGCGCGCAAAGCGATAATGCAGGGCGCCGTTTTGCTCGCAGGCAGCCTCTTTTGCACCATCCTCGTTTTCGCCCAGAGTGCCCTTGGGCTGCTGTTCCTGATCCTGCCGCTGACCTTGCTCAACGCCTTTCGCCTGGGCAGCGTGGGGTTGGTTTTGCACGTCGCACTGGTCGCCACCGTCGCCATGGCGATGACCCGCGCGGGCCTTGGCCCGGTCGCCGAGGCAGGCGCTTCGCAAGGGTCGCAATTGCACATCATCCAGGCCTTCATCATGGTCAATTGCCTTATCGGACTGCCGATCACGGCCATGCTGGCGACAAAGGACCGGCTGACCGACACGTTGAACGAGCGATGCCGCGAACTGGCGCTGCTGGCCAACACCATGACCGATGCCGTGCTCAAGTTGGACCGCAATGGTATGTGCACCTACGCCTCGCCCTCGGTGCGCAGCGTATTCGCCGAAGAACCCGAGAGCCTGGTTGGCCGCTCGCTCGGCGAATTGACGAAGGATGACGCAAGCCAAAGGATCACCGATGTCCTCACGCGGCTGCTTGGCGGCCTCAGCGACAAGGAGCGCCTGACATTTCACCGGCGCATCGATGATGCCGCAGGCGCGCCCATCTTGATCGAAGCAGATTGCGTGCGCGCTATCGATCGGGGCACCGTTGGCAAGGAAGGCGTGATCGTCTCGGCACGCAACGCGACCGGGCGCGTCAAGCCTGGGCGGCTGCCCACCCACACACGCCACCACGCCGAGACTTCCTCTGGCGCCAAGTCGGATTTCCTCGCCAATACGAGCCACGCGATCCGAAAGCCGATGAACAGCGTGCTTGGTGCTGCTGAGCTGATACTGCGGGGCGAGCTCTCCCCCGATCAGCGCCGCCATGTGGAGATGATTGTCGAATCCGGGCGCTCGATAATGCTCTTGCTCAACGACATACTCGATTTCTCAAAGATAGAGGCTGGCCAGATCGTGATCGATACAGGACCGATCGATCTGCACGCGACCCTCGAGGAATGCCTGGCGCTCCACTATCAAAGCGCGCGCAAACGCGGGCTTGAACTCCGGCTCGCGCGCGAACTCGACCCCGCAGAAGAGGCGGGCAGCGCGGGCATGAGCGTCGAAGGCGAAGCTCGCCGACGCTCGTGCAGGGTCATCACCGACAGGCTGCGGCTGCGGCAGATCGTGCTCAATCTGGTCGGCAACGCGGTCAAATTCACCCAAAGCGGTGAAGTCTGTGTGAGCTATCATGCCGGCGATAGCGAGTTGCGCGTGAGCGTGCGCGACACCGGCATCGGCATCAGCCAAGACCTCCTGGAGAGGATCTTCATACCCTTCGCCAAGAGCGAGAACGAGATCGCGGGGCGCTTTGGCGGGACGGGCCTTGGCCTGTCGATCAGTCGCCAGTTGAGCGAGTTGCTGGGCGGCAGGATCGAGGTTGAAAGCGTGCCCGGCGTTGGCTCGACCTTCACCCTTTTCCTGCCGGCTACCAAGGTCGAAATACAAGGCACAGCCTGCGAGGGGCCGCGCGGGGTCGGACCGGGAGAGATACTACAGGAAGGTCGCATCCTGCTGGTCGAAGACCACGAGGCCAATCGCATGGTCATGACCGAAATGCTCGAACGCTGCGGCCAGAGCGTTGCCATCGCGCAAGACGGCAACGAAGCCTTGTCGATGGTGATCGACAGCGTGATGCGCGAGCGGCCGTTCGACCTTGTGCTGATGGACGTGCAGATGCCGGATTGCGACGGCCATGAGGTGACGCGCGCCATTCGCGAGGAAGGGATCGGCCCTGAAACCTTACCGATTGTCGCGCTGACTACCAACGCCTGCGCGCAGGATCTTGTCGCGGCGCGCAAGGCGGGGATGCAGGCCCATCTGGCAAAGCCGATAGTCTTTGCGGACCTTGCCGAAGTATTGCAACGCTGGCTCCCCACCCGCATTGTCGAGGCTCCGATGGATCGCGACTTGCCGCCGGTGTGCCATGGGGACAGCATCGCGGAGGCGCGTGCGGAACAGGGTACGGGACGCAAGGCCGTGGTCGCGCGCTGGCTTGAGCGACGCAACCAGACCATCGAAGCCGTGCGCGACGGGCTGGCGAGCGGCCTGATCGGCAATCGCAACCGGCGGCGCGCGCGGGACAAGGCCGAGCGCGAGGAACTGGCGCTGCTCATTCACAAGCTTGCAGGGACGGCGGCCACTTTCGGAGAGCCCGAGCTGGGCGAACAGGCCGCCGCGCTCAAAGAGGCCATGCAAGGCAACGGCTCCTCTGGCGAAAAGTGCGAAGCGCTGGCCTTTGCCCTGCTCGCGCTGGCCGATGAACCGCCCCGCTCCGCATCCTTCCGCCACTCTTTTGCCGGCTGAGCCGACTGGCTTGCAGCGCATCGGAAAGGGCGGATGAGAGCTGGGGACGAGGCCTGGCGCGCCCGCCTGCACAAACAAAAACGGCGGGACCCGAAGGCCCCGCCGCTCTTGCTGGATTAAACCAGTTGGACGGTGTCGAGATTAGAACTCGTAACGCGCACCAACCTGGATCCGCCAGAGGCTGGCGTTTACCGCTGTGCCCGGGAAGGCAGCCGAAGGATTGAACCGGTCGATTACGTAACGGCCCTGGTCGTCGAAGGCACCGTTCACCAAGTCGACACGGCCCTGGAAGCCACCGACCGCGCGGCGGGTGTTCCAGCCGCCATCGATGAGGTTCAGGAAGTTCGCAAAGTCAGCGAAAATCTCTATCCGGTCTTCGGCGATGCCGGTGAGGCTGCCGAGGAACGGAATTTCCTGACTGATGCGGAAATCCATGTCGAAGAACCACGGGTTGCGGCACTGGTTGCGCTTGACCGTTTCGCCCGGCGTGAAGTTGCAGTTCAGCTCGTCCACAAGCCCCGTGCCGTTCTCGAGGGCAGCCAGCAGGGCTGCCACCGAATCGGCATCGCTTTCCGGCGAGAGGTTCGGATCGTTCAGACCGGTAGGGATGTAGAGCAGAGCGTTCTGCTCACGTGTGCTGGCATCGTCGAAGAAGGGACGACCATCATCAAACACGAGACTGTACGGACGGCCTTCCGACGCGCGGAAGAACATACCGATGCGCGTGTTGTAGCCTTCGAAGAACTCTTCGCGCGCCGACACCGTGAAGGTGAAGTTGTGACGCGTTTCAAAGCCCGACTGCGAGATCGCCGGCGACTGACGGTTGAACGCCGGGAAGTTGTCGATCGTCGAGGTTGCAGTGGACGAACGGAAGTTGTTCGTCTGCTCGCTGTCCGAGAACGCGTAACCGAAATTGACGTTCACGCTGCCGTTCTCGGTGAAGATGCCTTCGCTGAACTGCTTGGTCAGGATCAACGAGAAGTTGTGGCTCTCGAAGCTAGGACCATTGTTCAGCTGGACAAAGTCATCGAGACGCGTGCCGAAACACTCGGGCGTGACATTGTTGAAGGTCGGCGGCGAGCTGCTCGTCAGCGTTGCGTTACAGCCGTCCTGAAGCGGGTCGATCGGGCGACGCAGTTCACGACCGTCGACGGTGAAGCCGTTGAGGCCGAGGCTCGGATCGATCACCTGCACCAGGTCATTGACATTCAGGGTGTCGTTGAACCGGGTGTAGATGTAATCGAGGTTGAGGTTCCAGTCGGAGAAGAAACCGGTTTCCGTGCCAATATTGGTCGCAAAGCCGACGTTAGCGCGCACTGCGGTCGGGATGTCGAAACCGGGAGCGGTCGACTGCACGTCACCGCCGCCCTGCGCCGCACCAGCGGCCGCCGCGTTGACGATGCACTGCGGAATGCCGGTGAAGTTGCCGCCCGTCACAACGTCGATCTGGCCGGTGGCCGGATCAATCGGCAGTTCGCCAGCCGCGCACGCACCATTATCAGCGCCCACGGAGGCAAAACCATCGTTCGAGAACGCGTTCGAGAAGTACACCACCGGGTCGCCACCAGCGAAGACACCGATCCCACCGGTCAGACGGCTGTTCGAAAGGAAGCCGTCATTATCGAACTCATAGGTGGCCGACAGACGCGGAAGAACGACCGGATCGATATTGCCAAACGAAACCGAGTTGCTGAAGCCGAAGCGATCGAGGAACAGCGGGTTCGCACGCGGTGCGTCGCCATCATAGAGCTGGACGCGCACACCGGCATTGATGCTCAGCTGGTCGGTGGCCTGCCACTCGTCCTGCACGAAGACCGAATAGGTGCGACGGCTGAAGCGAGCAGCGGCATTGTTGATGTCACCGTCGAGCGAGGTGGTGAAGGCGATACCGCCCGCATTGCCCTGAGCCACATCGTCCGGACCGTCGAAACCGTTGCCGATACCCGGCGCGATCAGGCCGTTGCGGAAATCGTCGAGGCCATTGAAGAACAGCGTACCGGTCGCATTGATGGCAAACAGGTTGAAGACTTCGAGGTCGTTGAGTTCTGCACCGAACTTCAGGAAGTGGCCGCTGCCCGCATCATAGTTGAGGATGAAGCGCGCCTGGTCGATCTTGGTGTCGAGTTGGTTGGCCGAACGGAAGATGCCCGGGCCGGTCGCAAGACCACCGAAATCGCCGCCGCCAAGCGCGGCAATGATGTCGGGGTTGTCGGTGTTGTCAAAGCCAACGACGAGACGCGGGGTCGGGTTGGCCGACTGCGCTTCGCCAAAGCCAACGGGGCCCTGGACGTCGCCCACTTCGGCACGGCTCACACGAAGCTCGGTCGAGATCGTGTCGCTCCAGTCGGAGTAGAGACGGACCGAGTAGTAGTCGGAGATCGTGCCTTCGTCTTCAAACGAGTTGAAGCCGGTGAAGGTGCTGCCGCCGAAATCGCTCTCGATGTTGGTTTCTTCGAGACGCTGGTAGGTCGCTTCCATGCGGTGGTCGTTGTTGATCTGCCAGTCGAGACGACCGAAGTAACGCACCGAGCTTTCGGGCAGCTGCGTGGGCAGACCGCCGATTTCCTGGCCGTAGACGTCACGCGCGATCTGCGCGAACTCGTCAAACTGGGCCTGGGTCACGAAGTCGAGCGGAACCGGCGCACCCGAACCCACAGGGCCCTGGTTGAAGCCGTCGCCAAGATCGGTTTCTTCGTAACCGAACGAGAAGAACACCTTGTCCTTGATGATCGGGCCCGACAGCGTGGCGCCCCAGCGCTTTTCCTGGCCGGCATTGATGTTGCGGGTCGTGCCGTCAGCTTGCTCGAGCGTGTCGCCCTGGAGACCTTCGTCGAAATAGGTGATGAAGGCCGAACCGCTGAACTTGTTGGTACCGGCCTTGGTCACGACGTTGACGAGGCAGCCGGTGAAGTCACTGTATTCCACGTCGAACGGCGCGAATTCGACCGAGGTCTGCGCAACCACGTCGAACGGCAGCGGCAGCGCGTTGCGCGCGGCGAACGGCGTACCGTTAAGGCCGAAGACGTCGGACTGGATGATGCCGTCGACGGTGAAGGTGTTGGTGCGGTCGTTGCCGCCAAGGCACGAGATACGATCGACGTCGTTAGAACCTTCGAGGCTGACACGCGGGTCGATGCGGATGATGTCGCGGATGTCGCGGGTGATCGACGGGAAAGCTTCGAGCGTTTCGGTGCCGAAAGCCGAGCCCGGACCGACTGCAAGCTGGGTCGCACGCGCGCGGGTGCCCGAAACGACGATGACGCTGTCCGAAGCACCGGCCGCCGTCGGCGTCAGCTTGAAGGTGAAGGCGGTGTCGCCCGAAATGTTGATGAACTGACCTTCAACCGTCTGGCCTTCAAAACCAGGCGCGGTGACGGTGATGGTGTAAGGACCGCCCGGCTGCAGCGTGGTCGAACGGAAGTTGCCGTTGGCGTTGGCCACCGCGGTCACCGTACGATTCGTGCGGGTGTCGGTGATGGTCGCCGTCGCGCCGGGAAGGGCATTGCCTGCCTCGTCGGTAACGGTGCCTTCAATGGCCGAGGTGATGGTTTGCGCGTGTACCGGCGCAGTGAAAGTGGCGGCGGCGGAAAGCGAAACAACGCTGGCTGCCAAGAGATACTTTAGCTTCATGGTTTAAGGCCCCTGATCACAGTGGAGTGGATGTGAACAGATTTGCCCCTAGGGCGGCTCAAAGACGGAAAAGCGACACTTTTATTACACTTTTGTGAAACCCTGCGACACTACGCCTACAAGGCGGCTTTTCCACAGGCCCGAAGGACATCAAACCCTCGTAAATACGGGACTTACGCAGCCTGTGTTGCTGCGATGCAACAAGAGAGCCGTTTCGGTAAAAAGTCGCTACTCTGTCACGCTCGGCTTGCCTCAGGCGAGGTTAATCTCGCGCAGGCGCTGCAAGAGGAAATCGTGCGAGCTGATCGGCGGCTCGGCGTTTTCCTCGCCCATCTCCTTGACGCACGAATCGAGCGGTTTGATCTCGAAGTCGGGGCGAAAGTGCAGGAAGAACGGCATGGAATAGCGCGAGCGCAAGGCCGCGGAGCCTGACGGATTGACGACACGGTGCGTGGTCGAAACGAGCTTTCCCGCCGTCAGCCGCTCCAGCATGTCACCGACATTGATGACCAGCGCTCCTTCGGTCGCAGGGACGGCGTGCCACTTGCCATCTTTGCCCAGCAATTCGAGGCCGGCCTCTTCGGCACCCAGCAACAGCGTGATCGTGTTGATGTCGCCATGCGCAGCCGCACGGATGGCGCCTTCGGGCGCATCAGGTCCAAGCGGCGGATAATGCAGCAGGCGCATAACCGAATTGCCATCGGCCACAGTGGGGCCGAAATAGCCGCGATCAAGGCCGAGATGCAGCGCGATCGCCTCCAGCACCCGCGCACCTGCGACCTCGAAGGCGGCAAACAGATCACTGAAAGTCTGTTCGAATCCCTCGATTTCCGCGGGCCAGATATTGGGGTCCATATATTCGGCGAGTTCATGGCCATCGGGAAGTGTGCGCCCGACATGCCAGAATTCCTTGAGGTCGAAGACCTGCGCGTCCTTGGCCTTTTCAGTGCCGAACGGCGTATAGCCGCGCGCACCGCCCTTGCCGCTTTGATGATAGGACTTCTTGACCTCTTCCGGCAGCGCAAAGAAAGCCTTGGACAGCGCCTCGGCACGGTCGATCAGTTCCTGCTCGATGCCGTGGTCGCGGATTACCGCAAAGCCGTTCTCGGCAAAGCTGCGGCCAAGCTCGTCGGCAATGCTTTCCAGCGGCTTGGCGAGCGATACGCTCGCGATGTTCACGGTGTCGTTACTGGCAGGATTGGGGGTCACAAGAGCGCTCTTCGATTGGGTCGGTGTCATGTCGATATGGATATTCATTAGGGTTCCCCCGCCTCTGTAACAAGTCGCGCGGGCGATGCAGCACGGCGCGAATGGCCGCTTTGATGCGAATCAAGTGACTGGGAGGCGGCGTTCTCAGGCCGGCAGGAAAAGGCTGGCCAGTGCTGCGCTCATCAAATTGGCGAGCGCGCCCGCAACAAGCGCTTTCAGCCCCAATCGCGCAACGGTCGAACGCTGGGTCGGCGCAAGGCTGCCGATTACCGCCATCTGGATCGCAATCGAGGACAGGTTGGCGAACCCGCACAGGGCATAGATCGCAACGGCCTGATTGCGCTCCGATAGCGCGTCGACCGCGTCGATCAGCTGCAGAAACGCGACCACTTCGTTGGTAATCATCTTGGTCCCGAACGCGCCGCCCGCCACCAGAGCCTCGTTCCACGGCATGCCCAGAAGCCACATGA
Organism: Erythrobacter sp.; assembly: GCA_043567175.1. Classification (GTDB taxonomy): domain Bacteria; phylum Pseudomonadota; class Alphaproteobacteria; order Sphingomonadales; family Sphingomonadaceae; genus Erythrobacter. The sequence goes on from CP121323.1 coordinate 1,772,374, forward strand.
TCGGCGCGATCGCATATCCGGCCAATCGCTGAAAGGTCAGATCGGGATAGCCGAACCAGCCGCCAATGCCGCCCACAAGGCCATTGGCCAGCGCCACCAGCGAAACGAAAGCAAGCACCATCGCACCCACCGCCACGGCCAGCCGCACGCCGGTCATCGCCCCCTGCCCGGCCGCCTCGATCACGTTTGCAGGCTTGACCCCTTCCTCGAAACTGTCGACCAGTTTGACCACTGGCTCGGCTGCTTCGCCTTCGCGCTTCTCATCGGGCATGATGATCTTGGCCATCACGATCCCGCCAGGTGCAGACATGAAGGCGGCGGACAAGAGAAAGGGCAGATAGTCCTTGCCGATAATGCTGGTGTACAGCGCGAGGATCGTGCCCGCCGTCCCGGCCATGCCGACGCACATCAGCGTGAAAAGGCGCGAGGGGGCGAGGTCGGCCAGATAAGGCCGCACCACCAACGGGCTTTCGGACTGGCCGACGAAGATGTTGGCGGCTGCCCCCAGCGCCTCGACCTTGCTGACGCCGGTCACCCACTGGATCGCGCCGCCCAGCCACTGGACGAGGCGCTGCATGATCCCGAGATAATAGAGGATCGAGACAAGCGATGCGAAGAAGACAATCACCGGCAGGGCGCCCACCGCAAAGGTGTTGGCGAGCGGATTGTCCGCGCCGAACAGGAACTTGGTTCCCTCGTTACCGTAATCGAGCAGCGCCGAAACCGCATCCGACATGCCCTTGATCACGGTCACGCCCACCGGAGTGCGCAGCACGAAGACGGCCATCACCGCTTGCAGCGCGAAAGCCGCGAGGACGATCCGCAGATTGATACCCCGCCTGTCCGACGAAAGCGCGACGGCGAAGGCAAGGATGACCAGAATGCCCAGCACGCTGGTTCCGGCAGACGCAAGATAATCGTTCACGACGCTTTGATGACCCCAGTTCGTCCCATCAAAGCGGGACCCGTCACACAGACCCACAGTGTTGGCAGCCCCGCGCGCAAGGCGCAACCACCAAAGCGTCGCCGAGGATTACACGGCGCACGCCGCTTCCCTTTTGGCAGCCCACTGCCTAACCATGGCTCCATGACCGAAAAAGCCAGCGCCACAGGGGCCTTTGCGCCCTACGACACCAGGGATGTCACGCCCGTCAATGTTCCGACCGGGCTGTTCGCCTTTCTGATCCTGTATGGCGGAATGACGGTTCTGGCAGGGGTGGTCGCCTACAAGCAGGTGCAATTGTGGCCCACGCCTCTTGCCGTAGAGGCCGGGATCTTCCCCTTTCTGCTTCTGGTTGTGATTTCCAGCACGATTTCACAGCTTTACGGCCGGGCGATGGCGACGCGGCTGGTGTGGTGGGGGTTTGTCCCGCTCGCACTCTCGGCGGCACTCATCTATCTCGTCCTCAGCCTCCCGGCATCGGGCGAGATGACGGAATTTCGCGGCGAAGATCTTGCCGCCTTCGAGCGCGTGCTGGGCCAGACGCCGCGCATCCTGATGGCGGGCCCTGCGGCCTACATCACCTCGCTGCTCCTCAACATATGGATCTTCGACCGGCTGCGCGGCAACAGCGATGCCGGAGGCACTACCTTCGGGCTGATGGCACGCGGCGCGATCGCCTCCGCGCTCAGTCAGGCTCTCGATTCGGTGATCTTCGTCACCCTCGCCTTCTACGGCCAGTTCGACATTACCAGCCTTCTGATCGGACAAGTGCTTGCCAAAGTGACGCTCAGCCTTGTGCTGGTGCCATTCCTTATCACGTTCGGTGTGCAGTTCGCGCGCTGGCTGGACAGCCGCAAGGCATAGGCCAACCCCGCAAGCTTTCTGCCTAACAATCATTGTCATAAGGCTGACGAGGCTTGTCAGCGGTAATCGCGGCGCTCGCAAGGCATTGGAAACCCTGGATCTCAACACGATCAGTGGCAACCTCATTATGCAACGCCGATCAAAGGCCATTATCCACGCCGCTCTTGCCGCGCTCGCCCTGCCTTTTGCGCCGGGCGCGCATGCAGCAGCGGCGCAATCGAGCGGCGACGCGGCGCAGGTGGCGGACGACAAGGAGCGCAGCTTCCAGACACTGAGCGCGCAAAGCGCCGCCCGCGCGGGCGATCCCGCCTTCGATTACCAGCTCGGCATCGCTGCGATCGATACAGGCCGCTACGGCGATGCAATCATCGCGCTTCAACGCGTGCTGGCGGTGCAGCCGAACAACGCAGCGGCCCGTGCCGAACTCGCCCGCGCCTATGCGCTTGCCGGCGATATCGACACAGCGCGCGAGCAATTCGCGACCGTTGTCGATGACCCGAGCCTGCCCGATCCCGTGCGCCAGCGCTTCACCGGCTTCGTGCGCCAGTTCGACAAGCAGATTGCAGGTGGTGGCTCGGATATCAGCGGCTTTGTCGATGCCTCTCTTGGCCATGACAACAACATCAATTCCGCGACCGAGCTGAACAGCATCGTCATCCCGCTCTTCAGCTTCCTCGGGCCCGGCCAGCTGGGCGCTCAGGCACAAGCTCAGAGCGATGAATTCTTCGACCTGACCGCCGGTATCTCCGGGGTCACGGCGATCAGCCGGCAGGATCGCCTCTTTGCCTCCGCGCTTGGTAATATCCGCGAGAATTTCTCCAGCGCCGCGTTCGACCAGGCCGCGCTCACGGGCACAGTGGGCTATGCCCATTCCTTCGCGAGCGGCGATGTCGTCTCGCTTTCGGGTCAGGTCCAGCAATTCTGGCTGGGCGGCGATGGCTTTCGCACCTCCTACGGCGCAGTGGCGCAATATACCAAGCCGCTCGACAAGGGCCGCGCCCTGACGGTTTCGGCGCAGTGGAACCGGCTCGATTTTGACGCTGATCCCCTGCGCGATGCGGACCGCTATGCCGCTGGCGTCGGTTTTGTCGGCAAGCGTTTTGCTGCGAACATCACCGGCGGCAAGGAAGAGAGCCGCCGTGCAGCGGGCGATGCGCAAAGCTTTGCCTTCATCGGTGCCAATCTGGGCGCGGAAGTTCCCGTGGCCAAGCGGCTCGCAATTGTCGCGGGCGCGGCCTTCGATATCCGCCGCCACGATGCAGACGATCCACTGTTCCTGACCGACCGCGCAGACGAGCGGCTCGACCTGCAAACCGGCCTCAAATTCGCGGTTCTCGACAAGCTCTTTCTCCAGCCCCGCGCCAGCTACACGTGCAACTGGTCCAACATCCCCCTGTTCGATTTCGATCGCTGGACCGTGTCCATCGGCGCGCGCCTCGAATTCTGATCCGACCCAGCAAAAGGTAGATTCCCATGACCAAGATCACGCACAATTCGCGCACGCTCTCGGCCCTTTTGATGGTCGGCGCCTCCAGCCTTGCGCTCGCCAGCCCGGCCAAGGCCAACGAATATCTCTTCACCTCCCAGTCAGAGCCGCTGCGGATAGGCGTGCGGCAGGTGCAGAGCGAGGAGCTCACGCAGATCCGTCTTACCGGTGGCGGCACCGCCTCGTTCACCGACAATGCCGAGTACCAGATCAACGCCGATGGCTCGATCGAGCTATACCAGGGCTCGGTGACCATCGCGTCGCAGAGCGGGAACCGGGTGATCGTGCGCATGCCGGGCGGGCTTGAGGGACAGATTTTCGGCCGCGGGGCGGCTGCCAATTTCAACGTGGCGGCCGATGGAGCGGCCTCGGGCCACGCGCTGACCGGCGAAACACGCATCGGCCGCCAGGGGCGCCTCAGACCCTATCGACCGGGCGATATGTGGGCGGCCGAGCCACAGAGCGGGCCACGCCGTGTCGTCTCAAACGGAGCGCAAAGCGCGCCAGAGGCTGCGCTTTCAGCAGACACTGACGAACCGCGCGTAGCCGCGATTGGCGACGAAGCCGGCCCCTTCGCAGCGGCGCAGAACGGCATCCCCGTCACGCTGGGCGACGCTCTGGCAGCCGCCGGCGCTTCAAGCGATATTCTGGGCGCGGCCCGGCGCGTCGAACAGGGCGTGGGCAATCCCTTGCTCGACACCTTCCCGAGCGGTGACCTTGCACTGCTGGTGGCCCGTGCGGCCGAGATCGAGAACGCCAATGGCGGCTCGCCCTTCCCGCAGGCCCAGGCGAACATCATCCGCGCCTATCTGCGCTTCCTCTCGGATGGCGGCGCAGGCGCGCAATTCCTTGCAATCTTCAGCGCCTTCAGCCTCGATTATCTCGATCTCATCCGCGCGGGCGGTGTGCCCAGCGCCTTTGCCGATCCAGGCTTTGCCGACATCAACGCCTATCTCGCCTTTATCGATCGCACCGGGGCGCTGACGCAATTGAGCGCGAGCGACCGCATTCTGGCCGAGGCCTATCTCGGCTTCCTGCGTAGTGGCGGAAACCCCGATCTGTTCGCAGGCACCTTCACCAATCTGACCGAGGCCTTCTTCGCCTTTGTGCGCGCCGGAAACGCTCCGGAGGATTTTCAGGATGCCAGCCAAGCCGCGCTTGGCCAGACCATCGCGTTCCTTTCAGATAGCGGTCTGGTCCAGCAATTGAGCGCCGCCGATCAGGCGTTGGTGAACGCGTTTCTCGCCAATGGTGGCCTTGCCTTTGCGGGCCAGTTCCGGTCGGCGCTCGACAGCTACTTCGCCTTCCTCGCCGCCGGCGGATTGCCGAGCGCCTATGAGCCGGTGGATCAGGCATCCTTGCGCCAGTTCCTGGAGACGCTGTCGGATACCGGGCTGCTCGAAACCGTGCTGGATGACCAGGCGCAATTCTACGCCGATTACCTGGCCTTCCTGCGGGCCGGCGGCGAAGTCGATGACTTTGCCGGCCTGCCGGTGAACATCTTTACCGACTACGCAGCCCAGCTTGCCGCCTATCGCGCGTTTCTGGATGCGGGCAATCGGCCAAGCGCCTTTGCGCAGGGCAACCCCGCGCAATTGCAGGCATTCGTGGCCGAGTTGCAGGCTGCCGGTGCGCTGGGTCGCTTCCTTGGCGCTGACGCTGATTTCTTTGCCGCCTTTGCCACCTTTGTCGAAAATGGCGGAGCGTTTGACGCCTTTGCCGGGCTCAACGCCAATGTCTTTGCCGGCTATGCGGCGGACCTTCAGGCCTATTTCGCCTTTCTCGAAGCGGGCGGTGTGCCCTCGACTTACGGACCGCTTTCGCAAGAGGTGATTGCGCAATATCTCGCTGAATTGCAGGCGGCAGGCGCCAAGGCGCGCTTCCTGCCCGAGCTGGCCGGTTTCTACACCGACTATTTCGCCTTCATCTCGGGTGGCGGCAATCCCGACAATTTTGCGGGGCTCCCGGTTCCGCCCGATTTCGGCGCCTTCGCCGCCGCGCTCAACGCCTACGCCGATTTCCTCGCAAGCGGCGGCTTTCCAGCGGATTTTGCGGACAATGATCTGTCGGTCCTTGCAAGCTTTATCGAAGCGCTCGGCGATGCGGGCGAGCTGGATGCGCGCCTCGGTGCCAATGCCGATCTGCTTGAGGCCTATTTCGCGTTTCTGGCAAGCGGCGGCGCGCCTAACGCGTTCGCGGACCTGCCGATCTACGCTCAATATGTGACCGATCTGAACGCATACTTCGCCTTCCTCGCGAATGGCGGCCTGCCCGCTGACTATGCCGAGCTCGATCAGGCGACGCTGAACCAGTACCTCGCTGCCTTATCAAACGCGCAAGGGGGGCTCGCCGGGTTCGGCGACCTCAACGGCTTCTTCGAGGCCTATGCCTCATTCGTTCTGGGCGGAGGCGATCCCACCCGGTTCGCAGGGCTTCCGATCTTCGATCAATATATCGCCGACCTCAACGCCTACTTCGCCTTTCTCGCCAATGGCGGCTTGCCGAGCGAATACACCGTCCTCGATCAGGCGACGCTGAACGCCTATCTTGAGCTTCTCGCGAACGCTCAGGGCGGCCTGACAGGCTTTGCCGGGCTCAACGCCTTCTTCGTCGATTTCTTCGCCTTCCTTTCAGGCGGAGGCAATGCCGATCAGTTTGCCGGACTTGCTGCCAACCAGGGTGGTGGCGGTGACAACGGCGCGGGCGGCGGCGCGGGCAGCGCAGGGAGCGGCCCACTGCTCGGTTATGCAGGCGGCTTTGATGCAACAGCCGACCTCAACATCTACGCCAATACCGAGATCAGCAGCCAGTCGCGCATCGGGCAGCAAGGCTCTGTCGACGAAAATGGTGTGTTCACCTCGCCCTTTTTCGACCTTGGCACCGCGACGCTTACCGATATCGGTGGCGATGCATCGGCCGTAATCGGGCGCTTCACCAATGGCACAATCAACACCATCCCCGGCGGCCTTCAGACGCTGCCCGAAAATGGCGGCCTCGCCTATGCGGTGGTCGCGCCATACACCGGCACAGTTCCAACCACCGGGACCATTGATTACGAAGTGCTCTCGGCAACGCGGCCTGTTTTCTATGACGGGGCTGCCGAGCCCGGTCTGTTCGAAGCCGCGCTCTCAATCGCGTTCGGATCGCAGGTAGAGTACCGCATGTCAGGCGCAATCACCTTCGCCGACGAGACCTATATCTTCGGCACAGGTGAGAATTTCGCTTCTGACACCGACGCGCAATTCATCACTTTGCCGAGCTTTCCTCCAACCCGTATTACGCTGCGACCAAATCTTGTCAGCACGGGCCGGGCGTGCCCTTCGGGCGATTGCACATTGCAATTCATCGGAGGCCTTGCAGGCGACAGCGACGCGGACCGGCTCGCCTTCCAGTATCGCAGCTTTCCCAATGACCGCAGCTTCAGCAATCCGGGAGCGCCAGAGCGTGACCTCATCGGCGCGGTGATCTTTGGCGCTCGGGGCACTTTCGACGCTAATGGCGGCGGCGCTGATGGTGGCGATACGGGCGCCGGCAGCGGTGGCGCGGGGACCTCCACCTATAGTGGCGGCTTTGATGATCCGGGTCCTAACATCGCGTTTTCAGGGGTGGGATACAACGGCTCGAACACGGTCCTTCGCCAAATCCTGGGCCGGCTCAACGGTCCCATCGGGACGAGCGATTTACAGATCGCCCAAAACGGAGCGCTGCTAGACTACGGGCTGATCAGCGACACACATGGCGCAACCGTTACTGATATTGCGGGCGATGCCGATCTTCTGATTGGTCGGATCACAGATGGCGCCTTCACGAACCAGGGATCGCCGCTGAGCCTTTCCGCCAATCAGGGCTATCACTATCTGCTGGCGCGCAATTTCAGCGGCCCGCTGGACTTGCCAAGGGGCGTGATAACCTACGATCTTGTCTCCGCGACGCAGGCGACCCTGTTTTCCGGCGCGACAAGCCCGGGCGTGTTCGAGGCCAATCTCGCGATCGAGTTTGGAAGCCGCATCCGCTTCGGCATGGACGGCACGATCACGATGCCGGGCGCAAACGGGTTCGTTTATGCGTTCAGCACCGAAGGCGGCTCGGCTGATCCGAACGCGAACCGTCAATCGCTGGTCTTCAGCAATGGCGGCTTCGGCTTCAGCGCAGCCGGTCAGACCAACGAAGCCACTCCGCGTGGCGGTCCGATCGACTTTCAGGGCTTCATCGGCGATGCGCAGGCGAGCCAAATCGGCATGACATATCGCGCTGCGATCGGGTCTGACGATTCAATCAGTGGAGCGGCTATTTTTGGCAAAAGCGACACCTCCAGCGGCGGTGGCATGGACCCAGGCTCTGGAAGCGGCACTGGAGGCGGCACACTGGTCGCAGCCGACTTTACCGGCACGCTTGCCAACCAATTCACCTTTGTCGGCAATTCGGGCGCGCGCGGCACGGGCGATGCATTCTACGAGAACGGCGTCCTTACCGGTTTCTCCGCGCCGCCTCCGTTTGTCTCGGTTGCCGAGGCCGAAAACGCAACGATCACCGACACCGGGATCAATGCCGATATGGCCTGGGCACGGTGGAGCGATGGTCCGATCCGCTTCAATGGCGGAGTCGAGCAGACACCGGCCACATTCAGCTATCATGCGGTCTCGGGCAATGCGACGCAGGCCCTGCCCGCCAGCGGCACGGTCAATTATGACCTGATCGGCACGACCCCGCTGACGATCGACGGATCGAGCGAACAGGGCACGCTGACCGGTGATCTGGCGATTGCCTTCGGCACGGCTCCCACGGTCGGGTTCGAGATCATGGCGGCGCTGGGCTCGCGCACATGGTCAGTGGCCACAACGGGCGGCGTCGCTGATCCGACCCAGTCCGACATCGTGGTCGATGAAAGCTCGAGCTTCCGCTTCAACGGCAATTTCAACAATGTCACAACTTCGACCCGACTGGTCGGAACGGGCGGCGCGTGCTCAGACATTTGCAGCATGCAGGTTGATGGCCGGTTGTTCGGCGAAAATGCCAACAGCGCGAGCATGTTCGTAAGCATCGGCGACCGTGAAAACGGGGCGACGACCGATCTGCAGGGCCTGATGCTCTTTGAAGCGGCGGCGGGCGACGCCTCTGGTGGCAGCGCTTCGGCCACCAAAACCGCCGCAGGCATCGCACCCAGCCTTTCGCCCATTTCCCGCAGCGGCGGGACCAGTTTCAACTGGAGCCGCTGGGGCGGATCTGGCAGCGCCGCGCCGCAAGGTTTCGCGACGATGCAGGCGCTTGGCCTCGTCCCGCCGGGTGTCCAGATCGAGGGGCAAGCCGGCGAGCCGCGCCTCGACCGGTCGGTGCAATCGCGCGAAGCGGTAATCCGGCAGGCCGAGCGGCTGATGGGCGGGGCAATCACCTTCGCGCGCCCGGGCGAAACCGTCCATCCGCGCTAAGCCATCGAGGCGAAGAGAGGCTGACTAACAGGCTTTGTCATCTCTCTAAATGCGACTGTGTGTGGGCGCCCGCCGGACTCTCGCCCACACTCGGTCCATCAGATTGCCGTGGGGAGTAACACAATGAAAAAGACGATTTCGAGCCTGGTATCAATCGCGCTGGTCGCCAGCACGATGAGCGCGGCCGCGCCCGTGTTGGCGAAGAAGAAGAAGAAGGACGACGTCCAGCTTACCAAATGCGAGACCAGCATGGGCACGATCGCGGTGCTTGACGGGGATACGCAGGGCTGGACCCAGTTCGATCTTGGCTCGCCGCGTGCGCTGGTCAATTCGCTGGCGGCTGAAAGCGGATGCTTCACCCCGCACAACGCGGCATCGGGCCAACCGGCCGATTTCCTGATGAACGTCATCGCGGGTTCGTCCGAAGAGGTCGACCAGTCGATCGAGGTTGCCAAGACCGCCGCGGTCGAAGGGCTGGTGCGTTCGGGCGCGGCGGGCTCGGTGCTCGGCAGCGTTCCGGGCGCCGGCGCGTTGATGGGAATGTTCGGCGGCTTTGGCGGCAAGAAGAAACGCGTTGCGGCAGGCATCAAGCTGCTGAGCCCGGCGAGCGGCCTTACCATCGCCACCGGTCAGGGCGTGGTGAAGAAAAGCTCGCTCGATTTCGGCGGCGCCTATGCCTGGGATGCTGGCGCGAGCGCTGCTGGCTATGGCGACAGCAAAAAGGGCAAGATGCTGGTCGAGGCCTTTGTCCTCGCCTTCAACCAGATCTCAGCGCAGGGCGATCTGATTGCGTCCGTGCCCAAGGCCACACCGGCCGTTGCCAGCGCGCCTGAGACCGCCACCGTCGCCGCAGCGACCATGATGCACGCCCAGCCCAGCAAGGATGCAGCCAAGGTCCGCGACCTGCGCGTTGGCACCACGCTGACACCGACGGGCAATCGCGACGGACTGTTCATCGAAGTGAAGGACAATTTCGGGACAACCGGATGGGTTTCGGTCGAAGCGCTCAACTGATCCGTACTGTTGCGCCGATACGTGTTTCGATGGCACCTTGTTCAACAGGCGACCCGAGGGACGAAGGGGGCTCTTGCAGCCCTCTTCGTTTCCCTATCCAACCCTGAAGACCAATCCTGGGTTGGCAATCCTGTGAAACGCGTGCCGCTTGCCTGAAACCTTGCCACGTGGCAGCACCGAAAATCGCCTAGTTTCGGGGCGCTGGCAGGCGATACGAGACAAGGTTGATGGCATTCTTCGGGCGCCAATCTCCTGGTGGAGCAATGACAACGAATCCGCTCAAGATCCTGTATGTCGAGGACGATCAGCGATCCGCCCAGGCGGTGAGCGATGTCGCGGCACAATCGGGCGATCTCCTGGTGTGGGAAGCGAATGGCGGTGCAGCCTTGCTGCGCGCCGGGATGGAGCCCTTCGACGTCATCATTCTCGACCGGATGCTGGGCGATATTGACGGGCTGACGATCACGCGGCGACTGCGCGAAAGCGGGATCGGCACGCCGATCCTCATCCTCTCGGCGCTGGGCCGCACCAGCGACCGCGCCGAGGGCCTTGATGCGGGCGCCGACGATTACCTTGCCAAGCCGTTCGAGGCGGAAGAACTGATGGCTCGCCTGCGCGCGCTCCATCGCCGCTCCTCGGGCCGCGAACACAGCGCCGTTATCCTGTACGGCGCATTCGAATGCCATGTGAAGGCCCGCACCGCCTTCCGCCAGAACCGGCATATCTCCCTGAGCCCGAAAGAATTTGAACTGTTCCGCTATTTCATGGAAAATGCTGGCGAAATCGTCACGCGCGAGATGCTGTTACGCGATGTCTGGAAAATGGATTTTGACCCTCAGACCAATGTGGTCGATGTGAATATCGGACGTCTGCGGCGCAAGCTGGAGGAGGGCTTTGGCAGCCCGGCCCTCGAAACGATCTGGGGCTCGGGATACCGCATCCTGCAAGGCCAGTAGAGGCCGCAAGTCGTGTCGCATTATTCCCGCTCGATCTTCTCCCGGCTGGTCTGGGCGGCCGGCGCGCTCTCTGTCCTGATGCTGATCGTGCTGTGGTGGACGACGCACCAGACTGTTGAGGCGACGCTGGAGGAAGGCGCGCGCACGCAGGTTGATATCGATATTGCCGGGCTGGTCGATATCTACGCGACCAGCGGGCGCGAGGGCCTCGCGCAGCGCATCTCGGACCGGGTGGCGGTGATCCCGACCGAGGGTAACACACCGCATTACTTTCTCTCCGACAATGCCGGCGCGCGGATCGCCGGAGACCTTGCCCGCTGGCCCGATCTCGACCCCAGCGTCTCCGAAAGCGGCCTGATTGCGATCGGGCAGAACAGCAGAGCCTTTGCCCGTGCGGTGCAACTGGACGAGGATCTGCGCCTCGTGGTTGCCCGCGCGATGGGAGACAGCGCCCCGCTGCTGCGCAGCATCGGCCTCGTCTTCCTGTTCGGTGGGGCGATACTGGTCGCGCTGGTGGTCTTGCTGGGAAGGCTCGCCGCAGTGCGTTTGCAGCGCCGGATCGAACGGATCAACGCCGCCTTTCGCGATCCTCAGGCCGACGCGCTTTCCGCTCTCTCCCAGCGCACGGACGGCGACGAGATCGACGAATTGACCGACCATAGCGGCGCAGCGCTCGCCCGCGTGCGAAACCTCATGGAAGCCTATCGCGATACGTCCGACCAGTTGGCGCACGAGATCCGCACGCCGCTGACCCATCTCGACAACCGCCTCGTCAAGACATTGCGCCACGAGCCGAGGGGTGCGGTAGCCGAAGGGCTGATCGCGGCGCGCGCGGAGATCCGCCGGCTGGTGCAGACGCTGGAATCGCTGCTGGACATCGCCTCCAGCAAGGCGCGCAAGGGCGATCGCGCCGGCCTCAGGGAATTCGACCTTTCCGCAATGGTCGAGCGGATCTGCGATCTATATTCGGGCAGCGCCGAGGAAACGGGGCACGCCTTTGAATGGCAGGTTGATCCCGGCGTTCGTTTTGTCGGCGAGGAATGGCAGCTGAGCCGCATCCTCACCAACCTGCTCGACAATGCGTTCAAATATACCCCGCCGGGCGGGCGGATCGAGGTCACGCTGACAGCAGGTTCGCAAGGGCCCGTGCTTGAGGTGAGCGACAACGGGCCCGGAATAGCAGCCCATGAACGCGAGAAGATCTTCGAGCGGTTCTATCGCGGCACAAACGAGCATGCGGACATGATGGGCAGCGAGCATGGCGGCGTGGCAGGCAGCGGCCTTGGCCTTGCTCTTGCCCATGCCATCGCCGAGCGTCACGGGCTGAAACTGGCGGTGATCGAGAGCGCACAGGGTGCGACGTTCCAACTGAGTTAGTTGATAAAGGGCATCCACGGGGTGTCAGATTTGCGATTTTGTGCGCAGGATATTTTCCTTCATGCGACCTTTGATTGCGAAGCAGCACACTATTCGAACCCGCGAAAAACCCCGCCCAATCGCTGCCTCAGCCGGCCCTTCAACCACCCCTCGCCCGGCGCCTGTTCCACACGATCGCACTCGATGCACCGAAGTTGAAAACCGCTCCCATCAGCGCGCCGGCAAGGCCTGACAGGCTCCAGCTTTGCGTGCTGCGCATGGCCAGTTCGGCAACGCTCACATTGGCGATTGCGCCCACGCTGCACACTGCAACGAACAAAGCGAGCCCGCGCGCCATGGCTGATCCGCGCAACCGGCGATCGCCATAGGTGAACTCGTTGTTGACGAGGAAATTGGAGACCATCGCCACATAGGTCGCAATCGTCTGGGCAAAGACAAACTCCACCCCCGCCCCCAGCGCCAGTCGCAAGGCAGCAAGGTGTACGAGCAGCCCCAGCGACCCCACGATCGAGAACAGCACGAAACGCGGCGGGATAAGCCCGCGCGTGAGCTTGTCGATCAGGAGGAAGCCGAACTCGGCCACAACCATCGCCCCGATCTTGCTTTCGCCCGCGCGGCGGCTGCGCATCACATAGGGCACATCAACAATCCTGAGCGGCGTGCGCGAGGAGGTGATGATGTCGATCAGGATCTTGTAGCCCTGCTGCGAGAGATCGTAGAGCGCGTCGGCCAGCACCGCGCGGCGGATCATGAAGAACCCGCTGACCGGATCGCTGGTGCGGTGATCGACGAGCGAACGGCTCAGCCGGTTGGCAAGCGCGCTCATCGCCTTACGGCTGCCGGGCCAGTCGCCCACCCCTCCGCCCTCGCCATAGCGTGTTCCGACCACCACATCGGCGCCGTTCTCTGAAAGCTGGCGATACATTTCGGGCAGCCTGCTTTCATCATGCTGGAAATCGGCATCCATCACCGCAATCGCATCGGCCTTTGCGGCCAGCATCCCCTCGATCACCGCAGAGGACAGCCCGCGCCGCCCGACCCTGCGAAGACAGCGCAAGCGCGGTTCGCTCCGCGCAAGACGATCGACCTCTTCATGCGTGCCGTCGGGGCTGTCATCGTCAACGACGATGGCCTCCCAGTCCAGACCACCCAGCGCTGCACGAAGGCTCTCGACCAGCGGGACGATATTGGCGCGCTCGTTGAAAGTGGGGATGACGATACAGATCGCTGGAGAAAGGCGGGGCGCTGGAGAAAGCCGGGGCGCGAGGCTGGCGGAGATCTCTTCAGAAGGTCCGGGCGGTTTCGCTTCGTGCATGACGCGCCCATGCCTAGACAATGCGGCGCGCAGGAGCGAACCCAAAATTGCGCTCGCTCCCCTTCGTCTGCCGTCATGGCGCCTTTGTCGAGCATGGCGCCAGCGCATCTGCCCGATGCCCAGAAACGGGTTGCCACACGCCCTTCGATGTTCTTTCAAAGCAACCACAGGATTGAACCGTGCACCGGGGGAGGTTGCGCGGGCTTCGAACAGGAAGGACACAATATGAAAACCGGATGGATCACCGCCGCATTGCTGGCATCGAGCGCGATTGTCGCGCCCATGGCATCGGCACAGGATGGCGAGACCAAGCTGCTGCGCGATCCCGCGCTTTCAGACACCCGCCTCGCCTTCGTCTATGCAGGCGATATCTGGGTGGCTGATGCAAATGGCAGCGATCCGGTGCGCCTCACCTCGCACCCTGCGACCGAGCGCGATCCGGTCTTCTCGCCCGATGGAACGAAGATCGCCTACACCGCCAATTACGATGGCAATGACGATGTCTTCGTGATCGACGTGACCGGCGGTGAGCCGCAGCGGCTCACCTGGCATCCGGGCAGTGACGAGGCGATCGACTGGCTGCCCGATGGCAGCGCCGTCGCCCTTACCAGCACGCGCGAGCGCAATTCGGGCCGTTCGGGCCAGCTCTTTCATGTGAAGCTCGATGGCAGCCTGCCCGAAAAGGTTTCCAGGGCGACGGTCGAAGGCGGCGCCTATAACGAGGACGGCACGATCTTCACCAATGTGCCCACACGTTCGGGCAATGCGGTGCTGACCGGCGGCGTCAATGGCTGGCGCGGCTATCGCGGGGGTCTGACGCCCTCGCTGCAATTGCTGAATTTCGATGCGGGCACGCAGGAGACCATTCCGGGCGATCGCACCACCGAATTCGATCCGGTCTGGATGGACGGCCAGCTCTATTTCCTCTCCGACCGCTGGAACACGCGCGCCAACATCTTCCGCTATGATCCGACTGCGCGCACCGTTTCGCAGCTGACGCAGGTGAGCGACTGGGACATCCGCAACATCACCGCCAAGAACGGGCGCATCGTCTTCGAGGCGGGCGGCGTGTTCCATTCCTTCGACGTGGCGAGCGGTGCCACCACACGCCTGCCGATTTCGCTCGTTGCCGATCTTCCGGCGCGCCGGGCCGAGTGGAAGAATGTCGCGGGCAATATGGAAAGCGCGGACCTCTCGCCCTCGGGCAAGCGGGTCGCGGTGACAGCGCGCGGCGAGGTCTTCACCGTGCCGAGCGACAAGGGCAGCACGCGCAACATTTCTCAAAGCGCAGCCATGCGCGATTATGGCGCGGTGTGGTCGGATGACGGGACGCAGCTTGCCTACATCACCGATGATGGGACACGCCAGGTGCTCAGGATCGAGGACCAGAGCGGCATCAAGCTGGTGCGCACCATCCCTCTTGGCGAGCGGTTCTATTCGCTCATCGACTGGGGCAACGAGGGCAAGACGATCCTCTATTCGACCAGCGATCTGAGGCTGATGGGCCTCGATGTAGCGAGCGGCGAAAGCTGGCAGATCATCGAGGCTCCGCGGCGCAGCGGCAATTTCGGCGCGGCCATGTCGCCGACGGGTCGCTGGATCGCGTTCACGACGTCGGGCGTCAATTACAACGGCGCGCTCAGCCTCTACGATCTCGACACGCGCACCGCCTATCCGGTCTCGCGCGGGTTTGCCGATGCGCAGAACCCCGTTTTCTCCAAGGACGGCAAGTTGCTGTTCTTCACCGCCTCGACCAATGCGGGCGCGGTCTATGGCGGGCTCGACATGACGACGCAGGACCGGCCCTATCGCGCCGCTGTCTATGCAGCCGTGCTCGAGGCGGACGGGGAATCCCCGCTTGCCCCGATCCTCGCCAACGAGGAAGCGCCCGAAAAGGACAAGCCCGAAGGCGATGCCGAGGGTGAGGGCGATGAAGCCGGGAAGACAGATGAGGGCGTCACGGTAGCGCCGCGCGGCATCGAACGCCGCATCGTCGCGCTGCCGATGGCCGAGGCCGCCTATGGCAGCCTTGCCACCGCCAAGGACGGCGCGCTCTTCGCGATCGAGCGCCCGCAGCCCGGCTCGGCCACTGGCCCTGGCACCGGCGCAGAGCGTTCGCGTCTGGTGCGCTTCGATTTCGAGGAGCGCGAGGTCGCAACGGTCGCTCCTGCCATCACCTTCGTCACCACCGACAAGGACGGCGACACGCTGCTGCTCGGCAACGCGCAAGGGGCGCTGCTGACCTCGCCTGCGGGCAAGAGCCTCGATCCCAAGCCCGTCAACATGGGCGGCGTGCGGCTCTATGTCGATCCGGCGCAGGAATGGGCGCAGATCTTCGGCGATGTGTGGCGCATGGAGAAGGAATATTTCTACGATCCCGATCTGCACGGCCTCGACTGGAAGGCGGTGCGCGCCAAGTTCGAACCGCTCCTGCCCCATGTCGGGCGGCGCGAGGACCTGAACGAGCTGCTGGTCGAGATGGCGGGCGAGATGGGCGTTGGCCACAATTACATCGCGGGCGGTGACGGGTTCTCCTCGAGCACCAGCTCGCCCGGCCTGCTGGGCGCGGATATCGCGCGCGAGAACGGTCGCTACCGGATCAAGCGGATCTTTGATGGCGAGCAGTGGAACCCGGAGCTTTCCGCGCCGCTCGCAAGCCCCGGCGTCGATGTGACGGAGGGCGATTACATCATTGCGGTCAACGGCATGGAAGTCACCGCGCGTGACAACATCTATGCCGCGCTCTCGGGCGCACGCGGCACGCAGATCGCGCTGACCGTCGCCTCGACGCCCGATGGTGAGCGCCGCACTTCGACGGTCGAGCCGACGGGCAGCGAAGGGCTCTTGCGCCTGTGGTCGTGGATCGAGGACAACCGCCGCTATGTCGATGAAAAGACGAATGGGCGCGCCGCCTATGTCTATATGCCCAACACGGCTGGCGCAGGCTTCACTTTGTTCAACCGCATGTATTTCGCCCAGACCGACAAGGAGGCGCTGATCCTCGATGAACGATCCAATGGCGGCGGACAGGCGGCGAACTACATCATCGACGTGCTCAGCCGCCGCTGGCTCGCGGGCTGGAAGGATCGCCACGGGCTCGACTGGTCGACGCCGGGTGGCGGGATCTACGGACCCAAGGTGATGCTGATAGATCAGGATGCAGGCTCGGGCGGGGACTGGATGCCCTATGCCTTCCGCGAAAGCGGGCTTGGCACGCTGATCGGCACACGCACCTGGGGCGGGCTGATCGGGATCAGCGCCAATCCGGGCCTGATCGACGGCGGCAGGCTGACCGTGCCGTTCTTCCGCTTCTTCGACACCAAGGGCGAATACCGGGTCGAGAACGAGGGCGTTG
The DNA here is from genome assembly GCA_043567175.1 of Erythrobacter sp. GTDB lineage: Bacteria > Pseudomonadota > Alphaproteobacteria > Sphingomonadales > Sphingomonadaceae > Erythrobacter. The sequence continues at coordinate 1,789,110 of CP121323.1, forward strand.
CGCCCGATATCGAGGTCGCGCTCGATCCGATCGCGCTTGATCGCGGAACCGACACCCAGCTCGACGCCGCGATCGCCAAGGTGCTGGCGGATCTCGAAGGGTTTGAAACCCCGGTGAAACCGGCGCCGGCCTACCCCACCGAAATCGGCAAGTAGGGCCACGAGCCAGGGCCACCGCCCTTTGACGACCGGCAAGAAAAACCGGCCCTCACCGCTTGAGTGGGGGCCGGTTTTTGTTTGGCATTGCGGGGGCCTTGGGGCCCCACGGCCCCTAAGGGGCTATTTCATCGCGACCTGTTCGGCGGTCGCTTTCTCAAGCGCCTTGTCCTCGTTGGCGCGCTGGATCACGTAAGCGCGGATCGCCTCGATCTCCTCTTCCGACATCGAGGGGGCAAAGCTCACCATGCCGCGATCCTTGAGAATGCCCTCGTGGACAACCGCCTTCCAGCTCTGCGCGCTGCCCAGCGTGCCCGAGCGGCGAAGGTCGGGCAGCTCGGTTGAGCCCACAGCGCCCACTCCGTGGCATGACCAGCAATAGCGGTCATATTTACTCTTACCCAAAGCAATGGTCTCCACACCCGCACGGCTTGGCGGCGGGTCGAGCGGGAGGCTGGCGAGCTCCATTTCGGGCGGAAGCTGCGCTGTGCCGCCGAGCTTAAAGACCAGCAGGCGCGACACGTTGCGCACGGGGCCCTGATCGTTGATGAGGTGGCCATCGGCGGTTATCGCATAGGCGCCGCCCCAGCCCGCCAGAACGGCGACATATTGCTCGCCATCGACCGTATAGGTCATGGGCGGGGCAACCACGCCAGTCTGCGCGCCAAAGCTCCACAGCTTGTCGCCGGTCGCAGCGTTATAGGCGGCGAATTCGGACGACGAATTGCCCTGGAACACCAGATCGCCGGTGGCCAGCACGCCGCCATTCCAGGGGCCGGGATGTTCGACCACCCAGCGCGGCTCCTGCTTGACCGGGTCCCACGCCATCAGCTTGCCCTTGATCGTGCCATAGACCTCGCGGCGGATGCCAAGATCAGGCGGCAGATCGCCTGCCCCCATATCAAAGCCGACATTGAAGCCGCGCGCACGGTCCGGCTTCCAGCCATCGGCGGGCGCATAGATGCTCGCCGCCTCAAAGGCGGGAATGTAAACGAGGTTTTCGCCCGGATGATAGGCCATCGGGTGCCAGTTGTGGCCGCCAAGCGGGCCGGGCATGACCATCGCGGGCTTGCCCGTCACATCGACGCGGGTTTCCTCGTTGAAGATCGGGCGACCGTTTTCGTCGATCCCCTTGGCCCAGTTCTGCGGGATGTATTCCTCGGCTGAAATGAACTCGCCGGTCTCGCGGTCGAGCACGTAGAAAAACCCGTTCTTGGGCGCCTGCATCAGGACTTTGCGGTCCTTCCCGTCAATTTCCATGTCGGCGAGGATGATGTGCTGCGTGGCGGTGTAATCCCAGGTCTCGCCCGGCGTCGTCTGGTAGTGCCAGACATATTCGCCCGTATCGGGCCGCACCGCGACGATCGAGGAGAGGTAGAGGTTGTCGCCCTCGCCCGTCCCGTCCTCGCCCGGAGAGCGATAGGCGCGGTTCCAGGGCGAGCCGTTGCCGACGCCGAAATAGAGCAGGTCAAGCTCGGGATCGTAGGCCATCGAATCCCACACCGTGCCCCCGCCACCGATCGCATCGGAGCCTGCCAGCGCTTCCATATTCCATGTCTCGGCCGCGGCTTTCAGATGCTGGGGCGCGTCATCGCCTTCGGTGCCGTCGGGCACGGTGTAGAAGCGCCACAATTCCTTGCCATCCTCGGCATCGTAGGCGGCGATATAGCCGCGCACGCCGAATTCGGCGCCGCCATTGCCGATAATGACCTTACCATCGATGATGCGCGGCGCGCCGGTGATCGAATAGGCCATGTCCTGGTTGACGGTGACGACTTCCCATTCGACTTCGCCGGTCTCGCGGTCGAGCTTGACCAGCCGCCCGTCAAGCGTGCCGAGAAACAGCGCATCGCCCCAAGCGGCCACGCCGCGATTGACGACATCGCAACACACCTTGACGCCGGTCTCGCCCGGCACCTCGGGGTCATAGGCCCAAAGCGGCTCGCCGGTCGCGGCGTCATAGGCCTTCACGTGGCTCCATGCAGTGGTGACGTATAGCTTGCCGTCGATCACCAGCGGGGTGGCTTCCTGCCCGCGCGCTGTGTCCATATCGGCATACCAGGCAAGGCCGAGGTCGCCCACGTTTTCCGCATTGACCTGCGTGAGCGGCGAGAATCGCTGCTCGGAATATGTGCGGCCATGGGCGATCCAGTTGGCATCATCGCCATCTGCGGCGAGCAGCATGTCCTGCGTGATGCCCTCTGGCGCGCAGGCCGAAAGGCTGAGCGCGCCCAGCGCAAGCAAGGGGGCAGCCCAAAGGGCCCTTGGCCCGTAGGCCTTCATTCTCGTCATGGCAGTCTCTCTCCCTGGCCTGACTATGGTTTTGCGAGTGCCGTTAAAGCGCGCTTGCCGCGGCTTGTCCATCGCCAGAATAAAACGCCATGTGGTCTGCTGCCAAATCCCTTGGGCAAGTTCGCCCGATTGGCTAAGGTATTCATTCGGATGCCCGATTTTGCAAAGGATGCAATCGCGATGAAGCTTTCCCCCTCTCGCATCACGCCGCTGGCCGTTGCCCTCGCGCTCGCCCTGGGCGCTTGCTCGGCCGAGAACAAGCGCGAGCGAAGCGCGCCGTCCGGACCGCTCGCGCCCCCGCTTCTGGCAAAGGCATCCGACATTCGCCCGGACGTTCGTGATGTATCCGTCCTTGAGGCGAGCGCCATGATCGACGCAGAGGCACCGGTCACCGTGCTTGATCTTCGCACCCCGACCGAATTCGTCGAGGGCCATATCAAGGGCGCGATCAACCTTGATGCGCTGAGCGAAGACTTCGTCGACCAGCTTGGCGCGCTGCGCAAGGACAGGACCTATCTCATCCACTGCCGTTCCGGGCGCCGCAGTGCGGCGGCGCTGGAAGTGATGAAAGAGGCCAGGTTCACAAAGCTCGCGCATATGAACGAAGGAATGATCGGTTGGAACGAGGCGGGTTTGCCGCTGGTGCCCTGAGTTCATATCGCGCGCAGATCGCGCGCACATCGAGCGCACATCGAGCGCACATCGCACGCACATCGAGCGCCGCCGGCAAGTGATCGGCGCGCGTGCAGGAAATCATCTTTCGTCTTTGCCTGCTTGCATGTAAGTAACCATCACCGGGTCGCGTCTGGGGATGGGGTATCATGCACTCTTCAGTGTGCGAGGAAGACGCGTGCGCGGCGCTGGTCGAAGCTGCGCTGCCCGGCGCGCGGATCGAGGCTTGCGAACCGCTTACCGGCGGGGTCAGCGCGACAGTCTCGCGGCTTGATCTGACATTGGCGGACGGCTGGGCGCTCCGATGCGTGCTGCGCGAACATGGCAAGCGGCAATGCGCGGCTCCGCACAGCCACCGGCCAACGCTCGAATTCGATCTGCTGGAGGCGCTGCATGATTACGGCCTTCCCGTCCCCCGCCCGATCGCCTTTGCAGAAGGCGGGGTGGAGCGCGGGGGCGAAAGCGACCAGCAGGATTTCGGCGCGCGCGAAACACCCTTTGTCCTTTGCCAATATGTCGAGGGCGAGACCGGTATCCGCGCCGCGCTGGCGGAAAGGCAGATCGAGACGATGGCCTGGCAACTCGCCGCGATCCACGCAGCGCCAACCGACACCCTGCCCGACCTGCCCCTTCGGATTGATCCGCAGGCCGGGCTGCTCGAATTCCTGCCCCGCGCCGTCGTCTGGACGCGGCTGCGGGCGCAGATCGAGAAGCTCGGCCCCCAACCCTATTGCGGCGAGCCCTGCCTGCTGCACGGCGATTACTGGCCCGCCAATATCGTGTGGCGCGAGGATCGCATCGCAGCAGTGCTCGACTGGGAGGACGCCGCGCTCGGCGATCCGCTCTCCGATGTCGCCTGCGCCCAGTTGGAATTACGCTACATCTTCGGTCCGTGAGGCGCAGCGCGTTTTGGCGAGGCCTATGCGCAGCACCGCGAGGTCGACCCGGTGCGCCTGGCATGGTGGCAGGCCTGGGTCGCGGCAGCGGGCGCGCGCAGCATGGGCGGATGGGGCCTTGCGGCCGACCGGCTCGCGGCGATGCGCCTCATCGCGCTCGATAATGTGCGCAAGGCAGCGCGCGTCTTTGCGCCCTAGCGCGCTTTATTCAAACGACGCGGCGAGTGCTTCGAACCCTTCGGCAAATTCGCTCTTGAAATCCTGCACAACGCCGCCCGCGCTGCGTACCTCGGTTACAAGGCCAACGCCCTGCCCGACGAAATAGGAGCACAGATCCTGCGCTTTTTCGTTGCCGTTCACCGCCGCCTTGTCGATAGCGCGCAGCACGGGTTCTGACAGCAGCATCATCAGCGGCATGGGCAGCGCGGGCAGCCCTGCCTCTTCCCAGCGCACATGCCAGCCCGAGCGCAGCTGGCGCGAATATTTGCCGGTGCGATGCTTTGAACGGATCGTGTCGCGGCTGGTCGCGGCGACCATCTTTTCGCGGAAGACCTCGTGCGTCTCGGCCTCGCTCGTTGCCAGCCACACGCTGCCGCACCATGCGCCGGCCGCGCCCATCGCCATCATGCCCGCCATCTGCTTGCCGTTCATGATGCCGCCTGCCGCCAGCACCGGGATATCGGCGCCGGCCTGCTCGATCGCGGCGAGCACTTCGGGGATCAGCACGATCGTCGAAACCTCGCCGCAATGGCCGCCGCCCTCGCCGCCTTGCGCAACGATGATGTCGACGCCCGCCTCGATCTGCTTCATCGCGTGCTCCTTCGCGCCCACCAGCGCGGCAACGGGAATGCCGTGGCGTTTGCCCGCTTCGATCATCGAAGGCGGCGCGGTGCCCAGCGCGTTGGCGATGAGGCGCACCGGGTGGTTGAAGCTGACCTCGAGCAATTCGGCGCCCAGCGAGGTGTTGGGCCGCTGCGAGCCGCCCAGCGGATCGGTGCCGTCCGGGTTCACGCCCGCGTCTTCGAGGATCTTTCGCGTCATGTCGCGATATTGCGCGGGGATCGCGGCGACGATCTCGTCCGATGTCACTGCATGATCGACCGCCTGAACTTCAGGGATCAGCACATCGACGCCGTAGGGCTTGCCCTCGATATTGTCATCGATCCATCTGAGCTCGGCCTCGAGCTGTTCGGGCGTGTAGCTGACCGCACCCAGCACGCCAAAGCCACCCGCACGGCTGACCGCGGCGACAACATCGCGGCAATGCGAAAAAGCGAATAGCGGGAATTCGCATCCCACCATTTCTGTCATGCGAAACGGCACGTTTTCTCTCCCTTTTGGCCCGTCACGGGCTCTTGACCGCTTTTTCACGCCTGCCGGGCGAAAGGGCAAGGGGGTTTGATGGCAAGCCAATGCCCGCCATGAGCCAATGCACGCCATGAGAAAGCGCCGCATCGGGGGCGATAGAACTGGCAAGCCGTCCAAAGTTATGACATAACATGCCCGTCGCGCGCACCTTTTTGGACGGGAATTCAAACGGGGGGCTTGCGGCCAGAAAACCTGATCCGGCCTGGCCCGAGGGGATTGAATTGGACTACAATCTGAACGGTGAGGGTCTTTCCTCACGCACGTTGGAACGCGTCGACGAAGCGCTGCCTGCCGAGCTCGAGATTACCCACCCGCAAGAGAATGCACCCACAGCCCAGAGCATCGCGTCTGCAAGCCTTGATCCCTCGCAGCTGGTGCGCAGCCTCGCCGCTTTCCGCACGCCCTCCTGGGTGCGCAGCTGGGCCGAACTCGCGATCACCGTCGCGCCGTTCCTTGCGATCCTTGGCCTCACTCTCTTCGCCGTGTCCGAGGGGTATTATGTCGCGCTCGCGCTGACGCCGATTGCCGGCCTGTTCCTGCTGCGCGCCTTCATCATCCAGCACGATTGCGGGCACGGATCGTTCATGCCGGGCAAGCGGCACAATGACTGGGTGGGCCGCGCGATGGGTGTCCTCACCTTCACCCCCTATGATTGCTGGGCGCGCAGCCACGCGCTGCACCACGCGCATACCGGCAATCTCGACAAGCGCGGCTTTGGCGATGTCGATACGCTGACGGTGAATGAATTTCGCGCGCTCTCGCCGCTCGGGCGCTTTGGCTACCGGCTCTATCGCCACCCGCTGGTGCTGATGGGGGTTGGCCCGGCCTATCTCTTCCTCATCCGCCACCGCCTGCCGATCGGGCTGATGCGTTCAGGGCTGCGCTACTGGATCAGCGCGATGGCGACCAATGCAGCAACCGCGGCGCTGATCGCAGGCCTGGCCTGGCAATTTGGCATCGCGGCGACATTGCTGGTCTTTATCCCCACCGTGCTGGTCGCGGCGACGATCGGCGTGTGGCTGTTCTATATCCAGCACCAGTTCGAAGAGACGGTGTGGGATGAAAAGCGCGAATGGTCCTACAAGGAGGCCGCGCTGATGGGCAGCTCCTATCTCGACCTGCCGCATCCCTTTCGCTGGTTCACCGCCGATATCGGCATCCACCACATCCACCATCTGATGAGCCGCATCCCGTTCTACCGGCTGAGCGCGGCGCTCAAGGCGCACCCGGAACTGAGCGAAGTCAACCGCATCACTGCCTGGCAGGCCTTCAAACCCTTCGGCCTCACCCTGTGGGACGAAGACCGGCGCCGCATGGTGCGCTTTCGCGACGCCTGATTGCGGGCTTCGGGGCAGGTGCGCGCGGTGGTGCGCGCCCTAGCCCAAAGTCTGACGCAAAGTGCCTTGCGCCCGCTTGCAAACGGGCATAGTCCGATGCCCGGATCGACGACGCTGCGGGGCGCTTTGCCGCACCCTTTCCCAGCGCACAACACTTGGACAATCGAGAACCCGCATGAGTCTTTACGACGACTATCTCACCGAGATCGAGAACCGCCGCGCGCAGGGCCTGTCGCCCAAGCCGATCGACGATGGCGCATTGCTGGCCGAAGTGATCGCGCAGATCAGGGATGAGGCCCACCCGCACCGCGCGGATTCGCTCAATTTCTTCATCTACAACACGCTGCCCGGCACCACGAGCGCGGCGGGCATGAAAGCGGCCTTCCTCAAGGACATTATCCTGGGTAAGACCAGCGTTTCCGAAATCACCCCCGATTTCGCCTTCGAGCTCTCGAGCCACATGAAGGGCGGTCCCTCGGTCGAAGTGTTGCTCGACCTTGCGCTGGGTTCGGACACGGCAATCGCCAGGCGGGCCGGCGAAGTGCTGAAGACGCAGGTTTTCCTCTACGAAGCCGACACCGCGCGCCTTGCCACCGCCTACAAGGCGGGCAACGAGGTCGCCGCCGATATCCTCGAAAGCTACGCCAAGGCGGAATTCTTCACCAAGCTTCCGGAGATCGAGGAAGAGATCAAGGTCGTCACCTTCATCGCTGGCGAAGGCGATATCTCGACCGACCTGCTCTCGCCCGGCAACCAGGCGCATTCGCGCTCTGACCGCGAGCTTCACGGCAAGTGCATGATCTCCCCTGCCGCGCAGGCGGAAATCACCGCTCTCAAGGAAAAGCATCCCGATGCCCGCGTCATGCTGATCGCCGAAAAAGGCACCATGGGTGTTGGCTCCAGCCGCATGTCCGGCGTCAACAATGTCGCGCTGTGGGCGGGCAAGCCGGCCAGCCCCTATATCCCCTTCGTCAACTTCGCGCCGGTCGTCGCGGGGACGAACGGCATCTCGCCGATCTTCCTGACGACCGTGGGCGTCACCGGCGGCATCGGGATCGACCTCAAGAACTGGGTCAGGAAGCTCGACGAAAACGGCAAGCCGGTGCTCGATGGCTATGGCGATCCGCTGCTCGAACAGGCCTATTCGGTCGAAACCGGCACGATCCTGACGATCAACACGCGCGAGAAGAAGCTCTACAAGGACGGCGAGGTCGTCGCCGATGTTTCCAGCGCCTTCACCCCGCAAAAGGTCGAATTCATGAAGGCGGGCGGCTCCTATGCCGTGGTGTTCGGCAAGAAGCTCCAGACATTCGCCGCCGAGACGCTCGGCCAGCCGCTCAAATCCGCCTACGCCCCCTCGCGCGAGATTTCGCATGAAGGCCAGGGGCTGACCGCGGTCGAGAAGATCTTCAACCGCAATGCGGTGGGCAAGATGACCGACAAGCCGCTGCATGCAGGCTCGGACGTTCGCGTCACGGTCAACATCGTCGGCTCGCAGGATACGACCGGGCTGATGACCAGCCAGGAACTCGAAGCGATGGCGGCGACCGTGATTTCGCCGACGGTCGATGGCGCCTACCAGTCAGGCTGCCACACCGCGAGCGTGTGGGACATCAAGGCGCAGACCAACATCCCGCGCCTGATGAAGTTCATGAACGCCTTCGGCCTCATCACCGCGCGCGATCCGGATGACAAATATCCCGCGATGACCGACGTGATCCACAAGGTCCTGAACGACCTGACGGTGGACGATCGCGACATCATCGTTGGCGGAGACAGCCATACGCGCATGTCGAAGGGCGTCGCTTTCGGGGCGGATTCGGGCACGGTGGCGCTCGCCCTGGCGACGGGCGAGGCGACCATGCCGATCCCCGAAAGCGTGAAGGTCACCTTCAAGGGCACGATGGCGTCCTTCATGGACTTTCGCGATGTCGTCCACGCGACGCAGGCGCAAATGCTCAAGCAATTTGGCGAGAACGTCTTCCAGGGCCGCGTGATCGAGGTCCATATCGGCACTTTGCTGGCCGACCAGGCCTTCACCTTCACCGACTGGACCGCCGAGATGAAGGCCAAGGCCTCGATCTGCATTTCCGAGGACGAAACGCTGATCCAGTCGCTCGAGATCGCCAAGAGCCGCATCCAGATCATGATCGACAAGGGGATGGACAACGCAAACGGCGTCCTCGCCGGGCTGATCGCCAAGGCCGACAGGCGCATCGCCGGCATCCGTTCGGGCGAGGAGCCCGCGCTGCGCCCCGATGCGAACGCCAAATATGTCGCCGAAGTGGTCGTCGATCTCGACCAGATCGCTGAGCCGATGATCGCCGATCCGGACGTCAACAACAACGACATCTCGAAGCGTTACACCCATGATACGATCCGCCCGATTTCCTATTATGGCGGCGCGAAAAAGGTCGATCTGGGTTTTGTCGGATCGTGCATGGTGCACAAGGGCGACATGAAGATCCTGTCGCAAATGCTCCAGAACCTGGAGGCGCAGAACGGCAAGGTCGAATTCAAGGCGCCGCTCGTCGTCGCCCCGCCGACCTACAACATCGTCGATGAACTGAAGGCCGAGGGCGACTGGGAACTGCTCGCGAAATATGCCGGCTTCGAGTTTGATGACGATGCGCCAAAGGCAGCCGCGCGCACCGAATATGAGAACATGCTCTATCTCGAGCGGCCCGGCTGCAACCTTTGCATGGGCAACCAGGAAAAGGCAGCCAAGGGCGACACGGTGATGGCAACCTCCACCCGCCTGTTCCAGGGCCGCGTGGTCGAGGACGCCTCCGACAAGAAGGGCGAATCGCTCCTCTCCTCAACGCCGGTGGTCGTGCTCTCGACGATCCTTGGCCGCACGCCGACGATCGAGGAATACACCGCCGCGGTCGATGGCATCAATCTCACGCAATATGCGCCGCCCACCCAGGGCTTCTAGGCAGCGGCTCTAGCGGCTCCGACACGAAACCGGCCAGGAAAATGGGCCCATATCCCGTGAAGGATATGGGCCCAAGGTGGCGAAAGCCCCCCCGGCTTTCGCACAGGGCGCGAAGGGCGGGCTCCCGCTTCGGGTCGCCTCGTGGCTGGTACGCGCCGGACACGATCGTGTCGGCAGCGATTTTTCCGCCTGTCTCAAATCGCGCCGCGTCAGGACAAGTGAACCTCTTGTAATTTCGGCCCCTGCTCAGAGCGCGTCGCCAATCCTGAAAGCGTGTTAGCCAATCGCTGCCGCACCATCTGTGATGCGCATCACAAAGCGAATGTGCGGCATGACAAGAAGCGGCCGCCCGCCATTCAGTTGCGCCTTGGACGGCACGGCGATATCCTTGCGCGCAGGGGGACGGGACAATCAACAATCTGGGCGAAAATCTCGACAACGTAATCGCAAGCCTCGCGGATGACAGCCTGCTGCGCGCGCTTGACGAAGACCAGCTCGCAGCGGTCCTCACCCGCTCGACGCGCCGCACGCTGCAATCCGGCGAAACGATCATCCGCCAGGGCGACGAAGAAAGCGGTTTTGCGGTCTTCCTGCTATCAGGCGGGCTCAAGATCAGCATGGTCAGCCCCGGAGGACGCGAGATCATCCTCAATTATAGCGCGCCGGGCGAAGTGGTGGGCGAGATCGCACTGCTCGACGAAGTGCCGCGCACCGCCAGCGTGACCGCGATCGAGCCGTCCAAGGTGCTGCTGATCCCAAGCCGCACCATTCTCGAGATCGTCTCGACCAATCCGAAATCGATGATCGGCGTGATGCGCGAACTGGCGCGGCGCGTGCGGCAATTGAACCTCGTGATCGAGAGCGACCGCACCTTTTCGATGGCCCCGCGCCTCGCGCGCGCGCTGGTTCGGTTGATCGATCCCGCACAGGAAGACGGGCGGCTGCGTTTCAACCCTAGCCAGAGCGACCTTGGCGCCTTTGCCGGCCTTGCGCGTGAGAATGTGAGCCGACTGATCTCCGAATGGGAGGAACGCGGCATCGTCGCGCGCGAGGGCCGCGCGCTGGTCGTGCGCGATGCCCATTACCTCGAACAGCTCGCCGAATTCGGCGAAGTTGCGTGAACGGCTTGCACGCGGGCCGGCTTTGCGCAACATTCGCTGCGAGAAGAGGAGAGAGCATCATGAGCGACACCCACATGGAAGGCCCGCGCGCGAGCTTCACGAGTTTCGAGGACAGCCAGCCCGAAGACTGGCAGAACATCGCGAAGAATGCCGCCGCCTTCAACAAGGGGCTGGCCAAACGCGTGCTCGACCATCTGCGGCTGTTGGACGGCGATTTTGGCGGCTTCCCGGTGGATAGGCTCGAACACTCGCTGCAAACCGCCACACGCGCCCATCGCGACGGGCGCGACGAGGAATATGTGGTCTGCGCGCTGCTGCACGATATCGGCGATACGCTGGGCAGCCACAACCACCCCGATATCGCCGCCGCGATCCTCAAGCCCTTCGTGAGCGAGGAGAACCACTGGATGGTTGCCAATCACGGCATCTTCCAGGGCTATTATTTCTTCCACCACCTCGGGCTTGATCGCAATATGCGCGACCGGTTCGAAGGCCATCCGCATTACGACCATTGCGAGGAATTCTGCCGCCTCTACGACCAGACCGCCTTCGATGCGGACTATGAGAGCGAGAGCCTCGAATTCTTCGCTCCGATGGTGGAGCGGGTCTTCGCCCACCCGCGCAAAAGCGTCTACAAACGCGAGGCCCACGGGGCCGAGGCCCAGACCGAACCCGCCGAATAGATAGAGCAGGCGAACCGGGGCAATCAGAACGCGGTCAGTCCTGCCCGCCCTCTTCGCCCGCTTCGCTTTCGGCCTCGTCGCTCACCAGCACCTCGGCCATCAGGTCGCGGCCCGTGCGCGAGGATGAGCCCGAGCGCTTGAACGTCTCGATCCGGCTGTCCATGATCTGGCGCGGGTAGTAATTGTTGCCCACGTCCGCATCGGCGGTTTCCCAGTTGGGATCGACCACGACTTGCGCCAGTTCCTTGCCCTTGTCGAACACCAGCAGCTTGCTCACTTGCCGCGCATTGCGCCGCCAGATTTCGGCGGGGATATACATCCGCTCGGTGGTGCCGTCGGTGAAGGTCAGGCCAAGAATGATCGGCATGACGAGGCCGCCCTTGTTCGAGAAGCTGAGGACGTAATAGCTCTTGTCCTCCTCAACCGCGCGGTCGAACACGCGGCGCTCCCAGCCCTCAAGCCCTTCAAGGAAGCTTTCATAGCTCTTGGTATCCTTGGGCGTGACGGTGAACTGGTCGTTCTCGTCGTAGAAATCGGTGACGCCGGGATTTTCGAGCACCCAGATCGGCACGCCTTGCTCGCGGTTGAGCTTGACGCCGATCTTTTCCGGCTCGTTCGCCAGATCCTGACGCAGACGGTTGAGCTCCACGTCCGGGTTCTTCGTATCGAGCCGCAGCTTGTGGATGGTATCGAGCGAAATGTCGACGTGATCAGTGGTGTAGAACCAGCCGCGCCAGAACCAGTCGAGATCGGTGCCCGATGCTTCCTCGATCGTGCGGAAGAAATCTTCGGGCGTCGGGCGCTTGAACTTCCAGCGGCGCGCATATTCCTTGAGCGCAAAGTCAAACCGCTCGCGCCCGATGATCGTATCGCGCAGGATGTGATAGGCGGCAGACGGCTTGCCATAGGCGTTGGGACCGAAGCGCAGGAGGCTGTCGGCATGGGTCATGATCGGCACCTGCTGGTTCGAGGTCATGTAACCGATAATGTCACTCGGTAGACGTCCGCCCCAGGGCATGTCCGGGTCCCATTCATACTTGGCGATCGAATCGAGGAAAGAATTGATGCCTTCATCCATCCACGTCCATTGCCGCTCATCCGAGTTGACGGTCATGGGGAAATAGATGTGCCCCACCTCGTGGATGACGACGCCGATCAGATAGATCTTCTCGCTGAGTGAATAGGTCCGCGTCCCGTCCGCATTGAGGTTCGAACGCGGCCCGTTGAAGGTGATCATGGGATATTCCATCCCGCCCACCGGCCCGTTCACGCTCTGTGCGGTGGGATAGGGATAGTCGAAGCTGAAACGCGAATAGACTTCCATCGTGTGGATGATCGCTGCGGTCGAATATTTGCTCCACAATTCGCCACCTTCCTTGGGATAGAAGGACATCGCCATGACGGTCTCGTTTTCCGCGCCCGGCTGCCTGTGGCCCTGCGCATCCCAGGCAAACTTGCGACTTGAGCCCCAGGCGAAATCGCGCACATTGTCGGCGGCAAAGCGCCAGGTCTTGGTGCCCGTCGGCCCGGTTGCCTCGTTGGCTTCGGCTTCTTGCGGAGTGACAATGAAGACCGGCGCGTCGGCATCGCTCGCGCGGGCAAGCCGCTGGCGCTGCGTGGCTGTGAGCACCGCAGCAGGGTTCGCCAGCACGCCGGTGGCCGAGACGACATGATCGTCGGGCACGGTCATGCTCACCTCGTAATCGCCGAATTCGAGCGTGAACTGCCCGGCGGCGAGGAACTCCTTGTTGTGCCAGCCTTCATAGTCCGAATAGGCGACAAGGCGCGGAAACCATTGCGCGAACAGGAAGATGTCGTTCCCGCCTTCGCGCGCATCATCGGGGAAGTGCTCGAAACCCTGGCGCGCGCGGATGGGTGCGGCCTCAAGGATGTTGTAGGCGTAATCGATCGTGAAACTCACGCTCTGGCCGGGGCGCAGCGGCGTTGGCAGATCGACGCGCATCAGCGTGCCGACAATGCTAGTTTCCAGAGCGCGGCCACCCGCAAGCCGGACCGAGCCGATCTCGTAGCCAAACGGCGTGTCTTCGAGCACCTGTTGGCGCCACAGCTCGGTCAGCGAAAGCCGCGCCGGACGGTCTCCCGATGCGGGCGAGCGGGCCGGGCCATAACGCCCCAGCCCGCCGAACGGATCGGCCATTTCATGCATCGAATCGGTGCGAAACCGGTTCTGGTCGAGCTGGAGCCAGATCCACGGCAGCGTGTCGGGCGAGTTGTTGGTGTAGGTAATGCTGACGCTTGCGGTCAGCCGGCGGGCATCCTCATCGAGGCTTGCGGTGATGCGGTAATCGGCTTCCTGCTGCCAGTATCGATGGCCTGGCGCGCCGCTAGCGTTACGATAGACGTTCGGGCTGCGCAGCACCTCGTCAAGCTGGCGGAACTTGTCCTCGAAAGAACCCTTGGTCTGCTGGATGCCCTGCGCATGGGCCGGAAAGGTCAGAAACAGGGCAAGCAAGAAAGCAATCAGTCTGGGCACGAAACAACCTCGAAGAATCCGCAAAGTTTCGACCACCACAGCACGAGCGCCCGCGCAGGTAAAGCACGGCTATGGCCTTTGCCGCTTAAACCGGCGGATCAGCCTCGGCTGCGGCGGCTTGCACCTCGACGTCGGTGGGCGAGCCCACAGCGGTGAACAGGTTGACATAGGCCTGCGCAAGCGCCGAACGTGCATCGAGCACCGCCTCGCGCGCCGAGATCAGCTGGCGCTGAACGTCGAGCACGTCGAACAGGGTGGCGAGGCCTTCGCGGTAAAGCGCATTGGACTGCTCGAAAGCCGCCTCGCTCTCGGTCACCGCCTTGTCGAGCTCGACCAGCCGGTCCTGCGCGGCTTCGATCGCCACAAAGGCGCCCTCGGCCTCGGACAGAGAGGAGAGCAGCGTCTGGCGGTAATCGGCGAGCGCTGCATCAAGATTGCGTTCGGCTGCGGTCACTTCGGCGCGGCGGCGCCCACCATCGAGGATCGGCCAGTCCAGCACAGCGCCCAGCGACGCAAGCGCCCTGCTGAACAGATCCTCGATGCCGCCCTGCCCGCCGCTCACCAGCCCCTGCAAGGCGAAGGAAGGCGCAAGGTCGGCGCGTTCGATCCCGACATTGGCAGCGGCGCGGGCGATCTCGGCCTCGGCGACGAGCAGATCGGGCCGGCGGCGCAGCAGATCGGCGGGGACACCGATGCCGGGGCCGCGCTCGAAACGGGGCACCGCGATATCGCTGTCGATGGGGTCAAGCGGTTCGGGCACTTCGCCCACCAGCACTGAAAGCGCGTTGGCCGCACGCGTGCGCGCCAGCACCAGCGGCCCGCGCTGCGCCAGCGTGCGCGCAAGGTCTGCCGCCGCACGGCGCACGTCGAGATTGGACGAAAGCCCCGCTTCAAAACGCAATTGCACGATCTCGAGCGTCTGGCGCTGCAAGTCTGCCGACTGGTCGAGCAGGACAAGCCGCGCCGAGGTGCGCTTGAACTCGACATATTGGCTCACCACTGCAGCGGCGAGCAGGCGGCGCTGGTCGGCGACGAAATAGGCGGCGGCATCGGCATTGGCGAGCGCGGCGGCGCGTTCGGCGGACAGGCGCCCGTTAAGGTCGAGCCGCCAGATCCCGCCAAGGCTGAGATCGGCGAAGTCTGAGGTCGAGCCGCTGTCGTCGATTCTCCCGTCAATGCCGGCCTGGACGCCGATATCGGGCAGAAAATCGGATTCCTCGGCGCGCACGATGGCACGCGCGGCAAGCAAGCGCTGGCGCGCCGCCTCGAGCGAGGGATTGCGTGCAAGCGCGCTCTCGACGAGGTCGTTGAGCGCGGCGCTTTCAAATCCGTGCCACCACACATCGTCGATGCCGCTCGCAGGACGCGAGGCGGCGAAGTAATCCTCGCGCAGGTCGACGCCAGCCGCTGGATCGGGCGACGGGATCGAAGGCGTCGCGCAGGCAGCCAGAAACAGGACCGGCGACAGCAGCGAAAGCGAGGCGAGAGTCAGCCTCACGCGGGCGCTCCAACGAGCGGGCCGTCACCTTCGCCTGAGCCGTCGCGGTGCTCTTCAAGCTCGCGATTGAGCCGCGCGAGGTCAACGCTGCGCGGTTTCCCGAAGGGCGCGATCAGCGTGTAGAGCGCCGGGACCAGGAACAGGGTGAAGATCGCCGCGATGCCGAGGCCACCAAAGATCACCCAGCCAATCGCTTCACGCGCTTCGGCGCCCGCACCGCTCGCAATCACGAGCGGCACCGCGCCAAGGATCGTCGAGATCAGCGTCATCGCGATGGGGCGCAGGCGGATTGTGGCAGCATCGACAATCGCCTCGCGCACCTCGGCGCCTTCCTCGCGTCGCTGGTCGGCGAATTCCACCACCAGAATGCCGTTTTTCGCCATCAGCCCGATCAGCATGACCAGCCCGATCTGCGAATAGATGTTGAGCGAACTGCCCGAAAGGAACAGCGCGAACAGCGCCGCAGCAAGCGCGAAGGGGATCGAGCACAGGATCACGAAGGGGCTGGCAAGGCTCTCGAACTGAGCGACCAGCACTAGGAACACGATCAGCAGCGCAAAGGCGTAGGTCAGCAGCAATTCGTTGCCGCTGTCTTCCAGCTGTTCGGCCTCGCCGCGCAGCAACATGTCGATATCCTCGGCGAGCGTCTCGTCGGCGAGGCGTTCGAACTCGGCAGTCGCTTCGGCCAGCGGGACGCCCGGCTTGATCGCGGCCTCGACCTCGATGGCGCGGCGTTGTTCGGTGCGATCCAGCTCGGCGGCGACACCCTCTTCGCGAAACAAGGTGAGCGAGGAGATCGGCACCAGCGAACCGGTATCACTGCGCACGTAGAGATTGCCGAGATCGTCCGGCCCCTTGATCGCCACCGCCTTGGAGGTGAGGAAAATCGGGATCGCCTGGTCCTGGACATTGAGATCGACGATCTCTGCACCGTCAACCATCGCGCGCAAGGTGAGCGCGAGGTCGTCGAAATTGACGCCCAGATCCGCCGCGCGGGCGCGGTCAATGCCGATGGAAAGCTGCGGCTGCGTGGGCTGGTAGGAAATTTCAGGGTCAGAGAGGATGTCAGAGCGCGTGGCAATCGCGTCCGAAAGCGCCTTGGCCGAGCGGTAGATGCCCTCGTAATCATTACCAAGCAGCGCCGCCTCGATGCCGCCGCCACCGCCGCCCCAACCACCGCTGAGCGTGCCGCGACCGAAGGCCGAGACGCGCGCGCCGGGAATTTCGTCAAGCGGGCCGCTGACTTCCTCGACGATTGCGCTCTGGCTGCGCTCGCGTTCCTCCCAGTCGGCGAGTGTCGCAGTAACATAGATGCGGTTGGGGTCGTAGCGCCCGACGATCGAAAGCGTCGAGGTGACCTCGCCGCTTTCGAGATAGGGTTCGAGCACGACCTCGATCTCGTCCATCTCGCGGTCCATGAAATTGAGGCCCACGCCATCGGGGCCGCTGGCCCAGACATAGAAGGTGGAGCGGTCCTCGTCGGGCGTCAACTCCTGCGGGATCTGGGTATAGGCGAGCCCGGCAAGACCAAGCGCAACCAGCGAGCCGCCCAGCGTCGCCCAGGGCCGCGCGACGCAAGCCGCGACGCCCTTGCGATAGGACCGCGCGACCGATCCGGCGATGGCGGCAAGGCGCGGATTGGGCTCGGCATTGTCACCGGCAAGGTCGATCTTGGCGGCAAGCGCAGGGACAAGGCTGACCGCGACGAAGGTCGACAGGATGACCGCCATCGCCAGCACGAAGCCAAACTCGCGGAACAGGCGCCCGGTCTCCGACGGAAGGAAGCTGATCGGCACGAACACCGAGACCAGCACAGCGGTCGTCGCGATCACGGCGAAATAGACCTGGCGCGTACCAAGGACGGCGGAGGATTTCTTGCCCAGCCCCTCCTCCTTCTGGAGGCGCTGCGCGTTTTCGAGCACGACGATCGCGTCATCGACGACGAGGCCCGTTGCGAGCACCAGCGCCAGCAGGGTGAGCAGGTTGATCGAGAAACCGAACATCCAGATGCCGGCGACCACCCCGATCAGCGCGATCGGGATGCTGGCGCTGGGGATCAGCGTCGGCTTCACATGGCCGAAGAAAAGGTAGATCGTCGCCATCACCACCGCGACGGTGATGAAAAGCGTGGTCAGCACTTCCTGGACCGAGACGCGAATGAAGGCCGCATCATCGGAAATGACGCGGATCTCGATATCGTCAAAACGCGCATCAAGCCTGTCGACAGCAATGCGGGTCGCGTCGGATATCGCGATCGTGTTCGAATTGGCCTGGCGGACCACGCCCAGCCCGATCACCGGCTCGCCATCGAGGCGCACATAGCTGGTCGCATCGGCAGGCGCGAAATAGGCCTCAGCCACATCGCCCACATGCACTTCGTCGCGAATATTGATCTGCGCAATCAGTTCGGGCGTTGCCGCATTGGCCTCGGCGCGCACGATCAGGTTCTGCTCGGCGGAATTGAGCGAGCCCACCGGCGTATCGAACGGCGCCTGTTCGAGCGCTGCGGCAACATCGCTGATGGTAAGGCCAAAGCGCGCAAGCCGGATGGGGTCGATCGCAACACGCAATTGCCGCTCGCGCGTGCCGAAGGGATCAATGCTGGCGACACCTTCGGCGGCCAGCAGTTCGGGGATGATGTCGTTTTCGACGATCCGGGTGAGTTCGGTGATGTCGTAATCGCGGCTTGAGACCGCGACGGTCATGATCGATTCGGCATCCGCATCGGCCTTGACCACGCGCACCTGTTCCACCCGGTCGGGAAGCTCGCGCGTGACCCGGCTCACCGCCTCGCGAATATCGGTGGCTGCAGCATCAAGATCGCTGCCGGGGTCGAACTGGACGCGGATGCGGGTGCTGTTCTCCTCGCTCGAGGAGCGGATGTTGCGCACCCCGTTGACGCGCGCGGCGGCGTTTTCGAGGATCGAGGTGACCTCCGAATCCATCGTCTCGGGCGCGGCGCCTGGCAGGCTGGCGCTGACAGTCACCGTCGGGCGGTCGACATTGGGAAGCTCGCGCACTTCGGTGCCGAGGAATGCGGCGAACCCGGCGATGATGATCAGCAGATTGAGAACGAAGATCATCAGCGGCCGTTTGACCGCCAGCAGAGGAAGATCGGTCACGGTTGGGTCTCGGCCACTTGCACATCAGCCTCATCGCGAAGCTTGGGATCGATGATCGCCACACGCTGGCCCGACCGTACCTTCTGGACCCCCTCGGTGATAACCAGCGTCTTCTGCGAGAGCGGCGCATCAAGAAGCACCATCCCTTCGCGGCGCGAGGATATAGTCACAGGCGTGCGCCGCGCCTCGCCATCGCGGACCGTGAAGACAGCCGAACCGTCGCCATCCCAGACGACCGCGGCCTCGGGCACGGTGGGGCGCGTCTGCCCCGGATCGACAAAGCGCACGCTGAAGCTCATCCCCGGGCGCAGGCGATCATCGGCATTGTTGACCAGCGTTCTCACCTGAAAGCTGCGCTGCTGCTGTTCGATCGCGCTGTCGACTGCCTCGATGCGCGCCTCGATCGTGTTGTCGGGATCGGAGAAAGCGGAAACCTTGACAATTCGTCCCTTGCCCAACCGGTTGAACACCGCTTCGGGTGCGGCGAAATCGACAAACAGCTGGCTGCGCTGATCGAGCTGCGCAATCGCGGTCTGCGGGGTGACACTGTCGCCGGGGTCGATCTCGGAGAAGCTGATATGGCCCGAAAACGGCGCACGAATGGTGCGCTGTGCCAGCTCGACGGCGGCCTGGTCACGCTCGATCTTGGCCGCTGCGAGCGCGGTTTCGCCCGCCTCGATCTGGCTGTCGGAAAGCGCGCCAGTGTCCTCGATGCGGCGATAGCGCGCGAGCAATTGCTCGGCCTCGGCCACGCGAACCTCGGCCAGTTTGAGCGCGAGTTGCTCCGCCTGCGCATCAAGCTCGATCAGGGGCTGCCCCTTGCGCACGAAAGCGCCGGGACCAAAGCGCACCGAAGTGACGCGCCCGGAGACCTCGGATAGGACTTGGGCAGAGCGGATGGCGCGGGCGGTTCCGATCGCTTCGACCACCTTTTCCTCTTCGAGGAATTGCGGCGGCTGGGCGACAACGAGTACCTCGCGCGCCTCGCGTTCAGGGCTTTGGGACGAGCACGCCGCTAGGACGAGCAGGGCAAGGGCAGAAATAAGCGAACGCATGGCGTGTCTGTCGTTTTCTTTCCGATAGCGGATCAATCCGTTCAAGATCGACCGGGGCTGCGCCGGGAGAGGGGCGCGCCATCCGGGATCGCACGGATGGGGGATTTGCTGAGCTAACGTGCAGCCCCCTTGTCCGTTCCCGGTCTTACCGATTGGCAAAGGCTTGCCAATGAAGGGCTTGCGCCGTCCTGGCCACCGCCCCGCCCCGCCCCTCGCCCCCGCTGCCGGCGCCGGCCGCTGCAACCGCCATGTCCAGACGTCTTCACGGCCATGCCCAGCCCATGAGACGCCATATCGTGACAACGGCCCTGGCCGCGCCTAACAGCTTGTCTTCGGGATCGAACACGAAAAAACCGGGCGGCCATCCTCAAGGCGCCGCAGACCCATAGGGAGTATCTTCATCCATGCACCGTTCCACCTTCAGCCGTTTCACCGCCATTCTGCTTTCAGGCTCGATGCTGGCCTGCGCCAGCGCCGCAAGCGCTGACAATCACGAGGACGGCGACACGGCGAAATGGGACGTAGAGGCGCCCACCGGCGCCACGATCACGCAGGTGCCGATCGTCACCGATGAAGGCACGTGGATGGATGTCGACGTCTCGCCCGACGGGAGCACGATCGCCTTCACCATGCTGGGTGATATCTACACCGTGCCGATGACGGGCGGTCCGGCGACCCGCATCGCGCAAGGCATGGCCTGGGAGGTGCATCCGCGTTTCTCGCCCGATGGCAAGCGCATCGCTTTCACCTCGGATCGCGGCGGGGGCAACAATATCTGGGTGATGAATGCGGACGGTTCGGACAAGCGCCAGTTGACCAAGGAAAGCTTCCGCCTGCTCAACCAGCCGACCTGGTCGCCCGATGGCCGCTTCATCGCCGCGAAAAAGCATTTCACCACGCAGCGTTCGCTCGGCACAGGAGAGATCTGGATGTACCACGTCTCTGGCGGCGGCGGCGTCCAGGTGGTCGAACGGCGCAACGAGGACCTGCAAAAGGAACTTGGCGAGCCGGTCTTCGCGCCTGATGGCAAGGCGATCTATTACACCCGCAACACGACGCCCGGAAACGCCTTCGTCTACGCGCAGGATTCGGTCTCCGGCATCTTCGCGATCGAGCGCCACGACCTTGAGAAAGGCGAAGTGACGACGGTCGTCGATGGCTATGGCGGCGCGGTACGCCCCGCCCCTTCGCCAGATGGCAAGGAAATCGCCTTCGTGCGGCGCGACAAGGATACCTCGCAGCTGTGGATCAAGGATCTCGCCAGTGGCAGCGAGCGGATGATCTACGACGCGCTCGATCTTGACGTCCAGGAAACCTGGGCAGTCACCGGCGTCTATCCCAACATGGACTGGACGCCCGACAGCGCCTCAATCGTGTTCTGGGCAGGCGGCAAGCTGAACCGAGTGGATCGCGACGGGAATAACCACGCGGTCATCCCCTTCAGCATCAATGATACGCGCGGCATAGCCGATGCGCCGCATCCCGCGATCGAGGTCGCGCCCGCACGGTTTGCGACGAAAATGGCGAAGTTCGGCACGCTCTCGCCCGATGGCACGCGCGTCGTGTTCGAGACGCTGGGCAAGCTTCACACCAAGTCCGCGCGCGGGCGCGATGCACCGCGCCCGCTGACAGGCGATACGAGCGATGCAATCGAGGCCTATCCCGCCTTCAGCCGCGACGGTTCGACAATCGCCTTCGTGCGCTGGAGCGATGAAGGGCTGGGCGAGATCGTGGTCGCGGACGCCAACGGTGCGAATGCGCGTGTGGTCTCGAGCGTGCCCGGCCATTACGCCAACCTCGCCTTCTCGCCCGATGGCCGGATGATCGCCTATGAAAAGCGCACCGGGGGCTATCTGACCGCGCCCGAACAATCGGAAAATCCGGGGATCTATCTCCAGCCCGCAGCTGGCGGCGCGCCGATGATGGTCACGCGTTCGGGATCGACCCCGCAATTCGGCGCGGACAGTGACCGCCTGTTCATGATAGGGCGTGCGGGCGAAAAGCTCGCGCTGATGTCGTCCGATCTCGAAGGCGACAAGGTCCGCACCCACGCGACCGGCAGCCTCGTCAACGATTTCCGTATTTCGCCTGATGGCAAGACCATCGCCTTCCGGCAGAATTACGAAGTGTTCGCCATGCCGGTAATCCCGGGCGGCAAGCCGGTCGATGTCTCGGAGACAAGCGGCCCGGTGCCGATCACCGAGGTTTCCGCCGGCGGTGCGGATTTCATGGGATGGGCACGCGGGGGCGAGACACTGTTCTGGTCGATCGGGCCGGAATTGAAGCAGGCGCAGGTCAGCGACTTCTTCGCCACCGCGCCCAAGGGCGAAGGCGATGCGGGCAAGGGCTATGAAACGCCGGACAGTTCGATCTCGATGTCGGTCACCGTCAACAAGGCTGCGCCGACAGGCACCACCGTGATCACCGGCGCGAAGATCCTGACCATGGCCGCAGGCCTCGACAATAACGATCCGGGCACGATCGAGAACGGCGTGATCGTGATCGAAGGCGATCGCATCGCCGCGATCGGCGCGGCTGGCGATGTCGCCATTCCCGAAGGTGCGACGATGGTCGATGCCAGCGGCAAGGTTGTGATGCCCGGCTTCGTCGATGCGCACCATCACGGGCCCCACGGCACGGACGAACTCGTGCCCCAGCAGAACTGGAGCCTGTTGCAGGACCTCGCGCTCGGCACCACGACCACGCACAACCCCTCAAGCGATGCGAGCCTGATCTTCGCCTCAGCCGAACGCCAGCAGGCGGGCAAGCTTCTGGCCCCGCGCATCTTCTCGACCGGCGAGATCGTCTATGGTGCGAAATCGCCCGGCGTCTATGCCCGGGTCGACAGCTACGAGGACGCGCTCGAACATGTCCGCCGGATCAAGGCGCAGGGCGGTATCTCGATCAAGAACTACAACCAGCCGCGCCGCGAACAGCGCCAGATGGTCGCGCGCGCGAGTGCTGCGGAGAACATGCTGGTTGTCGCGGAGGGCGGCTCCTTGTTCGGGATGGACATGAACCTGATCGCCGATGGCAATTCGACGATCGAACACAATGTGCCCGGCGATGTCTTCTACGAGGACGTGCTGCAGTTCTTCGGCCAGTCCAACACCAATTACACGCCCACGCTGGTGGTCACCTATGGCGGGCTGGCGGGCGATCCCTACTGGCGCCAGGCAACCGACGTCTACGATCACCCGCTGATGATCCACACGCCGCCCAAGGCGCTGCTGGCGGCGACCGCACGGCGCACCAAGGCACCCGAATGGGCCTTCGTCGACGACAACGCCGCGCGCGAGGCCAAGAAGATCTCCGACCGCGGTATCAAGGTCTCGATCGGGGCGCACGGCCAGCAACCCGGCATCGGCGCGCACTGGGAGATCTGGAGCTTTGCACGCGGCGGCTTCAGCGCGGTCGAAGCGCTCAAGACCGCGACGATCTACCCCGCGCAATCGCTGGGAATGGAAAAGGACGTGGGCAGCCTCGAAGTCGGCAAGCTGGCCGATCTGTTGGTGCTCACCGCCGATCCCACCGCCAATGTGCGCGACAGCGACAAGATTGAAAGCGTGATGATCGGCGGGCGGATGTATGACACCGCCACCATGCGCGAGGTCGCAACCGGCGATGGCGGCAGGCGCGCCTATTGGTGGGAAAGCGGCATGGGCGGCAATGCAGGCGGCTCTGAAGAAGCGACCCATGCGGGCTCGGGCCACAATCACGGCGATGGCGACAGCCACTCCTTCTGAAGCGGCCCGGCTTGCGTGACAATCCGGCGACGGTTTTTCGTAACTTGTAAACTATAAGCCATCGCGCGGACGCACCGGCGTCAAAACATGGCGATAAAGCGCCCCTCGGATCAGGTCATTCTCGACCGTTTCGAGGGGTATTTTTCATGCAGCGTATTTGTCTTCTTTCCGCCACGGCCGCCTTCGCGCTGGCCGCCACTCTTGCCGCGCCTGCCCTTGCCGGCGAAGTGCGCGGCACCGTCTCGGATGCGAGCGATGTCAACTCGCTGCGCGCCGCGGAAATCCTGATCCGCGAGCTTGACCGCCGCGCCACCACCAGCCGCGACGGCTCCTATGTCTTCAACGATGTGCCCGAAGGCACCTATACGATCGTTGCCAGCTATATCGGTGCCGAGCCGGTCGAATACACGATTGCCGTTCCCGCCGAAGGCACCGTGATCCGCAACTTTGCCCTTGGCCAGTCGGGCTCCTCGATCCTGGTGATCGGCCAGGGCGCAGCGCAGGCCTCCGCGCTTTCGCGCAAGCGTTCGGCGGACGGCATATCCGACGTGCTGACGCGCGATGCGATCGGGCAGTTTCCCGACCAGAACGTTGCCGAGAGCCTTCGCCGACTGCCGGGTATCAACGTGCTGAACGACCAGGGCGAAGGCCGCTTCGTCGCGGTGCGCGGGCTTGACCCCAACCTCAACGCCACTTCGC
This sequence comes from Erythrobacter sp., assembly GCA_043567175.1. Classification (GTDB taxonomy): domain Bacteria; phylum Pseudomonadota; class Alphaproteobacteria; order Sphingomonadales; family Sphingomonadaceae; genus Erythrobacter. The sequence goes on from CP121323.1 coordinate 1,813,186, forward strand.
TGAACGGCGTGCGCATCCCCGCGCCCGAAGGCGATATTCGCGCCGTTGCTCTGGACGTTATCTCGAGCGAGATCATCGAAAGCATCGAGGTCAAGAAATCGCTCACCCCGGATATGGACGCCGATACGATCGGCGCCTCGATCGAGATCCAGACGACCAGCGCCTTCGACCGCAAGAAGGATCTGTTCGTGGTCAAGGTGGGCGGCAGCTATAACGAGTTGCGCGACACCCTCACCCCCGATCTCAGCGCCGATTTCGCCGCGCGCCTGACCGACAATTTCGGCGTCACCGGCGGTATTTCCTATTACGACCGCGAATTCCAGACCGACAATATCGAGGCCGATGACTGGCAGCTCGAAGACGGCCAGATCTACGCCGAGGAAGTGCAATATCGCGACTATCTCGTCGACCGCGAGCGCATCAGCGCGACGCTCGGCTTCGATGCGCGCGTGGGCGATAACACCGAACTTTACCTCAAGGGCGTGTGGAGCCAGTTCGACGACCAGGAATTCCGCCGCCGCCTCGTCACCAAGCTGGGCGATGCCAATGTTTCGGGCACCAGCACCAACCCCGTTTTCGACGATGCTGATGCGGTGATCGAAGCAGAGCGCGACGTGAAGGACCGCTTTGAACGCCAACGCATCCGCACGCTGGTGTTTGGCGGGGAAAGCAATTGGGGCAATCTCAACGCCGAATATTCGGTGAGCTGGGCGAAATCGACCGAGTTCGAAAACGGTTCGGTCGACCCGACCGTTTTCCTCGCGGAATTCGAGGACACGGGACTGGGGATCGGCTTCGATTTCTCCGATCTGCGCCGCCCCGGCTTCAACGTCACCGGCAACTCGACCGGCTTCTTCGACCCCTCGCTCTACGAACTCGACGAGGTCGAGCTGACCGCGCTTTCGGACGCCGAGGACGAGGAATTCGCCGGCCAGTTCGATCTTGGCTACGATATCTACATGGATAGCGGCGTCCTCACCATCCAGGGCGGGGCCAAGGCACGGTTTCGCGAAAAGCGCTTCGAGGGCACGATCGAATTCTACGAGCGCGACGATTACACGCTCGCCGATGTGCTGGGCGAAGGCCCGTCCAATACGCTTGCCAATCTCGCCCCGCTTCCGGGTCTGACACAGGCGAGCGACTTCTTCTTCGCCAACCAGTCCAGCTTCGAGCTCAACGCTGTCGACAGCGCGATCGACAGCGCCAATGCGGACTATGCGGTCGAGGAAGACATCTTCGCCGGCTATCTTCTGGGCCGGTTCGAAAGCAGCGACCTGCTGGTGATCGGCGGCTTGCGTTACGAGCGCACCGACAACACGCTCAATGGCTTCACCACTGCGCTGTTCGAGGAAGACCAGACGCTGCCGGGCGGCGCGATCGCGACCGATGATACGGTGATCGTCACCCCGCTCCAGTTCGAGCGCGATTACGATCACTGGCTGCCCAGCCTCAACATCCGTTATGCGGCCGAGGACAATCTCGTGCTGCGCCTTGCCGGCTATCGCAGCCTCGTGCGCCCGAATTTCGTACAGCTCGCCCCGCGCGCCGAGCTCAACGAGGACCGCGAGGCCGCGATCGGCAACCCGACCTTGCGCCCCACCACCGCCTGGAACCTCGATGCCTCGATCGAATATTACATGACCAATAACGGCGCGATCACGGGCGCGTTCTTCTACAAGGATCTCGACGATTACCTCACCGGCGTGGTGATCGAGCAGCCGGGCAGTTTGTTCGGCATCGGTTTCGAAGAGGCCGAGACCTTCATCAACGGCGAGAGCGCCGAGATCTACGGCTTCGAATTCAGCCTCTTCCAAAAGCTCGATTTCCTGCCCGGCTTTCTCGATGGGACGCTGGTGCAGTTCAACTACACCTACACCGATGCAAGCGGCCTGATCGCCGATGGCGGGATCGGTCCAGTTGGCGGCTCGCCCGATTTCCGCTCGATCGCGCTTCCGGCGACCAGCGAGAACACCTTCAACGCGGTGCTCGGCTACGAAAAGGCAGGCCTCAATCTGCGTCTGGCGGGCACATATCGCGACGGTTTCCTCGACGAGATCAACGCCGACGGCCCCGATTTCGACCGCTTCACCGACAGCCTGTTCCAGCTCGATTTTACCGCACGCTACCAGGCGACCGACAATGTTCAGGTCTATTTCGAGTGGATCAACATCAACAACGCCGAATTCTTCGCCTTCAACCGGCTCGGCGGGCGCCAGAACATTCTTCAATATGAAGAATACAACTGGACGATGAAGGGCGGCCTGAGGTTCACGTTCTGATGCTGCGCCCGTTTCACGGCTTTGCGCTCCTCACCCTCGGGATCGCGGCGGCCTGCGCCACGATCCCTGCAGGCGACCCGGCGGTGAGCGTGGTCGCCCGCGGCGAAACCGCCCCCGTCGGCACGTCCAACGAGGATGCCGCCGATGATCCGGCGATCTGGCGCAATGCGGCCGACCCGGCAAAGAGCCTGATCGTCGGCACCGACAAGAAGGGCGGGCTTTACGTCTACAATCTGAAGGGCGAGGAAGTGTTCTTCTTGCCAGCGCCGGGGCTCAACAATGTCGACCTGACCGAGCTTGCCGATGGCAGCGTCATCGTTGCGGCGAGCGACCGGTCGGACCTTGCGACAGCGCACATCTTCCTCGCCCGGCTCGACACGGCTACCGGCGGGCTGGTCGCCGCTGGGCGCGTCACGGTGGGGCCGGGGGAAGGCTATGGCATCTGCCTTGATGCGCCGGGCGATGACGGCTCGCTTCGCGTGTTCAGCGCGCCCAAGAACGGTATCATCTACCAGACGGTCCTCTCACCTGCCGGGGACACGATGACGGGCGCGACAACGCGATTGGCGCAGGTTCCCTCGCAGCCCGAAGGCTGCGTTGCAGATCCGCGCACCAACACGCTCTATATCGGCGAGGAAGCCGCCGGCATCTGGGCGATCGACACGGGCTCAGGCGCCAAGAGCATGGTCGCGCCGACCGGCACAGGGCTTGCCGTGGCCGATGTCGAGGGCCTCGCCATTGCTCCTGAAGGGGCAGATGGCGGCTATCTTGTCGCCTCGAGCCAGGGCGACAACGCCTATGCCGTTTATCGCCTGCCCGGGAACGAGCCCGTCGGCCGGTTCAGCATCGCGGCGGGTGATTTCGGCGCAACCGAGGAGACCGACGGGATCGAGCTCGACCCGCGGTCATTCGGGTCCGAATTTCCCGGTGGCCTCTTCATCGCTCAGGACGGGGTGAACCCGCCTTTTGCGCAAAACTTCAAGCTGCTACGCTGGGACGAGATCCTCGCACAGCTTGAAGGGGCGAGGAAAACCGGCTCAGCCGCTATTCCTTAAGGCCGTCGCGATCGCGTTGATCGAGAGCTTGATCCCCTCCCTCACACGCTCGTCGCTATCGCCCGCGCGGTGGCGCTTGAGCAATTCGACCTGAAGCAGGTTGAGCGGCTCGATATAGGGCAGGCGCAGGCGGATCGAGGCCTCCAACTGGGGCGAGCGTTCGAGCAGGAAGGATTGCTGCGTCGCCTCCAGCAGCGCATCATGCGCCTTGTGCCAGCCATCGCGGATCTGGTCGAAGACGCGCCTGGCAAGCGCCTCGTCCTCGACAAGCCCTGCATATTCCGCCGCGATTGCCATGTCCGATTTGGCCAGCACCATCTCCATGTTCGCCAGCGCGTTGCGGAAAAACGGCCATTGCTGCGCCATGTCCTGCAAGAGCGCCTTGTCCTTGCACAAGCCAAGCGCGTGGCCCGCGCCAAACCAGCCCGGCAACATCACGCGCGCCTGGCTCCAGGAAAACACCCAGGGAATGGCGCGCAAATCCTCGATCCGGTCGGTCGCCTTGCGGCTGGCGGGCCGCGAGCCGATATTAAGCGTCGCAATCTCGGCAATCGGCGTCATCTGGCGGAACACCTCGACGAGGCCGGGCGTCCCGTAAATCAGGCCGCGATAGGCCATGAAGGCGCTTGCCGAGAGATCATCCATCGCGCTCGCGAAGCGCTGATAGTCATCCGCGGCGATCTCCTCGGGCTCCATGGTTGCCAGCAGGGCCGCGCTCGCCATGGCTTCGAGGTTGTTGGTCGCCGTCTCGACCGTGCCGAACTTGGCGGCGATCACCTCGCCCTGTTCGGTGATCCTGATGCGGCCGTTGACCGTGCCGTGGGGCTGGCCGCGAATGGCGTCGAAAGCCGAGCCGCCGCCGCGCCCGACCGAGCCGCCGCGCCCGTGGAACAATTGCATTGTTACGCCCGCCTCGGTGAACACCTCGGCCAGAGCCGTGCTGGCACGCGAGAGCATCCAGCTCGAGGTCAGATAGCCGCCATCCTTGTTCGAATCCGAATAGCCCAGCATCACTTCCTGCGAGCCCCGCATTCGCGCCAGCGCGGCGATCTCGGGGATTTCGAAATAGCCGCGCATGATGCCCGGTGCGTTCTCGAGGTCGCCGATCGTCTCGAACAAGGGAACCGGCATGACCGGGCACACCGGTTCCTCGCCCGCGCGATAGAGCCCCGCCTCGCGCAGCAGGAGCAGCACTTCGAGCAGGTCCGAGACACTTTCTGCCATCGAGACAACATATTGCGTGACGCATCCTGAGCCGTAATGCCGGTGCGCGCGCGCGGTCGCATCGATGATCGACAATTCCCTGCGGGTTTCCTCGGAATAATCGGCCCACGGCGTTCGCAAGGGGCGCTGCCCCGCCAACTCGCCGCGCAGCATGGCAACGCGGTCTTCCTCGCCAAGCGAGAGGTAATCGCGATCCGCGCCCGCCGCCTTGAACATCTCGGCAACGACCCGCTCGTGAACCGAGCTGTTCTGCCGCAAGTCCAGCGTCGCCAGATGGAAGCCGAAGGTTTCGACCGCGCGGATCAGAGAGCTCAGCGCCCCGACACCAGCGAGCGTATCGCCGCCCAGCGCCTCCAGCGAAGCGGCAATCCGGCGCAGGTCCTGCACGAAATCTTCGGGCCCCTCATAGGGCTCGCCCGCGATCAGCGCGGGGCGCGCCGGCGGCTGTCCGCACAGCTTCTCGAAGCTTGCCGCTAGACGGCCATAAATGCCGATCAGCGCACGCCTGTAGGGTTCATCCTCGCGGTGCGAGGAAGTGTCGCCGCTCATTTTGGCGAGAGCATCGACCTCGGGCGCAATATCGGCCAGCTCGCTCGAGATCGAAAGGTCCGCGCCCAGCCGCTGCAATTCGTCAAGATAATAGGTGAGGACCGTCTCGGCCCCGCGCCCCAGCGCATATTCGAGGCTGTCGGCGCTGACATAGGGGTTGCCGTCGCGATCGCCGCCGATCCAGCTTCCCAGCCTGAGGAAACTTTGCGGACGCCCCGTGAGCGAGCGCTCCATCTGCCGGTAGAGTTCGGGCATTGCGGGCAAGAAGACCTTGCCCATGAAATCGAGCGCGTTGTCGACCTCATCGGTCACGTTGAGCCGGTCGCGGCGCAGGGTCCTGGTGTGCCAGAGAAGGGATATCTGCCGCTCGATCTGGTCCTCAATCGTGGCAGCATCACCACCCGATTCCAGCACCTTGTCGCGCTGCTGCATGAGGGCAGCCAGCCGGGTGCGATGGTCGATCACCGTCTTGCGCCGTACCTCGGTGGGGTGGGCTGTGAGCACCGGAACGATCAGCGCGGTGTCAAGCAGGTCGAGAATCGCCTCGTCGCCGATGCCGTGCGATTGCAGCTTGGCCACGGCCTCGGCAAAGCTCGAAGTGGCGCTGACCATCACCGTATCGCGGTCTTCGGCAAGGTTCGCCAGCATCGAGAACAGGCCGAAACCGCGCACAAAGGCCAAAGTCTCGTCGAGCGAAAGCCGCTCGAGCTCCAGATCCACCAGTTCACCGCCGCGGTGCCGGTCGACGCTGGCCGAGCGGATATGCTCGGTACGCTCGAACAATCGCTCGCCTGCGTGCTTGCGAATGACTTCGCCAAGGGTCTTGCCGAGAAACCGGATATCCTCGTTCTGCTGAATCCGCGGTCGCTGAGACATGGCTTCTCCTTAAAGTGTGGCGGGCAACAGGCTTTAGCGCGATAGCGCCCGCCTCCAAACCGGTTGAGCGCGCCGCAGGCTGGCGGCAAGCGTCAAGGAGCATGCATGCCCCAAAGGAATAGTCCTTCGGTGAGCGAAGGGTTCCGATGCGTGTAACCCGATAGTGCCCGATAATGCCCGATCCGGGGCACGCATGGTGCGAGCGCTGCCTGCCGGAGGAATGCGGCGCGCACAAGGCAGCCAACCCAGGAGAAAATCGCCCCGGCGTGGCCCCAAATCTTCGAAAAGAGTGGTGAGTCCTGCTGGGTTCGAACTGGCGACCTACTGATTACAAGTCAGTTGCTCTACCAACTGAGCTAAGGACCCCCACGGGCGTTTCGGCGCTGGTGCGCCGCGTTGGTGCGCCCCGATAGAAAGCGTGGGCGCGCGGGTCAAGGGTGGTTTGGGGCACCCCATCGAGGCATCGCTGCCGATCCCGCCACGATCAGGAGCAGCGGGCGTTCGCTCGATCGGGGCTTTCGTCGCGCCAAGGCGTCGGAGAAGCTTACAATCCGCGCCATTTCCGTCACGGCGTTAACCATTCAACGACCTGCCACATTTCCCTTCCCGCAGATCTGGCATGCGCCTTGCTGAAGGGATTGTGAGCAGCACAGGGACCACATCCGGGCCGAGGCTGCTAACCGGGCGCAAAGACCCGGGAAACGGGGAAAAATGACGACAATGGCTTTCAGGCGCATGGCTCTTGGCCTGGCGTTCGCGATTACGGTTACGATCATGGCTTCAGCGGAACTGATATCGGCGGGAGGTCCGCCGCAAGATACTCAAAAGACCGCTTCTCATGAAACCGGCAGCTCTACCGGGCAAGACGAAAACACAGGCTCCAACGAAGTCTCGCACGCGGGCGTTGTGACCCTTTCCGCCCTTGCGCTGATTGCCGTGGGTGCCGGACAATCCCGGCACACGCGCCAGTCGACACGATAGGCGGAATTCCGGACTCAGGCTCCGCGCTCAGCCTACACCGCCTCCGCGCTCAATGCGCATCGGACGCGTAAGCCGCGCGTAAAGCTGTGCGAGGCTCAAGCCGCTGACCGGGTCCCGCCAGCGATGCGCAATGCCAAGGGCGGGACGCAGCACGAAATCGCGCGTGCGCATCTCGCTATGGGGCACGCGCAATGATGGGCTTTGCCAGACCCCGCCGCTCCACAGGATGATATCGAGATCGAGCGCCCGCGCCCTCCAGCGCTGGCCGCGACGCTGCGCGCGACTGCGACCAAAACGGTGTTCGAGCTCCTGCAGCAGGGCCAGCATTGCGGGCGGTGAAAGCGTGCTCTCTACCAATGCCGCGCTGTTGGCATAGCGCCTGAGCGACGGGCCGATGGCGGCGCTCTGGATGCTTGGTGCGGCCGCCAGCACACGGACATCGGGCCCCTCAAGCGCCTCAAGCGCCGCCGCGATGACCGCGCGCGGCGCTCCGATAGCGGGCACGCGCATGTTTGAGCCCAGCGCGATGAGATAGGTATGGCTCAAATATCCTCGGCGATCCGGCCATAGAGCTGCGGCCGGCGGTCGCGGAAGAAGCCCATTCCCGCCCGGTGTCTTGCCGCGCGCGCAAGGTCCAGCGCCGCGACCAGCACGCCCTCTTCTTCGGCTCCGAACTGTGCGATCAGATCGCCCCATTCATCGGTGATGAAGGAGTGCCCATAGAAATTCTGCGCGGCTGCGTTCGGCCCTTCGGACCCGATCCGGTTGCTGGCGATCACCGGCATGCAATTGGAGACCGCGTGGCCGATCATCGCGCGCCGCCACATGCGGCTGGTGTCGAGATCAGCGTCGTAGGGCTCTGAACCGATCGCGGTCGGGTAGAACAGCACTTCGGCGCCCTTCAGCGCCATTACCCGCGCGCATTCGGGATACCACTGGTCCCAGCACACGCCGACGCCGAGGCGGACTTTCGAACCGTCATCTGCGGGCACGTCCCACACCTTGAACCCGTCATTCCCGGGGCGGAAATAGAACTTTTCCTCGTAACCCGGCCCATCGGGAATATGGCTCTTGCGATAGGTGCCCATGATCGCGCCATCAGGCCCGATCATGGCCAGCGTGTTGTAATAGTGGTGCCCATCGCGCTCGAAGAAGCTGGTGGGAATGGTGACGCGCAATTTCGCCGCAAGTTCCTGCATCGCGATGACGCTGGGATGTTCGGTGGTGGGCCGGGCGAGCGCGAACAGCGCCTCGTCCTCCTCGCGGCAGAAATAGGGGCCGGAAAACAGCTCGGGCGGGGAAATCACCTTCGCCCCGCGCCCGGCAGCCTCTTCGACCAGAGAAGCGACCGCAGCGATATTCTCGTCTTCGCCGGGACGATTGAGAGACAATTGCAGGGCGGCAACAGTGAGTGTGGTCATGCCGTCGCCCGTTAGCGTGAGGCCCGGTTCTTGAAAAGCCCGGCTAGCGAGCGGGCTGCAAGGCAAAGAGTGCTGGCGACTGGAAACGCAAGAGGCGTGATAACGCGTGTCATCACGCCCCTTGTGTCAGAAAGAAGGCTCAATCCGCCTTCTTGAACAACAGCGTCATGCGATCGCTTTCGCCAATCGCACGGTGTCTGGCCATTTCCTCTTCACTCTGGCGGCCGAAGCCCAAGGACGGGGGCAGCGTCCACACGCCGCCTTCCCAATTGGCAGGGTCCTTCGGGTTTGCGTTGATCTCGCTCTGGCCGGCCAGTTCGAAACCGTTCGCCTCGAAGATATTGATGACGTCCTGCTCACGCATGTAGCCGCGCTGCTGCGCGCCGTAATCGTCATAGCTTGCGCCTTCGGGCGCGCGGTGCTGGACGACGCCGACCATGCCATCGTCCTTGAGCAGCATGCGCGCCACCTTGAGCACTTCATCGGCATCATTGCCATTGTTGAGCCCGTGCATCGAACGAAAGATCAGCACGCGATCGACCGTTCCCATTGCTTCCTCGGGCACCTCGTCGGTTTCGAAGGCCATCACCTCGGAAGGCTCGATCCCCCTGCCCTCGGCCACACGGCTCTTGAACGTCTCGGTCCAGCTCTTGGCGCGCACTTCGGCAGCGCGGCTTGGATAATCGCGCCCGTCGCTGTCGAGATTGAAGGCCATATATTGCCCCGCCGGCATGATGTAAGGTGCCAGCACGCGTGTGTACCACGCTCCGCCCGGTCCGTATTCGGCAACCGTCATGGTCGGCTCGACCCCGAAGAAAGCGAGCGTTTCCGCCGGATGGCGATACTGGTCGCGCGCGCGATCGGCGGCGCGTCCCTCGCGGGCCAGCACGTCTTCAAGGCTCGGCGCGGCCTTTTCCATGTGGTGATCAGCCAGCGCAGGCGAGACGAACGCAGCGCCAGCGGCCAGAACGGCCAGCGGGCCGAGAATCATGGATTTGTTCATTGGGACAACCTCTCTCGGATATGCGGGATATGTGTGCCATGTCCTGACAAAGGGACACAGCTATGACAAGCTTTCCTTGTTCGCCTCCACCTCTGGCGCATCGCGCACGAGAACCTATGTGAGGGACAAAGGAGATTTCAGCATGGAACAAGCCATCATCGCCGGCGGATGCTTCTGGTGCACCGAAGCGGTTTTCAAGGATGTCATCGGGGTCACGCAAGTCGAAAGCGGCTATATCGGCGGCACCAGTGCCAATCCGACCTATCGCGAAGTGTGCTCTGGTCGCACGGGCCACGCCGAAGGAATCCGCGTCGCCTTCGATCCTAGCGTCATCAGCATCGCGCAGATCTACGATGTGTTCCTTGGCACGCACGATCCGACCCAGCTGAACCGGCAGGGCAACGATGTGGGAACGCAATATCGCTCGGCGATCTTTCCGCTCTCGGCCGAGCAGGCCGAAGAGGCCGAGGCCGCGATCGCGCGCTGGAACGAAGAGAATTCGGGCACTGCGGTGACGACCATCGAAGGCTTCGAAGGCGCAGAACAGACCAAGGAATGGTATGTCGCCGAGGACTACCACCAGGAATACTGGGACGGCGAAGGGCAGCGCAATCCCTATTGCCAGGCGACCATACCGCCGAAGATCATGAAGCTGCGCAAGAGCTTTCAGAAATACGTGAAGGCGTGAGGGCGCTGAGGGGCGCGGGCGTTCACAGCATGAAATAGGCGATGGCGAGGCTTGTCATCACGGCGATCGCGCCAAGGTTGAGCGCGCGGATCGCTGCACTCGGCCTCGCCTCGTCGGGCATGGTGCACCTCGTCACCACGAGGTGGTTCAGTCCTGCAACCACGGGCGCGCCGAGGAACACCGCGCTTGTCGCCAGATCGAGCAGCGAGGTAAAGCTGCTGTTGAAAAGATACAGGACCGTGGCTGTCAGCGCGATCATCACCGGAATGGTGATCCGGTAGACGCGCTTGAACACCGCCTCGGTATGCGCGTCAGTCACCTGCTGCCAGGTCGATGCGACGTTGCGCCCGCCAATATCAAGCGCCGCGAGCACTGTCGTCGTCATCACCGAAAGCGCGGCGATCGCGGCCAGCGCCGCCGCGCCCTCGCCCAGCGTCTCGCTATAGAGCGCGACAACCTGCCGGGCAAAGCCGGGCGCGCTTGTTTCGGGCGCGACCTGAGCTGAATGCATCACGCCTGCACCGATAATGCAGAAGCACAGAGCGAGAAACGCGGTCATCACATAGCCCGAGAGGAAGGCGAGCCGCGCTTCGCCCAAGGTGGTCTTGCGGGTCGTCTCGCCGCGCTCGGCCTCGGCCACCCACATCGACGAAGTCACCGACACTTCCAGCGGGTTGGGCATGAAGCCCGCCAGCGCAACCACGAACAGGATCGCGCGCGGATCACCGGTCCAGCTCGTATCACCCAGCGTGCCCCACTCCACATTCGGAAGAACGAGCGCGGTCACGAGGAGAGTGGAAACCAGCAGGAAAGCGACAAGCACCCGGTTGACGAGGTCAAGCCAGGCATAGCCGCCCACCAGCAACGGCACCGCGCAAAGGACCAGGACACCAAGACCCAGAACCGGCACGGATACGGCAAGGCCGAAGACGGTGATCGCGATACCCGCCGTTGCCGAGGCAAGCGCAGCGTAGACGACCGGGTAGACGAGCACCGCAAACAGCACGAAGACGAGCGGCGCCCAAAGCCCGAGCTCGCGATATCCGGCGAGCAGCGAACGCCGCGTCGAGTGGCCGTAATCGACGCCGAAGCGAAAGGTGGGATATTTGAGGACGCAGATCAGCAGGATGACGCCCAGCAGCCCCAGCCCGTAGAGCGCCCCAGCCCGCGTTGATTGCACTAGGTGCGAAGTGCCGATGGCCGAGCCCGAAAACAGCAAGGCTGGCCCGATAGTGCGCCACATATTTCCGATCCCCCTTAAGCCTTGAGTGATGGCACGGTCCCCGCGCCAAGGATAGGGGGATGTGATCCGCTGGATCAGGGCCTGGCCCAGCGCGCGACGAAGAACCCGTCGAGCCCGCCTTCCTGCGCCAACTGGCCAGGATGGGTGCGGACCCAGCCCTCGGGCGTGGGGGCAAGGCCAGCGGGCAGTTCGGATAGCGCGACGGGCTTCGGATCAAGGCCGAGTTCGGCAGTGATCCACGCTGCCTGGTCCTCACCCTCTTCGCGTTCGAGCGAGCACACAGCATAGACGAGCGTGCCACCCGGCTTGAGCCATTCGGCAGCCTTCGCCACCAGATCGCGCTGGATCTGAGACATCTGCGCGATGTCCTGCGCGCGGATGCGGTGGAGCACATCGGGGTGACGGCGGCAGGTGCCGGTTGCGGTGCACGGCGCGTCAATCAGGATCGCGTCGAACGGGTGTTTGGGTTCCCATGTCAGCGCGTCGGCGCGCACGGGGCTGGCTTTGAGACCGGTGCGCTTCAAATTGTCCTTGAGCGCGTCGAGCCGGCGCTTCGACATGTCGAGCGCGGTGACTTTCCAGCCCGCGGCAGCGAGCGCCAAGGTCTTGCCGCCCGGTGCAGCGCACAGGTCAAGGGCGTGGCCTGTCGCCTCGCCGGTCAGCGATGCCGGGATCGTGGCGGCGAGATCCTGCACCCACCACGCGCCTTCGGCATACCCTTCGAGCTTCTCGATCGGCGTGCCGCGCGGAACGCGCACATGGCCCGGCGCAAGGCTGGCACCGCCAAGCTTCGCCTGCCAGGAGGCTGTCTCGCCCGCGTCCTTGATCGCCAGGTCGACCTCGGGTGGCTGGGCAAGGCCGCTGGCGATGCTTGCTGCGCGCTCCTCGCCCCAGCGCGCCACCACATCGGCAGGCAGCGCAGGAAACGCGGGAAGCGAGACTCCCCGCTTCATCAGCGTTGAAAAGACCCCGTGCGCCAGCCGCCTCGGCCCGCCCGAAAGAAGCGGCAGCCCCGTCGCGATCACGGCATGGCCGGGCGTCTCCAGCCTGAGCGCCTGCGCGAGCATCAGGCGCAGCACGCTGCGCGGCTTGGCGTCAGGAGGAAGCGGCTTTTTTGTAGCGCTGTCGATCAGGGCATCGAGATCGGTCAGCCAGCGCAAGCCCTCACCCGCGATGGCGCGCGCGAGCGCCTTGTCGTTCGCATCGCGCACATCGCGCAAGGCGCCAGCCCCTGCCTGCTCGAGCGTCTCGCCCCGGCGCAACACCGCGTCGAGCAGTTTGAGCGCGGCGCGGCGCGCGTGGATTCCGGTGGGCTGGACCATGGGCTGCGGCGTTAGCGGTCCTTGAAACCAAGCGCCAGCGCGCGCGTTGAGAAGGCATGACGAAAAAGAAATCCGAAGCGGCCAAGAATTTCAAGAAACCCGCGCACTGGACCAACGATCCCGCGCCCGAGCCCAAGGCGGTCGATCCGCTCAAGGACGAGCCGCGCGAACTCTCGCCCACCCGCTATGGCGACTGGGAGCGCGAAGGCATCGCCTGGGATTTTTAATTTGAGTTTTTATGTCATGATCGCCCGTCCGGGCGATCGTCCTCGGTGCTGTTCCCTACGCCCAATCTTGGGCTGCGGGGCACCTGCGGGCGGGCGGTCGCCCTTGCGAAATCACAGATTTCGACACAACAAGACCCGCACAGTTCTGCGCGAGTAACGGTTTGCGATAGCAAACCGCTAGGCCACGCGGCCGCCCCGCAGCGGGTCCGCAGGGGAAAATTTCCCGGAGGACGTCTAACGAGGACGAGCGCCCGGATGGGCGATCACAAAAATTTACCGAGGAGGCGACCCCCGATGGGGTCGCCCCAAATCATAGACTCTTTAACGTAATCTTGAGCCCGTCCTTTGGCTGCGGGATCGGCCAGGCCTGCCATTCGGGCTTGTAGCTCGCACCGCCACTGGTCGGCTCGATCCGGTAGCGTTGCAGAAGCTGCGCCATCAGCACCTTGATCTGCATGTAGGCAAAGTGCAGCCCCAGACACATATGCGCGCCGCCGCCAAACGGCACCCAGGCATATTTGTGGCGCGCCTTCACCTGCTCGGGCGTGAAGCGCATCGGGTCGAAGGAATAGGGATTGTCCCAATATTCCTCGGAATGGTGGGTCCAGTGGATGTTGATCCCGACCATCTGGCCTGCCGGGATGTGATAGCCCATGAATTCGAAATCGCGCAGCGCACGGCGCGGCATCGAGGGCACCGGCGGGATCAGGCGCAGCACTTCCTTGAAGACCATCTCGGTCAGCTCGAGCTTTGCAAGATCATCGTAATCGAGGGCGCGCGCCTTGCCATTGCCGTCAGGACCGCCGGTTACCGCCATCACTTCCTCGCGCACCTTTTCCTGCCATTCAGGCTTGGTCGCAAGATGATAGAGCAGCGAAGTCGCAGACGACGTGATCGTGTCATGCGCGGCCATCATGAGGAAGCTCATGTGATCGACCACCTCGTCGACCGGCAGGACAGAGCCGTCTTCGCGCGTAGCGGTGGCAAACTGGCTGAACATATCCTGCCCGCCCCCTTCAAGCCGCCGGCGGCTGGTCTCGCGGGTCAGATAATCGACCATGTAGGCGCGCCCGTCGACGCCCTTCTTCATCTTGGTGAAGGGCAGCGGCTTGCGGACCGGCGCGACCGAGGCCTGCACCATATCGACAAAGGCGGTGTTGATCTTGTCAGCCTCAGGCCCCCACGGAATGCCGAGGAAACTGTCCGCCGCCAGATCAAGCGTCAGCTGCTTGATCGCGGGCTGGAATTCCATCGCGCCTTCCCATTTGGCGACCTCGGAGGAAATCCCGCTGTTGAGCGCGCCCATATAATGGCGCATCGGATCAGGCTTGAACGCGATCGAAAGCGCGCGCCGATCAATCCGGTGGTGATCGAAATCGAGCAGCATCAGCCCGCGCGGAAAGAGCTGATCGAGCACCGGTCCCCAGCCCTGTTCGGACGAGAAGATCTTTTCCTTGTTGAACAGGACCAGCTCGTTCGCCTCGGCGCCGACCAGTTGCACACCGATGCCGCCGAAGGCGCGGTTCTTGTAGACCTTGCCGTATTTGCGGATCATCTCGGCGGCAAAACCGTGCGGATCGGCGAGCATCTTGAAGGTGTTGCCGACCACCGGCCAACCGGTCTCACCCGGAATATGGGCAATCGCATCTTCCGAAGGGATGCCGGCCGACCAGTGCGCGAAGGGCGACTTTGTCAGCGGGGCCCTTTTCTCAGGCGACTTGGCAGCGCGGGACTTTTCTGCGCCGGATTGGGGTTCAGGGGCAATGGTGGCCATGGTTGTGCGAGCTCTCTCTCAAGGCAGGGAACAGGTCGGGAGGATTACCGAAAATCCGGTTCGCAATTGCAACTGACACAGGTGTAAATGAGGTAAAAGCTCAAATCCAGCCCGAAAGCTCGCGGCGAATCATCGCCTCCAGCATCGCAACGCCGCTCTGGCTGACATTGAGGCAGCTAAGCACTGCATATTCCTCGCCGCCTGCCTCGATGAATTCGTCGCGGCCTTCCAGGGCGAGCTCCTCCAGCGTCTCGACACAGTCGGCCGAAAAGCCCGGGGCGGCAACGACGAGGCGCTTGGTGCCCTTTTCGCCTTCTGCGATCAGCGTATCGTCGGTCGCTGGTTCGAGCCACTTGGCCGGGCCAAAGCGCGACTGGAAGGTCGTCTCGAAACGCACACCCTCGAATTCGGACCGCCCTTCGAGAAGCTCGCGCAGGAGGCGCGCGCTCTTGTGGCAATGGCAGTGATAGGGGTCGCCGCGCTCAAGCGTGCGCTGCGGCATGCCGTGAAAGGAATGAAGCATCACTTCCGGCTTGAAATCAAGACCGGCGACCTGGCGAGTCAGGTCTGCGGCGAGGGCATCGAGATAGACCGGATCATCGTGATAGGGCGGCAGAAAGCGAAGCGCCGGTTGCCAGCGCATTTCGCCCAGCACGCGGGCTACCTCGTCGAACACGGTCGCGGTCGTCGCGGCGCAATATTGCGGATAGAGCGGGGCGACAAGAATGCGGTCGCAGCCTTTGGCGGTAAGCTCGATCAGGCGCTGTTCGATCGACGGTTTGCCATAGCGCATGGCGTAGTCGACCACGATATCACCGGCCAGTTCCCCCGCAATCGCCTCGGCCTGACTGGCGGTGATATCGGCGAGAGGCGAACCGCGTTTTGTCCAGATCTTGGAATAGGCCTTGGCGCTTTTCTGGGGCCGGGTGTTGAGGATCACGCCGCGCAGGATCGGCTGCCATGCGATCGCAGGCAATTCGATCACGCGCCGGTCAGAAAGGAACTGCTTGAGATAACGCTTCACCGACCCCGGATCGGGCGCGTCGGGCGTACCAAGATTGACAAGAAGCACGCCGACGGACCCGCTCCTTACAGACGGGTGCTCATTGGGAAGGTGCTGCGTTTGCCAGGTCATCGCTCGCTTAACGCCCTAGGGCGCGACTGTATCCTCTTTATGTTCCGTGAAATGAAAAGCCGCATGACCCCAAGCCGTTACACGGCCATGACGTTCATAGCCCGTCAGAAAGTAGAGGCAGACGCCGGGAGCGCAAGCCCGTGGCCGAAAACAAAGCGTTGGCGATCGCGGGGGCGGCGACGACCGCGCCCAGTTCGCCGGGATCCGCGGGCGCGCTTTCGCTGGCGATGAAGGCGATATCGATGTCGGGGCAATCGTTCAGGCCGGGCAGTCGCAAGTCCTGATAGCGAAGGCTGGCGGGCAGGCCTGCGCGCCAACGCGGCACCGTGCCCAGCGCCATGCCCATGCCGAACAATAGCCCGCCTTCGATCTGCTGGCGGGCAATGTCGCGATTGATGACGCGGCCGATATCGACAGCGACCGAGAGCCTCGCGACGCGCAAGCCTCCCTCTCCGGCGCGCGCGGTGGCGATGCAGGCGATCCGTCCGCCGGTCTCCGCATCGCCGATGCGATGACAGGCAAGGCCCTGCCCGCTCTGGTCCGCGCCGCCATCCCACTCCGCAAGCTGCGCCGCGCGCTGAAGGCACGCTGCCATGCGGATATCTTCGCCCAGCATCGCTATCCGGTAGGACAAGGGCTCGCGTCCATTGGCAGAGGCGAGTTCGTCGATGAAGCTCTCTATCGCAAAGGCGGTGTAGGCATGGGCGTTGCCCCGCACCCGGCCGGTGGGAAGGTCGATCTCTACAGGCACATGATCGACCACCAGGCTCGGCAGCTTGTAGGGCGGCACCGCGCCTTCGCAGGCCAGCGCGTCCTTGCGACCCGAGGTTTCGCCGATCGCAGCCCAGGTGGTGCGGTCGCGAAACAGGCGCGCGCCGAATTCGAGCGCGCTGGACGGGCAGGCGATGCGAATGCGCAGCGCCTCGATCGCGCCGGCGACGCCGCCCGTCTGCCGGGTCAGCTGTGCGCCGATCAGCACCGATGCGGGCGCACGCGGGCGCGAGCGGATCAATTCGTCGCGGCGCGGCCAGGTCAATTGCACCGGGGCTGCCAGTTCGCGCGCGACCAGCGCGATTTCGATGGCGTGATCGTGCTCAAGCCGCGCATCGAAGCTGCCACCTGCAGGCATCGGGTAGAGGACCACGTCCTCGGCGGCGATATCGATCGCCTTGGCAGCGGCGCGGCGAGCCTGCTCCGGTGCCTGCGCTGCCATCCACAATTCGAGCCGCCCGTTGCGGTAATGTGCGGTAGCGCAGGCGGTTTCGAGCGGGGCCGCCAATGCCGGGGCAACATCATAGCGGCGTGCCATGTCGACGCGCTCGAACGCTTCTTCGCCAAAACCGCGCTCGGCAATTCGATAGGAGCTGCCTTCGCCGACCAAGCGTTCGAGCTTTTCGGCGATCTCGTCGCTTTCGACCGGGTAGTCGGTGGTAAATTGCGGCCGCATGGCCTCAAGCGCCTGGTCCGCTGCCCACCAAGTGGTCGCCGCTGCGGCAAGCCAGCGGCGCGATTTGACCACGCCCTTGATGCCGCGCACATTCCGGGCCGCCTCGGCATCAAAGCCGGTCAATTCGGAGCCGTGAGCCGGCCCGTGGCGGATCGAGGCAAAAACCATGCCGGGCAGGCGCACATCGCCGGCGAATTGATAGCTGCCATCGACCTTGGAGGGCAGGTCGAGGCGTGGAAAGGCGCCCGGTGTGATCGCATCGCTGGAGGCAATGTCAGAGAAGAGTGCCTCGCCCGGGGCCTCGGGGCGCAACGGCGCCGGGTCTGGCGGGTCGCGCGTCGCGGCGCCGGCGGCAAGCTCGCCAAAGCGGGCGCGGCGTTCGCCAAAGGAGACGATCCCCCCGGCAACCTCGCATTTTTCCCAGCTTGTGCCCCAGCGCTGCGCCGCTTCCATCGCCAGCAGCGCGCGGGCCGAGGCGGCGGCGATACGGGCGGGTTCCTCGTAGGCTTCGATCGAAGTGCCGTCGGCGGCGGCGTTCAGGCGCTCGTCGTGGGCGAACTTTCGGCTCAGGGCATCGTCGATGTCCGGCGACAGGCCTTCAAGCGCTGCGTCCCACATGGGAAGCCAGCGCCTTGCCAGTGGCACATTTGCGTAAATTGCAGAGACCGCCGCGGGTTCGACCGCGATCTGGCGCCAGTCCGCGCCCAGTTCCTGCGCAATAATCTGCGGGATGATCGTGGTGATCCCCTGCCCCATCTCGAGCTGCGGCACCGCCACCGTGACGACGCCGTCCTCGGCGATCTTGAGCCAGGCATCAAAGGCGTATTCACCCTTGGCGGGCGTCAGTGGATTGGGGAAACTGCGCGGGACCAGCCACCAGGCTACCAGCAGGCCGCCACCAATGGCAGCCCCTATGCCAAGGCCGCGGCGCGAAACCTGCATGGCCTAGACGGTTCCGGTATCAAGCCACTGCGCCAGCCGCTGGGCAATCGCGCGGAAGGGTTCGCCGATCTTGCCCTCGCCAGCCGCGGGCGGCGCACCCTTGTCGCCCGCGAGGCGCGTGTCGATCGTCAGCGGGATGCGGCCAAGGAACGGGATTTCCAGCGCGGTGGCGAATTTCTCGACACCGCCCTGCCCGAACGGATCGCTGACTTCGCCGCATTTGGGGCATTCATAGCCCGCCATGTTCTCGATCAGACCGATGATGGTAACCTCGCCCTGCTCGAAGAGTTGCCCTGCCCGCGCGGCGTCAAGCAGCGCCAGGTCTTGCGGGGTCGAGACGAGGATGGCACCGTCGGGCTTGCTGTCGGACATCATCGAGAGCTGCACATCGCCTGTGCCCGGCGGCAGGTCGATCAGCAGCAGATCGGTGTCGTCCCATTCGGCATCGACCAGCTGGCCCAGCGCCTTGCCCGCCATCGGCCCGCGCCAGGCAAGCGCCTTGCCCGGCGCGACGACGTGGCCCATCGAGAGCACCTTGACGCCGTGCGGGCTGTCGAGCGCGACCAACTTGTCGCCCTGGCTCATCGGGCGCTGGCCCTCGGTCGCCAGCAACTTTGGCTGCGAGGGCCCGTAGATATCACCGTCGATCACGCCGACCTTACGGCCCATTTTCGCCAGCGCGACCGCGAGATTGGTGGTAAGTGTAGACTTGCCTACGCCTCCCTTGCCGGAACCGACCGCGATGATGCGGCGACGGCGGCGATCAGCAGTGAGAGCGATGTGAACTTCCAAGACACCCTCGATCTTGGTCACAGCGAGCTTCATGCTCGCTTCCAGATCGATCCGCGCGCCCGGCGCGAGGTCACCCGCCTCGGCGACCAGGATTGCGCGGCCATTCTTGATCCGCGCCGAACGCAGGCGGTGCGCCATGTCAGGCGTCAGGCGCGAACGGACAAGCGCTTCGGCCTGTGCAGGAGAGAGGGGCTCTGAGGGGTCGGGGGTGCCATTGTCGCTCATGATGCGCGTCTCTAACACCAATTGCGCAAGCGCGTGCCAGCAAAATTCACGTTTCAACCCCTGTTTTTCCAAGTTTTGCGTTCCTATAAGGGTAGGCATGCGAATTCTGAATCAATGGAAGAACAGGGCTTACGGCGCGTCTGGCGCGCTCGGGATGGCCGGCAAGAAGAACCCCTGGGGCGGCGGATCGGGTGACGGCCCGACCGGCGACAAGCCCGAAGGTGGTTCGAATGGTGGCTCCAAAGGCGGCGGCCCGCGCAATCCCTGGCTGCCCGGTGGTGGTGGCGGTGGCAAGCGCCCGTCCAACATCGAGGATATCTTCAGAAACCGCGGACCAGAAGGCCCACGCCGCGGCGGCGGCACGGGCGGCCCGAATTTCCGCCTGCCCGAACGCCCCGGCGGCAAGAGCTGGGCACCGATCGTGGTTGGCGCGATTTTGCTGGGCTGGATCGTCCTTTCCAGCGTCCACTTCATCCAGCCGCGCGAACAGGCGGTCGTAACATGGTTCGGCGGACAATATTCGCACACGATGAATTCAGGCACCAACTGGACCTGGCCCTACCCGATCCAGCAGGTCACCGCATCCGATGTCAGCCGCACGCGTTCGGAAGAGATCCCCAAGAAGATCATCCTGACGGGTGACCAGAACCTTGTCGATCTCAGCTATATCGTGCGCTGGAACATCAAGGACCTCACGCTGTTCCAGTTCCAGCTCGCGGAGCCGGAGGAAACCGTGCTCGAAGCGGCCGAGACCGCGATGCGCTCTTCGGTTGCCGAGAAAACTCTGGACAACGTGATTTCGGGTGAAGGCCGCGCAGATATCGAACAAAACGTGCTTACCCGCATGCAGATGATCCTCGACAATTACGGCTCGGGCATCAACGTCGAGGGTGTCGAGATCGACAAGGCGGACCCGCCCGAACAGGTGATCGAAGCCTTCAACGACGTGCTCGCCGCCCAGCAGGATGCCGAGCGCGAACTGAACCAGGCGCGTCGTTTCGCGCAGCAGCTGCTGGCGAAAGCCGAAGGTGAAGCGGCCGAGTTCAACGAGATCTACACCCAGTACAGGCTCGCACCCGAAGTGACGCGACGTCGCCTCTATTACGAGACAATGGAAGCGGTGCTTGCCAACACCGACAAGACCGTAATCCAGGCGGAGGGCGTGACATCATACCTCCCGCTTTCGGAGTTGCAGCGCCGCGGCCGCACCGCTCCTAGCGTTCAGCAGGGAGGCCAGTAAGATGGAACAGATCTGGAATAACTTCCGCTATCCGCTGATTGGCGCCGCTGTGCTGATCGTCGCCGTGCTGTCGAGCCTCTTCGTGGTGCCCGAGACCAAGCAGGCGGTGATCATCCGCGCGGGTGAACCCAAGACGGTCGTCAACATCTACAAGCCCGACCTGCCCTACGGACAGACGGGCGCCGGCTTCTACTGGCGTATCCCGCTGGCGGACCGCGTGCAGATGGTGGAGCGCCGCGTGCTCGACCTCGACATGGACAACCAGCAGGTGCTCACCAGCGACCAGCAGCGCCTCAAGGTCAACGCCTATGCGCGGTTTCGCATCATCCAGCCGGTAACTATGATCGAACGTGCCGGAGACGAGGATCGCCTGCGCTCGCAGCTCTCGCCGATCCTGACCTCGGTTCTCAGACAGGAACTGGGCCGGCGCACATTCGCCAGTCTGCTGACGGCGGATCGCGGCAGTGCGATGCTGAATATCCGCAGCAAGCTGGACCGGCAGGCGCGCGAATATGGGGTGCAGATCCTCGATGTGCGCATCAAGGCGGCCGACCTTCCCGAAGGCACGCCGCTGCAGGCCGCTTTCACGCGGATGCAGTCGGACCGGCAGGAAGAAGCTGAAACGATCCGCGCTCAGGGACGCAAGAACGCGCAGATCATTCGCGCCGAAGCACAAGCCCAGGCGGCCGAGACCTACGCCGATGCCTTTGGCCAGGATGCGAGCTTCTACGACTTCTACCGGGCGATGGAGAGCTATCGAACCACCTTCATCCAGGGCAAGGGCGACAGTTCCATGGTGCTTGACAACGAGAACGAATATTTCCGCCAGTTCCAGGGCCAGAACTAGGGCGCCTGGATCAGGCCACGGCTCCTGGCAGCGTTCGAGCGCGTCAGCCTGGCCGGTTTCATGCGCCCACGAAGTGAGGAACCGATGAACCGACGAACAGCCAACCCGGACCGGCAAGCGGCGATGGTGTTCAAAGAGCGTTCAGTGCGTCCGTGGTGCATGGTGAAGGCGTAATTGTACTCACATGCGCACGCAAAACGTGCGCTCGGCCCGGCATTTCGAGGCCGGCCCAATGAAAAGGAAAAGAAGGACGTGAACAACGTGCGGTATGTATATGGACTGACGAGCGCGCTCCTGGTCGGGGGCGCAGCAGTATCGCTGATAACCGGGCAGCCAGTGGGCGCCCAGGTTGCCCAGAACGAAACCGAAGCGATGGAGCGGATCGTGCCGCGTGCCGGCGCGCCGGCGAGCTTTGCCGACCTGACCGAGCAATTGCAGCCTGCCGTTGTCAACATCGCCACCCGTCAGCGCGTGGAGGTGAACCGCAACCCGTTTGCCGGCACGCCCTTCGCCGAATTGTTCAACCGCCGCCGGGGTGGTCGCTCGCAGCCGCAGACGCGCGAAGCGCAGTCGCTGGGCTCGGGCTTCATCATTTCTGCTGACGGTTTCGTGGTGACCAACAACCACGTTGTCGCGCCCAACCAGCGCGCGACCGTGGAAGAAATCACCGTGACCATGCCCGATGGCACCGAATACGAGGCCGAGCTGGTCGGCGCGGATGCCGCATCGGATCTCGCCGTGCTCAAGATCAAGTCGGACAAGACCTTCCCCTTCGTGAAGTTCGGCGACTCAAGCGAAGCGCGGCCGGGGGATTGGGTGGTCGCGATCGGCAACCCCTTCGGACTAAAGGGCACCGTCACCAGCGGGATCATCTCGGCGGTCTACCGCAACACCGGCCAGGGCGGCGCCTATGACCGCTATATCCAGACCGATGCCAGCATCAACCGAGGCAATTCGGGTGGTCCTCTGTTCGACATGCGGGGCAATGTCGTCGGCATCAACAATGCGATATTCTCTCCTTCGGGCGGCAGCGTGGGCATCGGCTTTGCGATCCCCGCGGAAATCGCGGCGCCGATTGTCAAACAATTGAAGGACGGGCTCGAGATCGAGCGCGGTTACCTCGGCGTCAGCCTTGGACCGATCACCGATGACATGGCCGATGCAATGGGCCTGCCCGCCAATCGCGGCGAGATAGTGCAGCGCGTGCAGGAAGACACCGCTGCTGCTGCTGCCGGTCTGAAAGCAGGCGACATCATCACCTCGATCAACGGGCAGGAAGTCACTTCCGAGCAGACGGTGATCTTCCTCATCGCCAACCTCCAGCCGGATGAAACCATTCCGGTCGAGGTGCTGCGCAACGGCGAGACGGTCAAACTCACCGCAACCCTGGGCAAGCGCCCGAGCGAAGCGGAACTGCGCGAGCAGCAGGAGACCTTCGACCCGGATGCCGAAGAACCGATGAACCCGGAAGATATGGACGATGTGGTGGCCGACAAGCTTGGCCTGCAAGTCCTTCCTCTGACCCCTTCGATCGCCGGACGCCTTGGCGTTGACGAAGACACGGTTGGCCTGGTGATCGGGGCGGTCGATCCGAACTCGGATGCGGGCCGCAAGGGTCTGCGCCGCGGCTTCATCATCCTCGAGGCCAATTACAATCCGGTCGGCACGGTCGAAGCCCTGCGCGAACAGATCGCCGAAGCCGAAGCGGATGGGCGTGACGCGCTGCTCCTGCGCGTGCAACGTCGCGGCGACCAGCCGCGCTTTATCGCGGTGCGTCTGCGCAGCGAATAAACCCGGGCCGCAAGGCGCGGCCAGTTACACCGCCACACTGGCGCTGCATTCGAAAGCCCCCCGACATCGTCTGGTGTCGGGGGGCTTTTCGTTTCCGGCAATGGGTTACACGGAAGGGTTGCAAGAGGGTTTGCAAAAAGGCGGCCCGGGTGCCGCTTGGTCCAGCCTCGCCACCGTCATCGTCTTCGCTGCCAGACGGACATATCAGCCAGGCGGCGGGTTCGGTCGCTCCTCGGGCCTCACAAGCGGCGGGGCAGGCGTTAGCGGCGGACGGTTGCTCGGCGGGCGCGGCCCGCGTTCACGGCGCGGCCTGGCGGATGGGCTGTCCTGCCCGGTTGCGCGATCGAGGAAATCATCGCTGGCCGCGGGGGGCGGCTCATCGGGCACCGGGTCCTGCGCAGTCGCCCCCGGCGGCAAGTCAAAGGCTTCCTCGAACTGGCTGCGGCCCGGCTCGACCAGATTGCCCTGCTCATCGATATAGTAATATTCGTCAGGATCACCGTAGAGGTAATCCTCCTCGTTCTCGAGCATCCAGTCAGGCAGGTTGAGCTCGGTGTCGAATGGTATGTCGGCGCGGTCCTTCACGGCATAACGCATATAGGCGGCAAAGGCCTGCGCGGGTGCACGCCCGCCCTGCAGGCCTGCCACGCGGCTCGCGTCGTCGCGCCCCATCCAAACGCCGGTGGTTATGCCTGAGGAAAAACCGACGAAATAGCCATCCTTGTTAGAGCTTGTCGTGCCGGTCTTGCCGGCGACGTGACGCCCTTCAATCTGCGCGGCGCGCCCCGTTCCTGTCATCACCGAGGTTTGCAGCAGATCGGTGATGCCAGCGGCGACGTAATCGGGGATCAGCGTGCGTTCACGCGGCGATTTGCGTTCATAAAGCAGTTCGCCCTCGGCAGTGACGACCTTGGTGATGCCATAGGGTTCGACGGCCTTGCCTTGCGCTGCAACGCTGGCAAAGGCACGCGTCATCTCGATCAGGCGGACCTCGGAGGAACCGAGCACCATCGAGGGGAAAGTCGAAATGTTCGACGTCACCCCAAAGCGCCGAGCCATCGAGGCAACCGTGCCAAAGCCCACCTCGTTGCCCAGTTGTGCGGCTACGGTATTGATCGAATAGGCAAAGGCGGTGCGCAGGTTCGTCTCGCCGATATTACGCCCGTTGGCGTTGCGCGGGCTCCAGCCATCGAAGCGCACCGGCTCGTCCACCACCCGGCTTTCCGGATTGTAGCCCGCCTCGAGCGCTGCAAGATAGACGAACAGTTTCCACGCAGAGCCCGGCTGGCGCAGCGCGCTGGTGGCGCGATTGAAATTGGTCTCGACGTAATCGGTGCCGCCGATCAGCGCGAGGATCGCGCCATCGCTGTCGAGGCTGACAAGGGCGCCCTGGCTGCCGCCGGGCACATTGGCCTTGACCGCCGTGGTCGCCGCGCGCTGCATCCCGACATCAAGCGTCGTCCACACCTCGATCGGTGCGCTGGTCTCGGGCAGCAGCAGATCAAGCTGCGGCAGCGCCCAATCGGTGAAATAACGCACCGAATTCTGCCCCGCCTGCTGCTTGAGCTTGACCGCGCCTACATCGACATTGGCCTGGCCTGGCGTGATATAGCCCTGTTCGCGCATCAGCCTCAGAACGACCTGCGCGCGGTCGACCGCGGCCTGCACATCAGCGGTGGGCGAATAGCGGCTGGGCGCCTTCACAAGTCCTGCGATGATCGAGGCCTCGGCGACACTCAGATCCTTTGCCGGGTGGCTGAAGAACTTGCGGCTCGCGCTGTCGATCCCGTAGGCGCCGCCGCCGAAGTAGACCTTGTTGAGGTAAAGCTCGAGGATCTGCTCCTTGGAAAACTTCCATTCGAGCGCCATCGCCAGCACCGCCTCGCGCGCCTTGCGATCGATCGTCCGGTTGGAATTCAGGAAGACGTTGCGCGCCAGTTGCTGCGTGATCGTCGATGTGCCGCCCAGACGCGCACGGGTCCCCATCACCCCTTCGAGCAGCGCGCCCGTCAGCCGGATCGGATCGATGCCGTAATGATCGCGAAAGCGCTTGTCCTCGACCGCGACCATGGCGTTCTTCATCGTCTCGGGGATTTCTTCGTAATCGAGCCATTCGCCAAAACTCGGTCCGAGTTCGACGATTTCGGACCCGTCGCGCGCGCGCACAAGGATGGTCTGGGCGTTCTGGGTTGATCTGAGCTGGAAGAAGCTGGGGATCTCACGCGCGGCAAAGCCGACCGCGAATGCCAGGAAAATGCCCGCGAGCACAGCCGCAGCGATACCGGCCACAGCAAGGCGTTTTGTCCACTTCCACAGAAAGGATGGGCCGCCGCCTGTGCCGCCGCGTTTACCGCCGCCACGCCCGTTTGCCGACGACGCTCGCCCAGAAGAAGAGCGCGCGCGTTCGCTGGCAGCCCTGCGGCTGCCTCGCTTGTTCTGGTTTGTCAGCTGTCTGCAGCGTTTGGCCATTACGCCTGGATCGCCTCGTCACCAATAATCATCTGAAGGCTTTGCATAGGCAAGTTGTAACCCCGAGTGAACACCGCCCCCGGGTTGCGGCCCAAAAGGGTAGTGACGGAGCCTGGACGCGCAGCTCTAGTCTTCGGGCACAAAGCTCAGGGCAGCCGAATTGATGCAGTAACGAAGGCCCCCTTCCTCGGGCGGGCCGTCGGGGAAGACATGGCCCAGATGGCCGCCGCAATTGCCGCAAAGCACCTCGGTGCGGATCATGCCGTGCGAGATATCGCGGCGTTCCTCGATCGTCTCGTCATCGGCGGGCTTGGTGAAAGCCGGCCAGCCGCAACCCGAATTGTATTTCGCCGCGCTGATGAACAGGCGCGTGCCACAGGCGGCGCACATATATTCGCCGTTCTCGTAGAACTTGTCATAGGTGCCGGAGAAAGGCCGCTCGGTCCCGGCTTCGCGCAGGATGTGGAACTGCTCGGCGCTCAGCCGCTCGCGCCATTCGGCGTCGGTAATGGTCTTGGGATCGTCGGTCATCGTCGGGCTCTCTCCTGCTCGCTTGCCAACTATATAGGCAAAGCCTCGCGCAAATCACCCGTCGATATTGCCATAGTGATCGGGTGGGCGGATGCCGTCCATGCGCTCGGTCAAAAGCGGCTGGAAACTCGGGCGGCTCTTGAAGACCGCGTACCAGCCGCGTGTCTGTTCGTGATCGGTCCAGTCGATCCCGCCAAGGTAATCGGCAACCGAGATCTGCGCCGCAGCGGCAAGATCGGCCATGCTCATTGTCGACCCTGCAAGCCAGGGCCGATTGTCGATCAGCCAGTCCATGTAATCGAGATGGCCGTGCGCCATGCGCATCGCCTCGGACAAGACCACGCTGTCGGGCGATTGCTTCAGGATCAGGCGCTTCTTCATGCGCTCGTTGAGCAGCGGCTCGGTAACGTCGCGGAAGAAATTTTCGTCAAACAGTGCCGTCAGCCGGCGGATCTCGGCGCGCGTCGCGGCATTGCCGTTGATCATCGGCGCGCGCTCGACCGTCTCTTCGAGATATTCGCCGATCGCCCGGCTATCGGCCAGCACGATCGAGCGATCCCCACTAACCGCCACCGGCGTGCGGCCCGCGGGATTGAGATTGAAGAATGCATCCGAGGCTTTCCACGGATCCTCGCGCACCGTCTCATAGGCGATGTTCTTCTCGCCCATGAGCAAGCGGATCTTGCGGCTGAAAGGACACAAGGGAAATTGGTAAAGAAACCACATCTTGGGGTGATCCCTTAGCGTGCTCGCGCGGGCCTTGAAAGCGCGAAGCTAAGCCAGACTGTCCGCGTTGCTCAGATCCCGGCGGCTCTGAGCATGAGCAGGCATGCAGGCATGATCGCATCCGCCTCTCCCGACTGGCTGAGCTTTTGCGCCTCGATGCGCACTTCGCGCTCGATCGCGTTGCGGTCGAGATCGTGCTCATCCATCAGGCCCGCCAGCGTCACGACGAAGAATTCACGCCCCCGCTCGCGCAATTCGGCCTGCACGGCGCCATCACTGGACTCACGATTGGTGACGATCGCGAAGGCCGCCGAACAGCGCAACGCAGCCCGGTTCTCGGGCGTAAGCTGTGCAGCCGCGCCGCTTTGCGCCCGGTCTTCCGATGTTTCGGGAGACGCGGGCTGGGACGCGGCCAGCGAGACGGCGGCGATCAGTGGCAAAAAGAGACTTTCGATCATGGCCAAGGGGCTATACGACCAATCCTGAACGCATGGCTACAAAAGCCGCGCGTTAACGAGAGGAGATTTTTGCCAATGCTCAATCACGTGATGCTCGGGTCGAACGACATCGAGAAGTCCAAAGCCTTCTACACCGCCGTTCTCGGCGTGCTCGGCGCGGGCGAACCGATGGTCCATGTCGCCGATAGCGGGCACACCCGCCTGTTCTACATGCACGATGGCAGCACTTTCGCGATCAGCGAACCGATCAACGACAAGCCCGCCGAATGCGCCAATGGCTTCACCATCGGTTTCAAGTGCAATTCGCCCGAGCAGATCCAGGAACTGCACGATGTCGCGATCGCCAATGGCGGCAAGACCATCGAAGACCCGCCGGGCCTGCGCGAAGGCAGCATGGGGCCGATGTATCTGTGCTATTTCACCGACCCCGACGGCCACAAGATCTGCGGCATCCACCGGCCTGGTTGATTCTTTTTGAGGTCCGCTAGCGTGGGCCTGGGCGGGGCGGGTGATCGCTCTTAAGAAGAACGCGAAACCTGAAACAAACCGAACTCGGCGCGCCAGTTTGCTCCTGGCGTGCCGATTTCCCGCCCGCCCGAAAAGAACCAGCGGCGCTCGATCCGGGCGCCTTTTTCTTTTACGAGGCTGCGAAAATCCTCGACGGTCACATGGTGGATGTTCTGCGTCTCGTACCAACTGACCGGGATCGCCTGCGTCACCGGCATCCGCCCCCCGAACAGGAGCGCGGTGCGGGTGCGCCAATGGGCAAAATTGGGAAAGCTTATGAACGCCTTGCGGCTTATCCGCAGCAATTCCTCCAGCGTGCGATCCGGCCGCGCGCTCGTTTGCAGCGTCTGGCCCAACACCGTGTAGTCGAACGCATTGTCGGGATAGTCTGCAAGGTCAAGGTTGGCGTCGCCCTGGACCACGGAAAGCCCGCGCGAAACACATTTCTCGACCAGTTCCGGGTCGATCTCGATTCCGCGCGCATCGATCCCGCATTGGTCGCGCAAGACCGCCATCAGCGCGCCATCGCCGCAGCCGACATCGAGCACGGTGCGCCCTTCCTGGCCCCAAAATTCCTGCGCGATGACCGCGAGGTCAAAACGCAGGCCGCTTGCCGAAACGGCCGCCGCACTAGCCATTGAGGAAGCCCTCCACGACGCGGTCGAGCTGGTCGTGCGGCAACAGAAAGCTGTCATGCCCTGCGCTCGCGCTCAGCTCCACGAAGCTCACCTGCGCGCGCGTCGAATTGAGCGCGTGGACTACGTGGCGGCTCTCGCTGGTGGGATAGAGCCAGTCGGTGTCAAAGCTGACCAGGCAGAATCGCGCCCTCGATCCGGCGAAGGCATCGGCCAGCTTGCCGCCCCCCTTGCCGTCACCAAGCTCTTCGGCAATGTCGAAATAGTCCATCGCCCGGGTGATGTAGAGATAGCTGTTCGCATCGAAACGCCGGGTAAAGCCGCTGCCCTGATAGCGCAGGTAGCTCTCGACCTGGAAATCGGCGTCGAACCCGAAGCTCTTGGCCCCTTTTGTGCCATCCGGGCGGTCCTGCAGCCGGCGGCCGAATTTCTTCGTGAGCCCCTCTTCGGAAAGATAGGTGATATGCGCCGCCATGCGTGCGACCGCGAGGCCGGCTTCGGGGCCGTTGCCCTCGTTGGCGTAGTAATCGCCCTCGGCCCAGGCGGGGTCGGCCATGATCGCCTGACGCCCCACTTCGTGAAAGGCGATATTCTGAGCCGAATGGCGCGCAGTCGAGGCGATGACGAGGACGCGCCGCGCTCGCTCGGGCCAGTTGGCGGCGAGGCTGAGCGCCTGCATGCCGCCCATCGATCCACCCACGACGCCGTGCAGCGTCTCGATCCCCAAGCCGTCGAGCAGCGCCATCGTTCCGCGCACCATGTCGCGAATGGTGATGACCGGAAAGCGCATCGCATAGGGTTTGCCATCGGGCGCAAGGCTGCTCGGCCCGGTCGATCCAAGGCAAGATCCGATCACATTGGCGCAGACCACGAAGAAGCGATTCGTATCGATCCGTTTGCCCGGCCCCACCATGCGCTCCCACCAGCCGGGCTTACCGGTCAGGGGATGCTCGCTCGCAACATATTGATCACCTGTCAGCGCGTGGCAGACGAGGATCGCGTTCGACCTGTCCTCGCTCAACTTGCCATAGGTTTCGTATGCGATCTCGGCACCGGCGAGGCTCTGCCCGCTGTCGAGCGGCAGGTCATGCGCAACGGCATAAAGGGTAGGTGTAAAGGCGGGGGACATGCGCCTGCCCTAAAGAGCAAAACGGCGCGCATCACAAGTTTGTCCATCACGGCTTGTAGCTTTTGCGTTTTTTCGCCAAGCGAGCGTGCGCGATGACAAAGCCAATTGCAAAACCCTGGATCGATGAGATCCACGCCTACAAGCCGGGCCAGTCCGCCGCCTCCGACGGGCGCGCGCTGATCAAGCTTTCAGCCAATGAAAACCCGCTCGGCACCTCGCCCGCCGCCATGGCCGCACTGGCCGAGCCGCGCGAGGAAGCCGCCCTCTACGCCGATCCGGCGTGCCAGCAATTGCGCGGGGCTCTGGGCAAGCTGCACGGGCTTGAGCCCGAGCGCATCGTGTGCGGCACAGGCTCGGGCGAATTGCTCAATTGCGCGGTGCAGGCCTTTGCCGGGCCGGGCGACGAGGTGCTGTTCTCGCGCTATTCCTTCTCGCTCTACCCGCTGATCGCGCACAAGGTCGGCGCGGTGCCCGTGGCGGCGCCGGACAAGGATTACGCGGCGGATGTCGATGCGCTGCTGGCAGCGGTGACAGCGGCGACGAAAGTGGTGCTGCTCGACAACCCGAACAACCCCACCGCGACCTATACAAGCCCCGATGACGTGCGCCGCCTTCACGCGGGGCTGCGCTCTGATATCCTGCTGGTGCTCGACGAGGCCTATGCCGAATATTTGCCGCAAGAGGACCAGGCCTTCGGCTTCGAGATGGCGCGCGCGCATGAAAACGTGCTGGTCACGCGCACCTTCTCCAAGGCCTATGGCCTTGCGGCCGAACGGATCGGCTGGGCTTATGGCGCTGCGCACCTTGTCGATTACCTCAACCGCCTGCGCGGTGCGTTCAATGTCAGCGCAAGCGGGCAGAAAGCCGCGCTCGCCGCTCTTGAGGATCAGGCATTCGTGCAGCGTTCCGCCGCGACCAATCGCGAGGCACGCGCCGCCTTCGTGCGTCAGATTGAGGCGATGGGCAATTACGGCCTGCGCGCTCTGCCGAGCGAGGCGAATTTCGTCCTTGTGGAATTTGCGGGGGAATTGCGTGCCGAGGCCGCGATGCACGCCTTGTCCGAAGCCGGCTACGCGGTGCGCCACCTGCCGGGCCAGGGCCTGCCCGACCATTTGCGCATCACCATCGGCAAGCCCGGGGATATGGAAGTGGTTGCCGCAAGCCTCGCCAGCGCTGCTGGGGCGAGCGCATGAGTATCGAGCGCGTCGCGATCATCGGGCTGGGGCTGCTGGGCGGCTCGATCGGCCTTGCGATTGCGCAAAGGGCACCCGGTATCGCCACCAGCGGCTATGACCGCGATCCAGACGTGCGCAAGGCTGCCGCCTCACGCGGGCTTGTTGGCAAGGTCTGCGAAAACGCTGCCGAAGCCGTCTGCGATGCTGATCTCGTCATATTGTGCGTGCCCGTGGGCGCGATGGAAGAGGCCGCGCGGGGTCTTGCCGCGCACCTGCCCGAAGGCGCGATTATCTCCGATGTCGGCTCGTCCAAGAAAAGCGTGCTCGAGGCGCTTGCGGCCGCGCTGCCGGAGCGCATCGTCATTCCCGCCCACCCCGTCGCAGGGACCGAGCAAAGCGGGCCGCAGGCGGGCTTTGCCGCGTTGTTTGCCGGACGGTGGTGCATCCTCACCCCGCCCGCCGACGCCGAGCCGCAAGCCGTGGAGGCGCTCTCGGACTTCTGGACGAAGCTGGGCGCCAAGGTCGAACTGATGGACGCCGATCACCACGACCTCGTCCTCGCCGTCACCAGCCATATCCCGCACCTCATCGCCTATACGATCGTGGGCACCGCAAGCGATCTCGAGGAGGTGACGCGTTCGGAAGTCATCAAATATTCGGCCGGCGGCTTTCGCGACTTCACCCGCATCGCTGCAAGCGATCCGGTCATGTGGCGCGATGTTTTCCTCAACAACAAGGCTGCGGTGCTCGAAATGCTGGGCCGCTTCAGCGAGGATCTGACAGCACTCCAGCGCGCGATCCGTTCAGGCGACGGCGAGACGCTGCATGAGCTATTCAGTCGCACCCGCGCGATCCGCCGCGAGGTGATCGACCAGGGCCAAGACGACGAACGCCCCGATTTCGGCCGCGAGCACGGGGAGTAGACGCCGGCTGTCTCGCAAGCAGAGACGGATCGAAGCGGGCTGTCGGTTTACGACCCTTTTGCGCACTTAGAGGCTGGCCGTATTGCCCCTTAAGGTCGCGTCAATCTGGCACTTCACGCGGGTCGCCTGCCATAAGCCGGCCGCGCTCATACCATGCAGCCAGTGAGGGGCTGAATTCAGCTGCGGCTTTGGCGTCATAGCGCGCAAGATCTTCGGGGCGACATACACCTTCCCAGCGCCGGTTTGTGCCCTTGTTGATGAAGGTTTCGCCTCCACCTTTCCATATGCCGCCCGCTTCCGGCATCAATTGCTCAGCGGCTTTCTTCATTGCTTTGAAGCCCGCCGCTTCGACCAGGTCAGGCCAGAGAGTCTCGGCGATCTCGATATCAAGGAATTTGGCAATCCTGCGCATCTCGCCGTCAAGATCGGCTTTCATGTCATTGTAGTGCACCAACAACACGTTCGGATCGTGTCGCGCCGCCCAGAAGCTGTTCTCCATCGCGAAATAACCCGCTCCCGGATCGCCGAGCTCGTCTTCGGGTCCGTCTACCCATCCAGCAAAGTGGTCCGCAGCATCCTGGGGTGAGAAATCGAAGCTGTCGCCGTCGATGAACTTTGGATCAACACTGCTTATCTCGACCATGCGCTCATTGACCTGCGGCGTGTAATTGGCCTTGTGATTGAAGAAGCTCATCGCCGCATCGCGTCCATCTCGGGCGACGTGTATGTATTTGACCCCTTCGTAATAGGGCAAAGCATCAAAAGGCAGGTGAGACTTCAGAAAACGGCGATGCTTCTGGCTGGCAGCCAATTCGTGCATGGCACCGGGCGGCGGCACCCTGAAATCAGGCCAAGGCGAAATGTCTTGCACCGGAAACGGGTCTGCGCTGCCGAACACCATCATGCCCACGATACGCTGTGTCCAGGTGGTGCCGCATTTCGGGTAGGTGGAGATGACGATGTCGTCAGGGCGCACCGGAAAATCGTCCCAGCAGGAACTGTCAAAGACGCGGCTCCGGACGTGACGCGTTGCGGGCCGGATCAAGCGCGAGGCCGCGCTCACCGCGAATTCTCAATATCGAGCCTTGGCATTAGATGTGCCCCCCCAAAAAAACGGCTATGCTTATGGCAAGGTAGCCAGAATTTTGGGCTGGTCGAGCCCATGTTTGTAACTAGCCCCAATCGTCAGCTTTAAAACCCCAGCACAAGCCGCTCCGAGCCCTCGTTGATTGCGCCAATGGCGGACTGGCAGCTTCCCGCCTTTCTTCGCCGAAACCGCAAGCTCGGCTAGCCAACCGGCTCGAGCCTTCGCACCATGTCAACGAATGATGGCGCCAAAAGGGATTTTGATTGCGGTTTGCAAAGGCGCACTCCATGGTTTGACGGGGGCGAGAGGGTTTGCGCGCATCGGAGCAGGTTATTGATTGAAGTCTCTGCCCTGCGCAAACGGGGGGCAACATCGCCGGAACTGGACGCAAGGCCTTCCAGCACCACGCGCAGCGCCATGCGCCTGTTCTACTCGATCGTGACTTTGGCGGCGCTGCTCCTGCTGTGCGCTCCGTTCATGACCGATAGGACAGCAAATAATACGCCGCCTATCGAGCGCGGCGTCCTCGACTTTTCATCCTGGGGCGACCTCGATCAGCCTGTGGTGCTCGACGGTGAATGGTTGTTCGAATGGGACGACAGGCTCGATACAGCGGCAAGCCGTGAAATTGAGACCGCTATCCTTCCAGGCCTCTGGACTTCGAGCCACGCAGGACTGCCGCGCTCGGGACGGGCAACCTACAAGCTTGAAGTCCTGGGCCTGCAGACCGGCGCCTACACGCTCTACATTCCCCCGGTGTTCAACGCTAACCGGATATCCCTGAACGGGAATATGGTTTCAGGGCGCGGGCGTCTTGGCACAAGCGCCGAGACGACAGAGTATCAGGTGCGCGCGCAGAAGATCCATTTCGAGACTTCGGCCGCACCGCTGGTGATCGAAATAGAAGTCGCTGCTTTCCTGCATAAGGATAATGGCCTCGAGGCTGCGCCTGTTCTTGGCACGCGGGCTGCCATGGATGACTGGGCCGCGCTGCGCTGGTCGCGCGAGACGCTTTATCACGGCACGCTGCTGTTGCTGGTCTGCCTGAATATCTCGGTGTTCATTATCCGGCGCAACGACAAGTCCGTGCTGTTTCTCGCCATCGCCGCTCTGGCCTTCATGACGCCCGCAGGCATTGCCGGGTTCGACAACCTCGTCCTGCTGGTAGCACCGTCGCTGACGTTTCAGCAGATGAGCCTGATCAACTCGTTTTCGCTCACGATCGCTTCGGTGGCGTTCTTTGCCTACACTCAGGCGCTCTACCCGGCTGAAACGCCCGGATGGGTCGCCCAGCCGATCTATGTGGTGGTGCCTGCACTTGGCGTGATCCACGCTGCCATGATCGGTGCCGGCTCCACTCTGGAAGCCAGCCTGTTGCAGACATACATGGCGTATCTGAATCTTGGCGTCATAGTCGCGATCGCCGTGATCGGATTTCTGGCGATGATCAACCGGCGCACGGGCGGCGCAATGTTCTTCATCAGCCTTGCCGGCTTTGTATTCATTTTCGGAATGAACGCGCTCATAAACACTGGCGTTTTTCGGGAGAGCGAGATTCCAGCCTATTCGCTAGCCGCTCTGAACCCGCTTCTGCTGCTTTTCTCGCAAGTCATCATCATGGCCGAACGCTGGGGCGATGCGATTTCCGAGATGGAGGATCGCAACCTTGAACTCACCCAGCTTCTCGACATCAACACATCGATTTCGACCGAGATCGAACTGGAGCCGTTGCTGAACAAGATCGTGGGGGTGACCAGCGAAGTGATCGCGGCGGACCGATCTTCCTTGTTCCTCTATAATCCCGTCGAGAACCAACTTGTCTCGACAGTTGCCCAGGGAATGGAAGGGCAGCAAATCCGGCTTGCACCCGATCAGGGGATCGCTGGCGCGTGCATGTCGATCAAGGAGCCGATCTTTGTGCGCGATGCCTATTCGGACGAACGGTTCGACCCGTCTATGGATGAGAAGACCGGCTATCGCACGCAGAGCATTCTGGCGGTGCCGATCCTGTCCAAGGATGGATCGCCGCTTGGCGTCATGCAGGCGCTCAACCGGCAAGGTGGGCGGCCGTTCAGTGATAGCGATCTGGTTCGCGCCAAGGCCTTCGCATCGCAAGCCGCAATCGCGATCGAGAATGCCAACCTGTTCGAAGAAGTCGTCGCCGAACGCAATTACAATGACAGCATTCTGGGCTCGCTTCGCAACGGTGTGATCACGATCGACCGGGATGGAACCGTCGTAAAGAGCAACAAAGCTGCGCAATCCATTCTTGCGCGTTCGCAAGCCGAGTTCACGGATAGCAATATCGGACTAATCCTGCGGCTGAAGAACGAAAATCTGAACGAGGATTTGCGCAAATCGCTGAACAGTGGTCAGCAAACCAACCTTGTCGATATCGATCTGGAGATACCAACGCAGCGCAAGACGAAGTCCGTCAACCTCTCGGTTTCGCCGCTGGTCCGCGGCGGCAACAATGCCGATGAGACCTTGATAGTGCTGGAGGACATTTCCGAAAGGAAACGCCTCAACTCCACGCTCCGCCGGTTCATGCCGCAAGAGATTGTCGACGAGGTGCTGGGACAAGACACTGATCTGCTCTTCGGAACTTCCCTGAACGCCAGCGTATTGTTCGCCGACATCCGCAAATTCACCAGTATTTCCGAACAGCTTTCCGCCCGCGCGACGGTCGACATGCTCAATGAAGTGTTTGGCGAGCTGTGTGATGCAATCTCCCTTACCGAAGGTGTGGTTGATAAGTTCATCGGTGATGCGATCATGGCCGTTTATGGCGTACCGTTAAGCCGGGAAAACGATGCAGAACTGGCAGTGCGTGGCGAGCTCGCGATCTTCGCCGCCATGCGCGAACTGAACGCCAGACGGGTGAGCCGGGGCGAGGAAGAACTGAGTTTGGGCGTCGGAATATCGACCGGCGAGGTCGTTGCCGGAACGATCGGATCGCAAAAGCGCATGGATTACACGGTCATTGGCGACACCGTTAATCTCGCATCGCGATTGCAGTCAGCAACCAAGGCCTATGGCGTCGAGCTTATCATCTCCGAAGAGACCAAGGCGAATCTTGGCGACGATATCACGACCCGGACCTTGGACAGGATCAAGGTACGCGGACGACAGGCGTCGACGACCCTGTTCGAGGTTGTTGATCCGAACCATCCTCGACACTCGGCGCAATATGAGGAGATGCTGGCGATCTACGAGGAAGGACAGCGTCTCTATCATGAGGGCGACTTCGGCGCAGCCGCCCACGCTTTTGAGGCCGCTTTGCTTGCCCAAAGCGATGACGGTCCATCCAAAGTCATGCTGGAGCGCACCAATAAACTGGTTGCCGGTCCGCCGCAGCGGGCCTGGAATGGCGTTTGGGACGGATGACGGCTCTTTGAATTGCACCTGTTCGCTCTGCGCTCCGATCCCCGGCATCGCAGCTCCCATCTCATCGCCTGACTGCGGACCCGCTCGACCGCCAACCTAGCCGTTGAGCGCATTGATCGCCTTGTGGACGCGGGTTTCGATTTCCTCGCGCCCCAGCCCGGCGGGAATTGGCTCGCCCACCTTGTATGTGATCGTGCCGGGACGCTTGATCGTGCGGTGGTAAAGCGGGCCGCTGTCAACCGCGATCGGCACGACCGGCAGGCCCAGCAGCTTGTAGGTCCCGGCAAATCCCGATTGCAGCGGCGGCTTGTCGCCATGGGCGACACGCGTGCCTTCTGGGAAGATTACCAGCGGTCGCCCCTCGCCCACCCGCTCGCGCGCGGTGCGGATCATTTCGCGCAAGGCCCGTGCACCCTTGTCGCGCGCGACCGGGATCAGTCCATAGACGCTCGCGGAATAGCCCCAGCCCGGGATCCAGAAGAGCTCGCGCTTGGCGAAGACGGTTGGAAAGCGGAACAGGCGCGGCATGTCGATCGCCTCGAAGAAGCTCTCATGCTTGACCGCAATCAGCACCGGCCCTTCAGGCAACTCGCCTTTTACCGCGATATCAATGCCGAGGATCATCCTGAGGCACCATCGGTGCCACGCGCTCCACGCGGCAACAACGTCGCGCAGCCTGTCGCGCATCAGCGCCACCGCCACGATCGAGATGAACACGAGCACCGCGCTGCCTGCGTAAAAGGCGGGATAAAACAGAAGGCTGCGAAGAAACGCCATCACCAGGCCGACCGCTCCTCGCTCACAGGTTCAGCCAGAGCGCGATGCGGCTGGCGATAAGCTTGTGATATTCGAAGAACAGCGTTGGCAGGCTGGGATTTGAAGTCACCGCGTCGCGCACCACGCTCACCCCTTGTGGCAATTGGCGATCAAGTTCGCCCGCCGCGCGGCGCATATGCCAATCGGTGGTCACAAGGCGAAGCGACCGGATCGAATTGCGCTCAACCCATTCGGCTGTCTCCGAGGCATTGCCGCGCGTATCCTCTGCGCGGTAACCCAGCGATACGCAGCATGACATCACGCCTTGCGGCACTTCGAACTGAGCGGCGAATTCGCCGGGGCGCACTTCGGGATCAACGCCGGTCACCAGCATGCGCGCAGCCAACCCCTCATCGAGCACCTCAAGCCCGCGCTCGATGCGTCCGGCCCCGCCGGTGGCAACGATGACCGCGTCAGTGCTCAGCCCGTCGGCCGGTTGCGGCAGATCGACCGTGAACCACAAGAAGCCCAGCGCCCAGACGAGGAACACGGCAGAGAGGATGGTTCGCAACATGCAGGCTCTCTCTTCACAGCATAGCCCTTAACGCAAGCGAAATGGTGATCCGCGCGGTGAGCATCGCCAAAAGCACGCCCGCCAGAGGGATCGCTGCGATCACCAGCCATTCGGAAAGCCCCATTGTCGCCCCGCCGATCATCCCGCTGTCCAGCGCAGCAAATTGCCGGCCCAGCAGCCACACGGTCAGCGCGCCCAGCGCCGTGCCGACACTGGCGCCGAACAGCGCCTCGATCATCACGGTACGCTGGAAGACGCGGGTGATCTGGCTGTCGGTGCCGCCCAGCAGGTGGATGATCTCCACCGTCTCGCGGTGACTGGCAAAAGCGCTGCGTGCCGCCAGCCACACCGCCCCCGCCGTCGCCACCGCCACCAGCGCGATCAGCGCCAGCGCCAGCCATTGCAGCGCGGCAAGCGCGTTGTAGACCGGGCGCAGCCACGCGCTTTGCGCATCGACCTTGGTGCCCGGCACGGCGCGATCAAGCGCGGCCTGCAATTCCTCGATCTGCCCGGTGCTCGCCTGAAGGCTCAATTCGACATCGATCAGCGCCGGAATGGGCACATCCTGGCTTCCCGCGCCTGATCCCAGCCAGGGTTCGAGCAGCGCGGTCAACTCCTCTTGCGGCACGATCCGCAGCGAGGTGACAAGCGGCTGGCTTGCGAGCACCGCGGCGGCAGCCTGCGCGCGCTCGCCCCTGATGCGCGGGTCGGCCTCTATGATCTGCACCGTGACCGCACCCGAAAGATCGGCCCGCGCATTGTCCGCCAGGTTACGCAAGGCGAGCCCACCGGCCGCAGCAATGACGACCAGCGTGATGAGGATCGCGATCACCCACGGGATCGGCCCGCCAAAACGGGTCCTGGGCAACAGCCGGGCGGCCTGTTGCGGCTGGAGGGTTGCGC
Source organism: Erythrobacter sp. (assembly GCA_043567175.1). Lineage (GTDB taxonomy): Bacteria > Pseudomonadota > Alphaproteobacteria > Sphingomonadales > Sphingomonadaceae > Erythrobacter. The sequence continues at coordinate 1,851,507 of CP121323.1, forward strand.
GCTCGCCGCTCATGCCTCGCCCTCTTGCGCGAAGGGATCACCCTCGCCAGCAGGCCTTTGCCGCGCCGGCGTGCCCGAACGCGGCGGCGGATAGCGCAGCGCACCGGTCGGATCAGAGAGGCGTCCCTTGCTCAACCGCATGATGAGCACGTCGGGCACTTTCTGGATGAGCTGCACATCGTGGGTCGCGACGACAACGGTTGTCCCCACGCGGGTGTTAAGCGCTTCGAAGAGGCGCAGCAATTTGAGCGCCATTTCCGGATCGACATTGCCCGTTGGTTCATCGGCGATCAGCAATTGCGGGCGCGCGATGACCGCGCGCGCGATCGCCACGCGCTGCTGCTCGCCACCCGACATGGTTTCGGGCCGGGCCTTTGCACGGTGCGAGAGATTGACCCAGCCCAGCATGTCGCTGACCGACTTACGCACCCGCGCCTCGTCGGTCCCGGCAAGGCGCAGGGGCAGTGCAACATTGTCGAAAGCCGAGAGGTGATCGACCAGCCGGAAATCCTGGAAGACCACGCCAAGGCGACGGCGGAACGGAGGCAATTCACTGCGCGGCAGCGTGATCATGTCGCGCCCGAACATCCGAATTCCCCCGCGCGATGGCCGCTGGGCGAGATAGAGCAGCTTGAGCAGCGAAGTCTTGCCAGCCCCGCTCGCGCCGGTCAGGAAATAGAAGCGACCCGGGAAAAGCGTGAACGAAAGGTCGCTCAGCACCTCCTGGTCTGCACCATAGCGCAGCCCGACATTATCGAATTTCACGATCTCGGTTGCACGTTCGCTCATCGCTCGGCCCTATCAGCGCGCCCGTGACTGGAAAAGCCCGGCTGAGGCCATAGGCTCGCCTGACTGCCAAAACATGGTTATCAATGTGGAAAAAAGCGCACAATAGCGCAGGGAAAGGGGTCCAACCCTTGTGTGTAGGGGGCTGCCAAGTATGGCGAGGAAGACGATGATTATTTCATGCCCTGAATGCGCAACACGCTATGCGGTGCCTGATACGGCTATCGGGAATGAGGGCCGGACGGTGCGCTGCGCGAAATGCAAGCACAGCTGGTTTCAGGAACCGGTAACCGCCGATTTGCCGGGCCACGATAGCGCGCCCCCGGTTCCGCCCCAATCCCCGCCGGCCCCGCAATCCACCCCGCAGGCCGAACCTGCAGCGCCCGCAACCTATGCCGCGCCCGAGCGTGACGCAAACCCGGACGGCCCCGCCTCGCCCGATCCGCAGCCTGCGCCTGAAGCCGCACCTCCACCGCCGCCTCTTCCGACGCAAGGCTCCAACGAGGCTGCTGTCGACGAAGTGGCCCAAAGCGATAAAGGTGACGCAAGTGAGCCCGCGACTGGCGAGATACCGTTCGACGAGGACCCGGTCGCATCGGACTATGCCGACCCGCTCGCCTCGCACGAGGCTGACAATGAAGATTTCGGCGACGAGCCGACGCCCTTTGACGACGATTATCACAGCGAATATTCCGACGAGGAAGAGGCCGAAGACGAGGTTTCGCATTTCGAATATCGCGCGCCCTTCACCACCCGGCGCAACCCGGCAACGATGTGGAGCATCGCTGCCGGAATATTTGCCCTGATGGCGGCCGCGACCATTGGCGCGGTCAATTATTTCGGCCTGCCTCCGGGCCTGCCGTTCAACCAGCCCACCTTCGGCATCGGTCGCCCCGATCTCGTGCTCGATTTCCCCGAACCGCAGCAACGCACCGAGATTCTTGAAAGTGGTGTGGAAATCTTCCGTGTACGCGGCGCGATCACCAATGCGGGCTCCTCAAGCGCGTCGGTGCCAAGGCTGATAGTGGTGTTCGAGGATGAGCGCGGACGCGAGGTATTCAGCAGCATCATCGCTCCGGCCAAGGACCAGCTGGCGCCGGGCGAGAGCCTCAACGTGACCGAGGCGATCTCGAATTACCCGGCAAGTTCCTACAAGGCCAAGATCGGCTGGGCGCCCTAGCCGACTTGCGGCGCAAGACCGCGACCGGCGCGAACCTTCAGCTGAATTCGACCCACAGCGTCCCGTTCTCGTCGCGCTTGGCTTGTGGTGCCTGCGCTTCGGGCGCGTCCACCTCTATGATGGAACCCTTGCGGCGGATACGGAGGCTGACGGGGCGCACGATCTCGGCCCGCGCGGTTGCGGTTGCGATGGGAGCAGGGCGCGAGGTGGAGGTGCCGCCCTTCGCATCGCCAGCGGCATCGAAGGCTGCACTGGAAGCAGCCATCGAGACCAGCATCAGAAGGGTTGCGCTGAACGTCATGCGAATTGGTTGACAGCGCTTTAACCAATCTCGCAAGCGAACCGGTAACCCGGTCCCATGCTGGAACAGTCGTCCGCAAATGGTTACGCATCTGCGGGGATGCGTCAAAGGGCTTGCACCGCATGAGGGGTGTTGCTATCGGCGCGCTCCTACCACGGGGAGCGGCACCGTTCTGGCGGCGCCAACCTCCCCGGTCTTACCTGAGTGCGGTCGTGGCGGAACTGGTAGACGCGCAACGTTGAGGTCGTTGTGGGCTAACGCCCGTGGAAGTTCGAGTCTTCTCGACCGCACCAAACAGTCTCCGACGGAACCGGAAAACCCGGAGCTTGCTCCGCCTACGCTGAAAAGCGCGCGGTTCTGCGGGGTTTCAGGTGGGTCCGGATTGGCAAGTGTGCCAGAGCACTCTCAAAGAGCCGGATATTCCGGCCCATTTCCTCCAATGTCTCTGTCAGGAAAAAGCTGACCACAAGCGCGGTCGTGCAGGCTCAGGATGAAATGCCGAGCATCTGCTCTTGCGCAGCCCAACACGCTGGCAGGTCTGTCTCGAGCAGCTGCTTTCGATCGAGGTGAGCTGGCTGCTTGCCTGAGACGATGGCTTCGACGACGCGCGGGCTCAGCCAGGAAATGCGGAGCAGGTTTCGAAGTTGCGTCCGACAGCGGCCTTCGCGCTTGGCGATCTGGTTGAGGCTGAGATCGGCATAGGCGAGGACTAGTTCACGCGCCTGCTGCGCCTCGACGAGCAGTGTGATCAGTTTCTCATCGACAGGCGCCCGGTCCTCTTCCGCGTTGATCCGGAGCTTCGCCTCGCGAAAGGGCCTGCGCGGTGGCAGCGGAATGCTCCAGTTCCAATGTTCGCCGCTTCGCGAGCCGAGCACGTTGGCGTTCAGCCGAACATCGATTCGCTCATCGCCGATCTGCATCGCAGCAATCAATTCGGGGATGATCGACCGGCGGGACTGATCGAACGCGAGCCTCGCGGCGCTCGACTTGGCCTTCGAGAACAGGTTTTGAAGCGCCCTGCCCTCTATCTCACCAGACATCCTGCGGAGCGCATGCTCGTCCTCGAGCAGAGCGGTCAGCTGGACGACCAGGTGGCGCTCAAGCTGCCCCTGCCCGATCCGGACCGCTGGAGCATCGTACTGCCGCGCAAGATCCTTACGGGTCTCGTAGTAGGCATAGCGCCGCAATCCCTTCGTGGCGTAGGTCGGAACCATCGGTCTTCCAGAGGGGTCAGTAAGCAAGCCGCGAAGCAATGCTTGCTGCGGATCATTCGTCGGACGCCTGCGAGGCGGAGCCTTCTCCTGCAATCGATCCTGCACCGCGTTCCAGAGCTCCTCGTCGACGATCGCCTCGTGCTCCCCGTCATAGATCGTCTCCTTGTGCACGATCTTCCCGCGGTAGATCGGGTTCTTGAGCAGGTGGAACAGGCTGCCGCGCCGGAACGGTATGCCGCCCCGATGCGGCCCGCTGGTGCGTTGCTGGACCTTGGTGCGGATCCCTTCCGCCTCCAGCTCGGCGATGAGTTCGTTCGCTGATCGCGAGACGATGTAGCGCCGCATGATCGTTCTGACCCGTTCCGCCTCCTCGGGCACCGGGATCAGCTTGCGGTCGATCACCTCGTAGCCCAACGGAACCGGGCCTCCCATCCACAGACCCTTCTTCTTCGAGGCGGCGATCTTGTCGCGGATCCGCTCTGCGGTGACCTCGCGCTCGAACTGGGCGAACGACAGCAGGACGTTGAGGGTCAGGCGCCCCATGCTGGTCGTGGTGTTGAAGGCCTGGGTAACCGAGACGAAGCTCGCTTCCTTTTCATCCAGGCGCTCTACGATCTTGGCGAAGTCGGCGAGGCTGCGGGTCAGGCGATCGACCTTGTAGACCACAATCACGTCGATAAGACCGTTCTCAACGCCTTCTAAGAGGGCCTTAAGACCTGGACGCTCCATGTTGCCGCCTGAGAACCCGCCATCGTCATAGTGGGTCTCAATTAGGCTCCAGCCCTCGTGCCGCTGGCTGAGGATGTAGGCCTCGCATGCCTCGCGCTGGGCGTGGAGGCTGTTGAACTCCTGTTTCAGCCCATCCTCAGTTGACTTGCGCGTGTAGACCGCGCAGCGGATCATCTTCGTGCCGCTCATTGTGTTAGTCCGAAGAAGCGAGGGCCGTTTCGATGGGTGCCTGTGATGGCCTTGGCGATCGCGGTAAGCGAGCGCCACGTCTGGCCATCATACTCGAAGCCCTTGTCGAGCACCGTGACCGTGTGCCCGGTCCCGCGCCAGTCGCGCACCAACCGCGTGCCTGCGGTCAGCTTGCGCTGCGGAACAGACTTTGGGCTCTCGTCCGAGGCTCCACTCTTTCCAGCCTGCCTCAGAATTCGCTTGGTTTCGCGGCTGATCCCGCCATGGCGCTTCTCCTGCAGCCGGTAAGCGATGCCGAGCCGCAGCAGGTCTGCTGACAGATGCGGGGCGGGCGCGCCGTGACAGCGCGCCCACTCCTGTTTAAGCTCCGCCACCGGGAGCTCCTCGAGCCGCTCAAGCGGCATGCGTTCCGGGCGAGCCATCAGCCAGTCGCCTTTGCACCAGAGGCCGCGGAAGCGATGCGGTAGACGCTGCGACCGTCCTTCCCGGTCTGTCGGGCCACATCGCGGCCCTTCTTGCGCAGGCCGGAGAGGAACGCGCGACATGTATGCGCCTGCCAGCCGGTCGCCTTTGCGATCTGGTCGATGCTCGCGCCCGCCTTGCGCTGCAGGAGTTTTTCGACGGTCGCGGCCTTGGTGGTTCCGGCCTTCTTGCGATCAGGCTTTCTGTTGGATTTCTTCGCACCGGCGGTTCGCTTCGGTTCGTCGTCCGACGTTGCTGGCGTGCACGGCTTACCCTCGGCCAGCTTTGCCGAGACCGCTTCCAGCGAGGCGCTGACGTTCGAGGGGGCAGTATCTTCTGCATGAGACATGGGGTGGTTCTCCGTTATCGGAGCAGCGCCCATCGCTGCTCCCACCACCCGGAGCCCCGGATCACACCAACGTGTCGGGGCTGCGACCCGCCTGGGCCACATTTCAATGCACGCACCAATGCTTCGTTTGCAGGGGAAGTCGAGCGGAACCTGCTCTAGCGGCTAATGCCGGCTTTGCGCCCCAATGTCGGACATTTCAGGTATCGATAGAATTTCCCTTTAGCTGACGTTTGTCTGACCAACAGAAATTTGCTGCACGCCATGATTTGTATGCAGGTTACCGCCATCCGGAGTTAGAGAGGCATGAGGCCGAAACCCCATCGTTTCGAGCAACTCAGTGCAATAAGCACGCACTACGCTCACCGAAGAGTTCGTCCTGCGAATTGCCAGTGGTCTGAGCCCGAAGTTGCTACCAGCTACGAGTAGAGCCTTGGGCCGTTTGATGCCCGTCGCTGGGCGTGATGGCAACAACCGTATCGGGGGCATGCCCCCGATACGGTTTGCCGCTTGATCCTGCCCCGATCTCTGCCGGGGTTCGGTTCCCGAGGCTCGAGTGGGGCCGGAAGTGGTTGTAGTCTTGTCGCCAGGCTTCCAGTTCCTGGCGGGCATGGGCAAGGCTGGTGAAGATCGTCTCGTTCAAGAACTCGTCCCTGAGCCGGGCATTGAAGCTCTCGATGAACCCGTTCTGATAGGGCTTGCCCGGCGCGATGTAGTGCCACTCGACGTTGCGTTCCTTGCTCCAGCGCAGGATCGCCATGCTGGTCAGCTCAGTGCCGTTATCGCTGACGATCGTGTGGGGCCGTGCCATCCTCTCGAACACCGCTGCATCGAGTTCACGCCCGACCCGAGCGCCGGAGATCGACGTGTCGGCGATCAGGCGCACGCACTCCCGGCTGTAGTCATCGACCACGGCGAAGATCCGGAACCTGCGTCCGCAGGCAAAGGCATCGGACACGAAGTCTAGGCTCCAGCGCTGGTTCGGACCCTGCGGGACCGTCATCGGTGCCCGTGTGCCCAAGGCCCGCTTGCGACCGCCACGACGGCGCACCTGCAGCCGCTCCTCGCGATAGAGCCGCCGGAACTTCTTGTGGTTCATCGTCCATCCTTCCCGGCACAGCAGCCAGTGCAACCGCCGATAGCCGAACCGGCGACGCTGGCTGGCCAGTTCCCTGATCCGCTCGCGCGCCTTCCCATCGTCCGGCCGACGACTGACATAGCGCACCATGGTCCGATCCACGCCCAGCACCGCACAGGCACGGCGCTGGCTCACCTCGAATACTTCTTGGAGATGAGCCACCGCCTGCCGCCTGGCACCGGGCGCTAGAACTTTTTTGCGTTGATCTCCTTGAGCATGGCGTTGTCGAGCATCGAGTCCGCCAGCAGCTTCTTCAGCCGCTCGTTCTCCTGCTCCAGCTGGCGCAGACGCCGGGCATCGGACACTTCCAGTCCGCCATACTTCGACTTCCACTTGTAGAAGGTCGCCGAGCTGATCCCGTGACGGCGGCACACATCCGCCGTTGGCATCCCAGCCTCCTGTTCCTTCAATACAGCGATGATCTGCTCCTCGCTGAACCTGCTCCGCTTCATCTCGTCCGTCTCCTTGTCAGGGCCGGACTCTACTCATCTCTGGAGGAAATCTAGGGGCTCAGACCACTGCTCATGATTACGGCTCCGCCCACCGCGGAAAGCACCCAACCCTACAGAAAAAATTAAGGGGTCTGTTCAGATTTTTAGGACGTCGCTGCGCCAGTTTTTCGCTTCGGTGGCCCCAATTCAAAAGCGAATCTGAGTCTTGGTGACGACTCGCGCAATCACTGCCGGGAGCAGGCATGACCCGCACGCAGCGCGAATGCCCGTGAGACCAACAATCGCCTGCATTACTGCCAGATGCATTGCCGAGAAGCAGGTCAACAGCACATCTCGCCTGCATCTCAGAGGCTCATAGATGGCGAGCAGGCACACTAGTTTACCCCATCCGCTCTGGTTGTTTTCGCTTTCGCGGCCAAGGGGGCTTTCCTCCCGTGGCTTCATACGCTTCCTCGAAATGCGCAAGCGACCTATAGCCGCCGGCGTCAAAAATCGGCCAGAACGCCTCATTTACAATGCGATATGATTCAGAATCCCTTTCGACCTTGGCGATCTGACGCCATTTTTCCGCCTCGCCCGCTCGACGATCAATTTCCTTTCGAAGTTGCCGATCCGTCAAGAAGAGCAGACGCGAGACCTCGACTTCCCACTTATCACCCATCTGCCAACGAAGTGGGAGCTTAGCATCGTACCAGTTCATTAGGAGGCTCCAAGCTTGCATCCAGCTTGCTGCACCTGCGCAATCTGCAATTCCGCATTCGACCTTTCGCGCTAGAGCAGCGTCGCGCTCCGCGCGCATAAAGCGATAAAGCGGTACCTCTTCTGAGCTAAACGGCCCCCGCAGACGGTATTGCTTACGTGCCTCGTCAATTGAAATATCATCGGGATGCGGCCACGGAAAATCAGGCTCATCTTTACCGGCAGCGTGCGCTTGCGCCCACGCATTGAGCTGGCTCTTTTTCACTTGGACAATGTATTCGAAGAAACGCTCGTCAGACTGGACCTTGGCGATCAAAGCTTCCCGCTCGGCTTCGTCGCGCGTCTTCCGCTCCTTCTCTTCAGCCGTCTCAAGCCTGTCGATCCGATTGAGCACGTCTCTTTGGGCAATGGGGCTGCCTTTGAGAGCTTGCGCGGTCTGCGCTTTCGTTACCGCCTCCTGGATCGAGATTTCTTTACGCTCGCCCCCTTCAGTGATTGTGATTTTGCGATCTATCTCCTTGCGCAGGATCGCGTCCTGCTCGCTCAAGCGCTCCGGTTCGGGATCGCGCTTTTTTTTGGGGCGTCCCTTCGGATTGCCTGACTGGCCCTTCCTGAACTGCTTCCACGGTGGCGGGCGGCCATAACCGAGCGGCTCGTCGCTATCCCAATCTGCCATCGGCTGCTGCCTCCTGTCGGATCTCGAATGCTTCTCCGCTTTCCTCGTGAATAGCGCAGCGGCCAGTAAAATTCTCCCAGCGACGGATAATCGTGTCGCAATATTGTGGATCAAATTCGATAAGCCGTGCCCGTCGCCCCGTTTTCTCGGCCGCGATCAGCGTTGAGCCAGAACCAGCAAAGCAATCAAGAACGGTCTCACCGCGTCTAGAACAATCCTTGATTGCATCAGCGATAAGAGCCACCGGTTTGACCGTGGGATGCATAGCCAATTCGTCAGCCCGATCCTTGGAAAGCGATGAAATGCCAGGATAGTCCCAGACATTTGTGCGGTAGCGACCAGTGTCACCAAGTCCGAACGTATTCGTGTGCTCGGACCGGCCTCGCTTGAATACGAAGATAAGTTCATGCTTGGAGCGGTAGAACGTGCCCATCCCCGCATTGGTCTTGTTCCACACCACGAGGTTTTTGAGCTCTGAAAAGCAGGCTCCGCCAGCGGTCAGCAACTCCCCCATATGCCGCCAGTCCATGCAAACAAATGCAATCCCGCCATTGCGTAGAGCCTGAGCGCAGTGACCAAGGGTTGTTTCCAAAAAGTCAGTAAACTCGTCACTCGCCATCTCGCCGCTGGCAAAGGCGAACTCGCGATGCTTGATCTGCCCGTTGCCGCAGACATTACCGTCGATTTTAACGTTGTATGGCGGATCGGTGAATACGAGATCGACACTGCCGCCTCCTAGTAAACGCGAAAAGGATGCATCCGATCGAGCGTCCCCGCACAGTAGGAAATGGTCGCCGAGCCGCCAGAGGTCGCCCGGAGCCGTAACACTGGAACCGTTTGCGGGAACTGCATCCTCCGGCTCATCTCTCCCGGCACTGTTCGCAGCCGCAGCATCATCGATAATCATGTCAGTCTCGGCCAGTGAGAATCCCGTGAGCTCAACATCGAAATCAAGATCGATCAGATCATGCAATTCCACTGCAAGCAATTCGGTATCCCAGCCTGCATTCAGCGCAATCTTATTGTCCGCTAGCATGTAGGCCCGGCGCTCGCTTGGCGACATATGCGACAACGCCAGCGTGGGAACGCTTTTCAGACCCAGCAGCTTTGCCGCCGCTACCCTGCCGTGCCCCGCGATGACCCCGCCCTCATCGTCAACAAGAACGGGGTTTGTAAATCCGAAACGCTCAATACTTTTCGCAATTTGCTTAATCTGCTTGCGCGAGTGAGTGCGCGCATTTCGAGGGGCCGGTTTAAGATCCGCCACCTCTCGTTCGATGACGCTTTTCGGTAGATCAGTTTTCAATTCTGGCATGGTGGTCTCGCTGAGGTCTGCGGCGCGATTACGTGTTCAATTCATTGCGACACCGGGTGCCAATCCTTCGACTAACCGTCGCTTAATTCCCTGTTATTGCAAATCGAGTTCCCTGTTACTGGCGTGGGAATTCCCTGTTACGCGAATAGCGAATTTGGGCTTGCGAACCAGAGAATACTGCGAGTTTTGAGTGGGTTGAATGCTGTCGAGTAGGCCCAAAGACAGACTTTTCCCTGAAAATTGCCCGAAAACAGGGAAATCAGGGAAGAACACCGTTCGCTACAGACTGCGTCGCGCACCATTTCCCTTACGAGAATGCCTGCTGGCTGCTCTTGGAACAGGGAAGACAAGCCGCGCTTTCCCGGCTGCAGCCGATCCCAACGGCACCGCTCGGTTGCAGCCCGCTGCAGCCGACTGCAGCTAATCCACACACCGCCTGGACCCCCTGGTCTAAGCGCGAAGTTTCAACCAGCTATGAGTAGAGCCTCGGGCCGTTTTGATACCCGTCGCTAGGCGCTTCATATTCATCGTAAGAGTTGGTCTGGGCGTTGGTACCGTCAGCCTTGGTGCTCAACCCGATTAATCCTCTCGGATCCGCGTGAGGATGGTAGGCAACTAGCGCGCGCCGCCTTATCCGTATATTCGAAATAATCACCGTCAGAATAGTAAATTCGGTAACAATCCAATTGGCCGCCTTCGACGTAGATAGCGCCGTAAGGTACCTCGTCTTCATCCTCATTCACCAACCAAACGTCAGCCCAAAATGTCGAAGGCTTTGACAGTCTCGCAATCTCAAATCGGTAGCCACCACATATCGGGCTGGCTGAGGAGCGCGAAATCCACGAGACATGCCCATAATCATAACAGTGCGGATCTGGGCTGGGCAGGCGTTTGTAGGCCATCGAAATTAGCTCAGCTTCAGTAGGCACTCCTATAGAGCGTCCTTGATAAAGCCAATCTGACGTGTAAGCCACGATCAGATCGTCGGTCTGACGCAAAACGCGCAGATCACTGGGATGATCCATTGTCCCACATGCCCCTGTCGCTGCGCCTAAAATTCCGAGGACGACGACACCGCTTCGCATTGTGTGAAACTACCTTTAAGTTGGATCGCAAGTCTTCACGTAGGCATTCAAGGATCAGCGTGAAGCGCTCTTAAATGGAAAACGCTGCTTGTGGGCGTGTCTCTTCGAACACTAACAGCGGATTACTGAGGCAGCTTCAGCACAGGCTCCGCCTCGGCATTCGATCCGTGCGCATTAAAGCGCAACAGATTTCCTGGTGCATCGTACTCGGCAACCATAGCGTTACCATCATAGGCAACATTGGTCTGGCCAGTCTGGCTGTCATCGATGCGCAAGAGGCGACCGAGCAGCTCCCGCCTCTCACTCGCGGCGTCTTGCATCCTCGATCAGGCGGCGTGCCTGTGCGCGCAATTGTTCGGGGAAGGACTGCGTGATCCGGGCAAAGCCTTCCTCGCCATACATGCGGGTGAGCGTAGGGGCTGAGATGGTAAAATATTCGATCGAAGAGAGCATCTGGTAGATCGCGGCGAACTTGTCCTCGAACGGCATCGCGGCGAGCCCATCGATCCTGTCAAGCTGGGCGACCACAGCATCGAGGAACGTCCTTAGATACCACTTGTCGGCCGGCGCCTCGCGGCGCTGGTTGTCCATCAGCTCGCGCATGAGCACGCGCCGGTCGAGCGGGCGCGCCTGCGCCTCGGCATAGATCCCCAGGATCATGCCCTCGAACTGCGCTTCGGGCGTGTCCTCGTCCTTCACCCCGTCATGCATCGCTGCCAGCAGGCGATCGGCGATCCGCTTGAGCACTTCGGCGTAGAGGTCTTCCTTGCGCTTGAAGTAATAGAGCAACGCCTGTTTGGTCAGGTCGAGCTCGCCCGCGATCTGCGCGATGCTGGCACCGTAGAAGCCGCGCTCGGCAAATTGCTCGAGCGCCGCGTTAAGCAGCTTCTCGCGCGTGTCGTCGCCGGCTGCGGCGCTGAAATGGCCCCGCGAAGGTCTTATGTCCTGCATGCGTCCCTCAATCGGCGATCCGACCGAACGCGCCCCCGTAAAAGGTAAGCGGCCTGCCGCCGGGTGCCTGATGCATCCCAATCACCTCGCCCAATACCATAGTATGGTCTCCGGCGGGGTAAATCGACCATTGCCGGCATTCAAGGTAACCCAGCGCGCCCGCAATCACCGGCAGACCGTGTGTGGTGCGCTCGAAATCACGAGGGTCAAGATCGCGGCTGCCGCGCGTGGCGTAGCGGCGCGCGAGATCGGCCTGGTCCTGTGCAAGGATGCTGATCGCGAAATTCTCGGTCTCGGTCCACAGGCCGAACTGGCTGGAGTCGTTGCCAAGGCTCCAGCACACCAGCAACGGCTCGAGCGAGACCGAGACGAAGGAATTGACCGTGATCCCGGCAATATCACCCCCGGATTGACTGGCGCGATCATTGGCCGAGACAACGCATACCCCGGTTGCAAACTGGCCCATCAGCCGGCGGAAAGCGGCTGTGTCCATCGGGTCGGCTGGCCGAACGTCGTGCAAAAGGGGCTCCGGAAGCTTGAGCGATCGCTGTGATCGGGAAAGGGGCGCTGGTGTCTTGGGCGCATATGGTTGCTGGCTGCGCGTATTGCCAGTCGGGCGCGTGTGGCAATCAACGGCCGAAGGGTCAAGCGGTGCCCGATTGGCGATCAGGGCGTCTTTGGCGATGCTTTGCTGCCCGTCTGCCATGATCCGCCAAGCGCGAGGTTCAGCCCCACCCATTGATCGATCCGCTGCCGACGCACGCTGACGAGATTGCGCTCGGCGGAAAACAGGCGCTGCTGGAAGTTCAGCACGTCGATGAGATCGATCTCGCCTTCCTGGTATTGCAATTGCGCCAGCGCATAGGCCGTTCCCGCATTCTCTGCGGCGGTTTCGAGGATCGCCTCGCGCCGGGCGAGGACCTGCACGGCATCGAGATTGTCCTCCACCTCGCGCAGGGCGCTGAGTGCGCGGGCCGCATATTGCGCAACCGCCGCGCGGCGGTTGGCATCGGCCTCGTCCTCGCGCGCGTCGCGCAGACCTGCATCGAAGACAGGTTGGAGGATATCGCCGATCACTGACCATACAAGATTGCCGCTATTCAGGATATCGCCCAGCGCTGTCGAGGCGCCGCCCACCGCGCCCGTCAGCATGATCTGCGGCAATTGCGCCGCCCGCGCCTGGTCAAGATTGCCGAAAACGGCGGCAACGCGGCGCTCGGCCGCGATCACGTCGGGGCGGCGTTCGAGCAATTGTGATGGCAGGCCGGCAGGCGGCGGGGGCGGCGCTTCGGGCAGCCCTTCGTCGGGCGCAATCGCCTCGGCAGGGTAGCGCCCCAGCAGGACTTCGAGCGCGCGCCGGGCATTGCGCGCGCCAATATGCGCTTGCTCGAGGCTATCGCGCGCGGCTTCCAGGTCGGCCCCGGTGGTCGCGGTGTCCTGGCGCGAGGCGAAGCCCTCGCGGTATCGCACGCGAACGATCCGATCGATCTCGGCCAGCGCGTCGACGGTGCGCTGAGCCACGCCGACCTGCTCGGCAGCCTCGATGCTGGCAAAATAGGCCGAGGCGACGCCAGCTGCGAGCGAATATTGGGCAAAGCGCAAATCGGCCTCAACCGCTTGCGCGCTGGCATAGGCAGCGTTGCGCCCGGCGCGCACGCGGCCCCATAGATCGGCTTCCCAACCGCCCTGCAGCGTCGCCTGGTAGAATGGGCGGTTGAGTGCGAAGGGGTTGGGCGTCTCGGTGCGGTCGGCGTTGAAATTGGCGTTGACCTGCGGATAGAGCGCCGCGCGCGCCTGCACTACCAGCGCGCGCGCTGCATCGAGGTTGGCAGCTGCGGCGCGGATATCGGGATTGTTGGCCTGCGCCTCGAGGACGAGTTCGGTCAGCACCGGATCGCCCACCGCCTCGATCCAGCCCACGCGCACCTCCCCGGGCAGGGCGCCATCGACCGCCCATGTCAAAGGAAGGGAGGGGAGACTTTGCGCGGTTGCCCGCGCTATGTCCGCCTCGCTGCTGAGCGAAGCGCAGCCGGCAAGCGGGATCATGGCCGCAAGGGCAAGCCCATATGTGCGCGCTATCATGCCTGCGCCTCCTTGGCGCCCGTTGATCCGGCGCCTCTTGCAGTTTCGTCAGTCGAGATGCGGAACACCGCCGCATAGACCACCGGCACGAGGATCAGCGTCAGCGCCGTCGCAAAGCTGAGGCCGAAGACCAGCACCACTGCCATCGATTTGAAGAATGCGTCGGTGAACAGCGGGATCACCCCAAGCACCGTCGTCCCCGAACCCAGCAGCACCGGACGCACACGGCTAGCAGCGCTGTCGACCAGCGCATCCATGCGCGCCTTGCCCTCGCCGATTTCGAGGTCGATCTGGTCGACCAGTACGATCGCGTTCTTGATGAGGAGTCCAGCGAGCGAGAGCACGCCGAGGATCGCCATGAATTCGAACGCCACGTTCATGAGCAGCAGTCCGATCACCACACCCACCAGCGCCAGCGGCACGACAGCCCAGATCACCAGCGGCTGTCGCAGCGCGTTGAACAGCAGGATCGTCACCAGCACCATCGCCCCGAAGCCGAGCGGAATGACGCTTGCAAGGTTGGCATTGGCCTCTTGGGAAGAGCCCTTCTCGCCGTCCCATTCAAGGCTGTAGCCCGGCGGCAGGGGTATCGCTTCGACCGGGCCTTCGACGCGTTCCTGCAAATCGCCGGCGATGACGCCGGGCGCCGGGTCGGCCTGCGCCTTGATTGACCAGTGATTGTCGATCCGGCGCAGGCGACTGTCGCGAAAGATCGTGGTGATCCCGTCGGTCACCTGTTCGATCGGCACTGCCGCACCGGTCTGCGTGATGATCTGGACATTGTTCATATTCGCGACATCGAGCCGCTCATTTTCCGGCGCGCGCGACAGGATCGGGATGAGATCGTCATTCTCGCGGTAGACGCCGACCTGCTGGCCCGAATAATTGCGCGCCAGCGCCTCGCCCAAATCGGCCCGGCTTACCCCTGCACGGCGGCCCTTGACCTCGGAATAGACCGGCTCGATCGCGGGCACACGCTGGCGCCAGTCATCCTTGATCGCGATCGCGCCGCCATCTTCGTGGTAGATTTCCTGAGCCTGCCGGGCGAGGTCGCGCAGCACGTCCGGGTCAGGGCCGGAGAAAGTCGCCTCGATCTTGGAGCCGCCGCCCGGACCCAGGACAAAGCGCGTCACCTTGCCTTGCGCCTGGGTGAAGTTTTCATCGATATGGCGCTGTACCTGCGGGATCAGCGTGTCGAGCCGGTTGTAATCATCAAGCTTCACCAGCAATTGGCCATAGGCTGAATTCTGGCTCTCGAACTGATAGATCAGCATGTAGCGAAGGGTGCCTTTGCCCACCAGCGTGTGCACATCCTCAACCCCCTCGAGGTCGCGCAGATATTCGGTCAGCTCGAGCATATCGGCGTTGGTGTTGGTGATATCGGTGCCTTCGGGCAGCCAGTAATCGACCACCATCTGCGGCGTGGTCGAGGCGGGGAAAAAGCCCGGCGTCACATAGCCGAAGCCGAGGATCGAAAGTCCGAACAGGCCCGCAGCAGCGCCCATCGTGACAAAGCGCCGGGCAACGAGAGCCGCGACCACACGCTTGAACCGCTGCATCAGCGTGCCCGCAGCTTCCTCGCCGTTCGTGATCGGTCCGCTCTCGGCGCACTGGTCCTCGATCGATCTGAACAGGATCGAGCACAGGAAGGGCGTGATCGTGATTGCAAAGATCCAGCTGTAGAGCAGCGAGATCAGGATCACCCAGAACAGATCGCCGGTGAATTCAGCCGTCTTGCCTGGCGCAAGGCCGATCGGGGCAAAGGCGAGAATGCCCACCAGCGTGCCGCCCAGCAGCGGCCAGATCGAGCGTTTGACCACCTCGCTGGCGATGTCGATGATACGGCGCCCCTTCTGGCAGCCGCTCAGGATACCATCGGTTACAACGATAGCGTTGTCGACCAGCATCCCCAGCGCGATGATCAGTGCGCCGAGCGAAATGCGGTGCATCGGGATATTGCCAAGATACATCGTCCCCAGCGTTGCAGCGATGGTGAGCAGCAGGCCGATCCCGATGACCAGGCCCGATTTGACGCCCATGAAAACGAACAGCGCGCCGATCACGATCACCAGCGCAATCACCACATTGATGACGAAATCGGAGACCGAGCGGTCGACCACCTCGCCCTGGTTGTAGAATTCGTACAATTCCATGCCGAACGGACGCTGGCCCTCGACCTGGGCGAGCTTTTGCTCGAGCCGCTCGGCAACGGCGACCACGTTCGAGCCCGACACTGCCGCAACGCCCAGGATGATGGTGGGCTCGCCATCCCAATAGGCAAGGAAGCTGGCCGGTTCGCGCAAGCCACGCCTTACGGTTGCGATATCGCGCAATTGCACCACGCGGCCATCAGAGGACGAGACGAGGAGATTCGAGATCGCAGCCACCGAATCGATATCGCCGCTGGGCGTGATGATCAGGCGCTTGCCGTCGACCTCGACACTGCCGCCGCCAACCACGGCGTTCTGGGTTGAAAGCTGCTGGAACACCGTGTTGACCGTGGTGCCGAGCGCAGCGGCCTTCTGGCGCGGAATCTCGACATAGATGACCTCTTCCTGCTCGCCCGCAATCTCGACCTTGCCCACGCCGTCAACGCTCAGCATATCCTGCCGCAGCGCCTTGGCGTAGCGGCGCAGTTCGGGCATCGAATAGCCCTCGCCCGTCAGCGTGTAATAGATGCCGAAGACATCGCCGAACTCGTCGAAAACCACGCTTTGTTTCGAGCCCGGCGGCAATTCGGCTGCCGCATCGCGCACCTTGTTGCGCAGCCTGTTCCACACGCCTTGCAGCGCCTCTTTGGAGGGGCTTGCCGCATATTTGATGTCGACCGAGATTTCAGACCGGCCCGCGGAGGAAACCGAGCGGATCTCCTCGACCTCCTGCATGTCCTGCAAAGCCTCTTCGAGCGGGGCGGAAACCTCGCGCGCGACCTCTTCGGGCGAGCCGCCGGGATAGCGGGTGAAGATCTGCGCGGTGCGGATCGTGAATTCCGGGTCCTCGAAGCGCGGCATCTCGCGATAGGCCGTCCAGCCGGCGAACAGCGACAGGACGATCACGATCCACATGATCAGCCGGTTGCGCACGCTGAAGGCTGCGATGTCCATGGGGGGCCCGGCTCCTATTTCGACCAGGCCCGCACGCGCTCGCCCTCGCGCAGGTAATTCCCGCCCGCCGCGACGATCGTCTCGCCGGGTTCGAGCCCGCTGATGACGCGCAGGGTCTCGCCAACATCCTGCTCGACCGTGATATCGCGCCGCTCTATCGTCATGTCGGGGCCGGTGACAACCCAGACGGAGCGCTGATTGCCCTCAGCCATGATGGCCGAAATCGGCACTTCGACCTCGCTCATCGTCATGCCGGCATCAAGAGGGCGGCTGTCGTAGAACAAGGTCGCCGTCATCCCGGTGAGCACCAGCAATTCGGGCGGCGGGGTGAAGCTGAAATACGCCTCGAAAGTCTGGGTCGAACTGTCGGCCACTCCGCGCGCCTCGCGAAAGCTCGCGGGAAACTGGCGCCCGGGCGCGGCGTCGAGTTCGACGAAGACGTTGGTGATCTCCATCTGGTTGGAGTTCAGCACGAAACTGGCCGGCACGTTGATGATCGCCTCGACCTGCCGGCTTTGCAGCACCAAAACCGGCTCTTGCGGCGAGACATTCTGGAACTGCTCGACATTCGTCACGCCCACGCCCCCTGTGAAGGGCGCGCGCAAGACGGTGTCGCTCAGATTCTTCTGCGCTGTATCGAGCGCCGCCTTGGCGACCTGGCGTTGTGCCGCGCGGCTTTCGACAACGCTCTTGGAAATCGCATCTTCCGCGATCAGGCGCTGGGCGCGTTCATATTCGCTGTTGGCATTGCGATATTGTGCCTCTGCCTGCTCGACGGCGGCTTCGAAACTGGTCGCATCGAGCCGCGCTATCACGTCGCCGCGATTGAACGAGCCACCATCGCGCGCATTCCATTCGACGATCTGCCCGCCGACCTGAAAGGCCAGATCGGTGCTGCGAACCGAGCGGACCACCGCGGGAAAGCTGCCCGACTGACCAGCAGAGGCGGGTTTGAGTGTCAGCAGTTTGGCAGGCCGCACCGGGTCTTGCTCTACCACTTCGGGCGCTGCGCCGCAGGCCACCAGGGCCAATGCGGCGGTGATCGCTGCCCCGCCCGCGCGCCATTGACGCCAGAGAGCGCCACAAATCCCGAATGAGAGGTAAGCCAAAACGCAATCCTTGGGCTTGTGGATGCCCTGAGATTTCAGGTGCCTTCCATGGTGCGTGATACCCGTCTGTTGCGAAGAGTTGCAGCCCCGCCCGCGATTCGCAAGGGCAGGGTACTTTTCCTCGATCGATCGGGCACTGATGCAGCTTTTGCACGTTACATTCGGCAACAGGGATCGACGGTAATTCAGGGACATGCAGATGATTGACCGCTTCGCAGACGCGCCGGGGGCAGACGCGCCGGGGGAAGAGCAGAGAGCGCACGCGCAAGCCATGCCCGATCGAAATGAAAAGGCCGCCTCGGCATGAGCCCGGCTGCCCGCAGCATCGCGATCGACGGCGTCAAGATCGCCTATTGGGAATGGCGCGCAGCCCCCGGCAACACCGAGCCGCCGCTTTTCTTTGCCCATGCCACCGGCTTTCATGGCCGCGTTTTCGACGCTGTGATCGAGCATTTTGCCGGCCGGCGGGTGATCAGCGTCGATCTGCACGGCCATGGCCGCTCAGGTGGCGATCCGATCGACCACTGGGGCACGGTAGCGCGCGAGGTTGCGGGCCTGCTCGATCACCTGCGACTGCGCGGCGCGGTGGGCGTCGGGCATTCGATGGGCGCGCACACGCTCGCCCAGTGCGCCGCCGATCATCCCGACACCTTCAGCCACCTCGTCCTGTTCGATCCGGTAATCATGGAGCCTGAACGCTACGCACCTGAAAACGCGGCGATGATGGCGGGCGCGGCGCATCCCGCAATCCGGCGCAAGCGCGATTTCGCCTCGGTCGAGGCGATGATCGAACGCTTCCAGGGGCGCGATCCCTATGCGCTGTTTGCCCCCCGCGTGTTCGAGGATTACTGCCGCCACGGCCTTGTCGCCAAGACGGATGGTGGCGGTTTCGAGCTCGCCTGCTCGCCTGAAATGGAAGCGAGCGTCTACAGCTCCAGCCTCTCCAATTCGGGCATCCACCAGGCCGTGACGCAGATCAAGGCCCCGACGCTGGTCGTTCGTGCCAAGCAGACACAGGCGATGGATTTCAAGGGCTCACCCACCTGGCCGCTGCTCGCCGGGCAAATCCCGAGGGGTACAGACATGCCGCGCCCTGACCGCACGCATTTCCACCCTTTCGAGGACCCTGCCGACGCCGCGCGGATCATCAGCGAAGCGATGGCCGCCTGACATACGCAAAGCTTGCAAGCGCCGCTATGACACCGCCTCGAGCACATCCCTGAAATCATCACGCGCCTGCGCGATTTCGGCGTAATGCGCCTCGCTCATGTTGCGCCCGATAATGTCGGCAAGCCCGGCATAGAACTGCACAAGCGCCTGTCGCATCGGATTTTCCGGCGCGACCGATCGTGCAAGATAGACCGCAATGCCAAGCGCGCGCGACAGCGGATCGCGCGGTGGGACATGCGGGGCACGCTCCAGCGCGATCAACGCCCGCCCCAGAGCCAGCACCGCTTCATCAAGGCAGATGCGCGTCAATTCGTCGGCGCGCGCCGCTTCGATCCGGGCGTCAAGATCGACCTGGCGATAGGCGGCGGCAGGAGAGTTGAGGAAGAGCTGCATCGGGTGCGCCGCGCTACTCGTCCGAAATCTCGAATTGCTGGCGGATGAAGCTCAGCGTCGATTGCGATGCCGATATCCGCGATTGCGCGCCTGCAAAGCTGCGGCCCAGCTGGTTGCGCAGGGCCTCCTGCTGCTCGGCAATCCGCGCGAGGCGTTCATTGTTGCGATCGATCTGGCCTTCGAAACGGCTGATGGAGCCTCCCAGCGACCCGCCATCGCCCAGCGTGGTGTTATCGCGCGCGAGCTTGTCGATCGTCGCGAAGACGCCGAACAGGCCGGTCGTGAACAGAGCCAGGGCCTCTTGCGGGCTGTCGCTCAAGGTGCTCTCGAGCCGGGCGCTGTCGAGGCGGAAAGTGCCGTCGCGGTTGAGCGAGAGGCCGAGGTCTCCCAGCGTGTTGGGCACACCGTTGGAAGCGCCGGGATCAATCGACCGGCTGGTGAGCGCCGAGAGATCGCGCCGCAATTCTCGCGCGTCCTGATCGGTCTGGAGGCGGTTCTCCCCGCCCTCGCCTTCCTGCAAAAGCGCGACGATATCGTTCAGCGCTGCGGCGAGATCGCCCATCACCCCTGTGATCGCGCTGGTATCCTGCGTGAATTCAATCTGCGTCGGCGCGCCGGCATTCGTGCCCGTGAGCCTGAGCGCGAGACCCTCGGGAAGATCGCGCACCACATTGCTCTGCGAGCGGATTTCGACCGTGTCGAGCTCGAAAACGGCATCGCGCGCAGTGCCGCGCAATTGTCCCGTGTCGCTGGCGGGCGACCAGGCGAGGAAGGTCAGATCGCCGGGGGTTGCGGTTGGCATCCCGGCCGCGCTGGTGGGTTCGAGAATAAAGCCATTGCTTGCCCCCTCGCGGCCCTTGATGACCAGTTGCGCTCCATCAAAACCATTGGCGATATAAGCTTCGAGCGCGCCGCCGCTTTCGCGGGAAATCCTGGCTGCAAGATCCGTCAGCGTGTCGCTTGCCTCTACCGCGATGTCGAGCGCAGTTTGCGCGGTGTCTTCGGTGAAGCTTGCGCCATCCACTGTGCCGAACCGGATCGTCAGGCTTCCTTCGCCCACCAGGTCATCGCCGTTGCCAAAGGCAGGAGAAACCAGCGTCTGGCTATCGGCCAACTGGCTGACCTCGAGGCTGTAGCGACCACTCGGCGCGCTGCCTGCCGGTGCGGAGACATTTGCAACGCCTGTATTGCCAATGCTGGCGCGCGGGGCGACATCGCCCGTGCGGATGCGATCGCCAAGCGCACTCGACAACCCGCTGAGCGCGCTGCGCAGCACCGAGGCGGCGGAAATCTGCGCCTGCAGCGTCTCGTTGCTTGCCTGCAGGTTTTCGCGCTGGAAGCTGTAGGTTGCCTCCGAGATATCGGTCGCAAGCTGGCTGAAATTGATTCCGCTGCCGGCGCCCAGCGCGGAGATGATGGATGAACCGGTTTCAGACATGATGATCAGGACGGCGCGGCGCGCGCAGGCTTAAGCCGGGAATGTCTACGCATGCGAGGCACCGGGATCGGGGCGCCCGTCGCCGTCAAAGCGCATGTCTTCGGGCACTTCGACATTGGGTCGGCGCGCGCGTTCGCCGCGCTTGAGCGAGAGGACAAAGGCCACCAGCGCCGCGATTGCGACATACAGCTCCTCGCGCACCATCTGGCCGGACTGCGTGGTGAAATAGACCGAACGCGCAAGCGCGGGATATTCGAGGATCGGCATCCCCTCCTCTCCCGCAATATCGCGCATGGCGAGCGCGGTCTCGCCCCGTCCCTTGCACATCAGGACAGGCGCGGGCGCGCGGTCGGGATCGTAGGACAGCGCCACCGCAAAATGCAGCGGGTTGACGATGATGAACTGCGCTTCCTTCATCGCCTTGGCGATGCCGCCACGCGCCAGATCACGCTGGCGCTGCTTGCGCGCGCCTTTCATTTCGGGCGAGCCTTCGGCCTGCTTGGTTTCGTCGCGCAGTTCCTTGAGGCTCATTCGAAGCCTCTTGTTCCGCTCGATATGGGCGCCGCGGACTACGCCGTGCAGCTGGGCGGTGTCACCATAGCGCGGTCATCCGTACGGCCCGGCAAATTGCTGGCGATCGATACCGGCGACGTGCTGAACCGCTCCCACGGCCTTGGCGGCGAGGCGACGCTTGACCCCAGTTTCGGCTGTCCCGCCCTGTGGATCGAGCCGTCCTCGCGCGAGCATGGCGTGGCCGAGGGCTTCATGGTCGTTGATGCGTCCACCGTCATCGCAACCCACGCCAACCAGGCGCTGCTGGCGCAGGCCGCCGAGCTGCTCGGCCCCGAGGAAGTGCGCGAACTGATCGACGCGCTGAAGGAAACGAGCCCGGCGCTGATCGAGGCGGTGCATCCCGACCCGCTCAGCCTTGCCGCGCTGACGCGGGTGCTGCGCGCGCTGATCGCCGACGGGATCGGGCTTGCCCACCCGCAGCCGCTGTTCACTTCGCTGGCGATGGCCTTGCAGAAATCGCCCGAATTCGACGCGCTGATCGATGCCGTGCGCGCAGACATGGGTGCACGGCTGGTGGCCCGGATTGCCCCGCCGGGCGAGGCGCTCAAGGTCATCACGCTCGATGCCAGTCTCGAAGGGGCGATCCTAGGCGGAGTGAGCGATCCGGCGACGGGCCAGCCGTTGATCGAACCCGATTGCGCCGCGATGATCGTCGAACAGGTAAGCGCCATCGTCGATCAGGTCAGCGCCCCGCTGGCGCTGATCGTGCAGCCGCCCGCGCGCCGTGCGCTCGCTCGCCTGCTGCGACAACGCGTGGCGCGCTGCGCGGTGCTCTCGATCAACGAACTGCCTGCAAGCCAGGCGGTCGAAGTGGTCGGTCTGATCGGCAACGAGCCGGCGGCTGAAACGCCCGCGCTGCCCATGCCAGAGGCTGACCCAGGCACGCCCTCGGTCCAGACGCCCTCGATCCAGACACCTCCGCCAGCCTCGATGCCCGCATGAAGCACGATCCCGCCTCCTTCGCAGGCTCCTATGCGAGCGCGGGCGCCCCGCGCGACGTGGTCGAGGACCGCGTGCGACGGTTCCTGCCGCTCGTTCGCCGCGCCGCCTGGCACATCCATGGGATGGGGCGTGAGGGGATCGAGGTCGAAGACCTGATCCAGACCGGCATCCTCGCGCTCACCGAATGCGCCCAGCGCCACGATCGCGACACGGAAGACGGCTTTGCCGCCTATGCCAAGATCCGCGTGCGCGGCGCGATGCTCGACCAGATCCGCCGCGTGCTCAGCGACAGCAGGCTCGCCCGCAAGAAACGCGCCGCCTATGAGCGCACCTGCGATGGCCTGCGCGAGCGTCTTGGCCGCGATCCCAGCCGCCGCGAGATCGCCCGCGCGATGCAGATCACCGACACGCAATTGCTCGAGATCGAGGCCAGCGCGATCACCCTCACCTCGATCACGGATGAATATGACGAGACCAGCACCGCCTTCGCCGCCGAGGGGCCGGACCCGTTCGAAGCGCTGTGCGAGATGGAAGACCGCGAGCGACTGGTCGCCTCGATGGGCAACCTGCCCGAACGTCTGACACTGGTGCTCCAGCTGTTCTATGTCGAGGAACTCAACCTCACCGAGATTGCCGCCGTGCTCGAAGTGAGCGTGCCGCGCGTTCACCAGCTGCGCGCCAAGGCGCTGGGCGACCTGAAGAAGCTGATGGAGATATCCGGGGCCTGACGCGCTTGCTTTGCAGCCGCCGGCTTTGAGGTTAAGGGCACCGAGCCCACGCCCGGAGGCCCGCTTGCTCGAAAAGATCACCAAAAATTTTGCCATCCTCACCCTCGCCGGGGTCGCGCTTGCGTGGTTCGAACCCGCGATCTTCACCTGGATGACCGATGGCAGCGTCACCATCGCCGGGCAAAGCGCGCTTTCGGTCGCGCTGGGGCTGATCATGCTGGCGATGGGGCTGACCCTGAGTTTCGAGGATTACCGCCGCCTGTCGCAATTGCCGCGCGCGGTGGCGATCGGCGTGGGGCTGCAATTCCTTGTCATGCCTCTTGGCGGCTGGGCGATTGCCCGCGCGCTTGATCTGGAACAGGGGCTTGCGGTGGGTCTGATCCTTGTCGCCTGCTGCCCCGGCGGCACAGCCTCGAACATCGTTGCCTATCTTGCGCGCGGCAATGTCGCTCTGTCGGTGACGATGACGATGCTTTCCACCCTTGTCGCCATCGCGCTCACCCCGCTGCTGACGGGCGAGCTGGCGGGCGCCTATGTCGAGATCGACCGCTGGAACCTTTTGCGCAACATGGTCGCCATCGTGCTGATCCCGGTGGTGGCCGGAACGACGCTCAACCGCCTATTTCCGCGCGCAGCGGCAGCGGTAAGCGGCGTGTTGCCGCTGGTTGCCATCGCGCTCGTGATCTGGATCGTGGGCGGGATTGTTGGCGGGGCAAAGGCGCAGATTGCGGCGCATGCAGGCGAATTGCTGCTGGCGACCTTCCTGCTGCATGCGCTGGGCTTTGGCCTCGGCTACGGCCTGGCGCGCGCGGCGGGGCTTTCGGGCGCGCAGCAGCGCACAATATCCATCGAGGTCGGCATGCAGAATTCAGGCCTTGGCTCCGGCCTTGCCAAGACCCCCACCTTTGCCGCGCAATTCGCCAATGCCGGCCAGGCCGCGCTTGCCCCCGTGCCCGCCGCGATTTCGGCCGTGTGGCACGTGCTGATCGGCAGCCTGCTGGCGAGCTGGTGGCGGCGGCGGGGTTGATGTGAGGGGCTAGACACGCCGCGCCGGTGTTATACACCTTGCCAACGGGTCGCGCGGGAGCGGCCGGGGGACACACGATCTTGCAGAATACAAAACCGCCGCGCGTGGTCGGCCCGATCGGCGCTACCCTCATGAGCGTCAACGGCATGATCGGTGCAGGGATCTTCGCCCTGCCCGCGCTGCTCTATGCCGAGGTCGGCACTTTCGCGCCGTGGATGTTCGTGATCTTTGGCACGCTCTACAGCTTCACCATCCTGATCGCTGCGCGCCTTGCAGCCATGTTCCGATCATCGGGCGGGTCGCAATTGTGGACGCAGGCCGCCTTTGGCCCGTTCGTGGGTTTTCAGATCGGGTGGTGGGTCGTGCTCGGCATCGCGGCGGGCCGGGCCGCCACGCTCTATGTCCTGGTTGCCTATATGGCGGTGCTTTTCCCCGTTCTCGGCCAAAGCGTGCCGCAGGCTCTGGCCATCGCTTTCATTCTGGTCGCGATCACGGGGATCGTTCTTTCAGGCATGACAACCAGCATCGGATCGCTGGGCGTGGGAACCGTGCTCAAGATCTCGCCGATCCTGGTCCTGTGCGCAGTGGCCTTTGCCTCGGGCGGGGTCGCAAGCGAATACACCTTGCCAAGTTTCGGACAGGTCGAGAGCGTGGTGCTGCTGGTCTATTTCGCCTTTTCCGGGGCGGACAATGCGGTCTTTTCCGCTGGCGAGCTCAAGCGACCCCGCCGCGATCTGCCGCTGACCATGCTGATGTCTGTCGCCATCATCATGGCCTTCTACATGAGCGTGCAATGGGCCTTCATCGCGGCGGGCGCGCCGCAAAGCGAAGGCGATGCGACCCCGCTGGCCGCCGCAGCCGAAGCATTGATGGGGCAGACGGGGGTGCTCATGATCAGCCTTGCGGCGATCTTCTCGATTGCGTCCAACGCGCTGACCTTTTTCATCGCGGGGCCAAGGGTCGCTTTCGGCATGGCCGACCGGGGGCTGTTGCCCGAGACCTTCGCGCATGTCTCGCCCCGCTTCCAGACGCCCGACCGCGCGATTATCCTGTTTGCAGGCATTGTGGGGGTGATGCTGGCGAGCGGCGCGTTCACTTTCCTCGCCTCGGTGACATCGCTTTCCGCCACCTTGTCGACGCTGGTCGTAATCGCGGCATTCATCGCCCTGATGCGGCGGCATGACAAGGGTCACGATGGACATATGCCGCTCTACTGGTGGCCGGTGATCGCCGTATCTGCCGGGTTTGCGGTGTTCACCATGCTCCAGGTCCCAGCGAGCGCCTATGTCTTGTTCGCAGGGTTGCTGGTGGTGGGAACGGGGCTCTATTTCGTCGCACGCCGCAAGCAGACGCGCGTTCCCGAACCGCTATGGGACTGAAGCGAAGCCATAATCGGTCGCCCTTCGGGACGCCTTTCCAAGCTCTTTTTACTACGTCTTAAACCCTTACGGTTAACACGCGCAGCCCAGACAACAGGCTGTGAAAGGGCCCCGCGACGTGAACAAGCCGTTTAATCCCGCACCCGAAGGCGTGGTCCCGATCGCTCAGGACCCGTTCGCCTATTTCTCTCCGCTGCTGACGATCGGCCATCTTGTCGTGCCGCTCGGCAGGGATCTCGACAATGACGAGATCACCCGCGCAGTTGTCGCGCGCGAGGAGGACCGCCGCTGCGAAGAGGTGGGCGACACCAAGAGCGAGGACTCGCTGCTGCCCGAAGACAATGCCCAAGTGTCCGAGCTGCTGGCGCGCATCGATGGCTTCGTGCGCACGCTCAACCCGCATTTCGAGCCCTTCGCCGAGGCCGAGCGCTGGGGCCACATCCTCAATCCCGGACAGAACACCGACTGGCACACCCATATCCGCGCCGACTGGCCCGATGGCCTGTCATGGGTCTATTATTCGAACTATCCCGAAAACAGCGGCGAGCTGGTCTTCGTGATGGACGCGGTCGCCCGGCGCAACATGCACGAGATCAATCCCGAGGTTGGCAACCTCGTGATCTTCCCCAGCTACGCGCCGCATTACACGCGCCGCAATATGAGCGGGGAAAAACGCGTGTCGATCAGCGGGAATTACTTCCCCGATCCCGATCACAGCGATGCCTATGACGAATTTGCCAGCACCCAGATGACGCCGCTCGCACATATACTTGGCATCTGGCAGGATTAACTATGTTCGCCCGCAATTTGTGTCGGGATTTTTGACACTGAGTGTTTCCCCGTAAGCTCCGTTAAGGACTTTACCCGTTGGAAACGTTGAACAATCCCGAAAGTGGCACGCTGATTGCTTAATCAGTGACCGTAGGCGGAGCGTCGATGGACGGCGCTTTCGGACTAGGGGAAGAAACGATGCAGTATATCAAGATGACACAGGCCGCTGTGATCGGTGCGTCGCTCGCGACAGCCGGTATCGTCGCCGCAACTCCGAGCGAAGCAAACGCGACCAGCTGGTTCAGCAAGAGCTCCAAGTCGGACAATTGCTTTATCTTTTGCCAGTCGAGCAAGAGCAGCAAGGCAAGCAAGAGCTCCAAGAGCTCCAAGAGCAGCAAGTCCTCGAAATCTTCGAAGTCCTCCAAGTCGTCCAAATCATCAAAGTCGAGCAAGTCCTCGAAAAGCTCGTCGTCGGGCAGCTCGACCTCGACCGGCGGTTCCAGCACCACTTCGACTTCCACTTCAACTTCGACCTCCACCTCGACCTCCGGCGGCAGCACTTCGGGCGGTAGCACGACCGGCGGCTCGACCTCGGGCGGTTCGTCGGGCGGCACTCCGGTTCCGGCACCGGGCGGCGTCCTGCTTCTTGGCGCGGGCGCAGCCGCTGCCCTTGGCGGTCGCAAGGCCCTGAAGAACAGGAAGACGAAAGAGGCCTGAGCCTTTCCTCGACATCAACCCCGCACAGGCGCGGCACGCGCGCGAGGGGTCGCACGCAACATGAAAGGCCGCCTTCCATCGCGAAGGCGGCCTTTTGCACATCCTGACGCAGGCTGGCGGGCCGCAATTTCAGCCGATGTTTACCGCTTGGGGTTAAGAGTGCGCCTCATGACGCACACACACCGCCTCTTCCTTTCCGCTGCCCTGAGCGCCGCGCTGGCGCTTGGTGCATGCGGCGAGACCGCTGCCCCGCCCTCCACCAATGCCGATGCACGCGCCGCGCTCGAACAAGGCCAGTGGCGCGCCGCGCAGGGCCATCTCGCCAGCATCTTTTCCTCGGACAGCGCCGATGCGGCGACGCAGGCGATCAAGCTCGAGCTGATGCTGGAAATGGGCGATGGCTATGCCGCCATGGCGGCAATCGAGGCGCTGGGCGATAGCGGCCTGGCGCCGGATCAACGCCGCATCGCCGCCGCCCACGCATTGATCCTGCAGGGAAGCCCGCGCGCCGCCGCCGAGCTTTACGAAGGGATTGAGCCCGAAGCCTTCAGCGAGCAGGATTACCGGATGACGCTCTGGGTCCTGCGCGAGCTGGGCGAAGACGAGGCGTTCGAGGCGGGCCTTGACCAGGGGCTTGAGGCCTATCCCGACAGCGCCGATCTCAACGTGATGGCCGCGCGCGCGCTGATCGAGATGGATGCGCCCGAAGAAGCGGCGAATTTTGCCACCCGCGCGCTTGCCAGCGAACCGGCGCATTACGATGCGCTGCTGGTCAAGGGCGAATTGGCTATCGCGGCGGAGGAACTCGAAGCGGCGCTGGGCCATTACCGCGCGGCGTCCGAGAGCTGGCCCGACCGGCCGCTGCCGCTCGCCAATATTGCCGGGCTGCAACTGGATATGGGCCAGGTGGAAGCTGCGGGCAAAACGCTGAAAAGCGCGGTCGCAGCGCATCCCGCCGAACCCTTCCTGCAATGGCAATTGGCGCGCCACGCGCTTGCCACCGACGATCTCGACACGGCGCGCTCCGCACTCGAAACCGCGCGCCGGGCCTTTCGCGACCTTGCGCATCTGGATTTCCTCTGCGCCTTCGGTGATGCGATAGCGACGGTGGTGGCGATAAATATGCTCGAACGGCTTATGCCGCGAATAACCGATCCCGCCATGCACCTGCATCGCGCGGTCCGCCGCCTGGCACACCAGCCGGTTCCCCCAGTAATTGCACATCGAAACCTTGTCAGAGATCGTCTTCTCGATCTCCTCATGCGGCATATTGTCCATTTCCCACGCGGTCTTGTAGATCAGCAGGCGCAACATTTCGCATTGCGTCGCAAGCTCTACCAGCGGGAACTGGATCGCCTGATTCTTGGACAGCGCCTCGCCAAAGGGCTTGCGGGCGCGGGCATATTTGACGCTTTCGTCGATGCAGAACATCGCCGCGCCGCAGCTTGAAGCAGCCTGCCGGATGCGGTTCTGGTGGACGAAGCTCTGCGCCAGAGCGAGGCCGCGGCCTTCGACGCCGAGGATTGCGTTGTCGGGCACCCAAACGTCGGTGACGGACAGACGCGGGTGGTCGGTCGGCATGTTGAAGGTCCACAGCCACTCCTCGATCTTCAGCCCCTCGGTGGGGTTGGGGACGAGGAAGCAGGTGATGCCGCTCGCCTGCCCTGCCTCGCCGCTGGTGCGCGCGAACATCGCGCAATGGGTGGCGGTGTGCATCCCGGTGATCCACATCTTCTCGCCATTGATGAGCCAGCCGTCTTCGCCATCGCGCGTTTCGCGAACGGCGGTGGTTTCCATGTGGGTCGCATCAGAACCATGGTCCGGCTCCGTGAGCCCGAAAGCGACCCTTCGGGTCCGTTCGAAGCCGCCGGTGATGAATTCGGCCTTCTGTTCCTCGGTGCCCCATTGGTCGAACATGGCGACGAAGGGGAAATTGCCCACAATGCTGTGCTCGTTCTGGAGGTCGTTGTGGAGGCCGAGGCCCTTGCGCGCAAAGTGCTCGCGGATCACCGCCATCCAGAGGTTTGAACCATCCTTGCCGCCATATTGCTTGGGCGCGGAGAAACGCCAGTGCCCGGCGGCGTCGGCGCGCTTGGTCGCTTCTTTTAAGAGCTGCTCCCAATCCTCGTGCGGGAGGCCGCCCTTGTCCCAATCGGTGCGCGCGTGTTCGCGGCGGTGGTCGAAGAAGCGGATGTTGTCGTCGGCCTGTTCGAGCGGCTTGATCTCGGCCTCGATAAAGGCGTCGAGTTCTTCGAGATAGGCCTGAAGATCGGCGGGAATTGCGAAGTCCATTTAGTCTTCCTCTCTTAGCATTCGAAGTGCCAGATCAAAGGTTCACGCTGGTGCTGATCGCACTCGTCCGCCCCTCTCGTCATCCTGGCGCAGGCCGGGATCCAGGGCCACAGGCGTAGTCCTTCGCCACTCTGGATTCCGGCCTGCGCCGGAATGACGAGAAGGGTGGGAGGCCACTGCAACCGATTTTGGAGTGTTCTCAGCCATCCGGTTCACAGCCACTTCTCGCGCGCCACTGCAAGGGCGGGGTATTTAGGGGAGTCTGCTTCCAGCTTGTCCAGTGCATCTCGCCGCAGACGTGTGATGGCCGGATCGGTCACCATCGAGCGTCGGCCTAAAAGGAAATCCTGCGCCAACTCACGGTCCGATACTCTGGGCAGGATTGCGTAGTCACGCGCAAGCATCCCGAGCGCATTGCGAGCCACTGCAAGTTGAAAGCGGTCGTGGCCTTCGACTTTGTCTTTGATCGTTCCGAGCCATTCGGCAACCGCCGTTGCGATCTCGCCAGTCTGAGCTTCTCCGAAATACAGATCGTCATCGGAAATGCGTTCTTCCGGTACGATCCCGTCCGCCAAGGCATCGCCTTCCAGCAGCATCAGTAGGTCGAGTTCCTGCTCGCTCGTCCTTCGCGAGATCACCACGCGCTCCAGCATTCGATCCTCGCCGCTGCGCCAGATCTTGGCCATGCGAAGGCAACCCAGCGCCCACCACACGGTGCGGTGGATCAGCCAGTAGCGGAAACGGTCGCGGTCGACCGTGACGCCGCTTTCAGCCTCATAAGCCACGAAGTAGTCCTCAAGGCTTCCCAGCCCCAGAGCGGGCCGGTCGTAGCGGTGGAACCGCCAGACCGCCATGCAGCCGAACGCCAAATCCTCATGCCGGTCGCCGAAATGCGCGAGTTCCCAATCGAGCACGCCGGTGAGCTTGGAGTCCTCAGCCAAAAGATTTCCCATGCGGTAGTCGCCGTGGTTGAGCACGGGCTCTGCCGCGTCGGGGCAATTGTCTTCCATCCATCTTAGGCCAAGCGCGATGATCGGACGGTCGCCGCCCGCTTCCTCGAATTGCGCGCGCAAGTCTGCGATGGCCTCGCGATAATCCATCACCGGGACATCGGCAGGCAGGGCCTCGCGCTTAAGCGAGTGGATACGCGCCAGATCCCGCGCCGCTTCTTTGAGCAGCGCGGACGGGTCATTCATTTCGAGGATCTGTTTCGGGTTCGGCGTGCCGGGCAGAGCGCGCATCACGAAGCCCGAGCCGATGCCGTCGTCCTCTTCCAGCACCGCGACGACTTCGGGCGCAGTCACGCCCGCTGCGCGCGCCGCCTCGATGATCGCGGCCTCGGTGTCGTGGCCGAAGGGGCGGTCGTCCATGAAGGCGAGGCTGGGCGCGCGGCGCAGGACAAAGTCATCGGACCCGCACGAAAAGCGCCAGCTTTCCATGGTCGCCCCGCCGGTCAGCCGATGCAGCCCTTGGGGCGCGCCAAGCCCCGCGCGCTTGCACACGCGGCCCAGCCCTTCAAGCAAGCTCTCGGTATCAAGCGGGATGGCTCGTCTCCCCCATCACCCGTTTGAGAAGCCAGCAAAAGCCGCGCGTTTTCCTACTTCGTATTCGCCTGCTAGCTTCGCCAGCGGGTCACTTTACGCCGGCCCGGCGCGCCAAATTGCGAACGGAAACGCGCTAATTGCGACTCTCGGATGGGTTTTATGAACAAACTCGCCCGCGACTCGGGAAAACACTCGAGCCGCGGGTCGAATTGCAGGACCGGCGCGCCTTATGCGACCGCGTTGTCCTTCTTGACCGTGATCACCTGCGGATAGGTGAACTCTTTCAAGCCCTCCTTGCCGTATTCCGCGCCAAAGCCCGACTGCTTGTGCCCGCCAAAGGGCGCGAAGGGCGACAGGTGCATGAACTCGTTGATCCACACAGTGCCGGTTTCAAGCTTTTCAGCGATCTGCTGGCCCTTCTCGGTGTCGGCGGTCCACACCGCGCCGGCGAGGCCATAGTCGGAATTGTTCGCCCGCGCGATCACCTCTTCCTCGCTCGAGAACTTCATCAGCGGCATGACCGGACCGAACTGTTCCTCGGCAACGATCCGCGCATCTTCCGGCGGATTGTCCATGATCGTGATCGGCACGTAGTAGCCTGTGCCCGATGGATCGGCATCACCGCCAATCAGGAAGTTATAGCCATTATCCTTGGCGTCCTGAATCAGCTCGAGCACACGCTCATACTGCTTCTTGTTCTGGATCGGGCCGACACCGGTACCTTGCTGCGCGCCATCGCCCACAACCACGGTCTTGGCATATTCGACCAGCGCGGCGGCCAGTTCATCATAGATATCCTCATGGATATAGATGCGCTTTGCGGCAACGCAGATCTGGCCTGCGTTGGAGAAGCTGGACCAGAACAATTGCTCCGCCACCTTCTTCGGATCGGCATCAGGCAGAACGATTGACGCGTCATTACCGCCCAGTTCCAGCGTGATGCGCTTCAGATCTTTCGACGCACCTTCCATGATCTTCTTGCCGGTCGCGGTCGAGCCGGTGAAGGTGATCTTGTCAATATCCGGGTGGCTCGTGATGAGCGGGCCGAGGCTGTCCTCGCCGGTGATGATGTTGACCGTGCCCGCCGGCACCACACCTGCGATCAGTTCGGCGACGCGCAGGGTGGTGAGCGGGGTGAAGGGCGAGGGCTTCAAGACGATGGTGCAGCCGCTCATGAGCGCGGGCACGATCTTCTGGATCGCCATCATCACCGGGAAGTTCCACGGCACGATGCCGCCGACCACGCCAACCGGCACGCGGCGGTGGCGGTGGAGGCGGGTATCATCGTCCTGGATGATCTCTTCTTCAAGCTGAAGCGTCGATTGCGCTGCCGAAATGCCCGCGGCGCCGAATATCTCGCCCTTGGCCTGCGCATGCGGCTTGCCCTGCTCGGCTGTGAGCAAACGATAAAGCTCGTCGGCGTTTTCCTTGATCGCGCCCGAGATCGCCATGCAGGCGGCCTGGCGCTCTTTGAAGGAACTGGTCTTCCACGTCTTGAACGCGGCGCGCGCGGCGGCGACCGCCTTGTCGAGCTCATCCGAGCCGCAGGCGGGGACCTGGCCGATGACTTCCTCGTTCGCGGGATTGACCACGTCGAGCCATTCGCCGGTCTCGACCATCTCGCCGTTGATCAGGTTCTTGTACTGGGTGACCATAGTGTCCTCTCTCTCGTCCATTCGAAATTGGTTTCGGGGTGAATCTCTCTGGCACTGAACATAGTCGCGGTGTGTTGCATTTCAAAACGCAATCTCGTTGCGCCTTTCGGGATGGGCCCTATATCCCCACTCAAAAGGAGAGAGAGATGTCCGATAAAGCACAAGAGCCCGAAAACGACCTTCTCGTATACGGGTCCCCCGTCTCGCCCTTCGTGCGCAAGGTGCTGGCCTTTGCGATAGAGAAAGGCGCGGGCTTCGATATAGAACCGGTCAATATCATGAACCCGCCAGGCTGGTTCACCGAGATTTCCCCGATGAAGCGGATCCCGGTGCTGCGCGATCGCACGATCGGCACCGAGGGCGCCGAGGGCACCATCGCAGATTCCAGCGCGATCTGCGCCTATCTCGACAAGAAGCACACCAATCCGCGCCTCTACCCCTCGGCACCTTTCGATCACGGCCACGCACTGTTCATCGAGGAATATGCCGACACCGTGCTCGCACCCGCAGCTGGCCTTGGCATCTTTCGCCCGGTTTTCTTCAACCTTGTCGGCGGGAAGGAACCCGATGTCGAAAAGGCCCGCGCGACCTGGGCGCAGGATCTGCCGCCGATCTTCGATTATCTGGAAGGCCAGCTGGGTGATGCGGACTGGTTTGCGCCCGCCACTGTCAGCATCGCCGATATCGCGGTCACCTGCTGCTTCATGCAGATCGAACTCGTCGCCAATGCCCCGCTCGACAACTGGCCCGCTTTAAAGGCGCATCACGAACGCATGAACGCCCGCCCCTCGATTGCCGAGCCTTACAAACAGGCGGAACGCTCCATCCGCAAAGCCTTGCCCGAGCGGATTGACCTGACCTAAGGCAGCCGCCTCACCTTTAACGTAAACAGGGCGCAGCGAACCACAAGAATGGCCGGCGAATGGTGCATCGGAATAATCGGCGGATCGGGACTCTATGAGATAGAGGGCCTCGAGGACGCGCAATGGATTGCGGTCGATACGCCGTGGGGCGAGCCTTCGGACGAGATCCTGTGCGGCACGCTGGCAGGGGTGAAGGTGCGCTTCCTGCCGCGCCACGGAAGGGGTCATCCGATCAGCCCCACAGAGCTCAATTCGCGCGCCAATATCGATGCGCTGAAGCGCGCCGGATGCACCGATATCGTCGCGATCTCGGCGGTGGGGAGCTTGCGCGAAGAGCTGGAGCCGGGGCGTTTTGCGGTGGTCGACCAGTTCATCGACCGCACCTTTCACCGCCCTTCCACCTTCTTCACCAGCGGCTTTGTCACCCATGTCTCTATGGCCGATCCGACCTGCGAGCGGCTTTCCGAAATGTGTGCCAAGGCGCTCACCGCCTGCAAGGGCAAGGTCGCGGTGGGCGCGACCTATCTTGCCATGGAAGGCCCGCAATTCTCGACCAGAGCCGAGAGCCGGATGTACCGCCAATGGGGCGCGGACATCATCGGGATGACGGGCATCCCCGAAGCCAAGCTCGCGCGCGAGGCGGAGCTGCCCTATGCGCTGGTCGGCATGGTGACGGATTACGATTGCTGGCGGGAAGGCGAGGCGGTCGACGTTGCCGAAGTGGTCAAGCAGATGGGCGAAAACGGAGCCCTGGCACGCGCGATGGTCGTCAAACTGATCGAAAGCCTGCCCAAGAAGCGCAAAGCCTCACCGATCGACACCGTGCTCGACACCGCCGTCATCACCGCTCCCGAAGAGCAGGACCCGGCGCTGATGGCAAAGCTGGATGCGGTGGGCAAACGGTATCTCGCGAAGAAGTGAAGTGGCCGCTACTAGGAGCGGCGCGCGTGAGCATATATGTCGCTTTATGGGGTGGTTAGCGGACGTCTCGGAAATCGCTCAGAACACAATCCAACCTTCTGAAAGGTCCGCGCCTAGCTGAATGAGCCCGTTCTCACCCATACCAGTTGCATCGATGACTAGTTCTTGCCCGTCGTCAAATGTCAGTGTGAGAGTATTGTTATTAGACTGAATTGCTGTGACTTTGCGTTGGATCAACCGATGAAGCAACGATGGCGGATCATGAAAAACATCACCTAGTTGATAGCATGACCCGTATCGGTCTTTGTGTTTGAAATTGCCTCCTACGCGGAATTCGCCGCCTTCCCACCAGATGAAACGGACGCCGTCGGTCGCGAAAGCCACTTGCGCGACTTCTTTACCTACAAGGAAGGCGAGTTCGCTGGTTGGTGGAAAGGCCACGGTCAATCTTGTGCCGGACACGACGCGTGTCCGCAACGGGGTCGCTGCGTGACAGTCCGCTTTTGAAGCGTTGGGCGCTCGATTGATGCTCCTGGCGTTAGCTGCCCCTCAAGCCCCGTCCTCTGACGGCCGCCAGGTGCCGGTCAGGAACTCGAACTCGGTCACGTTGATCGACTGCCACACGCCGCCGACATAATAGGGGTCTTTCTCGAAGATCGCGCGCGCTCCGGCTTCGTCTGCGGCCTCGATCATCACCAGCGACCCGATCGCCTCGCCTTCCTTCTTGAGCGGGCCGCCAAGGCGGTAGGCGCCGACATGGGCGAAGATGTGTTCGAAATGCGCCTCGCGGATCGTCGGGCGGATGCGCGGGGCGTCTTCGCCATCGCGGCAGTAAAAGGCGTAAACGGGCATCTTTGGTCCTTGCGCGGTAGCGGCTCTCGCTCAGACCATAGCGCGCATACAGGCCTTTCGTAAACGCACGAGAGCCTCCAGCGGGCCGCTTGCGCTGCGCGCGCTTGCACACTTCCCTCGAAAAAGCCGCGATCATCCTCTACATGGAATTGCCTGCGACTGTCCCGACCAAGCAAAGATGCGAAAGGAATACCTGCGAACGTGACCCCGCCCACACTTCCCAGCACCGCCACCACATCCCTCGACCGCACCGAATTGCGCCGCGCCTATCGCCAGGACGAGGAGGCCTGCATCGCCGCCCGTATCGCCCAGGCCGCACCGGCCAAGCGCGTGGCGAAAGAGGCGAGCGAGCTTGCGATCGAACTGATCGAGGGCGCGCGCGGGCACAAGGCCTCCGGGATAGACGCGTTCCTGCAGCAATACGGGCTTGATACAGAGGAAGGCATCGCGCTGATGTGCCTTGCCGAGGCGCTGCTGCGCGTGCCCGACCATGATACCGCCGATGCGCTGATCAAGGACAAGATCGGGGCAGTCAATTGGGGCCAGTATCTGGGCGAAAGCTCCTCGACCTTCGTCAATGCGGCGACCTTTTCACTGATGCTGACGGGCGAGGTGCTCGACCAGCCCGATCAGCACCAGCGCGGGATGACCTCCACGCTCAAGCGCACGATGAACCGGCTGGGCGAGCCC
Organism: Erythrobacter sp.; assembly: GCA_043567175.1. GTDB lineage: Bacteria > Pseudomonadota > Alphaproteobacteria > Sphingomonadales > Sphingomonadaceae > Erythrobacter. The sequence goes on from CP121323.1 coordinate 1,887,280, forward strand.
GTAATCCGCCGCGCGACCCTGCAGGCGATGCGCATCATGGGCGGGCAATTCGTGTTCGGCCGCACTATCGGCGAAGCCCTCAAGCGCGCCGCACCCGAGCGGGCCAAGGGCCTGACCCACTCCTTCGACATGCTGGGCGAGGCGGCGATGACCTTTGCCGATGCCGATAAATACCGCGAGGCCTATTCCGGCGCGCTCGATCGCCTGGCCAGGGAGGCGGCGAAGGACCCGGAAGCGGGCATCATCGGAACACCCGGCATTTCGGTGAAGCTTTCCGCGCTGCACCCGAAATATTTCTACCTCCACGCCGAGCAGGCGCGTGTCGAGATTGTGCCGATCGTGCGCGAACTGGCGATCAAGGCGCGCGATGCGAACATCCACTTCACGATCGATGCCGAAGAGGCCGAGCGGCTCGAACTCAGCCTCGACATCATCGAGGAGCTGCTCGCGATCGACGAACTCTTCACCCGTGCCGACGGCTCGCGCTGGGAGGGCTTCGGCCTTGCCATCCAGGCCTATCAGAAGCGCGGTGCGCCGCTTTGCGACTGGATCGCCAAACTGGCCCGGCGGCACAATCGCAAGCTGTTCGTGCGCCTCGTCAAGGGCGCATACTGGGATAGCGAGATCAAGATCAGCCAGGTTGGCGGCTTCACCGATTATCCGGTCTTCACCCACAAGGTGGCGACCGATGTCTCCTACCTCGCCTGCGCGGCGCGGTTGTTCGAGCATGACGACGTGATCATGCCCGCCTTTGCGACGCATAACGCGCTCACCATCGCCTCGATCAAGCGGATGAGCGAAGGCAAGCCGTTCGAATATCAGCGCCTCCACGGCATGGGCGAGGAAATCTACGACACCTTGCGCACAATCGAGGGCAACAATCCCACGCCCGTGCGCATTTACGCGCCGGTCGGCGGGCACAAGGAATTGCTCGCCTATCTCGTGCGCCGCCTGCTGGAAAACGGTGCGAATACCAGCTTCGTCAACCGCATGGGCGATGCCGATCTTGCAGCGGAGGAGCTGGTCGGCGATCCGATTGCCGAGCTCGAAGCGATGCAGCCGCGCCGCAACATGGCGATCCCCCTGCCGCGCCACATTCTGGGCGACCGGGTGAACAGCGCTGGCGTCGATCTGTCGGACCCGCAGGTGCTTGCCCCCTTGCAGGCCAGGCTCGACGATCTCGCCTCGGTCGAATGGACGGCGGAGCCGACCTTCACCGGCGCTGAAGCAGGCGAACGCGCGCCGATCACCATGCCGCACGATCTTTCGGTCGCGGTCGGCATGCGCCGCGATGCAACGCAGGAAGAGGTCGACGCGGCGTATGAACGCGCGGTCGCGATCCAGCCGGGCTGGGACGCGCTGGGCGGCGAGCGGCGCGCGCTGCTGCTCGAGGAAGCGGCCGACCTGTTCGAGGCGCACACCGACGAATTCCTCAGCCTGTGCCAGCGCGAGGCGGGCAAGACCCTGCTCGATGGCGTGGCCGAAGTGCGCGAGGCAGTCGATTTCCTGCGCTATTATGCGGGCCAGGCGCGGCTCCAGTTCGAAAGCCCGATGGTCTTGCCCGGGCCAACGGGCGAAGAGAACACGCTTTCGATGCACGGGCGCGGCGTGTTCGCGACCATATCCCCGTGGAACTTTCCGCTCGCGATCTTCACCGGCATGGCTTCGGCTGCGCTTGCTGCTGGCAATGCGGTGATCGCCAAGCCGGCAGAGCAGACCCCGCTGATCGCCGCGCTTGCAGTCAGGCTGTGCCACGAGGCCGGCATCCCGCCCGAAGCGCTGCAATTGCTGCCGGGCGCAGGCGATGTCGGCCAGATGATCACCTCGCATCCGAGCCTTGCAGGCGTCGCCTTCACGGGCTCGACCGAGACCGCGCGAATGATCAACCAGTCGCTCGCCGCCCGCGAGGGTCCGATCGCCACCTTCATCGCCGAGACCGGCGGGCAGAACGCGATGATCGTCGACAGCTCGGCCCTGCCTGAACAGGTGGTGCGCGATGTGCTCGCCAGCGCCTTCCAGAGCGCCGGCCAGCGCTGCTCGGCGCTGCGCGTCCTCTATCTCCAGGACGACGTCGCCGACGAGATGCTCGAGATGATCAAGGGCGGTTTCGAAGCGCTCAAGGTCGGCCATCCGGCGCATCTTTCGACCGATGTTGGCCCGGTGATCGACCCCGATGCACAGGCCGCGCTCGAACGCCACGTCGCCCGGCGCGACGCCTCGGGTAAGGTCGTCCACCGCATCGCCCTGCCGCCAGGTTCGGAGAGAGGCTGCTTCGTTGCCCCGACGATCATCGAGATCAATTCGATCCTCGAACTCAACCGCGAGAATTTCGGCCCCGTGCTCCATGTCGCGCGCTTCAAGGCGGACGAGCTTGGCAAGGTTGTCGATGATATCAACGCGACCGGCTATGGCCTTACCATGGGGCTGCACAGCCGGATCGCAGAGACGCGCCGCTTCGTGCAGGCCCGCGCCAGGGTCGGCAATTTCTACGTCAACCGCAACCAGATCGGCGCCATCGTCGAAAGCCAGCCGTTCGGCGGCGAGGGCTTGTCGGGCACCGGTCCCAAGGCGGGCGGGCCGCATTACCTTGCGCGCTTCGCGACCGAGCGGGTGGCCTGCGTCGACACGACGGCAGCGGGCGGCAACGCAAGTCTGCTGGCCGCAATGGGCGACCAGATCGCGGACGGCTGAGACAAATGCTGAAGGTCTGAGCCCAAAGGGGGAAAACCGCGCTTGTTTTCCCCCCGTCCCCGCCTAAAATCTCAAGCCATATGCTTCGCCTTGCCAAAAGAGTGTGCCTGCTCCTCGCGCTTGTCTGGGCGGGGCCTGCCCTTGCCGAAGTCCAGGTCCACTTTCACAGCTTCAACGGCAGTGTAGTCTGGGGCCGCTATCCGCACACATTCGTCGTATTCGAGGGCAAGCTGGAAAATGGCGGGGCGGTGGTGAACGAGAATTACGGCTTTTCCGCGCGTTCGGTGACACCCGCCATTCTCTCCGGCCCGGTCGAGCATATGGTGCTCGCCGAGAGCGAGAAGAATATCCGCAACACCAACCGCCATTTCTCGATCACGCTGACCGACGAGGAATATGTCCGCGTGCTCAAGCTGATCCAGTCATGGATGGATGCGCCGGGCAAGTTCTACGACCTTGAAAAGCGCAATTGCATCCATTTCGTAGGCGAGATCGCGCGGCTGATCGGCCTGAAGGTCGACTATCCCGATGACATGCTGCGCCGGCCCAAGGCCTGGCTCAACCATATCAGCGCGATGAACCCGCAATTGAACGCGCAGCCGGTCGATTAGGCCGCGGAAGGGAGCGGGGGAAATGAACAAAGCACCGGAAAAACTCGGCGATTTCGTGCACCTGGCGCGCGAAGGTAACCTTGCCATCGTCACGCTGGATCGCGGCGATCGGCTCAACCGGCTTTCGCTCCAAGCGATGCGCGAATTGAAGGCGGCGGCCGAGGCGCTGCGCGAAGATGCGAGCATCGATGCTATCGTTCTGACGGGCGCGCAGGCCTTCTCAGCCGGCGCGGACCTCACCGATCCCGAACTGGCATCGCGCGAGGCGATGCCCCTCGTCGAGCAGCGCAATGCCCTGCGGCTCGGCCCCGAAATGTGCGAGGCCTGGGCTGCGATCGAGGCAATCACGATTGCGGCAATCGAAGGCTTCTGCATCGGCGGCGGGCTCGCGCTGGCAGCGGCCTGCGATCACCGCGTCACCTCCCGCAGCGCGCATTTCCGCCTGCCCGAAGTGCCGCTGGGCATGAATATGAGCTGGCGCTCGGTCTCGCGCCTCGTCGCGCTCATCGGGCCAAGCCGCGCCAAGGAACTCATCGTGCTGGGCCGCAAGGTCGAGGCACCAGAAGCCGAACGCTGGGGCCTGGTTGACCGGGTGACGGACGAAGGCGAGGCGCTCGAGGCGGCGATAGCGCTCACACGGCAATATGCGCAATTGCCGCCGCTCGCTGCACGCATGGCCAAGGAAGCGATCGAGGCAAGCGCCCACCCCCTCGCCCGCGCAACCAGCCACATGGACCGCGACCAGTTCCTGCTCGCACGCGGCTCTGCGGATCACCTGGAAGCCGTCGCCGCCTTCCTCGAAAAGCGCGAGCCGCGTTTCCGAGGCGAATAATCCGGTCGGCTCGAAAGACTCCCACATCTAAATCACGCCCGCGCTTGCTCCGCTTGCGCGCTTGGGGAATCGTTGCCCCATGGCCATTCTTTCAGACAAGTGGATTCGCGATCAGGCGCAGAACAACGGCATGATCGAGCCGTTCGTGGAGGCTCAGCGGCGCGAAGGCGTGATCTCCTACGGGCTTTCCTCCTACGGCTATGACGCCCGCGTCGCGCCCGAGTTCAAGATCTTCACCAATGTCAATTCGGCGACGGTCGACCCCAAGGCGTTCGATGCGGACAGCCTCGTCGATCGCAACACCGATGTGTGCATCATCCCGCCCAATTCCTTTGCCCTTGCACGCACCGTCGAATATTTTCGCGTGCCCGAGGACGTGCTGGTCATCTGCCTTGGCAAGAGCACCTATGCGCGCTGCGGGATCATCGTGAATGTCACCCCGCTCGAGCCGGGCTGGGAAGGCCATGTGACGCTCGAATTCTCGAACACCACGCCGCTGCCCGCGAAAATCTACGCCAATGAAGGCGCATGCCAGTTCCTGTTTCTCAAGGGCAATGAACGCTGCGAGACGAGCTACAAGGACAGGGCGGGCAAATATATGGGCCAGCGCGGCGTGACTTTGCCAAGGCTGTGAAGGCGCGGAGCACCGGGATGCAAACGCCGCTTTTGCTCAGTGTCGCACGAAAGCGGACTTTCGGCTTGCGACCTAACGTCGGACTATCAGTCGTCCCGCCTGTTTCTGCTCGTCAAGATAATCGCCATTGTAAGGATAACAGCCACCAACGGCAGAACGATTGCAATTGTCTTCGGCTCCATTGGTTGGCCTCCTAAAAGCGACTTTCTAATGACGATCCGACGAACGATTGAGATCGATCCAGTTACGGGACCGGGAAATCATCCCTTCGCGCAAGCGCCGCAACTTCCCCATAGTTCAGGCTGTGATCACCGGCTTTTTCGATCACCAGCTCCCTTCGCTTCTCTTCAGGGAGCAACATCACGTGCCGAACGAGTTGGGCGAGTGTACCGTGGCGGATCGATTTTGTCGCATCAAGCAGCCCGCCGCCATCATCGGCCCTGTGCAGGGTGCAGTAGGCTTCCCAGTCTGTCGACGTGCCGTTCATTCTTGCCTCCTCGTTTCAACCAGAGATCAAGGTTAGCAAGGGTGGCATCACAAGACCATGATCTGTATCAAAACGGGCAGGGAGGGATAGAGAAAGCTCTTGATTGACCTTGTCATCGAGTCAGCGATTGCGGCAGCCGGGGTTGGTATTGCCTTGCTGCTCCTTTGGCCAAGACTAGCCCACGCGCGCCTTTGGCGAGCAACAATAACACCCCTTGCCTCGATAATCGGCAGCGGGTTTCTTGTTCTTGGCCCGATCCTCGTCGACAATTTCGGTGCCTGGGCTACAGCCTCGATGGCTGTGCTTTGCCTGGTTGCTTACGCCTTTGGATGGGCCATCCGCTTCAACATTGCCTGGCTTGAAAACGCGCCTGATGAAACGCGCCTTGCGGTCCTCGGCGAGCGGCTGGCATCGTGGGTGCTGGCGCTCGCCTATTTTATTTCGGTCGCCTACTATCTCAACTTGTTCGGGGCGTTTTCAGCCCGGCTCTTCGGGCCGGCGGATGGCGAGCTCAAGAAAATTGTCACAACCGCAATCTACCTGATCATCTTGCTGGCGGGACTGACCAGAGGCTTCGACCTGCTGGAGCGGCCGGAGCAAGTTTCGGTCAGCCTCAAGCTCGCGATAATCGCCGCCCTGGTCGCTGGTCTTGTCGTCTATACGGGCCAAAAGGCCGAGCTGCCGGTGAGCTTCGCATCGGCTCCCACGATAAACGGCATTGCTGCGCTGCAAATGATGTTTGGATTGATCGTCACAGTGCAAGGTTTCGAGACCTCGCGATATCTCGGCGCACACTATAGCGCCTCCGAGAGAATTTGTTCGATGAAGCTGGCTCAGAGCCTCTCAGCTCTCATCTACATTACGTATGTCGCTCTTCTCTCCATGAGTTTTTCAGCCGGTTCATTCGTCTTGACCGAGACAGCCATCATCGACCTGATGGCAAAGCTCGCAGCTATCCTCGCGCCGCTCTTGATCATCGCGGCCCTGACCGCACAGTTCAGCGCGGCCATAGCCGATACGGCTGGATCGGGGGGACTCGTCAGCGAGTTGACAGGCGGGCGCTTCGGGGATCGCAAGACCTATATTGGCGTTGCGGTTGTCGGCATTGTATTGACCTGGGCCGCCGATATTTTCTCAATCATCAGCCTCGCTTCAAGGGCTTTTGCACTCTATTATGCAATTCAGGCGGCCCTCGCCTGCGCTCGTGTAATCACGGCAAGCAAAGAGGAAGTTGGCGATCGCAAGCTTTTCAGGTTTGCAGGCTTCGTGTCTCTCGCGGCGCTGGGGCTCGCTGCTTTTGTTTTCGGGATACCGGTAGAAGCGGGCTAGCCCTGCATCGTCGCGTCGCCACATCGTCACAGCGCCTTATGTCCGCTCCCCACCCCATTCGCAGTCATTGGCGGCGCAGCCGCATTCACTCGAAAGCTGCCGTACAGTGGCAACGGGTTTCACGCTGGATGGTGCAATAGTCGAAACGAGCCCGAGACCCTCGCGCCTCGCGAACCTTTGGCGATGGGGGCTGTTCAAATGCGGAGCGGCGGCATAGCTTGGGTCCAATGGTCTGGGACGAACACATTGCCCGAGGGATGGCCGCTCTCGAGGCGTTCGGAGCCAACCTGGCCGACGCCCTGGCCGCGCTGGCGCTGGGCGTTATCGGCGCATTCCTCGTCTTTCAGCTCGCGTTCTTCGTGATCAGGCGCGCCGCTGCGGCCACCGATGGGAAGGCGGACGACCTTGTTGTCGCACGCCTGCGCTATCCGGCCCTGTGGTGCTTCATCGCGATTGGCGTCACGCTGGCAGCGCAGGCCAGCGCCTCGCTCTACGCTATCTGGCAACCGGTCGCCCAGTTCCTGCGGCCCGCGCTTTTCGGGTGGCTCGCCTATAGCTTCGTGCGCGGCGTCACCCAGGCGATCGAGGTCGATCTGGATGCGCAGGAAGACAGCGCCGACACCCGCTCACGCCGCACGCGGCTTGCGATCATGTCGCGCGTCGTCACCGCCGCCGTGGTGGTGTTGACGATCGGGCTGATGCTCTCGGCGATCCCCTCGGTGCGGCTGATCGGCACGACCATGCTCGCCTCTGCCGGACTTGCCGCGCTGGCTGTGGGCGCCGCCGCGCAGCCAGTGTTGCGCTCGCTGATATCGGGATTGCAGGTGGTGATGACCCAGCCCATGCGCATCGGCGACCTCGTCAAGGTCGACGCGGACGCAGGACGCGTGGAGCAGATCCAGCTCAGCTATGTCAGCGTGCGCACCTGGGACGGGCGCGAGCTGATCATTCCGACCCACCGCTTTCTGGACGGGACCTTCGAGAACTGGACTCGCCAGAACGAGGCGCTGACCGGCACTGTCATCCTCAATCTCGATCCGATCGCCGATGTCGAGGCGATCCGCGCCGAAGCCCTGCGCTTCATCGCAGCCCATGACCTGCATGACGGGTGCGAGGCGGGCCTCGTCATGGTCGCCGCGCATCCCGAAACTGTCGAGCTGCGCGTGGCGATGAGCGCTGCCAGCGTGGCGGACCTGTGGACGCTGCGCTGCGATACGCGCGAGCACCTGCTTGAATGGCTGCGCGAGAACATGGCCTACGCCCTGATCCGGCACCGGCTTGAAGTCGAAGCCGCCAACGAGCGCGCAGGCCGTTAGCGCCACGCCTCTTTGCGCATCGCGCCCCTGAACGCTTTGGCGATGAGGCAAGAGCAGACTTGCGACGGCTCGCGATCACTCGGCTATACCAGCGGATGCAATGCTTGAGTCGCTTACCTCAGCCACCTCGTGGATAGAGTTCATCTGGGCTAACAAGTTCGCGGTGCTTGGCTGGACCATCGCTGCGGTCGCCTTTGTGCTGATCCCGTTTCGCCGCTCTCCTGCCGAAGCGCGGGGCTGGCTGCTCATCTTCTTCGCGCTGCCGTGGCTGGCGCTCGTCGCCTATGCGATCGTCGGCCGCCCCAGCCCGTCGGCCAAGCGGCTGGAGCAGATCAGGAAGCTTCCCGGCCTATATGCCCAGATGGCCGAGCGCACCGGCGTTGCCGGCCAAGGCTTTGCTCCCGCGCTCTCGAGCGACAACACCGCCGTTGCCCGTTTGGCCGAGGGGCTCGGACATTTCCCGCCGCTCAAGGGCAATTCGATCGAGCCGCTGGCCGCCTATCACGAAACCTATGACCGCATCATCGAGGAGATCGCTGCGGCTAGGGATCATGTGCACCTGCAATTCTACATCTTTGCCAATGACGAGATCGGCAAACGGATCATGTTGGCGCTGGAGGAGGCTCAGGGGCGCGGGGTGCGATGCCGCGTGCTGCTGGATTCGCTGGGATCGTTCCCCTCGGTCGGCGCGATCAAGCGGCGTTTGAGCGCGAGCAATATCGAGGTGCACGACGTTCTGCCCATGCGCCGCCGCTGGCGAGGCTCGAGGGTTGACCTGCGCAACCACCGCAAGATCATCGTGATCGATGGCCAGGTAGGCTTCACCGGGTCGCAGAACCTGTGGGACCCATCGGTCCGTTCATTGAGAGGCAACCGCGATCTGCTGGTGCGGGTGACGGGGCCGGTCGTCGGGCAATTGCAGGCGGTCTTCGTGGGCGACTGGTTCCTCGAGACCGACGAGCAACTGGCCGCGCAACCCTTGTTTCCAAAGCCGCTTGAAGGCGGAGATATGGACGCCCAGATCATCGCGAGCGGACCCGATTACCCCGAAGGCGGCGTCGACCTGATCTTCACGCAGGCGATGTACAACGCAGCCGAGGAAATCGTGATTACCTCGCCCTATTTCATCCCCAACGAAGCGCTTATCTCGGCGATCAAGGCCGCCATTCTGGGAGGCGTGAAGGTGGTGCTGATCACGCCCAGGCGCAGCGATCACCTGATCGTCCAGCTGGCGCAGCGCAGCTATTACGAGGAACTTCTCGCGGCAGGTATGGAGATCCATTTATACGGTCCCGAATTCCTGCACGCGAAGCATTTCCGCGTTGACACGGAAATCTGCGTGCTGGGATCGAGCAATATGGACGTGCGCTCGTTCGAACTGAACGCGGAAGCCGATCTGATCTGCTACGAGGCGCGCTTTGCCGAAACCGTGCGCGCGCTGGAGGCGGATTATCTGGCACAGGCCGAGCCGCTTTCGCTCGTACAATGGCAACGCCGCCCGCTTTCTTCCAAGGTGCTGGAGAATTCGGCGCGTCTGATAAGCGATCTGATCTGACCATGGCCCAGCCCCGCACCTCCCAAAGTGCGACGAGCGTCAAGGTCGTCAGCTACAACATTCACAAGGCAGTCGGCACCGACCGGACGCGCAACCCCACCCGCATTCTGGGCGTGCTCAACGAGATCGATGCCGATATCGTCGTCCTCCAGGAAGCCGATCGGCGCTTCGGCAAGCGGGCGAGCGCCCTGCCGCCGGTCCTGATCGGCAATCACACGCACTACCGTCCCATCCCGCTTGATGTGCAGCACGATTCGATCGGCTGGCATGGCAATGCGATTCTGGTGCGCGAGGGCATGGAGGTCGAGCATCACGACATCATCCACATCCCCTATCTCGAGCCGCGCGGCGTCGTCACCGCGACCGTGCGGATCGCCGGCCAAAGCCTCGTCGTTTACGGGATGCACCTTGATCTTTCAGGGCTGTGGCGCAGCCGCCAGACCCGCGCCGTGGCCGAACTCGCCTCGCAAAGTGCGCGCGATCATCCAACGATCCTGATGGGCGATCTCAACGAATGGCGCGACAATGCAGCCTCCTTGCGCGAGTTCTCGCGGCACTTTGCGATCCTTGATTGCGGACGCAGTTTTCCCAGCGCCCGCCCGTTGGGAAAACTCGACCGGATCATCCATTGCCCCCGGCTTTCAATCATCGATTGCGGGGTGCATCGCAGCGCGCTTTCGAGCCGGGCCTCCGATCATCTTCCGGTCTGGGCCCGCTTTCGGCTCTGATGTCGCGGTAATGAATGTCGTCGAGGAGGCGACCCAGCCCTCTTCGCGCTAGGAGGCGGCAAAGGCCTTCATGTAGGTCCCCATGTCGAAATAATCGCGCCAGACAGCGATCTTGCCATCGACCATCTCGAAGACCCCGCAGCACGGCAGGTCTATCGACACCTCGCCAATCCGGGTGCGATCGACCCGCTCGCCGACGACGATATCGCCGTGTTCGACAAGCGTGACGATTTCCCAATCGGTCTTTGTCCAGCTGGCGGAAAACTGGGCGATGAAAGTGCAGATGGCATCCTTGCCCTTAACCGGCTGGGCGGGAATGTTGTGATAGATGCCGTCCTCGGCGAAGAAGCCTGCCAGTTCCTCGGCATCAAGTCGCGACCAGGCTTCGATAAACGCGCGCACGATCTCCAGGTTACTCGACATTCTCTTTTTCCTTTCCGCCACGCCTTTTCCCGTGGCAAATGGGCCTTACACGCTAGGCTGCTGCGCCTTGAGCGCAACCGAAGCGCGCCAATATGCAAAGATAGCAAGCGGCGTGAGGCACGCGATCAGGAGCAGCGAATATCGCAGCGACTCATCGCCGGATCCCGCCGCCAGCAGGTCCGAGATCACTCCCACCGCCGTCGGCCCGATACCAAGGCCGATCAGGTTGATGATCAGCAGGGTGATCGCGGCCCACACCGCCCGCATGCGCAGCGGCGCCAGCGTCTGGATCAGCGAGAAGGTCGGCCCGAGATAACAGGACTGGAACAGCACGGCGATGAAATAGGCGCCCACCGCGAGAACGGCGTCCTCGGCAAGGTAGAACCAGATCAGGAAGGGCAGCGCGATGCCCTTGAGCACTGCGATCATCAGCGGCTGCGCGTAGATGCCGAAGCGGTCGGACAGGCGGTTTGCCAGCCATCCGCTTCCAAGCCCGCTGGCAATACCGGCGATTGCCAGCAGCGGGGCGACGAAATTGCCCACCTGCAAGGTATTCAGGCCAAATGACCGGATCAGGTAAGCCGGCGTCCAGCCCGTGAGCGCGTATCCGATCATCGAGGTGAGCGTCACCCCGATGATCAGCCACACGGCCGCGCGATTGGCGAAGATGGTGCGAAACCCGTCCATGATCGAGGGCGTCTGGGTCGCCTCGATTGCGCCCGGTTCGGCCTTGCGCATCGGCTCGGTCGCAAACAGCTTGACGATGGCTGCAAGGACAAGGCCAGGCAGGCCGATCGCGATGAAAGCCACGCGCCAGTCGAAGAAATAGGTGAGGTTGCCGCCGAACATTTGCCCCGCAGCCGCCCCGAGCGTGACGCCGAGCGAGTAGATCGAAAGCGCCAGCGCTCGTTTGTTTGCAGGATAAAGGTCAGCGATGATCGAATGGCTGGGCGGGCTTGATCCGGCCTCGCCGATGCCAACGCCGATGCGGGCAAGCAGCAATTGGGTGAAATTGGTCGCGAGACCGCAGGCCGCGGTCATCCCGCTCCACAGAGCCAGCGCAATCGAGATGATGTTGACCCGGTTCATCCGGTCCGCAAGCGCGGCGACCGGGATGCCGAGCGTTGCATAGAACAGGGCAAAGGCAAACCCGGACAACAGCCCCAGCTGGGTGTCGTTCAGAAGCAGGTCCGCCTTGATGTCCTCAAGCAGGATCGCAAGGATCTGGCGATCCATATAGCTGAAGAAATAGGTGGCCGTCAGCAGCCCGAGAGTGAGGTTGCGCGCCCGATCCGACACGGCCTGGCTTTCGGCCGGGGCGGCCGCATTCGCGATTGTCATGAATTCGTTCTCAAGCGCCTGGGGAAAGATGCCAGCATGAATGGAGCCGGCCTGTCGAACAAGATGGGTCGGGAAAAAGGCCGGGGCAAACATCACGGGGCAAACATCACCCCGGCCTATAGTTCAGAGCCTCAGAAAGCCGCCCGCAAGCCGAGCCGGAAAACGCGGCCAAGCGGGTTGCCCACAAACGGATCATACCCCAGCACCAGACGCGCGGCCGGCGGGTCTTCGTCGAAAATGTTCTCGACCGAGCCCTGAAGCTGGATATCGGCAAATTCGAACGGCAGATCGTAGACAACGGTCAGATCGTGCTGCGTGAAGGCCGGAATGTCTTCTCCGAACCGGGTCGCCGCCCCGAAGGTGGGATCGGTGTCGTAGCGATCGTCCCTCAGGCCACTGGCGTAGCGGAAGACATAGCGCGCGTTTAACCCGTCAATATTGGCATTGATGAAGGTGTTGGCCTTGAGCTCGGAAAGCGAGTTCTGTGCCCGGTCCGCATTGAGGAAGCCGACTGCATCGAACGTGTCGATCACGGTCACGCCGTCCACCACGAACGGATCAACATCGAAGTTCAGGATATAGGTGAACGCAGTGCCGACCGTCAGCGTCAGGTCATTGAGGTAGAAGCTGTAATCCGCCTCGACGTCAAAGCCGTTGGTCGTGGTGTCGGGCCCGTTCACGAATTGTGTGCGCACGCGGGCGAGCTCGGCCGAGGCAGGCGCGCCGGGTGTGCAGGTGATCGAGTTGAACCCGATCAGGTCGACCAGCGGGCTCGAACAATCGGCCGTTGCTCCCGGGCCGCTGAACACGGCGCTTGCGATCGGGTTCTCCGGCGTGGTCGTGAGCCCGCCTTCAAAGTCGTAGTTGAAGTAATCGAGCTGCAGGTTGAAATCGCCCGCATTGACGACGAAGCCCAGATTGTAGGTCAGCGCGCTTTCCGGCCCCAGATTGGGATTCCCGATGCGGTCGACCGGGAAGAAGAACCCGCCGGCTGCGTTGATCCCGGTGAGGTTGGTGAACTGGATGCCGGGCAGCACCTGTCCTGCCAGCGGGGCGCGGAAGGTGGTCCCGATCGAACCGCGCAGCACGAGCCAGTCGGTCGCCTCGAAACGCGCCGATGCCTTTGGATCCAGCGTCGAGCCGATGGGATTGCCGTAATCCTCGTAACGCAGCGCGAGATTGACCTCGAGCCGGTCGGTGACCGGTATCTGCGCTTCGCCGAACACCGCGATCACGTCCTGCTCGTTCTGGGCAGGATTGAGCTGCCCCTGGAAGATGAACGGCCCCAGCGGGAACGGGCATTCGGTGACGCCGATCTGCTGGCAGGGGTTCTGGGTTGAATCGCTGAAGAATGTGGGCCGCAACTCGAATTCGGAACGCCGGTATTGCGCGCCGATGCCGACACCGATCGGGCCTGCGCCCATATCCAGCCCGTCGAGCGTGCCGCTCAACAGGAAATCGACGACGATGTTGCGCTCCTTCTGCTCGTTCGATGCAGCGGGCTCGGTGAAGAAATCGATCACATCGGCGCGGTTGTTGTTCACGCGCGGATCGCCAGCATCGGGGCCGACATAGAACGGGTTGACCTGTCCGGTTGCCGGGTTCCCGCCAATTGCGTTCGAGAACGGATTGAAGAAGAAGCAACCGCCCTCGCCCGGCGTGCCGTTTGCAACATCGCAAGCAGGGCCGCCAAGCCCGTCGAGCGCATTCTGAAGACGAACGCCGATCGTATCCTGCACGATCGCCGAACTGTTGGAATCGATATAGGTCCCTTGCAGACTGGCGGTGAAATTGTCGCCGATATCGCGTTCGAACCCGGTCGAGATGCGAAAGCTCTCATTCTCGTTCACAGCCTGGTTGCCGAACGGAAATTCATCGCTGAGCGGGAAGCCGCCAAGCGCGAACGGACGGTAGAGAACGACCGACGCGCCGTTCTGGAGACCAAAGGCATTGGTCGGGAACGGCGTGCCCGCCGCCGCCGCCTGGTCAACGAAGGTCTGGTAGCCCGGATTGGTTTCGGGAACGAAGAAGTTGAACGTCAGCCCCGGACCGTTGGGCCCTTGCGTCGCCGGATAGGAAGGCGAAAGCCGGGTGAAAAGCTCGCCAAACGAATAGAGCACATCAAGGTTGAACCGGGTGCGGTTGTCGAGATCGGCGTTGAGCGCCGCATAGGCCTGGTAATAGTTCTGCTCTTCGACGAGGTTGTTGTAATCGGTGTATTGATAGAGGCACCGCCCGTTGGCTTGCTGGACGAAACCGCCCAGTTCGGTGCAGCCCACATCCTGCACCCCGCCGCCCAGCAGCGTCGCATTCGGCTTGGGTCCGGGTTGCTGGTCACGGATCGGACCGCTTGCCCGGAAAGCGGGGAAATACTGCGCCGGATTGACGATCCCGGAATAGGGCGAAGGGTTGATATCAGGCGTGAGGTTCGCAAAGTCGCGATCGATCGCGGCAAGCGGAGAGCGGTGGCGATAGCCGAAACCCGCCATCAGGTTGACGTCGTCGCCAAGGTTGATGCCGCCCAGGATACTCGCCGTCCAGTCACCGTCACTGTCGTCGATGAAGCGGTAGTCGCCCTGGACTTCGATCCCTTCGAAATTCTTGCGGGTGATGAAGTTGGCAACGCCCGCGACCGCGTCCGAACCGTAAGTCACCGCTGCTCCGTCCTTGAGCAGTTCCACCCGTTCGAGCGCAAATAGCGGCATGGCATTGGTATCGACGAGGCCATCGCCGGGCGAAACGATTGTCCGGCGTCCGTTCAGCAGCACAAGCGTGCGCTGCGCACCAAGACCGCGCAGGTTGATCGTGCCGACCGGGCCGAGGCCCTGGACCTGGAACTGGTTGGAATCGCCGATCACGCCGCCGACTGCGGGAATATCCTTGATGAAATCGAGCGGCGAGGTCTGGCCTTCCGCGATGAGGTCTTCGTTGGAGAAAATGTCGACCGGCAGTGAAGTGTCTTCGGGAGTGCCGCGGATCAGCGAGCCCGTGACAACAATCCTGCGCTCTTTCTCTTCCGCCTCGGGCGCGTCCTGCGCTGCCCCGTCATCCTGAGCGCTCGCCCCCGTCGATGCAGCCAGCAAGGCAAGCCCGAGTGCACCATGCGCAATTGTGTTTCTGAAAGCCTGTTTCATAACCTCTCCAAGAACAAGAGTTCGTCCCCGCCTGGAGAGGCATACGGCATCCACCTCGCGTTTTTACGCTTCAGGCAGATCATCAGATTGTCGTGTCTCTCTCCCAGACATGACCATACTGCAAATATGAAAACGAGATTGCAAGCTGTCTTTTACCGGTCAGGCAATCAGGCCTGAGGCGCGCTCAGAATGCCTCTTTCAAGCAGCGCGCAGAACGATCGGGCGTCGGCCCCGGAAATCTCGTGGCCATAAAAGCGCCCGAGATCATAAAGGGCATTGGCTGAAACCCCGAGGATCTGGGCGCTGATATGCGGGTCGATCGCGCGGATTTCTCCGGCAGCGATCCCGGCGGCAACTTCGGTGGCGAACCAGCGATAATTGCGCCTCGACTGAGTGATAATCCGGGCCCTTGCTTTGGCAGAAAGCGCAGGCAAGGCCGAGGTCCTGAGCAGGGGAAACCGTCCGTCAAGCTGTATCCGGGCGACAGCAAGAAGCACGGCGGAAAGGCTTTGCCGCGGCGAAAGTCCGTTTTCGCTCGCCTGCTGCTGCAGTCGGGCAAGGCGGGTCTGGCTGTGCGCAAAGCAGGCCTCGATCAACTCGTTCTTTTCGTCCAGATGGTGGTAGAAGCTGCCTTTCGTGACACCCAGTTGCGCGGCAATGCGATCTATCGAACCGCCCTTGAACCCCAGGTCGCAGATAAGACGCGTCGCTGTGCGCATATAGGTTTCGGGATCAATCCCTGTCTTGTGCGGGCGCGGCGTGTCGATCGCGATCGAAGGTATTTCCCCCGCCTCCTGCGAGGTAAACCCGTTGAGAAGCGCATCGATCATGCCATCGCGCACACGGCCAAACATCCATGGCTCGTACTCATCGAGCCAGGCGGGCAGCCAGAAGATGGCCTCCATCGTGATTTGCGCAGGGCCCAGCCGCCAGATGATCCGCCGGGGATCCTGATCGACCTCCAGCATCTCGGACACGCGGCTCAAGATAGCATGATAGCGCCTGCCCAGCCTGCGGCGACGATCGGAAGACAGCGCTCTCAATTCACCCAGTTGCGGGCGACGGATCGCGTTGCCGGCGCGCTCGGCGCAGTGGTGCTCAAGCTCGAGGTCGAGGAGCTTTCTCAGCCGTGCTTCGGGATCGCGTTCGCGCGCTGCGGCTGCGACACGGGCCTCGATCTGGTCGATGGCATCGGAATAGATCACTTCGGCAAGCTCTTCGGCATTGGCGAAATAATAGACGAGGCTTGGCCGCTTCAATCCTGTCTCGGCGGCGACATCCGCCAGCCGGAAAGCCGACAGGCCGGAGCGGTTCAGCGCGCGCGCGCCCGCATCGAGGATTGCCTTGCGCTTGTTGTTGAACCGCGCCGTGCGCGTCTTGCCCATGGTCTCCCTCCGAGCACAGTCCCGGACCCGTCCCGTCCACGGGGCCGATCATAGTCCCCTGTCGGTCCAATTTCCAGACCATACCGGGGTGATGAATAATTGTCAGCACATGCCGCTTCACAACCGATCCTGAAGCGCAGCTCTCCTCATCGAGAAGCTCGCCATCGCCATGGCAGGGGGTAGAGCCGGCTGATGGGGTGATCGCCCCGATTTGCACCTCCGACAGGCGTCCACCCTTTCCAACCGCCCGGCGATGCGGCACTCTTTCAGGATAAAAGACCCGCGCGCACGGCCTTGACCACCAGCTGTGCAACGGAATGCGCGTTCAGTTTGGTCATGAGGTTGGTGCGATGCCCGTCGATTGTCTTAGCGCTGACGCCCAGTCGTTCGCCAATCCGGGCGTTGCTGAGCCCATTGGCGACCAGATCGAGCACCTGCAATTCGCGCCGTGTAAGGTGGGCTTGAGAAAGGCACGCATCGGCCTCGGCGATCATGGGATCGAGGAACCGCCCGTCGTCGAGCACGGTGCGCACTGCCTTGCTGATCGTCTCGGCGCAGCAGGCCTTGGTCAGCACCGCCTCCGCGCCCGCTCCAAAAAGCTGATGGAGCAATTCATTCTCATGCACGCCACTCAGCACGATGATCTTCGTCTCGGGCGACCAGCGGCGGCATTCACCGAACACCTCGGTCCCGCGGCCATCGGGCATGTCGATATCGAGGAACAGCAGATCGGGCCGATGCTGTTTCACCGCAGCGATGGTGTCGATCCCGGTAGTCACCCATGTCGCGATCTCGAAGCGGCTGTCAGCGCAGAAAATGGCGCGCAAGGATGACGCGACCAGGGGGTGATCGTCCGCGATGACAATCCGGCATGTCATACAAATGCTGGCCCCTTGTTCCCCCGGCTGGCGACTGACAGCCGCCGCGCTGATCGCGCTTGCCCTGTGGCTGGGTGTGGCAAATCCCGCGACGCTGAGCAAGGCCGCCGCGCAGTTGCCACAAGAAACCGCTTTCGCGGACCCTCAGGACTTCATCTCGCTGACCGGCAACAAGCCGCGCGATATCGAGGCGGGCGAGATCAGCGCCTACCTTGATCCCGGACGCTCGCAGACAATTGAGGACATCCTTGCACGCGGCCACCAATTGTTCGGACCGCTCCCGGCGCGGCGGATCGATTTCGATTACACCAAGGCGCAGATCTGGCTCCGCATCCCAGTGCGCAACAGCTCCGTTGCCCCGATAGAGCCCGTCATGGTGCTGCATGCTCGCTTCATGCACCATCTTGAAGCCTACCGCTTGAACGCTGCGGGCGGGGCGCCGGGCGAAATCCTGCGCAATAGCGCGAGCCAGCCCTTCGGCGAGCGGAAGATACCCTATCGCCACCTCGCCGCACCCCTCCCGCTGGAGCCAGGCGAGGCAACGATCATCTATATTGGCTACTGGTCCGACGGCGCGAGCGAGATGCCGATCAGCTTCGAGACGCCCGCCAGTTTCGAGAAGCTTTCCGCGCGCGCTGATATCTTCAACGCGGCGATCTATGCCGCCTGTCTGGCGATGGTCGCATTCACCCTGATGGCAACCGCCGTGATGCGCTGGCGGGTCCATGTCACCTATGCGCTCTACTTCGTGTGCGTCGTGCTGTTCCTTGCCCATATGGAGGGCTACACGTTCCGCTATCTGTGGCCTGACTGGCCGCGCTTCAACGCCTATGGATCGCTCTCGATCGGCTATGCGCTGAGCTTTTTCGCGATCCTGTTTACCCGCGAATTCCTCAAGCTGCGCAATCACGCGCCCTTTCTCGACCGGGTCGGCATCGGCATCATGATCACAACGTTGCTTGTCGTCCTGCTCGGCTCGCTGGGAGACACCCAGTTCATCAAGCGCTTCGGCTTCGTCTTTAACTTCGGCACGACGGTCTTCCTGATCGCCTCTGCAGTCGTCTCGATCCGGCACCGCCAGCCCGGCGCTGTCTATTACCTTGTCGGCTGGAGCGCGATTTTCATCGCGACCCTTTTGTCCGCGATCACCCACTGGATCGAGGACGTCTTTGCGCTGAGTATGACCAGCAATTTCATCTCGATCGCGGTCCTGTTCGAGGCGATGATCTTCACGCTCGCCATAAGCGCACAGGTTCGCGTGCTGCGGCAGGACAAGGTGCAGGCGATGGCAGAGAGGCTGGCAGCCACGGAAGAAAACCTGCGGCTCGTGCGGGAGCGCGCCGATGCTATGGCTGAGGCCGAGGCGCGCCGCACCCAATTGGCCTCGGCCAGCCACGATGC
Organism: Erythrobacter sp.; assembly: GCA_043567175.1. Lineage (GTDB taxonomy): Bacteria > Pseudomonadota > Alphaproteobacteria > Sphingomonadales > Sphingomonadaceae > Erythrobacter. Next base: position 1,906,025 of record CP121323.1, read on the forward strand.
GAAACAGCCACTGATGGCGCTGCGCCTCGCGCTTGAAGGCGAAACCGGCAAGGGTGAACAGGGCAGGAAGTTGCGTGAGATCCTGTCCTATCTCGATAGCCTGATCGGGCGGCAATTGAGCGAGACGAGCCCGGACCGGACGATTTCCCCCGACACTGTTGCCACGCCCCAGCCTTGTGATGCGAAAAAGATGGTCGCCCGGCTTGATGACATGTTCCGCGCCGAGGCCGAGGCCAAGGGCCTGCGTTTCATCTCGCGTGCCCGCCCGGCTCAAGGCGCCTGCGATCCGATGCCGGTGCTGCGCATCCTTTCAAATCTGCTCGCCAACGCGATCCAGCACACCAGCACGGGAAGTGTCGGCGTGGTTGCTCACTCTACCGACGCTGCGGTCCATTTCGAGATTTTCGACACCGGCCCAGGCATGAACGAAGAGGAGCTTGAAGCGGCGCGTGAAGCCTATGCCAAGGGGCCGGAATCGCACGGTCATGGTCTGGGGCTGATGATCGCCTACGAAATCGCCGGCGCCTACGGCCTGGATCTCTCGGCCAACCCGCGCAGCCGCGGGGGCCTGCGTTTCACGCTGTGCGTCCCTCTTCGCAAGCCTGCCCATCAAAAACGGGGTGATCACCCCGTAGGAGCCGCCTCCCTCCCGGCATAGGCTCGCCCTTGCACGCAGCCCTTTGACGCAGCGCGCATCCGAACCGGAGGATCAACATGACAAGCATCTTCAAGTCACTCGCCCTCGCGACCGCGACCGCAGCCTTTGCACTGAGCGTCCCGGCTTCGGCCCAGCTCAAGGTCTGGGAAGATTACGAACCGCAGGAAGAGGTGATCGAACTCACCTATGTGAAGGTCGAGGAAGGCCAGCTCGATTACTATCTCGAGGGCCTCAAGTCGACGTGGGTCAAGGCCAACGAGCTCCAGAAGGAGATGGGCCATATCAGCGGCTATGGCATCTATGTTGTGCCTTTCGGCGCAAACGAGGTGAACCTGGTCCTGCGCATCACCTATCCGAACATGGCAACGTTCGATCCCGACAAGGCGAAATATGATGCGATGATGGACGCCTGGGGCAAGGCCAACATGGACAGCAGCCAGGAGACAGTGCGCGAAGTCTACAACAAGATCCGCGAGATCAAGGGCACGTACATCCTGCGCCCGATCGAGATGAAGATGGATTGATTTGGGGGGAGCAGGGGGACGGTTCAAACCAGCCCCCTGCACCAAGGTCACGGACATTTCGGAAGGCAGGGGGGAGCCTGTGACCGAAGAGACCGGGGCCGGCTTTGGCGATCCGTCACACGTTCCTGCGACCCGACGTGAGGAGCCTTGCGCTCGTTGACGGATCGCCATTACTGCTCAGACGGCGAAAAAACGCACAACGCTCTGCTGGAAAGATTGTGCTATTCCCTGCGCGAGGGGAAGTGATGACCATGATGAAGCCACGCTCGCTGATTGTATGGTTCTTGTTGTGCTGGCTGGCAGGTGCCCCTCTGGCGGCGCAGGATCGCGTTGTCTCTGGCTCGACGCCAACGGACCAGCTGCCCCTTGGCGGCGAAGGTGAATCGATAGAGGATCCGGCAGAGCAGGCACGGCAAGAGGCTGAATGGGCCGAACGCAATGCGGTGCTGACCCTGCGCCTTTCCGACAGGCTGGAGCCCGAAGCGAGCGAGGCAGCTCGTGCGGTAATCGACACGCTTCCCGGGGTCGTCGTCGGCAGGCTGGCAACCCACGAGATCGGCCCGCGCCCGTCGATTGAGGAAATCATCGCGCTCTACGAGATCCCCGGCGCAATCCCGCACGCCGCGTTCTCGACCACGCGCGCCACGCTCGGCATCACGCGCTCTGAGGACCTGTTCCAGTTCTACAGCAACACCTATGAAAGCGAGAACGACTGGGCATGGAGCATTGCCCGCCCGGTCGAGTTGGGCCTTGCCACCAGCGACGGATTTGCCGAGCGCCTGCGCGCGACGCTGCTGCGCCTCGCCAGACGGGCGGCCCTGGTCGAGTTTGCCATCTACAACAGCGATGGCAGAATCTCGATGTGCCTGAGCAACGAGCCTTCGCGCCCGGGCCATTGCCCGTTGCCAACCAGCGGACGGTCCTGGAACGAGGTCATCGACCTTGAACCCATCCACCTGACCCTCGAGGCTCCGGCGGGCGAAGCGCGCCACTTCACGCTTGTCGCGGTTGGCCGGGATGGGCAGATCATACCGCTCGAGACCGGCGATAGCGTACAATATATTTCCGACCCCGGCACAGGGCCCGACGGCGAGGCATCACGAGCGATCCCTCAAGTAAGGCTGGTCTTCAGGGTCAGGTCGACGCTCAACGACAAACTGGCGCCTGGGCATTACGATCTTATCGCGATACTCTCTGAAGAGCCTGTGCCGGACGAATTTTGGGAGCGTGCCAACAACCTCCCTTACGATGTCCCTGATGCTGGCTGCGAGCCGACGCGCTGGCAGGGGCTTTGCCGCGCGCTGCAAGGGGGACGGGGCATGCTCCCATTCGATATTGAAAGCGACATTGCCCGTTTCGAAATCGCGGTGACGACCGAGGCTCCGCGCACGGCACGCGTGGTGCGCGGCCACCTGGCTTCGCGCTCGGTATCGCTTTGGCAGGCGCAATTGTTCCGCTTTCGCCAAGAGGATGCGACGAGCCCCGAGGGCCTTTTCAGCTTCCGCAGGGCGCATCGCTGCGGCGGGGCCTATCTCGGAGACGGCTTCGTTCTGACAGCGGCGCATTGCATCCCGCGCGAGGTCGGCGAGATACGCGTGCGGCTCGGTTCGAGCGACCTGCGAGATGGAGGCACGACTTTCCGGATCCGCTCGCTCGTCCTGCACAAGCTGGGCAATTCGCGGGAGCAGCGGGTCGATCTGGCGCTGATTCAGCTGGATGCGCGCCCCCGGAACCTAGAGGCGCTGGGCGATGATCTCGAAGCGATCGCCATTGGCGTGGACCGTGATCCGCAATTCACGGCCCTGAGCAGGCTTACGGCAACCGGATGGGGCTTCGTGAAGGAGCGGCTACCGGGCGAAACCGGCTGGAGGGCAGCAGACGGGACCCGCAACACCAAGGCAAACCGCCTGCAACAGGCCTTGCTTATCCCGGCTGACGAGACCGAGTGCACGGTGCGCGAAGAATTCAGCGCCTATCAGAGCGCCGACATGCTCTGCCTTCGCGGGCTGATGCCCGATACCGATACCTGCGCTGGCGACAGCGGCGGGCCGGTTACCAGTCTGGGCAGAGACGGGCGTCAACTCGTCGGGATCATTTCGACCGGGGTCGGCTGCGCCTTTCAGGACGTGCCGGCGGTCTATGTCAACGTCGCGCAGCACCGCGACTGGATTGACCGGGCCAGAAAGAGGATGCTCACTTCCCTGCCCGGCTATTACGAAATGGATTGAGACCGCAGCGGCCTCTCTGGCAGCAGCGGGAGTCCGGCCTTATTCGGCCTCGGGCATGTCCATATCCGCGCTTTCCATTGCCCGCACGCGGTCTTCGGGACCGGTGCTGCGGTCATCGGGATCTGCGTCATCCCCGGCATCGCCATCATCATCGAGCGTGCGTTCGTCGACGGGTTCTTCCGTCTCATCATCTTCCACCATCTCTTCGCTTTCCTCGACCTCGGTTTCGGCCTGCGAACCGCAAGCCATAAGGCCAAGTGAAAGCGACGCTGCGAGCGCCAGGTTCAGTCCAGTCTTCTTCATGCCAATTCTCCTCCAGAGTGCATTTCGGGTATTCTTCAGACAAATCCGATCCTCGCGCGCATTGCCTCAGCGCGCGGGTGTTCGCGGATGGGGTCGAGCAGCGGGTCGTTGCGGAACTGTACAAGCCCGCTGTCGCGCACCGCCCATGCACGGTCCATCGCATCGAGCGCCAGGTCAATCTCGCCCCACTGGGCCAGCACCTGCATATACTGGTAATTGCTCGTATCGCCGTGTGCTTCCTTGAGCGCGGCGAAATGCGCCTGCGCGGCTGCCTGGTTGCCAAGGTAGTGCTCCACGATAGCAAGGCCCGTCTCGCGCCAGACCAGGCGGCGCTCCTGTTCGAACGAGACCTTGGCGGCTGCGGCATCTCCGAGCCCAAGCTGGGCGAGCCCAACGAGATAATGCGCATAGGACATATTGTCCTGGATCGTCAGCGCATCGCGGTAATGGCGGATCGCTGGCTCGAAGGCGCGCACGTCATATTCGATGTTTCCGGCAAATCGCAGGATACCGGGATTGAGCGGATCGAGAGACAACGCCCTGGCGATAGCCTGTCGGGCGGGCGCGAATTCACCGACCCGCGCCTTGAAGACCGCGAACCGGCCGAGCGTGGCAGAATCGCCCTCGCCAAGCTGCGCTGCCTTTTCGAAAGGCTCGCGAGCGCCCTTCATGTCCAGCTGGCGATTGGCGAGGATATCACCCAGCACGCTGTAGCCCCCCGCAAATAGCGGCGCGATCCGTATCGCCTCGCGGGCAAACCCGGAGGCCTGTTCGTACTGCGCGATTATCTGCTCCGGCTCGCCATAAAGGTTGGCGATGAGAGCGAGCGTGCGCCCTCGCATGGCATGTGCAGCGGCATAATCGGGGTCAATCCGGATCGATTCCTCGAACATTGCGAGCGCCGCTCGGTCGGTATCCTCGCTGATACCGGCGGCGTATAATTCGTTGCCCTGCAGGAAGGCATTATAGGCCGCGACATTGCTGGTCCCGCCTGATCGGGCCAGTTGCTCCTCCTCGTCCGAATTGGTCAGCTCGCGGATCACGTCGGTGGCGATCTGGCGCTGCAAGGCAATCACGCTCGCCGCCGGCCCGGCCTGGTTGACGGGCAGCACCGTGCGATCGTTGCGGCCATCGACAAGCTCGCCGTTGACACTGATCCGCTGCCCGTCGAGCAGCACCTGCCCGGTAAGCAGGTAATCGACATTGAGATCCTCGCAGATCGCGCGGGCAGTCTTGCCCGCATCCTTGAGCGCCTTGGTCGACGTCTGCGCGGCGACATGCAGCAGAGGATTGCGTGCCAGCTGGGTGCGTACCTCGTCAGCGATGGCGGCAAGAATTGGGGTTGCGCTGCCTTGCTGGTCGGTCACGTCAAAGGGCATGACCGCGACGCCCTTCACTCCGCCCTCGCCGCTCAACAGACCGCTTTGCCATGCAGCCGCGAGGCCCGCAGCACCAGCCAGCATTGTGCCGCCTGCGATAAAGATCGTCCGGCGACTGGCGACCAGCCCCGACACAGAAGCTTCGCTGGCAAGCGGGATGGCCGCAGCAGGCCCCGCATCGGCACCGGTCGCAAGTGAGGCCGATAGAGGGGCCGAGAGAGGGGACAATGACGCGACCTCGCCCGAGCGCCTTACCTTGACGGCGCTGACCAGCCTGGATGCCTGCGCATGGTTCGCCAGCGGGCCTTCGCCCGAAAGGTCGAGCCACTGGAACTGGCGAAAGCCCAGCGGCGGGAGGGTGCCGTCGATCGAGACCGGGATCAGCACACCGCGATCGCGCCCGCGGGTCGCTTCATCATGCACCCAGTGCGAGGCGACCGAAATCTTCGACCACAGGACAACGACGGCAGCGCAATTCTCGAGGTGGAACTCGGTAACCTGGTGAAAGCGTGTGCCGCCTTCGAGCATGTCGTCCCACCACACCGATATTCCGGCTGCCTCGAGCAGGTCGAGCACTTCACGGGCAAGCGGCCGGTCATCGCGCGAATAGCTGAGGAAGACGTCCCTCGCCCCTTCGGACGATGATGACCGGTCATCCCGATGCTCTTCGCGGCCGTCCATGTCCCCCTGGCATCCTTCCGTGTGGCGTGGCTTACCATGCGCCTGAAATCGGCACCAAGCCTTGTGGTAACCCACCTCGCGGCGTCTGTCGAATAGTTGCGAAGGGGAGGATGTGCGGGCCAATGCGCTTGCCGGTGCCGGATCGCATCGATACCAAGGGGCGCATAATGGCTAGGATATATCGGCGGTCATGAGCGCGGCAACATCGTCAGGCGGATCTCCGCAATCACCGCCACCGCCCCGGCCGGTGATGGCTATCGGCCTCACCGGGCATCGCCGTGCCCATCCATCCTTTCCTGACGATCCCGCAGCGCTCGAAGAGACAATCGCATGGCTGTTCGACCTGATTGAGCGATGCGCGCGCGATGCGCGTATCCACGGTCTGGACGGGGGTCTGGACGTAGGCCTGGACGGGCCCACAACGCGCTTGCGGCTGGTGACCCTGCTGGCGGACGGGACCGACCAGATCGGCGCACGTGCCGCCCTTGCGCGCGACTGGTCGCTGGATGCGCCGCTTCCCTTTGGCAAGCACCTGACCGCCGCGATCGGCTCCGCCCCGGTCGATGCAGCCGATGCCCGCCTGATTCTCGGCGGCGAACCGCCCCGCGATACGGCCACGCTCGAGCGTTCGCGCATCCTGCTCGACCTCACCCAGCGCGCCCGGACATTCGAACTGGCCGACAGCGACCGCAAGATGGAACACTCCTTTCTCGCCGCGCTCGAGAACCCCGGTGACGCCGAACTGCAATCGACCTTCACCCATGCAGCATCGCAGCGTTATCGCCTCGCCGGGCGTGTGCTCGTCGAACAATGCGATATCCTTGTCGCGGTCTGGGACGGCAAGAGCACCCTCAATCCCGGTGGCACCGGAGACACTGCCAGGCGCGCGCTCATTGCCGGTGTGCCGGTCGTCTGGATTGATCCCGCAGATCCCTTGCACTGTCGCCTCGTGACCCTTCCAGAAGAACTCGAAAATCACGGCAAGGCGCTGGATCGCGCGGCGCAGAAGGAAGCGATCAGCGCTCTCGTTGAAGCAACCATCGCCTTGCCTCCGCCTCCTTCGCGAGAGCGCCATGCCGGCCTCTCGGCGCTCGCCCCTGCGGTGTGGCGCGCCTCCAGTGCGCGCATGAGCCACGCCTATCGCCGTCTGGAAACCGTCTTTGGCGAGAAATCGTGGCGCCAACGGTTTCGCCCGATCGGCCAGCGCTACGAACGGCCGGACGAGGTCGAACGCGGGGAATTTGCCGGGCTGCTTGAGGCGGCGTCGCGCCTCGACACACAGCCGCAGACGCTGCACCGGGAGACAGTGCGCCGATCGCTCGCCCGCTTTGCCTGGAGCAATGGCATCGCCTCGCAGATGGCTGACCGTTACCGTTCAGGCATGGTTCTCAATTTCCTGACGGGCGCGCTGGCGATCATTTCGGGCGTCCTTTACCTTCCGCTCGTCGACATTTCGCAAAAGTGGATCTTTGCCGCCTTCGAGCTGGCCTTGTTGCTGGTGATCGTGGCGAACACCGTGCTGGGCCAGAAATTGCGCCTTCACGGGCGCTGGCTCGAAACCCGGCGCGCAGCCGAATATCTACGACATAGCGCGCTCTTGTTCGTGGCCGGTGTCGCCCGTCCGACTGGCAGCTGGCCCGGTGCCCTGCGCGGCCAATGGCCGGAATGGTATGCGCGCATGACAGTCCGGGAAATGGGGTTGCCGCAAACCCGTGTGGACGCCCGCTACCTGGCCGATGCCGCCCAGGCGCTCCACGATCACCTGATTGCGCCGCAGCTCGACTATCACCGCGCCAAGAGCGACCGGCTGCACCGCGCCCATCACGCAATCGAGCATCTCGCCGAGCGCCTGTTCGGCCTCGCCATCCTGGCGGTGGCATCCTATCTTGCGCTGTCGGCGGCCGAGGGGCTGGGCTATATCGAGGGCGATCTCGTCAAGAGGCTCGCCAAATGGTTCACCGTGATCGCCGTTGCCTTGCCCACCACTGGCGGCGCGTTCGCCGCGATCGGCTATTTCGGTGACTTCGATCGGTTCGCCGATATTTCGCAAGGCACCGCCGACAGACTTGGAGCACTCAAACAGCGGATCGAGGTCTTTCTCAGCCTGCCCGATGAGAACAAGAGTTATGAACGCTTCGCCGACCTCGCACGAAGCGCCGACACGATCGCCTTCGAAGAGATCCAGGCCTGGCAAGCGGTGTTCAGCGGAAAGAGAACGACCGTCCCGGCCTAGCGACACTCAGTAAATGGGCTCTTCTTGCGGACCTGCCGCAAGGCGGCAATCCGCGAGCTTCGTCAGGAGACCTGTTCGAGCGCCGGCCGGCCCAGGGCTTCACGATAGTTCGAATGGAAATGATGGAGCGGTGCCTCGTTTCGCCCGAAGGTCGAATATTCGAGCAGCCCACTCGAAGCGGTCAATTGCTGATGCTCTCCCATCACATAATCCTCTGCCGAAACGGTGCTTGAAAAGGCCTCGACCGCGGATTCAGGGGTCCGAACGAAACTGGGATCACCCGCTTTCTGATAGAAATCCTCAGGCCTAAGCAGGTTCGCACTGTCGGGATTGCTGGCCCGCTCGGCCTCGTAGGCGGCCATCGCTTCGGGTGTGAAATAGCCGGTCACGCGCGTGATCGATCGCCCCGGATTGACGGGATCGGGATAGATGCGAGCCATGTTCATGCCCTGGGTCACGCATATCGCCTGAACGTTGGGGAACAGGTAATAGAGGACGAAAGTCGCCGGCGTGATCGTCCATTCCTCTTCGGGCAGCTCGCGCAGCATGTCGATGGCCTTGCTGGCCGTCACAAAGCGATGATTTCGGCCAAACTCCTCATAGGCAAGGTTGTTGCCGTAAAAGACATGGCCCAGCGTGTTCTTGTGCAGCTTGGGGAAATGGTAGGTCTCACCGAAAGTATCGTTGGCAAGCTTCCAGTTCAGCTTCTTGTCGATATCAAGATCGGCGACATGGATATAGCGTTCAAATCCCCAGCTCTTGAGTTCCTCAAGCAATTCCGGGCCGAGCAGCGCCTTGATATCGAGATGTGCAGCGGGTTGCGGATGAACGAAGAGAATTCCTGCAGCTTCCGCACATGGTAGCTCGACCAAGCCCATACAGGCCTTGTCGACCGCGCCGAAATGATCTTCGTCGGGCACCGCCAGAAGCTTGCCGTCATTGGCGAAGGTCCAGCTATGGAACGGACAGGTGAAGCGCGCCGCCTTGCCCTTGGGCTCCTGGGCCACACGCGCTCCGCGATGTCGGCAGGCATTCAGGAAGGCGCGGAACTGGCCGTCCTTGCCGCGTGTCGCGAGGACCGGCACACCGAAATCATCAATCGTGAAAAAACTGCCATTTTCGGGCAGATCCCCGCTCAGGCCTATGACCTGCGGGTGTTCGCGGAAAAAGGACTGCCATTCGCGGGCGGCAAGGTCGGGACAGACATAATCCGATGTCGGCAGACGATATTGAACCCCCGCATCTACGTTGCGGTTCTCATCAAGCTGGCTCATCAGTTCCTTGATGATGCGGACGGTTGTTTCGTGTTTCACGCGGACTCCTCGATCCGCGACCCAAGGGAGCGATTACCACGAAACCTTGCATTGGCAAAACAGTCACCGCTCGCATGCGGGGCTGCAGCAATATGGCTTTGGACTAAGAGAGCATTCTTGCAGTGATCAGGCGCCGGGCCAAGCGGTCAGAGCCCGGCCTCGCGCCAGATCGCGTCCCAAACGGCGGCGGCCTTGCCGGGGTGGCGAACCGCTTGCGCTGCTTGGAAATTGGCGTCGCGCCCCTCGCCTTCGACGATCACAAGCCCGACCATGCCGAGGCTGCGATGCGGCAGGCAGTGATATCCGTAGTAACCCGGCACCCCGAAGGTGACCGTCACCGCCTTGCCGATGCTGCCGCGCCAGCTACTCGCGCCTTGCGGGACCATGCCCGGCGTCGACTGGCAATTGTGCACCGGGCCAACCGGGCTGAAGGTTACACTGTCGCCTGAGGCCACTCTCAGGATCCGGGGCGCGAAGGCCATCTCCCCGCCCGGTGCGCCCTGCATCTCGACCAGGTGCGAACGCGCCTGCCCGAATGCACGCGTGGTAGCGAACATGGCGGCACTGCCCGCACCCAGCAGGATTGTGCGTCGATCTAGCATTGTCCGCTCCCCGGTTTGCCGTGGTGGAACAGCGGCCAGGGTTGCCCCCGGCCGCGTTCCGTTTGAGGCGCAACGATCAGCGAAGATCGAAGCGGTCGAGCATCATCACCTTGTTCCACGCCTGTGCGAAGTCCTTGATGAAGCGCTCTTCGCCGTCAGCGTAGGCGTAAACCTCCGCGACCGCGCGCAGCTCGCTGTTGGAACCGAACACGAGGTCGACCTCGGTCGCGGTCCACTTCAGCTCGCCCGTTTCGCGATCCCGGCCCTCGAACACATAGTCCTCGCCTTCGACCGGAGCCCATACGGTCCCCATGTCGAGCAGATTGGCGAAGAAGTCATTGCTGAGCGTGCCCGGATTGTCTGTGAAGACGCCGTGGCTTGCGCCTTCGGTGTTTGCATCCAGAGCGCGCATACCCGCGACCAGCACAGTCATTTCAGGCACGGTGAGCGTCAGCATGTCCGCCCGGTCGATCAGCATTTCGCTCGGCGAGAGACGGGCGCGCTCGCTGTAGAAATTGCGGAAACCGTCGGCGGCAGGGCGCAGATATTCGAAGCTTTCGACATCGGTCTGGTCCTGCGTCGCATCGACCCGGCCCGGCGTGAACGCAACATCAATGGGGTGGCCGGCAGCCCTTGCGGCATCCTCGATGGCAACCGTCCCGCCGAGCACGACAAGGTCAGCGATCGAGACCTGGCGGCCCGTGCCCATGGCATTGAAGTCCGCCTGGATATCTTCCATCGCACCGATCACCCTGGCAATCACCTCGGGATCGTTGACCGCCCAGTCCTTTTGCGGAGCGAGGCGAATGCGCGAACCATTGGCGCCGCCGCGCATGTCAGTGTCGCGATAGGTGACAGCGGCCGCCCATGCGGTGCGCACCAGGTCCGAATTGGAAAGGCCGGATGCGCGGATCGTGTCAGCCAGCTTCGCCACATCGTCGCTGTTGATCATGGCGCCCTGGGGTTCGGGCAGCGGGTCCTGCCAGACGAACTGCTCGGAAGGCACCTCGGCACCGACATAGCGGGCCGAGGGGCCCATGTCACGGTGGGTCAGTTTGAACCAGGCACGGGCAAAGGCTGCGTCCATCTCCTCGGGGTTTTCGGCCCAGCTTTTGGTGATCGGACCGTATTTCGGATCATAGCGCATGGCGAGGTCGGTCGTCAGCATCACCGGCGGGTGGTACTTCTCCGGATCGAAGGCGTCGGGCACGAATTCGAGCTGATCGGCGTTGACCGGGATCCACTGCTTCGCACCGGCGGGGCTGGTCGTCAGGCGCCATTCGAAGCTGTAGAGATTGTCGAGGTAATTGCTGCTCCAGTTGATCGGGGTTGCGGTCCACGCGCCTTCAAGGCCGCTGGTTGTTGCATCGGGGCCGGCACCCGTGCCGCAGCTGTTCTTCCAGCCAAAGCCCTGCTGCTCGACGCCCGCAGCAGCCGGCTCCGCGCCGATACAGTCCTTGGGCGAAGCACCGTGGTTCTTGCCCAGCGTATGGCCGCCAATGATGAGCGCGGCGGTTTCCTCGTCGTTCATCCCCATCCGGCCGAATGTCGTGCGGATACGCTCGCCCGATGCGAGGATGTCGGGATTGCCTTCGGGGCCTTCCGGGTTGACGTAGATCAGGCCCATTTCCGATGCGCCGAGATCGTCCTGGAGCTGCTGCGGGATCTCTTCTTCGCCACCGGGACGGCCGCCGCCATGGCTGAAGCGCGAGGCGCTCAGAAACTTGCTCTCAGGGCCCCAATAGACAAGCTCGGGCTCCCAGTCGTCGGTGCGACCGCCGGAAAAGCCGAAGGTCTCGAAGCCCGCCTGTTCAAGCGCGACATTGCCCGAAAGGATGATCAGATCCGACCACGAAAGCGCGCGGCCATATTTCTGCTTCACCGGCCACAGCAGGCGGCGAGCCTTGTCGAGGTTGCCGTTATCCGGCCAGCTGTTGAGCGGCTCGAAGCGGATCTGCCCGCCATCCGAGCCGCCGCGCCCGTCGCCTGAACGATAGGTGCCCGCGCTGTGCCAGCGAGGCGGATGAAGAGGCCGGTATAACTGCCATAATCGGCAGGCCACCACTCCTTCGAATCCGTCAGGACCGCAGCGACATCCGCCTTCACCGCATCGAGATCGAGCTTGGCGAATTCGGCAGCATAATCGAACTGTTCGCCCAGCGGATCGTTATCCATCGCGTTCTGGCGAAGCCGCGAGAGGTCGACGACTTCGGGCCACCAATCCTGCACGTCGCGCGCCTTGAGATCGCCCTGCGCCCGGACCGGCATCTGGCCCATGCCAGGTTCGTTAAAGCCCGGGGGCGTCGCTGCGGCGCTGGTCGCCAGAAAGGCACTGGCCGAAAGGAAAAGCGCGGATTTGAAGGTCTTGGTCATGTAAAGTGGTCTCCTGGCACACCGGTGGTCAAGCCTGTTTATCAGCTTGTATCGATTAGTGATCCGCTCGGTAATCGCTTTGAACGATTAGGAGAAACCGGAAATCCCGATCATGACGATTGAAAAATACAATGGACATAATGGATTGCACGGCCCCGCTTGCGTAACACACCAGCGGGCGCACAGCCCGGTGCGGGCAAGCGAGAAGAGCCCTTGTTGCAGGCACGGCGCGCCCGATTGATTGACCAATCTGACTGGGCAATCTGATCGAGTAGTCTAATCGATCAGCTGATCGACTGCGTCCTTGACCAGCACCGGCTCGCCAAGATCGAGAGCGGACAGCCGGCCGAGCTGCGTTTCGGCATCGCCAACGATCACATAGTTCATCCGGTCCGGCAGGATGTAGGTGCGTGCCAGACGCTTGATCTCGTCAACGCTCATCGCCTCGACGATCGCATTCTCGTTGGCGACATAATCATAGGGCAGATCGTAAAGATCGACATTGGCGAGAATGCCGAGCTTGGCACCGAAGGATTCAAACTGCCGCGCCTTCGAATTGATGAAGTAACTCTTGGTGACGGCCAGGTCCTGCGCGGAATAGGTCGGAGCGTAATCGACCAGGATATCGCGCACCAGCCGGGTCGCCTCCAGCGTCACGTTGGTGCGGATCTGGCTGAAGAGCTGGAAACTGCCCTCGCGCGCCGAGGCATCAAAACCCGAAGAGATGCCGTAGGTGTAGCCCTTGCCCTCGCGAAGCTGCTGGGTAAGGCGCGAGGCAAAGCCGCCGCCGCCAAGGCGATAATTGGTCACGCTCGCCGGAAAATAATCCTCGTCGGTCCGCGGCATCGCCGGGTGGGTGAAGGTGAAGACCGATTGTTTCGCGCCCGGCACATCATAGAAATAGAGCCCGGCTTCCTCGGGAAGGCCGGGCATGTCCACCACGGGGCTTTGCGCCGTTCCGCGCGGCCAATCTGTCGTCAGCGCAGAAAGCGCGGCAAGCACATCGCCGCGTGATACATCGCCGACAATCCGGAAGCTCGCGATCTGCGGATCAAGGTTGGCTTCGTAAAAGGCCTTGAGATCCTCGATCGTCAGGCTCGCCAGGCTGGTGCGGCTGCCCAGAACGCTGTGGGCGCGGATATCGTCCGCGCCATAGGTTACGTAGCGCGCCGATAGTTGCGCAAGCTCGATCGGGTTTGTCTGCTGGGCCACGATCCGGCTGTCGGTAAGGCTCTTGGCAAGCTCGAATTCGGCCTCATCCCATCTCGGCTCGAGCAAGATTTCGGTCACCAGCTCCATGACAGGCGCAAAATTGCGCGCCAGCGTGCTTGCCCGCAGCAGCATCGCCTCATCGGTCGCAATAACGGCAATCTCGGCGCCCAGCGCGGCAATCGCTTCCTCGAGCTGCGCCGGGGTCCGGTTGGCCGTGCCGCGGGTCATCAGCTCACCCAGGAGGTTTGCCACACCGTTCTTTTCCACGCTGTCGAGCAGATGCCCGCCATCGATCCTGAGAGTGAATTCCACAAGCGGAATCTCGTTGTCCTCGATGCCGAACACTTCGAGGCCATTGGCAAGCTGCGTCTCCCAGATTTCAGGCGTCGCGAGGACGGGGGAAGGACCAGCGGGCGGTTCGACGCTGCGGTCAAAGCTTGACGGTGTGGGCTCGTACGTCGCCGCAAGGGTGGGATCAAACTCCTCTTCGGCGCCGGCCACGACCTGTTCCTCGACGACATCCGCCGCCGCCGCGCCTTCGAGCGCGAGCTGAGGCGAACCCCTGGGTACAAAGCTTGCAGCGACAAACGGCCGGTCCTGGATGTACTGGCGGTAGACCCGCATCACATCAGGCGCGGTGACGGCCTGGATGTTGGCAAGGTCTTCGTCGACAAAGCCCGGATTATCGGCGAAAATCGAATATTGTGCGAGGCTGGCGCTCTTGCCGAGCACGCTTTGCAGGCCGGAATAAAAGCCCACCTCCTGCTCGATCTTCACGCGGGCCAGCGCGTCTTCACTGATCCCTTCCTGCTCGAAACGGGCAAAGCCTGCTTCGAGGCTGCGGGCGACTTCACCGAGGTCGGTGTCTTCAAAGGCCCTGACGCTCAGCACGAATTCGCCCGCGAGCTCGTTGGTGGGCGTAAAGGCCGAGACGTTGGCGGTGAGCTTTTCCTCGTCGATCAGGACTTCGTTCAAGGGCGCGCTCTTGCCATCCGATAGCAACGCGGCGAGCACGGCAAGCGGATAGCTGTCGGGGTGGTATTGCGGCACGGTGGGCCAGACCATTGCCAAGAGCGGCTGCTCGGCAAAATTATCCTCGTGATAAAAGCTCTTGCTCGCCTCGATCTGCGCGGCACGGGGTTCCATCGGCTTGATCTCGGGGCCGCGCGGGATTTCGGAGAAATAGCGCTCGACCCATTCTTTCGCCTGTGCGGTGTCGAAGTCACCCGCGACGACCAGCGTCACATTGTTGGGCGTATACCAGCTGCGGTAGAAATTCTTGACGTCATCAAGCGTTGCCGCCTGAAGGTCCTCGAGGCTGCCGATGACTTCCCAGTTATAGGGATGGTCGGCTGGATACAGGTTGCTTCTCAGCACCGAGAAGAGATGTCCGTAGGGACGGTTGTCGACGCTTTGCCGCTTCTCGTTCTTGACGACCTGCTTTTCCTTGGCGAGCACCGGATCGGTCACGGTGTTGATGAACCAGCCCAGCTTGTCGGCTTCGGCCCAGAGCATCTTTTCCAGCGCGTTGTTGGGCACGGTCTGCAGGTAGTTGGTGCGATCCCGGCTGGTCGAACCGTTCGCGCCCGACCCGCCGATCCGGGCGCTCAGCCGGTCAAGGCCGCCTTTGCCCAGGTTCTCGGATTCGAGGAACAGCAGGTGCTCGAACAGATGGGCAAACCCGGTGCGCCCGGGCAGCTCTCTTGCAGAGCCGACATGGGCGGTAAGGTTAACGGCGACGACCGGATCGGACCGGTCCACGTGAAAGACGACGGTCAGCCCGTTCTCGAGCGTGAAGGTCTCGTAGGGCAGCAGGCCGGGTTCGGTGGCAAGGTCGCTGCCATCGCCGCTCTCGCCCTGTCCGCTGGCGGCGGCCTGTGTGGCTACGCCATCCTGCGCGGCAACAGAGCCGGACGAGGCCCCGAAAGCGAGTGCAATACATGCGGCGAGCCGAACCGGGAACCTTGGCATCTACATTTTCCTAACAGGCGGATTTGATCTCGGTAACGAGGACTAGTCGGTGTGCGTCACGCTAGCAAGACAGCGCTCGCAACGCAGTTTCAGGCGATCAGTGGAGCGGGCCGGCATGCGGCGCCACCGGTTTGCTGCTGCGGCGGCGCCACCGGCTTTGCGATACCCCTCAATCCATCTCGAAGACAGCGCTGGACCAGCCGATCCACCGTGACAAGCTTACGCCTCTTCGCTAGATGCGCCTCGCCATGTTTCGCGCGGTGACCTCGGCCTCTTTCAAACCGTTCATGACCCTGCTGGTCATGGCGATGGTGCTTGTGGCCAGCGCGATCGTTCCGCGCGGCTACATGATCGCGCCCTCCTCGACCCACGGGATCGAGGTTACGGCATGCCCCGATACCAACCCGCTCGCGCGCCTGGTTGCGCACCGGCAGGGCGAGGAGCACCGCAAGGCTCACGCGGCGATGGGCCACGACATGGAGCCTTCTGAGGCCGCTCCATCTACGGGCCAGTCGGGCGGTGATTGCGCGTTTGCGGGCCTTTCCACAACGGGGCTCCTGAATGACGTTCAAGCCTGGGATAGCCAGATTGCGGCTTTTGAAGCCCTGCTCGATCCCACCACCCTGAACCGCATCGAGACGCGACCGCTAAGGTTGCGCCCGCCCTTGCGAGGGCCGCCACAAAGCGTCTGATCCCGACTTTTTCAACCCCTTGATGCGCTGGCCACAGGCCGGCGCGCGAGGGCTCGCACAAATTTTACGGATAAGACGATCATGGCATTCCAACCTCTTTGCAGGGCGCTTGCGCTCGCCTCCCTTTCCTGTGTTCCCTACCAGGCCTTGCTGGCGCAGGACGCGCCCGATCCCGCCGCCTCCGACACCGAAGAAGCCGACCCGATACTGACCGACACGATCGTGGTCAGCGCCTTGCGACCCGATCGCGCCAGACGGTTGAGCGAGGATAATCTGGCAATGCCGGAACAGATCGCGCTTCCTGCCGATGCGACCGCCATCGGAACGCGATGGACCCGCCGTTTCACTTCGCGCCTTCGGTCCTAGTCGAGCGCATTGACGTGGCGCGCGGCGTCGCTCCTGTCTCGCACGGGCCTTCGCTCGCTGGCGCCGTCAACGCGCAATTGTTTGAAACGGACTTTGGCGATAACGCGAATTGGTCCCCCGATCTCCGCTTCACCAGCCAATATCGCAGCGTCGACAACAGCTATGCGGTGGGCAGCATGGCAGGCGTTTCAAACGAGAACTGGCGGTTCGGCGTGATCGCCAGCCGCGAGGAAGGCGATGATTACGAGTTTCCCGGTGGCACCGCGCTCGGCACTTCCTTCGAACGCAATCTCTACGGCGCCCATGCCGGTTTCCAGACCGGCTCGGGCGAACTCTTTCTCGAATATCGCCGGAGCGAAACCGATCCAACCGGCAACCCGCCCTTCTTCCTCGATATCGTGTTTTTCGACACCGATTTCGTGCAGGGCGGATTTCGCGGCGAGATCGCGGATGATGTCCACCTGACCTTGAGGTTGGGCCATGTCTCGATCAGTCACCTGATGGACAACCAGACGACCCGCAACCCGGTTGCGCCGCCACCCCGGGCGCGGGCGACTTTCGCCGATGCGGACACCAGCACCGCTGAACTGGCCCTGCGCTTCGGCGAGGCCAATTCCTATGTCCAGCTCGGCGCCGATACCGAACTGACCGACAAGTTCGTGACCATCACCAACCCCTTCAACGACGCCTTCTTTCTGGAATCGCAGCCCAATGTCCAGGCCGAGCGCGTCGGAGCCTTTGCGCAATGGCGAGGCACTGCTGGCCGGGCCGAGTTCGAGCTGGGCGCGCGGGTCGACAGCACCCGCCAATCGGCTGGTATCCCCCGGGTGGGCGCGGCGGTTCCCATGGGGCCGCGCGGCCTGGCTGCGAATTTCGGCGCCGCTGATCGCGACACGCGACAGACCACGCTGGACACGGTCCTGCGCACATGGCTGCCGCTGGGAGAGATCACGCCGCGCCTGACCCTTGCCCGAAAGGAGCGCGTTGCAAGCCTGCTTGAACGGTTTGGCTGGCTGCCCACAGAGGCAAGCTTCGGCCTCGCGGATGGCAACATCTATGTCGGAAATCTGGAACTTGACCCAGAGACCGCCTGGATTGCGGAACTTGGCTTCGACCTTGAGACCGACGCCTTCTCCCTTCGTCCCACGGCCTTTTACCGCCGCGTTGATGATTTCATTCAGGGTGTCCCCTTCGACGACACGATCGGCGTGATCGACAGTCCGGTCGAAATGATCGCTTCGATGAACGGGGATCCAACGCCGCTTCGTTTTGGCAATGTGGATGCCGAGTTGTTCGGGGTTGATCTCGATTTTTCGCTGACACCGGTGCAGCGCATCGAGGTGAACGGAACCGCAAGCTTCGTGCGTGGCAAACGCCGGGATGCAGATGACAATCTGTACCGTATCCCGCCTGCAAATCTGCGGGTGTCAGCCGCCTATCAGGGCGACGGCTTCTCGTTTGGTGCGGAATTGTTCGCAGCGGCAGACCAGAATGACGTGTCATCCTTCAATGGCGAGGAACCTGCGCAATCCTATGCCATTGTCGGCCTGTTCGCCCGCTATGGCCTTGGCGAGGGGGTGGCCATTGAAGCGGGTGTCGAGAACCTCTTTGACGAGTTCTACCAGCCCCATCTCGCCGGGCGCAGCCGGTTCGGCGCGTCTGACGTCCCACTCTTCGACCGGCTGCCCGGTCCAGGCCGCGGCGTCTGGGCCCGATTGACAGGTCGTTTCTGACAGGTCGTTTTTGATCAGGCGTCGCTCGCGATTGCGGCGCGATGCCGGTGGTGCTCCCGCGTTCAGCAAAAGTCCGTACCGCCGCGCTCCGGGGACCGCCGAGGCAGCGCAAAAAAGCCCCCGCCAATTCGATTGGCGGGGGCTTCTCGCGGGGGTTTTTAAGAAGGGTGCGAGAGTTCAGCCGAAGGCTTGCGCCGGGCCCTTAGGCGCCGAGGATCGCCAGAGGCGAGGTTGCAAGCGCAAAGGAGAATGCGCCGAGCGATGCCATGAGCGCGGCAACGAGCGAGGTGATGTGGGTCTTGGTCTGGGTCATGTCGTATCTCCATTCGGGTTTGCGAGAGGGATCGGTTCCTCTTGGTGAGACCGAGATACGCGCTCGAAGACCGCTGGCCTAACACCACTGTTGCCGTTACCTTATGCACAAATGCATAACCCCCGGATGGTGGAGACCAAAAGGTGCTTGACTGGAACGACCTGCGCTATTTCCTTGCCGTCGCCAGGACCGGCAGCACTCTTGCCGCTTCAAAGCAGCTCAGGGTCAGCCAATCGACGGTCTCGCGGCGCATCACCGCGCTTGAGGGCGATATTGGCGTACAGCTCTTCCTGCGCCATCCTTCAGGTTACGAACTCACGCCGCGCGGGCAATCAGTCCTGCCCGCGGCCGAAAGCGTGGAAGCCGCCATCCTTGGCTTTGCCGACGGGATCGAAGCGGAAACGCGACGGCTTACCGGCAAGGTTCGTGTCTCGACGGTCGAGGCAGCGGCCAACAGCTGGGTCATCCCGGCGATCGGCATTCTTCGCGAACGCCACCCGCAAGTCGAGGTCGAACTGCTGACCAGCGAGGACTATGTCGATCTTGCCCGCGGCGAAGCCGATTTCGCCATCCGCTTTGGTCCGCGCCCGACCCAGGAAACGCTGATCGTGCGCCACCTGTTCGACATGCTGGAGAGCTTCTACGGGTCTGAAAGGATGGTCGAGCAACTGGGCATGCCCGGCGGGATCGAGGATCTTGCCCGTTTTCCCCTGATCGGCTCGACCTCACCGGAAAGCTTCACCAATCGCTGGATTGGCGCGAACCTGCCCGGGGCCCGGATCGCGCAGCGCGCCAGTTCGATGTCGAGCGTTATGGCCAGTGTCCAGAACGGACTGGGCGCTGCGATCCTTCCGTGCATGATCGGCGACGCAGAGCGGAGGATGGTGCGGCTGGTTGCACCGATCGAGGAGCTGACCACGCCGGGCTGGATGGTCACGACCGACATTGCGCGTCGCCAGCCGCATATCCGCGCGGTGATAGATCTCGTGGTCCAGCAGATCGAGGACACCCTGGCGTCCGGGCCTGTCCACCTTGCCGCATCGCAGGCGGCCTAAGGGGGAAAACAGGCCATGAGGACAGCCGCTTCAGGGGCCGCTTCAGGGATCGCTGCTCTTCGCCGGCTCTTCTTCCACCACCAGCGCCCGCCGCTCGATCGGTTCCAGCCCGGCTTCGCTCAGCGCCTCGTTGAGCGCCGGCAGAGAGGCATCGAGCGTCTGCTCCAGCGCCGCCAGTTCTCGGTCAAGCTCGGCCGATAGAAGGGCAAACACATCGCGGGTCTGGTCGGTCGGTCGCGCCTCGGCGCTCTCGACCACGCCGATCAGCCCTGCGAGCTTGTCGTTCAGCTGGATCGGGAAATTGAGCGGGTCCTGCCGGCTCTGGTTGTTGACCTGGTAGATCCGGCCCTCGATCGCGCTGATCGCATCGAGCATTTCGGTGACGGAAGCGGCCAATTGCGCGTTTTCGTCAAGGTCGAGAAGATCGACCTGTTGCTTGATGCCGCGCACCAGCAGAACCGCTTCGTTCGCCTCGCTGACCTTGTCGCTGATCTGGCTCGCCAGCACGAAACGCGCCTCGAGGTCTGCGGGATCATCGAGCGTCACGCGCGGGTCGAGCCGGATCTCGAAGGGCGCCGTCAGCACCTCGCCATCCACCGTCAGGCGCGCCTCGTACTGGCCCGGCGCTGCGCGGATGCCGCTGTTGCGGCTGGTCCACAGGATCATGCCGGGAAACTCGGTGAAACCGGGATAGCGCATGTCCCAGGTGAAGCGGTTGAGCCCGGCCTTGATATTGGCTGTGGGCGGCGGGTCCTTCCTGGTCGGGTCGTAGACCTCGTCCTTCTTCTTGTCCTTGTCCTCGGGTTCCTTGAGCTTGCCTTCGAAGCTGCGGATGAGCTGGCCTTGCCCGTCCAGGATCTCGAGCGTCATCGTCTCCGGCTGCTCGGGCAGGAAATAGTCGATCGCGACACCCGGATCGACCCCGCGCACGGTGAAGGCCGGCTCGAACACCTGCAGTTTGCGCTCGCCTCCCGCTTCGAGCTGACGCAGCACGCCGATATTGTCCATCACCCAGAACGAGCGGCCATGCGTGCCGATCACGAGATCGCGTTCGGTCACGACAAGATCGGAGACCTGAACGGCTGGCAGATTGCGCTGCAGCTTGTGCCAGCTTTCCCCCGCATCAAACGAGGTCCAGACGCCGCGCTCGGTGCCGAGGAACAGCAGGCCCGGGCGCACGAGGTCTTCGCGGATCGAGCGGGCGATCTCGTCTGCGGGGATGCCGGCGGCGATGCTGGTCCAGCTCGTGCCATAGTCCGACGTTTTCATCACATAGGGCGTGAAATCGCCGAGCAGGAAGCGGTGCCCGGTGATGAAGGCGGTGCCTGGTTGGTGGGGCGAATCCTCGATGGTGGTGATCTTGGTGTTCACCGGTAGATCGGGCGGGGTGATGTTCACCCAGCTTGCGCCCGCATCGCGGGTCACGTGCACCAGCCCATCATCCGATGCAGCCCAGATCACGCCTTTCTCCAGCCGCGATGGCGCGAGCGCGAAAACGGTCGCGTAAGTCTCGACCCCCGTCTGGTCGAGCGTGACCGGCCCGCCTGATGGGCCCATCGTGGCCGGATCGGCGCGGCTCAGATCGGGGCTGATCCGCTCCCAGCTTTGCCCTTCATTGCGGGTGCGCCAGACATGCTGCGAAGCCGTGTAGAGCGTCTTCGGGTCGTGCGGGTCAAACACGATGGGGAAGGTCCACTGGAACCTTTCGGCGATGTCCTCGGCCGAATAGCCCATCGGGTTGTCGGGATAGACCATGATGTTGCGGCTTTGTCCGGTCGAATAGTCGAACCGGGTCAGATAGCCGCCATAGCTGCCCGAATAGTAGATATCGTGGTTGACCGGATCATTGGTGACATATCCGCTTTCCCCGCCGCCTGCGGCAAAGCCGTATTGGCCGCCCAGCCGGTTCACATGCCCCCAGTCGCGCGAGGGCACGCAGATGGTCGAATTGTCCTGCTGGCCGCCGCACACGAAATAGGGGAAGTGGTTGGAGACCGAGACGCGGTACATCTGCGCGGTCGCATAGTCCTGTCCGGTCCAGCTTTCCCCGCCATTGAGCGAAACGTTCGCGCCGCCATCATTGGTCTGGATCATGCGGCTGTTGTTGGTCGGATCGATCCACAGATCGTGGTTGTCGCCGTGTGGAACGTCAATTTTCTTGAGCGTCTCGCCTGCATCGTCCGAGCGGTAGAAATTGACGTTGAGGATATAGACCCGGTCCTTCTCGACAGGATCGGCGACCAGACGCGAATAATAGAATGAACGCTGGCGGATCGAGCGGCTGTCATTGGTGCGCCGCCAGCTGTCGCCGGCATCGTCCGAGACATAGACCCCGCCTTGCTCGGCGTGCTCGATGATGGCGTAGACGCGGGTGGCATCGACCGGCGAGACGCTGACACCGATCTTGCCGAGCACGCCGTCTTGCGGCAGGCCCTCGGCGCGGGTGAGTTCGGTCCAGTTTTCGCCGCCATCCTCGCTGCGAAACAGGCCGCTGCCCGGCCCGCCCGAACTCATGCTCCACGGCTTGCGATAGGCCTCCCAGAGCGACGCATAGATCGTGTCGGGATCGTTCGGGTCGATCGAGATGTCGACCGCGCCGGTCTTTTCGTCGCGGTAAAGGACCTTGTCCCAGCTAGTTCCCCCGTCGGTGGTCCTGAAGACCCCGCGATCCTCGTTTGGCTGGCCGTAATGGCCAAAGCCGCCAACATAGACGGTATCGCAATCTTCGGGGTTGATGCGCACGCGCGCAAAGTTGCGCACCTTGGCGAGGCCGATTTTCGTCCAGGTCTTGCCTGCATCGATCGTCTTCCACACGCCGTTGCCGGGCTGGATGTTGCCGCGGATCTGCGTTTCGCCGGTGGTTGCATAGACGATGTCGGGATTGGCTTCGCACACCGCGACGCCGCCCACGGCCGCCGTGTCAATCTGCCCGTCGGTGACCGGTTTCCAGCTGGTGCCGCCATCGCTCGTTTTCCATACGCCGCCGCCGGAGGAAGCGAAGTAATATTCGTTGGGCCGCGCCACGCTGCCCGCGCCGGCGATCGAACGTCCGCCGCGCCTGGGGCCGATATTGCGCCATTCAAGGCCGGTGAAATAGGCTGCCTCGCCTTCGGGAAGCTCGCTGCCTTCCGCCTTCGCGTCTTCGCTGGCCGAGGGCATTTCTTCCTGCGCGAATAATGCTGAACCGGCCCACAGACTTGCGAACCCCACCCCGATGACGATCCGCTTCAAGTTTGCTCTCCCAACATCACGATCCTGTATTCTGGAAGGAATGCGTATGGCAGCAAGCCTCGCTTGTCACCCCTGACAGTGCCGGTCTGATGGCGGGGCCTGATGCGGGGGCTGTTTGGCGGGGCCGGCTGCGGGAGCGGCAGTCAAGACCGCACCGCATCGGTTGCATCGCGAAGGAGCGTGGCCTAGGAGGCGGCGCGCGCGGGAACGCTTGCGCGCGCCTGCGCATTAATTCGCGACGACAATTTTAACGCCGGCCCTTTCGCGCGGTGCGACGAAACGGCGCCGGCTCTTACAAGAACGCCTCGAACACGCCTCGGGCACATTTCAGGATTTTGCATGGTTCAGGACCGCTCCTTTGCGGCAACATTCCGCCGCGATTGGCTTGCGCAACCGCGCGCCGACATTCTCGCAGGCATCGTCGTTGCCCTGGCGCTGATCCCCGAGGCGATCGGCTTTGCCCTTATCGCGGGCGTTGACCCGAGCGTTGGCCTTTATGCGAGCGTTGCCATCGCGATGGTCATCGCGCTCGTGGGCGGGCGGCCGGGCATGATCTCGGCGGCCACTGCGGCGGTGGCAGTCGTGGTGGTGCCGCTGGTGCGCGATCACGGGGTCGACTACCTGTTCGCGGCCACCATCCTGATGGGCATCATCCAGGGCATCGCGGCGGTCCTCAGGCTGGACCTGCTGATGCAGTTCGTCTCGCGCAGCGTCATCACCGGCTTCGTCAACGCGCTGGCGATCCTCATCTTCCTGGCGCAATTGCCGCAATTGCTTCCCGGAAACGAGGGTGTGGGCGTGTGGACCTGGGTCATGGTCGCGACGGGACTTGCGATCATCTACCTGTTCCCGCGCATCACCACCGCAGTGCCCAGCCCGCTGGTCGCGATCCTCGTCCTGACGACAGCAACGATTGTCTGGGGCCTGCCGGTCAACAATGTGGCAGGCGAGGGCAAGCTGCCTGAGGGCCTGCCCAGCTTTGCGCTGCCCAATGTGCCGCTGACGCTGGAGACACTCGAGATCATCCTGCCCTATTCGCTGACAATGGCGGCGGTCGGCCTGCTGGAGAGCATGCTGACAGCGCAGATCGTCGACGACATGACGCACACCGAGAGCAACAAGCGCCGAGAATGCGCAGGCCAGGGTTTCTCGAACATCGTCGCGGCCTGCTTTGGCGGCATGGGCGGTTGCGCGATGATCGGGCAGTCGGTCATCAACGTGGCCAGCGGCGGGCGCGGGCGCCTCTCGACCTTTGCGGCGGGCGCGTTCCTGCTGTTCCTGCTGGCGGTGCTCGGACCCTATGTGGGCCAGGTGCCAATGCCCGCGCTGGTCGCGGTGATGATCATGGTCTCGATTGGCACGTTCAGCTGGAATTCGATCCCCAATCTGCGGCTGCACCCCAAGTCCTCGTCCATCGTGATGATCGCAACCGTGATCGTGACCGTATGGACCAAGGACCTTGCCCTTGGCGTGCTGGTCGGCGTGCTGATGTCGGGCATCTTCTTTGCCAACAAGGTGCGCGACCTGTTCACCGTGGAGCGCGTGCGCCGCCCGCATTCCGCCGTCTACCACGTCGATGGCCAGATCTTCTTTGCCAGCGCTGACAAATTCCAGCGCATGCTCGGCCCCGAAAGCCTCGAGGAAGACCCCGCGCACCACGTGGTGATCGATGTGAGCAAGGCGCATTTCTGGGACATCTCCGCCATCGGGGCGCTTGAAAAGGCGGTTGACCGGATGCGCCGCAATGGCCGCCATGTGCGCGTCGTCGGCCTCAACCAGGACAGCGCCGCACTGGTCGACAAGTTTGCGCTCGAAGACCGCACGGGCCTCGAAACCGGCCTCGCTCCGCACTAGGCAGGATCAGGACCTGGCCGGCGCCTTGCCGGGCGGATCACATCGCAAGATCAAGGCTGCAGGCCGATTGCTTGCCGTGAAGGCAGCGGGCATGCCACAATGCGCCTGATGGCTGATCGTCTTGTCAGAAGCGCCGCGACCCTGCTCGCCTGCCTCGTCCTGGCTGGCTGCTGGTTTTCGCCCGCCCCGCTGCTCAATTCCGGGAACGCCTCGCTGATACCCTTTGCCGGCTCCTACAAGGACCCCGATGGCAAGGGTCAAGCGATCACGATCGGGAGGGCTGAAGCGCCAAACGCCTATCGCCTCAGCCAGGGCGATACGGTTTTCGACGTGTTCGCCCTCTCGGTCGATGGCGAATGGTATGTCATGCAGATGGCCGACCCGGTCACCGAACCCCAGCCTGTCGACAATTCATCCGAACTGGAAATGACCCGCAACCCGACCGAGATCGCAGGCTACACGCTGCTCAGATGGTCAGGCGGCGAACTGCGCGCCTACAAGAATGAATGCACCGAACGGATCGCGGCGGTCGAAGGCGTCGAAGAGACCGATTTCGGCTGCATTTTCGCCGATGTCGATGCGCTGAGGGACGCTGCAAGGCTCTTTGCCGACATCCTTGAGGAAGACCCCGATGCGGTCGAGACGACGCTGCTCGAACCGGTTGCTCCCTGACCCCGGGCCCATTCCCGGTCAGGCAGTGAGACGGCCGTTGCGCAGGTCATCGAAGGCTTCCTCGATTTCCTTGTGACTGTTCATCACGAAAGGACTGCCAAAGACGGCCGGTTCGTATATCGGTTCAGCGGCATAGATCAGCGCGCGGCCGGGCTTTTGCGCGCCCGAACGCAGCGCCAGCGCCCCGCCTTGTGCGCCGGCGGTTTCAAACCAGATCACCTCCCCTGCCCTGGCGGGCTGCGAATGCGGGAGCGCGGCGACCTCGCCCTCGATGACATAGGCAAAAGCGCGCAGGCGCGGCGGCAGGTCCAGTTCGAGCGTCTCCCCGGCCGCCAGCCTCGTATCCATCAGCGTCATCGGCCAGGTCGAGGCGAAGGGCTGCGTCTTTCCGAGCGTCGAGCCCGCGTAAAGCGTGACCGTGCAGTCGGAGCGCTCGATGTGCTGCGCGCTGGCGAGAGGAACGTCGCGATAGCCGGCGGGGGCGAACTTTTGCGCCGCAGGCAGGTTGAGCCATAGCTGGAGACTGTGGACGCCGCCCGGCCCCGGCATCTCGCTGTGCATCACCCCGGCGCCCGCCGTCATGAACTGCACATCGCCCTTGGCAAGCCGCCCGCGTGCGCCGGTGTGATCGCGGTGTTCAAGCTCGCCCTCGAGGACGAAGGTCACCGTTTCCATGCCGCGATGGGGGTGCCTGGGAAAGCCGGCGGGCGGTGCAAACCAGTCCTCCGCCAGCAGCAGGAATGGGCTTTGCCGTTCGTAGGCATCGGGTTCGACGACCAGCCGCGCCTTGTGGTTCACGCCGCGAGCGGCAGGGGCAGCAGCGCGCGTGATCCGGCGAACAGCAAGAACGGGCGCTGCTGCGCTCATTCCCCGTTGCCCTTGATCCCGGTGCCTTCCATCTCCTCGAAGCCGATGCGCTCGGCAGCCGCTCCGCTCATCATGAAGCCGATCGGGCGTTCGCTTTCTTCCTGGAGGTGCGCGATCAGGCTGGCCGTGCGTGCGAGCAGCGAGATGCCCTTGAGCGCGGCAAGCGGGAACCCCGCATCGAGCATCACGACCGGGATCGCGCCGTTCACGTTGATCGGCAGTGTGCGACCGATAGCCTCGGGCAGCACCGTCTCGACCGCCCTCAGCATCGCGATGGCATCGCCCTCCATGCCCTGCTGGGCAGCGATTGCGAGCAGACGATGGGCGCGCGGATCACCGCCCGAATGCTGCGGGTGGCCAAAGCCCGGGATCGCCTTCTTCTCGGCGCGAAGTTCCCTGATCCCGGCGAGCGCGGCGTCCTCGAAGCTGATGCCTTGCGTTTTCGCGCGCTCGATGCAGGCAGCGTAGAACTTGCCGGCGACCTCGGCGCTGCCAAGAACGACCGAGCCGCAGCCAAGCAGGCCCGCCGCGACCGCGCCGTGGAAGGCCTCGGGCGCTGCGGCGTAAGTCATGCGGGTTGCGACCACGCTCGGCACAAGGCCATGCTCGGCGATCGCGCACAGCACTGCATCGGCCAGCAGCTTCTGCTTTTCGGACGGCATGGTGCCGGTCACCAGCATCCAGAAATAGCTCGTGAAATCGACCTTGCCGATCACCTCGTCGCACAGGTCCATGCCCCGCACAGTGATGCTGGTCGCGTCCGAAGTGCAGATCGATGTAACGGCGTTGTCCTGCTTTCCGATGCGCATGACGGCTCCTTTTTCGCTATCCGAAGTTGCTTTCGGTATGCGAAGAATATATGCAGACCTCAATGTCAAGGAACAATCTGGGATAAAGCGGATGACAGCAAAGCCACTGCAAGACGTGACCGTGCTCGAAATGGGCACCTTCATCACCGGGCCAGCGGCTGGAATGCTGCTGGCCGACCTTGGCGCCAAGGTCATCAAGGTTGAAAAGCCCGGGATGGGCGATCCGTTCCGCAATTTCAAAGGCGGGCTCTATTCACCGCACTTCCAGACCTACAACCGCAACAAGCGTTCGATCACGATCGACCCCAAGGACGAGAGCGACCTCGCCGCGCTCGACGAGCTGGTGAAGACGGCGGACGTGTTCATCCAGAACTTTCGCCCCGGCGTCGCCGATCGCCTGAATGTCGGGGCCGAGCGCCTGCAGCAAATCAATCCCGCGCTGGTCTACGCGTCGATTTCCGGGTTCGGAAGCTCCGGCCCTGACCGCGATCGTCCGGCCTTCGACACCGTGGCGCAGGCATCGAGCGGCTTTCTTCGCCTGCTGGTGAACCCCGAACACCCCCGCGTCGTCGGGCCGGCGATCGCCGATGCGATGACGGGTTTCTACACCGCGCTCGGCATCATGGCGGCGCTCAACGAACGCCACGCAACGGGCAAGGGGCGCGTTGTCGAGACTTCGATGTTCGAGGCGATGTGCCATTTCAATCTCGACGATTTCACTCACCTGCTCTCGGTCGACGAAGTGATGGGCCCATATAGCCGGCCGCATGTCTCACAGAGCTATGTGTTCGAATGTTCGGACGGGCTGTGGCTGGCGCTGCATATGTCATCGCCGCCCAAATTCTGGGAAAACCTCGCCACCGCCGTGGGGCGGCCGGACATGCTCGAATTGCCCGCCTTCGAAAGCCGCGAGGCGCGGATCGCGCATTACGACGATGTCATCGCCTTCCTCGCCCCGATCTTTGCGACCAGGCCGCGCGACCACTGGGCCGATGAGCTGACCCGGCTCGAAGTGCCCAATTCGCCGGTGCGCACCTCGCAGGAAGTGCTCGATAGCGAACAGGCCAGGCATCTGGGCATCGAGGTGCGCGATCCCGATGGACCGCATGGCGAATTCCGCACGATCCGCTCGCCGCTGAGTTTCGATGGCGAGCGCATGGACAGCGTCGCCGCACCGCCCGTCCTGGGCGAGGGCGACGAAGAGATACGCGGACGCAAGCGGGCCTGACCGGTGGGTTTTGAAGGCAAGGACCCGGGCAAGGACCCGGCGGCGAAAGACCCCGAATTCCTCTCGACGCTCGAGCGCGGGCTGCGCGTCCTCAAGGCGTTTGACGAGGATCATCCCGAAATGACACTGAGCGAGGTCGCCTCGAAGACCGACCTCTCGCCCGCAGTCGTGCGGCGCTGCCTCAAGACGCTGGTCGAGCTTGGCTATATGGCGCAGCATGGCCGCAAGTTCCTGTTGCGGCCATCGGTCCTCACCATCGGATCGGCCTATCTCGCCTCTATGCAGATCGAACAGGTCGTGCTGCCCGCGCTGCAGCATGTGCGCGACCAGACCGGCGACAGCGCCTCGCTGGCGGTGATGTCGGGCAAGGACATACTTTATGTCGCCCATGTCTCGACCGATCGGCGCTTTCGCCTCGCGGCCAATGTCGGCACGCGCTTTCCCTTTCACGCGACCTCGCTGGGCAAGGCGATGGTGGCGCATATGGACGAGGCCGCGCGCGCTCGCCTGCTCGCCGCCGCTCCGTTCGAGCGTTTCACCGAACGCACCACAACCGATGGCGAGGCCATCGCCGAGCGGCTGCGCACGGTGGCCGAACGCGGATATGATTCGGCGCTCGACGAGCTCGATTACGGCATCGTCTCGGTCGCGGTCCCGCTGTTCGACCGCGAGCGCAAGGTCATTGCGGCGATCAATTGCTCGACCTCGACGACCCGCATCTCGCAGGACGAACTCGTGCGCACGCGCCTGCCGCTGCTGCGCGAGGCAGCAGGACAGATCGAGAGCGCCCTCAAGCGCTGGCCTGCTCTGGAGGCGTCACTCAAAGGATAATTTCGCATATCGAATTTGACTTCGCTCTACGAAAACCATATGCGGTTTGCGGAAGGGAGGGGTCTGACAGGCATTCATGCCTGCATAGGGGAGAATGGTATGAAGTTTTGGGGCACTACCGCTGCCAGCGCCATCGCGCTCGCGGCAAGTCTGGGCAGCGCCGCACCGGCGCTTGCACAAACCACCGAAGAGACAGCTGAAGAGCCGAAGAGCGAAGGCATCGTCGTCACCGCGCTGCGCCGCGACGAGACCTTGCAGGATACGCCCGCAGCGGTCACCGCGTTCACCACCGAGCAGATCAAGAACGCCGGCATCGAACGCCCGGCCGACTTCATCGCGCTGACGCCCAACGTCAATCTCGTCCAGACGCAGAATGCGGGCAGTTCCTTCGTCATCATCCGCGGCATCACCCAGAACCGCAATTCCGAGCCTTCGGTCGCGGTGATCGTCGACGGCGTGCAGCAGGTGAACCCCGCGCAATTCAACCAGGACCTGTTCGATATCGCGCAGATCGAGGTGCTCAAGGGCCCGCAAGGCGGCCTTTACGGGCGCAACGCGATCGGCGGGGCGATCATCATCACCACCAAGCAGCCGACCGACCAGTTCGAAGGCAATGTGACCGCGGGCGTCGACAATGGCTTTGGCTATTTCCTGCGCGGCGGCATCAGCGGCCCGCTGGCAGAAAACGCCTATTTCCGGGTTGCCGGTTCCTATTACGACACCAACGGCTTCATCCCGAACACCTTCCTTGGCGAGGATGCGGACCCGGTCGAGGATTTCTCCCTGCGCGCCAACCTGCTGTTCGAACCGACCGATCGCCTCTCGATCGACCTGCGCGGTTCGCTCAACCAGCTGCGCACGCAAGGCTTCTATTACAGCATCGTCAACGACGTGAACACGATCGCCGACGTGCGGGTGAACAATCCGGGCCAGAACGACCGCGACATCTACAACGTCTCGGCCAAGATCGAATATGAAGGCGACAACGCCGTCTTCACCTCGGTGACCTCCTACGACACGCTCGAGGAAATCATCACCGGCGACGCTTTCGACTTCCTGCCGATCGAGGATTCGTTCTTCTTCAACCTGTTCGAGGCGATCATCGGTCCGGGCCAGGGCTTCGATCTCAACCAGTCGCAATTCCTCGACGTCGAGGCGTTCAGCCAGGAAGTGCGCATCGCCTCGCCCGACGATGGCCGTGCGTTCAACTGGCTGGTCGGCGGCTATCTTGTCGACACGAAGCGTTTCATCTCGACCGGCAATTTGATCGACACCGGCAATGGCGTCTTTCCGGTCTTCCGCACACCGTCGACCAATCCGATCAACCCGCAATTCTCGTTCCTCTCGGACGGGCAGGACAATTTCGCCTGGGCGCTGTTTGCCAATGTGGGCTACGAATTCTCCGAGCAGCTGCGTGTCGATGCGAGCCTGCGTTACGACCGTGACCGGCGCGAGCAGACGACGCTCACGCCGCAGGGCTTCCTGCCGGTGGTGCCGGGGGTTCCCCAGGCGCAGAGCGGCGAAGTCCGCGTTGCGACCTTCGATGACTGGCAGCCCAAGATCACGCTGACCTACGAGCCGAGCGATGATCTCACGCTTTATGGCGGTTACAGCCGCGGCTTTCGTTCGGGCGGCTTCAACCAGACGGGCGTCGGCGCGGAATCGATCAATGCCGGCATCGTCGGGGTTGGCGACATCTTCCAGGCGGAAACGGCTGACACATTCGAGGTTGGCTTCAAGGCGCGCACCGGCCCGATCAACTTCAGCGGCGCCGCCTATACGACGAAGTCGGAAAACAGCTATTTCTTCGTCTTCCTCGCCGACAGTTCGACCCAGAACCTCGGCAACATTCCGGAAGTGCGCCTCGAAGGCTTCGAGCTTGAGGCCAATGCGGAGATCGTGCCCAATTTCGACGTCAACGCCGCGATCGGCGTGACCTACAGCGCTATCGAGGAATTCCCCGATCCGACCGTGATCGGCAACGAGGCTCCGCAGATTTCGCGCTACACGATCAATCTCGGCGCGCAATATGCCGGGCCGCTGACCGATACGCTCGACGGCCTCTTCCGCGTCGATTATCGTCGCATCGGCCGCACCTGGTGGGAGCCGTTCAACACGACCAGCCGCGATCCGGTGGACCTGGTCGATGCACGCGTCGGCGTCTCGGTCGATGGCTGGTCGATCACGGCCTTCGCGCAGAACCTGTTCGACGAAACCTACAACGCCGAATTCTCACCCGGCGGCTTTGTTTTCCGAGCGGCGCCCGCGCGCTATGGCGCCGAGATCCGTTACGAATTCTAAGGAGCCGACATGACCTCCAAAGCCACCAAAGTCCTCGTCCTCTACTATTCGAGCTACACCCACACCGAGGCCATGGCGAAAGCCGTGGCCGAGGGTGCGGGCAGCGTCGATGGCGTCGAGGTCACCCTCAAACGCGTGCCCGAGACCATGCCCGAAGACGTGGCGAAGAGCGCGGGCGTGGTGCTTGATCAGGACGCGCCCGAAGCCGAGCCTTCGGAACTCGCCGATTACGACGCGATCATCTTCGGCACGCCGACGCGCTTTGGCAATATGGCAGCCCAGATGCGCACCTTTCTCGACCAGACCGGCCCGCTGTGGTTCGAAAAGAAACTGGTCGGCAAGGTCGGCAGCGTGTTCTGTTCGACCGGCAGCCAGCATGGCGGGCAGGAAACGACGCTCACCTCGTTCCACACCACGCTCTTCCACCACGGCATGATCGTGGTCGGCCTGCCCTACACGTTCGAGGGCAATATGGTGATGGACGAGATCAGCGGCGGCACGCCCTATGGCGCGACCACGATGGCGGGTGCCGATGGCAGCCGCACGCCGAGCGATAACGAGCTCGCCGGAGCCCGTTTCCAGGGCCGCCACGTCGCTGAAATCACCGCCAAGCTCACCGCCTGATCCCGAGTTTGAACCCAAGGAGAGAGAGCCCATGACGCAGAAAATTCTCGCCAACCGGCTGCACCACACCGCCTATGTCACCAAGGACCTCGAGGCGACCCGCGCCTTTTACGAGGACATTCTCGGCTTCCCCCTGATGGCAACCTATTGCGAGAAGGACGAGCTGTTCGGCAAGGAGCGCGTCTATTGCCACTGCTTCTTCGAGATGGCCGATGGCAGCGCGCTCGCCTTCTTCCAGTTCGCTGACCCCGAGGATCAGGCCGAATTCGGCCCGGAAATGCCTTCGAGCCCGTTCATCCACATCGCGCTGCATGTCGACGAGGACGGCCAGGCCGAGATCGAGAAGCGCATCCGCGACGCCGGCATCACCGAGCCGCAGACCTATGTGCTTGAACATGGCTATTGCCGGTCGGTCTATGTCACCGATCCCAACGGCATGATCCTCGAATTCACCTATGACGATCCACGTGCCGAACCGCTCGATGCCGAGCGCCGCGCATCGGCGCACGCCGAACTCAAGCGCTGGCTGGCGGGCGAACACCACAACAACAACCCGTTCCGCGCCGAAGAGGCCGCCTGATAGCGGGATGGGCGCGCTGGCGAAAGAGATGCCCCAAGGCTCCGCCATGCGCGCCCTCGATCCCGAGGCGCTGGGTGTCTGGCATGGCGAGGTCGATGCGGGGGTCGATGCGGGCGATGGCCTCGTGCGCTTTGCCATGGCCGGCGATATCGAAGCGGGCGGCGTGCCGCTCATCCTCCTGCACGGCTGGACGCTGGACTGGCGGATGTGGCTGCCGCAGGTCGAGGCGCTTTCGCAGCGCCACTTCCTCGTCATGCCCGACAGGCGCGGCTGCGGGCGCTCCACCGCTCCGCCCGACCTTGCCCGCGAGGCCGATGACGTCCAGCGCATCGCCGACTTCCTGGGATTTGAGCGCTTTGCCCTGATCGGCCTTTCGCAAGGCGCGGCCGTCGCGCTCGATTGCGCGGGGCGCCACGCTTTTCGCCTCAGCGCGCTGGTCGTCTCGGGCGCGCCGATCCCCTATCTGGTCGAACGCGACGAAGTGATCGCGCTCGATCTCTACGAAGCCTGGGCACGCGAGGGCAACCTGGAGGCGCTGCGCGCGCATTGGTCGGGCCATGACCTGATGCGGCGATCGAACCCGGCAACCGCCCCGCTGATCGAGGCGATGCTGGCCGATTATGATGCGCGCGACCTGCTGGCCCCTTCGGACCTCAACGGCGTGCCCAAGGATACGCTCGAACATCTGCCCGTGCCGCTTCTGGCGACGACCGGAACCGGCGACACCGCATGGCGGCGCGCCTGCGCAAGGAGACTGGGCGAGGCCGCACCGCGCGGGCGCTCGGCCCTGATCGAAGGGGCGGGACACCTTGCCAATCTCGACCAGCCCGACCGGTTCAACACGCTGGTCGGCAATTTCCTCGAAACCTGCGCCCGCGGCGCCAACCACAAGGCTTGATCCGATGGGCCAAGATCGTTTTCTCACCACCCATGTGGGCAGCTTGCCGCGCCCCGAATACCTGCTCGACCTCGTCTTTTCGCGCGAGGAAGGGGGCGAGATCTCCGAGGAGGCCTTCGAGGAAGCGGTGCTGAAGGCGACTGCCGAGATCGTCAGCCGCCAGAAGCAATCACGCCTCGATGTCGTCAATGATGGCGAGATGTCGAAGCCCTCTTACGCGACCTATATTAAGCATCGCCTGTCGGGCTTTGGCGGCGAGGCCGGGCAATATGAATTCCAGGACCTCGAGGATTTCCCCGGTGCCAAGGCACAGGTCTTCGGCAACAAGGGCCGCGCCAAGCGTTCGGCCCCTGCCTGCACCGCACCGATCGAGGTGATCGACATGGACGCGCCGCGCAAGGACGCAGAGCGGCTCACCGCGCTTGCCGATGGCCATGCGACCTTCATGTCGGCTGCCTCGCCCGGCGTTACCGCGCTCTTCTTTCCCAACCAGTATTATGCAAGCGATGAGGAATATGTCTTCGCCCTCGCCGAAGGGTTGCGCCACGAATACGAGACAATCGCCAAGGCAGGGATCACGCTGCAGGTCGATTGCCCGGACTTGGCCATGGGCCGCCATGTGCAGTTCACCGATCTCAGCCTCGAGGAATTCCGCAAGCGCATCGGGATGAACGTCGCCGCGCTCAATCACGCGCTGCAGAACATCCCGGCGGAGCAGTGCCGCATGCACCTTTGCTGGGGCAATTATCCCGGCCCCCACCATTGCGACGTGGCGCTAGGCGAGATTGCCGACATCGTCTGGCAGGCCAAGCCGCGCACCGTGCTGGTTGAAGGGGCAAATCCGCGCCACGCACACGAATTCGCCTATTTCGAGAACCACCCCCTGCCCGAGGACAAGATATTGTGCCCCGGCATGATCGAGCCGCAGAGCCCCTATATCGAACACCCCGATCTCATCGCCCAGCGCATCGATCGCTATGCCGACAGGCTGGGCCGCGAGCGGGTGATGGCGGGGGTCGATTGCGGTTTTTCGGTCCATGCGGGCAGCAACAGCCTCGATCCCGAGATCGTCTGGGCCAAGCTCGCCGCGCTCGCACAGGGGGCCGAGATCGCCAGCGCCAAACATTGGGGCTAGCGGCCTCGGGTCTCTCGCAAGGGCGCCGCTGATCGCCCTTGAAACCAACACCTGACTGGCCGAGGCGGGTTTCGCGTTGAGGCAGTTTTGCTATTCGTGCCCCTATGCCTATCCGTTGGTCGCAATTGTTCGGGGCCGTTTTTCTGGCCGCATCGTCCCCCTTCCCCGCCCTCGCCGCGTCGCCAGAGGGTGACGGGGATAAGGCGCAATCCTCCATGCCGCCCGAAAAGGCGGCCATGCTCGAGCGCGCGCGCGAGTTGGTCGACCAATCCAACGCTCTGGGCGAGCAAGGGCGCGGCAGCGAGAACACCCCGCTTCGCGAAGAGGCCTGGCAACTGACGAGGCAGGCGCTCGGTCCCGATCATCCCACCACGCTCAAGCGCCAGCAGGAATATGCCGTCGCGGTGTGGGTCAATGAAAGCGCCGAGATCTCGCTGCCGCTGTGGAGCGAAATTCACGAGCGCCGAAGCGCGATGCTGGGCGAACGCGCCCGCGAAACGCTCACCGACTTGCATTACCTGGCGATCATCCAGAGCAAGGCGGGGCGTCTCGACGAGGCCGGAGCGACCTTCCAGCAGGTCATCGCCCTGCGCGAAGAAGCGCTGGGCGAAGCAGACACCGATACGATCGTGAGCCTGAGCCATTATGGCGGCTTCCTTGCCGAAAATGGCAGGCCCGAAGATGCTCTGGCGATCCATGAAATGACGTGGAGGCGTCTGCGTTCATCCGAGGGGGCGAACCATCCCGATACGATCGCGCAATTGTCCAATTACGCGGCGCAAATGTCGGCACTTGAACGCTTCAAAGAGGCAGTGCCGCTGTTCGCCGAACTCCTGCGCGCGAGGGAAGCAACGCTGGGCGAACGGGACCCGGTGACGATCGCGAGCCTTAATCTCTACGCCGTCGCGCTCGACAACGCTTTACTGACCGAAGAAGCCCAGCCCTATTACGAGCGCACCCTTGCCCTGTCGCAAGAGGTTCATGGACGCCTTCACCCCAACACGATGAACGCGCTGGGTGCCTATGTGGTGTACCTTGTGAACGCCGAGAAGTTCGATGCAGGGCTCGACATGGCGCGGGACTACCGCGACCGCCATGTGGAAGCTTTCGGAAAGCGTGACCTGCAAGCGATCAATGCGGCTTCGGCTTATGCCAACTTCCTGATTGCAGCGGATCGCTGGAACGAAGGCGTGCGCGAATTCGACGAGGTGATCCGCCTGCGCCGCGAGGTTCAAGGAGATACAGACCCACAGACGATCGCCGAGATGAATCAATACGCGGTGCTGCTTTCCGTCACCGGCCGCGGCAATGACGCCACCAGGATTTATGCCGATCTATACCGGATCAAGCGCGAAGTGCGGGGTGCGGATTCCCTCGATACGCTCAACGCGCTCACGGCCTACGCCTCCAATCTCGATATCATGGGGCAGACGATCGAATCCGAACCCCTGTTTGACCGCGCGCTCGCGGGATATCGGCAGTTGGGCGAGGACGGGCGAAGCGGGACCTTTACGGTGCTGACCCGCTATGCCCTCATCCTGATGCGTCTTGGTCGGCTGGATGAAGCCTCGATCTACGCCGCCGAGGCCGTGCGTCTTGCGCGCGAATGGAACGGTGACACAAGCGAGGACCTCGTCACCGCATTGCTCAATCACGCCAAGGTCGCGCGTTCAAAGGGGCA
This sequence comes from Erythrobacter sp., assembly GCA_043567175.1. Taxonomy (GTDB): domain Bacteria; phylum Pseudomonadota; class Alphaproteobacteria; order Sphingomonadales; family Sphingomonadaceae; genus Erythrobacter. The sequence goes on from CP121323.1 coordinate 1,942,372, forward strand.
AGTGGACGAAGCGATGAACCTTGCCGGCCAGGCGCTGAACGTGCGCAAGGAGATGAACAACACCGATTTCACCAGCCCCTTACTGGCGGATATCGCAGCACTCTTGCTCGATGCGGGCGCGATCGAACAGGTCGACGAGCTCCTGACGCGGTTCAAGCCGAGCATCGATGAGGACATTCGCCGCGAGCAGCCCATCGCCGTGTCTTTCCTCGCCAACCGCGCACAGCTGCACGAAATCAAGGGCGAATACGGCGCAGCGGGCGAAGCCTATGGCGCCTCGCTCGATCTCAGCGTCAAGCTGTTCGGCGCCGAGCATCCCTTCAGCATCCAGGCGCTCAAGGACGCAGGCCGCTTCAACCTTGACAGGGGCGATGCGAAAGAGGCGCTGGGCGCGGTGCGCGAACTCACCTCTCTCATGCGCGAACGCTATTCGCAGCTGAGCGGCGGCGATGTACGCACCCAGACGCAGCGCGACCGCGAGCTTGGCGAAAGGCGGGAATTCGAGGGCCTGTTCGCCGATGCCTTGTGGGCCAATCGCGAGGATGAGACGCTTGCGGGCAAGGCGCAGGCCGAGGCGTTCATGGCGCTCCAGATCGCCAGTTCGAGCACCAGCGCGCGGGCGGTGGTCGAAGCCGCCTCAACCCGCTTTGCCTCGCAGATCGGCGTCGAGGATATCGCGAAAGAGCGACAGGCCCTGGCGCGTGAGTGGCTGGCAATCGAAGCCGCTCTTGTCGAGGCGCGCGGAAGAAACGGAGCAAGGGCTGTCGAGGCGCGGCGCGTGCTGCGCGAAAGGCTCGAAGTCATCGAGACGCGCATGGCCGAGATCGACGAGCGCCTTGCCGCCGAGGCTCCGCAATTCTTCGCCATCCTCAGCCAGCAGGCGGTCGACCCTGAAGAGCTGCGCGCGGTGCTGGGCGAGGAGGAAGCCGTCCTGTTCCTCGTCCCGACCGAGCGCGGGACGCATGCAATGGCGGTCACCCGCACGAGGATTGAATGGATCCGCTCTGACTGGGACGAGGCGCGCATTGCCTCTGCCATCGGCGAATTGCGCGCCGGGCTCGAGATCAGCGGCGACGATGCGTTCCTGCCGCTGTTCGACCTTGGCACCGCGCACGCGCTCTATGCCCAGCTTGTCGCCCCGCTTGAAAAGAGCCTGCGGGGCATTTCGCGCGTCTACGTAATTGCCGACGGGCCGCTCTCGCGCCTGCCGCTCGGCACGCTGGTGACGCAGCCGCCCGCAGGCGATGCCTTTACCGACGATGCCGAAACCTTGCGCAGCGCGCCCTGGCTGGCGGACCGCTATGCACTGGTCCAGCTGCCCTCGCTTCAGTCGCTGGTCTATATCCGCTCCTTCGGTGCCGGTAATGCCCCGGCTGGCGAGGCAGTGTTTCGCGGCTTTGGTGCGCCTGTTCTGAAAGGTGCGGCGCGGCTTCGCGGGGCGCGTTCGGCGACGCTCGACCCGGTCGAGGCGGCACGGCTGGTCGCCGGGGTGCGCGGCGCATCGGGCATGGCGCTGATGAACCCCGACGCGCTGCGCCAGCTTGCCGCCCTGCCCGGCACAAGGGCCGAGCTCGAACAGGTCCGCGAGGCCCTGGGCGCCCCGCGAGAGGCGTTGTTCCTTGGCGATAGCATGACCGAAAGCGCCATTCGCAGCGCCGATCTTTCGACCACGCGGGTGCTCCATCTCGCAACCCACGGCTTTACCAGCGAGGAAAGCGGCGAGGCCGCTGAACCCGGCCTTGTCTTTACCCCGCCCGCCGATGCACGGCCCGAAGATGACGGGTATCTCGCCGCCTCCGAGGTCGTCGGGCTCGACCTCGCGCTGGCGCGGTGGGTGATCCTTTCCGCCTGCAACACCGCTTCGCCTTCGGGCAGGCCGGGCGAAACGGGGCTTTCAGGCCTCGCACAAGCGTTCTTCTATGCGGGCGCGCAAAGCCTGCTGGTGAGCCACTGGCCGGTCTTCGACGATATCGCACCGCTGCTCACCGTCGAGGCGCTGAAGCGGTCCGAGGCCGGTGAGCCGCGCGCCGAGGCGCTGCAAGGCGCAATGCAGGCGATCAGGGCCGATCCCTCGCTCGATGCGGCGCATCCGGCGGTATGGGCTCCGTTTACACTGGTTGGCGAAGGCCGCTGAGGCCAGGCTTGTCAGGAGGCCTCAAGCAGGGCCTCACCGCTTGCCCTGGCATCCGGTGAAGCACCGGGTTCTTGCCCCTTGCCGCTTGCAGGCGTGTAGACGAATTCGCTGCCATCGAGGTCGATCGCCGGGAATTCCTCGCGCTCGCGCCAGTAATCCTGGTTGTGCCGCCATTCGGGCTTGTCGCCGCGCTTCGGCATCCGGTCGAGCCCGCGCATCAGGTAGCCGGGATTGAAATTGTCCCGCTCGATCCAGGAATGCAGCTCCATGTCCTCGTCTTGCGGACGCAGCGCCACCTCGACGCGGGCGGTGCCTTCAGCGTGCATCTTGCCAAGCAACGAGCAGACGAAATCGCCCATCATGTCGACCCGCAAGGTCCAGCTGGCGCGGAAATAGCCCATCACCCAGGCCATGTTGGGCACGCCGGTGAACATCATGCCGCGATAGGTGACGGTGTCGGCCCAGTCGACGCGCCTGCCGCCGACCTCGAAGGGGATCTCGCCCATCATCGAAAGCTGGAAGCCTGTCGCAGCGACGATCAGGTCGGCCTCGATCACCTCGCCCGATGCTGTCACCACGCCGGTTTCGGTGAAGCTCTCGATCGTGTCGGTCACCACGGTCAGCTTGCCCTCGACCGCCACCTTGAAGACATCGCCTTCGGGGCAGAAGGCGAGCCGCTGCTGCCACACGCGATAGCGCGGGGTGAAATGCGGCTCGAACTCGAAATCGGGCTTGCCGGTGAATTCGCGCACCAGTTCCTTCAATTCCTCGAACACCGCATCGGGCTCTTCGATGCAGCGTTTTGTCATCGCGTCCTGGTCGAACATGATCTGCTGGCGCACCACGCGGTGAACGGTCGGCTCGTCCACGCCGATCTCGCGCAGGCGGTCAGCCAGCTCGTTCTTGTTCTCGCTGCAGAAGAAATAGGTCGGCGAGCGCTGGAGCATCGTCACGTGCTGCGCACCTTTCGCGAATTCGGGCACCACTGTCGCCGCCGTCGCGCCTGATCCGATCACGAGGACGCGCTTGCCCGAATAATCATAGTCCGGGTCCCATTTCTGCGCGTGGACGAAATCGCCCTTGAACTTCGCGAGCCCGCGCTCGGCCCATTCGGGCGGGATGTAGGGCGTTTCGTGGTCGTAATAGCCCTGGCACATCCACAGGAAGGTGCAGGTGAAAACGGCGGTCGCGCCATCGCTGCTGCGCTCGGCCTCGACGGTCCACAGATTGGTCCCGCGCGAGAAGGAGCATTGGGTGATGCGGTGGCCGTAATGGATATGGTCGCCGATCGCGTTCTCCTCGATCACCTCGCCCATATATTTGAGGATTTCCTCGGCGCTGGCGATCGGCGCGCCGACCCATGGCTTGAAACGGTAGCCGAAAGTGTAAAGGTCGCTGTCAGAGCGCACGCCGGGATATTTGTGGGTCTCCCAGGTGCCGCCGAAAGTGTCCTTCATTTCAAGGATGGCATAGCTTGCCCAGGGGCACTGGTCCTGCAGGTGATAGGCCGATCCGATCCCCGATATGCCTGCGCCGACGATAAGCGCATCCACATGCACCGGTGAAACCTGCCCGCCTGTATTTTCCATATCCCTCTCCTCGCATGCTCTCTCTTCTGGCCGAATATACCCTAAGGAGGGGGCCCAGACCATGCGTTGATCGAGATCAAGTCTGGCGGGCTGGAGGTCAGCGCGTCAAATCGCGGCTTTGGCATCAAAGCCATTGGGCCGTGAGCTGTGTGTTGCTAGAAGCACCGTCATGCTTACAATTGATGATGTCACGGTTCGGCTGGGCGGTCGCCCCATCCTCGAACGCGCAAGTGCGGCCATTCCGCAGGGCGCACGCGTTGGACTGATCGGCCGCAATGGCGCTGGCAAGTCGACTTTGATGAAGACCTTGATCGGCGAGATTGAGCCCGATGAAGGCGCAATCTCAAGATCCTCGAAGTTACGGCTGGGCTATATCGCGCAAGATGCACCCAGTGGTTCCATCACTCCCGAAGAGCGTGTGCTTGCCGCCGATGTGGAGCGCGCCCAGTTGCTCGAAGAGTCTGAAAACTGCAAGGACATGGATCGGCTGGGCGATGTCCATGATCGCTTGCTGGCCATCGATGCCTATAGCGCGCCTTCACGCGCGGCGCGCATTCTGACCGGACTTGGTTTCGACGAAGACATGCAGCGCCAGCCACTCGACAGTTTTTCAGGCGGCTGGAAGATGAGAGTGGCGCTGGGCGCGCTGTTATTCTCCGAACCTGATATTCTGCTTTTGGATGAGCCTTCGAACCACCTTGATCTGGAAGCGACGCTTTGGCTTGAGAATTTTCTGAAAAGTTACCCGGCCACCTTGCTGGTGATCAGCCACGAACGCGACCTTCTCAATAAAGTGGCAGACCACATTCTGCATTTGCAGGGAGGGAAATTGACCCTTTATCCGGGCGGATATGACAGCTTTGAAAGGCAGCGGGCCGAACGCGCTGCACAACTCGCCTCGGCCAAAGCGTCGCAAGACGCACAGCGCGCAAGGCTGGAGGACTATGTCGCTCGCAACAGCGCCCGCGCCTCGACCGCCAAACAGGCGCAGTCACGGGCCAAGATGCTCTCGAAGATGCAGCCTATCGCGGCGTTGATGGAAGACCCCACTCTCAGCTTCGATTTCCCCAATCCGGCCGCTCTGAAACCGCCCATGATCACCATGGACATGGCCGCCGTCGGCTACGCAGCGGACACGCCGGTGCTCAAGCGGGTGAGCATGCGGATCGAGCCTGATGACCGGATCGCGCTGCTTGGGCGCAATGGCAACGGCAAGACCACTTTGGCGCGGCTGCTGGCCGCTCAACTTCCCTTGATGGAAGGGGAGATCAACGCTCCTGGCAAAATGAAGGTCGGGTATTTCACGCAATATCAGGTCGAAGAATTGGCGGGTAATGAAACGCCGCTCGAACATATGAACCGTGCGATGGAGGGCAAGCCGCAATCAGCCATACGCGAGCATCTGGGCCGCTTTGGCTTCTCAGGCAACCGCGCGACGAACAAGGTGGGTAATCTTTCGGGCGGCGAACGAGCACGCCTTGCGCTGGCCCTGGTCACTCGGGATGCTCCGCATCTGCTGATCCTGGATGAGCCGACAAACCACCTCGATGTCGATGCGCGTGAAGCTCTGGTGCAGGCGCTGAACGACTATTCGGGCGCTGTAATCCTGATCAGTCATGACCGGCATATGGTCGAATTGACCGCTGACCGCCTGGTGCTTGTCGATCAGGGCACTGCAAAGGAATATGCCGGCAGTATGCGGGACTATATCGACTTCGTACTGGGCCTGAATCAGCCGAAAAGAGAACGCGGGGCCAACACAACAAAGACCAAACGCGGCAAATCCGCCAAAGAGCGGGCCGAGTTGAAGGCTGTAAGGGCGCAAGTGAGCCGGTTGGACAAGGTGATGGCGCAATTGGAATCCGAGCGCCGCGAGGTTGATCGCGCAATGTACGAGCCCGCCAACGCATCCAAGCAAACAGCAAGCAAGCCTATGAGCGAACTCATGGCGCTGCGCTCCGAGCTGACCGAAAAGCTTGAGGAAGCCGAGGCCGAGTGGCTCGAACTGAGCGAGAGTCTGGAACTCTTGGAGCAGGTATAGTCACCCCCAAACCAGAAGAATAATCGAAATACCTGCAATCCAGATTGTCATATGCGCCCGCCTGGAGACGAAGTTGTCCCGGGCGATAAGGCGTGCTCAATCGTGCAATCTGGCTGGTCGCTTGGCCCGTGCTCATTTCACTTTTATAACTCCCATCCGGGTTTTGCTCGAATTGGCGAATGCGGCGACGGTGTTTGTCTTCCCGCTCGGCTTGCTTTGGTTCACCATGGGGTTAGCCGTTTGCTTGGGCATCAAAGTGGACGAGGAAAAGCGCCCCTATCTCTTGCTGTTGCTGTGTCTGGTCATCTTCTTCCCACTGTCCCGGTTTCCGGTCTTTGTCATGTGTTGGATCGACACGACATGGGAACTTGGCACCCACTACGGTATATTTGAAGACTGGCGACAAGCTCTCTTCTCGCAGCTATTGTGGGGCTCGGTGATCCAGGTGATCCCAGGTTTCTTGCTCGGATCAGCGACTTTGAGCATCAAAAGGGGCAAGGGCGACGGCAAACGCCGAGTAATAAGGACTGTGGTATTCGCATGTCCCCTACTGGGTCGTTTTGAGAAAGTCGGCTGATGGCGTTGCAACCGCGATAGCTGCCTATCCGCTCCTGGGAGCCGCCCCGCAGGCCCCTCATGGCCGCTAGTGCGTGGGGAGCGGACATTGCTCGCTCATGCTGCTATCGCATCTGTTAAGTCTTTTCCTGCTTGCGGAGAAAATATTGAAGCGCATTGCTATCTTTGTCAGCTTAGGCGTTGCGAGCTTGGTCTCAGGTGCAGTGGTGGCTTGGGCTACGTCGCCCGATCCCAAGTACAATCCGGCCACTTTCGAGGACGTGCCACTTGTTGAGCGCGTTGCGCAGTTTGAAGACGCAATCACGCTCGCCCAATATATTAGCGATGACGGCGTGGTTAGGACAATCTTGGTGCTAGCGTTTGAAGGCGAAGCTGTTACCGGGATAGAACTGCGGGAACTGGGCGGCATCAATGGTGGCGATCCCTTTGAAGCGATAGCCTCCGTCGAAACACTGCCAGCTACGGCCGAGCAAGCCGGAGCATATCCCACGGTTGCCCTGCCCATGGACCGCCTGCTGCCCTCAGGCAGCGTTGGCAGTCGACACATTGGCACTGGCACCAATTTTCCCGAACATGCCGAGGAAGCAAACAGCACTTCGGTTTTCGTTTTTCCCAAGTTTGGCGAAGCCACTCCAGCTCGAACGACCGTCCGGCAGCAACCCGGCATTTTACTGGACTACGAGGTCGAGCTATGTATGCGGTTCGATCGTGACATCACTTCGGTCGAGGATTTTGATGCAGCCGTGAAAGGCGTTTTTCTCTGCGGTGATTTTACCAATCGCAATGCGCTCGTCGAACTTGCAGACCCAGACAATCTTGATTCAGGATCAGGATTCAGTGACGCAAAGAGCGGCCCGGACTTCTTTCCGACTGGTCCCTTTCTGGTCATTCCCAGCGACTGGAAATCGTTCGTTGATAGCCTGCGTATGACGACCAGCCTAAACAACGCGCCTCGGCAAGACGCACGCGGTGCGGAAATGACTCTCGATTTTAGAGAACTGGTCACCAAGTCGCTCGGCGACATGTCAGCTCGACGCTTCATATATGGTGAAGGTCGAGAATTTCTCGCCGAGGGCGGTATAATTAGCAAGGAAATGACCGTCATGTCCGGCACCTCTGAGGGGACGATTTTCACTGGTCCTACCAGAGGAGATATTATCGAGGCCGTCGCAAGTTATCTCATTACGGGCGGCCCCTTTGCCCACCAGAGCCTAATGGAAAGCGCCAAGGGCACGTTTATTGAGAACGAACGGATTTCGGGCCACTTTCTTCAGTCCGGCGATACAGTGCGTCATGGCTCATCTCATCTCGGCAACATCGTAGTCGAAGTTACTCAGTAGCCTTGGTCCGCAAGGGGGTCGGTAGCCGACGGTCCGCTTTGCCATCTGATGTGGCTGAAAGCAGGCTGTCGGCAATCGGCCTAGTTTAGCCACCGTTCAACGACCGATTCTGGGGCGGGAAGCGAACTTTCCCGAAAAGGGTGGATCACAAAGTAGGGACATGTGCCCGCTCAATGGGTATGGGCGCGGCAATGGTGAAGCTGATTGCGTTCAACAAACCCTTTGGGGTCCTGTCCCAGTTTACAGACCGCGGATCGCCGACGGTTCGTTCGACGCTGTCGGATTTTATCCAGTTGAAAGGTGTCTATCCAGCCGGGCGGCTCGATCGCGATAGCGAGGGGCTGCTGCTCCTTTGCGATGATGGACAGCTGCAGGCACGGATATCCAATCCTCGCTTCAAGATGCCCAAAACCTACTTCGTGCAGGTTGAAGGCGACCCGCAAGAGCGCGACCTGGATCTGTTGAGAAAAGGCGTTCTGCTGAAGGACGGCATGACCAAACCGGCAGCGATCGAGCGCATCGCAGAGCCCGATCTGTGGCCCCGCGATCCCCCGATACGCCAGCGCAAGTCCATCCCGGACAGCTGGCTCAAAATAACAATCCGCGAAGGCCGCAATCGGCAAGTGCGCAGAATGACTGCGGCGGTAGGCTATCCCACCTTGCGGCTGGTGCGGTGGTCCATCGGTGATTGGAGCGTTGCAGGGATAGCTCCTGGACAATGGCAGGAGGCTGCTACCTGATCCTACAGATCCAAACCGACGCTTCCCTGATTGAACAGTTCGGCAATCAGATCAAGCGCCTGGGGCGACACCTTGCCGGTCATCGTCATCTCGGTTTGCCCGCAAAGTTGCTTTGCAAACGCCGCTTGTGCCCCGGTGCAGGAAAAGCATTGCCCATCGACGAACAGAAGGACCGAGGATTGTGTCTCGCGAATAAAGGAAAAACGGCTGGCAGGATTGCGGACCAACGCCGCGCCTTGTGCCAGGTTATTACGGATTTCATCAGCTTGCACCGGAGATTCCGGACGCCAGTCGATGTCCGGATTCTTGGCGATTGTGTTGTACCGACCGAACCACCGCATGAAGTTGCTCTTGTCGAGAATTGCCTCGCTGATCATGGAGTGCAAGCGGGCTATGGCCTCCTCGCCTATCTCCCCGGGATTGTCCTGCTTCGCCAGCCCCGGGTCAGTGTAGCGATCCTGATCCTGTAGCCCGTGCGCCAGATCTTCCGCCCAGTTCGCGACCAGTTCGGCGCGCGAAGGTGCGCGGAAACCGATCGAATATGTCATGCAATCATTCCCGACAGCCGTGCCGCGATGCGCGATCCGGGGCGGGACATACAGGATATCGCCCGCCTCGAGGATCCATTCCTCGCTGGCGGAAAAGTCAGCGAGCAGTCGCAGATTGGAGTGCGGCAGCAATTCGCTATTCTCGTCGCACAAATCGCCTATTTCCCAGCGGCGGCTGCCAAGACCCTGCACCAGAAACACATCGTAATGATCAAAATGCGCCCCAACCCCGCCGCCATCGACAGCATAGCTCACCATCACATCATCAATCCGCCAATTCGGCACAAACCGAAAGCAGTCAAGCAGGGCCGCAACCGCAGGGACGTGATGATCGACCGCCTGGACCAGCAGCGTCCAGGGATCGCTGCCTTGCCGGTTGAAGCGGTCTTCGGGAAGCGGGCCGTTTTCCAATTCCCACTCGGGTGCGCATTGCGTAATGAGGCGAGATTCAACCCCGGCCTCGCACGCCAGCCCTGCCAGTTCGTCGGGATCGAGCGGGTTTGACCAGGATTCCCAGGGCGACCTGATCAACAGGGGTTTTTTCTGCCAGTATTCGCGCAGGAATTCTTCCGGATCGAAATCTCGCAAATGCAATCTGGTGTGTGTCACTTGCGGTTCTTGCGAGCGGCATAGCGAGCATCGCGAGCAGCTTTCTTCTCGGCTTCGGTTCGTTGGGGCTTTTCGGCCTTGACGCGTTCCTGCTTTGCCTCTTGCCGCTTCTCAACAGCGAGGCGCTGCTTTTCCTGCCTGGCTTCGCGAGAAGCCGCCCGCTTCTCCTCGGCTTTGGCTTCGCGTTCCTTGGCCCGTGCAACTCTGGCGGCCAGTTCGGCTTCGTCGGGTTTGGGCGCGGCCTTTAGTTTAGCCAGAGCCTTCTCCTTCGCCTTGGAAGCCGCAGCCACCCTGTCCTGATGGCTTGGTTCCTTGTAACCCTTCATTGATATTCACTCCATTTGGCCATGACCGGCAGGACATCGCTTTTGCGTGGGAATTGAAGAACCGACCAGGACCTGAGGGTCGCAGCCCGCCATCACATGGCGACGCTTGTCCTTATTCGGTCGTTTCAGTCGAATTGCATTCCTATGGTCACCAAAGCGGCGAATGGCCAGCAGGTTCGCAAGAAACGGCGTCGCGATTGGTGCCTTCGATTGGCTGACTACCAAGAGCAGACAGTCTGCTACCGGCCCAAATCCCTCCACCCACGGTCATGACATTGTGTCACCTTTCTGGCCTTGAAAGCGCCGGTCATCGCGCGAGTATGGGTGGACTTCGCGTCGGCACAAGACCATGAAAACCGCCAAGAGAAACACATCCGAGGAGACCGACATGGCCAGCAGCAAAGACACAAGCGAATTCGACCTCATCGTCTATGGCGCCACCGGCTATACCGGCCGCCTCGTCGCTGAATATCTCGACCAGCACTATGGCAGCGCGGACAATGCGCCCAAATGGGCGATGGCGGGGCGCAGTCAGGAAAAGCTCGAGGAAGTGCGCGATCTGATCGCAGCGCCCAAGGATACGCCGCTGGTCGTCGCTGATGCCGATGACGCAGCTGATCTGGAAAAGATGTGCGCGCGCACCCGCGTCGTCATCACCACCGTCGGCCCCTACCAGCTCTATGGCGACAAGCTTGTTGCGGCCTGCGTCAAGACCGGCACGGATTACACCGATCTGTCCGGCGAGCCGGGCTGGATGTATGAAAAGATCAAGGAGCACCAGGACAAGGCGAAAGAAACCGGCGCGCGGATCTGCTTTTCCAGCGGCTTTGATTCGATCCCCTTCGACCTTGGCGTGCTGATGACGCAGAAAGAGGCGATCAAGCGTTTCGGCAAGCCCGCGAGCCGCGTTCGTGGCAGGGTGCGCTCGATGCAGGGCACGTTCTCGGGCGGGACCGCCGCCAGCCTGACCGCGACGATGAAAGCGGCGGCCAAGAACCCCTCACTCGTCAACGTGCTGCGCAATCCCTTTGCGCTGGCACCCGGCTTTGACGGGCCCAGCCAGCCGACCGGCATGGTGCCCCTCTACGAGAAGGATCTCGACAAGTGGGCCGCGCCCTTCGTGATGGCGCCGATCAACACCAAGAACGTCCACCGCACCAATTTCCTGCTCGGCCATCCTTACGGGGAGGATTTCCAGTATGATGAAATGGTGCTCACCAGCCCCGGCGATGCGGGCAAGAAGATGGCCGAGGCCGCAGCCGAGATGATGAAGAACCCGTTCGGCGCCAAGCCTCCCAAGCCCGGCGAAGGCCCCTCCAAGGAGGAGCGCGAGAAGGGCTTTTACGACGTGCTCTTCGTGGCCGAAAACCCCGATGGAAGCGGCGAGAACCTGCATTTCGGCGTGAAAGGCAAATATGATCCGGGCTATGGTTCGACCAGCCGGATGATCGCCGAAACCGGCATTGCGCTGCTTTCGTGCAAAGCCGAGGGCGGCATCGGCACGCCGGGCGCATTCCTTGGCGAGGCGCTGGTCGATCGTTTGGAGGAGCACGCCGAGATCACCTTCGCGCTCGAGAACTGAGCGCGAACCAGGCACGAACACTTAGGGCGAAACGCGGGCAGGGGCCGGAACCAGATCACAAGAGGCAAGTTGGATTTTAGTGGGAGGCGGCGAACAAAGGAGCCCTCCTGTGAATATTGCCCAGCTTCAGATCATGGTGTTCTTCTTGACCTGCGGTTCGCTGCTGAGCGCTGCGTGGCTGGTCTGCCATGCGCGCGACGTGGTGCTGGTGCTGCGGCATCTCTTCCCGCTGCTTGAACCGGGCGCGGGAAAACGGCTCACCAGCCCGCGTTCGGTGTGCACCGCGATCACCATGCTGGGCTTCTGCCTTAGCGCCGATGCGCTGGTGGCGGTGAGGGCCGGAACCTACCTCTGATCGCGCCGCGCCCAGCAAAGCCGCTTGCGCGCCGATTTGGAACTTCGGACAGGCGCTCCTGGTAGAATGAAGAGAGAATTCATCGAACCAGGATAAAAGGATTATGGAAGACCTGACCCCGCTTTTGCTCGCCCATTTCACCATCGCCGCGCTGACCCTTGGCAGCGGCGTGTGGCTGATGCTCCACCTGCGCGATGTCGCCCGCCTGTTCAGAGACGAGCCCGACATCGCGGTCGGCCCCGGCCCCAAACAGGCGAGCAAGGCCACGACCTGGACCATGCTCGCCATATTCAACCTGGGCTGGATCGCGGCGCTGGCATTCTGGATCTTCGTGATCCCGCCCGCGCCGTAACGCGATCCGGGGGACGCAATCCGGCCAAGCGCTAGAAAGTCACCCGGACGCTGGCGCGGACATTGCGGCCCGGCAGGGGCACGAAGTCCTTGGTAAAGCTCGAATGGCGACGGCCCGTCACGTCGGCGAGATTTTCAGCGGCGACCTGAAAGACGACATTCTGGTTGTCCTCGATCGGGCGCCACGAGACGTAGAGGTTGAGCAGCGCGAAATCGTCAGTCGCGGTTTCGAACTCGGAGACATTGTTCTGCTCGCCGAACCACTGCACCTCGCCGCGCAGGGTGAAGGCGTCCATCTCACCCTCGAGCGCACCAAGCAGGCTGACCGGGGGAATACGCGGCAAATCGCCGCCCCCATCCGACAGCTGGCCCGAGACGTAGGAGGCGCGCAGATCGGTGGTAAGCGAGAAGGCGTCTGTCTCGACCAGCGGGACCATGAGATCGGCTTCGAAACCGAAGAAACGCGCATCTTCCTGGCGATAGACGAAGACCGGCAGCTCATCTTCCTCAAGGCCCGTATCGTCGAGGAAGATGAAATTTTCGAACTGCTGGTAATAGACCGAAGCGCCAAAACTGACATCGCCTGTATCGCCGCGCACGAAGGCTTCGAGGCCATAGGCGGTCTCGATATCGAGGTTCACATCGCCGATCTCGAATTGCTGGGTGGCGATATGCGGGCCGTTGGCGAACAGCTCCTCACCCGCCGGAGCGCGTTCCGAGCGCGAGGCGGTGACACCGGCGCGCACATCATCGCTGCCGGTTACAAGCGAGAGAGCGCCCGAGAACAGGTTGAACCCGCGCTCGACGCCGACCTGGGCCGATTCAACGTCCACACGCTCATAACGGGCCGAGGATTCAAGCTGCAGACCGCCAAGATCGGCTTCCTGCGCGGTGAACAGCGCGAACTGGGTCGTGTCGTTGGGGGCGACAAAGGCTTCCGCGCCAACAGCCTCGAAATCGCGCGAGGTAAACTGCGCGCCGATAATGCCGCCACCCGACTGGATCAGCTCGGCGCGAGCCTCGATCGTCTCGGCGTCATAGACCGTGCCCACTTCCGGGCCTTCGAATTCGGTGTGGGTGTAATCCGAATAGCCAAGGCGCAGCTTCAGGCGTGAGAGGAAGCCTTCGCCAAGATAGATGTCACCGCGCAGGTCCGCACGCACCTGTTCGAGGCCGATCGTGACGATTTCCTCGCCCTCTTCCTCTTCTTCCTCGCCGCCTTCTTCTTCGCCGTGGTGGTGGTGGCCGCCCTCGGGGTCGCCGACAAGACCGTAAGTGCTGTCGTAATAGCCGACCGAGGCACCGAACGTGGATTGCCCGAGAATGACGCCGACGCCGCCATTAATGGTGTAGGTTTCGGTGAAGCTGTTGGGAATGAAACCTTGCTGGTTGGCCGCTTCGCGCAGCTCCTCGGCTTCCTCGAATTCGCCTTCTTCCTCTTCCTCGGCAGCATCGGCCAGCAGATCGGCGCGCAGCGCATCGGAAAGCTGGAAGCCGGGGATCTCGACATCGTCGGTCTCGCGGAACGAGCCGTCGAGGTGGAAGACGATATTGTCGCTTGCGGCGACATCGAGCGACGCGCCGCCGCTGCGAAGATCGGTTGCGGTGTCGAACGCGGTCAGCGCATCGAAGCGAAAGCCGTCTTCGGGCACTTCGGTCGGGATACGGCGGTCGATCACGTTGACCACGCCGCCCACCGCCTGGCTACCGAACAGCAGCGCAGCCGGACCGCGCAGGATTTCGATGCGCTTGGTCGTCAGCGGGCTGATCGTCGTCGCGTGATCGGCCGAAGTGTTCGCAACATCGGCGGAGCCGAGGCTGTCGAACAGCACGCGCACGCGCTCGCCATCAAGGCCGCGCAGGATCGGGCGCGAGGCGCCGGGGGTGAAACTGGTCGCTGAAACGCCGGGTACTTTGGTGAGCAGATCGCCCAGCTGGCCGCTGAGATCGCGCTGGATCTCTTCGATTGTATAGATGTCTTGGCCGGCGATGAAGTCGAGTTCATTCAGCCCGTCGGCGGCAACGATGATGGTGTCTTCGTCCGCCTCGGCTTTGGGTTTGCTTTCTTCATCCTGCGCAAAGGCGGCCTGCGAAAAGAGCGCAAGCGCGAGCGTGGAAGCGACGGTGATAGGCGAGAAAGAAGGTTTCATTATGCGTCCCGATATCCATCAAGATGGGTGTATGTAATAACGTATCACACAGATAGCCCGCTTGATCGAAAGCGCAAGCCGAAGTCCGCCAACGATGCGGTGTCCGGCAGGTAAAATCCCGTATTCGCCCCAAGGGTGCGGCAAAAAGGCCACATCGGGCAGTCTGGCCGGAGCCGGCACAAGGGGCAGGCGCGTGGACCAGAAGCGAAGGACCGATCGATATAAGGGGCCGACCCGCCTCAGCCCGTGATCGCTACGCTGGCTTGCGCGAGCACTCGTCGACCAGCCTTACCAGGCCGAGGAATAGCCTCGCCCATAGACCTGGAAGGCGGCCCAGGCGGCGGGATGCGCCTTGGGGCCGTTGCTGGCGATCATCTCGCGCTGCGCGGCGCTCAGCGCGCTTACCGCATCCCCATCGAGCTGGGCGTAAAATTCGGAAACCAGCGAAAGCGTCGACTGGTCGCCCACCTTCCACAGGCTCGCGATCGTGCTGGGCACACCGGCATGCGAGAAGGCCCGCGCGAGCGTTGCGAATTCCAGCCCATCGCCACCCCGCCCGGTTTCGCAGGCTGACAGGAACACCAGTTCGACATCATTCAGATCAAGGGTCATGATATCGACCGCATCGATGCGGGTGCGCGAGCCACCCAGTACGAGGTGGCTGCGCTCGGGGGCGCCGGGATCGAGGCGTCCATGCGTTGCAAGGTGCATGAGACCGCTGCGCCGCCCATACTCCTCGAGCGTCGAGAAACTGGCCTCCTCGCCAGTGCGCATGATGACATCCGACATCCTGAGCGAGACCTTGGCCTGCACATCGGCGGCCTCCTTCTCGGCATAGGGCAAGGTGCCGTCGGGATTGCCGTAGACCAGCGCGGTGGGCTGGCTTTGCCCCGTATCGCCGAGCACCAGCGACAGCAGGTAGCTCGTCGGGACCATGGCGAACTGGTATCGCTCGACCGCATATTCGCTCTTGCCGTCGCGCTCGCGGGTAAGCGCCGCGAAAGGCGCGTAATTCAGGGCTCCTGCGGCCGAAATATAGACCCGCTGCGCGCCTTCGAGCTGGCTCTCGATCGGAGCGAGAAGCCATTCATAAAGCGCTTTCAGGCTGCCGGTAGGCGTGTCGCGGGGCAGCTCGGCCTGCGCCTCGCTAGCCGCGAAGATCGAATCGCCCTTGTTGACGAGCCCCTCGGCGACAGGCGCGTAATCCTCGAGGAAGAAGTTGGCATCGAGCGCAGCCGCCATCAGCGTGTCCCTGTCGATCTCGACCTTCTCGACATGGTTGATCCCCTTGCCCACGACATGGATGTGCAGGCGGTCGGCTTGCGGGATGTACTGGACGATCACCGCATCGGAGGGGACCTTATCCTGTAAGGCGGCGAGTTCGAGTGGCTGGATAGTGACCAGCTGGGCAAGCCCGGGATCATCGCGTTCCAGTTCGGCAAGCAGGCGGGTATATTCGCGCTCCTTGGCGCGAATGGTCGAGGCGAGTTCGCTGCCCGGAGCCGGGCCGAGATGCGCGCCATCCCTGATCGCGCCATCCGACTGATCGGCCACCAGCGCAGCGGGGGCCGATGCCCGAAGCGCCTGAATGTCGTCGCGGGTCGCCATCAGCTCCTCGAGCTGGCTAAAAGCGGGCGAGGCCGGGTCGATGCCCTTGAGGAAAGTCGCGACCTGGCGGCGGAACTTGCGTCGCTCGAAGCTGGAGAATGCAAGGTCGGGCCGGGCGTTTTCCATCAACAGGTCTTCGGCAGCTCCCCCCAGATGCTGGAAGATCACGAGGCCCTGATCGGTTGCGGCATAGATGCGGCCGGCCTTGTCGACCTCGACCGCATAGGTGTGGCGACCGCCAATATCGGCCTTGGAGGGATCGGGATATTGCCAGTTGAGGCGCTCGGGATAGAACCACGCCCCGTTCTGGTAGAGGACAAGTCCCGCAGGCGTGGGAAACAGCAGCGTGTCTTCCCCGATCCTTGCCGCTTCGCCGCCAAGATAGAGATTGGGACGCCTGTCGCGCAGGGTGATATAGCTCTTGTCCTCGCTTGCCGCGAGCGAGGTGATCCCGGCGGCATCGGCCTCGTAGAAGCCGCGCAGCGAACCGAGGATAGCCCCGTTCTCGACCGGAGTCGCGCTGGTGAACAGGGTGTCGCCGTTGAATTTCTCGAAGCGCCCGCCGCGATAGACAAGGTTCTGACCGACAAGCTTTTCTCCCTGATGGGTCATGTAGCCCTGGTCGCTGGAGCTGATCACGATCCCGCCATCGGGCAATTCGATGACCTTGCTGAGCCAGTTGGTGCGCACCGGGAAGCCGACCGGGTCCTTGTAATAGCTGAACTCGGTAACCTCGCCGTCCTTCCACCGGAAAGCCGAGGCGCCCGATGTTGCCCAGACCGACCCGTCGCTCGCTGCAAGCAGGCCCTCGAGCGAGCTGAAGCAATTGTCCTCGGGGCAGAAGGCATTTGCCTCGAACAGGACCTGCGGATCGAACTCGCCCGAAGGGTAGCGCAGGATCGTGTTGCCATCATTGGCGATCAGCGCGCCATCGGGAGCCAGATCGACATGCGTTGCACGCGCCCCGTCGAACCGGCTGAAGCGGGGGGTCGATCCCGGTTCCTGCGGCAGGGCGACGAAGATCCGCCGGCCATCGGCAAAATAGGTCACGTCGTTCGCCTCGTCGTAGGCGCTGGCGAAGACCGGGGACGAACCATAAACCGAAACGCGGTCCGGCTCGAACCGGTAAAGCGCCCCGTCGGCGCCGGCGACCAGGCCGCCTGCCGCGCCCAAGACCGCAGCCCTCGCGGCGGGGCGAGTGTCCGAATAGGGCAGTTCGAAATGCTCGAAATAACCGTTCTGCCAGATCGCAAAGCCGTCCTGTCCCAGCGCCGCGACCGATTGCACGCCATCAATGACGACGCGTTCGAGCCCGTAGGCGCTCGTCCCCAGCTTTGCGGACGCTCCGTGCGTGAGTTCGACCGGCGGTGACCAGCCTGCGCGATCGCGCTGCGTACCCAGCAGCTTGTTGCGCGAGAGGATGAGTATCCGCCCATCCTCGCCCGAAAGCGCCGCGTCGTCGGCCCTGAGAGAGGCTATCGGGGTTATCGCCCCGTCATCGCCCTCGCCCACCAGCCAAAGTCCTTCGTCGCCCGCGACAAGCACCGAGTCATCCGGACCGGCATCGACGGCGTTGGCCTGCATCGAGCCGATGGTGCTTGCCGCCACGACAGTGCCGTCTTCACCGAGAACCACCCGCGAGACGCCGCCTTCAGAGGCGACAAACAGGGTAGATCCCTGAACGAAAAGATCGCTCACCGATCCCTTCGCAAGACCCTGCGCCCCTGATCCCAGCCTGTCGATTACCTTCGCATAGTCCTGCGCGAGGATGAACACGCCAAGATTGCTGCCGATCGCGAGGAGGCCGCCGGGCAATTCGGCGAGGCTGGAAATGGTGATCGGATCGGACCCGAATTCGGCAAGGTCGTCGCGCTTCCACGCATTGCGCGCGGCATCGAACGCATGGCGCTGCCAATTGCCCCGCCGCTGGACCAGCAGCCCGGCGCTCGATCCGACCACGCGGTCGCCGTTGGAGCGCACGATGACCGCCGAATGCTCGATCCCCGAACGCAGCGCCGAGGGCACGAAGTCACCGGGCGTGTCGACATACCAATAGCCGGGATTGTTGAGCTGCGAGGCATTCACCCTCGTCATCGCCACCATCGGAGAAAGCGGATTGGTGCGGATGATATCGAGCATGCGCGCAATCGGCCTTTCCTCGGCCCGCACCTCGGCCAGCTTGAGAAATTCGGTCCAGCCATGCCAGCGATCCTGGGGCAGCCCGAAAGGAGAAACGGCGACATACAGCGAATGCAGCGCCGAGCCGAAGGCGGCGAAATCGCTTGCGCTCGCACCGGCCAGCGGATCTCCCACAAGCGCCTGCGTGATGCGGTCGATATTGGCCATCGTGCTCGAGGCGGTGCGGTTGTCCTTGAGCACCCTCTGCAGCGCCGCGGTCGCCTCGACCACGTCGGAGGGCCCGGCCGCCCGCGCGCCATAAGCCAGCGAGGAGGCCAGCTCCTCGACCTTGGGTTCGGGCTTGTTGAGCAGGCGCGAGGCGCTTTCCGGCTTCACCAGGCTCAGCAGGTTCTGGAACGCCTGGGTCACGCGCAGGGCCATTGTGCTGCCCTCTTCGCTCTCGACATTGCGGATGTTGCCCTGCACGTCGTAGCTGACCGTGATGGTCCCGATCTCGCCCATCGTGATCCGCTTGGGCTTGCCCGCATCATTATAGACGAATTCGAGCGTGCCCTCCTCGCTGTCGATCATCCGCTCGATCTTGGCGTCGGCATTGTATTCGAGAACGATCTCGCGGCCGTCGGATGCCGAAATCCGCGTCAGCTCGCCCTCATCCCGATATTCGTAACGCACCCAGGCCGAGCCCTCGGCGAGCAGCAGCAACTTGCCGGTGCGGTAATCCTCCTGCCGGACATTGAGACTGCCGTCCCGGTCCACCCTGGTGACAACCCCGCGCCTGCAGTCGAAATCGACGAAACCCGCCCCGTCCAGCGCCTTGCGCTTGGTCGTCTGGTACCAGTTGACGTAGTTCTCCGAGGCCGGGATGCTCGTCCAGTTATTGTAGGTGCGGCGAAAATACTCGTCGTCTCCGCCGAACCGGGTCGAGGCGCGATCGCGAAAGCCCCGGATCCTTGGCATGGCCTGCGGGTAGTACTGATCGACCCACTCGCCAAGACACACCGCAAAAACAGCCGAGCCGCCGTAAAGCGCATGGAGCTGGGAGGCATCGCGCAGCATGCCGCCGCTGAAACGGTTGCGCGTCATGCCTTCCCAGGTGCGCAGGAAAGCGTCCCTCGAAGCCTTGGCATCGCCCATGTTCAGCCGGTTCACGGGCCAGCCGAAATCGCGAACATTGCGCGCCTTCGCCTGCCAGATCGGCACCGCCTTTTCCGGCTCGCCAAGCGCTGCATAGAAGGGGCGCGCGGATTGTTCGGCGCGGTTCGGGTCCATCAGCGGAAGATAGCGTTCAAGATAGGACGCATAAGCGCCCAGCTCTTCGCGCGTGATCAGGCGGCCTGCGAACCCCTTGCGTGCAAGGCTCAGGATATTGCGCACCGCCCATTCGCCATCGCCGTCGCCAAGTCGCGGCAGCGCCGCGACCATCGCCTCCATGCGTGCGTCGAATTCAGCGCGCGTGCTCGGGTCGCCCTGTCCGGATTCGGCGAGGTAGAGCGGGAAGAAATCATCGGGATAGGCAGCGCGAGCGATCGCGATGATCTCGTCCGCGCGCGTCTTTTGACCCACCGAGCGCAGAAAATTGGCCGCCGCATAATGCGCTTCATAGGGGTTGGCCCCCTGCTCCACCGCGAGCGTGTAGGCCTCTTCGAAGCCCTTCATTTCCCGAAGCGCATAAGCGGCCTTGTAGAGCGCGGTGTGATCCGCGCGATAGCCCTGGAAGGAGAGTAGCAATTCGCGCGAGAGACCGACCACCGTCACGTGGTCTTCGAGCTTTTCATGAAAGCCGATCTCGGCGCGCAGCATGCGATCGCGTTGCAGGCCGGCGGATCGGGCAAGGTCGAACAGCGCCCTCGCGCGGCCCTGGTCCTGGAGATCCCCCGCTGCATCGAGAGCGCTCGTGATCATCGACAGGTTCGGCCGGCCAAGCCGCGCCACGGCCTCGTCGAACGCCTCGAGCGCCTGCAGCGCAAGCCCGTCTTCCTGCAGCGTGGCGATCAGATCGGTGGCATCGTTCCAGGTGGGCTCTGCGCCCTGCCATACGAGCCGCGCCTGCTCGACCTTGAGCGCATATTGCCTTGCGTCCGAATAGCTGTCGACGAGCTGGCGCCTGGCGGCCCTTGCTTTCTTGCCCGCGGCGATCATCCGCCCGGCAAGACTGCGCGCCTCATGCGCGAATTCGGCATCTTCCAGCTCGCGCAGATAGATCGCCTCGCGCGCATCCGCATCGCCTGGATACAGGGCGATCAACGCATCGCCGCTCGCGCGTTCACCGATCCGGTAGAAATACTCTGTCGCCGAGGAATAGAGATATTGCGGAGCCACAAGAGCAGCGCGCCGACCGATGGCGGCGGCATCCTCATAGCGATTGCGATCAGCGAGTTCCTGCGCCTTGCGTTGCAATGCAAAGCGATCATTGGGGAAGCGTTCGAGCCAGAGATCCGCGATCCGCTCGCGCTCGTAACCCGACCAGCGCCGCTCGGTCACATGTTTCAGGAAAACCGGCATGAACCAGTGATCGGCCAGCGCCCCGCCGGGAGCCGCAAGGGCCTTCAGCCCGTCGATGACGCGCTGGTCCCCGACATCGGCATTCCACCAGAACAGGAAATTGTCGGGCGCCGCCCGCAGATTGGCAAGCAGGCTTTCGGGTGTCTCGCGCTTGACGTCATAACGCAGGATGCGCGCCAGATAGAGCCCCCATGGACGCTGCTCGAGATCGGCAGGGTCCAGCCCGGTCACGTATTCATAGGCCGAAAGCGTGGTCTGGTCGGCTTCGACCAGCCGCAACAGTTCGGGCACTGGCCCCAGCGCGGCGCGCAGCGGCCCACCGAGCGAAGCGTCCCAACCCGCCTCCAACTCCCCTTGGCGCGCCTTGGCCATGGCCCAGATGATATCGGCGAAGGGATGCGGACTGTCCGAAAGCAGATCGGCTTCGACCGAGCGGGTCAACCCATCGAGATCGCACTCGTAATAGGCCTTGAGCCAGCCAAGATAGCGCGGATCGGAATAAGGCCCCTCGCTTCCCGACGCGGCGATCTGGGAGAAGCCTTCGGGCAAGGCGCAATCATGTTCGAGATCCGGTGTCGCCGGTTCGGGCAGTTCGAGCGAGAGATCGGCGAGCGGAAGGCCGGCAAGCCAGGGACGCGTCTCCTGCGATTGCGCTGCCGCGAGGGAAGAAATGAAAGCCGCGCCTGCAACTAGCCCAGCTTTTGCCCAGACGCGGGCGCCATTCGATCCAGTTCCCCTACGCAGCACCGTTTCCCCCGAACGATCCGTTGATCTTGTTCTTGCCGATCCGGCAGCTCGCCGGTTCCGGAAGGAGGTTTCGTGCCCAAATCTCAAGAATCCGTCAACCGGCGAGCCGCTCGGCCGGATCACAGGCGTTGCTACGAGGGGTGCTACCGGCCTTCATGCAGCCCGTCGCTGCGCACGAGCTGTGGCTTTTGAGCGGCAGACCGAGAAAATAGTCCGACCCTGTGTGCTAGCATCGCGCTCAACACTTTCGAGTATTGATGCAATCTGCGCAAGACAATTCGCCGAACAGGAGTTTCATGGCTGACGAGAATTTGAAACCAAATCTATCGATGAACGAACCACGAACCGCCCCTGCAAGAGCAGAGTACGTGTCTTTTGATCGCTCAGGATCACAGCCATTTGCGGGCAATAGGGGCGATAAGAGACCAATAAAGCGCCGTCGGGAAAGACTGGCCGGATTTACCAGGCGGCTTCGGGAACGCAGCCGCAACCGGCATCTTCAGAACCTGCCATCCTTTTACAACCGCTCGGCTGCACGGCTGAAGTGGCAAGGCCGCCGGCACAAGACTGCCTTTGCGCTCTCCGCGGCGGCGATCAGTCTTGGCTCCGGGGGGATTGCCACCTCCACCATCGCGGCCATGGGCCCGCTCGAGGTGCAGGCGTCCGCGCCCGCCGAAATGCCCGATCCGCAAGCCATGCGCGTGCCAGCCGACCAGCTCGCGGCGAGCACGCAAATGATGGAAGCGCTTGCGCAGGAAGAGGGTGTGCGCCTTACGGTCTATCGCGATCTTGCGGGCAATCCGACGGTCGGGGTCGGCCACCGCGTGACCGCTGCCGATGGCCTCAATGTGGGCGATGTGATCACCTATGACCACGCGATAGATCTGCTCGAGGCGGACCTCGCCGCATCGCAGACGATCGTGAACGGCCTGGTGGGCGACCTTCCGCTTTTCCAGCACGAGTTCGATGCACTGGTGGACCTTGCCTACAATGTGGGCGAAGGCACGGTGTCGGCATCAAGCAGCCCGGCACTGCATCGCGCGATCGCGGATGCCGACTACGAGAGGATCGCTGACGAGCTCATGTATCGCAACGCCGGCGGCAGCTTCGCCGAGGGGCTCGCCTACAGGTCGCAGAGGCGCAAGGCGATTTTCCTTCAAGGCCTGTATGACGATCCCAGGCCCCACGACGCCGCCCTGCCGACTTCGGACGATCTTCTCGCAGATATCGCCTAGGTAATACCGCGCGGGTGCAGGCTGGGCGAAATTTTCCCGGGCTTTTCCAAGACCGAACGCCCTCGTGACGCGTGCAGCCCCGCTTATCGACGACCCGATAGCGAAATGCTAACGTATGGCGGGCGCTTGCGGGGAGACATGGTCATGAAACGTATTGTGATGCTGGCAGCGGCGTTGATTGCCGCACCGCTAGGCGCAAAAAGTGCGGACGAGCGCGAAAGCTCGGCGCGCATGGAAACGGCTGAACGCGTTATCCAGGGCATCCGCGAGGGCGAGGTTACAAAGGTGGATGGTCTGTTTGGCCTGTCGAGGGCCGAATACGCCGAACTGGCCCGATTGAAGGGATGCCGTGGCAGCGACCCGGCGATCTCGACCGACAGGAAAATCGTGGTGGACTGGATCTGCGAAGCGGAAACCTCCGCACCCGGGATGAGCCGCAGGACCGAAATGACCTTTGATGATGGTGTGCTGGTTGGCTTCGCGATCAATCCGCATGTCTCGGATTTTGCGCCCCTTGAAAGAGCCGCGCAGGTTTCGTCTGTCACCGGGCGAAAGGATCTGGCGCAGCAGTTTGCCGACATGGTTACTGCAAGCCAGGCGGGCCGGTTCGGCACGCTTGTACCGGTGAACGATCATCAGGTTTCGCGCCTCGGTTATTTTGTTGGCGGCGATTTTCGTGTGTCCGAGCCCAAGGGCGAGCGTGTCGCCGTCGACTTCAAGGCGCTGAACGGCCAGGAACTGGTGGTCTATGTCCACTTCGATACCGTCGGCCACCCCGTCGGACTGACTTTCGCGCCGACCACCTGCACCAATTGCGACCAATGGGTTCGCAACCAGAGCCCGCTAAAATTCGACGATCGCCGCAAGCGTGACCGCCGATTCCTGACTAACGAAATCAATCGGCAAAATCAGCAACGCGCCACTGACAGGCAAATCAACAGAGCCATTCGTCACGCGTGCCCTGATTGCCCTTAGAGGTTGTGACCTGCCCCGCCAGAGTGGTCTACCGGGCAGGAAAAGCCCGTCAGCGCCTTCACAGCCCCCACTTCAATGGACAAGAAAACAGGCGGTTGTCCCGGCGGTCCCTATCAGGCGGGTGAAGGGGCACGGGGGAGAACGTCGCGCGGGACTTGGAGAGAACGGGCGCAGCCGTTCCATTCTCGCGTCCGGGTCGGCGCACAAGAGAAATCCAACAAATTTCGCGCGCTCGTCCACCAGCGCGATTTTCGGGAAGAAAGCCTCCGCCCCCGGCCAGCGCGATATCGGCTATTTAGCCCCCAATTTCAGAAGCATGATCTTTGCCGTCTTGAGGACGGTCACGACGTCCAGCCAGAAGGAGAAGTTCTTGATATAATAAAGGTCATACTGAAGCTTGCGCAGCACATCCTCGGTCGAGGTGACGTGCCCCTGCTTGACCTGCGCCCAGCCCGAAATGCCCGGCAGGACCACGTGGCGATAGGCGTAGAAGTCGATCGTGTCCGCATACCAGCGCGAGAGGTTCACCGTCTCGGGACGCGGGCCGATAAAGCTCATTTCGCCGCGCAGGATATTGATCAGCTGCGGGATCTCGTCAATCCGGCTGCGACGCAGGAAACGGCCAAGCCGCGTGATGCGCGGGTCGTTGTCCTGCGTCATATCCCGCTCGAGCGTGCTCGGCGCCTCGCTTGCCGCCATCGTGCGCAGCTTGAGGATCGTGAAGGGGCGTCCACCCAGACCAATCCTGGTCTGTCTGAAAATGGCAGGTCCCGGACTGTCGAGGCGAATGGCGATCGCGGCCGCGAGGAACAAGGGTGAGAGCAGCAGGAGCAAAAGGGCTGCGGCCGCCTTTTCCGCGACGGATTTGATGAAGGCATAGCTTTCATCGGGGGCCAGCGTGCCGAGCGCGTTTTCGCTCAAATGGTCGATCTGGACCCGGCCGGTGAGCGACTCGCTGATCTGCTTGACGTGGTAGACGCTGCGACCCTGCAATGTTGCCTCAACGATTGCCGCTTCCCAATCGGAAGACAGATCGGCGTGAAGATCGGCAACGATCGGACCTTCGCTCGCCAGCAAGTCCTCGGTCCGCCGGCAAAGCGTGCGCGGCAGATCGGGCAGATCGGCAAGCGCCGCATCGACTCGCGGGCTCGAGATGACGAGGAAGGGCTGCGGGCTCGGTCGGCGGATCCAGACGCCTGCAATAAGGGCCAGTACGAGTGCACAGGTCATCCCGATCACGAGTTCCGAGACGCTGTAAGGAATTCGAAACAGCGTCACGCCGGCAAGCGCGATCGCCCAGGACATCGCCAGCGTCGGGATCAGGAACGACAACCGCCACGTGCCCGGATAAAGGCGCATCCTGCGATACCACAGTAAGCCGCCGGTGTTGGCGCCAAGCGAGATCAGGATGGAGAAGACGACCACGTCGCTGTCCGGCACCAGGGCTTGGACGCGGGTGGCAAAGAGATATTGAAAAGCAGTGGTGACCGCGAGGATGACAGGGACCTGCGCGCGATACTTCTGCCAGAAGGGAACATCCGTGATGGTCCCCTGGTCGAAATAGTCTACGGCCTCTAGTGATCCATGCACCGCATTTTGCCCCTGTTGCGATGCAGCATACTCTATTGCATTAGTCGCAAGTTGCAACAGGTTGCTAAAGGAAAGGTCGCGAACGCGGCTCCATTCACCCGATATGAAGGCATTTCGTCGCAAAATGGGATGCGGCAATAAAGCCCCGGATCGCTTTTGGGCTCGCCAGAATGAATATCGTCGAATCGGAGCTGTCGTATTCTGGTAACAAATAGAATGGCGAAATGCCTGCATTCAGTTTGGGCGCACCGCTCCATTCAAAGCTTTCGTTAAAAGAACAGAGGCTCCGGGTTAACTGTAAATCTGCCAAATTCAGGCAGCACGCATCACCCACAGTCCTAGAGTTGCATCTTCGTCTTTTTAGGCCGTTTCGAAGACCGCGAGGCCCGAGTGTGCTTCGACACAGCCGGCAGGGCGGTGCAGGTCAGGACGCAGCACACACTGAATAGAGCGCTGATTGCCGCTGTTCGGAGCGGGTAATCCCAGACCGAATGGGTCAGGATGATGCCAATCGCGATCCATCCGGCCCAAGCATAAGGCGAGACAGCGCGCGTTGCCAGACGCTTCAGGCAAGATAGCCACCAGCTAATGAACAGGACAACCAGAAGGAGACCAGGAAGGCCAAGCTCGATCAGGATTTCGAGGTAGTCGTTATGCGCATGGTTGATGAAGGTCCGGGTTACGGCACCTGCATCCTCATAGCGGCGATAGATCTCCTCGAAAGTGCCGAGGCCCGATCCCACCGGGAAAAAGTCATCCAAGGCCGGAAGCGCGGTGGTGAACATCTGGCCGCGACCCGCCTGCGAGGCCTGTTTCTCACTTCCCAGGAGCAGGCTGTCATCGCCAATGAACACCAGCGCGACGGCGCAAAGCGCCACTAGCGGCACAATGATCAACGCGGTGGCTCGTCGCCCGAGCGGCCAGATGATGAGCGCGCTTGCAAAGGTGACGGGCAGCAGCAGAGCATAGCCCGTCATTGAGCCGACCAGGGCCACCCCGATGGCGTAGAGGGCGATCAGCGCCAGTCCCAGAACCGTGAATTCATTCTTGCGGTCAGGAAAACGTTCGCGGCCATCCTTCAACAAGGCGGCAATGAACGGAATGGCGATAAGGATCAGCGTCGCCATGTGATTTGCGTTGGCGAAGAAGCCGACCATGTAGCCGCGGTTGGTGAAATCATAGAAGTACAGGCTGCTCTCGTTTCCGCCCAGAAATTGCAGGATGCCAACCAGCAGCGAGACCAGTGTCGCGCCGATGATCGTGAGCGCAATCGTTGCGACCGGCTTGACCCGTGCCGCAAGCAGGAAGACGCCAACTGCGAGCGCCGGAAGTATGGAAATCGCCGATCGCACACTCTCGTGAAAAGACAGGGTCACGTGCCCGGCGATCGGGGTTACATTGAGCAGAGCGAGTTCGGCTGCGATGGCGTCTCGTCCCGGGAGCGCGCTCCACAGGGCCCCGGTAAGCGGGATGAACTGGGCGCCAATGATGACGAGCCCGAAGGCCGCGATGAAGATCAGCGCGCGCTCGCCTCTCAACAACGCGCTCCAATCAAGACGATACAGTCCCCAGCCAAGGTAGCCGAGAGCAAGAACCTGGAGTGCAAAATTGGCAAGGAAGCCCGCCCGGCTCGCCCCGCCAAGGGCAATGCAGGCGAGCAGAAACAGGCCGAGAAGGCCATGACTCAGATAGCGGGTCATGGTGCCTGCTCCGAAACATCAATCGATTCGATCGCGAAGTCGCTGGCCTGGGCATTGAGGCTCGGTCGGGCTCGCACCTCGATCCACTGCGCTTCGCAGTCTTCAGGCACCTGGAATTTGGCGGCCTTCAAGCCGCTGCCATCGGCGTTGATGGAAACCAATCGCTCGTTTGAATCGCATTTCACAAGGATTTCGAGCAGATCGCTGGCTTGGGCAATGTTGGAACGCAAGACATAAGAGCCGGGCGGGAGGATAGTGAGCTGCCTTGCCAGCAGAGACTTGCGGCGACCGTAGGACTTGCCAACCAATCCGGGATTCTGTCGCACCGCATAGCCATCGGCACTCGAGGAAAGGGTCCACCCGAACGGAGCAGGCAATTCGGTTTCGAACCCGGGATCACGGATGAGCTGTTCGTCCTGCTTCGTCAGCATTGTCCAGATTTCGAAGGCGTCGCGATAGGATCGGTTGCGAACGAGAATGCTTGCGAGGCGGCCAATCCGGTCTGGATCCTGCGAATAGAACTGCGAGCCGCCGACCTGCTGGATGGCGGATTGAAGCGTGCTCGAACTCGCCCCTGCACTGGCGAGCGCCTCAAGGACGGCCAGCTTGTTCTGCTCGGATTGGACCGCGTCGAGAACGGTGGGGCCGGTTTCCTCATTCAGGGCGAGGACCCGCAGCACTTCTCTCCACTGGGCACCTTGCTTCGGCGCACGGCGCATGAGGACTTCGAGATTCTCGACAGCCGCAGGGATGTCTCCAAGGGCCAGGTGCACATCAAGTGAAAGAAGCAGTGCTTCAAGCGATCGTGGATCGCGTTGTTGTGCGACAGCCAGGAGCCCGTCGGCGTCCTCATAGCGGTCCTGACTGATGCGGACAAACGCAGCCATCGTGAAAGGCAGAGGCTCGAGCGGAGAGCGTTCCAGCGTGGCGCGGGCCTGGTTCAGAGCATTTTCGGCCTGGTCGCCATCCTGCGCGAGCAATCGTTCAAATGTTGGCGCGACCGCGTTCCTCGGGTGCACGAGCCTCGGATCTTTGCCGGCAAGGTAGCCGTTATCGTCTATCGACCAGAGCAGGGAAAGGCCCGAAAGACCCAGCATCGCCAGCAGCGTGGGAGCGATCCACACAAAGCGCAGTTTCCGGGCGCTCAATGAGGCTTATCTCCAGCGGGATCGTCGATACCTCCATCCGATGAGATCTCGATCCGCGTCCGCTGCTCACGCTCGGCCTTGTCGTAATAATAGCCGTAGGAACCGTAATCGACAGCGCGCGCGCTAGCTTTTGTGAGGACCCCGCCGATAACGTTTGCGCCCGACATTTTCAGTTGGGCAAGCGCATTCTGGGCCGTCATCGCGCGGGTTTTCCCGCCTTCGACAGTAAAGAGAACTGCGTTGCTGCACGACGCCAGAAGGATGGCGTCCGCAAAGCCGGCTACCGGCGGCGCATCGATGATGATGTGATCGAATTCCGTTCGCGCCGCCGCGAGCAGCGCGTTGAGGCGTGCTGGAAGAATGATGCTGGCCGGGTTGGGCGGGATTGGACCACTGGGCAGCAGGAACAGGTTCCCGCTGGTGGTGGCGTTCAGATGGTCGAACAAGGAGGCGTCGCTGGTCAGAAGCGAGGACAGGCCACCTTTCTCCCGGCCCTGGCCAATGAAGGAAGGGCGCCGCATGTCGGCATCGATCAGAAGGACGCGCTTGCCGACAGCCGCAAGTTGCACGGCAATCGAATAGCTGGTGCTCGACTTGCCCTCTTCGGGGCGCGAGCTGGTGACGAGAAGAACATCCGGGAATCCCGTCTCCTGGGAAAGCTGGATATTGGTTCTCAGCGTCGCATAGGCATCGTAGACATAGGACAGCGGATCGCGGACTTCGTCGACGAAGCTCTCGTCCTTCTGTACCATCGGGATCGCCCCCAAGGGCGGAAGACCGAGCTTGTCACGAAGATCGTCCTTGGTCTTGAAGGTGTCGGTAAAGCGATCATAGACCACTGCCAAGCCGCCGCCGATAAAGAGACCAAGCAAGAGGCCAAGGACCGAGTTTCTCAGCGTGTTGGGCTCATACGGCACGGTGGGCACCTGCGCACGGTCGACCATGGCGGCTTGGGCGGAGCCGATACCCTGCACCACGCCGACCTCGTTGTAACGCTCGAGCAGCGCGTCATAGAGTGAGCGATTGGTATCCAGTTCGCGTTGAAGGATGTTGTATTGAATAGCGTCCTCACGCTCCTGAAGGGCGCTGCCGCTCAATTGCGACACCCTGGATCGAAGCTCTTGTTCCTCGGCGAGGGCTGCTTGATATTCGGCGCGCAGTGAATCGGTGGCCCTGGAATTTTCTCCGGCAATTTGCCGATTGAGTTCATCGATCCGGGTCTTGAGGCGAACCATCTCAGGGAAGGTGGGCTGAAGATAGGTCGACTTTTCTTCATACTCTGCTTCGAGCGCCGCCTTCTCCCCACGTAGAGCCGACGCACCCTCCCCACCTTGAGCCAGTGCCTCGGCTTGCCGGAACCGCTGTTCTGCAGTGATCCGTCTTTGCTGCGCGGCACCCAACGCGGAGTTCAAAGCAGAGAGCGAATCGCCCGTGAGGGTTCCACTGCTTTCGCCTTCTTCGCCGCCGCCCAGCATGACAATCCCGCGTTCTTTCGCGTAATTGACGAGTTCGCGTTCAGCCTCGTTGATCTGCTCGCGGACCGTTGCGATCCTCTGTTCGAGGAATTCTCGCGCGGAGGTCGTCGCTGCATATTTGCGGTCAAGGGTCAAACCGATGAAGGATTGGCCGAAGCCGTCAGCCAGTTCAGCCGCCTTGCGAGCGTCTTCCGACACATAGCTTAACTGGATGATGCGGCTGTTGGGGCTTGGCTGCACCGACAAGCCACCGGCAATGCCGGAAGCGACAGCTTCGACAAGGTCTGGGTTGTAAGCAGCGGCCTGCTCCATTCCTTCTGTAAGGTTCAGGTCCTGCACGACACGCTCGGCAAGGGCGCGACTGCGAAGAATGCCAAGTTGTGTTTCGAAGAATTGCCGGTCGGTCGTCGGAACAACCAGATCCTCGCCGCCCTGACCGCCGCCGGAAAGAACAGGCACGGTCGGAGGGTTAAGCTCAATCGTCGTGACAGCGCGATACATCGGCGTCTGCGAGAGCGAATAGGCTAGCGCCGCGATCCCGCCGATGAGCGCGGCGAGCGCAATCCACCATTTGCGCTCCCACAGGATGCCGAGGATCGTCGCAATCGAGAGGTCGGTTTCGAACTCGTCTTCGAGTTCGAAATCAGGCTCATGAAAGCCAAGTTCGCGCGATTCCGTTTGCGCTATAGAACCCGCTGACGACTGCGTCAGAAACTTTTTTGCCTGAGCCACAAATTAGCCTGTTAAAACGGGCGGAAGATACTGAAGGTCTGGACGCCCTGGAAAATCTGTTGGCGCGTTTCCTTCATTTTGGAGCCTTCGACAACGATAATATCGCCGCGATAGATTTCAGGATCGGGCTCCTCGCCACGGCGGATAGTGGTCAGGTCAAAGCCGGCAAGCATACGCTGGCCGTCAATCTGACGAAAAACGAAAACCCGCTTCTCATTGCCTGTATCGGTGATACCTCCGCCGACAGCCATGGCCTGAAGCAGCGTCATCGACCCGAAACTTGGATAAATCCCGGGACGCCTCACGGCCCCCTCGATCGTTATGCTGCTGCCCGTGGCCTCAAGAACGCCAACTGTTACATCCGGATTGACAAGGTAGTCCTTGGAAAGGGTTTCCACGAGGTTCGCCTGGAACTCATCGACGGTGAGATTGACCGCATCAACCGACCCCACGAGCGGCATCGCGATGCGCCCCATTAGGTCGACTTGATACTCGCCCGAGAGTTGCTCAACCTGATAGACATCGACGCGCAGCTTATCGAGCGGCGCGATCTTGTAATCGCTCGTCAGTGCTTCGGTGGCGATTTCGTCTGGCTCGGAGAAGCCTTCGGGAGAATAGGCAATATCATCGGCCCGGCTCGTCGTGCACGCACCCAACGGAAGCAGCACAGCCGCGATGAGAAAAGTTTTCTTCAACATACACCCAACGCCAAACAGGAAAGGATCACCAGCAGAAATTCACCCTACTGTACCGCCCGGTGACAAAACGCACCGCTCAACCGGCTACTAGCACATTTTCCGTTCGGGCCAGTGGCACGACGCTCCCGAGGGAGCGCACCGCCCTGGTCAATCAAGGAGATGCAGGATCGACGCCGCCGTCATTGTCATCGTCATCATCCAGAATGATGACGAGAGTGACGCCGAAGAAAGCCAGAATGCCTCCGATCACGCCGGGAGCCAAACCGCCTGCGACAGCTGATTCGCCATCGATCGGCGCAACAACGCGCTGGGCCGCCTCAGCGGCTTCAACCACATCTTCTGCGGCGCACTGACGCGCCAAGCGATAGCCCTTTGTATCGTCACGCTTTTCAAGGCTCGTCACGCATCCAGCCTGACGCTCTTTCTGCGCCGGAGCCGTTTGTGCGGCGGCGGGGCTGATCGCCAGCGCTACCGCGCCAAGAAACAAAGCTGTATTCCGCATCGAAAATCTCCTTAACCCAGCATTACCAAATTGGCTGGACGACCTCCAGCCCTAAATTCTGCCTGCCGATCACCGTGCCGTTTGGTACCTGACAATGCGTTGTAGCAGCGAAAAGATAAAGCGCAACAATAGTCTCACGGGCTCAATGTGCACGCGAATTGAGCCTCAACTCATCCGAAAAATCCAACGCCTCGCATTGCAAGAAAGTCGATGTGGACCGAATCCTTGCCGCCCGGCGTGTGTTCGGGACATCCCCCGCAAGCGCAGCAGACGCCTCTAATTGCCGGGCGAGCGTCCCTTCCACGCCCTGACCGGAAGCGCTCGCATACAGTTACGAGAGCAGCCTTTCATCGATGCGTCGCCTCTCCGCGAAAAGGCGGATCGCGGCTCCGCAACATCACCGCCATGGTTAACACAAAAATCGCTTTAAGGCCTGCGTGAAAGCGGAGGCCCGGTCCCATCATTATTCAAATAAATCAGAGGATTAAGTCCACATTAACTCTATCAGGAGCTGTGTGTGGTCTATCCCCAACTGCCATCAATTCGTCTCGCTTTTGTGTTGGGCGCTGCAACCTGTGCCTTGTCAGCCTGCGGGGGAAGCGGGAAGTCTGTTGCCTCAATGCCGTCTGTCGGCTCGATCCCTGATCCTGCGCCAGTCCCTTCGCCGTCACCATCTCCAAGCCCGACGCCCTCGCCCTCCAGCGGAGTGTGCCCGCCAAACTGCGCATCGGTCGAACCGCCACCGGGTTTCGTCGTCACGCCCAGCGCCGACCAACCCCAGCGTTCCGTCAATGATGATGCAGAATATCGGGAAAATTACACGGCAGCCGAATATATCAATGCGCTCTTCGCGCTCGACAATGACTGGGTGGGCCAGAACGTGCTGGTCGGCGTCATGGACGATGGCATCCGCGCCATCCGGGATCTGGAAGGCCAGGTAAATACCGGCCTGAGCCGCGATTTCGGCTACATCGAAAACAACGGCAAGCGAGTGAACAGGAGCGGTGCCGATCAGATCGGCGACCAGGGCTCCGATCATGGCACGCTTGTCGCCGGCATCATTGCCGCGCGCGACGATGGTGAGGGAATACAGGGCCTTGCGCCCGGTGCGACGCTCGTCTCCCTTCGCGTGACGGCCGAAAGGGACGGCGAAAAGATCTGGGGCATTGGCCGTGACGACGCGCTGCGCCACGCCGCCAACCACCAGATCCCGATCGTCAACATGTCGCTGGCGCGCAGCCCTGGCTCAAGGGGGTCTTCGAGCTTCATGAACGCGCTCGAATATTACAACCGGCGCGCCAACGGCCTGCTTGTCGCCGCGGCTGGCAATAACAGCGCCGCGACCAGCGGGAACATCGTCGATTTTGACTCGCGGTTTGCCGAAAGCTGGCTGTTCGTCGCAGCGCTCGAAACCAGTGGCGAGAATTACGACCTTGCCGATTATTCGAACCGCTGTGGCACTTTGATGCAGCGCTGCGTCGTGGCACCGGCGCTCAACATGTCGATCAACGCCTCTGGCAATTACCAGAATTTCGGTGGAACCAGTTCAGCCACTCCGGTGGTCTCGGCGGTCGCGGCCATGATCTTGTCGAAATGGCCGCAACTGACCGGGGTGGACGCCGGCAACATCATTCTCAATTCCGCCCGCGATCTTGGCACTCCCGGTGTCGATGCGACCTACGGTCATGGGCTGGTGGATGTTGAAGCGGCGCTGCGCCCCGCTAACCCCGCCTTGTCCAACGGGCAGAGCACCGCGCCCCTCGACGACACGATCATGGTCGTGGGCGAAGCCTTCGGCGAAATTGTCGGCGCATCGATCGGCGAGGCCTTCAACGAGGTGACCGTGCTTGATGACTATGGACGCGACTACACGGGCGACATTTCCGGATTGGTCGTCCAGCCGTCCGGCGCGGGTGGAGCCTGGCTGCACCGCGCGGTGGAAGCGCAGGCCAATGCACGCAGCGCCGGCTTCCTGAGCGCGGCGGGTTCGGCTCTTGTCGGGGTCACGGCCTTTGACACAGGCCTCAGGGACGCAGCGGGCGCACCAGTGCTGCGCAACCAGCTGACCTTTGCCGAACTGAACATGCGGCTCGATGACAAGACATCGCTGACCGGCGGGTTCAATTCAGACAACAACGTGATGGCCGATATCATGGGCCTGGCCCCGACCTCGGATGTGATGCTGGCCTATTCACCGCTGGCTCGGGCGAGCATCGGGACGACGAGACAGGTCGGGGCAACCAGACTAGGCGTTTCGGCCTATACCGGGAGCCAGGGCGCAAGCAGCGCCCATGGCGCGCTGGTGCAGGTCGAGACCGCGCCATCGACGATCAAGCTGGGCGTGATTGAAGAGACCGGCACGGTCTTCGGCACGCCAGTGGGCGCCGGTATGATGCGGTTCGGTGACGGCGCGCGCACCGCGTTTATCGAGGCGTCGAGCGGGTTTGACCTCGGCAAATTCGACCTTGAGGGTTTTGCCATTTTCGGCGCGACGCGTCTGAGGTTTAGCGATGACACGCTGCTGACTGATGCGGGAGTGATCACCACTGCAAGATATGGGGTCATTCTTGGCCACGAGGCCCTTGGCGGCCGCGTCAGTCTTGGTCTCGCGCAGCCTCTCGTGGTGATCGGGGGCGATGCTACTTTCACCTTCGGTGGGGGTTATGACATCGATGCGCGCAGCCTGCAGTTTCAGCAGCGGCGGGTGAACCTGTCAGGTCACCTCGCGCCGCAATTGACGATAGGCTATGCCAGACGGGGCGAGCGGTCAGATTTTCGCCTTGGCGCGGCAAGCGATGCGCATGGGCGAGATGTGCGCGGCCTCATTGGCTGGAACCTGCGATTTGGCGAATAGGCGCGGCAGCGCCTGAACGCCGGCGCTACAGACGCACCGTCTCGCTGTTCTCGAGAAACCATCGATAGGTTTCCTCGACACCGCGCTCGAGCTTGACCGAGGGCGACCAACCCATCCTTGCAAGCCTGCTGACATCCATCAGCTTGCGCATGGTACCGTCGGGCTTCGAGGTGTCGGTTTCGATCCGGCCTTCAAAGCCGGTGACGCGCGCGATCAATTGCGCCAGTTCTAGGATCGACACGTCCTCTCCCGTGCCGACATTGATGTGGCTGAGCATGGGCTGTGTGTTCGCCTCATATTGGTCATGCGCCAGATCGAAGACGAAGAGCGAGGCCGCGGCCATGTCGTCGACATGCAGGAATTCACGGCGCGGCTTGCCGCTGCCCCAGATCGTGACGGTTTCGCGCCCCTCTTGCGCCGCCTCGTGAAAGCGGCGAATCAGCGCGGGCAGGACATGGCTGTTCTCGGGGTGGAAATTATCGCCGGGGCCATAGAGATTGGTCGGCATCACGCTGCGATAATCGGTGCCATGCTGGCGGTTATAGCTTTCGCAAAGTTTGATCCCGGCGATCTTGGCGATCGCGTAGGGCTCGTTGGTCGGCTCGAGAATGCCCGTCAGCAGGGCATCCTCTGCCATGGGCTGCGGCGCCTCTTTGGGATAGATGCAGGATGAGCCGAGGAACAGCAGGCGCCTTACACCGGCTTCGAAGGCCTGGTGGACGACGTTCGCCTGCATCATGAGGTTGTCGTAGATGAAGTCGGCCGGATAGGTGTTGTTGGCGTGAATGCCGCCGACTTTAGCCGCGGCCAGGATGACCGCGTCGGGACGCTCAGCCTGGAAGAAGGCTTTCACATCACCTTGCTGCGTCAGATCGAGCTCAGCTGAGCTGCGGGTCAGCAATTCAAGCTCGCGACCTGTCGCCTGCTGCGCTTCAAGCTGGCGCAGGATCGCGCTGCCGACCATGCCCTTATGCCCGGCTACAAAGATCTTCATCGCGGCAATGCCCTCTTAATTCTCGATGCTGACCGGCATTTCGAGCCCGTGCAGCTTCAGCAAGGCGTGGCGCTTTGCTTCCCTGAGATCCGAAGCCACCATCTCGGCGCACATCTCGCGAGCGGTAATCTCGGGCTCCCAGCCGAGCGCCTCGCGCGCTTTGGTGGGATCGCCAAGCAAGGTCTCGACCTCGGCGGGGCGGAAGTAGCGCGGATCAATGCGCAAGATCACATCGCCCACATTAAGCGCAGGGGCTTCATCCCCCTCGATCGAGGCCACTTTCGCAACTTCGTCGACGCCCTCGCCTGAGAATTCGAGGCCGATGCCAAGCTCGGCGGCGGACCAGGTGATGAACTCGCGCACCGAATATTGCTGTCCTGTCGCGATCACGAAATCGACCGGCTTGTCCTGTTGCAGCATCATCCACTGCATCCGCACGTAATCTTTCGCATGCCCCCAATCGCGCAGCGCGTCGATATTGCCCATATGCAGACAATCTTCGAGCCCTTGCGCGATATTGGCGAGGCCCCGCGTGATCTTGCGGGTCACGAAGGTCTCGCCGCGCCGGGGGCTTTCGTGGTTAAAGAGGATGCCGTTGCACGCATACATCCCATACGCCTCGCGGTAATTGACCGTGATCCAGTAGGAATACAATTTTGCGACTGCGTAGGGCGAGCGCGGATAGAAGGGGGTCGTCTCCTTCTGCGGGGTCTCCTGGACAAGCCCGTAAAGTTCCGAAGTCGACGCCTGGTAGAAGCGCGTGCTGTCTCCCAGCCCCAGGAAGCGGATCGCCTCCAGCAAGCGAAGCGCACCGATAGCATCCACGTCGGCTGTGTATTCCGGCGCCTCAAAACTCACCGCCACATGCGACTGCGCACCCAGATTGTAAACTTCGTCCGGTTTGATCTCGCCGATGATACGGGTGAGGTTCGATGTATCGGTCAGATCGCCATAATGGAGCGTCAGCTTGGGGTTGGGCTCGTGCGGGTCCTGGTAGATCGCATCGATGCGCTGCGTGTTGAAGGACGAGGCACGCCGCTTGATCCCGTGAACCTCATAGCCCTTTTCGAGCAGGAATTCGGCAAGATAGGATCCATCCTGCCCGGTGATGCCGGTGATCAGCGCGCGCTTGGTCTCATTCGTTTTCAAGATGATCGCTCCGTCATGGATCGAGACCCGCCAGAGCTCGATCGAATATCAGCCGCACAGCATCCGCTCCGGGGCGGTACTCGACTATTGAATGGCGGGCCCGACCGCAAGCCTTAGGTCTGAGCGGCACTCATCGCAGTAGCCGCATCAAGGTCCATTTGCCCCTGCCCTTCCTTTTGCCGCCGTGGACGAGGGACCATAGGGGCTGCCCTTCGCTTTCACCCGGGAGCGCCGACCTGTGCTTTTGCTGCAACGCAATAAAAGGTTGAACCCAATCTTAGGGACTTGTACCTAAGTAATTGAATTGGGGAGTTCCAAAATTCGCACGCAACGAATCTTCTTCGTGAATCGATTCTATTATCCCGATGAATCGGCAACATCCGCGATGTTGACCGACCTCATCGAGGGCCTCGACACATCCGCCTACGATGTGTCTGTTTTCACCGGTAAATCCTATTACACTGCGGATCTGGGCGAGCTTCCAGCGCGCGAGACCATCGATGGCGTCGACGTGCGGCGCGTCACTTCGCTCAAGGTCTTCAACGGCTCGATGTTCGGGCGGATCGTCAACTATCTCCTGTTCCACGTCCTGATTGCATTGCTGGTGCTCAAGCATGTCAGGCGCGGCGATATTGTCGTGTGTCTGACTGACCCCCCGCTCCTCAATGTCACCCTTTTCGCCCCCGTTGCGCTCAAGGGAGGGCGCCTGGTGAACTGGGTGCAGGACATTTTCCCCGAAGTGGCGGTTGCGCTCAATTTCGGCGGCCCTGTCAGCAAGGTGGGCCCGCTCTTGCAGCCCCTGCGCGATGCAGTCTGGCGGCGCAGCGCCATGAATGTCGTGATTGGCGACCGGATGCGCGACCTGGTCGCATCGAGAGGCGTCGACCCCGAGCGCATCTGCGTCATCCCTAACTGGTGCGACGAGATGGAACTCACCCCGCAGCCCGATCGGGGGCTATCGGTCCGCGAGGAATGGGGCATCGGTGAAGACGACTTCGTGGTCATGTATTCGGGCAATCTGGGCCGTGCCCACGATATCACAACCATTCTGGGGGCCATGAAAGAGCTCGAAGAGACGGGTAACAAGCAAATCAGGTTCGTCTTTGTCGGCGGCGGTGCGCAGTCGGACATCTTGCGCAAGGCTGTCGAGCGCGAGGGCATCACCTCGGCGCGCTTCCTGCCCTATCGCCCCAAGAGCGAACTCGCGCAGAGCTTATCGGTCGGCGACGTGCACTGGATCTCGCTCGCGCCCGAGCTCGAAGGCATGATCGTACCGAGCAAATTCTTCGGCATTTGCGCCGTGGCGAGGCCAAGCATCTTCGTCGGGCGCGCTGATGGTGAGCTCGCCTCGATCCAGAGCGCCACAGGGTGTGGCTGGCAGGTTGACCAAGGCGATGGACCCCAATTTGCGGCGCTGGTGCGCCGCTTGGCGGACAACCGAGATGAGGTCGCTTTAGCCGGTCGGCGCGCGAGACACGCGCTTGAGACTACTCTCAATCGACGTGCCAGAATAGATGAATGGCAGGCCCTTCTGGAGACCGTCGCCAGCGATGCGCACGGTGCGTTCGCGGATACCCAGAGCGAGCCCGCCTATCTGCAAGAAGCCAAAGCGGAGCCAGCCGAATGATGCACTGCACAAAGCCGGATCTTGCCGAAGCAGTCTATCGTATCGGCGCGTCATTTTATCCTACCGTGTGAGTAATTCGTTTCCCTTCCGGCGCTTTTGCTGACACAAGATGAGCGTTCACATAATATAATATCGAACAAAGACAGGCCATCTCTCCATGGGCTTTTCGCGGTTAAAATGACCAGGGCTTCCCCCGTCCAATTGCTTGATGAGCAAGAGTCTGGCGCACGCTGGTACGCGGTGCAGGCACAGCCCTCGCGCGAGCGGATCGCGACCCTCAATCTCGAGCGCCAGGGTTTCGAAACATTCGTGCCCAAGGTCTTTCGTCGCACCACCACCCGAGCGGGCCGCATTTCCGAGCGGCTCGACCCTCTTTTTCCCGGCTACCATTTTGTCCGCCTTGACCTCGACCGCGCCCAATGGCGCTCGGTCAACGGGACCTTCGGCGTCTCGCGCCTTGTCATGTTCGGCGATCGCCCCGCCCCGCTCGCGCGCGGTTTTGTCGAAGCGCTCTTATCGAGAGCGGATGAGCGATCGATCGTCTCCTTTTCGGAATCCTTCAGTGAAGGGGACACGGTTCGCGTCGTCAGCGGCCCGTTTGATGACCTCATCGGCACGCTGATAAAAAAGCGCGGGACCGAGCGGGTTGTCGTCATGATGCAACTCTTGAGCGGTTCGACACCGGTCGAACTGAATGTTGCAAACCTGATCCGCGCTTAGGCGCTGGTCTTTTGGGGTGGCTTTGCTGGAGGGGTGCCTGCCCCTTCAGTGCGGTAGCAATGGTGGGGCAGGCCGACACAGATGTATCGAACGAACAGCCGGCAATATTTTTGATCGGGCAGCTATTCCCCTCAGACCATCAAGGCCTCCGCCAACAGGCACGACAAACGGCCTGCGAAAGCAGGCCGCAAGGGCAACCGCCCGCCCGCAGCGAAGGCCAGCTGCGCTGGCCGCGAGCGAGGATTTCGCACGCCGGATGGCGTGCGGACCACAAACACTCCTCCCAATCGACGTTATCGCGCGAGATCCACAAACCTTTGATCAATATGAGCATCAATCTGCCTGCCGACGTTGAGCATCTATGCTGAGTTCTCTGAAGAAACAGGCATTGAATATTTTGTCTCCTACGCGGCACATAACTCGACTGGTTGAGGCCCGGACCCAACGCGTGGTGCGAACTGGTCCATTCGCTGGAATGTCTTACATTGGTGAATCCGTGGGTAGTTCCTACTTGCCTAAGCTGTTGGGCATTTATGAACGTGAGCTCCATAGCGCAATTGATGGCGCCATAAGCCGCGAGCCTAGTCTGGTAGTAGATGTTGGGGCTGCCGAAGGATATTACGCAGTCGAGCTTGCAAGGCGATTGCCAAATGTCCGAGTGGTGCCTTTTGAAGCCAGCCTTCGCGGGCGAGCTTGTATTGAGCAGTTGGCCAGCCTCAACGGTGTGTCCGAGCAAATTGAGAACCTAGGCTATTGCGATCAGCAAAGTTTAGCGAGCGCCTTGACAGGGAGTTCGAACCCATTCGTCATTATGGACGTCGAGGGGTTTGAGGCCGACCTTCTTGACCCCACGCCAGTGCAAGGGCTCAAGCGGGCCGAGATTCTCATCGAGATGCACGACTTCATCGTCCCTCAAGTCACAGAGCTTGCCGTCTCTCGGCTGAGTTCAACGCATGAGATCGATCGAATAGAGCAGGCTGATCGGAACGTAGGTGAGCTGCCATATTCGTCTTTATATTTGCGTGCCTTGCCTAAGCGATACCGAGAATGGGCTGTCGACGAGTCAAGGCCTTCCAGGATGCACTGGCTGCATTGTGTGCCCAAGGCCATAGATGAGGCAACGCTCACATGAGCGAGAACCTACATTCTCGAGACCGGAAGCCATCGCAGGGTTTCCTCACAATCGCTTATGGTTCTGCGCACTACAAGAGAATGGCCCAAGCTCTTCTGCTTTCATACAAACGGTTCGCTCCGAGTTCGCAGTTTGCGGTCGTGTCGGATGAAGGCAATAGCCCCTTTCTGTCCGAATTCGACGAGATCGTGGAGCATCAAGCTGACTTCGGGTCAGGCCTCGCGCAAAAGCTGTCTGTCGACAAATACTCCCCCTTCGATGAGACCCTGTTCATCGATAGCGACGGCCTTTTTTACAAGGACCCAGAGGCGCTCTGGCAAATTTATCGACCGCAAGGTGGTTTTGGCATCCGAGGTTTTCGCTATCGCAGTTTGGAAGATGGTGTCCCTGGCCTTAGTGATCCAGCGAAGACCCTCTCGACACTTGGGATAAGTAGCGTCCCTTTTATTAACTCTGGGATCATCTATTTTCGAAAGTCAGAAGAAGCCGAAAGAGTTTTTCGCCGGGCGCGCGAGATTGCCACAGAACACCAAAGACTTGGACTTCTCCCATTTGGCGGAAGTGCATTTAACGATGAAAACGTCTGGGCGTTGGCCATGGCGACCGAGAATGTAGGGATGATCCCATGGTCCGCCGGCCCAGCGATGGACATGTATGATCACGTTTCCAATCAGCACGGCTTAGACATCTCGAAGCCAAGCGCCCAGTTCACCACTTATGGGCGTGAAGTCGACCCCATTTTCGTTCACTATTGCGCCGGAGCACAACATTCATTCACCTATAACCGCGAGGTGTTGAGGCTCTTTGCAATGGGTAAAGCCGGTCCTTTCAAAAGGGTGAGACTGAACATAGGGGCTTTCATGCGAACGCAAATCTTCAATTGGACACGACGGTTCAGAAAGAGAATTCGCGGATTCAAAATTGCAGCCTGACCGCCGCTCGGGGTTATCGCGCGTGGGTCGAAAACTTGTGGAGCTATAAAAGGGGGCTCCTGGACGCCGACGTTGCCGCCCTCGACGACGATGCAAATAAGAGAAAAGCTGAGGTCTTGTTGTGCTTAAAGGAATACCGAACCGTATCGCGAGAGCCTTCTTGAGTTCTGAACATTACGGCCGTGTTCGGTTCAAAGCTAATCCCCAGAGCGGTCGCAGCTGGGGAGGGCCAATGAATGGACAGAAGTGGCGTTGCCTCCTTGTCGCAGAAATCATCGCTAAGTTCGAACCGAAGGCGATAATTGAGACCGGCACTTACCTCGGGCAGACCACTGAGTGGCTCGCGGCATTCCAAACGCCGATCTATAGCTGCGAGTACTCCGATGAGAATTTTGGATTTGCCAAGGAGCGCCTCAAGAATTTCGAGAATATCAAATTAAGGCAAGGGGACAGCCTTGTTGCCCTCAAAGCTTTCCTGGAAGGCCCACTGGTGCAATTAAGAGAATCTCCATTACTCTTCTACCTCGATGCACATTGGGGCGCAGACCTTCCTCTAGCAGAAGAGGTCGACCAAATTTTTTCGAATTGCTCGAATGTTCTGGTCCTCATCGATGATTTTCAGGTAATCGGCGACGAAGGCTACCGATACGACGATTATGGCCAAGGCAAGAACTTGACGTTAGATTACCTTCGAGAGGCGGTCGAAAAGTTTGGCCTCTCGGCTCACTCTCCGTCAATTCTGTCGAAAGACGAGACCGGCGCAAAACGTGGGTGCGTTTTACTTTCCTCGCGGGAGAGCGCGGAATTTGCGAGAAACATATCTCTATTGCGCCCAGCATAGCCTATTGAGGTTTCACTTAAGGTCATGCTGAGCGATTAAACGAAGACCCTCTCCTGCGACGACCTTGATCAGCCAAAATTTAGGCAAAATAATTTCACAAGGACTTAAAATGCGAAAAAGAATCCTTGAATACGTAAGGCGTACTTTTGGGCAAAATTATTTTGAGCCCGATCCGGAGGTACATCGTTTTGTAGTTTCGTACCCTCGCTCTGGAAATACTTGGCTTAGAGCCGTCTTATTTGACGCCTACATCGGCTCTCCCCCCGCTAGTTTAGAAGAGATTGATTACGGGATTCCCGATATTCACTACCCGATAAAGAATTCGGCGAG
Source organism: Erythrobacter sp. (assembly GCA_043567175.1). Taxonomy (GTDB): domain Bacteria; phylum Pseudomonadota; class Alphaproteobacteria; order Sphingomonadales; family Sphingomonadaceae; genus Erythrobacter. Next base: position 1,984,343 of record CP121323.1, read on the forward strand.
GCTCAAGCCTTGTGGAGCTGATCACGGCCCGGCCATTGTGAAATCACACGAACCACGCCTCTCGGGTGCCAAGTATAATAATGCCGTTTACATTGTTCGCGACCCTCGCGACGTAATTCCATCTTACTACCGGTTCTTGGCCAAGAAAATGCGTGGGCAAGCGCCCGAATTTCGGAGGTTTGTAAGAGCCTCGCTGCTCGGTCAAATTTGGCCTTGCAGTTGGTATGAGCATGTCACGTCTTGGGCTCACCAAGGCCCCGATCAGTCCAAGGTCGTGTTTGTCAGGTATGAGGATCTGACTGCCAGAGATGTTTCAGCAATTGAACTCCTGCAGAATGGCTTAAGGCTGAATTCGGATCTAGATGTAAGGGCCCTGTTGGAGCGATACGACCTTCAGATGATGCGTCACCTTGAAGAGGCTGGGCAAAGGCCCACTGAAATGTTCGGTCACCGCCAACCTTTCATCGGCCGGGGTGTTGCTAAATCCGAGGAGCGAAATATCGTGGTAGACGAAATCGATCACGTGGCCCCTCATTTTCGTGACCGGATGACAGATTTTGGATATGAATGAACTAAAAACCGTGATGCCAGACTTCTCGGCCGTGCAATCCCGCAAGGCTGAGTAAACCCATGAATTTGCGATCGCTCCGAAAAGCCTGGGCATTGCTCGACTCACGCGAACGGCGTCTCGCGTTCTTCGTACTTTTAGTAATGCTGCTGTCAGCTATCGCTACTGCGGGGATGGTCGGCTCAATCTTCCCATTCCTGTCAGTACTATCCGACCCAGCTTTAATCCATGAGAATGAGCTACTCGCACTTGCCTATCACCGTGGTGACTTTTCCAATACCTTCGATTTTATAGTCGCTCTCGGCTTTGGTTCAATTTTCTTGATCGTCATTTCAACCGTAATTCTCATCATAAATACATGGGTCCGTACTCGATTTGCCCAAATGAGAGTCCATTCAATTAGCAGCCGGTTGCTTAGAAATTACCTTACGCAGCCCTATATATTTTTCACTACTAGGCACTCGGGCGACATGTCGACATATATACTGTCCGAATCTGATCGAGTAGTCAGCCAATTTATCCAGCCCGCAATGACCTTAATCTCCTCTTCGCTGACGATTGTGGCGGTAGTAGGCATCTTGATGCTTGCAAACCCTCTTGTGGCAAGCATAACTTTGATGGTGTTCAGTTCCATTTATGCCTTAACAATATTTGTCACCAGGCGCTTCGTCGCACGCAAGGGGCGAGAACGCGCCGCATCCAACGTCCGTCGCTATCGTATCGCCGGTGAGGCGCTCATCGGCATCAAGGACGTCAAGCTGCTTGGTCGCGAAGCTGCCTATGCCGATAGATTTGTAGAGCCATCACAGTTTTGTGCGCGCGCTCAAGAGCACCTTCTCGTTGTTTCGCAAGCGCCGCGGTTCGTAATCCAGATGATCGGTTTCGGCGGCATGATCGCTTTGGCTCTTGCCTTGCTCGATCCTGACACACTCAGTCAGCGCGATGCTCTTGTAGGCTTCATTCCTCTCTTGGGCGTCTTAGCCTTTGCTGGCCAGCGGCTCCTTCCTGAATTGCAGTCAGTCTATCAATCAATAACCAGCATGATAGCGGGTAGCGCAGCGCTAGATGCAGTGTATGCCGACTTCAGCGTCGAAGGAGAACGACCGCTTGTTAGCAATGCCCCTGCTCCCCTGCGCCTTACCAAGGAGCTCCAGCTCAGCGAGATAGTCTATACATATCCGAACTCCGAGCGCGCTTCTCTTGATGGCATATCTCTGAAGATCCGTGCGGGGGAACGAATTGGCGTTATCGGTTCAAGTGGGGCAGGGAAGACCACTCTTGCCGACATAATCCTTGGCTTGCTTATCCCCGATAGGGGAGAGATTTCGGTCGATGGTCAACGCATCGACAGTCAAAACTTACGCGCTTGGCAACAAACCATCGGATACGTGCCTCAAGACATTTTCTTGACTGACGCAAGCCTAGCCGAAAACATAGCTTTCGGGGTAGAGAAAGACGAAATTGATCGTCAAAGAATTTTCCAAGCTGCAGAGAGTGCGATGCTTCATGATTTCGCTGTCGCGGAATTGCCTCACGGCTACGACACTATGATCGGCGAACGCGGAGTGAGGCTCTCGGGCGGGCAACGGCAGAGGATCGGCATTGCCCGAGCCCTCTATCATGATGCCGATCTCATCGTGTTCGACGAGGCTACAAGCGCGCTCGACAACATCACAGAGTCAGATGTCATGGCGGCCATCGAAGCACTTCCTGGTGACAAGACCGTTTTGATTATTGCCCATCGCCTGAGCACCATCCGACACTGCGATCGAATTACAATGCTCGAACGCGGGAAGGTGGCTGCGATCGGAAGCTGGGGGCAATTGTGCAAAGAAAGCGCCGCGTTTCGCTCTCTCGCGACTGTCGGCATGTGAATTAGTGAAGGTTCAGCATGCAACCTCCAACATTGTCTGACCTTCCCGCTCCGCCGCCAGGCCAAATTGGCTGGCCTTGGACGATTGATCCGGAATCCTTTCCTTCTGCCCGCAGAGCTCATGAAAATTTCCCAAAAATTTCGATCGTAACGCCGAGCTTCAATCAGGGCGATTTCCTTGAGGCGACAATCCGCTCAGTTCTGCTGCAAGGTTATCCAAACCTAGAGTACATAATTATTGATGGAGGCTCGAGCGATAACTCTTGCGCGATCATTAAGCGGTACTCACCTTGGCTAAAATATTGGGTCTCAGAACCCGATGACGGCCAGTCAAATGCAATAAATAAGGGATTTGAGGTCGCGGAAGGCTCGGTCCTGGCATGGCTCAATAGCGATGATGTCTACCTCGCTGGTACTCTCAGGAAGGTGGCAAGTCGATTTGTTGATCCCAGTGCCCTCGCGTTGGCGACTGGTTATCAAATCGAGACATCCGATATTCCTCCGAAGGGCCCAAAACTAATGATATCAAAGTTCCCAGCGTCACGATTGGGGCCAAGTTACGAAGCTGCCCATATTTACGCTCCTTTGCTTCATCAAGCCGCTACATTTTGGACGTCAGCACTCTGGAAGGAAAGTGGCGGCGCTCTGAACAACGCGATGCACTATGCGATGGATGCCGACCTATGGTTAAGGATGCTGCGCTTATACCCTCACGTGTCAGTCATAAGAGAACCTCTCGCGATATTTCGAAGGCACTCGGAACAGAAGACGGCAATGCCACTAAAATACTCAAATGAAATTGAAACCTTGCGCGCAAAATTTCCGTTGTCAGGTGGATTTTTAACTCGAATGAAAATAGCTTTTATAAAACTAAACAACTTTGTTGAGCGGCAAACTTCCACCCACCCTAGGCTTGGACTTTCGCCAATTTATGCCGAAAACGACTTGTTACGGTCTCACAAATGGATTTTGGATGAAAATCACGATTAAAATACTTATCGCCAGACACCTTACTGTTGGAGTGGTTATTTCGTGATCCAATTATCAACTTGGCTTATTTTTTTTTTGGCTCTATTTATTCTTGCGCTAGTCAATATTTGGCAGGTAGTAGAAACAAAGCGAAGCATGCTTGATCGATTGCGTCAGCTCGAGCGGCGCTCCTGGGACAATCCGGCCCTTATTGCTTGTGCGCAGACTGACGGATATCCTCTCCCTTACCACGGCGAATGGGCGGCAACACCTGACTTCATATCACCGATCATTCGGCATGTGCGAGTAAGACAACCTCTGAAGGTTGTTGAGCTGGGCAGCGGCGTCTCTACCTATTGGTTGGCCAAGAGCCTCAATTTAAATGGTATTGGGAGATTGATATCTATCGATCATGATGCTGATTACTTGAGCAGAACAAGGGAGCATATCGAAGCTGCAGGTTTGGAGAATTGCGTCGAATTTCGTCATTCACCTTTAACAAGCGCTCCCTCTTGGTATGATATGGCCTTCCTGAGCGATCTTGAGGAAATTGACCTCTTAATCATTGATGGGCCTCCGTTGATTTTAGGCGCGGATCGCAGCAAAGCCCTAGAGTTCTTTGCAGACCGGCTTGCAGTTAAGGCCGAAATCTTCGTCGATGATGCCAGGAGAGAAGATGAACGAAAATCATTTCAACGAATATTAGATCATGACAAAAGGCTAAGTGGGACATTTATAGAAAATGAGAAAGGCCTTTTGCATATTCGGAAGATCCTCAAATAGATTTTTCATTTGGCGCGATGGAGGAACACGATCTGAGAAAGATAATCTGCATAGTCCCACTCCGGGCCGCTGCTACTTGCTCAAATTGGGGATCGACAGCTCAATTATGTGCCGAAACTGTCGCTGGCCTGCTTTCAGCTGGCGATCACGTCCATGTCGTTCTCGTAGTTAATAATAAGCCTCCAAATTTGGCTTATCATGAAAGACTTTCTATTTTGGAAGTCGATTTTCCAATTCCAAACAATCACGATTCAAGAATGCGGGATAAGATTAGGAAAGTTGAAGTTGGATTGGATCATGCTGTCAGAAATTGCCCCGCCTGGATAATGAAAGTCGACGCTGACGACCTAGTTAGCCATCGCTTTCTTGCAGAATTGGGGGAATGCCATGATCTAGACTTAGCCTTGATCGATAATGGCTACATTTGGAAACGTGGATCTAACTGGCTGAGGCTCCGACGACAATTCCACCTCTTCTGCGGCACAAGTTACGCCGTCTTCTTCGATAGAGTTGGCCGGTTGGATTTTGAAGATGCGAGACATGCTCTTCTGCTACCTCACCATACATTTCAACATTGGATCCAAGGCAAGGAACTCGACTACATGAGAGTCGAATATCCAGCTGCGGTTTATCAAGTCGAGCATGGCGATAACGCCGTTCACAAGCGTGAAGGGCGTCCTAGGTTTCTGATTAACCGTGCAACTTTATCAAAGTTATGGAATATGCGGCCTCTCACCAAACGCGTGAGAAATGAATTTCAAATCTTGTGAGACGTGTGGCGCCAGCTTCAGTACTAATACCTGCGTTCAATGCAGAGCGTTGGATCGCAGAAGCGGTCGACAGTGCGCTACAGCAATGCGGAGGTCAGATCGAAGTCATCGTGGTTGATGATGGCTCGACAGACGGTACTGTAGCCGCATTAGAACCGTTCGAGCATCTTATCCATCTAGAGGTTGGCCCGAACCGTGGGGCGACGGCGGCAAGAAACCGCCTGTTGCATCTCGCCCGAGGCGAATGGATTCAGTATCTTGATGCCGACGATTTCCTGATGCCTGCAAAGGTAGATGGACAACTCAAAGCGATCTCGCAGAAGCCCGATATCGATGTGCTTTACGCGCCTTTTGCGGTGGAATGGCACCGCCAGGGTGCCATTGAGACCAATCGACTTGAAATCCCGGAGCCGCATGACCCTTGGGCGCAGCTGGCACTCTGGCACTTGCCGCAGACGGGTGCACCGCTCTTTCGCCGAAAGGCCTTGCTCGACATAGGCGGCTGGCGCGAGGACCAGCCGTGCTGCCAAGAGCATGAGTTGTACCTGCGCTTGCTCATGGCCGGGAAGCGTTTCCACTATGCTGACGCCGGCGGAGCAGTGTACCGGCGATTTGAAGAGGGTACGCTCTCGACCAGCAAGATGGACCGCGTCTGGCGCGAACGCCTGAAGATCGAGGACCGACTTGAGAGCTTCCTCCGAGGCAAGGATATGCTCACCGAGCATCGCCAGTGGGCCATCAATCAGGCACGCTTCGAAATTGCCCGGGATGCCTGGAATGAAGACCGGGCCATTGCGAAAGAGGCACACGCTGCAATCGTCAGAACGGGAGCCAGCTTCCTGCCAACTGGAGAGGCCGGCCCGAGATCATATCGCGCAGTTTACAGGCTTTTGGGTTTCGAGAATGCAGAGCGGATTGCGACAGCAACCCGCATGCTGCGAAAGGGACTGACATGACCCGCTTTTCGGTCATCATCCCGACCCATAATCGGAAGGCGTATCTTTTCGAATGCCTCGAAACAGTCTTCGCGCAGACATATGCCCCCCATGAGGTGATTGTTGTCGACGATGGCTCAACAGATGGGACAGTCGAAGCCCTTGGTGAATACGGGGCGCGGATCCGGTTCATCGAGCAGCCGAATGCGGGACCGGGGGCTGCGCGCAATCGGGGCGCGCAGATAGCCAGCGGGGATTACCTCGCCTTCCTCGACAGCGATGATCTCTGGTTTCCTTGGACCTTGTCGACTTTTGCTGAGCTGATTGAGCTCCATGACCATCCTTCACTCCTCTTCGGTCGTTACGTCGATTTTGAGGGGAGCGAAGAACTGGAAACCATTCGCGAGCGAAGGCCATTTGGTGACGCCTACCCGAACTTTCTAGCAAGCCACGCGAAGGGCTACTTCTGCGGCGCAGGCATGATGGCCATTTCTCGCGAGACATTCCAGAAAACGTCAGGTTTTGCGGAAGACTTCTTGAATGCCGAAGACCATGACCTTGCTTTGCAGCTAGGGACGGCCAGCGGTTTTGTTCAGGTCATGGAACCCATCACCGTCGGGCACCGAATTCACGGCGGCAACGAAATGGGCAATATTCGAAGGACGCTGGCAGGCCTGCAACGGCTCGTTCAAAAAGAAGAGGCAGGAAAATACTCCGGCGGGACAGAACTGCGGGTCATCCGCCGCGAAATTATCGCGCGGCACGTACGCCCAGCAGTCATGGGCGCTCTTCGATCCAGTTATGCAAAGGCGGCTTGGTCACTCTATCGATCGACGTTTGCCTGGAACCTTCGGCTAGGCCGGATTGCTTATCTGGCGGCAGCGCCACTACTAGCCTTAGGATACAGACTAAGGCCAAATATCTGAATATGCGGGACCGTCTTTTGAACTTTGTGCTTCGGGCGCCCGCATCGCTAGGCTCGCGCTTACGTATCTTGGTCTTGCGGATGCTCGGCGTCCGGATTGGATCGCGTTGTCGGCTCGAAAGCATCCAAATCCCAAGGAACCCATGGGACATTTCGTTAAGTGAAGGCGTGGCGTTGGATAAAGGCGTCGTTCTTCTGAGCACTGGGAGCCGGACAAATGTGCTCCGGATTGTCATCGGGCCGCGAACATACATCAACCGTTGGACAATGATTGACGCCAGTTGTTCCATCCAGATCGGTGCGGACGTCATGATTGGACCGGGCTGTTACATAACCGATCACGACCATGGCGCTCAGCCTGGATCACCCGTTAGTCAGCAACCGCTCGTCGAAGCACAAACCATCATTGAAGATGGTGTCTGGATTGGGGCCCACGTGACGATACTCAAGGGGGTGACTGTCGGTCAAGGCGCTGTCGTTGCGGCAGGGAGCGTTGTAACTAAAACGGTCCCAGGAAACGGAAGGGTAGCAGGGGTACCCGCTCGCCAAATTTTCTGAGGTGCCTGCGTTGCAAGCGTTTTTACCAGTGAAGAAGATTAGCTCCTCAATTGCGGCGCTTATGCGAAATTTTCCGTGGCCGGTTCGACATAAGCATTCTGAGTTTCCTCCCCTGCCTGACCCTACTTCAAATGCAGCAACGCGTTTGGTTGTGCTCGGCGTACCGGATCGAGCACTGGAAAGCATTTGGAGTGCTTACACTTTTTGCTTTTGGCACGGGTGCCCGAAGGAAATCGAATTTGCTTTCGACGGAGATATATCCGATCTCGATTGTGAAAAAATAGAGTCGAAATTTCCTCACGCCATCATCTCAAACGCCTGCAAATACCAATTTGATGGAAATAAATTTCCAACTCTGGCATCATTTACGAGCGACTTCAAATTTGGAAGGAAGTTGTCTCTCCTCATAAATAGTACATTGAACATAAATACTATATATATAGACAATGACATCCTATTTTTTAAAGAGGATGAATTGTTGTCGAAAATTGTACGGGATGGATCTGTTGATCCATGGTTTGTCGTTTCTCCAGATAGTACTTGGATAACGGCTGGTCCATTGCAGGAAATAGCGATGACAGAAGGTTCGCCAATCGTGCCGGGCTTTAATTCTGGCATGATGATCCTTCCACAAGGATTCCTCAGAATAGAGGAAGTTGAGGATCTGCTTTCGAGTTGCAGACTTTTCGAAAAGAACGGCCAACCATTCAATGGAACACAGGGATCACTAAGCTATTCTTATGGTTTTGAGTATTTTACAGAACAGTCTCTTTTTGGACTATTAATTGCGCGATCCAAAAGCAAGCAACTTTCAGTATCGAAGTACATACATTCTAATTCTGGCATGAACCCGCTAGAAATAGACAAGACCGAATACTCTTCTATTGTAATGCGGCACTTCTTCGGAACGGTAAGGCATCGGATGTATGTTGATGGGATGCCAGCTGCCCGTCGCAACATACTTCAATGTATCTAGCAATCTAATATTAGGCCGATTATAAATTGGATTTGTCAGTAATAATTCCGACATTCAGACGCCGAGAGCAGCTTCTTTCGACTTTGGAGAGGGTGAAGAGCTGCTCTCCTCCACCGAGTGAAATCATTGTCCACGTGGATGGAGGCGATAACGTGTCGGCTGATGCAGTGCGATCCGCTTTCAGCGATGTGCGCATATTAGAAGGCGTCGATACCCTTGGGCCTGGCGGTGCACGTAATCGCCTGCTGGGCGCCGCCTCGAGCGAAATCGTTGTGAGCTTAGACGACGATTCCTTTCCTGTAGATAATGACTTTTTTGCGATAGCAGAAACGTCGGTAGCAAAAAATGCAAACGCTGCCGTTATCGCCATGAACATCATCCATGATGATGAACCGATGATTGAAAGGTCGAACCATGCACATGAGGTTGCAGATTTCGTAGGATGCGGCTGCATCTACAGAAAGAGTGTATTCCTAGAAACCGACGGTTACGTCCCAATCCAGCCGGCTTATGGCGTAGAGGAGGCCGACCTCACGCTGCAGTTGCTGGATCGTGGCTGGTTAATCGTGCACGACAACAACCTGCGTGTTCGCCACGCGACAACGCGGTCCCACCAGGCGAGTGCAGCGGTGACGTCTGCCCACATTTCAAATTTCGCCCTATTGGGCTTCCTGCGCTACCCGGTGAGCTGTTGGGGGTATAGCTTGGCCCAAGTCGCCAACCGCGTCATTTGGTCAGTACGAAGCAAGCGTTATTCTGGCATTGTCTCTGGCGTGTTGGCCATCCCCGAAAAGATTTGGCGGTTCAGGAAATTACGCCGGCCGGTGAGGCCTGCAACACTACGCAAGGTGCGAAGCTTACGATCAGCGAGCGTCGCGACCTCGGGTGTTGAGCAATAGAGAGCTCGCTATGGAGGACTGGATCGTCTGCCAGCTTGGCGCCCGCGAAGATTATGCCGTTGCAAGGGCATTGCATCAACAAGGTCGTCTGGCCGGGCTCGTGACCGATGCATGGGCGCCGCCAGACGCATTGGGTTCCGCCCCTCTACCGCAACGACTGCGTGAAAGGTGGCAGAGCGAGCTTAGCGACACGCGTGTCATTGCGCCGACCATCTGTTCCTCGGTACAGAAGGTATGGAGCCGTGCTCGCAGGCGCTCAGGCTGGCGCAGCATAATGACTCGAAACCTCTGGTTTCAAAAAGCAGCGGCACGGCGGTTAAAGAGTTTCTCAGGAGATCGGCATACAATCTTCTCTTACAGCTATGCGGCAGGCGAAATCTTTGCAGAAGCAAAGCATCGCGGCTGGCGAACCGTACTGGGCCAGATTGATCCGGGCCCCGTCGAGGCGCGGTTAGTGGCCAAGCTCTACAAAGAAGCTGGTCAGAAACACGTTTACGAGGAGATTCCCGAAGCATACTGGGATAGCTGGCATCGCGAAGTCGATTTGGCCGACAGGATCGTCGTCAATTCACAGTGGTCTCGCCAAGCGCTGATCGGCGAGGGCTTACCTGAAGAGAAACTCAAGATTATCCCCTTGGCTTACGAGCGAGAGAGTGAAAAAGCAGTATGCGAACTCCCAAAAGCCTTCAGCGCCAAACGGCCCCTCAAGCTCCTGTTTCTGGGTCAGGTAACCTTGCGCAAAGGCATTAACCTTGTCTTCGAGGCGATGCTCCTCCTGCCGGATTTGCCATTACAGCTCGATGTCGTCGGTCCAATCCAAGTCGACATTCCCGAAAAGGTTCATCACGATCGCCGTCTGAAAATCCGTGGAGCGGTCCCGCGCAGCCAGACCGAAGCATTTTATAAAGAGGCCGACTTGTTCCTGTTTCCGACATATTCGGATGGCTTTGGCCTCACTCAGCTCGAGGCCATGGCGGCGGGTTTGCCGGTCGTCGCGAGCAGGTTCTGCGGTGACGTTGTCCGAGATGGCATAAACGGTCGCGTCCTGCAGGTGATGGAAGCGGACGAACTTGCCGATATCATCCGAGAGCTTGCCGAAGATCCTGGACTAATTTCACGGCTGCAGGAAAAATCCTATGTAGAGAAGCGCTTTCATCTCGACGCGATTGGTAAGCAATACGAGGAACTGATGCCGTAATGGCTACTCAGGCGGCAGTTTACCCAGTCCCTAAACTGGCAGCAGGCCCACGCCACGCACGGCGACCGGCCCCGGCTATGGTGCCAGCAACCCTCATAATTCTCGTCGGGCTTGGTGCCACCTATGGGTTGGCATCCGATGCGACAACGGCAAATGGCGTATTTTCGACAGCAGCTTTCACGATCGGCGTGACCCTAGCCCTTTCCTTCTTTGTAGATTGCCGCGGTGCGCTTGTCCGCCTCATCCGCGTCGACCTATTCATGATGTTCGCCCTGTATGGCTTGACCTTCTTCGAATTTCTTTTCGATCAGCCGGCAATCATCCGCATTACTGCGGAGAGTGCCAAGACCGCCTTACTAGCAAGCATCGCGGGCTTTGCAGGAATTGCTGTCGGGCGGCATCTTGTCCCAATCAAGCGAGGCTTGCCGCACCCACAATCGCTGGGTTTCTCGCCAGGATTGATTTTCCAGCTGCTTCTACTCTCCAGTCTACTTGGCTATTTTTACATGTTGCTGGCCGTCAATTTTAATCCGATTGAGATGGTCGAACAGATGATGCGGCCGCGCTTTTCGCAGCCATGGACTCGGGGCCGGCTTGGCGGAATGGGCGCGCTTCTCTCCGAATTATCCCTCATGAAAGCCGCCATTCCGGCCCTATGCGGCGTGATCCTCGCCCAGCGGAAGCGCTGTTCTGTCGGCAAGGTGGTGGTTGCGGGCTTCCTCGGCCTGTTCGTCCTATTCGACGGCTTCAGCTCGGGTACGCGCAGCGTCTTCCTGCTCTATTTCATCACCTTCCTAGCTGCCTATTTCGTTTACTCGCCGCGTGTGAGCTCAATTAATTTGGTGCTGATCGGGGCGGCTTGCGCGATAGCGGCGTTTTTCGCGATGGTGTTCATGCTGGAAACACGCGGAAACCTGCAACAGGCAACCCAGATCGATCTGCAATTAGGAGAACAGGCTGTCTTCGTCGACATGAACATGTTGAACGTCGCACAATTGATTGAAGTGTTTCCTGCTCGCTACGCGCATCTAGGCTTCGAGATCCCGTACAACATGGTCATTCGACCGATCCCACGCGCGCTATGGCCCGGGAAACCTGAGGGGCTGTCGCTTGGGATTGAAGAAGCGCTGGGGGTCGGCGACTTTATGACGCTTTCCGCCACGTTCATTGGCGAATTCTGGATGGCGGGAGGATGGTTGGGTGTTGTACTAGGATCGTTGGCTCTAGGCTCTATCACTGGTTGGTGGAACCGTTTTGCGGCCCGAGCCGATACCCAGCTCAAGATAATGATATATTTGGTTGGGTTTTTCCCGGCCGGGCTTTGCATGCGCAGTTTCCTGTCTGTTGCGCCCGCAGTTCTCCCGGTGATCACGTTATTTGTCCTGAACGGCTTCCTCGCAAAGAAACGAGCCGAGCGAAATAGGCCTTCAAGCTACATAACGAAATGAAGCTACTCTTCTTGACTGTTATGCCCTCGCCATACCAGCGAGAATTGTTCGCAACGCTGGATGCTGAAGCAGACCTTGAAATCGAGGTCCTGTATTTCACCGCCATGTCATCGGACAGAGACTGGCAAAATCCCCGTCTGAACGATTTTGAAGAAGTCATGGAAGGTTGGACTCTCCAGTTCATCGGTTCCTCTGCACACTGGAATCCATCGGTAGTTTCCAAAATCAAGGCGTCAGACGCAGATCTTGTCATTATCAGTGACTATTCCGCCCCTACTGCCCAGGTGGCCATGCGTTTCTTGGAGCGTGAGAATCGTCCGTTCGTCTTCTGGGGCGAAGTCCCTGGTTTCTCCAAGCGTGGCATGATTGGGAATTGGATAAGGGCGCAGCTTCAAGCCCCGCTAAAAAATGCGAGCGGGTTCGCGGCCATTGGAGAGAAGGCAGTTGAAAAATACTCAGAACTCTTTCCCGGAAAGCCGATCTTCAACATTCCCTACTTCTGCGATCTTGCCCGTTTTGTAGACGCACGTTCAGCGAATAGTCTGGACAAGGAAGTGGAAGTGGAAGTTCTCTTCAGCGGTCAATTGATCGATCGCAAGGGAGTTGATGTCTTGCTCGCCGCTTTTGCGCGCGTGGCAACTTGTAATCCCAAGCTTCGGTTGCGTTTACTCGGATCCGGCCCTGAAAGAGCGCGTTACCTTTCGCTCGTGCCTGAGCATCTTTCAGGCCGCGTAGATTTCATGGGTCATGTCGAGCCTGTAGAGCTGCCGGCCCTATTTGCCCGAGCAAGTATATTTTGTCTGCCGAGCCGACACGATGGATGGGGCGTTGTGGTCAACGAAGCCTTGGGAGCCGGCTTGCCCATGATTGTTAGCAGTTCGGTTGGAGCTGGCCGCGATCTCGTCAGAGACGGCTGCAATGGGTTTATTACACCTACTGAAGATGTGGACGCGCTTGCAGATGCTATCTCTCGCTTGGCAGGAGATCGCGCCCTGCGAGCGAAGATGGCCGAGCAATCACGAACATTGGCAAAGTCCTGGGGCCTTGATGAGGGGGCCAAACGCTGGAAGTCTGCTGCGTCAACCGTGCTGCGAGCTTCACAAAGCTGGAAGGTGGCATGACCAACACGGAGGGTGGGCCTAGGCATTCCGAAGTGCAATTCTATTCTCTTTTCTTCCTGAACGAAGACGCTGAGAGTTTCGTGAATCTACGAAAGCCTCAGGCAAAGGCACTAGAAACCTATGGTGCCTGCGCGTCCGTTCAGATGAGGCTTATGACCAATCTTAAAGCAAAGTATCAGGTCATCACGAATTCAGATCATGCGCTTGCTGAAGTCGTTCGAGATCTTGCAGGCCCTTTGGATTTCAGGGTTGAGGCTTTTGAACGTGATGTTCCCTCTGGAATTCCATTCCGCTCAGCGCACTTCAAGCTAGATGTGATAAAGGGATTCTCAGAGGGTCGCTTTGGCACTTTCCCCACGCTGATCGATTTGGACGTACTTCCGGTGAAGGAAATCCCTTTCGAGAAGTTCAAGCAGGACGGCCTGCTTGTTTATGACATTACCGAACAGATGATTGCTGACATTGGCCGAGATAGGTTGATTTCAGATTTGGCGTTTCTGACACAGCGGCCCGTCAATGAGGCTAGGTGGTATGGTGGAGAGTTTATCTCCGGTAGGCCGAAGGCCTTTTCCGCATTGTCCCATGAGATTGAAAGGCTCTGGCCACGATATCGAGACAACTTCGATCGCTTCGCTCACGTCGGAGATGAAACGCTTGTTACAGCTGCGCTCTTGAATCTCGGCAAAGAAGGGATGAAGATAACAGATGTTGGAGGCCACGGGCTTATTGCCAGATGGTGGAGTGCGCGAACGAGCTTTCAGCAAAGGAAACTGTCTGATCTGTCCAACATTCCACTTTGGCATTTGCCCGCCGATAAAGAGTTTATCGCCAGCCTTAATGAGGACCACGTCGATATAGAGCGCCTGCAACAACGCTATGCAACATATATCGCGCCAAGAATGCGGTCGCGGCGATTGGCAAACCCATTCTTGAATCTTTTACGCAAAGAAAAAAAATATGTTGCACGATCCATATGATAAGCTGGGCTAAGAAACTTGGTGGCACGAGTTGAAAGATTGACTTTCGATAGAACTATATGAGCTCTTGGTGCCAACAGTTCTGCATGTGACGCCTTACATGACCGAAGCGGCTGGCGGCCCCCCGGTCGTCGTCCGGCGCCTGGTCGAGGGTGCGCAGGCCGCGGGGTGGGATACGGATGTCATCACGTGCCCGGATTATAGCGAAGACGGCGGTGAGCAGTTGCGTAAGGAGGCAGGCGTAACCGTCTTGCCGTCCCAGCTTTCGGGCCTTTTCGGGAGTGGTCGCGCAAAACTGGAGGCCGCAATCCATGCAGCGGACATCGTCCATTGCCACACCTTGTGGAGTCCCTTCGTCACCGGCAGCGCTGCGCTCGCCCGGAAGTTACGCACGCCATACGTCATTTCACCGCACGGCATGCTTGATCCCTATTCCTTCGCCCAGAAGAAGCTGAAGAAGCGGATCTATCTCGAAGCATTCGAAAGGCGGACAGTCGCTTGCGCCTCACGCGTTCTCTTGACGGCGGAGAAGGAGCAGCATCTGGCTGAGACCACCTTCGGCCCCATAGCCAATGCCGCTGTCTTGCCACTGGGCGCGGATCGCCTGCAGGGGGAGAAGGATGCGTTACGCGATCACTTCTTCGTGGCCCATCCGGAATTGCAGGGCAAACGCATCCTGCTCTTCATGGGAAGGCTCCACCCCAAGAAGCGTCCGGAAGTTCTGCTCGACGTCATGAAGACCATTTGCGCCGACTTGCCGGATGCCAGGCTGCTCTTCGCCGGTACGGGAGAGGGTACCCATGTCGCCCATCTCAAGAACCGCATGCGGGACCTCGGGTTGGATGATCAGGTGCTTTTCCTTGGCCATCTTAGTGGCAGCGAGAAGGGTTCTGCCCTGGCAGCAGCAGATCTGTTCCTGCTTCCTTCGCACCAGGAAAACTTTGGCATTGCAGTTGCTGAAGCCCTGCATGCCGGCCTGCCCGTGATCCTCACCCGGAACGTCAACATCTGGCAGGAGATTCAAGAAGCTGATGCCGGCATCGCCGTTGAAGATGCGAACCTCGTGCAGGACCTTGGCCAGGCGATTTGTTCTCTCCTCACAAACACCGCTAGGCTCGTGTCGATGTCAGCCAATGCGTCACGGCTCGCCGAGCGCCTCTTCACATGGGAGCGGTCGAGCGCGATGACCCTGGAGATTTACGAGGCGGCGCTTGGACAGTCCTGAGTTTAATGACCCGCCAGGTAGGCACGCATTGCAGCGATTGGCCCCACCTTCGCTCGCCGACAAGGCCAAGCGGGGAGTCTGGCAGATTTTCTACTACCTCCTGTTTCGGTTCACGCCTGTCCCGATGCATGGATGGCGCCGAATGCTGCTGCGCATGTTTGGAGCCAAGGTCGGGCCGCGCGCGGCCATCTATCCTTCGGCAAATATTTGGGCGCCATGGAACCTCACGGTTGGATCAAACGTCACCGTGGGCCCCGGTGCAGAACTCTACAATGTTGCCCAAGTGACCCTTGGCGACGATGTCATCATGAGTCAGCGTGCATTCTTGTGTTCTGCGAGCCACGATCTTCGGTCGGCGCACTTCACCTTGTTGGCAGGACCAATCAACATCCTCCCGAGTGCTTGGGTGGCCGCTGAGGCGTTTATCGCGCCCGGCATCACCATTGGCGAGTTCGCTGTGGTTGGCGCGCGTGCGGTTGTCACGCATGATGTCGCTGCGCACGCCATCGTAACCGGCAACCCGGCAAAGCTGAGCGGAAACCGTCCAGCTGAGGCACGCAATGTGCTTGGGACCAAGTAGGGTGATCGGCAACAGTCTGCTGATAAGACCAGAGCACTGGAGTTCGGTCAGTCGGCGTGACACGATCGGTTACACGACTAAGGACGCCGCTCTATGACGGAACGGACTTGCACGCAGCGCCACATGCAGCCTACAATTTTCTGGAAGGAAAATGGCAATTGTGAATATTAAAGGCACACTTCTAGATTTGTATAGGAGGAGCACAGCGCCGCTTGGGCCAAGGTTCCAGGTCATTGGGGAGCGGAATTCCGGGACTAACTATGTTGAAGCTCTAATAGCTTCAAATCTTTCGATCAAACCTTGTAGCGACTATGGCTGGAAGCATGGCTTTCCAACCATGCCTGCCAGCAGCGATAATGTTTTCATTGTTGCTGTCAGCCGGGATGCATTTTCATGGGTCAAGAGCATGTATGTGCGCCCATATCATGCAACACCAGAGTTGGCAGCCTTAGACTTCCCCAGCTTCATCAGGGCTGAATGGGATACCATTCTGGATAAGCATTACAGTTTCAAGCTGGCATCGGTAGATGAGCGTATTGGCGCTCCGCTGCAGCTGGACCGTCACCCGATAGAGGGCCGGAAGTTATCTAATATAATGGAATTGCGATCTCTAAAACTGAGGTCTCATCTCTCTCTGGTAAATCGTGATGTAAAGTTCCGGCATTTCAGGCTAGCCGATATTTTGGAAGACCCCACAGAGCTTATTGAAACCCTTGCAGGCCACAATGGTCAGAAACCACCTTCAAACATCCAAATCCCACAAAAACACTTTTCCTGGCACATGGAAGGAATCGGTAAACCAGAAAAGCGCAGACAGGCCGCGACCTTCACCGATGCAGATCGAACGTTCTTGCTGGAGTCCATTGATTTGGCCACCGAACAAGCCGCAGGCTACACCTACTAGGCCGTGTTGACGAAAGACTTGAGCCATAGGCGGTGACGACGAGGTTGAGAGAGCTCTCGAAGGTGAGGACTGTCTTGTCGTAGCGGGTGGCGATACAGCGCTGTTGCTTGAGTTTACCGAACAATTGGCGGTCGTGGGCGGTAGGTCCGCGGTCACGAGGGATATTGAGGCGTGGGCGATCGCAACAGGCAATCCGGCTCCAGTAAGCGGAACGCGGCAAGCAGGCGCACGCAATGTGCTTTGGACAAATTAGCGTCCGGCGACAGGTATACTTGGCTTCGGCCCGCCGACATGGATTTCTGCCAGAACCTTCAGGTAAGTCGTGGGCTATCAAGCAAATCGCCACCAAGAATGGAGCAAAACATTAATGTCTAAATTCAATCGGGACCGTATCCTTGTGACGGGCGGAGCTGGCTTCTTGGGCTCTCACCTGATCGATCGGTTGCTTGAGCGTGGTAACGAAGTCCTCTGCGTCGACAACCTCTTCACTGGCGACAAGAGCAACATCGATCATTTGGTTGGTCACCCGCGCTTCGAGTTCATGCGGCACGACATAACCTTCCCGCTCTTCGTCGAAGTCGACCAGATCTACAACCTGGCCTGTCCAGCCAGTCCGATTCACTACCAGTTCGATCCGGTGCAAACGACCAAGACTAGCGTCACCGGTGCTATCAACATGTTGGGCCTTGCCAAGCGCGTTAAGGCCCGTGTTTTCCAGGCTTCGACATCAGAAATTTACGGCGACCCCTCGGTCCATCCGCAACCCGAGAGCTATTGGGGCAACGTCAACACGATCGGCCCGCGCGCGTGTTACGATGAAGGCAAGCGCTGCGCCGAGTATGGCGATGGCCAGCAGACGCGATCGTTCTGCTATGTGGATGACCTGGTGGAAGGCTTCCTGCGAATGATGGATACAGGGCCAGACTTTCCAGGCCCCATCAACCTCGGCAATCCCAACGAATTCACGATCCGCGAACTGGCTGAGGCGGTCCTTGAGCTCACAGGTTCAAAGTCAGAACTTGTCAGAGAGCCGTTGCCGCAAGATGATCCGCGTCAGCGCCAACCGGATATTTCGCTGGCGAAGAAATCTCTCGACTGGGAGCCGAAGACGCAGCTGCGCGAAGGGCTGACAAAGACGATCAAGTACTTTGATGCCATGCTGCGTGAACGCGGGATGGAGAGCGTCGGCCTCACTCAGCGCGCCTGAGCCAATTGCGCCCATCGCCGTTCGTGAACGGCGTGGGTCGCAGCATTCTCGACATAGCGACCCAGCACGTCGGCGGTCTTCCATCCGCCCGCCTGCATGATCGCGATCTGATCGATGCCAGCGACCATCATGTCCTGAGCAGCGCCAATCCGCATGGAATGGCCCGACAGGTCTTTGGCCTCGTCTGTGAGCTCGGCCCTCTCGGCCGCACGCTTGATGATCCGTCGGATCGATGCGGTGACGAGATAGGAGCCCGATAGTTTGTGGGTATGCAACGACTGGAACAGCGGCCCACTATCGAGCCCGCTGGCATCTAGCCACGCACCGACGCGCTGCCGCGTACCCCGCGAGAGATAGGCGATACGCCCCTTGCCAAAGGGATCGGATTTGGCCCTGGGCACGATGATAGTCCTGCCATCTGGCGCCAAGTGCGCGACCTGCATCGCTGCGAGCTCAACGCTGCGGCAAAGCGTGTCGTAGCCGATACTAATCAGCGCTGCATCTCGCTTGCCAGGCAACGTATCGGAGCAGGCAGCTAACATTTTCTTCAACAGGTCTGTCGTTAGTCCGAGCGATTGTTTGGGGCGCTCCGGCCTTGACCGTGCCGCGCGGCGGAGAGCCAACAGCACCTCGCTGGTCGAGGCGGGCGACGGCAAATCACACATGCGATGCGCAAACTTGATCGCTTCGACACGGCGCTTGACCGTAGCAATCGAAAGCGTGCGGATCTGGTCATCGACAAAGCAGGCCACGGTCTCAGGCTTGGCGGGTACCCATTCAGCACGACGCCTGTCGCACCACGAAATAAAGCTGTGCAGGTCGCTTCGGTAACCCGACAGCGTCTTTTCTGAGTATGCGCCTTGGCATCTCGAAAAGATCGAGGCTAAGTTTGATTGGCTATTTTCCATACGTCATATTTTATGACTTAAAAGCCAAGGCTCGTCAATGATATCTGCGCCTCAAATTCGTAGCGCACGTGCACTTTTGAAAATTTCTGCGGGTGACCTTGCCGAGATGTCGGGCGTCACGTGGAAGACCATACAGCGTTTTGAATCCAGTGACGGCATCCCCCCTTCACGCGGCGGCACCCTCGAACGCGTCAAGGCGGCCCTAGAGGCAGAAGGGATCGAGTTTCTTGGCGACCCCGTAACCTCCCCAGGCGTTCGCCTGCGCACCGCCCCTACACGCAGCTGACATGACTGCCCGCGCGTCCCAGCTGCTCCGTCGCGGCCTTGTCCTTGCCGTAATGCTGATCATGTGCGGGTTTATCGCCTTTGGCCGGCTTCAGTGCGATGGCTGGGCCTTCAACGAATATGATGCCGAGATGCATATCGCGGCCTTCGCCGTTCTCACAGCGCTTGCGATCATCGCGTTCCCGCGCGTTGCTTTGCACCGACTGGCTATCGGTTTGATTGTCTTGGGCGGTGCGCTGGAAGTCCTGCAAGCCACACCAGGCCTCAACCGCACACCCTCCTGGTCCGACTTTGCCTCCAACATCGTTGGGATTGGCTTCGCGTTGTTCGTGGTCACAATTGTTCGATCGAAACAATCAGATCCTCCGAAGCCCGATGATCCTAATATCTAAGGGGCCTCTGTTTCAGCTTCTCAATACTGCGTGTCCAAAATCCCTGAAGGGCATTACGTCAACGTGTTTGAACTGAGGCCACGAGCAAAAAGCGATCAGGAATAGAGATTGCGATCCATCGGATTGGGGCGGCCCAAAATTCGCCTGCTCTGCAACCCAAGAAACTTGTTGCGGGCACACACTTTCGGCACGAGGCATCAATGCGTAAAAGGACAAACCACGAATGACAAATCTAGAGCAAGCAATAGCGGCCAACCAAGCATTGCGTTCAAAGGGCAAAGTTCAAGGCAGGACCGGCCGGGAGAAGGATCTGGCGGCTCTGTCGACTAAAAACAATCTTGAAGTGATTACCGCGTTACTGACCGAGCTTGGCCCCCCAAAAGACCCTAGGCCGTAAACTCATAAACTGACTTGCGCGGCGCGGACGCGATTGATTCAAGGCTTCAGGAAGGAGCTTTGGATGACGCGTCGCAGATTTGAACTGACCGATGAAGAGTGGGCTGTGATCGAGCCGCTTCTGCCGAACAAGGTGCGCGGTGTGCCTCGTGTTGATGACCGGCGGGTCATCAACGGGATATTGTGGCGGTTTCGCACGGGCAGTCCCTGGGCCGATATTCCAGAGCGTTATGGCCCGCATACGACCTGCTACAACCGCTTTGTCCGGTGGCGCAAAGCAGGCGTGTGGGATCGGCTTCTGGCCTCGGTCAGCGCCGCATTCGACGGCGAGCTGGTGATGATCGACAGTTCCTCCATCCGGGTCCACCAGCACGGTGCGACCCTAAAAAGGGGGACCCAAATCGCTGCATGGGACGTTCCCGGGGCGGTTTGACGACCAAGATCCACGCGCTGGTTGATGGCCGTGGCCTGCCGATCCAACTGCATCTGTCCGAAGGCCAGGCCAGCGATTGCCGTGAGGCTGAGGGGCTGCTGGCCGCCGTGCCAAGCGGCAGCACCTTTCTCGCCGACAAGGCTTATGACAGCGACGCCATTCGCAACCGAATTACCGCTCAAGGAGGCTTCGCCAACATCCCAGCCAAGCGCAACCGCCGTAGAGGCTTCGCGTTCAGCAGCTTTCTCTACCGCTATCGCAACTTGGTCGAACGGTTCTTCGGAAAACTCAAAAACGCCAGAGGTTTAGCCACCAGATACGACAAGCGAAGCGACAACTTCCTCGCAGCCATAAAGCTCTTCTGCACACGCCTGTGGATCGCCGCTAATGAGTCTACGGCCTAGAAATCGGACTCTGTTATGCGGGCTCGGGTCTGCTCATGAGTGCTTTTCATGCCGACGCGGGATTGCCCGAAGAGCATAAGCACATCGCCATTGATCCATTCCAGTCAACAGTCTGGGATGGTGTCGGTGAGATGCGGATTGAAGCAGCAGGGCTTATACCCTGGTTCGAATGCCTGCACGACTTCTCGCATCACGCCCTTCCCAATCTTCTGAGCCGTCGCGAGCAGTTCGACCTGATTTACGTCGATGGAAGTCACATCTTCGAGGACGTGTTCATCGACATGTTTTACGGCGCAAGGCTTCTGTCAGATGGCGGCGTCATCTTGTTTGACGATGCTTCGGATCCGCACATTGCAAAGGTCCTGAAATTTGTGAGAGTTAACCTGCCAGCATTGGAAGAGTTTGACCTCTCCCAATATCGACCTGATCGAGGCGGTCTTCGCTATCGCCTCGCAGCCTTGCTGGGGCGACAGCAGCTGGTGGGCTTCAGGAGAGTTTCCGATCCAACGCGGGAGTGGAACGCGGTTTTGAAGAACTTTTAGCTGTGCGACCTGCTACCCATTATCCTGGCCGACCCGCTGCATTCGCCCCTCCTGCTCATCGCGCAGTTCCTGCAGCGCTTCGCGAAGCTGACGCCCCAGCATGCCTTGGTATCGGCCAATGAGGTGCTGATCCTTCAACCTCAGGTCTCGTCGTCTTCCCCGTCCTCAACGTCGTTGGACGTCGCAGCGTTCTCTTGCTCGCGCCGCCCCGATACCGGCCCTGGCAGTTCGCTGACTGTACCATCAGGTTTCACGAACTGGATCTTAATTTCCCTGGGACCATCATCATTGGCACCGGTGTATTCATGAAGAATCCCAAGCTTCCTGAGGTCTTTGAGGACAGCAATCGCCTCCCTGGGCTTGGCCTGCGTCAACTGGTTGATGATGTTGGCGCAGATCATCTCGTACTGCGTGCCTTTACGCTTGTTCCCGTCGACGTCCTCGAACGTGACTTCGCGCTGCAGTTCGTCCGCCAGCATCTTTTCCAATGAGCGCGGCCCATCGGGCTTCTTGCGCGGGCGACCTGCAGGATTGCCGCTGACCCCCTTGCGAAACTTCCCGCGATCATCGCGCTCGCCTGGTGGATTGTCGGTCATGACCAGTCCTTCCTTGGCTGGGACCCTCCCGATCTCGAGGCGAGCGCCAACATAACCCTGTAACTTAGATTATCACGTCCTAATATAAATCTGTTTTAATCCTGTTTGAAGGTCCTATTAGGCCACCAAGTATCCCAGTATTTTCCTGTTAATTTGCGCCGTTTCGACTGCTATTTCAGGCACGACGGAGCCTGCAGCGCGCGAGAAGGCGCCGCCCAGAATGACAGATTAATGCACTATTACAGAAGGTTGTAAAGGAAACGCGCGACCCACGCGCGATAAGATGAATTGGCGCTCAAGTAGCGGCAGCGGTAGCGCAAAAAGAACGCACTCAAGTAGCGGCAGCGCGATACGCAAGTTTAGCGCGCAATCACCCCCGATGTCCGCTAACGACCCATGAGTCCACGATAGGCGCAATAAGGCTCTATGCACGCGAGGCCGAGGATCGATAAGCAATCGCGAGCACTGGTAATCGAGGCCAATCCTTGGCCGGCCTCCTTTCGAGGGGCGGTGTACTTCTGTCGGTCAGGCCGCCTCTGCGAACTTGCTGACCTTGATATCGTCCTCATGCGCGCGTGCCTGGGCCAATTCGTAAGCAGTCTGCATTCGCAGGAGGGTCTCCGCCTTCACCCCGAACGCCTTCTCGAAGCGAATCGCCATATCGGCAGAGAGACTGGCCTTGCCATTGAGCAGCGTGCTCAGAGCCTGCCTCGATACCCCAAAGTGTGCGGCAAGATCAGTGACACTGACGCCGGCAGGCTCGACGATCTCGCTCTTCAGCCAGTCACCGACATGGACGGCAAGCGAAGGGTGCATCTTAAGCGCCATGATAATCCTCCAGATCCATATCGATCAGCGCGCCTTCTTCATCCACTTTGAAAGTCAATCGCCAGTTGCGTGTCACGGTCATAGACCACGTACCTTTTCGGTCTCCCGCGAGTTCATGCAGGCCAAAATTGGGCGGCACGAACAGCTCATCCAAGCTTTCCGCTCCATCGATGAAGGCCAGCATCTTGCGTAGCCTGTTCACATCACCCACCAGGCCCTTGGGATTGCCGGCTTCGAAAAAGCGGCGCAGGCCCTTGTGCCTGATGGACTCGATTTCCATGCAGGTTCATTTAACCGTAGAGAACCCCTGCGTCAAGTGTCGCGCGACGCTTGACGCAGAAGGCAGGCGTGGAACTCACATCTCGAAGCGTTCCCATTGCAGCCAGCCGGGCTCCGGCTCGGCAAGCAGGTCCGAGGACATCACCTCCTCAACCTGGTCCTGAGAAAGGTACCAGCCCCGCTGCCTGCGAGGGGCAAGGATTCGCTGCATGAGCGTGTCTTCGGCTTTGCCTTGATCGCCTTTGCCTGGTGCGAGAGCACGGAAGTGTCGCTCTTCCTCCCCCACGCGCTTCTCAAGCAGCCAGCCGTTAGCCTCGCAAAGGAACTGCATGAAATACTGCGGCGCCCTCTCGATGATGAGAAAACGATCGCTGACACGGGCGTCGGCCTCGTCGATGAGGCGCGCCATCTGCGATCACAGCATGTCCTGATCGCCACCAAAGGACAGGGACTGATCAGGACAAACGGTTCGTCTCGGCATCCAGCCAGGGACTATCCTTCCGCCAGGCCCGACTGTCGGCGCGTGGTCCTTTCCATCGTCAATCACCGGCATAAGCGATACCTTTCCATTCAGCGGCCGGAGACCATGCTGGCGTAATCATACTGATCACCACTCTGCGCATGGATGAAGGGTGTCCTGCCTCTATTACAAGATCCGGTTTAAACATTTACGATGTAGTCACAATTGGTTCAGTAAGTCGAACGACCTTGACAAGGCGTATAGCTGAACCGGCTTGGCCTCGACGCCGCTAGTCCAGCCCTCGCAGCGTCTCTCGCACATCGCGCATCACCTGGTTTACCGCCTTGCGCCGGGCAATCGTCTCTTGCCTCTAGCGCCCGTGGTTGAGGGCACTCTGGTTGCGCTTGGGCACCCCTGATCCTCGTGCGCCGCCATGCATGCGGCAGCGCGTCTTCCCCTGCACCGCCGGCGAGCGGCAGGGCGTTCCGTGGCGCATTCGCGCGCCGCAGCGCGGTGCTGCCATCATCGGACCGATTATTCTGGGATGATCGCCGACGCGCTTCTTTGCCATCAGCGCTTCCTCGTAGGAGCCTTCTCCAGCGCAAGGTCCTCCATGATCTGCCGCCCCTGCGCGTCTTGCTCACTCTGATCGCTCAGCACCGGATGAAATTGCAAAACCTCAGCTTTTCAGAAGTTTGTGGGAGACACGTTTCTACTTTCGATCTACTTTTAGAGAACCCTCGCCCGATACCCCCCCTTGGCGGCTATATGACACTAGCGCTGCGGTGAGCGCTAGGGCACCGTCCAGCATGAGATGAAGTGACCGGCAGCTTCCTGCCCAGGATTTGCTTTAAGCCCCGCAAGATCGAAATCTTCGCGAACAATGGAAAACAGGAAGGCATGGGCAGATCCAGATTGCCCCACTTTCCATCCGCCTCGAGTGTAGCCATTGACTACATTGAAGCCATTAGCTACACTAAAGAGCATGGAGCCGGTCACATATACGCGGGCTGCGTTGAAGGCCCTTCGCAAGATGCCCGTGGACGCAGCGGAACGGATCATAGGTAAGATCGAACAATATGCCGCCGAACCAGCCTCGCAAGCCAATTATGTTACGGCGCTCAAGGGACGGGAAGGTATCCGTTTAAGAGTTGGTGATTGGCGCGTGATCATGAATGATGACGGCGTCGTTCTGGCGGTTCTCGATACAGGATCGCGTTGCAGCATCTACGGTTGATGGAGACAGATATGGGTGAAATGATTTCGATCCCGCTTGAGGAATACCGCAGCTTGCAAGCTGCCGCCGAAGATCTTGCTGATCTGCAAGCCCATGACCGTGCTCTTGCGCCGCTGACAAGCGGCAGTGAAGAGATGCTTCCTTCCGAATTCGTGAAGCGCATGCTTTCCGGTGAGAGCCCACTGCGCGTCTGGCGCGAGTTTCGGGGGCTCACCCAGACCGCCCTCGCCGCTGCTTCCAACGTCAATCGGGTGCAGATTGCGGATATCGAAGCCAGTAGGAAGAGCGGTTCAATCGAGACGGTCAAAAAGTTGGCCGAGGCTTTGGGCATTACTCTCGATGAACTGATATAAACTCACCGCGACTAACGCCGCACTGCCACCAGTTCTTTGCGACGAAGCTTTCACCCCCTCGCGCGATCAGGCCCCTTGGCATACGCCTTTTGAACAAACACCGCACGTGAAAGCCCATCCGCCACCCATGATTACACACCTCTTCCAGCTCCTGTTCTGGTCCGCCCTGATCTTCGCCTTTGTGATGGCCAGCTTGCCGCAGCCACCACCCGTGCCCGGCGAACCCGGGGACAAGGTACAGCACATTCTTGCGTTTCTCGTGCTCGCTGCTTTGGCGGCACTTGCATTCCCGACAGTGCGGGTGGTCATTCTCTTCGCAGGGCTGGCCGCTTTTGGCGGCGCAATCGAGCTGGTTCAATCGATCCCTAGCCTGGGGCGTGAGCCAAGCTGGCTTGACTGGCTGGCCGATATAGTCGCCGCTGGCGCAGTGCTCGCGCTGGTAGGCCTGATCCGCCGCTGGCGCTCCGCAGATCAAGCCTGACCGCCCCATCCAACCTTAATCGCCATCGCCCATCTCGTGCAGCGTCTCCTCAATCTCGCGTAGTGTCTCCCGCATCTGGACACCCGCAAAAACCCCTCGCCTTTGACGCCATGATCTGATTCACTGGCTGCATTGGACGGAGAATTTCGATGCACCCACGCAGCCTGTTTTCGTTGGCGGAGCACCTTGAGCGGCTGAGCAAGGACGGCGACCCGCTGGAGGTTTTGGCGGATACGGTCGAGTTTGAACATTTCCGACCCATCCTGGTCCGGGGCCTTGGATATAGCGATGGCGCCAAGGGCGGCAGGCCGCCTTTCGATCCGGTGTCGATGTTCAAGGTGCTGGTGGTGCAGGCACAGCACAACCTCTCCGATGCGCGGATGGAGTTCATGATCCGCGACCGGCTTTCGTGGATGCGCTTCTTCGGCTTCGATCTGGGCGGCACCATGCCGGATGAGAACACCATCCGGCACTACCGCAACCGGCTGACCGAGAGCGGCACGCTTGAGGCGCTGATGCAGGCCTTTGAGCAGCAACTGCGCGAACGCGGCTATCTCGCCATGGGCGGACAGATCGTCGATGCCACGCTGGTGCCCGCTCCCAAGCAGCGGAACACCGATGAAGAGAAGGCCGCGGTCAAGGCAGGGAAATCGGCCAGGCAGATATGGCCGGGCAAGCCGGACAAGGCACATCAAAAGGATGTCGATGCGCGCTGGACGGTGAAGGTTGGGGGCAAGGTCCGCTACCGTCCTGACGGCACGCCGCTGCCGCAGATCGCGACCCCAGTGTTCGGCTACAAGTCGCACATCAGCATCGACCGGTGCTTTGGCTTTATCCGCAAGGGCAAGGTCACATCAGCGGCCCACAGCGACGGGCGCGAACTGCGTCATATTATCGACCCGAACAACACGGCTAGCGATGTCTGGGCTGACAGCGCCTATCGCAGCGCCAGGAACGAGGCATTGCTGAAGAGCAACATGCTCAAAAGCCGCATCCATCGCCGCAAGCCCAAGGGCAGGCCGATGCCGAAGAACATGGCGCGCGCCAACGCTGCAAAGTCCGCGATCCGCGCCAGGGTTGAACATGTCTTCGCGCATCAAAAAGGGCGCTACGGCCTGTTTATCCGCACCATCGGCCTCGCCAGGGCACAGGCCAAACTCACTCTGGCCAATCTGGCCTACAACTTCGACCGCCTGATCTTCCACGAACGACAGGCCGCAACCGGATAAGTGTGTCTGAAGTCCATCAGCGAGGATGGAAAAGACCCGAAAACAGGCAAAATCCGCCGCAAACTATCCCATCAAACCGCCAATCCGCATGCCCTTGGCCCAATCACTGCGATCGCACCGAAAACGCATGCTTGTTGCGGGTGTCCATCTCGCGCCAGAGCGCATAATTGGCTCGGCTTTCGGCGATCGCCTCGCGCGTGTACAACCCGTGCTTGAGCGCGTTCTGGTTGTCTCTGGGCGCGCCGGAGCCCTTGGCTCCTCCATGCATCCGGCACCGCGCCTTTCCCCTGACCGCCGGCGAGCGGCAGGGTTTGCCCGAACGCGTCTTTGCCCCGCACCGCGGGGCTTTCGCCATGCCTTTCGTGTTGCGCGGATGGTCGCCGACACGCTTTTTCAGCATCATGGCCTCTTCGCCACGCGGGCCTTGGGGTTACTGGGCTTGAGCGCCTCGGCCAGTTTTTCACCGTCGAGCGAGGCCGCGCTGTCATCCTCCAGCGCCCGAACTTCTTGAGGGCCCGCGTCTATCGCGGCTGCGTCTACATTGCCTACGATAGCCTGGCCACCACCGTGGACGTGAACATGCTCGACCGTGATCTTCTGCTTGCCCCTGCCACGGCGTTTGTCGAGCGCGGCAACCTGGCGCTCGTAAACACCCATGAACTTCGCCGCATGCTTGAGGTTCTGCTCGCGCACCTGAGGCGACGCATTCGGATGTGCCGCTCGGCGCAAACAATCCATCGCAGTGTTGTGAGCTGTGATCATTTGCCCGACAAGCATGGCCTCGATCTCATCGCGCGGTTCGGCCGCTTGCAGGACTTCCTGCACCGCTTGCATCGTGTCGCTGATCCGATCGCGGTCGAATAAGTCTTCGCGGTATCTGGCTTCAGATACCTGGTCGTACAAGTCCTCAGCGAACCGCTCCGAGCTCAGGCCGCTCGCTTCGACCGGGCCTTCCGGTTTCGCGTCAAAGGCGCTTTGAGAAGGGGTTTGCCCGGTCTGGTCGTATTCGGTTGGGAGTTTGGTGTCTTGGGCTTTACGGGACATGAGAGATACCTCGTTGGTGTTAGGCTCTCTCGTCCTTCAAATATGAGACACGGCCTGACGCTCTTCAAGACCCTGATTTCTACGGTGCAAGGGGTTGAATTGCCCCCTTTTGCGTCAGGCCCCTCTCAGGCACCCCCTCCCCCGGTCATCGGGGGGCCGACTCACGCCCGATAACCCCAGTTGACGAGCATGCCCGCGCATGCCCAGCCGCCAGACGCGTTTCATCTGCTCTAATGTCGAGGAAAATGGAGCGGGCGAGGCGATTCGAACGCCCGACCCCAACCTTGGCAAGGTTGTGCTCTACCCCTGAGCTACGCCCGCTCACTGACGCTCCACAGGGCGGCCAGTTTGCCGAAATCCTGCCGGGGAGGCGCGCCAATTAACAGCGAGCATCGCTCTTCGCAAGAGGAAAATCTCGCAAAATCGCCGCCGATCCTCGGGCTTGTCACAAGCACGCACAAACCAGCGCTTCACATCCGGGCTGAGGTGCCCCACATTGGTCGACAACAAGAGCGGAAGATGCGCTCACAACCGCCAATTTGCGCGCTGCTACGACGACCCGTCAACGCGTGCATCAAAGCAAGAAGGAACATTCCCTTGGCCAGCATGGGTCTCAACATTGACGAACAAAAAGCCGTCGAACGCTTTCGCAAGGATGTGGTCGAGCCGAGCCAGACCAAACTGGTGATCCTCGATTTCTGGGCCGAGTGGTGCGGCCCATGCAAGGCGCTCGCCCCGATGCTCGAAAAAGTCTGCGCGGAATATGCCGACAAGGGCGTGGTGCTGGCCAAGATCAATGTCGATGAAGAGCAATTCATCGCAGGCCAATTCCAGGTGAAGTCGATCCCGACGGTCTACGCGATGTTTCAGGGCCAGCCTGTCGCGGATCTCACCAGTGCACGCAGCGAATCGCAGTTCAAGCAGGTGCTTGACCAGCTGCTCGGCCAGTTGCCCGTACAAGGCGGGGATGCAGCCGCGCCGCAAGGGCCCTCGCCCGAGGAAATCGAGCAGTTCGTCGCCATGGGCGAGCAGGCGCTTGGCGACGGCGATCCTCAGCGCGCGGGTGGCATCTTTGCCCAGGTTACCGAGTTTGCGCCCGACAACCCAGCCGCCAATGCAGGGCTCGTGCGCTCGCTCATCGCCATGGGTGAAGTGGAGCAGGCCCGCGAAGCGCTGGCCGCTATCGAGGCCACTGCCGCTGCACATCTTCGAGCCGCGTTACCGCGCGCTCGTAGGCGACTCGCTGGTGCGCGATCGCCGCATTGCGATGATCCAGCCGCAGCGTTCGGTCGACGGCGCGCCGCTCTACTCAATCGGCTGCGTAGGCCGGATCGGCGAGATCGAGGCGATGGATGACGGGCGCTACAATCTGATCCTTGAAGGCGAAGCGCGGTTCAAGCTCGTGCGCGAACTCGATGTCGCGACGGCCTTTCGCCAAGTGGAAGGCGAACTGATCGAGGAAGACGAGAATGAAACCCTCACCCATGCCCAGCGCGGCGGCTTCGAGCACGAAGCGCGCGCCTTTGCGGATTCGCAAGGCTATCGTGTCGACTGGGATTCGGTAGAGCGGCTCGACGATCACTCGCTTATCAACGGCGTCTCGCAGATTGCGCCTTTCGATCCGGCGTCAAAGCAGGCTTTGCTGGAGGCAAGGACGCTTTCGGCGCGCTGCGAGCTGCTGGTTCAGCTGATGCAGTTCTTCAGCCGCGGCGATGGCGGCGAGGAGATCATGACGCTGCAGTGATGGCGTAGCGTTTGAGCGCCTCGTAATCGGCGCGGCAGGCCTTCGCGAGCGTAAGGTGTTCGCCTTCGAGACTTGGGACAGTTCCTGGTGGAGGTGCAAACCCGGTTGAGGCATTGACCTTGTCGTACCAATGTGGCCCCCAAACCCCGTCTTGCGGGTGCGGGCCTTTCTCCCAGGACAGCATGGCCGGGTCCCACCCGATGCCAAGGGCTGCGCACAGGCGCGGCAGGACGCCCTGCGGGTTGTCCAGCACGTCATCGGTATCGATAACCGCCGGGGCCTCGCCGGTGCGCTGCGCCTCGCGCTCGAAATAGGCGCGCAATTTCGCAAAACCGAGCGCCTCTGGCCCCTGCAGCGCGTTCTTGAGCGCATAGCTTGCCACCACGCGCTCTGGGTCGCGGATAAGAAAAGCGTGTCGGTGATCGGGAAAGTCCGCGATGCTGACGGGGCCTACCATGTGGTGTGGCATATGCTTCTGATACCAGACCGACTTGCCCTCGGGGATCTTACCGGAAAGGGTGGCGGTCACGCTCTCCCAGTCGCAATCCATTGCAGCGATGGTTTCGGCGGCCATGGGATGCGGTGCGGCGGTGTCCTTGAGGAAGGCTCCGTAGAACGGTTCATCCGAGACCACGCAATCGCCGCGCGCGCCAAAGCTGCGCATCATCGCGGTCGAGATGTTGCGCGGCCCCGACCGCATCGCAATGCGAACGGCATCGGTCACGCCGCCACGTTCCGATCCATCAGATCGCGGTAAAGCTGCTGCAATCGTTCGACCATGGGCCCGCGGGCGGGCGTCAGGGCGCGCCCGTCGACCTCGGTCACCGGCACCACCCCCGCAAAGGTCCCGGTCACGAACGCCTCTTCGGCACCATAGACATCGGTGAGCGAAAAATTCTTCTCGAAGACCGGGATGCCCGCCTCGCGGCAGACCCGGATGACGTTCGAACGCGTAATGCCGCCGAGGCAATAGTCGCCGCTCGAGGTCCACACCTCACCCTTGCGCACAATGAAGAAGTGGGTGGAATTGCATGTCGCGACAAAGCCGTGCGGGTCGAGCATCAGCGCCTCGTCCGCCCCCGCCTGCGTCGCCTGGATACAGGCGGTGATGCAGTTGAGCTTGGAGTGCGAATTGAGTTTCTGGTCCTGCACGGCCGGATCGCCCCGGCGCACATGGACGGTGAACAGGCGGATGCCGGTCTCAATCGTCGACGGCAGGGGCGTCTTGTATTCCGGGATTATGACGATGGTCGCCGGGCCGATCACCACGCGCGGGTCCTGATAGGGGGTCGAGCGGATGCCCCGGGTCACCATCAAGCGGATATGCACGCCCTCGCTTGAGCGCATGGCGTTGGCGTCGATCGTCTCGTCGATCCGCGCGGCGAGTTCCTCGCGCGTGAGGCCGATATCCATCGCAATCGCCTTGGCGCCTTCATAAAGGCGGTCGAGATGCGCCTCGAGAAAGGCCACCCGCCCGCGATGCAGCCGCAATCCTTCCCACACACCGTCGCCCAGCATAAAGCCGCTGTCGAAGACCGAGACGGTCGCCTGCGCGCGCGGGGTCATCGTGCCGCCCACATTGATGAGGATGCGCTCGTTGCGTGGATCGGGCGCGAAATCGTGGGTTCCGTGTGCCATGGTGACAGACCCTATGCGCGAGACAGCAATCAGGCCAGTCTCAAGCGCCGCCCGAGAGCCCGAAAGCCCCTCGCAGGCCGTCGATCACATATTGCGCCGCCAGCGCAGCCAGCAGCACACCCAGCAGCCGCGTAATCACCGCTTCGACCTTGTCACCCAGGATGCGGATCAGTGGGCCTGCCGCAACCAGCGCTGCTCCGGTAAGAGCAAGAACAAGGCCAAGAGCAGCGAAGACAGCTCCGCGCTCGGCCCAGCCATCCGCTTCGTTCATCAACAGCATGATGGCGGCGATCGCGCCCGGCCCTGCCAGCATCGGCATCGCCATGGGAAAGACCGAGACATCCTCGACCTCGCTGGCATTAAGCTTGCCAGCGCGTTCCTCGCGGCGCTGGGTGCGCTTTTCGAAGACCATTTCAAAGGCGATCCAGAACAGCATGAAGCCGCCCGCAATGCGGAAACTGTCGAGCTGAATGTGCAGCGCGCCGAGCAGCGCCTCGCCAAAGAAAGCAAAGACCAACAGGATCACACCGGCAATCGCCACCGCACGCAGCGCCATGCTGCGCGCCTGGGCGTTCGTCGCCTGCTTGGTCAGGCCCGCATAGATCGGCGCGCAGCCTGGCGGGTCGATAACCACGAACAGCGTGATGAAGGCGGAGATGAAAATCTCGGTGATCATTATTCGGTCTGGACGTCCCTGCCGGCTTTGGAAAGTTGAGGCGGCGGCCTTCATCATCCTTTGGACAAAAGTGCAAGCCTACCGATCCTTCGCACGATCACGAGGCAGCATCAGGACGGCGATTGCAGCGCCTCTTCGATCGCGGTTTCCCACACGCCCTCGTAGAAATATTCGGCCTTCACATATTTGGTGCCGTCCTCGCGATGCTCCCACTGCCAGCGCAAGGTGCCGTCCCGCGAAAGCTGGGCATCGGCCTTGCCGTCCTGACCGATCGGCATGGGCGGCGGCGGCGGCACCTGCTGCCCGGCGGGCGGGCATGTCGCCACCAGGCCGAGGATTGAATCGATGGCGGTAACAACGATCGCGCCATCCTCGAACTCGCGGCGCGGCGGCGGTTGCGGATCGTCCCGACCGGCGACGTCATAGATCCATTTGTAGGTGTTATCCTCCTGGCGCACCCAGGCGGTCACATAATTGCCGACATAGCCCTCGGGATCACGGAAGCGCCCCTGCGAGAGCGCCAGCGCGCCATCGCAGCTCATCACCACGGTGCGCGGGCCCCACTCGGCCGCCTCGTCAGGATCGGACTGCGCATTTGCGATGACCTCGAAAGGCACCAGACCGTTGCGCCCGTGCTGCAACGCGCCGGGGGCGGCAAAATTACGACCGGCGGTGAACTGCCCTTCGGCCTGCGCTGCCCTCGAATAGGCGATCTCGGTCTTGACGATGGCACTGGGCTGCGCGGCCCCTGGCGCGGTGGCGAGCACGCGGTTGATGACCTTGGCGGGCGGTCCGCGCCTCTGTCCGCCCCCCGCGCATGAAGTAAGCGTCAGCGCACCAAGGGCCAGGATCGCGATTGTTGAGATGCGCATGATGGGCAAGTCCAGTAAGTGCATTGGCAAGGCGTATCTTCTCCCGCGTCCCGTGGACGAAGTCAAAGCCCTTGCGGAGGCTCGAGCCCCTCATTGCGATGCGCAGCCACCACGGTGTTGCGCAACAGAACGGCGATGGTCATCGGGCCCACGCCGCCCGGTACCGGGGTGATGGCACCCGCCACCTCGCTCGCCTCGTCAAAGGCGACATCGCCGACCAGCCTGCCCTTTTCGGCTCCCGGTTCCGGCGGCAGGCGGTTGATGCCGACATCGATGACAGTTGCACCGGGCTTGAGCCAGTCCTTGCCAATCATTTCGGGCCGGCCGACCGCCGCCACCACGATATCGGCGCGGGCGACAACTTCCCTAAGATCGCGCGTGCGACTATGTGCGATTGTTACCGTAGCGTTGGCATCGAGCAGCAGCTGCGCCATCGGCTTTCCTACAATGTTGGATCGCCCGATCACCACCGCCTCCAGGCCTGAAAGGTCGCCCAGCCGATCGGTCAACAGCATCATGCAGCCCAGCGGTGTACACGGAACGAAGCCCGATTGACCGACCGAAAGCCGCCCTGCGTTGATCACGTGAAATCCGTCCACGTCCTTGTCGGGGCTGATCGAGGCGATGATCGATTGCTCGTCCAGATGGCTTGGCAGGGGAAGCTGCACGAGAATGCCATCAACCGCCGGATCGTTATTGAGCGCCTCGACCAGCGCCAGCAGGTCCGCCTCGCTGGTGTCGGCGGGCAGGCGGTGTTCAAAACTCTCCATATGCGCCGCGATGGTCGCCTTGCCCTTGCTGCGCACATAGACCTGGCTTGCGGCATCCTCTCCCACGAGAACGACCGCCAGGCCGGGTTTGCGCCCGGCCTTCCCGGCAAAGGACAGGGCAGCTTCGCCTACGCGCTCACGCAGGCGCGCGGCGAAGGCTTTTCCGTCGATTAGGGTCGCACTCATGCCAGGCTGAGCACCGCGCGGCCGATGACCATCTGCAGGATGTTGAGGCCAAGGATGAGCACGATCGGCGAGAAATCGATCGCGCCTGTATCGGGCATGATCTTGCGGATCGGCCGAAGGATCGGATCGAGCAGGTTGCTGATCGACTGGTAAAAGCTCATCAGGAACTGGTTCGAGGGGCTCACCACGTTGAACGCGAAGAGAAGCCCGATCACGAACTGGATGATGATGAGCATGACGAGGACGCTGACGAGCATCCCGACAATATCGTTGATGAGCAAAAGGCCTTGCATGTCATATCCTAGAATCTTGAGCGTATTACTAAGCTAATACGCCTTGGCGCTCGGTCAAGGGGTCGGGCAAAAGGGTAGCAGTCCGCTCAGGCGCGCACCAGTGTGCCCGCGCCCCTCGCAGTGAAGAATTCGAGCAGCATCGCATGGGGCACGCGCCCGTCAAGAATGACAGCCGCCTCGCAGCCCGCCTCAACCGCGTTCACACAGGTTTCAAGCTTGGGCACCATGCCGCCGCTGATCGTCCCGTCTTCGCGCAAGGCAGCGATGGCTGCAGGGTTGAGATCGCTCAGCAAAACGCCCTGCTTGTCGAGCACGCCCGCAACGTCGGTCAGAAGAAAGAGCCGCGCGGCTCCCAATGCTGCGGCGATCGCTCCGGCCATCGTGTCGGCGTTGATGTTATAGGTCTGGCCGTCTTCGCCCGCCGCGATCGGCGCGATGACGGGGATCATTCCGGCCGCGACCGCAGTGTCGATCACGCTGGTATCGACATGTGCGGGTTCGCCGACAAAACCCAGATCCACGGCTCGCTCTATCAGGCTTTCGGGATCGCGGGTTGTGCGCGAAACTTTCCGCGCGGTAACCAGCCCGCCATCCTTGCCGGAAACGCCGATCGCCTTGCCGCCCGCTCCTGCAAACCAGCCGACAAGTTGCTTGTTGATCGCGCCCGAAAGGACCATTTCGGCGATCTTGGCGGTGGCTTCATCGGTGACGCGCAACCCGTCGACAAAGGTGCTCTCGACGCCGAGGCGCGCGAGCATGTCGCCGATCTGCGGACCGCCTCCGTGGACGACGACCGGGTTGATGCCGACCGCCTTGAGCAGCACGATATCCTCGGCAAAATCGCGCGCGGCGCGCTCGTCGCCCATTGCGTGGCCGCCATATTTCACCACGAAAGTGCGCCCGGCATAGGTCTGGAAATAGGGCAGCGCCTCGATCAGCACTTCAGCCTTTTCGTGGGCCGAGCGGCCCAGGGCCGGAATATCAGTCGGATTTGCCACGCGCGCGGCCTCCTTGAAGTTGAATTGTGCCGGCAACTAGCGGTTTGCGGCGGCTGAGGAAAGCGGGCCTGTTCCAGCCTTGCGATGATGTCGAAAGCCTGTGCTAGGGGACTGGTTGCATGGCAGGCTTTCGCACATCCCGGTTTGGCAAGACCCGTTCAAGGCCGCGCAGCGCCCTCGTCAGCTGGTGGAACCTGTGGCGGGTGCCGACCGTGGTCACCATCCTGGCGGCCGTCTGGTGGTTCGCGGTGCGACCCGTCACCCACGAACAGGGCTGGGTTGTTGTCAACCAGCCTTTCAGCCTGTGCGGCGCCGGCGAGCGCACGCCGGGCTGCGTGGTGGACGGCGATACACTGCGCCTCGATATACGCGGGAGCCGGACCCGGCGAATCAGACTCACCGGCTTCGACGCCCCGGAAATGCAAGGCGCCTGCGAGGCTGAAAGCGCCCTGGCGAGGCAGGCGCGCGAGGCCCTGCTCGCCTGGCTCGCACAAGGACCGTTCGAATGGAGCGGAGCGCAAGACCCGCCGCGCGACCAATATGGCCGCGAACTGCGTGCCGCGCGCCGCGCCGGTCCCGACGGTTCGCCCGAATATCTCGCCGACGTCCTGGTCGAGGCCGGGCTGGCGGATGATCGCAGCTGGGGTGAACCTGAAATCGACTGGTGCCGCTGACCTGCGCTGCCCAGCCCGGCATCCGGTCCAGCCCCGTCTCCCGGGTGCAAGGCCATGCCGGATGGCCGGCTCGCGGGAAAGCGCGCCCTCGCACACAGAAAAGGACCAGCGGTGCATCGCCTGGTACACCGCTGGAACAGGGTTTGATCACGGCCGGCGAACCCGGCTCTTGTTCAAAATCCGGTCTGGCCGCTAGCCAGAGGGCCTCAGCTTGCGAGCCTTCTTCACCGCACCTCGCACCACGATGGCACCCGCCACTGCGGCGGCGCGGGCGGCACGTCTGCCACGCCTGCGGCGTCGCGCGGCCCGCGCCCCTTCGCGAAGGGCGCTGAGCGGGGCTCGCGGCAGGACACCGGCCAGCGGGCGCGGCGGGCGAGGCAGGATACGAACGCGCCTCATGCCGACACCGTCTGGTCGTTGGCAGCCGCGAAGATACCGGCGGGAACGGGCGGTGTCGGGTTCGCCGTTTCCTGGTCAAACCGCTCTTCGGCGACCTCGATGATAACCGAGATCTCGTCAAGCAGCGCCAGGCGCTGGCGGCGAAGCCGCGCAAGATACATGTCCGAGCTGCTCTCCACCTCGCATTCGATGCGATGAATGGCGCGATTGAGCGCGTGATAGCGTTCGGCGAGATTGCAGAAATGTCCATCCGCCAGCTTCAGCATATGCAGCACGCGCGCATCGCGAGGAAATTCATCGTGAAGTTCGTGCGGCGTATGGGCAGACATGGTTGCGCTCTCCTGTGATGCGATCGACATCCGGGTTAGGCACGCGCCCGCGGCCCGGCATTGACCGGGATCAAATGCGGCCCTCACCCTCATTTTCGCCCTCATCATCGCCTTCGTCGGGCACGTTCTTCATGGGCGTTTCAGGCAGGTCGACCTCGACGTCATCGGGCTGAGGATCAGCAACCTGCAATTCGCCTCCGCCGACATCCTCGACGCCGACTTCGTAGTTCTTGTCTTCCGGCTCCGCAGAGCAGGCTGCCAGCGCAAGCGATATGACGAGCGCGGCGGAGATGCTTGCTGTTGATCGGGACATCGTAAAATTCCTCCTGATTATGGCCTCCCGCAATGGTGACGGGCCAAGGGCTGCCACGCTTTGACACGGGTCAATCGGCCTCGCTCAAAGCCTCGATTTCGGCAGCCAGCGAGGCGAAATCGCCGTGGCCGGTTGCGGGTTCTATCCTTTCTGCCCACATCGCGTCGATCCGTTCCGAGATCGTTTCGGGCAGCGCGGCGACGGAGCTGCCCGAGGCCTGGACCTTGGCCGAGTCCGACTTGGCCGGGATTCCGCACCGTTGCTCCAGCACTTCGCACATCATGCCATCATCAAACCGGTCCTTGTGCACGACCATGAAGTCGCGGGAGGTTCGCTCGAGCACCATGGCCTCCTGCTCATCGGTCAGTTCGACGTCGATGAACGCGGCGAGGCGGCGGATCGCGGCTGCGCGGTTCTTTGCCGCCCAGCGATAATTCATCAGCATTGTATCAGGCTCGTGCCGGCGCGCATACCAGCTGGTGATGTGCGTCGCATAATCGCATCCGCCCGGCCCGCCGCCCATCCACATCGGCCAGAACTCCTCGATCGGAATAGCCCCGTCCTTGACGTGCCAGCCATTGATGAAGCGGAAGAAGGAAACATAGGTCTCCTTCGGATCGCGCAGCGTCACGACATAGCGTTCGCCGTCAGGCAGGCGTTCATATTCGCGGTGCGACTTGAAGCCGCGCGGCGAGGCCTTTTGCGGCGCCTGCATGTCGAAATCGAGCATGTAGGCGGTATCGTCCCACGGCACGACGCGGCTGATATCGTCGAAGTCCATATCCCCGCCCGCTGCTGCGGTGCGGATCTGGTGGAACATCTGCTGCATCATCGTCGTGCCGCTCTTGGCCCAGCTGGTGATGAAGACGTCCTTGGGTTCACCCTCGGCGCGCGGCGCATAGGCGACGTGACCCGGGCGCTCCCCGCTCATCGCCGCTGCCATGACCGCACCATATTCCTCGATGCTGGTCGCCTGGCCGATTGTCTCACTCATTGTCCGGTACTCCCCCGCAAGACCGGTTGCTGCGCCGATCACTGACCCGGGAAGCAGTCTAGGCGAACGCGCCCGCCGCGCAAGCGGTCATGGGCCAGCGGGGAGGGCGAGCCTTGCGGTCAAGTCTGGCGGTCCAGGGTGACAAGAGTGACACCGTGTCACTCTGGGAGATCTCCTACATGGCGCGGGTTTTCAGAGACCTGGCCACCGGGGCAACTGGCGGACGGACAGGTATGCGCCCGCTTGTTTCGCACTTTGGCGCTGGCATCGGCCGGGCTCCCGGCTCCGGCGTGATAGCATCGCAGCGCCGCAGTAGGAAAATGCGCGCCGCAACGTCTTTCAACGGCAAGCAGGCCCATTCGCCTTGCCCTCACCCGCTTCGTCCTGCCGGTGCCCGGCGGGCGAGCGCTGGGTCAGTTGCCCGCGCCGTTGTCGGGGGCATCGCCCGATTGCTTGATGAGCTTGCCCATCTTTTCCTCGGAATAGCTGTCTTCCCCGGAATATCCGACACCGCCTTCGAACTCATCGGCACCGGGCGGCATGTCGGGCGCGTCGAGGTCGCCGCCCTGGATCGCGGGCTCATCAATCCCGATCGCCGCGCCATCGCGGGCCTCGGCGCCTTCGGGCTGCTCGTATTCGGCCTCGGTCGGTAGCGCAACCTCACTATCCTCCGCAGGCGAGCACGCGGCGGCGAGCGTCAAGGACGCAGCGCAGGCTGCGGCCATGATCCGGGCGGGAGCGGGAAAACGGATAGGCATAGGTCTGGTCCTCCAATTCGTGACTGTCTCTGGCACCTTACCCCAAACAGGGCGGCGTTGTTCCAAAAACACGGATTGGAGGAGTGGCGTCGCCCGCTTCAAGCAGTGGTGTCAGGCAGCGCTGCGTTCGCGCGTGATGATCGCGGTGATTTCGTCGAGCAGGTTCAGCCGCTGGCGCTTGAGCGCCTCGGTGCGCTCATCGCTCGCCGCCTCGGTCTCGGCCTCGATCCGGTGCACCTGGCGGTTCACCTCGTGATATTCATCGGCAAGGCGAGCAAAATGCGCATCATCAGCCTTGAGCCGCGTGACCAGCTCCCGATCGCGCTTGAAGATCTCGGTGAGCTCGTTGGGTGTGTGCTGCGACATGGTGTTGGTGTTCCTCCCTCGAATATGTGGAAGCAGCCTAAGGCTGATCGAGGGCGGCGTATTTGACCGGGGTCAATTCGTGTTCGGCGGGTCACCAAAGCAGCACAATCAGGAAGACGCAGAGGCACAATTGCAGCGCAGCAATGGCGTGCAGCTTGTTGCTGAAAGAGGCTTTGCGCGTCTTGTGCCGAAACAGAGCGCGCCCGGCATAGGCCCCGGCGGAGCCGCCGAACAGGGCCAGTTGCAAGAGCGCCGCTTCGGAAATGCGGCGCGCGCGGTTTTCGGCCAGCGCCTTGTCGATCCCGAAGGCGGCGAAGGCGAGAAAGTTGATCGCGATCAGGGCGACAGCGATGTTGGCCGGCGTGAGGAGAGCGGCGAGCGGGTCCATCGCCGGGCTTTACGCTGCCTGTGATTGAGGAAGGGTTGCTTTTGGAGAACCCTCCCCAACGTCATCCCAATGCACCCTTCGTCATCCCGGCGCAGGCCGGGAACCAGAATGGTGCGCGGAAACGGCCAAAGAAGCTGGACCCCGGATCAAGTCCGGGGTGACGAGTTTGTTGGTGATGATTTTTGTTGGTGATGATCGACGACGCGCTGGCACAGGGCGACGAAGTCCTTGTGGCTCATGTCGTTCTTGGCGTCGTTCGTGCGCCACGCGCAGATGACGAAGCGCCAAGAACCGTCCGGTTCGAACACGTGATCGACGGTAGGGAGGAGCGCGAAGCCGAGCTTGTAGGCGGTCTCGCCGGCCTTGGACGCGGCGTTGTCGTAGGTGCTAGCCAGCGACCAGTCGAGCGTCTCGCTGGTGTAGAAATCATGCGCGCCGTGATCGCAGACGGTTGCGTGGATTTGCTGGCGATAGCTTTCGATTGCGAGGGTAAGGGGCGGGAAGCGCTTGCGATCGCGAATTAGATGCGCCGTCACCTTGTGTCACAGCCAGCGAATGTAGATGGCGTACGGGATGCCGAGGGCGGCTGGGAAAGGGTAGCGGCTTCTGTTGGCCATAGAGGCCACTTAAGCGCCTTCCCTGTGAGGTTTTTGCGACAGAATGTGCGAAAACAGAGTCCGGCGCGTAGATTGGGGTTTAAAACAATCAAAGCGCGCTATATCTAGAAGGACCCTGCGGTGCTCGAAACCTCTCGCTCTGCGAAAGGCATTATTAGGGCACCGTGGGGTTATCTCCTCAAGCCGGCTGCTTTTTTCGTGTTGTTCTCGTCGATGCGTGCATTCGATGGAACGAAAAGCCAGTGCCGATACGGTTGGTCGAACCGATCTCGATATCCGTTTGGCATTCCCGTCGAGATCCCAACATTAAAGTTTGGATAAAGCCGGAAAATTCGGTCCTTGATCCTCTGATATACGAGAGCCTTGGCTTTGGCGCGCTTCGTCCGTCGCTTCGCGGGGGGAATTGGCTTGGTATGCTTCTCATTCAGGCGAGACTGCACTCCTCCAAGAATAACATCCAAAGCCTGCAAGATATTGTGACTCTTGGAGTTCACGTCAGTAATGTCTTCAGCCTTGATTGAAAAGCCCGCCCGCTTCCAAATAGGAAAAGACGACAAAGAGGCAATGTAATCTTTAAATTCCGTGAGTTTTTGTTGATTATGGGGAACATCATCGAGAAGCACGGCGGCTGTGGCCGAGCCGTCGTCAGGCACACTGTATCGCAAGCCAAAAGCGTGCTTTATGAATTGATAGTATAGTAGAAAATATTCATTATCTACCTGATATTCCTGTAGAAACGGAACATACCTGTTCTGAGTGAACATGATGCGTATCTTCATTTCGCCACGTTCAATTATATCGAAAGTTAAATCCACAAATTCTACGTATTTTTCTGCATAAGGCTCAGTTATGCGTTGCCATTTCATTTCCCCGTCGAAAATGTGCAGGCGGTCTTTGGCCGCCTGCAGCTCTTCGTTGAGGGCTTGCTGTCGGGATGCCTCAATCAATACACCGCCATAAAAATGCGAGTAGAAGCGGCCTTTGCTGTCTGATTCATCGCAGTAGATTATGTAACGTTTGGACACCTCAGGAACCGCCAAAACACCCCGACCTACTCCGCAGCCTGAACTTCCCCAAACATATCCGGCCCGTCATTGACCGCCTCGTCTTCACCGATGACCTTTGCCTTCTGGCGCTTGTCGAAGCTTGACCACACGTCGTTCCAGTTGCCGGTGGTGGCGCCCTTCGAATATTCGGTTGCGCGGGTTTCGAAGAAGTTGGCGTGCTCGACACCGTTCAGGAGCGGGGTGAGCCAGGGCAGCGGGTGATCGTCGATCATGTAGATCTGCGGAAGGTTCAGCTGCTTGAGGCGCCAG
This sequence comes from Erythrobacter sp., assembly GCA_043567175.1. GTDB lineage: Bacteria > Pseudomonadota > Alphaproteobacteria > Sphingomonadales > Sphingomonadaceae > Erythrobacter. The sequence goes on from CP121323.1 coordinate 2,025,457, forward strand.
TCGGCGATGTAGCGGATATACTTCTTGATATCGCGCGGGTTCATCCCCTCGACCGGGCCCATTTCAAAGGCGAGGTCGATGAAGGCGTCTTCGAGGCGCACGGTCTTCTGGCAGATATCGATGATGTCTTCCTTGACCGCCTTGGTCAGGCACTGGCGCTCTTCGCAAAAGGCGTGGAACATCTTGATGATGCCCTCGCAGTGCAGCGATTCGTCGCGCACCGACCACGAGACGATCTGGCCCATGCCCTTCATCTTGTTGTGGCGCGGGAAGTTCATCAGCATGGCAAAGCTGGCGAAGAGCTGGAGCCCCTCGGTAAAGCCGCCGAACATGGCCAGCGTGCGCGCGATATCCTCGTCGGTATCGACGCTGAACTGGTGCATGTAATCATGCTTGTCCTTCATTTCCTCGTAATCGAGGAAAGCGGAATATTCGCTTTCAGGCATGCCGATCGTGTCGAGCAGGTGCGAATAGGCGGCGATGTGCACCGTCTCCATGTTGGAGAAGGCGGCGAGCATCATCTTGACCTCGGTCGGCTTGAACACGCGGCCATATTTGTCGTGGTAGCAATCCTGCACCTCGACATCGGCCTGGGTGAAGAATCGGAAGATCTGGGTGAGCAGATTGCGCTCGTGATCGGTGAGGTTCTGTGCCCAGTCGCGGCAGTCCTCGCCCAGCGGCACTTCCTCGGGCATCCAGTGGATCTGCTGCTGGCGTTTCCAGAAGTCGTAAGCCCACGGATATTCGAACGGCTTGTAGGTCTTGCGGGCTTCGAGCAACGACATCTTGTGTTTCCCTGTGTTTGAGTTGGTCTGCCTATATAGGAGATCAAACTACGAATCTTAAGGCAAGGGCGTTGCTTTATGCGGGGATAAGCCGTGTAAATTCTGAGTCGAAACGAGTCCGGTTCGGGCGCGTGGATCAACCTTTGCAGTGCGCGCACGTTAAGCTGTTGAGCATGGTGCAAGAGCGGGATTCGCGCACACTGGCAGCGCGCACCGTCAGCGCGCCTGGCTGAGAACTTTCTCGGAACATCGCGGGGCCCTCTCCCATTGATTCAGCAAATGATGAACACGAACCAAGGAGGCCTCTCCATGGCACAGACGAAGCAGAATTCCGCCCATCACTCGGAACCGATCACCGGGCCATTTCCCGATGGCGACAGCCGCAACATCACGCTGGCGCAGAGCGGCAATGCATTCGAGCCCGAACGCACCGGCCCGCAAGAGGCGACCTATCGCCGCGAGGGCGCGCCGCAGAGCGTGCTTGGCGGCCTTGCCCTCACCGAACTCAAGCCGGGGGCCGAGGCGCCATCGGTGAATGACAATCCGGGCTGGGTGCAGATCGGCAAGGACAAGATGGGCGATGCGCTCAACGCGATGACGCCGGGATCGGGGACCAGCAGCGTGATGGGACGCCTGCTCGACACGGTGGGCGAAGCGCTCGACCTTGATGTCGGCAGCGCATCGGACGGCGTTCAGAGCGAAGAGAGCCACCATGCCTCGGCCAAAGATGGCACGGGCGAACGGGCGGCGCGTTATGCGATGAAGCAGGACCCGCAACCGGGCGCGGCGTCGACCACCTTTGGCCGGCCGGGTGGCGGCCTCGAGAAGCCGGTGCTCCAGGAGGACTGGAATCCGGCAGAGCGCAACAGCGATGATCTCTCGCGCTGATTGACGAACAAGAGGGCGCGTATGCCTGACGGCTGCGTGCCATGATAACCTTCGCCCGGCGTGCCTTATGGTGCGCCGGGCGTTTTGCGCATCGGTGCACTTGTGTCCGTTCAGTCTCGCCTTGTGCTCTTGGAGCCGAAGACGCTTCCGCCGCCCAGCACCGTGATGCCGAGGAAGAAGCCCGCATCATAAGTCCAGCCGCGATTGGGCACCGCGTAAACCGCGATGTCGCCATCGAAGAGCGAGCCGATCCAGGCCCAGGGGAAGATGAAACCGTGCCACAGCCCCCACAGGAAACCGGGCGAACCCGCGTCCTGGCTTACGCCCGCATCGATCTGGTTGGCGCAGGCAGACAGCAGCAAGGCAAGCGCGGCGGCGGCAAGAATACGGGTTTTCATACCTGCAAGGCTACACCAGCGAGACCGCGATGATAAGCAGGGATGCGGGCAGGAACATCGAGACCATCGCGATATGGATCATCGCTGCGTTGCGCGCGTGGCCAGGTTCGTCGCGCTTGAGTTCGCGGATGGCGTTGAAGCCGAAGACCAGCGAAATGACGAGGCCGAACACCCCCGCCCAAAAAGGCATTCCCATGTTTCCCTTCCCTTTCAGCGCCTGACAAATCGCGCCGTCCATAAGGTATGACACAGAAGCGCACGGGGTGCGAGAGCTTTGGCGGATCGTGCGGCAGAGCAAAAAGGGCGCCGAACTGCGATTGCAGGTGCGACCTGCTACATGATGCGGCGCACCGGATAGCGCATGGTCGGGGCGGGCTGAGCGATGCCGCTGGCCACATCGCGCGCCTGGTCCCAATGCCCGTTAGCCATCAGGTCAAAGATCACGGAATCAAGCTTGGTGAGGAATTCAAGGCCCACCCGGTCACCCTGCCGCCAGGCAACTTCGGCGGTGTAGGGTCCTGTTTCGGCAATCATCAGCTGGATGTGGGCGCCAAGGTCGAGGCCATGGCGCGGATCATCCACCCGGCATCCCCCCAGAGAGATATCATCGACCTTCACCTCCCAGGTAAAGCCACGGCCGTTCTGGCACTCGCCAGGGGCTTGTGTCTTGATGCGTGAAGATCGGCGCGCCTGCATATCCCGGAGTTAGCTCAGGCAGGTTAAAAAATAGTCTGACGCACCGATTGCAGGGCTGCGACGAGAGATCTGAAAAAACCCCCACCAGACCGATTGGTCCGGCGGGGGCTTGGGTGATCGGAAGGTCCCGGCCCTCGCGGCCGTGAAATCGCCTATTGGCAGCTCAGACATTCCTCGTAATCGGTCTGCTGTTCGCCAAGCTCGGCCTTGAGTTCGATCTTGGCGGCCTCACCGGTGTTGTCAGCCTCGACGCCGCCGGCAAATCCGGCACGCTGCACCGATTTGGAGCGCAGGTAATAGAGCGACTTTATGCCCTTCTCCCACGCCTGGGAGTGCAGCATCATCAGGTCCCACTTGTCGACATCGGCCGGGATGAACAGGTTCAGCGACTGCGCCTGGTCGACATAGGGCGAACGGTCGGCCGCGAATTCGAGCAGCCAGCGCTGGTCGATCTCGAAGCTGGTCTTGAAGCTCGCCTTCTCGTCCGGAGTGAGGAAATCGAGGTGCTGGACGCTACCGGCCTGCTCGAGGATCGAATTCCAGACGTTGTTGGAATTCTTCGACTTCTTGTCGAGGATCTTCTCCAGATAGGGGTTCTTAACGATGAAGGAGCCCGACAGCGTCTTGTGCGTGTAGATGTTGGCCGGGATCGGCTCGATGCACGCCGAGGTGCCGCCGCAGATGATCGAGATAGACGCGGTGGGCGCGATCGCCATCTTGCAGCTGAAACGCTCCATCGCGCCCATTTCGGCGGCGTCGGGGCAAGGCCCGCGCTCCTGCGCAAGCAGCATCGAGGCCTCGGACGCCTTGGCCTGGATGTGCTGGAACATCTTCAGATTGTGCGCCTTGGCCATCGCGCTTTCAAAGCCCAGCCCCTTCGACTGAAGGAAGGAGTGGAAGCCCATGACGCCGAGGCCAACGCTGCGTTCGCGGCTGGCGGAATATTTCGCGCGCTCCATTTCGGGCGGGGCGCGGTCGATATAGTCCTGCAGCACATTGTCGAGGAAGCGCATCACGTCCTCGATGAACATCTTGTCCCCGTTCCACTCGTCCCATTTCTCGAGGTTGAGAGAGGACAGGCAGCACACCGCGGTGCGATCGTTGCCCAGGTGATCGATGCCGGTGGGCAGCGTGATTTCGCTGCACAGGTTCGAGGTCGAGACCTTGAGGCCCAGATCGCGGTGATGCTTGGGCATCATGCGGTTCACGGTGTCGTTGAAGACGATGTAAGGCTCGCCGGTCGCCAGACGGGTTTCGACCAGCTTCTGGAACAGCGAACGCGCATCGACGGTGGCGCGCACTTCGCCCGTCTTGGGCGATTTGAGATCGAACTTCTCGCCAGCGCGCACAGCTTCCATGAATTCGTCGGTCAGCAGCACGCCGTGATGCAGGTTGAGCGCCTTGCGGTTGAAATCGCCGCTGGGTTTGCGGATTTCGAGGAATTCCTCGATCTCGGGGTGCGAGACATCGAGATAGCAAGCCGCCGAGCCACGCCGCAGCGAGCCCTGGCTGATCGCGAGCGTGAGGCTGTCCATCACACGCACGAAAGGAATGATGCCGCTGGTCTTGCCGTTGAGGCCAACCGGCTCACCAATGCCGCGCACGTGGCCCCAATAGGTGCCGATGCCGCCGCCCTTGGAGGCGAGCCAGACATTCTCGTTCCAGGTGCCGACGATGCCGTTCAGGCTGTCCTCGACGCTGTTGAGGTAGCACGAGATCGGCAGCCCGCGATTGGTGCCGCCGTTCGAGAGAACGGGCGTTGCCGGCATGAACCACAGGTTCGAGATGTAATCGTACAGACGCTGGGCGTGATCCTGATCGTCGGCATAGGCATCAGCCACGCGCGCGAACAGGTCCTGGTACTTCTCGCCGGGCAGGAGGTAACGGTCGGTCAGCGTTTCCTTCCCGAATTCGGTAAGGTTCGCATCGCGGCTCTCGTCGGTGACGATCTTGAACCGGCGATCGTTCACTTTCTTGCTGTCAGGCTCCACCGCTTCCCTCGCGGCGGCCGCCATCGCGCTGCCGAGCGCTTCGGCGCCCTTGGCGGCGATAAGCTCGTCGCTGCCTGCGTCTGCCTTGTCCATATCGATTGCCCTTGATTCGCTGTGTGCTTCTTTCGGTGACGCTGCACCGATCGCCTCGCCTGTTTCGACGCCTGTTTCGGCGCCGGTAATCGTGTCCGCACCGCCCGTTTCCCGGCCTGTTTCACTACCCACGCTGTCACTCGCTTTGAAATCCATTTGCCACACCCATTCTTCGCATGTTTCGGAGCAGAGCGATAGCGCCATGTTCCAATTCTGTTCTCAACACCCTGTCGACAGGCTTGCCCCCGGAATGTCCACAAGCGGGACCTGTTGGGGGCCTAAAGGCGCCTGCGCCTGCCTTCTTCCGTGTCCGCGAGACGGGGCCTTGCGAACCCGGCGACTCTTGCCCCGTCAACGCTCCACCCGATGAGTGAGGCGCCGGAGAAATCACCAAGGCTTGTGGGGTCCCCGCGAACCGAACCACTAGATGATGAATCAGTGGCGAGTCCGCGTCAACGGGGGATTAACCAAGAATGGAGCGATTGATCGGCCATGCTGCGCTGCAACAGACCCGCGACGCGTGGTCAAAGCTTGAGTCGCGGATCGCGCAAGCCCCAAATTGAATCTGTGAAGAAAAATTTGGTGATTGAATCTTCTGAATCAATGCGTGAATCTTTCTCCATTGGCGCCGCAATTATGTTGCGCGTTCGGCACGCTGTGGCACAACCTGCCCATGATCAGAACAGCGCTGACCAATATCCTCAGGCTGGGCGATGCCTATCAACGCCCGATCGCGATTCTCGGCAGCGTCTGGCTCTTCATTTCCTGCGCATCGTATATCGATTTCCTGATGATCCCGGCGATCCCGTACCTGACGGACGACCGCTCCTGGATGTTCGCAGCCGCCTGGAACACGGTGTGGTGGTCAGCGGCATACCCCGTGCTGGACAATCATCGCAAAAAGCTGCGCGCGCAAAACGAGCCCGATGACCAGGCGCCGGGTTCTGGCCCGGGCCAGGCGGACAAACGCGAAGGACCAGCCTGACCGGCTGCGCGCTCCTGAGCAGGCCCTACTCCGCCGCCTCGCGCGCCCTCGGGCTTGCCGCGCGGGTGTGCGCGACGACCTCGTCCGCAAGCGTTTCGACCAGTTCCAGCGGGAAATCGTGGCCCCAGCCCGGTATGGTCACCAGCCGTGCGCCGGGGATCGCCATCGCCGTGTCCTCGCCCGCTGCCAGCTTGACCAGCGGATCGGCCTCGCCGTGCAGCACCAGCGTCGGCGTGGTGACGCTCGCCAACCGATCACGCCGGTCGCCATCGTCGATGATCGCGGCCAGCTGCCGCGGAAGGCCCAGCGGATAGACATTGCGGCGCACGGCAGCGCGGGTGCGTTCACGCGCGCGTTCCTCGTCGTGTTCAAATCCCGGACTGCCAATCGCGCGCCCTACCTTGAGCCCGTGTTCGACCAGCACATCCTCCTCCAGCGAGGCGGGACGCGCCACCAGCGCCTTCATCGCCTCCTTGTCGGCCTGGGGCAGTTTCGCGTTGCCGGTGGTCGACATGACCGAGGTGAGCGAAAGCAGCTTGTCGGGGTGATTGATCGCCAGCAGCTGGCCGATCATCCCGCCCATCGAAGCGCCCACCGCGTGCGCGCGCTCGATGCCCAGCGCCTCGAGCAGGCCCGCCGCGTCATCCGCCATCGCGCCGAGCGTATAGGGGACCTTGGCCTTCCAGCCGATCCGCGCGCGCAGCATCTGGACCGGAAGGCTCGGGGGCTTCTTTTCGCCCATCTTCTGGCTGAGGCCGATATCGCGATTGTCAAAGCGCACCACGTGATGCCCGCGCTCCACCAGCGCCTCCACAAATTCGTCGGGCCAGTGAACCAGCTGCACGCCCAGCCCCATGATCAGCAGGATCGTCTCGTTGGAGCGGTCTCCAGCCTCCTCGTAGAAGATTTCTAGGCCTGTGTTGGGCGTGGTGATGGTGGGCAAGGGTATCTCCGATAGGTTGTTGCGGCGATGAGCCTAGGGCGCGCCTGCCATGCGTCAAGCCGCGAGATCGACTGCGCTTATCTTGCGCGCCACTCGGGCCCGCTGATGACGAGCCCCTGGGCCTCGAGCTGGTCGAGCACGCCCTCCGCCTCGGCAAGCAGGCGCAGGGGCACGGCGGCAACTGTGGTGCCCTCCTGGCGGGTCGCCTTGGTAATCATCGCGGTCCACTGGTCACGGATTTGCGTGCCAACCTCGGGATCGGCCCAGGGCCAGCAAGTGCCCAGCGCGATCTCGAGCGGGTTCTGCATGACAGCCGGGACGCTGAACTTCGTCCAGTCGCGCCCGCGTTGCTCGATTATCGAAGGTCCGGCTTCCACCGCAGCCATCGCCGCTTCGAGGCACGGGATCTGCCCCCTGGGATCGGCTTCTGAAAGGCTGTCGAGCAGGTCTTCGCCGCGAAAGCGTTCGGGGCGCAGGATCGGGATATCGGCCTTTTTTGCGGCCTTGCGCACGATGTCGGTGGCATCGTCGTCGATCGTGTCGTCGTCGAAATCGAGCTGGCGAGCGAGCAGGTTGAAGCTGGTGATGAGAAACGAGCCGCGGTCGTAATCCTTGTCGTATTTTTCCTCGAGTGCCGCGAGCCGGGCGCGTTGTGCGGTGTCGAGGTAGTCGGCGGCGACGGTCTTGTCGGGCAGCTTGGTAAAGCGCCCACCGCGGAAAATGAGCCGGAAGAAATCCCCCGGCGAGAATTTGGGCGCAGCGCCGATGATGACACGGGTTGCCTCGCTTGTCGCCTCTTCCAACCGATCGGGCTGCCACGGCGTCGCCTCGGGCACGCGCCGGATCTCGCCGACAAGAATGACGGTGCCGGTGTCGGTATCAATCGTCCACATCGGCGCGCCCGAACGCTGCGCGGTGACGACGATGGCGTTTTGAGGAGCCTGAGGCTCTTCAGCCGCGACCGGAGAAAGAGCCAAGCTGGCAGCGACGGCGGAAAGCAAAAGGGAGCGCATGGCTGGAACCCATGCTCTTTTCCCGATGCACAGCGCCTTAACGCTCCGGGTTTCCGCGTGCACAGGAATGACGCGTCTGGATCACGGCACCAACACCGTGTCTTTCGCCACCTCTTGCGTTTCCGGATAGTCCATCGTGTAATGCAGCCCGCGGCTCTCCTTGCGCTCCAGCGCGCTGCGCACGATCAATTGCGCGGCCTGCAGCAGGTTGCGCAGCTCGATCAGATCGGTCGTGACGCGGAAGGCGCCGTAATAATCGTCCACTTCCTGCATGAGCAGGTCGATGCGGTTCTTGGCGCGTTCGAGGCGCTTGGTGGTGCGCACGATGCCGACATAGTTCCACATGAAGCGGCGGATTTCGGTCCAGTTCTGCTTGATGACGACCTCTTCATCCGAATCGGTCACCCGGCTTTCGTCCCACGGCAGGATTGGAGGCACGGCCTCAAGGGTCTCCCAATGCGCGAGGATATCGCGCGCGGCGGCCTCACCATACACGAAGCATTCGAGCAGGCTGTTGGACGCGAGACGGTTCGCGCCGTGCAGGCCACTTTCGGTGCATTCGCCCGCCGCCCAAAGGCCCGGCAGATCGGTGCGCGCATCCAGGCCAACGACCACGCCGCCGCAGGTGTAGTGCTGCGCGGGGACGACGGGGATCGGCCCGGAAGTCATGTCGATGCCGAGGCCGAGAAGCTTGTCGTAGATCGTCGGGAAATGACCTTTCACGAAATCGGCGGGTTGGTGGCTGATATCGAGATGGACATAATCGAGGCCAAAGCGCTTGATCTGATCGTCGATCGCGCGTGCGACGACATCGCGCGGGGCCAGTTCCATGCGCTCGGGATCGTAGTCGACCATGAACCGGTGGCCGGTTTCCGGGTGCTTCAAATGCCCGCCCTCGCCGCGCACCGCCTCTGTAATCAGGAAATTCTTGACGTCGAGATTGTAGAGGCAGGTCGGGTGAAACTGCATCATCTCCATGTTGGAGACGCGCGCGCCCGCTCGCCACGCCATCGCGATCCCGTCGCCCGTCGCGCCGCGCGGGGCGGTGGAGAACTGGTAGACGCGGCCCGCCCCGCCTGCCGCAAGGATCGTCGCGCGCGCAACGTGGCGTTCGACACCGCCCGTTTCCTCGTTGAGCGCGTAGACGCCCCAGACGCGGCCCGCGGCCGAATAATGTTCGCGGTGCCGGTCGGTGATGAAGTCGATTGCCGCGCGCCCGCCCAGCAACGTGATGTTGGGCGAAGCCTCGGCGGCCTTGAGCAAGGCGGATTGCACCGCCCAGCCGGTCGCATCGTCAACATGGACAATGCGGCGGTGCGAGTGCCCTCCTTCGCGGGTGAGGTGCAGTTCTTCGGCCTCGCGATTGAACGGCACGCCCAGTTCGCACAGGCGGTCAATACTGGCAGGCGCGTTCTCGATCACGAACTCCACCGTCGCGCGATCGTTCAATCCCGCGCCCGCGACCATCGTATCGCGCACATGGTTCTCGAAAGTGTCGCCTGCGTCGAGGACGGCGGCGATCCCGCCTTGCGCCCAGGCTGTCGACCCCCCGGTGAGCGAGCCCTTGGCAAGGACGAGCACCCGCTTTGTCTCCGCCAGCTCAAGCGCAGCGGTCAGCCCGGCTGCGCCCGAGCCGATGACGATCACATCGTGGGGCGCATCATCGTGAGAAGAGCCAGCATCGGCGGCGACGGAAGGTGCGTTGGTCATGAGCAGCGTTCCATTAACGGCAAGCGCTTCGCGATCAAGAGACGGTGCCCGTGGCTGTCAGCTGCACGAATACGTCTTCAAGATCGGCTTCGCGCGTGGTCACGTCCTCGATCGTGAGGCCCTGGTCCTGCAGGATGCCCAGCACCTGGCCTGCGCTCAGCTTGTCCTTGTCATAGGTGATCTCGACCGAGCGCTCGCCAGTCACCGTGATCTTGTGAAAGCTGGGATGTTCGGGCGCGGCGCCAAGATCGCTTGCGACCGTGACGGCGACGATTTTCTCGCGCGCCATGTCGACCAGTTCGCGCGTCGGCTTGTTGGCGATCAATTCGCCGTGATTGATGATCGCTATGCGCTCGCACAATTCCTCGGCCTCTTCGAGATAGTGAGTGGTCAGCACCACGGTGACGCCCTCGCGGTTCAGTTCGGTCACAAGCTCCCACAATTGCCGCCGCAATTCGACATCGACGCCCGCGGTCGGCTCATCGAGCACCAGGATCGGCGGCGAATGCACCATCGCTTTAGCCACCATCAACCGCCGCTTCATCCCGCCAGAGAGCGTGCGCGCATAGGCGTCGCGCTTGTCCGAAAGGCGTACCGCTTCGAGCAATTCCTCGCTGCGGCGCAGTGCCTTCGTGATACCATAGAAACCGCCCTGGTTTTCCAGCACTTCAAACGGCGTAAAGAAAGGATCGAACACGATTTCCTGCGGGACGATCCCGATCGAACGGCTGGCATTGCGGCGCTGTTCGTCAATATCAAAGCCCCAGATCTGCGCCGAACCGCTGGTCTTGTTTACTAGCCCTGCAAGGATGTTGATCAGCGTCGACTTGCCCGCGCCATTCGGGCCAAGCAGGCCGAAGATCGAGCCTTCGGGCACGTCGAAGCTCACGCCCTTGAGCGCGAGCTTGCCTTGCGCCTCAGCGCCCGTCGCTCCCTTGGGCGGGGCGTAGCGCTTGACGAGGTTGTCGATGCGGATCGCGGGCTCGCGGGAAGGTTCGTGTGCCATGGCCTGTGCCATAGCCGAGCGCATGGCGCGCGCAAGCTTTCGCGCGCCCAGTGTGTGCCTGAAAGGGCCTGCGGTGATCGGGCGCAAGAGCCCAAATCCCTACCAACGCGTTTACCATGGACTTTCATTATGACGAGAGAGGTTAGCGGCTAGGGCAGAGCTGCGATGCGAATTCTGTCCCCACCCCGGCCGGCGCTAACCAGGCGCTCTGTGTGCCTCGCGGCATTGGCGAGCCTTTGTGCGCTTTGGGCGGGACCAGCCAGCGCGCAGGACAGTCATCAAGGCGAAGCGACAGCGGCGTTGATCGAGCCGCTAACCCTGACCAAGCTCGCGGATCTCGACTTCGGATATATCGTCCCTGCAACCGGCGGGACGATCATCCTCTCTCCCACTGTTGCGCCCAGTTGCGCGACGACGGGGACATTGATCCAGACCGGTCCCTGCCAGCCCGCGGCCTTTGCGGGCCTCGGCGCTCAGGGCCAGCAAGTGCGCGTGCGGCGACCTGCCGGCAGAACGATCACGCTGACGGGGCCGGGCGATACGATGGAAGTCACCGACATCACGATTAACGGCAATCCCGGCCTGACACCGGTGCGATCGACCCCCTCTTGGGAGCGCTACCTCATTGCCTCAGCCGACGGGTCGTTCACCTTCCGGGTCGGGGGCACCTTGACGGTAAACCCCGACCAGGCACCCGGCGTCTACACCGGAAGTTTTGATATCCGGATCGATTATCAGTAGGCGCCGCCAGTTAGGGTCGGTCGTGTTTTCTGGCAGCCCCATTGATGCAGGATCGATCAAGCCACGGCGATACGGCCTCAATCAACAATTGAAATCCTCGAAGCCTCGTCTTATTCGCTGCGGGTCATGAGCACCTTCGTACCCGAGACCACCTATGTCGAAACCCGCCGCGTAAGCTGTGACGGAGCCGGCGATATTCGCGGCGGCTCGGGCTATCGTCCCGCAGCGCTCGGGCATCCGCTTACCTATTTCGAGATCGATGACAGCGGATATGTCGATTGCGGCTATTGCGACCGGCGCTTTGTCCTGGTTGGCAGCCCGGCTGATACACGCGAGGCTGGCACAACGCGCGACGCCGCCTGATCGTTCACCTGCAAGGGCGGCAATGCGGGTAGCCCCCATTTGTTCAGAACAAGCCATCAAATGCCGTGCAATTTCAAAGCAATGTTACCCCCCCCCGCAGCTAACACGCTCAATTCCGGGCCGCTTTCTCGTTCGAAAAGCGAGGAGTCTGGCCCTTCAGCAACGGATTTTCGGAGCGGAAGGAATCGGGATGGGCAAGCTTCTCGACAAGGCAAGCGATTGGAAGGCAGGCGATTGGCGCGGGCAGCGCTTCGCCACAGGCGTGGCTACCGCAATCAAAGCCCTCGCCATCCTGATCGCGAGCTTCACAGCATTCACGACAAGCGCGCAGGCGCAGGCCTCGCAATCTAGCGAAGCCAGCGCGTTCCTGGTTACGCCGCTCAGCTTCGTCAAGGAAACCGATCTCGATTTCGGCGTCATCATTCCGGGGGACACCAACGGGACGGTATTCATGGATTCGACCGGCGCGGTGGCCACCAGCGGCGGGATCATCGTGCAAGGCGGCACCCAGCAGCCCGCGCGCTTCTGGGGCTATGGCGAGTTCAACCAGCGCGTGCTGATCAACATCGATGCCAACACCTACACGCTCACCCGCGTCGGTGGCAGCGAGACGATGCTGTACGACCAGGTCACGATCGGCAGCCGTCCGCCGATCATCATCACCACCGCCCCGAGGCGATTCCGCATCGCCAACCCCGATGGCTTCTTTGCCTTCACCATCGCCGGGCGACTGCAGGTGGCCGCCGACCAGGCACCAGGTGTTTATGAAGGCCAGTTCACCGTCGTGCTCGAATACGAATAGCGCCTGCGCCGGTTTTCGGGAACGCGCGCTCCCACAGCACGGCGCTCATGGCGCGTTCAGCCTGGTCTGGTATCATGCTCTCCATAATCAGGAGATATCACCATGAACCGACACAATTTCAGTCGCCGCCCGCGCGCGGCTTTTGTCATGGCTCTTGCTGCAGGTTTTTCGCTCGCCGCGACCGCTCCCGCGCTCGCTCAGGAAGACGCCGAGAGCGACCCCCCTGCCGAAGAAAGCGAGAAGCCGGAAAAGAAATCAAAGCGCGCCATCGAAGGTGAAAAGCGGCTGGCCCGCATGCTCGAAGGACGTGTGAAGGGCGAGCCGCAAAACTGCATTCGCGCGCTACCGACCCAGCAGATGGTTGCAATCGACAAGACCGCCTATGTCTATGGACGCGGTAATACCATCTACGTCCAGCGCACCACGCGCCCCCGCCAGATCGACAACCGCGACACGCTGGTCATCCAGCGTTTTGGCGGGGGGACGCAATTGTGCCGGCAGGATCTGGCGACCACCGTGGACCCCGTGACGCAGATCTTCACCGGCGCGGTGATGTTCGAGGACTTTGTCCCCTACACCCGCGTCGAGGACGACGATAACGGCTGATCGCCCGATGAAAAAGGGGCACGCGCCAGCCGGCACGCGCCCCTTTTGAAGAAGTCTTGAGATAGCCGGATCAGGCGGCGACGGCTGCCGGCTTGCCCGCCATTGCGTTCATGCGCGCAAGGATGGTTTCGGCCTCTTCCATGATCCCGTCGATCAGTTCCTTGCAGGTCGGAATATCGTTGATGAGCCCGGCCACCATACCGCAGCTCCACGCGCCCTTGTCCATCTCGCCTTCCATCATGATCGAGGGGTAGACCCCGGCGACCTCGGGCAGGATGTCCTGGATGGTGAGCGCATCACCCAGATCCTTTTCCTTCTGTAGTAGGCGTTCGACCGCCTCGTTGTTCATCACGCGCTCGGTGTTGCGCAGGGGCCGCATGACGAGCCGCGTGTCGAGCTCGGAAGCCTCGACGATCGCCTTCTTCACATTCTCATGCACCGGCGCTTCCTTGGTCGCGATAAAGCGCGTGCCCATATTCATGCCCTGCGCACCCAATGCGAGCGATGCAACAAGGCTGCGCCCGTCGGCCATGCCGCCGCTCGAGACAAACGGGATTTCCAACTCGTCCGCCGCGCGCGGCAAAAGGATGAAATTGGGAATGTCATCCTCGCCCGGATGGCCGCCGCATTCGAAGCCGTCGACCGAAACCGCGTCGCAGCCGATCGCCTGCGCTTTCAGCGAGTGGCGCACGCTGGTGCATTTGTGAATCACCTTGATCCCGGCATCCTTGAGCGCGGGCAGCACTTCGGCAGGGTTGCGCCCGGCGGTCTCGACCACCTTGACGCCGCCTTCGATGATGACCTTCACAAGGCCCGGATAATCGGGCGGGGTAAGCGAGGGCAGGAAGGTGAGGTTCACGCCGAAAGGCTTGTCAGTCATGTCCTTGCAGCGCGCGATCTCGTTGGCGAGTTTTTCGGGCGTGCCTTGCGTGAGGCCGGTAATGATGCCCAGCCCCCCGGCATTCGAGACCGCTGCAGCCATTTCGGCAAAGCCGACATAGTGCATGCCGCCCTGGATGATGGGGTGCTCGATGCCGAACATTTCGGTGATGGCGGTTTTCATGTGTGTCTCCCGGATTCGTTGGTTTGGCGCTGAACCAAGCGGAGTTTGAAACGCCATGCAAGCGTTCACTTGGCATGCTGGCCGGTGTCGCCTTGCCTGACGCAGCGCGTCCTAACGGCAAGCGCGGATCAGGCCTCGCGCATGCGCGGCTTGAAGAGAGTGAGAACAATGCCGCCAAGAATGATCGCACCACCCGCGATCAGGCGCCAGCCGGCGCTTTCGCCAAGCAGAACCACACCGCCCAACGCCGCAACAACCGGCGTTCCCAACTGGACGCTCGCAATCGCTGCGAGGCTGAGGCGCGGTATCGCCATGTACCACAGCACATAGCCAAGCGCCGAGGTCAGCGTACCGGACGCGATTGCAAGCAGCGCGCCGTCCCAGCGTGGCCAGTCTTGGTCGAATGCAAGCATGGGCGCGACCAGCAGCGCAGCTAGGAGGAAATTGCGCGCAGTCTGCCCCGTAGCATCCGCCGACCCGCGCCCGACCAGCGTGTAGGCGCCCCATGCCACACCCGCGCTCGCCATCAGTGCTGCGGGCGCCAGAGGAACCGCTTGCCTGCCTGCGCCGGACCCGGGAGCGAGCAGGACGATCAGCCCTGCAAAGGCAAGCGCCAGACCGCACCATCCCAGCGCGCCCGGCCGTTCCCCGCGTAAAGTTCCCACCACCAGGATCGTCGCCTGGACACAGGCGAACAGGATCAGCGCCCCGATGCCGGCCCCGAGACTGAGATAGGCGAGCGAGAAGCCCGCGACATAGACCGCGAGCGCCGCCGCACCCGGCGCATTGGCAAGCCCCGGCCGGCGCCCCAGAACCGGCAGAAGGATGAGAGCGCCCGAAGCCAGCCGGATGGCGGAAAACGCGCCCGCCTCGATCGCCCCATCGGCGAGCGCCGCGCGCGCGAGCAGCGAATTGCCCGCGAAGGCAAGGAGCGCAAGGGTCACGAGAACAAGAGTGGTGAGGGCTGCGCGCATAAATCTCGCGGGAGGAAAAGGTGCCGCTGTCAGGAGGGCCGTGCTGCGCACAGGGTTACCCGGCCTGCGGCTGCGGGGCTAGTCCGCCGCCCGCTCTATGGGACCTGTTTCACACAGATCGCTGACCGGGCAGATCGCGCATTTGGGCAGCCGCGCGCGGCAGATGCGCTTGCCGAACTGGATCAGCCAGAAATGCCCGTCGCGCATCGCCCATTCGGGGCTACGCTCTTCAAGCTGCTGCGCGGTCTTGTCCGCCGTCTTGGCATCGGTGAGGCCGATCCGGTTGCACACGCGGTGGACATGGGTATCGACCGCGATCACGTCCTCGCCAAAGGTGAAGCTCAGCACGATGTCGGCGCATTTGCGACCGATGCCGGGCAGGCTCATCAGCCCTGCGCGTGTATCGGGGACGACGCCGCCGTGTTCCTCAAGCAAGGCCGTGCAGAACTTGCGGATACTCTTCGTCTTGTTGTTGTAAAGGCCGCAAGGGCGGATCGCCTCGCGGATCGCATCGTCATCGAGCGCGAGCATCGCTTGCGGAGTCTTCGCCAGTTTGAACAGCGCCCTGGTCGCGGCGGCCGTGTTACGGTCAAGCGACTGGGCAGAGAGCATGCAGGATATGCACGAGCGAAACGCGTCGGGCTGGCCCTTTGGCCCCTTGGCGTTTTTTGTGCGGCCCGGCATGGCCTCGGCCAAAGCGCGGTAGACATCCTCGATCTGGTTTTGCGATAGCATGCTGCGAGTAAAACGCGGCGGCGGCCAATCGGTTGCACAGCGACAGTTTCGGGAGTTCGACACAAGACATGGCACCCAATCCGGCACCCAACCCCATGGGCTTCACCTTCAACCACACAATGCTGCGGGTGAAGGACCCGGCCAAAAGCCTCGAATTCTATTGCGGCGTCCTTGGCATGACGCTGCTGCACAAGATCGACGTCGATATGGGCGAATTCTCGCTCTATTTCCTCGGTTTCACCTCACAGGAGGACGAAGTCCCGCAAGACCCGGCAAAGGCGGGCGAATATCTCTTCTCGCGCCCTGGCGTCCTTGAACTCACCCACAATTGGGGGACCGAGGATGCCGAGGGGCCCGTCTATCACGATGGAAATGCCGAGCCGCAGGGCTTTGGCCATATCGCGCTCGACGTGCCCGATCTGGCCGCCGCGGTTGCCCATTTCGATGCGCATGGCGTCGAATTCCAGAAGCGGCCGGAAGAAGGCGCGATGAAGCATATCGCCTTCATCAAGGACCCGGACGGATACTGGGTCGAAATCCTCAGCGCCAAGGCGATGGGCGCGATGGCAGCAGCGCTGGCGAATTAGTCGCTGCGACCGGTCGCGCAATCGGCGCACAGGGGACACGCCTTGCACTCGGCCCGGCGCGGGCGGCAAAGGGTCTGGCCAAGCTTCTTCAGAAGCAGGTGGTGTTCGTCCATATCGGCGGCGGACCATTCGTCCGGTACGATCGGCATGAGCGCATCGTAGGTTTTCGCGGTATCGGCCTTGGCGGGGACGATCCCCATGCGCTGCATGATCCGGCGGTGGTGCCCGTCGATCACCATGGCGCGGCGTTCGAAGGTGCTCGCGTTCATCACCCCGGCGCTGTTCTTGCGCGCGACGCCTGGCAGCGTCTCCAGCCACGCCATTGCCTCCGGGGTATCGAGATTGGAGAGATGCCGCAGATCAACGCTCCCGCGCTCGGCGATAATGGCGCCGAGGCAGGCCTTGAGTCGCTCGGCGGCAACGCTCGGAAAAGTCTGGCGCTGGAGTCGCGCCTCAAGGTCAGCAACCGGCACGTCCGCGACCGCGTCCCAGCTGCCGAATTCGGCGATCAGCGCATCGGTCGAGGCGTTGGACGCCGCTGTCTTGGTCTGCGCGCCGATCACGCCGTGCACCAGCACCCAGACCGGATCGCGGCGCTTGGCGGGTGGGCGGATGATCCGCCCGAACGCGGCGATCAGGGCCTCTTGCGCACGCCTCAGAATCTCTGTGCGGTTGTCAGGGCCCAGATCAAGCTGCACGCCGCGCTCGCGGGAGCGCCTAGCGCTTGAACGCGATCGAGAAAGTCACTGGCACGGCGGGCGTGATCGAGGGCAGTCCGGCAAGTTCCTGCAGCTTGGCCAGGCCATCGGTCAGTTCGAGCGCATCGGCATAGACAATGACGGGCTCTTTCGAGGTAACCAGCACGCTGTCCTGCGCTGTGCGGGTGACGGAAACCTGCGTTTCCACCGGCGCCTCGACGCCCTTGACAGTGAGCGTCGCCTTGAGCGGCTGTTCGACGCTGGCGCCAACGGGAAGGCTTTCGAAGGCGGCGGGATCAATCTGGGCGCTGACAGTCGCGGTCGGATATTCGGCAACTTCAAAGAAGATGTCGCGCATGCGCTCGTTGCGGATATCGACCTTGGTCTCGACCGTGGCGAGATCGATCTCGACTGTAGCCGCGCCCTCGGGCGTCACGCTGCCGGAAAGACCGGAGAAGCGGTTTGCCTCCGCGATCTCGCCTGACTTGATGCTGACGTAAGAGAGGCTCGAGGCATCCCCATCAACCGACCAGGCGCCTTGCGTCAACGGCGCAGGCTCCTCGGGCGCCTGCGCACAAGCGGCAGTGAGCGTGAAAGCAGCGGCAGCGAGAAAACGTTTGATCATGATGGGCCCCTTGGAAATCTGCGTCGTCTCATAGCAATACGCGGCAGGCGCTCAATAGTTGCCGGCAGTCCGGGGCGTCACTCCCATTCGATCGTGCCCGGTGGCTTTGACGTGTAGTCGTAGACCACGCGGTTGATGCCCTGCACTTCGTTGACGATGCGCGTTGCGCACTGGGTCAGGAAGCTCGCGTCGAAGGGATAGACATCCGCCGTCATGCCGTCGGTGCTGGTTACCGCGCGCAGGCCGCACACGCTGTCATAGGTGCGCCCGTCGCCCATCACGCCCACCGTCTTGACCGGTAGCAGCACGGCAAAGGCCTGCCAGATCGCGTCGTAAAGCCCGGCCTTGCGGATTTCCTCGATATAGATCGAGTCCGCCTTGCGCAGGATATCAGCCTTGTCCTTGGTCACTTCGCCCGGAATACGGATGGCGAGGCCCGGCCCCGGGAAGGGGTGGCGACCCACAAAGGCATCTGGCAGGCCAAGTTCGCGGCCAAGTTCGCGCACTTCATCCTTGAAGAGTTCGCGCAAGGGCTCGACCAGCGCCATGTTCATGCGCTCGGGCAGACCGCCGACATTGTGGTGGCTCTTGATCGTCACGCTCGGCCCGCCGGTGAAGCTGACGCTTTCGATCACGTCCGGATAGAGGGTGCCCTGAGCAAGAAAATCCGCGCCGCCGACCTTGGTCGCCTCGGCCTCGAACAGGTCGATGAAGGCACCGCCGATGAACTTGCGCTTTTTCTCCGGGTCCGAGACGCCCGCAAGGCCGCTGAGGAACTGCTCCTCGGCATCCACCGCGACGAGCGGGATATTGTAGTGGTCCCGGAACAGCGTCACGACCTGGCTGGCCTCGTTCATGCGCATCAGGCCGTGGTCGACGAAGACGCAGGTGAGCTTGTCGCCGATCGCCTCGTGGATCAGCACTGCGGCGACCGCGCTGTCGACCCCGCCCGACAGCCCGCAGATCACTCTGCCATCACCCACCTGATCGCGGATCTCGGCGATCTTGGTCTTGCGGAATTCGGCCATGGTCCAGTCGCCCGCAAGCCCGCAGACATGGCGCACGAAATTGGCGAGCAGCTTGCCGCCATCGGGCGTGTGGACGACTTCGGGATGGAACTGCGTGCCGTAAAACTTGCGCTTTTCATCGGCGATGACGGCAAAGGGGGCGCCATCGCTGGTGGCGACAATTTCGAAGCCCGGCGCAAACTTGGTGACCTTGTCGCCATGGCTCATCCAGACCTGATGGCGTTCGCCTTCGTTCCATAGGCCATCGAACAGCGCACAATCCTTGGTGACTGTCAGGAAGGCGCGGCCGAATTCGCCGCCCTCTCCGGTTTCGTGGCCGGGGCGTACGTCGCCGCCGAGCTGCTTGGTCATCACCTGCTGGCCATAGCAGATGCCAAGGATCGGGACGCCTGCATCAAACAAGGCCTGCGGGCAACGCGGCGAGCCTTCTTCGGGCACGCTGGCGGGCGAGCCGGAAAGGATGATGCCCTTGGGCTTGAGGCGTTCGAACGCCTCTTGCGCCATCGTGAAGGGGGCGATCTCGGAATAGACCCCCGCCTCGCGCACGCGGCGCGCGATCAGCTGGGTGACCTGGCTGCCGAAGTCGACGATCAGGATGCATTCGGGCGTGGGTGCCGATTGAGTGCCGGAATCAGGCGCGGTTGGGCTGTTCATGGCAGATGCGTTACGCCAGCGGCTCTCGCGCTGTCCATATCAAGACCACGCGCAAATGATGGCTTTTTGGGCATAGCCTGACCCTGGCGCCCCTATATTGCATTTTATGCAAGCAAATTTTGTGTTTTCGCATTTGTGTTCGATCGGATCGAACATTAGCTGACTTTCCATCGAGCGCGTTGCCCCTCTCTCCAAGCGCGCGTTTGTCTTGGTGCTCCGCAGACCGCCCCCTCGGCTGCGCGAGCCGCCAGCTTATGGAGTGGCTGGTCAAAGCAGACGGGACATCGACCACCGCCGTGGGTCGCACACCTTCACGGCACCGCGTCCGGTTCCCGCAGACGGTCTTCCCCGAGGCCACCGCTTTGACACGCGCCGCGCTCTGCTTGCGCCCTGGGATCGGCGCCAGTTTTTGAGCGGGGATCGACGGCCATATTCTCCATACAGTGAGCAAGACGCGGTCACCCCTCCACCCCCGAACTCGGTGACCGCGTCTTCGCTCACACAATTGTCCGACAACAGCCCGGCTGATCGATCAATACGATTACACTATGCGGCAATTATGTTACTTGTCTGAGTAACATTTTTTAACTCAGCACCTAAATCTCCTCGTGAAACGGGCACGCATGGTGCGCGCCCGCAGGAGAAAATCCATGATCCAAATCCCTGAAAAGCTGGTCAGCCTCGTACTTGCGCTCGGCGTGAGCGCTGTGTCGTTCAGCACCTATATCATCTGAACATACAGGCATTCGCAATCAGGGCACGGCTTCTTCACACGAGGGCCGCGCCCTTTTTGTATCAAGAGACGGCTCAGCCCGCCTGGCTCAAGCGCTGGGCCTTTTCGCGCAATTCGGTCTTGAGCAGCTTGCCAATATGGCTGCGCGGCATTTCATCGACCGGATAGAGCGCGGACAGGCGCTGCGTCTTGCCGAGCCGCGCATTGACCGCAGCCAGCACCGCGTCGCAATCGGAGCCCTGACTGAGCACGACAAAGCCCACCGGCGTCTCTCCCCATTGGCGCGATGGCACCCCGACCACGGCGGCCTCGATGACGCCGTCTTCCCTGGCAAGCTGCGCTTCGAGGTCGCTGGGATAGATGTTGAAACCGCCCGAGATAATCATGTCCTTGGCGCGCCCGACGAGTTCGACGAAACCATCCTCGTCGACGCGGCCGATATCGCCCATTCGCATCCACACCCCGCCATCAGGGGCGACATATTGCGCCTCGGTGGTCTTGTCGGGGCGATTCTTGTAGCCCGACATCATCGTCTCGCTGCGCCCGATCAGGTTGCCCGGAGTGCCCGGCGGCACTTCATTGTCCTCGTCGTCGAGCACCTTCATCTCACTGCCCGGTGCCGGGCGCCCCACGGTGTGCAGTTTGTCGGGGAATTCGTGGGCCGCAAGCAGGCAGACAACGCCGCCCTCGGTCATCGAATAGATCTCGATCAATCCGCCCGGCATGCGATCGAGCACCTGCCGCTTGAGCTCGGCGGAGAACGGCGCGGAGGTGCAATATTTGATTGCCAGAGAGCTCAGGTCAAAACCGTCGAAGCCCGCAAAGTCCATCAGACGCTGATATTGCACCGGCACCAGCATGGTGATCGTCGTTCGGTCGGCCTGCGCATGGTCCAGCCACCGCGCGCAGTCGAACTTGCCCATGATCCGCACTGTGCCGCCCGCCAGCATCGGCGCGAGGAAGGCGACCATGGTGGTGTTCGAATAAAGCGGCGTCGAGGCGAGCGAGCGGACCGGCAGCCCGGCCTTGAGATAGGACAGTGCGGTCGCGCCGAATTGCCTCCAGCGCATCTGGTGGGAATGGACGATGCCCTTGGGAATGCCAGTCGTGCCGGAGGAATAGATGATGTTGAAGGCATCGGCCTTATCAGGCTTGATGTCGGGCGCGCGGCTTCCCGGCGGCGCCATCCAGCCCTCGATATCCTCAAGCGGCACGCGGATCAGGTCAGACATGAAATCGGGGCCAAGCTCCGCCGCCTTGGCGGCGTCGATAAACAGATGGCGCGCACCTGAATCCTTCGCCATGCCTTCCAATTGCTCGGCCGAGGCACTCGTGGTCAGCGGAGCGGCCACGCCGCCCGCGCGCACTGCGGCCAGAAAAACGAGCGCGTATTCGACGCTGCTTGTGCCGAGGATCGCAACCGACTGGCCCTGCTCCAGCCCCGTCTCGATCAGCCGCGCTGCCAGCCGCTCGACCAGCCCGATCAGTTCGGCCCAGGCGATCTCGCGCTCGTCATCAACCAGCGCGATGGCATCGGGCTGCGCGCGCGCCCAGCCGGTCAGGATCTCGAGATAGGAACCGAAAGGCTCTTCAAGGGCGGCGATGATCTGGTCGCGCATGAAAGGATCGCACGCAGCGGGTTGGTCGGGGTTCTCTCTCGTCATGGGCCAAACACCTGCCCCACGCCGCAATCGGGTTCAAGTCATCAGATGCGAACACGCTTGTCGCTTTCTTTACCGCCGGTTGCAAAGGTGCAAGAGCGCCGGTGAGAGGAAGGACGTGAAGTGATGACAAGAATGCTCAGGACCATCTTTGCCACAACAGCCGTACTGGCATGCGGGGCGGTTGCCGCGCAGGACGCCCCTGCATCCCGGGGCGATGCCGAGCGGGCGCGCCCGGGGCAAAGGCCGTTGAGCATGCAGGAGCGCCCGGCGCGCCCTACCCCGCCCTCGGCGCTGGCGATCCTTGCCCACCCCGATGACGAGATCACCATCGCCCCTGTCCTTGCGCGGATCGCGCGCGATGGCGGCAAGGTCACGCTGGTCTACGCCACGAGTGGCGATGCAGGGCCGGGCTCAAGCGGGCTGGAGGATGCCGACGCCATCGGCGCGATGCGCGAGAAGGAGGGTCGCTGCGCCGCCTTTGCGCTTGGCATAGACGAACCGTTGTTCTGGGATCTGGGCGACGGCGCGCTGGCGACAATGGCACGCTCACCCGAAAGCGCAGCCAGGCGCGCGCTCGACAAGACGCGTGAGGCGATCATCGAGGCACGGCCCGACGTGATCCTTACCTGGGGACCCGATGGCGGCTACGGCCACGCCGATCACCGGATGATCAGCGCAATCGTCACCCAGGCCGTGGCGGAAATGGGCACGACGCGCCCCGATCTGCTCTATGCCGCCTTCCCCCAGATTGAGCCGGGCGTTTTGCCAGGCTTCGAAAGCTGGGCCACCACCGCGCCCGACCTGCTGACCGATAGCGTGCGCTACGAAGCGCCTGACCTCGAGGCGGCTCAGGATGCGATGCGCTGTTATGAAAGCCAGTTTCCGCTACCCGCGCGGCAGGGGCTGGTCCAACTCCTTCACGAGCAGGTCTGGCAAGGCGCAATCCGCTTTCGGATGGCCTTTGAGCAGACCCCCTGAACGGACCCGTTCAAAAGACCCGAAGCGCCGGGCCGAGCCATCGGTGGAAAAGCTAATCCGGATCGGCGGGGGCATTTGGGTTTAGCCCCATTAGCGCCTATATAATGGCTATGGATGAAAGCAGCAGCGAAACACCTCGGAAACAGCGCCAGAACGGCGAATATGGCGCGGATTCGATCAAGGTCCTCAAAGGCCTCGACGCGGTGCGCAAGCGCCCGGGCATGTATATCGGCGATACCGATGATGGATCGGGCCTGCACCACATGGTGTTCGAGGTCTCCGACAACGCGATCGACGAAGCGCTGGCGGGCCACTGCGACCTTGTCCTCATCGAACTGAATGCCGATGGCAGCGTCAGTGTCGAGGATAATGGCCGCGGCATTCCGGTGGGCATGCACAAGGAAGAGGGCGTCTCTGCGGCCGAGGTCATCATGACCCAGCTGCACGCAGGCGGCAAGTTCGAGAACACCTCGGATGACAACGCCTACAAGGTCTCCGGCGGCCTCCACGGCGTCGGCGTCTCGGTGGTGAACGCATTGAGCGAATGGCTCGAGCTGAAGATCTGGCGCGACGGCAAGGAGCACTGGATGCGCTTCGAGCACGGCGATGCGGTCGCCGCGCTCGAAGTGCTGGGCGATGCGCCGAGGGTCGATCAGAACCCGGACGATGACGGCTTCAAGAAGGGAACGCGGGTCACCTTCCACCACTCGAACGACACGTTCAAGAACGTGACCGAATACGATTTTGACAAGCTCGAGCACCGTTACCGCGAACTTGCCTTCCTCAATTCGGGCGTCCGCATCCTGTTGCGCGACAAGCGGCATGAGGAGCCGATCGAGCACGACCTGTTCTACGAGGGCGGGATTGCGGCCTTCGTCAAATATCTCGACCGTAACAAGGAAGCGCTGATCCCCGAGCCGATCTCGGTCTCGGCCGAGAAGGACGGCATCGGCATCGACGTCGCGCTCGAATGGAATGACAGCTATTACGAGAACGTCCTTACCTTCACCAACAACATCCCGCAGCGCGATGGCGGCACGCATTTGGCGGCGTTCCGCGCCGCGCTGACCCGCACGCTTAACAATTACGCGGACCGTTCGGGATTGCTGAAGAAGGAAAAGGTATCGCTTTCGGGCGAGGACATGCGCGAAGGGCTCACCGCCATCGTCAGCGTCAAGCTGCCCGATCCCAAGTTCTCCTCGCAGACCAAGGACAAGCTGGTTTCCTCCGAAGTGCGCCAGCCGCTCGAATCGCTGATGGGCGAGAAGATGAACGATTGGCTCGAGGAGAACCCCAATGACGCCAAGACCATCATCCAGAAGATAATCGACGCTGCCGCCGCGCGCGAAGCCGCCAAGCGCGCGCGCGAAATGAGCCGCAAGGGGGCGATGAGCGTGGCCAGCCTGCCTGGCAAGCTGGCCGATTGCCAGGAACGCGATGCGACCAAGGCCGAACTGTTCCTGGTCGAGGGTGATTCTGCCGGCGGCTCTGCAAAACAGGGCCGCGACCGCAAGACGCAGGCGATCCTGCCCCTGAAGGGCAAGATCCTGAATGTCGAGCGCGCCCGGTTTGACCGGATCATCAGCTCTAAAGAAGTCGGAACCCTGATTCAGGCGATGGGCACCGGTATCCGTGACGAGTTCAATCTTGAAAAGCTGCGTTATCACAAAATCGTGATCATGACGGACGCCGATGTCGACGGCGCGCACATCCGGACCTTGCTGCTGACATTCTTCCATCGCCAAATGCCGGAGATTGTAAAGGCAGGGCACCTCTTCATCGCGCAGCCGCCGCTGTTCAAGGTCGCCAAGGGCCGCAGCGAGGTTTACCTGAAGGATCAGCCCGCGCTTGACCGCTATCTGGTGGATGCGGGGCTTCAGGGCCGTGTGCTCGAAACCCAGGGCGGGGCGCGTTCGGGCGAGGATCTGCGCATTCTTGTCGAACAGGCGCTGCGGTTCAGGAACCTGCTCGGCTTCGTGCCGCGCCGCTACGATTTCAACCTCGTCGAACAGATGGCGCTTTCGGGTGCGCTCGATCCCGCGCTTTCGGCGGACACACGCGCCGCCTCGCTCGATTTCACGGCGAGCCGCATCCAGATGGGCGATGCCGAAGCGCAATGGACCGCCCGCCTGCTCGACGACGGTTCGGTCCAGTTTTCGCGCCTTTGGCGCGGCGTCACCGATGTGCACGATATCGACGCGCGCTTCCTCGAAAGCACCGAGGCGCTCAAGCTGCACGGTCTCGCCGGACCACAGGCGGAAACCTATGCCGCGCCGGTGCGGCTGGTAAAGGCCGCCGAGGCGCTTGATGACACGGCAACGGCATCAGACGAGGATGCCGAGGGCGAAGAACCGGCAACGATCCGCGAGGATGCGATCATGCGCCCCACACAATTGCTCGACGCGGTGTTCGCAGCCGGGCGCAAGGGCCTCTCGGTCCAGCGCTACAAGGGCCTTGGCGAGATGAACGCCGAGCAATTGTGGGAGACAACTCTCGATCCGGAAAACCGCGCGCTCCTGCAGGTGAAGGTCGAGGACGCCGATGTCACCGACGAGATCTTCACCCGGCTGATGGGAGACGTGGTCGAACCGCGCCGCGAATTCATCCAGGACAACGCGCTTAACGTGGCCAATCTGGATGTCTGATCTTGCGATCGCCTTTTCTCCTGTTTACGAGAGGGGCTTTCGGGCCGGAAGGGCGCAGTCGCCCTAGACGATGGACCCGATGATCGGCCCCGACCACCACACTGGCGAGCTCAAGCAGATCAGTTTCCTGCTGATTCTTGCGACGGTGACATGCATGGCCGTGTTCATCGTCTGGCCGTTCGCGACCACATTGCTGTGGTCTGTTCTGGCAGCGATCATGTTCCAGCCGCTCTATCGCTGGTGCCTGAAGAAGTGCCGTGGCCGTCGCAATCCGGCTGCATTGCTGGCGCTTGTCTTTATCCTGCTGGCAGTCATCCTGCCGGCCTTGTGGATCGGTACGCTGGTCATTGGCCAGGCGCTACAACTGGTCGACCTGATCCGCGCCAATCCGATCGATCTCGCCGCTTGGGCCGATACGCTCTATTCATCCATGCCCGCGCAAGTGCAGCAAGCCGTCGATGAGAGGGGCTGGACCGACCTTTCGGTGATCCAGTCGCGCGTTGAGGAATTGCTGGGCGAAAGCGCAGGGTTAATCGCCAACCAGGCCCTTTCCATCGGGGGTGGGGCGCTGGGCTTCCTCCTCAGCTTTGGCATTGGCCTATATGTCACCTTCTTCCTGCTGCGTGATGGCAGCCGGATCGGCGAGACATTGCTGCTTTCGGCTCCGATTGATCGCGGCATTGCAGACCGGCTGGCCGAGCGGTTCCTTGGAATTGTGCGCGCCGTCATAAAGGGGTCGGGCGTGGTCGGTCTCGTGCAGGGCACTCTGGGCGGGATCACGATGGCGATCGCCGGAGTGCCCTCCGCACTGCTGCTGGGCGTGCTGATGGCGATCCTTGCGCTGATCCCGGCGGTCGGGACCGCGCTGGTCTGGGGCCCGGTTGGCGCCTATCTGCTGATCACCGGTGAGGTGTGGCAGGGCATATTCGTACTCGCATCCGGATTTATCGTCATCAGTTCGGCGGACAATGTGCTGCGCCCGATCCTGGTCGGCCGCGACACCGGCATTCCCGACTGGATCATCCTCGTCACCACCCTTGGCGGACTTTCCATTGCGGGCGTAGCCGGGATCGTGATCGGGCCCCTCGTGGCCGGTCTGTTCCTGGCCTCGTGGTCAATCCTGCAAGAACAGCGCGCCCAGGACGAAGAAGCTGCGAAGCGCTACCGCACCAAAGTCGACGTAGACGGAAATGTGCGCAAGAAGGACGACCCCGAACCGCTAGCCTCGCCGCCGAGCGCGGATAGCTGAGGGCCTGCGCATGCAATCCATGGTTCAACCGGGCAGCCAAGCAGAGCAGGTCGGACGACTCATTCTGGCGGTGGTGGTCGTGCTGGCGCTGCCGGCCGTGCCGTTCGGCACCTATCTGAGCTATCCCTTCGTCATCCTCACCACCTGGTTTCATGAAATGGGCCATGGCCTGACGGCGCTCGCGCTGGGGCAGGGCTTTGACCAGTTGCAGATCTTTGCTGACGGCTCGGGCGTCGCGCACAGCCGGGTCGCATCCGACATCTCGGCGCCTGCCCGCGCCGCGATCGCGGCGGGCGGGCCGCTGGCCCCCTGTTTTGCGGGTTCGCTGCTGATCCTCGCCAGCGCGCATGAGAGGATGTGGCGCGCGGCCTTGTGGGCCATGGCGGGCGCCCTGTTCGCCTCGGTCATTGTCTATGTGCGCTCGCCGGTCGGCTTTTTCGTGCTCCCGCTGGTCGCTGCCGGCATCGGCCTGATGGCATGGCGGGGCCCTCGCGCGCTGACGCGTTTCACACTCCAGTTCCTCGGCATTCTGGGCGCGATGAGCATGCTGCGCGATTTCGACTACCTCTTCACCGAAGAGGCCGAAATTGGCGGCCAGCGCATGCTGTCGGACACCGGACAGATCGAGGCCGCCTTGTTCCTGCCGCACTGGGTATGGGCGGGGCTGATCCTTGCCATCTGCGCGGCCAGCGTCGGGGCGAGCCTGAAATATGCGCTCAACGAGCAGCGCCTTGCTGGCCGGCCTGCGAAGCTGCCGGCAAATGTCGTCCAGTTCCGCAAGAAATGAGCGAGCGCCTCGGCTCCTAGTTGAGCACTTTCAGCGTGTTCGTGCCCCTGGCGCTGTCCCCCATCTCGCCCGATAGGCCGGTGAAGATCGTGTCGATGATCCGGGCGAGCTTGTCTTCGGTCAGCTTGTCGCCGAGGTAAATGAGCGTGTCGGGGATCGCGTAGGGCGAAATCATCTGGTTGATCAGCGAAAGCGCCTCGTCAATCTCGAGGCCGGCAAAATATCCGTCGGCCTGCGCCTGGACGATCAGTTCAGCGAGGTAATGGTCAGCAAGATCAACATAGCTGCGGACCTTTTCAAAGTTCGCCGCGCCCATCTCGCTGATGAGGGTGAAGTTCTGAGGGTCTTCGCGAAAGCGATCGCGCGAGATGACAAAGCGGCGGCGGAAAAACTCGTACATCTTGCGCGGCGGGGGAAGATCGGTGGCGAGCACCTCCTCCATCACGCGCATGTGCTCGGCAAGCCAGATCTGCGCGACCGCATCGAACAGTTCATCGTAATCGGCAAAGATCTCTTCAAACCGGCTGCGCGCAAGGCCGCTTTCGGTGAGCGCGACATTATAGGAAATTTCCGTCCCGCGCTGCTTCACAAGGTCCAGCACCATTTGCGCAATGCGCTTGCGTTCGCGATTCCTGGCTTCCGGGGAAAGTGCCATGCCTGGTTCGTCTCCTTGACCGTTCGCACACATAGGGGATGGCGAGGCGGTCTTAAAGCGGTAGAGCCAAAAATGCTGCAGCGCAACATGCCTGCCCGCCGCTGGGGCACCACAACTGGTCGCAACCGGCGTGGAATCTAAATGTCGTTCCTGCCCGCGATGATGTCCTTGGCCTGTTGTTCCAGCACCTTGTAGCGTTCCAGATCCGGGATCTTCGAGCGGAACCATTCGGCAATCTTGAGCAAGTCCTCGCCGTAATTGCCCGTCGGCATCATCGGCGGTCCGAAGCCGATGATCATCTTTTCGTTATCCGCGAAGGCCGGAACGATCGGCACCCCCGCAGCGCGGGCAATGTTGTAGAAGCCGGACTTCCATTTGCCGTCGCTCTTGCGCGTACCTTCTGCGGCAATCACGAGGGCGAGCTCCTTGCGACGGTCGAACTCGGCCTTCATCTGCTCGACCGTATTGGCGCGTTTGGTGCGATCGATCGGTATGCCACCCATATCGAGCATGAAGTTCTTCATCACGCCCTTGAACAGCGTGTGCTTGCCCATGAAATTGGGCTGCACCTGTTCGGCATGGGTCGCACCGGCGAAGAAGACGAAATCCCAACCCGACGTGTGCGGCGCGCCTGCTATGACATATTTCCTGAGGTTATCAGGCAAGTGCCCTTCGATCCTCCAGCCCTTCCACCGGTAGAGCACCAGGATGATCCGGTTCACGATCCGCGAAAGCAGTGTGACGTTGCGGGTTTCGTTGTAGCGCAATAGGTGATCCCTCTCTTGGCTATATCTGCGCGCCTTTGCCAAGCTACGCAAGGGAAAGCCGCGAGGGATTAGCAGCTCATGAGCTATTGTAATTAGGGCTCCCAACAGTCGTCCAAGGCAAGCGCCGTCGGTCATACCATTTGCTGCGAAATTTACCCACGAGTCTCGCCATCAGAAACGATTTGAAAAAAGTGTGACTCAGAACAATCAGCAAGACCATTGCACCGCCCTTCTCAGCAAGGTCCATCAAGAGTTCCATTTTCTGATATTCTTCAAAGGTCCCATGCAGATAAACCAGTCGGCTTGATGACAAAAAATCCTCTTCGGTGGTCGGCTGTTTCGCCGTAACGAGAACTATTATAAAAAATGCCAGAAAAATCATTCTGCTCAGAACTTGAAGTACAAACGAGATAAAGAAGTGCGCATCCATAGCCATTCGGTAACCGTTGCATGCATTGGCGTAGGATATTGATCTCTTCAGCGCCTTCCAGCCATTGAAGAACGATGAACGATATCCGTAAGTCGCTCTGATACCAATACAAACAAAATAAATTGCAGTTAGCAATCCAACCAAATTGGTCACTGCTGAAATGTTTGGGTCTGACGCCAGCCAATTTACCATCATTACATCCTGAAAATACCGAACTGAGGCCGCTCGGAGATTGGAGCCTCCAGCGTCGCCGCGAAGGCCAGCCCCAGTACGTCACGCGTTTGCACCGGGTCGATCACGCCGTCGTCCCACAGCCGCGCGGTGGCGTAATAGGGGTTGCCCTCGTCTTCGTACTTCTGGCGGATCGGCGCTTTGAACGCCTCGGCCTCCTCGTCGGTCCACTTGTCGGCATCGCGGTGGACGGTGGCGAGAACGCTTGCCGCCTGTTCG
The DNA here is from genome assembly GCA_043567175.1 of Erythrobacter sp. GTDB lineage: Bacteria > Pseudomonadota > Alphaproteobacteria > Sphingomonadales > Sphingomonadaceae > Erythrobacter. The sequence continues at coordinate 2,055,199 of CP121323.1, forward strand.
CCGCCCATCACGCTGATGCGCGCGTTCGGCCAGGTGAAGAGGAAACGCGGCGAGTACGCCCGGCCCGCCATGCCGTAATTGCCCGCGCCAAAGCTGCCGCCGATCACCACGGTGATCTTGGGGACCGAAGCGGTCGCCACGGCGGTGACGAGCTTCGCGCCATGTTTGGCGATGCCTTCCGCCTCGTACTTCCCGCCGACCATAAAGCCGCTGATATTCTGCAGGAACAGCAGCGGGACGCGCCGCTGGCAGGCAAGCTCAATAAAGTGCGCGCCCTTTTGCGCGCTCTCCGAGAACAGCACGCCGTTATTGGCGAGGATCGCCACCGGCATGCCCCAGATATGCGCAAAACCGCAGACCAGCGTCGAGCCGTAGTGCTGCTTGAACTCGTGAAACTCGCTGCCGTCCACCAGCCGCGCGATCACCTCTTTCACGTCATAGGGCGCACGCACATCTTCGGGAATGATCGAATAGAGATCCTCGGCTTCGTATTTCGGCAGGCGCGGGTTCTTGAGGGCAATATCTTTCGCCGCGCCGGTGTTCGCGCCTAGCTGGCTGACAATATCGCGCACGATGGTGAGCGCGTGCTCGTCATTCTCAGCAAGATGATCGACTACGCCCGACTTCTTGGCATGAAGGTCGCCGCCGCCCAGATCCTCTGCGCTGATCTCCTCGCCCGTCGCGGCCTTCACCAGTGGAGGCCCGGCAAGGAAGATCGTGCCCTGATTGCGCACGATCACCGTCTCGTCAGACATGGCAGGCACATAAGCCCCGCCCGCGGTGCAGCTGCCCATCACGCAGGCGATCTGCGGGATGCCCAGCGCGCTCATATTGGCCTGGTTGAAGAATATCCGCCCGAAATGCTCGCGATCAGGGAAGACCTCGGCCTGATATGGCAGGTTCGCCCCGCCGCTATCGACGAGGTAGATGCAAGGCAGGCGGTTCTCCTGCGCGATCTCCTGCGCGCGCAAGTGCTTCTTGACCGTGATCGGGTAGTAGCTGCCGCCCTTCACGGTCGGATCGTTGCAGACGATCATCACCTGCCGGCCCGAAACGCGCCCGATCCCGCAGATGATCGAGGCGGCGTTCACATCGCCTTCGTACATGCCGTTGGCGGCAAGCTGGCCAATCTCGAGGAAGGGCGAACCGGGATCAAGCAGCCGTTCGACGCGCTCCCTTGGCAGAAGCTTCCCCCTGCTGACATGCCGCTCACGCGAGCGCTCCGCCCCGCCCAAAGCGGCGGCGGCGACGCTGGTGCGAAGATCGCTCGCAAGCGCGGTGTTATGATCAAACCGCGCCTTGGCGTCGGGCGCCTCGCGGTCGAGCTTCGAAGTGAGAACAGGTGCGGTCATGTCAGACTCCCTGCAACAATTAGCGGTCCGATCGAAGCGAGGACATAAGCGGGCCAATAGTTCGAACGCGCCCGCAGGAGCGCCAGAACACAGATAATGCTAAACAGCATTCCAAGACCAACTTCGATCCAAAACGGCACTCCTGGCAACAAGAGCAGGACTGGTATCGCTGCGAAGAAAACCATCACAAGTGCTACTGAAAGCACCGCGTTCGGATTAAGCTCAGTCACTTGACCAGACGGGTTGAGCCGCGCGCCCTTGTGCAAATGCTCACGGAACTTGCCGGTAGAGAACGCTCGGAATATGATAAGCAGCGAAAAGCCTGCCGCAAGATAATGAAAAATCAAGTGAAGCCGTCCCCCGCTTCAAGCCCCTTCACAATGATCGCCTCGGCTGTGCTGCCGGCGTCGCGATATTGGCCGATTTCCAGATATTCGGGCGAGGTCAGCCAAGCGAAAAGCTGCGGCTTGCTCGGAAATTCCATCAGCACGCTGCGCGTCGCTTTCCATTCGCCCGCGACCACGTGCGGTTCTTCGTCCACGCTCAGAAGCTTGCCGTCGAACTTGTCGAAGATCTCCATGAAACGCTCTTCGTACTTATCGTATGCGCTGCGGTCATGGATGGTCATGCGGCTGATCATGTAGACAGGCATCAGGCGGCCTCCTCTTCACTCGTCTTGTGCACCCACAGGTTGAAGGCAAAGCGCGCATCGGGCGAACCTCATGGGGGACCATGGAGGGAAAGACGACCAGCTGGTTATCGATCGCCGGGACATCAACGAATTCGCCCGGGCGATCAAGCCGGAACAGGCGCAGCTCGCCGCCGGTGAATGCTGCGGGTGTGCGATAGAAATAGTAGACCGCGCTCAATACGCGGCTGCGGTGGAAGCTTGATCCGCCCATGTCGACATGCGGCTTGTAGAACGCACCATCTGTGTGCGCATTCATCGAACCGTCGAAGCGGCGCTGTTTGCTGACGGTGACGCCAAAAGCCTGCGCAAACTCTTCGACCAGCGGCGCCACCGCATCGCGGATGATCTGGCGGCAAGGGCCAAGATCACCGATAGCAAGCGAGCGGCGCGTATCCGCATCCATCCCCGCGCCGACATGGCTCGGCTTGCAGCGGCCTTCCTGCGAAAGTGCATGGTCGAGCATCACCTCGTGATCTTGCGCAGACAGGAAATCGGGACGCGCTAGGCACAGGCCCGGCGTCGTGACCGCATTCACCCCGCCGCCCCGATCAATTCGCGCCCGATCAGCATCCGCCTGATTTCATTGGTGCCCGCACCAATATCGAGCAGTTTCGCATCGCGCATGTAGCGCTCGACCGGCCAGTCGGTCGTGTAGCCCGCCCCGCCCAGCGCCTGCACGCTTTCGGCGGCAACCTTGAAGGCGCTTTCACTCGAATAGAGGATGACGCCCGCCGCATCGAAGCGCGTGGTCTGGTCGGCATCGCAGGCCTTGGCGACCGCATAGGTGTAGGCGCGCGCGGTCTGGAGCGCGACATACATGTCGGCTACCTTGGCCTGCATCAGCTGGAAGCTGCCAATGGGTTTGCCGAACTGCTTGCGCTCGCGAAGATAGGGGATGACCGTGTCGAGGCACGCCTGCATGATGCCGAGCTGCAATCCGGCAAGCACCACGCGCTCGTAATCCAGTCCGCTCATCAACACGCCGACGCCGCCATTGACGGGGCCCATCACACGGCTCTCGGGGATGTGACAATCGTCGAACACCAGCTCTGCCGTGGGTGAGCCTTTCATGCCGACCTTCTCGATTTTCTGGCCGATGGAGAAGCCCTGCATCGCCCTTCTCGATCAGGAAGGCCGTGATCCCGCGCGAACCCGCACTGCCATCGGTCTTGGCATAGACTACCAGAGTGTCTGCCTCCTGAACCGCCTCCGCCTTCAGCTTCAGCGAGACGACATCGCTGCCCGCGCCCGCCTCGGACATGGCGAGGCTGCCGACGTGCTCGCCCGAAATCAGGCGGGGGAGGTATTTGGCCTTCTGCTCTTCATTGCCCCAGCGGCGAATCTGGTTGAGACACAGATTGGAGTGGGCACCGTAAGACAGGCCGAGCGAGGCGCTCGCCCGGCTGACTTCCTCGACCGCGATTACGTGCTCCAGATAGCCAAGGCCGAGGCCTCCGTCTTCTTGCTCGACGGTGATGCCGTGAAGACCAAGATCGCCCATCGCCTTCCACAATTCGTCCCTCGGGAAATAGTCTTCACGGTCGATCTTTTCCGCCAGCGGCGCGATCTGCTCATCGGCAAAGCGCGCAACATTCTCGCGGATCATCTCGGCGCTTTCGCCCAGCTGGAAATCAAAATCGGGGGTGGCTCGCATAAGTGTCTCTCGTCCCATCGGGCCCGGTGCAGCGAAGCTCTGACGGGCCGAGTATGTGTTGTTTGGCCGAGCCTTAGCAACGTGTTGTGCAAAGGCCAACGCCGGTCCGGGCGCGGCGCGGGTTTTACCGGGCGGCACACTCCTTTTGACCCGCGCCGTCTTTCCTGTATTGCCGGGCTCACGTGAGCACCGTGTCCCTCCCGCAGCCTGGCTTGTGGCCGAATGGCAATGATCCCAAGGCGCAACTTTGCGTGGAGGAAGAACGGCTTGTAACGCTGGCGAGCTATTCGGTGTCCGAGCTCAGCGGCGATGAAGAGCTTGCACGCCTTGCACGTTTTGCCGCTCATCTTTGCGAAGTCCCCTCCGCAGCGGTCAGCCTGGTCGAGGCAGAACGCCAGGTCTTCCTTGCCCGCGAGGGGATCGCGGTCAACGAAACGCCGCGTTCGACCAGCTTTTGCGCGCACGCGATGATGACGGGCGAGGTGCTCGTCGTGCCCGATGCGAGCAAGGACCCGCGCTTTGCCGAGTTCAGCCTCGTCACCAGCGATGCCCATTTGCGATTTTACGCAGGCGCGCCGCTGATTTCATCGGAAGGCGCACCACTTGGCGCGCTGTGCGTGTTTGACACTATCGCCCGGCCCGAAGGGCTCACTCCTGTCCAGCGCGAAGGACTGCAGGTGCTCGCTGAAGCGGTCAAGCGCCGCCTGCTCGCACATCGCCAGGCGGGCGAAGTGAGCGCCGCCATCCGCTCGAGCGCCGAGCGGCTGCAATTCATGATCGACAGCGTGCCAGACATTGCATGGTCCGCCGGTCCCTATGGCCAGTTCGATTACGTCAATGCGCGTTGGCGCGAGGTCACCGGCTTGCCGGCCCCGCGCCATGTCGAGGACTGGCGCGCGGCGGTTCATCCGGAGGATTTCGAAGCATCCCGCGCAAAGTTCCTCGATGCCCTGCAACGCGCCGAGCCGTTCGAGGATGAATGGCGCTTGCGGCAGGCCGATGGCAGCTATCGCTGGGTGCTGAGCCGCGCGGTGCCTTCGACCGATGATCCCGAAACCGCGCGCTGGTTTGGCACGCTGACCGATATCGACGATGCAACGCGCATCTCGAAGGAGCGGGAATTGCTCGCCGGGGAACTGGCGCACCGGATCAAGAACATCTTCTCCGTCATCATCGGGCTGATCTCGCTCCATGCGCGCGGCGACGCCGCGAACAAGGCGTTTGCCGGTATCCTGACCGATACGATCCGCGCGCTTTCGCGGGCGCAGGAATTTGCTCTGCAGATCGACAGCATCGAGGAAAAGGACCTGGCCGGGCTGCTCGAGGTGCTGATGGCACCCTATGGCGCACCGGGTGCGGACGCTGTGACAATTACAGGCGCAAGCGTTTCGTTGGGCGCCCGCGCCGCCACCCCGCTGGCTCTCGTATTTCACGAGATGGCGACCAATTCGGCCAAGTATGGCGCGCTCAGCGCGGCGCAAGGCAAGGTCTCGATCGCCATTTCCCGCGCCGGACAGGAAGCCAGGATCACCTGGCAGGAAACCGGCGGCCCGGCCACCAAGCCGCCCGAGAATGAGGGCTTTGGCTCGCGGTTGATGACCATGGCGATCACCCACCAACTGGGCGGCATGCTCGAGCAATCCTGGGAAGCGGGTGGACTGGGCGCGACGATAACCGTGCCACTGACCCGGCTTGAGGCTTGAGCCCGCTTGCAGGTCCTCTTGCTGCAGCCGGCGCTGCGCTTTTGAGAGCCTGGCCGAGGGGTTGGCGACACGCGTTTGCCGCTCTAGGCTGCCCGGCATGAGACCCATGAAAAGCGCATATGAAACGCTCTGCCTTGGCGCGATTGGTCTGCTGCTGGCCGGGTGCGCGGCCCAGGACAGCGCTAGCGAGAGCCCCGACGAGAGCGCTGAGGGCGCTGCCGAAGAAAGCGCGCTTTCGGCGCAAAGCGTTGCCATGGCAAAGACCGCCTGGCTTTCGGTCAGCAAGGATGGCGATGTATTCACCACCTATCTCGACGCGGACGGGCGCTATCGCGACCTTTGCGAGGGCGCGATCACGAATTCCGGCACCTGGGAGCAGAACGAAGACGGTGAATTGTGCTTCAAGCCTGACACCGGCGCAATCGTATGCTGGGCACATGGACGGCCCGGCCTCAACGGCGTGATGCGGGCAACCAACACCTCGGGGCGTGCGATCGAGGTGAAAAAGGTCTCTTACCGGCCTCCCGAGAATCCCGTGCAGACCGATCAGGCGGGATCGGACGGGGATACGGGCGGGGATTCCGGCCAGTCCGCCAGCGCAGAGGACGGCGCGCAGAATGCTGCCTCCGCCGATCGGGGCTGACTCCATCAAGCCGCTTCACTCACAAGATCCAGGCCCGCACGGAGCAAGCTGCTGATGAGCAAGAAGCTGCTGCATTTCGACGCGGCCGAGCGGCGCTATGGCAAGAACGGCGAGGTCGTCGCCGTGGCCGGTGTCAGTTGCGAGATTGCCCGGGGTTCGTTCGTTGCGCTGGTCGGGGCGTCGGGGTCGGGCAAGTCGACCCTGCTCAAGATGGTTAACACCCTTGTCGCCCCGTCGTCCGGGCGCGTTCTGTTTGGCGGCGAGGACGTGACAACGCTCAAGCCCTCCGCCCTTCGCCGCCGGGTCGGCTATGTGTTCCAAGGGATCGGCCTGTTTCCGCATTTCCGCGTAGGCGAAAACATCGCGATCGGCCCTCGCCTCGCGGGCGAGAAGCTGAGTCAGGAACGGATCGCCGAGTTGCTGACCCTCGTCGAACTCGAACCCGACATGGCCAGCCGGATGCCCGACGAGCTTTCGGGTGGCCAGCGCCAGCGCGTCGGCGTCGCGCGCGCTCTGGCGGGCGACCCTGAATTGCTGCTGATGGACGAACCTTTCGGCGCGCTCGACCCGATCACGCGCGATGCTCTGGGAGAACGCGTGCGCGAATTGCACGAGGAACTCGGCCTCACCACTGTCATGGTCACCCACGACATGGCCGAAGCGCTGTTGCTGGCCGACCGTGTGCTGGTAATGGATGCAGGGCAGATCGTCGCTGATGAAACGCCGCGCTCGCTGCTGGGCGGAAAGGGCGGCGAGGTTGCGCAGGGCCTTGTTGCAGTCCCGCGCAACCAGGCCGAAAAGCTCGCCGTGATGGAGAAGGGCGGCGCGGCGTGAGCGGGTTCTGGGAGATCCTCTTTGGCCTCGGAGACAAGCTCACCGCGCATATCGTGCTAGCTGCCAGCGCCATCGGGCTCGGCATTCTTGTCGCTCTGCCACTTGCGGTGTGGGCAGCGCGTTCGCAGACGGTCGCGCGCGTCGCGCTCGGCTTTGCGAGCCTTGTCCAGACCATTCCGGCGCTCGCTCTGCTGGCGCTGTTTTTCCCCGTTCTGCTGAGCCTTCGCGTCGTTTTCGGTGAGGATCTGCCGACGCTCGGCTTCCTTCCTGCCTTGCTTGCGCTCGCTCTTTACGCGCTGCTGCCGATCCTCCGGAACGCCGTCACCGCGCAGGCCAATCTCGATCCCGGCGTGCTGGAGGCCGCCGACGGCGTCGGGATGACAAGCTGGCAAAAGCTGACGCTGGTCGAGGCCCCGCTTTCCGCGCCCTTCATCATGGCGGGTATTCGCACCGCAAGCGTGTGGACCATCGGGGCGGCAACGCTCGCCACAACGATCGGTCAGCCGAGCCTGGGCGATCCGATCTTCGCCGGATTGCAAACGCAGAACTGGTCGCTCGTCCTCGCAGGCTGCTTTGCCAGCGCTGGCCTCGCGCTGGTGGCCGACGCGCTGCTTGGCCTGATCGAGCGCGGCCTTGCGCGCCGCTCGGCCAGGCAATGGGGCGGCGGGCTGCTGGCGGTCGTTCTGGGGCTTGCCGTTGCGCTCTTCTCGCAGATCGAGATTGGCGAGGATGACCGGATCGTGATCGGCTCCAAGCAGTTTTCCGAGAGCATCATCCTTGCCCGCCTGATCGGCCGGCAGCTGGAGGCCAACGGTTTCGAGGTCGAATACCGGACCGGCCTCGGCTCCGCAGTGCTGCACGGCGCGGTGGCAAGCTCGAATGTTGATATCTCGGTCGACTACACCGGCACGGTATGGACCAATGAATTGAAGCGCAGCGACAATCCGGGCCGCGAGGCGATGTTCGAGGAAATCGTGCGCTGGGAGGCCGCCAACACCGGTACGCTTGTGCTGGGGCGCCTCGGTTTCGAGAACGCCTATGCCTTTGCCATGCGCCGCGATCGTGCGGCCGAACTCGGCGTCACCTCGCTAGCCGACCTCGCCCCCGTTGCCCCGGACCTGGTGGTTGGCGGCGATCCCGAATTCTTCGAGCGGCCCGAATGGATCTCGGTCCGCGACGCCTACGGCCTCAGCTTCGAGGAGAAGCGCAATTTCTCGCCCACCTTCATGTTCAACGCGCTCAGAGCCCGTGAAGCGGACGTGATCAGCGCCTATAGCAGCGACGGGCGGCTTTCTGCCGACACCTACGTGCTGCTCGATGATCCAAGGGAAGCGTTGCCTTCCTATGACGCCATGCTGATGCTGAGCCCAGAGCTCGCCCGCAACGAGGAAGCGGTGGACGCGCTGCGACCGCTGATCGGCGCGATCGAAGTCGACGTGATGCGCGCGGCCAACTATTCGGTCGACCGGACCGACGAAGAGAAACGCAGCCCCGCTGATGCTGCGCGCGAACTGGCGGAAAAGATCGGGTTGTAAGCCATCCCCGCCGCAGCTTCAGGACGCCTTCTTCCAGATCTGGGTCTGGCAGAAGAAGGCAATGCAGCCCTTGACCTCGATCCTGTCTGCCGACCTGCGACGCACGACCGAGCGATAGCTCTTGCCGCTCTTGGGGTCGTAAATCCGCCCGCGCCACAGCTCCTCGTCCTCGGTAAAACCGGTGAGAACGGGCAGGCCCATCAGCCGGCGCTCCTTCTTCGCAGGATCGGGATTGTAGATGTCGCGCTGGTCCGGGCCGTCGGGCGGAGGCACGAGGAATTTCGAAATGCGGCCGCAGGTAGCGGATCCGCATTTGCCGATCGTGACGATCGCATCGCCTTCCTCGGTCACCCAGCGCCCGTTGATCGGCTGAGCTGCACTGGCCGCGGCAGGGAGAGCTGCGAGAGCCAGGGAACACAGGGCATAGCGAGCGATCAAGACGGTTTCTCCATTGTCTGGGGAACGAGACGCAGCACGAGGTTCGTCCGCGCGCTTTGCGAGGTTACACCCCTCGTCACCCGAATCCAAAGCCGAATGGCCAGCGCCGACCGCACACGCCAAGCACCTTGAACAAGGTCCCCATCTGGTCATCGCGTACCAGCCGGTCAAACTGGCGCTGGATGACTGCGGCATTGTCGGGGTCCTTGCGCTTGAGCGCTTCTGCCCGCGTCTCGATACCCATTGCGTGCAGCCAGTCGCCCTGCATCTGAAGCCCCATGAGCTCCGCGCCGGATTCCTGCGCGATCTGGCCCAAGCGCTCAAAATCGACATGCGCGGTGATGTCCGCTTCGCCCGGATGGATGAGCGGGTCGACATGGTTGTGCTTCTTCAACGCCTGCAAGGTCGAACCGGCACGCGCCTCGAGCGGTCCGTAATCGATGATCAGAGCAGCGCCGCCCTGGTTCTTAAGCCGCGTGCACAGCTCCGCCATCAGCGCGTTGGCCGCAGGGCTTGTCTCGATCATCGTGCCCTGCGGAGCCCGTTTCCAGCTGGGCGGGACGAGATCATCGACCCGCTCCTCGCCAGCAACGAAGGTGAGGGCATCGCCATCAAGGCCGACCATGCGCTCGTGCCATCCATCTGCGGAGCGGATCAGCTGCTTGATCGGGAGTGCATCGAAGAACTCGTTGGCGATGACAAGCAGCGGGCGATCCTCGGGCAGGGTCGAGATATCGTGGTGGTGGACCGCGTCGGGGAACTTCTCGGATTGCAATGTGCGCAAGGCGGGCGAGGTCTCGACGAAATGAATGGTCGGATCAAAGCCATAGCGGCTCGCGGTGCGCATCGCGTCGGTCATCAAGGTGCCGCGGCCCGGGCCCAGCTCGACGAAGTGGATGCGCTTGGCCTGGCCCATCTTGACCCAAAGATCGGCAAACCAAAGCCCGATGAGTTCACCGAACATCTGGCTGATCTCGGGCGCGGTTATGAAATCGCCCTGCTCGCCCAGCGGATCGCGGCTCGCGTAATAACGCGCATTGGATTCGCCCATGAATTGCGCGAGGCTGATCGGGCCGGTGGTGGGAATGAGGCGGCGATAGGCGGCGCCAAGATCGATCTTGATAGCGGCTGCCGCAGCCTTTTCCTCCGCTTCCTGTTTGGCCTTGGCTTCCGCCTCTAGCTTTGCCTTTGCCTCGGCTTCCTTCTTTGCCTTGGCCTCAGCCTCGCGCCGGGCCTTTTCTTCGGCCTCCTTCTTGGCCTTTGCCTCCGCCTCGCGCCGGGCCTTCTCCTCGGCCTCCTTCCTGGCCTTTGCCTCTGCCTCGCGTCGCGCCTGCTCTTCGGCTTCCTTCTTGGCCTTTGCCTCCGCCTCGCGCCGGGCCTTCTCCTCGGCCTCCTTCTTGGCTCGCGCTTCCGCTTTCGCTCTTGCTTGGGCAGCGGCTTTCTTTCGCGCCTCCTCTTCGGCGCGCGCTTCTTCTTCTTCGCGGGCGCGGGCCTCGGCTTCGGCCTTCTCCTTGGCGATGCGGCGCGCCTCGGCCTTCGCCTTTTCCTCAGCCTCTTGCTCAGCCTTGAGCCGCGCTTCCTCGGCTTCCTTCCGGGCCTTGGCCTCTGCTTCCAGCCGTGCCTTCTCCTCGGCCTCGCGCTTCGCCTTTGCCTCGGCGGCGAGACGCGCCTTCTCTTCGGCTTCGGCCTTCGCCCTGGCTTTCGCCTCGGCTTCAAGCCGCGCCTTTTCCTCTTGCGCCTTGCGCTCGGCCTCCTTCTTCGCCTGCTCTTCGGCGGCGAGACGCTCAGCCTCAGCCTCAGCCTCGGCTGCTTGCGCAGCACTGCGGTCGGCGGCCTCGTCACATATGTCAGCCAGTTCGATGACGCTGCCGTCAGGCTCAATCAGCCGGAGCCGGCTGCGCCATTCGCGCTCACCGCCGCTGGAATAGCGGCTCAGATTGGCAGCCGTCAGGCCGTCGCGGTCTGCGAGCCCGTGGCCACGGGCTTCCTCGTCACGGCGTAAAGCGTGACAATCAATCCAGCCAGGATCAGCGGTATCGTTAGCCATTGCCCCATCGACAGTCCGGTTTGCTCCGCAAAGCTCGACAATTGCTGGTCGGGCTGACGGAAGAATTCATTGATAAAGCGCGCCAGACCGATGCCGATCGTGAACACGCCCACCAGTAGCCCGCTGCGATAGCGCGCTTTGGTCTTCCAGAACAACAGCATGAGGACAATCAGCAGCAATAGTCCTTCAAGCCCCGCCTGGTAAAGCTGGCTGGGATGGCGCACCACCTCGCCGCCGGTCGGGAACACCATGCCCCAGGGCACATCGGTCTCGCGTCCCCACAATTCGCCATTGTTGAAATTGGCAAGGCGGCCCAGCATCATGCCCATCGGCACATTGACCGCGATATAGTCGCACACGCGCAGGAAGGAGAGCTTGTCGCGCCAGGTGACGAAAAAGATCGCCGCGAGAACGCCGAGAAGGCCGCCGTGAAAGCTCATCCCCCCGTCCCATACGCGCAGCAATTGCCAGGTGATGAAGCCATCGCCGCTAAAGGTGGTGAAGGCGCTGGGAATGTCCGAGGCGCCGCCGGTGTAGAAAGCGGCATAGCCCAGCCGTCCGCCAAGGATGACGCCAAGCGTGCAGTAGAAGAACAGGTCATCCGCATGGCGCTGCGCGAGCGGGGCACCGGGCTGTTTGATCATCTTTGAGAGGTGCCAGTAGGCAAACAGCACGCCGATCAGATAGGCGAGCGAATAGAAGCGCAGCTCGAACCAGCCCAGCCGGAAGAGATAGGGACGCATCCCCAGGTCTTCCCAATAGAGCGGCGCGGCGGCCTCGACAGCGCCATTCGCGGCGCCCAGCAGGGGTGCGAAATGAGCGCTCTCGGCAAGTAGTGACAGCACGATGCGAACCTCTTAAGAGTGATTCTCAGCCGAACGGCTGTTGAGCCGTGCGTCTTGGCACACGAAGTGATCCGGGGAAAGTGCTGCCCCCAATGCCTTGCCCGCGATTGTGGGAACAGGGCGAGGAGTGGCATGGCGTCGGGGCCGATCCGGGAGGAGCCGGAGATGGTTTCGCATCGTGGCCAGTGAAGAATATGAAGATGCCTTGGCGCCAGGGGCGGCAAAGGCATCCCACGCCGATTGATTTGGGATTAAGAGGAGAGAGCCCAGCATGCCCACCGAGTTGGACCAAGCGCTCGATACGATCGTTACCGCCATGACCGCCGAGGGTCAGCCCTTCGCAACCGTTCCTTTCGAGCGGGGCGGTGTGGAAATGCCCGCTTTCGCCGGGGCTCCGCCGACCATGGCGCATCTGATCGCGCATTTCTGCACGCAGAGCGAGCATAAGGACGCGGTGTTCCTCGTCGATGGTAACCTGCGCCTCACCTTTGCCGAAGTTTTCGCCGCCGCGACCTGCGTTGCCGAGGGCCTTGTGACAAAGCACGGCATCGAGAAAGGCGACCGCGTGGGCATCGCTGCGCGCAATTCGGCCAACTGGATGATTGCTGAACTGGGCATCCTGATGGCGGGCGGCTGCGCGACGCTCATCAACGGCTTCTGGTCGGGGGATGAACTCGCTTACGGGATCAATCTTTGCGAGTGCAAGGTGGTGCTCGCCGACAAGGGCCGTGCCAAGCGCCTCGAGGGTCACGATCACGGCGCCAAGATCGTCCTGTTCGAGCATGGCGGCGCGCCGTCGGAAGGCCTTGCCAATGTGTGGGCGCAGCCATCGGATCCGCAAAGCTCGGTGGCGATGAAGATGCTGGGCGAACTTACGCCCGATGACCTTGCAACGATCCTCTACACTTCGGGTTCGACCGGCAATTCGAAAGGCGCCTATTCGGACCATCGCGGCGTCGTTCATGGCGTGATGAGCTATGTCTGCCAGAGCGCGATGTCGAAGGTCTACATGGAGAGCAAGGGCGAGGAGCTTCCGCCCCAGTCCTGCGCGCTGGTCGCGGTGCCGCTGTTCCACGTCACGGGCGAAATTCCGCTCTTCCTCCAGTCGATCGCGATCGGGCGCAAGCTGGTGCTGATGCCCAAGTGGGACGCCGAGGACGCGATGCGCCTGATGGAAGCCGAAGGCGTGACCTATTTCGTCGGCGTGCCGCTGATGAGCTACGAAATTGCGAGCCACCCCAACCGCGAGAAATACGACCTTACCGCGTGCAAGAGCTTTGCCGCCGGCGGCTCGCCGCGCCCGGTCGAGCACGTCAACAAGATCAAGGAAAGCTTCCCCGGCGGCTTCCCGCTGCTGGGCTATGGCCTGACTGAAACCAACGCGGTCGGCTGCGGTAACTTCAACGAGAACTATCTCAACAAACCTGGCTCGACCGGCACCGCATCCAAGCCGATGGTCGATCTCGCCATCCTCGATGATGACGGGAACAAGCTTGCGCAGGGCCAGGTCGGCGAGGTGTGCATCCGCTCGACCGCCAATTTCCTCGGCTATTGGCGCAACGAGGAGGCAACCAAAGACGCCTTCACCGATGACATGTATTTCCGCACCGGCGACCTCGGCTATCTCGACGAGGATGATTATCTCTACATCGTCGATCGCAAGAAGGACATCATCATCCGCGGCGGCGAGAATATCAGCTGCATCGAGGTGGAAGACGCGATTTACGCGCACGACGATATCGCCGAGTGCTCGGTCTTCGGCCTGCCCGACGAACGCTTCGTCGAAGTGCCGGCAGCAGTGATCCTCACCAAGGATGGGCGCGAGACGGTCACGCCATCGGCCCTGCGCGAATTCCTGCTCAGGAACACTGCCCCCTTCAAGGTGCCTCTCGAAGAACATATCTTCGTCGTGCATGAGACACTTCCGCGCCTTGGAACACAGAAAGTCGACAAGAAGAGCCTTCGCGAACAATACACGAAGCAACTCGCGGCTGCTTGAGGCAACTCGCCTCAAGATGGCGGGAGGAGGAGTGTGAGCGCGCCGAAGGCAACTCGCAGCCTCCCCCGCCAGCGCGCGATCTTTGACCGACGCACCGTCGCCGAGACCATCGCCAAGCTGGTCGAAGCGCACGGGCAACAGGCGCGCCCGCATATCATCACGACCTTGCGCAACGCGATCGACAAGGGACGCGGCGAACTCGCGCAGCGCCTCGCTGACAAGCCCAGCGCGGGGCATGAATGCACGGCCGGCCACGCCTTCCTGACCGACCAGTTGCTGCGCGTGCTCTACGATCACGTGACCGCGCATATCTACCCGGCGCCCAATCGCACGGCCGCCGAACGCCTCGCCCTGCTGGCGGTGGGCGGATATGGCCGCAGCGAGATGGCGCCGCATTCGGATATCGACATCGCCTTCATCACCCCGATGCGCCGCGCGCCGTGGTGCGAGCAGGTGATCGAGACGATGCTCTACCTTCTGTGGGATCTGGGTCTCAAGGTCGGCCATTCCAGTCGTACAGTGGGCGACACGATCCGTATGGCGAAAGAGGACCTGACGATCCGCACCGCCCTGCTCGAAGCGCGGCTCGTCTGGGGCGACGGCGCGATATACGAGGAAGCGCGGAGGCGTTTCTGGAGCGAGGTGGTACGCGGGAGCGAGCGCGATTTCCTCGACCAGAAGCTCGCCGAGCGAAACCAGCGGCACGAGCGCATGGGCGACAGCCGCTATGTGGTCGAGCCCAATGTGAAGGACGGCAAAGGGGGGCTACGCGATCTCCAGACACTCTACTGGATCGGCAAGTACATCCACCGCGCCGACACCGCCGCCGAGCTGGTCGAGGTGGGGCTGCTGACGAATTCCGAATATCGCACCTTCCGCCGCGCCGAGAGCTTCCTGCTCGCCACGCGCTGCCACATGCACGAATTGACAGGGCGCGCCGAGGACCGCCTCACCTTTGACCTGCAGCGCCAGGTGGCCGAGCGGATGAATTTCTCCGACCGACCGGGTAAGAGCGCGGTCGAGCGGTTCATGCAGTTCTATTTCCTCCAGGCCAAACGCGTGGGCAGCCTTACCGGCGTCTTCCTCGCCGCGCTCGAAGAGGAGTTTCGAAAGACCCGCCGGCAGAGCGTGTTCTTCAACCGCCGCGCGGGCAAGACGCGCGAGCTCGCTGGCTTCCTCGTCGATGACGAAACGATCCGCGCGCCGTCCGATAGCTGGTTTGCCGAAGACCCTGTCCGCCTGATCGAGCTGTTCCAGCTGGCCGAGGCCGAGGGGCTGGAAATCCATCCGCAAACGATGCGTCAGGCGGATCGCGATTCAAGTCTGATCGACAAGGGCGTGCGCAAGGACGCGCGCGCCAACGCGCTGTTCCTCGAAGTTCTGTGCGGACGCACCGACCCGGAAACCGCTTTGCGCTGGATGAACGAGGCCGGGGTCTTCGGCCGCTTCGTGCCCGATTTCGGCCGCGTCAACGCGCAAATGCAATTCGACATGTACCACCACTATACGGTGGACGAGCACACGATCCGCGCCATCGGCCTCACCAGCCAGATCGAGCGGAGCCTGCTCGAGGAGGACCACCCGCGCGCCACCCGACAGATCCACAAGGTCTCCTCGCGCCGCGCGCTGTTTGTTGCGGTGCTGCTGCACGATATCGCCAAGGGGCGCGGGGGCGATCATTCGGTGCTGGGCGAGGGGGTAGCGCGCCGGCTCTGCCCGCGCTTTGGGCTCGACGAGGCCGAGACCGAGCTGGTCGCCTGGCTGGTGCTCGAACATCTGCTGATGAGCCGCACCGCCCAGAAACGCGACCTTACCGATCCCAAGACGATCGACGATTTCGTCGAGAAGGTCCAGTCGATCGACCGGCTGCGCAATCTCGCGATCCTCACCGCCGTCGATATCCGCGCGGTCGGGCCGGGCGTGTGGAACAGCTGGAAAGGCCAGCTTCTGGGGTCGCTTTACGACGGCGCGCAGGAGCGCCTGCGGCTTGGCCACAAGAGCCGCGGTCGCCGGGAGCGCGTCGACGCGAGGCGGTTGGCGGTGCGCGAATTGCTGGGCGACAAGGCTGCGCTGGCCGACACTGTGGGCGACCTGATGAGCGATGCCTACTGGATCGCTGAACCAGAGGACATCATCGCGCGCAATTTCAGGCAATATGAGGCCGCCAAACGCCTTGGCGAGGGGCTCTCGATCGATTGCCACGTCGATCCTGAGCGCGGTGCCACCGTGGCCAGCGTAATCGCGCAGGACCATCCGGGCCTGTTCTACCGGATCGCGGGCGGCATCCACCTTGCCGGTGCCAACATTATTGATGCGCGCATCCACACCGCCAGCGACGGAACCGCTTTCGACAACTTCCTGGTGCAGGACAGGCACCGCCAACCCTTCAGTGAAGCCGACCAGATCGAGCGCCTCAAGAAGGGAATTCGCGACGCCTTGATGGCCAAGGTCGAACTGGTCCAGAAACTGGCCGCGCGTCCGCTGCGCCATTCGCGCTCGAAGACCTTTGCCATCGCGCCCAGCGTCACCTTCGACAACGAGGCCTCGCGTCGGTTCACCGTTATCGAGGTTAGCGCGCGTGACCGCCCGGCGCTGCTCAACCGGCTCGCCCACGCGCTGTTCAAGGCTAATGTGATCGTGCAATCAGCGCATATCACCGCCTATGGCGAAAGCGCGGCGGACACCTTCTATGTGACCGACCCGCTCGGACAGAAAATCACCAACCCGGCACGCCTCGACGAGATCCGCGAGGCGCTGTTGTCAGCCGCGAGCGACAAGCGCCAGCGTCAGCTGGAATCAACCTCACTCTAATTTCTCACCCCAAGGTTCAGGCGGTTCCTGAAAATGCGAAAAAATAACGGGTTGCATTTGCAATACTCATCAGTAAGGCGCTTCCCCCCTACGTCAGGAGAGGAAAATATGAGTACCCCCACCCCCGCGCGGCGCATTCTTGCGCTGCTGACCTCCACTTGCGCCATCGCCGCCTTCGCCACCCCCGGCATGGCTTTCGCGCAAGACCAGATGGACGGCGATGACACCGCCGAAGAGCAGGCCCCGCAGCGCGAAAGCGCGCTCGATTCGATCAACCGCATTGTCGTCACAGGCACCAAGACGCAGAACGTCGAGAACGTGCAGGACGTGCCGCTAGCCGTCACCGCTTTCAACAATGAAACGCTCGAAGCCTACAAGATCCGTGACATCCAGGGCCTTCAGTTCCAGGCGCCGAATGTCAGCCTTGACCAGATCGGCACCAGCCGCGGAACCGCAAACTTCTCGATCCGCGGTCTGGGCATCAACAGCTCGATTCCCTCGATCGACCCAACTGTCGGCGTATTCGTCGATGGCGTTTACCTCGGCTTCAACGGCGGCGTCGTGTTCGACCTGTTCGACCTTGAAAGTGTAGAAATTCTGCGCGGCCCTCAGGGTATCCTGTTCGGACGCAACACCACCGGCGGCGCGGTGTTGATCAACACCGGCAACCCGACCGAGGAATTCTCCGGCAAGTTCCGCGCGGCAGTCGACGGTCCGCTGCTCGATGGCGGCCGTGGCGGGGCGAACTACACTGCGAGCAGCGTCGTCTCCGGCCCGATCATCGAAGACAAGCTATTGTTCAAGCTGGGCGCCTATTTCAACAAGGACGAAGGCTACTTCACCAACCTGTTCGACGGCTCGAACCACGGTGAAGCGGAGACCTACATCCTGCGCGGCGCGCTTGAAGGGCGCTTCGGGGATCTCACGATCCGCGCCAAGGGCGACTATTTCGAATCCGACGGCGATGGCCCCTCGGGGCAGAACCGCGGCTTCTTCGATCGCGACAGCTTCGACTTCGCGATCGACGAACCCGGCTTCTACGCCACCGAAATCTGGACCGGCTCGCTGACGGTCGACTGGGACATCGGCCCTGGTACGCTGACGAACATCTTCGGCTATCGCGACTACAGCGCACGCACCCGTGGCGATATCGATTCGACCCCGGTCTTCCTGTTCCACTCGAACACGTTGACCGAGCAGGAGCAATATTCGAACGAGATCCGCTACGCTGTCTCGACCGACCGGCTCGACCTTACCGTTGGCGGCTTCTGGTTCGACCAGACGCTTGCCTATGACGAAGGCCGCGAGCTGCGCCGCGACCTTCCGCCGCAGTTCCAGCCGCCCGTCTTCTTCGGCGGCGGCCTTCAGGACCACGAAGTGATCGGCGTCTTTGCCAATGCGAAGTGGGAATTCGTCGACAACCTCTCGCTGATCGCCGGCATCCGCTGGAACCAGGAGACCAAGGACGCGGCGATCACCTACATCACACCGCGTGCGCCCTGCTCGGTCGTCGCAGGCACCTGCCCGACCGGCACCCAGCCGTTTGACCCTGCGACCGAGACCGACGGCTTCACCGACGATGTGCGGTTCCGCAACGTCTCGCCGCGTGTCGGCCTGCAATACGAGTTTGCCAACAGCCAGATCTACGGTTCGTGGAGCCGTGGTTTCCGTTCGGGCGGCTACAACTTCCGCATCACCAGCGTCCCCGGCTTCAACGCCGCGTTCGCGCAGACGGGTGACCTGTTCTTCGATGAAGAGCGCGTCGACACGTTTGAACTGGGCGGCAAGTTCCAGACCGAAGACGGCACCTTCACCCTCAATGTTGCTGCCTACGTGACCAAGGTCGCCGACATGCAGCGCGAGGTGAACGTCGCCGATGCGGGCGCAGGCGTGGTGCAGAACATCCTCAACACCGCCGATGCGACCATCACCGGCTTCGAGGCGGAGAGCCGCGTGCGTCTCTCCGATTCGCTGATCTTCACCGCCAATGTCGGCATCATCGATGATGATTACGACGAGATCCTGTTCGACATCTCCGGCGACGGCGTGATCGACGATGCCGACTTCGACCTGCGCATTCCGCGTATCCCCGAGGTTACTTGGGGCGTCGGGCTGGTCCACGAGATGTTTGTCGGCAACAGCGAGTTCCTGACGCGGGTGAACTACCAGTACCGCGACGAATTTGCTTTCACCGACGACAATCTGGGCTTCATCCAGGACATCTCGAACCTTGAGGCGAACATCACCTGGGTGACCCCGGTCGATGGGCTCTCCTTCTCGGTCTACGGTCGCAATTTGTTCGACCAGGTTCAAGCGGGCGGTGATACGCAGCTTCCGTTTGGCGGGCCGCAGAGCACCGGTCAGCGCGTGCCCTTCGCGAACAACCCGACCGGCGGGACGCTTTCGCCGCTCCAGCGTGGGCGCAATGTCGGTATCGAGGCGATGTTCGAGTTCTGATCGAACATCCGATGACACAAGAAAGGGGCGCTCCTGCAACGGGGCGCCCTTTTTCTTTGGGGGCCCGGTTGGCTCCGCTGCGCTTCAGGCCCTGGGGACGAGCACCAGCAGCGCGATCACCTCGTCGTCCATCACGGCGAAGCTCCATTCATCGCTCGCGCCCGAGATCGGATACCACAGCCCGTTGAGGTGATTGGTCACGATGCTCAGCGCTGCGGGGGCGAAAGGCGCGAGGAACGCCTCGGCGCAGGTGAACGCGCGCGTCTTGCCGAGCCATGTGGTTCGCGTATCGACCATGTCGTTTGCAAGCGCCTCGACCATCGTCGCGCGTGCGGATCGCGGCGCGGCGAGGTCCTCTCCCGGATCGAGCATTTCCCAGTTGAAGCCGATCGGCTTGAAACCGAAGCGGCCCGAAAACGCATCCGCTTTCGCAGCAGGGGTCAACGCGTCATGGGGGACGGGCCCGGCCTCGAAACGCACCAGAGCGCGCTGTTCAAAGGCGACGCGCCAGTGATCGAAAAAGGCGGTGAGCCCGGCCAGTTTCGCCTCTGCGGCCAAGTCAGCCCCGCTTGCCGAACAGCGCGGTGCCCGCGCGGATATGCGTCGCGCCAAGCTGCACCGCCGTCGGATAATCGCCGCTCATCCCCATCGAAAGGCCGCTCAGCCCGTTATCATCGGCAAGCTTGGCGAGCAGGGCGAAGAACGGCGCGGGCTCGATATCAGCGGGCGGGATGCACATCAGGCCCGCAACCGGGATCTCCGTCTCCCGCACCTTCGCCAGGAAATCCGGCAATTGCTTTATCGGGCACCCGCCCTTCTGTTCCTCGTCGCCGATATTGACCTGGATGAAGCACGGCACGCGCTTGCCCGCCTTGTCCATCGCCTTGGCCAGCGCCTTCAAGAGGCTCCGCCGATCGAGCGCGTGGATGCAATCGAACAGCTCGACCGCGTCCTCGGCCTTGTTCGACTGCAACTGGCCGATCAGGTGCAGCTTTGTATCGGGATAAAGTTCGAGCAGTTCGGGCCATTTGTCCTGCGCTTCCTGCACGCGGTTCTCGCCAAAGACGCGGTGGCCGATCTCAAGCAGCGGGGTGATCTTTTCAGCCGCATGGGTCTTGCTGACCGCGATCAGCGTGATCTCCTCGCGCTCACGGCGCGAGGGTTTGAGCACTTTCGCGATGCTTTCTTCGACGGCTTGGAGACGTGAGGCTGCGCTTTCCATATTGGTCCTTGCTTTTGGCGCGCTATAACGCGGCTGTGCCGCAAGACCAGACCCTCCCGTTGCTATGGCTGCTCTCGGACGAGCGCAACGATGCGGGGCTGGAAGAGGCGATCGCGCGCCTGCCCGATGGGAGCGGCTTCGTCTATCGCCATTACCATCTCGAAGAGACGGCGCGACACGAGCGGTTCGATGCGCTCTCAGCGATCGCGAGGGCGGGAGGACACCTCGTCATCCTGTCCGGCGAGGCGGACGTGGCGCAGGCATGGGGTGCGGATGGCATCTACGGGCCGCCGGGCAAGCTTGGCAAGGTTCCCGGCCTTCTGCGCCTAGCCACAGCACATGATGCGCGAGAGATTTTCCTCGCCAACAGGGCCAAGGCGGATGGCGTATTCCTCTCTCCAGCGTTTCCGACCCGCTCACATCCCGGCGGCGGGTGCCTCGGCATCAGCAATTTTCGAAAGATCGCCGAAAAGGCCGAAATGCCCGTCATCGCGCTAGGCGGCATGACAGCGGAACGAGCCCGCGCGCTCGACTGGCCGCGCTGGGCCGCAATCGACGGACTTTCCATCCTTTAGTCATCCCCGCAAAAGCGGGGACCCAGAGCGATTCCGAGCCGCGTTTGCAGCCCTGGGTTCCCGCCTTCGCGGGAATGACAAAGAGCTTGTCAGGCGCGTCTCAACCCACCGCAGACCGCTTGACCCTGCTCGTCCAAAGATTCATGGTGTGTTCTCACGAGAAAGCATCGGGAGCACCGCATGGCATCGCGGGCCGTGAACACACGCCAGAAAAACACCACGCAGGACGCCGATTGGCGCGTGGGCTTGCGCCGTTCGGTGCGCCGGGTCGCGCAGGTGACAGGCGCTGGCGCGCTGTTGATCGCGATGTTCTTCCTCGCACTCGCGCTGGTGACCTACACCCCCACCGATCCCAGCTACACGACTGCGGCTGGCGGCGAGCAGATCGGCAACTGGATGGGCCGCACAGGTGCCTTCGTTTCAGACTTTGCACTGCTGGTCTTCGGCCTTCCAAGCGTGCTGCTTCTCCCGCTCCTCTATGTTTCGGCGCGCCGGCTTTGGAGCAACGTCGAACACGAGGATGACGAGGACGCACAGCCCACGCGCTGGTGGCGCCCCCTGGCGTTGCTTGCGCTGGCGATGGCGCTGTTCTCGACGCTGCTCGCCATCGCGCTACCGACACCGGGCGGCTCGCTGCCTGCACAGCTTGGCGGGCTTGTCGGCCTGCTGAGTGCGGGCGGTGTCGAGGCTCTGGCGGAGCGGCTTGCGGGCGATGCGGCGGGCTGGGTGGTGCTGGGCGCCGCGATCCTGAGCCTTGCGGGCGGCGTTGCGCTTTGCACCAGGGTGTTCGCGATCGACTGGCGCTCGCTCCTGACGCTGCCCGATTTCCTGCGCCGTGGACATGCCGGGGATCATGAAGAAACCCGCGCGCCCCCCGCGCCCACGCCCCGCCTCGAAGGAGGCTGGCGCCGGATGCTCGCGTGGGTGCCGGGCCTTGGGCAAGGTGCCGAACGCCTGCCCGCGCCGGATGCGGACGATACACAGGATTACGAGGACGAACCCGCAGCCCGGGCCCGCCGCGAACGCAGCGGTTCGCAGGCTGCGCGCGCACCCATCGACGAGGCGCCCCCGCGCCGCGCACCCGAAATCAGCGATCCCAGCGCCCCCCCGCGCCGCGCGCAGGCGGCCAAGGCGAACCAGACCGACATGTTCGCCGATTTCGCGCTACCCGCGCTCGACCTCCTCGAAGAACCGCGCGCCAGCACCGGCCCGGTGCTGGACAAGATGGCGCTCGAGCGAAACGCGCGTCTGCTTGAGAATGTGCTCGACGATTTCAACGTCAAAGGTGAAATCACCGCGGTGCGTACTGGCCCGGTTGTGACCATGTACGAACTGGAACCAGCACCGGGCATCAAGGCCAGCCGGGTTGTCGGCCTGGCGGAAGATATTGCCCGTAATATGAGTGCGATCTCCGCCCGCGTTGCGCCGATCCCGGGCAAGACAGTGATGGGCATCGAGCTGCCCAATGCGAACCGCCAGATGGTGAGCCTGAAAGAGCTCGCCGCGAGCGCCGATTTCGCCGAACACAAGGGCAATCTGCCGATCATTCTGGGCAAGGATATCGCGGGCGAACCGATCATCGCCGACCTTGCCGCCATGCCGCACCTTCTGGTCGCGGGCACCACAGGCTCGGGCAAATCGGTGGGGCTGAACTGCATCCTGCTCAGCCTGCTCTACACCTTCACGCCCGCCGAGTGCCGCTTGATCCTGATCGACCCCAAGGTGCTCGAGCTCAAGAGTTATGATGATATCCCGCATCTGCTTAGCCAGGTTGTGACGGAGCCGCACAAGTCCGTGCGCGCGCTCAAATGGGCGGTCGAGGAGATGGAGCGCCGCTATCGCATGATGAGCAGCGTGAACTCGCGCAATATCAGCGGTTTCAACGAGAAGGTTCGCGCCGCCGCCGCCAAAGGCAAGCCGCTGGGTCGGCGCGTGCAGACCGGATTCGATCCCGAAACGGGTGAGGAGCTGTTCGAGGAAGAACAGCTCGACTATGAACCATTGTCGATGATCGTCCTGATCGTGGACGAGTTGGCTGATCTGATGGTGACGGTCGGCAAGGAAATCGAAGTTCTGATCCAGCGCCTTAGCCAGAAATCACGCGCGGCGGGCATCCACCTGATCATGGCAACGCAGCGCCCATCAGTCGATGTCATCACCGGCGTGATCAAGGCGAACCTGCCGACACGGATCAGCTTCAAGGTAACCAGCCGGATCGACAGCCGCACGATCCTTGGCGAACAGGGGGCCGAACAGCTCTTGGGCAAGGGCGACATGCTCTACAAGCCCAATACCGGCGCGATGGTGCGCGTCCACGGGCCCTTCGTCTCCGACGAGGAGGTCGAGAAGGTCGCTGATTTCTGGCGCGCTCAGGGTGAGCCGGAATATGTCGATGCGGTCACCGAGGATCCCGAAGAGGGCGGCTTTGGCTTCGAGGACGAATTCACCGCCAGCGACAATCCTGAAGAGCGCAAGTACCGCCAGGCCTGCCAGATCGTGATCGAAAACCAGAAGGCCTCTGGCTCATGGCTCCAACGCCAGATGGGCGTGGGCTACAACACCGCGGCGAAGTGGATTGAGCGGATGGAGAGCGAA
Source organism: Erythrobacter sp. (assembly GCA_043567175.1). Taxonomy (GTDB): domain Bacteria; phylum Pseudomonadota; class Alphaproteobacteria; order Sphingomonadales; family Sphingomonadaceae; genus Erythrobacter. The sequence goes on from CP121323.1 coordinate 2,078,600, forward strand.
GGGCTGGTTGGCCCGGCAAACCATGTCGGCAGGCGCGAGATCTTCCGCGACCGGGATGGCAACCCGCTCTAGGCCCGTTTTCGCCGCGCGGTTGTTGCAAAAAGGGCAAACTCGGAAGAGTGGTCAAAGGGGGTTTAGTTCATAAAACCCATCCGACGGGGGTCAGATTTCGTGTTTTTGGCGCACGGATATTTCCAACATTGGAAATAAGTCGAAAAGCTATTCGCGGCCCGGATTTGAGGTCTCTTGCGGCGTTTGCGGGAGCCGGATTTCGACGCCAGCCGGATCGTCTGTGCGCATCCGGTCGCGCTCGCGTTTCTCCTCGGGCGTGAGCGGGCGGAAGCGGATATCGAGCGGGGTCGGCACGCCGTCCTTGCGCTGCCGGAAGGTGACGATGCCGCGCTGGTCCGTTTCGCGAAGGCCCTGCTCGAGTTCCAGCGCACGCTCCTGCCCGACATAGAGCCGCCCGCGCGAAAGGCTCGCATAGCCATAGACGCTGCCGGGCTGGACGCTCAGTTTATGCCCGCACCCCTCGAACAGCGGATCGGACGGATCATCAAAGGCGATCGCCTCGGTGATGACGGGCGGATCGCCCATCAGGCAAAGATGGTTGATCTGCGGCATCGCCCTGAAGGCGCCCTCCTCGCGATTATCCTCGTCGGCGAGCGGCCAGTCATAGGTGAATTCGACATAGTGCCCGCGCAAGAGGTCGCGCGGGTCATAGCCCTGGATCGGAACCTCCCAATCACTGCCCTGCCGGCTGAGAGCGTCGCTCTGGACCCAAAGCGCTGCCAGGCCTGCAAGCGGGAGAACAAGGATAGCGGCGGCGCGGGTGGCCTTGCGGATCATGGCGCTGGCTCCCCCACCCCGACCGCCTCAGGCGGCGCAAACTTGCGGCTCACGCGCAAGGCAGCCCAGGCAATGCCAAGGATCAGCAGGCCGGAAAGGATCAGGCCGAAACCGCTGAGCAAGAGATCGCTCGCCAGCTCGAAACTCAGGATGATGAGCCGCAGCGCAATCGCCGCCACCGCGATCTGGAACACAGCCCGCCAGCCCGCCACCAGGCCTGCGCCCGCAATTCCGAGCCACAGCGCCATGAAGAGGATCGCCGCTGCAAGCTCCACCCCGCTCACCGAACGCGCGAGCAGCAGGGTTACCCCCGCGCCGGCGATGATGGCACCCGACATCCGGCCCGAAAGCGTGGGCCGGCCCAGCGCCACGCAAGCGCCGGCGACAAGGCCCATCGCACTATGCGTGCCGAGGCTGAGAGCGCTCAACGGTCCGGCCTCCTCCCCCTGAAAGGCCTCGATGCTCGCCAGCCCTGCCGCAAGCGAAGCCCCGCCAACCGCGTAGATCAGCGCCAGCTGTTCAAGTCGCCGCCAGAAGTCCGCCCGCCTCGAGCGCGAGCGCAGGAACGCGGCCAGCGGCGCAAACAGCACCGGCGCGCCGATTGCCAGAGCGGCGGCGAAATCGGAGGCCTCTGCATCCTTGTCGCGGTAGCGCACCAGCTCGGCCGCCCAATTGTATTCCCACGCAGCATAGGCTGCGCCGCCAACCAGCAGGCTGGCGCACAGCCAGCCGCGCCCCGTCATAAGCAGCATAGGCCCGAACAGCGCGAGCCACGCAGCCAGCGGAACCCAGAGCGGCGAAGAGGTCTGATAGACCTGGCCGATATGGCCGAAAAAGGTGAGCCCCAGCACCGCTGCAATCGCGCACGCCGCCTCCAGCGCCCAGGGTGATACGGCGGCGAGGGCCTCTTCCTTGGCGAGAACAACACCAAGAACACCGCCCAGCAGCACGAGGTGGATCGCAAGGCGCACGGTGCCCGGCACTTCCTCCCAATTGGCCGCGACCACGGAAATAAGGCCCAGCCCGATTGCGAGCGCGCCAATGCCGAACACTGCCCACAGCGCCAGCGGGCGGGCGTGCTCTTCCTCATAGGCCAGCAGGGCCGCGCGGGTTTCGGCATCGATCAACCCGGCAGCGTGCCAGATCTCGATCTTGCGCGCGCTCATGGCATCAAGGCTAGGCCCGCCCGGCCCGCTCGACAATCACAATCCGATCGCGTCGTTCAGACAAGCTTACGGCGTTTCGAAATCCGTGGCTGTCAGCGCGGTGCGATCGGCAATCGCCGCCGCGCTTTTCGCCTGGATTTCTGCAGTCGCGGGGACAAGCCCGATCGCGGCCAGCGGCCCGTCCGCCTTCCAGCTCTTGGGCCAGGTCGCAAGGTATGCAGCAAGGCCGGGCGTGACGCCGAGATGCGCTTTCTTCACATAGATGTAGAGCGGGCGAGAGCCGGGATAGGAACCATCGGCAATAGTCTGCGCGGTGGGTTCCACCCCGCCCAGCGTCAGGCCTTTGATCTGATCGGCGTTTTCCTCGAGGTAGGAATAGCCGAAAATGCCGATCGCGCGCGGATTGTTGGCGATCTTGCCGACGATCAGATCGTCCTTCTCGCCCTGTTCGATATAGGCCGCATCCGAGCGCAGCGCGTGGCAATTGCGTTCAAAAGCGGTGGCATCGCTGTCTTCGAGCGCGGCCATGGCGGGATCGGCGGTGCACACCGGCATCATGATCACATCGAGCAGCGCATCGCGCGTGCCCGAGCTTTGCGAGGGGCCATAGACGAGGATCGGCTCGCTCGGCAGGCTCTCGTCGATATCGGACCAGCTGGTCGCGGTCTGCTCCTCGCCGAAAGGATTGGCGGCGAGCGCGCGATAGACGTTCGCGCGGCTGAGATCGAAGGCAAAGCCTTTTTCCAGCGCGGAGGCAAAGATGATCCCGTCCCGCCCGATCTTGATCTCGATGATCTCGGTGACGCCAGCATTCTGGCAGCGGTTGAATTCGGCAAAAGTCATCCGGCGCGAGGCGTTGACGATATCGGCGGTGGCGGGGCCTTCGCCCTTGCAGAATTCCTCGATCCCCTCCGATGAACCGGTTGAGGCGATATCGGGGGCGGCCATGCCTTCATTGGCGGCAAGGAAATCCTGCGCGACCTTCTGCGCGAAGGGATAGACGGTGGACGAGCCCACGATCGTGATCGGCTCTGCGGTCTCTTCAGCGGTTTCGCCGCAAGCGGACAGCGCCAGCACGCCGGCACCGGCCATAAGCGCCGCGGTGAACCGTGCTGCGCTCCTGATTGTGTGTGTCATCCGATCCTCCCTTGGTCCGCGATGTCGCCAGCCTTTGCCATAAGCCCATGACAAAAACGCGACAGGCGCACGTACCGAGGGGGAGGGCTGCGCCGGGCAGGCAGCTTCGCCGGTTAGCCCTCGGCCTCGCTGGCGCTCTCGCCGGTCAGGTCTTCGCGGGTGATCGTGATCTGCTGGTTCACCTTGGCCGCGTTCGCCGCCATCGCGTCGGCGGGCGAGGCAACGAGGCCGATCTTGGCGAGCGGGCCGCCGGCTTTCCAGTTCTTGACCCATTCCTGAAGGTAAGCGTCGAGCCCGGGGATGGCGCGCATATGCGCTTTCTTTACATAGACATAGAGCGGGCGGGCACCGGGATAGGCAAAGCTTGCGATATTGTCATAGGTGGGCGCGACGCCGTTCATCGGCAGGCCCTGCACCTTGTCCTTGTTTTCATCGAGATAGGAGAAGCCGAAGACGCCGACCGAACGCGGATTGCTCTCGATCTTCTGGACGATCAGATTGTCCTGCTCGCCCTGGTCAACATAGGCGCCGTCGCTGCGCACTTCGGTGCACACCTTCTGGTGCTCGTCCTCGTCGCGCGCCTTGAGCTCCTTCATCGCCGGATTGGTGTCGCAGCCCGCTTCGAGCACCAGCTCTTTGAGCGCATCGCGCGTGCCGCTGGTGCTGGGCGGACCATAAACGAGGATCGGCAGATCGGGCAGCGCGGGATCGACATCGGCCCAGGTCTCGTTCGTCTGTTCACCGCCATAGGGCCGCGCGGCGAGCGCTTCGTAGACCTTGCGCGGCGAGAGATCGAGCGAGATGCCCCCTTGCGCCGAGGCGAAGGCGATCCCGTCGAGGCCGACCTGAAGCTCGATGATCTCGGTCACGCCGTTGGTCGCACACTTGTCGAATTCGGTCGGCTTCATGCGGCGCGAGGCGTTGACCATGTCGGGCGTCTCCGCGCCGACGCCGGCGCAGAACAGCTGGATGCCGCCGCCCGTGCCGGTGCTCTCGATCAGCGGCGATTTGAATTCGGGGTTGGAGAGGGAGTAGCTTTCGGCAATTTGCTTGGCGAAGGGATAGACGGTCGAGGAGCCGACCGCGCGGATCGAATCGCGCGACACATCGCCGCCGCAGCCCGCCAGTGCCAGCGCGGCTGCGGCCATCGCGGCGCAGGCCGAAAGGCGGCCCGGGATCAGGCAGGACGAAGTGCGGGGCGAAAGGCGGCGTTTCATCGTGTGGTTCATTCCCTTGTTTGACAATTCCATTGCGCTAGGCACCGTGTGTGACAGGCCCGTGACCCCCCCGGCGCGATTGTCCAGTAAGCGGCGCAGGGCACAGGGCCGCACGCCTGCGCGTGAGAGTGCTTTTTCCGAAAGCTTTCAGAGTGATAGGTATTCTGACGCAGTCGCGTTTTTCGCCCGGGATTTAAGCCATTCCTAACCGCTGGCGCGTAAAGTCCGCAGGATGGGTCGGATCAATCTGAGCGCATGGATGGCAAGCGTGCTGATCGCGCTGGCGAGCCTGTGGGCGACGCCTGCGCCGGCGCTTGCGCAGGAAGTGCAAGCTGCGGCCCGCGCGGCGACTACAGATGCGCATCCGGGCCAATTGTGCACCGCGCGCCTTCCTGCCGGGATATCACTTGAACAAGGGCGTTCATGGCAGGCCGACTGGCGCTGCGACGGCTCGATCCCGGCGCTGGGTCCGGGGCGCATTGCCGTCCTTCTGGGAGAAGCACGCAACGGCGAGGCCCATCTGCAAAGCCGCACCGGATATTTCGAAGACCTGATCGTGCTCGCGGTTGAAGGCGGGCGCATCATGCGCACGCAGCGATACGATGCCGACACCATCCCGGTCGCGCTGACCGATGTGGGCTTTACCGTCGCCCTTCCTGCACCTGATCCGGCAACCAGCGGGGCAGCCGGAGCGCCGGACACCGCCCGATACATCGCGGTGTTCGAGAACGCCGAATTTCCGACGACCATTGCGCAGGCCCGCCTTGTCGCCAAGCCGATCAATGACCGTTCCGGGGCGCTGGCGCATCTCGTCGTCATCGCGATGATGATGGGTTTCCTTCTCCTGCCGGTAATTTTCGATCTCGCCTTCTTCCGCCCGCTGCGACAGGGCTTCCTGCTGTGGCACGCGGCGCTGGCGCTGACGATGGCCTGGCACCTCTCGACCAGCGGGCTGCTGGCCGCTTTCATCCCGTTTTCGGTCAATGCGATGAACGACCAGGCCATTGCGAGTTTCGGCGCGGTTATCGCCTGCGCGATCCTGTTCGCCACCCGCTTTATCGAGGCGGACAAGCAGGATCCCCGGCTGCGCCGCGCGATGATCGCATGGACCGGGGTGATCCTGGTCATCACATCGCTGCGCATGGCGCGCCTCGATGCGTTCACGCCCTTTTCCGCGCAGGTCTATTTCGCGCTGTTCCTGCCGCTGCTGGTGATGGTTTCCATGTTCATCGGCATCGCGATCCGCCGTGGCAGCCGCGCCGTCTGGTTCCAGATTGCCGCCTGGCTGCCGTTCTACCTGCTCGGCCTCGTGCGGATCGCGACGATGCTGTTCGACGCCGCGTCCTATATCGAGGTGGTCTGGCTGTTCCGGCTCGGCGCGGTGACCGAGGTGGCGGTGACCGCGCTCGGCATTGTCGACCGCGTCATCCAGATCAAGCGCGAGCGCGACGAGGCACTGACCGAGGCGCGCATGCTCGAACAATTGTCGACCCGCGATGCGCTGACCGGCCTGCTGAACCGCCGCGGGCTGGAAGCGCGTTTCGACGAACTGATCGAGGACGGCTTCGATACGTTCGCGCTGATCGATCTCGACCGTTTCAAACAGGTCAACGACATTTACGGCCATCAGGTCGGCGATGCCGCGCTGGTCGCCTGCGCCAAGGCCTTGCAGGGCCATGAAAGCCCCGACCTTGTCGCCGCACGCCTTGGCGGCGAGGAATTCGTCGTGCTCTTGCGCGGCAAGAGATCGGTCGAGCGCGCCGAGGCGCTGCGCACCGCAATCCCGATCCGCATTGCCGCCGATGTCGAGGGGCTGAGCGCGCTGGTCACTGCAAGTTCGGGCGTGGTCGAGGTGCCGCGCGCCTCCAACACCATGCTCACCTTCGAAGCGCTCTACGCCCGCGGCGATGCCCTGCTTTACGAAGCGAAAGCTTCGGGCCGCAACCGCATGCTCTATGAACGCCTGACAATATTCGAAAGATGCCCCGGAAAACGATCGGGCCAGCTATCGGGGAAGCGATCGGGCCAGGATCGCCGCCAGCAGGATCGCCGCGCCTCCGACGAGGGTGGGCCAGAGGCCGAAGTCGCCTAGGGCGCGCTCGTGCTTTCGTCGCGGAACGGGGCGATCACATCGGGCCGCACGCGCACCAGCCGCTGCGTGGCACGGTCGAGCATTGCCCAGGTCGTGCGAGCCGAGACCAGTTTCGCCCCCGAGCTATCAGTGAATTGCACCGAGCGCACCGACGTTGCCCCCTTGGGCGCATCGGGGATGCAAGTCGTGCCAACCGCCACCTCGCCTTCGGCAATGTTGCCGCGATAATCAATCTCGTGTCGGATCACGACCCAGAAGAACTGCGCGTGATCCTCGGGCCGCGCGCACGCGTCCCAATGGGCGGTTGAGAGATCCTGAATCCACTGCACCCACACCGCGTTGTTGACATGGCCAAGCTCATCGATGTGCTCAGGCAATGCGGTGAAACTCTTGGTGTAGCTCTGGCTTGCAGTGTCGTTCACGCCGCCTCCGGCAGGCTCAGACCGAGCGCGCGCAGATCCTCGCGCGCCTTGGCCGCGTGGGTAAACAGGCAGGCGTGCATGCCCACCGCCTTTGCCCCGTCGACATTGCGCTGGACATCGTCGAGGAACACGCTTTCGCCCGCCTCGATCCCGCCCGTCTCCAGCAGCCAGTGATAGATGCGCGGATCGGGCTTCAGAAATCCCAGTTCAGCAGAGACGGCGGCGGCTTCGAACATGTCGAAGAAATCATAGTCGCGCTTCAACTGGGCAACGATCTCGTGGACATTGTCGGTGATCGCGAACAGGCGGTAGCCCTCACCCCGCAGCTCATCCATCAACGCGCGCGTATCGGTGATGAGCGGAAAGGCGGCATAAAGCGCTTCCCACAAGGCGTCGATCTCGTGCGGCTCGAAGCCGTGTTGCGCGACATAGAGAGCCTTGGCCTCCTCCAGCGACAATTCCCCGCGATTGACCGCGAGCCAGACCGGATTTCCGCGCAAGGGCGGCACGAAGCCATCGGCTTCAACGCGCGCCTTTCCAAAAGCCCTGCTTTCGATGCCGAGCGGGTCCCACGGCACCAGCACATTGCCGACATCGAACACGATATTGCGGATCGTCATGCGATCAGCCGCCAGCCTTCGCCTCGGGCATCAGGCCCATCTGCCACAGCAGGAAGGTGAACTCCTCCGCGGTTTCATAGAGCGAATTCCACCGGCCCGATTTGCCGCCATGGCCTGCGCCCATATTGGTCTTCATCACCAGCACATTGTCGTCCGTCTTGGTGTCGCGCAGTTTAGCGACCCATTTGGCGGGCTCCCAATAGGTCACGCGCGGATCGTTCAGTCCGGCGGTGACCATGATCGGCGGGTAGCCTTGCGCGCTCACCTGATCGTAGGGGCTGTAGCTCAGCAGGAAGGCGAAGGCTTCCTTGCTGGTGATCGGGTTGCCCCATTCCTGCCATTCGCCCGGCGTCAGCGGCAGATCCTTGTTGAGCATCGTATTCAGCACATCGACGAAGGGCACATGAGCCACGACAGCGCCGTATTGCGTCGGGTCTTGATTGACGATCGCGCCCATCAGCTCGCCCCCGGCAGAGCCACCGCTGGCAGTGACGCGGCCCTCTGTGGTAAGGCCCATGTCGATCAGCCCGCGTCCCGCATCGACAAAGTCGTTGAAGGTGTTGCGACGCTCGAACATCTTGCCTTGCAGATACCAGCGGCGGCCCAGGTCATCGCCGCCGCGAATATGCGCGATGGCATAGGCAAAACCGCGGTCGACCAGGCTCAGGCGCGTGGTAGAGAAACCCGGCGGTACCGCATAGCCATAGGCGCCATAGGCATAGAGGTGCAGCGGCCCTGCCCCCTCGATCCCGGCATCTGCGAGGATCGTGTCGCGATCCTTGTGCATCACCAGGCTGACCGGCACCATCGTCCCGTCGCGCGCCTCGATCTCGATCCGGCGGGTGACGTAATCGGCGCGGTTGTAGCCGCTGGGAATTTCCTGCGTCTTGAGCGTCTCCAGCGCACCCGCCGCGACATCGTAATCATAGACAGTGTCCGGGGTGATCATGCTCTCGTAAGTGAGCCGCAGCTTGGTCTGATCGTATTCGGGATTGTTCGAGAGGCCGGCGGAATAGCTTTCTTCGGGAAAGGCGATCGCCTGCGCGCTTGTCGGCGTATCGTAGCGGCGGATTTGCACCATATCGAGACCGTTCAACCGCCCTTCGGTGACGAAGAAATCCTGGAAGAGCTCGAAATCGGTGAGGTAGAAATCGTTCGAGCCCGCGATCACCGTCTCCCATTCGCCCGGCGTTTCCAGATCGGCTTTGGCGAGGCGGAAATTGATGTGGTTGTCATTGGTCCACACCCACAGCTTCGCCCCGGAATCATCTGTGCGGATATCGACGCTGTATTCGACGCCCTTCTTGCGCGGCTTGACCAGCGTGAGCGGCTGCGTGGGATCGGCGGCGGAGACGAAGCGCACCTCGCTCGTCTCGTTGTCGCCGGTGACGATGATGAGGTGATCCTCCTGCGCGCTCAGTCCTGCGCCCACGCCAAAGCTCTGATCCTCTTCCAGATAGAGCGTCACGTCACTGTCATTGGACTGGCCAATCGTGTGCAGCTTGACCTCGAGCGAGCGCCATTCCTCGGTCGAGGGCGTGTAAACCAGCGCGCTGTCGCCTGCGACCCAGGTCAGCCCGCCGCGAATATTCTCGATCCGGTCATCGAGCAATTCGCCGGTTTCAAGGTCCTTGATCACGGCTGTGTAGCGTTCCGATCCGTTGGTGTCGGTCGCATAGGCGAGGTAGCGGGCGTCCTGGCTGATGGCGAAGGCGCCGAGGCGGAAATATTCGAGCCCTTCGGCCAGTTCGTTCTGGTCGAGGATCACCGTGCCCTCGGCGTCAGCGGGTGCGTCAACCGGCTTGCGATAGAACTTGGTGTATTGCTCGCCCTCGGCAATCGCGGTCCAGTAGAGATAGTCGCCGCGGCGCTGGGGGACCGAATTGTCGTCCTCCTTGATACGCGCCTTCATCTCCTGGAACAACGCCTCGGTCTCAGCCTCGAAAGGCTTCATCTGCGCTTCGAAATAGGCGTTCTCGGCCTTGACGTAATCGAGCACGTCCTCGTCATCCACCGTCGGATAGGACTTGTCGTAGAGCCAGTCCTACGGGTCTTCGATGGTGATGCCGTGATGGGTGTAGGAGTGCGGCACTTTCTTGGCGATGGGAGGGGAGACGTCTTGAGAGCTCACGCTGGGTTTGTCCTTATTATTGTCGGCGGCATTATCGGCCTGCACGGCGGTTACCGGCGCGAGGGCGAGGCTGGCCGCGCAGCCAAGCGCCATCACACGAAATTTCGAGAGTTGGGCCATGAGGCGTGCATCCTTGGTCAAAGAGGAGGCGCGGGTTTAAACCGCGTGTGGGAGGCGTTATGTTACCGCTTATCTAATCACGAACCCCGCGCCTTCGCAATGCCGCTGGCCGCCCGATGCAAACCCTTGAGGAAACCCCGCTGATGCTGATGCAGACCCACGAAGCCCGCCTTGCCGCCCTGCGCGAGGAATTGAAGCGCCGCGATCTCGATGGCTTCGTCGTGCCCATCTGCGACGAACACATGAGCGAATATGTCGGCGAATATGCGCAGCGGCTGACATGGCTGACCGGCTTTGGCGGATCGGCGGGCTTTGCCTGCGTAACGCTCACCCATGCGGCGATCTTCGTCGACGGGCGCTACACCGTGCAGGTGCGCGATCAGGTGGATGAAAATCTGTTCGCCTACCGCTCGATCCCCGGCGACAGTCTTGGCGCATGGCTCAAGGAAGTGTGCGAGGATGGCGCGAAAATTGCCTATGATCCCTGGCTCCACACCTGGAGCTGGGTCGAGACGCTGGAGCAGGCGGTCGAGCCCGCCGGCATCACCATGGTCCCGGCCACGAGCAACCCGATCGATGCGGTCTGGGCCGACCAGCCCGCACCGTCCGATGCAGCCGCGCTGGTGCACGAAGACGAACGCGCCGGGCAATCCTCTTCGAAAAAGCGCGCGCAAATCGCCGAATGGCTCGAGGCCGAAAAGCTCGACGCGCTGGTCGTGCCTGCGCTCGATTCGGTCGCCTGGCTGCTTAACCTGCGCGGCACGGATGTGAGCCACACGCCCGTCGCCTTGTCCTATGTGATCGCGAAAGCCGACGGCACCGCCGAGCTGTTCATCGCGCCGGAGAAAGTCACGCCCGAGCTTGCCAAACATCTGGGCAATGCGGTGACACTGCGCGCGCGCGACGAATTCGAGAGCGCGCTCAAGTCGGAATATAACGGCAAGTCGGTCAGCGTGGACCCCAATTTCGGCGTGGTCGGCATCGCGCAGGCGCTGCGGGCAGGCGGCGCGAAGTTCACCTTCAGGGACGATCCCACGATCCTTGCCAAGGCGATCAAGAACGAGGCGGAAATCGCCGGCCACCGCGACGCGCAGGCGCGCGACGGGGCGGCGGTCGCGCGCTTCCTGCGCTGGCTCGACGTGACCGCGCCCACGGGCGAGGTCGACGAACTGACCGCTGCGGCCAAGCTTGAGGAATTCCGCCGCGCGCATGGCGACCTCAGGGATACCAGCTTCGACACGATCTCGGCGGCAAGCGGGCACGCGGCGCTGCCGCATTACCGCGTCGATGAAGACAGCAACATCACCATCCCGCCCGGCTCGATCTACCTCGTCGATTCAGGCGGGCAATATCCGGCAGGCACGACCGACATCACCCGCACAGTGTGGATCGACACGCCCGAAGGCAGCGAGCCCACACCGGAGATGAAGGACCGCTTCACCCGCGTGCTCAAGGGCCACATCCAGATCGACCAGGCGGTCTTCCCGCAAGGGACGTGCGGCGGCCAGCTCGACGTGCTCGCGCGGCAATATCTGTGGGAAGCTGGCGTCGATTACGCCCACGGAACCGGCCACGGCGTCGGCAGCTTCCTCGCCGTGCACGAAGGCCCCCAGCGCATCGCCAAGCCCACCGGCGGACAGGCGGGCACGAGCGCCGAACTGCACGAAGGTATGATCCTCTCCAACGAGCCGGGCTATTACAAGGCGGGCGCGTTCGGCATCCGGATCGAGAACCTCGTCCTCACCGTCGAGCGCCAAATCGAGGGCGCGGAAGGGCGCTATCTCGGCTTTGATTGCCTGACATGGGTGCCGATCGACCGCCGTCTTATTGAGAAGAGCCTGCTCACCCAAAGCGAAGTCGAATGGCTCGATGCCTATCACGCCCGCGTGCGCGAAATCCTCGCGCCCCAGCTTGAAGGCGAAGACCTGGCGTGGGTGGAGCGCGAGACTAGCCCTCTTTAAGTTCGCTAGCGCTCACCGATCACCCACCCCGGCGTTTTTTCTTTAGTTCGCTAGCGCTCATCGATCACCCACCCCGCCTCCCCACCCGGCCACCATATCCTAATGGAACCCTTGGTGGCCGGGTGGGGAGGCGGGGGGGGTGATCGCTTTTGAAAAGACTCCAAAAACACCTTCCGCCATTTCCGATGTTCTAGTAATGTTCTCCCATGACGAGTCGCCAATGGGAGAACGCAGACATGATCGGATATGTAACCTTGGGCACCAACGACCTGCCCCGCGCAGCCGCGTTCTACGACGCGATTGCCAAGCATTGGGGCGTCGGGCGGATGATGGAGTTCGACCAGTTCATCGCCTGGGGCGATATCAACGGCGCGCCCGGCGTTGCCGCGACCAAGCCGTTTGACGGCGAGGCGGCGAGCGTTGGCAACGGCACGATGGTCGCGCTTCAGGTGGAAACGCCCGAACAGGTGCGCGCGGTCTATGACACCGCGATCGCGCATGGCGGCAGCGACGAGGGCGAGCCCGGCCCGCGCGGCGAAGACGGTTTTTACGCCGGTTATTTCCGCGATCCGGACGGCAACAAACTCAACGTCTTCTGCATGACCGAACCGGTCGCGTGACTTTCCTTGCGCGGGGGTGAACCGGTCTACCCGGCCGATACACCTTGCGACAATTTCGCGGCTGCGCGGGATAATCCTGCGACATGCGGGCGCTAGACAGGTCAGCGTTGAATTGCGGTGAGCGCGCCCCCGGGTGAGCCCCCGGGTAACGAGGGCCGCGCCCCTGACGGCCCTCCCCGGCGCATTTGCCGCAATTCTCCCGACCGTAGCGCGGTCCTTTCAAAGAGAAGGCCGCCCCCGCAATGCAAGGATACGAAATATGCGCAAGCTCACCCTCTTCACAGCCGCCGGCGCTCTGGCGCTGGGCGGTGCCGGCATCGCTCTGGCGAGCCAGAACGGCCCCGCACATGATGGCCCTGGCCATAATGGTCTGATGGAACGCGCCGACAGTGACGGCGACGGCGAAATCACACTCGCCGAAGCCAAGGCGCATGGCGGCAAACGCTTTGCCCGCATGGACGCCAATGGCGACGGCGCGATCGACAAGGCCGACCGCGAGGCACGCGGCGAACAGCGCTTTGCCAGGGCCGACGCAAATGGTGATGGCGAGGTGACCCCAGAGGAAATGACCGCCGCGCGCGAGGCCCGCCAGGCGAAACGCGCCGCCATGCGCGGCGAGCGGCAAGCCCAGAGGCAGGCGATGATGTTCGAACGGCTCGACACGGACGGTAGCGGCGGTCTCTCGCAGGCTGAAATGCAGGCCGGAAAGGCCATGCGAGCCGAGGCTCGCGGTGAGCGCCGCGGACCGCGCGGTGAAGGCCGCTCCGCGCGTCGCGGCGGCCGCGATGGTGCGGGCGCGATGCGGATGCTGCGCCGTGCGGACACCGATAACGATTCCGCTGTGAGCCGCGATGAATTCGACGCCATGATCGAAGCGCGCTTTGCCCGCCTCGACACGGACGGCTCGGGCACGATCACCGCAGCCGAACGCGAAGCGGCCCAGTCGATGCGGGGCTCGATGCGGGGCTCGATGCGCGGCAAGCACCGCCGGGGCCAGCGCGAAGACACCGGCTCGGGCTCCTGAGGAAACCATCCCCGAAGGCCGCCTGACCGCGCGTGACGCAACTTCCCTGTCCCTTGCGCGCGACTATTCAGGCGGCCTTCCACCGGCCCGGCATCCCGTCTGCGCTCCGAACGGCGCGTCGGGCCGGATTGTGCCACCGGCGAGCGGCTTGCGCTTTGCCACGCCCTGCCCCATCGCGTCCCGACACCGGATCAAACTGCATGAGCCGAGACGATATGAGCCAATCCCAGCCAGACGAAACGGCCGATGATGCAGGGCCCGTCCGGGTCCTGCTGATCGATGACGAAGCGAGCTTGCGCGAGCCGCTGGCCGACTATCTCGAGACCCAGGGCTTTGCCGTGACACAGGCGACCAGCGCCGCGCGCGCTCGAAGCATTCTCGCCGAGGCCGATGCCGATCCCTGCGGCAACGCCCGGCCCGATACCGTCCTGCCCGATATTGTCCTGCTCGACATCATGATGCCGGGCGAAGACGGCCTGTCGCTGTGCCGCCATCTGGTCGAGACGCGCGCGCTTCCGGTGATCTTCCTCACCGCAAGGACCGAGGCAACCGACCGGATCGTCGGGCTTGAGCTGGGCGCGGATGATTACGTGCTCAAACCCTTCGAGCCGCGCGAACTGGTCGCGCGCATCCGCACCGTCCTGCGGCGCGTCGCGCGTGGGGCATCGCCCGCAGCCGAAGCGGAAGACTGGCATTACGCCTTCGAGGAATGGGTGCTCGATCCGTTGAAGCGCAAGCTGACCGATCCCGAAGGCGTGACCGTGCCGATCTCGACCGCCGAGTTCCGGCTGCTGCGCGCCTTTCTCGACAATCCCAAGAGAGTGCTCGACCGCGATCTCCTGCTCGACATGGTCCAGGGCCGCACCGCTCACCTGTTCGACCGCGCGGTCGATAACCAGGTGAGCCGCCTGCGCCGCAAGATCGAGAGCGACACGCGCAATCCGCATTTCATCCAGACCGTACGCGGCGGGGGCTATCGCTTCGGCGCGCAGGTCCGCCGGATCGCGCCGCAGGTCTGACACAGAGCAGGACTGCCGAAACGCAATGTCGCGCCGCAACTCCCGCATTTGGCCCCGTAACTGGTTGCCCACGAGCCTGCTTGGCCAGGTGATGGCGAGCGCGATGCTCGCCCTGCTCGTGGCGCAGATCGTCGGCGCGTTCTTCATCTTCAGGGCGGGGCAGGACCGGCTCGAGCTCGCGGCGCTCTCGGCGCTTACCTTCCAGGTGTCGATGGGCGGCGAGAATCCGGGCCGCTATGCCGCGCGCGGCGAGCGGCGTGCGCAGCGAAGAGCGGGAAATCCGCAAGCTGGGCCAAGAGCCCAGCGCGCAGGCGAGGTCGATTTCCCGCGCCGCGTCGTGCGCATGCCGCGTCCCTTGCGGTATCGCCAGGCAAGCGGGCCCGAAGTCGCGCTTGTCGAGGCCAACACCAATTCTGCGCGCGCCGCGCGACTGACCGATCTGCTGGCGCAGGAAGGCATCGGCGCAAACGCGCTGGCGATCGAGGTGCGCAGGGCTGGCGCGGACCCGCAGCTTGTCGCCTTCGTGCAGGACCGGCCACGCCTTGCGAGCCGCACAGGCTGGCGTGAACGCCGGGTCTATGTCGCCAGCATCCAGCGCGAGCCGGGGGCCGCATGGGAGACCGTGCGCGCCTTTGCGCTGCGACCACCCAAGCAGGCCTTTGGCGTCCTGATCGGGCAGACGATCCTGATCTACGCTTTTCTCGGCACAATCCTGTTCCTCGTCCTGCGCCGGATCACGCGCCCGCTGGCTCGATTGACCGAGCGGGTCGACGATTTTTCGAAGGCTCCTGACAGAGCGGTGAAACTGGAGGAAACCGGCCCTTCCGATGCGCGCCGGCTGATCGCCGCGCATAACGCGATGGAAGCGCGCATCGCCGCGCTGCTCGATGAAAAGGACGTGATGCTCGGTGCGATCGGGCATGATCTGAAAACACCTCTCGCGGCCCTGAGGGTCCGGATCGAGAGCGTGCCCGACGATGCCCAGCGCGCGCGCATGGCCGACAGCATCGAGGACATCACCCGGACGCTGGACGACATCCTCTCGCTCGCCCGGATCGGTCGCGCCAATGGCGATGAATTCGAGAGCGTCGATATCACCGCGCTGGCCGACAGCGTGGTGGAGGAATTCGAGGATCTTGGCGAACCGGTGGAAATGGCCGGCAATGAGGCCGCAGTCCAGGGGCGCGCGGCCCGCGTCGTCGCCGCCATACAGGTGACCTGGCTCAAGCGTGCGCTGCGCAACCTCGTCAGCAATGCAGTGCGCTATGGCGGATCGGCCCGCGTCAGCGTTCGTCACGAGATCGGCAAGAGCGGCGGCTTGGTGGTGCTGAGCGTCGAGGATGATGGCCCCGGCATCGCCGAGGATCGCATCGCCGACATGCTCGAACCCTTCACCCGCGGCGAGAGTTCGCGCAATCGCTCGACCGGCGGTGCCGGGCTCGGCCTCACGCTCGCACGCGCCATCGCGCAGGCACATGGCGGGAAGCTGGTGCTGACCAATCGTGCGCAAGGCGGTCTGCGCGCAGAACTGCGCCTGCCGCTGGGCTGAGACCACAGGCCTGTCTGCTGCCCGCAGCGCTTGCGAGGGGCGCTGGGGGCGCTAAGTCTGGTGCCATGAAATGGCTGCTCTCCAGGCTCGCAAATGCCGTCTTGCTGTTTGCGCTGTTGGTTTTGGCCATCGGTGCCGCGCGGCTCCTGTGGCCCGATGGCACAGGGGTGATGGCGGACTGGCAGCAGGAGATCGCCGGCCCGGCCGAGGTGAGGCAGCAGGTCGAAAGCGACCTCCTGGAAGCGCGCGAGCGGCTGGAGCAGGCGGCGCAATCGGCCCGCACCGCGTCCCTCGCTCAGATCAATCAACGCATGGATGAGCGCCGCAAGGAGCGAGCACGGCTGGAGCAGGAACTGGCGCGCGAGGACGGGGTCTTTGCCACCATGCTCCCCTCGCGCATTCTGGCGCGCAAACGCGCCGAGATCGCGCTGGCGGTCACCCGGCGTGAGATCGCGCTGCTGGAGGCCGCACGCGGGCCCCGTGCCTCACTCGAAGCGTTGCAGGCCGAGACCTCGATCGTGCTTGGCGGCCCATCGACGGGGCTGGTCAGGGATGCGCTGGCCCGCTGCGAGGCTGACCGGGCGGCGCTGAAGGCCTTCAACGCGCGTAATGCAGCAATGCGCGGCTGGCTCGAAACCACGCAAGGGCTGGGTACGAAATTGAGCAAGGCAGCTCTGCAATCTTGTGAAGAGGCGCAGTCGCTGGCCAAGAAGCGAGCCGAGGCCGTCAAACGCGCGCGCGACGCGCAGGCAGGGATCGAGCGGGTGCGGGCGCAGCTTGAGGCCGAGATCGCGGTGATCGGGCTGCCCACGCTGCCTGCCGGGCTGGGCCGGGACCTGCCTGAAACCACTATCCGCGACATTGTTCGCGACGCGTTTTTCGCCCTGCTGGCGATCCTCTTTCTGCCGCTCTTGTGGCGGGTGGTAGCCTATCATGCGCTTGCACCGCTCGCAGAGAAATGGCCGCCGATGCGGTTCGCACAGGACGGCGAGGTGACCGCAACCCTCCCCCCGGCCGGGGAGAGCCGCGTCTCGCTTGCCCTCGCACTTGGCGAGTGCGAGGAGGCGCTGATACGGCAGGACTATCTGCAATCCTCGGCGCTCAGCTCGGCCAAGCGCACGCGCTGGCTGCTCGACTGGTCGCACCCGCTCACCAGCTGGCTGAGCGGGATGCGCTTTCTCACCGCGATCAGGGGCACCGATCCGGATGCGAACGAGGAAGTTCTGGTCTCTGCGGTGAAGGACCCGCTCGCCGAACTCGCTCTGCTCGAGATACCGCAAGGCGCCGCAGCGATCGTGCGCCCCAGCGCGCTTGCCGGACTGATCCAGCGCGAGGGCCAGCCGGTCACCATCACATCGAGGCTGCGCTTCTCGTTGCCTGCGCTGCTGACATTCCAGTTCCGCTATCTCGTCTTCCACGGGCCGGCACGGCTCGTGCTCAAGGGCGGGCGCGGCGTGCGGATTGAAGCGGCACAGCGCGGGCGGATCGTCGGACAAGGACAGCTGATCGGCTTTTCGACCAACCTTGCCTATTCGGTCATCCGCAGCGAGACCTTCTGGCCCTATTTCTTCGGACGCGAGAGCCTGTTGAAGGACCGAGTAGAGGATGGGCGCGGCGTGCTGCTGATCGAAGAGGCCCCGCTGGCCGGACGCTCGGGCGTAAGGCGAGGCCTTGAAGGCATGCTGGACGCCGCGCTCAAACTGTTCGGCGTTTGAGCCTCAGCGCATCAACCCGCCGATCAGGTTGCGCACGAAGCGCCCGGCGATCGGCCCGGCAAGATCGGTCGCGATCGAGCCTGCCGCAGATGTGATCCCGCTTGCGACCGGGTTGGCGCGGCTTTTCTTGCCCAGCACCTTGGCCGCGGCAACGCCCGCAAGGCCCCCGGCGGCGACTTTTGTGCCGCGCGAGATTGCCTTGGACCAGATCGAGGTGGTCTTGCGCGAACGCTTGCGCACCTCCTCCTCGCCCATTTCCTCGACCTCCTGCGCGGTTGCAGCCGCATCCTCGGCCTTGGCGAGCAGCACTTCTTCGGCGCTTTCGCGGTCGACCGCCTCGTCATACTTGCCATCGAACGGGCTGATCGACTGGATGATTGCGCGCTCCTTGGCGCTCAGCGGTCCAAGCCGCGAGCGCGGCGGCTTGATGAGCGTGCGCTGGACCACCGTTGGCGCGCCGTCCTCGTCGAGCGTGGAGACAAGCGCCTCGCCCACTTTCAGCTCGGTGATGACTTCCTCGGTGTCGAGCGCTTCGTTGATACGAAAAGTCTCCGCAGCCGCCTTGATCGCGCGTTGGTCGCGCGGGGTGAAGGCACGCAAAGCATGCTGCACCCGGTTGCCCAGCTGGCCGGCCACTTCTTCAGGAATGTCGATCGGATTCTGTGTGCAGAAGTAGACACCCACGCCTTTCGAACGGATCAGGCGCACCACCTGCTCGATCTTGTCTTGTAGCGCCTTTGGCGCATCATCGAACAGCAAATGCGCTTCATCAAAGAAGAACACGAGCTTGGGCTTTTCCGGATCACCCACTTCAGGCAGGCTTTCGAACAATTCAGCCAGCAACCAAAGCAGGAAAGTTGCATAGAGCTTTGGGCTGCGCATCAGCTGGTCGGCGGCGAGCACGTTGATATAGCCAAGTCCCTTCTCGTCCTTGGCAAGGAAATCGTCGATCTCAAGCGCGGGCTCGCCAAAGAAATTATCCGCCCCTTGCGCCTCGAAGCTCAAGAGCTGGCGCTGGATCGCGCCCACCGATTGCGGCGAGACATTGCCGTAAACGCCCGACAATTCCTTTGAATTTTTGTGCGCAAACTGCAGCATCGACTGCAAATCGCCGAAATCGAGCAGTAGCAGGCCGTTTTCATCGGCATAGCGGAAGATGATCTGGAGCACGCCTTCCTGGGTGTCGTTGAGGTCCAGCAGCCGGGCGAGCAGCAGAGGCCCCATTTCGGAAATCGTCGTGCGGATCGGGTGGCCCTGCTCGCCGAAAAGGTCCCAGAATATCGCCGGATTGTCCGAATAGGCATAGTCTTCCATGCCCAGTTCTTGCGCGCGGGCCTCGAGCTTGTCGGCGTGCTTGAAGGTGGGCGAACCGGGCATGGCGATGCCGGAAAGATCGCCCTTCACGTCGGCAACGAAGACAGGCACGCCTTGCGCCGAGAAGCTCTCCGCCAGCCCTTGCAGCGTAACCGTCTTGCCGGTGCCGGTGGCGCCTGCGATCAGGCCGTGCCGGTTGGCGCGGGAGAGCGCGAGCGCCTGGTTCTCGCCATTGCCGCCCAGCCCCAGGAAAATCTCGCTCATTGAAGTACCCGCCCCTTTTGATGTGTCGTTTCGCTCGATTTGCAGGGGCGATGCGGCCCGGTCAAGCTTGGGGGACGTGCGCAGGGATTTATCCGCCCCGTCGCCTCAACCGCCCCTCGACTTGGCCTCGCAAATGGCTAGATGGAAGGACATGGGTCAGCTGACGCCGCCAGAACCGTTCGTATTGCTGGATGATGCCCGCGAAAGCGGCGTTGATGGATCGCTTGCGGCGGACGCCTATGTCTACCGTGCGCCCGTGGAGGTCTTCGCTGCCTATCGCCCGGATGAAGTCGAGCATGCCCTGGTTGCGGCAGAAGCGGCGCGCGCCGAGGGGCGCGGAGAGCTGGCTGGCTATATCGCCTATGAGGCAGGCCTCGCGCTCGAGCCGAAGCTGGCGCGGCTTGCAAAAGCGCGCAGCGGGGCAGCCGGGCCTTTGGTGTGGCTGGGCCTGTTCGAGGATGCGCCAGAGCGTGTCACGGCAAAAGACGTGCCCGCATGGCTCGACGCACACAGCGAAGGCTTAGCTAGCCTCGGCCCGCTTGAAGCACAGCTTTCGCCGGGCGGCTATGAACACGCTTTCGAGGCATTGCGCGAGGCGATCCATGCGGGCGACATCTACCAGGCCAATCTCACCTACCCGCTGACGGGTTCGTATCGCGGCGATCCGGTCGCGCTCTATGGCCAGCTGCGCGAGAGCGCGAAGGCAGGCTATGGCGGACTGATCTTTGATGGCTCGCACTGGCTGCTCAGTTTCTCGCCCGAGCTTTTCGTCGCGCTCGAAGACGGGCGCGCCAAAGTCAAGCCGATGAAGGGCACGCGCCCGCGCGGCGGCAATGCCGAGGCGGACGCAGCCCTGCGCGACGAACTGGCAGGCTCTGTGAAAGACCGCGCCGAAAACCTGATGATCGTCGATTTGTTGCGCAACGACGCGTGCGGGTCGATGCGCCCTTCGCTATCGAGAGCTATCCGACCGTGCACCAGATGGTCTCCAGCGTGCGCGCCGATCTTGCGCCGGGCAAGGGCGCGATGGACCTGGTGCGCGCGCTGTTTCCCTGCGGATCGATCACCGGCGCGCCCAAAATCCGCGCGATGGAGCTTATCAACCAGGTCGAGCGCGATGCGCGCGGCCCCTATTGCGGGGCGATCGGACGGATCGGAGCCGATGGCTCTGCCGCCTTCAACGTCGCCATCCGCAGCCTGCGCCTCACCCCTGTCGAAAACGGTCAGGGCAATGCGGTGCTCGGCGTTGGCTCGGCCATAGTTGCCGATAGCGACGCGCAGGCAGAACGGCGCGAATGCGAGGTCAAGGCGGGCTTTGCGAGGGCCTCTTCACCGGACATCCGCGCCTCTGGATGCGACCTGATCGAGACGATGGAATTCAACCCGGAAATCGGTATCGCGCTGCTCGAGTTGCACTTGGCGCGGATGAAGAAAAGCGCCGGCGAACTGGGTTTCGAATTTGATCGTCACGCCGCGCGCAACCAGATCCAGGCCCTGTGCTTCGAACTGGACAAGCCCGCCAAGCTGCGCCTGCTCACCGCGCGCAGCGGCGCGATCGCGCTGGAGACCTCGCCCCTGCCCCAACGCTTTGATCCTCCGGTGCCGGTGGTGGCGCTGCCCCACCCGCTCGATCCCGGCGACTGGCGCCTTGCACACAAGACCACCGATCGCGGCTTTTACGAAGAGGCGCTTGCCGCCGCGCAGGGCATGGGAGCCAAGGAAGCGGTGCTGGTGCGCGCAGACGGCTTCGTGACCGAGGGCTGCTGGACGAGCCTATTCGTCGAACGTGACGGCATGCTGCTCACCCCGCCGACCTCGCTTGGCCTGCTGCCGGGCGTGCTGCGCGCTTTTCTGATAGAGAAAGGCCAGGCGATAGAAGCCGAGCTGACGCTTGACGATCTTGCCGATGGCTTCCAGCTGGGCAACGCGGTGCGCGGGCTGTTTGTGGGGAAGTTGATTTAGGGATCACCCCAGGCCGGCCCGCGCCCTCCACCCTTCCACCCGGAGCCTACCGGGATACAATCCGGGTGGAAGGGTGGAGGGCGCGGGCCGGCTAGGCTAATGCAACGATTATGCAAACACCTCAGATCCTGTTCGAAGACGGCGAAGCGCTTGTCATCAACAAGCCCGCCGGGCTTCCCATCGACCGACCGCGCAAGGGCGGCGAGTGCCTGGAGGATCATCTGGAGGCGTTGAAGCTCGGCTTTCAGCGCCCGCCGGTCGCGGTCCACCGGCTCGATACCGACACCAGTGGCTGCCTGTTGCTGGCGCGCAATCCAAAGGCGCTCAAAAGGTTCAACAAGGCGTTTGAAGACCGGCTTGTAACCAAGACCTATCTCGCCATCCTCGCCGGGCACCCGCCCGAGCCAAGCGGTACGATCCGCCTGAAACTCGCCAAGATCAGCTCCGAGGCAAAAGGCTGGCGCATGATCGCGGCAAAGAAGGGCAAGGAGGCCGTCTCGCATTGGGAACTGGTCGAAACGCTGGGCCGGAACGCGCTCATCCGCTTCATGCCGGAGACGGGCCGCACGCACCAATTGCGCGTCCATGCGCACAAGGGCCTTGGCGCGCCGCTGCTGGGCGATCCGGTCTACGGCTCGGAAAGCCAGCGCGGCAAAGGCGCCGCGCGCACCATGCTCCACGCCTCGGCGCTGGTGGTCGAGCGCGAAGGCAAGCCTGCGATCGAGGCGCGCGCGCCGCTGCCTGCCGATTTTCTTGCGATGGGCGTCCATGAACCCGTGGCGAGCAATGGATAAAGACCTGCTTGATCGGGCTTATGCCATTGCCGAGGAGAGCTTCCTTGCAGGCTCCGGCCCCGGCGGGCAGAACGCCAACAAGGTCGCGACCGAGGTGCAGTTGCGCGTCAACATCTACCAGTTGCGCCTGCCCCCGCCCGTTTTTGCGCGCCTGCGCGATGTTGCGGGGTCCAAGCTTACCGCATCGGGCGACCTGCTCATCACGGCGCGCCAGCACCGCACGCAGGACGCCAACCGCCAGGCCGCGCGCGAAAAGCTGGAGGATTTGCTCGAGGCCGCCCATCGTAGCCCCAAGCGCCGGGCCAAAACACGCGTCAACCGCGTGGGCAAGGTCAAGCGGCTCAAATCCAAGAAGGTGCGCGGGGCGGTGAAAGCCAATCGAAGCAAGCCCTCACGCTCGGACTGGTGAGCCGCGCGGCCCCCGCTTCGGCTTGACTTTTGCCCCAGAATCACCCAATGGCGCGCGTCTGTGAGGCGGCGCTCCCATTTCGGGATCGGGCCGCCCGTTTTATTTTGGCTCTGATCCGAGCCTTTAGGCCAATTTAGGAACATTCGCGATGGCAAAGCCCGCAACCGTCAAGATCCGCCTCGTGTCGACCGCCGACACCGGATTCTTCTACGTGACCAAGAAGAACCCGCGCAACACCACCGAGAAGATGGTGTTTCGCAAGTACGATCCGGTCGTGAAGAAGCACGTCGAGTTCAAGGAAGCCAAGATCAAATAATTCCGCAAGGGTTACGCGATCTCTCGCAAGCTTCCAATTCAGCCATCATTAAAGGCCGCATCCGCACAAGCGAGGCCATGATGACGCTGATCCCACACCTTGGAAACAAGCCCGCCAGGCTGATCGCCGGCGGGCTTTTCGCGTTGGGCGTTATCGCCCTGCCCGTAATCCTGCCCGTCGCCGCGCTGGTCGCCCCCGCAACGCCTGCCAGCGCGCAGACCCGCACCGGCGATCTTGATCGCGCCGTCACCGCCCTACGCGGGATCGACACGATGCGCGCCGACTTCACGCAGACGGATCGCAGTGGCAATTCGGTGCGCGGCGTGCTGACCTTGAAGCGCGGCGGCAAGATCCGCTTCGATTATGGCCAGGACGCCGACCTGCTGATGATCTCCAACGGCAAATCGCTCTACATGGTCGATTACGAGGTTGGCCAGGTCGAACGCTGGCCGATCGGAAACACGCCGCTTGGCGCGCTGCTTGACCCCGACCGGGACGTGAAGCGTTATGGCACACTGATCGACACAGGCAGCCCCGACGTCATCAGCGTCATCGTCGAAGATCCCAAGAAGCCCGAATATGGCGCGATCAATCTGATTTTCTTTGCCGACCCCACGGCGCCGGGCGGCCTGCAACTGGTCAACTGGGTAGCCAGGGACGCGCAGAATTATCGCACCACCGTCCGGCTCTCGAACCATCGCTATGGTGTGTCGGTCGCGGACAGCACATTCACCTTCCGCGATCCGCGTCGTTCGTCCCGTCGCCCGAAGTAAACGTTTCGACCTCGAAAAGATGCGCCTGCGCGATAAAAACAGGGCGCGCGTTCATAGAGGCGAAAGCAAAATGAGACTATATAACCTCAACAAGGCGTTTGAAGACGGGTTTCCCCCTGTTGCCCTGGTCTTCAAAAGAAAGACGCCTTGTAAAAGCGTGACGAACGCTGAATTGGAACCCCAGTCCCATCGCCCCCGGGACTGGGGTTTTTATTTTGTCGGGCGTTTGTCTCATGCTCGCCCATGTGGGCGAGCCATCCTCACTCCCAACCGAACGCGCGGCGGATGAAATCGTAGATCCGGTTCTGCTCGATCACGCCACGCACCTGGTCCGCACCCGGCCCCTGTGCGTAGAGCGCCACATCCTCGCCGCCATGCGTCTCGCTGCCCAGCGGGATTGTCGCCTGCTGGCGCGCATCGAGGCCAAGCGCCGGGACCGGCCGGTCAGCCATCCCGGCAATCGCGCCCGGACCGTTGCCGTAACCCAGCGTCGTATAGGGCTTGCCATCGCTTGCGAGCGTGGGCTCTTCGGTGTTCGAGACATCGCCCGCGGGCGGCACCACCAGGCCGAGAATGTCGTTCCCGCGCCGCGGATAGCCCGCAATGGTAAAGACGTGGCTGTGATCGGCCGTCACCATGATGAGCGTTTCTTCAGGGTCGGTCGTGTCGATCGCGTGCTGAATCGCGCGGGCAAACTCGACCGTCTCTTCGAGCGCAAAACCCGCCTGGCCTGCGTGGTGGGCGTGGTCGATCCGGCCCGCCTCGACCATCAGGTAATAGCCGTCCTCGTCACGCTCCAGCCGCTCGATCGCCTGCGCGGTGAGATCGGTGAGGGTGGGCTCGGCGGCGCCTTCCTCACGCTCGGCGGTGTAGGTCATGTGGCTCGGGGTGAACAGGCCGAGCACAGGCCTGTTCATCGGGGCCGCTTCAAGCGAGGGGCGGTCGGTCACGAAGGTGCCGCCGGTGCGCGCTCTCCATTCAGCGGTCAGGTCGGCATCGGCAGCAATGCGCCCGCCGCCCTTGTCCCTGCCGAAGAAGGCGACGCTGCCGCCGCCCAGCGCAAGGTCCCAGTCGGCCTCGATCAGCTGGGTCGCGATATCCTTGCAGCCCTTGCCCTTCTGGTCCTCGCGGATGGCGCGGTCGGCTTCCCAGTTGCGGTCTGCGCTGCGGGCATAGACGCTGGCCGGGGTCGCATGCGTAATCCGCGCGGTCGAGACGATGCCGAGCGCCTTGCCCTTGGCTTTCACTTCCTCGCCCAGCAGCGGGAGCGGATGCGCAAGTGCGCTTTCACAGCTTCCCCGGATCGCCTCCGGGCCGATGCCGAGCACGCCGATGCTGGTCTTCTTGCCGGAATGCATCGCGGTCGCCGTGCCCGCGCTGTCGGGCACCTGCGCGTTGGTATTGTAGGTCTTGACCAGCGCGACATGGTCGAAGTTTTCAAAACTCAGCGTGTTTTCCTCGCCCGTTTGCCCACGCTTCTGGCCTTCATAGATGCGCGCAGCGGTGATGGTGGAAATGCCCATGCCGTCGCCGATGAAGAGGATGACGTTCTTCGCCTTTGCGCGGGCGGATGCGGGCGCTGCCTCGGCGCGCGGCGAGGCGCTCTCGACATAGGTGTCTCCGCCCGCTGCGATCACGCAGCCGCCCAGCGGAAGGGCAATTGCGGTGGCGAGGATCGGGGCGAGAAATTGCGCGAACGGGCGCTTGGCGGTCATGATACGTCTCCGGGTGTGAGTCACCGCCGCGCTATCGCGCAGCTTTGTGACGGGCAAGCTAAAGCTTGTCGCTGCGCGCCCGCCCGCCTAAGTCGGCGGCCATGATTTCTGTTGCCACCTGGAACATAAATTCGGCCCGCCTGCGCCTGCCGATCATAGAGAAATATCTCGCCGACGAAGCGCCCGACGTGCTGTGCCTGCAAGAGATCAAGTGCGAAGAGCACCTGTTTCCTGCCGAGGCACTGGCCAGGGCAGGCTACGAGCACCAGGCGATCTGCGGCCAGAAGGGTTATCACGGGGTCGCCACGGTCAGCCGCCTGCCGATCCGCGAGATTGCGCGCCACGATTGGCAGGACAATGGCGAGGCGCGCCATGTCGGCGTTGAACTGGTCGATCACGACATGGTGATCGAGAACGTCTACGTGCCCGCCGGTGGCGACATTCCAGACCGCGAGAAAAACGCGAAATTCGGACAGAAGCTCGATTTCCTCGAACGCATGACCCGCTGGGCCGATGCTGTCGAACGCCCCACGCTCATCGTGGGCGATTTCAACATTGCGCCGCTCGAAAGCGATGTTTGGAATCACAAGCAATTGCTCAAGGTTGTCAGCCACACACCGCTCGAGGTCGACACCCTCCAGCGCTTCAAGGATGCACATGGCTGGGTTGATCTCGGGCGCGAATTCATCAGGGAGCCGGAGCGGTATTACAGCTGGTGGTCCTATCGCTCGCCCGATTGGCGCAAGAATGATCGCGGGCGCCGGCTTGACCATATGTGGGCAAGCGAGGCGCTGGCGAAGCAGGCGAGAGGCCACCGCGTACTCGAAGAGGCGCGTTCCTGGGAAAAACCCTCGGACCACGTGCCGCTGGTGACGGAGTTCGACCTCTGAAGCCACAGCTTTCCCCGCAAGTCTCGCCTGAGCGCAGGGCTGCACAGGCGGTGGACGCGCTGCGCCATGGCTGGCCGCTCGCCTTCGTCGATGGGCCAACGCTGCTGCCGGTCGAAACCGCGATTGCGCGCGAGGCAAAAGCGCCATTCATGCTGATCTCCGCCGCTCGCGCCGCGACGCTCAAGCTGGCGAACCAGCGCGAGGCGGCGGTCCCGCATTCGCCCGTCCTCATCCGCGGGGGCGAGCCCTTCGGCTTTGACGATGCGTTGCCGATCGCCGATCCCGCGCTTGACCTCGGCAATCCGTTCAAGGGGCCGTTCAAGGCGCATCCAATCGAGTGGGAAGCGACCGCGCGCGCCGCGATGGAGCTGGCGCGGATCGCCGGTATCTTGCCTGCTTTTCTCGTCGATCCCGAAGGCGCCGGCGAAGCGCACCCGCTCGAGACGAGCGACCTTGCCGCATATACCGAGGCGGGCACCTTGCGCCTCGTCACCCGCGCCCGCCTGCCTGTGGCGCGCAGCGAGGAGGCCGAGATCATCGCCTTCCGCTCGCCCGCCGACACGCGCGAGCACGTCGCGCTCATCATCGGCAAGCAGAGCGGCGACACGCAGCCGCTTGTGCGGCTGCACTCCGAATGCCTCACCGGCGATGTGCTGGGCAGCCTCAAATGCGATTGCGGGCCGCAACTGGACGCGGCGCTCGCCGCGATGGAAAATCATGCGCGCGAGGAGGGTGGCTGGGGCGTGCTGCTCTACATGCGCCAGGAGGGCCGAGGCATCGGCATCGTCAACAAGCTGCGCGCCTATCGCCTGCAGGATCAGGGTTTTGACACGGTCGATGCGAACAACCGCCTCGGCCTGCCCGACGAGGCACGCGATTTTCCTGTCGCCGCGCGCATGCTCGATCTGATCGGGGCGACGCGTATCCGCCTGCTCACCAACAATCCGGCCAAGGTCGAGGCGCTCGAGGCAACCGGCATCACGATCAGCGAGCGCGTGCCGCACCAGCTGCCCGATAATCCGCACAACGCGAAATATCTCGCCACCAAGCGCGACCGGTCCGGCCACCTTTTGCTGTGAGCGACATTACCATTCGCCCCGAATATAGCGACGAGGCGCCAGCGATCCGCGCGATGGTCACGCGCGCGTTCGAAGGCCACCCCTATTCGGACGGCGATGAGCAGGACGTGATCGACCGCCTGCGCGCCGACGGCGATCTCGCGCTGTCGCTGGTGGCGGTGACCGATGCTGGCGCGATCATCGGCCAGATCACTTATAGCCGCGCGATCCTGATGAACGGCGAGGAGGGCTGGTATGTGCTCGGCCCGGTCGCAGTCGAACCGCGCCACCAGGGCAAGGGCATCGGCCGGGCGCTGATCGAGACAGGCGAAGCGGCGATGAAAGCGCGCGGCGCCAAGGGGCTTACCGTGCTGGGCGATCCCAAGATCTACAGCCGCTTCGGCTATGCTCAGGACACCGCCATGTGGCTGGCGGGCGAGCTTGCCTGGGCCTTCCAGGTCAAGAGCTTCGGCGCGCCCATCCCGGCGTGCGAGCAGCGATATGTGCGGGCGTTCGGTTGAGCGGAGGACCAAAGACATGGCACGCGATAAGCTGGGAAAAGACACGGACTATGTCTGCTGCGAGCAGGTCACCGGCCGTGCTATCCAGGGTGCGCTCCGCCTCTCCGAAGATCGGATCGAAGTCCGGTTGGTCGCCTTCGATGAATATTTCTCCATCGACAGGGACACTGAGCATCTGCCGCTCCGGCTCGAAGACAATAGCTATGCAACGATGCATAGCGTCATTGTTGGTGGGCCGGGAAGCAGCCAATCGAGAACGGAGAAGACCCACAACCAAACTATCTCTGCGAGTACGCTCATACACGGCCCCGACGAATGGAAACCCGACGATCCAATCCGGCACGTCACCTTTGAGTTGCCGCGCGCGAAGGCGTTTCTCCGCTACGACCCAAAGATCAAGGAGCTGGAATCTAATTCACCTTGGAGCGAGATCGACACTTACGCTTTCGCGGTCGAGCTCCCCGGACTGACCCTCCGGTTGGGCTATCGCAGCACCGTTTCGATGGCCTCCGAGCGGGTGCGCGTTGAAGCTCCAGTGTTTGTCATCGATTTTGCTCAGCCACGCTCGATCAAGACCTATCTCGACGATGTTCAAACTGTTGTGCAGTTCGTTTCAGCGGCGCTTGGCATAGCAATGCACCCCGAAAACATACGCATCCGACGCGTTTCCGATGAAGAAATGCGCTCAAGCGTCGAAAAGGGAGATTTCCTAGGCGACCACTCGGTCACGCAAATGTGGTTCAGAAAATCGAACCAGGACGACGGGGAAGCGCGCTCTTATCGCGCCTTCGCTGGCCTTTTCGACGAAAAAGAGATGCTTGCGTTTTGTGCCTGCCTTCGCCTTTGGCTTGAACGCGAACCCGAATGGGCGCGGTCCAATGCTTTGATGATGGAGTGTCTTCGCCTGCAACGAGAGATCAGCGCAGAACGGATGCTGGCCGCCTGCAAATGGCTTGAGGAAGTCCCGACAGCTAAAGCCGTTCGCGTGACCGATGCCAGCATCATCAAGACAATCGCGGCTGCGGCGCTACAGGCAGCTGATGCACTTGACCAAGATCGGTTGAAGGCTCGCATTCCGCAGGCCCTCGAACGGTTGACGCTCGAATCACATCGGGAACGCTTTGAACGGCTCGTTGCAAGAGTTGCAGACACGTTCGGCCCGGGCGTCGTCCATAATGATATGCCGGACCACCTCATCGCGGCTCTTCGCGACTTTCGAGGTAAAGTCGCTCATGGCCACTATGAGCCAAAAGACGATGCTGAGAGCGAAGCCTTCGCCCAATCAATCTTTGCCGTTGAGGCGCTTTGCCTTTTGCTGACATGCTTCGATTTGCCGATGACAAAAAACGGGCTCGATCGAATAAAGCGCAACCCTTTCGTTGAGCATTACCGCCTTTTCTCCCTCAACTAGGCCTAGTTTTGTTGCCCCGGATCTTCTGAGATTCCCTTGAGAGCAAAGAGGTCGCATTCGGTTCAACCTTCGCCTCTGGTGAAAGGTCTGATTCGTCGATTTGCCATCCGCAGACAGACAGTCTTAAACCACCCACAAGCAGCCATGAGCGAGGCTGCTCCGGCTTGCCCAAAGCAGACTTTCACCGCGCCTCTGCGGGAGGCGCAAGCCTCAGCGCCGCTCGTACCGGGTCAGCCCTTCGGCCAGCCGGTTGTTCGCCATCTGCACGTTCGCGCCCGTCCAGTCGGCGACGAAGGCGCTGTTGCGGCGCACGCCGGGGACGAAGCGCGCTTCGTTGTTGACGACGCGCAGCCCGTCGGAATTGTGGATGCTCTCTTCTGCGCCCACCGCGATGAAGGCGGAGTAGTTTTCCTTGCTCTTGCCCTGCACGAACCAGTTGTTGGCGATCGAGCCGATGGCGCCTGAAGGCAGGTCGATCATGTAATTGGTCTGCTGGCCGGCGGCATCGTCGAAGGAATTGTCCTCGATCACCACGTTGCCGCTGCGCGCCTTGACATAGTGCCCGCCGCGCCCGCGCTCGAACCGGCTTTCGCGCACGGTGAGCTTGCCATAATCGCCGATATAGATCGAATGCGCGCAGCCCGCCGAATTCTCGCAGGTGCCAAGCCCGCTGAAGGTCGAACGGATGATGTAGATCTGCGAGGAGGGATCGTTTGCGCTCAGGATGCCCTGCTGGCTATCAAGGAAACGCGCATAGGCGATGTTGAGTTGCCCGCGCTCAAGCCGGATGCCCGCGCCATTGCCATCGGGCACCTGGTAGCCGGTGAAGGTCAGCCCGCGCACCTCGGCGCCCAGCCCGCGCAGCACCAGCCCCGCCTTGCCTTCGCACGCTGCGCCTGCAAGCACCGCCTTGCCCGCTTCGGCAGCGATATAGGTGATGACGCCGCGTTCCTGCACCGCGCACTGGCGATGGGTGCCGCTGGCGACGCGGATCGTGCCGCGTGCATCACCGATTGCGTCAACTGCGTCCTGGAGCTTGAGATAGGTCCGGCCCGTCTCGACCACGGTGAAGGGTTGCTGGCGCGCCTGCGCACTAAGCGCCATGCCCGGCAACGCGCAGAGCGCGGCCGCGGCAATGAGGGCGGACCCTCTCAGCAGACGGCTGGTGAGCGAAAAGGGGGCTCGGCGGATGATCGTGTCTGTCATGCCGCACAAAATCCACGCGCGCGCAGGATTAGCCAAGCGGTCGCTTGGCGTTGTGCCGTTTCGGCGCAGCAATTCGCGCTTGGCTTAACGCAGGCCTTGAGGCTAAACCGCGTGGATCAAGAGGCGGGCGCGAACCCGCCGCATTATCCCAGCGGAGAAGGACCTATGAAAAAGCTCACATCCCTTGCGTCTCTGGGCGCGCTTGCGCTTGCCCTGGCCGCGTGCGGCTCTGCCGAAGACGCCTCGACCGAGGCCAGCCCCGACACGGTCGAAATGGCTGCTGACGAAGCGCTCGAACCAGTGACCGAAGAGCCGGTTGCCGACGAAGAGGCCGAGCTTGACGAGGTCGAAGGCCCCGCCTCGGTCAGCGAAGAAACCGCGACCAGCGCGGCAGATAATGCTGCTGCGGTCGCCGAGGAAGCCGAAGCGGCAGCAGCCGAGGCCGACGCGGCAGTGAATGCAATCGGCGATATGGTCGATGATACGGCCGACCGGGCCGAAGAAAGCATCGACTAGGCGCGGCGCATGCCTGCAAGGATCTGGCCTCTTGCCTGGGGTGCCATGCTGGCAGCCCTCGCGCTTGGCGGGTGCGACGGCGATGCCCCGGATAGCGCCCCCGCAGGCGCTGTCAGCGAGGGCGAGGCGGCTGCACTTGATCGGGCCGCAAGGATGCTGGACGATCAGCGCGTGCCCGAAGGCGCTCTTCCCGAACTCGAGACTGCGCCTGCACCCACACAGACCGGCGAAGCCGCGCCGGCCAACCGATAGACCAAGAAGGTATATCCCATGAATGCCCCCGTCACCGACACAGCCTTCACCCCCGGCATGGACCAGGACACGTTCGAGCAATTTGCCGAGCAGCTCACCCGTTACGTGCGTGAGCGCCTGATCCCGGCAGAAAACGAAGTGA
Source organism: Erythrobacter sp. (assembly GCA_043567175.1). Taxonomy (GTDB): domain Bacteria; phylum Pseudomonadota; class Alphaproteobacteria; order Sphingomonadales; family Sphingomonadaceae; genus Erythrobacter. Next base: position 2,109,785 of record CP121323.1, read on the forward strand.
TCGCCAATGATCGCATCCCGGACGAGATCATCGGCGAAATGCGCGAGATGGGCCTGTTCGGCCTCAGCGTTCCCGAAGAATATGGCGGCGCGGGGCTCAACATGCAGCAATATGCGCGCGTGGTGAATATCATGGCGAATGCCGCGCCGGCCTATCGCTCGATCTTCTCGATCAATGTCGGCATGTTCGCCAGCGCGCTCAAGAACGGCGCGACAGAGGCGCAGAAGGCCGAGTGGTATCCCAAGATCGCTGAAGGCAAGATCGCCTGTTTCGGTCTCACCGAACCCGGCTCGGGCAGCGACAGCGCGGCGATGGCGACCACCGCCGTGCCCGACGAGCAAGGCAATGGCTGGATCCTCAACGGCTCGAAACGCTACATCACCAACGCGCCGCATGCCGATGTCGCGCTGATCATGGCGCGCACCAGCAAGGAGCCGCTGCCCAAGAACGCCCATGTCAGCGCCTTCATCGTGCCGATGGACACGCCCGGCGTCTCGACCGGCAGCCCGGACAAGAAGATGGGCCAGGAAGGCAGCCATATCTCCGACATCATGCTCGACGATGTGAAAGTGCCGGGTGAGGCGCTGCTGGGCGGCGAGACGGGCAAGGGCTTCCGCTTTGCGATGCAAAGCCTCGACAATGGCCGCATCTCGGTGGGCGCGGCGGCGACAGGCTATGCGCGCCGCGCGCTCAATTCCGCCATCCGCTATGCCAATGAGCGCAAGGCCTTTGGTGAGCCGATCGCGAACTTCCAGCTGATCCAGCAGATGCTCGCCGAAAGCGAAACGGAAATCTACGCCGCGGAGGCCATGATGGCAGATGTCACCGCGCGCGCTGAGCGTGGAGAGAACATTCTCGTCAAGGCTGCCGCGTTCAAGGTATTCGCATCCGAGATGTGCGGCCGTGTTGTTGACCGCGTGGTTCAGATTTATGGCGGCGCAGGCTATCTGGCGGAATACGATGCAGAGCGTTTCTTCCGTGATGCGCGCATCTACCGCATTTACGAGGGCACCACGCAAATCCTGCAGCTCCAGATCGCCAAGCACATGCTGCGCGAATGGGAAAAAGAGAATGGTTGATTAGCCAGCGACATCCGTCGCTGGCTTGTGCCAGGCCGCCCGCTCCCCCGCCCTTCCACCCTTGAGGGTACGATGTCCGGGTGGAAGGGCGGGGGAGCGGGCGGCCTGGCACGCGAGCGTGAGCGAGCCCAGCAACAAGGACTCCATCCCAATGTACCAACTCCTCAACGACCTTTCGATCATCGAAGTCTCAAGCTTCGTCGCGTCACCCACCATCGGGCTCTATTGCGCGCAAATGGGCGCCGAGGTGATCCGGGTTGACCACAAGGCAGGCGGGCTCGACTACGACCGCTTCATGCTGACCAGGGAAGGCCGCTCGCTTTCCTGGGAGAACCTCAACCGCGGCAAGAAATCGGTCGCGCTCGACCTGCGCAGCGGCGAGGGGCGCGAATTGTGCGTGGAACTCGCGGCAAAGACCGGCCAGTGCATCACCAACCTGCCCGAAAAGAGCTTCATGTCGCATGCCGCGATGCAAGCGAAGCGAGACGACATGATATCGGTGCGGATCATGGGCTGGCACGATGGGCGCCAGGCGATGGATTTCACCGTCAACGCCGCCTCGGGCTATCCGCTGATGACAGGACCGGAGGAATGGGACCCTGAAACCGCCCCGCCGATCAGCCAACCGCTGCCCGCATGGGATTTCATCACCGGCGCCTATTCCGCCTTCGCGCTGATGAGCGCCCTGCACAACCGCGCCGCCACCGGCCAGGGTGCGGAAATACGCGTGCCGCTGGGCGATGTCGCGATCGGGACGCTCGCCAATTCGGGCACGATGGCCGAAATGCTCTATCGCGGCGGCGACCGCGAGCGGCTGGGCAACGCGATCTGGGGCGCGTTCGGGCGCGATTTCCAGTCGAAGGACGGCAAACGCTTCATGGTCGCAGCCCTGACACCCAAGCAATGGACCGGCCTTGTCGCAGCATTCCGCGTCGCCGAGCCCATCGCCGCGCTCGAGGCGGAACTGGGCGTCGATTTCAACGCCGGCGATCGTCCGCGCTTTGAAAACCGCTATCGCCTGTTTGAAATTTTCCAGAACGCTGCCGGAGCTGAGAATTATGCTGCGCTGGCCACGCGCATGGCCGAGCATGGCTGCACGTTCGAGGCCTATCGCACGCATTACGAAGCCGCCAGCGATCCAGTGCTGGTCGGGGACAACCCGCTTTTCGGTCCCTCGCCCGCCAACCCTTCGGGCTTCGAATATCCCGCGACGCGCTCGTTTGCCAATATGCCCGAGCGCGAAGCGGGGGACCCTGCGCCTGCGCCCTATCTCGGCCAGCATTCCGAAGAAGTGCTGGCTGAAAGGCTGGGCCTTTCCTCGGGCGCGATTGCGAAGCTGATCGACGCCGGAACCGTCGCCCTGTCCGACAAGAACGCCGATTATTCGGCCCGATAAGAAAGACCGCTCATGTCCAGAAGAGTCGCCATTTGCACGCCCGTTCGCACCCCAGTCGGCAAGTTCCTCGGCGGGCTATCCAGCCTCAATGCGGGCGAGCTTGGCGCAGTGATCCTCAAGGCCCTGATCGAGCGCAGCGGCATCGACCCCGCGCGTGTCGATGATGTCGTGTTCAGCCAGGGCTATGGCAATGCCGAGGCGCCCGCGATCGGCCACTGGAGCTGGCTGGCGGCGGGTCTCCCGCTCGAAGTGCCCGGCTACCAGCTCGATCGCCGCTGCGGATCGGGCCTGCAGGCGGTCGCCAACGCCGCGATGATGGTCGAAACCGGCATGGCCGATGTCGTGGTCGCGGGCGGGTGCGAGAGCATGTCGAATGTCGAACATTACACTTTGCAGGGGCGCGGGGGTGCGCGCATGGGCGATATCACGCTGCACGATCGCCTCAGCCGCGGGCGTTTGATGAGCCAGCCGATCGAGCGTTTCGGCGTCATCACCGGCATGATCGAGACCGCCGACAATCTCGCCAAGGATTACAAAATCACCCGCGAGGAGGCCGATGAATATGCCGTGCGCTCGCACCAACGCGCAGCAACGGCGTGGGAAGAGGGCAAGTTCGATGCCCAGCTCGTCCCCGTCGACGTCCCCCAGCGGCGCGGCGATCCCGTTACTTTTGCAAAGGATGAGGGCTATCGCGAAGACGCCTCGATGGAGACGCTGGGCCAATTGCGCGCCCTAGATGGCAAGCGCGACCCGCAGGCGATCGTCACCGCCGGCAATGCCAGCCAGCAGAACGATGCGGCGGCGGCCTGTCTGGTGGTCGCAGAGGACAAGCTGGAAGAACTGGGCCTTGAACCGATGCTGTGGTTCGGCGGCTGGGCGGCGGCGGGCTGCGATCCCTCGCGCATGGGCATCGGCCCGGTGCCCGCGGTCGAGCGGCTGTTTGCGCGGCGCGGGCTTTCGTGGGACGATATCGACCTGGTTGAACTCAACGAGGCTTTCGCCCCGCAGGTTCTCGCCGTGCTGAAAGGCTGGGGCTGGAGCGCAGATGACAGCCGCCGCGATATCCTCAACGTCAACGGCTCGGGCATTTCTCTCGGCCATCCGATCGGCGCGACCGGCGGGCGCATCCTTGCCGATATGGCTTATGAAATGCAGCGCCGCGACGCGAAAATCGGCCTCGAGACGATGTGCATTGGCGGCGGGCAGGGCATCGCTGCGGTGTTCGAACGCGCCTCGTGACTGCTTTCAATGCCTGGATCGGGCGCGAGCAATCGAGCCGCGACCGGCTGACGCCCGAGCGCGCCTTTCAGTGGTGCGCGACCTTCGATCTTGCGCGCCCGCAAGACGCGATCATGCCGCAGGGCATCCATTTCTGCCTGTGCACCCCCGACGCTCTGACCTCAGCGCTTGGGGAAGACGGGCACCCCGCGCGCGACGAGAGCGAGACCAGCTTCCTCCCGCCCTTACCGATGCCGCGCCGCATGTGGGCATCGAGCCGGATCCAGTTCATCGCTCCTATCGCGCTGGGCGCCGCGATCAAGCGCACCAGCCGCATCGCCTCGATAGCCGAGAAGGACGGGGGGTCTGGCAAGCTCGCATTTGTGGATGTTGAGCACGAGACGCAGGCCAACGGGACACTGAGCGTCCGCGAGACACAGACGCTCGTCTTTCGCGAGGCAGCCGATCCGCAAGCACCGCTCTCGCCGCCCGAAACGGGCGATGGCCCGTTCGATGCCGAGGCCTGGGATAGCGTGCGCACCCTCACGCCCGATCCGCGTCTGCTGTTCCGCTATTCCGCGCTCACCTTTAACACGCACCGCATCCATTACGATGCGCCCTATGCGCAGCGGGTCGAGCGTTATCGCGGGCTGGTGGTGCACGGGCCGCTGACCGCAAGCCTGCTGCTGCAACTCGCTGCAAGCGAGTTGGGCGAGAACCGGCTGCGTAATTTCACCTTTCGCGGTGTTTCGCCCGCGATTGCGGACGAGCCGCTGCACCTTGCAATGCGCAAGGGCGGTGACGGCTTTGAACTGGGCGCTTTCGCAGACGATGGCCGCCAAGTCACCAAGGCGAGCGCTGCGATCTAATTGTCGCTCACGAAGTCCGTGATCGCGCTCACCAGGCCGGGATGGATCGGGAGCGAGGGATCACCATAGGTCGCCAGATTCGCTGCGCGCCCGTCGCCCTCCACCACTTTCAGGACATGGTTCATGTCCGCGATCATCACCAGTTTCGCCTCAGGCTGACCCGCTGCCAGAGCCTCGCCATCGGCAAGCGGGGTCTGGATGTCGCGTCCGCCGGCGACGATGAGGACGGGTATGTCGAGCGCGCCGGCCATTGCGGCGGGATCGCGGTTCATCATGTCGATCAGGAAGCCCTGTACGGCGGGGTTGAACAGCCCTTGCAGCGCGGGATGCATGCCGTCGACCGACACGCGTTGCCCCGCTTCGAGCGCCTCGATCGCAGCGAGTGCATCGGACAGAATGGGAGCGTTTGCCGGGTTGGCCTGCAATTGCTCGCGCAGGATCGTGCCTGCCGGCCGCCCCATCGAGGCGACCAGCAGCACGCCGCATACGCCTTGCGCCCGCTGCGCCGCCTCGAGCGCGACCAGCCCGCCCTCGCTGTGACCGAGCACAAAGACGCATTGCGCCCCCGTCTCCTTGCGCGCGGTCTTCACCCACTCGCCGACATCATCGGCATAAGCGGCAATGGTGACATTGTTGGGATCAGGCACGGCGGCCTTGCTCGCGAACATGCCGCGCTTGTCGATCCGCAGCGAGCCGATGCCCTGTTCGGCCAACGCCTCGGCCAGCAGGCGATAGCTCGCGGAAGTGACGCCGAGCGGGTTGTTTCCGTCGCGGTCGGTGGGGCCGGAGCCGGGGATGATGAGGATTGTCGGCTGCCCCTCGGCCGGCGGTATCAGCGTGCCAGCGAGGTCGCCCTCGGGGCCTGGAGCCGTGATCTCGCGGGGTTGCGCCGAGGCGCTGCCGACGAGCGGCGTGGAGGCAATGCCCATCGAGGCGAAACCCAGCGCAGCAAGAGTGGCGACAGTCTTCTTCATATCAGCTCTCCTTTGGCGGGCGCCCGCGCCGGGGTTTGGGTGAACGCTCGACTGTGATACCGCGCGCCTCCAGCGCCTCGCGCAAAAGCATCTCGATCTGGGCATTGGCCGAGCGCAATTCGGCCCCCGCCAGCCGCTCGATCGCGGCATGGACCGCCGGATCGAGCCGCAGCGCGTAAGCTTTCTTTGGGGGCGCTTTATTCGAGGGGGCCGCCATGGCTGCCTCCTGGGGGTTTGGGTCTCAGCCCTTCGGGCTTACTGGTAGAGCGTGCCGGTGTTGACGACGGGCTGCGCCTCGCGGTCCCCGCAAAGGACCACCATCAGGTTCGACACCATCGCCGCCTTGCGTTCCTCGTCGAGGTCGACGACGCCATCGCTCGAGAGCTTCTGCAGCGCATCCTCAACCATGCTGACCGCGCCGATCACGACCTTCTGGCGCGCTGCGATCACCGCGTCGGCCTGCTGGCGGCGCAGCATGGCCCCTGCGATTTCCGGCGCATAGGCAAGGTGGGTGAGCCCCGCCTCGTCAACCGTTATGCCGGCCACGTGCAACCGCTCGTTTAGTTCGACGATCAATTCGCGATTGACGATATCCGCACTGCCGCGCAGCGTGACTTTGTCATCCTCGCTCATATCATCATAAGGGTGGCGCGAACCGACCGTGCGCAGGCCGGCCTCGATCTGGATGTTCACAAATTCCTTGTAGTCGTCGACATCGAACACCGCCTGCGCGGTATCAGCGACGCGCCACACCACGTTGCATGCGATCTCGATCGGATTGCCGCGCAGATCGTTGATCTTGACCTTGTCGGAATGGATATTGTGCGAGCGCACCGACACTTTCTCCTTGCCGAACCAGGGCCAGATCCAGTGCAGCCCGTCCTTGCGCACCGATCCTCGATATTCGCCGAACAGCGTAAGCACGACTGCCTGGTTGGGCTGGATCATGAAGAAGCCGACCGCAACCAGCACGAAGGCCAGCACGCTGAGGATCAGCAACGGAACGCCCACCGCCGGACCAAGCGCCGGGCCGAGGCCTGCAAGGAAATACAGCGCCGGGACGGCAAGAATGACCAGCAGGGCCACCAGCATGGCATAACCATTATAGGCCGAGCCGCCTCGCTCCTTGCTGGCGTTCATTTTGGTGTTGGGGGAATCCATTCGACGAGCCTCCTGTTTAAGTTGATATCATATTTATATCAAAGAAGGCGATTTGTCCATCGAAATCGGACCCGCTTGGGCCACCTCAGACCGGGTAATCGCTGATCGGCTTCATCACCGCATAACTTTCCGCCTTCGGCTCGCGCTCCAGTTCGGGAAAGTCGATCTCGGGCGGTTCGACATGCATGTCAGGCATCCGGTCAAGCAGGTCGCGGATCAGCGTGAGGCGCCCGCGCTTCTGGTCGTTGAAGTCGACCAGCGTCCAGGGCGCATATGCGGTGTGCGTTGCCTTCAGCATCGCCTCGCGCGCCTGGGTATAGGCGTCGTATTTCTCACGCGCGGCGAGATCGATGGGCGAAAGCTTCCAGCGTTTGAGCGGATCATCGAGCCTCTCGCGCAGGCGCTCTTCCTGGTTCGCCTGGTCGGTGGTCAGCCAGTATTTGAACAGAAGGATCCCGTCATCGGTGAGCATCCGTTCAAAGGCCGGCGTCTGTTCGAGAAACAGTTCGACCTGCGCGGGGCTCGCAAAGCCCATCACCTTCTCGACCCCGGCGCGGTTGTACCAGCTGCGATCGAACAGCACGATCTCGCCCGCATGCGGCAGGTGCTGGATATAGCGCTGGTAGTACCATTGCGTCTGCTCGTCCTCGGTCGGCTTGCCGAGAGCAACGGTGCGGCACTGGCGCGGGTTGAGCTTTTCGCGAACGGCGCGGATCGCCCCGCCCTTGCCAGCCGTGTCGCGCCCCTCGAACAGTACGACGATGCGCGCACTTGTGGTGCGTGCCCAGCGCGCCATGCCGACGAGTTCCTCCGTCATCGGTTCGAGAAGCTTGTGGTATTCCTTGCCCTTGAGTTTGCCGTCCTGGCCCATGTCGAGTGTCCTTTGGCGCTCTGCGTCTTTGGTCTTGTGCGAAAGCATGGCTAGCCCCAAATTGGGGGCTATGGCTACACTGGCGGACCCCGATATTGATTATGCCAAGCTCCCCGAGCTTGCCGACGACGTGTTCACCGCGCCGCTCGCCCGCCCCGCCCATGTCGGCAAGGACTGGCTCGAGCCTGCGCAGACGCGTTATTCGACCGAAGAACACGCAATCTGGGACGATCTGTTCACGCGCCAGATGGATGTGCTGCCAGGACGCGCGGCCTCCGCATTCCTGGACGGGCTGAAAAAGCTCGATCTTGGCAAAGGCGGCGTGCCCGATTTCGGGGCAATGTCCGAGGAATTGACCGCTCTCACGGGCTGGAGCGTTGTGCCTGTGCCGATGCTGATCCCTGATCACGTGTTCTTCTGGCATCTGGCCAATCGCCGTTTCCCGGCTGGCAATTTCATCCGCAGACGCGAGACATTCGACTACATTCAGGAACCTGACGTGTTCCACGATGTCTTCGGGCACGTACCTATGCTGACCGACCCGGTTTTCGCGGATTATATGCAGGAATATGGCCGCGCCGGGTGGAAGGCGATGCGCTACAACCGCCTGAAGGCGCTCGGCTCGCTCTACTGGTACACGGTCGAATTCGGCCTCATCGAAGAGCAGGACGGGATCAAGGCCTATGGAGCCGGCATCCTGTCAGGCCCGACCGAAGCCGTTTTCTCTGTCGAAGCGAAAAGCCCCAACCGGATCATGCTGAATGTCGACCGGGTGATGCGCACCGATTACGTCATCAGCGACCTCCAGCCGACCTATTTCGTGGTCGAGAGCTTCGAAGACCTCTACCGCCAGACGGTGGAGCGCGATTTCGACCGGCTCTATCGCAACCTCAATATCGGCTTCACCTATGCCAACAGCGCAGTGATCGACGTGGATGACGTGATCCATCGCGGCACACAGGAATACCATCTGCGCGGCGGAGCAGGAAGCGGGGCGAGGCCGGTTTAGACCCGGACGTATTCTAGCGAGATATGCTCCAGGAACGCGGCCCGGTGGGCAGGCTATTCGGCCGGGGCATCAACCGTCTGCGCGCGCGTCACCAGCGCGTGATACATCACCAGCGCGACAAAGGCCGCCGCGATCCCGGCGCCCAGCCCGAACAGTGAAAGTCCGCCCAGGATCGATCCGCTGTTCATCGTCAGCCCGGCAAGGAGCGTCGCCGCAACGCCGATACCCATCTGGCGCAGGATAAGACCTGCACTCTCGGTGCGCGCGAGGATCGAGCTGAACCAGCCGAGCGAAAGGCCAAGGATGATGAGGACGAAAAGCGCCATGATTTTTACGGGGAAACTCGCAGTCTTGTGATCTATGCAACTAACCCACAGCCGGCCTTGAAGTTCCTGCGTGCGTTTCCCCAGCCTGCCGTTCAGAAGAAATAAAGCAGGCCTGCGCCCATCATCACGCGGTAAAGCACGAAGACCAGCATCGAGGCGCGCTTGAGGAAATTCATCAGGAACGCCACCGTCGCGAAGGCGGCAATGAAGGTCAGCGCTCCCCCGATCAGGGCATCGAGCGCCAGCCCAGCGCCCGCCTCGAAAATTTCCGGCACGATCAGCACGCCCGCGCCCGCGACTGCCGGGATCGAGAGCAGGAAGCTGAAACGTGCCGCCTCGACCCTCTTGTAACCCAGCGCGCGTGCCGCCGTCATCGTCACGCCCGACCGGCTGGTGCCGGGAATGATCGCAAGCGCCTGTGCGATGCCGACGATCAGCCCGTCGCGCCAGCTCATGTCCTCGAACACCTTGTCCTCGCGCCCCAGCCAGTCGGCAAGGCCGAGCAGGAGCCCGTAAGTGATCAGGTTGAAGGCAATGAGATCGGTGAAGCGGATCGAAGCCATCAGGTCATCGTCGATGATGGTGATGCCGAGAAAGCTGGTCGCCAGATCGTTGAACAGCCCCAGCTTGATCGAAAGCCCAAAGGCAACGGCGGGAATGGTGCCGAGCACGATCCACCAGAACAGGCGGCGCTCGGCGGGTGCATTGGGGGCCTTTGCGCCGATGCCGATACTGGCAAAGCCGCCACGCGCGAGGACCAGCACATCCTTGAAAAAATAGACGATGATCGCCAGCAAAGAGCCCACATGCACCGCGACATCGATCAGCGGCCCCTGATCGTCGAACCCGGTGAAAAAAGAGATCAGGATCAGGTGCCCCGAAGACGAGATCGGCAGGAATTCGGTGATCCCCTGGACGACCGCGATGATAAGCAGCTGGAGAATGGTCATGGCCAACGACCCTTTGGCAGGGGCGCTGGCCGTGTCAATGTGTTCCGGTGGGCTTCTTTGCTGGCCAAGCCACCCGCTCCCTCCACCCTTCCACCCGGATTGTACGCCGGAGTGATCATCCGGGTGGAAGGGTGGAGGGCGCGGGTGGCCCGGGGTCGCGCTACAACGCGCCCTGAAGCCAAAACTCCTACCAGATTTTCACGCGCTTTTCGGGCGGCAAATAGAGTTCATCGTCCGGGGTGATGCCAAACGCTTCGTACCATGCATCAAGATTGCGAACGGCACCGTTGGCGCGATACTCTTCCGGGCTGTGGCTGTCGGTGCGCAAACGGTTGCGATAGCTTTCCTCGCGCTGCGCCGAACGCCACACCTGCGCCCAGGCGAGGAAGAAGCGCTGGTCGCCGGTGAAGCCGTCGATCACCGGTACGTCCATGTCCTTGGTCGCGATCTTGTAGGCGCGGTAGGCGAGGCTCAGTCCGCCGACATCGCCGATATTCTCACCCAGTGTCAAACGACCATTGACGCAGGTCTCACCATCATCGAGCGGGCAGTACGAATTGTACTGCGCCACCAGCGCATCGCCCAGCTCGTCGAACGCGGCGCGGTCCTCGTCGGTCCACCAATTGCGCAGCTTGCCGGTCGAATCGTATTTTGAACCCTGATCGTCGAAGCCATGGCCGATCTCGTGGCCGATGACACCGCCGATCGCGCCGTAATTGACCGCGATATCGTTGGAGAGCGCAAAGAAGGGCTGCTGCAGGATCGCGGCAGGAAAAACGATCTCGTTCTTGGTCGGGTTGTAATAGGCGTTCACCGTCTGGGGCAGCATGAACCATTCGGTGCGGTCGATCGGCTGGCCCAGCTTGGCGACGTTGTCCGCCAGCCCCCAGGCCGAGGCCGCGACGCGGTTTTCCAGCGGGTTATCGCCCACTTCGAGGCCTTCGTAGGTCTCAAGGTTGGGGCGATAGCCGATCTTGGGGTCGAAGCTCGCCAGCTTTTCAAGCGCCTGCTGTTTCGTTTCCTCGCCCATCCAGTCGATCGAGTTGATGCTGTCCGCCACCGCAAGGCGCAGATTGGCAACGAGCTCTTCCATCGCCGCCTTACTCTCGGGCGGGAAGTAGCGCTCGACATAGGATTTGCCGAGCAATTCGCCCAGCGCACCCTGCGTCGCGCTGATCGCACGCTTCCAGCGCGGGCGCTGCTCGGGTGTGCCGCGCAGGATCTTGCCGTAAAAGGCGAAGCGGGCCTCGTCGAAACGCGTCGGCAGGACCGAGGCGTTGCCCGAAAGGAAGCTCTTGATCGTCCAGGCCTGCCAGGTCGCCAGCGGAACCTCACCCAGCAGATCGAACATGCCAGGAAGGCCGGAGCCGATCTTGGCGCGGGTTTCAGGGCTAAGGCCCAGCTCCTCGGCTTTCTCGTCGCTCGGCGGGATCAGACTGACGGTGTAGATGGGCGATGCATCGAGGCCGATCTTGGCGAGCATCTCGGCAGCGGGGAAGTCACCCGCCATCGCCTCGATCTCCGCCATCGAGAGCGCGTTATAGGTAAGGTCGCGGTTGCGGCGCACGGTGCGATCCCACGCAATGTCGCGCGCGATGCGTTCTTCCAGCGCATAAACGGCGGTGGTGGCGCCCGCCGGATCGGCATAGCCTGCCTCGGTGAACAGGAAGGTGAGGTAATCCTTGTAGGCTTCCTGGATCTTGCGCCCCTTCTCGCTGTCGTCGAGATAATAGTCCCGGTCAGGCAGGCCCAGCCCGCCAAAGCCGACAGAGGCGACATAGCGCGTCGGCTGCTTGGCATCGACGCCGACCGAGCCGCCGATGACGCTGGGATAGCCGGGCTTCGCCCACAGCATGGCGAGTTCCTCCATCGAGGAAGCGCCCGCGATGGCGTTGATATAGGGTTGCGCGGGGGCAAGGCCGGCAGCGTCAATCGCTCCGGTATCGAGAAAGGCGTTGTGCACGGACACAAGGCGCGCTTCGTCAGAGGTAAGCTCGGCCGGGTCCTTGGCGACGAGTTCGTCCATCAGCGCCTTGACGTCGCTCGTCGACTTCTCGCCCAGCAGTGTGAACGCGCCAAAGCGGCTGAAATCGCCCGGCAGCGGATTCGCATCGAGCCACCTGGAATTGACATAGGCGAAGAAATCGTCGCCCGGATCAATGCTGGGATCGATCAGGTCGGGATCGATGCCCCATGAACCGAAGCTCATCGTCGGCAGATCCTTGCCGCCTTCTTCGCCGCCCTGATCCTGCACCGCGAGCAGCGTTTCCACGCCCTCGGCGCTAGCGTCAGGCGAAAGCTCTCGGGACCCGTGAGCCGCATCGGCCTTGCCGGCGTGATCATGCGGCTCGGCAAAGGTGGCGGTGGTGAGGGCGAGGCTGGCGGCGCCCGCAAGAAGCGATGCGCCGAGGAGACGTTTGGCAATCATGTGTATCGACCCTGTCTGGAATGGAGTGTCTGCGAAAAGTTACGTAACGGCTTTGGCGGCGGGTTGTGCCCGTTCGTCCCCCGTTAAGCGCGCTTCGTAGAAATCCGCAGGCCCTGCCGGCGATTTATGCCGCCTCGGTCGCGGCGAATTGCAGCTTGGCGAGCCGGGCATAGAGGCCGCCCGATGCTGCCAGTTCTTCATGCGTGCCCTGTTCGACGATCCGGCCATTATCCAGCACAACGATGCGGTCGGCCTTCCGCACAGTGGCGAGGCGGTGAGCGATCACCAGTGTCGTGCGGTCCTGCATCAGCGTATCAAGCGCGGCCTGCACCAGTTGCTCGCTCTCGGCGTCGAGCGCGCTGGTCGCTTCGTCGAGCAGCAGGATCGGCGCATCGCGCAAAAGCGCGCGGGCAATCGCCAGGCGCTGTTGCTGGCCTCCCGACAATTGCGTGCCGCCCTCGCCCAGATAGGTATCGAGCCCGCGCGGCAGGTCGAGCAGGAAGTCCTCGGCATTGGCCGCGCGCGCGGCCTGCCAGATCTCCGCATCGCCCGCATCCCATTTGCCATAGCGCAGATTGTCACGCGCATTGGCGCTGAACAGCGTCCCGTCCTGCGGCACGAGCGCGAGACGATCGCGGATATCGGCGGGATCGGCCTTGGTGAGCGGGACGCCGTCGAGCCGGATGGTCCCGCCCTGCGGGTCGTAGAAGCGCTCGACCAGCTGGAAGATCGTCGATTTGCCCGCCCCCGAGGGACCGACGATGGCGACCGTCTCGCCCGGTTCGATCTCGAGGCTGAAATCGGCGAGCGCCGCGGATTCGGGCCGGGCTGGGTAACGGAAGGTCACGTTGCGGAAAGACAGGCTGCCACGCGCCGGGATCGGCAGGATCTCGGGCCGCGCCGGGGGCGCGATGTCGGGCTCGGCGGACATAAGCTCGGCAAGCCGGCTCGCCGCGCCCGCTCCGCGCAGCAATTCGCCGTAAACTTCGGAAAGCGCCTGAAACGAACCGGCCACGAACAGGGCAGCGAAAATGAAGGCGACGATCGTGCCGCCGCTGATCTCGCCAGCCGCCACGCCTTCAGCACCGCGCCATAGCAGGAGCACGATTGAGCCGAAGATCGCCAGGATCAGCAGCGCGGTCATCACCGAGCGCAAGATGATCCGCCGCCGCGCGGTCTGGAAAGTGCGGTCGACCGCCTCGGCAAATCGCTCTGTCTCGCGTCCCTGCTGGTTGAAGCTCTGGACGATCTTCATCGCGCCGAGCACCTCGGAGACCATCGAGCCGACATCGGCGATGCGATCCTGGCTATCGCGCGAGATGTTTCGCAGACGGCGTGCGAAGACGATGATCGGGATCATCACGCCCGGAATACCGACGACGAGCCAGATTGTCAGTTCGGGCAGCAGCCAGAAGAGATAGGCAGTGCCGCCGATCGCGAGGAAGGTGTTGCGCAGCGCGATCGAGACCGTGGTTGCGACCACCGTCTCGATGATCGCGGTGTCCGACGTCATCCGGCTGGAAATTTCCTTGGGGCTGTTTTCCTCGTAGAAACCGGGCGAAAGCCGCATCAGATTGCGGTGCACCTTGGCGCGAATATCTGCCACCACGCGCTCGCCGATCCAGCTGACGAAGTAGAAACGCGCCGCTGTGCCCAGCGCGATCACCACCACGAGGATGCCCAGATAGCGGAACCACCGGCCGACATCGCCCACTTCGTTGAAGCCGCGATCAACGATCAACTGCGCGGCCGGCGCGAGGGCCAGCGTGCCCGCCGCCGTCACCAGCAGCGACAAAAAGGCGAAGAACACCTCGCGCGGATACTTGCCTGCCTCGCGATAGATCATCGTCAAAGGCTTCAGCGAGCGGGGTTTGGGCGCCTCGCCGTCCGCTCCGTTTTCGCCATTGGCCGGGGCTGGCGCGGGATCTGCGCCGCGTTCAGCATCAGGACCAGCCGGGCCCGCCTCGAGTTCGAGGCTGGTCCTTGGTGCATCCGATCCCTGCTCTTGCGCGTTGAGGTGCGACACTTCGCCAGTCATTACAGCGGTCGATCTAGGCGCAATCTGTCGCAATTTCACCTGCAAAAAGCGCTTGTCCCCATGCAAGCGGCGCGCAGAGCGAATATTGTGCATTGCACAATGAGGTGACAATCGCCATCTAGCCCCTTGCGGAAGAGGCCTGTAAAGCCTTTTTCAAGTCGTGGTCTGCCACCGGGATCGGGCAGGACACGCCGCCGGAAATCCGCGCCATCCGCGCGGCCGCGCGCACAAGCGGCCTGCCACTCAAGGGCAAGGTCGGCAAAGGACAAAGGACACCGCATCAATGCTTTACCAAGCGTATGAATTGCAGCGCAACTGGATGAACTCGATGAGTTCGCTCGCCTCGATGGGCGCCGAAATGCTCTCGAACCAGAGCAATCCGATGGGCTTTACCGGCTTCGCGCCGATGGCCGCCAACGCGCTTGACGTGTTCGCTCACGCGACCGCCGCCTATGACAAGCCGCGCTTTGGGATCAAGGAAATCGAGATCGACGGGGAGCTTTACCCCGTCACCGTCGCCAATGTGGTGCGCAAGCCCTTCGGCGACCTCAAGCGGTTCCGCGTCGCAGGCCTTGGCAAGGATCGCCCGCGCGTCCTGCTTGTCGCCCCGATGAGCGGTCATTTCTCAACGCTGCTGCGCGGCACGGTTGAACGCCTGTTGCAAAGCTGCGAGGTGTTCATCACCGACTGGGCCGATGCCAAGATGGTGCCGCTTGATGCGGGGAATTTCGATCTTGACGATTACATCGACTACCTGATCGAATTTCTCGAGCACATCACCGAAAAGAACGAGGGCCGCCGCGCCCACATGATGGCGGTGTGCCAGCCTTCGGTCCCCGCCTTTGCGGCGACCGCGCTGATGAACCTGCGCAAGTCGCCCGCAACCCCGCTGACGCTGACGATGATGGGTGGCCCGATCGACACGCGCGAGAGCCCTACCAGCGTCAACAACCACGCGATGAAGCGCCCGATCGAGTGGTTCCGCCAGTCGGTCATCGCCACCGTGCCGTTCAAATATCCGGGCGCCGGCCGCCGTGTCTATCCCGGTTTCATGCAGCTTTCGGCGTTCATGAGCATGAATCTGGGTAGCCACATGATGAGCCATTACGAGATGTTCAAACACTTGACGCAGGGCAATGAAGAAGGCGCGCAAGCGACGAAGACGTTTTACGACGAATACCGAGCGGTGTGCGACATGACTGCGGAATTCTATCTCCAGACTGTCGAGGAAGTGTTCCAGAAGCACTCGATCCCCAGCGGCACCTTCCGCCACAGGGGCGAGATCGTCGATCTTGGCGCCATCACCGACACCGCGCTGCTCGCGATCGAGGGCGAGCGTGACGATATTTCGGGGCTCGGCCAGACCAAGGCCGCGCTCAAGCTCACGCCGAACCTGCCCGACGACAAGAAGCGCTATTACATGGCCGAAGGCGCGGGGCATTACGGCATCTTCAACGGCAGCAAATGGCGGGGCAAGGTGGCGCCGGTATTCGAGGAATTCGTCGCCAGCCACGCCTGATAGCTTCACGCGTGAGTGGGGCGCCGCTGCCTGGTGCAACCCATACTCATTTGCGTTCGGCTTGGCGCCTGTTATGTCTCTCCCCGGGTCGAAATCACGGATTTTCGAGGAGGGATTTAAAATGAAATCATGGAAAGGCGCGCTGTGCGCCGCTTCGCTGAGCCTTGCGCTTGCCGCTTGCGCAGGGGCCGACGAGGCGACCGAAGCCGAGGCGACCACGGTTGGCACGTTCGAGGGCACCTGGGTCGGCCAGACCGATTCACTTCAGGACGACGAAGTCCGCAATTACCTGATCGCTGATGGCACTTACACCTGCAATCATTGCACGCCTGCCTATTCGGTCCCCGCAAGCGGCGAATTCGAAAGCGTCGAGAGGCCAGGCGCCGATGGCGTGATGGTCAAGCTCGTCGATGATATGACGGTCGAATTCGCGGTGCGCAACGAGGGCGAAGAGCTTTCCAAAGGCACCTGGATGGTGAGCGAGGACGGCGGGACGATGACCGTCACATCAACCGACCTCAACCTCGACGAGCCGGTCAGTTCCACCACCACTTTGACTCGCGTTTCCGCGGGGCCGGAAGGCTCGCACGCCGTATCTGGCGAATGGAAATTCGCCGGCCTTACCGACATGGAAGAGGCCGCGCGCACCTTTACCTTTGCCATTGATGGCGACCAGCTGACCCAGACCGGCCAGCAGGGCAGCATGACGATGACGATCGGCGGCGAGCCGGTAACGCCTGAATGGAGCACGACCGGCGCAGCGACCGCGGTCGAGAAGATCTCGGACAACACCTATCTGTTCACAACGACGATGGACGGCGAAGTGGTCGGCACCACCGAAATGAGCGTCGAAGGCGATACGCTGACAGGCAAGGGCACCGACCCGCGCACCGGCAGCACGTCGAGCTGGACGGCCAAGCGCAAGACCACCTGACGGGAGGTCTTGCGCCAGGAATGGCTCTAGAGGCCCCGGCTACGCGCGATCTGGTCCCGCCAGTGTGCGTTGCCGGGGCTTTTTTCTGCGGGGGCCATCAAGAAGCAGCTCTCGGTTGCCTCCCATCCAGCATCTCCGATCCGCGATGGAACCATCGCTTTCGCCGCCGGGTAGAAGGGCAAAGGAGATTGCCATGCTGCTCGAGAAAATAAAGACGCCCGGCCTTTCGCACCTGTCCTATCTGATCGGCGCCGGAGGAAAGGCTGCGGTCGTCGATCCGCGCCGCGACTGCGCGATCTATGTCGACAAGGCACGCGCACAGGGGCTCGAGATCACCCATATCTTCGAGACTCACCGCAACGAGGACCTCGTCTCGGGGGCGCCCGCTCTTGCCGCGATGACCGGCGCCAGGGTGCTGCACGGCCCCAATGCAGCCGGTGAAGTGGTCTATGCCGAGACGACAAGCGATGGCGATGTCTTCGAGATCGGGGCGCTCAGGCTCGAAGTGCTCGAGACCCCTGGCCATACTTTCGATCACATCGCCATCGCCGTGCACGATAGCGGCTATCCGAAAGGCGCGTTCGGCGTGTTCACCGGCGATGCGCTGTTCATCGGCGATGTCGGGCGAACAGATTTCTATGCCGACCGGATGCGCGAAATGGCAGGCAGTCTGTACGATTCGCTTCAGAAGATCTGCGCGCTGGGTGACCAGGCGATCGTCTATCCCGCGCATGGGGCGGGATCGGTCTGCGGATCGGGCATGGCGGAGCGCGAATTTTCGACCCTCGGTCACGAACGTGCCAACAACCCCATGCTGGCCCTCTCGCGTGAGGCCTTCATCGATCGCAAGGTGAACGAAGTGCACTACCAGCCGCCCTATTTCCGGCTGATGGAAAGGCTCAATCTTGAAGGCGGGAAGCCAGCTCCGCCAAGCCTGCGCCCGCATCCGCTTGGGCTTGGCGCGTTCCAATCCTGCGGGGCCGATCTTATCCTCGACGTGCGCGAACCGCTTGCCTTCGCGTCGGGCCACTTCCCCGGCAGCCTGTGTATTCCCGTTGGCATGCTTTCGTCTTTTGCCGGCTGGTTCATCGACGAGAGCCAGAGCATCGCGTTGGTCGCCGCATCGCAAGACGAGCTGGAGGCCGCGAGCACGCACCTCATGCGCATGGCGCTCGACAATATTATCGGTGGCTATACCGGCGTGGTGCCCGCTGCAGCCCAAGGTGTGAACATGGCCACGATCCCGATGGTCGATACCGATACGGTCAAGGCGCGCCTCGAGGATGGCGATGCGGCGTGGACCCTGCTCGACGTGCGCGACGCGAACGAACGCGACGCTGCAGCGATCGAAGGCTCGCGGCATATCTATATCGGAGAGCTGGCGGAACGTTATCAGGAGCTTGACCCGAACGCCTCTTACACGTTGATGTGTGCGAGCGGGATGCGCGCGAGCGTCGCCGCTGGCTGGCTGAGCGCGAAGGGTTTTGCAAATCTCGACATCTATCTTGGTTCGATGGGAGCGTGGAAAGCCGCGCATGGCTGAGTGCGGCACAGTGCCAGGCAAGGCGACGCGATGAGCGAAGCGCGTCTTTTCTCCGCCAACCGCTTCATGCGCCGCTTCGGCCTCACCACACCAATCGCGCTGGCACCTATGGCGGGGGCATCCGGTGCAGAGCTGACCGCGGCCTGCTGCAGAGCGGGCGCGCTGGGGCTGCTCGGCGGTGGCTATGGCGATCCCGACTGGACTTCGCGCGAATACGGCATGGCCGCAGGAAAGCTGTCAGGCGACCGTGCGGCAGCCATGCGGCTTGGCTGCGGGTTCATTACCTTCAGGATGGGCGAGGACCGCTCGGCGCTCGACCTCGTTCTCGAGAACAAGGCCAAGCCGGCCGCAATCATGCTTTCCTTTGGCGACCCGGCACCCTTGGCGCGCGATATCACCGATCGCGGCATTGCGCTGATCTGCCAGATCCAGACCATGGCGCATTTGCCGCAAGCGGTGGATGCGGGCGCGAGCGTCATTGTCGCGCAAGGGACCGAGGCAGGCGGGCATGGCATGAACGCAAGTCAGGGCCGCAGCACCTTCACCTTCGTACCCGAAACCGCAGACTGGCTCGCCGCCAACGCTCCGCAAGTGATGCTGCTGGCCGCAGGCGGGATTGCCGATGGCAGGGGCCTTGCCGCCGCGATGGCGCTGGGTGCTGACGGCGCGCTGATCGGCTCACGCCTATGGGCGACCCGCGAATCCCTCGCCGCAGAAGCGGCAGTCGAAGAGGCAGTGCGCGCCAGCGGCGACGAAACCGCGCGCGCGGGCGTGTTCGATGTGCTGCGCGAGAAGAACTGGCCGCAGGGCTACGATTTCCGCGCCTTGCGCAACGCGATCCACCGCCAGTGGGAAAACCGCGTTGACGAACTGCGCGCCAGCCCCCGGGCCGCCATCGCGGATTACAAAGAGGGTGTCGCTCATGGCGACTACACCCGCGCGCATGTGACCGTGGGCGAAGGCACCGGGTTGATCGACGACAATGCGGGCGCTGGCGAGGTGATCGAGCGGATCACCAACGAAGCACGCGCCATCCTTGGCTAGGCGTCTGGCGTAAGAGACCAGTAGCGTTCGGGCATGATGAACAGGTCGGTATCCTCGGGCCGCGCTCCGGCGGCGGTCAGCATTGCGTGGACCTGCCCGCGATGGTGAGTCTGGTGGTTGATGATATGAGCGAACACAAGGGCCAGCGGCTTTTCCACCTCGCGCCCAGCCACACCGCTATACCAGACA
Source organism: Erythrobacter sp. (assembly GCA_043567175.1). Classification (GTDB taxonomy): domain Bacteria; phylum Pseudomonadota; class Alphaproteobacteria; order Sphingomonadales; family Sphingomonadaceae; genus Erythrobacter. The sequence goes on from CP121323.1 coordinate 2,129,333, forward strand.
AGGCTCTGCACGATCGGCCCTTCGGGGTAGGCGTCGGCCCATGCGATCAGCTCCGCATCAAACTCGTCGCGCCGTGCTGACAATTCGGTGAAATCCGGGATGAAACTCGCGCTCTGACGCTGGGGCACGCCCGGCGGCTCGCACAGGTCGAAACGCGCCAGCCAGATGCGGTCGGCCCAGTAGAGGTGGCTGAGCGTGCCGTGGATCGAGCCGAAGAAGGCCCCGCGATCCACGCGCCGCGCTTCGTCGGTGAGCGTCGCGGCGGCCTCATACAGGCTCTCGTTCTGCCAGCGATTGTAGCGCGTCATCGTGCGCAGATAATCACTCGTGATCATGCCGGCGCGCCTCAGCGGATAGCCTTCGATTGTCCCCCGTCGACGGTGAGCGATGCGCCGTTGACCCAGCCCGCGCGCTCCGAAACCAGCCACACCGCTGCGTCCGCCACTTCTTCCGGCGTACCCAGTCGTCCAAAGGGAATGCCCGCGCGCGCCTTTTCGTAAAGCTCGGGCATGTCGCGCCTGATCGCCTCCCAGCCGCCACCGGGAAACTCGATCGAGCCGGGAAGCAACGCGTTCACCCGCACGCCGCTGAGCGCGGCGATGTTGGAGAGCTTTTTGGAATAGGCGACAAGCGCCGCCTTGGCCGAAGTGTAGGCATAATCCTGCATCGGCGTCGCATCGAGCGCCGAGCCCGACGATATGAGCAGGATCGACCCTTGCCCACGCTCCTCCATGCCCGGCAGCAGTCCCTCCACCAGCCGCACCGCGCCCATGACATCGACGGACAGGCTCTTCTCCCAGTCCTCACGCGTCGGGCCGACCGCGATGGGTGAGGCGTTGCTGACGACGATGTCGACGCGGCCGAAACGGTCTTTCGCAGCGGCGACCAGCGCCTCGACCGAGGCATCGTCGGCCATGTCAGTCGGAACGCCAAGCGCCTCGCCGCCCTGCTTCTCGATCGCGGCGACAGCAGCGTCGAGATCGTCCTGCCCGCGCGCAGCAAGGCACAGCTTCACGCCTTCTTCCGACAGTCCCTTGGCAATAGCCAGTCCGATGCCGCGGCTTGCGCCGGTGATGAGCGCGACCTTGCCTTCGAGTTTCAGATCCATCCTGTTTCCCCTCTCTGCCTGTTATCCTAGAAGACCACCGTGCGTGCGCCGTTCAGAAAAACGCGGCCTTCGGCATGGGCCGTGACGGCCCGCGAGAGGACGCGCGCTTCAACGTCTCGGCCCATTTCAGCAAGCTCGCTTGCGGTGAAATGGTGGTCAACGCCTTGCGTATCCTGCGCGATGATCGGACCTTCGTCGAGATCGCTCGTCACGTAATGCGCGGTCGCCCCGATCAGCTTGACCCCGCGTGCATGCGCCTGTTCGTAAGGCCGCGCACCCTTGAAGCTGGGCAGCGCGGAGTGGTGGATGTTGATGCAGCGGCCCTCAAGCGCGGCGACCGTCTCCGCCGAGAGGACCTGCATATAGCGCGCCAGGACCACGAACCCGGCTTCGGCCTGCTTTACAAGGTCAAGGAGCTGGCGCTCGGCTTCTGGCTTGGTGTCGGGGGTGACCGGTATGTAATGGAAGGGCACGCAATGCTGGTCGCAATGCCAGCGCAGGGTCTCGTGGTTGGAGACCACGGCGGCGATCTCGGCGCCCAGCCTGCCACGGCGGTGGCGGTGAAGCAGATCTATGAGGCAGTGATCGCCCTTTGACACCATGACAAGCGCACGCGGCTTTTGATCCGCCGGGCGCAGCGACCAATGCATCTCTCGGCGTGCGGCAAGATCGGCAAAGGCGGCCTCGAACCCCTCGCGTCCGAATTCCTGCGGTGCCTCAAGCGTTTGCCAGATGAAGAAGCGGCCGGCCTCCTGATCGGCAAAGTCCTCGCTCTTGGTAACACTCAACCGGTGATTGGCCACCAGTGTCGCAACGTCCGCCAGCACGCCGATGGCGTCGGGGGCGACTGCCCTGAGGATATATTCGTGACTTGCCATGGCTTTGTGCTTGCCCTGTCTTCGCGATCGATTCCAGCGGTTTGGTTCGACTGCAGCTCAGGCGCGGCTCAGGCGCGGCTGGGAGGCTGCGAGCCGAGCACCCGCGAATAGAGCGCAAAAAGGGCGCGAAAGGCGAGATAGAGCGTGACGGCGATGAGGACGGGAATGGCGACCCCGTTGAAGATCAACCCGCCATCCCAGAACACGCGATCCCACAATGGGCCGGTCACCACCAGATGCGCGGCTACTCCATGCATGATGCCGAGGGTCGAGGCGGGCAGTTCTGTCACCGAAGTGAAGCGCTCAATCAGCCAAGCCGTCGCGCGAGCGATAACCAGCAGGCTCACGAGCGAGGCGAGACTGAACGCAAACCAGGCGCCCGGAGCCTGCTCGAAAGCAGACCCCGGGCGCGATATGTGTTCGTAATAATCCCATGCGCTCCACACTGTAAGGATGGCGGCAAGCCACACCCAGTGGGAGCGTGAGAGGCGCATACATTGCTCTCCTGGCCACCCGCGCCCTCCGCCCTTCCACCCGGATTTTCACACCGGGCTATGATCCGGGTGGAAGGGCGGAGGGTGTAGGTGACCCGGGCTGGCGGCGCGTTAGAAACGCGCCGCCACAAGGATCAAAAGACCTCGAACATCCCGGCTGCGCCCATGCCGCCGCCGACACACATAGTCACGACGACATATTTCGCGCCGCGACGCTTGCCTTCGATCAGCGCGTGACCAACGCAGCGCGCGCCGGTCATGCCATAGGGGTGCCCGATCGAGATCGAGCCGCCATTGACGTTTAGAATGTCGTTGTCGATGCCCAGCTTGTCACGGCAATAGAGCACTTGCACAGCGAAAGCTTCGTTGAGTTCCCACAGGCCAACCTCGTCCATCTTGATACCGGTTTGCTTGAGCAGCTTCGGGATCGCGAAGACCGGGCCAATGCCCATTTCGTCAGGCTCCGTGCCGGCAACCGCCATGCCGACATAGCGGCCAAGCGGCTGCAAGCCCTTCTGCTCAGCGACCTTGGCTTCCATCAGAACGCTGGCCGACGAACCATCGGACAGCTGCGATGCGTTGCCTGCAGTGATGCACATGCCCGGGCCCATGACGGGGTTGAGCGACGAAAGGCCTTCAAGCGTGGTCGAAGGGCGGTTGCCCTCGTCCTTTTCGATAGTGACTTCCTTTTGCGAGACCTCGCCGGTTTCCTTGTCCTTGACCATCATGGTGGTGGTGCAAGCCACAATCTCGTCGTCGAACTTGCCCGCTTCCTGCGCAGCAGCGGTGCGCATCTGCGACTGGTAGGCGTATTCGTCCTGCGCCTCGCGGCTGATATTGTAGCGGGTGGCCACGGTCTCGGCGGTGTTGAGCATGGACATGTAGATGTCCTTGTGCATCGCCATCAGCGAGGGATCGGGAGCGACGCGCATTTCGGGCGTCTGGACGAGACTGATCGATTCCTGACCACCACCAACGACGACATCCATGTTGTCGACCAGCACCTGCTTGGCCGCGGTAGCGATCGCCATCATCCCGGAGGAGCACTGGCGGTCGATCGACTGGCCCGAGACGGTGACCGGAGCGCCGCCGCGCAGCGCGACCTGGCGCCCGATATTGCCGGCTTGCGCGCCCTGCTGGAGCGCGCTGCCCCAGACAACGTCGTCGATCTCGGCGGGGTCGATCCCGGCGCGCTTGACCGCTTCGCTGAAGGAAAAGGCGCCGAGCGTTGCGCCCGGCGTTGCGTTGAAGCCGCCCTTGTAGGCGCGCCCGATGGGCGTGCGGGCGGTGGAGACGATGACTGCGTCACGTGACATTGATACGATCCTTGTTTGTCGCCCACTCTCGTCGTCCCGGCATAGGCCGGGATCCAGTTTGTCGGAGAGTGGCGGGTGTTACTCTGGACCCCGGGATGCGCCGGGGTGACGGCAAGAAATTATACGAAGTACTGGGTGATCCACTCGCACATCAGCGCGGGCTTGTCCTCGCCTTCGATCTCGATGGTAATTTCGGCTGTCTGCTGCCACTGACCGGGGCGCTTTTCGATCATTTCGACCAGCTTCCAATGGCCGCGAATACGCTTGCCGACGCGCACTGGCGCGATGAAGCGGGTTTTATTGCCGCCATAGTTCACACCCATTTTGACATTGTCGATTCTGGGCATGTCGCTGTTGGCGCCAAGGTAGGGGATCATGGAGAGGGTCATGAAACCGTGCACGATAGTGCCGCCGAACGGTGTCAGCTTGGCCTTCTCTTCATCGATATGGATGAACTGGTGATCGCCTGTCGCATCCGCGAACATGTTCACCTTGTCCTGAGTCATCTCGACCCATTCACTGGTGCCAATGTTTTCGCCGGTCTTCGCGGCCAGATCCTGCGGGGTCATGTGCTTCTCCTCTCGAATTTCCGTTCCCGTATTGCCCGATACGTACGCGCCTTATGCTGCACTGCACGCATCGGATCTCGGGGGGGCTTCATGACGCATGAAAGAGGCCAAGGCAACGCCCTCGACGGTGCACGTGGGCCCCGTTGCGCAGTGCCGTTACGGTATCGCGGGTCTCGCAGTTCCGGGCGAAAAGTCCGACAGCCCCGGCGAGGAGGGCCGAATGCCGCCCTCGTGCCCATCCGACTTTGTCGCCAGCCACTCTTTTGCGCGCGCCGATTCGATCCGCTTGCAATAGGAATTGAGCCCGATCTGCAAGCCGATGATCATCAGCATCACCGGCTGATAGGCAATCCCCTGAAAAGCCGCGCCCACGAGGTAGATCACGCTCGCCAGTTGCAGCGCGGTTGCCATGGGCGCGATCCACGCCTCGTCCTCGGCCAGCGCACCGTCTTTTTCGCGTGTGCGCCAACACCTGACTATGCGCTCCATCTGCCACAGGCCGAGCACGTGAAGCATCAGCCAGATGAACAGGCCCGGCCAGCCCTGCTCGCCCAGCACTTCGAAGAACGAGGAGTGGAATGCGCGCGCCTCGTCGGTCACCTCCTCGGTCTCGACGATGGTGGTGTTGCCGATCTCCTGCTTGACCGGCATGCGATAGGTGAAGCTGTTTCCGCGGTAGCTGTCGAACCCGCCACCAAAGGGCCGGGCCGAGACGTAATCGAGCGTCCACTCCCACACGGCAAGGCGTGTGGAGGCGCTTTCATCGCCGCCCGGCTCGGCAATGGTCGACATGCGGTCGTAATAGCTTTGCGGCAGGAACGGCAGCGCCATCAGGCCGATTGCGGCGGCGCCGGTGATGAACAGCAGGCGCCGCCTGGTGTAGCGCAGCATCAGGACGCACAGCGCCGCGATGCACAAAAGCCCGGTGCGCGCCTCGGTGCCCACCGGGATCAGCAGGCAGGCAAAGATCAACGCGATGGCAAAGCCGGTCACGGTCCAGTGCGGCCGGAAGACGGTGCCGAAACGGGTGAACCACCAGATCAGCGGGGTCAGCGCAATCGCGACCGTCGCCAGCGTCGAGCTTTCATAAATGCCCGAATTGTCATCGACGAAGAAATTGAGCTGGCCATAGCCGCCGCCACCCAGCACCACTTTCATGCCGGTCGCGATCACGATCATGCCAACGCACAACACCATAGTCAGCCCCATCGCTTCGAGCCGGGCGCGGGTCGTCAGGGTGAAGGGCAGGAAAATCGCGAAGAACAGAGCCTTCCACACCCACTCCCACTTGGTCTGCGCCTCGGCGGCGAATTCGGCATTGCCGGTAGTCCAGAAGCAATAGGCCAGCAGCAGCACCAGCAGCGCCTGGCGCCAGGAGAAGGTGATGTATTCCTTGCGATCGAGCACAACGTAACCGCCAAAGGCGAGCAGGAATGCAAGGAAGGAAATCGAGATATTCTGGATCAGCCCCCAGGCGATCCGCTGGGGCGCAAGGATATCGATATAGATATACAGCATCACCCACAGGAACGGGCGTCTCAGGCCCAGCAGCACGACGAACAGGATAAAGGCCAGAAAGACAAAGCCGAGCATCAGCCGCGCTCCCCTCTTTCCACTTCGCTGCCTTTCTCATCGTCCTCGCCATAGGCTGCGGCCCTGCGCGCACGGCGCCGGTCGGTCTCGCGCTGGCGGAACGCATCCAGCAACGGGTCGATATTCAGCCCATCGCGCATCACGAGGCGCAGAAAGGCTATGGCAAGAAGGCCGTGGCCGATGGAGAGGGCGAGATAATCGATCATGGTCGCGCGCTGTGAGCTCTTGCGGCGTATAAGCGTGCGCAGTTGACGCCGCGTTAAGCACAAGCGGGCTAAATGATCAGGCCATGACGTCTTACCAGCCCCGCGTGCTCCACGTGCTTGACCATTCGCTGCCGGTTCACAGCGGCTACACCTTTCGCACCCGCGCGATCCTCAAGGCGCAAGAGGCGCAGGGGCTGCAGGTGCGCGGGATCACCGGCCTGCGCCACGAGCTCGAGATCGGCGGGACATCGCAGCCGGGCGCAGTCGAATGCGTCGATGGGCTCACCTTCCACCGGACAGCGGGGATGCCTGCGGGTCTCCCGCCTTTCCGCGAATTCGAGGAGGCGAGCGCGCTCACCGCCGCGATCATGGAGCTTGCCGATAGATGGCGCCCCGACATCCTCCACGCCCATTCACCCGCACTTGGTGGCCTGGCAGCCCTTCGTGCCGCCCGCGCGCTGGACATACCCTTCGTCTACGAGATCCGCGCCTTCTGGGAAGATGATGCGGTGGGCAACCGCACCGGGCGCGAGGGATCGGCCAAGTACCGCCTCACACGCGCGCTCGAGACGCAGGTCGTGCAATCCGCCGATGCGCTTTTCACAATCTGCGAAGGGCTTCGCGACGATCTGATCGCGCGCGGCATTGCAGGCGAGAAGATCGGCGTGATGCGCAATGGCGTGGACCTTTCGCTGTTCGGTGACCCGCCGGCCCGCAACAACGCCCTGGCATGCGAATTGGGGATCGCTGATGGCGCGCCGGTGATCGGCTATATCGGCAGTTTCTACGATTACGAAGGTCTTGAAGACCTGATCGCGGCGATGCCGATGCTGCGCCAACGCCATGCTGATGCCCGGCTGCTGCTGATCGGCGGCGGCGAAGTGGAGATGCAGCTGCGGGTTGCCGCCGCAGCCCTGTCCGAGGCCAACCGCGAAGCGGTGATCTTCACCGGCCGCGTGCCGCATGCCGAAGTCGAGCGGTATTATTCGCTGATTGATATCCTCGCCTATCCACGCAAGGCATCGCGCCTCACCGATCTCGTCACGCCATTGAAGCCGCTGGAAGCGATGGCGCAGCGCCGGCTGGTCGCGGCCTCGGACGTCGGCGGACATCGCGAGCTCATCACGCACGGCGTCACAGGCACATTGTTTGCCCCCGACGACCCGGCATCCTGCGCGCAAAGCCTCGCCGATCTTCTCGATGAACGCGATGGCTGGGACGCGATGCGCGAGGCTGGCGTTGCCCATGTCCGCGACCGGCACGACTGGTCAAAGAATGCAGGGCGTTATCTTTCCGTTTACCAAGGCCTGTTAGCCAAATTTAAGCGCCATGACGGCGCAGGAAATCAGGGTTTGCACGCGCTCGGCTGACTGTCTGCAAGACAGCGCTTCAGGCGCTGATCCTTCCAGCGATGCGCATGAGCGGGTCGGGGAAACAGGCGGGTCGAGTAAGAAGTGGGGCGCAGGAGTGTTTGACAAGCTGCGATCATTGGCAGGCGGAAAAGAGCCCGCCGCGAAAGGGCGCTCCGACGCGCGCGGCTCTTCGCGTTCGCTGCCGGGGATTGCCCTGCCCACGCGCCAGGTCATCGCCCACCCGCGCTTTGTCATCACACTGACGATCTGGGGCGCGGCGATGGGTGCGCTTGGCGTGCTCGCCCTTTCCAGCGTCGATATTGCGCGCATCAGCATGGTCGCCAACCTTGGCGCACTGGGCGCGTTGGCCCGGTTTCTCTACGCCGCGATCGCCGCAGCGATTGGCGGTATCACCCTGTTTGCAGCCGCCAGCCTCGTCGCACGGTTCCTCTCGCCCCGTGGCCGGTCATGCTTCTTTGCCTCGCTGGGCGAGGAACGCATCCGCCCGATCGATCCCGCTACCGAACTGGGGAGTGAAAGCCTCGATGCACCGCTCGAGCGGACGCCTTTCTCGCGCCGCCAGGAGGAACCGCTCGAGCGCGAGCGGATTGAAGCCGTCGAATCCGAAGAGGCGCTGGCCGACAAGCCGCCGATCAAGGATCAGGTTCCGGACTTAGTGATTGACGGGGCGATCGCCGGGGACGACACGCTCGAACTCGACGCGAGCAGCGCGCTCGATGATGAAGCGGTCGGCCCGCATGCTGAAGATGCGCGAGCGCATGATGCTGGCATTCCCAATGCCGTGCCCGATGGCAGCCCCGAGGCTGCGGGGGATGAGGGCCTTGATCTTGCCGCCTTCGCCCAAATCCTAGAGGACGAGACCCTGGCGCTCGCACAGGTCGAGCTGGAGTCTGGGCCTCAATCTGGACCCGAAGAGGTGCCAGAGCCCGGCCCATTGGCCGACTTGCAGGCGCCGATCCCCACCACGGGCATCGCCAAGCTGCGCGCCACGCCGACCGAAGAGTTGAGCCTTGTCCAGCTGGTCGAGCGCTTCGCCGCCGCGCTGCACGAGGCACAGGAGGCCGCGCCGCAAGATCTTGCCGGCTCTGAACCGGGTGCAGGCGATGCGGAGCGCGAACAGGCGCTGGCCGCCGCGCTCAAGGCCTTGCACAGCTTCACCGGCGATGGGCTCGACCAGCAGGCACGCGCGGCGATGGCGGGCGCGACAGGATCTGAGGACGCTGCCTCGCAAGGCCAGGAAAACCCCGATGAGCGCGATCTGCGAGAGGCGCTGAGCCAGCTGCAAAAGGTGCGCGGCGCAGCCTGATCCAGCGCTTCGCAAAAGCGCAGGGCAGCTGTGTTCGCCGCCAGCAGGAGGCCACCCGCTTCCGTTGCAATTTCAAGGCCGCGCAACATTACAAAAGCGTGATTGCTAAACAGCGTAATATTCTCGCCCAAATCCACAGTTGCAGAATCATATTTTGATTGGCACAGGGTTGTCCGAAACACTCTGGGCCCTTGCTCGTTGATGGGGGCACGGTAAAACGCACGTCGTCCGGCTTTCTGATGCGCGCGTCTGGCTTGATTGCCAGAGCGTATCTTGGCCGGAGCGGGCATCTGACAGTTTGATATCTACGTTTAGGGACACTTCGGCTTTTCGATCCGCGGTTTCCCCGGGGTCTCAACGACCCTTTGATTGGAAGAGAGCGCCTGAAAGTGCGGCCAGAGTTCCTATATGACGGGAGCAGCGGCATCGCGCGGGGCAAGGCCGGGTTGGCGCAACACGGCGGCAAAGGGACGAATGAGGGATTGAGCGACAACGCATGACCGGTTTGTACGACATCACGGAAGATCGCAGTTCGTGCGGAGTGGGCTTCATCACCCGCAAGGACGGGCGCCAGACGCATGCCGTCCTCGAAATGGGGCACAAGGCACTGTGCCGCGTGCCGCATCGCGGCGGCATGTCTTCCACAGGTGTCGGCGACGGCGCGGGCATTTCGGTCGATCTATCACTCAATTTTTTCTCGAAGCTGGTGGGCAGTCAGCTGAAGCGCGACGAATTCGGCGTCGGCAACTTCTTCCTGCCCGCAAGCCAGGAGCCGCGCGACAGGGCCAAGGCGCTGATCGAGGCAAAGCTGGAGGAATTCGGCTTCGAAGTCCTGCTGCGCCGCCGCGTGCCGGTCAATAACGAGGCGATCGAGCCGCGCGGCATCGATCTGCAATTGCCGATCCGCCAATGGGTCTTCGCTGCACCTGAGGGCATGAGCGGCGCACAGATCGATTCGCGGCTGCACCAGTGCCTGCTGGCAATGGAGGCGGAGGGCTATCTCGATGAAAGCCTGGACGGCTTCTACCCGCTCTCGCTCTCGACCCGGTTGCAGGTGCTCAAAGGGCGGCTCTCTTCGTGGGAGATCATCCCCTATTTCACCGATCTGAGCGATCCTGCGCACGAAGTACACACGATGTACTTCCACACACGCTTTTCGACCAACACCGATCCGCATCCCTCGATGGCGCAGCCTTTCCGCCTGATGGCGCATAATGGCGAACTCAACACCGACAAGAAGAACCGCTTGTCCGAAATGGCGGTTGCCGCGGCCAAGAAGCGCGCCATCGTCCGCCCGCGCGGCCAGTCGGACAGTTGCCGGCTCGACCAGACCCTGAGCTCGCGGCTCTACGAGGACGCGCTCGACCTTGTCACGGCGGTCGTCTCGATGATGCCGCCCGCCTGGGAGAACGACAGGACGCTGTCGGACGATGTGCGCGCGATGCTCGAATATTTCTCGCTCTACGAGGAGAAGAATGACGGGCCCGCAGCGCTGATCTTCGGCGATGGCCGCGTGATCGGCGCGCGGCTTGACCGGCTCGGCCTGAGGCCCCTGCGTTCGGTCGAGACAGAGGAATATCTCGTCGTCACCTCAGAAGCGAGCCAGATCGTCTTTCCGGCAGAGGACATCATTCGCCGTGGCCGCATCGAGGCCGGCGGGATGCTGTTCTACGATCACGATCGCAAGAAGGTTTACGAAACCGACAAGGCCTTGAGAGAACTGGCTGCACGCCACGATTACAAGGCGTTGCTTGCCGAGGCCAAGATAGACATTGACTCGTTGCCCGACCGCACCGGCTCCGACGCGATCGCGGCGGCGATCGCCTATCGGGGCGACCTGCCTTTCGCCGCGCGCTATGTCGCCTACACGATCAACCAGGAGACCTTCAAATTCCTGGTCGACCCGATGCTTGCCTCAGGCGCCGAGAAGGTCTCGGCGATGGGGTACGGCAACGCGATCAACGCGCTTTCGGACAATGAAGGCGGGATGGCGAAATATTTCTCGCAGCGTTTCGCGCAGGTGACCAACCCGCCGCTCGATTCGATCCGCGAGAGCGACGGCATGACCCTGCGCGTGGCGCTGGGCAGCAAGCACGTGGCGGGCGAGAGCGATTCCAAGCAGATCGTGATCCAGTCGCCGATCCTGCGCATGTCGGACATGCTGCGCATCCGTGAGCAGACCGAGGTTCCGTGCGCCGAGTTCGACCTTCTGTTCGAACCCGATTTCGACGACCCTGCGCGCAACGAGGCGAACATCATCGACGCGCTTGAACGCGTGGCGGGCCAGGTTACCGATTTCGCCCGCAAGAAGGGCGGCATCGTGATCATCAGCGACCGTCATGTCAGCCGCGCGCGGGCGAGCCTGCCCCTGACGCTGGCGATATCGGCGATCAACCAGCGCCTGATCGAGGAAGGTCTGCGCCTGCGCATCTCGATCATCGTCGAAAGCGGGCACATCATCTCCTCGCACCACGTCGCCTGCGCGCTCGGTTTCGGCGCGAGCGCGGTCTATCCGATGGCTTTCCGCATGCGCGCGGAGGAAAAGTTCACCGACGACCCGGCCGAGGCCTATTACCGCTTCGCCAAGGCGGCGGAAAAGTCGCTGATGAAGATCATGGGCAAGGTCGGCCTGTGCACGGTGGAGAGCTATTCGGGCGGCGAATTCTTCGAGCCCAACTTCCTCAACACCGATGATCCGGTCCTGAAGCGCTACTTCCCCAACATGAAGTCGACCGTGGGTGGCGCCGGCTTTGCAACGATCGCCAAGTCGGCGGCCGATTGGCACAAGCGCGCCTGCGAGGTCGAGACGGCGAACGACATTCCGATCCTTGGCCTGTTCAAGGAACGCGCCGAGGGCGCGGGCCACTCCTACGGCACGACCGCCGTGCGCGGCTTTGTCGACCTGACAGAGGAGCCCATCACCTTTGGCGAGCCGCGGGCGACCGGGGAGACGGGCGATAACGGCCCCGATGACGAGGATGATGCGTTCCGGCTGCTTACGCTTTACCAACTCGACGACGCCTTCTCGATCGACGACACGGCCTACACCAATTCGACCTTCGAGCGCCTGACCAAAGAGCAGATCGACAGTTTCGTCATCACGCCGGGCTATCGCAAGTTCAGCCAGACAATGACCGATGAGCGTCACCGGCGTCCGTCCGCGCTGCGCGATGTGCTGGCCTTCCCGGCCGACATCACCTTTGCGAGCGACACGGCCAAGATCAAGAAGGAGATGATGCTCTTCAACCGGGCCGGAAACGCGGATTTCGTGATCCGCGGGCTCGAGACCGAGAAGCTGGGCGCCAGCGATGCGGGCAATGAATACCGCCTGCGGCTCACCGGCCCGAGGGCGGGCGACCTCGTGCGGCTCGATGCGCTGGCGCAGTCGCTGGTCGAACGCTTTGGCATGGATGTGAAGAGCCACTCGATCTCGAAGGGCAGCCTGCACGTAACCGTAACCGGCTGGGCCGAGGATTACGTCTCGCGCCTGCGCCCTGCGCGCGCCTCGATCCCGCTCGAGGATGTGCAGCCCGCATCCGAAATCACGCCCCGGCTTGCCTCGGGCGCGATGTCGCACGGCGCGCTTGTCGCGACCGCGCATGAAGCGGTGGCGCACGGCACCAACATGGCCGGCGCGATGTCCAATTCGGGCGAAGGCGGTGAGCACCGCTCGCGCTATGGCACCTTGCGCGCCAGCCGGATCAAGCAGTTCGCCTCGGGCCGCTTCGGCGTTTGGGCGGGCTATCTCGCCGATCCGAACCTCGAGGAGATCGAGATCAAGATCGGCCAGGGCGCCAAGCCCGGCGAAGGCGGCCAGCTGCCCGCCCCCAAGGTGAATGTCGAGATCGCGGCGGCGCGCGGCGGAACGCCCGGCGTCGAACTGATCTCCCCGCCCCCGCACCATGATACCTATTCGATCGAGGATTTGGGCCAGCTGATCCACGACGCCAAGGCGGCGCGTGTGCGCGTGATCGTCAAGCTGGTGAGCTCCGAAGGGATCGGCACGATCGCTGTAGGCGTTGCTAAGGCGGGCGCGGACATCATCAACATCGCCGGCAATACCGGCGGCACGGGCGCGGCCTCCGTCACTTCGCTCAAATATACCGGCCGCGCGGCGGAAATCGGTATTGCCGAGGTCCACCAGGCCTTGTGCGCCAACGGTATCCGCCAAAAGGTCATGCTGCGCTGTTCGGGCGCGATGCAGACAGGTTCGGACGTGGTGAAGGCCTGCCTTCTGGGCGGCGACAGCTTCGAATTCGGCACCACCGCGCTGATGATGCTCAAATGCGTCATGGCCAAGAACTGCAATATCAAGTGCCCCGCCGGTCTCACCACCAATGCCGAGGTGTTCGACGGCGACCCGCGCGCTCTGGCGCAATATCTGCTCAACATCGCGCACGAGGTCCGCGAAATCCTCGCCTCCCTCGGTTTCAAGTCGCTCGACGAAGCGCGCGGGCGGGCCGATCTGCTCCATCTGCTCGACCATCCTGCCTCGATCGGGCAACTCAACATGCGCAAGATGCTGCTGCGCGTGCCCGAGAACCGGGTCGAGAACCCGACCTATCTCGAACGCGACTATGCGATCGATGACCGCCTGCTCGAAGAGGTCGAGGCCGCCCTGTTCGAGCGCCGCGAGGAAGGCGTCGAGCTGTCAGGGGACTGGCTCCACCTCGACAACACCAACAAGAGCGTTGGCGGCCAGCTTTCGATCGATCTTGAACGCAAGCTCAACCACCAGATGGAAGATGCAGGCTCCTACCCGGCCGTCCATTATGACGGGCGTGACCGTCATTTCATCATGCGCGATGCAATCCGCATCCGCACCACCGGTTCAGCGGGGCAGAGCTATGGCGCGTTCTGCAATGACGGGATGAGCCTCAGCCACACCGGCACCTGCAATGATGGCGTAGGCAAGGGCGCGAATGGCGGGCAGATCGCGATCCGGGCCGCCGCCGGGCGCCACGACCTCAAGAGCAACGTGCTGGTCGGCAATTTCGCGCTGTTCGGCGCAACCGGCGGACGCACCTTCATCGCGGGCGAGGCGGGCGACCGCTTTGCCGTGCGCAATTCGGGCGCGACCACCGTGGTTGAGGGCGTTGGCGATTTCTGCGCCGAATACATGACCAACGGGGCGGTGCTCAACATTGGCGGCTTTGCCAAAGGCTTTGGCAACGGCATGTCGGGCGGCTTTGCCTATCAGTACGACCCGCAGGGCACTTTCATCGATTCGATCAGTCACGATTCGGTGCTGCTCGGCGATATGGGCGGTGATGATCCGATGGCAGCGGTCCATCACGAGGCGGTGCACCAGATGCTCGAATGGCACTTCGAGGCGACCGGCTCCGTCAAGGCGCGCGCACTGCTGGATAATTGGGACGCCGAAGTGGCCCATTTCAAATGGGTCATGCCGCGCGCCCTGCTGCAATATCAGGACGCGGACGCGATCCTCTCGGCCAAGACGCGCAAACAGCTGGTCGAGGAAGTCGCCAATGCTTCGGCCAATTTCCAGATCGCCAAGCTCAAGAAGGCCTGGAAAGCGCGCGTGCCGGTCGAACTGGGCCGCACCCCGCAGCTCGGCCAGACCGATACGCAGGATATGTTCCGCCTAATCAATTACTGGACCGCGCTTGAAACCGCGCAGCAAATCGTGCGCAAGCGCCGCGGCGGGAACGACCGCGATCCGGCCAACCTCAAGGCGGTGCGCAACCTCATTCTGACAGAGGATTTCCAGCTGATGGCAAGCCTTGCCAAGCATGCCGCATCCGCTTTGTCCTCCTATAGCGACGAGGAACTCGCTGCGCTGGTCGCCAACAAGCGGCTGGAGGATTTCAAGCGCTCGCTCGAAATGCGCAATGTCCTGTCGATGGATACGCCGGGCACCTATGGCTGGATCATCCGTCAATCGCGGCGTAACGAAGAGACGCTCGGCACCATACCGAGCTTTGAAACCCTGTTTGCACAAAGCGCGCTTGGCTCCGTGACGGAGAAGATGGCGGCTCAATAAGCCGATCGAGTAGACCGATGAAGTTTCCGCATATCCCCGAAGACGCTCCGTTCAACGAGGACCAGCGCGCCTGGCTCGCCGGCTTTCTGGCCGGGCTCAATTCACGCGCCTTCGGCACCGACAGCGCGACCGACGTGCACTCTGGCGCGGCAGCGGTTGCGAAGACGCCGATCGATATCCTCTATGGCACGCAGACGGGCAATGCCGAAGGTGTGGCCGAACTCGCCGCGGAGCAATTCGCCGCGCAAGGCTTTGCCCCGCGCACGCACGAAATGGACGCGATCGACATGGATGCGCTGGCGGGCATGCGCCAGGCGATCTTCGTCGTCTCGACCTATGGCGAAGGCGAGATGCCCGACAATGGCGAATTGTTCTGGGAGCAGCTCTCCGCGACGACCGCGCCCCGGCTTGAAGAACTGAAATACGGCGTCATCGCGCTGGGCGATACCAGCTATGACGAGTTCTGCCAGGCCGGCAAGGTGGTCGATACCCGGCTTGAGCAGCTTGGTGCCAAACGCCTGCTCGAACGCGTCGATTGCGACGTCGATTTCGAAGATCCGAGCGAGGCGTGGATTGGCTCGGCGCTCGACCTGTTCGAGCATGAGGAGCAGCCGGAAGGCGCGGCGGTCCTGCCCGCAGCCCCGGCGCAGGCCCCGGCGAAGAAAAGCCAGTGGACCCGCAAGAACCCCTACGAAGCGAGGCTGATCGAGAATCGCCTGCTTTCGCGCGACGGGTCAGGCAAGGAAATTCGCCACATCGCCTTTGACCTGGGTGATAGCGGCATCGAATACACCACGGGCGATGCGCTGGGCGTGATGCCGACCAACTCGCCCGAACTCGTGGAGGCGGTGCTTGATCGGCTGGGCGCTTCGGCTGACGAGATTGTCGCGGGTCACGACGAACCGCTGGGCGATCTTCTCGCTCGCCGCTTCGAGATCCGCACGCCCTCACGCGAGTTCCTCAAGGCCATCGCGCCGCGCGTTGGCCATGATGAACTCACCCACGTCCTTTCGAACCAGGACAAGGAAGCGCTCGATGCTTTCCTGTGGGGCAAGGACGTGCTCGATCTTCTGAACCTCGATCCCGAGGCGGTGTTCGAGGCGGAAGAGTTCCTGTCGTGGTCGAAGCCGCTCCAGCATCGCGCCTATTCGATCTCCTCCAGCCCCGCCGCCCATCCGGGCGAGGTCCACCTCACCGTCGCCGCGGTGCGCTGGAACGGGCACATGAACGGCGTCAACCGCGAGCATCAGGGTGTCGCCTCCTGCTTTCTCGCCGATCAGTGCGGCGAAGGCGAGGTCGCGCCGGTCTTCGTCTCGCCCAACAAGAATTTCCGCGTGCCCGAAGATGGCGACAGGCCGATGATCATGGTTGGCCCCGGTACCGGCATCGCCCCGTTCCGTGCCTTCCTTGAAGAGCGCCAGACACACGGCCACAAGGGCAAGAACTGGCTGTTTTTCGGCGACCAGCACCGTGCAACCGATTTCATCTATGACGACGAAATCAGCGCGGCGTCACAAAGCGGGCTGCTGACAAGGCTCGACCTCGCCTTCTCGCGCGATCAGGACGAGAAGATCTACGTCCAGACGCGGATGCGCGAAAACGCCAAGGAGCTGTTCGCCTGGCTCGAGGAAGGCGGCTATTTCTACGTCTGCGGTGATGCAACGCGAATGGCGAAGGATGTCGACCGCGCGCTCCACGAGATCATCGAGCGCGAAGCCGGGCTCTCCGAAGAAGAGACCGCCCAATATGTCGCGAACCTCAAGCGCGAGAAGCGCTACGTGCGCGACGTCTACTAGGCGCCAGTTCGGGCCGCGCAATTCACGCAGACTGCAACGCTCGGATCATTGCTCAGCCGGCCTTGCGCGATGGCCTCGCCGCAGGTCGCGCACCAGCCCCATTCGCCTTCCTCGATCCGCGCGAGCGCCGCTTCGATACGCGCGAATTCCTGCCGCCGGCGGCGCGCCTGGGCCTTAGCCATCGCCTGCTGTTGCAGCGCGTCCATGCGGCTGAGGCGTCCGACGCTGTCCTGCTGAAGTTCGACAGTGTTGCGCGAATCGGCGTTTGATACGTCTTCCAGCGCCAGCGCCTCGCGCCGGGCTATCAGAGCCTTGCGGGCTTCGTCCTGGGTCATCGGGCCAGCCTAAAGCGCCCAGTCGATCCCGGCCAGACCCCGGCCTTCGAGGAAAGCATTGGCCTGGCTGAAGGGGCGAGAGCCCAGAAAGCCGCGATGGGCGGAAAGCGGACTGGGATGCGGGCTTTTCAAGACGAGGTGATCATCGCGCCGGCCCAGAGCGGGCACGCGCGCCGCTTTCTTCTGGGCATGGCTGCCCCAGAGGATGAATACACAAGGCGCGCTGCGCTCCGCCACCGCTGCCACACACGCATCCGTCACGCTGTCCCAGCCGCGCCCTGCATGGCTGCCCGCTTTCCCGGCCTCGACGCTCAAAGTGTTGTTGAGCAGCAGCACGCCCTGCTCCGCCCACTTCGAAAGATTGCCGTGCGAGGGTCGCGCCACGCCGAGATCGCTCTCCAGCTCCTTGAAAATATTGACCAGCGAGGGGGGCGGTGCGACGCCATCGCGCACCGAAAAGGCAAGTCCGTGCGCCTGGCCCGGCCCGTGATAGGGGTCTTGGCCAAGGATCACGACCTTCACGCTTTCAAGCGGGGTCAGCGCCAGAGCGGTGAGTCTCTGGCCCCTTGGCGGATAGACCGTTCGGCCCGTCCCCTCCTGTGCGCGCAGCCAGCCGCCGAGCTTGCGCGCCTCCTCGCTTGCCAGCGCGGGCTCGAGCGCATTGCGCCAGCTTTCGGGTATCGGATCAGCGGCCATGGCGGGCACGTTACCGCGTGAAGGCGGCATCGGGCCACACAGCCCTTCCCTCCTATCCCCGATCGGCGTAAGGGCAGCGTCGATGACAGTGCATTTTCACGAAGAAGACCTGCCCGAAGGCGTCCTTGAAGGGACCGGGGCGCTCGCCGTCGATACAGAGACGATGGGATTGATCACACCGCGCGACCGGCTGTGCGTCGTCCAGATCAGCGACGGGACAGGCGATGAACACCTCGTGCGCTTTGGCGTGGGCAGCGAATATGACGCGCCCAACCTCACCCGCATCCTGTCCGATCCAAGCCGCGTGAAGCTCTACCATTACGCGCGCTTCGATCTCGCCGCGATCCAGTATTACCTCGGCGTGATGGCCGCGCCGGTTTTCTGCACCAAGATCGCGAGCAAGCTGATCCGCACCTATACGGACCGGCATGGCCTGAAATACCTCGTCAAGGAACTGCTCGACGTCGATCTGTCCAAGCAGCAGCAATCCTCCGACTGGGGCGCGGCTGAAATAAACAACGACCAGCGCGAATATGCGGCGAGCGACGTGCGCTATCTGCACGCCCTGCGCGACGAATTGACCCGCCGGCTGGAGCGAGAGAACCGCCTGCACCTGGCCGAGGCCGCATACGAATTCCTGCCCACCCGCGCACTGCTCGACATTGCCGGCTGGGCCGATCGCGACATTTTCAGCCACGAATAGACCGGCAAGGGTTGGTGATGGTCCCCAAGCGGCGCCTCGAAACGAGTGAAGCCCAGGCGCTGCGCAGCCGGCGCCAGCGCTTTGCCGCGCCTGGTGGCGGGCACGACAAGGTGGTCCACTTCCTCGCGCGCGCGCTGCCTGTGGGCGTTGGCATCATGGCGGCGCTGATGGTGATTACCCCGCTCTCGCCGCGCGGCGAGGTCAGCTTCCTGCTCGACCGCAACGAGGTTTCGGTAATCGACGAGCGCCTCAGCGTCGACAATGCGATGTATCGCGGGCGCGATGATCTGGGCCGCCCGTTCTCGATCACGGCGGGCGAGGCGGTGCAGCGTTCGAGCGCCGAAGGTCTCGTGCGGATGCAGGATCTGATCGCCCAATTGCTTCTGCCTGAAGGCCCCGCGCGTCTCTCGGCAAATGGCGGCACCTATGATCTCGAAAGCGAGGTGGTCGATGTCGATGGACCGATCGAGCTGGTGTCGGTCGACGGTTACCGGATGACCGCGAACGGCGTCTCGCTCGACCTTGAAGAGCGCGAGATGGTGGGCGAAAAGGGCGTCAAAGGCGAAATCCCGGCCGGTGCTTTCAGCGCGCGTTCGATGCGCGCCGACCTCGCGGAGCGCACGCTGACGCTGGAAGGCAACGCGCGGCTCACCATGGTGCCCGGTAAAGTGAGTATGCCACAATGAATTTGATCCCGACTTCCTCGCGCGCGCCAAATTGGGGCACGCTCGGCGCGCTTGCGCTGGTCTACGCGCTGGCCGGCTTCTTGTTCACCGTCGCGCTTGCGGGCGGGATGCAACTGAGCGCGCAAGGGATCGCGGGCGGCATCGGCTCGCACAACACCCGCGCCCCGGTCGATATCGACGCAGGCCGCATCGTTGCACAGGAGCGCGAGGACCGGGTGATCTTTTCCGGCAACGTGGTGGTGCGCCAGGCCGATCTGACCGTGCGCGCCCAGCGCATGCAGCTCAACTATCTCAACGCCACCACGCTGGAATTGCAGCGCCTCACCGCAACCGGCGGAGTCACTGTCGCGCGTGGGCGCGAACGTGCGACCGGCAGCACCGCGGTCTACGATTTCAATCGCCGCATAATCACCCTGGTTGGCGATGTGCGACTGAACCAGGGTGCCAACACCTTGTCGGGCGGACGACTGGTGATCGATCTCGACACCGGTGTCTCCAGCGTCGACGGGCAGGCCTCGGGCGGAGGATCGGGCGAGGCTGGCACAGGCCGCGTGCGTGGCACATTCTCCGTGCCCCAGCGCGACGGCGCCTCCGAAGACTAATCGGGCAATCGCGCCTGGTGCGGCCTCAGCGCCGTGCTGCGAAGCGCGTGATCTCGGCCAGTTCCTGAGCCAGCAGCGTTTCGGCCGACTGGCTGTTTGCCAGCAGGTTGCGGTGCAGTGCAATCAGCCGCGGGATCAGCCGCTCCAACTTGCGCCGCGGCCAGCGCGCGATCTGCGAACGGATATCGCGCTCTTCCTTCCAGAAAATGCCCAGCTGCGCTTTCTCGCCGCGGTTCATCGTATCAAGGCTGCCACGCGGGCCAAGCTTCGCTGTGATATGCGCCAATTGCGTCGCGCGCCGCTCGATCGCGAGCAGCAAACCGACCGGGTTCAGGCCCAGTTCGCGCATCCGGTGCAGTTCGCGGCTGAGCTTGCCTGTCTCGCCGCCCAGCACCGCGTTGACGATGGGCTGGAACCCGTCCTCTTCGGTCGATGCGCCGATTTCGGCATAGTCCTCGATGCTTGCGGGCGCGGGCGATTGCGGGTCCGCGCCAACGTAAAGCGCGAGCTTGTCGACCTCGGATTGCGCCAGCCGCACATCGAGCCCTGCGGCGCGCGCGATGCGTTCGGCGAGGTCGCCGCCCAGCCTGCTCAAGCCGGCCGCATCCGCCATGGCGCGCACGGCATCCGCGACGTTCATGAGATCGGGCTGGTAGAACATGCCGACCAGCGCATCGGCGCGTTTCTCAAGCAGCTTGGCGGTGCGCGACTTGTCGGTAGCCGAGGTCGCAACGACGATCACCGGAGCCGCATCGCCAGAGCCGGCATCGGCGGTTTCGATCAGGGTCTTTAGTGCATCATGTGCTTCATCCCCGGTGGCGCGCACATAGATGTGGCGGCTGTCGCCGAACAGCGAACCCGAACGCGCCTCGTCGCCCAGCATGGCAGGATCGCGCTTGAGATCGGCGCCCGAAAGCTCGATGCGCTCGCCGGCATCGGCAAGGCTGGCGATGACCTTTTGCGCCGCGGCGCTCGCTCCCGCTTCGTCGGGGCCGCAAAAGAAGAAGATCGAGGCCTTGTCCGCCCCACGGGGAAGCCCGCGCGCAAAGTCCTTGGTCGCGGCCTTCATTGCCCGCCGGCGGCGCCCGCTTTCGCCCGCTCGCGCAGCGCAAGCGCAATGCGCGTCGCCATGCGCTCGGCCACTTCCTTGGCGAGGTTTTCAAGCGCGGTCTGTTCGGCGGCGATGGTCGCATATTCGCTCGAGACAACATCGATACCGGCATCCGAACCCGCAGTCGCATCGAGCAGGATCTCGCCGGTCGAAAGGTCGATCAGCTGATAGCGCGAGCGCAGGATGCGCCGTTCGCGGCTGATCGTGTCATCGTTGAGCACGCCGAGCGCTTCGAGCGAATCGTCGATCCGCACGTCGAGCCGGTATTGCGCAGTGGTCGACCCTGCGGCTTCGAACCGCTCGACCAGAGCGTTGCGCAGCAGCCAGCCGCCGCGTCCAGGAATGGCTGGCACCTCGACTGCCGCAAGCCCCTGCGCAACCGCCGCCCCGGTCGAGCCGGCATACATAGGCTGCAACCCACAGCCCCAAAGGGGTAAGCCGATCGCGAGTGCCGCGGCCGCGATGCGCAGTGGCTTCATGACCCTGATGGCCTCATGTGACGATGTTCACCAAACGGTCGGGCACGACAATCACCTTGCGTATCTGCGCTCCATCAAGCGAACGCTGGACCTTCTCGCTGGCGAGCGCAAGCGCTTCGAGCTCCTCTTTCGACGCGCCCTTGGGCGCGGTGAGCGTATCACGCAGCTTGCCCTTGTGCTGGATGGCGATGGTGACCTCGTCCTCGATCAGCATGGCGGGATCGTGTTCGGGCCACGGCGCATCCGCAACAAGATGATCTTGACCTGCGTTGCCCTGCGCCTCCCCAAAACGCGAATGGGCCTCCTCCGCCAGATGCGGCATCATCGGGCTGACGAGGTGCATGAGGGTGCGGATTGCGAAATTGCGGCTTTCGCTGGGTGCGGCCTTTTCGGTCGCACCGGTGAGTTCGTAAATGCGCGCCACCGCCTTGTTGAAGCTGAGCGCCTCGATGTCCTCTGCCACCGCGACTATGGCCTGATGCGCCCTTCGTGCGAGGTCCTTGTCCTCACCCGTCGCGGCAGGGTCGAGCTGCTGGAACAGCCGCCACAGGCGCTGGACGAAGCGCCCGCAGCCTTCGATGCCGCTGGCCGACCAGGGCAGGTCGCGTTCCGGCGGACTGTCGGACAGCATGAACCAGCGCACCGCGTCGGCGCCATATTCCGCGATGATCGCATCGGGATCGACGACGTTCTTCTTCGACTTCGACATCTTGACGACGCGGCCACGCTCAACCTCTTGGCCGGTGTCGAGCGCCAAGGCTTTCTCGCCTTCTACGCGAACATCAGCCGGTGAGAGCCAAGCCCCTGACGCCGACTGATACGTCTCGTGGGTGACCATGCCTTGCGTGAAGAGCGCGGCAAAGGGCTCCTTCACCTCGAACTTGCCGATAGAGCTGAGCGCGCGGGTCCAGAAGCGGGCATAGAGCAGGTGCAGGATCGCATGCTCGATCCCGCCGATATAGTGCTGCACCGGCATCCACTTGGCGATTTCTTGCCTGTCAAACGGCCTGTCTTCAGGCTGCGAGGCGAAGCGCAGGAAATACCAGCTGGAATTTGTGAAGGTGTCGAGCGTATCGGTCTCGCGCCGCGCTTTGCCACCACATTTGGGGCACGAAGTGTCCTTCCGGGTGGGGTGCCGTTCGAGAGGGTTGCCCGGCGTCTCGAAATCGACGTCTTCGGGCAAGGTGACGGGCAGCTGGTCCTTGGGCACCGGCACGATGCCGCAAGTGTCACAGTGGATGAAGGGGATGGGCGTGCCCCAGTAACGCTGGCGCGAGACGCCCCAGTCGCGCAGGCGCCACACCGTCGTGCGCTCGCCCCAGCCTTGCTTCTCGGCGCGCGCGATGACTTCGGCCTTGGCCTCATCAACGCTCATTGCATCGAGGAAGTCCGAGTTGACGATCACGCCATCGCCGCTTTCGGCCTCGGTGCCCATCGGCGCATCGGCCTCTGACGCGTCGCGAGCGACCACGCGCCGGATCGGTAGGCCGTATTTGGTCGCGAATTCGAAGTCGCGCTGGTCGTGGCCCGGCACGCCCATGACCGCGCCGGTGCCGTAATCCATCAGCACGAAATTCGCGATGAAGACGGGCAGGGCTTCCCCGGTAAAGGGGTGCCTTGCGGTGATGCCGGTGTCATAGCCCAGCTTCTCGGCGGTCTCGAGCGCGGCGGCGGTGGTGCCGCCCTTCTTGCATTCCTCTATGAACGCCGCGACCGCCGGATCATCGGCGAGGCCCTGCGCGATCGGGTGATCGGCGGCGATGGCGCAAAAGCTTGCGCCAAAGATCGTGTCGGGCCGCGTCGTGTAGACCGGCAGCTTCTCGCCATTCGACAGATCGAAGGAAAATTCTAGCCCCTGGCTCTTGCCGATCCAGTTCTCCTGCATCAGGCGGACCTTGTCGGGCCAGTCTTCGAGCTCGCCCAGCCCTTCGAGCAGGTCTTCGGCAAAATCGGTGATCTTCAAGAACCACTGGTCAAGCTTGCGCTTTTCGACGTCAGCGCCCGAGCGCCAGCCCTTGCCATCGATCACCTGCTCGTTGGCGAGCACAGTCATGTCGACCGGGTCCCAGTTGACCTCGGAAGAGCGGCGATAGACCAGACCGGCGGCATACATGTCGAGGAACAGCGCCTGTTCGTGGCCGTAATATTCGGGATCGCAGGTGGCAAATTCGCGCGTCCAGTCGAGCGCGAAGCCGATGCCCTTGAGCTGCTTCTTCATGCCGTCGATATTGGCTCTGGTCCACGTCCCGGGATGGACCTTCTTTTCCATCGCAGCGTTTTCCGCCGGCATTCCGAAGGCATCCCAGCCCATCGGATGGAGCACTTCGAACCCGCGCATCTTCTTGTAGCGCGCCAGCACATCGCCCATCGTGTAATTGCGCACATGGCCCATATGGATGCGCCCGGAAGGGTAGGGGAACATCTCGAGGATGTAGCTCTTGGGCTTTTCCGAATCCGAATCGGCGGTGAAAGTGCCTTGCTCCTCCCACGCGCGCTGCCAGCGCCCGTCAGCAGAAGACGGATCGAATCGCGTATCAGTCATGGGGAACGCCCGTATTCGAGTGGTAAGAAGCCCGGAAGGTTCAGCCCTGGACGGCCTTGCGACGCAGGTCGCGGGCCTTGGTCAGGATGATGTCCTCAAGCTTTTGCACGGTCGCGGCCTGAACCGGCGCATCGACCCAGTTGCCGCTTTGCGCCACCTGACGGATTGCCGAGACGCGCAGCGCATCGGCGCGCAAATCCTGGTCGAGGATCGTGACGGTCATCTTGACGCGCTCTTCCGGGTTGGAAGGGTTGGCATACCAATCGGTTACGATAACGCCGCCCGAACTGTCTGCCTGGAGCAGCGGAGCGAAACTGACCGTTTCCAGCGCCGCGCGCCACAGATAGGCGTTGACGCCGATCGTGTTGATCTGCGCGGACTGGAGCTCGCTCTTGGGCTGGTCGCGGCCACCGCAAGCAGCGAGCGTTGCGATCGCGGCGAGGCCGAGCGCGGTGCGCGCAAGCGAGCGCGACCGGATGAATTTGGGCGTGGAGTTTGGCACTGGGGCTGACTTCCTCATTAAGCTTCTCGCGCACCCTATAGTGACCATGACGCAGGCGGCAAGAGCAGCGATGTTTGTGTGAAGCGCGCCACAGGTCACGCACAACCTGACCTTCAGATTTTACAAGCGATTGCGTATGCCTCCGCAAGGGTTCTATCATTGATTGCGATTAAACGAGTCCCGGCTACGATCAGGCGAGGTTAAGGCGTCTCCTGATAGGGAGCAGGGATAAATTGGAAAGTGGAGCACCAACGCGATGCAACGCGCACTGAAACAGAGAGGTTCGCAGCAATTCAAGCTGCCGGTCCTCGCTGCGTGCGCGGCGGTTATGCTTGGGCTGCCGACCGCGAGCCTTGCGCTTGTGGGCATGGGCCTTTCTGACAATGGTGCCTCTGAATCCGCGGCGTTTGACCTGTTCACGCCCGCTTCGGTCGATCCCGCGCTCGCCGCTCGTATTGCCGACAAGGCGCGCGAAAAGGGTCTGCGCTTCACCCCTGCAGGCACAAACCCAGTGCTGGCCGATCGCACTGTCACCGTCGCGGTGCGGATCGACGAGGATGTGGCCAAGGCAATATCCGTACGCAGCGCAGCCAAGGCCGTGCCCGGCGCGGCTGAAGGCATTGCCGCACTCGACACGACTCGTTTCAACCTCGGCACCGCTCGCGGCTATCAGAGCTTTGCCCGCACGATCACACTGCCCGATAGTGTGCGCGATCTGAGCATGCCCGACCTTGCGGATTTCGAACCGGCAATGCCGACGGCAAAGGACAGGCCCAGCCGCCTGCAACCGCGTATCGAGCTTGAGGATGAACGTCTTGCCGGGCGCTCGGTCAACACGCTCGATGATCTGGGCGCGCAGACCGTGGACCTTGGCGGCTCGTTCCGCCTCTCATCCAAGATTGACGTGACCGCCGGCGTGCGCCTCAGCCAGGAGCGCGAGCGTATGGGCCCGCGTCTCGGCCCGCTGACCAGCGATGTGCAGGACAGCCAGGCAGTCTACGTGGGAACGCAGATTAAGTTCTGATCGCGATTCGCGCATCGGCCACTGGCTCGCTGCGTCTCCAACCTCATTGCCGCTCCGGCCGGTTCGGCCAACACCGCAAGGATGGCGCGCAATTCTCCTACAACTTTAGTGTAGTAATGCGCCTGCCCGCGGGGATTTTGATTGCCTGCGCCCTGCCCGGCGTTACCCTTGGCGCGGAGTCAAACCATCGGGAGGGATTTACATGAGCCGAGTAGCGATCGTCACCGGAGGCACTCGTGGCATAGGCGAGGCCATCTGCCGGCGCCTGCAGAAACAGGGCCACACGGTCATCGCCAATTACGCCGGCAACGAGGAAAAGGCCGCCGCCTTTACCAAGGCCTCCGGCATCCCCTCAATGAAGTGGGACGTGGGCGATCACGAGGCCTGCCTCGAAGGCTGCGCCAGGGTCGAGGCCGAGCATGGCCCCGTCGATATTGTCATCAACAATGCCGGCATCACCCGCGACGGGACGCTGCACAAGATGAGTTTCGAGGACTGGAACGACGTCATGCGCGTCAATCTTGGCGGCTGTTTCAACATGGCCAAGGCGACGTTCCCCGGCATGCGCGAGCGAAAGTGGGGTCGCATCGTCAATATCGGGTCCATCAATGGACAAGCCGGCCAGTATGGACAGGTGAACTATGCCGCCGCCAAATCGGGCATTCACGGCTTTACCAAGGCGCTCGCGCAGGAAGGCGCGAAGTTCGGCGTCACCGTCAATGCGATCGCGCCTGGCTATGTCGACACCGACATGGTCGCCGCCGTGCCGGAACAGGTGCTGGAGAAGATCGTCGCCAAGATCCCGGTCGGCCGTCTCGGTCACGCCGAGGAAATCGCGCGCGGTGTCGCCTTCCTGACCTCGGAAAATGGAGGTTTCGTCACCGGCTCGACGATGAGCATCAATGGTGGCCAGCACATGTATTGAGGCTGCGCATTTGGGCCGCACCTTCTGAGAATTTCGCGAATGTCCCAGAGCGCTTGCCCGGGCTTGCGCGCGGTGCGATGCTGTACCCATCGACAAGGGGAAACAGCATGGAAATCAAAACGCACAATCCGACCGAATGGCTCACCCATTTCGGGGTCAACCACGCGGTCGAGGTGAGGGGCGGTGAACGCACGCTCTATCTCTCGGGTCAGACTTCATCCGATGCCGAGGGCGAGCCGCTCCATGCCGGAGACCTCGTCGCGCAATTTCGCTGCGCATGGGGTGAATTGCTCAAGGCGCTGACAGCCGCCGACATGACGCCCGGCAATCTCGTGCGGCTCAATATCTACACAGTCGATGTACCCGCCTTCATGGAAGCGGCCGAACGGATCGTGCCGATCTACGCCGAAAGCGGCGCGCGGCTCAGCACCACGCTGCTGGGCGTTCGCGAGCTTTACCACCCCGATATCCTGATCGAAATCGAAGGCACGGCGGTCGCCTGAGGCCCAAGGCCTGCCACCTTTGTCGCAAAGGGCTTTCAACGGCCTGATTTTAGGGATGCATTAACCAGACTGCGATAGCGTTTATTCACCGTTGCAGGGGCGCCAGAGCCGCTTGCACGATCAACCAGACGCGGCAACGCAGAGCGGTGAGGCAGGATGATGGGCGAAATCGAAAACAGGCAGACAATGCGCACCAGCGCCGTCAAGCGGGCCGCACCCATGCTTCGCAGCGCCAAGGTCGTGTGTCAGGCGGGCGAGTATGTGTGCCTCGTGCGCGACGTGTCCGAGGATGGCGTGTTGCTGCGCTATCTCCACGCAGTCCCGCCCGAAGCGCGCATCATCCTCGTTCTTGCCAACGGACAGACCTATCCGATCGAGCGCATCTGGTCAGCCGAGGAGGAGGCGGGCTACCGCTTTGCCGGCGCGATGGCGGTCGAGGAATTCCTCCACGAAAGCGCGCCTTTTGGCCTGCGCCCGGTTCGTCTTGCGATCCCCGCCTCGGCGCGGATCCTCGATGGCAGCGCCACCCACACAGCGCATCTGCGCGACCTGTCCACCCACGGCGCCAGCTTCGCCTGCGATGCAGGCATCGGTGCTGGCCGGCTCATAAGCTTCCAGATCAGCGGCCTCCTCCAGCAATTGGGCCAGGTCGTGTGGAGCGATGACGGGGTCGGCGAAAATGGTGCCCGAAACGACGGGCTTGCCCATATCGGTGTGCAGTTCCAGCAGCCGCTCACCTTGCGCGAACTGGCCGCTTCCTCGTTCAGGCTGCAACTCTTTGCGCCGCGACCAAACACCCCGATCGACGAGACTGCAAACGCCGTCAGCGCCGCCTGATCCTGACCGGGTCAGCACCTGCATCACGAACCAGCTACCGGCATCGAGTGCAGCATTTCGCTCCCGAAGCCCGTCCGAGCCTTGGCGCGCGGGTCAAGTCGCACTAGCACTGCGGGCAATGCAGACGCCCTATCATCCCCCGGTCAAACGCTCGATAGCGATCGCCGGTCACAAGACCTCGATCAGCCTCGAACCGGTGTTCTGGGAGGCTCTGAGAGCAGCAGCCGAGCGCGAAGGCGTGCCGATAAACGCGCTGGTCGCGCGTATCGACGCCGAACGGATACGAGCGCAAACCCCGCCGGGCCTCGCCAGCGCGATCCGGGTGTGGCTGGTAGCGAATGGCTGAATTGCGTGAGACATTCAGGTGCGATGGCGCGGTGCGTCTGCGTGCGCTCGTCAAAGACGAGCTGGCCGCCTGGCACAAGGCAACCGCCCCTTTCTTTGCGCTCGGCAAGCCGGGCCACCGCATCGCCCGCTGCGGCCGCATCGCGGAGCTTGCCAAGCGAATTTCGCAATCGGAAGGCTTTGAAGGTATCGTGGGAACGGGCTGGCGCTGCGTGCGCGCGATCGCCTTCAACAAGACGCCGGATGCAAATTGGAGCCTTGGCTGGCATCAGGACCGTACCATCGCTGTAGTGCGCCGCGAGGACGTGGCAGGCTTCAATGTGTGGTCGAGCAAGGATGACGTGATCCATGTCGAGCCACCATTTTCGTTTCTTGAGCGGATGGTAACCTTGCGTGTACACCTTGATCCGGTGGAGGAAGGCAACGCGCCGCTACTCATTGCCAGGGGCAGCCACAGGCTCGGCAAAGTTGCTGAAAGCACGATCCAAACCATTGTCGATGACGCTGAAATTTTTACCAGTCGTGCCAAAGCGGGTGATGGTTGGCTATACGCAACGCCAGTGCTGCATGCTTCGGCGCGGTCGCGAAGCGCCGGCGAGCGTCGCGTGATCCACCTTGATTTTTCGCGCGATGCTCTTCCCACCCCGCTGGAATGGGCCGGCATTGGCCCGCGCGGTCATACAGGCTGAGGGCCTCGCCCTAATCGTCCCCCACCCGCTCGATATCGGCGCCGACCAGTTGGAGCTTTTCCTCCAGCCGCTCGTAACCGCGGTCGAGGTGGTAGATGCGGCGCACCGTTGTCTCGCCCTCGGCCGCCAGCGCGGCGATGATGAGGCTCATCGAGGCGCGCAGGTCGGTCGCCATCACTTCCGCGCCTGTGAGCTGCGCGGGGCCCTTGACGATCGCAGTGCGGCCTTCGGTCGCGATGTCTGCGCCCATGCGTGCGAGTTCGGGCACGTGCATGAAGCGGTTTTCGAAGATCGTCTCTTTCAGCACGCTCGTGCCCTCGGCGCGGCACAGCAGGCTCATCAGCTGGGCCTGCATGTCGGTCGCAAGGCCGGGAAAGGGCGCGGTTGTGAGATCGACGGGCTTGAGCGCGCCGTTGGCGGCGACGGTGACGCCCTTCTTGTCCTCCTCGACATGAAGGCCGATCTTCTTGAGCGCGCTCAGCGTGGAGGCCATGTCGTGCGCATTCGCGCCTTCGAGCCGCACCTCGCCCCCGGTTATCGCCGCCGCGCAGGCATAGGAGCCCGCCTCGATCCGGTCGGGCATCACCTTGTAGGTCGCCCCGTTGAGGCGCTTGACCCCGTGGATCGTGAGGTCCGAGCTGCCAATCCCCTCGATCTCCGCTCCCATCGCTACCAGCAGATTGCACAGATCGACGATCTCGGGCTCGCGCGCGGCGTTGAATAACCGGCTCGTGCCGTTCGCCAGCACTGCGGCCATCAGTGCATTCTCGGTTGCGCCGACGCTGACGACCGGAAAGTCGAAATCGCCGCCGGGCAAGCCGCCATCGGGCTGCATCGCCTTCACATAGCCCTGCGCGAGCTCGATCTCGGCGCCGAACGCCTCAAGCGCCTTCAAATGCAGATCGATCGGCCGGTTTCCGATCGCGCAACCGCCGGGCATCGACACGATCGCCTCGCCGGTGCGCCCGAGCAGCGGGCCGAGCACGAGGATCGAGGCGCGCATCTTGCGCACCAGGTCATAGGGCGCCACGCTCGAAGTCATCCGCGTCGCCTCCAATCGCATCGTGCGCCCGAAATCCTCAGGTCGCGTACCTTGGATCGCAGTCGTCACCCCGAACTGGTTCATCAGGTGCTGGAAGCCATCGATATCGGCAAGACGAGGCAAGTTGCGCAAGGTCACCGGCTCATCGGTCAACAGCGCGCAGGGGATCAGCGTGAGCGCTGCGTTCTTGGCGCCTGAGATGGGGATCGTTCCGGAAAGGCGGCGGCCGCCTCTGATAAGCAATTTGTCCATGTCTAGGGCCCATAGCGTAGCCCAGCTTTCACGCAACTGACACGCCGCTCTGCTTGACGCGATATCCGGCGATCCGCGGTTGACGTAAGCCGGCTCCGGCGGCACGGCAGCCGTGCTATGTGAGCGTGAATCCCACGCGCATCAGGGGGACTGAGAAGACATGAGCAGCGCAACCCGCAAACCCATCAAGAAAGCGGTCTTTCCGGTAGCGGGGCTCGGCACCCGGTTCCTGCCGGCGACCAAAGCGATCCCCAAGGAACTGCTGCCGATCGTTGATCGCCCGCTGATCCAATATGCGGTGGATGAAGCGCGCGAGGCGGGGATCGAGCAGATGATCTTTGTGACGGGGCGGGGAAAGACCGCGATTGTCGAACATTTCGACGTGGCCTACGAACTCGAAGACACGATGCACAGCCGCGGCAAGGACATGAGCGTGCTCGAACCCACGCGCGCAACGCCCGGCGACATCATCACCGTGCGCCAGCAAGTGCCGCTTGGCTTGGAGCGCGAGGACATGGGCGCAGACGTGCGCGCGATGGCGAAACGGTTGCTGGGCTAGACCCTTGGCATAGCGGGGCAGCACGGGCGCGCCGCCCGCACAAGCGCCTGGTGGCTGATCCCGCGCCCGCCCTTACTCCCGGGCGGGAGGAAGGGACGGGGCGGATGGGACGGGGCGGATGGCGCGCTATTGGACGGTTTCCTCGGCAGGTGGATCGATGGTCCCGTTGCTTTCACCACTATCAGCGCCGACCGTTTCAAGCGCTTGCGCAACAGCCGCCGGGTCCTGGCTCGCGGCCCTCGCAAGGCCTCCCAGTGAGGAGCCGTCGAGCCCGAGTTCCTTCATGAGCCCGTCGAGTACCGGCGCCTGCGCGCGATAGGCGAGAGCAGCGGAGACGGCGTCGTTGGCGAGATTGCCTGAGCCACCACCGGAGCCACCGGCGTTAACGGCGGCGCCGCCGCTTGAGCCTTTGGCTCCGTTGGTGAGCCCGTCGACCTGCACGATCTTGATCGAATCGATCGCTTCCATCGGCTTGGCGCTTTCGCGGATGACCTCGGGCAGCACCTTGAGCAGCGCCAGCTTGGTTTGCAGGCTGATCTGGTCGGATGACAGGATGTTCGCCGCCTCGTTGACCGCGCGCTGACCAGCGGCCTCGACTTCGAAACGCACCCGGTCGGTCTCGGCACGCAGGATCTCGGCGTCGGCATCACCCTTGGCCTCGAGCCTTGCTGCTTCGGCGCGGTTGGACGCCGCGTCCCTCTCGGCCTCCGCCTCGACCTTGACCTGGATCGCCTCGCGCTCGGCCTGCTTGGCAGCCTCGATCAGTTCGATCTTCTTCTGGCGTTCGGCGATCTCGCTTTCGCGCGCGGTCGAGACGCGCTCCTCGGCTTCCACCGCCTCGGCTCGGGCATCGTCGGCCTCGGCCTTGGCCTGGCTTTCCTCGCGGCTCTTGTTCTGGACCTCAATCTGCTGCTCCTGCCGGGCGATTTCGAGCGCCCGCTGCTGATCGATCCGCGCTTCCTCGACCAGACGATCGGCCTCGATCTGCTGCGCATCGACCTGCTTCTTGGCCTCGATCTTGGCGGCGTCGGCCTCGCGCTGGCGTTCGGCCTGTTCGCGGGCGATCTCGGCCGTCTGGCCGGCGCGGCGGACCTCGACCTCGCGCTCTTGCTCAAGCCTGGCATATTCCTTGTCGCGGCTAATCTGGAAGCTCTTCTGGTCGGCTTCGAGATTCTTGCTCTCGATCTGCACGCGGGTGTCCATCTCGATATCGTTGCGCAGTTTCTTTCGCGCCTCGATCTGTTCGGTCAGCTTGGTGAGACCCTCGGCGTCGAACGCGTTGTTGGCGTTGAAGTGCTCGATGCTCGTCTGGTCGAGCCCGGTGAGCGAAACCGATTCTAGTTCGAGCCCGTTCATCGCGAGATCGTTTGACGAGACCTGCTGCACCTTCTGCACGAAATCGGCGCGCTGTTCGTGCAGTTCGTTCATGCTCATCCCAGCCGCGACCGAGCGCAGCGCGTCGACGAATTTGCCCTCGACCAGATCCTTGAGCATGTCGGGCTGCATCGTGCGCATGCCCAGAGTTTGCGCCGCCATCGCGATCGCGCTCGCATCGGGGCGCACGCGGACGTAGAACTCGGCCTTCACATCGATCCGCAGCCGATCAAGCGTGATCAGCGCTTCGGCGTCCTTGCGCACGACCGATAGCACCAGCGTGTTCATGTTCACCGGCATCGTTTCGTGGAACACCGGGAAGACCAGCGCGCCACCATTCATGACGACCTTTTCGCCGCCAACACCCGTGCGCACGAAGGCGGTTTCCTTCGATGCGCGGCGATAGAGCGTGGTCAGGAAAACGAAGATCCCCACGATGACGATCAGGACGACCCCGATCCAGATTCCAATTTCAATCAGCATTTCCATGGGGTTCTCCTCATATGTGGCGGGCGAATGCGCGCGGGCGGGGGTCTGTCGCGCGCGCAGGCGCGCACGGTGGTTCCTGGCACCTGCTGAAGGCGCCCGGTTCTAATCGAGTTTCAGCGCGGGGTTCTCGTAATGGACGGCGTAGAAAGTCTCTCCCTCGCGGCGCACGAGGAGGACGGTGTCGCCCTCCTGCATGACCGCGTCGGGATCGTGGGGCTCGACCATCACGAAATGGGGATGGCCGAAAACATCGAGCACCTTCGAGCGCGCTGGGCTGCCGGCTCGCGCGGTTCCGATCTGGATCTGCGCGTCGCGTCGCACCAGCGTATCGAGCGTGACCGCGCTGGTTTCGTCCTGGGGGAGCAGGCGTGCGAGCGGACGAGTGAGTGCGGCGTTGAGCGCAAGCGCGGCGAGGCCCGCCAGTGCGGCAGCGGCTAGCGGGCTTAGCGGGGCACCGGCAAGAGCTGCCGCGAGAGCCTGGCCCGCAACCCCGATGGCCGCGAAGACCAGCAGCAGCAGCATCAGCCAGATGAGGAACGGCACGCGCCCCAGCCCGAGCAGGCTGAATGCGCCATCGAGCCATCCGGCCCCTCCGCCGATCTCGGCAAGTGCATCGGGATCGACCCCGGCATCTGCACCGGAGCCATCGAACAGATCGCCTAGACCCAATATTTGCGCCACGCTTGCAAATACAAGCGCAAAAAGGGCAAGAGCAAAAGGAGCGTTATATTCAGCTAGCAAGGTCACTTTACTTCACCCAAAACCCAATCTGCCGCACCGAACGCAACATTCCTTCAATCAGCTTTTCAATATTGGCATTGCCTTAACATAAGTTGCCGTTTCCCGGAAGAAAAATCGGCCTGGGCACTTCTTTTGTCGTTCGTGCGCTATGTTGATGCACAATGGCGCTATCATATTTCACGAGCGCGCATGATAATTGTCGCATCGCACGGTTGAGAAGTTCCAGTTGCCTCCGCTCTCGGCTGTGTTTTTTGAACGAACTCGCGTTCAAGCAGTCTTGAAGTAAAGGGGCAGTCTTTTAAGTCCACCGACGAAGGTGCTGGTTGCCCGCGCGGGCTCGCCGGCGAGTTCAACGCTCTCGATCCGGTCGAGCAGGGCTTCAAACAGGAGACGCATCTCGAGCCGTGCGAGGTGCAGGCCAAGGCACTGATGCGCGCCCGCGCCAAAGGCCAGATGGCGGTTGGGCGAGCGCGCGGCGTCAAACTTGCGCGGGTTCTCGAATTGCGCGGGATCGTGGTTGGCGGCGACGTAATTGATCATCATCCAGTCACCCTTGCGGATCAGCTGGCCGCCGATTTCGACATCCTCGGCAGCGGTGCGCATGAAGTGCTGCACCGGGCTGGTCCAGCGGATCGCCTCCTCGACGATGCCGGGCAGAAGCGAACGGTCTTCGCGCACCCTGGCCCATTGCTCGGGGTCCTGCGCCAGCGCCTGCATCGCGCCAGCAGTCGAGGCGCTGGTCGTATCGTGCCCGGCAGTCGCGACGATGATGTAATAGCCCGCCATATCGCGCGGGGGCAGCGGCTCTCCGTCAACGGTCGCGTTGGCGATCACGCTGGCGACATCGTCGGTGGGATTGGCGCGGCGGTCTTCGGCAAGCTGGGCGAAGTAGTCCTCGAAACTCTTGACCGCACCCGCGACCAGCTGGACGACCTGTTCGGGGCTCATCTGGTCCATGCCGGTGCCCGAAAGATCGGCATCCTGCCCGCCGAACAGCTGCTGGGTGAGCATCTGCATTCGCGGTTCATCCTCTGGCGGTACGCCAAGGATCTGCATCACGACGCGCAAGGGATAGGGGCCGGAGACGAGCTTCACGAAGTCGATCTCGGGCCCCTGCTCGATCATCGCATCGACGGTGCGATGGGCCAGCGCGCGGATCTCGTCTTCGAGCCGCTTGAGGTTGCGCGGCATGAACCATTCCTGCGTCAGCTTGCGGTATTTCGGATGGATCGGCGCATCGAAAACGACAAGCGAATCCACCAGCATGTCCGACCCTGTCGCCGCGCGGCTGAACTCGATCGCCTGGTTGAAACTGAAGACCACGGGCCGCGGATTGTTGAGGAAGGTCGCATTGTCCTTCGAGATGCACATCACGTCGTCATAGCGGCTGATGAACCAGAACGGCTCGAACAGCCCCTCTTCCTCGGGCACGACCCTGGCGACAGGTTGCGCATCGCGGATATGATCGAAGGTGTCGAGCAGACTGTCCCATTCGGCATAGGCGTGCGGATCGATCACCGCCTTGGCGAGGGTAGTGGGCAGGACCGCAGGTTCGACAGGGGCAGCGCTCGCCATTAGGCGTTCTCCTCAGTGCCCTCACGAGCCTTTGCCTCGTATTCGTCGCGCAATTCGCGCTTGTAGAGCTTGCCATTGGCCTCTCGCGGAAGTTCGGGGCGGAAATCGAACAGCTTGGGCATCTTGATGCGCGACAGGCTGGGTGCGAGAAAATCGCGCAGTTCGGCTTCGAATTCCTCTCCAGCGTCCGCCATATCCATAGGCTGCACCACCGCCACGACCTTTTCGCCAAGGTCGGGATCGGGCGCACCGATCACGGCTGCGTCCATCACCTTGTCGTGCGTAACGAGGAGGTTCTCGATCTCCTGCGGATAGATGTTGACGCCGCCGGAAATGATCATGTGGCTCTTGCGGTCCGTCAGAAACAGGAAGCCGTTTTCGTTGACGTGGCCGATATCGCCCAGCGTCATCCAGCCTTGTGCGCTCATCGCCTCGGCGGTCTTGGCCTCGTCCTTGTGGTAAGTCGGCAGGTTCTCGTTCTCGAAATAGATCAGCCCGTCCTGCCCAGCGGGAAGCTCCTCGCCATCGGGGCCGCAGACATGGACCTTGCCGTGAATCGCAACGCCGACAGTGCCCGGATTGGCCATCCACATATCGGAATTGGCAAAGGTCATCCCGATGCTTTCAGAGCCGGCGTAATATTCGTTCACGATTGGGCCCCACCATTCGATCATTGCGCGCTTGATCGGCACCGGGCAGGGCGCTGCGGCATGGAGCGCGCGCTGGTGGCTGGAGAGGTCATACCGGGTGCGGATTTCGGGATCGAGCTTGAGAAAGCGCACAAAGTGGGTCGGCACCCACTGGCTGTCGGTCACCTTGTAATCCTGGATCGCCTTCAGCGCGGCTTCAGGATCGAACTTCTCCATCACCACCACGGTGCCGCCAAGGCGGTGCACCGTCGAGGACCAGCCCAGCGGGGCCGCGTGATAGAGCGGCGCAGGCGAAAGATAGACCATCGAGCCGTCCGAGGGCCAGCCCACGCCCATTGTTGCCAGCCCCATCAACGGCACGGGCGCCTGCGGATCGGGATCTTCGGGCGGGGCGGGCTTCACGCCCTTGGGCCGCCCGGTGGTGCCCGAAGAATAGAGCATGATCTGGCCTGCGTGCTGATTATCGACCGCCTCTGCGTCATACCTGGCAAGTTCGGAGGCGAAATCATCCGACCCACCGCTATCGGCGCCGCTGTCCATCACGAGAATTTCGAGCTCGGGGCATTCGGCGCGAATGATCTTCAGCACTTCGGCAAAACGCGTCGAGGTGACAAGGATCTTCGCCTCGGCATCCTTGAGGATATAGGAGATCTCAGGCCCGGTCAGGCGGGTCGATACGGGCACGAGCATGGTGCCCACGCGCTGCGATCCCCACAGCAGCGTGTAATATTCCGCACGGTTCTCGAGCAGCACGGCAAAGGCGTCGCCGCCCTTTTCGCTCGGCCCCATCCCGCGCGCACGCAGCAGGCGGGCGAAGCGGTTGGCGTTTTTCTCCAGCTCTCCATAGGTCACCTTCGCACCGCTGCCTGCCATGATGACGGCGGGGTGATCGGGACGATTGGCGGCGTGGGTAATGGGGTGCATGCGTTTCTCTCTCCCGTTGAAGCGCGCTTGTCTTCACCTTGCCGGATCTTTGGCGGATCTCTCGCGCGGTTCCTCTCTTGCAAGGCTGACCCTTGCAGGTTTCTCTCTGAAACGGAAATCTAACGCCGCCCTGCTGGCACTCAAGCGAAAAACGGCAGGGCGAGTATCAGCCCGGCGGCCGCGCTCTGGCTGGCGCGCGCGAAGATATGGCCCAAGAATACGGCCGAAAATACGGCACAAAAAAAAGGCGGCGGGAAAACCCGCCGCCCATACTCGGACACCCTCTCCAATGTCCGACCCGCTCACTGGCGGGTTATCTCGTCAATGCGCTCAATCGCCACCTTGGCCCAACCAAGCTCCGGGACGCATGCGCCCGGCAGTGCCGAGAGCATCCAGATCAGCCTCGGCGAGCTGTTGGCTTCCCTTCATATAGGGAATTGGATTGACTGCAACCCCGTCTACGCGAACTTCGTAATGCAGGTGCGGACCCGTTGAACGCCCCGTCGACCCTACGTAACCTATCAGATCACCCTTTCGCACTTGCTCGCCATCAGCAACGACCATGCGCGAGAGGTGGGCGTAACGGGTTTCCAGATCGGCTCCGTGATTGAGGTAGATAACCAGCCCATAGCTGCGCGAACGCTCGGCGCGCTCGACGGTGGCATCGGCGGTGGCATAGACCGGCGTGCCCGTGGGCGCTGCGAGGTCGATGCCATTGTGACGCTTGCGGCGGCCATAGATCGGGTGAACGCGCATGCCGTAATCGCTCGAAATCTTGGCAAGTTCGAGCGGATTGCGCGATGGCACGGCGACCGGCACGGGCGTCGTCACATCGGTGGCGAAAGGATCGGGACCGGCCGTGTCCAGCGCGGACCAGCTTGCGAACAGTTCGCGAAAGCTTGGATCGCCCTTGGCCAGGTCTTCGTCCTGTGCTTCCTCGATCGGCTTGGTCACATCCACCGCGGTTGACGTCGAGGTGCTGGCGAGAGCTGGCATGGAGAAGGAGACCGCAAGAGCGGTGCTCACAATCGTCATGGCCTTGGGAAGAAATTGCCCGAAAGCGAAAAGCATATTTGCCTATTCCTCGTTTCGGCTTGCAAAAGCCTGGTACCGCGCGACATTATCATCAGGCGTGAATTCGGTGGATGCGCACTCGCTCATCCTGCGAATATGGGCCTAGCCGCGAAATTTACGAAAGGGCAATCTCTTCGTAAAAGTCGCGCGACAAACCGGCTGCAAGCCGGGCTGAGTCGTTGAAAGGCCCCTTAATTGCCCCTCGAAAATGCTCGCGGACCAGCGATTGCCAGAGAATTTCGGGCTGTTTTGCGCGATTCTGTGCCACTTTCACAAAATGCTTGGTGCCAAAACCGACATGCCGGATTTCGTCGTCAAGGATGCGCGCGAGGATCCTTGCGCCGTTTTCGTCGCCCGCCGCCCTCACCCGCTCCAGCGTTGCCGGCGTCACATCGAGCCCGCGCGCCTCGAGCACCATCGGCACGATCGCAAGGCGTGCGGCAACATCGTGGCGCGTGGCGTGGGCGGCCTGCCACAAACCGCCATGGGCGGGCAGCGCGCCGTAATGGCTGCCAAGCGTCTGAAGCTTTCGGTCAAGCAGCGCGTAATGCATCGCCTCGTCCGCCGCGACGGACAGGAAGTCGCTGACGAAGCCCTCGCCCATCTCGGCTCCGAACCTCCCTGCCATATCGAGCGCGAGGTCGATCGCGACGAATTCGATATGCGCAAGACTGTGCCACAGCGCGATGCGTGCGCGCTGCGAACCGCCCTTGCCCCGCTTGGGCATTTTATTGGGCGCCAGCAATTCGGGTTCGTCGGGCCGCGCGGGCTGATCGGGCATATCCTCGTCGAAGGCGAAGGCCAGCCGCCCCTGCCGCCAGCGTCGCGCGACATCGCGCGTGGCGAAACACTTGGCGCGCGGATCAGCCGTCAGCAGGGCTGCGCGAATGGCATCGGAAACCGACTGCATGAAGCCTATAGCGCCTTTGCAGCGGCAAGGACTTCTTCCGCGTGGCCTTTGACTTTCACCTTGTTCCAGACCTGCGCGATCTTGCCATCTGTACCGATCAGATAGGTCGTGCGGACCATGCCCATATAGGTCTTTCCGTACATCTGCTTTTCAGTCCAGATGCCGAGCGCGTCAGATAGGCCTTCTTCCTGCGCATCGGTGGCGAGTGGTGTGGTGAGATCATGCTTGGCGATGAAGTTCTGGTGCTTCTTCGCGCTGTCCTTGCTCACGCCGAGCAGTTCGACGCCCGCCGCTTCGAATTCGCCCTTGAGCGCGGAGAAGTCCTTCGCTTCGGTCGTGCAGCCTGGCGTGTTGTCCTTGGGATAGAAGAAGATGACGAGCTTCCTGCCCTTGAAATCACCGGGTTTGACAGTGCCGCCATCGGGCGTGCCCATCTCGATATCGGGCATTGCGTCGCCTGCTGCAGGAAAATCGCTCATGGTTGTTGCTCCGTTCTGGAATGATCGCGGGATGGGTCTGAAATGTTCTGTCCGAAGGTCTGGTTCCACAACTCGCAGACCCGCATGCGGGTCTCGGCAAAGTCGCTCAGCAAACGGGCGTAATCGGGCGCGCGGCACGCGCGGGCCAGGGCATTGGCGGCACAAGCCGGCGGCTCGCCCCCGCCCGGTGCAAGCAGGCGCAGCGCCACCAGCATGCGTGTGAGAAGGTCGTAATCGTCGCTGAAGCTCGCCGGCAGCATCCCGGCCCGGATCAGCGCGGGGATCGCGGTGCCAAGATCGGGCGAATAGGCTTCGGGAGAGGCCTCCCACAGCGGCGAACCGCCCGGCGTGGTGCCCCGCAATTGCAGGAAATGGATCAGGAATTCGCAATCCACCAGCCCCCCGCGCAACCGCTTCACATCAAGCGGCCCGGCCGGTGTCTTGTGCTGCGCCATCTGCTCGCGCATGTGAGATACGCTGCCGCGCAAATCCTCGGGATCGCGGCGAAGCTGTGCCACCTTGTCGATGATCGCGTCGAGCGCCTCGCGTCCTCTGACCGAGCCGACGAGCACCCGCGCGCGAGAGAGTGCCATGTGCTCCCAGGTCCAGGCGGCATCGCACTGGTACTTCTCGAAAGCCTCGCAGCTCACCGCGAGCGGCCCTTGCGCGCCCTGCGGTCGCAGCCGCGTGTCGATCTCGTAAAGCGCCCCCTGAGCGGTGGGCACTGAGAGTGCGGCGGTGACGCGGCTGGCGAGGCGGTTGTAGTAATTGGTGGCAGAAAGCGAGCGCGCCCCGTCCGATGGGGTCCTCGTATCGCCCGCGTAAAGGTAAACCACGTCGAGGTCCGAGGCATGCGTCAGCGCCCCGCCGCCAAAGCGCCCCAGCCCCAGAACCAGCAATTCGCTGCCCTCGATGCGGCCATGCCTTTGCGCAAATTCCGCGTGTGCTGCGGGCACGGCGAGCATCAGCGCGGCCTCGGCGATCCGTGAGAGCGCCGCGCCGATATCGAGCGGATCGGCCAGCCCCTCGATCAGCTGGATGCCAAGTGCAAAGCGCAGTTCCCCGGTCACGCGCCGGATCGAATCGAGCAGCGCCTCGTAATCATCGCGCTCGGCGCTGCGTTCGAAATGCGCAGCGATTTCCTCACGGCTGCCGGGCAATTCCAGCGCGTGCTGATCGAGCAATATGTCGAGCAGTTCAGGCTTGCGCGCCAGTTCGTCCGAGAGCGTCGGCGCGAGCGTGAGCGCACCTACCAGCCGGTCAAGCAGTTCGGGCTCGGCATTGAGCAGGCGCAGCAGCGTCACCACCGAGGGTGCGCGTTCGAGCAGCCCCTCCCAGCGGGTCAGCGCGCGCATCGGATCATCGCTGGCGGCAAAGGCTTCGAGCAAAGCAGGCGTCAGCGCGTCGAAGGCGGCCAGCGCCTGTTCGCTGCGCAGAGTGTGATAGCGCCCGTCGCGCCAGGCGGCGATCCGGCCGGAGAGTTCGCGCGCATTGTCGAAGCCGAGCGTGCCGAGTTGCTCCTCGCGCTCCTTTGTGGGCGTCCATTCGGGACTGACGGGCGCGCTCTTCGCCTCGGGCAGGCCGATGAGGTCGGCAAAGATCGCAGCGGTGCTGTCGGTCAGCGCGGCCAGCTCCTCGACCAGCGCGCCACCATCGGGCAGCCCGTCGAGCCGCGCGACGTGATCGAGCGGCTCGCCATCGGGCAGGCTGTGGGTCTGGCGATCATTGACCATTTGCAGGCGGTGCTCGATCACCCGCAGGCGGTCGTAATTGTTGCCGAGCACCGCTGCGTGCTCCGTCTCGATCCGCCCCGCCCGCGCAAGCGCTGCGAGAGCCTGT
This sequence comes from Erythrobacter sp., assembly GCA_043567175.1. Lineage (GTDB taxonomy): Bacteria > Pseudomonadota > Alphaproteobacteria > Sphingomonadales > Sphingomonadaceae > Erythrobacter. The sequence goes on from CP121323.1 coordinate 2,169,863, forward strand.
CGCGTGCCGCGCACCCGAAGGAGCGGATCGCGCCCGCCGTGGATGAGCTGGTGGCTCTGGACGATGAACTCGATCTCGCGAATGCCGCCGCGCCCGCGCTTGATATCGAAGCCGGGGCCCGGCGCAAGCGGCCCGTCCGCGGCATCCCGGATGCGCGCGGTCAGTGACCGGATCTCCTCGATCGCTCCGAAATCGAGCGCGGGGCGCCAGACGAAGGGCCGGATCGCCTCGAGAAAGGCCTCGCCCGCCGCGATATCGCCCGCCGCCGCGCGGGCGCGGGTGAAGGCGGCGCGTTCCCACGGCAGGGCCGCGCTCTGGTAGTGTTCGAGCGCGAGCGCGCACGGCACGACCATGGGGCTGATCTCGCTCGCCGGGCGCAGCCGCAGGTCGACGCGCAACACGTAGCCCTCGCCGGTATTCTCGCTCAGCAGCTTGACGATGCGGCGCGCATAACGCTGTGCGGCCTCGCCCACGTCATCCTTGTCTCGGTGCGGCAAGGTGGCGGGGTCGTAGAGCAGGACGGGGTCGATATCCGAGGAATAGTTTAGTTCGCCCGCCCCCTGTTTGCCCAGCGCCAGCGCGATGAAGCCGGCGGCGCTTGCTTCCCCGGTGCGTTCGCGGATGGCAGTGCGGATGCTGGTGTCGAGCGCGCGGTCGGCAAAGCCGGTGAGTTCGCTGACGACGCGCGCCAGCGGGAACGCTCCAGCCAGATCGCCGATCGCCAGCGCACTCGCCAGCGCGAGCCGTTCGCGCCGCAGCGCAATGCCCGTGTCCTCGTGCGCGCCGTGATCCTGCGCCCAGAGCAAGGCCTCCTCGCCGTGGCCCCGCGCCAGAAGCTGCTCGAGCTGCGGCAACCGGTCGAGCGAACGCCTCAGGAACGGCGCGTAAAGGCGCGCGCGTTCGAGTGCATTCGTCCAGGCGGCGGTGTTTGCCATATAGCTTGAGCATGTGGCGCGGCGCGCTCCGCGGCGCAAGGCTCGACGGCTTGCGACCGGCAATCAAAACTGTAAGGCCCGCTCGAAGCTCGAATTGCAAGGAAGCCAACACTCATGCCCACTCCCGTCATGCCGCCCGAATGGGCTCCGCAGGATTGGCTCTGGATCGGCTTTCCGCACCTTGCCGAGGAATGGCCGGGCTTTCTCGAAGCCGCGCAGCAGCAGATCGCCGCCTTTGCCAATGCGGTCGCGGATAGCGGCCAGCAGGTCCGCCTGCTGGTGCGAGACGCCGCAAACGAGGAGCGCGCGCGCAGCCTGGTGAGCGAGGGCGTCACCCTCCAGCGCCGCATTTACGGCGATATCTGGCTACGCGACACCGGTCCGCTCGTGGTGCGCGAGGGGACAATGCGCGACGCGCGGCGTTTCGGCTTCAATGGCTGGGGCGGCAAATACGAGATGCCGGGCGACGAGACGATCGGCGCGCAACTGGCGAGCGAGGCGGGGCTGGCGCTCGAGACGAGCGACATGATCCTTGAAGGCGGGGCGATCGACACTGACGGCACCGGCCTTGCGATCACGACCGAGCAATGCCTGCTCAACCCCAACCGCAACCGCTGGATGACCCGCCGCGACATCGAGCGCGAGCTGGCACAGCGGCTCGGGTTCGAGCGGATCGTGTGGCTGGGCGATGGCCTTATCAACGACCACACCGACGGGCATGTCGACAACCTCGCACGTTTCGTGGCGCCCGGGCGGATCGTGGTTCCGCAAGCGACCGGCAGGGACGATCCCAACGCCGCGATCTACGCTGATGCAGCCGACCGTGCCGCGCATGCCGGGCTGGAGGTGGTGCGCATCCCCTCGCCCGGGCGGATCGAGCGCGAAGGCGTGGTCGAGCCGGCGAGCTATGTGAATTTCGCGATCACGACCAGGCTCGTCGTCGTCCCGACCTTCGGCTCACCACATGATGGTGACGCGGTGGCGGCGATTGCGGCGCTTTTCCCGGATCGCGAGACGATTGGCGTCGGGGCGGACGCGGTGCTCGCGGGCGGAGGAGGCTTCCATTGCGCCAGCCAGCAAATGCCCGTGGCAGCAAGTTAACGCTCCGTTAGGGTTTTTGCGCGACTTTGCGATCATGCGCAAAGCCAAAGCTCTTTCGATTCACGCGTTCACCGCCGCCCGGCAGCAGGCCGAGCTGGCAAGCGGCGTTATTGTGCTTGCCTGCGCCACAGCTTTGATCCTCGCTGGTCAGCCGTTGCCGCTCTAAGCGGTAGGCTTGAAAAAGCAGGCGGGGCATCAAATCAGGCGCAAAAGCGCCGCGAGCGCCGCTGCGCCCAGCACCACTCCGACAAAGCCGCGCCACAGCCGATCGCTCACCTTGCCAAAGGCGTGGCTGCCCACCCAGTTGCCCAGCAGCACAAGCGGGAACAGGACAAGGCCAAGAAGCACCACCTCAAGTGTCAGCACACCGATCGCCGCGCCCGATCCGATGCCTGCCATCGCCGCGATCCCGAAGATGCCGATCATCGATGCCTTGGCGACGCTGCGCGGAATGGCACGGCCGACATAGTAAGGCACCACAGGCGGCCCCGGCATGGCGGCGAACCCCGTCAGGATTCCGGCGGACAACCCTGTCGCTGTAGTCGCCAGCACGCCGGGTTGCTCTGCTCCGCGCTGGGGCACAAGGATCGCGACAAAGGCCGACAACGCCACCAGGGCGATCAGCAGCCGTGCGACATCGGGCGGCGTGATCGACAGCAGCCAGAGCCCGGGTGCGGTGCCCACAACCACCAGCGCGCCGATGAGAACGGCGGTGCGTTCGGCCTCGCGAAGGATCATGCGGATCTCGGTCAGGGCGAGGCCGCCCGCCATGATGTTGATCGCCAGCACCGCTTCGATAGGCGACAGCGCGAGCGCCAGGATTGGCACCAGCAGGATGCCGAAGCCGAAGCCGGTCAGCCCGCGGATGAACGCAGCGCCCAGCGTCGCAAGCACCGCCACTGCAATCTGGGCGGCGTCAAAGGCGTCAAGGAACTCCAAGAGGCTCAGTCAGCGAGATCGGGCGGCGTCGCGGCGCTGGAAAGCAGCGCAATCGCCTCGCCGAGGCCGAGCACCTTCTGCTCCTTCTCGCCAAGCGTCCGCATCGCGACCGTGCCCTCTTCGGCCTCGCGCTTGCCCACCACCAGAAGGTGCGGGACTTTCGCCAGAGAGTGCTCGCGCACCTTGTAGTTGATCTTCTCGTTGCGAAGGTCGCTTTCGACACGGATGCCCGCAGCCTGAAGCTTTGCGACCGCTTCGTTCGCGTAATCGTCCGCGTCCGAGACGATCGTCGCCACCACTGCCTGCACCGGCGCGAGCCATGCAGGAAGGCGTCCGGCGAAGTGCTCGATCAGGATGCCGATGAAGCGTTCGTAGCTGCCGAAGATCGCCCGGTGCAGCATCAGCGGGCGGTGCTTGCCGCCATCCTCGCCAATGTAGGTCGCATCGAGCCGCTCTGGCAGCACGCGGTCAGACTGGATCGTGCCCACCTGCCATGTGCGGCCGATTGCGTCGGTCAAATGCCATTCGAGCTTGGGCGCATAGAAAGCGCCCTCGCCCGGCAGTTCCTCCCATTCGAGGCCATTGGCAGTGAGTGCGTCGCGCAATTCCTGCTCGGCCTTGTCCCAATCGGCATCGGAACCAAAGCGTTTCTCGGGCCGCAGGGCGAGCTTGATGTCATAGGTGAAGCCGAAATCGCGATAGACGCTGTCAGCCAGACTGAGGAAGGCCTGCACCTCTGAGACGACCTGTTCTTCGGTGCAGAAGATATGCGCATCGTCCTGCGTGAACTGGCGCACGCGCATCAGGCCATGCAGCGCGCCGTGCGGCTCATTGCGGTGGCAGCAGCCCATTTCGCCCAGCCGGATAGGCAGTTCTTTGTAGCTGGTGATGCCTTGCTTGAAGACCAGCACGTGCGCGGGGCAGTTCATCGGTTTCAGCGCCATCCAGTCGGCATCTTTGGAGATGATGTCGCCTTCATCCTCGGTGTTGGGCACTTCGTCAGGGATGACGAACATGTTCTCACGATATTTGCCCCAGTGGCCCGATTGCTCCCACTGGCGCGCGTCCATCACCTGCGGCGTCTTGATTTCCTGATAGCCGGCGCCGTCCATCTTGCGGCGCATATAGGCCTCCAGCTCACGCCAGATTTTGTAGCCATTGGGGTGCCAGAAGACGCTGCCATGCGCCTCTTCCTGCAAATGGAACAGATCCATCTCCCGGCCCAGCTTGCGGTGGTCGCGCAAGGCGGCCTCTTCTAATCGATTCAGATGCGCATTCAGCTGTTTCTTGTTGAGCCAGCCGGTTCCATAGATGCGCGTCAATTGCGGGTTGTTCTGGTCGCCGCGCCAATAGGCGCCCGCCGTGCGGGTCAGCTTGAAAGCCTGCGGATCAAGCTTGCCCGTGCTCGGCAGGTGCGGGCCGCGGCACATGTCGAGCCAGTCATCGCCTGACCAATAGACCGTCAGCTCCTCGCCTTCGGGAAGCGTGCGCGCCCATTCGGCCTTGAAGCTCTCGCCTTCGGCCTCCCACTTGTCGATCAGGCGCTGGCGGCTCCAGACCTCGCGCCTGAGCGGTTTGTCGGCCTTGATGATCTCGCGCATCTTCTCTTCGATCGCGGGCAGATCGTCCATGCCGAAGGGCTCGCGGCTCGAGGGCGCCATCACGTCATAGTAAAAGCCATCCGACGTTGCCGGACCGAAGGTGATCTGCGTGCCGGGCCACAATGCCTGCACCGCTTCGGCGAGCACGTGCGCGTAATCGTGGCGCACCAGTTCGAGCGCGTCTTCCTCGTCCTTCGCGGTGATCAGCGCAAGCTCCGCATCGCCCTCGAAAGGCCGGTTGAGATCGCGCACCTCGCCATCCACCTTCGCGGCGAGCGCTGCCTTGGCAAGGCCCGGTCCGATGGCGGCGGCGATGTCGGCGGGAGTGGAGCCTGCTTCCATTTCGCGCACCGAGCCATCGGGCAGGCTGATCTTGAGCAGTTCGGTCATCGTCTTGTCATCCGTCTCGTTTGGAGCGCGCCTTAAAACAAAGGGCGTCGCACCGGAAGGGGCGGTGTGCGTGGGAAGTGCCGATTTCGGGAGGACACCGCGCCGCCCGAAACCCAAAGGCCCGGGGCGCGGCGGTGGCTGGTGTCTAACCCAGCGCCGACCGCCCCCGGAGATCCGAGGTCGTAGTGGTCGCTGTAGTGATCGAGCACCGAGGCATTTTTTCGACATAGTGAGCCGGGGCCGCCAAGTCACGCGCTTCTTCCCAAAGGTCACAAAGATCGCGCTTGTGGCGAATGCAATCTTTTCCATTTTGGAAAGCACGCTTGACAAAAGGCGACTCAGATGACAAGTATGCTTTCCATAGTTGAAAGGGAACTTGACCAATGACTGCTACGAACAAAGCTCTCCCATGGGCCGCCATCATCATCGCCGCCGCGCTTATGGCCGCGGGGCTCGACCTTAGCTCCAACGCCTCTTTCGGCCTCGTTGCCGGGCTTACCGGCGCGGCCTGGGGATCGGTTTCGTCGGGCAAGACAAGCTGCGCCAGCTCATGCCTGCTGTGAACGCGTCCCCGACAAGCGCCGCGCGAGAGCCCATGCGGGCACATTTGCGCTATCTCTGGCGGCTCGGGGCGACGATGGCGTTCTATCTCGCCTCGCTGTTCCTCGCCGAATATCTGATCGAGGATCGCGGCATCACCGGCCTTGCCGCCGCGCTGGCTGCCGGCCTTCCGGGCCTTGCCTTTGCCGGCGTGTTCTGGATCTTTGCCGCCTTGATCGTCGAGGAGAAGGATGAATTCCACCGCCTCCTTCACGTGCGCCAGGGCCTGATCGCGACCGGCATCACGCTGACCGCCGCTGCGGTGTGGGGCTTTCTGGAACGCTATTTCATCGTCGAGCACGTCGAAGCCTTCTGGTGGCCCACCGTCTGGTGCCTCGGGGTCGGCATCGGCGCCATCTTCAACAAGATCAAATACGGCACTTTCGGCGAAACCCGCTGAGAGAGATCCGCGACACGGGTAATAAGGGACACGGGGAAAAGACCAGCCATGATGATTGCAAGCCAAGACACCGAACATCGCCCCCCTTCAGCCGGGGGCTTTCTGGGCCGCGGCCCGTGGTTCTGGGCAATGGCGTTTATCGCAAGCTCGCTGGTCACAGGATTGCTGGCGGCGACCGGCGCCATCGAGGGCAAGACAGCGGTCCTCGTTCTGCCGATCATCCCGCTGCTGCTGCTCGCTGCCGTGGCGCGCGCCGCGACCAATCGCATCGCCGCGCGCCAAGCGTCGAGTACGGGATCTGGGACGCGCCAGAGCCTCGCCCAGACCCGCTACATCAAGCGCGTCGCGATCTTCACCTCGCTTTACCTCGCGACCTTCGCCTTCACGACCGTCGCAGATGAAGCCTTCGAAGTCCCGCTCGCGCTTCGCTATTTTCTCGCCGTTCTGCCCGGCCTTGGGGTGTGCGGCGTGTTCTGGGCGATCGCGCGGCTGATCATCGAGGAGACCGACGAATTCCTGCGCATGCTGACCGTGCGCCAGACACTGATCGCCTCGGCCTTCGCGCTCAGCCTCGCCTCGATCTGGGGCTTTCTCGAAGCGGCGGATCTCGTTGTTCATCTCGACGCCTATTGGGTCGCGGTCACATGGTTTGTCGGCCTGTTTGTCGGCGCTGTCGCCAACCGCATCCAGCACGGCGCATGGGGCGCTGCGTAAAAGATGGGCGAGGCCTGCGTGAGCGCTCACATCAGGAAAGTTTCAGAGGAATTCGAAGCCATGACCAAGGATCAACCCGATATGTGGGACACGCCCGGCCCCTGGCTGGGCATGCTGATGGGTTTCGGCACCCCGCTCCTGCTGTTTGTCTTCAACAGCGTTGGCTGGATCGCCGCGCTGGTCGTGCTCGCGACGATGGTCATGATTGCGGTGGGCGTCACCCGGCGTTTTTCGGGCGAGGCGGCTGTGCGCGCCTATGGCAGCCCCGCTCTGGCGCGCTACAACACCCGCTTCCTGCTCGCTTGCCTGGCCTATGTCGTCGGCCTGCTGATCGCGATTGCGATCCACGAAAAGGGCCTGTCCCCCGGCCCGATCGCCTACGCCGTCACCCTCCTGCCCACGCTCCCTGCGCTCGCGATGATCTTCATCATGGGCCGCTATCTGGTCGAGGAGAGGGACGAATATCTGCGCCACCGCGCCAGCCTTGCAGCGATCATCGGGCTTGGCCTCGTGCTGGTGCTGGGCACGGTGTGGGGCTTCCTCGAGACATTCGGCCTCGCGCCGCACATCTGGGCCTGGTGGGTGGTGCCTGTCTGGGCGATCGGCCTTGGCATCGGGCAGGCCGTGCTGGCCCGCGCCGAGAAGAGCCGCGGGAGCGAAGAGGCGGCATGAAGAACAATCTCAAGGTGCTGCGCGCCATGCGCGACTGGTCGCAACAGGACCTCGCCGACCGGCTCGGCGTCTCGCGCCAGAGCGTCAACGCCATCGAAAAGGGCCGCTACGACCCCTCGCTGCCGCTCGCCTTCAATATCGCGGACGTGTTCGGCCTGCCGATCGAGGAGATCTTCATGCGCGACGAGGCATGAGGCATGAGGCACGAGCCTTACGGCGGATCGAGCACCACGGTCTCCTTGCTGGCACCGTCAACTTCGCCAGCAACCGTCGCGCCATCGCGCATGCGCCCCTCTACCGCTGGCGCATGGGCGACCTTATCTGACAGCGCATGGCCCTCTGGTACCTTCTTGCAGCCATCGCGCTGGTCGCCGCCGGCCTGTTGCTGCGTGGGCGCGCGCAGGCGCGGCGCATCGAGCGGCTGCTGGGAAGCGCGCTGACGCCCGAGGAGCGCCGCATCGTCGATGAACTCGTGCCGATCACCCGCCGCCTGCCCGAAGATCTGCGACAGCGGCTTGAGGGCCGGATCAACCGCTTCCTCGACCAGATCACCTTTCGCGGCCATGGCGGGGTTGAGGTGAACGAGGCGATGCGGCTCTCGATCGCGGCGCAGGCCTGTCTGCTGATCGTCAACACCGAGGTCTGGTACGATACGCTCAGGAACGTGCTGGTCTATCCTTCCGCCTTCGGCACGCGGCGCGCCTCGCATGAAGGCTTTCTCGTCAACGAACGCAGCCTGTCGATGCTGGGCGAAAGCTGGGCGCGCGGGCCGGTGGTGCTTTCATGGGACCATGCGCTCGAAGGCGGGCTCGATGACAGCGACGGGTTCAACGTCGTGATCCACGAATTCGCGCACCAGCTCGATGCGCTCACCGGGCAGGCCAACGGCATTCCGATCCTTTCCAGGGGACAGGATTATGCAGGCTGGGAAAAGGCGATGCTCGATGCCTATCACGACCATGTCGAACGCCTGCATTCAGGCCAGGTGACGCTGATCGATCCCTATGGCGCGACCAATCACGAGGAGTTCTTCGCCGAGGCAGTCGTCACCTTTTTCGAACGCCCGCGCGCGATGAAGCGCGAGGAGCCGGCGCTTTATGCGCAGTTTGAAAAGCTGCTCGCGCTCGACCCTGCCAGCTGGCGCTGAGCCTCGCGCCGGGACCACTGGACACAGCCCGCCTCCTGCCCCATCAAGCGCGGCGAGTGAGGGAGGACAATTTGCAAGAATTCACAGGGTTTTTCAGCGCAGCGGCGCTGGGTGCAATCGCGCTGGCCGGCGCGCCGCTTCAGGCTGAGGAGCTTCAGGCGCAAGCGCCTCAGGAAGCGACAGCGCAGGAGGTGCCGGGCTATGACCGCCTCGTCGCGCTGCACGACGAATTGCTCGAATTCATGGTGCCCGGTTTCTACGCCGAAGTGGTGCTGGAATCGGGCGCGCGGGTGGACGGCACCTATGTCGCGGGGCTTATGGACGAAAAGCTTGCAGGTCTTGCGCGCTTCGAGGCCGAGCTTGCCGCATTGCCGGTCGAAAGCTGGCCGCGCGCGAACCAGGTCGATTTCCTGACGGTCAAATCGATCCTCAACGGCTATCGCTTCAATCTCGAAGTGCTGCGCCCGTGGAACCGCGATCCGGGCTTTTACCTTGATCCGATGATGCGCGTCGCCTTTACCGAGGTGAGCGGGCCGGGAGTGGATGAAGCGGGGATCGAAGACCTGCGCCGCCGCCTGCAACTGGTGCCACAGGCGCTCAAGTCTGCGCGCGCGAACCTGTCCGAGATTGCGGGCGACTATGCCGATCTGGCGCTCCACAACCTCGAGAACAGCGATGGGGTGAACCATTATCACCCCTATCGCGAGGTGCCGCCGCCGGGCATTATCGGCTGGTATGACGACCTGCTCGAACGCGCGCGGAGCCAGCGGCCCGATCTGGTCGCAGATGCGAGCGCGGCCAAGGCGGCGCTGGAGGATTTTCGCGACTGGCTGATCGCCGGGCGCGCCGGTTTCACGACGCCCGCCGGGGTGGGCGCGGCGCGCTATGACTGGTTCATCCGTCACGTGCGCATGATGCCGATAAATGGCGACGAGATGATCACTCTGGCGGAGCGCGAGCATGAACGCATGACCGCAGCCCTCGCCCTTCTGCGCCACCGCAACCGCGATTTGCCGCAGATTGAACTGTCGCAAAGCGCCGCGCAGCAGGAAGCCAAGATCGCCGCGACCGATGCGCGCGTGCGGGCATTTCTCAAGGACGAGGAGATCATCACGATCCCCGATGAGGTGGGCGATCTGGGCGCCAACACGCCCTATATCGAGCGGCCCCAAGGTCCCAATTTCTGGGAGCAGATCCAGTTTCGCGATCCGATCCCCGATCACGTCCACGCCGTCATCCCCGGTCACCGCTACGATGCCTGGGTGGCCGCGCGCGACACCCGCCCGATCCGCAGCACATATAGCGACGGCGGCCGGGCAGAGGGCTGGGCGACCTATCTCGAAGAGGCGACCATGCTTGCGGGCGGAACCCGCTATTCGCCGCGAGCGGACGAGTTCATGATGCTCTTCGGCATCTTCCGCGCCGCGCGCGTGCCCGCCGATGTCTATATGCAGCGCAACCAGTGGGGCGTTGCGAAAGCGGTCGACTACATGCGCGAAAAGACCCCGTGGCTCGATGTCGACGTCGCGCGGGTCGATGCCGAGATCTATCTGCGCCGCCCGCCGGGCTACGGCGTCGCCTACACGATCGGGAAATTGCAGATGGACGCGCTGCTGGCAGACCGCGCCAGCCAGTTGGGCGAAGACTTCTCTCTCAAGGATTTCCACAATCAGTTCATGGAGATGGGCCAGCTGCCGATCGCGCTGATCCGTTATGAAATGACGGGCCTCGACGACGAGGTCGCGCTGTTCTGGGAAACGCCGCCGATCCCGCCTGCTGGCGAGTGAGCGGCGCTGATGGGCATCGGGGCGCGTTGGATTGGTATCGATAAGGGGAATATCGAGTGATCAGGAAAGTTGTTCTGGGCCTTGTCGCCCTTCTCGTGGTGGGCGCGGGCCTCGCCTATGTCTCCTACGGATCGGTCGGGCGCGCGGGCAGCGGCTATGCCGCCAAGAACCTGTGCTCGGGCTATTACCTCAGCGGCTTCCCGCTCGAGGTCACGCAGGAAGAGGCGCTGGTCGGCGCCTCCGACCTGCTCGCCAATATCAGCGCCAAGCTTGGCGAGGAGGAGCGCAGCGTCACCACGCGCTTTTTCGGCCTGTTCGAGCGCAAGGCCGTCTACACGCCGGGCGCGGGCTGCACTCTGGTCCCCCCGGGCGAGGATGCGGGCACAATCGCGCTCCAGCCGCTTCCCGCGCTTGAGCGCCCTTCCGACCAGCCGTGGCCCGATGGCACCGCGCCCGCGCTCGCCAGGGCGCGCGTGCAGATGATCGTCGAAGAAGGCTTTGCCGAGGACGACCCCGCCGGTCCGCGCAACACCAAGGCCATCACCGTCGCGCATAATGGCGAGCTGATCGCCGAGAAATACGCGCCCGGCGTTGGCCCCGAAACCCCGCTGATCGGCTGGTCGATGACCAAGAGCGTCACCGCGCTGCTGGTCGGTCTGCTGGTCAAGGACGGCGCACTCGATGTCATGGAGCCGGCCCCGGTGCCGCAATGGCAGCAGGAGCCGGGCGACCCGCGCGCCGCGATCACGCTTGACCAGCTGCTGCGCATGAGCAGCGGACTCGAATTTCAGGAAACCTATTCCGCCGCGACCGACGTGACTCAGATGCTCTCGCTCGAAAGCGACGCTGCGGGCTTTGCCGCCTCCAAGCCGCTGGCAGGGCCGCCCGATACGATCTGGTCCTATTCCTCGGGCACGACCAACATCATTTCCGGCATCGTGCGGCGCGAGGTGGGCGGCAGCTTGCAGGAAACCTACGCCTACTCCCAGAACCGCCTGTTCCGCCCGCTTGGCATTGCCACCGCGACGATCGAGCCCGATCCCGATGGCACCTTCATCGGCTCATCCTACATGTATGCCAGCGCGCGCGACTGGGCACGGCTCGGCCAGTTCGTGCTGCAGGACGGCGTGTGGGAGGGCGAACGCCTGCTGCCCGAAGGCTGGGTCGATTACCTCACCACACCGACCAAGACCTCTGCGGCCAACCAGTATGGCGCGCAATTCTGGCTCAACCGCGATCCCGCCGATCCCGCCGATCCCGAACGCCAGCGCCTGTTCCCCAGCCTGCCTGCCGATGCCTATTACATGGGCGGTTTCCAGGGACAGATGGTGCTGGTCATCCCCTCCCACGATCTAGTCATCACCCGCTTCGGCTTCACGCCTGCGGAGAATACCGGGATCGAGCAGATCGCGGCGCGGATCATCGCGCAGCTCGAACGCCCGCAGCCGCAGACGGGTGACGAAGACGAGACCGCCTGAAGCCCCGCTTCAGGCGCCCTGCACCTTTGCCCCCGCCTCGACGCTTGACCGCTTGGTGCCCGCCAGTTTGGTCGAGCGCTGCCTGATCCCCTCGACAAAGCGCCATTCGCTGGTCGCGCTCATCGGGGTCAGCTCCAGCGCCATATAGCCGCGCTGCGAGGTATCGGCCCAGGTCAGCTCCTCGTTCTCCACGACGAGCGCGGCGGCGAGCAGCTCGGGCGGGACCATGGAAAGGTAACCCTCAAGCCCCGGCGAGCTTACCGAGCTGGTCGCAAATTCGACGCCGACGGGCATGCCCTCATGAGCAAGGTCGAAATTCCACGCATTATGCGTGTCGCCCGCCAGCACGACGAGGTTGGCATCGGCTTCGAGCGCGGCCTTGAACAGCCGGTCGCGCGCGGCGGGATAGCCGTCCCAGGCGTCCATGTTGGAGGGCAGGCCAGCGGCGCGCGCGAGCTTTCCAGCCTCGAGGCGGCGCTTGATGTAATCGGGCAGGTTATCGGGCATTGCGGCAAACAGCGCTTCGGGCGCTTTCTGCTTGCCGATCAGCACCTGCTGCACCAGCACCTGCCATGCAGCGCCGCGCGCCTTCGAGGCGGCGAGCCCGGCGGCAAGCCATGCTTCCTGCCGCTCGCCCAGCATCTGGCGATCGGGATCAAGGTAATCCCCGCTGGCAAATGCCTTGAGCGAGGCGGCCATGGCTTCGGGATCGCCCTCGCCTTTCAGCACCTTCTCGACGCTGAACTGCTCCTCGCGCCCTTCCAGCCGCGTATCGATGCGGAACAGGGTGGCCAGATCTCCGACATCATAGGCGGCATAGGGCTCGTCCGAGACCGGCATCCATTCGCGATAGGCGCGCTTGGCCACCGACTTTCGCGCCTCCCACGGACCTTCGGTCTCGGGCTGGTGGTTCTGCGCGCCGTTTTCCCAGCTGTCATTCGCGGTTTCATGGTCGTCCCAGACCATGATCATCGGCATCACCTGATGCAGGCGCTGCAGATCGGGATCGGCGCGATAGGTGGCGTAACGCAGGCGATAATCGGCCAGCGCGATGATCTCGTTATCAGGTTCAAGATCGCGGTCCGGATGCGCCTGCCCAGCATTGGGATAGGTGTCGTCGCCATATTCGTAGATATAGTCACCCAGATGCACCGCGAGGTCGCAATCATTGGCCTCGGCTGCATGGGCATAGGCGTTGAACCAGCCAAAGCCGTAATTGGAGCAGGAGAACACCGCCATGCGGAATTTCGCTGTCGGGCCCTGCGGCAGGGTGCGGGTGCGGCCCACGGGCGACATGGTGCCGTCGGGCGCGATGAAGCGGTAGAAATACCACGTCTCGGGCTCGAGCCCGTTGGCGATCGCCTTGGCGCACCAGTCGCGGTTGGGACTGGCGGTGGCGAGCCCCTGCGAGACCGGCTTCGAGAAGTCCTGCGATTTCGAGACCTGCCATTCAAGCTTCGTCTCGGCCTCCCCGACATAGCGCGTCCACAGCAGCACGCTGTCCTTGTGCGGCTCGCCGCTCGCGACATTGTGGGTAAAGCCGCTGCCAAAGCCGCGCGCAATGCCGGGCGAAGCGGCCAGCGCGGCGCTGGCTCCGGCAAGGCCGAACAGGCCGCGGCGCGAAACGCCCGGTATCAGGGCACCGCGGCGGGCATTGTTGGTGGCGGGATTGGCGGGTTGGTCGACCCCGTGGGTCGCGCTGTCGGTCTTGAACATGGCTGGCGAATATTCCCGAACAATTGCGGAGGTGTGACAGTGCTTGCAAATACGTCACCCGAACGGGCATCCTGCACGCCATGAGTGAAATTCGCTATCACGAAATGCACGACGCACGCCGCATCGCCTTTCGCTACGTGGCCGGCACCGGACCGACGCTGGTCTTCCTGCCCGGCTATATGTCCGACATGGATGGCGGCAAGGCGAGCGCGCTTTTCGCAGAGGCCGAGGCAAGCGGGCGCGCCTGCCTGCTGATGGATTATTCGGGCTGCGGGAGAAGCGCGGGCGACTTTGCCGAGGGCACGCTGTCGGGCTGGCGAGAGGAAGTGCTGGCGCTGATCGAGGCCTGTACGCAGGGCCCGGTGCTGCTCGTCGGCTCGTCGATGGGCGGGTGGCTGATGCTGCTGGTGGCCGAGGAATTGCGCACCTCCGCCGACCATCCCCTCGCCGGGATCATCGGCATCGCGGCCGCGCCCGATTTCACCACCTGGGGCTTTTCCGAGGAACAGCGCGCCATCATGGCGGGCGGCGAGACGGTCTTCGAGGAGAACCCCTACGGTCCCGAGCCAACGCCCACCCATCCCGGCTTCTTCGCCGATGGCGAGGAAAGCCTGGTACTCGGCGGCCCGATCGCGCTCGATGTGCCGGTGCGGCTGCTCCACGGGCGGCAGGACCGCGATGTGCCGTGGGAGATCAGCGTCGCGCTTGCCGAGGCGCTTGATACAGACGATGTACAGCTCACTCTGGTATGGGACGGCGATCACCGCCTGTCGCGACCCGGCGATATTGCGCTGCTGAAACGCACAATCGCCTCCTTCTACGAGACCTGAATGAGCCTTCTGACGATCCTCCTGCCCCTTGCGCTGTTGCAGGTTAACCCTGCCAACGCCGCGCCGATGGGCACGCCCGACGAGCTGGTGAACCGCCCGCCGCGTGCCCGCGATGCGGCCAATCCGCTCGAACTGAAGAACCCCAATGCGCGCTGGCTGGCCTCTTGCCTCGAGCAGCTTGAGGAAGACCCCGCGCGCGCGCATTCGCAGGCGCAGATCAAGCTGACCGGAGCGGTGGGCGAGGAGCGCGTGATCGCCAACCATTGCCTCGGCCTTGCCGCGACCGAGCTAGGCCTGTGGCAGGACGCGCAGAACGCCTTCACCCAGGCGCGCGACGAGACGAGCGCGGACCAGACCCGCGCGCGGGCGCGCTTCGGCGCGATGGCGGGCAATGCCGCGCTTGCCGGCGGCAATTCGAGCGGCGCGGTGCCGCTGCTCAGGCAAGCGCAGGCCGATGCCGCGAGCGCCTCTTCCGCGCCCTTGCAGGTGATCGCCGCGCTTGACCTTGCACGCGCGCTGGTGGCGCTTGAGCGTCCCATCGACGCGCTCGAAGAGCTCGAGACCGCGACCACGCTCGCACCCGAGGAAAGCGAGGGCTGGCTCCTGAAGGCGACGCTGCTGCGGCGGCTGGAACGGCTGGGCGATGCGCAGGCCGCGATCGAGCGCGCCGCTGCGCTCAGCCCTCAGGAAAGCGCCATCGGCCTTGAAGCCGGAGTGATCGCGATCCTTGGCGGGCGCGAGGATGCGGCGCGCACCAGCTGGCAATCGGTGATCGACGTCCAGCCCGATTCGCTGGCCGCCGAGACCGCGCGCGGCTATCTCGAACAGATCGGACCCGCACCTGAAGAAGCAGGAGCCCAACCATGACCGCCTTTTCCGTCCTCGACCTTGTCCCCGTGCGCGAAGGCGCCTCGCTTTCGGACGCCTTTGCCGCCAGCGCCGCGCTCGCGAAAAAGGCCGAGGCGCTGGGCTGCACCCGCTTCTGGGTCGCCGAACATCACGCGATGGAAGGGATTGCAGGCGGTGCGACCTCGGTCGTGCTCGCCCATATCGGCAATGCGACCGATACCATCCGCGTCGGCGCGGGCGGGATCATGCTGCCCAACCACGCGCCGCTGACCATTGCCGAACAGTTCGGCACGCTCGCCACGCTGTTTCCGGGCCGTGTGGATCTTGGCCTCGGGCGCGCGCCGGGCGCGGGGCCGGAATTGCAGCGCGCGCTGCGCAAGAACCTGGCACAGGCCAGCGAGTATTTCCCCAATGACGTGGTCGAATTGCGCGCGCTTTTGACAGGCGATGTCGACCTGGCGATCAAGGCGACGCCGGGTCTTGGTGCGAATGTGCAGCTATGGATGCTCGGCTCCAGCCTGTTCGGCGCGCAGCTCGCCGCAAAGCTGGGCCTGCCCTATGCCTTTGCCGCGCATTTCGCGCCCGATCACCTCGACGAGGCGCTGGAAGTCTATCGCCGCCAGTTCCAGCCAAGCGAGGCCTTCGCCGAGCCTTATGTGATGGTGGCGATGAACGTCTTTGCCGCCGAGAGCCGCGAGGAGGCCGAGCTGATCGCCTCGAGCCAGCAGCAGGCTTTTGTCCAGCTGCGCACCGGCAAGCCGGGCAAGCTGCCTGCGCCCATCCCCGATTACACCCAGACCCTGCCGGCCCCGCGCGCGCCATGCTCGCCCATGTCGGGCAGGCGGGCGCGGTGGGAAGCCCGCGCGAGGTGCGCGAGGCGATCGAAGCCTTCATCGCGCGCACCGGCGCGGACGAGATCCTGCTGTGCGGATCAACCTTCGACCCGCAAGCACGGCTCGCCAGCCTCGAACTGACGATGGACGCGATGCGCGAGGCGGCTCTCGCCTGACAAAGCGCCGGTATCGGTAATGATCGCGCTTGCCTTGCATGGGGCTCAGGCTGTATTTGCGAAGCATAAAAACAAGTCCCTGTAATAAAATTGCAGGCACTTCTCCTAACGACACATTGCATCGGGAGAGCCCAGTGTCGAAATCCCCCCAGAAAAGCCCTTCGAGAACCGCCGCTGCTGCCACGTCCAAGGCGCAATTGCGCGATGCCCTGATCGAAGAGATCCGCGGCTCGATGCTGCCGGGCGACACGCCGCTGGCTGACGAAGCGCTGGCGCAGGCCTCCGAATTCCTCGTCTCGGCCGGGTATGCGCGCGAGACGGGCGAGCCTGCGCTGCTGGTCGAATCCAACACCACGGGACGCCGTCGCCTGCGCATTGCAGTGATCAATGACGACATGCCTTTCCTGGTCGATTCGCTCGCCTCGGCGGTGACCGCGCTGGGGCTTTCGATCGACGTGCTGGTCCACCCCGTCGTGCAGGTGGTCCGCGACGCCGAAGGCCAGCTGGTCGGCATCGGAGAGAGCAGCGACACCCGCGAATCGATGATCTACATCGAGACCCCGCGCGCCGATGCCCGCCAGCGCCGCGAGCTGATGGCGCTGCTGCGGATTGCGCTGGGTGACGTGCGCGCCGCGGTCAAGGACTGGCGCACCATGCAATCGATCATGGAGACCGATGCGGCGGGCCTCGAAGAGGCCGACGGTCCGCACGCAGTCGAGGAAGCCGCACTGCTGCGCTGGCTCAATGACGGCATGCTCACCCAGCTTGGCCATGTGACGCGCTCGCGCACCGGCGAGCTCAGCCAGGCGCTGGGCATCTGCCGGGCAAGCGCGCGCGACCTGCTGGCCGATGGCTCCTATGAACGCGCCTTTGCCTGGTTCGAGCGGCCTGACAGCAACGGCAAACCGCGCACGCTGCTGATCCTCAAGGCCAATCGTCTCTCCAACGTCCACCGCAGCGCCGCGCTCGACCTGTTCATCGTCCCGCGCCGCGACGAACAGGGCCGTGTGAGCGCTCTTTCGGTCCATGCCGGGCTGTGGACCAGCGCCGCCCTCGCCGAAGCGCCGGGCGATGTGCCGATCCTGCGCAAGCGGCTGACCCGGATCAGCGCCGGCTTCGGCTTTGCCGAGACAAGCCATACCGGCAAGGCGCTGCTCCACGCTTTCACCACGCTGCCGCACGATCTGCTGGTCGCCTTCAGCGTGCCTGATACGCGGCTGCTCACTACCGCGATGATGAGCCTTGTCGATCGCCCGCGCCCGCGGCTGATCCTCGTCAATTCACCGCTGGAGCGGCACATCTTCGCCTTTGTCTGGCTGCCGCGCGACCGCCTGTCGACGCAGGTGCGGCTGGACGTGCAGGACCTGCTGTTGCAGATCCCCGGCGCGCGGGTGCTCGACTGGAGCCTCGAGGTCGAAGGCGGGGCGCTGGCGATGATCCAGTTCCTGATCGATTCGCGCGACGTCACCACCATGCCCGATGCCGGGGCGATCGAACGCCAGCTCGAGGACCGCCTGCGCGGCTGGGGCGAAGCGGTCGAGGAAGCGCTCGGCCAGACCGAGGAAGGCGGGCGCGCGGTCGCCATCGCGATGCGCTATGCCGAGGCTTTCCCGCAAAGCTATCGCAGCCATTTCGGACCCGCCGAGGCTACAAGCGACATCATCCGCCTGCGCGCGCTCGCCGCCAAGGAAGGACGCAGCGCGGACACGCGCGATGCGCGGCTCTACCGGCTGGAGGGAGACGCGCCGGATGCACTCAGGCTCAAGATCTATCACGCGCGCGGCGAATTCGCGCTGTCGGATGCGGTGCCCGCGCTGGAGAATTTCGGCTTTCGCGTGTTGACGCAGATGACCACCCGCCTTGCCGAGGGTCAGCTAGGGACAATCCACGATTTCACGCTGGAAGCGCCGACCGGAGCCGACCTTGCCCGCGTGCTCGAACGCGCAGGCACGATCGAGACCGGCATAGCCGAAGTCCTCAACGGCAATGGCGAGGACGATGCCTTCAACCGCCTCGTCATCGATACAGCTTTGAGCACGCGCGAGGCCGAGTGGCTGCGCGCGATCTACCGCTATCTGCGCCAGACGGGGATGAGCTTCACGATCTACACCGTGGTCGATGCGCTGGCCGCCGCGCCGGGAGTGACGCGCGCGATGATCGACTTGCTCGTCGCCCGCCACGATCCCGCCTTCGAGGGCAACCGCGAAGAGGCGATCCGCGCCGCGAGCGCTGCGTTTCAGGCGGGCCTCGCGCAGGTCTCCGCGATCAATGATGACAGGCTGCTGCGCCGCTATCGCGCGATGATCGATGCGACCTTGCGCACCAACGCCTTTGCGCCTGCCGCTGCCGAAGCGCTCGCCTTCAAGATCGATTCGGGTGCCATGCCCGGCCTTCCAAAGCCCGTTCCATGGCGCGAAATCTTCGTCTATTCGCGCCGCGTCGAGGGCATTCACCTGCGCGCCGGGGCTGTGGCGCGAGGCGGCCTTCGCTGGTCCGACCGGCGTGACGATTTCCGCACCGAGATCCTCGGGCTCATGAAGGCCCAGAAGGTCAAGAACGCCGTGATCGTTCCCACCGGCGCGAAAGGCGGCTTCTACCCCAAGCAATTGCCCAATCCCGCGATCGACCGCGACGGCTGGGCCGCCGAGGGCCAGGCAAGCTACGAGGTCTTCATCCGCACGCTGCTGTCCGTGACGGACAACATCGTTGAGGGCGAGGTTGTCCACCCCAAGGCCGTGCGCATTCTGGATGGGGAAGACCCCTATTTCGTCGTCGCCGCCGACAAGGGCACGGCGCGCTTCTCCGATGTCGCCAATGCGATCGCGCAAAGCCGCGACTTCTGGCTCGACGATG
The DNA here is from genome assembly GCA_043567175.1 of Erythrobacter sp. Taxonomy (GTDB): domain Bacteria; phylum Pseudomonadota; class Alphaproteobacteria; order Sphingomonadales; family Sphingomonadaceae; genus Erythrobacter. The sequence continues at coordinate 2,188,884 of CP121323.1, forward strand.
CCTTCGCCAGCGGCGGCTCGAACGGCTATGACCACAAGGCGATGGGCATCACCGCGCGAGGGGGCTGGGTGAGCGTGCAGCGCCATTTCCTCGAAATGGGCATCGACGTGCAGACCGACCCCGTGCGCGTTGCAGGCTGCGGCGACATGTCGGGCGATGTGTTCGGCAACGGCATGTTGTTGTCGAAAGCGATAAAGCTGGTCGCCGCCTTCGATCACCGCCACATTTTCCTCGACCCCGATCCCGACCCCGCAAAAAGCTGGGCCGAGCGCAAGCGCATGTTCGACCTGCCGCGTTCGAGCTGGGAGGATTACGACGCCTCGCTGATCTCCAAAGGCGGCGGCGTCTATCCGCGCAGCGCCAAGCAGATCGAGCTTTCGAGCGAGGCGTGCGAGATGCTCGGCCTCGAAGACAGCGAGATCGAGCCCGATGCGCTGATCACCGCGATCCTCAAGGCCAACATCGATCTCATGTGGTTCGGCGGTATCGGCACCTACATCAAGGCGAGCCACGAGAGCCACGCCGAATGCGGCGACCCGGCAAACGACACTCTGCGCGTCAATGCGAAGGATGTGCGCGCGAAAGTCGTCGGCGAAGGGGCCAATCTTGGCGCAACGCAGGCCGGGCGCATCGAATTCTCACTGCACGGCGCCGACGGTGCCGGGGGCCGCATCAACACCGATTTCATCGACAATTCCGCCGGCGTCGATTGCTCGGATAACGAGGTCAACATCAAGATTGCACTCGCCGCGGCGAGGCGCGAAGGCGCGCTGGATGACGAGGCGCGCAACGCGCTGCTGGTCGAGATGACCGACGAGGTCGCCGATATCGTGCTCGAAGATAACCGCCTCCAGGCGCTGGCAATCTCGATTGCCGAGGCGGGCGGCGCGGGCGCGGTGCCAAGCCTGCTGCGACTGATCGAGCGGCTGGAGGAAAGCGGCGATCTCGACCGCGCAACCGAAGGCCTCGCCGATGCGGAGACTTTTATCCGCCGCGCCGCCGAGGGCGCGGGCTTCACCCGGCCCGAACTCGCCGTGCTGCTATCCTCGGCCAAACTCGCGCTCCAGGATGCGATCGAGGCGAGCGAGCTGCCCGATGCGAGCCCGCTCGAAAGCAATCTTGTCGCGATGTTCCCGCGCCCGATGCAGGAACGCTTCGGGCCCCAGATCAGGGCGCACCAGCTGCGCCGCGAACTGGTCGCCACCGATCTTGCCAACCGGATCGTCAACCGCCTTGGCCTCGTCCACGCTTTCGAACTGGCCGAGGAAGAGGGCGCGGGCCTTGCCGAGGTTGCCGCCGCCTTTGTCGTGGTCGAGCGCCTGTTCGATCTCAAGACGCTGTGGCTCAGCCTCGATACAGCGCCCATGCCCGAGCCTGCGCGCCTGTTCCTGTTCGAACGGCTCGCAGGTGCGGTGGGCAACCTCATGTCGGATACGCTGCGCACGGCAGCAGGCCACGTCGATGCGACCGCGATGATCGAGGATCTTCGCACAGGAGTGGACGAGCTTATCGCGGCGCGCGGCGAGCTCATCACGCAGGAATCGCGCGAGCGCGGCGGGGTGCTCCACCGCGAATTGCTCGCCGCCGGGGCGCCAGACGACAAGGCATCGCAGGTCGCCAACCTGTTCGATCTCGACGGTGCGGTCGGCCTCGCCAGGCTTGCCATTGCGAGCGCGATCAGCCCCACGCGCATCACATCGGCCTTCACCGATATCGGCGCGCGGCTGGGGCTTGACTGGGCGCAGGTCACAGCGGCCTACATGTCGCCGTCGGATATCTGGGAGCGCCTGCTCGTGAGCGGTCTGGCGCGCGATTTCCAGCAGATGCGCTTCGATTTCCTGCGCCGCCTGATGGCCGAGCCGGCGGCCCGCGAAAATCCGCTCGATGCGGTCGCCGAATGGGCGCAGCGCAACGAAGCGGGTGTTGCGCAATTCCGTCAGATGGTTGCGCGCGCACAGGCGCACCAGCCGATCGCGCCCGCCGTGCTGGCCCAGATCGCCAGCCAGGCGCGCAATTTGCTGGAACGCTGAACCAACCATCCAGAGGGCCGACCAGCGCTCTCGCGGCTTGATCGCGGCTTGACGGGGACGCGATAAATCGCGACCTCTCCCATCCCCAACAGGGACGGGAGAGAACGGATCTATGAGCGGCTCCAGCGATAGCGCGGATATCGTCATCGTGGGCACGGGGCACGGCGCGGCGCAGGCCGCGATTGCCCTGCGCCAGAAAGGCCATGAAGGCCGCATCGTGATGGTCGGTCGCGATCACGCGCCGCCTTATGAGCGCCCGCCGCTTTCCAAGGAATATCTCGCCGGCGACAAGCCGTTCGAGCGCATCCTCATCCGGCCAGAGGCGTTCTGGGCCGACAAGGGCATCGAACTGCGCCTCGGAAAGGCGGTGACCGCGATCGATCCGCTGCGCCACGCGGTCACGCTGAGCAACGGCGACACCATCACCTATCGCAAGCTGATCTGGTCCGCCGGCGGCGATCCGCGGCGGCTCTCGATCCCGGGCGCCGGCCTCAGAAGCGTGTTCTATGTGCGCGACAAGTCCGATGCAGAGGCGATGATGGCCGCGCTCGAACGCGGGGCGAAGCGCGCAGTGGTGATCGGGGGCGGCTATATCGGCCTCGAGGCGGCGGCGGTCCTGCGCAAGCTTGGGTGCGAAGTCACGCTGGTCGAGACACTCGAGCGCGTCCTGGCGCGGGTTGCCGGCGAAACGCTCTCGCGCTTTTACGAGGATGAACACCGCGCACACGGCGTCGATGTCCGGCTTTCAACCGGGGTGACGAAGATACTGGGCGAAGCTGGCGAGGTCAGCGGCGTCGCGCTTGATAATGGCGAGGAAGTCGCCTGCGACATGGTCGTGGTCGGCATCGGGATCGTGCCTGCCATCGCCCCGCTGATCGCGGCCGGCGCGGCGGGATCGAACGGGGTCGATGTCGATTTCTGCTGCCGCACCACTCTCGACGATGTCTACGCCATCGGCGACTGCGCGGCACACGCCAACGCTTTCGCCGACAATGCGGTGATCCGCCTCGAATCGGTGCAGAACGCCAACGACATGGCCAACACCGCGGCGCGCGCGATCATGGGCGAGAAGGAGCCCTACGAGGCGCTGCCTTGGTTCTGGTCGAACCAGTACGATCTCAAGCTCCAGACCGCCGGGCTCAACCTTGGCTATGACCAGGCGATCACGCGCGGCGATCCGGCTACGCGAAAGTTCACCGTGGTCTACATCAAGGAAGGAAGGCCCATCGCTTTCGATTGCGTGGGCACGATGAAGGATTACGTGCAGGGGCGAAAGCTGCTCGAAAGTCGGCCCGAGAGGATCGATCCCGCGTTGCTCGCCGATCCCGAAGTCCCGCTCAAGGAACTGATCTGAGATGCTCGCGGGGAGTGATGGCAAGCCGATGCTCGAAGGGGTGCGCATCGTCGACATGACGAGCGTGGTCTTCGGGCCTTATGCAACGCAGATCCTCGCCGATTTCGGGGCCGAGGTCATCAAGATCGAGACGCCGGGCGGCGATGTCTATCGCTACAGCGCGGCTCCGGCGAAAACACCGGGCATGGCCCCCGGCTTCCACGCGCTCAACCGCGGCAAGAAGAGCCTCGGGCTCGATCTCAAGAAGCCCGAGGATGCGGAGACCTTGCGCACCCTGCTGACAAGCGCGGATGTCTTCATCCACAATGTGCGCGAGGCCGCGATCGCAAAGCTCGGCTTCGACTACGAGGCGGTGCGCGCGCTCGCGCCCGAGATCGTCTATGTCCACTGCGTCGGCTTCGGGTCTGACGGGCCATATAGCGGTTTGCAGGCCTATGACGATGTCATCCAGGCCGCGAGCGGGGCGACCACGCTGCTTCCCAGAGTGAAACAGGAGGGCGTCGACGCAGACGAGCGCCCGCGCTACCTGCCCTCGCTGATCGCCGACAAGGTCGCCGGGCTGCACGCCGCCTACGCCACCCTCGCCGCAATCGTGCACGTCTTGCGCACAGGGCGCGGGCAATTCGTCGAAGTGCCGATGTTCGAGGCCTTCACCAGTTTCATCATGAAGGAACATCTCGACGCCAGGACCTTCGATCCGCCAAATGGCGATGCAGGCTATGGCCGGCAAATCGATCCCCACCGCCAGCCGTTCGAGACGCAGGACGGCTGGATCAGCATCGTGCCCTATGTGCCCGGGCACTTCCCGATGGTCGTCGGGCTTCTGGGCGATGAAGAATTCGCGGCGCAAGAACGCTGGCAGGATATCCGCGCCATCATGGCCGCCGGGCCTGAGCTTTATGCCAAGATTGCCGAGCTTGCGAAGACGAAGACCACGGCCGAAAACCTCGCGATCCTGCGCGCCGCCAATATCCCGGCCATGCCTGTCACCGACCTCAATGAAGTGATCGAGGACCCGCACCTGCGCGAGACGGGCTTTTTCGAGCGCCAGGAGCATCCGAGCGAAGGCGCCTTGTTCCAGATGCGCGAACCCAGCCGCTTCACCGACTGGCACCAAGGGCGCATTCTGGGCGCTCCCCTTCTGGGGGAACACGATCCCGAGTTCAGACAGGCTGATCCTGAAGGCGGTTAAGCGCCCAGCGCGCGGCCTCCGCGACGACCGGATCGGGATCTTCGAGAAGCGCCTCCACAGGCCCCTTCAGCGCCGCATCGCCGCTGTTTCCCGCCGCATAAAGGCAGTTTCTCACAAAACGATCCCGCCCGATCCGCTTGATCGGCGACCCTGAAAAGACGCTGCGAAAACCCGTATCGTCGAGCGCCAGCAATTCCGCCAGCCGCGGCGCGACGAGTTCGGCGCGTGGCAGGAATTCGCGCGCGGCATGGGCTTCCTGCGCAAACTTGTTCCATGGGCACACTGCCAGGCAATCGTCGCAGCCATAGATCCGGTTGCCCAGCGCCTCGCGAAATTCATGCGGAACCGGACCCTTGTGCTCGATCGTGAGGTAGGAAATGCACCTCCGCGCATCGAGCACGTAAGGCTGCACGAACGCATCGGTCGGGCAGGCATCAAGGCACGCCCGGCACGATCCGCACTGGTCGCGCTGCGGCACCGAGGGTTCGATCTCAAGCGTCGTGTAGATCGCGCCCAGAAACAGCCAGCTGCCATGTTCGGGGCTCACCAGATTGGTGTGCTTGCCCTGCCAGCCAATCCCCGCCGCCTCGCCCAGCGGCTTTTCCATCACCGGCGCGGTATCGACAAAGACCTTTACCTCAGCGCCCTCTTCGCGCTCGACCAGCCAGCGCGCGAGCGCCTTCAGCCGTTTCTTGACGACATCGTGGTAATCCTTGCCTTGCGCATAGACCGAGATGCGCGCGCGTTCGCCCGCGCTCTCAAGCGCCATCGGATCAACGCCCGGCGCATAGCTCATGCCCAGCGCGATCACTGTCCTTGCCTCGGGCCACAGGCCTTGAGGAGAGCAGCGGTGATGCGCGCGCGTCTCCATCCACTCCATCGAGCCGTGATGCCCCTCGCCCAGCCACTCTTCGAGCCTTTGGGCACGCACCGGGTCTTCCGCCGCGCTGGCAAAACCGCAGGCGGCAAAGCCGAGTTCGCGGGCCTTCTCGGCAATCTGTTGGCTGATAGTCATGGTGATAGTCATGGTGAGCGGGGCGTTAACCATATTTGGGGTCAGTCCCGTTTAGTGATGGGCCTTAACCACACGAGGCATGGATATGGCAGTAGGCGATCTCACCCGCTCTAGCAAAGGCACGCGCACCGACATGCTGGGCATGGCCGGCGCACAAAGCGATATTGTGCCGGATTCCCGGCCCCTCGCGATCGAGGCGCGCGGCCTGGTCAAGAGCTTTGACGGCACGCGCGCGGTTGACGGCGTGGACATCACCGTGCCCGAAGGCGCGATCTACGGCGTGCTCGGTCCCAACGGGGCGGGCAAGACCACGACCCTCAGAATGCTGCTCGGCATCATCGACCCCGACGAAGGCGTGCGCCGCGTATTCGGCCATGATCGCCCGCACGATATCGGGCGGCTGATCGGCTACCTGCCCGAGGAACGCGGCCTCTACCCCGCGATGAAGGCGATCGAGGCGATTGCCTTCATGGGCGCGCTTCGCGGGCTGCCGCTCGCCGAAGGGAGGAAGCGCGGGCTCGAACTGCTCGAGCGCCATGATCTGCTCCACGCCAAAGATCGCACGATCCGCCAGCTTTCGAAGGGCATGGCGCAAACCGTCCAGCTGCTCGGCACGCTGGTCCATCGCCCGCGCCTTGTCGTTCTGGATGAGCCGTTTTCCGGCCTCGATGCAATCAACCAGGGCAAGCTGGAACGCATGATCCGCTCGCTTGCCGAAGAGGGCGTGACGGTGATCTTTTCAACCCACGTCATCCACCATGCCGAGCGTTTGTGCGAAGGCGTTGCCATCATCGCCGGCGGGCGCGTGCCCTATGCCGGCAGCGTCGAGACCGCGCGCGACCGGATCCCCGCACAGGTGCGGCTCGAAACCCGCGCGCTCGAGGGCGGCTGGATGGCAGCCTTGCCCGAAGACACAAGGCGCGAAGGCGATTTCTTCTACTTCCCGCTGCCGGAAACGGGCGTTGAACCGCTGCTGAAAAGCCTGATCGAAGGCGAAGCGGGCATTCTCTCGCTCTCGATCGAGCGCGCCGGCCTGCACGACGCCTTCGTCGCCATCGCCGGCGAAGCCGCCGCGCGCCAGCTTGAAGCCGATGCAAGAGGGGCGGACGCGAAATGAACGGATACGAGACCATGCAAGGCACCGCTTCGGCCAATCCCAGACTGTCTTTCCTCGAGGCCGCCTGGGTCATCGCCAGGCGCGATTTCGGCGCGGTGCTGTTCAGCCGCGCTTTCCTGTTCTTCCTCATCGGCCCGCTCTTCCCCGTGCTGGTCGGCGGGCTTGCCGGGAGCATCGGCAAATCGACCTCGCAGCAGGCCGTCAGCGTCACGGTCGGCGTGGCGATGAGCGCCGCGGACACCTCCGCCCTGCTGGATGCAGCCAAGACCCTGCGCCCGCAGCTTGGCGGATCGCTCCCGCGTCTGACCGAGATCGAGGAAGCGCGCGGCGACAGCGCATTCGATGCACGCGATTACCTCGCCTCGCGCAAGGGCAATTACGCCGCGATCCTCACCGGCTCGCTGCAATCGCCGCGCCTTGTCGGCACGCAGGCGCAGGTCAATCGCTGGAGCGGGCCGATCGAACTCGCCGCGGCGACCGCGATGCAGGCCTCGCCCTCGACCTTTCCCAGCGCCGCCAGCGACATCGTCGCCACCAGCGCCTCGTCCGAGCGCAAGACCCGCATCCACACAGCGCAAGCCGCGCAGATGGTATTGTTCCTGCTGACGATCATGCTGGGCGGCATGGTGCTTTCCAACCTTGCGGAGGAAAAGGGCAACAAGATCATCGAGATCCTCGCCGCCGCATTGCCGATGGATGCAGTGTTCATGGGCAAGCTGTTCGCGATGCTGGGCGTCAGCTTTGTCGGCATAGCGGTGTGGGGCACGCTGGGCTTTGCCTTCTGGACCGTGGCGGAAGACGCGATCGTCACCGTCACGCAGACCAATTACCGCGAGCTTCCAGGGCCGGCGGTGGGCTGGCCGGTCTTTGCCGCGCTGGGCGTTGTCTATTTTTCGATGGCCTATCTGCTGCTCGGTTCGCTGTTCCTGACGATCGGCGGCATGGCGACCACCGTGCGCGAAGTGCAGACGCTCTCGATGCCGGTCACGATGATGCAGCTCATGGTGTTCTTCATCGCCATGGCAACGGTCGCCGATACCGGCTCGGGGCTTGAGATGTTCGCGGTTATCTTCCCGCTTTCCTCGCCCTTTGCAATGCTGGCGCGCGCCGCGATCGAGCCGGTCCTGTGGGTCCACGCGCTCGCGATTGCCTGGCAGGCCGTCGCCGTGCTGGCGCTGGTCAAGGGCGGCTCGATGCTGTTCAAGCGGCGGGTGATGAAATCGGGCGGCGGCGGCAAGGCAGGCCGAGGAGGGCCGAGACGCTCGCTGTTCGCCCGCCGCGAGCCTGTTTCCGACGAACCGACACTGGAACCCGCTGAATAGGTGGCCAAACGCAACTGACTATTGACATGGGTGTCAGTTAGGGCAGGATGCAGGCTGGGAGCGGGTTGGTTTGAAGGCCTGAGTGGGAAAAACAGGTCTGCTACTCGCTCTTCCAGGAGGAGAGAGAGCAATCATGGCCACTATCGCCCCGCCACAACAAGCGCCGCAACGCCCGCAAGTGCGCACGAGCCCGACCTCCTACGAGGCGCTCCAGGAGCATTTTGCAAACCATCCCGAAGAACGCCTGCAGCACCCCCACAAATGGGATCTGAGCCGCTCCGATATCTTCTTCGAGGACAATTGGCAGCCCATCGTCGCCGAAATGCAGAAGGCTGGCCCGCTGCACTACATCCCTGAAAGCCCCTACGGCCCCTATTGGTCGGTCGTCGGCCACAAGACGATCCAGCATATCGAGGCCCTGCCCGAGGCCTTCTCGTCGAGCTGGGAACATGGCGGCATCACCATCCTCGATCCGCCCGATGAGGAAGAGCTTGAGGCGCGCGGCTCCACCGAACGGCGCGAATTGCCGATGTTCATCGCGATGGACCGCCCGCAGCATACCGGGCAGCGCCGCACTGTGGCTCCGAAATTCACGCCCAGCGGGATGGCCGCGATGGAAGGCGAGATTCGTGCACGCACCGGGGAATTGCTCGATTCGCTGCCGCGCGGCGAGACCTTCGATTGGGTCGACAAGGTCTCGATTGAGCTCACGACAGGCATGCTTGCAATTCTGTTTGGTTTCCCTTGGGAAGATCGCCGACTGTTGACCTACTGGTCCGATTGGTCTGGTGATACGGAACTGGCCACGGTTCGTGAGCTTGACGAACTGCGCTGGGGCATCCTTCAAGAGATGGGCGCCTATTTTCAGTCGCTATGGATCGAGCGCACGCATGATAAGGAACCCGGCGACGATCTGATCTCAATGATGATCCATTCCGAAGCGATGAACCAGATGAGCCCGGAGGAATTCATGGGCAATCTGGTGTTGCTGATCGTTGGCGGCAATGACACGACCCGCAATTCAATGAGCGGATTCGTCCACGCGCTCGACAAGTTCCCCGACCAGCGCAAGCTGTTCGAGGAAGATCCGAGCGTCATCCCCAACGCAGTGCAGGAAATCCTGCGGATGCAGACCCCACTCGCACACATGCGCCGCACCTGCACCGAAGACACAGAAGTGTTCGGACAGCAGATCAAGAAAGGCGACAAGGTCGTGCTTTGGTATCTTGCGGCCAATCACGAGGAAGAAATCTTCGAGAACCCGCACAAGCTCGATCTCAAGCGTGAAAACGCCAAGCGGCACATCGCTTTTGGCTATGGCATCCACCGCTGCGTGGGCGCGCGCCTGGCTGAATTGCAGCTGCGCATCCTGCTTGAGGAAATGCACAAGCGCCGCATGCGCGTCCATGTCGCGGGCGACGTGGAGCGGGTGCGCGCGAACTTCGTGCACGGCTTCCGCAAGCTCGAGGTCGAGATCACCGAGTTTTAAGGCGTTAAGTTCAAGTCCCCGGCGCTATTCCCTCCGCATCGCTGCGGGGCGCCTAGAGGCGCGCTTGCGAACGCGGCGCGTTCGAGGGTCATGATTGGCGCGGGCCGGGGTTGAAACTTTTGTGCCGTTTTGCGCGTATACCGTTGGTGTACCCGATGAATGACGCAAGGCTTGAACATGGTTGAAACCACCGGCTCGCGCCGCTTTTTCCTTGGCACTGCCGTTGCGGCAATGGCCGTACCGTTCATGGTCGGCTGCGGGAGCGATCCCGCGCAGGCCAAGAGCTTTCCGGTCACCAGGACCGAAGCCGAATGGCGCGCAAAACTGAGCAAGGGCGAATTCTACATCCTGCGCGAAGCGGGGACCGAACGCGCCTACACCTCGCCGCTCAACGAGGAAAAGCGCAAGGGCACGTTCGTGTGTGCGGGCTGCGGCAACAAGGTCTATTCCTCGGCACACAAATATGACAGCGGCACCGGCTGGCCCAGCTTCTGGCAGCCGATCGCGAAGAATGCGGTGGGCACCAGCACCGATTACAAGATCGGCTATCCTCGCACCGAGGTGCACTGCGCCAATTGCGGCGGGCACCTGGGGCACATCTTTGGCGATGGTCCCCAGCCCACCGGCAAGCGCCACTGCATCAACGGTCTCGCGCTCGACTTCGTGCCCGCCTAGAGCGCCTGCGCTTCCGGCCCGGCACCCTCGCGCCTGATCCGCCAGATCCTGAGGCTCGTCCCCGGCGCAGCTTCCACCGGTTCGAGCCAGGCAGGAGCCCGCTCCCCGATCAGCGCCGCCATGAAGCCTTCAGGCGCGGCGTGGGCGTAATTTTGCGGCTCGATCAGGCCGGGGCACAGAAACACATAATGCGTCCCGCGTGCAGCAAGCAGAGCGCGCGCCTCGTCCTCGGGCGCGAGCGCGATCTCGATCACCTGCTTCATTGCCGGACTGCCGCGATGGTGGGCGGTCGCGATTACCGAGTGGTCGCTGAAGGCGAGATATTGCGGCGCTGCGTGCAGGGTGGCGTAGGCCTCGCCCGGGGCCAGCGCGCGCAGAATATCTGCAGACGCCGCAATGTTGCAGTCGGACTGCCTGAGGTGGCTCGCGACCGGGGGATCGGACCGCGCGCTGCTGGCCGGCACCAGCAGGGCGGATAGCGTCAGCGGCAGCGTCGGCATCAGCGCGCAGGCTACCGCGACAAGGCCGGCGGCGCGCGGCAAGGGGCTGTCCATGGTCCTGAGTGCGCGCAGCCAGCGGTTGAGCTGCCATGCCAGCGGCGGCGCGGCAATCAGGCAAGCCGCGGCGCCCGCGCGCGCAACCAGCAACGAGACAATGATGGCGCTGCCAAGGATCAGGGCATAATCGCGCCAGAAAGCGCGCAGCCAGTCGCGTGACCGGCCGGCAAGCGCGATCGCTGCGTAAAGGCCGATAAACGGCACGACAGCATATTGCAGCGCCACGCCGGGCTCCTGCATCCAGACCGGCATGCCTTCGAGAATGTGGACGTACCAGAAATCGTGGACCAGCGGATCGAGCTCGGCAAAACCGCCGCCGGTCGCGCATTGCGGGGCGGCCAGCGCGACAATCGCCGCTGCACCGGCACAGACTGCGGCCATACCCGCCAACCGCAGGGCGACAGGCACCGGCTCGAACCGGGCAAGCACGCCAAGCGCCAGCGCGCCCCACGCAAATATGCCCAGATGCGCAGGGCTGATCGCGTCGCAATGGGTGACAAGATCGTTCACACCGCGCGTACCCAGAAAGATCGCCACGCTGCCGAGCGCCAGCGCCTGCATCACATTGACGAGCAGGACGCTTTGCTTGTGGTCGCGCAGCCAGCGCAGGCCCAGCACCGCGCAAAACGCCAGGGACAGCGGCAGCCCTTCGACCGAGATCGCCAGCAGCATGGCAAGGCTGAGGCCCATCACTCGCCCGCCGACAACCGGCGAGCGCGCCATGAGGCCGTTGAGCGCGGCAAGAATGAACACCAATTGCCAGCCGTGATGGTCGATACGCAGCGGGCTGAGCTGGGAGATGGCAGGCACGCTGAGCGCCACGATCAGCGCGGTGAGATTGGTCTCCTCATCGCCCATCAGCCGCCAGGCAATGCGCGCGGCGAGCAACATCGCCAGGCCCAGCGTGAGGAGCGGTACAATCACCAGCGCGGCAATTTCGGCGTTTGCGGTGCCCAAGAGAGGGATCAGCAGCGCGATCATTGCGGCGATCGGCAGATCGACCAGTCGCGACCAGTGCATCAGCACTCCGCCGCCCGGCGCATCGGCGCGGTGCTGGACGAGGTCGAACCAGCCCTGCCCTGCCAGCAGGTCGCGCACCTGCACCAGCCGCAGCGTATCGTCGGGATCGGGAAAGCGCAGCGCGGTGATCGCGCCCCAGTTTATCGCCAGCAATAGCGCGCTGACGATCGCCCACGCCGCGCCGACACGCAGTAGGAACTGAGGCGGAAAAGGACGACGGCGGCGTTCGACCAGCACGCGCTCAGCCTTCTTCGGTGCGGAACACGATGCGGCTGCGCAACAGCCAGGTGGCGGTGAAAGCGACGACGATCGCGACCAGTTTGGCAAGGCGCGGATCGCCGCCCGCCCAGTCACCTGCACCAACGATCGCGGTGGTCAGTGCAAGACCCACGAGCGCGGAGAAAACGAACAGCGCCTTTTGCCGCGTGCGCGCCGTGCCACCCGCCGCGACGCCGTCATGGAACACCGCGCGGCTTGACATCAGCCAGTGGGCCAGGATGCCGAGCGAATAGCCGATTGCCGAGGCCGGGGCTGCAGCAATGCCCAGCGCCATCAGCGCAAGGAAACTGCCCACATCCACCGCGAGCGCGCCAACGCTGGCGAGGATGTAGCGGATCAGCCGCACATCGCCGAGCCGCGTCATGAAGGATACAAGTGCCTGCGCCATCGCGCCGAGCCTCCTTATGCCCGCTTGCGGACCTCTTCGGTGGCAGGTTCGCCGCCGGTTTGCGCGGGTTTGATACGCTCTGGCACACCGCGAAGGCTGGTGAGCGCGGCAACCTGGTCCTCGCTCAGCGGCCTTTCAGCCTCACCTTCCGCGTCGATTGCCTCGCGCACGGCCGTCATGATCTCTTCGCCCTCGTCGCCCGCTTCGTGATATTCGGCGTCTTCGTTGACGCACCACGTATCGTAGACACGCTTGCCGGCAAGGATGTTCTCGACCGTGAGCATCGCGGTCATCATGGCGTGGTCCTGATTGTTGTAACGGTGCATCCCGTTGCGCCCCACAAGGTGGAGCGAGGGGTGTTTCGCCTCGAGCTCGGCGCGCATTGCCTGGACGTTCGCCTCGTAATCGTCGTCATAGACCGGATAGGCCTTTTCCTGGCGCACCACCGCGCCGCTGACGACCTTGGCGGGATCGCACAGGCCGAGGATTTCCATCTCGCGCGTCGCCTGCGCGATCAGCTCCTCGTCGGAGGACGACCACAGGCCGTCGCCTTCGAAGCAGAAATATTCGAGCCCGACGCACGCCATGTCGTCTTCGGGCACCATTTCGGGCGACCAGCTGCGGAAGTTCTGCACGCGGCCAACCTGCACCCGGTCATCGTGGATGTAGATCCAGTTGTCGGGGAAGAGGTCGTCCGATTTCACCATCAGTGCAACGGTCAGGAAGTCGCGATAGCGCAGTTTGCTGGCATCGATAGAGCTTTGCGGCAACGGGTGGATGCGCTTGGAAAGCTCGCGCATGGGCGCCGAACTGATCGCATCGCGCGCGCGGATCTGGACCGTGCCTTCGCTCGAGGTCGCGGTCATCGACCAGTTATAGCCCTCATCATTGGGGCCGATCGCGGCCAGCCGGTCGAGCGCGTGGCCCATCAGCACTTCGCCCTTGCCGGTGGCGTGGATGTGATCGCGCGCGGCGTCCCACATCATGCCGGGGCCAAGGCGCGGATAGCGGAACGATTCGAGCAGCGTCTTCACCGCCTTGCCGTCATTGGGCTTCTTGTTGAGGCCGAGGCTGCGTTTGAGGCCGTCGGTAACAGCGCCCCACAAGGACAGCCCCTTGATACGCTGCGCGGCCCAATCGGCGCTCATTTCGTCGCACGGCATGCCCCACACCTTTTCGGTGTAGGTCTTGAAGAAGATCGAATAGAGCTTCTTGCCGAACTGGTTGGTGGTCCAGTCCTCGAAACTGCGCACGTCCTTGATCGGGAACAGCTTGTAGCGAAGATAGCTCAGCATGCAGGCGGTCGAGCGCAGGATGCCGAGGTTCGAGAGTGCCTCGAAAGCGCGCAGCGGATAGCTGTAGAACTTGCCCTCGTAATAGATGCGGCTCATGCGCGGGCGCTGGATGAAATCGTCCGGAAGGATCTCGTTCCACAGGTCGACGACCGCCTGCGATTTCGAGAAGAAACGATGCCCGCCAATGTCGAAACGATAGCCTTCGTGCTCGACCGTGCGGCTGATACCGCCCACGTAAGTCTCGTCCTTTTCGATGATCGCGACGCGCTTGCCCTGCCTGGTGAGCAGGTATCCGGCCGTGAGCCCCGCAGGTCCGGCGCCGATGATGGCGACGTCCACGTCAAGGATTCCCGGCTTCATCGCATTCTCAGTCATTCAAGCCCCCGGTGCAAAATGCCCTTCGGGATGGCGAGCCGCGTCGGCCGCGATCCCATGTCATGACCGGAAGTGAAGGAAATTGGTTAGCGAGAGGTAAACATCCCGGCTTAACCGCGCAGCCCTCGGCAAAAAATGTGCGCCTCCCTCCGTATTGATACGCGAGGGTGGGCGCGCGCCTCATTCGTCAAGCAGGCCGGGGCTCTGGAGCCGGGCGGCAAGGCGCGCAAAATCGCCCAGCGTGAAAGTGTCGTCGAACACGACGCCGTATTCGCGATCACGCCGCCAGCGCACCTTGGCGCGGACCTCGGAGAATTCCGGCACAGGCTCGAGCGTCTCGATGCGCAGGGTCTGGTCGATCGCGAACAGGTCCTCGCACTCGATACGGGCGCCCTGCTGCGAGATGTTGACCACGAGGCCCTCGCACCTCTGGGTGAGGGTCGATATGCGGATCGGCAGATAGAGGCCAAGGCGCAGGCCGCGCTTGGGGTATTCACCCGCCTCGTTGATCAGCCGCTGGACGTCCACATTGTGAGCAAACTCGAAGCCGGCTTCCTGCAAACCGGCTTCGCTGGCGCGCTCCCATCGCGGCTCGACTTCGTAGGCGCCGCCGCCGGGCATGTGCAGTTCGAGCGGCGAGCCCGAAGGCAGGCGGTGAAACAGGCGCACGCTGACCCCGGTTTCCGAGACATCGCGGATCACGCAGACAAATTCGCCATTGGGCGAGACCAGTCTCGCCGCCCGGATCAGCAGCGTAAAGCGCGGCGCAGCCCGCTGATCGGCAGGATCAGCCGGGCCATCGCTTTCGGGCGCCGGGGTAAGGCGGGAGAGTGCGGCGTCTTCCATGCTCAAATCTTGCATCTGCGGCTCGCAAAGCGCGGCATGCTTGCCTTGTCTCCGCAATCCCGTTGGTCATTCCTGGTCGGCTGTCAGCGTTAGACGCGTTCAGGTTAAGACCGGGATAACGCGAGCCTCGCCCGAACTGCGCGGCGCACGCCATGCAACCGCGACACGGCAAGGACAATCCGGGGGAGATGGTGCTGCTGGAGCGCAACGAACCGTTATACTGACACGCTTTTTCGTGCCCTGATCTTGAAAAACAATCAAATTAAATCAAAGGTGAAAGCCCTTCCCTGCCTTGCCCTGTCCATTTATGTCCTATAGCGTGGGGTGGATAGAAAGGTGGATTGAAATGGCGGCACTCAATAGGCTTTCAGCGGCTTTTGTGAAATCGGCTCCAGTTGGAAAGCATTGCGACGGCGGCGGGCTTTGGCTGATCAAGCGCCCTGATGGTGGCGGGCAATGGGTGTTGCGGATTACGGTCCATGGGCGGCGGCGTGAAATGGGCCTTGGCGCTTTGCCCGGTGTGGGATTGGCAGCGGCCCGCGATATGGCCGAACGTTGGCGCGCGGTTGGGGCATCGGGCCGCGATCCGATCAAGGAACGCGAACGCGAAGCGCGCGAAGCGGCTCGCGCAGATAACACTTTGCGCGTTATCGCTCTGGCTGCCTTTGAGGCTCGCAAGGCCGAATTGAAGGGCGATGGGAAAGCGGGGCGATGGTTTAGCCCGCTTGAACTTCATGTGCTGCCCAAGCTGGGCAAGGTTCCGGTGCAAGACATTGACCAGCGCGATATTCGCGACACTCTAGCCCCGATCTGGCACACCAAAGCACCGACCGCGAAAAAGGCGTTAGACCGGCTGGCAATTGTTTTTCGTCATGCGGCGGCGGAAGGTCTGGACGTGGATTTACAAGTGGCCAGCAAGGCAAGGCTTTTGCTGGGAGAAAGCCGCCACCAGACTCAAAACATTCCTGCCATGCCTTGGCTTGAAGTGCCCGCTTTTTACAAAAGCCTTGCCGAACCGACATTGACGCACCTTGCCTTGCGGCTGCTGATCTTGACCGGGATGCGGACAGCACCGGTTCGCTTCATGCGGCTGGATCACATAGAAGGCGATGTGTGGGCAATCCCAGCGGACCTGATGAAAGGCCGCAAGGGCAAGACAGCCGATTTCCGCGTGCCCCTGTCACAAGAGGCCAAGCGCGTGATCGAACTTGCCAAGCCGTTTGCTCGTGAGGGATTTTTGTTTCCATCGATGCGCAAAGGGGTGATTTCCGACGCCACCATGGCGCGGCTGATGGAGCGGCGCGAATTGGAAGCGCGGCCACACGGGTTCCGCACATCGCTACGCACTTGGCTATCGGACAATTCCGACGCACCCCATGAAGTGCAGGAAATGATGATTGCGCACCTTACTGACAGCAAGGTTGTGCGCTCATATCGCCGGAATGACTTTCTCGAACAGCGGCGCGCTCTGGCCGAACGCTGGGCGGATTTTGTGACTGGTGGCACCGCCGAGGTTGTGCGGCTGGTGGATGCGGCTTGATAAACGAATGGGGCATACCTGACTGGCAAGAGCCTGAGGCTTATGGCGACACAGGCAAATGGGGCGTGATGCGCTGGCGCTGGGAGTTTTACCGACGGCGGGATGACTTGCGGGCTTATTTCGATGCGAACGCGGAACGCTCGTTTGGGCAGTCTTGCGCAACTTACAGGGCCTTGCCAGACGGTAGCAACGCAACATTTCCGGACGGGAAAAAAGGCAGGGTTTTGCGCCCCGACGAACCGGGCTTTACGGCGACTTGTGACATTACAACAGCGCAACGCCTTGGCTATGCAGGTATCCCTAACCCGCGAATTTCAGACCAGCCGGACGGGGCGATTTTTGCGGTTCTCGACTATCCCGGCAGCAGCACAAGTCTTTATCTTGGCGAGGGGAGGGCATGGCCAGTCGAACCTGAAATGGAAGTGCCAGTGCGTGATGGGCAAGCGGCTGTCATTTTTGACCTAAGCAAGCCCCTAGGACCACAAATTGACGGCGCAAAACCATGGTTGGAATGGGCGCAAAACGAGTTTCAGGGCAAAATTAAGCCGCGCCGAAAACAGGAAGCAAAATGGCTTGGATACTTGCGAGCGTTGGACGCTCGAAGTGCGGGCGCTTCGTGGGCAGAAATTGCCGGCATCTTTCCCGAAACCGCTGGCAATCCGCAAACTGGTCGCGACAAGTGGAAACGAGCCGATGCCTTGCGAAATAACTTTGGACTTTGTTTCACAATTCCGGACTAGCGCACAGACGGGCATCTTCGAGCCATCCGAAACAAAGATGGATGGTATTCAATGCGTTATCTCAATTTCTCCGAGTTGCGGGCCAAGCTGGGCGGGCGCTCACGCTCTGCCTGCTATGTCGACTTTGCCGAAGGCAGATTGCCCAAGCCGATCAAGTTGGGCGGGCGTCTCTATTGGCCGGAAAGCGATGTGGACGCCCACCTGAGCGCCCTGATCGAAGCCCAAGACTAATGACCAGCGGGCCGATTATTGCCAGCGACCCTGCATTGCAAAATCATGTGCTGCAATTCGTTCCTGATGCAATGGGTGAGGAACTGGCGCACCGTGTAGTATTGCTGAAGGCGCGCGACTGGGCAGCTGCCCTGCGCGGGCGCTCGCAAAGCTGGTTGGCGACCGAGTGCGCTTGCCATGCCCATGATGTGGCGGGCCGGTTTGTCTTTCGTCCTGAAGAGACCCCTGCGCGGCTGGAAACTACGGTCAATTTGTGCCGCGCGCTGGTCAAGGCGGCGATGGCTGCGGATACGCTCGACAGTGAGGATTGCCCGCTATGATCACCGATGCGGAAGCCGAAATGCTGGATGATATGGCGGCGGACTTTCAGGGCGCACCCAAACCGCCAAGGCCCCTGCGATCACTTGATCTGGATGCGCTGGCCAGCCGCAAGGCAAGACCGCGCGGCTTTACCATCGAACACTTTGTGCCAGACCGCGAACTTACCCTTTTCACCGGTTCCGGCGGCGTGGGAAAGAGCCTGTTTGGCCAGCAAATGGCAACGGCATCGGCGGCTGGATTAGGATCGAATCTTGGCCTGCGGGTGGCCGACTGCCCTGCGCTTTATCTCACTTGCGAGGATTGCCCCGAGGAATTGCATTATCGCCAAGACGCGATCTGCAAGGCTCTGGATGTGCCCATGGCCAGCCTTGCAGGTAAGCTGCACCTTGTTTCGCTGCGCGGTGAACTGGATAATGAATTGGCCACCTTTGAACGCGACGCAACGATGCAAGTTGGACCGGGTTATGAGCGACTGCGGGCAAAGATCGATGCGACCCGCGCGGGCTTGGCGTTTGTCGACAATGTGGCCCACTTGTTTGTGGGTGACGAAAACAACCGGGCGCAAGTCACGCAATTCGTCAACTTGCTTAACCGGCTTGCGGGGCAAACCGGCGCGGCCATTGTCTTGCTGGGGCATCCCCCAAAGTCTGGTGCAACTTTCAGCGGCTCCACCGCGTGGGTTAACGCGGTGCGATCTCAATTTTGCATCGATTGGGTGACCGAAGGCAAAAACAAGGTTGTGACCGACCGCAATGCGCGCGTCATTCGCAGCGAGAAAGCCAACTATGCCCGAACCGGCAAGCGGAATCGGTTCCGCTGGTATAATGGGGCTTTTGTGAGGGATGAAGAACTGCCCCGCGCCGATGCGGATAGGCTGCTGGCCGAAACCGGTGATGAAACATTCCTGGCCTGCCTTCGCGCGCGGAACGAACAGGGCGATGGGCGACAGGTTGGCCCATCGCCGGGGCCGAACTACGCGCCCAGCCAGTTTGAGGGGATGCCCGAGGCCAAGGGAATGAAGCGCGCGGATCTGAAAAAGGCGATGGAACGCCTGTTCGCTGCCAAGAAAATTGAATCCCACACCTATCGCAACACATCGAAGGGGCGCGACGTGACGGTGCTGCGCGAAGTGGACACCGAAGCCCCGAACGAAGCCCCCGAACTCGCCCCGAACACCGACACCGAACCGCCCCAAACTGTCCGCCCGAACGTGCCCCCGCACACACCTGTTACTAAAGTAAGAGACGCGGGGCATACAAATGCCTCCGCCCCTGATGATGAAATGAACGAAATCGAACCCGGCTATGCGGCCTGCGAACCCGGCACACCCTGCGATGGCGCTGGCTTCGACAAGTGCGAAGGTTGAAGATTGTTCTGTGCATCTGGCGAAACGATTGGCACGGCTGGAACAGGCACGCGGCGCACCATCGCCGGAATTGCCCGAGCTCGACTTGCCCCCCGATCTGGTGGAGCGCATCGAAGCCGCACAAGCGGCTGGCACTTTTCCGCAATCACTTTCCAGCCCGGACCTTCGCGCCATCGTGGAAGCTGCGAACGAAGCGAGGAAAGCACATGACTAACCGTAAAAGCGGGCGCAATTCGGATGGCACCTTTGGCCCCGGCAATCCCGGTAAGCCCCCCGGAGCGCGTCACAAGGCCACACAGGCCGCGCTGGCGCTGCTAGATGGGGAAGCGGGCGCATTGACGCGCAAGGCCGTGGAAATGGCCCTAGAGGGCGATACAACGGCCCTGCGGCTATGTCTGGAGCGGATAGCCCCGCCAAGGCGCGATAGCCCGGTGCAATTCGCCTTGCCCAAAATGGAAAGCGCACTGGATGCAGCGCAAGCGGCGGCTGCGGTGCTGGATGCCGTTGCGGCTGGTGATCTCACACCAACCGAAGGGGCGCACATCATGGGGCTGGTGGAGACATACCGGCGAACGCTCGAAACCAGCGAACTTGAAGCGCGCGTGGCTGCTCTCGAAGGTTAGGTCATTTCGGGGGGGTGTATGCGCGCGGCCTGCGCGCCACCACAATGCCATTTTTTCTTACTGTGGCCCCAAATAGTGATTTCTCGACTTGGCTCTTTCTAATTCGCCCGTGATCTGCGGCGACATCAATCAAGGTTTGATGATGGGAACGGTTTGGGGTGGATATAGTAAGGGCAGGCTTATTTGGAAAAATTCGTCCCATCGTTTCGAACAACGGGATCATGTCGGTATCATTTGAAACAATTAGAGCGCGGTCGAAGCCATTCGCAAACGCATCGGCCATAACGCGAACGCCGATAGCCACATCTGTCTGTTTTTCCTCATGCTTTTGCCACGTGGCTTTGTATCGCCTTCCACCACGGTAATGCCACTTTCTACGCGCAAAATTGCCTCTGACAAATTCAACCCCTTTGGCCTGCAAAGCTGCCACATAGGCGCGGTGCCGGTGTAGGCTGTCCTCTTTGTCGGTCCCCTTAAAATGGTCCGCATAAGCCGAGAAATAGCAGACGCCCACCAGAATCTGGCTTTGGGACTTCGTTAGCATCTGGCCAAGTTTCCAGAGATTTAGCCACTTAAGGTGGTTCCCATCTAGACCAGCGAGGGCATGGTAAAGATTGAAGCCATCGACATATAGCGCGACACGTTCTTTTGCCACGAAACCCCCTATTTACATTGACGTGGTATGGCTTTGGACCATATAAATATCTAATGAAATATGCGCCACTGGCACGGCCTGTGGCACCCCCGGGGTTCCGACCCCGGGGGCATTATCTACCCGCTGACGTGCTGCGTAAGTTGCAACAGGACTGGCCGGTATCTTTCCCCTTGTGCCCTAAAGCCTTTCGCCGTTATCCGCTAAGGCCACAAACAAGCGTGGTTTTGCTGCGCGTTGGAGGCTTGGGGGCGGCTTGAATATCGAAGATTTCATAACCCGCTGGCAGAAATCCGGTGGCAGCGAACGGGCCAATTTCCAGACCTTCGCGAACGAATTGTGCGATGTGCTGGGCGTGGCTCGGCCCACCCCGGCCAGCGAAACCGCAACCGCCAACGCTTACCATTTTGAGCACCCCGTAACCTTCATTCACACAGGCAGCCAGACGCGCGGCTTTGTCGACCTTTACCGCGCTGGCCATTTCGTGATGGAAGCCAAGCAAGGCGTTTCGGGCGACCAGCCGGAAAGCGACCCGCAAACCGCGCTGCTGGCCGATCGGCCCAAGGCAACGCGCAAGGGCCATGGCACACGCGGCACGCGCGGCTGGGATGATACCATGATGCGGGCTCGCAATCAGGCCGATGGCTATGCCCGCGCCGCGTCGCGCACCGATGGCTGGCCCCCGTTCCTGCTGGTAGTGGATGTGGGCCATGTGATCGAAGTTTACGCGGATTTCTCGGGCCAAGGGCAAGGCTACACCCAATACCCCGATGGCAACCGCTACCGCATATTCCTGGATGATCTGCGCGACCCCAAGACGCTGGACCAACTGCGCACGATCTGGACCGACCCGCACGCGCTCGACCCGTCAAAGATCACCGCGCGCGTCACCCGCGAAGTGGCCGATCGGCTGGCCGCGCTGGGCAAGTCATTTGAAGGCCAAGGCCATGAACCCGAGGCGGTGGCCAATTTCCTGATGCGCTGCCTTTTCACCATGTTTGCCGAGGATGTGGAGCTCATTCCAAAGGATAGCTTCACCGAACTGTTAAAGCACCTTCGCGGCAAGCCAGAGAACGCGGCCCCTGCGCTCGCAAAGCTATGGGAAGTTATGGACGCGGGCGGCTTTTCCGGTGTGCTGATGACCGATCTAAAGCGGTTCAATGGCGGCTTGTTCAAAGACGCATCGGCCCTGCCTTTATCCGAAGTGCAATTGTCCCTGCTGATCGATGCGGCTGAAAGGGATTGGGGCGAAGTCGAACCGGCGATTTTCGGCACGCTATTGGAACGCGCGCTGGACAAGAAACAACGGCACAAGCTGGGCGCGCATTACACCCCGCGCGCCTATGTCGAACGGCTGGTGGTGCCCACCATCATGGATCCCTTGCGGGCAGACTGGCGCAATGTGCAGGCAGCCGCGCTAACCTTGGCCAATCAGGGCAAGCTGGAAAAGGCCCGCGAAACGGTTCACGCCTTCCACAAACA
The DNA here is from genome assembly GCA_043567175.1 of Erythrobacter sp. Classification (GTDB taxonomy): domain Bacteria; phylum Pseudomonadota; class Alphaproteobacteria; order Sphingomonadales; family Sphingomonadaceae; genus Erythrobacter. The sequence continues at coordinate 2,210,793 of CP121323.1, forward strand.
GCTTTGCGAAATCCGCGTGCTGGACCCTGCCTGCGGCTCGGGCAATTTCCTGTATGTCGCGCTGGAATTGATGAAACGGCTTGAAGGCGAAGTTACCGCGCTGCTGGCCGAGTTAGGCGAGGAACAGGGGGCGCTATCGTTGGCTGGCCTGACTGTGGACCCGCATCAATTCCTTGGCATCGAATTAAACCCATGGGCGGCGGCGGTGGCCGAATTGGTGCTGTGGATTGGGTATCTGCAATGGCATTTCCGCACCCATGGCAAGGCCAGCCCATCCGAACCGGTACTGCGCGATTTTCACAATATCGAAAACCGCGATGCGGTGCTGACCTTTGAGAGCACAAAAGCGCGGCTGGATGATGCGGGCCTGCCGGTCACGCGCTGGGATGGGGAGAGCACCATCACCCACCCGGTAACGGGCGAGGAAGTGCCAGACCCGAAGGCGCGCGTGGCCGTGCTGGATTACATCAAGCCGCGCCCAGCCGCATGGCCAGAGGCGGATTTCATCATCGGCAACCCGCCCTTTATCGGTAAGCTAAAGATACGCGAGGCGCTGGGCGATGGATACGTGGAGGGTTTGCGCGCGGCCTATCCCAAGGTTCCGGACAGCGCGGATTTCGTAATGTATTGGTGGGACAAGGCGGCGCTGGCCGCGCGGGGCCGGAAGCCCGCGACGGCAAAGACTCGCGCCAAGGGCACGCGGCGGTTTGGCCTGATCACCACCAATTCGCTGCGCCAGACTTTTAACCGCAAGGTGCTCGAACCCCATCTGGCCGACCCGAAGACCCCCCTATCGCTCACCTTTGCAATTCCCGATCACCCTTGGGTGGATGCGGGTGATGGGGCAGCGGTGCGCATTGCCATGACTGTGGCGGAAAAGGGCAAAGTTACGGGCAGGCTCTTGGCCATTGCCGAGGAAGCGAAAGGCGAAAACGAAGCCGAAGGGCGCTCGGTGCGCTTTGATGTTCAGATGGGTAAGATTTTCGCTAATCTAACAATCGGCGCGGATGTGCAGGCAACAAATGCCCTGCGGGCAAATTCGGGCTTAGTCACCCCCGGAGTGATTCCGCACGGGGAGGGCATGGTTGTCGATCTTGAAACCGCTTTGAGAGTTTCACCAGTCCCAGACGTTCCGAACAGGCTTTTGCGCAAATACTGTAATGGGCGTGAACTGATTGCCGGGCAGCTTAATCGCTATGTGATTGATATGTTTCCGATGAACGAAGCCGAGGTATTGGCGAATTGCCCAAAAATCTATCAATGGCTCATGGATAACGTAAAGCCGTTTCGCGCTTCAAATCGCGACAAAGACTTGCGAGAAAAGTGGTGGTTACACCGTCGCAATAATGTCGATTTGAGAAATGCGCAGTCAGAAATTTCTCGATTTATTGGGACAATCTTGACTTCAAAACACCGGTTTTTTGTATTCCTGCCCAGCGAGGTTTTGCCTGATCAAACTATTGTTATGTTTGGTTTAGATTGCGCCGCTTCGCTTGCAATACTTTCAAGCAAATACCACACCGCTTGGGCTTTGGCGGCGGGGGGCTGGCTAGGTGTTGGAAATGACCCGCGCTACACCAAGTCAAAGTGCTTTGACCCTTTTCCTTTTCCCGACGTCACCGAGGCCCAGAAAGCCCGGCTGCGTGATCTGGGCGAACAGTTGGACGCGCACCGCAAGGCACGGCAAGCGGCCCACCCCAAGCTGACACTTACGGCCATGTATAATGTGCTGGAAAAACTGCGCAGCGGCGAACCCATCGAAGGCAAAGACCGCAAAATCTATGATCAAGGCTTGGTTGGTATCCTGCGCGATCTGCATGATCAAATCGATGCAGCGGTGGCCGAAGCCTATGGCTGGCCAGCCGATCTATCCGATGATGAAATCCTGCACCGGCTGGTCGATTTGAACCGCGAACGTGCAGCCGAGGAAGCGCAAGGCAAGGTGCGTTGGCTTAGGCCCGAATATCAAAACCCCGAAGGCCACCAAGCCACCGCCAAGGGCGAACAGGGCGCAATGGACCTTGGCCCCAAGGATACCATCGCCAAAACCCCTTGGCCCAAATCCCTGCCAGAACAGATTGCAGCGGTGCAGACCGCGCTTGCCGATCTGGGCGAAGCCACCCCCGAACAAATCGCGCGCCAATTCAAGCGCGGGCGCTCGGGCACGGTCCAGCCGCTCTTGGAAAGCCTAAGCGCGCTAGGGCAGGCCAGAGAAACCGAAGGCGGGCGCTACGCTGCATGACGGCTGCGCGCGTAAACGGCTTACAATTTCAAGATTTGTCTTTAGATCAAAAGATTGAGGGCAGCGCCGCGCTAACGGCCTGCCCTCTGATCTTGTCCATGGGAGGGGGCCTTTCGGCACGGACCTCTCCACAGCGCACGCCGATCATCTAGCCATAGAAATCCTAACATGCAACTACCAATGAAGCCCGATGAAACCCAGTTGGTCGCAATTTTGCGGGCGGTGCATGATGATCGAATAGACCGCTTTCTCCCAGCAGCTGAGGGAAGCCGAGAGGATGCCTTTCAACTATATTGCTGGAATTGCTCGCTTTGCGAGGCATTCTATCTCCCACTGCATTTTGCGGAAATCTCGGTGAGAAATGCGATAAATTCGCATTTAATTCAGCGCCTTGGCCTTGAATGGTATGAGAACCGTGCGCTTATCGGCTCGTTAGACCCAAAACGGCAAAGCGATCTTGCGGACCTGCTCGATAGCGAGCGGGCTAGACACGGGGCAAACCTGACATGCCACCACCTTGTTTCGGAATTGTCTTTCGGCTTCTGGCAGCACTTACTTACCAAGCGGTTCCAGAGGATTGTATGGGCAAAGGGGGTCCATGCCGCATTTCCTAGCCTGCCTGCAAAATTGGACCGGCAAGACGTATTTAATCGCGTGGAGACCGTTCGGAAATGGCGAAATCGGATTGCTCACCACAAGCCAATTTTCGACAAGGGGCCAACAGCGAAACTGCAAGACATGCTCGAATTAATCCATTGGGTTTGCGGCGATGTTGCCAATTGGGTAACATCAGTCTCTCGGGTGACCGGCGCGATACAAATGCGGCCAAGCCTAACAAAACCGACCGAGGCGAAATGAGCCTGCGCAAACGACTGGACCGCCTAGAGGCAAAACGCGGGCCGCGCCCGCCCGCTGGCCCATCGGTGATTTTCTTATGCGACGGGGCAACCGGCGAACCGTTAAGCGCGATGATAAGGGGCGGCAGCACAGTTAACCGCGAACCGGACGAACCGCGCGAAGCCTTTGAAGCGCGGGCATCGGCTGGCGCACCAGCCGCCATTCACCTTCCCAGCGATGGCATAGCCGCGCTGGCCACCGGCAAAACCCCGCAATGGGCGAAAAGCAAGCTGGTGTTGCAGGTGGTCGAAGAAAGGCTCGGGCGCATCCTTTGATCCGTCCGCCTATCGCAAGGCAAGAGGGGGATACAAAGGTGGATGGGAAAAGCCCGATTTCTATTTTCTAAAGCAAAGTCAATCACTTACCAGAAAATACTGGTGCTGCTGGAGAGAATTGAACTCTCGGCCTCACCCTTACCAAGGGTGCGCTCTACCACTGAGCTACAGCAGCCAAGTTGAGGCGCGCCCTATTGATGCGCGTGGCGCGAATGTCAAGCGGGGCTTGATGGCGGCTTGAACTCGGCCGGCGCTGGCGGCAAGGCGTTGCGCATGAGTGATGACAAGGACAAGAATCTTTCGCGCAGCCAGACGAAGGAGGAACGCCTCGCAGCCAAGCTGCGCGAGAACCTGCGCCGGCGAAAGGCGCAAAGCCGGCAGATGAGCGGCGAAATGCGCGAATCGCACGAGGCAGACCTTTCCAAGCGAGATACCGATAGCTAACGAGATGCCCGATTTCAGGCGCGCTGACGCTCGCACCGTAGCCACCCGCGCCCTCCACCCTACCACCCGGAGCCTACCGGGATACTATCCGGGTGGTAGGGTGGAGGGCGCGGGTGGCTACGGTCCCATGGAGAAAAAATGCCAAAGTTGATCCTTGTTCGCCACGGCCAGAGCCAGTGGAACCTCGAAAACCGCTTCACCGGCTGGTGGGACGTCGATCTCACCGAAAAGGGCATCGCCGAAGCCAGGGCAGCGGGCGCGCTGATGAAGGAAAAGGGCGTATTGCCAACGCGCGCCTTCACCTCGCTCCAGACCCGCGCGATCAAGACGCTCAATCTCGCGCTCGAGGAAATGGGCCGCCTGTGGCTGCCGGTCACCAAGGACTGGCACCTGAACGAGCGGCATTATGGCGGCCTCACCGGGCTCGACAAGCAGGAGACCCGCGACAGGCACGGCGAGAACCAAGTCCATATCTGGCGCCGCAGCTTCGACACGCCGCCCCCGCCGATGGAGCCGGGCAGCCAATACGATCCGGGCGCCGATCCGCGCTATGATGGGATCGACGTGCCCTATACCGAGAGCCTGAAGCTTACGATCGAGCGAGTGCTGCCCTATTGGGAAAGCGACATCTCGCCGGTGCTGGCAAGCGGCGAGACGGTGATCATCTCGGCCCACGGCAATTCCTTGCGCGCGCTGGTCAAACATCTCAGCCAGATTTCGGATGAGGACATTACAGGCCTCGAGATTCCCACCGGCCAGCCGATCGTGTACGACTTCTCTGAGGACATGGTGCCCGGTGAGCGCTATTACCTGAAAGACAGCTGAGGCAATCGGGGCAGACGGTGATGGACGCGCAAGAAGGGGGCAAGGTTGCCGTAGTGATGGGAAGCCAGTCAGACTGGCCGACCATGAAATGCGCCTGCGCGATCCTCGAAGAACTGGGCGTCGAACACGAGGCGCGTATCGTATCTGCCCATCGCACACCCGACCGCATGACCACCTTTGCCAAGGGCGCGGCGGATGAGGGATTTGCCGTCATCATTGCGGGTGCTGGCGGCGCGGCGCACCTGCCCGGCATGATCGCGGCGATGACGCATCTGCCGGTGCTGGGCGTGCCGGTGAAGTCCAAGGCGCTTTCGGGACAGGACAGCCTGCTCTCGATCGTGCAGATGCCCGCCGGCGTTCCCGTCGGCACGCTCGCCATCGGCGAGGCGGGCGCGACCAATGCCGGGCTGATGGCCGCCGCGATCCTTGCCTTGCAGGACGAGGGGCTTTCGCAGCGCCTCGTGGACTGGCGTGCGGCGCGATCGGCGGCGGTCACTGAAAGGCCGGTCGACGAATGAGCACAGCCCTCCCCCTTCCCCCTGGTTCGACCATCGGCATACTGGGCGCAGGCCAGCTTGGCCGCATGATGGCGATGGCGGCGAGCCAGCTTGGCTACCATTCGGTTTCTTACGCGCCGCCGGGCGACAATGTCGCGGCTGATACCTGCGCACAGCTGGTCGAGCGCAGCTGGAGCGACACCGATGCGCTCGCGCAGTTCGCGCAAGGCTGCGATATCGTTACCTGGGAATTCGAGAACGTGCCGCTCGGTGCGGTCGCGGCCATTCCGGACGATCTTCTCGCCCCGCTGCCGCGCGCGCTCGAAGTGGCGCAGGACCGGCTCAGCGAAAAACGCTTCGTCGAGGAACTCGGCGCAACCTGCGCGCCTTATGCGCGTGTCGACAGCGACGAGGACTTCGCCCGCGCGATGGAGCTTGTTGGCACGCCCGGCCTCCTCAAGACCGTGCGCGACGGCTATGACGGCAAGGGGCAGTGGCGCGTCGGCTCGGCTCACGAAGCCGCTGGCGTGCGCTTTCCGGGCCGCCCCTGCGTCTATGAAGGCATGGTCAATTTCGAGACCGAATTCTCGGTCATCCTGGTGCGCTCGCGCGATGGCGAGCTGCGCTTCTGGGATTCGACTGCCAACCGCCACGAAGGCGGCATGCTGGTGACCTCTACCCTACCCGCCGGCGCGCTGGTCGAGGCCCAGGTCGGGGCGGCGCGCGAAATCGCCGGCAAGGTCGCGCAGGCGCTCGAATATGTGGGCGTGCTGTGCCTTGAATTCTTCGCGACCGCGCAGGGCCCGGTCTTTAACGAGATGGCACCGCGGGTTCACAATTCCGGGCACTGGACAATCGAGGGCGCAGCCACCTGCCAGTTCGAAAACCACGTGCGCGCCATTTGCGGCCTGCCGCTTGGCAACACGCAGACCCGTTTTGCCCATGTCGAGATGCGCAACATCGTCGGCGAGGCGGCGCTCGGCGCGCACGACATGCTGAGCGAACCGGGCGATCCGCACCTGCACCTTTACGGCAAGCGCGAGGCGCGCGAGGGGCGCAAGATGGGCCACGTGACGCGCGTGAGCGACGAGGCGCTGTGACGACGCGTGAAGGCCCCGAAATCGTGCTGATCTACGCCGTCGCCTCCAACGGGGTGATCGGGCGCGAGAACACGCTGCCCTGGCGTCTGCCCGCCGATCTCAAGCGGTTCAAGGCGCTCACCATGGGCCCTGACGGCGAAGGGCGCCCCATGATCATGGGCCGCAAGACCTTCGAAAGCCTGCCCGGCCTTTTGCCGGGCCGCCGTCACATCGTGCTCACCCGCCGCGATGACTGGCAGGCAGAAGGTGCCGAAATCATGCGCTCACGCGAGGAAGCGCTCGACGCAGCCAACGCGACGCAGCCCGACCAGATCACGGTCGTCGGCGGCTCGGCAATTTACGACATTTTCCGCCCGATCGCGCACCGCATCGAGGTGACGCAGATCCACCGCGATTACGAAGGCGACACCTTCATGAAGCCGATCGGCCCACGCTGGGTCGAAGTATCGCGCGAGGACCACCCCGAGGAAGGCGACAGGCCCGCCTTTTCCTTTGTCACCTACGAAAGCGCCGATTAAGGCACGCACCCATGCGCTGGCTCGATCACCGTGACCCTGTCCAATCGCCCTTGCGAGGCGCGATCATCGCGCTCGGCAATTTCGACGGGTTTCACCAGGGCCATCAGGCTGTGGCAGGCGAGGCAATCCGCTGGGCGCACGAAGAGGGCCGCCCCTCGATCATCGCGACCTTCGATCCGCACCCCGTTCGCTTCTTCAGGCCCGACGTGCCGCCCTTCCGCCTGACCACGCTCGAACAGCGCCAGGAGCTCTATCTCGCTGCCGGCGCGACCGCGATGCTGGTCTTCCATTTCGATCGTGAGCTTTCGAACACCAGCGCGGAAGATTTCATCGAGACCATCCTGATCGAACGGCTCGGCGCGCATGGTGTGGTGACGGGCGAGGATTTCTCCTTCGGCAAGAAAGCGCTCGGCAATGTCGAATTGCTGCGCGATCTTGGCGGCTCGCTCGGCCTTGAAGCGCGCGTGGTCAAACCGGTCGAGGGGGAAGGCACTGATGGCGGAGGCGTCGTCTCCTCCAGCCGCGTCCGCACTGCGCTGCGCGAGGGCGATCCGCAGCTGGCCGCGCGGCTTCTGACCCGCCCCTTCGCCATTCGCGGCATCGTCGAACATGGTGACAAGAACGGGCGAAAGCTGGGTTATCCCACCGCCAATCTTGCGATCCAGAGCTATCTGCGCCCGAAATACGGTGTTTACGCGGTCACCGGCCGGGTGCTGTCGAGCGGCGAGGTGCTCAAAGGCGCGGCCAATATCGGCGTTCGCCCGCAATTCGATCCGCCCAAGGAACTGCTCGAACCGCACTTCTTCGACTTTTCGGGCGATCTGTACGGGCAGGAGATCGAAGTGGCCTTCCACCACTTCCTGCGCGGCGAGGCGAAGTTTGACAGTCTCGACGATCTGATGGCGCAGATGGAGAAGGATTGCGAGGAAGCGCGAAGGCTTCTAAGCGCCCTTCCCGATGACTGACGAGACACAACAGCGCGATTACAAGGACACGGTCTTCCTGCCGAAGACGTCCTTTCCGATGAAAGCCGGCCTTCCGCAGAAGGAACCGGCCATTGCCGCGCGCTGGCAGGATATGAACCTCTACCGCACCATGCGCGACACCCGCGCGGGCCGAGAGAAGTTCATCCTCCACGATGGCCCGCCCTACGCCAATGGCGACATGCATATCGGCCATGCGCTCAATCACATCCTCAAGGACACGGTCTGCCGGACGCAAAACCTGCTGGGCAAGGACGCGCCTTATGTGCCGGGCTGGGACTGCCACGGCCTGCCGATCGAGTGGAAGGTGGAGGAGCAGTACCGCAAGAAGAAGAAGAACAAGGACGAGGTTCCGGCGCGCGAATTCCGCGCCGAATGCCGCGCCTATGCGCAAAAGTGGGTCGACACGCAGCGCGAGCAGCTGAAGCGGCTCGGCATCATGGGCGACTGGGACAATCCCTATCTGACGATGGACTTTCAGGCGGAGGCGACGATCGTCGCCGAGCTGATGAAGTTCGCCGAGGCAGGCAACCTCTATCGCGGCTCCAAGCCGGTGATGTGGTCACCGGTCGAGAAGACCGCGCTGGCCGAGGCTGAGGTCGAGTACGAAGACCTCACCGACAGCCCGCAGATCGACGTGGCGTTTGAGATTATCGAAAGCGCGTTTGAAGAGCTGGTCGGCGCGTATGCCGTCATCTGGACGACCACGCCATGGACGATCCCGGTAAATCAGGCTTTGGCCTATGGGGCGGATGTTGAATATGTGCTGGTGGACTACGGCGACAAGCGATGTCTTGTTGCTGAAGACCTCTGCTACGCGCTTTCCCTTCGTACCGGTGCCAGCGAGAAAGGGGGCGGCGGCCCTCGAGTTGTTGATGGTCGTATCAAGATCTTCAAAGGCTCCGACCTCGCCGGAACTAAAGTCCGTCACCCGATGCATCATCTCGGCGGGTTCTACGCGACCCCCCGCCCTCTCCTCGAAGGCGATTTCGTCACTACCGATAGCGGCACGGGCCTTGTCCATGTGTCGCCCGATCACGGCGAGGACGATTTCGAGCTGTGCAAAGCGAACGGCATCAACCCGGTCTTCGCGGTCGACGATGCCGGGCTGTATCGCGACGATTGGCTATGGCTCGGCGGGCATGACCAACGCCGCCGCTCCGTCATCAACAAGCCCTTCAACGCGCCTGACGGCCCGATTTGCTCGGACCTGCGCGAAGCGGGCGCGCTGCTCAGCGCTTCGGCTGATTACGAGCATTCCTACCCACATTCATGGCGCTCCAAGGCCAAGGTCATCTATCGCTGCACGCCGCAATGGTTCGTGCCGATGGACCGCCAGCTTGAGGGTGGCGGCACTCTGCGCAGCCGCGCCATGTCCGAAATCGAGCGCGTCGAGTTCATCCCCGAGAAGGGCGCGCGCCGCATCGGCTCGATGGTCGAAGGGCGGCCCGACTGGGTGCTCTCGCGCCAGCGCGCCTGGGGCGTGCCGATCACGCTCTTTGTCCGGCCCGACGGCACCTATCTGCAGGACCCGGACGTCAACGCCCGCGTCGTCGCGGCGGTGCGCGAGGAAGGCGTCGATGCGTGGGACGAGAGCCGCAAAGCCGAATTCCTCGGATCGGCACACAATCCCGACGATTACGAGATGGTCACCGACATTCTCGATGTCTGGTTCGATTCGGGCTGCACCCATGCCTTCGTGCTCGAATCGGGGCGCTGGCCCGACCTCACATGGCCCGCCAACCTCTACCTCGAAGGCTCCGACCAGCATCGTGGCTGGTTCCAGTCCTCGTTGCTGCAAAGCTGCGCCACGCGCGGCCGCGCGCCTTACGATCAGGTTCTGACCCACGGCTTCACCATGGATGCCAAGGGCAAGAAGATGTCGAAGTCGCTCGGCAACACAATCGATCCCCTGAAGGTGATGGAGACGACCGGCGCGGACATCATCCGCCTGTGGGCGCTCAGCGTCGATTTCACCGAGGATCACCGGATCGGCGATGAAATCCTGAAAGGCGTGGGCGACCAGTATCGCCGGCTGCGCAACACCTTCCGCTATCTGCTGGGTGCGCTTGATGGCTATGTCGGCGATATGAGCGATGCGGGCGAGGTGCCCGAGCTTGAGGTCTATGTGATTGCGCTGCTCGGCGAACTTGACGCAAAGCTGCGCAAGGCTGCCGAAGAGTATGACTTCAACACCTACACCCGCCTGCTGGTCGATTTCTGCAACGAGGACCTCTCGGCCTTCTTCTTCGATATCCGCAAGGACACGCTTTATTGCGATGGCGAGAACAGCGACCGGCGCAACGCCTATCGCGCGGTGCTCGACATGCTGTTTCACGCGCTGGTGCGCTATGCCGCGCCCGTGCTGGTCTTCACCGCCGAGGAAGTGTGGCACACGCGCTATCCCGAGGACGCGGAACAGGGTGGCAGCGTCCACCTGCTCGAATGGCCGAGCGTGCCCCAGGTGCCAGCCGATACTGCCAAATGGGGTGCCCTGCGCGCGCTTCGCGAGCGCGTGACCGAGGCGATCGAGCCATTGCGGCGCGAGAAGACCATCCGCTCCAGCAACGAGGCCTGCGTCACCGTGCCCGCCGACGCGGTGCCCGACGGCGTTTCCGACGAGCATCTCGCAGAATTGTTCATCACTGCGACAGTGACCCGCCACGAGAAGGACGAGGTGATCGTCACCAAGTCCACCGACCACAAATGCGGGCGCTGCTGGCGCCTGCTGCCCGACGTACCCGAAGACGGCGCGTTGTGCGGGCGGTGCGACAGCGTGGTTGCCGAACAGGACGCGAAAGCCGCGTGAGCGCGATTGCCGGCCTTTTTACCCGCATTCGGCTGATCGGGCTGGCGCTGGCGGCGGCAATCGCGCTCGTCGACCAGGCCAGCAAATATTACGTCACGCAGGTTCTGGAGCTCAACCGGATCGGCGACAAGCTCGACCTGCTGCCCTTCTTCGACCTCACCTATACGCGCAATTACGGCATCTCGCTCGGCATGCTCGAGGCGACCAATATGGAAATGCGCTGGCTGCTGGTGCTGCTGACCGCGGGAATTGCGGCTGTGGTGCTGGTGTGGATGATGCGCGAAAAGGCGCTGGGCGAGATCGCCGGCCTCGCCATGATCCTGGGCGGGGCGATCGGCAATATCTACGATCGCTACACGATCGGCTATGTCATCGATTTCGCCGATTTCCACATTCACGCTTTTGGGGGGACCTTTCGCCCCTTCCTGATTTTCAACGTTGCCGATGCAGCAATCACGCTTGGCGTGGTGCTGATCCTTGCCCGCGCGCTCTTCTTGAGCGAAAAGGGGGGTGATGAGACATCCGACAAAGACGCCGAACAGGCGCTGGAGAACTGATATGAACCGCCTTACCACTGCCATTTTGCTGACCGCCGGCACCGCCATGCTCGCTGCATGCGGAGGCGGAGGCCTGTTCAACCGTGACCGCCCCGACGAATTTGCCGTGCAGCGTCAGGCGCCGCTGGTGGTGCCGCCCGATTTCTCGCTCACTCCGCCTGCGCCCGGCGCGCCGCGCCCGACCGAAGGCACCGCCGCCGAACAAGCGCTCGAAGCCATTTTCGGCGGTCCGCAGCAACGCAGCGATATCGAGAAGATCACGCTCGACCGCGCCGGACGCGCCGCGCCGAGCATTCGCAGCCTGGCGGGCGATCCCGGCACCAATACGGTGGCCAAGGGCCGCATCACGCGCGATATCATCGCAGCGCCCGAAGGCGATGGGGCAACGGCGAGCACGCTGATCCCGGGCTAGGCAGCCAGGCGCGCACCGCGCAGGATCAGCCCTGTTCGGTCGGGGCCTCGCGCACCAGCATCTTGTCGATCCGGCGGCGATCCATGTCGATGATCTCGACTTCCCAGCCCTGGTCGACAAACCGCTCGCCCTCCACCGGGAGCCTTTTGAGCACCGACAGGGCGTAGCCTGCCGCTGTGCCGAACTCGCGGCTTTCATCATAGGTCAGGCCCAGCCGGTCGGCGAGCGCATCAGCTGAAAGGGCGCCGGAAATCAGCAGCGAGCCATCGGGCCGCTCGGTGATCTTGGGCGCTTCGCCCTGATCCGAATCGCTCGCGAAATCCCCGGCGATAGCGGTCAGCAGGTCAACCGGCGTCACGATGCCTTCGAAATGGCCATATTCATCGTGAACCACCGCCATCGCGATGTCAGCGGATTGCAGCACGCGCAGCGCATCCATCGCATCGAGCTGGTCGGGCACCACTTCGGCCTTGATCGCCATGTCGCGGATCGAAACCGCGCTGCCCGCGACCATTGCGGCGAGCACTTCGCGCACCTTCACGATGCCGACGATCTGGTCGGCCGAGCCATCCGCAACCGGAAGTAGCGAATGCGGGCTCTGCTTGATGGTCTTGCGGATCAGCTTTGCATCGGCGTCGGCTTCTATCCAGTCCACCTCGGTGCGCGGTGTCATCAAATCGCGTACGGGACGCTCGGCCAGCCGCACCACGCCGGTGAGAATCTGGTGCTGGTCTGCCTCGATCACGCCCGATCTCGTCGCGTCGGCAAAGATCATCTGCAGCTCTTCAGCAGTGACCGAGCTCTGCCCCCGGGAACGAATGCCGAACAGGCGGATGATCAGCGCCGAGCTTCGATCAAGCAGCCAGACAAGCGGCGCGGCAAGCCTGGCAAGCCACGCCATGGGCCGCGCCATGATCAGCGAGACCGGGACAGCCGCTCGCAGGGCAAGCTGCTTGGGCACCAGTTCACCGACCACAACGCTCAAATAGGTCGTCATCAATCGCCAGCTCGGACATGGCGAACACGCCATTGAGCACGATCAGTCCAAATATGATCAGGAGGTCATCCCAGGGAAACGGTGTCACGCCGATCTCGCTACCACAAATCGGAGCGGATGCCACCGTCCAGATCATTTGCCGTGTGCGCTGTTCAGCCTAGCGCAAACGTGGCAAATGCTAGGTTGAATTCGGAACCCAATCCGCGCTGATGGCTATGCGTGAGTATACAGTCACTTTCTGGAGATAGGATTATGAAGATCAGCCGCATTTTGCTTTCCGGCACCGCCGGCCTGGCTTTGATCGGGACGACGACAGCCTGTGTCACGGACCCCAACACCGGCGAGCGCAAGGTTTCGCGCACCGCAATCGGCGCAGGCGTGGGCGGAACGCTCGGCTATCTGCTGGGCGGTGCGATCGGGGGCAACACCGCTCGCATTATCGGCGCCGGGATCGGCGGCTCGGCTGGCTCTTTGCTTGGCAAGCGCTTTGACGACCAGATCAAGGAGCTCGACGAACAGACGCAAGGCAGCGGCATCGAAGTCGAGGAAGTCGGCGAGCAGGATGCGATCCTGGTGCGCCTGCCCGACGGCGTAACCTTCGCGCGCGGATCGGCCGAAATCAATCCCGGCTTTTACCCGACGCTCGACTCGGTAGCCGACAGCCTCATCAAATATCCCAACAGCCTGGTCGATGTGTACGGCTTTACCGACACGACCGGGAGCGACGCGCTCAACCAGCGCCTTTCCGAACAGCGCGCCCAGGCGGTGGCGGATTACCTTGCCGCACGCGGCGTAGCGCGCAGCCGGTTCGCAACGCGCGGGTTCGGCGAGGAATATGACCAGCTGCGGATCAAGACCGCCGATGGCGTGAATGAACCGCTCAACCGCCGCGTGGAGATAAAGATCATCCCGATCAGCGAGGATGACGTGGACGCGGCGCGCGACAATTAGAGCCGCGAGATCCTGCGTAAATTTCAAAAACCGGAAGGGGTCGCCGTGTTGGCGGCCCCTTTTTCTATTTCAGCGCCCTTGCGCGTTCGCCGAGCCGTTGCACGGCGGCGGCGTGGATCCCGGGCGAGCAGACCAGCACTCCGAAGTCGCGCGGATCGTGCTTGTTGTAAGCAAGCGGATTGCCGAAAGCGTCGCTCACTTGCGCACCTGCCTCGCGCGCGATCAGCGCGGCGGCGGCGATGTCCCACTCGAACCCCCAGCGCAAGGTTGCGACCAGATCGGCGCGATCATCCGCAACCATCGCGATGCGCAAGGCGATCGAGTTGGGTTTCTCGACGATGACCAGATCCGAATCGGCGTCGGGCAACTGGTCGACCGGCACCCGTGCGCCGGAGAACTTTGCCCTCAAGCTTGCCTTGAGGGTCTTTCCATTGAGCGTCGCGCCCTTGCCCGCCTCGGCCACCCATTCCTCGCCGCGCGCCGGAGCGGACAGGATGCCTATCAATGGCTTGCCAGAGCTGACCAGCGCGACCGAGATCGCCCAGCCCGCCCGCCCGCGCACGTAATCGCGCGTGCCGTCGATCGGGTCGACCAGCCAAATGAGGCCGCTGCCGGTGCGCGCCTTGTCGTCTGCGCTTTCCTCGGAAAGCCAGGCGGCGGCGGGCAAAAGGGTGCTCAGTTCGCGGCGCAGAAAGCGATCGACATAAAGGTCCACCTCGCTCACCGGATCGCCCGGCTTCTTCTCCCAGCTCTTGAGCGCATGGCCGTCACCCGGCCAGCGCGCATGCGCCATCCGGCCAGCCTCGCGCACGATATCAAGAAGGCGGGTACGATCGATCATATTGGCCTTTAGTCGTGGCCTCGCAGCAAGCCCTTTTCAAGTACTGCGAGACGTGCTTAGGCGCGTTCGACGGAACCTCTCCCCGGTTTGCTTTGCCGCGTTCCCCGCGCGCCGGCATCCGGGCTCACACAGCAAAGGGATCAAGCTGCCATGAACGTCCATGAATACCAGGCCAAGGAATTGCTCAAACAGCACGGTATCGCCGTGCCCAACGGCTATGCGGCGCTGACGGTTGCAGAAGCCGTCGAAGGCGCAAAGAAACTGCCCGGACCGCTTTATGTCGTGAAGGCGCAAATCCACGCGGGTGGCCGCGGCAAGGGCAAGTTCAAGGAACTGCCCGCCGACGCCAAAGGCGGCGTGCGCCTCGCCTTTTCGCTCGACGAAGTTGAAAGCCATGCGAAGGAAATGCTCGGCAACACGCTGGTGACGGTGCAGACCGGCGAAGCGGGTAAAGAGGTCAATCGCCTCTATGTGACCGACGGTGTCGATATCGAGAGCGAATATTACCTCGCCATGCTGGTGGACCGTGCGACGGGCCGCGTCGCGATGGTCGCCTCTACCGAGGGCGGGATGGACATCGAGGAAGTCGCGCACTCGACACCCGAGAAAATCGTGACGATCACGATCAATCCCGCGCAGGGCTTCATGCCGCACCATGCGCGCAGTGTCGCTTTTGCGCTGGGCCTTGAGGGCGATCTCAACAAGCAGTGCCAGAAGCTCGCCAGGCAGCTTTACGACGCGTTCGTCGCGAACGATTGCGACATGCTGGAGATCAACCCGCTGGTCGAGACCAAGCCGGATGCCGACGGCAAGGCTCATCTGCTGGTGCTCGACACCAAGATGAGCTTTGATTCAAACGCCCTCTACCGCCACCCCGCGATCGAGGAAATGCGCGACGAGACCGAGGAAGACCCGGCCGAAGTCGAGGCCTCCGAATACGATCTTGCCTATATCAAGCTGGACGGCAACATCGGCTGCATGGTCAATGGCGCTGGCCTGGCCATGGCGACGATGGACATCATCAAGTTGAACGGCGCCTTCCCGGCGAACTTCCTCGATGTCGGCGGCGGCGCTTCGACCGAGAAGGTGACAGCGGCGTTCAAGATCATTCTCAAGGACCCGGCAGTCAACGGCATCCTGGTCAACATCTTCGGCGGGATCGCCAAGTGCGACATCATCGCCAACGGCGTGGTGCAGGCTGCCAAGGACGTGAACCTGCAGGTGCCGCTGGTCGTGCGGCTCGAAGGCACCAATGTCGAGGCAGGCAAGGAAATTCTCGCCAATTCCGGCCTTGCGATCGTGCCGGCTGATGACCTTGGCGATGCGGCGAAAAAGATCGTCGCCGAGGTCAAGAAGGCGGCGTAAGCGCCCTCGCATCGTATCGATGACACAGGAGGCGGGGGCGCAAACCCCCGCCTTTTTCGTTAGTGCCTGGGTCGTGCGCTACCGGGCCGCGTCGAACCGGAAGACCAGCTCCCCGCCCGCTTGCATCCGCACTGCTGCGACAAGGCCCTCGCCCGGTTTCTCCCGGTCCGCGCAGCGCAAGGTCAGGGCGTTGAAATAGGCCGCGCACTCCTCGATCGCGACGAGGCGGAAGGTGAGCATGTCGTCCCGCTCTTCCCAGCCGGTGAGATCGGGGTTGAAATGCTTGATCTTGAGCAGCAGCGTCTGGCCCTCCTCGATCAGATACATGTGCTCGGTAAACAGGATCGCGCCATCCTCGCTCTCTTGCGCGAAGGTGCCCACCATTGTCCCGCCAATCGGGGGCAGCCAGCTCTCCATCGCCGGCGCGCCCTCGATGCCCTCACCAGCCCATTGGCCAACCAGCCAGTCAACCTCGTCAAGCGAGGCGGAGGGCGGCTCGGCCCCTTCGGCCGCAAGGCGTGTCTCGCCCGGCTCCTGCGCGATCGCTCCGTGTGACACAGCGAGCGCTGCACCGATGAGAAATGTCCTGATTGCAAGCATGATACCGCTCCTCTCCCAGCGCGTTCCATCCGCTGCAACACTAGCCGATTTCAGCGTGAAAGTCTCACTTGACGGGCGCTTGCGCGAAAGCGAGGACACGGCGACATATCGGCGCCGCAGCCGCGCGCCAGAGGCTGCCTCGGACTTGACGTTTACGTAAACGCAAGTTAGGTGCGGGCCGAGATATTGAAGACAGCCCGGACCCCTCGCGTCATCCGGGCAGAGAAGGGAAGGAAATCCCATGAAAATCCTCGTCCCCGTCAAACGGGTGATCGACTACAACGTGAAGCCACGCGTCAAAGCGGATGGTTCAGGCGTAGACCTGGCCAACGTCAAGATGAGCATGAACCCCTTCGATGAAATCGCCGTTGAAGAGGCGATTCGTATCAAGGAAGCTGGCAAGGTGCGTCGCTGCCCAACATCATGAAGGCGAAGAAGAAGCCGCTCGACACCAAGACGCCTGCCGATTTCGGTGTCGACATTGCACCCCGCCTCACCACCACCAATGTCTCCGAGCCGCCGGTTCGCCAGGCCGGTGAAAAGGTCGAGGACGTCGCCGCGCTCGTCGCCAAGATCAAGGAAATGGGGATCGCTTAAGCGGCCCGTTCTCTCAGAAAGGACATTGCAGAGATGAACACTCTCATTCTCGTCGAACACGACAACACTTCGGTCAATGACGCGACTCTCGCCGTGGTCACCGCCGCTTCCAAGCTGGGCGAGGTCACCGCGCTGGTCGCCGGCCACGATTGCGGCTCGGTCGCGGAAGGCGCGGCCAAGATCGCGGGCGTCTCAAAGGTGCTCAAGGCCGATGACGCCGCTTTCGCCAACAATCTGGCTGAAAACGTGGCGCCGCTGATCGCCGGCCTGATGGATAGCCATGACGCGTTCCTCGCGCCCGCAACCACTACGGGTAAGAACATCGCCCCGCGGGTCGCCGCATTGCTCGACGTGATGCAGATCTCGGACATTCTCTCGGTCGAAGGCGAGAAGACCTTCACCCGTCCGATCTATGCCGGCAACGCGATCGCGACCGTCGAAAGCTCGGATGCCAAACTCGTCATCACCGTACGCGGCACCTCGTTCGAGAAAGCGGCCGCAGAAGGCGGCTCGGCTTCGATCGAAGACGTTTCGGGCTCGGGCGATGCTGGCCTTTCCACCTTTGTCAGCAGCGAGATCGCCGATGGCGGTGATCGCCCCGAACTCGCCAGCGCCAAGATCATCGTTTCAGGTGGCCGCGCGCTGAAAGATTCGGAGACCTTCAACGAGATCATCAACCCGCTTGCCGACAAGCTTGGCGCCGCGATCGGCGCATCGCGGGCGGCGGTCGATGCGGGCTATGTGCCCAACGATTACCAGGTCGGCCAGACCGGGAAGATCGTGGCACCAGAGGTTTACATCGCGATCGGTATTTCCGGCGCGATCCAACACCTCGCTGGCATGAAGGATTCAAAGACCATCATCGCCATCAACAAGGATGAAGACGCCCCGATCTTCCAGGTTGCCGATATCGGCCTCGTGGCGGACCTTTACAGCGCAGTGCCGGAACTCACCGGCGCGCTCGACTAGGACAAGCAGCCGGTCTTCATCAGGCTGGTACAGAAAAACCCCGCCGGGCCATGGCGCTCGGCGGGGTTTCTTGTAGGCGGCGAATAACGCGCCAGATAATGCCCTGGATAACGCTCAGGGCCACTTGGGCGTGCGTCACATAAAGCCGACGATGAAATGCAGCGTCATGCCCACCAGCCCGCCAACCAGCGTGCCGTTGATGCGGATGAACTGCAGGTCACGGCCAACCGCATTCTCGATCCGGCCGGTGATGGTGGTTGCATCCCAGCGCTTCACTGTTTCGGAAACAAGGGTGACGATCTGGTCGCCATAACGCGTCGCCACGCCGGCTGCGGTGCGACGGGCAAACCGGTTGATCTGCATTTGCAGGCGTAAATCCTGCTTGAGAGCATGGCCCAGATCGACCAGCGCCTTGCGCATGTCGTCGCCCAGTTGCGTATCGGCCGAGCGCGCGCGACTGATCAGCGATCGACGGATGCGCTCCCAGATCCCCATCCACCATTCACCAACGGCAGGGTTTTCGACGAGATCGCGCTTCATCGCTTCGACCCGATCGCGCGTTTCGGGATCATATTGCAGGTCCTGAGCGAGCTTTTGCAGACCTTCCTCGATCTTGTAGCGGATCGGGTGTTCGGGATCGACCAGCACCTCGGCCAGCAGCTTGTAGAGCCCGTCGAGCACGTTGCTGGAAATCCGCTCGTCCAGGCCGGTCCAGCGAAGCACCGCATTGGCGCGCTTGTGGATCACATCCTTTACCGTGTCCTCGTTGTCCTCGAGCGTAAGCCCGGCCCAGCGGATGAAGCCGTTGATCAGCGGCTCGTGCTGTTTGTCGGTCATCATGTTCTCGAGCATGCGACCTGCGAGCGGCGAGATTTCGAGCTTCTGGATCTGGCTGGCGAGGCCTGAGCGCACCTGATTGCCAAGCCGGTCGGGGTCGAGCGATTCCAGAATCTCCGCCATCATCTCTGCAGCGCCCGCGGTGATCCGCGCGCGGGTGTCATTGGCATCCCTGTCTGGACTGTCGACCAGGAAATCGCCGATCGCGGAGGCGATGTTCATCCCGGCCATGCGCCTGGCGACCACCGATGGCGTGAGGAAGTTCCGGCGCAGGAAACCGGCCATCGTGTCTGCGATGCGGTCCTTGTTCGACGGGATGATCGCGGTGTGCGGGATCGGCAGGCCGAGCGGGTGGCGGAAAAGCGCGGTGACAGCGAACCAGTCGGCAAGCCCGCCCACCATTGCGGCTTCGGCGAAAGCGTTGAGATACCCCCAGGCCGGATGTGCACCGGGCGCGGAAGCAGGGCCGTGGCTGGTGAAGAACAGCACTGCCATCGCGCCCAGCAATCCGGTTGCTGTCCAACGCATACGCCGCGCCTTGTCCTCGCTCAGCGGCTCGCCACCAAAGGGCGAAAGTGAGGATGGAAGCGGGGATGTGGGCGCGGCCGGCGGTTCGCCGTCCGGCCTGTCGCTGCGCGAAGAGGTGTTAGGCGCGTGCATACCCTTGCCTATGTGCCGCAAAAGCGTCGCTGCGTCACGTTCAGCCTGCCAAACCGGCCCACAGCGCGGCGTCTACTCAGCGGGTTGCGCTCCCGGATAGGGGCCGCCGGGCACCGCAGGCCGGGCTGCAGGTGCCCTCGTGTCATCGCCGGGCTTGTAGGTCAGCAGCCGCTCTCGCAGCCAGGGACCGGCGCGCTTTTCAAACCCGTCGGCGAGGCTGAAGCCGGCCGGCACGATCAGCAGGGTCAGCAAGGTCGAGACGACAAGGCCGCCGATCACGACAATTCCCATCGGCTGGCGCCAGGCGCCGTCGCCAAAGATCGAGACCGCGGTCGGCACCATGCCGGCCGTCATCGCAACAGTGGTCATGACGATCGGCTGCGCGCGCTTGTGACCCGCTTCCATGATCGCCTCAAGCTTCTCGGTCCCGCGCTCCATTTCCTCAATCGCGAAGTCGATGAGGAGGATGGAGTTCTTCGAGACGATGCCCAGGAGCAGGAGGATACCAATATAGACCGGCATCGAATTGGGCAGACCGATCACCCAGATCAGGAAGATACCGCCCAGCGGGGCGAGTGCGAGACTGGTCATGTTGACGAGCGGGCTCATCAGCCGCTTGTAGAGCAGCACGAGGCAGGCGAACACCAGCAGGACGCCGGAGATGACTGCGATGACAAGGCTTTCCTGCAGTTCCGCCTGCCACTGCTCGTCGCCCACCGCATCGCGGATCACGCCGGTCGGCAGGTTCTGCAGGATCGGAAGGGCATCGATTTCGGCTTGCGCGGTGCCCTTGAGTATGTCCGGCGCAAGATCAGCGCCGATCAGGACGCGGCGGTTCTGGTTATAGCGCTGGATGATGGTCGGACCCGCGCCGAAGGTAATATCGGCGACCCGCGACAGCGGCACCGAACCGCCATTGCGCGTCTGGACTGGCAGGTTGCGGATCGTGTCGAGATCGTTGCGGTCTTCGCTGCCCAGCTTTACGCGGATCGGGATCTGCCGGTCCGAGAGCGAGAACTGCGCCGCGTTCTGATCGATTTCGCCAAGGGTGGCGATCCGGATCGTCTGGCTGATCGCAATGGTGCTCACACCGAGTTCTGCGGCAATGTCCGGGTCGGGCGTGATGATGAGTTCGGGGCGATTGACATCGCCGGAAATGCGGGGGGCAACGATCGTATCGAGCCCCTTCATCTGCTCCACCAGGGTGGTCGCCGAATCTTGCAGGAGGTCCGGATTGGAGCCCGCCAGCATCACGGTGATATCACGGCCCGTGCCAAACCCGCCGCCCTGCGACTGGAAGCGCACACGCGCATCGGGGATCCGGTTCAGTTTGGGCGCGACATCCTTTTCAAACTCCTGCTGGGTGCGCGCGCGCACCGGCTTGAGATTGACGAAGATCGTGCCTTCACCGATCCGGTGCCGCTCCAGCGCGAAGTCGAATTCGGGCTCCAGTTCGAGGATCTCGACCGCCTGGTTGATGACACGGCTGGTCTGAGCCAGGGTGGTGCCCGGCACCATCTCGATCTGAACGCGGGAGCGGTTGGAATCGATCGTCGGCTGGAACTGTCCGGGGATCTGCCCGAACAAGAGCACCGTCACAAGCAGCGAGAACCAGCCGGTAGCGAGCATCCATACACGGTGGTCAAGGAAGCGCGTGACTGCCCAGCGCGCGCCGCGCCCTATTTGCACAAAGTTGAGTGGCCGCGGGTTTTGCGTCTTGAACACCCAGCGAAGCAGCAAGTGGGCAAGCCAGCCCAGCGCCCATACGAGAACATAGGCGAACCCGGCCAGCACAGGGGTCAGCAGCCGGATTGCGGCATAGCCTGCGCCCAGTGATAGGGCTGAAACAACCAGGATGATGAACAGGTCGAAAACCTTCGAGATGACGAAGGCCGCGCTTCCTGTACCATCGGCAGATACGGCCAGGGCCGCATTTTCCGAGATGCCAAGACCGTTCAGTCCGGACCAGAGGGGTCCGGAGCCCAGCGAGCCGAGCAATCCCGCTGAAACGCTTCCCGCGTAGAACTCGAACATCGCAAGCGCAGTGACTACCAGCAGGGCGAGCGAGACAAGCAGCAGGGTCGTCGTATAGCGGGCCCTCGAAACCGGAGCCTCAAGCGCTTCGCGCCGCTTGTCCATCCGGCCCGTATCGAGGGTCCAGGCGAGAACCCGCAGATAGCGATCCATCAATCGGCTTTCACCGTGCGAGGCGTGTCCATGAGAGTTGAGGAAATAGGCTGCCATCAGCGGCGTCACCATCCGCGCGACCGCCAGCGACATCAGCACTGCGACGACGACGGTGAACGCAAAGTTCTTGAAGAACTCGCCCGAAATCCCCGGCATCAGACCGACCGGAAGGAACACGGCGACGATGCAGAAGCTGGTCGCGACCACGGGCAGGCCGATCTCGTCTGCTGCATCGATGCTGGCCTGATAGGGCGTCTTGCCCATGCGCATATGGCGCACGATGTTCTCGATCTCCACGATGGCGTCATCGACAAGCACCCCCGCCACCAGGCCCAGCGCGAGCAGCGACAGGAAATTGAGGTTGAACCCCATCAGGTCCATGAAGAAGAAGGTCGGGATTGCCGAGAGCGGGATGGCAACCGCGCTGATCGCGGTGGCACGCCAGTCGCGCAGGAACAGGAACACCACGACCACTGCCAGAACCGCGCCTTCGATAAGGGCCGACATGGAGCTGGTATACTGGCCGCGCGTGCGATCGGTGCTTGTGCCCAGCTTGACGAAGCGCACGCCTTCGGTTTCCGCCTGGATGTCGTCGAGGACCGCCATGGCATCTTCGTAAACGGCAAGGTCGGAGGCGCCGCGGGCGCGGTTCATGTAGAAATTGACGACTTCCTTGTCGCCCACTTCGCTGCGCGAGGTGCGCTCGGCATAACCGTCGCGCACGGTGGCGACGTCAGCCAGCCTGACTGTGCGCCCGCCACCCAGCTGGAGCTGGAACTGCGAAAGTTCGTAGGCGCTCTTGGCGTTACCCAGAACGCGCAGGGACTGCCGGGTGCCGCCCACTTCGGCAAGACCGCCGGCAGCGTTCACGTTCTGCTGGCGCAGGACGGCGTTGATCTGCGAGGCGGTGACGCCCAAAGCCTGCATCTTGACCGGATCAAGGATCACTTCGATTTCGCGATCCACCCCGCCGAACCGGCCGACTTCGGCCATCCCTTCGACATTGAGCAGGCGCTTGGCGACGGTGTCGTCGATGAACCAGCTCAATTCCTCGATCGTCATGTCGTCGGCCTCGACCGCGACATAGCCAATCGGCTCGCCGATCGCGTTGACCTTGGTGACAGAGGGTTCAAGAATGCCATCGGGCAGGTTGCCGCGCACGCTGTCGATCGCGGTAGTGACCTCGCTCAGCGCTTCGGTGATGTCGGTGCCCACCTCGAATTCGACAAAAGTGCTCGAAGAGCCTTCGCTGGCCGAGCTCTGGATCGAGTTGACGCCGTTGATCGCGCGCACGGCGGCTTCGACGCGCTGGGTGATCTGGTTCTCGATCTCGGTTGGCGCAGCACCAGGCTGCGATATGGTCACCTGAACCCCGGGGAACTCGACATCGGGGTTCTCGGTCACGTCCATGCGCGAGAAGCTGACGAGGCCGGCAAGCAGCAGCGCAGCGAAGAACACCAGCGGTATCACCGGGTTGCGGATCGACCATGCGGAGATGTTGCGAAGACTCATGTACTATGCCTGTCCTGGACCGGTATCCGTGTGCCCGCTCAGCCGTCGGCGCGGCGGGGGTTAACCGTCTCACCGGGGTTGAGGAAGCCGCCTGCGCTCTCGACCACCAGCTCATCGCCGGTCAGGCCATCGGTGATGGCAATGCCCTGCTTGGTGGCGCGACCGATCGTGACCGGACGGCGCATCGCCTTGTTTTCCTTGTCGACCACATAGACGAACGCGCCTTCGGAATCGGCCAGGACCGCGCTTTCAGGCAGCAGCGTCGCCGTCAGGTCATTCCCCTGAAGACGTGCCGTGGCAAATCCGCCGGGGCGAAGATCGGGTGAAAAGGCAAGGGCAATGCGCGCCGTGCCGGTGCGCGTGGCCTGATCCACTGTCGGCGCAATCTGCCAGACCTGACCGGTGAAAATCTTTTCCGACCCCGCAAGCGTGACGGTGGCTTGCACGCCTTCCGAAATCTCGCGCATCTGTTCCTCGCTGACCTGCGCCAGCATTTCCATCTCGCCACCGCGTGCGATGGTGAAGAGCGCAGGCGAGCCCGCACTCACGCTCTGTCCGGGCTCGACATTTCGCGCGAGGACATAGCCAGAAGCGGGAGCGACGACGCTGAGCCGGGCGTTGCGCGCGCGCAGCTCGGCCAGCTGGGCTTCGGCCACGCGAACGCGGGCGGTGGCCGAATCGCGGGTCGCGGTAAGGCGATCGATATCGGCGGTCGAGACAAACCCCTTCTCGACAAGCTGGAGCGCGCGGTCGAGATTGGCCTGCGCCAGCGCCGCGTCAGCCTTGGCAACTTCGACCTGGGCACCCTGGGCCGCAGCCTGCTGGACCTGAACCGAGCGATCGATGACCGCGAGGACCTGCCCTTCGCGTACCCATTCGCCTGCATCGACGGGCACGGAGACCACGCGGCCGCCCTCGCCCTCGACGCCCACCGGCATGGACCGGCGCGCGGCGATCTGGCCGGGAACTTCGATGACGCCGGAGACCGTTGTCAGGCCCGGAGCGACAACCGTGACAACCGGCGCCTGAGACTCATCGTCGACCGAACCGGCCGGTTCGCCGCCGGCAAAGGCAAAATAGGCCGCCGCCGCCAGCAGGAGTGCAAACAAAGCTGCGCCGCCCCAGACAAAGGGCTTCATGCTCAGACCCGTCTGCGCCTGCCCTTCAAGGGGGTCGTGCGCCTGTGTCTCTATCGGTTCACCGGTTTCGGCATGTATGGTCGTTTCGTAATTCATCGCGATTTCCCTGCCCCCGGGGGAGGCCTGAAGAGCTGCGTGAGCCCACGAAGCACGCTAAAAAAAGCGCCCCATGAACCCGCTTGGCCCGAAGCCCCGGTGTATTATTCACATAACTCACCGAGGAACAGGTCTTTAGCGTGCCTTGCCATTCATAAACAAGCCGCAGCTCGACTGACGTTATGCCTCGTTAGACGAAGGGCATGGGGTTCGGTTCCGAATGCGCGGCCCGGCTGCCCCCTTGATGCAGCAGCAGAGATGCTGGCGAAGGGCGCTGCGATGCCTCGCTAGCCGCTGATCCGACCGCGCTGGAAGTAATTGAGCACGCCCAGCAACACGACTGCGCCGATCAGCGCCGAGACGATGCCCATGATGTCCGGCGGCCAGGCTCCGATCGTGCCACGGCCGAGAATGAACGCGAAGAGCGAATTGCCGATGAAAGAGCCGACGATGCCGACGACAATGTTCCAGAAATAGCCCATCTGGGCGTCGCGCTTCATGATCATGCTGGCCACCCAGCCGATTAATCCGCCCATCACGATAAACCAGATAAATCCGAACACACGTCTCTCCAATCATCCGCCTTTCTCAAGCGCAAGCCTGCGCGAATCGCGCGGCGGATGGCGGAAGTCTACCGGATGATGGCGCTGCCGAGAACCTTTGCGATGCAGAAAGCTGGGTCTGTGTGGGGTTCGGATCGCCCCGGAATCGTTCAAGACACCCCCGGCAATGGCCTTTGCTGCCGCGCTTCTAGTAGCGCAGTTTGCGCTCATATTCCTCGCGGTATTTCTGGATTCGCGTGACGCGCAGGCCCTTCATGCCCGAACGATCCATCGCGCGCTGCCACGAAGCGAACTCCTCAAGAGTGAGGCTGTAACGCTCCAGCACTTCGTCGATCGTCAGCAGGCCGCCATTGACCGCTGCAACCACCTCGGCCTTGCGACGCATCACCCAGCGCTTGGTCTTGGGCGAAGGCAGATCGTCAAGCGTGAGTGGCTCGCCAAGCGGGCCAATCACCTGAGCTGGGCGGATTTGCTGGTTTTCAATCATATTTGGTCTCTCGCGTCACCTCTAGGCGCTTCCCCCGATTGCCCGGAAGGTATGCCACGAAGGGATTTGCAGGCTTCTAAAGCTTCAGGGTTAACAGGCCGTTCGCCATCACCCAGAATGTTGAAAAAACGCGCCGCAGCGTCTCCGAAAGCGGCGCCCGAAGCGCCGCCGCAAAGAATCGCTTCCTGGCGCAGCTCACGCCGCAATTCGCGTGCCGCGTTAAGCCGAGCGGTGAGTTCGCGCCATTCAATCGCGCGCAGGGCGTCCCCGCCTCTCGAGGTCTCGCCGCGTACGGATGCGCCGTGCGAATCACCGCCGACGATCCGAGGGTCTTCCTCAGAGATTTCGCCAGAAAAGGCGCCAGGAATGGGCTTGCCAAGCTCGAACATGTGGCAGTCTCTAATGGGCGGTCGTCAAGATGTGGTAAAACCGGAATTTACCAGCCCTTAGGATTACTGCCGATCCCAAGGGCAATGCGCGGGCTGGCGAAGCGGTCGCTTTGCCCCTATATGGCGCGTCCATCATGCAAAACGCGCTTTCCCTGGACGCTGGTTCGAAGGCCGGCTCAACCTTTGGCCCTGATACTGCGGGCCTGTTCGATCTGCCGCGCCCGGCATCCGAGTGCCGCATTGTGGTCGCGATGAGCGGCGGGGTAGATTCCTCGGTGGTGGCCGCACTTGCAGCGGATACGGGCGCCGAGATTATCGGGATCACGCTCCAGCTTTATGATTACGGCGCGGCCACGGGGCGCAAGGGCGCGTGCTGCGCGGGTGACGATATCGCCGATGCGCGCGCGGTCTGCGACCGCCTCGGCATCGCGCATTACGTGTTCGACCATGAAAGCGCCTTTCGCGAGGACGTGGTCGACCAGTTTGCCGACGAATATCTCGCCGGACGCACCCCGGTGCCCTGCATCCGCTGCAATATGGGGCCCAAATTCACCGACCTGTTCCGCATGGTGCGCGAGCTGGGCGCGGATTGTCTGGCGACCGGGCACTACGTCCAGCGCATCGAGGCTGATGGCGGCCCGCACCTGTATCGCGCCAACGATCCTGCGCGCGACCAGTCCTATTTCCTCTATGCCACCACACAGGAACAGCTGGACTATATCCGCTTTCCGCTTGGTGGCCTGCCCAAGACCCAGGTGCGCGAGCTTGCCGAAGCTGCGGGCCTTCGAAACGCGGCCAAGCCCGACAGTCAGGACATCTGCTTCGTTCCTGACGGCGACTACGCCAAGATCGTCACCAAGCTGCGCCCCGAAGGCGCGGTCCCGGGCCCGATCGTGCACGCCGCCACAGGCGAAGTGCTGGGCCAGCACAAGGGCATCATCCACTTCACCGTGGGCCAGCGCAAAGGTCTGGAAATAGGTGGCCAGCCCGAGCCGCTATACGTGATCGGGCTCGATGCCGAGGCGCGCGCGGTCCGGGTCGGACCCAAGCGAATGCTGGCGGTGGAGAGCGCCGAGCTGATCGAAACCAATGCCATCGGCGCGGTTCCCGATGTGCAGCTGACAGCCAAGGTGCGCAGCCTTGCGAAGCCGGTGCCGGTCACGCTGGAAGGGTCACTCGGCAACGGAGCGCCCGCGCGTATCATTTTCGAGGCGCCCGAATTCGGCGTCGCGCCCGGACAGGCTGCGGTAATCTATGCAGGAGAGCGCGTGGTCGGCGGCGGATGGATCGACTCGACCACATCGGTCGCCTCCTGACTGTCTGGCGCGCTAGCCGTCCCACTCCTCCAGCACGCAACCATAGCCTTCGCGATAGGTCGCGGTATGCGCCGCAATCAGAGGGAAACGGGCGGTCACGCTTTTGATCGAGACGTCGTCGGCCAGCGTCACCAGCTCCATGCCCGCCAGCTTGTCCTTGCCGCAATCCTCCAGGCTTCGTCCTGCGATGAAGCGGCACGAACAGGCGACCCGCGCGGCATAGGCGCTCGAAACATTGGCATATCCCGAAATCGGCGCGCGATAGGCATAAAGCGCAAGGCCAATCGCCGCGATGACGAGCGCGAGGCCCCAGCTCATTACCCGCGCCAACCTTGAGACTTTCGCTTTAGCCATTGAAACCTGCGACCACATGAGGAATTGAGCCCGCGATGCCCACGCGCCCCCTTCGCTCTATCGCCGCTTTCGCGTCCTTGCCAGCCCTGCTGTTTGCAACCGCTTGCGGCGAATCGTCCGAGGCCGATCCTGCTCCGCTCACGCAGTTTGCGCTAAGCGCGGTGACCGAGAATGCCGGCGCGCCGAAGGAAGAGCTGGCGCGCGAGGTGGATGACCTGTTCTCCAAACCGGGCCTTGGCGAAACGCGCGCGGTTCTGGTCTTGCAGGGCGGCAAGATCGCAGCGGAACGCTACGCAGATGGCTATAACGAGGAGACGCGGTTCATCAGCTGGTCGATGGCCAAGACCATCACCGCAGTCCTGGTCGGCATGCTGGTGGCCGATGGCCGGCTGAGCCTCGATGAACCCGCGCCTGTGCCCCAGTGGCAGCGCACGGGCGATCCGCGCGCCGAGATCACCTTGCGCCACCTTCTACAGATGCGGTCCGGGCTGGATCACACCGAGGCGGGCGACCCGCCCTATGAAAGCTCGGAAGTGCGAATGCTGTTCCTCGACGGGCGCGACGACATGGCGCAGTGGGCCAAGGAACAGCCGCTCGAAGCCGAACCGGGCGAGAGCTTTGAATATTCTTCGAACACCACAGTGATACTTGCCGATATCGTCGCGCGCGCGCTCACCGGCAGCGAAGATCCCGAAACGCGCCGGGATGCGGTCAGCCAGTTCATGGAGGCGCGGCTTTTCCGCCCGCTTGGCATGAGCTCGATCGTGCCGGAATTCGATGCGAGCGGCACCCTGATCGGCGGAAGCCTGATGCACGCCACCGCGCGCGATTACGCGCGTTTCGGCGAATTCCTGCGCGCCCGGGGCCGCTCGTCCAACGGGGTGCAACTCGTCCCCAGCCGCTGGATTGCGCAGATGACGCAGCCGAGCCCGGCCAGCGAACATTACGGATTCCAGACATGGATGAACCGGCCTGAACCAAGACTGGAATACCCGCACCCGCTGTTCCCGGAGCGCGCGCCGCACAGCCTGTTCGCGATGATCGGGCATATGGGCCAGTATGTACTGGTCTCGCCAGAGCAGAAGGTGACGATGGTGCGCCTGGGCCATTCGACCGATGCCGAGCGCCGGGCGATGCTGCGCGAGGCCGCCGACGTGATCGCGCTCTATCCCTAGCCACTAAAGTGTGAAAGTACCCTCGACCACGGTCACGCAAGGCCCGCCCAGCCATGCGCGCTCGCCATCTTCGGCAAGGCGCAGCATGAGGTCGCCGCCGCGCGCGCTGGCCTGGTGCGCAGTGAAGCTTTCGCGGCCCAGCTTTTGCGCCCAATATGGCGTCAGCGCCGCATGGGCCGAACCGGTGACGCTGTCCTCGTCGACCCCGCCGCCGGGCACGAAGACGCGACTGACGATATCGGTATTCTCGCCAGGAGCGGTGCAGATGAACTGGTCCGCACCCAGCTTTTCGAGCCCACGAACATCGGGCGCGAGCGCGCGGATCGCAGCCTCGTTCTCGTAAAGGAAGATGTTGTAGCCAAGCGGCGAGCGGTGGACGCTGAGCGGCTGAGCACCCAGCAAGGCAATCGCTTCAGGATGTTCTGCCGGCGCGCTGCTAATCGCGGGGAGCCCGAGCTCGTAACCTTCGCCCGCCCGCTGCACTTCCAGAATACCCGACTGGCGCGTGCGAAAAGTGACGCGGTCCCCGCCCTCGCGCCCAAGCAGCACATGTCCGCTCGCCAGCGTGGCGTGGCCGCACAGCGCGATTTCGTAGGTCGGCGTACACCAGCGCAGTTCCCAGTCGGCCCCGCCGTTTTCCGGGCCGGTCTCGTCGCGCACGACAAAGGCGGTTTCGGCAAACAGGTTTTCCGCGCCGATCTGAACAAGGGTCTCGTCGGGCAACCACTTATCGAGCACCATGACCGCAGCCTGATTGCCGCCAAAGGGCTTCGCGCTGAAGGCATCGACGTGCCAATAGGGGATCGTGTGGGTCATCTGCTTTCCTTGCCGCTTTTCCTTTTGGCCTGGATCAGCTGCGGGGCCTCAAGGCAATTGCGGGGATCTCACGGGTAAAGGAGCGTGTCGCTCCAGCGCAGCGCATCGCCTGCCCCTTCGAGCGTGAACAGCCGGCGATCGTGCAGGCGATTGTCTCGGTCCATCCAGAACTCGATGCGTTCGGGCTTCAGCGTGAACCCTGTCCAGTGATCGGGACGCGGCACGCGGCCCTCTTCCTCGTGCTGCTCCCACAGTGTCTTTACCCGGTCGAGATAGGCCTGGCGCTCAGGCAGGGGGCGTGACTGGTCGCTCGCCGCGCTGCCGACCTGGCTCTTGTAGGGTCGCGAGTGGAAATAGGCGTCGGCACGCGCTTGCGAGACCTCGACCAGTGGCCCTTCGATGCGGATCTGGCGACGCAGGCTCTTCCAGTGGAACAGTAGCGCGGCCTGCATGTTCGAGGCGATGTCGCGCCCCTTGCGGCTGCCCATATTGGTGAAGAAGGTAAACCCGCCACCAACGACGCCATATTCCGCGCCCTCGCCTGCACCGTGGCCCTTGAGCAGCACCATGCGCACCGAGGGCCGACCGCTCGCGTCCGCGGTGGCCAACGCCATGGCGTTCGGATCGTTGGGTTCGCTCTCCTGCGCGAGTGCGAACCATTCGTCGAATAGCTTGAAGGGGTCTGAGCCTGCCGGGATCTGGCTATCGGCCAGTTGGGCTTCATCGAGCGATTGGGGGCTGTTCATGGAATTCAGGGCCTTGGTTAGCTTGTGGACCGCGCGGCGCACGGTCCCTGACCAAGAAACGCGCGGCCTGCAAGCCGGTGCCGGAAAAATCGGGAGACCCCGAGGAAGCGCGCGCGGGACACTCGGGCAGCCTTAGCGCACAGCGCCGCGACAGGGAAACTCGCCTTGTCAGGCCGAGGCAATTTCCATGTTTTAACGGCGCATCATCCCGCCAGCACGACGGATGGAACAAGGTTGATGGCACAAGGCCGTGCACTTCATCGCTTGCACGCTCAAACCGTCTCACCTAGCTAACACACGATGGCAGATCCGTATCGTACCCTTGGCGTCGCGCGCACCGCTTCCGAAAAGGACATCAAAAGCGCATATCGCAAGCTCGCCAAGGAGCTTCACCCTGATCGCAACAAGGACAATCCGAAAGCCGCAGAACGGTTCTCGGACGTAACCAATGCGTATGACCTGTTGTCCGACAAGAACAAGCGAGCACAGTTCGACCGGGGCGAGATCGACCAGGACGGCAACCCGCTCAATCCGTTCGCTGGCATGGGCGGAGGCGGCGGAGGCGGCATGGGCGGCGGCTTTGGCCGCGGAGGCGGTAGTGGCCGGCCAGGCGGCGGCTTTCGCGATCCCGAATTCGGCGGTTTCGACACGAACGAGATGGACCTCGGCGATCTTTTCGAAGGCCTGTTCGGCAACGGGCGCTCGCACGCGGGGCCACAAGCCGATCCGCGCCGCGGCTTTGGCGGGCGCACAAGTGCTCCCCCGCCCAAGAAGGGCGCCGATATTCAGTACCGGCTCGCCGTTCCCTTCGTAGACGCCGCAGCGGGACGCGATCAGCGGATCACGCTGGCAGATGGCAAGACGATCAGCCTCAAACTGCCGGGCGGAGTCGATGACGGCACCCAGATGCGCCTCAAGGGCAAGGGCCATGCCGGCCCCGGTGGCAATGGCGATGGCATCGTGCTCGTCGAGATTGGCCCGCACCCCTTCTTTCGCCGTGATGGCGACAATGTGCGCATGGACCTGCCTATCACGCTCGACGAGGCCTTGCGCGGAGGCCGGGTGAAATGCCCGACCGTGGATGGCCCGGTCATGCTCACCATCAAGCCTGGCACCCATGGCGGCACAATCCTGCGGCTTGGCGGCAAGGGCTGGACCAAGGCGGGAGCCAGCGGCGCGACGCCCGCGCGCGGTGACCAGTTGGTTACGCTCGAGATCCAGCTGCCCGAAGACCTCAGCGAACTGGAGGAGAGGCTGGGCGACTGGACCGATCCCGGCAGCCCGCGCGAGAAATTCGGCCTTTGATCCGGAACCGGTCCCCGCTTGGCTTGGCCGCGCGGGGGGCGTAGGATCACACACATGGATACGCCGCGCACCTCTGGCGCCCGCTCCCAAAACGCGGCCACTTCGTCCGGCGGCGCGTCCCCTGATGCGAGGACAGCCTCGAACCAGAGACCTCCGGGCTGGGCAGGCGGTCCGATCGAGGGGGAACGTCGTGAAGTGCGATCGCTGTCACCCGAGGCGCGGCGGCGCGAAGCTGGCGGCCCGGGTGCGGTTCGGCCGCACCGCGATGGCCCACAATCCCCCGACTGGAAAAAACGCTGGCTGAAGGCGATGAGGCCCGGCGGGCGCGGCCTCGAAGTCATCCGGCGCACCGTCACCGGCACCTTCAACGACGGCTTCATCCACGCAGGCAACCTCGCCTACCTTTCGATGCTGGCGATTTTCCCCTTTTTCATCCTTGCCGGAGCCCTGTTCCAGCTGGTCGGCGAGCTTGAAGAACGCCGGATGATCATCGAGACGGTGATCCAGGCAATGCCGCCTACGGTCCAGAGGGTGATCGCGCCGACGGCTGAAAACGTGATCGACGCGCGCAGCGGCTGGCTTCTGTGGTTTGGCGCAGCGGCTGGATTGTGGTCGGTCTCGAGCCTCATCGAGACGATCCGCGACGTCCTGCGGCGCGCTTACGGGACGAAGGCCGTGCTGGCCTTCTGGCGCTACCGGCTTGCATCCGCCGGCCTCATCATCGGCGCGGTGGTGCTCTTGCTGTTCTCGCTCTTCGCCCAAGTGGCGCTCGGAGCCGCACAGCAGATCATCCTGGCAGCGCTCCCCCAGCTCGCCGAATTCGTCGGCACGATCGGGCTCTCGCGCACGGTGCCGGCGCTTGGCCTGTTTGGCTCGCTCTACCTCCTGTTCTGGGCGCTGGCGCCGCAGGAGTATCGCGCGCGCAAATACCCCAAATGGCCCGGCGCGCTGTTCACCGCCGCCTGGTGGCTGGCCGTCACAACCGCCATGCCCCCCGTCCTGCAGCGCTTTTTCGCCTACGACCTGGTCTATGGCAGCCTCGCGGGAATCATGATTGCGCTGTTGTTTTTCTGGCTCGTTGGGCTCGGTCTCGTTATCGGAGCCGAGGTAAATGCCGCTTTTGCCGAACCGGAGGGGGCCGAACCGAAGGGGAGCGATCCGGCGGAAGATGCGCCAGAGGGCAGCAATACGAAGGAGGAAGCCGCATGAGCGGTCTGATGAAGGGCAAACGCGGGCTGATCATGGGCCTTGCCAACGATAAATCCCTCGCCTGGGGGATTGCCAAGCAGCTTGCCGACCACGGCGCGGAGCTGGCTTTTTCCTATCAGGGCGATGCCCTGGCCAAGCGCGTCAAGCCGCTGGCGCAGCAGCTTGGTAGCGACTTTACGTTTGATTGCGATGTCTCGGACATGGCGGCGCTTGATGCAGCCTTTGCCACTTTGAAAGAGCGCTGGGATACGATCGATTTCGTCGTCCACGCGATCGGCTTTTCCGACAAGTCGGAACTGCGTGGCAAATATGTCGACACCAGCCTCGACAATTTCCTGATGACGATGAACATCTCGGCCTATTCACTGGTCGCGGTCGCCCAGCGTGCGGCGAGGATGATGCCCGAAAG
This sequence comes from Erythrobacter sp., assembly GCA_043567175.1. Classification (GTDB taxonomy): domain Bacteria; phylum Pseudomonadota; class Alphaproteobacteria; order Sphingomonadales; family Sphingomonadaceae; genus Erythrobacter. The sequence goes on from CP121323.1 coordinate 2,243,872, forward strand.
CGGGGGATCGATCCTGACGCTTACCTATTACGGCGCCGAAAAGGTGATGCCGCATTACAACGTCATGGGAGTCGCCAAGGCAGCGCTGGAGACCAGCGTGCGCTATCTCGCCAACGACCTTGGCCCCGATGGCATCCGCGTGAACGCGATCAGCGCCGGGCCGGTGAAGACACTCGCCGCAAGCGGCATCGGCGACTTTCGCTATATCCTCAAGTGGAACGAATTGAATTCGCCGCTCAGGCGCAACATCACGATCGACGATGTCGGAGGATCAGGCCTCTATCTTCTTTCCGACCTTTCTGCCGGTGTCACGGGCGAAGTGCACCACGTCGATGCCGGATATCACACGGTCGGCATGAAGCAGGTCGATGCGCCCGATATCGGGCTGGACCGGTAGGGCTTGGATTTACCCGTGATCACCACTCGCTGCGCAAAGGCCCTTGAGTGGCAACTGGCAGCCTGCCTGTGATTGCGCTTGAAGGTCCCTGAGGGGTGGTTCAACCATCGACGCGGACCTGCCGGGCAGTCTACTTCGAGCCGAAACCGGTCAGGACGGTGTGGATCGTGCGCATCACGATCAGCACATCGAGCCAGAACGAGAAGTGCTTGATGTAGTAGAAATCGTATTGGAGCTTCTTCTCGATATCATCGAGCGAGGCGACATGGCCCTGATTGATCTGCGCCCATCCCGTCAGCCCGGGACGCAGAATACTGCGATAGGAGTAGAAGGCCAGATTGTCGTCGTACCAGTCCGACAGGGCATTGGCTTCGGGGCGCGGTCCGATGAGGCTCATCTCGCCCTTCAGCACGTTGAGGAGCTGCGGGAGCTCATCAACGCGATAGCGACGGATGAAGGCCCCGATTCGCGTGATCCGGGCATCGTCGGCCTGTGTGACAGCCTCCGCACGCGCTTGCGCCCAGGACGCCGGGGTGCGGCGCGTCATCGAGCGAAACTTGTACATTCGGAACGGGCGCAGGCCTAGACCCGTGCGTGTCTGGATGAACAAGGGCGAATCGCCGTCCTCGGCCCAGATAAGGATCGCCAGCACGGTCATGAACGGCGCCAGCGCGACGAGCAGCACCAGGCTGCCGAAAATATCGATCAGACGCTTGACCGGCGTATAGGACCGGTTGGGCATCAGCGAGCCGAGCGAGTTTTCCGACAGGCTTTCGATCTTCACTTGCCCGGTCAGGCTCTCGGTCAATTGCTTGTAGTGATAGACCGGGATGCCGGCGAGGCTGGCACGGGCCAGCAGCCGCTCCCATGCCGGGGGAAGATCGGCGCGAAGATCGGCAACAATGCTGGCCGAACGATCAGCGGGGATGTCCGGCCGCTTCATATGGTGGGCTGCAACACCATCGAGCGCAGCGATTGAGGGCGCCTTGCCATAGGGCACGACGTAGAACGAGCGGCGCCCCAACGTACGCCACGGCCGGCGCCGCTGGGACGCCGCCAGCATCGCGGCAACGGCAGAGTAGAACAAAAGAGTGCGGCTGTACTCGATGCGAAAGGCAAACAGGACCAACGCCGCAATCGCGAAACACGCCGCCATTACGGGAACACCATGAATTATGCCTCGCGTGCCGGGAAGATCGAGCACGCGTCCGGCGAGAAAGAGCCCGGCGAAAAGGCCCGCGCTCGACGTCAGAAGCGTGGAGCGCAAGGTCGGGTCGGCAAACGGTCTTTCGTAACCGCCCAGCCAGATCGCTATCATTGGCAGCAGAGCCACCACTATCCAAGCCAGGCTGTAGCGCATCGCGGAAGTGATTGGATCGCGGCGACGGATCACAATCGCGCTGTTTGCGATGGGCTCGATCAACATGGTTCGCGCAACTCTCAAGCAAAGGGAGCGCGTGTGGTCCGCCCCGGAAAAATAGCCCCGCCCTGGCCAGTTGGGCAAGAGCACGGCGAGCCGCAAGATCCTGTTCGATCCAAGCTGGACCAAAGCAGATCGGCTTTGGATTTTCAGGCGCTAGGCATCTGATAAAAATAGTATTAATTCTCACAAAGACGCCGCCCAAAAGCACCTCCATCCTGGACCCAATCAACTCCCTCCATGACGGAGGCAACAGTCGGCCCGGACCTGCATGGATGCGCTAAGACAAGGCCCAGATCCCGTTTCACCGGATTCGAGAATGCGCATGGGGGCAAGCGGAAACGCAGCGCCCGACGCCATCACGAAACAGGGAGAAAACGGGGCTTCTTGATGGCGCAATCCGGCCGCCTGCCTGCGTGATGGAGCCTTCCTTATGGAAAGGCTCCGTTCTCTGCCTGGCCTTTGGCCCTTGTTGAGCGAGTGTTGTGACGATGCTGAATGGACAATCCGTGCTTGTTACCGGCGGGACCGGCTCTTTTGGAAAGGCCTTCGTGCGCACGGTGCTCGATCGTTATCCCGATATCCGCAGGCTCGTCATCTATTCGCGCGACGAACTCAAGCAGTTCGAGATGCAGCAAGCCTTCTCGCGCTCGACCTATCCCGCCCTGCGCTATTTCCTGGGCGACGTGCGCGACGAGGCGCGCTTGCGCCGCGCGCTCGAAGGCATTGATGTCGTCGTCCACGCCGCCGCGCTCAAGCAGGTACCGGCAGCCGAGTACAATCCCTTCGAATGCATCAAGACCAACGTGCTGGGCGCGCAGAATCTGATCGAGGCATGCCTTGACAGCGATGTCAGCCGCGTCGTGGCACTTTCGACCGACAAGGCTGCGGCTCCGATCAACCTTTACGGCGCGACCAAGCTGTGTTCGGACAAGCTCTTTGTCGCGGCCAACAACGTGAAGGGCGCGCGCGACATGCGCTTCTCGGTGGTGCGTTATGGCAATGTGATGGGTTCGCGCGGCTCGGTCGTCCCCTTCTTTATGGACAAGAGGTGCGAAGGCGTTCTGCCGATCACCGATCCGCGCATGACCCGGTTCAACATCAGCCTGCAGGAAGGGGTGGAGATGGTGCTGTGGTCGATCGAGCATGCGAGCGGGGGCGAAGTGCTCGTGCCGAAGATCCCGTCCTACCGGATCGGCGACATCGCCACCGCGATTGCTCCCGAAGCCCGGCAGAAGGTGATCGGCATCCGCCCGGGCGAAAAGATCCACGAGGAGATGATCACCGCTTCAGACAGCTTCAACACAGTAGATATGGGCGCCTATTACGCGATCCTGCCGGTTGGTGCGGACTATTCGATCGAAGAGTATTGCCGCCGGCATGGCTGTCGCGCGGTGGAGCCCGGCTTTGCATACAATTCGGGAACGAACCCGGATTTCCTGAGCGTCGAGCAGTTGCAGGATCTGATCTACGGGACCTCGGACCGGGAAGCGGCGGAATAGGCTCTCGCGATGACCCACCCCTTCATCCCCTATTCGCGGCAAGAGATCAGCGAGACGGACATTGCCGCCGTAACGGACCTGCTGCGATCGGACTTCCTCACCCAGGGGCCCATCGGCCAGGCCTTCGAACAGGCCTTTGCCAAACGGCACGAGGTTGCCCACGCCATTGCCGTCTCAAACGCGACGGCCGGTCTTCATCTTGCGTGTCTTGCGCTGGGCGTGGGGCCGGGAAGCATCGTTTGGACAAGCCCCAACAGCTTCGTCTCGAGCTCGAATTGCGCCCTTATGTGCGGCGCTCTCGTGGATTTTGTCGATATCGATCCGGTAACGCGCAATATGAGCCTTGAGGCGCTGAAGGCCAAGCTGATTGAAGCTGAGAAGACGGGAAGCATGCCCGACGTCGTCATACCGGTCGATTTCGCCGGCCTCCCATGCGACCTTCTGGAAATGCGCGATCTGGCGGATCGCTACGGCTTCGCGATTCTGGAAGATGCCGCCCACGCTACTGGCGCCTCGTATAATGGCGCGCCGGTGGGCTCCGCCCACGCAGACATCACCGTATTCAGCTTTCACGCCGTCAAGATCGTCACCACCGCGGAAGGCGGCATGGTGACGACACGCAATGACGCGCTGGCCGAGCGCATTCGCCTGCTGCGCTCGCATGGAGTAACGCGCGACGAAGCGGCAATGCAGCGCGCCGGCTGGTCGGTGCCGGTCCCGGGCGCCTGGTACTATGAGATGGTCGATCTGGGCTTGAACTGCAGGCTCACAGATATGCAGTCAGCGCTCGGTCTTTCGCAGTTGGCGCGACTGGATGAATGGCGCGAGGCCCGACAGCGCCTTGCCGACCGCTATGACACTCTGCTTGCCCAAGGTCCGTTCAGACGCCCTGCGCGCTTCAAGGATCGGGAAAGCGCATGGCATCTCTACGCGATCGAGTTGACCGAGGCCTCCAGCGCCAGCCGGGCCGAGGTGTTTGCAGGACTTCGCAAGGCCCATATCGGCGTGAACGTTCACTACATCCCGATCCATACCCAGCCCTATTATGCCAGGCGTGGTTTTGCGCGCAGCGATTTTCCCAATGCGGTCGCTTATTACGAAAGGGCGCTCTCGTTGCCGCTCTTCCCGGCCATGACACAGGGCCAGCAATCTCGCGTTGCAGAAACACTGTTGCGGCTGGCTGCATGAGTGGGCCGGCTCGCAACTGCGCAGGACACATTGCGATCATCCCTGCTAGGGGAGGATCAAAGCGTATACCGCGCAAGAACATCCGACCCTTCGCCGGGGTCCCGATGATCGGCTACGCAATTAAGGCCGCACAGCGCAGCCCGGTGGTTGAGCGCGTCATGGTAACCACCGACGACCCTGCAATTGCCGATCTGGCGCGCGATCTCGGTGCCGAAGTCCCCTTCGTTCGCCCAGCTGAGCTTGCTGATGATCACACGCCCACCGTACCCGTCATCCAGCATGCGATCAGCGCTGCACGTGCGATCGGATGGACCATCACACGGTCGGTGTGCATCTATCCCGGCGTACCCTTTCTCAAGAGCGAAGACCTTGAAAAGGCGCTGGACCTGCTGATGGCGCACGCCGATCGGGGCTACGCCTTTCCCGTCGCCGAATTTCCGAGCGCGATCCAGCGCGCGTTGCGCCGCCAACCCAACAGTGCGGTCACGCCCTTTTCGGCCAAGCACGCAGCCACGCGCACACAGGACCTTGAGCCCGCCTTCTACGATGCCGGTCAGTTCTATTGGGCAAGCGCCGAGACATGGCTGTCCGGTGCAAATATTCACGAAAACGGGTGCGCGATCACGCTGCCGTCCTGGCGGGTCGTCGATATCGACACGCCCGAGGATTGGGAGCGAGCCGAGCGAATGCACGCCGCTCTGGTGATGCGGGCGAAATCAGGGCGATGAACGTCGTCTTGCGCGTCGATGCGTCAAGCGCGATCGGCACAGGGCATGTGCGTCGCTGCGTTGCGCTTGCGCAGGCATTGCAAGGGCAAGGGGACGAAGTCGCCTTCGTAACCCGCGATCTGGGCCTCGATGTGCGCCCCATCATCGCTGCCGCGGGGATCAAGAGGAACGCCACCCTGCCGCAACCGGTGGGACCACTTGCCGAAGCGCAGACCCCCATTCCCCACGCTGCATGGGCCCAAGTGTCGCAGGATCAGGATGTCGCGGATACGCTCCTGGCTCTGGCCGCATGGGCCCCCGCTTGGCGAGCGGACCTCGTCGTGGTCGACAGTTATGCATTCGATGCCCACTGGCACACAGCGATCGCTTCAGCCCTGTGCTGCCCCATCGCTGCGATTGACGACCTCGCCGATCGCGCGATGGAGTGCGACACGCTGATTGATCACACGCACGCTGATGACCACCGGGCGAAATATGCGGCTGTCGCGCGAGGAAAACCACGAATACTGGGCGGACCGCGCTTCGGCCTGCTGAGCCCGGCTTACGCTCAGGCGTCGCGCTACTGTTTCAAGGACAAGCTGGCCTCGATCGGCGTCTTCATGGGCGGGGTTGATGCTGGAAATTATAGCTGTCTGGTGCTCGAGGCCATCGCGCTCGCGGGATTTGAGGGACCGGTCGAAGTGGTCACGACCAGCGCCAACCCGAATCTGTGTGCCCTGCGGGAGGCCGTAGTGGCGCGACCCAAAACCCGCCTCACCCTGGACCTGCCGGACCTTGCCGGGTTCTTTGCTCGCCACGACTTGCAGATCGGGGCCGGCGGCAGCGCCTGCTGGGAGCGATGCTGCATGGGCGCACCCGCGCTCCTTTGCGTGGTCGCGCCAAACCAGAAGGCTGTCGCCCCTGCTCTCGCGCGTGACGGCGTTGTCGCGCTTGCGGCTGATCCTTGCCCGCCAGCCATGGCAAGCGATCTGTCCAGGCTGATCGGCGATGCAGGTCTTCGAAGATCCCTTGCGCGCAAAGCCGCCGCGCTTGTGGATGGCCGCGGCGCGCAAAGGGTCGCGTTGGCCCTGGCTGCAAGCGCTCTGAAAGTGCGCCCTGCAAACATTGCTGATGCGCGCCTGATGTTCGAGTGGCGCAATCATCCCGCCACCCGCTCTGTCTCCGTGAGCCGCGATCCGCTGGATTGGAACGACCATTGCGCCTGGCTTGAGCGGGCCTTGTCGAGCGAGGCTAAGGCGATCTTGATCGGCGAGATTGGCGGGCGGGCTGTCGGAGTCATCCGTTTCGATTGGGGCGTGCAAAGGTGCGCGCAGGTGTCGCTTTATTGTGATCCGGAGCTGCATGGCCTCGGGCTTGGCTCCGGACTCCTGCGCGCAGGCGAGGAGGCCGCACAGCCCGCGATCATCGAGGCGCAAGTGCTGGAGCACAACACCGCATCGCGCAAACTGTTTGCCCGTAACGGATATCGCCAGACCGGATCGACGCGCTGGGAAAAGCGCCGGGATATGGCCAGATCGGATGCAACAACACCCGCCGATCCCCTGCCGGCATGATAAACGAGGTCTCGATCCCAGACCCCCGGCAAACCTTGCAAGAAGAACGCCCCTGCATGAATATCAATGGACGCGAAATCGGCCCCGCAACGCGGCCCTACCTGATCGCCGAGATGAGCGGGAACCACAACCACTCGCTCGAACGCGCGCTGGCTATCGTCACCGCCGCGGCCGAGAACGGCGCGGACGCGATAAAGCTGCAGACCTACACCGCCGATACGATCACGCTTGATTGCGACGCACCCGGCTTCGTGATCGAGGACCCTGCTTCGCCATGGGCCGGACGGCGGCTCCATGATCTTTACAAGGAGGCTCACACACCTTGGGCCTGGCACGCTCCGATCATTGAACACGCAAGCTCTCTGGGGCTCGCCTGCTTCTCTTCGCCATTCGATGCCAGCGCGGTAGATTTTCTCGAAGAACTCGATGTCCCTGCCTACAAGATCGCCAGTTTCGAGCTGGTCGACCTGCCCCTGATCCGCAAGGTGGCCGGTACTGGCAAGCCGATGATCCTGTCCACCGGCATGGCGAGCCTCGCGGAGATCGGCGAGGCCTTGAGCGTATGCCGCGAAGCGGGGAACGAACAGCTGTGCCTGCTCAAATGCACCAGCACCTATCCCGCAACGCCAGGGAGCACCAATATCGCAACCTTAGTGAACATGCGCGCGGCTTTTGGCTGCGAGGTCGGGCTGAGCGATCACACGATGGGCACCGGGGTCGCGGTCGCAGCGGTGGCGCTGGGAGCTGTGGTGGTCGAGAAGCACTTTACTCTAGCGCGCGCCGATGGCGGAGTTGACAGCGCCTTCAGCCTCGAACCTCACGAATTGCGCCAGTTGCGCGAGGAGACCGAGCGTGCCTGGCAATCGCTTGGCCGCGTCACCTATGGGGGCACGGATGCAGAAGCCGGCTCACGCATCTTTCGCCGTTCGCTCTATGTGGCCCAGGATATCGCTGAGGGAGAGGCCTTCACGCCGCAAAACCTGCGCTCTGTTCGGCCCGGCTTCGGGCTCGCGCCAAAACATTATGATGTCCTGATCGGCAAGCGGGTGAACCGTGCCTGCGCCAAGGGGACGCCGGTGAGCTGGGACTTGATCGCCTGAGGCGGCGGCGCAGCGAAATGGTGCACAAGGTCCTCATCATCGGCTGCGGCGCGGTTGCCGGCGGGTATGACGCCGGGCGATCGCCTCAAGACTGGCCGCTCAGCCACGCAGGCGCGATCGCGCGCGATGATCGCTTTGAGCTGGTCGCCTGCGTGGATCCCGACGATCGCGCGCGCAAGGCCTTTGCCACCCGCTGGAACGTTCCTTGCGCCGAAGCTTCACCCGATGCGGTCAACGCGGGACCGGGAGACTTTGACCTCATCGTCATTGCCTCTCCTACGGCGCAGCATCTGGCGCACTTGCGCCTGGCGCTGGATCTTAAACCCAAGGCGGTCTTTTGCGAGAAACCTCTCGCCTCAGACCTGAAAACGGTCAGTAGCTTGCTCGATGAGTTCGACGAAACGGGCATAAAGGTGGCGGTGAATTACACGCGGCGCTGGGCCCCCGACCTCGTCGATCTGGCGCGCAGCTGGCGGGAGGAGTGGGGCCCGTTTCTCGCGGCGGTTGGGACCTATTCGAAGGGCATCCTCCACAACGGCAGCCATCTGGTCGATCTTGTCCAGATGATCTTTGGCCCGCAGGAGGTTGCCACGGTTGGACCGGCGGTGTTCGATCATTGGTATGACGACCCCTCGGTCACCGCGCTGCTCTGGCATCCGAGCTGCGTCTCAACCATCCACCTGGTGGCTGGAGATTCGCGCGCTTTCACCCAGTTTGAACTGATCCTTTCCTTTGAAAGGGGCGAAGTCGCAATCCGCGATGGCGGAATGCGCATCGAAACGCGCCGCGTGATCGAACGCGTGCAAACTCCCGGTCACCGCCAGCTCAGCCTGCCCGAAAGCGCACCGGGTCGTTACCCGCAGGCGATGATGGCCGCTTACGACAACATCGCCGGTGCCATCGAAAACGGCGCTCCGCTGGCAAGCGATGGCGCCAGCGCCTCTCGCGCGCTGGCGATCTGCGAAGAGATACGCCGGCGCGCACTCACTCGCAGGAGCGACGCATCATGCTCATGACCGAAACCCTCGCCCTTCATGGCGGCACGCCCGTGATCGACCGTCCGCTGCAACCCTTTCGAGCGATCGGGGCGCAAGAAGAAGACGCGGCTATGCGCGTGGTCCGCTCGGGCGTGCTCTCGGCCTATATAGGTGCTCCGGGTGAGCTCTTCATGGGCGGGCGTGAAGTGCGCGCTTTCGAAGAAAAGGCCGCCAGTTTCTTCGGCGTCAGGCATGCCCTCGCGGTCAACAGCTGGACAAGCGGGCTGATCGCGGAAGTCGGCGCGCTCGGGCTCGAACCGGGGGATGAAATCATCACCACGCCCTGGACGATGAGCGCGACCGCCATGGCGATCCTGCACTGGAACGCGATCCCGGTCTTCGCAGATATCGACCGGGCGACCTTCAACATTGATCCCGCAAGCGTCGCGGCGCTTGTCGGCCCGCGCACCCGCGCGATCATGGCGGTCGATATCTTCGGGCAGACGGCGGACGTCATGGCTTTGCGGCGGATCGCGGACCGGCACGGGCTCAAGTTGCTTGGTGATACCGCCCAGGCGCCGGGCGCGCTGATGGGGAGCGAGCCCCACCACGCCATCAAGACCGGCACCGGTTACGATATCGGGGGGTTCAGCCTCAATTATCACAAGCATATCCATTGCGGTGAAGGCGGCATTCTGGTCACCAATGACGACGATTACGCGGCGCGCCTCGCGCTGATCCGCAATCACGCGGAAAGCGTGGTCAATCCGCGCAGCGGTGCAGGGCGGCGCGCTGATCTGGCCAACATGATCGGATACAATTTCCGCATGGGCGAGATCGAGGCGGCGATTGCCAGCGTCCAGCTCGACAAGCTGGCCGATCGCGTGGCCGATCGCCAGCGGGTTGCAGCGCAACTGGAAGCAGGGCTTGCCTCGCTCGAAGGGCTGATCCTGCCGGCCGCCGCGCCCTTCGCGACCAATGCCTATTACGTTTACGGTATGCAGCTTGACCTCGAGACGTTCGGCGCCACACGCGCCGCACTTGTTCGCGCGCTCACGGCGGAAGGCGTCCCGGGGTTGATGGCGGGCTACCAGAACATCCATCGCCTGCCGGTCTTTACCGAGCGATGCGCTTACGGGACAGGCGGCTTTCCCTGGACGCTGCGCCCTGATCGCACATTCGATTACGGCGCTGGCACCTGTCCCGTGGCCGAGGAATTGCATGACGCCAGCTTTCTTGGCCTTTCGATCTGCCTCAACGCGCTACCGTCCGCCGATGTGAGCGACATTGTTTCGGCCTTTGAGAAAGTGTGGCGCAATCGGAGCGCTTTGAGGGAATGAGGCTCGAAGCATTTCAGGAGCTGAAAGGCCGCAAGGTTCGGCTTAAACGTTTCGCGCGGGCCGATATCACCCGGCATTATCTGGCATGGCTCGGCGATCGCGAAGTCATGCGGTTCTCGAACCAGCGCTTTTGCAGGCATACACGCGAGACCGCTCAAACCTATCTTGCAGGGTTTGACGGATCTCCCAGCCTCTTTCTCAGCGTGCGCGATAAGGCCAATGACGAGGCGATCGGTACCATGACCGCTTACGCCAATCCCCACCACCAGACCTGCGATGTTGGAATCATGATCGGCGCGCGCGCGCGCTGGGGTGGTGGTTATGGGAGCGAGGCCTGGACATTGCTGACCGCATGGCTGCTCAGCCATGCGGGCGTGCGCAAGCTCACCGCCGGGTGCCTTGCCGCGAACATTGCGATGATCACTTTGATGGAACGCTCGGGAATGATGCTCGAGGCGGTCCGCGAGGCGCAGGAACTGCTCGATGGCGAGCCTTGCGATATCGTGCACTATGCCAAATTCGCCCGTTGACAGCCTGCCCGCACCCTACGCGGTGGCAATGCACGATGCGGGCGCGGCCAACCTGATCGCCGCATGGGTCGACGCGGCCGCAAGGCCACCGCAACGCGTTATGGCAGCCGGCCCTGCCCGATCCATCTGGCTGTCGCGATTCGGTGATGGCAGCGCGATCACGGCCACTCCGGATTGTCTTGCAGGAATGGCGAGCGTCCTGACGGGCACAGGCTGGGCCAGCGATTTCGAACACCGCGCGCGGCTCGCCGCCGCAAGACTTGGAATTGGCTCCATTGCGGTCGTTGATCACTGGGTGAACTACACAATGCGCTTCGAGCGTGACGGCCGATGGCAGATGCCCGATACGATCTGGGTCGCAGACCACGACGCGCTCAGGATAGCGCGCCGAACCTTTGCCGATACGGACATCGAGCAGCATCCCAACCTGTACCTTCCCGAACAGGCGAAGGCGGCCGGATGCACGCCGATCGATGGGGATGTCCTCTTCCTTATGGAACCCGCCCACAGCGATTGGGGGCGGACAGGGCCAGGCGAATTCCAGGCGCTGGATTATTTCATGGCCCGCCGCGCCCTTGCCGCCATTCCGCCCCGAACACCGCTTCGTATCCGGCCGCACCCTTCGGATCCGCCAGACAAATATTGCGACTGGATTTCGCAGCATCCCAGTGCCCGACTGGACCGGTCGCCCGATATGGCAAGCGCCTTGCGCGGCGCGCGCTGGGTGGCGGGGCTCCACTCTGCCGGCCTCGTAATCGCGCTTGAAGCCGGGCGAACCGCGATCACTGCGCTGCCCCCTCACGCTCCGCCCTGCGCGCTGCCTCATGAGGGCCTGGTCAAGTTAGCCGCCCTTTAATGCGCGCGCAGAACAATCCACCTGGCCGCGCGATCAGGTCCATAGTGGTGCCAGTTATGGCCCCCGATCGCTTGCCGGGTTGGGCGCGAAATGGGAGATCGGACCCCATGATTTTCAAATCCCTTCTTAACCGACCAGCGCGCTTTGCGAACCTTTGCGCCCATCTCCTGGCAGGGTGCTCGGCATGATCGGCACGCAGGCCAGAACCGCCTGGCTGGAGGCGCCCGGCACCCTGGCGTGGCACGAAGAAGCTTTGCCCTGCGCATCGGGTCACGAGGTCTTGTGCGAGACGATCGTCAGCGTGATTTCGCCGGGCACCGAACTTGCGGCCTGGCGCGGGGCCGCACCGCTTCGCCCGGGGCCTGCCTATCCCCGCGTCCAGGGCTATTGCAGCGTTGCCAAAGTGCTGGACGTTGGTCGCGAAGTCGTCGGTTTGTGCACGGGAGACCGGGTGCTCACGCTGCAATCGCATCGCAGTCATTTCGCGTGCCCGGCGAGCGAGATCTATTTCCGGCTTGATCCTGCAATGGACACTGCCGCTGTGGCGACGAGTTACCTTTTTCACCTGGGCTATAATGCCATCCTGCGCAGCGACGTGCGCGCGGGCAGCCGGGTTGTGGTCATCGGGCTTGGCACTCTGGGTTTGACCTGTGTCGCCATGGCTGCGCTGGCCGGCGCTTGCGCTTTCGCGGTTTCCGACCATCGCGTCTCGCGGGAAATCGCCATGCAAAGCTACGACGCGGGGGGAACATACAGGCGCAGCGAAAAAGCCGCGCTGGCAAAGAATCTGGAAGGGGGCGCGGACGTGGTCATCCTGACCACCAATGCCTGGGCAGATTACCAATCCGCGCTTGAACTGGCTGGCCAGAACGCGGTGATCGCCTGCCTCGGCTTTCCGGGGCGCGACCAGGCTCCCGGAGCCTACAATCCTCTGGCTGCGGCGCATTTTTATGCCAAGCAATTGCGGATCGAAGCCGTAGGCATTTCACCGCTCGAAAACGATCCGCGCGGATTCAACCGCTTCAACCTGCGGGATAATCTGGCCTTTATCATCCAGTGCATCGCGCAAGGCCGGCTTGATCCGCGAGCCATTCTTTCCGGCACCTATCCAGCCCACGAGCTTGAACGCGCCTATACCGATCTCGCCGCGCGCAAGGGCAACGCATTTACCTATCTGCTGGATTGGGCCGCGTGAGCGCCGCCTTCTCTGCCGGCGTGATCGGATGCGGGCGCATGGGTGCCTTCACCTCGCCAAGCTTGCGGGAATACGGGCCGGCTTGCTTTCTGCCCAGCGCGCATGCCGAAGCCCTGTCAATGGCTGACGGGATTGATCTTGTCAGCCTGTGCGATGCCGATGCGGCGGCGTTGGCGCGGGCTGGAGCAGCGTACCAGGTCGAAAACCGCCACGGTTCAATTGCGGAATTGCTCGCGAAGGGCGCGCCTGATCTTGTCTGCCTGGCCACGCGCACGCCCGGTCGGGCGGATATGATCCTTGATTGCATTGCAGCGGGCGCCCGCGCCCTGCATGTCGAGAAGCCCTTGTGCAATTCTCGCGCCGAACTGGCGCGGCTCGAAACGGTGCTTGCGCGCAAGGATATCTTCATGACGCTAGGCGCGGTGCGTCGCCACATTCGCGTCTATCGCGAGGCTCTGAAAGAAGCGGGTTCGGGCGCTTATGGCAAGCTGCTCGCTGCATATGGCGAGTTTGGTTCGCGCACGTTGTACTGGTCGCATCCGCACACGGTTGACCTGCTGCTGTTTGCCGCCGGCGGCAAGCGGATAGAGGCCGTGCAGGCACGGCTTGGCCCGCTGGACCGGAGGGGCGCGAGGATCAGCAACGACCCCCTCGTCCTCGATGCGAACATCTGGTTCGAGGGCGGCTTTTCCGGGCACATTACACGCATTCCGGGCACCGATTGGCGTCTTGCCTGCGAGAGCGCGCAGCTGGCGGTGGTAGCCAATGGCTCCTCCCTCTGGCGTTCGGGCCGACCGGCGGCCGGATCGGATGACAATCCTTATCACGAACCCGAACGACTTGCTGGCCCGCAACAAAAAACGCCTGAAGGAACGCTAGCTCCGCTGTCGCAGCTTGTAGCCTGCCTTGGCGGGGATAGCGACGCCATTGCAGCCAATGCCGAGATCAAGCGCGACATCATCAACGGCCAGAAAGTGCTTTTCGCACTCGTGCAATCCCATCTTGAAGGCGGGCACGCTGTCACCCTCGAAGATGTCGATCCGGCCTTGGTGATCGAGGGCTGCACGAAGGGAGCGCCGGCATGAACAAGGCGCCCAAAATCGTGTTCTTCGCCCGTGGCTATCAGGCTGGCTTTTACCCTTCGCTCCACCCGGAGGCAGGCGATGGCCGGTTCGAGCCGGTCTATGTGACGCTCACCCGCGCGGAAGCCGCCGAAGTGGTCGCAAGGGGCTGCCGGGTAGCCGCCTGTTTCGAGGCTGACTTTGATCGCCTGACGCCCGTCGATGTGCCTGAGAATTATCAGCTGACCTCGTTTGTTTCCGAACGATTTCTAGGACGCTTCTCGCACGAGGAACGCCTTTTGATCCTTGGCAAGGAAATTGCCTTCTGGGGCGCGCTGCTCGACGAGCACCAGCCCATTGCGGTCTGCAACGAGCTGGTCGCAATCGAGATTTCCGAAGTGCTGCTGATCGAGGCTCAGGCGCGCGGCATCCGGTATCTTGCCCCGATGTACTGCCCTATTGAGGGCCTGTTCTACTGGCTGCCCGATCCGCTGACGCTTTCGGGGCGATCGCTCGACCTTCCGTCTCCCTCATCCGCCTCGCTGGCGCTTGCCGACGCCTATCTCGAAGAGGTTCGCAAGAGCGATTACCAACCTTATTACGTGCGCAATCTCGCCAGCCGGCGCGCGCTCAGGCCGCTCGCCACCGGGCTCGCCAAGTCCGGGCTGTGGGCCTTGCGCGATCGACGATCACGCAATGCAACCGCGCCGGGTGCCTTTCGCTACGAAAGCTACACGGAGGAGTACGGCAAACGCGGCCAGGTCTTCGCCGCCAGCTTTCGCGACGCTTACGACACGCTCGAGAGCATATCCGATGATTTCGAGATCGTGCTCTTCCCGCTGCACCAGGAGCCCGAGGCAACGCTCAATTACATGAGCGAGTTTTGCGCCAACCAGGTCGCGACGATCGAGAACATCCTCAAATGCCTGAATCCCCACCAGAGGCTGGTGGTAAAGGAGCATCCGGTCGACAAGGGTTCGCTGCTACGCCCCAAATTCCGCGATCTTCGCGAGCGGTATTCGAACCTTTCCTTTCTCCCGGCGGAAATTCCAGCCCGCGCAATCCTCGCCCGGTGCGAGAGGGTGGTAACACTTACCAGCAGCGTGGGCTGGGAAGCCGCGATTCTTGGCAAGAGCGTGTGCGTCATGGGGCAGATCTATTGGGACTGCGTGCCGGGCATCACGCGGGTGACGACGTGGCCACAATTGCGCCGCGCGCTGCGCACGCCGATCGATGAGACACAAAGGGTAAACGCCAAGGCCGCCAGGGCATTCGTCGCCGCGCTTGCGGAAATGAGCCATCGCGGGCGCCCGCTTCCCAACGCACGTCTGCAAGACCCGGAGAATATCGACCAGGTCCGTGAAGCGATCATCAACGGCGCGGGCCTTTGCACCAGAGCGGCGCGAGACAGTGAAAGCCTGTCGGCATGAAAAGCTGGCTGCTCAAGCTCTGGATGGTGGAAAGCCAGGTTCGCGCTACGATTCGCTTCTCTACCTTTGTACACCAGCGGATCCCGTTCGCCGGCAAGTATCTGGCGATGGTTCTTGATCGCAGCCTCCTGTGGCGCTTCGGCTTGGATGTCACCAGCCATCGCGTGCGCGTGGCACGTCTGCGCGTCTCGCACCCATGCGGCATCCTCCTGGGTGGCAACGGGCTGGTCTCGGACGGTCGGGTGGCCGTCAATGCGGGTGCCAAGTTTGTCGGCCCTGCTCCCGATAATCCCGATTACCTCTCCCGGCATGCGACGGGCGATGTCTTTCGCCTCGGTGACAATGTCGTCATCGGAGCCAACAGCGTACTCATCGGCCCGCTCGACATCTGCGACAACGTGATCATCGGCGCGATGAGCCTGGTCAACCGATCGATAGGGCAGCCGGGCATCTATGTCGGCATTCCCGCCAAGCGGATATCGGACAACATTCCCAGCGATATCTGGGTGGCTCGCGGCGGCGCGTGTCCGCCAGAACGCGTGCAAGCGCAAATGGCGGGGCCGGAGGCATGAGCACAGCCAGCCTTGTGCGCGACACGATCGCTTTCCTGCGCTGGCGGCTGGTCGCCGTACGCGCGCTGGGAAAGCTCGGGAGCCTGCTGCGCGCGAAGAAGGCACCGGGACCGGCGCCGAGCGTGGCGGCGATGGATGACGCATGTCTTTCACGGCTGCAGAACAACGGCTGGTCAAAGGCGCCTTCGCCAGATCTCGAGACACTGCGCGCCATCGCCGATCTCTATACGCCGCGGGCGAAAGATGTGGTGCCGACCGATGTCGGGCATCCGTTCGAGAACATCGTGCGGCCCGAAGATTTCGAAGCGTCGAACCCGCTATTTCAGTTCGCCTTCTCCGACGCGATCCTGGGCGCGGCGAGTGCCTATTTCGCTGGCAAGTTCTCGATTGCGAGCATCCAGGTCATGCGCAGCTATCCGACCCACGGATCTTTGCGCGAAAGCCAGAAATGGCACCGCGATTACGGTGATGCGACATCGCTCCATTTCATCATGTATCTGACCGACGTGATCCGGCCCGAGCATGGCCCTTTCGTCTTTCTCGAAAAGAGCGCCTCTAGGCGTGTCCGGCGCTCGCCCATTATCCGTCGTCTGACCGATGAACAGATCCGGCTCGAAACGGGCGCTTATCGCTTCGAGGTCTTCCATGGCAGGTCGGGGGATGCAATCTTTGTCGATCCAGCGGCCTGCTACCATTTCGGCAGTCGCTGCGCGGTGCCACGCACCGCCGTCTTCATCACCTTCAACACACATGCGCCCTACTCCCGGATGATGGAGCCGCTCAGCCGTCACCGGCGTCGGGCGGCGGCCGAGGCGAAGAAGGTTAGGCCCGATTTGCCCGGGGAATATATCGACCGGATCCTGCAGGTTTGAAGGTTCATGCGGTGTCTTTCTCAATCGCTGTGAAGCGTCTTGTTTCCTTGGACTCGCGGCAGGCGTTCGTGGCGATCGGGCTTGGGGTGAATGCGATTGTCCTTGCGCGCGGACTGATCCTGATGCTGGCGCTGGAATACGCCGATCTCGGTTTTGTCGCTCTTGTCCAGGCGGCGATGGCATTCGTCGGCATGCTGCATTTCGGCTTGCTCAATGGCGGTTACAGGTTGCTTTGCCATGCAGGCCCGCGCACGCGGCAACGGATCATCGATCTGGCCTATACCGGCTTTGCCGCGATTACTGCGTGCCTGGGCGTGGTCGGCCTGGCAGTTTGCGTGGCCCTGGGCGATTGGGCGATGACGACAATCGCCTTGCTCTCCATCATCGGCGGAGTGGGAACGCTGATGCGATCCTGGATGATGAACGAAATGGTCGCATGGCAGCGCCTGCGCGCCGCGAATATCATCAACGCAGCTTCAATCCTGGTTTCGATGACCGTTCTTCTTCTGCTGGTCCCCCACGACCGGGGCCTGTCGCCGGCGATCATCGCCGCGGGCGCGATCGTGATCCAGCCCGTAGCGTTCGCAGCCCTGGCCCTGTTGAGCGGCGCTGTGCTGCGGCCCCGCGCATGGCGGGCCTCCGGACGGCTATGCCGTCTCGTCTTTCGCGCGGGCTTCAGCCTGTTTCTCGCGAGTGTTGCGCTGCAATCGATTCCCCTGATTGAGCGCGCCTATGTCAGCGGCGAACTCGGGCTTGAGGCGCTGGGCCATCTGTATCTCGCTTTCCTTTTCGTCACCCTGTTCCAGATGGTCCCGAACCTCGTCCAACAGGTGTTCCTGGCTCCGGTTATCGAGCGTTGGCGGGCGGGAGATATTCCTGCCGTCAGAAGCGAACTGCGCACCTTCCTCTGGGTCACGATGATCTATTGCGGTGCCACGGCTCTGGGCTTGTGGCTTTTGGCCGAGCACGTCCTGATGGCGATCCTGCCACAATATTTGCCGGACCTGCGCTGGGTGCACACGCTTGCGCCCGGCCTGATTGCCTTCGCTTTGGCTGGACCTTTCACGCTCAGCTACAACGTAATGATCACCCATCGCTGGTATCTCATAGCCTATATTGGCGGCGCAGTGATGACCGCGTTCGTCTTCGTTGTGGCGGTTCTCGAAGGCACTACGCTCACTCTGGAGCAGGTGGTGATGTGGCGCAGCGCAATGTTCGCCGCGATGGGGCTGACGCTAGTGATCGGGGCGTACCGCCTGACGAAGCGCGCGTCGGAATTCCGGTTTCTTGGCCCGACTCCGGCGCAGCCGGCGACACCGCGCTAACGCTGGGCGTGAGCCTGGCTGTGGGCCTGTGTCTGAGCAAGGTCAGGCAATGGCACCGCGCGCGCTACTCGGGCAAAGCGGCGGGCAACAAGCACCAGAATGGGGGCTTCCTCGCTCCGCCTCGTCCACCGAACTGCTAGAGCATGCGCCTCACCCCCCCTTGGCCGGAATCAAGACGCGCGCTCATCATGCTCCACTTTCGAATCCGCGATTATCTCTCGATCCTTTTCTATCGGCTGCTGGCCGGCCTGTTCGGTTCGATGGGTAAAGGCGTCCGCATAGTGCGGCCCTTGCGCATTTTCGGCGCCCGATACTGCCATTTCGAGGACGGGGCCGTTATTCAGCTCGGCGCTTATATCGCGGCGCTCAAGCAACACGGCCAAGCGCCGATGTTCAAGGTTGGTGCCCGCACCATGATCGGCAATCACGCCCATATCGTGGCTACCCGGCGCGTGGAATTCGGCCGCGGCGTTCTGGCAGCAGATCGCCTGTTCGTGGCCGACAATCGACACACTTACGAAAATTTCCCGATCCCGATCCGCGATCAGGGCCTCACCCAACTGGCTGAGGTGTATATCGGCGATGGCAGCTGGATCGGCGAGAATGTGTGTATTTCGGGCGCAAGCATCGGCGCTCATTGCGTGATCGCGGCCAACAGCGTGGTGACCAGCGATATTCCGGATGCCTGCATCGCGGCAGGAGCGCCCGCCCGCATCGTCAAACGCTATTGCGAGCGTAGCCGGTCGTGGCATCGTACTGACGCCGATGGGGGCTTGTGCGAATGACGCTCGTTCATCCCTTGGTTGGCACACCGCATCATGCAGCCGCCAACGCTTCGCAACAGCCGCGCGCTGCGATCCACCGTCGGCCCGGAGAAATCTCAAGCCCTCGACTGCGTCAGCGGCTGAGGCAACTTGCGCTGGTCATGGGAATTCTGATGTCAGGCGGGCTCTTGCTGATCCCGCGCGAGCCGGTGCTTGCAATTCTGGTGGCCACCTGTTTCCTGCTGAAGAATCCGCTGCGCCTGTTCCGGCCCGAATTCGCCTTTATCTGGGTGGTGCTCCTTGCGATCGCTGCCGCGGTGCTGGTCGGCGGGGAGAGCTTCCAGTTCGTCCCGATGATCATCCGATACGCGAACTTCCTAGCCGGCCTCTCGTTGCTGCTTGTCTATATTGACGAGCGCCGCTCGACGCTTGTGGATGATTTATACCCGTTGCTCAAGCTCATGGCGTTCCAGGCGGTCCTAACCCCGATCACGTTCATCCTGATCCCCAACTACTTCTTCACGGTGCGCTTGTTCGACACCGAGTACAGCACATTCTACTTCCTTTTCACCTTCCACGAATTCCAAGATCTGGGCGCCCTGCTCAAGCGACCCGATGGCCTGTTCTTCGAGCCGGGCGTCTTTCAGATTTATCTCAACCTGTTCCTGTTCCTTTGCCTGTTCGTGCGGCGCCGCAAGCTGTTCGATATTGCGCTCGCAACCGCGGCGGTTCTGGCGACACAATCGACCACTGGGGTGGTAATCCTGGTGATGCAGTTTGGTTTTGTCTATTTCCGGTGGCTGCAAAGCGCCGATCGCTCGCAGAAGATCGGCGTCTTCGTGTTCGTGCCAATCCTGCTCCTGCCTCTCGGGGCCTATGTCACCTATAACGTATCGGAGAAATTCTACGGCGCGCTGCGCGGTTCAGCCGAAGCGCGCGAATACGATCTGCGCACGGGCATCAATGTTGCGTTGGAGCAGCCGCTGACGGGTATCGGATTCGATTATGAGAAGTACTATGATATCGCCGGCCGCGTCGGCTATCGCGAAGCCGAGCTGAGCAAAGAGAACATCACCGAACGCGGCAACACCAACGGCATCGTCGTGCTGTTCTACAGCCTCGGCTTCCCGCTGGCCCTTGTGTTTCTGATCGGCCTACTGCGGCAACGATTGTTCAGGCCGGGATTGCTGATGGGCGCGGTCGCGATGCTATCGCTTACATCGGAATCGCTCTCGCTCACGCCGATCTTCCTGATGCTGATCTTCAGCGGATTGCTGATCCAGCCCAAGCGCGTGACAGGCCGGTTCGGCGCAGCCCCGGCTGTCCACCTGCCGACAGGCTGATCGCTGCCCATGCGCATTCTCTTCATCGGGATCGATTACTACGATTACGCGGCCCGGATCACCGCCGCTTTCGAACGCCTCGGTCACAGCGTGGACTTCCACCCGATCGAGGATCGCAGCTTTGCCGCACGCACGGCAAAGACGCTGGCGCCTGGAGCGCATGAAACACGCCGGGCCGCCTATCACTCGCGCCTCGTCGAACAAAGCGCGGGCAAAGGCTACGATGTGATCCTTTTCATACAGGTGCACCACATGCGCCATGACGCGATGGAGCGCCTGCGCGCCCTGCATCCGGGCGCATATTGCGTGCTCTACAATTGGGACTCGCTCGCAACGCATGATTTTCGGCCATGGATGAGGTATTTCGATCACGTCGCGACCTTCGATCCCGAAGACGCACAGTCACTGGGCATTGCCTATCTGCCGCTCTTTGCCATCCCGCGCTTTCTGGAGATCGACCACACCCGGCCGGTGGAGCAGGACATCTACTTCGTCGGCTCGATCGTTTCGATGGAGCGCTACCGGTCTCTCGCCCGTTTGCATGCCTTCTGCCAGAACCACGGTCTGTCCACGAGGTATCACCTTGTCTGCAGCCCGGTGGCACGCGCCCGGACATTGCGAACCGGCACACAGCTTCCCGGCCTCACCTCCAAGAAAATCGGTTTCGAGCAGATCGTGGCCATGCTCGAGACCAGCCGCGCGACGTTCGACTTCGCCAATCACAGGCAATCAGGCTACACTATGCGGATGATCGAAAACATGTGCGCGGGGCGCAAGATCATCACCGAAAACCCGCGCATAGTGAACGAGCCCTTCTATCGCGAAGACCGTTTTCTACTGGTTGATGGATATAACTTTGCGGCAGTGCCCGAATTCCTGGCTCGCCCCATAAGATCGACACTGGACCTAAGCCATTATGGTGTCGACAGCTGGGCATCCCGGCTGATTGGCGGGGCCTAGGATCGGCTGGAGGGCAGGGTCCCAAAGGCAGGTTCGTGCAGATCAAGACCTGAAAGCGCCGTACGACTGGCAGCGATTAGCGCCGCATCGGAGGCAGTTCGACTGGTCAGTCTACTCCGTTCGCCGTTACCTCAGCTGCATCGCAAACACGTAGCAGACGCCCGCAAACGGTCGCTGCAATGCTGGTTCCAGGAAAGCAGAGACGAGCGACATGAGCGCAAGAAAACAGCTACTCCGAAAGGTCAATCGCATGATCGCGCCGACCGGAACGCAGCTTTACCGCGCCGGGGCCAACATGGATTATGCCCTCGAATGGCTGGCGCGACGCGACCACCAGATTGCCAGCATCATCGATCTCGGAGCCGCGCAGGGCCACTGGAGCCGCATGGCGCTGGCTCTCTTCCCCAAAGCGCGAGTTGTCGGTGTCGATCCTCTTGTTGAACGCGAGCCGACGCTCGAACGGCTGCGACAGGAAAACCCGCGCTTTGATTATCTTTGTGCACTCGCCGGCGATGGAGAGGCCCCTGCAGCCGAGCTTGTGGTGACAGACGATCTGGATGGGTCAGGTGTCCAGGGCGCTCACGGCGAAAAGCGCATCGTGCCTGCCCATTCGCTTGACGCAATCGCGCAGATGAAGGGGCTGCGTGGGCCCTACTTCCTCAAGTTCGACACGCATGGTTTTGAAAAACCCATTCTGGACGGCGCCCTGCGCGTGCTGGAGGACACGCGCTTCATCGTCATGGAAGCCTACAATTTCCGGCACACGCCGCAAACGCTGCTGTTCCACGAGATGATCCACTACCTCGCAACTCTCGGCTTTCGCGTGAGCCACATCGTGGATGTGCTCAATCGGCCCAGCGATGGCGCCTTGTGGCAGATCGACTTGATGTTTGCTCGCGAGGATGATCCGATCTTTGACAGCGATAGCTTTCGCGATGCCTGAGGCGGATCTCCTGCCCGCTGGGCCCGACCTTGCGGCAAGCCCCCAAAGCGCGGCGCATGATCACCGTGTCAGCGCGATGGGCTATTCAGTCTATAACGCCGATCTCTCACATATCCCGATCGAGCGCCCGTGCTCAACGATCCAGACGATCAGCCCGATCGGCTACGGAACGGCGACGCGCGATCCGCTCTACCGTGCCGCGCTTGAGCAGGCTGATTACCTGTGCCTCGACGGTGTCTATTTCGGGCTCTCTTCGATTATCCTGAAGCGCCAGGCGATAAGGCCCAACCAGGGGCCTGATATCTTCTACCATTTCATGGAGCGCTTGCAGGCGAAGAAGGGCCGGGTGTTCTTCCTCGGCGCATCGCCGGAGACACTCTCCAAGATCACGCAGCGCAGCGCGCACGATTATCCCGATGTCGCCGTGGGCACCTATTCCCCGCCGTTCAAACCCGAATTCAGCGCATGCGACAACGAAGCGATGATCGCGGCGGTCAATGCCTTTTGTCCGGACGTGGTCTTCCTCGGGATGACCGCGCCCAAGCAGGAGAAGTGGGGCCATCTCCACCGCGACCGGCTCGACGCTGCGCTGGTGATCGCCGTGGGTGGCGTGTTCGATTGGTATGCCGGCAACCGCCCCGAGATCGCGAAGGTCTGGTGGACCCTGAAAATGGGCTGGCTCATCCGCACGATTGACCGGCCCGAATTGCTCAAACGCTATCCGCAGATCGCGCTGTTCTTCGGGCACCTCGTGCTCGCAGCGCTCGGCATCAAGAGGTATCCTGACCATGTCTGATCCGCTCAAGATCGGCGTCATCGGCGCCGGGCGCATGGGGTTGACCCATTACTCCATCGCCAACGCGCACGCCGATGCCGCAATCACCAGCGTCGCTGATCCATCGCGGCTTGTGACTACAATGCTCGGCAAATATGCCGGCGTCAGAACATACAAGGATTTCAGGGGCCTGTTGAAGAATGAAGACCTGGACGGCGTGCTCGTTTGCACCCCGCCAGCCTTCAACCCCGAAATCCTCGAAGCTGCGCTCGAGCGCGGATTGGCGACATTCTGCGAGAAACCTTTCGTGCTCGAAGCGGCAGTCGGCGCCCGGCTTGCGCGGGCGTTCGATGCGGCGGGGGTGATCAACCAGGTCGGCTACGTGAACCGCTGGAACGACATGTTCGTCACGGCACGCAAGTTTCTCGAGGCAGGGCTACTCGGGAGGGTGCTGCGCTTTCGCAGTGAGATGTTCTCGCCCACCATCATCCGCGATGTCGCAGAGGCAGGTTGGCGCGCAAGCCACGCCAATGGCGGCGGGGCCGTTTTCGAGATGGCGAGCCATGCGATCGATCTCGTGGCCTATTTCTTCGGACCGCCGGACCGCGTTGGCGGCACAGGCCTCTCGCAGGTTTACTCCCAACAGGTGGAGGACATCGTTTCGACCAGCCTTTTCTTCGACAGTGGTACCCATGCCGGGCTGACCGGCACGATGTATGTGAACTGGTCCGACCCCAGCTATCGCAAGCCGACCAACAAGTTCGAGATTTTCGGCACCGAGGGCAAGATCCAGGTCGACCAGCACGGCATGAAATTGCATCTCAGACAGGCGAGCGCGGCTCACGGTCTCAAGCAAGGCTGGAACCAGCTTTTCATCACCGATGTCGCGAGCAGCGTGCCCTTCTACGTACGCGGTATTGAATACACAGGGCAGCTCTTCGATTTCATCGACGCGATCAGGGCAAAAAAGCGAGGCCATGCCAAGCCCGTGCGCTGCACCTTCTCCGACGCTGCAGCCAATCTGGAAGTGATCGAGAAGCTGTTTGCGGATGCGGCCGCTCCCGGTTTGAAAGGAGCCCCCGCATGAACGCGAATCATCAACCGATCGACCGCATCGTCTTTGGAGATAACCAGTTCTTCGGCATCAACCACATGAGCCAGGACAAGGCGCAGGAACGCGCCGAACGCTTTGCCAGCATCGATAATGTCATGGCGGTCTACAATGAGGCCATCGATGCCGGGATCGAGGCGATCATGCTCAACAGCAATGATCGTGCCCGAGGCATCTGCAACGCCTTTCGCGCCGATCCGGCGCGGTACGGACATATCAGCTGGTATCCCTCAATCCCCTACCCGCACAAATACGCCGCCATGGTGAACGACCTGGGCCTTGTGGGTGCGGTGCAGGAAATCCTGTTTGGACAGGGAGCAAAATCGGCGCTGGGCAAAATGGTACGCGGCGCGAGCGCGGTGGCGACGCTCGACGCGGTCAAGCTCATGAAGATGCTGATCGACGAGGAAATGTCCATCTATGAAGGCCTCGATGTACGCTGTGTCTTCCTCCAGAACATCATCACCGATCTCATGCTGGGCTATGACGTGCCCGATCCGTTCATAGCCTATTGCGACTATGTCAGAGAACGGTTCGGGGCGTGGCCGGGCTTGATCACGCAAAACCTGCCATTGCTGCGCGCCAAGCTCCAGGAATGGGGCATCGAGGGCGTAGTCATTTGCGCCTCGATCAGCAAGATCGGCTACATGATGAGCCCGGGCATCGCTGAATACGAAGCGGATCTGGCGCACAACGATGCGGCGAAATATCCGGTCATGGCGATGAGCACGCTGGCAAGCGGCGCCATACCTCCCTGCGAGGCCTATGATTACATCAATCGGCTCAACATCCAGTCGGTCGTCTTCGGCGCTTCCTCGGCCGAAAACATCCGGCAGACGATATCGCTGATCGGGCCTGCTCCGCTGGCAGATCAACCGCGCGAGGCGGCCGAATGACGCGCTCCACCACCACCCGGGAACCAAAGGCGTGAAAGTCCTCGTTACAGGGGGAGCAGGCTTTATCGGCTCGCGACTGGCCATGCAGTTGGCGCAGGACGGCCATGCGGTCACCGTGCTCGACTGTTTCCTCGAGCAGGTTCATGGACCGCCCCCACACGATAGCGAGCATTATGGCAAGCTGGCCGAGGCGGCTCGAATAATGCGCGGGGATGTGACGGATCGTGCCACTCTCGCAGCCGCGCTCGAAGGCGTAGAGGCGGTGATCCATCTCGCCGCCGAAACCGGAACCGGCCAGTCCATGTACGCGATCGAACGGTACAGCGCGGTCAATATCGGGGGCACGGCGTTGTTGCTCGATATGCTCGCCAACACGCCGCACAGCGTACGCCGGCTGATCGTCGCGTCCTCTCGTTCGATCTATGGCGAAGGGCGGTATCGCACGCCCGACGGAACCTTCGTCTATCCCGCACACCGCGCATCACCCGATATGCGGAGAGGGGACTTCGCGGTGAAGCACCCCGAAGGAACCGGCCCTCTCGAACTGGTGGCCACCGATGAGCAATCGCTCCTCCATCCCAGCTCGGTCTATGGAATCACCAAACAAGTGCAGGAACAATTGGTGATGACCGTGTGCCCCTCGATCGGGATCGAGGGCGTCGCCCTGCGCTACCAGAATGTCTACGGGCCGGGCCAATCGCTTTCGAACCCATATACCGGGATACTTTCGATCTTCTCGAACCTTATCATGCAGGGCAAGGCGATCAACATCTTCGAGGACGGCGAGGAAAGCCGTGACTTCGTCTATATCGATGACGTCGTCGAGGCGACCGCGCTGTGCCTCACGCACGAGGCTGCCCCCGGACAGGTCTTCAACGTGGGAAGCGGCGTACCGGTTAGCGTCGTGAAGGTGGCACATACTCTGGTGCGCCTGTTCGACGTGGACGTTCCGATCGAAATCTCGGGGAATTTCCGGATTGGCGACATCCGGCACAATTTCGCTGACATGACACGGATGCGCGAGGCGCTTGGCTTCGAACCGTCCTGGAGCTTCGAACGCGGGATCGCCGAGCTGGTGCGGTGGGCCAAGGGTTCTGGACCGCAGGCAAGCGCCTATTACGCAAGCCTTTCGGAAATGCGCGCCAAAGGCCTGCTTCATTGAAGCCCGCCGGCCAAATCATTGAACATGGCGCCCGAATGCGCTCTCGTGCGCCGTTCTTCGCGCTCACGGCCCTGCTGGTCTGCGCCTTGCTATTGGGCGGCAGTTCTAAAGATCATGCGCCGGGCCTGGTCCTGCTGCGCCCTATGGCTGTGATTGTATTCGCGATCGGTCTCTTCAGCGTGATGCGCAAGGATTGGGTGCGCTTCAAGTTTCCGCTCGGCTTGATGGCGGCAGCGCTCGCGCTGGTCGCGTCACACCTTGTGCCCCTGCCGCCTTCCATCTGGATGCAACTGCCCGGGCGCGAGCTTGCGATCATGGCGGGTGAAGTCGCCGGGATCGAGCAACCCTGGCGCCCTCTCTCGCTTGTTCCCTATCGAGGCTGGAATGCAATCTTCGCCTTGATGTGCCCGGCGGCCGTCATGGTGTGCGCGGTGCAGTTGGACCGGAAGCAACATTTCAGTCTAGCCCTTATCCTTGTCGCTGGCGCCTTTGGCCAGTGCCCTGTGGGCCGCCGTACAGGCGATTAGCGGCTACTCGCCTTCCACCTTCCTGTACGGTGCACCGCGGGTCGAGGTGCCCAATGGGCTGTTCGCAAATCGCAACCATCTGGCCGCCCTGCTTGTGACGAGCCTTCCGGTGGTGGCGCTGATCGCCTTATCGCACAAAGGGGCGCGCACTCCTCACGTGGTGGTAACATGCGCAGGGTTGGCCGGTTTCGTGATCATGATGGCGCTGACCACGGGTTCACGCGCGGGCATGGCGCTGTGCGCGGCGTCGATGATCGCCAGCATCTTGATCTGGCGGGCACGCCCCCGACGCTCTGCAGGCAAGACCAGAACGCACAGGAAAAACGCAATGGGTGCCCATGCACTCGCGGGCTTCGGCGCGGCATTCCTTGCTGGCATCGCATTCTTGCTGACGCAGACGACCGGCTATGAGCGACTCGTCCGCGCGGGTTCGGGCGAAGTTGAGGAATTTCGTTTCACGGTCTGGCTTACCGTCGCGGATTTCGCCCCGGCCTATATGCCGCTGGGTTCGGGGATTGGCTCCTTTGTGGAGGTTTTCAAGATCCACGAGCCCGACGAGATGCTGGCGCAAAGCTACTGGAATCACGCCCACAACGACTGGCTCGAATGGGCGATGGAGGGCGGCGTTCCCGCGCTGTGCCTGATGATGGCCGCAGTGGTCGCATGGGCGATGCGCTCGATAGACCTGGTGCGAAACAGCCATCGTGGACGCATCGAAATCCAGCTTGGCCTCGCTGGCGCTATAATCCTGCTTGTTCTCGGTGCCTGGAGCCTGGTGGATTATCCGCTCAGGACCCCGGCTCTTGCCAGCCTCTCGGCGCTTTGCGCGGTTTGGATGGGCCTGCCCGACCTTGGGCGGTCTCGATCGGTAACTGGCGAGGAGAGCGGGTTTGAAAGGACGAGGCTCGCAGAGCGCTAGGCGCTGGAAACGGCTCAGCGGCCAAAGGCACCCTGTCGGCAGTTCGGCAGCCCGGGATCAAATGGCGTCAAGACAGGATCAGGCAGCATGAAGCGACATATTCAAGAAGCGGGGCAAGACATGAAAAGCAGGCCAGTTCAGTTTCACGTACCCAAGCGATTGTCTGTCGCTCTGGCGCTCGCCGCCTTGGCTCTAAACGCCTGCGCAACCGCGCCGATCGGTGGCGCCACTGGTCTAGAGGTGCGCGCCGGCGACCTTCCGCCTCCCGCTCCGGCTGATCTCTATGCAAAGGCTGATTTCGTAGGCGTTCGTCCCTTTGACACACTGATCATCGACGTTTTTGGCGTCCAGGAGCTGAGCGAGCGCAGCGTGAGGGTCGATGCGAAGGGAGAGATCGGGTTTCCTCTTGTTGGAAATGTATCTGTTGCCGGCCTTAAACCCACGGAGATTTCAACTCTTCTCGAAAGCCGCCTGAAAGGCCAGTTCGTACGAAATCCCCAAGTGACCACGAACCTGGGATCGAGCGAGAATTCGACCTTCACCGTCTATGGTCAGGTCAAACAGCCCGGCGTCTTCCCGATCGTGGGCGAGGGGACCCTGCTCAAGGCGGTCGCAATGGCGAAGGGCCTCTCACAATACGGCAATTCGAAGGAAGTGATCTTGTTTCGGACCGTGAACGGCGAGAGGCTGGCCACGCTCTACGACATGCAAGCAATAAGCCGCGGCGCGTATAACGACCCGCGCATCTATCCCAACGACACGATCGTTGTGGGCGATTCCCAGGCCCGGCGCCTGTTCGACGATATAGTGGGTGTCTCGGCCATTCTCGCCGCTCCTGTCACCCTCGTCCTCACCCGATAAGCGCAAGAAGGCCGGCTTCCTATGACATCGACTCTCTCCCCAGCGCAGTCCGGCGGACCGAAAGATCTGATCTTTGCCAGCGACCACCTGCCCCCCAGCACGCTGGAAAACGGTCCGCCCAGCCTTCTGACTGTCCAGGATACGCCCTTGATGCGCGAATATCTTGGCATTCTTGACCGGCGCAAATGGGTGATCTTGGCGGTCCTGGCCCTCGCGCTGCTCGCGGGGCTTGCAGCGACCCTGATCCTCACGCCGCAATACACGGCCACTTCGCGTATCGAGATCAGCCGCCAGGAACAGCGCATCACCAACGTCGAGGGGCTCGAGAAATCCGATCGCACCTTCGATCAGGAATTCTACGACACGCAATATCAGCTGCTCAAAGCGCGCAGCGTTGCAGACCGGGTGGTGCGCGAACTGCGCCTCGCGAACGACTTTTCCTTCTTTGAGGCGCACGGCATCGATCCGGCCACCACCGAATGGCTCGGTCGCCCCCAGGTCGCCGCCAATCGCGAGACGCGCGAAGACCGGCGCCAGGCGGCGGTCGGTTTGTTGCTCGAGAATGTCGGGATTGCACCCATACCGCGTTCGGCTCTGGTCGATATTTCCTATACTAGCGGCGCAGCTGACTTGTCCGCCGATATCGCAACCGAATGGGCCAACCAGTTCATGGCCGACAGCACCGACCGGCGTTTCGATTCGACCGCCGATGCGCGTCAATTGCTCGAACGGCGGCTGTCGGAGCTGCGCCAACGGGTCGAGGAATCGCAGACACAGTTGGTCACCTATGCAAATGATAAAGGGATCGTGGTGCTCGATCGGCGCGAAAGCGATGGACGCACGACGGGGGCGCAAACGCTCGTGCAGCTCGATCTGCAGTCGATGAACGGCGCGCTGATGGAAGCCACCAAGGAGCGCGTGGCGCTTCAGGCCCGCGCCAACGCAGCTGCAGGAACGAACGCCGATCTGGTGATCAATCCGACCATCGGTGCGCTGCGCCAGGAACGCTCTGCACTCCAGGCGGAATACGCCAAGCTGATGGTGCAGTTCGAGCCGGGCTACCCTGCCGCGCGCGCGATCGAAGTGCAGATTGCCGAACTGAGCCAGGCCATTGACCGCGAGGAGAACCGTGTCCGCACCAGCGCCCGGAGCGATTACCGCGCCGCCCTGGCGCGTGAACAAGACCTGCGCAGCCGCGTCTCAGCCCTGACCGGCAGGCTCAATGTCCAGGAACGCGATCGCATCCAGTACAATATCTACCAGAACGAGGTGGATACCAACCGCGAACTCTACGATGGGCTGCTCCAGCGCTACAAGGAAATCGGCGTTGCAGGGGTTGCTGCAAACAATATCTCGCTGGTTGACCCTGCTCTGGTTCCCGAATTGCCGTCTTCGCCCAATCTGCCGCTGAACCTGGTCGTCGCACTTTTTGCCGGATTGGCGGTTGCAGGCGCCATTGTATTTGCCCTCGAACAGTTCGAGGAAGGTATTCGCGATCCGGCCCAGGTTGCGCAGCTCACCGGCCTGCCCCTCTTGGGGGTCATCCCCTCTACCGAAAGCGATGAGGACGTGCTCGACGAGATGCGCGATCCCAAATCGGATATCGCCGAGGCCTATCTTACCGTGCGATCCAACCTGGCGCTTGCCACAAGCAGCGGCATTCCGCGTACACTGATGGTCACCAGCACACGGCCGGCGGAAGGCAAATCCACTTCGGGCCTCGCCATCGCCTCGGTCCTTGCGCGCACGGGCCGCAGCGTGCTCATGGTCGACGCGGACATGCGCAGCCCCTCGGCGCATACCTTTCTTGAAATGGATAACGATGAAGGCTTTTCGGGCGCATTGTCGGGCCATGAGAACCCGATCTCGCTGGTGCGCGAGACGCGGTATGAAAACCTTGCCCTGATGACTGCAGGGCGCAAGCCGCCAAGCGCAGCGGAGCTTTTGAGCGGCGATGGGCCTCGCGATGTCCTGGCGGCTTTGTCGGCGCATTTCGACCATATCGTCGTCGACGCGCCGCCACTGCTAGGACTGGCGGACTCGCCGCTGATCGCCAACGCGGTGGATGGCGTGGTTTTCGTGATCGAATCGCGCGGCGTCGCGGCGCGGGCGATCAACGGATCGCTCGGACGCCTGCGGGCGAGCCGTGCACCGCTGGTCGGTGCCATCTTCACAAAGTTCGAAGGCCAGGGGCTCGAGGGATACGGCTATGGCTATGGATACGGTTATGGCTATGGCGTCGACACCAGACCCGCGCGATGACCGGCGCGCCTTTCGATCTTTCGGCGGCTGCAGAGCCCGTGGCCGAACCAGTCCCGAGATCTGGCAGGAAACTTGTCTTTGCGGCGATCGCAGCGCTCGGGGCAATCGCTGCTCTTGCGAATGCTGCCGTCAACATTCTCCACGAGCGGGCGCCTGCAATGGCCCTCGCAATCGACCCTGGCGACCCGGTCGCGCTGGTGCGGAACGCCGAACTTGAAAGCTCGGCCGGATATCAGAGCCCGCAAAGGGCCGAGGATCTCAAAAGCACGGTCCAGCGTGCGGTTTCGCGCCTTGCGATCAATGGTCCGGCCTTTCGGCTTTATGGTCTCAGCAGCGCTGCAAAGGCGGACCTTGAAGCTGTTCGCGCGCAAATGCACCTGTCGGACCTCATGGAGCGCCGCGACCTTGGGGCGCAATTGTGGCTGATCGAGAACGCTGTTGAACGAAACGACGTCGACCGCGCCTTGCTGCATCATGATCGAGCGCTCCGGATCGAGGAATCCTCTCGCGAACTGCTCTATCCGGTATTGACCGATGCCCTCGACAGCCCGCTGATCCGTGAGCGGTTCCGACCATTCCTCGCAGCCGATCCGCCCTGGCTGGCGAGCTTTCTGCGGTTTGCCGTATCGACAAGTGCGCGGCCCGTTTCGCTTGCGAAACTGGTGCGCGAGAACGGCGGCTGGCCCAAAGGTTCGGCTTTCTCGTCGCTCGATACCGAATTGCTGGCCCGACTGGTTC
Source organism: Erythrobacter sp. (assembly GCA_043567175.1). Classification (GTDB taxonomy): domain Bacteria; phylum Pseudomonadota; class Alphaproteobacteria; order Sphingomonadales; family Sphingomonadaceae; genus Erythrobacter. The sequence goes on from CP121323.1 coordinate 2,275,179, forward strand.
ACAACTCAGATTTCGCCGAGGCCGCTGCCTTCTTCCGCGAAATTGCAGGTGCCGATCCATCGATACTGACGAGCCTGCGGATCACACAGGCCTCAACCGATCAGCGTCTCGCACCCTTCGCATGGCAGCCCTACAGGTTGCCAGGGGTGGAGAGCTATTTTGTAGACAGCACCGATGACGAGGATCGCCTGGCGATCGAGACCGAAATCGAAGCCGGCTACAAAGGTCTGGTCGTCCGCAAGTTCGTGGCGCTTGAACCGGGGGTTTATCATCTGTCTGCAAGGATGCGGGCCGAGAATTTCAGCCGTCAGGACGTGGCACGTTGGGCTCTATCTTGCGCGGGCGCGGAGCAGGGGCCCTTGCTCTTTAATAGGGAGGTAGCCCTCGGAAAAAGCATGGTGCTGGCCGGTAATTTCCTCGTGCCCGATGAATGCCCCCTGCAGCAATTGCGGATCGAGACGGAAACCATGGTTACCACCCGATACGTCAAGCTGGTCGTGGAGCGTGCGGCTTTCGCTCGCCCGGCAAGTCCTGAGGCGGCGGAGACATGGGCGCTCCCGGCCACTTGATGGCATTCGATATGCCGGCTTCCTTACAATGCCGGAAAACCGCCTCCCGCTTCTTCATCGAGCCGGTCGCTGACACGTCGCATGCAGGCGATGGCCAATTGCGCCTGCTCTCGCACTTCGCTGCTCTTTTCTGCGCGGCGGCGCCGCGCGAGGGCTGCGATGGAGGCCCGGGAGTTCGTGCCCTCGGCGGCCGCTTCTCCGGCGGCTTCCAGAAAGAAGGCCTCTGCCTTGCCAAGAATGGCGACTGCGCCGGTGAACCTGTCTGCGCTCGCGGCGGTAAGCTGCTGGGCGGTGAGGTTGAGTGCGGCTGCGCAATGAACAGCTCTTGTCCTTGCATCCCCTTCTTCCAGAGCAACGCGGCCACCAATCGAAAGCGGACGCGCAGCGCCTGGCGGATTATCAGCCGCAACCGGCACCACCGCTGCGGGCGCCAGGTCCTGCTGAGGGGGAATATCGGCGCACGCGGCAAGGCCGGACAGGCCAAGCGCGCTCAGCATGAGCAAGGCCTTTTTGGAGCGGCCGTTCGAGGGAAGAGGCAGACGTGGCATACGTTATGTCTGCGCGCACTGCATCTGGTTGTATAGATCATCACCCCCCGCAACTTGCTCCGCTTTGCATTGAGACGGTTGAGTTGCGTTCATTATGGTGCTTGTGCGTTGAGCGTTCTATCCCGGGCACGGCTACACGAGAATTCGCCTCATGCGTAAAGTCCTGATCACCGGAAGCGCCGGCTTTATCGGTTTCCACCTCGCCCAATTGCTGTTGGACGAGGGATTTACCGTGATTGGCTATGATGGGATGACGGATTATTACGATGTGCGCCTCAAGCAGCGGCGCCACCAGATGCTCCGCCAGAATGAGCGCTTCCGCGCCGTTGAAGGAATGTTGGAAGACATGGACACCCTCCACGCGCTGGCGATGGAGGAGCGCCCGCAGATCATTGTCCACCTCGCCGCGCAAGCGGGCGTTCGGTACAGCCTCGAAAACCCGCGCGCCTATGTCGATGCCAATCTGGTCGGTGCGTTCAACGTGATGGAATGCGCGCGCGAACTGGGCGTTGAACACCTGCTGATGGCCTCGACCAGTTCTGTCTATGGCGCGAATGAGGAGATGCCGTTCAACGAGCGCGAAAAGTGCGACACGCAGCTCACCCTGTATGCAGCCACCAAGAAAGCCAACGAGGCCATGGCGCATTCCTATGCGCATTTGTGGAACCTGCCGACAACAATGTTCCGCTTCTTTACGGTCTATGGCCCGTGGGGCAGGCCGGACATGGCCCTGTTCAAGTTCACGCGCGGCATTCTCGAAGGCACACCGATCGACATCTACAATCAAGGGGAGATGCACCGCGACTTTACTTTTGTCGGCGACCTGGTGCGCGGGCTTCGTCTGTTGATCGAACAGCCACCGGTACGTCCGGAAACCCGCGACGAGATCGCCGAAGCCGACAGTCTATCGCCCGTTGCCCCATGGAGGGTCATCAATATCGGCAATTCGGACAAGGTGCGCCTGATGGACTTCGTCACCGCCATCGAGGAGGCGTGCGGGCGCAAGGCGGTGAAGAATTTCATGCCGATGCAGAAAGGCGATGTGCCCGCGACCTGGGCCGACGCGACGCTGCTGCGTGATCTGACGGGATACACGCCGCGGACGGATGTCCATGAGGGCGTACAGCAATTCGTCGCGTGGTACCGCGATTATTACAACGTCTGAGAAGGTCGGCTATGGCCGAACGTCAGCGCTCGGGCCCGCCTTCGTCTTCAGGCTCGACCGTTGGACCGACAACCGCCGCAGGCGGGGTTTCGGCCACTTCGCCCGGAAGCGGTGCGGCGCGCTCGCGCTCCAGTTTTTCAAGATATTCGCGCTCGATTGCCTCGACCCGCTGCTGTTCGGCAGCGGCATCGGCATCGATCGTTGAAAGGCGTTCCTGACGCGCTTCTTCGATCAACTGGCCAAAGCGGACGGACTCGGCCTCGTCTTTTTCCTGATAGGCGCTTTCGATAAATTTCTGGTTGCAGCCGGTGAAGCCGCCGGCACCCGTCGGACTGCACGAGAAAGCGCCGAAATCTCCGATATATTTCAGCTTTTCCACTTCACGCACGCGCGACGTGTTCTGCGGGGAATCGCTGGCGCGCAAATTGGACGGGATGCGGAAACGCTCAGCCTCGACGAGGATCTGACAGACCACGATCTCGTTCTCGGTGGTCTGCTCCGGACATTCATCTTCGCTGTAGGCGATGACCATGTTCACCCTGTCGCCCGCCTTCGACTGCGCGCTCGCTGGAGTGGCAGCAAGCAACGCGCCGCCCGCGAAAGCGGCCGCGAGGGTGAGCATTCTGGTCGGTGACATCATGGTGTCCTTCTTTCATCCTGTGTGCGCCCTTGCAGGGGCTGGCGCTGGCCCGGTTGACCCGTCGGGATCCCCTCGAGCGCTACATGGACCTCGCTGAACCGCCTGTGAAGGTCGTTTGCGACTAAATGCGTTCGCTCACCTTGATGGCAACCTTGCAGCCGAGGCGAATAGCGCCGGCAAGCAACGGATAGGCCGGGGCTTTCTCCGCGTCATTCGCAAGCGCCGCATCGCGGTGCTCGCGCTCTTCCTCCCGGAACTTTTCGATCATGTCGGCCAGTTCGGGATCGGCGCCGCTATCCTTCAACTTGTCGAGTTGCGCGGTATAGTGGCGGTCAATCTCTTCCTCGACCGCTGCTGTGCAGGCCATCGCGGCCTCCGGACCCAGCAGCGCGGTGCCAGCGCCCAGCGCATAGCCCGCGGCCGACCAGAACGGGTGCAACGCCGTCGGCCGCACACCGCGCCGCGCCATCAGCGCGTCGAATTCCCTGCGGTGGACCTCTTCGTCCTCGGCCATGTGGCGAATTTCAGCCGAATGTGGCCCGCGATCGCCCATCACGGCCAACTGGCCTTCGTAAATGCGCGTGGCGCCGAATTCTCCGGCCTGGTCGACCCGGATCATGCGGTGGATTTCGTCTTTTTCCATCAGCTTGCTCGTTCTTGTCGTCCCACTGTCAGAGCCAAGATGGCGATGCTGCCGAGACATGAAAAGAGGAAATTGAAACCCGCAAGCGAAATACCGAAAAGTGTCCAGGCGGCTTCATCGCACCGCACCAGCGGGGCCTGCGTGGGGTCGAACACGTCAAGGGCGGGATCAACGACAGCGCAGCCGGTGATCCCCTCCCACCAATCATACTCAACGCCCGCGTGGAATCCGCCGATCAGACCCGAAACAAGGATCGCCAGCGCGGCCAGCGTGACCCAAAACCTGGGGGCCGGCGCCACGAACGAGAGCCCGGCAAGACCGAGTGCAGCAAAATGGGGCCAGCGCTGCCACCAGCACATCTCGCACGGGAACAGGCCGAAGACATATTCGGAAATGTAGGCACCGCCCAGAAGCCCGCCCGCAAGCGCGAGCGCGATCAGGCGCGCCGATTGCAATCCCATCATGGCCCGGCCCTTACGGGCTTTAGTCCAGCAGCGCTACCGAGCTTTTCGTGGTGCGGCGCAGTGTCTCCAGCGCATAATGGAGCTGGAAGTCCTCGATGCCCTGCTCTTTGAGTTGCTCGGCGGTCAGTTGGAAGCGCGGATCGTCGACCTTGTCCGATTCCAGCTCCTCATCCTTAAGGCCCAGTTCGTTGATCAGGTGGCCGCGCAGATCGCTCTCGCGCGTCGCGTATTTCTCGCGCAGAGCAAGATCGGGATCGGACAGCTGCGGCACCTTGATGTCAGGAGTGATGCCGCCTTCCTGAACCGACTTTCCGGCCGGCGTGTAATAGCGCGCCGTTGTCAGCTTGATGGCGGAATCACGGCCCAGCGGCAGAAGCGACTGGACCGATCCCTTGCCAAAGCTGCGGCTGCCCATGACCAGCGCGCGGCGATGGTCCTGCAGGGCACCGGCAACGATTTCGGAAGCCGAGGCCGAGCCTTCATCGATCAGTACGATGATCGGCACACCCTTTGCCATGTCGCCCATGAAGACCCGCGCGACTTCGATCGGGTAGCGGCGATCGAGATAATAATTGAGGTCATCAGCCTTCACCTTGAAGCTTTCACCCCAGCCGCGTCCACGCTGCGCAACGATATCGCCTTCTTCAAGGAAGAGATCGGACAGTGCCACAGCTTCGTCGAGGCTGCCGCCCGGATTGGAGCGCAAGTCGAGCACCAGGCCGCTCATGCGACCGGTCGCCTCTTCCTGCATGGAACGCCAGGCCTTGTAGACATCGGCGCCGACATCGGCAGAAAACTCGTTGACCATGATGTGGCCGATATTGCCGGGCATCAACTCGTGGGTGACCGGCTCAAGCTCGATCACGCCGCGCGTCACGTTGACTTCGAAAGGCTCGTCGCGGCCGGGGCGGAAAATCGTCAGCTCGATTGAGGTACCCGCCTCCCCGCGCATACGCGCCACGGCATCGTCAAGCTCGCCGCCATAGATGAGATCGCCATCGAGATGGGTTATGTAGTCCCCGGCCTTCAAGCCCGCCTTGTCGGCCGGCGAGCCGCGAAACGGCGAGATGATCTTGACCGCGCCTTCCTCGCCCTGGACGGAAAGCCCGAGGCCTGAATAATTGCCGTCGATCATCGTTTCGAGCCGCTGCAGGTCGCTCCCGTCAAGATAGCCGGAATGCGGATCAAGCGAGGCCAGCATCCCATCGATCGCACCGCGCACGAGCTGTTCGTCGGTCACCTCCTCGACATAGCTCGCCTTGACGCGCTGATAGGTCGCGAAGAGCTTGGAAAATTCGGGTCCGGCCTGGCCGCGCGATTGCGATTGCGCAAAAACCGTACCGGTGGTCGCAAGCGCGGCGCCAAGAGCAATCAGCGCGGTGTTGCGAAAGAGGGGTGCAATTTTCATGAGGTCGAGGTGCTCCTTTCGAACACATTATTATAGCCTTGTGCGCCTGAACGCCAGATGAGGCCGTGTACCGGTGTGTCACGCGTATCATGACGGATCAACTCCCGCCGTGTTCGTGTAAGATCTACGCGCCGGGGCAGAGCCCGGTTTCAGTCATTATTGCAGATAGTCGAGTGGGTTAACCGGTTCGCCTGATTCGCGCAGTTCGATGCCGATCACACCGCCCCGGTTATCGGCCACACCCATGGGCGCCCCGCCAATCACTGTCTGTCCAACCTTTACATCGGTACGCGCCAGCCCGGTGACAAGGCTGGTCCAGCCGCCGGAGTGCTCGATGATGACGATTCGGCCAAAGCCCGAATAGGGTCCCGAGAAGGCGACGCGGCCACTGGCGGGGGCGACCACCTGTGCTCCGCCGGAAGGGCTCAGCTCCACACCGCGCGCGCGCAGGCCGCTTGTGCGCTGTTCGCCGAAACCGGTTATCGTGCGGCCCTGAACGGGTAATTGGAAATCAGCAGGCGCACCTGTCGCGGCCGGGATTGGCTCCATCGCACTGGCTGGAACGGAGCCAGGATCGCCTTGCCCCCCTGAAGCGTCGGGTCGCAGAACCGGTCCGGGCAGGGCGGCCAGCACCCGGCGCCGTTCGGCATTCTCGTCGAGCCGGCCGATCAGACTATCGAGATCGCGCGCATCCTCGGCCAGCGCGAGGGCGCGCTCCTCTTCGCGCGCGGCGGCGCTTCTGGCGGCCCTCGAATCGGTGCGCGCGCTTGCTTCAAGAGCGGCAAGTTCGATGCGGCGCTGTTCCAGTTCGGTCTCCGCATCGCGCAGCGCGGTCAGCGATCGACGTGCACTGCGCTCGAGACTGCGCCCTTCTTCGAGTTCCTGCCGCAAGGCCGCGGTGCGCGCCTGAACCTCTGGCACGGCGCTGTCGAGCACGGCGCGCACATAGACCAGATCCTTGAGCGAGCCAGGCTGCAACGCGGAAAGCGCCAGGGGACGACGCGCACTCGTCTGCAAGGCCGCAGTCAGGCGGACAAGCGGCTCGCGCCGTTTGGCAAGGCGCTGGGCCAGCCGCGCGCGCTCGACCTGGGCAAGCGAATACCGCGCCTGGGCGGCAGCGATCTGCGCTTCGGTGCGCTGCACCCGCGCAGCAAGGGCGGCGGCTTCGTTGGCAGCGCGATCGGCTTCCTCGTTGGCGGCCTCGGCTTCGCGGGCGAAGCGCGCGGCGCGCGCTCCCGCCTCGGCGCTTGCTTCGGTGGCGCGCTCCAGCTGTTCGCGCGCTTCATCAGGCGCGATAATGGCGACCGGGCGCTGCGCTTCGCTGACAGCCGGAAAGACGGCGAGGCCGCCAAGGACAACCAGGGGCAGCGCGAGGGCGAGGGCGTGTGAGCGACGCATTGCGACCTCATGCCCGATGATAGGGATGTCCGGCAAGAATGCTGGTTGCGCGGTAGAGCTGTTCCATGAGCATGGCGCGCGCCATCAGATGCGGCCAGGTGGGAGGTCCAAAGGCGAGCAACAGATCGGCCTCGGCGCGCTCTTGCCGGGAATGCCCATCCGCCGCGCCCAATACAAAGCGCGTCTCGCGCACGCCATTATCACGCCAGCTCTCAAGCAAATGGGCAAAGTCCTCGGAAGCCATGGCCTTGCCGCGTTCATCTAGCAGCACCGTCTTGCATGGGGCGAGGTGGTCGGGAATGCGTCCGCCTTTTTCAGGCAGTTCGGTAAGCCGTGTCGGCCATGTCAGCCGTTTTTCATAGCGCGCAACCAGCTCCGCTTCGGGCGAGCGGGCGATCTTTCCCCGGGCTATGACGTGGAGGAGAATGGGAGGTGTTCCTCTTTCAGAGTCTTTGTATCATGATCGCCCATCCGGGCGATCGTCCTCGCTAGACGTCCTCCGGCGAATCTTCGCCTGCGGACCCGCTGCGGGCGGCCCTTGGCCTTGCGAAATCGTAGATTTCGGATCAGCGCGACCTCGCCGGTTAGCGCTGGAAACGGTTTGCGGCAGCAAACCGCAAGGACGACCGTCCGCCCACAGGTGCCCCGAAGCCCAAGACTGGGCGTAGGGAACAGCGCCGAGGACGCTCGTCCGGATGGGCGAGCGAAAAGACTATGACACCTGTGCCTCTCCGCTCTCGAAGGACCACATCCGTTCAAGATTGTAGAAGCTGCGCACTTCGGGGCGGAACAGGTGCACCACCACGTCGCCGGCATCGATCAGCACCCAGTCGGCTGCCGGCAGACCTTCAACGCGCGCCGGGCCATAGCCGTTCTGCTTGACCTTCTCGGCCAGCTTTTGCGCCATTGCCGCAACCTGCCGGGTCGAGCGGCCGCTGGCGATCACCATGTAATCGGCGACCGAGCTTTTGCCTTCGAGCGGGATCGAGACGATTTCCTGCGCCTGATCGTCCTCGAGCTGGGACAGAACCAGCTCGTGCAGGTCATCGGCGGCCTCAGCCGCCATGACCGGGATCGTGGGCTTGGCCTCGCCAAGTGGTGCGACAGTATTTGCCTGTGTTTGTGACAAGCATTTTTCTCCAGATTTCAGGGCAGTCATGTAGGGATTGGCCGAGCATCGGCAAGGGAGGGGTCGCTGAGGCGATTGCCGTCATGCGGGTTCCTGATTGTCGATGCGACGGAAAAAGAGCCGATCCCGCAGCGGTGCAGCGTGCTCGGGCATTCCGGTATCGCCCAGCATATCCGTCGCCCAATCGGCATTGTCACGGCGGATCGCCGTGGCCGAGCGATGGTCTGGATCGAAACGCAAAAACACCAGGGCCGGTGCGCTCCATTGCCCCCGTTTCCGAAATCCAGCCACAGACACCGAGTAGCGCCTGAGCCAGGCCATGGCGGGGCTCGCCAAGGCCTTAGTGTTATAGCCGGGTCGGGCGATCACTGCAATCGGAAGCGTGCGCGCGATTTCGCGCCAGTCTTTCCAGCGGTGGAATTGCGCCAGATTGTCCGCGCCCATGAGCCACACAAATTCGCGTTTCGGATAGCGCCGCCGCAGCGCCTTGAGGGTGTCCACGGTGTAGCGTGTGCGCAGATGCGCCTCGATCGCCGTCGGGATAATCGGCGCGCGGCGGGCCTCGATGCTGGCGGATTTTAGCCGCGTGCGCAGCGGCGCCATGCCTGCAACCGGCTTCAGGGGATTGCCGGGCGAGACCAGCCACCACGCCTGATCGAGGCCCAGAGCATCGATCGTGAAGCGGGTGATGCGCCGGTGCCCCCCATGGGCGGGGTTAAAGCTGCCGCCCAACAGCCCGATGCGGTGTGGAACTCTGGTCATACGTTGTCTTTAAGGTGGCCTAGCAAGATAGAAGAGGTCTGTCAGGAGATGTTCGGCAAGGCGAATCGCTTCGAGGCCATGCGTGCACTGACCGATCGTCAAGCGACATTCGCCCCACTTTGCCGACGGAAAACGGCTTTGATCCTGAATCTTGCTCCAAGCTGAACCGTTCATCGCGAAATAGGTTCAGTTCAACGGGAAACCGCTTTGTACGCAATCGACCATTAGGAACACCCTTGATAGCTCAAGCGTAATAATAAGACGAAACATCGGGGCGATTTTGTCAGATAGTAAACCTTCTTCACGCTGGAATGTCAGCGCCGCTTTAGAGCGTGCGCGTGGCTGGTTCCCCGACCGCGAATTCTTCATGCGGTCCGAAGGTCAGGTCCGTTTCATCACCATATCTTCGCGTTTGCAGATGACCGCTGCCGGGGCTGTCCTCGCGGTGGCGAGCGGCTGGGTCGCGTCGCTGGGCATCATGGCATGGAACCAATATGAGGCCGAGGCGACCCTTGCTTCCTTCGAAAAGGAAAAAGCGCGGGTCGAGACCACCGATGAGCGGCTGAAAGCCTATGGCGAGGACATGGACCGCGTCGTCGAGGAACTCCAGGCCCGCCAGAACGTGAACGACGCAGTGCTTGAAATGCTGCCGGAAGAGATCCGCGAAGCGGGCATCAACGTGACCGACAGCTCCAAGGAAACCGCCGAAACGGTCGACAAGATCAGCGAGGTCTTCCCCGAAGCGCGCCCGCTCGCCGAGATCGAGGCGCGCCAGATCGCCTTTGTCGAAAGCGTGACGCGTTACGCCGACTGGCGCTCGCGCAAGGCCGAAGAGGCGATGCGCAAGCTCAATCTCGACCCCAAGATCATGGCGCGCAACGCCGAACGCTCTGCAACGGGTGGCCCTTTCGTCCCCCTCGACGGCGAGCTTGGCGAACTGGACCCGCGGTTTGAACGCATGGGGATGAGCCTTGCACGCATGGCGACGCTTGAGCGCGCGCTTGAAGCCATCCCACAGGTCATTCCGCACGCCAATCCGTCGATCACCTCCAATTTCGGCTATCGCCGCGATCCGTTTAACGGCCGCGCAGCGCGCCATCCGGGTATCGATTTTCGTGGGCCACTGGGATCGCCGATCTTCGCGGCGGCCCCGGGCAAGGTGGTTTACGCCGGCTGGCGCGGTGGCTACGGACGCCTCGTCGAGGTGCGCCACGACAACGGCCTGGTAACGCGTTACGCGCACTTGCGCCGCATCGATACCAAGGTCGGCGACCATGTCGAAGCCGGCGAAACCATAGGCGGACTTGGCAGCAGCGGCCGTTCAACCGGTCCGCACCTGCATTTTGAAGTGCGCCTCAACGGACGTGCGGTCAATCCGCGCCCCTTTCTGGAGACAGCTCCCGATGTTCTCAAAGAAGCCCGCGGAGCCAGCCCGGTCGGCAGCATCGCATCGACCAGCCGCTAACGCTCAAGCCCAAGGAAGATCCATGTCCGGCGCCAATTCGACCTTTTCCGTCATCGGCCCGGATGTCGTCATCAGGGGTGATGTGAGCGCTTCGGCGGATCTGCATGTCGACGGCGCGATCGAGGGCGACATCAAATGCGCCAGCCTCGTGCAGGGCGAAGCGAGTTCGATCAGCGGGTCGGTCGTCGCGGAAAGCGCGCGCCTTTCCGGCAAGGTCAATGGCTCGATCACCGCCCGCGAGCTGACAATCCTCAAGAGCGCAATTATCGATGTCGATGTGCATTACGATGCCCTGACGATCGAACAGGGGGCACAGGTCGAAGGACGCTTTGCTCCCAATTCGCAGAACAAGGCGGCAGGCTCGCCGAAACAGCTCGAGACCAAAGCCGGCAGCGGCGAACAAGCGGCACTCGAAATCGCCAACTAGCCTTTGCGTGGTGCAGTGAAAGCCCGGTGGGCCTTCACAGGACTTCTGCGCGCAGGGCCTTGCGATCGAGCTTGCCGATCATCGTCTTGGGCAATTGATCGCGGATGACGACCTCGTCGACGCGCTCGTGCTTGCCGATACGGGCGTTCAGCCAGTCCTTGAGTTCGTCCCCGCCAACCTCAATGCCTTCCTCCAGGGTGACGTAAGCGCGCGGTACCTCGCCGCGATAATCATCGGGCACGCCGATCACGAGCGCCTCCTTCACCGCGTCATGGGTGAGAATGACGTCCTCCACCGCGCTGGGGAATACCTTGAATCCGCCAACCGAGATCATGTCCTTGATCCGGTCGACAATCTTCAGGAAGCCGTCTTCGTCCATCACCGCTACATCGCCGGTGCGAAGATAGGGTGTGTTGCCGCGCGTCACGAAGACATTGGCAGCCGCATCGGGACGGTTCCAGTAACCGCGCATGACCTGGGGTCCATGGATTGCGAGCTCACCCGGTTCGCCTTCAGGCGCCAGCTCTTCGGGGTTCTCCTTGTCGAGCAGCACGATCTCGGTGCCCGCTACAAGCTGGCCGATTGTCCCCTTCTTGCGCGTGCCGGTATAGGGATTGACCGAGACGACACCCGAGCTTTCGGTGAGGCCGTAGCCTTCGACCACGCGCACGCCAGTCACCTCTTCAAACCTGTCATGCACCTGCGCGGGCATTGGCGCGCCGCCCGAAATGCAAACCCTGAGGCTGGAAAGATCAGTCTTCGCGAGATCGGGATGGTCCAGCATCGCCTGAAACATGGTCGGCACGCCTGGAAAGCCGGTGGCTTTGTGCTTCTGGATCGTCTTCAGGACCTGACCGGCTTCAAAGCGCGGCACCATCGCGATCGAGGCGCCGCTCGCAACCGCATGATTGAGCAGCGCGGTGTTGGCGAAGACGTGGAAGAACGGCAGCGCGCCCATGAAAACTTCGGCGCGCGGATTGCCAAAGGGGTTTATTGCCGCGACCTGCTGCGCGTTGATCGAGAGCTGGCTGTGCCCCAGCATCGCGCCCTTGGGCCGGCCGGTGGTGCCGCCGGTATATTGCAGGAGCGCGAGGTCTTCGTTGGCGTCGAGCTCGGGTAAATTATGCCGCTTTCCATCAAGGTAGTCGGTCCAAGCCCAATCAGCCAGGACATCGGTCCATTTCCGGATCGACTCCCCATACTGACCATAGGGGACTTTCGCGATGTCCTTCCGTTTGAACAGCTTCATCGCGAACCCGGCAGCCCACGGGAGCATTTCGGATATCTCGCCAACCACCAGCATATCTAGCTCTGAGGTATTGAGCACGGCCTCCGCTGTTGCGTAAAGTTCGGGCGCATCCACCGTGACGAGCACCTTCGTCCCGCTGTCCGCGACCTGCCAAGCGAGTTCCTCGACCGAGTAGAGCGGCGAGAAATTGACCACGACAGCGCCCGCCATCATCGCGCCGTAATAGGCCGAGGCATAGATCGGGACATTGGGCAGGAACAGGCCCACCCGGTCGCCCTTCTCGACCCCCATTTCGACAAGGCCTAGCGCAAAGCGGTTCGCCTGCTCGAAAATCTCCCCATAGGAATAGGTTCGGCCAAGGAAATGCAGGAAAGGCGCCGCAGGATCATGCGCAACCGTGCGCGCCAGCATATCCGGCAGCGTCATGGCCTCGAACGCGGTGTCCCAGGGAGTGGGATGATAGTAGTTTTGCGAAGCGTTATTGACATTCATGTCAGTAGCCATGGATGATCCCTCCTCCACGCACAAGGGGCCGCGGCCCCGTTCTTGCGAAATGATCGCAAAAATTGGCCCGGTCTTCCAGCAAAAGACAAAAAAAGGGGCCGCCCGAGCAGCCCCTTTCCTGATTGTCTATCGAAGTCGCAAGGCTCAGTCGGCTTGCGATTCCTCTTCGTCCTCGACCGCCTCGGGGGCGGGCTCGGGGGTAGGTTCGGGTTTGGTGAAGGCGTCGTCAGGCTGGACCGCCGGGGCCGCCTCGCCGGCTTCTTCGGCTTCGCGCTTTGCGGCAAGCCAGGCTTCGGCCTCAGCCTCCTGGGCGGCCTGCGCAGCGGCCTTGACGGCGGCTTCGCGCTCGGCGCGCAGTTCCTCGATCAGCTTGTCCTTGTCGCTGCGCGCATCTGCGGAAACCTCGACCTCTTCTTCGACGATACCGGCGCGCTTGGCGGCCTTGGCCACCACCGCGTCAAGCTCGCGCTGCGAGCACAGTCCCAGCGTCACCGGGTCCTTGGGCTGGATGTTCTGAATGTTCCAGTGCGAGCGTTCACGGATCGCGCCGATCGTGTTGCGCGTGGTTCCGATCAGCTTGGAGATTTGGGCATCCGACACTTCGGCGTGGTTGCGCAGGATCCAGGCGATGCCGTCGGGCTTGTCCTGACGCTTGGAAACCGGTGTGTATCGCGGCCCCTTGGTGCGGGTAACCTCGACCGGCGCCTTGTGCATCTTGAGCGCGTATTCGGCGTCTTCCTCGCCCTTCCTGATCTCTTCCAGCGTGAGTTCGCCTGCGTGCACCGGATCGCGGCCGGTATACTTGCTGCCGGCAAGATCATCGGCCATCGCCTGGACTTCCAGGATGTGCAGGCCGCAGAAATCGGCGATCTGTTCAAAGGCGAGGCCGGTGTGATCGACCAGCCAGGTGGCGGTCGCATGCGGCATCAGCGGCTTGGGCTGATCCTTCTTGGCCGAAATATTGGCCATAACGAAATCTCCATCAGAAATAATAAGGGCCGCCCCTTACCGGAGCGGCCACTGCTGCACCCCAGATAGGCGATGACGGGCAAAACGGCAAGGAAAACGCGGCAGTGCGAGGGGCCTGTCGCATTTTCATAAGAGTGACGAAGGATTCTCTGACATCCTGGTGGCATTGGGAGGAGTGCAAATGATCCGTCAACTCGCCCTGCAACCAATGGAACAAGATGGGCTGCCAGGTTTCGCGGGCAGTCAGAATTCGAGCGCGGGCGCGGCCTGCAGAGAAACGCTCTGTTCTTCCTGCAGCGCGACGAGCCCTTGCAGGAATTGCCGCGTCGCCGCCTCCCAACTGAAGCCGCTGCCATGAAGCGCGCATGCAGGGCGCTCGCAATAGCGCGCCGCGTCGATCGCGCGCGCAAGGTCGTCAGACATTGCGCCTACTTCATCGTTCAGAATGTCAAGCGGACCGGGTACAGGAAATGCAGCGACCGGCGTACCGCAGGCCAGCGCCTCGATCATGACCAGGCCGAATGTGTCTGTCTTGCTGGGAAAGACAAACACATCAGCACCAGCATAGCATCCTGCCAGGTTCGCGCCTGAGCGCTTGCCGAGAAAGACGGCTTCGGGAAACTTCTGCTCCAGCGCCGCGCGGGCCGGGCCGTCGCCGACCACGACCTTGGTTCCGGGATAATTGCAGGCGAGGAAGGCCTCGACATTCTTCTCGATCGCGACGCGCCCGACATAGAGGAGGATCGGGCCTTCCAGGTCCTCGAATTCAGCCGGCGGCGCGGCCTCGGGCGTGAAGCAGTCGAGATCGACCCCGCGGCTCCAATGCGAAAGGTGCGTGATCCCGTTAGCACGCAGCTGTTCGCGAATGGTCTCGGTCGCCACCATTACGCGCTCTGACGAGCGGTGGAACCAGCGGATATAGGGCCAGAACGCGCCGGCTGGCATGCCTGTGCGGCGCGAGAGGTAATCGGGAAACTGTGTGTGATAGGCCGTGGTGAAAGGCACCTTGCGGTTCATGCAGTAGCGCCTTGCGGCAAAGCCCAGCGGCCCCTCTGTCGCGATATGCACCGCATCCGGCTTGATCCGGGCCAGCGCCCTGCCCGTGGCACCGGGCCAGGTCAGTGCGAGCCGGATTTCGGGATAGGTCGGTGCCGGAACCGAGGCGTATTGATCAGGCGAGATCACCGATACCTCGTGCCCCCAGCGTCGCAGCACCTCGCAGGTCGTTGCCAGCGTGCGCACAACCCCGTTGGTCTGCGGATGCCACGCATCCGTGACGATCGCTATCGAACGGGGCAGGTCGGCGCGGGTCACGCCGCTTCTTTCGCCCGGACCGGTTCCTCGCTGCTCTCGCCCTCGGCCTCGTCAGCCGCCTCGCGCTCGCGGATCACGTCGGGCCAGTTGAGGATTTCCATGCGCCCGTCATGATGTTCGACCAGTGCATTGCAGCCTTCGACCCAGTCGCCGTCGTTCCAGTATTCCACCAGCTTGCCATTGAATTCGAACTCGCGAAACTCGGCGGTGTGGATGTGGCCGCACACCACGCCATCGACGCCGCGTTCGCCCGCTGCCCTGGCGACGACTTCCTCGTATTTGCCGATGAACTCGACCGCATTCTTGACCTTGTGCTTGGCAGCTTTCGAAAGCGACCAATAGGGCTTTCCCAGCGCCTTGCGGACTGCATTCACCGCCACGTTGAGCTTCATTGCGGTGACGTAGGCCCAATCGCCCACGAAGGCGAGCCAGCGCTGCGAGAGCATGACCGCGTCGAACTCGTCGCCGTGCAGCACCATCAGGCGTCGCCCGTCGGCGGTGTCGTGAAAGGCCGCGCGCCTGATCTCGATGCCGCCGAAGTTGAGCCCGGTGAACTGGCGGAACATCTCGTCGTGATTGCCCGGGATGTAGACAATGCGCGTGCCGCGTTTTGCGCGCTTGAGGATGCGCCAGACGATATCGTTGTGTTCGCTGGGCCAGTAGAACTTCTTCTTCAGCCGCCAACCGTCAATGATATCGCCCACGAGATACATCGTCTCGCTGTCGGTGTTGTCGAGGAAGTCGATCAGCAGGTCGGCGTTGCACCCCTTGGTGCCAAGGTGGACGTCACTGATCCAGATCGTGCGATAGCGGGTACGCTTGACGCCGACGGGTTCGGGGATCTTGGGGCTGGACAGCGGGAGACTGGCGATATTGCTTACCAGATCATTTTCACCGCTCTCACCCGGCAGGTCGGACAGCATGAAATCAGTCATCGAACGGACCTCGATTACGCTCCTGGGACGGTTATGCCTTTGACACCTGTTTGTTACAGTGGATTCACAGCGCTGTGACGGTTTTGAGAAACTTCATGGCATAATATTGATACGCGCTCATCGCGAAGGAAGGAAGAGCCGAGACGGCTGCGGAGACTTGCGATGCGGTATTCCGGCGTGGGCGAAGCAGTGCGCAAACGCCTCTGCAAGTCGAGGCAGCTTAATCCTCGCCAGCCACCTCGAGCATGATCTTGCCTATATGTTCGCCCGCTTCCATGCGCGCATGGGCCTCCCCGGCAGCGCCAAGGGCAAAGGTCTGGTCCATCACCGGGAAAAGCTTCCCTTCAGTGAAAAGCGGCCATGCCGTGTCGGAAATCTCGTCGGCAAGCGCTGCCTTGAACGCGTCAGAGCGCGGGCGCAGCGTCGAGCCGGTCAGCGTCAGCCGTCGCATCATCACCATCGGCATGAACAGCTCTGCCTTCGCACCGCCGAGAACCGCAATGGTCACATGGCGGCCGTCTTCGGCCAGGCATTTGAGATTGCGCGGCACATAGTCACCCGACACCATGTCGAGCACGACATTCACGCCTTTGCCGCCTGTGAACTCTTTCACCGCGTCGACAAAATCGGTTTCGCGGTAATTGATCGCCAGATCCGCGCCAACCTCGCGCGCAGCGGCGCACTTGGTCTCGTCGCCGCAAGTGGTGATGACCTTGAGGTCGAACGCCCTGGCAAGCATGATCGCCATGGTGCCGATGCCCGAAGTGCCGCCATGCACCAGCAGGGTTTCGCCGTCGCACGCCATGCCGCGCTCGAACACGTTGTGCCACACGGTAAACAGCGTCTCGGGCAGCGCCGCAGCGGTCTTGAGCGCCATCGTGTCAGGCACGGGGAGGCAATGACGCCAGGGCGCGGCGCAATATTCTGCATAACCGCCACCCGGTGTCAGCGCAGCAACCCGTGTGCCCAGCATTTCGCTCGGCACGTTCGCGCCCACCGCGACCACTTCGCCAGCCACTTCGAGACCGAGAATGGGGGATGCCCCCGGCGGAGCGGGATAGGCGCCTGCGCGCTGGATACAGTCAGGGCGGTTGACGCCCGCATAGGCAACGCGGATCAGCACGTCCTCATCGCCGGGCGCGGGAGTATTGGCGTCTTCGAGGGCCAGTACCTCGGGACCCCCCGGTGCGGCAAATCCGATTGCCTTCATCACGCCCGGAACAACATCCGGAAGGCCCCGCTTTTGGTTTGTGTCGCCCATCAAGTGAATGGCCCCCTTCACGCGTTGCATTGTTCAAACACTGTGAAATTTGCACGGTCGAATACCCGCCTAGCGCATTGACAGCAAGCGTCGACGCTCGGATGGTATCAGGCGATGGATGACGACGAGCGACCGAGTCCCCTCACAGACCGCGCAAGCGACGCGGCGTCCCGCCTCGCGACCGAAGAGCTCGACCCTTATTCGCAAGACGAACTCGATGCCCGCATCGCACTGCTCGAGGCCGAGATCGTCCGCGTCAAGGCGCATCGCGATAAAGCGAGCGCGCACCGTGCCGCTGCCGATGCGCTGTTCGCGAACCCGAAATCATGATCGGCAGCGCTTCTTTTGCTTCCTCTCGCCGGGTCGATTCGCAATTTTGCGACCCCGTCCCATATAAAGGGAAATCCCTCCCCAGGCTCCCGTTCGCGGAGCGTTCATCCGCCACCAGTAAGGCCCATTAAATGCCCAGTTTTGCCCAGAACCTCGAACGCACCCTGCACAACGCGCTCAGCAACGCGTCCGAACGTCGCCACGAATATGCGACGCTCGAGCATCTCCTGCTGGCGCTGATCGATGACGAGGACGCCGCAGCCGTCATGGGTGCCTGCGGGGTGGACCTTGCCGAACTGGGCGACGTGGTGAAGCAATATCTCGATCACGAATACCAGTCGCTCAAGACCGAGGACAACGCCGATCCGCAGCCGACCGCCGGTTTCCAGCGGGTGATTCAGCGCGCAATCCTGCACGTCCAGTCTTCGGGCAAGGACACGGTGACGGGCGCCAATGTGCTGGTCGCACTGTTCTCCGAGCGTGACAGTTATGCGGTCTATTTCCTGCAGCAACAGGATATGAGCCGTCTCGATGCGGTCAGCTATATCAGCCACGGCATCGGCAAGGGCGGCCGCCAGATCGAGAGCAAAAATCCCGAAGGGCAGGCCGAACCGGGCGAGGAACAGGCCGAAAAGGCCAAGGAAGGCGGCAACAAGAAGGAAACCGCGCTCGACCAGTTCACGGTCAATCTCAACGCCAAGGCCGAGGCCGGGCGCATCGATCCCCTGATCGGCCGCGGCCCCGAGGTCGACCGGACCGTGCAGATCCTGTGTCGCCGTTCAAAAAACAACCCGCTCTATGTGGGCGATCCGGGCGTCGGCAAGACCGCCATCGCGGAAGGCCTCGCGCGCAAGATCGTGGAAGGTGATGTGCCCGAAGTGCTCGAAGAAGCGGTCATCTACTCGCTCGATATGGGATCGTTGCTCGCCGGCACGCGCTATCGCGGCGATTTCGAGGAGCGGCTCAAGCAGGTCGTCTCCGAGCTTGAAGGAATGCCGCACGCGGTGCTCTTCATCGACGAGATCCACACCGTGATCGGCGCAGGCGCGACGAGCGGCGGGGCAATGGACGCCTCCAATCTGCTTAAGCCCGCTCTTTCGGGCGGCACGATCCGCTGCATCGGATCGACCACCTACAAGGAATTCCGCAACCACTTCGAGAAGGACCGCGCGCTGCTGCGCCGCTTCCAGAAGATCGACGTGAACGAGCCGACGATCGAGGACACGGTCAAGATCCTGCGCGGCCTGCGCTCTGCCTTCGAGGAGCATCACGGCGTCAAGTACACGCCCGATGCGCTCAAGACCGCAGTGGAGCTGTCCGCGCGCTATATCAATGACCGTAAGCTGCCCGACAAAGCGATTGATGTGATCGACGAGGTCGGCGCGATGCAGATGCTGGTGCCGCCCAGCCGCCGCAAGAAGAAGATCACCGCGCGCGAGATCGAGCAGGTGATCGCGACGATGGCGCGCATCCCGCCGAAATCGGTGTCGAAGGACGACAAGAAGGCGCTCGAAAACCTCGAACGCGATCTAAAGCATGTCGTCTATGGTCAGGACGAGGCAATCACCCGCCTTGCCACCGCGATGAAGCTTTCTCGCGCGGGTCTGCGCGATCCGGACAAGCCAATCGGCTCGTTCCTGTTCTCCGGCCCCACCGGCGTCGGGAAGACCGAAGTCGCGCGTCAGCTCGCCTCGATCATGGGGATCGAACTCAAGCGGTTCGACATGTCGGAATATATGGAGCGTCACAGCGTTTCGCGTTTGATCGGCGCGCCTCCGGGCTACGTCGGATATGATCAGGGCGGATTGCTGACCGATGCAATCGATCAGAACCCGCATTGCGTGCTGCTGCTCGACGAGATCGAAAAGGCACACCCGGACCTGTTCAACATCCTGCTGCAGGTGATGGATAATGGTCGCCTGACCGACCACCACGGCAAGACTGTCGACTTTCGCAATGTTGTGCTGATCATGACCACCAATGCGGGCGCGTCGGACATGGCGCGCAGCGGGATCGGCTTTGGCGATGTGTCGAAGGCCGATGCGGGCACCGAAGCGGTGAAGAAGATGTTCACCCCTGAATTCCGCAACCGTCTCGATGCGATTGTGCCATTCGCCTATCTGGGCAAGAGTACAGTCGCCCGCGTGGTCGACAAATTCATCCTGCAGCTTGAATTGCAGCTTGCCGAGCAGAACGTGCATATCCAGTTCGACAAGGATGCGCGTGAATGGCTGGCCAACAAGGGCTATGACAAGCTGTATGGTGCCCGCCCCATGGGTCGCCTGATCCAGGATCGGATCAAGCAGCCACTCGCCGAGGAATTGCTGTTCGGCAAGCTCGCCGATGGCGGCGAGGTGCATGTCACGATAAAGGACGGCAAGCCCAATTTCGAGCTGACGCCCGCGCCGCCGAAGGCCAAGCCCAAGCGTAAGCCTGCGGCCAAGAAGAAGCCTGCAGCCAAGAAGGAAGAGCCCAAGAAGCAAGAAACTGGCAAGGACGATTCCCAAAAGGACGAAAAGCCGGAGGAATCCGGCAGCGGGGCAGAGACCTGAGGGCGAGCGCACCGCACAGCCTAGCCTTCGGGCTGAAAATATGATGGAACGGCCCCCGATCTCACGATTAGGGGCCGTTTCATGTTTGCACGCACATTTTTCCTCACCACCGCCGCCGGGTTATCGCTTGGCGCGCTGGCCTTCACTGCGCCTGTTGCCGCCGATAGCCATGGCGGGGCCGACGCCGCCCAAGCCGGTGCGAAACACTTTACCGGAGCCGACCTTTTTGGCCTGAGCGTGGCCGCCGATCCGCAGATCAGCCCGGACGGCAGCAGAATCGCCTATGTCCGGCGCACCAACGACATCATGACCGATAAAGCGGTCTCCTCGATCTGGCTGATCGACGTAGGCACTGGCGCAGAAACCCCGCTCGTTACCGGCGAAGGCTCGCACGGATCGCCGCGCTGGTCGCCCGACGGTACCCGTCTCGCGTATATTTCCACGCAGAGCGGCGGCGGGCCGGAGCTGCACGTGCGCTGGATGGCCAGCGGGCAACGCGCCAACATCACCGCCCTTGCAGAGGGACCGGGCGGGCTTGCCTGGTCGCCCGACGGCACTTCCATCGCCTACACCGCGCGCGTTCCCGGCAAGGGGCTGACGCTGGGCAAGCCGCCCGCCAAGCCCGAAGGCGCGCAATGGGGCAAGCCACTCCAGATCATCGACCGCGTGACCTATCGCCGCGACGGCGGCACCTATCTAAAGCCGGGCACCCGCCAGCTTTTCCTCGTCAGCGCGACTGGAGGCGCGCCGCGCCAGCTGACCTTCGGCGAATATGACAATGGCGGCGCGGTCGAATGGGCGCCCGATAGCAAGGCGCTGTATTACACCGCCAATCGCCGCGAAAACTGGGAGCTCGACCCGGTTGAATCCGAAGTCTACCGGCTCGACATCGCAAGCGGCGCGATCACCGCGCTGACCGATCGCGACGGCCCGGACGGCAGCCCGCAAGTATCGCCCGATGGCCGCATGATCGCCTATCTCGGCTTCGACGATGTCGGCAATGCCTATGATCAGGCCCGGCTCTACGTGATGGATGCCGATGGCAGCGGCAAGCGGCTCGTCACCGGAAACTTCCCCGCCAGCCCGGATGGCATGGAATGGACCAGTGGCGGCCTGTTCGTAAGCTACGAGGCCGATGGCGAACATCGCGTTGCCAAGGTTGCGCTGGGTGGCAGCAAGCAGGAACTCGCGCCCAGGCTCGGCAGCACCTATTACGCCCTGCCCTATACGGGCGGCGAATGGTCGGTGAGCAAGGACGGGACACTCGCCTTTACCACGGCAAGCGCGCTTGCCCCGCCCGACGTGGGGGTCACCACCCGCTCTGGCACGCGCACCCTGACCTCGCTCAACGCGATGCACCTGGCGGACAAGGAACTGGGGCAGACCATCGCGCTCGACGTGACCGCACCCGATGGCGTCAAGATCCCTGCCTGGATCATGCTGCCGCCGGGCTACAAGGCGGGCGATAAAGTGCCGACGATCCTCGAGATGCATGGCGGACCCTATGCCGCCTATGGTCCTGAATTCTCGGTCGATTACCAGCTCTATGGCGCGGCCGGATATGCGGTGGTCTTCTCCAATCCGGGCGGTTCGACCGGCTATGGCGAGGAATTTGCCGACCGGATCGAGGACAATTACCCGATCAGCAATCACGCCGAACTGATGGCTGTGGTCGATGCCGCGGTGGCAAAGGGCTATGCCGACCCGGACAACCTGTTCGTCACCGGCGGATCGGGTGGCGGCATTCTGACCGCATGGGTCGTTGGCAAGACCGACCGTTTCAAGGCGGCCGCCTCGCACAAGCCCGTGATCAATTGGGTCAGCCATGCGCTGGTCGCAGATGCTATCCCCTATTTCGGGCCTTACTGGCTGGGCGGTCTGCCATGGGATCGTCCGATGCATTACTGGGAACGCGGGCCGCTGGCGAACATGAATGATGTCAAGACACCGACGCTGGTGCTGGTAGGGGCGGACGATTACCGCACGCCCCGCAGCGAGGCGGAACAGTTCTACGCCGCACTCAAGCTGATGGGCGTCGACACAGCGCTTGTCGTCACGCCCGATTCGAGCCACGGCAACCTGACGCAATCGCCCAGCCAGCAGGCCGCGCGCACCGACAGCGTGATTGCGTGGTTCGACAAGTATCGCACAGGCAAGGGCATCGAGCCCTCGGGTCCCGCGATCATGGATAGCACCGAGTAAGCCTTCGGATTGATGGGAACGGGCGCGCGCTCACGACGGTTACGTCTGGTGTGAGCGCGCCCTTTTCCTGGATCCGCCCCGAACCCTGGGGCGTGCATATCGTACCGGCAGA
This sequence comes from Erythrobacter sp., assembly GCA_043567175.1. Taxonomy (GTDB): domain Bacteria; phylum Pseudomonadota; class Alphaproteobacteria; order Sphingomonadales; family Sphingomonadaceae; genus Erythrobacter. The sequence continues at coordinate 2,297,225 of CP121323.1, forward strand.
TTGCTGGGTTGATCCGGGCCGGGCGGTCGATCGCGCGCTCGTCACCCATGGCCATGCCGATCACGCGCGCGGCGGGCATGGCGAGACGGTGGCGACGCCCGAGACGCTCGCCATCATGGAATTGCGCTACCGCACCGGTGCCGAGAACTCCGAGGGCACAATCGCGCACAAGGCCGTGCCGATCGAATATGGCGAGACGATCCGGCTCAAGGGCGGCGTTGATGCGACCTACATTCCCGCAGGCCACGTGCTGGGTTCGGCGCAGATCCTGCTCGAACATGCGGGCGAGCGGGTCGTCATCACCGGCGATTACAAGCGGCGCCCAGATCCGACCTGCGCGCGCTTCGAGGTGACGCCGTGCGACATCTTCATCACCGAGGCGACGTTCGGCCTGCCGGTCTTTACCCATCCACCGATCGAGGAGGAGATGGCCAGGCTGCTTGCCGCTCTGGCCGACCATCCCGATCAATGCGTAGCTGTCGGTGCCTACGCGCTTGGCAAGGCGCAGCGCGTGATTGCCGAGCTGCGGCTCGCGGGCCATCATGCCCCGATCTACCTCCACGGCGCGATGGAGAAGATGTGCCGGCTCTATGAAGAGCACGGCGTCGATCTTGGCGAATTGCGCCTCGTCTCCGATCACACGAAGAATGAGATGCGCGGTGCCATCATTATCGCGCCGCCATCCGCGCTCAATGATCGCTGGTCGCGCCGCCTGCCAGATCCGATCACCGCGATGGCTAGCGGGTGGATGCGGGTGCGTCAGAGGGCGCGGCAGCGCGGGGTCGAATTGCCGCTGGTGATCTCCGACCATGCCGACTGGAACGAGCTTACGCAGACCATCACCGAGGTGAACCCGCAGGAAACCTGGATCACCCACGGGCGCGAAGAGGCTTTGCTGCGCTGGTGCGAACTCAACCAGCGGCGCGCGCGCGCCCTGGCGCTCGTGGGCCGCGAGGACGAGGACGAGTGAGGGTGAGGATTAGAGGTCACCCCCACCCCTCAGCGGTCTCGTCAGGCGGTAAGCGCGTCGAGATCGGCGGTGATTGCAGCGATGATCTCGTCGGTCACAGCGCCCGCCGACCAGGGCTGAAGCTCAATCAGGCTCATGCCCTTGAACTGGTCGTAAGCGGGGTGTTCGTTGAGCCCGGGAATATGCGTGAGCACGATCGCGGCGGTCGGGCGGGTCGCCATCAGGTCTGCGATGGTGCTGTTGATCGTGAGCGTCTGCACCGGCGCTTCGGCGGCTTCGGGGGCGGCTTCGGGGGCAGCCTCTTGCGCGGCTTGCGGAGCGGTGGTCGCCTCCTGCGCGAGGGCGGGCGCTGCAAAACCGGTCGCGATGAGCGCGGCGAGGGTGAAAGCTGTGGTCTTCATGCCTGAATGGTCCTTGATAAGAAGCTGCGTAATTGCCCCCGGAGGCGCCTTTAGCGCCTTGGCCCTTTTGCGCAACGAAAGTTGCAGGCGCGTGGCAAAAGCAGGGCGGCGCCTTTGAACCGCTTTGCCGCCTTGCTCGACCAGCTGGTCTACACCAACAGCCGCAATCGCAAGCTTGCTTTGCTCAGCGCGTATTTGCGCGAGACCCCCGATCCCGACCGGGGCTGGGCGCTCGCCGCGCTGACGGGCGAGCTCGATTTTCCCGCGGTCAAGAGCTCCACGATCCGCAATCTGCTGATGGAGCGGGTGGACCCGGTGCTGTGGACGCTCAGCCGCGATTTCGTTGGCGACACCGCGGAAACCGCCAGTCTGCTGTGGCCTGAACCTCAAGGAGGCGCGCCCGCAGACGCGCCAGGCCTCGATGAAACCGTGACCCTCCTCTCCTCGCTTACCCGTGCGAGCGCACCCAAGGAATTGCCGCGAGTGCTGGACGGGCTCGATGCATCGGGGCGTTACGCGCTCATCAAGCTGGCAACCGGCGGCATGCGCATCGGCGTATCGGCGCGGCTCGCCAAGACCGCTTTTGCCAGGGCCTTCGATGTGAGCGTCGAGGATGTCGAGGAATTCTGGCATGCCCTGACACCGCCCTATGGCAAGCTTTTCGCCTGGGCTGCCGAGGGCGCCGATCCGCCCGATGTCTCGAATCGGCCGCTGTTTCGCCCCTTCATGCTTGCCCATCCGCTCGAAGACACGGTCGTGGACCTCAAGGATTACGCGGCTGAGTGGAAGTGGGACGGCGTCCGGGTGCAGCTCGTCCGCGTCGCCAATGCGCTGGGTGAGAGCGAGACAAGGCTCTATTCACGATCGGGCGACGATATATCGGCGACCTTTCCCGAAATGCTGGACGCGTTGCCAATTGACGCAGTCCTCGACGGCGAGCTGCTCGTGCGCGGCAACGCGCAGGGCGGCGAGGCCGGCGGCGCAGCCAGTTTCAACGCGCTGCAGCAAAGGCTTGGCCGCAAGACCGTGTCGAAAAAGATGCTCAAGGAAAGCCCGGCTTTCGTGCGGCTCTATGATTGCCTGATCCTCGAAGGCGAGGACCTGCGCGGGCTTGGCTGGCAGGAAAGGCGCGCGCGTCTCGAGGCCATCATGCCCCGCCTGCCGGAAAGCCATTTCGACATTTCCTCCATAGTTGCGGCACGCGACTTCGATCACCTCGCCGAGATCCGCGAAGGGGCGCGCGACGAGGCGATCGAGGGCCTGATGCTCAAACGCCGGGACAGCGCCTATATTGCGGGCCGCAAGGTCGGCCTTTGGTACAAGTGGAAGCGCGATCCGCTGCTGGTTGATTGCGTGCTGATGTATGCCCAGCGCGGCAGCGGCAAACGCTCGAGCTTTTACTCCGACTACACGTTCGGCTGCTGGGATGGCGATCCGGATGCGGGCGCTGACCTTCTGCCCGTGGGCAAGGCCTATTCCGGCTTTACCGACGCCGAATTGAAGAAACTCGACAAGCTGGTGCGCCAGACAACCCTCAACCGCTTTGGTCCTGTGCGCGAGGTGGAGCGCAGCCTCGTCTTCGAGGTGGCTTTTGACAGTGTGCACAGCTCGAAGCGTCACAAGAGTGGGCTCGCCATGCGCTTTCCGCGCATCCACCGCATCCGCTGGGACAAGCCGGTGCACGAAGCCGACCGGATCGAGACCCTGCGCGCGCTCGTGCGCGATTGAGTTGCCTTCGCGGACGCGGTGTTTATCAGAAGGCCCATAACCAAAGGACCGGGAGAGAGACCTCATGAACGCAAAAGACCTGCTTGTCCCCAGCCAGCGCCATATGCTCGGCACGCTCAAGGGCCTGCTCGCCAAGGCGGCGGCGGATGAACGCGGCGATGCGCTGATGCAGGCGCGCCTTGTCGATGATATGCACCCGCTGGCGGTGCAGGTGCGCTTCCTGTGCAACATGGTGGGCGAAGCCGTGGCGCGGGTGGCGGGGATCACCTTCATCGCGACCGAGGACGATCCGGCGACCATTGATGACGCGATCATCCGCATCGGTTCGACGCTCGAACAGCTTGATGAATGGGAAAAGCTGAAATTCGCTGCGGACGGTGACCCGCTCGAACTGGCGTTGCCCAATGGCATGGTGTTCGACCTCACCACGATCGCCTATGTGCGCGACTGGTCGGTGCCGCAATTCTATTTCCACACCTCGATGGCCTATGCGATCCTGCGCAAGGAGGGGCTGGATGTGGGCAAGGCCGATTTCGTCCCGCACATGTTCCAGTATCTGCGCCAGCCGGCAGCTTGAGCGGGTTTCCTACTCGCGATCAGGGCGTCAGAACCGTAGCGGCTCTTTCCATCGTCGAACTTGCGAACTCTGTCTCTCACTGTTCGGCAAAAGGGCATCGCCGCCATGTCCGTCCGCTTGCTACAATGATCCACAAGCGCTTGAATTCGCTTATATAATAGGGAAGCAGCCAGGGTGACACGGTGTCACTCTTGTCACTTTGGTAGCCTCGAAGCGGGCTATTCGCCTCCCAGAGCGTCCCTCACCGCCCTGGTGTGGTGCTTGGCGTTCTCGGCATAATGCGCAACACCGAGCTTCATGCCGGCGATCGCGGCATCGCTCAGGTCCTTGAGCTTCTTGGCAGGACGTCCTGCCCATAGTTCGCGCTCGCCCATCACCTTGCGCTCGGTCAGCATCGCGCCTGCGGCCAGCATCGCATCGGATGCGATCACCGCCTTGTTCATCGCGATTGCACCAAGCCCCACAAATCCGCGATCGTGGATCGTGCAGCCATGGACCATCGCCATGTGGCCGATCAGAACGTCATCGCCGATCACCAGCGGGCAGCCATCGGGATCGCCGGGCGATGGGCCGTCGCAATGCAACACGCTGCCATCCTGCACGTTGGTCCGCTCGCCAATGCGGATGAAGGAGACGTCCGCGCGCAGCACGCAATTGTACCAGATCGAGGAACCCGCCCCGATTTCGACATCGCCGATGATCGAACAGCCGGGCGCAATGAAGGCGGTGTCGTCGATCTTTGGCGTCTTGCCGTGGATCGCAATGATGTTGACGCCCGGAAATCGGGGATCGGTTCGGCTCATGGTTTGCTCTCCCATTTTTCAGTCCATGTGCTTGCGCTCAACGCATACTGGATCATCGACTTGTCGCTATCGGGAAAAGCGGGATCGGTGAAGTCGAGATCCTCACGCCGCTCCATCCCGAGCTTTTCCATCAGCTTCCAGCTGCCGACATTGCGCTCGCTGGTGATTGCGACCACGTGCGGCGCACCGACGCGGCCGAAAGCCCAGCCCAGCACCGCGGTCATCGCCTCGAAGGCAAGTCCGCGCCGCCAGCGATCCTCGCGCAGGATCCAGCCGATTTCGTGATCGCCCTGGTTTGGAGCGTGCGGGCTGTCGACACGTTTGATCCCGGCATGACCCACCAGCTCGCCGGTGGATTTTTCGATCATCATCAGGAAGCTGAAGCCGTCGCGCGCGTAGAGCGCCATGGCACGCGAATGCTTGGCCTCGATCTCGTGCAACTCCTTCACCCCGCCCAGATGCTCCATCACCGCAGGCGTGTTGAGCACGCGGTCCTGCAAGGCGGCATCGTCCGCAGTGATGGTGCGCAGGATCAGCCGCTCTGTTTCGAGGACTATATCGCCCGTCGTCCTCAATTGCGCCGCCCTGCCCACGCCTCGCGGGTAATGGCGTAGACGATGACGGTGCCCATCCCCTCGGCCCATCCGCTGGCGGTGAAGTCGAACTCGGGGCTGCGCTCCATGCCCAGCCGCCGCATCAGGCCCCAGCTGGGAGTGTTCCCTTCAACCGTCAGCGCGACGACACGCTCGGCACCGAAACGCTCAAAGGCGAGGTCGATCGAGGCAATAGCAGCTTCGCGGGCATAGCCCTTGCCCCAGGCGTCTTCGCGAAGGCGCCAGCCGATCTCCATTTCGCCAAGCGGGCCGGCTTCATCGGTGCAGCGTTTGAGCCCGCAAAAACCGAGGATGGCGCCATCCTCGCGGCGCTCGACCGGCCAGAAGGTGTGGCCGTGTTTGGCCTGATAATTCTCGAGCCTTTGCCGCACCCCCGCCATACGCTCCTGATCGAGGACACCGCCCAGCCACTGCATGACCGCTGGCGTGTTCGTGCCCTCGAAGAAAGGACCCCAGTCTTCATCGCGCCAGTCGCGCAGGACCAGTCGCTCGGTCTCGTGGCGCAAGGAAAGCCCGGCTTCAGCCATTCAGGAGCCTGGCGGCGACCGGTGCGTGATAAGTCAGGATGCCACTGCACCCGGCGCGCTTGAAGGCGAGCAATTTTTCCATCAGCAGCGCATCGCGATCGCCCGCACCAGCCGCGCTCGCCGCCTCGAGCATCGCGTATTCCCCGCTCACTTGGTAGGCGAATACCGGCACGCCAAAGCGCTCTTTCACACGGTAAATGATATCCAGATAGGCAAGGCCGGGCTTCACCATCACACTGTCGGCACCTTCCGCTATGTCCAGCGCAACTTCGCGCAGCGCTTCGTCGCCATTGGCCGGGTCCATCTGGTAGCTCTTCTTGTCGCCTTTCAGCAGCCCGCCCGAGCCGACCGCGTCGCGGAACGGGCCATAAAAGGCGCTCGCATATTTGGCCGCATAGCTCATGATCTGGACATTGTGGTGCTCGCCCATTTCCAGCGCCATGCGGATCGCGCCGATGCGCCCGTCCATCATGTCGGACGGAGCGATGATGTCCGCGCCCGCCGCCGCCTGATTGATTGCCTGGTCGACAAGCACGGCAACGGTCGCATCGTTGACCACATAGCCGCGATCATCGAGCAGGCCGTCCTGTCCATGCGCGGTATAGGGATCGAGCGCGACATCGGTGAGGATGCCGATATCCTCGCCGCACGCATCCTTGATCGCGCGGATTGCACGGCACATCAAATTATCAGGGTTGAGCGCCTCGGCCCCGTCATCAGAGCGGCGGTCTGGCTGGGTGTTCGGGAACAGTGCCACCACCGGCACGCCCAGGGACACAGCCTCCTTCGCTCGCGCGACAATCCCGTCGATCGACCAGCGCGAGACGCCGGGCAGGCTGGAAACCGGCTCCTCCACACCTTGCCCTTCGGTGATGAAGAGCGGCCAGATCAGGTCTGCCGGGGTGAGCAGATTCTCGCGAAAAAGCGAGCGGCTCCAGGCACTCGCACGGGTGCGGCGCAGGCGTGTGTTGGGATAGCGTCCAGTCATGCTGACAGGCCTAGCGGCAAAGGCGGGACCCGCGCAATCCAGATAACGGGCTATCGGTTGGAGGCAGAAATCTTTTCGATTTCGCGGACCGGCTCTGCAACCTCGGCGCCGATACATCTCATAGTGCAGGTGCGGGCCGGTCGAGAGGCCGGTTGATCCGACATAGCCGATAACCTGACCGCGTCGCACGCGCGCGCCGCGGTCCACCGCCTTGCGGCTCATGTGGCAATAGCGCGTCTCCAGCCCGCCGCCATGATCGATCTTGACGGCGATCCCGCAGCCGCCCGCGCGGCCCGCCGAGACAATGCGCCCGTCGGAAACCGCAACGATCGGAGTGCCCCGGCGCGCGCGGAAATCGAGGCCGGAATGCATCCGGCGATAGCCAAGGATCGGGTGGCGGCGCATCCCGAAACGCGAGGAGATCGCGCCGGGTACCGGACGGGCAAGCCCGCTGCGCTGCTCGCCCGCGCCAGAGGCTTCGTAAAAAGCGCCGTCCTTGCCGAAACGCATGAGCTGTGTCCTGGGCTCGCCATCGCGCTCGAGACCGGCATAGAGCAATTGACCCGCCTGCCGCTCACCGGTGGCGGCTCGGCGATAGGCGATGATGATGTCGAACTCGTCGGAGGCGCGCACGTCGCGGTTCATGTTCACCTCGCCATCCATGGCGCGCAGATATTTCTGCACCGCACTGGCCGGCACACCGGCGGCGCGCATCGAGCGATAGAGGCTCCTGCCCACCTTGCCGCGCAGGCGAAGGGGCGTGTCGTCAACGCGGATCGGGGTCTTGATGAGGGTGAGCGGTCCTAGCGGATTGCCCAGATCATCACGCAGCGCCCGGTCGACCTTGAGCTCGAGGTCAAACCGTGCACGAAACTTCAGCGTATCGAGCGGACGCGCTGCACTCGGTTCAGGCCGGCGGCCGAGCACGATATCCATTGCGGTGCCCGGTTCGATCTCGGAAATGTCGATTGCGCCGCCGATCAGCGCGCTGGCGCGGTTTATGTCTGCGGCCGAAACCCCGGCGCGGCGAAGCATGCTGGCAAAACTGTCTCCCGCTGCGAGCTTAGAGACCAGTTCGATGCGCGGGCGTTCGGGCGCGCTGGCCAGCGGAATGACCGCCTCGGTCGGCGCCATGCGGCGGCCCGTATCGGCCCCGAAGGCCAATGGCGTGATCGAGTGGCTGCGAAAGACCGCCTGCACGCCTTCGTCCTGCGCCATGGCCGGGCGCGCTTCGAGCGGGGTGATATCGGGCCACAGCATCAGCGCCACGGCGCCAAGACCCACCATGGTTACCAGCCCGCGAAACCAGCGCGGGCTACCAATATTCTGCGCAAGGTCCGGCGCAAGGTCGAGCCGTTCGATCCGCTCGCTTACACCGAGCTTCCATTCGTCATAGCGATCGCGCCAGCCGCGGCGGCGAGCAAGGATCTGCCGCGAAGTTGAAGGCTCGCTCTGGCTTGGCGACTGGGCAGCGGGTTCCTGGAACAGGCCCGCAAGACCGGCAGGGTGAAACGCGGACTTGCCTGCCCCGGCCGGACTCACGACGGTGCCTTCGGGAGTTACCCCGTCGGCTTTTCCATTCCGGATCGTGCGTGGCTGGTCCACGGATTACTGCTCATCCTGATGCGCCCCGCCCGGGCCGCCCATGTGGCCCGCTCGCGAGGTGCGCTGTGTCTGGCCCAAAACCATGGGCCATCATAGTAAAGACCGGCTTAACCCACGACCAGCCGAGTCCACGGCGCGACGAGGTGTTTTCCCCTATGCGCCGCCAGTGCCCCGCTCCCCCTTCCGGTTGCCCAATTCGCGCAAGCCTGACAAACACGCGGGCGTGACACCCTCAAACTTCGATCGTGCCGCTACCGGGCCGGATCTGGGCTGCGTCAAGGCTGTGCTGGGACCGACCAACACGGGCAAGACGCATCTCGCGATCGAGCGGATGTGCGCGCATTCCTCGGGCATGATGGGCTTTCCCCTGCGTCTGCTGGCGCGCGAGGTCTATGACCGGGTGCGTGCGATCAAGGGCGATGACCAGGTCGCGCTGATCACCGGCGAACAGCGGATCGAACCTGCCAACGCGCGCTATTTCTGCTGCACCGCAGAGGCGATGGACCGTTTAGGAGGTGGCCACGCCTTCGTAGCCCTCGACGAAGCGCAGATCGGCGCAGACCCTGAACGCGGGCACATCTTCACCGACCGGCTGCTGAACGCACGCGGGCGCGAGGAGACGATGATCCTCGGCTCTGCAACGCTTGAACCGATGGTCAGGGCGCTGATCCCGAAAGCCGAGCTGATCGAGCGCCCTCGCTTCTCCACCCTCACCCATGCCGGCCATACCAAGCTGTCTCGCCTGCCACCGCGCAGCGCGGTCGTCGCCTTCTCGGTCGAACAGGTTTACGCCATGGCCGAGGCCCTGCGCCGCTTTCGCGGCGGGGCAGCGGTGGTGATGGGCGCGCTCTCGCCCGAGACCCGCAACAAGCAGGTCGAACTCTTCCAGAACGGCGAGGTCGATTACATCGTCGCCACCGATGCAATCGGGATGGGACTGAACCTCGACCTCAATCACGTCGCCTTCGCCGCGCTCACCAAGTTCGACGGCAAGCGCAAGCGCCGCCTTACCCCGGCAGAAATGGCGCAGATCGCAGGGCGCGCCGGGCGTCACCAGCGCGATGGCAGTTTCGGCACGCTGACAGGCGGCGGGACACGATCAGGCGCGCCGCTCGAATTCACGGATGAAGAGATCTTCGCGATCGAGGAGCACAAGTTTGCACCCGTCACCTCGCTCTTCTGGCGCGAGGCCGAACCGCGTTTCGACAGCCTGCGGGTCCTGATCGAGGATCTCGAACACCGTCCGCACGACGAAGTGCTCAAGGGCGCGCCCGAGGCGATCGACCTCTCGGTGCTCAAGCGCCTGGCCGAAGAACCGTTGGCGAAGAGCGTGCGCGGGGCCGGTGCGGTCCGGCGGTTCTGGGAGGCGTGCTCGCTGCCCGATTTCCGGCAGGTCGGCGTCGATCCGCACGCGCGCTTTGTCGCACGGCTGTGGCAGGACCTGCACGATGGCTATCTCGGTGCCGATTTCGTCGCCGCCCGGATCGCCGAGCTTGACCGCACGGGCGGTGACATCGACACGCTGCAGGGACGGATCGCGGCGATTCGCTCATGGGCCTATATCTGCCAGCGGCCTGACTGGGTGCTGGCCCGCGATGAAATGGCGGCCCGCGCACGCGGTGTCGAGGCCAAGTTGTCGGACGCGCTGCACGCGCGGCTAACCGAGAGATTTGTGAACCGAAGGACGACGATATTGATGAAATCGCTGGGACAGGACGCCGGTGCGCTGCCCGTCAATCTCGAGGAGGATGGCCGGGTCACGGTCGAGGGCGAGGTGATCGGCCGGCTAGACGGCTTCCGTTTCTCGGTCGATCCCGATGCAACGGTGGCGGACCGCAAGATGCTGCTTTCGGCGGGCGAGAAAGCGATGCCGGGCATCCTCACGCAGCGCGCGCAATTGCTGCTGACCGAGCCGGGGCTCGAACAGCTCTCGATCGCGCAAGGCAAGGTGCAATGGCAGGGGCGCGACCTGGCCGAGATCACGATGCCTGAGGATTTCGCAAGCCCGCGCCTGACGCTTTCGCGCGATATCTCGATGCTGCCCGAAGCCCCGCGCGCCAAGCTTGAAGAGGGACTGACCGCGTGGCTGACCGCCCAGCTCGAGCCGCTCGCCCCGATGCGAAAGCTCGCCGAGGCCGCGCGCGATCCCGAGGCGGGCAGCGAGGCGCGCGCCCTTCTGATAACCCTGATCGATGCGCGCGGCGTAGTCAGCCGCGAAAAGGCGGGCCTCGAACACCTGCCCAAGGAGATGCGGCCCTTCCTGCGCAAGCTCGGCGTGACGTTCGGCGCGCTAGACATCTTTGCCCGCGATCTGCTCAAGCCCGCGCCGCGCCAGCTGCTCCACGCGCTGGGCCTCGATACACGGCCGCTCGAGCCCGCCATGCTTCCGGTCCTGCCCGATGCGAAACGCATGCCGGCGGGTTATCGTCCCGCAGGAAGCCAGGCGATCCGCGTCGACCTTGCAGAGAAGATCCTGCGCGCCGCCTTCGACACGCGCAGCGCGGCGATGGAGGCGCTCAACAAAGCTCAGGAGGGCCTGCCAAAGGAGCGCAAGAGGCGCCATCCGCGCTTTACGCTCGATATGGCCCTGCCCGTCTCGATCGGCCTTGAAGCCGATAATGCCGCACGCCTGCTGGGCAGCGCGGGCTTTCGCCTGCAGCGCGCGCGCAAGCTGGCCGAGGACGCCTTCGGTCCGCCCGCTCCCGATTTCTGGACGTGGCGTCCGCGAAGAGCGGACGACCAGCCAAGACGCGGAAATGGGCGCGGGCGCGGTTCGGGCCAGCGCCGGGGCGAGCGGCGTGGTGGTCCCGATAATGCCGAGGGCAAGAGCAAGCAGAAGGCCAAGGGCCCGCCCAAGGGTCCGCGCAAAGATTTCAAGGGCCCACCCCGGGGCAAAGGCAAACCGGATAGCCGCCGCCCGAACAAGCCCGATACCGGCCCGGCGCGCGCCGGCGGTGCGTTTGATGCGCTGGCTGACCTGCTGCGCAAATGAACCCGGCCGCAGGTGGCGAGCCCGATGGCAGCGCGGGCAAAGACGACCCAGCCTGCCTGCGTATCGATCGCCTGCTTGTCTACCTGCGCTTTGCCCGCACCCGCTCCGCCGCGCGCGCAATGATCGAAGGCCGCTCTTTACGGCTCAACAGAAAACATGTGCTGCGTGTGAGCGAGATGGTGTGTACCGGCGACGTCCTTACGCTGATGGTCGGGAACGAGATTCGCGTTATCGAAGTTCTCTGCCTGCCGGACCGCCGCGCTGCACCGGCGCATGCGAAAACATTCTATCGGGATCTGTCGGATACCAATACAGCTTGACTGTTAACTTGACTGGACACACCAAATCGACCTAGCAGCGCGCCTCAAGCTGCGTGCGCCGCAGGGTCTTTTCTCCAGGCCTTTTTTGAAGGGATGAAAGCTCTCCAATGACTTACGTCGTCACCGAGGCCTGCATCAAATGCAAATACACCGATTGCGTTGAAGTGTGTCCGGTTGACTGCTTCTACGAAGGCGAGAACATGCTGGTGATCAATCCCTCCGAATGCATCGATTGCGGCGTGTGTGAGCCGGAATGCCCGGCGGAAGCGATCCTGCCTGACACGGAAGACGGCCTGGAGAAGTGGCTCGAGCTCAACACCAAGTTTTCTGCGGAATGGCCCAATATCACGAGCCAGAAGGACCCGCCCGAAGATGCCGACGAGCACAAGGGCGAAAAGGACAAGTTCGAAAAGTATTTCAGCGCGGAGCCCGGCGAAGGCGATTGAACGCTGAGGGCGCGCTTGCCTGACCCGCTGCCTGACCCCGAAATGTGACACAAGCCGCAGCGTTGAACCGGGTCTGGTCCGGCCGTTCTCGCTACGCCTTTTGCTGTCCTGTTCCCTGTCCCGTTCCCTGGCCCATTCGTTACCCCATTCGTTGCACCGCACAACCGACTCGCAATTTTGTTACGAACGTGTTATATAATCGCACAGCCGCGCTGAGGTGATCGGCGCTGGGGACGAATTTTAGAAAGGCCATTCACCAAAAAGCGACATTGGTAGCGCGAAGACCCGCCAGCGATTGCGTTCCGGCTGCTTGCCTGTTCGACCGCGCGGCGAAAGCTTCGCCTATGCGGCGTCACCTGCAAGGGTGCGCCACCTCTCCCGTCGCTTTGCCGCTTTTGGCGGTTCAATGTGAATGCAAAAAGAAAGGAATGCAAATGGCTTCGAGCGCTGATGCTTTCACCGTAGGCGACTATGTTGTTTATCCCAAGCACGGTGTTGGCCGTGTTATCGAGCTTCAGAATGAAGAAATCGCCGGGATGCAGCTCGAACTCTATGTACTGCGCTTCGAGAAGGAACGGATGACCCTGCGCGTTCCTACCAACAAGGTAGAATCAATCGGCATGCGCAAGCTGTCGTCTGACAAGACCTTGAACGAGGCGATGGAAACGCTGAAGGGCAAGCCCAAGGTCAAGCGCACAATGTGGTCACGCCGCGCGCAGGAATACGAAGCGAAGATCAATTCGGGTGACCTCGTCTCGATCGCCGAAGTGACGCGCGACCTGTTCCGCCCCGAAGACCAGCCCGAACAGAGCTATTCGGAGCGCCAGATCTTCGAAGCGGCATCCAGCCGTCTGGCGCGCGAACTCGCCGCGATGGAGGAAACCGACGAGCCGACCGCGCTCGAGAAGATCCTCGAAGTGCTGCGCGAGCACGCGCCGCAATATTACGACAACGACGACGAGGCGTAAGCCTCGCCGCATTCCGGCACCGCGCCGGACGCGAAACAACAGGGCCGCCCCGCAATGGGCGGCCCTTTTTCGTTGGCGCGCCCAATCTGCCGCCACGCTCCGCGCGCAGGAAGGCCTTGTCAGAAATTCACTGGTGTATTACATAGGTAACACGCCTTCGCGGGGACACCGAAGACAAACAGGGATTGCAACAGTCATGAAAACACCGATTGCCCAGACCAGCCGGTCATTCGTCGCCGGGGCCGCCTTGCTGGCCGGAAGCGTCAGCCTCGCAGGTTGCTTCAACATCAACACGAGCTTCGACGGCGAAACCCTCGAGGAATTTGACCAGAGCGGCAGCGCGCCGACCGAGATCGGCCTTGCCGGACCCGACGACCTGGTTCTGAAAGTGGGCGATAGTCTGAACATCGAAGTGAGCGGCGATGATAGCGCGGTCGATGCGCTGCGCTTCAAGCGCAAGGGCGATTCGCTCACGGTCGGGCGCGATGGCGACTGGAGCGGTTCTATGGGGACCGCCAAAATCACCATCACCATGCCCGCCCCCGAGGAAATCAATCTTGCCGGCAGCGGCGACATCAACGCCGAGACAATGGCCGACCGGTCCGAGATCTCGATGGCCGGTTCGGGCACCGTCAAGGTCGCGACCATCGCTTCCAGCTCGCTTGAGGTAAGCTCGGCCGGCGCGGGCGAAGTCCAGGGCGCGGGCAGCGTGGAAAAGCTCGACATCAGCATCTTGGGATCGGGCGATATCGACTTCTCGAAGCTCAAGGCAGACAAGGTCGAAATCTCGATCGCCGGATCGGGTGATATCGAACTTATGTCCGATGGCGAGGTCGAGGCATCGATCGCAGGGTCGGGCAATATCAACGTGGTTGGAAACGCCAAGTGCAAGGCAAAAGCGGTGGGATCGGGCAAGCTTAACTGCAATCCGGCCTGATCACCTCTTGATTGCCGCCTGAACCGGGGGCCGGTCGCAAATTCGACCGGTCCCGATCAGGATTGTCTTGCGGGCCGGGCAGCAAGGCGCGATCATGCGCCCATGCTCAGGATTCCCCGCCCTTTTGCTCTCTGCCTGCTTGGCGCGGCCAGTCTCGCCACATCCGGCTGCATCGCGCGGACCGCGGCCAAGATCGTTACCGCTCCGGTCGATCTTGCCAGCGGTGCGGTTGACGTCATGACCACCAGCCAGTCCGAAGCGGACGAGAAACGCGGGCGCGAATTGCGCAAGCGTGAGGAAAAGGTGGGCAAGCTCGAACGCGAATATCGCAAGCAAAGCGCGAAATGCGACGAAGGCGACCGCCCGGCCTGCGCAAAGGCGGCCGAGATCAACGAGGAAATCCGCCTACTCCTGCCAACCCTCCCCGCTGAGCCCTCCAGCTGACCGGGCGCAATAGTGGCGCGGCCCGCAACACCTTGCGTTCGGCCCTTGCGTTCGGCCCTCGCTCCCGCGACAATGGAAGCCATGTTTCGCACAGCGTTCGCTCTCGCCGCCCTCGCCCTGTCCGGCGCGCTCATGGCTCCGGCAAACGCCGCCGCCATCGATACGGACAAGGAGAAAGAACGCGAAATACGCAGCCTGCAAAAACAGGTCGCCAAGCTGGAGAAACGCTACGACAAGCTGCTTGAACGCTGCCGTGGCGACGAGCAGAACCGGCCCGACGCGCGCGCCTGCAACAATGCGCAGGTGATCTATCTCGACGTGCAACAGCTCAGAAAGCGACTCGGCACGCTGACCGATGACGGCGCATCCTAGGCACTAATCCGAAGGGGTTGCCGCACGCCGCAGACGGTCGTTGATCGCGCGTCCCACGCCTTGCATCGGCACCGGCGCGACCGCGATTCGGGGTTTCTGCGAAGCAGCGCCCTCGTGCAGGCAGGCATAGAGCCGCGCCGCAGCCTCGATCGGGTCGCCCGCCGCCGAAAGCGTGCAATCGCCCTCGATCGAACCGAAGCCGATGAGAAATTCGTCTTGCCCGGCTTGTGCTGCGTCAAGACGCACCGGCTTTCCCGGCGCATAGTGGCTGGCGAGCTGGCCGGGCGCCTCGATTTTCCTCGCCCCGCCCGTCGGGACCCGGAAATCATCGAGGTCAATGGGGCCAGGCCGCAGCTCTTCCAAGGACCCGTCTTCGCGCAAGGCGAAAATGCTCGATTCGACCCCTGCGCTGGTCGGCCCTGCGTCGAGCACCAGGTCGATCCGTCCGTCGAGTGACGCCATGACATGGGCGGCTGTGGTCGGGCTGATGAACCCGAACGCATTTGCGGAAGGGGCGGCGATCGGAAAGTCCACGCTTTCGAGCAGGCGCTGCATCACCGGATGTGCGGGCACCCGAACGCCAAGCGTGGGCAAGCCAGCGGTGACCGCTTCGGCCAGCCTCGCGTCCTTGCGGCGCGGCAAGACCAGTGTGAGCGGGCCCGGCCAGTGGATCATCGCCGCGATATCGGCGGCCTCGCTCCATTCGACATAGTCCCGCGCTGCATCGGCATCGCGCAAATGGACGATCAGCGGGTTGAAGCTTGGTCGGCCCTTCGCCTCGTAGATGCGCGCCACCGCCGCCTCGCTGTCGGCCCGCGCGGCGAGGCCGTACACCGTCTCGGTCGGCACCGCGACCAGTCCGCCCCCGGCGAGGACCCGCGCCGCGCGCGCAATCCCCCCGGCGTCCGCCAGCACCACTTCGGTTACATCCTTGCCGCTCATAATGTGTCCGCTATAGAATGGCGCAACCCGAGCCAAGCGCGCCGCGTAACTTTAACGCGCCCCAAATTACACATATTTTCGCAAGGGATCAGACTTCCGTGAACAGCTACACGCCCCCTACCCAGGACCAATTGCTAGCCATCCGCGTCAATGCCGGGATCGAGGAGATCGCCGCGTCCGAGAAGTTCGCCCACGCGGAACCGGATCTGGTCGAGGCCATCGTTGAAGGCGTCGGCCAGTTCGCGGCAGGCGAGTTCGCGCCGCTCAACCGGATCGGAGATCTGGAAGGGGCGAAGCTTGAGAATGGCGTGGTCCGGTTGCCCGACGGATTCAAAGACGCCTATCAGGGCTATGTCGAACAGGGCTGGAACGCCATCGCGTCGCCTTCCGCATCGGGTGGGCAGGGCCTGCCCTTCACGCTTGCGTGCAACGTGCTCGAAAATCTCGGCGCGGCCAATATGGCCTTCTCGCTGCTGCCGATGCTTTCGGTCGGCGCGATCGAGGCGCTCGAACACCACGGTTCGAAGGACCAGCAAGCGCGCTACCTCCCCGATCTTGTCAGCGGCAAGTGGTCGGGCACGATGAACCTGACAGAACCGGCCGCCGGCTCCGATGTCGGCGCGCTGCGTGCGACCGCCGAGGCGATCACCGAGGGCGAGCATGCGGGCAAGTACAAGATCAAGGGCCAGAAGATCTACATCACCTGGGGTGAGCACGAACTGGCAGAGAACATTATCCACCTCGTCCTCGCCCGCCTGCCCGGCGCGCCCGAGGGTTCGCGCGGAATCTCGCTGTTCGTGGTGCCCAAATATCATGTGAATGATGACGGCACGCTCGGCTCGCGCAATGATCTGCGCCCGGTCAGCCTCGAGCACAAGCTGGGCATCAACGCCTCGCCAACCTGCGTCATGTCCTATGGCGACAATGATGATTGCATCGGCGAACTCGTCGGTGCGGAAAATCGCGGGCTCGCCGCGATGTTCACGATGATGAACAATGCGCGCATCAATGTCGGCAACCAGGGAGTTCAGATTGGCGAGCGCGCGACCCAGCAGGCGTTCGGCTACGCCATGGACCGGGTGCAATCCGCGCGCGCCGGTGCGCCCGACCGCACGCCGGTGGCGATCATCGAGCACCCGGACGTGCGCCGCATGCTGCTGCGCATGAAAGCCCTCACGGAGGGTGCAAGAGCACTGCTCTATTACTGCGCCGGCCAGGTCGACATGGGCACGGTGGGCGAGGCGAAAGCCGCGAGCCGGGCTGAAATTCTCGTGCCGCTGCTCAAGGCGTGGGGCACGGATATTGGCGTCGAGGTGTCGGGCATCGGCATCCAGGTCCACGGAGGCATGGGCTTCATCGAGGAAACCGGCGCGGCACAACACTGGCGCGATTCCAAGATTGCCCCGATATATGAAGGCACCAACGGTATTCAGGCGGCCGACCTGGTCACGCGCAAGCTGGGGCTCGAAGGCGGCGAGACGATGATCGCCCTGTTCGAGGATATCGTGCGCGAGGCGGGTGACAGCGAGCCCGCGCTGGCCACGCTCGCCACCGAATGCGCCGGCATTGCCCGCTGGATGCGCGACGAGGCCTCGCTTGACGATCGGCTCGCGGGCAGTGTGCCGTTCTGCACCATGGCCGCGGTCGCGGTCGCCGGGTGGCAGATGATGCGCCAGGGCGAGGCTGTCGCCGCGGGCGCCGCGCCCGCTCTCGCCGAGACCAAGCCGGTCACGGTGCGCTTCTTCCTCGACCGGATCGTGCCCGAGGCGATGGGCCAGAAAGCGGGCGCGATCGGCGGCGCGGATTTGCTCTACGCGCTTCCGGCTGAAAAACTGGCGGGCTGATGACCGGCGGGCGCGATAGCCTCGAGCGGGTCGCCCTTGAGAGGGTCGCCGCCGCGCTGGAGCGGTTGGCCCCGCCGCCCTTTACAGAGCAAGACTGGCAGGGCTCTCCCGCCTATATCTGGGATGGCGGGCCCGCCCGGCCGGTTGCCCGGCTCGACGCGCTGCCGATTGCAACCTTGCGCGGCATTGACGAACAAAAAGCCGCCTTTGCGGACAATGTCGGGCGCCTCGCCAGAGGGGCAGCGGCGCATGACACGCTGCTTTGGGGTGCGCGCGGCATGGGGAAATCCGCTCTCGTGCGCGCTGTGGTGGCCGATATCCAGGTGCGCGAGCCCTCGGTTCTGGCGCTGGTCCAGGTTTCGGCGGGCGCGCTTGGCCGTGTGCCCGAATTGCTTGTACAACTGGCCGGGATCGAACGCAGCTTTCTGCTGTTTGTCGATGATCTGGGATTTGGCGCCGATCAGAAATCCGAAATGCTCAGCATCCGCAGCCTTCTCGACGGAGGTGTGGCACCGCGCCCTTCGCGCGTGCGGGTTGTCGTCACCTCGAACCGGCGCGCCATCGTCGAGCGCGACGCGAACGAGACCGAGGCCCTGCACGAGCGCGATGCGCGCGATGACGCTATGGCGCTGGCCGACAGGTTCGGGCTGAAACTCGGCTTTCACCCCTGCGACCGCGAGACATATCTCGAGATCCTGCGCGCCTATGCCGATCCGCTCGGCCTTGCCTTTGACGAAGAAGAGGCGGCGGCCTTTGCCATCGCGCGCGGCAACCGGTCAGGCCGCACCGCCTACCAGTTCGCGACCGAACTGGCCGGGCGCGCCAACCTCGCGCTCTAGGCGTCTGGCCAAAGGGGTCGTTCGGCGGGCCTATTGCCTGCCGACGGCCTGCCCGGCCTGCTGGCGCAGGTAATCTTCCTCGAAGCTCGCGCGCGGGTCGCGCAATTCGCGGCGCGGCGGGATCTTCTTGGTGGCAATCCGCTCGATCCCCGCGCCCGGCTCGGCATCGGGAGCAAGGGTGCGCCAGATAATGCCGGCGGTGTCGTCCGAGACCAGAAGCGAGCCATCCGATGCCCATTCCACCCAGGTCGGCCGGCCACGCGTCGTGCCGTCATCCTTGAGGAACCCGTCGAGCACCGGCACGGGCTTGCCGGTGGGTGAGCCGCGCTCGTCAAAGGCGATATAGACCACGTCGTAGCCCGAGGGTGGCTTGCGGTTCCACGAACCGTGGCGGGCAATAAAGGCACCGCTGGCCATGCCATCGCCCATGCGGTGGCCTTCATCGGTAAAGACCAGGCCCAGAGCAGCGACATGCGGCCCCAGCGCGTAGACCGGGCGGCGGGTATATTCCATCAGGAAGCGCGGCATCGCGGTTTCGACGCGGCGGTCGATATTCTCGCGGTAATAGAGCCACGGCCAGCCATATTGGACACCGACCGGCACGTTGGTGAGATAATCGGGCACGAGGTCCGATCCGAGCATGTCGCGCTCGTTTACCGTGGTCCACAATTCGCCCGACCACGGGCTGAAGTCGAGCCCGTTGGGATTGCGCATCCCTGCACCGAACGGGCGCGCGCCGCCGGTTTCGAGGTCATATTCCCAGATCATGGCGCGGCCTTCCTCGACCTTCATGCCACGCTCGCCGATATTGCTGACCGAACCGACGGCGATGAACAGCCGGTCGCCATCGGGATGCATTTCCATGTTGCGCATCCAGTGGCCCCCGCCCGGCGGCAGGTCCATCAGCGTTTCGGCCTTGGACGTCACGGCGTCCGCACCCAGTTCGTAATCGAAAGCAAGCACTGCATTGTGATTGGCGACATAGAGCCTGCCCTCGCCCCAGCTCATGCCGGAGGGGGAATCGAGCCCGTCTGCCTCGCTCAGGATCGTCGTGCGGATCTCGGCCACGCCGTCGCCATCCGCATCGCGCAGCAAGACCACTTCGTTGGCAGAGGCGCCCGCCGAACCCGCCTGTTCGAACAGATATTCGGCCACCAGCCCCTCGATCGCGGCCATGATGCCGCCCTCGCCCTCATCCTCTTTGGCCGGCGCGCGGGTGAGCGTCACCAGCACATCGCCATTGGGCAGGGTGTAGAGCACGCGGGGGTGATCCAGCCCTTGCGCGAAGCGATTGACGGTGAGGCCCGCTGCCGCGTCGGGCACTTCGCCCTCGGCCCAGCCGACTGGCTTGGCAACCTTGACGGTCGGGATGCTCTGCGGATCGGGCGCTTCCAGCGTCGGCTCCGTGCCTGCGACCGCTTCGACCGAGAGCCCTGCGGTGTCCCCGCGCGTTGCGAAATAGACGAACACGCCGATAACGAGGACAAAGACACCAAGAGCGATTGCGAGTTTGCGAAAGATTCCCATAAACCCCGCGATAAGCGAGCCGCGCCCCCGAAACAACAAGGCTTCGCCTGATTTTGAGGGGTGCATCCGCGCGCAAGGACTGCCAGAGGCACGCAATGTTCGATTTCAAACCCGAGGCCGGGGCCAACCCGCGCGAGCTTTACCGCCAGCTGGTCGATGCCGCCGATGCGCTCACTGCAGACGAACCGGACGGCGTCGCCAATATGGCCAATGTCGCCTCGCTATTGTGGGAATTTATGCCCAATCTCAACTGGGCCGGCTTTTACCGCATGGGAACGGCGAAGAAGGGCGGATCGAGCGAGCTGGTGCTGGGGCCGTTCATTGGCCGCCCGGCCTGCATTCGCATCCCGATCGGGGTCGGCGTGTGCGGCGCGGCGGTTCAAAGCGGCGAGACCCAGCTTGTAAGCGACGTGCATGCCTTTCCGGGCCATATCGCCTGCGATGCGGCGAGCCAGTCCGAACTGGTCGTGCCGGTGCGGCGCAAGGGCGAGGTGATCGCGGTGATCGATCTCGACAGCCCGCTGACCAATCGCTTTGACGAAGCGGACGCGGCGGGGATCGAAGCTCTCGCCGCGCTGCTGGCTGACCGAGTTTAGGCGCCCGGATTCAGGAGGCCGGATTCAGGAGGCCGCCTCGATCCGCCCCGAAACGAGACAGGGCCAAGACTCCGGGCGACCCGGCTTGGCCACGCGCGAAAGTCGATGGTAAATCACACGCTAACCAAAGTCTGACCCACAGCGTGCGAGTCGCGCGCCTTGGCAACCGGGGGAAATACGCATGCCGTCCATTCGCCACTCCTTGCGCAACGCGACCGGGATCGCCGCGCTTACCCTCGCCCTGCCGGCCGCGGCGCAGACCGCCGAGCTGCCACCGCTTCCCGAATTGCCGCCGATGGGCGACAGCGCGATCGAGACGACGACCACGACGACGGTGCGCTCGAGGCGCATGGGCCCGGAAATGCGACCGGCGATGAGCCAGGCGCAAATCAACGCGCTGCCCGAGGAATATCGCAGCCTGCCTTTGGGCGAGGAAGTCTCCACCACCACGGTGGACGAGAACGGCGTCGAGACGATCACCCGCACTCGCCGGATTGCCAGCCGCGCACCCGCGGGAGCATCGACCTATGCGAATGCGGGGCCTACAACGCTGCGCCGGTAGCGCAGGAGACAACCTACGTCCTCGCCAACCAGCAACCGACCTGGGTGCAGTCAGGCTATGCAGGCCCCGCCGGCGCGCCGATGGTTCTCGACCGTGCAAGCTGGATCGACGAATGCGAGCGTCGCACGAAGGGTCGCGACCGCAATTCAACGGGGACGATCATTGGCGGCCTGCTGGGTGCGATCGGTGGCGGTGTCCTTGGCAATCGCGTGTGGGATTCAGAGCGTCTCGCAGGCACGCTGATCGGCGGCGGCGTGGGCGGTATCGCCGGTGCGCTCATCGGCAGCCTGTTCAATGGGCGCAAAAAGGACGATCTGTACGACTGCGAAGCCGCGCTCTCGACCTATCTTGACCAGTACGGCCAGTATGGCGCGCCGCGCTTTGCCTCGCGCGTGATCGCTGCACCGGCGCCTGCAGCGCCCGCGCAGGTGATGTATCAGGGCTATCCCGCTTACGGTTATGGCTATTCGCAGGCCCCCGCCTATTACCCGCCGGGTCCGACCATGGTGATGGTGCCGGTAACGACCTACCAGCAGCAGCGCGTGATCGTGCGCGAGAGCGTGAGCGAGGAGACCTACGAGGTGCCCGGAGCGACCCGCACGATCCCCGAACGACGCCCAGTGGTCGCCCCGCCGTCGCCTGCTCCCGCGCCGAGAATGATCAAGCAGAGGCCGGCTCCCAGCCCCAAGATGATCAAGTATTGAGGCCTGAAGCCCGAAAGGGTTTCACCTCCTCTCGCGCTTTGTGCCTATTCCGACGGTTTCAGCGCCGCGATCTTGCGCGCCAGGGCCGGTGTGTCCGGCGCCTCATCAGGCGGTCCGTAGGGTGGCGGGGGTGCATCGCTCCGAGCCACGGGTGCCTCACGCGATGCCGTGGCCGGACCCTGGACAGGGCCGTCGCGGGGATGTGCTGCCGGGTTTGACGGGCGACGTGCAATGGGCGGTGCTTCGCGCCTCTCGGGCGCGGCGCTGCCAGATGCGCGCAGCTTGACCGGGCCCATGCGCACAAGATCCGATCCGCTGCGCACCTCGATCGCCGCCGCACCCTTGGGAGCAGGGATCGAGGCCTCCACCGCAAGGCTGCGCGCAGCCTCGGTGGCGACGCGCAACTGATAGCGGCCATAGGGCACGCGCTCGAACAGGAAAAATCCGTCAAATTCGGTCACCGTGCTGGCGCTGACCACTCCGTCCTTGCCAACCAGTTCAAGCTCGACCCCCGGCTGTTCGACACCCGCAGGGCTCAGCAACACGCCATCGACTTCGCCCGAAGGCGAAATCGGCAATTCGATCTCGGCCATGATGCCCGGACGCGGCGTGACGACAATGCCCTTCACCCCGGGCGTGAGGAAGGGATCGCCCAAAGTGCTCTCGTCAACGCTCACCAGAACGGGACGGAAGGGGCTAAGATCATCGACCACCGTGCGGCCATTTTCGGCCGTGATCGCATCGGTGCTGCGCATCCCGGCTTCGACCAGCACGTCCTTGAGCAGCTTCTCGCCCGGATCGCGCCGGCCATTGCCATCATCGTCGCGGAATACGGTAACGGCGGCCTGCCCGCTGCGGGCAAGCCGGGTCTGCGTCACCCGCAAACCGCCGCTGACAGGGTTCGGCCCAAGGCTGAAGGCGACCTGTAGTCCGGCGCCCACCTCGCCTTGCGACGTCACGAAGGCGTTGCCACGCAGCGATAGCTGGTCGAACCGCCGCGTATATCCCGCTGTCAGGCGCGCAACGTCTCCCACGGCGAAATATTCGAGCCGGCCCTGCAGTTCGGATCGCTCGTCGAGGTTCATGTCCATGCGGACATCGACCGATTCAAGCCCCGCCTGCGGCCCGTAGGCCAGGAATGTAGCGTTGCCGCGCAGGCGCAGATTGCGCACCCGCGTATTGGCGAGAAGCCGGATGCGGGTCTCGTCGCGCGCGGGGATGCCGCCGCCTCCATTGCCCGGCTTGATGATGTCGCTCTGGTGGTCGAGCTGCACCGAAAACGCCATCCTGCCCGCGCGCACCGAGGCGGTTGTTAGGATTTGGTTAACTTTTGCGCCGTCCTGCCGCTGGGCGCGGCTGATCGCGCCCTGGATCGGTATTGTCGTCTTGCCAAGCCGCAGCGAGGTATCGAAATTGAAGCCAAAGCGGTGGTCGATCTGTTCATTGGCAAATTCGCTCTGGAAATCGCCGAATGTGACCAGGGCCTCGGCGCCAAAGTTGAATTTGCCGATCTGGCCCAGCGCATTGAGCTCGGCGACCGAGCCTGCGCCGAATTCATGCGCGCCCGCCAGTTCAAACTGCAGGCTGCCAAATGTGCGGGCGACCGCCGCCTCCGCGTAGGAGCGACGCTTGCCGTTGAAGAACAGGGACTGGGCGCCGATCATGGCGCTGGTTCGCTGGTCCAGCCCGCGCTCGACCCCGACGCCCCAACGCCATTTCTGGTCGAAAGTGAGGAATTCATCGTCAAGCTGGATCAGGTCGCGATTGTTCTGGACCACTCCAGCCCAATAGAATGTCTGCCCCGGCTCGATCTGGTTCATGCCGACCGGGATGTTGGTCTTTTCACGCCGGATCTGCCCTTGTGGACCGTAGAGCACCACTTCGAGCTCGTTTCGCCCGAAGAACAGGTCAATCTCCAGAAATTCATAGCGCCCGTCGCCGCGATCGCTTTGAAAGCCGATCAGCTGGCCGTTGCGGTAAAGCTCGGCGTCCCAGCCAGCGGGCAAGGCGCCGCGCAGGCTGGTGGCGGAGAAGCGCTGCGCCCGGTCCAGCGGTCGATTGCTGATAAAGGCACCGCGCCCGACCGCGGTCTGCCCGCTCAATCGCCCTGCCAGCGTCTCGACGTCACCCACGGCGACCTGCGTGGCGGCCAGCGGCCCCAGCAACTTGCCCTCGGGATCATTGCGATAGGCGCGCACCCGCAGGGACTGCGGTTCGAGCTGCGGATTGGTGGCGAAGCGGGCGGTGTAACTTGCGCCCAGCGCCTCACCCGACGCGAGAATCTCGAAGCGGCCCGTCTGATCGGAAACCGGCCCTCCCCTGCGCGCGCCAATTTGCGCCACCACATCCACCGATGGGGTCCGCCAGGGCTTGTATTCCATATCCGCGCTTGGATATTTCGAAAGATCAAAGGCTGCGGGCTTCTTGGTCCGAAGTCGCGCCGCGCGACTTCTGCGCTCGATTGCCTGAATGAACGGCAGATCGGTGTCGGATTCGAGCAGAATGGTCGAATTGTAGAGATCCGGAGTGAAATCGAGCCCGAACCAGCGCGACAACGCCTTGGTGTCGACGCACCACCCTTCTGGCGTGTCGTAAATGTCATCCGCGATCGGCGCGCGGCCGTCTCTCGATGAAATGTTCACGGTTTGTACCGTGCCGGAGTCGCGGTCGATCGAGAAATTCTGATCCTCAGCGAACAACCAACCAGTTGCGCGGCGCGACTTCTTGTCGAGACGGATGGGGAGGTCGAGCGACTGGATGACGTCAGCCAGATCAAGGCAAACGCCGCGATCGGTCTGGTAGCCACGCACGTCGTAGGTCAGCCTGTATTGCTTGACGCGCAGCTGGAGGAACAGGAAATCGTCTTCGTTGGCGCTCCACGAGGATGCGGCGGATTTGGCCCGCGCAACTCTTGACGTCACACCGCCAGCGCGGCCTGCGTCCTGCACTTCATTGTCCGGGGCCCCATTATTCGCATGGGCAGCACTGGGCGTGCCCGCCACCCCGATCGCAAGCGCCGCTGCGGAGCCCGCAACGGCGCTTTTGAATCGATGGCGATTGGATGGCATGGCAGAGGTCCGGGCGAGCGAGCGGGCCGCTCGCTTAGCTCGAAGGGACAAGCGGCGCGAAGCCGGCGCCCTTCGGGCCGTTAACCGATGGCCGCATCCACAGCGGCGATCAGGCCGCCGCCCGCTTCGGGCATTTCGCGATATTCGAACCGCAATTGCCCGGTGAGGAGCGCCTTCTGCTCTTCCGTGAGCGGGATGCGCACTTCACGGCTGCCCAGTTCGGGGTAGACCGCCAATCCGCGGCTTATCACCACCGGATCATCGACGCCGCGCTTGGTCACGAGCAATTCGCCATAGGTCGAGCTATCGCCCGCGCGACTGAGCGTCAGGGCCAGGTGCGATCCGTTTTCGTCGTCCACCACGCGCGGTTGATTGATCGCAACCTGCGCTTCGAGCCGGCCGTGGCGCACGATGATCGGGATCGTCACCCCATAAATCGGGATGAGCCGGATCGCGAGGCCCTCTTCCTCACTCGCTGCGGTTTCGGTAACCGGCTGCGGCTTGGGAATGGCCTTGAAAGACATGTGCACACGATATTCACCGTCGGGCAGATCGGATGCGGGACGCGCGGCAAGCCGCACCGCCTGGGGCTGGCCCGGCGGAAGGGTGATCCGGCGCGGCGCGTAGCGGATCATGCCGAGCGCGGCCTCTTCAGTTGCGTTCACCTCGGTCTCTTCGACCGGAACCAGGCGTCCGTCCTCCATCATCCGGCGCAATTCAAGGCCGATCCGGTAGGTCGCCTCCTCCGAACCGATATTGCTCAGGATCACTTCGGTCCCGCGATTGCCATCAAGCACGACACGGGTCGGCGCGACCAACAGATCGCCCTGCGCGCTCGAGGGAGCGGACAGGCAAAGGGTGGAAATCGCGGCAGCAAAGCCCGCGCTGCGCACAAACCGGCGCATGGATGCAAAGGTCATGGTGGTCTCAAGCCCCTCTTCAAAGGGTGAACCGGCGCGCTGGGCGTGGTTCACGTAGTTCTACGGAGCTTGGTAAGCAAACAGCGTTAAGATCGATTAAACACACAGGCCTTTCTGCTGTGAAAGGCCACCGACCCCATCCGGAGGGGTTCGCACAAGCAGCAAAACCGCGCCTCCCGGGGGAGAGGCGCGGCTTCACTTGGTCTTGAGGATTGCAAGCGACCTGGAAGGTCGCCTGTCACATCACCCGGGGGACTTTACGAATAGTCGACCTGGACGTTGAACGTGCCGGTGTACTGGCCGGGGTTCTGGCCGTCGCTGACATTGAGCGTGCCGCCCACGGTGAACTCGTCGTCGCCGCTGGTCAGGGTAACAGTCGAAGAGCTCGCCGCGAGACCGGTCACGTCCATCGAATCGAGCGGATCGGTGCCGCCATTGTTCAGCGTTACCGTGGTGCCGCCTACGAAGCTCACCGTCACGTCACGGCCATCGGTTCCGTCGACCGTGAAAGTCGGGACGGTGCCGGCGTCGAGGCAGAGCAGGCCGGCCGAGCAGGTCATCGTGCCCGAGGCGGGCAGCGCGGCGGTGCCGGCAGCATCAACGATGATGCGGCCGAAATCGAGCTGGCCGTCAACGGTAAGCTCGAGCGCGGCGAGGATCTCGGCGCGGGCTTCTGCGGTTTGCTGCGTTTGGGCGTGGGAAACCGAGCTCATTCCGAGCGCGGCAAACATAGCGATCCCAGCGGCGCCAATGCGGATGGTCTTGGTCATTAGTGGTCCTTCCAAGCGTGGTCTAAGTGCCGTTTGCAACGCGCCGGGAAAGATGCCCTGAAGCGCGCAATTCGAACGAACTTTCGTGTTCGATCACGCTCTAGGTAGGACTACCAAGTTCAACCTTCGTTCTCGATTATGGTTACCGCGGTTTTAGGATTTGACGCGGCAATGAACCAAGTGCTTGAAAAAAAACAATTGATCTGTTTGTTTCGCGGCTAATTCTGACTTAAACCGGGATCTATATTTCCCCGCCAGTGAGGCGCTGGCACAAGAGATCGAGCTGGTCGAGCGTCTTGTAGCGAATCGTGACCTGCCCCGAACGCGGGTCGGCATCGGCCTTGATTCGCACCGAGAGACCGAGGAATTCCTCGAGGTGATTCTGCACCGCCTCGATGTCCGCATTGCCTTGTGCCTGTGCTGCGCTGGTATTGCCTGCGCCCCCGCCTGCACCTGCGTCCTTCACGCCTTTCGCCAGCTTGCGCACCAGCTTTTCCATCTCCCGCACCGAGAGATTGTCGTTCACCGCCTTATTGGCGAGGCCGAGAGCGTCATCCCGCCCGATCAGGGCGCGCGCATGGCCCATCGAGAGCTTGCCGATCTCGACGAGATCGAGCACCGCCGAAGGCAGCGCCAGCAGTCGCTGGATATTGGCGACGTGGCTGCGCGACTTTTCGACCATGCGGGCGATTTCTGCCTGGGTCATGCCTTCGTCATCGGCAAGGCGCTGATAGGCGCGCGCTTCCTCGACCGGGTTGAGGTCTTCGCGCTGAAGG
Source organism: Erythrobacter sp. (assembly GCA_043567175.1). Lineage (GTDB taxonomy): Bacteria > Pseudomonadota > Alphaproteobacteria > Sphingomonadales > Sphingomonadaceae > Erythrobacter. The sequence continues at coordinate 2,324,465 of CP121323.1, forward strand.
TTCTCGATCAGCGCCAGCGCCATCACCTCGCGGTCGGAAAGCTCACGAACCAGCGCCGGAATCTCGTGCAATTGCGCCTTTTGCGCAGCGCGCCAGCGGCGTTCACCGGCAACCAGCTGGAACTTGCCCGGAGCGCCCTTACCCGAAGCGCCCTTACCCGAAGCAACAGGGCGCACGATGATGGGCTGGATCACGCCGCGGGTCGCAATAGAGGCTGCGAGTTCGTCCAGAGCGTCTTCGTCAAAGCGTTTGCGCGGGTTGCCCGGCAAGGGCTCGATCGCGGTGATGCTGATCGATTGCAGCGGCGAGCGCGGACCGGAGGCGACACTTGAAGTGGCGGCATCATCCGTAGCGCCCGTTGCGGCCGGAGCACCCTCGCCCTTACCCCTCGAGGCTTCCCTTGAGGATTCCCTTGCGGATTGGACCAGCGGCTCCTCGCGCTGCATCTCGCCCATAAGCGCGCCAAGGCCCCTGCCCAGCTTCTTGCGACCCTTGCGGTCCGAATTCGGGCTTTGTGGCACGGTAAATGTCGCCTTGTCGTTGTTCTTGCTCATGGTCTTGCTCGTTTCCTTGCTCACGCCGCAGCCCTTTCAGCGGGAAAACGCGCGATCAGCTCCCGGGCGAGCGCGATATAGGCCCGGCTGCCCTGGCAGGAATGGTCATAGACCAGCGCCGGCAGGCCGTGGCTAGGGGCCTCGGACAGGCGCACATTGCGCGGGATGACCGTCTCGAACACCAGATTGCCGAGGCAATCGCGCACATCATCGGCCACCTGGTCGGTCAGCCGGTTGCGACGGTCATACATGGTGAGCGCGACGCCAATGATGCCGAGATCGGGGTTGAAACGCTGCTGCACCAGCTCCACCGTCTGCAACAGCTGGCTGAGCCCTTCGAGTGCGAAGAACTCGCATTGCAGCGGGACGAGCAGCGTATCGGCGGCGCACAGGGCGTTGAGCGTCAGCAGGCCCAGCGAAGGCGGGCAATCGATGAAGCAGATGTCATAGCCCTTGTGGCGCTCGATCGCATGGCGCAGGCGCGCGGTGCGCTCTTCAGCCGAGACGAGCTCGACTTCCGCACCGCTCAGATCCTGTGTCGCTGGCACCAGATCGAGGCCAGGGATGCTGGTTTCGACGATCGTCTCGGCCAGCGGCGTATCCTCGACCAGCAGGTCATAACTGGACAGCTTGCGCGCCGCGGCACCGACGCCCAGCCCGGTGGAGGCGTTGCCCTGCGGATCGAGGTCGATCAGGAGTGTGCGCCAACCGGTCGCTGCCATGGCGGTGGCGACATTGATGGCGGTCGTGGTCTTGCCCACCCCGCCCTTCTGGTTGGCAATGGCAATGGTCAGCATGGCTTTTGCGCTCCTGTCCGGGCCTTCTCAGCCCCTTGTCGCCGAATTTTCGGCCCGAGCGGGCCTTTTCCGGCACCGGATCCGCGTGGCGTCCGGCGATTTTTACGCACCCGAGAGGCTCAAGGCCCTACGATGATGCCCGCTTCGCGATCGGTCAACGATTGTTCCACGTGGAACATCTTTCGAATCGATTGTTTCTGCTGCGTCAATTCGTGCGCTGCAGAGCGCCCCTTGGGCAAGATGTAGCGCGTCGCCTTTGTTGAGAAGCTTGAGGATAAGCGCAAAAGCTTGTCGAGCGGAGCAAAGGCGCGTGCCGAAATGACACTGGCCGCAAAAGGCTCGATCAGCTCGAGCCGCCGGCCAATCACCGTGCAATGGCGCAGATCCATCTCCTGCGCGCAAAATTCGAGGAATTCCACCCGCCGCGCGCGCGATTCGACCAGCACCACCGGGAAATGCGGCAGCAGCGCAGCGATAACGAGACCCGGAAAACCCGCGCCCGTGCCAAGATCGAGCCAGGGCTCGCCCTGCCCGTCCCTCCTGTCCAGACCCGCATATGGCTGTGTTTCACGTGGAACATGTTCGAGCAATTGCGCGCTATCCGCGAAATGGCGCAGCCAGAGCGTCTCTTCCGAGGCCTTGCTGATGAGGTTCTGCTGGCGGTTCGCCTCCAGCAGAAGCGCTGCAAAGCGGTCAAGCCGCTCCATCGCCTGCGCATCCGCCCACCGCTCGACATAGAGGCGCGCACTGGCTTCGTCGGTCAGGGGCTCCCGGAAAGGATCCATCAGGCGGCTTGCGCGGATCGCTGCGCCTGCAAGCGACGCGCATGAACGAGGAGCGCGGCGAGTGCCGCCGGCGTCACACCCGGAACACGCCCCGCCGCCGCCAGTGTGGGCGGAGACGCTGCGCCAAGGCGCTCGACCATCTCGTTGGAAAGGCCGGGTACGCTGGAATAGGGAAAATCGCTCGCAAGCTCGAGCCCTTCGCTAGCCCGCAGATCGTGCAATTCCGATTCCTGCCGCGCCAGATAGGGGGCGTAATTCGCGTCCTCAGCCATTTCCTGCGCCAGCACGGCGTCCGAGGCGAGATCATCGCCGATCCAGGGGACGAGCGCTTCAAGGTCGATGCCGTCATGGCGCAGCCATTCCTCGATCCGCTTGAGCCCGGTATCGCGGCGCACATTGAGGCCGACATCGGCAAGGTCCTTCGCCGCCACCTCGCGCTCGAACACCGGGGTGAAGCGCGCGCGGCGTTCCTCGCGCGTCTCGAACCAGCGACGGCGCTTTTCGCCAACGCATCCTGCGGCAATGCCGAGGCCGGTCAGGCGGGTGGCTACATTGTTGGCGCGCAGGCGAAGGCGATATTCAGCGCGCGATGTCAGCATGCGGTAGGGCTCGGAAACGCCCTGGAGCGTAAGATCATCGACCATCACCGCGATATAGGAATTCGCCCGATCAAGCCTCGGCGGTTCGCGCCCAACGGCCTCTCCCCCTGCGGCGAGCCCGGCGACAAGGCCCTGCGCTGCGGCTTCCTCGTATCCGGTCGTCCCGTTGATCTGTCCGGCGCAATAAAGCCCGGGAATGGCACTGAGCTGGAGATCCGGCGTCAATGCGCGCGGATCGACATGGTCGTATTCCACCGCATAGCCCGGCTCGACGATCTCGACGCGCTCCAGCCCCGGCATGCAGCGCAGCATGGCGTGCTGGACATCGACCGGCAGCGAGGTGCTGATCCCGTTGGGATAGACCAGATGCGTGTCGAGCCCCTCGGGTTCGAGAAAGACCTGGTGTCCGTCGCGATCACCGAAACGGTGGATCTTGTCCTCGATGGAGGGGCAATAGCGCGGTCCCGCCGCGCCGATCGCGCCGGAAAAGAGCGGCGAGCGGTGGAGGTTATCGCGGATAAGATCGTGCGAGGCCTGCGTCGTGCGCGTGATCGCGCAGAAAACCTGCGGGTTCACGCGGTTCGGGCTGAGGTCCGACATCGTCCAGCTGTCATCATCAGATGGCTGTTCGGGCAAGGCAGCCCAATCGATCGTGCGCCCGTCGAGGCGCGGCGGCGTGCCGGTTTTGAGCCGCGCCATCGGCAGATCGGCCCCGCGCAACTGCTGGGCGAGCCGCGTTGCGGCGTTCTCACCGATGCGCCCGCCCTCGAAGCGCTCTTCCCCGCGAAACAGCACGCCGCCAAGAAATGTGCCGGTACACAGGATCACGCGCGGCGCGTCCAGCACCTGCCCCCCGGCAAGCTCGAGCCCCGCAACACGGCCGCCTTCAAGAACAAGCGCCGCAGCTTCGCCTTCGATCACGGTCAGATTGGCCTGAGCGGCAACGATGCGCTGAACCTCGGCCTTGAAGCGCACGCGGTCTGCCTGCACGCGCGGGCCCCACACGGCGCTTCCCTTCGAGCGGTTGAGCATGCGGTAATGGATCGCGCCCGCATCCGCTGCGCGGCCCAGCACACCATCAAGTGCATCGACTTCACGCACGAGATGGCCCTTGCCAAGCCCGCCGATCGCGGGATTGCAGCTCATCGCGCCAATCGCATCGAGGTCAAAGCTCACAAGCCCGGTGCGAGCGCCCATGCGCGCGGAAGCGCACGCCGCTTCCACACCGGCGTGGCCACCACCGATTACGAGGACATCAAATGTCTGCATGGACGCTCAGATAATGCCCAAGGAGCAAAGCGTCAAAGGGCTAATCATCACGTGTTTCACGTGGAACATCCAACTGGAGAGTGGCGCGGTGCGCCCCCCCTTACTTGCCAATGCAAAAGCATCCGAACAGCGCATCGAGCATGTCCTCGGTGGTGGTTCTGCCGATCAAACGGTCGAATGCGAGGCGCACAGCGCGCAAATCCTCCCCGATCAGCAGGAGATCGCTACCCTTAGCCGCGCTGCGCAAGGCGATATGCGCCTCACCCAGAAGGGCGTGCTGGCGGGCATTAAGCGCGACTTCGCCGGGTTTGGGCAATGCGCCCCGCGCTGTTTCCACCAGAGCGCGCTTGAGCGAAGCGAGGCCCTCGCCGGTGACAGCGGAGACGGTAAAACGTGCCGACGCCCTGGGCCTGAAATCCGCGCTGTCCGATTGCGGCGCGATCTGCCACGCGCTCTCGGGGCCCTCGCCTTCAGGTCCGAGCCACAGCACGACATCGGCCCGGACCAACTCGGCTTCGGCGCGGTCAATCCCGATGCGTTCGATTTCATCTTCGCTGCCGGTCCTGAGGCCCGCCGTATCGACAAAACTGAACGGGACGCCCGCAATCGCGACATTGCGCTCGATCACGTCACGCGTGGTCCCGGCGATGGGCGAGGTAATCGCCGCCTCGCTCTCGACGAGCGCGTTGAACAGGGTGGATTTGCCCGCATTGGGCGGCCCGGCCAACGCGACGCGATAGCCCTCCCCCAGCTTCTCGGCACGAGGGCGCTCAAGCCAATCGGCCAGCGACCGGCTCAATTCCTCGATGTTCCACGTGAAACCTTCCGGCAGATCGTCAACATCGTCCTCGTCGGAGAAATCGAGCGCGGCCTCGACCTGAGCGCTGAGCCTGAGGACCGCCTCGCGCCAACCGTCCACCTGCGAGGACAGCACGCCACGCGCGCTGGCAAGAGCGGCGAGACGCTGCATCTCGGTCTCGGCCGCAAGGAGATCGGCAAGGCCTTCTGCTTCTGCAAGGTCCATCCGGCCATTGGCAAAGGCGCGCCGCGTGAACTCGCCCGGCTCAGCCGCGCGCAGGCCCGGAATGGCAAGCAAGGCACACTGCACCGCATCGAGCACGGCGCGCCCGCCATGGCAGTGCAATTCGACAAGGTCCTCTCCGGTCGCCGTGCGCGGGCCCGGAAACCACAAGGCAAGCGCCTCGTCGAGCACCGCCCCTTCGTGATCGCGCAAGACCGCCAGACTGGCTCGGCGCGGTTCGGGAACGCGGCCCGCCAGCGTTTTAAGCGCCGCGCCCGCCTCGCCGCCGCTGACACGGATCACGCCGATCGCAGCTGGAGGAGCGCCGCTTGAAAGGGCAACAATAGTCTGGCGAGCGGCCACTATTCTCACTTTCCCATCGTCATAAGCGCGATCTTTGTGAAGAAAGCCCGGCTATCGCACGCGGTGAAGACCGCTGGACCGCATGCGGTTACTCGCCCTTGTCGTTATCGGGCCTTGATCCGGCAAAGGGATTGGTACCGCGCATTCCGCCTTCGATAAAGCTCTGGAACATCTTGAGCCCCATCTGCCCCATCGGTGCAAGACTGTCGGCATATTCCTTGAGCTGGGCGGGATTGGCTGCGCCCTGCATCGCCTTCGTCATCACATCTACGTAGAGCGCGTTCGCCTCGCTGACATCGGGAAGGCCCATGAAAGCACGCGCTTCTTCCGGAGTGCAATCGACTTCAATCGTGATTTTCATCGCCTAAAGCTCCCACATGATCCGCCTGACCGACCGCTCCGGTTCGAACAGGCGATTGGCAAGGGGATGCGCGTTTTGCTCCGATCGCACAAGGGCAAGCCGCCAGGGCCACGCTCAATTGAGCACGACGAAATTGGTGATGATCTTGCGGGTCTGGCTATCAAGCCCCTCGGGCAGTTCTGCCTCCAGCAATTCGCGCCGTATCTCGACACTCTCAGCGATCATGACGCGCCGCATCGCCCAGTTCGGGCAGACGCGCATTACTGGTTCATCGTTTCGAAGAAGTCTTCGTTGGTCTTCGAATCCTTCATCTTGTCGAGCAGGAATTCCATCGCGTCGACAGTACCCATCTGCATGAGAATACGGCGCAGGACCCACATCTTCGAGAGGTTGTCCTTGTCGACCAGCAGCTCTTCCTTGCGGGTGCCGGACTTGCCAACATCGAGCGCCGGGAAGATCCGTTTGTCAGCAACCTTGCGATCAAGCACGATTTCGGAGTTACCCGTACCCTTGAACTCTTCGAAGATGACTTCGTCCATGCGGCTACCAGTATCGATCAGCGCGGTGGCAATAATGGAGAGCGAGCCGCCCTCCTCGATATTGCGCGCTGCGCCAAAGAACCGCTTCGGCCGCTGGAGCGCATTGGCGTCAACGCCGCCGGTCAGCACCTTGCCCGAGCTGGGTACGACCGTGTTGTACGCACGGCCAAGGCGCGTGATAGAATCCAACAGGATCACCACATTTTTCTTGTGCTCCACCAGACGTTTAGCCTTTTCGATAACCATTTCAGCTACCTGAACGTGACGGCTGGCCGGTTCATCGAAGGTCGAGGAGATCACCTCGCCCTTCACGCTGCGCTGCATGTCGGTGACTTCTTCCGGCCGCTCGTCGACGAGCAGGACGAGGAGAAAGACCTCGGGGTGGTTGTCGGTGATCGCCTTGGCGATGTTCTGCAGCAACACCGTCTTACCGGTCCGCGGCGGCGCCACGATCAGGGCGCGCTGGCCCTTGCCCAGCGGAGAGACGATGTCGATCACCCGCGCCGACTTGTCCTTGACCGTGGGATCCAGCGTGTCGAGCGACAGCTTCTTGTCGGGATAGAGCGGTGTAAGGTTGTCGAAATTGGTGCGCATGCGCACCTTGTCGGGGTCTTCGAAATTGACCGCGCTGAGGCTGGTGAGCGCAAAGTAGCGTTCCTCGCCCTTGGGCGCGCGAATCTCGCCCTCGACCGTGTCGCCAGTACGCAGACCCCATTTGCGGATCTGGTTGGGCGAGACATAGATATCGTCCGGCCCAGCTAGATAATTTGCCTCGGGCGAACGCAGAAATCCAAAGCCGTCTTGCAGCACTTCGATCGTGCCGATGCCCATGATTTTTTCTTCGTATTCGTCATCTTCGGCAAGCTCGCGCAGGATGCTGAACAGAAGATCCTGACGACGCATGGTCGAGGCGCCCTCGACGCCCAGTTCCTCGGCCATCTGGACGAGATCGGCCGGCGCCTTTTGTTTCAATTCTTTGAGATGCATGGATTTTTCTTTTTCAGTCTAGAAAGCACCCAATGCATTGGGCGCCAGGAAGGAACCGGTCGTCAGTACCTCTTTCGAAAGAGGCGCCATGCCGCGTTACAGCGACGATGGCAGGGCTTGGAGAAAGCAGACGGGCCGCGCGCGGATCACGCAAGCCGATAACCGAATGGCTGTGACTTGAAATATGAGCCGAACGAAGCGCGGTCAATCACTGTTTGCGCGCAAGGGTATCACTGCGCACCCGCATTGCGTCAGAACGGCTTGATATAGACCAGCACCACTATGAGCACGAGCAGCAGGCCCGGGACCTCACCCGCCATCCGCAACGCCTTTTCGCTAAGCGGTCGCTCTCCGCGGGCCATCTTCTTCGTCTGGCCGACCAGCCAGCCGTGATAGCCCGACAACAGCACCACCAGCGCAACCTTGGCGTGCAACCAGCCCGCACCACTGAAATACCCGCCAGGTATCGCTATTGCGAGGCCGAGCACCCAGACCAGAATCAGGCTGGGGGTGAGAATGATCTTGCGCAACTTGCCCATACGAACCGCCCACTTGGCCTCCCCGGGCGAACCCGGTGCGTGATCGAGCATGTAGATGCACTGGCGCGGCAGCATGAACAGCCCCGCCAGCCAGAAAACGATGAAGATCACATGGCCAGCGCGCAGCCACATGCTGATTTCAACAAGCCAGTCCATCATTCCTGTCCCTTATCCACGCACGGCCGCGATGAGCTCTTCAACATGCGAGATAGGCGTGAACTGGCCGATGCCGTGACCCAGATTGAAGATATGCGGGCGATCTTCGAAGGCGTCGAGGATTGTCTTGCACCGCACCGGCAGCGCGGGGCCACCCGCCTCGACGAGAAGCGGATCGAGATTGCCCTGCACCGGCATGCCGTCAGGCAGCGAGGCGTGCGCCCAGTGCGGATCGAGCGATTCGTCGAGACCGACCGCATCCACTCCCGTCTCTCGGGCATAGGCCGGCAATTTCGCGCCCGCACCCTTGGGAAAGCCGATAACCGGCGTATCGGGGTGCGATTGCTTGATCGCTGCCGTGATCTTGGCGTTGGGTGCAATTACCCAGCGTTCGAACTCATCGGGTGCAAGGCTCCCCGCCCAGCTGTCAAACAGCTGCACCGCCTCGGCGCCAGCGTCGATCTGGCCGCGCAGATAGGTGATCGAGACCTCGGCAATCGCGTCGCAGATCGCCTGCATGCGGCCGGCATCGCGATAGGCCATGAGCCGGGCCGGGCCCTGATCCTTGGAACCCTCGCCAGCGATCATGTAGGTCGCAACCGTCCAGGGCGATCCTGCAAAGCCGAGCATGGTCACGCTGTCGGCGATCATCGCGCGCGTCTTGCGCACGGTTTCGTAGATCGGATCAAAGCGCTGGTAGGCAGGCGTAAAATCGTCCAGCTCCACCTCACGCAGGGTCGGGCTCATCTTGGGGCCTTCGCCCGCGAGGAATTCAAGCCCCTGCCCCATTGCATGCGGGACAATCAGAATATCCGAAAACAGGATCGCGCCATCAAAGGCAAAGCGGCGGATCGGCTGAACCGTGATTTCAGCAGCCGCGTCGCTATCGTAAACCAGCTCTAGGAACCCGCCCTTTTCCGCGCGCAATTCGCGGTATTCGGGAAGATAGCGCCCGGCCTGACGCATGAGCCAGATCGGAGCGACAGGTTGTTTCTTACCCTTGAGGGTATCGAGCAGAGGTCCAGGCATGCGTGATCCTTAAAACAAATATAGTATATATTTAAAGAGATGATGGGTGTGTTTGGCCCTGTGGAAAGCGGGAATTCCCAGCCTTTGCCTCAATCGCACTGTTATGAACAGTCTTTGTGCACAGGGCCGAATCCGTGCAAAGCCGTGGTCAACCGGATTCTGTCCACGCAGTTGTCAGGTTGTGTGCAAAAGCGATCCGATGTCGAGAAATAGCCTCCAGAAAATCGGCACAATGGTGATGATAACTCGTGCCCAGCTTGTCCTTGATGCTGTCCCGTGGTTTATGCGCCCGACTGTCCACAGGCACAGCGCCCGCAAAGACCGAGAAGCATGAACCGGCTCAACCTCCATCTTGTCTCGGACTCAACGGGCGAAACGCTTGAGATGATTGCCAAGGCGTCCCTGGCTCAATTCGAGAGCCCTACGGTTACACGATATTTCTGGCCGATGGTGCGATCGCGCCAGCATCTCGATCGGATCGTGACCGACCTTGCCGAGAATCCGGGCCTTGTCCTTTACACGCTGGTCAATCCCGAAACGCGCAAGCGGCTCGAAGAGCATTGCCGGCATCTCGGCCTGCCGGCTGTCGCTGTGCTCGACCAGGTGACCGCGGCGCTGGAATCGCAACTGGGCCAGGAAGTGGTTGGCCGGCCAGGACGCCAGCATGCGATGGACGCGGACTATTTCAAGCGTGTCGATGCCATCCAGTACACGATCGCCCATGATGACGGTGTCGCCTGGGAGGATTGGGAGGAGGCGGACATCGTCCTTGCGGGCGTATCGCGCAGCTCGAAAACGCCGACCAGCATCTATCTTGCCAATCGCGGCTACAAGGTGGCGAACATCCCGCTGGTTGTCGAAAGCCCCCCTCCCCCGGCGTTGTTCGGCTTGCGCAATCCGATCGTCATCGGCCTGACCACCGCGCCGGAGCGGCTCGTCCAGATCCGTCGCAACCGTCTCTTGTCGCTCAACGAGGGCACGCAGACCTCCTATGTCGATAACGACAAGGTGAAGGAAGAACTGCAATTTGCACGGCGTTTGTTCGCCGATAATGGCTGGCCGGTGATTGATGTGACGCGGCGCTCGATCGAGGAAAGCGCGGCGGCCATCATCCGGTTGGTCAACGACCGGCGCCGATCGGTTAAACAGGCCGATGATGGAGCGGCCAAGCCGATATGAGCGAAAAGCCCCTGATACTCGCCTCCAAGTCGGCTTCGCGCCGCGCCATGCTCGATGCAGCGGGGGTGGCCTATGAAACCATGCCAGCCGATGTGGATGAGCGCGCCATCGAGGAAAACCTCGAGAACGCCGAGGCGCCGGAAATCGCGGAAGCCCTAAGCGTCGCCAAGGCTGCCGCGCTTGCGCGTACTCATCCCGCAAGGCTGGTTCTCGGCAGCGATTCCCTCGTGGTTGTCGACGGACAACGCTTCGACAAGCCGACAAGCCGCGAAAATGCTGCGGACCATCTGCGCTTCTTCTCGGGCAAAGCGCTCGAACTGCACAGCGCCGCCGCGCTGGTGCGCGGCAACACCTGCGTCTGGAGCGCGCCTTCACAAGCCCTTTTGCATGTCCGCGACCTCTCCGATGCGTTTATCGAGCGCTATCTCGATGCCGAATGGCCCGCGGTCAGCTACACCGTTGGCGTGTTCCGGATCGAGGCGATGGGGGTCCAGTTGTTCGAGCGGATCGAAGGCGATCAGTTCACGATCCTTGGAATGCCTCTGCTGCCGGTGCTCGACGCGCTACGCGAGGAAGGCGTGCTGCTGGCATGAGCTCAAGGCCTTTCGCGCAGGTTATCGGCGATCCGATCGCGCAGTCCAAATCGCCGGTTATTCACCGTTTCTGGCTCGAAAAGCTCGGTATTGATGCTGATTACACCGCCCAACACGTTCCGGCGGGCGAGGTTGCCGCTTACCTCACTCGCGTCGCCGCCGACCCGAACTGGCGCGGTTGCAACGTTACCATGCCGCTCAAACACGAGGCGCTCGAGCGGTCGGACATCATCAATCAGGCAGCGCACCGCATAGGTGCCTCGAACACGCTCGTGCCCGCAGGTAAAGCCAACGCCCGTGCGATCACCGCGTTCAACACCGACTGCGTCGGCTTTCTTGAACCGTTGCGCGCGGAGCTGGAGCGAACGCACTATTTCCGTATGGCGCGCGTGCTTGGCACCGGCGGAGCGGCTCGCGCGATCATCACAGCGCTTTTTAATGAAGGCTTTTCCATTGTCCTCGCCGGTCGCAATCCTGCAAAGGCTCGCGCGATGCTTGATGAGCTGGCGCCCAGAGGCGAGCATCACGCAGTAGCGCTTGACCATTTCGCCACGCCGACCGATTTCACCTTCGATGATCGCGAGGGCTGTCTCGACCTTATCGTCAACGCCTCGCCCCTCGGGATGACGGGCAACCCGCCGCTTGTCTTCGACTGGAGCCATGCGCCGCCCGGATCGATCGTCTATGATATCGTCACCAGCCCTCTTGAAACCGCGTTTCTGAAATCGGCCGCTGCGGCGGGTTTCAGGACCATTGACGGGCTCAACATGCTGATCGGCCAGGCTGCCGTGGCCTTCGAGAAATTCTTCGGCGCCAGCGCACCGCGTGAATATGACGCTGAACTGCGCGAAAGGCTTGTTTCATGAGCAATACATCCCCTTCCCCGATTATCGTCGGCCTGACCGGCTCGATCGGCATGGGCAAATCCACTGTTGCCGCCATGTTCGTCGAGGCCGGCGTGCCGGTCTTCGATGCGGATGCGCAAGTGCGGCTGATGCAGGGTCCCGGAGGCGAATTGCTTGGCGCGATCGAGGAGGCCTTTCCGGGTTCGACCTGCCCGCAAGGCGTGGATCGCGAGGCGCTGGGCGAGATCGTATTCGGCAACCCTGAAAAGCTCGCCGAACTCGAAGCTATCGTTCATCCGGCGGTGGGCGCGAAACGTGCGGATTTCCTGGCCAGGAATGCGCAGCAACCCATCCTTGTGTTCGACATCCCGTTGCTGTTCGAGGGCAGTGGGCACCAGAATGTCGATGCGATCGTTGTCGTCTCCGCCCCTGCCGAGGCGCAGCGTGAGCGCGTTCTTGCGCGGCCCGGCATGACGGCCCGCAAATTCGAGCGCATCCTTGGCCTGCAAACCCCCGATGCCGAAAAGCGCAAGCGCGCGGATTACGTGATCGATACAGGCACCACCCTTGAAGAAACCCGCGCGCAAGTGCGGGATCTGATCCAGACCTTGCGCGAACAGGCGCGCTAGCGCCGGATTGGCGATATCGCCCTCTTGCACAAGCCGGGCAATGGGCGGATAGTGAGGGTGATGAGAGAAGTAGTCTTCGATACTGAAACCACCGGCCTTGATCCCCAGACGGGTGACAGGATGGTGGAAATCGGATGCGTCGAAATGATCGGTCGTGTTCCCACGGGGGGAACCTTCCACGCCTATTACAACCCCGAACGCGATATGCCGCTCGAGGCGGAAAATGTTCACGGTCTCTCGATCAGCTTCCTCGAAACCAAGCCGGTTTTTGCGCAAGGCGTCGATGCGCTGCTCGACTTCCTCGGCGATGCGCCGCTGGTCGCGCACAATGCCGGATTTGACTTCGGTTTCCTCAACATGGAGCTTGGCCGTCTGGGGCGCGAACCGATCAGCCTGGATCGCATGGTGGATACGGTTGCGATGGCGCGCAAGAAGCACCCGGGCGCAAAGAATTCGCTCGATGCGCTTTGCACGCGTTACGGCATTGATCGCAGCCACCGGGTGAAACACGGCGCGCTGCTTGACGCCGAATTGCTGGCGCAAGTCTATATCGAGCTGATGGGCGGTCGCCAGATCGGCCTTGAACTTGCTGCCGAGGCGCCGGTTGCCAAGAGCGCTTCTATGATCACGATGGCGGGATCCACCACTCCCGCGGTCAGGCGCGAGAGACGCGCACCAAGACCGCATGCGGCGAGCGCCGAGGAACTGGCGCGTCATTCGGCGTTTGTGGACGGGCTAAAGGACGCGATCTGGACGCGCTAACGCCCCCCAGATTGCAAGCAGACGGACAAGGAGGCCGGGCAAAGCATGGATATCCGCATTTCAGGGCATCAGGTCGATACCGGCGCCGCATTGCAGGAACACGCCGCTGACCGTTTGGGCGCTATCGTCGAGAAATATTTCGAACGGGCGCTTTCGAGCCACGTAACCTTCGGCAAGGTGGGATCGAGCTCTTTCAGCTGCGACATCGTCACGCATGTGACGCAGGGCACAATCCTGAAGGCCCAGGGCCAGGCGCATGACGCGCATCTCGCGCTCGATGACGCGGCGGCCAAGATCGAGAAACAGCTCAGGCGCTACAAACGGCGCTTGAAGGATCGCCACGAACGCGCCCTTCAGGTGCGGGCAGAGGAAGAGGCGGCCTACACGATCTTCGATGTCGGCAATTTCGCTCCCGAAGACGCGGAAGAAGACGTGCTGGTAGACGCCCCTCCGGTAATCGCCGAGACCAGTGTCGACATTCCCACCGGCACCGTTGCGGATGCGGTGATGATGCTGGATCTTCGCGACACCAGTGCATTGTTCTTCAAAAATGCTGGAACCGGGAGGCATAATATGGTCTATCGCCGCCCGGACGGTTCGATCGGATGGGTCGAACCGCGCTAGGGTCTCGCTTGGACTTCCCGATTGGTCCCACCCTCTCGGGATTCCGGCTCTGAGACCTGCTCCTGTGATGCGAACAAGGCGGCTGTACCCCCGCAAGTAATTGCCTTGCTGCGCTGTCAGGACGATCGGATCGGTTGAACGGGATATCGTATCTTCATGGACGTAAATATCGCAATGCGGCCCGAAGCGGTCGCCATGAGCCCTTTGGAGAAAAGCAACGCGGCCGCAAAACACGCGGTCCTGGAGCAGCTCGCGGACTTGTTCGGTCAGGTCTATGGCCTTGACTCGTCAGAAATCCTCGAAGGGCTCGAACAGCGCGAAGCCCTTGGCAGCACCGGTTTTGGCAAAGGGATTGCCATTCCGCATTGCCGCAGTGCAGGCGTGAAGCGCCCGACTCTTGCCGTCCTCAAACTGGATGCGGGATGCGATTTCGGCTCAGCCGACGCGCAGCCGGTCTCGCTGGTCTTCGGACTGGTATCGCCCGAAAATGCGGGAGCCACACACCTGCACGCGCTGGCGGCGATCTCGCGCGTGTTGCGCGATGACGCAATGCTCCATTCGTTGCAGGGGGCCAATGACGCAGAAGCCTTGTACGCCTTACTGACCAACCAATTCCTGCGCGATGCCGCCTGATACACCGACAGGAGAAGCGCGAGGTGGCCCGGCACAGCCGCCCGCTTCTGGCGCCACGCTGCATCACCGCGCGCTTGAGCGGCTTTATGCCTCTGCGCCGATCAACGCGACCTTTGCTTCCCGCCTCGAAATCACCGGGGAAGGCGCCTCGCGCATCCACTTCGACGTCACCGAAGAAGTCTACCATGCGGCCGGCGCCGCGCATGGGACGATCTATTTCAAGATGCTCGACGATGCAGCCTTCTATGCGGCCAACACGCTGTCGACCGACTTTTTCCTGCTCACGACCAGTTTCAATCTGAATTTCACCAAGCCCGTCCGCGTCGGCCCGGTGGTGGCAGAAGGACGCTGGGTCAGCGGCAAGCGTCGTGTCTTCGTGGCGGAATCCCGCCTGATCGATGAAGAAGGTGACGAAATCGGCCGTGGAACCGGGACCTTCATGCGGTCGCGAATCGCGCTTTCGGGGCTTCCCGGCTATTCCGATAAGGCCTGATCGCAAGAGTTGTGTCAGATCCCATTCGCCTTCCCGCTCATATCGAGGTTTCCAGCCTCATTCGCCTCGTCGAAGCGAATGGAGGCTCGGCAATGGTGCTGGCCAAGGGAGAGCCTGATGCCGGCACCATTCTCCTGGTAACTATGTATCGCGGCGAGGGTGCGCGGCTTTACGAAAGAATGCCCCAGCTCGACGGGACACGCTCTTTCATTCAGGCGAAAATTCAAGACCCTGAAAACCCGATGGAATTTTCGGAGTATCTTGCGCGCAGGCAAAATCAGGATCCTGACACGTGGATTGTCGAAGTTGATATCGAAGAGGCAGAACGTTTCATCGATCTTTTGCCGAATTAACTTGATTTTGTATCTTTTGAAACTAATTGAGCCCGAGCTTCCGAGCGGAGGCCAGGTGATTGGCAATTCGGTCAGCCATCTGGCACGCAGACGGGGGACAGCCGGCAGGCTTTTTCGAACCACCTCCTAAACCCGCGAATAATCGCACTTGGTTCCAGCCTGCGTCGGAGCTCGTCCACCGCACGAGAACAGTGTTTCAATGAGTCGCAAGACTTACTCTTTAAGCGCCGCCGCCATTCTGGTTGCCGGCAGCCTCAGTTTCTCCAGCGCCGATGGTGCTGTTGCCTTCGCTCAGGCGAGCGATGCTGATGTCGTTGTCGAGGATATCGACATCAACGATACGCCGGTGGACCTGGGCGAAGACGCTTTCGAAGTCGTCCCGCTTGAGGCCATCGCCGACACCGAAATCGAATTCGTGTCCGAAGCCGTGGTCCAGGAATTGCCTGATGACGCTGACGGCTTCGATCCCCGCGGCGCAGAGTCGCTGGGCGAGCTGGTTAATTCGGTAGAGCCGGAAGGGCTGACCGAGCAGCTGCAATGCCTTGCCGGCGCTGTCTATTTCGAATCGCGTGGCGAACCCCTGAAGGGTCAACTCGCCGTCGCGCAGGTCGTGATCAATCGCAGCCAGGATGCCCGTTGGCCCACGAGCTATTGCGGTGTCGTCTATCAGCGTGCGCAATTCTCCTTCGTCAAGAACGGCCGTATGCCCCGCATCAGGACGACTTCGGGTGCTTGGCACCGTGCCCAGGCGATTGCGAAGATCGCTCACGAGGGAATGTGGAAGTCCGAGGCCAATGACGCGGTCTATTTCCATGCCAAATACGTGAAGCCGCGGTGGAGCCATCGCAAGGAACGCCTTGCGCAGATCGATACGCACATCTTCTACCGCTAATCCGGCGATCCGCGTCGCTTTCAGGACGCCCGTGAAACAGGGGCTCGCCTTTCCGGCGGGCCCTTTTTCATTCAATTCAGGATAGTTCGACCCAAACCGGCGCGTGATCGCTTGCTTTCTCGCGTCCGCGATGCTCGCGATCGACACCGACGGCAACAAGCCGGTCGGCCAGTTCAGGTGAAAGCAGCGCGTGATCGATACGAAAGCCGTGATCGCGTTGCCACGCGCCGGCCTGGTAGTCCCAATAGGTCCATACCCCGCCGCGAGGGTTGAGCGTGCGCACCGCATCTGTCCATCCATCGGCGAGCAGGCGTTGATAGGCATCGCGGCTTTCGGGCTGCATCAGCGCATCGTTCTGCATGGCTTTGACCGAATAGACATCATCGTCGAACGGGATGACATTGTAGTCGCCCAGAACCGCCGCTGGCACTTCCTCTTGCCAGATCGTGGTCATGCGCGAACGCAGCTTTTCCATCCACGCAAGCTTGTAGTCGAATTTCGGGCCCGGCTGCGGGTTGCCGTTGGGCAGATAGATGCCGGCTATCCTCGCCCGGTATTCGCCATCTTTCTCGAGGTCGACTTCGAGATAGCGCGCCTGCTCGCCCTCGCCCTCTTTCGGGCCGTCGATCCCGAGGCCGCGCTGCACTTCCTTGATGGCATAACCTGCTTTTGTGTCGGCAAGGATCGCGACCCCGTTGAAGGCCTTTTGCCCGTGCCAGATCGGCTGATAGCCCAGCTCTTCAAAGTCGGATGCGGGAAATCCGTCATCCTGGCTCTTGATCTCCTGCAGGCAGGCAACGGACGGGCGCGTTTCCTCGAGCCATTCCTTGAGCCGGGGAAGCCGGGCCTTGATACCATTGATGTTGAAGCTGGCGATTTTCATGCGCGCATCATGGCCCATGCGCTGGACTGCGTCCATCGCCTACGCCGAACAACACTCAGAGGATAATCCTAGATGCCGAAGCTGGAGCCGCAGCCGCAGCCCGCAGCGGCCTGGGGGTTCTCGACGCGGAAGGCAGCACCCCCCAGCGATTCGACGTAATCCACCACGCTTCCACCGACGAGATCGAGACTTATCGGATCGACGACCAGCTGGACGCCATCGGTTTCGCTGACCGAATCATCGTTGTCCGCCGCATCGGCCATTTCGAACTTGTACTGGAAGCCCGAGCAGCCACCCCCTTCGACCGAAAGCCGCAGGATTGCCGGCTTTGTCTGCTTCTGGGCGATCACGGCAACGCGCTTCGCCGCCGCCGGGGTCAGTGTGAGGGTCTCGGCCATGTTCATTATCTAGGTGCGAGAGCGGCCAAGCTCAAGCTCCCTGTTGCAATATCGGTCTGCCATCGCGGCAGGATCAGACCGTCTGGATGTAATTCCGCAGCGCCTCGGCCTCGTGTTCGACCTCATCGATGCGGGTCTTTACCAGGTCACCGATCGAGATGAAGGCAACCAGCGCCCCTTTCTCGACGACCGGGAAATGGCGAAACCGGCGACGGGTCATCAACGCCAGCGCTTCGTCAACCGTGGTCGAAGGCTCCACCGTGATCACCGGCGTGGTCATGATGGCTTCAACCGAACCGTCGAGGCACCCTCCCCCGTCGCTTGCAAGATGATAGATCACGTCGCGCTCGGATACGATCCCGGCGACAGTGCCGCCGCGCATCACTGGCATCGCGCCAATTCGGCGCTCCGCAAGGATGGCAACCGCTTCACTCACGGGCGTGGCAACATCGCAGGATACGATCTCGCTCGTCGCCCGGTCGGCAATAATGCTGGCGATATTCATGTTATCGACTCCTCTCCCATTGCGCAGAGTGCCATCGATGGCACCAAAAGGCGAATCGCGTGATCGCCTGTGTGCATCGGGTCATGCGTTGTGCGCCATGGCCAAGCGCGCTCACGGCCTTTATGAGAGCGCGCATGGCATCACCCTCACCACTCGATGATCCGCACAATGCTGCCCACGCCTGGGCGCGCTTTCGCCAGATCATGCGCATTCTTGCTTTCGTGACATTCGCCTCGACGACGGCGCTGGTCGGGGTTTTGTGGCTGCTTTATCCCGCGGCCTCGATCCACTTCTTCATAGCTGTTGCCTTGGGCGCCTCGTTCACCATGGGCCTGACCGGCACCTTGATGGGGCTGGTCTTCCTGTCGAACGGCACCGGGCACGATGAAGCTGTCGACAACCGGCTGCCGAGCGCGGATGAGCTTTTTGGCGACAGGGACAAGGACTGAGCGCAGCACGCCGCTGGAGCGTTCGAGGAGTTCGAGGCCCCGCTATTGCGGCAGGGATGAACTCCTGGTCGGCCTCAGCCGCAGATCTTCGACCGGTTCGCCGCCAATCAGGTGATCCTGAATGATCCGCTCTAGCGCTTCCGGCGTGCAGGAATGGTACCAGACACCGTCAGGCCAGACGACCGCGATCGGACCGGCATCGCACATCTGCAGGCAATCCGCCTTGGTCCGCTGGACGCCTCCGCCCGCGCCCTTCGGGTGGTCGGCGTCGCGTTGCGGTCCCACCAGGCCCAGTTCCTTGGTCCGCGCCTTGAGATAGGCCCAGGAGATTTCACCAAGCTCGCGCGAACAGCATTTCTGCTTTTCCGAGACCGCGCAAAGGAAGATATGGCGCTCGATTGCCGTGCCCTTGTCGGGGTCGCCGTATTTCTGCGCAAGCGAGTGCCTTGCTGAGGCCAGCGAGCGTTCGGCCTTGTCGCCCTTGCTCAATTGCTCTCCCCCTTCTGCGGGTGTGTTTCGGCGTTCAACCAGCGATCGAGCCACGCGAAGACGGTATCGTGCCATTGCAGCGAGTTCCTTGCTCCCAGCACCCAGTGATTCTCCTCCGGGAAAACCAGCAATTGTGCCGGGATGCCGCGCTCCTGCAGGGTGGTGAAGCTTTGCAGACCTTGCGTGTACGGGACGCGGAAATCCTTTTCGCCGGTAATTACCAGCATGGGCGTTTGCCATTTGTCGACATGGTTCACGGGGTTCCAGCGCTCGTAGACCTCCATGTTCTCGGAATAGGACCCGCCGAAATCCCAGCGCGGAAACCACAATTCCTCGGTCGAATAGTAAAAGCTGCGCATGTCGAACAGGCCGTCATGCTGGACGAGGCAGTCAAACCGATCGGGCCAATTGCCGGCAATCCAGTTCACCATATAGCCGCCATAACTTGCGCCCATGGCACGGGCGCGCGAGCCATCGATCTGCGAGTCCAGCGCGAGCGCGGCCTCTAACCCTTTCTGAAGATCAATCAGGGGCTTGCCACCCCAATCCTGATTGATCGCGTCCATGAACTCCTGTCCGTAACCCGCCGATCCGTGGAAATCGACCGAGATGACCGCGTAGCCCTGGCTGGCAACCGCGCGGGCATTCCAGCGGCTCGACCACACATCATTGAAGCTGCCTTGCGGCCCGCCGTGGATATAGAGGATGGCCGGGATTGGTCCTTGCTGGTCTTCAAGACGGGTGATCTGGCCCCACACCGTATCGCCACGGGCACCGGCAAAGCTGAACCGGGTCGTGACGGTGCTGGCCATCTTGCCCATGCGACTGGTCACGATGTCGGTCAGCGGGCTGGCGGTGCCCAGATCGGTCGAAAGATACAATTCCTTGGCCGCGCCAATGGAATCCCGAGTGAACAGCAGGCGGTCCTCCGGGAGCGGGGTGATTGCGCCGATATGCGCCTCGTTGCCTGCCATCAGGTCTAGTTCGGTCATCGCGCCCGTCTCGGGGTCGATCCTGTAAACCGGGGTATCGAGGACGTCTGCTGCACTTGCCAGCAGGTAAGAGCCGTCATGGCTCCAGGTCAGCCCCCCAAAGGAAAGATCGGTATCCGCTGTCAGGGCGCGCGTGTCACCGCTTGCGATATCGCGCAGATGGACAACCAGCCGATCGGATTCGTAGCCGGGCCGTTCCATCGCGACATAGGCAAGGCTCTTGCCATCGGGCGAAACCACCGGATGCGAATCGTGTGCCTCGTTTGCTTCGGTCAGAACACGTGGCGCATTGCCCGAGAGATCCGAGAAATAGATGTCGAGATCGGTCGAGATCGGTTCGGAGGAATCAGCCTCGCGCGCAACGAAATAGAGGCCTGAACCGTCCGGTGCCCAGGCGAGGTCTTCGTAACCGCCGAAAGGCATCGTGGGAGTGTTTCCGGTGAGCCCCGTTTCGGGATCTACCCCGTCGATCGGCACGCCGCCACCGGCCACCGAACCCTCTTCGAGATCGAACACGAACACACGGTTGAACTCGCCTGGTGTGACCCAGCGATCCCAGTGCCGATAAAAGCCCGCATCACCTTCATAGAGCCGACCGGAGCCCTGCGAATTTCCGGCGCGGTTGCAGCGAAATTCCGCACATTCACGCGGCGCGGACCGCATGAGCGCAATTCGATCGCCCGACGGCGCGATGAGGAACCCGGAAAGACCGTTATCGCCAAGATCTGCCACCAGTAGAGGACCTGCGACGTTGCCGGTCCCCTCGAGCGCCACACGCCACAGCCGCGTATACGGAGCCGCTTTCTCATCGAAGTGCTCGTCGCTCAGAAAATAGAGGAAATTGTCAGGTCCGAACGCCAGCGCGTATGCATCAAGGCGCAGGTCCAGCTCGATTGGCTGTGCGCCCGGGGTCGCCAGATCGAGCAGGTAATGGCTGGCGCTGCGCTCGTAAGTCTCGGCGTTTGTGTAGGTGACAGAATAGACCGCGTAACGGCCCGAACTTTCCACGCTCGGCGCGTCCAGGCGCGGCATGGTGATGAGGTCTTCGGCGGACATTGGCGGCGCCGAAAGGCCTGGAATATCGCGCGATGCTTCAACATGATCGTCCGCTTCGAGCGGGGTGGCCAGTGAAAGGGCTGAAAGGGCGGCCAAAGCCAGGCCGAAGGGCCAGGCTTGGAATGCGTGCGATTTGTTCATGCCCAGGCTGTTACCGTGTGGCCCGGTCCAATTCCAGCGCTTTACGAGACCGCTTGCGAGCCCGGACTGTCGTTTCTAGCGACGCTTCCCGGCAATGCGTGCGATTTCGGCCTGCACCATTTTCTCGACCATGCCCGGCAGGTTTTTCTCCAGCCACTCTGCCAGCATTGGGCGCAGCAATTCGCGCGTTAGCCCTTCGAGGGAAGTTTCACCGGAACGAACGATCTGCGGGCGCGCGCCGGGTTCGGCCAGCATCGCAAGCGCGGCGAGATTTTCTTTCATCGCGCCTTGAGCGTCGTTGCCCAGCAAAGGGGGTTCGCTGCCCGGATCCCCATTGTCGTCCCTCATACCCGCACCCAACGTTCTGCGCCCGCTTTCCTGAGGATTTTCGTCGAGAACATCGGAGAGCTCGAGCACCTCGTCCGCTTCGTTATCCCTTTCGTTATCCGCGTCGGGATCGCTGCGGTCGCTCGAACCAGCATTGTACCCATCGGCTCGCCGGCTCTCGGCGCTGTTATCGCGCGCGATGACCTTCTTGATGGATTCGAGAATTTCCTCGACCGATGCTTCGTTATTGTGCGCCATGTCTGTTCTCCGGTCGGACCCTGTCCAGAGGTCGTCCGAGCCTTCGCCCCCGCGTCAAACCAGTCCCGAATCGGGACAATAATGTCAGTTATTCAATATCAACGGGCCCATAAGTCGCCCTGGCGGCGGGAATGTCAACGGTCCGAGTTGAATTCGGCGCCGGTTCCGGATCGCGGTCCCAGTCCCAGATCCGGCCTTTGACGCGCTCGTAATTTACATCCGGATCGTAAAGCGGGCCACCTGTATCAAGGTTGAGATCGCGCGCTTCGGCCTTGCCCATGGCGGCCAGCAGCGTGAAACCGGCGACATAGGCGTTGCGCCTGGCGGTTACCAATTGCGCCTTGGCCGAGACCAGTTCCTGTTCGGCGTTGAGCACGTCGAGGATTGTCCGGTTGCCGATCGAATTTTCCGCGCGCACGCCTTCGAGGCTGACCTCCGCGGATTCGACCGCGACCCGCGATGAATCGATCACGGCCAGCGAAGCCTGCCAGTTCTCGTAGGCAGAACGGGTTTGCTGGATGATCGATCGCTCGGTTTCGATCACCTGCTCAAGTGCTACGGTCTCGCGGGCATAGGCCTGGCGCTGTTGCGCGGCCACGCGCCCGCCCTGAAAGATCGGGATGCGCAGGGTCAGCCCGGCCTGGATACCGGTGGCGGTCTGGTCGCTTGGCAGCGTAGGGCTGTCGGGGTTGCCCGGATCGAGCGGGATATCGGGGATGGTGCCCAGAGTGTTGGTGTAATCGTATCCCCCGAAC
Source organism: Erythrobacter sp. (assembly GCA_043567175.1). Taxonomy (GTDB): domain Bacteria; phylum Pseudomonadota; class Alphaproteobacteria; order Sphingomonadales; family Sphingomonadaceae; genus Erythrobacter. Next base: position 2,346,720 of record CP121323.1, read on the forward strand.
GCACTCAGCGTCGGCAGACGGCCCGATCCGGCGACTTCGCTGTCAAACCCGGCCGCATCGGCGCGTTCCTTCGCAGCGATCAGATCGGGATTGTTCTTGAGCGCGATCACCACCGCATCGTTCACATCGCACGGAAGGCCTGGAAGCGGCGGCGGCGCATCAAGCTTGCCGGGCGCGCGGCCGACGAGCTGAATATAGGTTTCGCGCGCCGAGACGAGGTTGGCCATCGCCGTGCGCAGATCGCCCTGGGCAATCGCCAGACGCGATTGTGACTGGGCAACATCGGTGCGCGTGACATCGCCGATCTCGAAGCGGTCGTTGGTTGCCTCGAGATTGACCGTCAGCACATCGACCTGATTCGCGGCCAGCCCTGCCAGCGCCTCTGTTCGCAGCACATCGAGATAGGCAGCAACCGTCCGGTTGAAGATCTGGCTTTCCGTTCCGCGCAGATCGGCCTGCCCGGCGGCAACCCGCTCCTTGGCGGCCTTGATCCCGTTGCGAACTCCGCCGCCATTATAGAGCGGGACGCCCAGATTGCCTCTGAAGGTAAGAAAGCGCTCGGGCTGGAAGAAGTTCGTCGCGTTGGCGCGCACGATTTCGAGGAACTGGAACTGGCCATCGGCGCTGGGAAGTCCATCAGCCCGCCTGATCGGGACGTTTTCGTCGGTTGCGCGCTGGTTCGCCCGCGCCGCCTGCAGCGTCGGGTTGTTTTCATACGCGGCCGCCAAGGCCTCTCGCAACGTATCCGCCTGCGCCGGACTGGCGAGGCTGATGGACGCGGCGCTCAAACCGAGTGTCCAAAGGCGCCAGGAGGCCTTCACGAAAAGGTCCAGGTCTTGGGCGCATCGAAAGCGTGCAGCACCGGGATACCCAGATCTTCAACCGGTTGCAGAGCCACCTGGCCCATTACCTTGCGGCCCGATGCGAGCCGGGTCACCTGTCGGAGCAGGAGGCCGGAGACGATCCGCCCGCCTTCCTCAAGCGCCTCGCCGAGCGGCTTGGGCAGTTGCTCGATCGCTCCGTCGACAAGGATCAGCGAGAAGGTGCCGTCGATGGGATCATGCGCCGCAGCCTGTGCACCGACAGTTTCGACATTCGCCACAAGCGGAGCCATGAGCTGCGCCAGATAGCTCGTGCCGCCTTCGACGATCAGAACATTGTCCGCCTTTGTCGGTGACGCTTCGATAAGCACCTTGCCATAGAAAAGAGGCGAGGCGAGCGCGCCGTCGGCCACCGGGATACTGCGATCGATATAGGCGAGCGGCGCCTTGTCTTCGGGCAGGAAATCCTCGCGTGGGACCGCCATCATGCGAGACAGTGCAAACTCCTCGTTCACGCCGCTGGTGCGCAGCTGGCTGTCAATCATGGCTTTGCGCGCTTTGGCGGTGTCTGTCTTGGTCATCGTCATCATAAGGGGTCGTCGTGTTTACCCGTTGCCTTTGCTGAAATACTGTATTGTTATCGCAATACAGTGCGTCAACCCTGCCCGAATTCAGGAAGTTTGATCCGTGGCCGCGCTGTTGCTGCCCTAGACTCGCATGCCCGAACCGCCAAGACCTTTGAAGTTTTGGCCTTTGACGCCGCGTGCACGCGGTGCTTATGGGAAGGCAGGGACGAGGGCGAGCGGCCGGGGGTCGGCCGATGTCCTTCAATCGACCAGCACAAAGGGATCTTCGATGAGCGACATGATCAATAATGGCGAAATCTTCGGCGCGACGGGAAAAGTGCGGATCGAGACCGATTCGCTGGGCGAAGTGGCGGTTCCGGTGGAAGCGCATTGGGGCGCGCAAACGCAGCGCAGCCTCGCCAATTTCGCGATCGGCGTTGAAACGATGCCCGAGCCGCTGGTCAGGGCGCTCGGCATCCAGAAAGCAAGCGCGGCGAGGGCCAATATGGAACTGGGTGTGCTCGATGCGAAACTGGGCGAGGCGATCGTCCGGGCCGCAGGTGAAGTCATCGACGGAACGCTTGCCAGCCAGTTCCCCTTGAGCGTGTGGCAGACGGGCTCGGGCACCCAGTCCAACATGAACGCCAACGAGGTGATCGCGAGCCGCGCGAATGAAATCCTCACCGGAGAGCATGGCGGCAAGGAGCCGGTCCACCCCAATGACATGTGCAATATGGGGCAAAGCTCGAACGACACCTTCCCGACCGCGATGCACATCGCCGCGGCGAGCGAGACGATCGAGAAGCTGATCCCCGCGCTGCAGCACCTGCACGCAGCGCTCGATGCCAAGGCCAGGGCCTTTGCCGATATCGTCAAGATCGGCCGCACCCATTTGCAGGACGCGACCCCGCTGACGCTGGGCCAGGAATTCTCAGGCTACGCCAAGATGATCGAATACGGCATTGCGCGGCTGGAAAACGCTCTTCCGCGCGTGCTCGAGCTGGCGCAGGGCGGCACGGCCGTTGGAACCGGGATCAATTCCAAGGCCGGCTTTGCCGAATTGTTCGCTGCCAAGGTCGCCGAGGCAACCGGGCATCCGTTTGTCACCGCGCCCAACAAGTTCGAGGCGCTCGCCGCGCATGATGCCCTCGTCGAGCTTTCGGGCGCGCTTAACTCGGTGGCGGTTTCGGCGATGAAGATCGCCAACGATATCCGCCTGCTGGGTTCGGGCCCGCGTTCGGGCCTTGGCGAAATCGCGCTGCCCGCGAACGAACCGGGCTCCTCGATCATGCCGGGCAAGGTCAACCCGACCCAGTGTGAGGCGCTCACCATGGTCTGCGCGCAGGTGATGGGCAATCAGACAACCGTCAGCGTTGCGGGATCGCACGGGCATCTGGAACTCAACGTGTTCAAGCCGGTAATGATCTACGCCGTGCTGCAATCGATCCGCCTGCTTTCAGACAGTGCCGTCAGCTTTACCGACAATTGCGTGACCGGGATCGAGGCGAACACGCATCGCATCGACAAGCTGATGAATGAAAGCCTGATGCTCGTCACGGCGCTCAACCCGCATATCGGCTATGACAACGCGGCCAGGATCGCCAAGAAAGCGCATGCTGATGGCACCACGCTCAAGGAAGCGGGGCTCGAGCTGGGCCTTATGACCGAAGAACAGTTTGCCGATTGGATCGTGCCTTCGGACATGATCAAGCCGCGGGACTAGGATTGTGGGCTGAAGGCCTGGAAGGGTCTGATGGGCTAATACCTTCGGGTCTGGTTCGACCAACGTGCATCCGTGTCCGATGACACGCTGACTCGGCCATTGGCCAAGCGCCATTTGCCGCGCTATCTCACTAACGGTCATGATCGCCCCTGCAAAAGCCTCCCGTTCCCGCGCCAAATCGGCGTCGGGGCATGCTTCCGGCACCGATGTCACGGTGCCTTTTCCCACCGTGCTTTTCTCGATGGTGGTGCTGTGGGCGACGTATTTCCTGATCGTCACGGTGCGTTCCTACATCCTGGATTTCGACATGCAGTTCGAACTGGCATGGCGGCGCGCTCTGGTGACCTTGTGCGGATTGGGGCTGACGATCGTCTTCTGGTTCCTGATGCGCCTGTTCGACCACAAGGCGCTGTGGGTGAAGACCTCGGCGGCGATCCTGCTGGCGGTGCCGGTCGCGCTGGCTATCGGGCAGGTCAACCAGATCGTGTTCGAGGAAATGCAGCTCAGGCAGGACCAGCGCTATTTCGAGAAGAACAACCTGAATTTCCGCCGCGATGAGGCGGGTAACCTGCTGTTCGAGGTGCCCGGTGAGCAAAGCGGAGGTGCAGCGCCAAGCGCCGCTGACCCGTCTTCATCCGAGAGCATCCTCATCGCCCCTGCCGAAGACGCGACGAGCCGTTGGCGTTCCGTGGTCGATATTGCCCTTGGCCGATACTTCCTCCTCCTTGCCTGGGCATCGCTCTATTTCGCCCTGCTGGCAGGCTTTCAGGCAAGCGCCGCCCAGCGCCGCGAGGAGGAGTTCCGCAGCGCCGCCAAAGCCGCCGAGCTGCGATCGCTTCGCTATCAGGTGAACCCCCATTTTCTCTTCAACACGCTCAATTCGCTGTCCGCACTGGTGATGACCGGCAAGCCGCAGCGCGCCGAAGAGATGATCCAATCGATCAGCCGTTTCTACCGCCACAGCCTTGCCGGCGATCCCACCAGCGACGTGATGCTGGCCGACGAATTCGACATGCAGCGCCAATATCTCGAAATCGAGGCGGTGCGTTTTCCCGAAAGGCTGCGGATGGTTTTTGACCTGCCTGCCGATCTTGCCGATGCGCGCGTGCCGGGCATGATCCTTCAGCCGCTGGTCGAGAACTCGGTCAAATACGCTGTCTCCCCTGTCGCGCGTCCCGTCACGATCACCGTTGAAGCGCGAGAGGAATTCGATCGCCTGGTCATAAATGTGCGCGATGACGGCCCCGGTGTGCCGGCGGGCGTCAAACACGGCTTCGGAATCGGCCTTGCCAACGTGCGCGATCGACTGGAGGCGCGCTTTGGACCTGATGTGGTGTTGACTTCCACACCGCACAAAGGTGGCTATGTAACGGAGATGCGGATCCCTCTTACCCGGCAGCCCCTGAGCCAGGCGGGTGAGAAACATACGAGCGAGACCTGATGGCTGACACCGAGAACTCCACCGACGCGCCGCTGCGCACCCTGATCGTGGATGATGAGCCGCTCGCGGTTGAGCGCATTCAGGTGATTTGCGCCGAGATTGATTCGATCCGTATCGTTGGCACGGCCAGCGATGGAGCTGCCGCCCTGCGGCTTGCGGAAAAGCTCGATCTCGATCTTGTCCTGCTCGACATGACCATGCCCGAACTCGACGGCCTCGGCGTTGCCCGCAAGTTTTCCGAGAGCGAAAATCCGCCAGCGGTAATCTTCGTGACCGCGCACGATCATTTCGCGGTGGAAGCCTTCGATCTCGAAGCAATTGATTACGTGCTCAAGCCGGTCTCGGCAGACCGGCTGTCGCGCGCGATTACCCGCGCCATCGCCCGCCGGGGTGAACGAGCGGCGCAAAAAAGCGAATGGCTCGATGAATTGTGGGTGCCGCACCGTTCCGAATTGCTGCGGATTGCCGTGAATGAAGTCCACCGGATCGATGCGGAGCGTGATTATGTACGCCTTCACGTCGCCGCGCCGGGTGACGAAATAGCGGCCGATGGCGAGGGAGGAGGGCGAACCTATCTTCTGCTGCAGACCATTGCGGGCCTCGAAGCGCGGCTCGACCCTGAAAAGTTCATCCGCATCCACCGTTCGACCATCTTGCGGCGCGATAATATTCGCGGGCTTCGCCACGATGGTCTGGGGGTCTGGTCTGCGGAGCTGATGAACGGAGAGGCGCTGCGCATCGGGCGCACATACCTCTCAAAGGTCAAGAAAATGGCTGGCCGTTAAGCGATTGTGCGCTTTTGCGTGCGGCCCTGAGTTTTCGAGCCACTGGCGTTGAGCTCGCCAGGGCTCGTAGTTCGGGCCGCACACAAAGAAGCGGCCTGGATCGCAGGGGCTAACCGCATCCAGGCCGCATCAGGTGCACACCGCAGGGGCTAACCGACAGAGTGCGGGGGATTAAGCGCGATTCAACCGCCGCGCCGTTCGTCTTCGATCACCGCTGCCACCTGCGCGCGCGCGCTGGCGCGGGCCTTGGCAAGACAAGCGCGCTCGTCCTTCCGAGTGCGGGTGGAAATCGGGCCGCCGCTGTAATCGCAGACGCGACGCGCGGCGATTTCGACGCGCTGTTCGAGCAGTTTCTGCCCTTCTGCCGTGTTCAGATCGAGACCCTTGTAGCTGACCTTTTCGGTCTTGCGGACGGTTTCGCCGGCAAAGGCGGGGGCGGTGATGCCGGCGAGGCCGATAGAGGCTGCGGCGAGGGTAAGGGTAAGCGTTTTCATATCAACTCTCCTGGTCTGAGATCCTTCCAGCCTCTGACCACGGGGTTAAGGGGGTGGGTCAGAACGGGGTGACCGGATGGCCTCATGAGTTCTGAAATAGCCGGGCATTTCGCGCAGATCATGCGAAGGTCGATTGTATGCGTTCATCGGTCGACCGAAATTAGCGCTTCCGGATCAGCGGTTTAAATCTCCTGACGAACAACCCTTTTCAGCGGACGAGGGTTTACGCCATACTGTCACCAATGACTTGGCCTCTGCTCGCGATCGCCTTTCTGGGTATTTTCAACTTTGCCATGCACCGTGCGGTGCTCGAAAAAGGCTATGGGCTGTTTGAACAGATGCCCGATTTTCTTGCGGTCCTCAGCGGGCGGCTGACCTTTGTGGCCGAGCTTGCCGTTTTGCTTGCCGCGCTCCTGCTTGCGGCCAACGGCTGGCCCCAGCTGGTCTGGGTCTACCTTGCCTACACGGTTCTTAACGTTATGGCGGGGTGGCTCATCCTGCGACGCCGGACCTGACCAAGGGACTTGCGCCGAAACCCGATAAAGGCACGAAGAACGGATGGCGACGCGGCTATTTCATATCAGCGATGTTCACTTCGGGGCCGAAGACCGCAGCGCGCTTGCACAGGTAGAGCGTGCCATCGCCCGGCAACGCCCAGACATACTGGTGTGCACCGGCGATCTGACGCAGCGTGCGACGCACGCGCAATACGAGGCCGCTGCACAATGGTTCGGCCAGTTCGACATCCCCGTCTGGCTCGACCCGGGCAACCACGACATGCCTTATTACAATCTGTGGGAGCGCTTTAACGAGCCTTATCGCCGCTACAACGCGCTGCGCGGACATGTGGCGGTCCCCACCTTCGAGACCGAGGACATGGTGCTGATCCCGCTGAAGACTACGGTGCGATCGCAAAAGCGCTGGCCGTGGTCCGACGGGGTCGTGACATCCAATGCGCTCGCGGCAACACTGGCGGTGCTCGATCAGCTGCAGGACGACGCGCGGCTGAAGGTCATCACCGCCCATCACCCGCTGCAAGGGCCTGACCCTGCAAAGCCGAGCCCCACGCTCGGCGGGCAGGAAGCACTCGAGCAGCTGGTCGAAGGCGGCGCGCGCGCGATCCTGAGCGGGCACACCCATGTTCCCTTCAACGAGCATATCGATGTGGGTATCCGCTCCGCCCAGACGATTGGCGCGGGCACCTTGTCGACCAGGCTGCGCCACGGCGCCCCTGCCTCCTACAACGCGCTTTCCTATGAGAGCGGAGACAACGCCATTGCGGTGGAGACCCGGATCGTCGGGCAGACGCGTTGAAGGTTTCGTTCGGACCGCCCGGCTTCCAGGTAAACATATCCCGAATTCGATTAACTTGTTTTAGCGGATCGATCTTAGGAAATTGGAAGGGATATTGCATCGCGGAAACCGGTGAAACCGGTTGTCTCGCCGGCCTGGTCTCCGATGGTCTCAAATGGTTTGGTCGGACCGTCAATTGGCCCGCGCGTGCTTTCTAACGCGCAGGCCGGGAGGACTTGGCGCGTCCAGAGGTGCGCGGAGTGCTGTATGATTAAGGCAACGTGTCTTGGCGTGATCCTTACCGGATCGATCGCGCTGGTTATCGGATCTCAGGGTACCAGTGCGGGGCCGCTCGCGGTCGAACCCCTGCTGCTTGGTGGATACAGGTTGTACTGGTCCTGGCCGATCTTTTTCGCCGGGTCGGGCCTTTCCTGGGGGATCATGCTCCTCCAGCGATAGAGCGCCGGGCGCAGGCGATTGCGCCATCCATCAGCTGCCAATACAAAAGGGCGGCGGTCCTGAAGACCGCCGCCCTTCCTGATTTGACTGCGTAAAGCCTTAGCGCTTCGAGAACTGGAAGCTGCGTCGGGCCTTGGCGCGACCGTATTTCTTACGCTCGACCACGCGGCTGTCGCGGGTGAGGAAGCCGGCGGCCTTGATCGTGCCGCGCAGCGCCGGTTCGTACTTGCTCAGAGCCTGGCTGATGCCGTGCTTTACCGCACCGGCCTGGCCCGAAAGCCCGCCACCACGCACGGTAGCGACGATGTCATACTGGCCTTCACGCTCTGTGATCGCGAACGGCTGGTTGATGATCAGGCGCAGCGTCGGACGTGCGAAATACACTTCCTGTTCGCGGCCATTGACGATGATCTTGCCGGAGCCCGGCTTGATCCAAACGCGCGCCGTGGCGTCCTTGCGGCGGCCGGTCGCATAGGCGCGGCCCTGCGCGTCCAGTTCCTGCTCGCGCAGCGGCGCGGCGGGGTTCTGGGCGATTTCGGCAGCGTCAGCGGCGGGTGCATCGCCGGCAATGTCCTTCAGATCGGACAGGTCGTTCACGGTCTCGTTGTTGTCGGCCATTATGCGGACACCTTGTTCTTGCGATTCATCGAAGCGTGGTGCGGGGTGTAGGTCGGCTTGGTCTTGCCGCGCAGGATATTGGCAATGATCGAGGCGAGGCGACCAACCACGAGGCCGTCTGCATCGATGATGTGCCAGTCTTTTTCGACCTCGGCCGGCTTGATCGACCGGGTCTGTGTGCTGAGCGCTTTCATGGGTTCATGTCCTTAAAGCGGGGGTGTTCGAAAGTTCGAGCAGACCGCTTTGCTGCAAGTCTGCTCGAATCGCGTGACGGGGCAGTTGCCGCGCTTGCGAAGTGGCGCGCGTTTGTGGGCAATTGGCCTGCAAGTCAAGCAAAAGCGGGGCTTTGCGCGGAGGTAAAATAATACCCCTGCCTGCTGTTCGGCCTTTTCCCACCTTCATCAATCGCAGTGCCGCAACGCGATGGCTCCGCTCAAAGGACCTCAAGGGTCCAGTCTTCGCTCGAGCTCTTTTCGCTTGCCCCGATGCGCGTGATGATCTCGCGCCCCGCCCGCTCGAGCAAAGGCGATCCCGCTTGCGTGCTCGCCTCCCAGCTCACTTCAAACTCCCCCCGGGCGCCATCGGGCAGCTCGATGCGGCGCACTGTGCGAAACGGCGTTGTCGAGGGATAGAACAGATCGCCCGGCATCGCGTCCATCATCGACGAGCCAGCGGCCTGCAATTGCGCCAGATACGCCGCATGAGGTGCTACCCCCTGCCCATGCGCACCGGCTGCGCTCTCCTCGCCGAGCAGGTCGAGCGCGATCTCCACCGCGGTGTCGAGACTGACTTGCGCCGAATTCTCCCCCGCCGCCACGATCGTCCCGTCCGGTGCCAGCAGGATGGGGAACATCCCTTGCGTGGATCGCTCCTCCTCGACCTTTGCAATCGGTGCGAGCCGCTCCGGCGCGTCGACTGAAACAGACACCTGCTCGCCCGAAATCGCGATCCCGCGCACTTGCCAGGCAAAATCGATGCGCCAGCTGCGGGTCACGATCACGGCGTTTGCGTCGCGCAGGCTCCGCTCGAGACGACGGGTCAGACGGCACGGGCCTGATGGTACGGCCACTCCGGGCGATGCGGCGAGGGCAGATGGCAGGCCAGCGAGTCCGACGATCGCCCCGCCAAGCGCAGCCAGCGATGCCTGCCTTCGGGACAGAGCCATGGCTTTTGTATTGTTGCCCAAGCCAGCTTCCAATCAGTGTGCGCGCAGACACATCCCTTAACCAGTCTGCTCCGCCAACCACGCCAGAGTATCGGGATGGGAAGCATCACAGAGCGTCGCCACAATGGCGGGTGTCTCGTAGGGATGCAACGCGCCCAGCCGATTTACCGCCCGATCAACCTGCCCTGAGGTTGTTTTGAAGAGAACTCCGGTTTCGGTCGCGCTTTCGCATTGGCCGCGCCACATGAAGACCGATTCGACCGGTCCCAATATGTTGGCGCAGGCAATCAGCCCCTCTTCAAGCAGCGTCCCGGCGATCGCGCGCGCCGTTTCCGCGTCGGGGAGCGGTGTGTAGATCAGCGCGGCCTTGACCTCGCTCACGCTGGTACCGCCTGGCGCGCCCGCCGAGCGAGGCCGTCGGCATGCGCGGCCCAGGCCGTGCTTGCAACCGTGAGCGCACCGACCAGCTGGTGCGCGGCAGCCAGCCAAAGGTCGACGCCGCTCATCACGGTCGCGATCCCGAGGATCACCATCGCTCCGAAGGCCGAGTGCACCGCAATCGATGCTGCCCGGTCGAAATGGCGCACCCGCCGCGCAAGATAGACCAGCGCCGCCACTGCGACCCATGCCCACCAGCGATGCAGCCAGTGCAGCACGAAGGGATCGTGTGAGAGTGTCCAAAAGAAGCCGGAAGACCAGTTGATCTCCGGCACGAGGCGCCCGTTCATAAGCGGCCAGTCATTCGCCGCGTGTCCGGCATTGAGACCGGCCACCCAGGCGCCCAGCAGCAATTGTACGAACAGCACCGCGATCACCGCGCCGCTGGCCAGCGTGAGCGGGGCGGCAGCAACGTTGCGATCCCTCGCGATGGCCCGCATGTCGCGCGCGGTCCAGACCAGCGCCGCCAGCAGGGTAAGCGCGGTCAGCAGGTGGAGCGAAAGGCGGAAATGGCTGACATCGGTCATGTCGCCCACCAGACCCGATTGCACCATCAGCCAACCGAACAGACCCTGAAGCCCGCCCAGCGCCAACAGGCCCACGAGCCGCGGCTTGAACCCGGCAGGGATTGCGCCCTTGATCCAGAACCATACCAGCGGCAGCGCGTAGACCAGGCCGACCATGCGGGCGAGCAGCCGGTGAAACCACTCCCAGAAAAAGATGAACTGGAAATCTGCAAGGTTCATGCCCCCAAGGCTCGCCTCAAGCCGGTATTCGGGGGTCATGCGGTATTTTGCGAATTCGGCCTGCCAGGCTTCTTGGGTGAGCGGGGGCAGAACTCCGGTGGCGACGTTCCATTCGGTGATCGAAAGCCCGCTCTCGGTCAGCCGGGTGATGCCGCCAACAAGCACGATCAGCACGACGAACGCCGCCGTCACTTCGAGCCAACGCGCAATCGCGAGCGGGCGCGCCAGAGATCCGGCCCGAGAACCGGAATGCGGGTCAGGCCGGGCTGAGCCGGAGGATGCTGGGCGGACAGAGGCTGCGGTGGAGGCCATGATGCGGGCTAAATGTGCTGCCGCGCACCCGAGCGCAAGATCATTTGTCTCAAGCTCCCATGCGCTCCTTGCATAAAACTGCCGGTTGCACCTTGGCACAGGGCAGCTATTCCGGCGCGCATGAGCAAGACCATCACCCTGAACGGCGAGACCCGTCGCACCACCGCCGGCACGATTGCCGAGCTTGTCCGCGAACTCGACCTCGCGCCTGAAAAGGTCGCGGTGGAGCGCAATGGCGAGATCGCCCCGCGTTCCACTCTCGGCGAAGCGCCCCTGGCCGATGGCGACGTGCTGGAGATTGTCCACTTTGTCGGCGGCGGGGATCACCCTGCTTCCGGCGCCGATACGTGGAGCGTCGCCGGCCACACCTTCACCTCGCGCCTGATCGTTGGGACCGGCAAATATGCAGATTTCGAGCAGAATGCCGCCGCTCTAGAAGCGAGCGGGGCCGAAATCGTCACCGTCGCGGTGCGCCGCGTCAACGTGACCGATCCCAATGCGCCGATGCTCACCGATTTCATCGACCCGAAGAAGATCACCTACCTGCCCAACACAGCCGGCTGTTTCACCGGCGAGGAAGCGGTGCGCACGCTGCGGCTGGCGCGCGAGGCGGGCGGCTGGAATCTCGTCAAGCTCGAGGTCCTGGGCGAGGCGCGCACGCTCTATCCCGATATGCGCGAGACGCTGAGCGCCTGCGAAACGCTGGCGAAAGAAGGCTTTCACCCGATGGTCTATTGCGTTGACGATCCGATCGCCGCGAAGCAGCTGGAAGAGGCTGGCGCGGTGGCGATCATGCCGCTTGGCGCTCCGATCGGTTCGGGGCTGGGCATCCAGAACCAGGTCACCATCCGCCTTATCGTCGAAGGGGCCAAGGTTCCCGTGCTCGTCGATGCGGGCGTCGGCACCGCGTCGGACGCGGCGGTCGGCATGGAACTGGGCTGCGACGGCATCCTGATGAACACCGCGATCGCCGAGGCCAAGGACCCGATCCGCATGGCCCGTGCGATGAAGCTTGCGGTCGAAGCGGGGCGCGAGGCCTATCTTGCCGGGCGCATGGGGCGGCGCAAATATGCCGATCCCAGCAGTCCGCTTGCTGGGCTGATTTGAGCGGTTTGTTCACCATTGGAGCGCGCAATCTGAACAGGTTGCCGTTCCAAAGTGACAAGAGTTACACCGTGTCACTTTAGGTTTGACGGTATTTGCCATTTACTTACAGAGGCTTGATCGCGATCCGGCGAGGGTGACGGACAGGGGAGCGATGTGCTCTTCCGGATCGTGTTTGTCAAAGAGCATCCATGACTATGCCGTGCGGCGCCGCAGTAGGAAAGCTGGCGCCCGCGACAGGCAAAGCGAGAGGCGGGTGCCTGTGGTTACCCGATCTTAACCATGTTGCCCGCAAACCTGTTGTCATGAGCAGGAGACAACAGACGTGACACTGGCGAGCACTTCCACCGCGACCATCGGCGAGATGCGCGAATTCGCAAGCTTCGAGCCGGCCGAGCAACGCTATATCAAGCGCAGTCTCGATATCGGCCTTCGCCGTGCCGACGCGTTCAAGCTGTGGGAGCATAGCGAGGCCGAAAGCGCTTCGATCCGCCGCCATTATGTCGTCTATCAGGACCTCAAGGCGGCGCGCCGGCTCGTGCCCGCCGATAATGCGATCGGTGATGTCGAGCGTTTTACCGGCAAGCTGCTGCGCCTTGCACTCTTTGACCTTTCGCAGGAGGGAATTGCGAGCTTTTCCGCCTTCCGCTTTCTCTACGAACGCCTGCTTGGGCCGCAAGCGCGCCCCTATCTGCCCGCCGTGTTCTGCGCCGCCGCAGCACTGCCGATGATCCGGCCCACCCAGCGCAAGGTGCTTTTACAGAGCCTAAGCGAAGCCGCAGCCACCGCGCCCGGCTGGTCAACGCGGGCACCGGCCTTCTATCCGGAGTGCATCGAGGACGTTGAGGCGGCCTGATGCAATAACGCCTTGCGTCGCCCCGTGCCTGACACGGGGCCAGGCTTCCTTTTCCCCACTGTCCCGGCGATAGTCAGCAAATGCAAAAAGGCGGCTGGGTCTACATCATGGCAAACCGCTATCGCGGCGGCATGTATGTGGGCGTGACGTCTGATCTGCTGCGCCGCGTCCAGGAACACCGGATTGGCATCGGCTCTACGCACGTTTCGGACTTCGCAAAGCTGCATCTCGTCTACGCCGAGCGCCACGAGGACATAGAACACGCCATCGCCCGCGAAAAACTCGTGAAGAAATGGAAGCGCGATTGGAAATTTGCGCTGATTGAGGCCGATAATCCGGAGTGGGACGATCTGATCGACGCGTGGTTCGGGCGGGGGGTGGCCGAAGGTTAGCCGAGCCCCGTGTCAAGCACGGGGCGACGAGGGAAACTATGGTGGCCTCAGGGTCGCCAATTCAGTCCAAGTCGCTAGTCCGAATCTTCCAAGCAGTCGAGATCTTCAAAGAGAGGGAGCAGGTGAAACGTTTGTTCGTCTGGAAGAGCAGCCAGCCCAATCTTTATCTGCTCGTTCAGAAACCGCATCTCGGTAAAATCCACCAAAAAAGTCTTGCAGTATTCTCGTACGTAGCAACTTATGGGATCATCCCTTCCATCAAGCATGAAGAGTGCATCAGCCAAAAGACCTCGCGCTTTTCCACCGGTCTCTTCAAAGTGGAAATAGTATCTGGCCGCCACCGCCTTAAGCAATGGGTTTTCAACAGTTTCCATCTGTTCAACCGGTTGTTTGGCTCGATCCAACTCACCCTTGTTCATCGCTATGGCCGCCTTCCGGAGAAGCTCCCATTTATCTTCTTTTGACAAAACCATAGGGTTTCTGGCCTTGATTTTGAGCGATGGAGTATAGTGGGCCACAACGGATGGCCCAAAGACACCCTCAATACAACCCGTCGATCCGGTCCTGGTAGCGGTCGCGGATCTTGTGACGGCGGATCTTCATGCTCGGCGTCATTTCCTCGTTCTCGATCGCGAAGGCCTCGTCGGCGAATTCGAACTTGCGCACCTTTTCGACCACCGAAAGGTCGGTATTGGTGCGGTCCACCGCCGCGCGCACCGCCTTCTTGAACTCGGGTAGCGTCTGCAGCGTTTTCAGGTCGAATTTCTCGCCATTAGCCTGCGCCCATTCGAGCGCCCATTCCGCGTCCGGCACGATCAGGCCCACCACGAAGGGACGCTTGTCGCCGCTCACCATGGCCTGCGCGATTTCGGGTTGCAGCGTCAGCATGCCTTCGATCTTCTGCGGCGCGACATTGTCGCCCTTGTCGTTGACGATCATGTCCTTCTTGCGATCGGTGATGACGATCCGGCCCTTGTCGTCGAGATGGCCGATATCGCCGGTGTGCAGCCAGCCATCCTTGATGGTGCGCTGCGTCTCCGACTCGTTCTGCCAGTATCCCTGCATCACCAGTTCGCCGCGACACAGGATCTCGCCGTCATCCGCGATCCTGATCTCGACCCCGCGCATGGGCGGGCCGACCGTGTCCATCTTGAGCCCGATTGCCGGGCGGTTGCAGCTGATGACCGGGGCGGCTTCGGTCTGGCCATAGCCTTGCAGCATGGTGAGCCCCATCGCCTCGAAGAAATTGCCGACTTCGGGGTTCAGCGGCGCACCGCCCGAGACCATCGCCTTGATCTTCCCGCCGAACTTGGCGCGGATCTTGGGGCGCAGAGCCTTCTCGATCAGGAAATCCATCGGCCTGTCGCGATTGCGGGCCTTGCCCTCGCTGATCTTGTCCGCGATCCGGATCGCGTTGGAGAGCAGGAAATTGGCGACTTTGCCCTGCTTCTCGATCTGCTTCATGATCCGCGTGCGCAGCACTTCGAACAGGCGCGGCACGACGACCATGATGGTCGGGCGAACTTCCTCGATGTTGGAGGCGAGCTTCTCCAAGCCTTCGGAATAGTAGATCTCGCCTTCGAGCGCGATCGGCAGATATTGCCCGGCGGTGTGCTCGTAGGCGTGGCTCAGGGGCAGGAACGACAAGAAGCGTTCTTCGCCCGCGCCGAAATCGCTGATGACGATCTCTGCCGCGCCCGCGATGTTGCACAGGATTGCGCCGTGATGCTGCTTTACCCCGCGCGGCGCGCCGCCGGTGCCGCTGGTGTAGATCAGGCAGGCGGTGTCTTCGCGCGCCACGCTCTTCATGCGTTGCTGGACGCTGGCGCGCGCGGCCGCCGCATCGCCGCTGATCATGTCGGACCAGTTGTGGTAATCGAAGCCCGGCGATTGCTGGCGCTTGAGGTCCTCGATCCCGATGACATGATCGACCAGGCCGGTGCGGCTGATCGCGCCCACGACGGGGCCGAGCAGCTTCTGGGTTGACACGATCACCGCGCGTGCGCCCGAATTGTCGAGGATATGCGCGTGATCGCGCTCGGTGTTGGTGATGTAGGTGGGAACCGAAATGCAGCCCGCCGCCATGATCGCAAGGTCCGCGATGCACCATTCGGGGCGGTTTTCGGAGACCAGAGCCACCCGCTCGCCTTCCCTGAGGCCGAGATGGCGCAGGCTTTCGGCGAGCAGGCACACCTGGTCGGCGACTTCGGCCCAGCTGATCGTGGTCCATTCTCCGCCGATCTTGCGGCCCAGGAACGGGGCATCGCCCTTTTGCTCGGCGCGGGTCAGGAACAGTTCCACCAGGTTGTTGGCCTGGTCGATGTCCTGCAGAATTCGGTGGTCACTCGGGTTGACCACCGGGCGGGCGGAAGGGGTGTTGGGCGGGGCGTGCACTGAAAAGAGCTCCTCTGCTTCAGCGCGGGCGCCGAAGACCATTCTCCGATTGCGTTGTTTTGTTCTCGAGGACCCGAATTAGGCATAGATTGACGTAGCGGCAAGCGCCGGGCGAGGGCGCGGAGCAGCGATTTCCCGGTTTTCCGCAGCCGATCAGGGCCTTGTCTGCCCGGGCTCACTCGTAAGAAAGCTTGTCCTCGACTCTGGGATCGCGCGCGACTTCCCAGTTCACCGCGCCGTTGGCATTCTCGATGCGGCGCAGCGCATTGGCCTTGAGCGAGGCGCCGAAACCGCGGATCCGCGTATGGCCGAGCGCCTTGAGCGTCTCCTCCATTCCTTCGAGCCTTGAGCCTTCCTCGTAAACCACCGTCGGCCCGAACGCCATGATGAGCGGCAGGCCGATTGCCTCCTTAGCGCTCATGCCGAAATCGACGACGCCGATGATTGCGCGCGCCGTCTGCACGGGGATCGTCGGCCCGCCTGCCGCGCCGATGACGAGGAAGACCTCGCCTTCAGCATCGAAGACGATGGTGGGCGCCATCGAGGAGCGCGGCCGCTTGCGCCCTTCGACGCGGTTGGCGACCGGCTTGCCGTCGCGCGTCGGCGTGAGGCTGAAATCGGTCAATTCGTTGTTGAGGTAGAAGCCCTCGAAGAACAGGCCCGATCCGAACGCGCCCTCGATGGTGGAAGTGTAGCTGACTGCATTCCCGTCCTTGTCGACGACCGAGAAATGCGTG
Organism: Erythrobacter sp.; assembly: GCA_043567175.1. Classification (GTDB taxonomy): domain Bacteria; phylum Pseudomonadota; class Alphaproteobacteria; order Sphingomonadales; family Sphingomonadaceae; genus Erythrobacter. The sequence goes on from CP121323.1 coordinate 2,363,064, forward strand.
GTGCCGTTTTCTTCGGGCCGGTCGCCCACGGCGAGCGCGACCTTCACGCCAGCCGGCGTGCCGGGCTCTGCCTCGGCCAGCGCCTTGTCGGGGCTGATGAGCGCGCTGCGGAGGGCAATGTAGGTGGGATCGACCAGCCCGTCGACCGGCACGGGGACGAAATCTTCGTCTGCCAGGTACAGTTCGCGGTCGGCATAGGCGATGCGCTGCGATTCGAGGAAAAGGTGCCAGAAGGTCGGGCTGTCGGGGCCGAGCGCGGCAAGGTCGAAGCGTTCGAGCTGGCCGAGGATCTGCGCCACCGCAACGCCGCCGGACGAGGGCGGCCCCATGCCGCAGACCTTGTAGGTCCGGTAGCTTGCGCAGACCGGATCGCGCAGCTTGGCGGTGTAGGCGTCGATATCGGCCTCGACCATGCGGCCATCCTGCGGGGTTTCGGACGCAATGTAGCTTGCAAGCCGGTCCGCCATCACGAAATAGAAATAGCGCGGCCCAGCCGAGGCGATCGCTTCAAGCGTGCGCGCGAAATCGGGGTTGGTGATCCGCGTGCCGGCCGGCAGCGCCTGCCCTTGCGCATCAAAGAACACCGCGCGTGCACCCTCGGCCTTGTCAGCGCGGCCCTTCGAGCCGGAGAGCGAGCCGTTGAGCCGCCGGTTCATGACGAACCCATCGCGTGCGAGGCGAATGGCGGGCTGAAACAATTCGGCCCATTCGAGCTTGCCGTGTTGCGCGTGCGCCTTGGCCGCGAGCGCGATATTGCCGGGTACGCCCACACTCAGGCCGGAAAGCACCCGCGTCTCGCGCGGGAGGCGTTCGCCCTGTTCGTCGAGAAACCGCGTGGGCGTTGCCGCCGCCGGAGCGGTCTCGCGCCCGTCAATGGTGGTGACGCCATCCTCTCCGGCATGAACGAAGAAGCCGCCGCCGCCCACGCCCGAGCTTTGCGGTTCGACAACGGTGAGCGCCAGCATCACCGCGATCGCCGCATCGGTGGCCGAGCCGCCCTTGGCGAGGATTTCCTCGCCCGCCGCCTGCGCGCGCGGATCGGCGGCGCTGACCGCGCCGTTTCCGCGCTTTTCGGCTGTCGGGACGAGCGTATCGGCCGACGCGCCGCGTATCCCGTCAGCGGGAGCGCAGGCGGTGAGGCCGAGGGCAAGAGCAATGGCGCAGGCCAGATTGCGGGCGGATGTGAGAGTGTTGCGCGTGTTCATGCGCCAACCGCTATTCGCTTCCCACCGCCTCTGCAATGTTCGTGAAGCCTTCGCGGTGCATCAGGCGCTCTATTCCGCTGGCAATGCGCGCACCAAGGCCTGGCCCTTCATAGACCATCGCCGAATAAAGCTGAACCAGGCTTGCCCCGGCCTTGATGCGTTCCCAGGCGTCTTCGGCATTCGCGATACCCCCGACGCCGATCAGCGGGACCGCGCCTTGTGTGGCGCGGCGAAAGTCGCGCACGCGCTGCAAGGCCAGGTCGCGCAAGGGGGCACCGCTCAGCCCTCCCGTCTCGCCGGCATGACGCGAGCGCAAATCCGGCCGCGAGATCGTGGTGTTCGAGACGATCAGCGCGCCCAGCTTCTTTTCGATCGCAATACGGGCGATGGCGTCGATATCCGCCGGCTCGAGATCGGGCGCTACCTTGAGAAAGACTGGCGGCGGGCTCTCGCCTGCCGCTTCATTGCGCGCCGCGAGCACGCCGTCGATCAGTTCGGCAAGAGCGCTCTCGTCCTGCAGCGCGCGCAGGCCGGGCGTGTTCGGGCTCGAGACATTGACCGCGAGATAGCTTGCATAAGGCGACATGATCCGCGCCATTGCGGCGTAATCGGCAATGCGATCTTCCGAATCCTTGTTGGCGCCGATATTGATGCCGAGCACGCCCGGCATGCCGGCTCGCGCCCTGAGCCGTTCCTCGGCAGCCGCAGCGCCGGCATTGTTGAAGCCCATACGGTTGATGACCGCGTTGTCTTCCACCAGCCGGAATAGCCGCGGCCTGGCATTGCCCGCCTGGGGCTGCGGGGTGATCGAGCCGACTTCGGTAAAGCCGAAGCCGAGGCCCAGCAACGCATCGGGCACCTCGGCGTCCTTGTCGAAGCCGGCGGCAACTCCCACCGGATTGGGAAAGGTCAGCCCGGCGATCTCGATGCTGGCGGGGCCGGGCCGCGCCAGTGCAGACCGGGCCCCGCGTGTCGGCAGGGCCTTGAGGCCCGCAATCGCAAGGCGGTGGCCGGTTTCGGGATCGAGCGTGAACAGCGCAGGGCGCGCGAGGCGGAACAGCATGGCACCGCGCCTTTAGGGCACGCCTGTGCAATTGCCAAAGGGCAAAGCTGCAAACGCCTGTCACTTGCATACAATTTTATCACGAACTCTCTGATAAATACGATCGCGCGACCCGAAGGGCTCAGAGCAGCTATGCGAAGAGTTCCTCAACTCTAAGGGCGGTTCCTTCGTGGGGCCGCCCTTTTTTTCAGCCTTCCTTTTTTCAGCCTTGTTGCAGGCTTCTTTCACACTCTTCTGCCGGTCTTCCATGGAGGAGGGCGCAGGGGCCGGGCTCAGGGCCATTGCGCTTTGCAAGCCACAGGGGCCTGAAATCGCTGGCCACTTTCAAAATTGGTCTTGGTGTTGCGGGCCGCTTGCGACTAGTTTCTCAAAGCAAGGTCGAATGGGGTGAGACCACGCCGTCCTTGCGAAAGAAAACAAGATCCGTCGCAAAAGGACATGATGAGGCACATCCAAAGCGTTGCTCCTGCCGCCTGAGACGATCGGATCGCTTCCCCTTGGCGGGATGCGTCCGGATCGCGCTCGGCCGGTGACCCGGTCACGGCTGCAAGACTGTGGCCGCACCAACACGGTTGCGACGCCTGCTTTCACTCTATGACGAAATCCCGTCCCCCTATCGAACCGCAGGTCGAATATGTGCAGCCGTCGCCCGATATGGCCGACATTCTGCACACGCTGTTCGTTCTGCGCGCTGGCGAGGGGAGGTCGGAATCGATGATGCCGGCCTATTCGGCGCAAGGCTATTTCTTCGTGGAGGGGGCAGCCGAGGTGCATTTCCCCGAGCGCGAAATCGGGCGTTCTAGCGACATTTGCTTCACCGCGCCCCTGAAGCGTGCGGCCCCCATGTTTCTCGATGGACCGGTTTCTATCATCGGCGTGTCCTTTGCCCCGCTTGGCTGGGCGCGCTTCAGCCTGCTTGCGGCTGACAAGGTGAGCGATTGCGTCCTCGATGGCGAGGAGATCGTGTCGAAAGATCTGCTCGCGCCTGTGCGGGAGGATCTTGCGAGCATGCGCGCGGGAGCGATGAAGCCCGAACCGGGTTTGCGATCCTTCGAGAACCTCATCCGCACTATCTGCAGCGCGCCCGACCGCACGCCGCGCCCGGAGCACGTGCAAGTGATCGCAGCAATCGAGGAATGGCTCGAAAGCGGGTTCAGTCCGCCGATCGATCGGCTCTATGCTTCGGTCGATCTGGGCGAGCGGCAGGTCCAGCGGCTTTGCCGGCGCTATTTCGGCGTCCCGCCCGCGCAACTCGTGAAGCGTTACCGCGCTATTCGTGCTGCCATTCTGCTGGCGCACAAGGACCTGTCAGAAGAGCTGCGCAACGAGGTGCTCTCGGCCTATTTCGACCAGGCGCACCTCATCCATGATATCCGCCGCTATACCGGGCACACGCCCAAGGGGCTGGCGAGCGAGCGCCTCGCGCAGGATTTCCTCGACCCCGAAGGCCATGGCGCAACCGGGCGCAGGTTCCGGCAAGACTGACCGATCCGGCCATTTCAAGCCGGTATAGGCGCCGCCAGCTGCGCAGACTGGCGATGCGCGGTTGAAATCGGAGCGAATAGCGCGTATTTCAAATCCGACTCATCCAGTCCGATTTAAGAATCGTTCGCAACACCAGGGGCTTCCCTCGCATATGCGCCTTTCCAACCTTGCCGATTACGCGGTCATCACGATGAGCCAGGCCGCGACGCATTGCGGCGATGGGCGGGTGAGCGCAGCCGAACTGGCGAGTGAGACCGGCCTTCCGGTCCCCACCGTCCAGCGGCTTGTATCGAAGCTGACTGGTGCCGGGCTCCTGCGTTCGGTGCGCGGGGCGAAGGGCGGACTCCAACTGGGGCGGCCCGCAGCGGCGATAACGCTTGCCGACATCGTCGAGGCGGTGGAAGGACCGATCGCGCTGACTGCCTGCATTGACCACGGCGATTGCGATTTCGAGGTCGGCTGCCGGATGAAACCGCACTGGCCGATCATCAACGACGCACTGCGCGGTGCGCTTGCCGGGATCACGCTTGAAACCTTGCGCAACCCGCCCGGCGCTCCTGCTCCCAACCAGATCCGAGCTCCCGTAATTTCCCCGAAACAAGAATCGCACCAGGAAGAGGCTGCATGACTGACAAGGTCGATCTCAACCCCGCCGACAACAAGGACACCGTGATGGATGCTCCTGTAACGGACAGCCCCGTAACGGACGCAGATGCGCGCGATGCCGCCGCCAATGCCGCCGAATACGAGCACGGCTGGTCGTCAGATATCGAGACCGAGTTTGCCGAAAAGGGGCTGAACGAGGACACCGTCCGCTTCATCAGCGCCAAGAAGGGCGAACCGGAATGGATGCTCGAATGGCGCCTCAAGGCCTTTCGCCTGTGGCAGGAAATGCCGGAACCCGATTGGGCCAAGGTCGGCTATCCGCCGATCGATTACCAGGACGCCTATTATTACGCCGCGCCCAAGAAAAAGGTCGAGCTTGAATCGCTCGATGAACTCGATCCCGAGATCAAGCGGGTTTACGACAAGCTCGGCATCCCGCTGGGTGAGCAGGAAGTGCTCGCCGGGGTGAAGGGCGCGAAGAAGGTGGCGGTCGATGCGGTGTTTGACAGCGTCAGCGTTGCCACCAGCTTCCGCGAGGAACTCAAGCGCGCGGGTGTGATCTTCCTGTCTATTTCAGAGGCGATCCGCGAATATCCGGAGCTTGTGAAGAAGTGGCTGGGCCGTGTGGTGCCGGTGCGCGACAACTATTTCGCCGCGCTCAATTGCGCGGTCTTTTCCGACGGCACCTTTGTCTATGTGCCCGAGGGCGTGCGCTGCCCGATGGAGCTGTCGACCTATTTCCGCATCAACGCCGCCGACACCGGCCAGTTCGAGCGCACGCTGATCATCGCCGACGAAGGTTCCTACGTGAGCTATCTGGAAGGCTGCACCGCGCCGATGCGCGACGAGAACCAGCTTCACGCGGCGGTGGTCGAGCTGGTCGCGATGGAAGATGCCGAGATCAAGTACTCGACCGTGCAGAACTGGTATCCCGGCAATTCCGAGGGCGTTGGCGGGATCTACAATTTCGTCACCAAGCGCGCGCTGTGCCAGGGTGATCGCAGCAAGGTCAGCTGGACACAGGTCGAAACCGGCAGCGCGGTGACGTGGAAATATCCCTCCTGCGTGCTCAACGGCGAAGACAGCGTGGGCGAATTCTACTCGGTTGCGGTTACAAATAACCATCAGCAGGCGGACACCGGAACCAAGATGGTTCATAACGGCAAGGGCTCGCGTTCGACGATCATTTCTAAGGGCATTTCCGCGGGTAAGTCGTCCAACACCTATCGCGGGCTCGTGCGCGTCGCGCCAACCGCGACGGGTGTGCGCAATTTCACTCAGTGTGACAGCCTCCTACTTGGCGATGAATGCGGCGCGCACACAGTGCCCTACATCGAGGTCAAGAATCCGGCTGCGCAGATCGAGCACGAGGCGACGACCTCCAAGATCAGCGACGAACAGATGTTCTACGCCCAGCAGCGCGGCCTCGATGAAGAGGAAGCCGTGGCGCTGATCGTCAACGGCTTTGCCAAGGACGTTCTGAAAGAGCTGCCGATGGAGTTTGCGGTCGAGGCCCAGAAGTTGCTGGCGATCTCGCTTGAGGGGAGCGTGGGTTGAACAAGTGCCGTACTCTGGCTCTGGGCGCTGCTGCGGCGGCGCTGGTGGGTGCGTTCGCGGCCGCGCCTGCGGCTGCGCGTGGGTTTGACGTTTACGCGACCACGACGCCGATCCTCTACCGTTATGCTGCGTGCCTTTATGATGGGAGCGCGCCTACGGTGGAGGCGCAGAAGAAGCAATGCGCCCCGCTCAAGGCTGATCTCATGGCCAAGGGCAAGGATGTGATCGATCGATTCCACGTGATCGAGCGCTACGACGTGGAGCGCGCGCTCAGGCGCGGCTTTCGCGAGATGGAGCTCGATCTCAAGATCATGCGCAATGAAGGCAAGTTCGTGCCGCAGGCGATGGTCGATTATTGGCAATGCATGGGCGAGGGCGTGATGGCGACGCAGGACTACAAGCGCGCCGATGCGGTCAATTACCTCACCATCGAGGAGCCCTGCTTCGAGGCGACGATCGAACCGGCGCGCGAAGTGATCTCTGACAGCGAGAAGACCAGCCTCAGGCTGCTTTATCGCCGTTTCCGCCGCAATGGCCGCCTCACCTTCCCCGCCGCGCGCCAGACCGCGCAGAACGGGCCCGCAGGCACGCGTCTGCAATTTGTCGAAACGCTCGATCTTGGCTTTCTCAATATCGGCCAGCTGTCGGAGAAAGAGAATGGCTGAATCCCCGAAAGACCGCACAACCCTTGGCCTCAAGGATACCGACGGAGAGGCACCCGCGCTCAACAAGAAGGGCCGCGGCTGGAAGATCTCGGACAAACGGCTGGACGAGCTGCATGACCGAGCGCGCGAAATGCGCCGCTTTGCCAGCCCCGCCAACAAGGCGCTCGCCGCCAAATTCGCGGGCGCTGACCTGGGTCGTTACACCTTCAAGCGCTTTGCCGTCGTCGGCAGCGCGATCGTCGACTTCAACTGCCACAACCTTGGCATGGCGATCATGATCGACGAGGAAGACCAGGACGAAAAGCTGGCCAAGCGGCGCGACAAGAGCCTCGAGGCGGTTGGCATCCGCGTGATGCGCATCAAGGCGAGCGATATCCTCGAGAACATGGACGCCGTGCTCGAGCGCATCACCGCCGGCATGCGTATGCGCATCGCCGACAAGCGCGAGCGCCGGCACGAACATTTCCACCAAAGCTGATTGACCGACGAAAGACCTACACGAATATGCTGCTGTCCTCCCTCAGTCTGGCGCTGGCCTTCCCCCTCTCGCTGCAGAGCGGCCACGTAACGGCGCAGGCCATTCGCAATGACAACCCGCAAACCTGGGTGGTCGAATATCCGCGCATCATTCAGCCCTTCGTGGTGCGCTATCGCCGGTGTCTCAACCTGTCCGACCGCCGCGTGACCGGCGAGGCGGATTTCGAGATCCAGCACCGCTCCGATATTCCGCGCTGCGAGAAACAGCGCCGGCAGGACATGGCTGACGCTACCGCCGAGATGGATGGAGCCAAGACTTTCCTGAGCGCCGATCAGTTGCAGGCCGTGTTCGACACGGTCGAGGCGATCCATGTCGCGCGCGGTCGCGATCTCGACAAGCAGTTCAAGCTTCGGACCGCTGCAAGCCAGCAGGCGCAGCAAGATTACCGGGACGAGAAAGCCCCCGGCCTCGTGCTCCAGCTTGTTGACGCCTCGGTCGTCAAGTCGCGCGCAGAGCTTCAGGGCACCGCCGATGAAGGCGGCGCTCAATCCACCGATCCAGACACCCGGAAAACTCCAGGCAAGGCCCAGAAATAATGCTGAAAATAGAAAATCTCCACGCAACGGTCAGTGACAAGCCGATCCTCAAGGGTCTCGATCTCGAAATCGCGGCGGGCGAAGTCCACGCGATCATGGGCCCCAACGGCGCCGGAAAATCAACGCTCGCCAACGTGCTGGGCGGCAAGCCCGGCTATGAAGTGACCGCCGGATCGGTCACTTTCATGGGCCAGGACCTGTTCGACCTCGACCCGCACGAGCGTGCGGCCACCGGTCTGTTCCTTGGTTTCCAGTATCCGGTCGAGATCCCGGGCGTCTCCAACGTCCAGTTCCTGCGCGAAGCGCTCAATTCGCAGCGCAAATATCGCGGCGAAGAACCGCTGTCGGGCGGTGAGTTCCTGAAGCTCGCCAAGGAGAAGGCGGGCCTTCTCAAGATGGACATGGAAATGCTCAAGCGACAGGTGAATGTCGGCTTTTCGGGCGGCGAGAAGAAGCGTGCCGAGATGGTCCAGATGGGCATTCTCAGCCCTCACTTCGCCGTGCTCGACGAGACCGATAGCGGCCTTGATATCGATGCGCTGCGCACCGTGGGTGATGGTATCAACGCGATCATGCGGGACGCGACCAAGGGCGTGCTGCTGATTACGCACTATCAGCGCCTGCTCGACGTGGTGAAGCCCGACCGGGTGAGCGTGCTTGCCGACGGACGGATCGTCCAGACAGGCGGCCCCGATCTCGCGCTGCGCCTCGAAGATGAAGGCTACGATGCCGTGATGGCCGAGGCGGCTGCCTGAAACGATCATGATCGCAACTGCCGCCCTTCTGGCCCTGGCCCCCACAACTGCGACGCCATCCGCTGCGCCAGCACCCGAGATCGTGGTGCTGGGCCGGTTGCGCTCGCTGAGGGCCAGTGTGGGCCAGGGGCCGGATGGCAGGTGGCATTGCTCGCTCGACGCATCGACGGGCCAGGCATCGCTCGATGACCGGTTCTGCCGGGCAGTGACCAAGTGCGTCCGCAAGGGCGCCTCAGATAACGCCGCGGTTGACAAGTGCATCCGCTCAACTCGCTCCCGGCTGGTCAAGCGGGTCGAAAAAGAAATGAAGAAGGGTTCGAAATGACGGACACCGCAACTCTCCCCACACGCCGAGCTGAAGCCTGGCGCTACGCCGATATCGACGCGGTTCACAAGCTGGGCCTTGAAGCGCTCGATGCCTGGAAGGAAATCACGCTGGAGGCGGGCGAAACGCGCCGCCACGCAATGGTCGTCGGTTCCGACGCGCCCGAGCTTCACCGCATCCGGTTGACCTTGGGCGAAGGCGCGCGCGCAGAACTGTTCGTCAGCAATATCGGGCGCGACTACACCCGTGTCGAGGTTGAGGTGACGCTTGCCAGGGGTGCGCATTTCGAATTTGGCGGCGTGACGATCGGTGGCGGCGAGGCGGTGCGCGAATTCGTCACCACCACGATTCACGCCGAGCCCGAGGCGACCAGCAACCAGACCGTGCGCGCCGTCCACTGGGGCACGGGCACGGGCAATTTCCTTGGCGAAATCAAGGTGGTGAAAGACGCCCAGAAAACCGATGCCGCGCAGGACTTCAAGGGCCTGCTGCTTGAAGCGGGGGCGAGCGCCAATGCGGTCCCACAGCTCGAAATCTTTGCCGACGACGTGAAGTGCGCGCACGGCGCGACCGTCGGTCAGCTTGATGAAGCGGCGCGCTTCTACATGGCAGCGCGTGGGCTCTCGCCCGAAATGGCCAAGCGCCTTCTGGTCCAGGCCTTTATCGGCGATGCCTTTGTGGCGCTGGATGACGAAGAGAGCCACGAAAAGCTGCTCGACGCGGCGCTGGGCGTGCTTGAAGGGGCGAGCCTGTGAACGCACCGACAACGCTTTCCCCTGATCTTCGCGGAGACTTCCCGGGCCTTTTCACCCGCGACGGAGCGCCGTGGCATTATCTCGATACCGCAGCGACCGCGCAAAAACCGCAGGCGGTGATCGATGCGATGGCCAGCGCAATGGGCAAGGATTACGCGACCGTGCATCGCGGCGTCTATGCCCGTTCGGCCGAGATGACGCTTGCCTATGAGGCTGCGCGCCGCCGGATCGCTGGTTTCGTCGGTGGGCAGGAAGAGGAGATCGTCTTCACCCGCGGCGCGACCGAGGCGATCAACCTTGTCGCCAACAGCTGGGGCCGGGCGAACCTCAAACCGGGCGATCGCATCCTGCTGAGCCGGATCGAACACCACTCGAACATCGTCCCCTGGCAGCTGATCGCCGAGGCGACCGGCGCTGAAATCGATGTGTGCCCGCTGACCGAAGATCATCAGATCGATCTCGACGCCGCCGAGCGCATGCTGACCCCGGCGCACAAGCTGGTATCTCTTGTTCATGTCTCGAACGTCACGGGCGGCGTGCTCGATGCGAAGCGGGCGGCGGACCTGGCCCATTCGGTCGGTGCGAAACTGTTGCTCGATGGATGCCAAGCCGCGCCGCGCCTCGAAATCGATGTCGCGGCGCTGGACTGCGATTTCTACGTCTTCTCCGCTCACAAGCTTTATGGCCCGACCGGGATCGGCGCTCTGTGGGCGAAGGCCGCCATTCTCGATGCCATGCCCCCCTGGGAGGGCGGCGGCGCGATGATCGATCGCGTCTCCTTCGAAGGCACCACCTACGCCCCGCCCCCCCAACGTTTCGAAGCGGGCACGCCCGCCATCACCGAGGCAATAACCTTTGCCGCCGCTGCCGATTACGTCGACAGCATCGGGCTGGCACGCGCGCACGAGGTCGAAACCGCACTGGTGGCAAACCTGCGCCGTGAACTGGGCGCGATGAATGATGTGACGCTTTACGGCCCGGCCGACAGCGCTGGCATTGTCAGCTTCACGATCGATGGCATTCACCCGCATGATCTGGGCACGATCCTTGACGAGGAGAATGTTGCCATTCGTGCCGGGCACCATTGCGCGCAGCCCTTCATGGATCATGTCGGCGTGCCCGCCACCGCGCGCGCCAGCTTCGGCATCTATTCGACGCCGGCCGATGTCGAGGCGCTGATCGCCGGAATCGCCCGCACACGCAAAATCTTTGGAAAAGGATGAGGCCATGAACGAGCCTACGGACCAGACTGACACTGTCGCGCCCGATGACGTGGTCGCCGCGCCGGCCCCGAATGACGAGCTGGCGCAGAAACCGCCGCGTGCCCGCGTCTCGGACGCGATCGATGAAGACGAGACGCCAGCATCTGCCGCGAGCGCCGGAGCAGAGGAACGCAAGCGCGATTATCTCGACGGATTTCTCGCCGCCACGCCCGCCCCCTCGCCAGCGAGTGGAGCGGGCGGCGATCTGCAGGCCGCGGTGATTGCTGCGCTGCGCGAGATCTTTGACCCTGAAATCCCGGTCAACATCTATGACCTCGGGCTCATTTACGGCGTCGATGTGGACGAGGAATCGGATGTCACGATCACGATGACCCTCACCACGCCGCATTGCCCGGTGGCCGAAACCATGCCGGGCGAGGTCGAACTGCGCGCCTCCTCGGTGCCGGGCATCCGCGATGCAGAGGTCGATCTGGTCTGGGACCCGCCGTGGTCGCCCGAGAAGATGTCCGACGAAGCGCGCCTCGAACTGGGAATGCTGTAATGACGACACTGAAAGAACGCCCCGCCGCGGTCCAGCTGACCAAGGGTGCTGAAGACCGCGTAGCCCATCTCATGTCGAACGCGCCCGAGGATGCGATCGGCGTCAAGCTGTCGACCCCGCGCCGCGGGTGCTCGGGCCTTGCCTATTCGGTCGATTACGTCACCGAGGAAGCCAAGTTCGACGAGAAGATCGAGACGCCTGGCGGCGTGCTCTATATCGATGGAGCTTCCGTGCTCTATCTCGTGGGCTCGACCATGGACTGGGTCGAGGACGACTTCACCGCCGGTTTCGTATTCGAGAACCCCAACGCCAAGGGCGCGTGCGGCTGCGGCGAGAGCTTCATGGTCTGACATTCGTGGCCCAGGTCGCGCTCAAATCCCGGCTCGATTGTTCGCCGCAAGAGGCATGGGATCGGGTGCAGACCTCCGCGCTGCTGCACCATGTCGCCGCTCCGCTGATCCGCTTCAGCCCTCGCAGCGCGCCCTTTCCGATGCTTTGGCTGCCGGGCGAATATCGCGCCTGGATGTGGCTCTTCGGCCTGATCCCGATCGGCTGGCAGGCGGTCGTGATCAGCCATCCACCCGCAGACGGGGACACGCGCTTCGTGCGGGACAATGGCTATTCGCCGCTGATCATGCGCTGGGATCACTGGATCGCCATATCGCCGCACCCCGAGGGCGGGACACACTATGTCGACCGGGTCGAGATCGAGGCTGGCCTGCTGACCCCGTTGATCGTGGCCTTTGCACGCATCTTCTACGCTCATCGCCAGCGCCGCTGGCGCAAGCTGGCTCAGACGGGCTTTGCCGCGCTTCAGACCTGACGCGCTATTCCCCCGCAGCGATCCGCGCGATCAGGCGGCTTTCAAGCTCGTCGACTTGGCCATCGGCGTCGATCATGGCTTCGAGCCACTTCTGCTCTTCGTCGGTTACTTGTGCGCCCTGAGCCTCGATCGCTGTGTAATCAGGCGCCGGCTTCTTCTTGCCGAACACCACGCCCATCGAATTCGCGACCCTTGGCGCTTCCTTCGCCATGCGGCCGAAGAATCGGCCGACATTCGCCTGGTTGTCGGCGATGAAGCTTTCGAGCTCCAGCTTGCGCTCGTGGCCGACCTGCGCGTTCTGCAGCGTGAAGCCTTTGAGGTAGTTCGACACGCCATCGAGGAACAGATCGTCCCATTCGGCCGCGTTGTCCTGCGCCAAAGTCTCGTCCTTCAGGCGGAACAGAGCCTCGGCATCATAGCGAGAGACCGCTGCAGGCCCATGCCCGCCGCTCGCAAAGATGACGCGGCGCAGGATGCGGCACTCGGCGCTGGTGATATGCGAGCCGGCAAGTTCGCCGCCGCAGCGCGTCGGGCCGACGCCGTTCAGAACCTCGTTCTCGACCTGGCGCAGCACGTAGTTCTTGAGCGTTACCGGCGTGTTCTCGGCGCGCTCGATGATGCGCACGATCGCCTCGAGTCCGGCCATGCTTTCGACCTTGCCGTCATGATCGACCTGCGCAATCAGCCAGGCGGCTTCGTCTTCGCTGCATTGCAGCCGCGGCGGGGAGCCGTTGAGCACATATTCGCCGATCGCTTCGACGAAGAAGTCGCACCATTCCTCGCTGCGATCGTCCAGAGCGTTGTTGAGCGCGAACAGTGCCTCGGCCTCATCCTTGTGGATGACCCCGTCGCCCCAGCCTGTGCGGCGCAGCGCCAGCACTTCATCGGACGAAACAGAGCCACTCGCAGCGGCGCGCTGGGCGAGGTCGGTGAAATGGGTGGTCATGCCTTGGGATATCCCTCGTGATCTGATCACAAGGGGAAATGCCACACACGTGCTTAAGACCGCGTTACCGGGCCCGGGACGGGAAAGGGCGCTGACCCTAAGGCTGGTTCTCGACCTCGCGGATGCAGCGCGCCGGATCGGTCTTCGAGCCATCCTTGCGGCTGCGCGTCTCGACATGGGCGGCGACCGGTTCTGCCCCCGGTTGTCCCGGATAGAGGAAAATATCGAGCACGCAGGCCGAGCCGAGGAATTGCAGCTTGCGCGCATCGCCTTCGGCCAGATCGATCCGCGCTGGCCCAAAGCGCCGGGTGAGGGCACCGGCCCGCGCGCCAAGCACCCCTTCGAGGCCCGCCGCATCCTGCGCCGGAGCTGTGCGAAAGGCCCCCGGCGGCAGCGTGCTTGCGGCAGGCGGGCGCATGGTCTGGCCCGTCGGCGCATTGACGCCTGGCAGCTTGGATATGCCGGTCGAACAGGCCGAGAGGCTCAGCGCCGCGATCAGGGCCGCATTGAGTGAGATGCTCTTACGCAAGGTCGTCGCCTCCTTTTGTGGCTCGCGCGATCCGGCCCTGGGTGAGATGCGTCCCGGCCGCAGCGCCTATCACCGGGGCCAGCAGGTTTGCAAAAGGCACCGCCATCAGTGCCGCCACCGCTCCGCCCAGCGCAAGCCTTTCCAGCTTGGGCACCGGATTGCCTTTCACATCGCCCTCACAATGGCGCAGCCAGGCCATGTCGGTGAGTTCACGCCCCAACAGCACGGCGTTGACAACCAGGAACACGATTGCCGGGCCGATCGCGGTGAAGACCAGCACGAAGGCAACCGGCAACGCGGCCGCGTTGAACAGCACCGCCCGCCCGGCGCCGCGCAGCGAATTGGCGATGTCACGCGGCAGCGGCAGGTTCGCCGCGCTGGCCGCAGCGGCGGGGTAGTGCCGCGCTTCCACGGCGGCCACGATCTCGTCGGCAAACAATTGTAGCACCGCGATTGCGACCACGCGAAACAGCAGCCATCCCGCGACCAGCGCGATCAGCGCCGCTGCGGTTGCCTCGGCCAGCCCGCCATCGGACCAGCCGATCGAGGCAAACAGCCATACGAGTGCGAAATAGAGCGCCACGCCCAGCCCCGCAAAGACCAGCAGCGTCAGCAGCACGGTCTTTCCCAACACCCGCAACACCGCAGGATCGAGCAATTGGCCAAGGGCCTTGGCAAGGGCGGAGAATACGTGGCGCATCGCGTTCGCCAAATGCGCCCATGCCCCGGCTCCTGTCAATTGAAGCGGTCAAACCGCTTGGCGATGCGCCGCGCAATCGCTAGGCGCGCTGTTGCACTTTTCGTCTCCACAAATTCGAGGATCCTCTACCCGTGACAGAGCCCCGCTACGACGTCATCGCCATCGGCAACGCCATCGTCGATATCATCGCCGCGTGCGACGAGGAAACGCTCGACGAATTGCAACTGGCGCGCGGCGGCATGACGCTGGTCGATGCGGCGGGGGCAGACAGGCTCTATGACGCGATGGGCCCGGCGACCGAGAAATCGGGCGGTTCGGCGGCCAATACGCTCGCAGGTCTGGCGCAGCTCGGGGTGCAATGCGCCTTTATCGGACAGGTCGCGGACGACCAGTTCGGCAAGGTCTTTGCCCACGATATCCGCGCCGCGGGGATCGATTTCGACACGCCCAAGCGCCCGACCGACGGGAGCGACGACCAGCCGCCCACCGGGCGCTGCCTGATCTTCGTGACCCCCGATGGCGAGCGCACGATGAACACCTTCCTTGGTGCCGGGCAATTCCTGCCCGCCTCGGCGCTTGATGAAGAGCTGATCGCGAGCGGGGCGATCCTCTATCTCGAAGGCTATCTGTGGGACCCGGAAGAACCGCGCAGCGCGATGCGCCGGGCAATCGAGGTCGCGCGCGCGGCGGGGCGCAAGGTCGCCTTCACCGCCAGCGAAAGCTTCGTCATCGAACGCCACGGCGATGATTTCCGCGATCTGATCGATAATGGCCTGATCGACATCCTCTTCGTCAACGAAACCGAGCTTGCGACACTTACGGGCGAGTTCGATTTCGATGAAGGGTTCAACGCGCTGGCGGGCAAGGTGCCGGTTCTGGTCGCGACCCGGTCCGAGCGCGGCGCCGTGGCGCAGGCGCATGGAACGCGCGCGGTGGTGGTTGCGCAGCCGGTCGACAAGGTCGTCGACACGACCGGTGCGGGCGACCAGTTCGCCGCCGGTTTCCTCTCGGGCTATGCGAAGGATGCGCCGCTCGAGGAGTGCCTCAAGCGCGGCGCCATTGCCGCTGCCGAGGTGATCTCGCATTACGGCCCGCGCCCCGAAGCCGATATGAAAGCGCTGATGGCGGACCGGCTCTGACGCGGTCTTCGCGCGGCCCTGTTGCCCGGGAAGCAAAAGCCAAAGTGACAAGAGTTACACCGTGTCACTTTGGGAATTCCCCGATTATTGCCTATTTTCCAAAGGCTTGGGCGTAGAATATCCAGCCGGACGGACAGGGGAGCGGGAGCCTCTTTTCACGCGCGCGAATGGTTGTATGTCTGACGGGTTCGACGATGGAAAGAGCCGCCGACATTTCTAGCATTGGATGCATCTGTAGGAAAACGACCCGGCGACCGCAGCGCTCAGGGTGAGGGTTCGTAATCCTCGCGCTGGAACGTGACCATGTAATCCGCCACTTCGCGCGCTTCTTCCTCGCTTAGCTCGAATTCCATGAATTCAGGATAATTGTGCGCGTCGATCAGCCATGCCGTGAGGCTCTCGCCTGTAAGGCCTGCGCTGTTGGCAACCGCCTCGAAACTGGGCGCATCAGGGTTGGGCGAAAGGAAGGGCGGCTCGACGCCGTGGCAATCGCCGCACACGCCCTGCACGAGGTTGGGGACGCGCGGCGCCGGTGCGGCAGGCTGCGCGGTTTGCGGTGAGGGAGCGCAGGCGGCAAGGGCCAGAGCCCCGATAGCCGTCATGGTGACCATGATCATAGTATTGCGCATCATCCGTTCTCCTTGTCGCGCGCTACCTGTTTCCAGCCAATATCGCTGCGGTAGAAGCCGCTGGGAAAGTCGATCCTTGCGACCGCTTCATAGGCGGCGGCCTTGGCCTCGGTCACATTTGCGCCTGTGGCGGTAACGTTGAGCACGCGCCCGCCATTGGCGAGAAGTTCGCCATCATCGGTGCGCCTTGTGCCCGCGTGAAACACCTTTGCGCCCGCCGCTTCAGCCTCGCCCAGGGCGATCCTGCCGCCCTTTTCGGGCGTCGAGGGATAGCCCCGGGCCGCCATCACCACGGTCAGCGCGGCCTCGTCGGTGAAGCGCGCCTCGATGCCAGCCAGCTTTGCTTGCGCACAGGCCATCATGACCTGCGCCAGATCACCTTCGAACCGCATCATCAGAACCTGGCACTCCGGGTCGCCAAAGCGGCAATTATACTCGATCAGCTTGGGCCCGTCAGCGGTCAGCATCAGCCCGGCATAGAGCACGCCGGAATAGGGCATGCCGTCGGCGCGCAGGGTCTCGACCGTGGGGCGCAGGATCTCCTCGATCGCGCGGGTTTGCAGCTGTGGCGTCAGCACCGGGGCGGGCGAATAGGCGCCCATTCCGCCGGTATTGGGGCCGACATCGCCTTCGCCCACCCGCTTGTGATCCTGCGCGGTACCAAAGGGCAGGATCGTGTCGCCATCAGTGAGCGCGAAGAAGCTCGCCTCCTCGCCCTCGAGGAATTCCTCGATCACCACTTCCGCGCCCGCTTCACCGAAACTGCCGTCGAACATGTCGGCGAGGGTGAATTCGGCGCCCTCGATCGTATCGGCGATGACCACGCCCTTGCCTGCGGCGAGGCCATCGGCCTTGAGGACATAGGGGCTCTTGAAGTCCTTGAGCGCGGCGCGCGCGGTTTCAAGATCCCGGCAGCGGACATAGGCGCCGGTGGGGATGCCGGCGCGTTCGCACAGATCCTTGGTAAAGCCCTTTGAGCCTTCGAGCTGGGCGGCGGCCTTCGAAGGGCCGAAGACAGGAATGCCGGCGGCGCGCAGATCATCGGCAAGGCCATTGACCAGCGGCTGCTCGGGGCCGACGACAACAAGGTCGATGCCAAGCGCCCGGCACTGTTCCAGACAGGCCGCGTGATCGCTCCCATCCAGCGCAAGAAGCTCGGCATGCTCGGCCATTCCGGGATTTCCGGGTGCAGCGTAAAGAGCGGTCAGCGAGGGGGATTGCGCCAGCTTCCAGGCTAGCGCATGCTCACGCCCTCCCGAGCCCAGCAGCAGGATATTCATGGCGCGTTCCCCTTCATCTGGCCCATCCTATTCGAACGACAAGCTCGTAGCCTCGACACGGCCCGGCGACAACGCCGAGCCTCTCTCGATCACCGAGATTTCTGCTGCGCTCAAGCGAACAGTTGAGGATCGTTTCGGCCATGTACGGCTTCGTGGAGAGCTCTCGGGAGTCAAGCGGGCGGCATCGGGCCACCTTTATTGCGCGCTCAAGGATGACAAGTCGGTGCTCGACGGCGTGATGTGGCGCGGCAACGCCCAGCGCCTCGCCTTCGTCCCCGAGGACGGCATCGAAGTGATCGCAACCGGCAAGCTGACGACCTATGCCGGACGATCGAAATACCAGATCGTGATCGACAGTCTGGAGATCGCAGGCGAGGGGGCACTGCTCGCGCTGCTGGAGAAAACGCGCGCGCGATTGGCTGGCGAAGGGCTGTTCGATGAACGCCGCAAACGCCGCCTGCCCTTCCTGCCGCGCACGATCGGCGTGGTGACTTCGCCAACCGGATCGGTTATCCGCGATATCCTTCACCGGCTGGCCGACCGCTTTCCCAGCCACGTCATCGTGTGGCCGGTGCTGGTTCAGGGGCAGGGCGCGGCGGAGCAGGTTACGCAGGCGATTCAGGGATTTTCCTCGCTCTCGGCGGATGGACCGGTGGCGCGGCCTGATGTGGTGATTGTTGCGCGTGGCGGCGGATCGATCGAGGACCTGTGGTCCTTCAACGAGGAAGTGGTGGTGCGCTCCATTGCCGAATGTACCATTCCGGTGATTTCGGCAATCGGTCATGAAACAGATACGACGCTGGCCGATTACGCGGCTGACCGGCGTGCGCCAACGCCCACGGCCGCCGCCGAGATCGCGGTGCCGGTGCGCGCCGATCTCGAGGCCACCCTGGCCGACTTTGCGGCCCGACAGCGCCGCGCCGTGCATCGCCCGGTGGAACTTGGGCGCGAGCGGCTGGAGGCGAGAATGCGCCGGATGCCGCGGCCCGAGACCTTGTTGCAGCCTCAGATGCAGCGGCTTGACGATCTTTCCGAGCGTCTGGGCCGTGGCCTGACCATGCGCGCCAGTCGCGGGCGCGAAGAGCTTGCCGGGGTCGCCGCGCGCCTCTCGCCCAGCGTGCTTGCGCGCGCGCAGCGTGATGCCCGGCGCCGGCTCGATGGCGTGCGGCTTGCCCCTGCACTTGTCGAGCGGCCGATCGCTGATGCGCGTGCGCGCCTCGCCGCGCTTGCCCGGCTGGCAAGCCAGCTCCATCCTGAAAAGCCGCTGGAGCGTGGCTATGCGATCGTCAAGGCGGCTGATGGGAGCGCTCTCACAACGCGCGATCAGGCGGCGCGCGAGGCAAGTCTTGCGCTCCACTTCAAGGATGGTGCTCTCGATGTTGTCCCGATCAGCGCCGAGGCCCCTTCGCGTAAACCGGCAAGACCCTCAAAGGCGGGCAAGTCTGCGCCAAATGCCTCTCCGGCCGCTCAGGATGATCTGTTCAGCTAGCTGTTCGGCTGGCGGTTTGCGGGGCTTGATGCTAGATAGAGGCCATGTTGATGAATTCCTCTGACAAGCCGGCGAAGCTCTATTACGGCCCCTCGACCTTTCGCGTGCTGCGACCCGGGCAGCATGTCGTATGCGCGGTTTCGGGCGAGATCATCCCGCTCGAAGAATTGCGCTACTGGAGCGCGGAGCATCAGGAGGCCTATGCCTCGCCCGAGATCGCAACGCGCCGCTTGCTCGGGCAGGTATAGCCGTGGCGGGGTCTCTTTCCCGCCAGACGATCGCCATTCTCGCCGGCACGGCCGGGCTGGGCCTGGGCCTCGCGAGCCTCGCGACCATGACGCTGGCGCAGCCAGTGGAACGGGCGGCCGCGTCCGATCGCCGCGAGAATACAGGTAAACTCTCGATCTCCGGCGAGTTGACGCAGGGCGGGTTTCTGCGTGGGCGCGTGCCCGACGAGGCCGCTGCCGCCACACTTGCAGGAGAAGCGCTCACCGTGGGTGAGGACGGCAGTTTCTTCGCCGCCTTTGATCGCGACAGCCCTGGCCAGCTTCAGCTTGAAGTGATCCTTCAGGACGGAAAAGTGCGGCACGAAACGCTTTCCATAGCCCCGCGCGAATGGCAGATCAGCCGCGTCAACATCGCCAAGCGCGGCGGCGGTTCGAGCGAGGTCTGGTGGCAGAAGCGCAAACCCGAATGGGAAGCGATCACTGCCGCGCGAAGTCTGGAGACAGGCGCGCAAGGGTGGCGGCAGGACTTCATCTGGCCGGTAAAGGGCCGGATCTCCGGCCTCTTCGGGCGCCAGCGCATTTATCGTGGCGAGCCGGGCTCGTACCATTCGGGCATCGACATCGCCCCCGGGCATGGCGTGCCCTTCGTCGCGCCCGCGGACGGTGTGGTTGTCCTCGCGCGCTCGGGTTTCAGCCTCGAAGGCAATCTCATCATCATCGATCACGGTGGCGGGCTGAACAGCGCCTTCCTCCATGCGTCGAAGATCCTCGTCGAAGAGGGCGAGGCGGTGACACAGGGGCAACCGATAGGCCATGTCGGTTCCACCGGCCGATCAACCGGGCCGCATCTGCACTGGAGCCTGAAGTGGAACGATGCGCGCCTTGATCCGCTGCTTTTCACCGGACCGATGGGGTCCTGACCCTTCGCTGATCTGGAGGGTATCTCCCGGCTTGACGAAGGCCCGGCGCTAACGGACAGACAAGGGCCTGTGATTGGCCGACTTTCCCTTATCGCCGCACTTGCCCTTGGCCTTGCGCCCGGAACGTGGCTGCGCACGAATGTGGAGCAGGGCGTCGATGCCCCGATCACGCTGCGTGCCATCGACGAGCCTGGTGAGACGCTGCCTGCCGGCTGGGCCCTCGAGGGCGTTTGGCAGTATGAAGGCGATGGGCTGCTGTTCGGCGGCTATTCCGCGCTTCTGGCGCTTGATGCAGGTCGGCTTGAAGCCTTTTCCGATCGCGGTGGGCGGCTGGCTTTTGCCGAGCCCGGCCTCGCCTCAAGTGAGGCTGCGAGGGCGACCATGGCCGAGCAGGCAGTTGATCCGCAGCACCAGATCGCTCTGACCGACATCGAAGCGGCTGCGCGCGACCCGGCAACCGGGCAATACTGGCTCGCCTTCGAGGGAATGCACGCGATCCAGCGTTACAGCGCGAATGGCGAAGTGCAGGGTTTGCGTGACCTCGAGGAAGAGGTCGAATGGCCCGGCAATGCGGGGGCCGAGGCGATGGCGCGTCTCAAGGATGGCCGCTTTCTGGTGATCAGCGAATGGGGTGAAGGCGTTTTGCTCTTCCCGCGCGACCCGGTTGCCGGTGCGGCGCCGGTCCCGATCGCATACGAACCGCCTCCCGGCGATTTCAGCGTTACCGATGCGCTCGAGCTTCCCGACGGGCGAATGATGCTGCTGCTGCGACGGGTGGCGCGGACCATGCCGCCTTTCGAGGCGCGGATCGCCATAGCGGATTGGACGGTGCCGGATCAGGCCGCGCAGTCAGCCCCGGTGCTGGCGCCCAGAATCGTGCTCAACCTTACCGCCATCATCCCGCCGGACAATTACGAGGGGCTGGCCGTGCGCGAACGCGATGACGGTGCGCTCGATGTGTGGGTGATATCGGATGACAATCTGTCGATCATGCAGCGCACCTTGGTGGCAAAGTTGCGCTTTGATCCGCAGGCACTCGATGCTGCGTCACGCGCCCATGCCGGAGGTGATCCTGTGAGCGCAAAAAGACGCAAGGCAAAGCAAAAGGCGCGCCGGTAAACCCGCGCGCCTTTGCTGATGTGCCGATCGGAACAGCGCCTCGTGCCAGCGACAGGATCGCGGCACCGAAGCTGTCAGCCCTCAGGCCGCGGCGGTTGCCGCCTTCTTGAGCTCGCGCTTCACCTTGACGGCGCGCGCAGAAAGCTTCTCGTCCTTGGTCTTCAAGAGCCAGTTGTCCAAACCGCCATTGTGCTCAACCGAACGCAGACCGTTGGTTGATACGCGGAACTTGAAGCTGCGGCCCAGCTTCTCGCTCAGCAGCGTAACGTTCTGCAGGTTCGGCAGAAAGCGGCGCTTGGTCTTGTTGTTGGCGTGGGAAACGTTGTTACCTACCTGGCGACCTTTGCCGGTCAGTTCGCAAATACGCGACATGATAGATCTCGTTTCTGTTTACAGTTGCGGGATGTACCGCGAATGCCCGCGGCGGGAGCCAACGGCTCTCCCGGAAAGCGCGGCGCATAGCGGGGCACCGGCGAATCGTCAATTGATTCGTGGACATGTCGGGTCTAGCCCGCGCGTCATGACCACGCGCTGGCCCCTCCCTGAACCCATGGCGCTCGCTCTGCAAGCGGCGCGAGAGGCCGCCGATGCGGGCGAAGTGCCTGTCGGCGCGGTGGTGGTCAGGAACAGCGAGATCATTGCCGTCGCCGGGAACGCAACCCGCTCACCACCCGATCCCACCGGCCACGCCGAAATGCGCGCGATCCGCATTGCATCAGAGAAGCTGGGCGATGACAGGCTGACGGGCTGCGACCTCTACGTGACGCTGGAGCCCTGCGTAATGTGCGCCGGCGCGATCAGCCACGCGCGGATTGCCCGGCTCTATTACGGCGCCAGCGACCCCAAAGGCGGCGGTGTTGAACATGGGAGCCGGGTGTTCGAGCAGGAACAATGCCTCCACCGGCCCGAAGTCTATGGCGGCATTGGTGAAGAAGAGGCGGCGGAATTGCTGCGAGCGTTTTTCAGGGAGCTGCGGTGACATTTGACTTGGCTGAGGGCTTGCGGCCAGTCTGTACCCCGTAAGGAAGAATATCATGTTCACTGCACTGATTGTCGCTTCGCAGATCGTTGTCGCGCAGGCCAAGGAGATGGTGCGAACCGAACGGCCTGCCGTACAACAGGGCTATGTGTGGCAGCGCGTTGAGCGCGAATCCTATCTGTGCAGCATAGGCTATTTTGAGGGTAATTTTCTCGATTTTTCGCTTATGTCTACGCGCATCGGCCTAACGCTGAATATGCGCTTCCGCGAAGGCCACCCGTGGTTTCAGGGCGAGGACTGGCTGGATCGCAATAACCGCATCTTTCTGCGCCAGCTCGTTTTCGAGCGAGGCGCTGACGATGATGAAGACTACCCATCGACTTTCGATGTCGACACCGGTTCGACCCAATCACGACTGGAACAGGGTTATAATGCGACGATTAGCTCGCCGGCTGCCATACGCGCCATGCGCCGCGATATCAGCTTCAAACGGATGACGGTGTATGAGAGCGATTTCCTCAGACGGATGGAATCGAGCACCCATCTCACCGTGATCGCCGAGGATGCCAAGGGGGAGCCCTGGACCTATCGCATGGAGTTCCCGAGCGATATCGGACCGCACATCGCATGGCAGCGGGAATGCGCTGACCGCTTTCCCTGACCGGCGCAAAGCGCAAGATCAAAGCCTGTCCCGCACCAGTTGCGCTGATGCTTCCGGGATCGTCGGCTTGGGCCTATCCGCGCAGCCAAGCCAGGGCCTTGTCCTGTTCATCGTCATCAAACGCGCGGATCTGAGGCTTGACCAGCGCGCCCATCATCTGCGCGGTGCCGCCCAGCCAGTCGGGCCCGCCGACAATTGCATAGCGGTCGATTTCGTAGATAAGGTGCATTTTCGAGCGCATGAGGCCGAAATCGAACAAGAGTTGCGCGTCGAAACCGTGCAAACTCTTGATGACCATCATGAGGTGGCGGCATTCGGGAGCCTTGAGCCGCTCTTCGACCATGGCGATTGCGCGCGCGCTTTCGGCGGAATCAAGCCGTCCGGCCAGTTGGAACGCGGCAATCGAGGAGTCGTCCACGTCAAGCTCGCTAAAGGCATCAAGATGCGGCTCGTCCACCTCTTGCGTCACCCAGGCGAGCGCTGTGTCGGCTTCATCGTCGTCATACACCTGGTATTCGACGCCGGGCAGAAGGATGCTTTCCAGCCGTGCCGCGCTGCGCAGCCATTCCTCGTCCGAGATGATCGCAATCCGGTCGAGCGAATAGACGAATTTGAGCAGGCTGGGCACGTGCATCAACTGGTCGCTGACCGCGGAAAAGGTGAAGTCGGCCAGAGCGGTGAGGTCGATCAGCAGGTTGCCTCCGTCCTTCGCGGCGAGGCGCTCCTTGGCAAAGGCGACGAACTTCTCCGCGTCTTCGTAATGAAACGGTCCCATCACTGTGATGCGGTGCGCGCGCGGTGAAAGTTCTTCAATGTTCAGCATGGTCGACCCCTCTCCTTCGACAGTGCGTTATTTTCCGCTGCGAGTCTATCAAGGCGCAGGGCGCGCTACCACCGGTTTGGCAGGTTGTTCCCTGGCGCGGCTGGCCTCGCACCTAGAGCCCGCGCCAGATCTTTGCGCGCGCAGTGTCCTTGGCGCCAAAGCGGCGGGCGTCGCAGCGCGTGGGGCGAAAGCGCTTGGAATAGCAGATGCGCAATTCCTGCAGCCATCCGCGTTCATTCAGCTTTACGCCCACGGCGCGCGCAGGGATGCCCGGATTGGCCTCGGCGAAGGCGGTGCGGATACGGCCTGCGGTCAGATCATCGTCATAGGAGATGCGGTCATATTCGGGGATGCGCAGGCTTTCCCACAGGATGCGGGTGACGCCGAAATAGGTCTCCGGCTTCTTGGTCATGCAGCTGCCGTGCTTGGCCCATTGCCGCGCGACGAGCCTGGCCGAGGGCATCATGCACATGGCCTTGCGAAGCTCGGCGGGCGTGAGCGTGTTCTGCTGTTTGCACCATTGCGGCCATGTCCGTTGCCCCTGCGGCCATAGCCCGTGGACGACCATGCCGAACCGCCCGTTGCTGCCAGAGCACTGCACCCGGTGCGCCGGAGAGCTCTCGCGCGGTTTGCAGAATTCCGGGCTCCAGCTGAGCGCGAGCGTGTAGCCCGTGGTCGGCACGCTGCGCGGTTTGCTGTCGGGCGTGATGACGGGCACGCTGGAGACTGCGGGCGTGCGGCATTGATAGGCCTGCGCGTTGGCGGCGGTGGCGGCACAGAATGCGACGGTGGCAAAGACCGTTTTACTCGAAAACAGCGATTTCATCGTCCCTCCCGATGCGAAACCAAGCGCGCGACGGCGGTAGAAACAGCAGCATAGCCAAGGCAAGTGGGATCAAACCCCCCACACCCAGCCATATTAGGTCATCCCCCAAAGCGCGAACTATCGCATTATACAGCGCCAAGAGAAGTTGCAGTCCTGCCATGCACAGGATGAACCAGCGCGCAAACCGGCTCGCGAAAACCCAGACCAATGTGACGGGTATGAGATCAATAGTTAGCCATGCAGAGGTCGCCACAATCACCCAATCGCGGTTCCACGCCCACCATGGCCAGAGCCCCTCGAACATGGGCTGCACGTCATTAAGGTTGAGAAGATAAAGCGCCGTGCGGTAACTCGCCAACGCGATGTGCACCGCGCAAAAAAAGCCATATAGTCCACGGCCTCGGCCCCCTCGCCAACCTCACAGCGGCGTGAAATCCAAACCCACATCGGCTGCCGGCGCGCTTTGGGTGAGGCGGCCGACCGAGCAATAGTCCACGCCGCTCGCCGCCTTGTCGGCGATCGTATCGAGGTTGATGCCGCCGCTCGCTTCGGTCTTGGCGCGCCCGTCGATCAGCGCGACCGCCTGCTTGAGCGTAATCGGGTTCATATTGTCGAGCAATATGTGGGTTGCGCCCGCTTCCAGAGCGGGTTCGATCTGGTCGAGCCGGTCTACTTCGCAGATGATGTCATTCACCCCGGCCTCGACCGCGCGCCGCACCGCTTCGCCCACGCTCCCGGCGACCGCGACGTGATTGTCCTTGATCATCGCGGCGTCCCACAGGCCCATCCGGTGGTTTTGCGCGCCGCCCATCCGTGTTGCGTATTTCTCCAGCATTCTGAGCCCCGGTAGCGTCTTGCGCGTATCGAGCAGGACGCAGGTCGCGCTGCCGACATTCATCGCGGCGACGTAATCGCGCGTCATCGTGGCGATGCCCGAGAGGTGCTGCACGATGTTGAGCGCGCTGCGCTCCGCAGTCAGGAGCGCGCGCGCATTCCCTGCCATGCGCATCAGGTCTGTACCGGGGACCACGCTCTCGCCTTCTTCGACGAGCGTTTCGATCTCCACGTCCGGGTCAAGGTGGCGGAAGAACGCTTCGGCCAGTGGAAGCCCCGCGACCACCACCGCATCGCGGCTGTCCATGACCCCTGAAAAGCGCGCATCGGCGGGGATTACGCTTTCGGAGGTGACATCCTTGCCGCCACCCTCAAGGCCGACGCCAAGGTCCTCATCAAGGGTCTCGCGCACAAAGCGCTTCAGATCGAAGCCATCCAACTGAAAAGTCATGACCTCTCAATAAACGGACCCGCCGGGTCCGCAAGCACGACCGTGCTCCCGCAGGTGCCCCGCAGCCGAAGATTCGGCGGAGGGATCAGCACCGAGGATAGAAATTCAATGCACGAAGCGCGCCACCACGTCGCGATAGGAGCGCGAGACTTTCACTTCCTGTCCGCTGTCGAGCACCAGGAAGCATTCACCGTTCGTGTGCGGCTTCACCTGACGCACTTGATCGAGATTGACGATCCAGCTGCGGTGCACGCGCTGGAAGGTGCGGGGATCCAGCCGGCGCTCCAGATCCTTCATCGTCTCGCGCAGGACCAGTGAATTGTCGGCGGTGGAGATGATCATGTAGTCGCCCGCAGCCTCGATCCTTTCGATCGAATCGACCTCGACGCGGAAGATCTTGCCGCGATCCTTGACATTGATGAGCTTCTCGAAGCGGTCGGAGGCATCGCCATCCGCCTCGGTGTCGCTGAATTGTGCGGCGCGTTCGGGCGCGACTTCGGCCAGCACGTCGAGAAGCTGTTCCGCGTCTTCGGATGATTTCTTTTCCGCCAGGCGCTGGCGCACGCGTTCGATCGTATCGGCCAGGCGGTCTTCATCGACCGGCTTCATCAGGTAATTGACCGCGTTTGCTTCGAAAGCGCGGATCGCGTGTTCTGCATACGCGGTGACGAATACGAAGAGCGGGGGTTCGATCTCCATCACGCCCTTGACCACGCTGAACCCGTCAAAGCCGGGCATCTGGATGTCGAGGAAGACAAGGTCGGGCTTCAGCGTCTTGATCTTGCGGATGGCTTCGCGCCCGTTCGAGCAGGTGTCGATGATCTCGACGTCCTCGAACGGCTGCAGGCGCAATTCCAGGCCCTGAATGGCGAGCTTCTCGTCATCGACGAGGATGGTGCGAATAGTCATGTCTTACGATCCAGTTGCGGGGCTCAGGCCGCCTGGGCGGTCCTGGCCGGGGTTGGGGGCGGGGGCCAGGGCGCTGTCATCGGGGCCGGAAAAGGGGGTGGGGCCGTCGACCTGCGCGGGTGCCGCAGCCTTACGCTGCGCGCGGATATATGAACCCTGGCTGACACTTCCTTCCATCTTGGCGGTTTCGCGCGCCGTGACGAAAGGGATTTCGATCAACACCGTAAATCCACCGCCGGGCGGAGATCGGGTTTCGAACAGATGGCTATCTCCAAAGGCCTGTACAAGGCGATTGCGGATATTGGCGAGCCCGACACCGGTGGACACCGGCGCTCCGGGTTCGTTTACGATCATGCGGGCCGAGCCTTCCGCGCCCGGCCCTGTATCTTCCACACTGATCCGCAGTCGCTGGCCCACAACGCGCGCTGTGAGCGAGATGCGGGCCCCTTCCTCGCGCGCGCTCACCGCATATTTGATCGAGTTCTCGATCAGCGGTTGCAGCAGCATCGAGGGCAGCTTGGCGCCCAGCGCCGCCTCGTCGATCTCGAAATGTGTGCGCAGCCGTTCTTCAAAGCGCATGCGCTCGATGTCGAGATAAAGCTGCAGCGTCTCGATCTCCTGCTCCAGCGTTACCTGGCTACCCGGTTCGGTGATCAGCGTGTGGCGCAGGAAACCCGAAAGACGCGTCAGCATCGCGTTTGCGGGCTCGGTCTGTTTGAGCAGCACCAGCGTGCTGATCGAATTGAGCGTGTTGAACAGGAAATGCGGGTTGAGCTGGTAGCGCAGCATGGCAAGCTGCGCTGCGGTGGTCTGCGCTTCGAGCCGTTCGAGCCGGTCGGCCTGCATCTCGACCCGGAGGAAGAAATTGATTGCGAAGTAGAGCGCGCTCCATGCGCCCAGCAGCGTCACCGGAATGAAGGACAGGCCGATAAAGCGCTGTGCAAAGCTCGTCTCGCGGGTGGTGCCGTAATACAGACCCTGCAACCAGGCATCGATCGAGGCGTAAACGATCACGGCGAGGATCAGCGCGACCAGCGAGCCGCCCCAGGTTGCGAGCGGCTGGCGATCTATCAGCTGGCGGTAGACCACCGAGAGCACCATTGTGATCGAAAAGCCGGTGATCGTCGTCACAAGCAGAACCGCGAGCAGATCGAGCGGCTGGTCGTTCGCAACAGCAACCACGGTGCGCAGCAGGAAATAGCCGCCCCACCCCACCGACTGGAGAATCCAGAACGCCCGGTTCTTGCTGGCGAAGAACGGCGCCGGCTGGATCGGGAGGATAGGCAGAGCATTGGACATTGCACCTCGGAATGTAGACCATTTTACTGCGATTGGCACCTGTTTGCCGCAAGTCCACCGACCCCTTTGCCGCGAGCACGAGGCATGCGGCACGCGCCCAGAGCCGCGGGTTTCTCGCGCAAGGGGCTAATCGCGCCGCGCGACTTCGCTACCGGCCGCGGGATCGATTGCGCGGCGGAAGTGAGAGGACCAGTCAGCTTTGCCTTGTTCCGCGACCAGCCGCGCAATGATCGGCAATTCGGCCTCGATGAATTCGACTCGCTCGTCCCAGCCGTCATGCGTACGGGCGCGGAACAGGCCGGCATCGTACTTCTTGCCCCAGCGCACCATGAACCGGGCGGCATCGGCGGGATCATAGCCTGCATTGGCAAGCAACCACGGCATCAAACGGTCAGCTTCGCGCTCGGTCAGGCGCACATTGCTGCGCTTGCGCCCGTTGCGATCGAGCCAGCTGCGGTGGCCCAGCAGGTTATGCGCCAGTTCGTGTGCGATAACCCCGGCGAACACGCCGTCTTCGGGCCAAGCGAAGGCGGGAAAACGCTCTCCGATCACAACACGTGCGCCCTCGGAGACCGCGCGTTTCGAATTGCCGAGCACTTCAAAGCGGGTCTTGCAAACCGGCACTGGCGCGACCTTGTGACGCACCCCGTTGGCAAAGGTGAAGGTGACCGATCCGTTCTGTGCAAGAGCCTCGTCGATCCAGTCATGCGCGCGGGTGAGGCGTTGCCAGGCGCTTGTGTCATCGGCGGGCCAATCGGCGGGTATGATCGCGTCCAGCTGCACTATTTCGCGGTTGCGCGCGAACACTCCGGCGAGATCCGCAGGCGATCCTGCGGCAGCAGTCTGAACCGCAAACGCCCCTCCAAGGCCGAGCGCGGCCGCGACCAGATCGGGCCGGCCGTAGCTGGCGGTATCCTGCAATTGCAGCCCGATTGCGTGGATTGCCTCGTCGCAGAAATCGGCATTGCCGCGAACCAGCCGCCAGCCCACGTCCTGAAGGCGCTGCTCGATCTTCTGGAAACGGAAAATCGCCGCACGGGTTTCATCAAGCAGGTCAGGCGTGAATCGGTTCGCGTTCGAGGATTGGGCTGCCGGCTGTGTCGAAGGTGCTGGCGCTGGCGCCGTTATGGGCGCCATCAGCGCGCCGCTCATGGCACAAACCAGGCCAATGCGCCCGATCCGCATGGCGCGCATCAGCTCGCTGCTCGCGGTCCGGCTTCCTCCAGCGCTTCCTTGAGCCCTTCATAGCCGATTGCGCCACCAATCGCGGTGTCGCCGGTGACCCAGGCGGGCGTCCCGGTAAAACCGATCTGCCGTGCCAGCGCCTGGTTGCGTGCGAGTTCGGAGGTTACCGCGTCGCTGATCGCATCGCGCGTCGCCCGCTCCATATCGAGCCCCACGAGGCGCGCGGCCTGTTCGACCGTTTCAGGGGTTGCCGGGCCGAGCGCGAACATTTTTTCGTGAAATTCCTGGTACCTGCCCTGCCGCGCCGCAGCGAGCGCCATGCGCGAGGCAACATCGCTGCCCTCGAAGATCGGCCATTCACGCACAATGACCTTGAGATCGGGGTCGCCGGCGATCAGGCGGTTCACATCCTTGAGACTGGCCTCGCAATAAGGGCAGTTGTAATCGGTGAATTCGACGAGAATTTTTGTGCCATTTGGGTTACCAAGCACTGCGCCCGGAAAGGCCTCGAACAAGGCATCGCCCGCCTCGGCGAGTCGCGATGACGTCTCGCGTTGCTGGAGCGCTTCGGCCATTTCCGGCAACACTTCGGGGTTTTCCAGCAGGAAGGCGCGCGTTCGGTTGTCGGCAAGGCCAGTTAGCGACCAGATTGCCGCCCCGAGAAAGCCGAAGACCAGCGCCATGAGCGCGGTCAGAATGGCGGAACGGGCGCTGGTCTGGGCGGCGTTATCGGTCATGGTCTTTCTCCTCGCCCTTAGCGAGCCTTTTGGGTGAGTGCCAGTGGCGGTTCGGGCCAGTGCCCCAGTGCCCACGCAGCGTATCATCCGCTTTTTATCAACGGGTGCGCAGCGATACTCCCAGAAGAATCAGCGGTACAATCAGCGGTCGCGCAGCCGTTCGAGCGCAGAGCGCGCTTCAAGCGCGATATCCTGTGCACGGATCCAGTCGGGCGAGCCGCGCGGAAGGGCAGCCTCGGCGGCCTTGGCGTTGCGCAAGGCAGCCGGATAGGCACGGTTCATGACTTGCTGTTCGGCGCTGGCGAGCCGTGCGCGCGGGATATCGCCGCGCGCCGCATAGACCACGCCAAGCTGGTACCACGCGAAGGGATTGTACCGGTCGCGGCCCACTGCGGCGCGCAGCACTCGCTCGGCCTCGTCGTAATTGGATTCGTCTTCGGTCGCGATCAGCGCATGGCCGAACATCGAGGCGATCAACGGCTGGTTGACGGTCAACTCGGTCGCGCGGCGCAGCGGCACGAGGGCTTCCTCGACCTTGCCCGATTCGAGCAGGATCTGCCCCTGCAATTCGAGGTAATAGGGATTGTTCGGCGCGTGATCGAGCAGCACGTCGGCCTCGGCCAGCGCTTTCTCGATCCGCGCATCCTTGTGATAGCCATAGGCGCGGGCGTAATGCGCGGCGAGCGACTGGTCGCTTTCGGGATATTGCCGCATGGTGCGCTCTGGCTCGGCGAGATAGCCGAAAAGTTTGGCGCGGGCTTGCTGGAAGCGCTCTTCGAGCTCGGCGTCGACCGGATTGTCCCAGGCCGCATCGCGTTCGAGCAATTCGCGCAAAGTGGCAATGCGATCGCCCGAAAGCGGGTGGGTGCGGCCATAAGCGGCGTCATCGCGCTGGCTGTAACCGCGGCGAATCTCGAAATTGCGCAGGCGCTCGAAGAATTGAAGCATGCCGCGTCCGGAAATCCCGGCGCCTGAAAGATAGCGCACGCCGGCAAGGTCGGTCGAGGCTTCCTGGTTGCGGTTGAAGCTCAGGAAGTTGGCCTGGCCCGCCTGCATACCCGCACCGAACAGGCCGAAGCCCGCTTCGGGCGGTGCGCCTGCCAGTACGGCTGCTGCGCCAGCGAGCAGCGAGAGCAGCGTCATCGACTGCATACCCTTGATGCGCTCGTCGAAGCGGGCGACGTGGCCGGCAGTGATGTGACCCAGTTCGTGCGCGAGAACGCCCTGCACTTCGTTGACCGATTCGGCAGCATTGAGCAGGCCTGAATGCACGTAGATCACCTGTCCGCCCGCGACGAAGGCGTTGATCGAGGGATCGTTGATCAGCACCACCTCGACATTGCCCTCGTCGAGCTCGCTCGCCTCGACAAGCGGGTCTACCATGTCCTTGAGCAGCGCCTCGGTCTCCGCATCGCGCAGGCGCGATTGTGCGCTGACCGGAGCAAGGGCGAAGGTGAGAGCCGCGAGGAAGGCGACGAAAAGGGCGGGTGCCGAGCGTAAGGGGCGCATGGTGGGCCTTGTAGCGCTTATCGCCATGAACGGAAACTGAAAGCGCGAGTATCGTCAATTCGCCGGTCCCGGTGGTGCGCTGCGCGATCAGCGGGCTGTCGCCTTTTCGGCAAAGGCCGTGATTGTATCGACCACGTCGCGCCGCTGCCGCCACGGCGATGCGAGTGAGAGCAGTGGATCGTTATGCGCCATCTGAGGATAGATCCTGAGCCGTGCCGATCCACCGGCGGTTTTTATCAGCTGGGCGAGTTCGCGCGAATTGCGCGGGCGCACGAGCGTATCCTTCTCGCCGTGCAGCAGCAGCATGGGCGGCGCATCGCCGCGCACATGGTTGAATGCCTGTGTTGCCTCGGGATCAGGCGCCGGGCCAAAGGCTGCGATGGTGGAGTCACTGGTGAAGGGGTAGAAATCGTATGGACCTGAGAGGCCGATCACGCCGCTCAGCGCGTCAGCCTGTGCGCCGCGTTCGGCCAGCCAGGCGCGTTCGAGCGTGGTCATGACCACGTTATAGGCACCCGCCGAATGGCCCATTACGATGATCCGATCCGGATCGCCGCCATAGTCCGCTGCCGCCTTGCGCGTGGCGGCAATGGCACTCGCAGTGTCTTCAAGCATGGCGGGATAGACGCCATCGGGCGCGCCGTCTTTCACCAAACGGTACCCCGCAAGCGCCACAAGGAACCCTTCTGGCACAAAAGCGCGAGCGACAAAGCCATAATCCTCCGGATCACCGTCGCGCCAGCTGCCGCCATGGGCGAAAAGCAGGACGGGAAGGGAGGCAGCACCGCTCGCACGGTTCTCGGGGCCCCACAGGATGATTTTCTGGGCGGGGTGATCGCCGGTTGAGATGCGCGTCAGACGCACCACCCCTCGGGTGCCGCCCGTCAGCCGGTCGATTGCGTTGAGAACGGCGGGGCCATTGCGCGCGATCGCAATCTGCAGGGCTATGCCACCGAACACGGCGATCAGCGCCAGCGCGCCCAGCGCCCAGAAAAGAATACGCAAGATGAAAATGCCTCAGGCTACCGGAAGGGGTGCCCGAGGCTTTAGCCGCCAAGCGGGGTGTTGGCCAAGGCGTTCAGCCCACCAATTTTCGCGCGGCGCGTTCGACGAGTGCGGTGTCATCGGCGATCTCGCCCAGGATATCGACACCGCCCGATCCGGTTCTGCGCACCATGACCAGCGCGAATTCGGGACCTTCGGCTGCGATCGCGTCCATGGTCAGCGCTTCGAGTTCACGCAGCTTCTTGGCGAGCGCTGCTCGAATGGCGTCAGCGGGTTCGACCGGCTTGCCGCTTTCTTCGCGGCGCAGGCGGCGTTCGGCGGTGACCACGCCCTTGAGGCCGCCTTCGGCCTTGGCGAGGAAATCCGCGAGCGTCCCGCGCTCCAGTTCCAGACGGTGCGCATGATTGAGAACGGCGGCGTATTCGGTGAGGCGGGTTTTGTCGTAATCGCTGCCAAAGACGAGTTTGACAATCGGCGTCATCGGCGCGCGATCCTGTACGGTCAGCCCGCTCTCCTCGACCAGCGAATCGTAATCGTCAGGCGCCTGGCGGGCCGCGATCGAGAAATCGTAGGCGCGACCGACTGCGCAGTAGAGGGCCTGGCGGCTGCGATCTTCCGAAGCACGGGCATTGCGGGCCATTTCGCGTGCCGCGGCGAGGCAGTCGTGAAGGCTCGCATCTTCGCCCGGATCTTCGGGCAGATCGTCTGCCAGTTCGAGCGGCTCCTCGGTCGCCGGCGCGACGTCCTCGACCGGCTCCGCGGTGGCGGGGGCGGTGTCGGGTGCATAGGGTTCGGGGACCGGTGCGCGCGAGACTGTCTCTTGCGGCACATTTTCCGGCGGCAGATCGACCTGAGGCGCTGCGTCCGTCTGCGCCTCTTCGGCCAGCGGCTCGGTCTGGGGCTCGGTCTGGGGCTCGGTCTGGGGTGTCTCGTCAACTCGGTAATCGGCCGGATCGAAGCGGTCTGCGTCCAGGTCGACAGCTTTCTTCGCGGGCGCTTCGATGTAATCGGCGAGCGAGGCAAAGCTGTAGGCCGCGCTGTCGTCTTCCTCGCCGTCCTCTTCGCCGTCTTCATCGGGATCGTCGAGCGAGTATTGGCCGAAATCGGGCATCGGAAGCCCGTCTTCTTCTGGATCGTCGACCTCTTGCCCGTCCGCCCCCAGATCGAGCACGTTGTCGTCCATCATGTCCGAAGCCGGAGTGATCAGTTCGACGGGCTCGCCGCCTTCATGCGCGGGCGAATCGGCCCAGTCAGCGAGGGCATCGTCGTTGCGGCGCGCGGCAGCGTCTTCGGCTTCGAGCGCCTGATCGATCTCGAGCAGCAATTCATCGGCGGTGGCCGCGTCGGCCATCTCTTTCCAGTTAATGACGCCGTAGATGAAATCGATGCTCTCATCGTCGCTCGAATAGGGCAGCAGGATGCCGCGATAGAGGATCGAGGCTCCGCGCTGATTGACGAATTCGGCTTCGAAACCAATCGGCGCCTGGTTAGCCATGATCTGGAGGTAATGGTCCGTGATCCGACTCAGAAGCGAGCGCGGCGGCACGTCGGACAGACACTCGATCTGAGTGCTTGCGCCGCATTCCTTCGCCAGCGCTTCTCCAAGGAACTGCACGACCGGGTCTTCGATCCCGCCTGAGAAATCGAGCAGCACCGAATAAGGGCCGAAGTCGGGAAGGTCAGCGGGCTCGAGGTCTTCGATCGAGGGGAAGGTGCGCTCACCCAGAAGGCTCGCCCAATGGTTGTAGGCGCGCACCTGCATGCGGCGTTCGTCCTGCCCGATGGCGTCGGGCGGGAGGTCGCGTGACGCGGCGGCATCCGGATGCCGGTCCGCAAGGTCAGCGGCCAGATCCTCAATGTCGTCGAGATCCGGACCTTCGCCCGACGTTTCCGAGCCGAAGTTCCCCCGCAATGTATCCATGGCGATGCCTGCCCCTTGTTAGCGTCTTGGGGGCAGGTTTCGCCTTGCGTGGTAAACATATTGTTAAGTTGCGCCCGTTTTGTCGCAACTTTTCAGGAAATCCGGCAATCCGTCCGGTACGGCGCCGTGACGTCAGAGGAAATAGCGCATGGCTATCGTCAATGCCTGGTCTTCGCCTGTATGCCTGAACACGGCATCGCGAAACTTGGGCGGTCCCATGCGCACCTTGGCGTCACGCGAGAACCCGTAACCTTCCTTGGGCATCATGCCTAGCGCGCGGTTGGCCTTGCCATCATTGTTCTCGTCGTGGAGCAGCGCGACCGCATAGGTCCCCGGCTCGACATCGGTGAAGCGGATGGTAACGCTTTCGCCCGCCTTCACCACGGTCCGGTGCGAGGCGGGATCCTTGCGGCATTTGGGAAAGATTTCTTCCTTGGTTGTCATGCATGCGCGCACAACGCCCTCGGTTGAACGCATGTCTTTGATCGTGATCACGACATCGCCCGCCGCTGCCGGACTTGCGAGCGCCACCAGCAACGCGCCAAAGCCAAGGATGCCGCGCCGCATCAGACGGGCGCTCTTGGCCCTTGGGCCTGCCTGCCGTTCGAACAGTCGCTCGGCCTGCCGTTCTGACGCCGATGCGCTTCGGCATCCGCGACGATCCTTTTCGAGAGTCCGCGATCGGTCCCGCAAAAACGGTCCCAGAAACGGAAATAGAGCCCGTAATTGCATCGATACTCCTCGTGATGCCGCTCATGATGGCTCGCGGTTATCACCCATTTGCCCAACGGGGAATGAACGAGCCAACGCGGGAAGATCTCCCAACCCATGTGATTGGTGACCCCCATGACCGTCGCAATGGTCAGCACCACGCCTATCATCGCAATATGGATCGGAACCACGAAGACCAGGATCGGCAGCACGATCGCACCGGTCAGCGATTCAATCGGATGAAAGCTCATCGCGGTCCACACCGTCGGCGGCCGGCTGGAATGGTGCACCGCATGCGCGGCGCGAAACAGCCGGGGCCAGTGCATCGCCCTGTGGCTCCAGTAGAACCAGCTGTCCTGCACGAAAAGATAGACCAGCCCTGAGAGGGGGATGTACCAAAGCGGATATTCACCCAGATCACTGTAGATGCGCGTCCATCCGTGGTGCCGCCAGCCCCAGATGATCAGTCCGGTGGGTGCGCCGTAGATGACAGCGGCCAGCATCGACCAGCGGATCTCACGCGCGATCTGCGGTTTGAGCCCCGCATAGAGGCCGGGCCGCATACGCCATGTGGCGACAGCGAATGCGCCGCTGGAAAGGAAATAGCGCAGGGCCACCATCATCGCCATCGCCCACCCGCCCAGCACGGCGGCCAGCCAAATGGGCGTATCACCCGGGATCAAGTGCGTTTTCCCGACACCTTATCTTCTATGCGCCGCAAGAACGCAAAAGGACAGCCGCAATAAAGGTCCGCCCTCATCATCCGTGCATCGCTATATCCGCACAATGCGGATCGACGAGCGCGGTGTGTCGCC
Organism: Erythrobacter sp.; assembly: GCA_043567175.1. GTDB lineage: Bacteria > Pseudomonadota > Alphaproteobacteria > Sphingomonadales > Sphingomonadaceae > Erythrobacter. The sequence continues at coordinate 2,398,784 of CP121323.1, forward strand.
GCATGGCGATGCGGGCCAACCGCTCGACCTGCGTCTTGCGCCGCGCCGGAGCGAGCCGTGTGAGCGCAGCCTGGCGGATGATCTCGGCATCGTATCCATCGGCTATGACGACGCCGGTTTCTCCCGGATGAAATGCCGGCGTCTCGAGCGGGCTGCGGTCAAGCCCGGGCGGGATGGCCCAGAAGAACCGGTCGCAGAAATCGAGATAATCGGGCCATTTCGCATCGCCCAGCATATCCGCGCGGGCGACCTTGATTTCGACGATCACGATCAACCCCTTGGCGTCGATCCCCATCAGATCGGCACGGCGGCCATTCTTGAGTGATACTTCGGGGAGGCACCAGATATCGTTGCGCGCAAACAGCCGCGCGACCCCTCTCGCGACGTCCGCAGCGCGCGTTCCGCCTGCGCAGCGCGGTTGCGAATCAAGAGTGTTATGTCGGGGTTCCATCATCACAGAACTTTGGAACAGAGTGTGAACACAGTCAAGCAATGAGCGCTGGTCTGCGCTCTCGATGAAGGGTGTGCTGCCTTCTTGGCTAGGCCTCGCCCAGCGCCATCATCGCGCTTCGCGCTCCGTAGAATTCGCGCCAGAGGGCCAGCGCGGGAGCGGTTGTCGCATTGCCGCGTTTGCGAAGCGTCTCAAGCGCGGCGAGACCGGGTTCCAGCATCGCCTCGATGTCCTCAAGCCCCTGCCAGGCAAGCTCGCGCTGCCACGGCGCGGCTTCGCTGATGCGATCCGGGAACGCGGCCAGCGCTCCCTCGAACTTTTCCGGCGAAAGCCGCGCCATTGCGGCAAGCTTGGCGGCGCGCCGGTGCAATTCCCGCCATTTGCCGGCGAAACCGAACCCTGGCGGCAATCCGCCCCGGTTTCCGCCCGGATTGCCGGTGTGACCCGTAGTCTCGCGTATGGCGCGCGTCTGCTGGGGAGAAAGCGCTGACATGGCCGAGGGTATAAGCTCAAGCTGGACACCCGCAAAAACCCCTCGCCTTTGACGCCATGATCTGATTCACTGGCTGCATTGGACGGAGAATTTCGATGCACCCACGCAGCCTGTTTTCGTTGGCGGAGCACCTTGAGCGGCTGAGCAAGGACGGCGACCCGCTGGAGGTTTTGGCGGATACGGTCGAGTTTGAACATTTCCGACCCATCCTGGTCCGGGGCCTTGGATATAGCGATGGCGCCAAGGGCGGCAGGCCGCCTTTCGATCCGGTGTCGATGTTCAAGGTGCTGGTGGTGCAGGCACAGCACAACCTCTCCGATGCGCGGATGGAGTTCATGATCCGCGACCGGCTTTCGTGGATGCGCTTCTTCGGCTTCGATCTGGGCGGCACCATGCCGGATGAGAACACCATCCGGCACTACCGCAACCGGCTGACCGAGAGCGGCACGCTTGAGGCGCTGATGCAGGCCTTTGAGCAGCAACTGCGCGAACGCGGCTATCTCGCCATGGGCGGACAGATCGTCGATGCCACGCTGGTGCCCGCTCCCAAGCAGCGGAACACCGATGAAGAGAAGGCCGCGGTCAAGGCAGGGAAATCGGCCAGGCAGATATGGCCGGGCAAGCCGGACAAGGCACATCAAAAGGATGTCGATGCGCGCTGGACGGTGAAGGTTGGGGGCAAGGTCCGCTACCGTCCTGACGGCACGCCGCTGCCGCAGATCGCGACCCCAGTGTTCGGCTACAAGTCGCACATCAGCATCGACCGGTGCTTTGGCTTTATCCGCAAGGGCAAGGTCACATCAGCGGCCCACAGCGACGGGCGCGAACTGCGTCATATTATCGACCCGAACAACACGGCTAGCGATGTCTGGGCTGACAGCGCCTATCGCAGCGCCAGGAACGAGGCATTGCTGAAGAGCAACATGCTCAAAAGCCGCATCCATCGCCGCAAGCCCAAGGGCAGGCCGATGCCGAAGAACATGGCGCGCGCCAACGCTGCAAAGTCCGCGATCCGCGCCAGGGTTGAACATGTCTTCGCGCATCAAAAAGGGCGCTACGGCCTGTTTATCCGCACCATCGGCCTCGCCAGGGCACAGGCCAAACTCACTCTGGCCAATCTGGCCTACAACTTCGACCGCCTGATCTTCCACGAACGACAGGCCGCAACCGGATAAGTGTGTCTGAAGTCCATCAGCGAGGATGGAAAAGACCCGAAAACAGGCAAAATCCGCCGCAAACTATCCCATCAAACCGCCAATCCGCATGCCCTTGGCCCAATCACTGCGATCGCACCGAAAACGCATGCTTGTTGCGGGTGTCCAGCTTCTTACCGAGCGGTTAAGCAGGCCCCCGCGATGGCAGGCTTTGTGCCTTGCCGACCCGCGCATCCAGCCTCGGGCAGCACGCGCGCGATTTTTCTGGTCCCTGCACAATTCACTTGCTAAGCGCGCGCGCTCACGGGACAAAGCCGTGCCACGCACCCGTAGCTCAGCTGGATAGAGCGCTGCCCTCCGAAGGCAGAGGCCTCAGGTTCGAATCCTGTCGGGTGCGCCATTTTACAATCACCCCCATCGAGACCACCTAACACCTTGAACGGTAAGGCTAAATCTGGGGTTCGAAGTCCATTTTCCCGATCATACGTAATGCCTGCTGGAAACACCATTTTCAGCACCAATTTGCGTACTGCCAAAGTGCCATTTGTCCATATTCCATAGGGGTTTGCGAGGAATTGGCAGGCGAGTTCGAACATCTCCTCGAAGGTGTGCGGTTTTTGGCCTACACGATTGGCCTGTTCCCGAAGCAATAGCTTATCTTTTTCGAATCCTTCGATCTTCGCCTCGTATGCCGCGATCACGCGTGAAGAGTTTGAATCAACGATCCGGTCGAGGAGTTGATCGATCTTCTTGTCGAGGTCTTTGATACGCGCCTGAGCTTCTTTCGCGCGTGATTGTTCTTGATCGACACGACCATCCCAGAGGTCTTTCAGCATCGCTCTAGCGAGCTCAAAAAGGCTCTTAGCAGGCGTAACGCTCGCGAGTGCCGCTTCTACTTCCCCTTCGATCGCATCGCGTCTGATAGACTTTCTATGGCTCTCGCAGTCACGGTTATAGCAGAGATAGTATGGATGCTTTGTGCCGGTCTTGCTGGTGGACCACGCCGCCGTCAGAGGGTGATCGCAATCGCCGTGGTCTGAGCCCCTAGATTTCCTCCAGAGATGAGTAGAGTCCGGCCCTGACAAGGAGACGGACGAGATGAAGCGGAGCAGGTTCAGCGAGGAGCAGATCATCGCTGTATTGAAGGAACAGGAGGCTGGGATGCCAACGGCGGATGTGTGCCGCCGTCACGGGATCAGCTCGGCGACCTTCTACAAGTGGAAGTCGAAGTATGGCGGACTGGAAGTGTCCGATGCCCGGCGTCTGCGCCAGCTGGAGCAGGAGAACGAGCGGCTGAAGAAGCTGCTGGCGGACTCGATGCTCGACAACGCCATGCTCAAGGAGATCAACGCAAAAAAGTTCTAGCGCCCGGTGCCAGGCGGCAGGCGGTGGCTCATCTCCAAGAAGTATTCGAGGTGAGCCAGCGCCGTGCCTGTGCGGTGCTGGGCGTGGATCGGACCATGGTGCGCTATGTCAGTCGTCGGCCGGACGATGGGAAGGCGCGCGAGCGGATCAGGGAACTGGCCAGCCAGCGTCGCCGGTTCGGCTATCGGCGGTTGCACTGGCTGCTGTGCCGGGAAGGATGGACGATGAACCACAAGAAGTTCCGGCGGCTCTATCGCGAGGAGCGGCTGCAGGTGCGCCGTCGTGGCGGTCGCAAGCGGGCCTTGGGCACACGGGCACCGATGACGGTCCCGCAGGGTCCGAACCAGCGCTGGAGCCTAGACTTCGTGTCCGATGCCTTTGCCTGCGGACGCAGGTTCCGGATCTTCGCCGTGGTCGATGACTACAGCCGGGAGTGCGTGCGCCTGATCGCCGACACGTCGATCTCCGGCGCTCGGGTCGGGCGTGAACTCGATGCAGCGGTGTTCGAGAGGATGGCACGGCCCCACACGATCGTCAGCGATAACGGCACTGAGCTGACCAGCATGGCGATCCTGCGCTGGAGCAAGGAACGCAACGTCGAGTGGCACTACATCGCGCCGGGCAAGCCCTATCAGAACGGGTTCATCGAGAGCTTCAATGCCCGGCTCAGGGACGAGTTCTTGAACGAGACGATCTTCACCAGCCTTGCCCATGCCCGCCAGGAACTGGAAGCCTGGCGACAAGACTACAACCACTTCCGGCCCCACTCGAGCCTCGGGAACCGAACCCCGGCAGAGATCGGGGCAGGATCAAGCGGCAAAACGTATCGGGGGCATGCCCCCGATACGGTTGTTGCCATCACGCCCAGCGACGGGCATCAAACGGCCCAAGGCTCTACTCGTAGCTGGTAGCAACTTCGGGCTCAGACCAGCCGCACAGCGCAGCCCCGCGTAGCGGAAAGTCTTCGCGCATGTCTTTACGGATAATTTGACGATCAGGATTCGCCAGGCGTTTTTGAATTCTCTCGAAAGTCGAGACAGAGACCAGGCCATCATGACGGCCTTCACGCATAGCAATTCCCCACTTTGGAATTGAGATCAGACCGGCATAAAGCGGCTGGGTCAGCAGATCATTCACACGTTGATTGCGTATCAATCCGCCAGGCAAATCTTTTGGAAAAAGAGGCTGGGCTTCGAGATAGCGCTTTACTTCTGCTTGCGATCCAAAACGGCCAGACGCAAAACCTTCAAGAGCTTCTTGAACGATTGAGGCTAGCGGCTCATCGCGAACCAAAACCTTGCCTTCGTTGGAGCGCTCGAAACGATAGCCTTTAGGCGCTGCAAACACCCAGTAACCGTTCATGGCGCGAGCGCGCATGCGGTTCGTCGTTTGCTCTGCGTTCTTTTGTCTTTGATGTTGCGACACCGAGGCCAGAAGGTTCTCCACCAGCACCGAATCTGAGTCTTCCCCAAATTCGATCGATGGGCTTTCCAACCGGCCTCCCGCGCCACCGATTGCCGTTCTCAATCGAATATGTGCGTCTAGCCCCCGTGCGAGACGCGACACATCGTCGATGATGACAACCGGATTCTCTGCATGATGTTCTTTGAGCCAGCCCAGCATCTCCATCATGCCAGGGCGATCAGCTACGCCGCCGCTCATATCATCCGTAAAGACCTGCTCAACGCGATAGCCCTTGTAGCCAGCATATTCCCGGCAGCGTGTTTCTTGGCTTCCAAGGCCATCGCCGCGCGTCGTCTGTTTGACGTTCGACACACGGCAGTAGATCACTGCGATTCCGCCGGTTTCGCTTTTCTTGTTCGTTAGATTCATCATGGCGTGCTCTCCGGCGTTTCGAGCTGCTTGCGCGGTTTGTCCTCGCGTTCAGCCTCTTGGTTTTCTTTATCAGCCATTGCCAGAGTCGGCCCATCGATTCCGAAGCCAGCATCCACGAACAGAACCATAAGGTCCCAAACAGTTCGCATGAGCGTTAGCTTCTGCGTCTCGGTGAGGTCGAGTTTTGCAATGTGGTGAGCGTACGCTTCAGGATCGAAACGAACCTTGCGAGCCTCCTGGTTGAATCCGTCAACGGTTGACGGATGCAGGATGTTCTTATCGTTTGTCATCCTGAACTCCTTTCTTGTGTCTCACGCACGCGAAGGGGGCTCTATTTTTATTATGCCGCATACGGATTAAAAAGTCCAGCATTTTCAGGGCTTTCAGCCCTTTTTGTGCATAACTTATCCGGCATAAAAGCACCGTTTCGCAATGTTCGAACTCAAAATGCGGTGCTTATTGCGATGCGACAATTACCTGTCCCGATCAGAGGAAGAAGAGTCGGTTAACGCTCTGAGATTAAATAATATTTTCCATGGCAAACCGTTACATCGCCCGTTCAAAACTGAGCAATGAACAGGTCGAAGCGCTCCTTTGGGCGGTTTGCTCAAACTTTTCTGTGCCGATTGCCAGTGAAAATGCGGGTATTTCCGAGCGATCAGCCGCCGAAACTATGCGCAAGCTGCGTGATATGATTGCTCGCTCTGACACGCTATTTCATCAAATCGGCCTTCCGTCTGGCTGGCCTGACGATGACGATCCGCTTTGGCAGCGCCTTCACACTTGCGTATTCGACTGTCCGTCTGAAATCAGGGAAGCGTTCGAAGGGGTCGATGGTCCAGGAACAGCCCTTCTCGGCAACAGGCGTCTTTGTTCAGCGTGCGAGTTTCTGCCGCTCGTCCAGCCGCGTCCCATGTTGCTCCGCACACTCCGGCATCTCAGAACAGAGCAACGCGGCCTTCCGACAGGAAGCTTCAAATCGGTTTTTCTTACGGCATTGGTCTATGACCGTTTCCGCGACATTGAACTCGACCGTGCCCTCAAAGACGATGAAGCTATGAAGCGATTGGGTTCGACCCGGCGCAATCATATGACGATGATGTTCGAGGCATGTAAGCAAACGTTACGAAAAGCCTGAACGCCTCCTGTCAGCCGAGGCATCCGGGCCTGGGCAAAACCGTCCTCCGCTTTGAGATAACCGCATCCGTGGCGACTGGCAGGCCCACTGCAACCGACCTTCCGCACCAGTGACCGTGAAGGCAGTTGCAGCGTGCCTTTATTCCAGTCGCCCGAGCCTCCTGCGTTCAAAGCAAAGGAGGACAATATGCCCAGCATTTATCATGCAACGCCCTACGACATTTCAGCGGTGGGCTTCTATTTCAAAACGCTCAATGAGTACCGCGAGAGAGCATCGCGACATCGCAATGAGTACGGCGATCCCGTCGAAGAATATGAGATTCAGTTCATTGATGGCGACAATTACGAGCTGTTCAAAGCGATCGGTGTGAACCAAGCAAATCTGCCGCTGTGGTTCGATCAATTTGAAAACCTCGACGAAGACGAGGCCGCGCGCGCCATTTACCTCGCCGGATACGAGTGTATCGCGCCGGAAGAGATCATCGACCGCTTGGAGGAAGTGATTCTCTTCGAAGGCACGCTTCTCGAATTCGCAGAGGACTACGTCGAGAGCACCGGGCTTCTTGACCAGCTACCGGAAAGCCTGCGCTACTACTTCGATGTCGAGTCATTTGCCCGCGACATGCGCCTGGGCGGTGAAGTCACCGAACTGGAACTCGGCAAGCGTCAATGGATCGTCCAGCTTTAAGCTGGCGACCCAATTCGAAAGAACGGCTAAAGCCGTGGCAGACGGCTCAGCCGATTTCGAGCACTAAGCTCGTTCATGACGATATGCAGATTGTGCGCAATCGCTTGAGCAAGCTCTGAACCGCATTCGCTATTCGCCAGCTCTTCGGCGAGCAAATGATGCAACGCTCGAAGTTGCGCTATCGGCATGCGGGCAGCTTCCGCCTTTGAAATAATTTGAAGAGACATCGCGTCGCTCCTTTACGTTTGTAATTGCGGCGACCGAACCGTTCGAGCACCTCGCCTGTCCCGCCACACAATTTTCAGGCAATGGGTGTCGATCGGTTCGGTTCAGCGCCGCGTATCCGTAAAGGCTGCGATGCTATGAGGATTTAGGTTTCACAGGCTTGCTGGCCTGCGTATGACGAAACCACCAGTGTTTTCGAGCGATGATTGGATAGTTGTTCTCTACGAAGAGAATCTGCAAATCGCGGTGAAGCGTCATCATCTCATCTGCATATGCCAACGGGCGTTGCACATCGTCATACGAGATAGTTTTCGAATGGCCTGTAGTGGACGAGCTACTCGGGTAAGACGTGGTCGCCGATGAAGACGATCCGAAGCTGATAGAACGCTTTTTCATCGTCGTCATGCCGGTCAAATGTTCTGCGTATTTCGCCGTCTCATAGTCGCGGCTTCCAAAATACTGGAACACGCCCGCATTGCTGACAAAGGTCTGCCAGCCCTTATCGCCATATAGGCGCATAAGCTGGGAGAGGTCTTGCGTAACTGCCCAGAGCTGCACGCCGAGGCCTGCCATCGTCCCGAAGGCCGTCTCAATAATCTTGAGCCTTTCGAGGGCTGCAAACTCATCCAGAATCACGCGCACCGGCTCAGCATCCGATTTCGCAGGGGTGCGGGTCAGATCGATCATGGCGCTTGAGATCATCAACCGAAGCCAGCGATTGAACGTCGAGAGACGATCTAGCGGCAGTACCAGATAAATCGTCGTCAGCGCATCGGCAGTTTTGAGATCGGAGAAGCGGAAATCTGACTTGGCCAGGCTGTCACGAATTTTCGGGCTATCGAGAAAATGCGTGTTCGATTGCGCAGAGGAAATCACGCCAGAGCGTTCCTTCTCCGCCTTTTGAGCAATTCGGAAAGCGGCGGCGCTCACCAGCGGATGAGGCGAGACCGCCATCCGCATCAAAATCTCATCCATTGTGCCAGGAAGATTCTCATCCTCGGTATCCGCAGCCGGAGGCAGCGACAGGATATCCCGGACTCGGCCAAGCGTTCGGTTGCCCTCTTCTTCGGGAGCAACGACGACATAGAGGATGAACCCAGCAATCAGCGCTTTGGCCTCGTCGCTCCAAAAGGGCTCTTTGTCGGTTGAGACAACGAGTGCGTCCGCGAGTTGCATCGCGTCCGATCCAAGGTCTGGATCATCTGCGCGAAGGGCGTCCAAAGGATTGAAATGGGCATGGAAGCCCGCATCGGCCCCGGGGCCAAACTTGTCGGCTTCTTGAGCGATGCCCCACGGGTCTACAATCTTGATATTGTGACCCATCGCAGCACGCTTTGCTGCCGTGCGCCGCGCATTCTCGCCTTTGGGATCAATGACGAGAATTGAGCTTTTTGACCGCAGAAGGTTCGGAATGATTGCAACAGCGCCTTTACCCGTTCGCGTTGGCGCGACTGTCAAAGCGTGCATGTCGCCTCGATAAACGAGCGGGATGCCTTTCTCTTGCTCTTTGCCGAGGAAAAGACCGTCTCCCTTATCCATTGAACCAATCAGGTCGGCCTCTGTGATGTCATCGAACGTCGCCCACCGTGAGGAGCCGAAGATGTCGGGAATTTCCGTAGGCGGCCTGATGACGAGAAGAAACTTGGCCGCCAGGGCAATGCCCGCGCTAAAGCCAGTGATGAAGGCCAGCATCGACGCCATGGATGTTGTCGATGCAGAATCGCTTGTGTCTCCGATGAGCACGAGCAACGCGCACAGAACAACGAGCGCGACCCATCCATGTTTGTGAACAACCCAACGCCAAAAGGCGAGGATTGCGACCAATCCAACCCCGAGCACGAATCCGCCCATGAGGCTGCTTAGCGTAAGCCCGCGCATCGGGTTCATGGCAGCGCCAAGATCACCGCCACCGATTGGCATGCCGTAAGCATCATATTGAACTTGATTGCCGCTGCTTTCTTCACCGCTGAGACCAAAGCTCACGACGGCCAGAACGACAGCAATGCCGAAGACACCGAGCGCAGCCCATCCAAGCCATTTGAGAACCGGCCTGCTGTCTGGTTTGGCCTTCAGCTTGGGCTCAGGTGAAGATTTTGAGGGCGGCTTGCTCCTCAAAAACTTCTCTGCCCGTCGCCTTGGGCTTGGCTCTCTGGAAAGCGCTGTGTCGGCTAAATCTTGAATGCTGTCCCATAGGGAGCGGAACCACGAAATTATTGGGTCCATCGTTTGGGCACTCCTCTTACGTTGAAAAACTGTCAACGTGTGTGAGCGCCGTTTCTTACCGAGAATTTACCATTTCGCCCATTTTGCGAACTTAGGGTCTGAGCCCTGCATAAAAGTATCAGCGCTCGCGATCACGGTCTTTCTCTTTGCCGCGTTGCAAAAGAGCCCGCATACGATCGCGTGCAGCTTCATCGCTCTCAGGCGCGGCATACTTTGGAGCTGGCCGGATAGTTTCACCGCCCAGGCTCAACGAAGGTGGTCTGGGACGCGGCTTTTCCAGTTCGGGAAGTTCGGCCTCCTCTTCCTTTTGAGCCTCGTCATCCAACTCTTGTGCGATGCGGTGAATGTCAGAGTTCCGGCGATCAGCGACTCCAGAACGCCGGTCATTGAGCCCTTCGAGCGCTTTCAAAAGATCGCTCGAAGGCTCCTCTTTTGGAGCGTCCGATGCCTTCTCTTCGAAGGCATTTTTCGCCGCTCCGTTGTTCCGGGCGTGTTTCTCATCCCAGCTATCAGACACATCGCACTCCACGTCTCGATGGGAATCGACGTAGCACGGAAATCGTCGGAAGTGCAGTAAAGCCGGGTGTTTCGCGGTTTTCAGCCGATTTGGACGCGTTTTTTGACGCGCAAGGTGTGCGTTGTACTACAACGCCGACCTTGCCAAAGGGGCTGCTGCGCCCCCTGTTGGATACCCCAAGCCTTGGTTCTGGCCAGGTATTGAACCTACCCAGAACCATCCAATCGTATCGCCGATTGATCCCTCGTCAGAGGCGGAGAATGACCTCTCCCCTCCAACACCTCCCCATGTCCGAACAGCCTGCCGTTCCATCCCAGATCAAGGGAGCCTCCAAGCTTCCCCGATACCCCCATGGCCATGTCATGGAGACGACTTCATCGAGACCAACCGTGCGCCGTTTGGATGCCGCCAGCGTGCCGCCGCTGGACTACTCTCAGGTGAAATTTCTGCTCTCCCTGCACCCATCGATCAAGGGGCTTCCGTGCCCCTTGAAACCCCAGCATTTTGTGTAGTTCGAAGGAAATCCCACCATCAACGCGAGGATAGAGCGCGCTACATAAAGTTGCATTTTTCCTTCACAAACGTGGCCACAATGGATACACTTGCGCCACGATGGGGAGAATCAATTCGGGTGCTGTAGAGAGTCGCTATTTGTGCGTCCCCGATCAAACGAAACTTAAATCCGCCAAACATGGGGCCGCTTATGCAAGCTGACGATCACGCTATTGAAGAAATCCTCGCTGAAGGACGGCGATTTATGGTCCCGCTCTATCAGCGCAAATACCAATGGCATGATGGGCAGCTCGACCCTTTCTGGGAAGACGTTAAAGCAAAGGCAATCGAAATTCTCGAAGGCGAAAGCAAGTTCCAGCATTATATGGGAGCATTAATCCTGGCGCCGGTTGGGGAAGCCGCACAAATTGGCGTAACACCCAAAGTCCAAGTCGTGGATGGCCAGCAAAGACTGACGACCTTTCAACTTTTCCTTGCTGCTATCAGAGAGGTCGCGCGCAAACATGAATGTCTCGATGTGGTCGAGCACGTTGGCGATTATCTGTTCAATAAGTTGAAATCGAAGGACACTGACAAGCTTACCCGCTTCAAGCTCACACCAACTCCCTCCGATCGAGAAATTTTCCACGATATCATTGAAGACGAATACAGTGCCGTCAGATCGCGATACGCCAAACATTATTGGGGAGATCGCGTTCCGAAAAATACGTCATTCAGAGCGCTTCGGGCTTACGAAATTTTCTATCAATTGATTGACCACTTCGCCCAGTTCGGAGCCGCAGAGCTGGGCGATGAGGAAGATGAAGAAAACTCGTCCGCTACGATATCTGATGAAACGGATACGAGAGAAGCCACACAGCAAAGGCTGGAAGCTCTTCTCACAGCTCTCCTCAACAGGATGAAGCTTGTTGTGATCACACTTGGTGAAGACGATGATGCCCAGGTGATATTCGAGACGTTGAACTCGAAAGGCGAGCCTCTTCTCGCGATGGACCTCGTTCGCAACAACATATTTCATCGCGCAGAGCGCGAAAACGCTGAGATCGAAGAGCTTTACTCGGAGTTGTGGGACCCATTCGATCACGCTTGGTGGCGCGAAGCAGCGCCGTTTGCGCGCCCTAAACGTCCGAGGATCGATCATTTCCTCACGCATGTTCTGGCGGCAGAGACCGGCCAGAAAATTTCCATGCGGGAACTGTATGCCGAGTACCGGGCATTCGCCGCACCAAAGGGCAAGCAACGGTTCGAAAAAGTAGAAGACGAACTTCGTATACTCGGGAAATATGCCCCCAGCTACGAAACGCTTGAAGGTTGGCTCGAAGATGATGCCGACTTGCACTGGCTCGGGCGCAAACTTGCCGCATGGCAAGTTACGACGGCTTATCCAGTAGCCTTGCAAGTTAGCGCCAGTGATATCGATGACGCCGAGAAGAAAACGCTATATCGCCTTCTCTACTCCTACATTGTACGTCGAACGCTATCGGGTCTAACGGCGAAGAACTTGAACCGCGTTTTCCAAAGCCTGTCGCAGGCTTTCATGAACGATGGCCCCTCCCTCGACACATTCAGAGCTTACTTCGCTGAGCGCACAGGAGACAGCACCCGCTTCCCCGACGATCGAGAGTTTCGTCAGGGTATTTTGTCGAAGCCAGCGTATTCACTCGCACCGCAAACCCGCATCAAAGATGTTCTATGGGAGCTTGAAGAGGCAAGCCGAACAAAATTTGCGGAAAAAAACGAAATGCCTGTTGGTCTCTGGACCGAGCACGTCATGCCACAAACCTGGACCGAAGAATGGGAGTTCTCAGAAGGGGAGTTTGTGGACCGATGGTCAGATGATCCGCGCGCACAAGAGCGCAATGCCCTTGTTCATACGCTTGGCAACCTCACCCTCATAACGAGCAGCCTGAACATTTCGTCTGGCAACAAGGGCTTTCTCGCAAAGCGCGAAAAGCTGGAAGAGCACACTGGTCTTTTCCTGAACAAGTGGTTCTTGAAGCGCGCAAGCTGGTCCGAGCACGACATCAAAGAACGCGGTGAGCACTTGGCGAACATGGCGCTTCCCATCTGGCCTGCACTATGAGTCGATCGATGTTTAGCTCCTCATTTAAAAGGAAAAAATTGTGGGTCGCTTTCAGCTCGCCCTTTTGCAATGTGATTACAATGGATACACTTAGGTGATGTCGGGAAAAGATTCCGGTTTCCGTATCCGCGTGGAACGAGACCTCCGTGAAAAATTCATAGAAGTCTGTCGCGCGCAGGATCGCCCAGCGGCGCAAGTCCTTCGGGATTATATGCGGGCGCACATCCGGGATCACGACGAAGAACAAGACAACAAGGATACGTCCGACCGTGAACGCAGTTGAAATTGAAGAAGCTATTTCGGAGCTAGCCGAGCAGCCATTTGAGCCGCAGGAGTTCCCGTTCGCTTTCCTTGAGGCGTTTGGCAACAAAGCCACCACGATCAAGAAGCTTCGGTCTGGCGCATCGAATAAGTCCGACCAAGGCGGCGTTCTTCAAACCAACAACATCCATATCAAGGTCTGTAATCCTGGCACGGTGACGGAGACGCTTCGCGCGTTGAAGGAAAGCCCTGCGACGACAAAGGCCAAAGCCAAGTATGTGCTCGCGACTGATGGAAGCGAGTTCGAGGCGGAAGACCTGATTGGCGGCGAGACGGTCGCCTGTGCCTACAAAGACTTCCCCGACCACTTTGGCTTCTTTCTCTCGCTGGCGGGCATCTCTACCGTCAAGCAAATCCGAGAGAGCGCCTTCGACATCAAGGCGACGGGCCGCCTCAATCGGCTTTATATCGAGCTCCTGAAGGACAATCCCGAATGGGGCACTGCCGCGCGCCGGCACGACATGAACCACTTCATGGCGCGTCTGATCTTTTGCTTTTTCGCTGAAGACACAGACATCTTCGATGGTGAGAACCTGTTCACCGGCACTATTGAGCAAATGAGCGAGCGCGATTCCTCAAACACGCATGAGGTTATCGGCGAGCTTTTCCGTTCTATGAACACGAAGTTTGAAGAACGCGCGGAAGCCAAAATTCCACGCTGGGCTGACAAATTTCCGTATGTAAATGGCGGCCTGTTTTCCGGCTCGACCGACGTACCCCGCTTTAGTCGGATCGCGCAGCGCTATCTCTTCCACATCGGCAATCTGGATTGGAAGAAGATCAATCCCGACATCTTCGGTTCAATGATCCAGGCGGTCGCGGATGATGAAGAACGCGGTGCTTTGGGTATGCACTACACGAGCGTGCCCAACATCCTGAAGGTGCTTAATCCCCTCTTTCTGGATGATTTGCGCGAGAAGCTGGAGGAGGCAAGCGACAACTCACGCAAGCTTCTCAATCTGCGAAACCGAATGGCCAAAATTCGCGTCTTCGATCCAGCATGTGGCTCAGGCAATTTCCTTGTGATTGCCTACAAGGAAATGCGTGCGATAGAGGCCGAAATCAACAAGCGGCGCGGCGAGAAAGAGCGACGAACGGATATCCCGCTGACGAACTTTCGTGGCATCGAGCTACGGGACTTTTCGGCAGAGATCGCGCGCCTTGCACTCATTATCGCAGAATTCCAATGTGATGTTCTCTATCGCGGTCAACAGGAAGCGTTGAAGGAGTTCCTGCCACTGAATGCGATGAACTGGATCACCTGCGGCAACGCCCTGCGGCTGGACTGGCTGAACATCTGTCCCCCCACCGGCACGGGGGTAAAGATATCCTCGGACGATTTGTTCGAAACACCATTAGACCAGGCAGAGATCGACTTCGAGAATGAAGGCGGCGAAACGTATATCTGTGGGAATCCGCCATACTTGGGCTCAACTTGGCAAAACAAAAACCAGAAGGAAGACTTGGGTCGAATTTTTGAGGCGCGAACAAAAACTTGGAAGTCATTAGACTACGTTGCAGGCTGGTTTATGAAAGCCGCCGACTATGGAAAGCACACACAGTGTGTTTCGGCCTTTGTGTCCACAAATTCCATATGCCAAGGGCAACAGGTTCCATTTTTGTGGCCACAGATTTTCAGAACCGGACATCGAATTTGTTTCGCTCACACGAACTTCAAGTGGGCCAACTTAGCAAGTCACAACGCAGGCGTTACTGTTGTGATAGTTGGCATCTGTAAATCTTCACGCAACAACGTATTATACAGTGAAGGTGGCACCACGGACGCCATCAAGAAGCACGTTGATAATATCAACCCGTATTTGATCGCTGGCGACAATATAGTTGTGGAAAAGGCCATGAAGCCGCTTACGCAAGTAAGCTCTATGGACTTTGGAAACAAAGCGGACGACGGCGGCTACTTGACCCTTTCCCCCGCTGAGTTGGACGAGCTAAAGCTCTCTGACGATGAAAAATCGCGCTTCATAAAGAAGTTTCTGGGATCGAAAGAACTGATCAACGGAGAGCCAAGATACTGTTTGTGGATCAAGGACAATGATCTTGATAATGCGCTGAACGTGCCGCAAATCTCAAACCAAATTGAGAAAGTAAAAGCCGCGCGATTGGCAAGCAAGGACGCCTACGCAAGAAGCCTCGCAGCTCGGCCTCATCAATTCAAGACCCCCAGAATAGCAAACGAGAATGTTATCGTGACTCCTAGGGTGAGTTCTGAAAATCGTCCGTACTTGCCTGTAGATTTTATGACAGCGGGAGCAGTCATTGGAGATCGAAATTTTGCTCTATATGACGCGCCTTTGTGGAACTTTTCTTTGATTGCGTCTCGCCTGCACTGGGTTTGGGTTGGGACTGTATGTGTCAGAATGCGGACGGATTTTTCGTATTCGAATACGTTGGGTTGGAACACCTTCCCACTGCCTCCGCTAACTGAAAAGAACAAGACGGACCTGATGCATTGCGCTGAAGAAATACTTGTAGCGCGCGAAGCACATTGGCCATCAACCATCGCAGACCTCTATAACCCTGAAAAAATGCCTGCTGATCTTCGTGCTGCGCATGAGCGTAACGATGAAGTCCTTGAACGCATCTATATCGGACGTCGCTTCAAGAACGACACCGAACGGCTGGAAAAGCTGTTTGAGCTTTACACCAAGATGACCAGTCGGAAGGAGGTTGCGTGAGTAGCCTTACCGACATTGATAAACGTTACCTGGAAAGGCTTCTCGTCACGCAGCCGGGCTATATTTTGGATTATACTGACCCAACTTATGGCGAGTTTTTTCAGCGCCATAAGATCGATATTAACGGGCCAAAGTATCAGACCTATGGAACCTCCAAAGCGAAGAAGCTTCGTGCGTTTTGGGAACAAGAGTCAGACAAGTTGGTTGGCACGGTCCTTAATGAGATGCTCGATTCCTACGAGGCGAGTTGGACACCCGCAAAAACCCCTCGCCTTTGACGCCATGATCTGATTCACTGGCTGCATTGGACGGAGAATTTCGATGCACCCACGCAGCCTGTTTTCGTTGGCGGAGCACCTTGAGCGGCTGAGCAAGGACGGCGACCCGCTGGAGGTTTTGGCGGATACGGTCGAGTTTGAACATTTCCGACCCATCCTGGTCCGGGGCCTTGGATATAGCGATGGCGCCAAGGGCGGCAGGCCGCCTTTCGATCCGGTGTCGATGTTCAAGGTGCTGGTGGTGCAGGCACAGCACAACCTCTCCGATGCGCGGATGGAGTTCATGATCCGCGACCGGCTTTCGTGGATGCGCTTCTTCGGCTTCGATCTGGGCGGCACCATGCCGGATGAGAACACCATTCGGCACTACCGCAACCGGCTGACCGAGAGCGGCACGCTTGAGGCGCTGATGCAGGCCTTTGAGCAGCAACTGCGCGAACGCGGCTATCTCGCCATGGGCGGACAGATCGTCGATGCCACGCTGGTGCCCGCTCCCAAGCAGCGGAACACCGATGAAGAGAAGGCCGCGGTCAAGGCAGGGAAATCGGCCAGGCAGATATGGCCGGGCAAGCCGGACAAGGCACATCAAAAGGATGTCGATGCGCGCTGGACGGTGAAGGTTGGGGGCAAGGTCCGCTACCGTCCTGACGGCACGCCGCTGCCGCAGATCGCGACCCCAGTGTTCGGCTACAAGTCGCACATCAGCATCGACCGGTGCTTTGGCTTTATCCGCAAGGGCAAGGTCACATCAGCGGCCCACAGCGACGGGCGCGAACTGCGTCATATTATCGACCCGAACAACACGGCTAGCGATGTCTGGGCTGACAGCGCCTATCGCAGCGCCAGGAACGAGGCATTGCTGAAGAGCAACATGCTCAAAAGCCGCATCCATCGCCGCAAGCCCAAGGGCAGGCCGATGCCGAAGAACATGGCGCGCGCCAACGCTGCAAAGTCCGCGATCCGCGCCAGGGTTGAACATGTCTTCGCGCATCAAAAAGGGCGCTACGGCCTGTTTATCCGCACCATCGGCCTCGCCAGGGCACAGGCCAAACTCACTCTGGCCAATCTGGCCTACAACTTCGACCGCCTGATCTTCCACGAACGACAGGCCGCAACCGGATAAGTGTGTCTGAAGTCCATCAGCGAGGATGGAAAAGACCCGAAAACAGGCAAAATCCGCCGCAAACTATCCCATCAAACCGCCAATCCGCATGCCCTTGGCCCAATCACTGCGATCGCACCGAAAACGCATGCTTGTTGCGGGTGTCCAGTTGCGAACTTGATGGCCGGGAACTGGATAAACCGATCCTGGAAAAATCGCGGGCCATTGCGGCGAGGCTTGGCGGGAAGCTGGTCAATCAAACCAATGCGGAGACTGAGAGCGAATTTCTGAGCAAGGAGTTCTCGATCCCAAATGTCGAAAATCTCCCAATTGAACAGGCCGCCGCATCTGTAATCCGACGGCGCCTTGAAGAAGCACGCGCCGCACTCGGAGCCGGCGCGCACCTCTCTGTAATCTTTCTTTGTGGAAGCGTTCTTGAGGGCGTGTTGCTAGGCGCGGCGCAGAGCAACCCGGCGGTCTTCAATCGAGCGAATGCCTGCCCAAAATCGGAGGACGGCACGGTCCGGAAGT
Organism: Erythrobacter sp.; assembly: GCA_043567175.1. GTDB lineage: Bacteria > Pseudomonadota > Alphaproteobacteria > Sphingomonadales > Sphingomonadaceae > Erythrobacter. The sequence goes on from CP121323.1 coordinate 2,416,397, forward strand.
TCCAAGATTGGACGCTGGCCAGTTTTATAGATGTGGCCTGCGAAGTCGGTCTGCTGAAGCCGGACGTGAAGAAGTTCAGCCACGGGCTGCGCGACTATCGCAACTACATTCACCCTTATGAAGAGATGGTTTCTGGCTTCACCCCAGACGAGCATACAGCGAAAGTTTGCTTTCAGGTTTTGAAGGCGGCGTTGGCTAGCGTGGCAGGAGAGCGCCGATGAGCAAGAAAAATAAACGAAAGGCGGTGACGCAATGACACAAGAAACTATCAAATCCGTCCCTTCCGTGTCGGTTCAATATGCCGCCAATGGCAATTCGACGAAATCGAATGAGCTGGGCATGCGCCCGATGCAGGAGCAGGTCTATGAAAAGCGAGGTGAGCAATACCTCCTGATCAAATCCCCTCCTGCTTCAGGGAAGAGCCGCGCGCTCATGTTCATTGCGCTCGACAAGCTGCACAACCAGGATGTGAAGCAAGCGATCATCGTTGTGCCCGAGAAATCTATCGGTTCGAGCTTTAACGATGAGCCGCTTTCGAAGTTTGGCTTCTGGGCTGACTGGACCGTCGTTCCCAAGTGGAATCTCTGCAACGCGCCTGGGGAGGACGGAGGCAAGGTCAATTCCGTTAACGCCTTCCTCGAAAGTGACGACCAGATTTTGGTCTGCACCCATGCGACCTTCCGCTTTGCCGTCGATAAGTTCGGGATTGAAGCGTTTGATGGCCGCCTGATTGCGGTTGATGAGTTCCACCACGTCTCAGCCAACCCCGATAACAAGCTTGGCCAGCATCTCGCCGCTCTGATCGCGCGCGACAAGGTTCATATCGTCGCGATGACGGGTTCTTATTTCCGTGGAGATGCCGACCCGGTTCTGATGCCGGAAGACGAAGTGAAATTCGAGCCGGTCACCTACACCTATTACGAGCAGCTCAATGGCTACACTTGGCTGAAATCGCTCGATATCGGCTACTTCTTCTATTCAGGTGCTTACGCCGACGACATTCTTAAAGTTCTCGATCCCGATCAGAAGACGATCATTCACATTCCAAGTGTGAATTCTCGTGAGAGCACAAAAGACAAAATCCGCGAGGTGGAGCACATCATCGAGGAACTCGGTGACTGGCAAGAGACTGACCCGACCACGGGCTTCCAACTGGTGAAGCGCCCAGATGGGGGCATCCTCAAAATTGCCGATCTGGTCGATGGCGATCCTTCCAAGCGGGACAAGGTTTCAGCCGCGCTGAAAGACCCGGCCCAGAAGAATAATCGCGATCATGTCGATATCATCATCGCGCTTGGAATGGCAAAGGAAGGGTTCGATTGGATTTGGTGTGAACATGCGCTGACCGTTGGCTACCGTTCGAGCCTCACAGAGATCGTGCAAATCATTGGGCGTGCAACCCGTGACGCTGAAGGCAAGACACGAGCCCGCTTCACCAATCTGATCGCTGAGCCTGACGCTTCCGAGGAAGCCGTGACTGAAGCGGTTAACGATACGCTGAAAGCCATCGCTGCAAGCCTGCTCATGGAGCAAGTTCTCGCGCCACGCTTTAACTTCACACCCAAGAACCCGAATACCGGACCGCAGGCCGATTTCGACTATGGCGAAGACGGCTACGATCCAAATAAATGCAATGTCGGTTTCAACGAGGACAGTGGCCAGTTCCAGATCGAGATCAAGGGTCTGAAAGAACCGAAGACACAAGAGGCTGAACGAATTTGCCGCGAAGACCTGAACGAGGTCATCACCGCATTCGTACAGGATAAAACCTCGATCGAGCGCGGCTTGTTCGATGAAGAGCTCGTGCCCGAAGAGCTGACCCAGGTGCGTATGGGCAAGATCATCAAGGATCGCTACCCCGAGCTGGACGAAGATGATCAGGAAGCAGTGCGTCAACGCGCTATCGCGGCGCTGAACCTCACTCAAGAAGCCAAGAAAGCCGCGAATGAAAGCGGCGACAACGAGATCAAGGCGAATACGGCTTTTGTCGAAGGCGTCCGCAAATATGTTACCGACGTACGCGAGTTGGATATCGACCTGATCGACCGGATCAATCCGTTCTCTGAAGCTTATGCCATCCTCTCCAAGACCATGAACGAAGACCGCTTGAAACAGGTCAAAGCGATCATGTCTGGTAAGCAGGTGAAGCTCACCGCTGAAGAGGCGCGCGACCTCGCCAAACGTGCCCTGAAATTCAAGCAGGAACGCGGACGTTTGCCGTCGATTACCTCGCAAGATGCCTGGGAAAAGAAAATGGCCGAAGGCGTGGCATTCCTCGCCCGCATGAAAGCGGAGGCTGCCAATGGCTAAAGAGTTCACAGAAGAAGATGATGCCCTATTAGCCGAGTTAGGCGTTGAGGTAGAAGCCAAAAAAGCGATCACGCGCACACCGCGCGAGGAGCGTATCATCGCGGGCTTTGAGGAAATTCAGCGCTTCGTCGAAGAACATGACCGCGTCCCGCAACACGGCGAAGAGCGAGATATTTTCGAGCGTCTCTATGCCGTCCGGCTTGATCGTATCCGCAAGCTGGAAGAGTGCCGAACCTTGGTCGAACCGCTCGATCACCAAGGGCTTCTGGCAGGAATATCGTCAGCGGACTCGCCTGATGTAGAAGAACTTGATGATGATGCGCTTCTTCGCGAACTGGGCGTCGAGAGCGAAACTGCATCGATCACCGAATTGCGTCATGTGCGATCGGCTGCTGAGAAGCGAGCGGCCGAGGAAATCGCCAATCGTGAGAAGTGCGAGGATTTCGAAAAATTCAAACCGCTATTCGATCAGGTTCAACACGAACTCGATACCGGAATGAGAACCACCCGTCCGTTTGAGCGGAAAGCGGAAATTGCGCCTGGACGCTTCTTTGTCGTTGGCGGTCAGAAAGCCTACGTGGCTCATATGGACGAGGCATTTCTGACGCCACAGGGCATGACCGATGCGCGGCTTCGCGTGATTTTCGACAACGGGACTGAGAGCAACATGCTCATGCGCTCGCTGCAACGCGCTCTGAACAAGGATGAAGCAGGTCGCCGCATCACCGATCCCTCAGCCGGCCCCTTGTTCGGCGGAGAGCAGGAAGACGAAGACCTAGCCAGCGGAACAATTTACGTGCTGAGGAGCGAATCCAGCCATCCGGTCGTAGCTGAAAATCGTGAGGTGCTGCACAAGATCGGCGTTACAGGCGGTAGCGTTGAGAAGCGCATCGCCAACGCAGCAAAAGATGCGACCTATCTTCTGGCCGACGTCGAGGTTGTCGCGACTTACGAGCTATTCAATATCAATCGAAAAAAGTTCGAACGGCTAATGCACCGCGTCTTTGAGCCCGCGAGACTGCAAATCGACATCAAAGACCGCTTTGGAAACCCCGTTGAGCCTCGTGAGTGGTTCCTCGTGCCACTCTTCGTGATCGACGAGGCGATCGAGAAATTTAAGGACGGTACTATTGGCGAGTTTACCTATGATACGAGTGGCGCAAACTTAGTGAGGCGCAAATGAGAGTCTCAAAGATCGAAATCAGGAAGTTCCGCGGTATTGAGAATTCGACCATCGTCCTTCCCAGACATGCCGTCCTCATCGGTGACAACAACACTGGTAAAACCACCATTCTTGAGGCTTTGGACCTGACGCTTGGGCCAGATCGCCTTAATCGCTTCCCACCTATTGACGAACACGACTTTTTTCAGGGCCAATATTTGGCCAAGATACCCAGCCCTGTGGGTGAAGCCGCCGAAGGCCACGTTGAGGAAGGCCAGCCTGTTGAAACAGCGGATGACGCCGAAGAGATCGCTGAGACAACCGATACTGCTTCAGCGGAAGCCCCGAGGATTGAGGTCGAGGTTGCTATCGCTGATCTCTCAGAAGACCAGAAAGCTCGATTTGGAGACTATGTGGAGTTCTGGGACGCGGAAGCGGACATTTTCTACGATGCCCCAAATCCAGAAGGCGTTGATCCAGCTCATATTACCGAAGCGCTGCGCGTCACCTTCCACGGCTGGTATGATGCTGAAGAAGACGACTTTCAGGGAAAGACTTATTTTACCCGCAGTCTGAACGAAGCCGCCAAACCTGACGAGTTCCGGAAAAAGGACAAGCAGATATGCGGCTTCCTCTATCTTCGCTCTCTACGCACCGGAAGCCGCGCTCTGAGCTTGGAGCGAGGGAGCCTTCTGGATATCATCCTTCGGCTAAAGGAAGTCCGCCCGCAGATGTGGGAAGACACTATCGACAAGCTCGCGGATTTTACGGTCGCAGCGGACCCCAAGTTGGGAATCTCCGGCATCTTAGAAAGCATTAATGCGGCCCTAAAGAAATACGTTCCCAAGGAGTGGGGCGTTGAACCTCACCTCAAAATTTCAAATCTCACGAGAGAGCATCTGCGGAAGGTTATTACAGCCTTTATCGCTACAGGTGAGGGCAATCATGCTGCACCCTTTTATCGGCAGGGCACTGGAACCATCAACATGTTGGTTCTTGCGATGCTGTCACAAATCGCCGCTGATAAGCAGAACGTCATATTCGCGATGGAAGAGCCCGAAACGGCCATTCCCCCCTATGCCCAAAAGCGCATTGTTCACGAAATACGTTCACTTGCTTCACAGGCAATCTTCACATCCCACTCTCCATACGTTCTCGAAGAGTTTGGACTCGATGAAACCGTCGTGCTCGCTCGGAATGCAGTTGGCGAACTTAGTCAGCAGTCGATTGCGCTCCCTGCTAATTTGAAACTAAAGGCTTACCGGCAAGATTTCCGAACACGGTTCTGCGAAGGTTTGCTCGCGCGGCGTGTCCTCATTGCAGAAGGCGAAACAGAAACCACTGCTTTCCCAGTTGTTTGCCGCCGATTGGCAGAGTTGAATCCGGCGAGTTACAAATCACTAGAAGCCTTGGGAATTTGCACTCTGAACGCAGCTAGCGACTCCAAGATAGCTGGAATGGCCAAACTCTTCGCAGACCTTGGTAAGAGAACCTTCGCGCTATGCGACAAACAGGACGCTACAAATCAGGCTGCTATTGAAAATGAGGTCGAGCTTCTTCTAATGCACGAGAAAAAAGGAATTGAAGCACTGGTCCTTGAGGGCACTACGGACGCGGCCCTTCAACGATTTGCTAGAACGTTGGAGTGGCCACCGCATCTGGCTCAAAAATACCCTGATCCGATTGCTGATGCCCGCAATGCACTCTCTGAGTATTTTGCATGGGCGAAAGGCAATTGGGGACTTTCGGACTTTCTTGCTCAATGCACTGAAGATGAGATTCCGGAGTGGTTGCGCGAAGCGTGCCAGAAACTGTTGCAGGCTTGTGAGCCGGCAACAGTCGAGGATGAAGCTGATTCTCCCACCGAGGAACAATCCGAGCTCGGAGCCGCCATCAATGGAGCTGACTGAGAAGCAGCGTCAAGTTTTGACCAGTGATGGTCATTTGCTTGTAACTGGCGGACCCGGCTCCGGAAAGACAACCATTTCAATCTTGAAAGCTGCCCAGCTTGCTGAGAGCGAGCTCAAACCACAACAAAAGGTGCTTTTCTTGAGCTTTGCGCGAGCTAGCGTTTCTCGTGTCGTCGAGGCGATTGAACAGGAACAGACCATTGCCCGCGATACCAAGCAGAAAATTGAGGTCGAAACCTACCATTCGTTCTTCTGGCGGATTCTAAAGGCGCATGGCTACCTCGTCGGTCTGCCGCGGCGTGTGGAAATACTCACCCCACCTGCCGAGGCCATTGCCCTCTCTGCCGTTCGAAATGCCTTCGACGCAGACAATAAACTTTCTGACCAGGAAAAGAAAAACAAAGAAGACGCCGAGGTTGCGGAGAAGAAGCGGCTAGCTTTCGAGGAGGGGCGTATCTGCTTTGACCTCTTTGCTCCTTTTGTTGGCGATTTGCTCCATGGGAGCGACCGACTGCGGCGCTTACTGGCAACTATGCACCCGAACATTATTCTTGATGAGTTTCAGGATACAAACGCCGAGCAATGGCATGTCGTTAAATCTCTTGGCATTTACTCAAACATCATTGCTTTGGCTGATCCTGAACAGCGCATCTTCGATTTTATCGGAGCCGATCCCGAACGCCTCGACCATTTCCGAGATACCTTCAATCCCACTGAAATTGATTTTAGTGATGCCAATCACCGTAGTGCGGGCACTGACATCGCTAAATTTGGCAACGATGTGCTCTCCGGAAATTTCAGGCAGGACGATTACGAAGGAATCGATTGCCTCCTATTTGAACCTTACGCCAACCAAGCAATGACGGCGCTAGTTACGACGCTCTACAAGGCTCGGAAACGCTTGATCGATGCAGGGAGAATTGACTGGTCGTTGGCCGTCCTCGTGCCAACTAAAAAGATGACTCGTCTCGTCTCCGATAATTTCCGTGAACCTCCGGCAGGAATGCAGGCCATTTCGCATAGCGCTGTTATTGAGTTGGAGGCTGCAATCCTAGGTTCGGATATCATCGCTTACCTCTTGCAGGCTGAAGGCGCGGGCAACCGTGAGGCTTTCGTAGACCTGCTCTGCAACTATTTTCAAGGCAAAGGGGGGGATAAACCTACTAAGGGCGCACTGAAGGAAGCTGTTGGTTTAAGAAAGGCCTATGCGAAGTGGTGCGCAGCTCTCGATGCAGGAAAAAATCCGCCAGGCAACAGCGTCCTGCGGGCCACCTTCGAGGTTTACGATGCGGCGCGAGCCGTTGAATTGACCGGCGACCCCGACAAGGACTGGCGCGGAGTGAGGGCAGTGCTGGAAAATGGCGGGTGCAAACGCCTAAAGGAAGTCGGCGCCGAGGTTCGAAACATCCGTCTATTGGAACGAGGTACGCAGCTCCGACAAGACCTCGCACGGGATTGGCGTGAAAACGGCTCATATGCCAACGCACTGTCAATCGTTCAGCTGGCGTTTTTGCAGGAACACTTTGCCACCAGCTCTAAGCCTGAGAATGGTGTGGTGGTGATGAACATGCACAAGGCAAAAGGTAAGCAATTCGACGAGGTCATTATCTTTGAAGGCTGGCCGCTCAAACCGAAGGGAAAAATCGTCGTAAATCCTGATCGCATCGTTCGGAACAATGATCGCGCAGAAGTCAACGACGGATCACGTCAAAACTTTCGAGTCAGCGTGACCCGAGGACGTCAACGAACTACCATTCTGACACCGAAAGGTGATCCATGTGTTCTCTTGGTCCCAGAAGAAGATGCTTGATTCTATTTTATCTTTATCGTTCCAGGTCCAGATTCCGCGACGATCGTGATTTTCCAGAGCGTTGCAGATGCTTACGCATTTGCTCGTATCTGCGTTGCTCATCAGTGAGAGTACGTTTCACGTTGGTTTGACGCTGATGCTGTTGTTTCTGTTCACGGGTTAGTTCACGGCGTTGGTCCAGGTGCTCAAAAATAAGCCCATCCATCTCGGAAAGATCGCGAACCTGGCACTGCCAAGCCTCAAATTCATTTTGCTTTTTGATCCGACGCTTTTCCCCACGAAGCATATCCCACATACCAGCGATCCCAGAACGATAGCGATCCTGCCGTCTTTGGGCTTCGGCAATCCTGCGCTTGCGATGACGTTCTTGTAGCGCCCTCCTCTCCGCACGTTGCACGCGGACAAGCTCTTTCCGTTGCTGATTTAGAGCTTCACGCTCTAATCTCGCTTTGGCGCGTCGTTCAGCTTCCAGCCGTTGCATAGCCGGTGTCATGACCAATGCGATCTCGGCCTTAGCTGCCTTCACGCTCTTTAGAGGGGCAGAAGGTCCAACCCTTTCACGAACGGCCTTCGTTTTGATGCCGAGCCACTTAGGCAGGGAATAAATTTCGCAGTCCCGATCGAGGACAACAAAACCACGTCGATCGCCTTTTGCGAGGGTGAAGCCCCTTTCTTTGAGCGCTTGCACTAATGCCGACTTGGAATCAGAAATTGCCCAGGCATCTTGTAGCGTTGATTTGATCGCTCGTGGGTCTTTCCCAATGCGCCGAGCCTGTTGCCATTCGGCGAGCGAGAAGTTCTTCGGGTCACGGGCATCGCGATCAATGAGGCCGGAGGGCAACTCCCAACCATGCTCTCTGTAGATTTCGCGGGATACGTGTCTCAGCTTTCGATGAGAATGAGAAAGCTGGATCGCTTTCATGTTGATCGTATTGATCCGGCTCCACACAGCATGAGCGTGACGGCGACCATTCTTTTCATGAAAGACGATGGCGCGAGGCTGGCCCTCCAGCCCAAGCTTTTTCTCGACCTTATCGATCGCGTCCTCAAACTCTGAAACAGTCACCAATTCCTTTTCGGGTGGATTCAGGCTCAGCGAAAACAAAAACTGTTTGCAGCGCGTGCCCTTACTGATCGCCTGAGCTTCTCCAAAAGCGCCCATCAGGTCATCGGCGACAAAACCACGAAGCTCATAAAGCTCGACGTGATCGTTTTCCTCTTTCATGAGGTGAACAGCTAGGTCTTTTGCACCGCCGCGTTGATTGCCATTGAGTATCATGACGGCCCCTCAGTGCCCGTCCGAAGTGCCCTCATGAGTTCGTCGCGCATGGTCTGGATATCAGCGCAAGCGCTTACCAGCTCAGCTTCAAGATCAGGCCCCATAGGCAGTGTCCCGTTGTTGATGCCTTTGGCAATCTGATTGAGGTTGGAGGCGAGGCGTGAATTGCCCAAGATGCTCAGCGCTCTTGCTAGAGCTATACGGTCAACAGTTGGCCTGCGTTGGCGTGACTTTCGCGGCTCTGCTTCATCGCCGAACAGGCGCTTTCTGATATACGCACCGAGCGACATGCCATTGGCCATGTGGTCGAGCTTTGCGCGCTCTCCAACGGTCAAACGCAGGGAGAATGGCGGTGCGGGCTTTGATTTGTCTTGTTGCGCTGCAGCTGCCTTGAAACGGGCGCTAACGCCTATCTTTGCTGCTTTCTCAAGGCCGCTCATAGCTGCGGCCCCTTTTGTTTCTGATAGATGGCTTTGAAGTCTATCTCAGAGTGTTTGAGTTGGTGCTCCCAATCCTGTAATGTTTCAAAAAGCGCGTTCGAAGAATTTCCCTCAAGGCGCGCCAGTTTCTTTTTCGTCGGGTCGAATGTGTGCCTGTCGCGCGATTGCGGACTGGGTAGCGGTGTCAGTTCGGTCTTTCGCCGGCCAGCGAAGGCGGCACCCCGTGCCAGGCACGGTAGGCGCGAGTAAAGGCGCTCTGATCGGCATAGCCCAGCGCCGCTGCAATCTCTGCCAGTGAGCGACGGTTCTCGCGCAGGTAGAACTCGGCGTTGCTCTTGCGCACGTCCTGCAGGATATCACGAAACGACGTGCCTTCGTGTTTCAGGCCGCGCGCGAGGCCTTGCTCGCTCATCGACAATTGCCCTGCGACGCTGGCGAGGCTCACCGCGGTGGTGCCAAGCGAATAAAGCACGCATTGGTGCACGCGGTTGCCGAGCCGATCGAGGTTGTCGAGATTTTCAAGCGCGCGCGAAAGACGTGCCTCCAGTGTGCGCAGCAGGTCCGGATTGGCCTGCGGCAGCGCCAGATCCGCCAGTGCTGCCTTGAATTCAAGGCAGTCTCCGGGCTGGTCATAGCGCACTTCGCAACCGAAGAACTCGACACAAGGGTCCGGCTCGCAGGGTCTGGAATGGCGGAAATTCATCACCAGAGCGTCTTCATTATAGTGCCACAGAAGCCACCGTCCGATCGAGGCATATCCGACATAGGCCGCTTCGGTGACCGGCCGCAGCCATTGCGCGTCGTCGGTATAGGGAGACCACGATATGCGCGCGGACTTGCGGTCGACTTCGAGATGGGTCTTGCCGAATTCCTGCGTGAGACGCTGGTACTTCTCGTTCACCGCGAGGGCGTGTCGCAGGGAATTGGCCGAGGTGAAGGCGCGGCCGACATCGAGAAAGGTCGATGGCATCACGCGCAGCCCGGTCTTGAGGCCGATCGAGCGCTCGCCGGTCTTTTCCTGCGCATAGGCGATCATGTCGAGCACCCGGCCGCAGTCAAAGCGTTCAAGAGGATTGGCGAAATAGGGTTCGGCCGCACCGAGGATGTCGACCAGCTCTTCAGCCGGTGCGCCGCACTCGACGCAGGTCGCAAAATAGCATTGCGTGTATTGCGCGGAAGAGGTGGGCGTGTGGCTAGGCATAGACTCTCTTGCACACAAACGTTTTGGCGATGGTCGGATACCCTACGAGGCTCTCGCCCGATCGGCTACCCTCTTGCCCAAGACGGGCGGGGTCAAGCCTGGCAGTGGTTTGCCCGACGCGTGGATATGCCTGGCCGATGTGCTGCAGCCTATATTGCGCGCGGCGCCTTGGCGAGGCTCTGGCGCTCAATCCACTCAAGAGCAGGCGCGTGTTCTGCGGTCATCGTCTCGCCCTCTTTGCCCGGCGTGATGTCTTTCGCCTGCTGGCGCGCGATCAGCCGGTCGCAAGCCGCTGCAAAAAGGGCTGCATAAGGCTGGAACACCGAGCATATCGGGGGTTCGGCGCGCGCGAGGCTGGCGCGCTCTTCAAGCGAGATCAGCGACAGGACGCGCGGAACCTCCAGGCCCAGTTCGCGGGCGACGCCAAGGATCGCGAGCGCCACCTCCTCGGTTTCGGCGATGAGCGCGGTCGGACGGATCGTGGGTGTGAGCCAGGATCGCGCCAGCTTCGCAGCGGCATCGAATCGAAGCTGTCCGGACGCGGCGAAATGCTGGTGTGCGCGGCAGCGGCGAGTGGCCATGGCGCGCCGATAGCCGGCCAGTCGCCGCTGCGACCGCATCGGGTCCACTGCGCCGGTCAGGAAACCGATTTGCCTGTGGCCGAGCTCCAGAAGTTTCTGCGCCGCCGCTTCGCCAAGGGCGCCATCATCAATGCCGGGTGATGCGCGACCGAACTCGATCCGCTCGCCCAGAACATCAAGCGCAACACCGCGCCCCTCAACGGCATCCCTGAGATCGGTGCGTTCGTCGAGCGGGGGCGTCAGGATAACGCCGTCCGGGCTTAGCGCGCTGATCGCGCGGTTGAGCTGCGCCAGACCGTCTTGCCCACCGTTATCGAGTTGTTCGAACAGGAGATGATAGCCCGCCGCCCCGCAGCGATCGAGCCCGGCCAGCAGCATCGCGTCGAGCGGGAGCCGACCCGTGCGTTGCCCTGCGCCCGACGTGCCTGCCCCGCGTTCAATCACCGCCAGAAGGGTAAAGCTGCGTGCTCCGCCCATTCTCCGGGCCGCCGCGTTGGGCACATAGCCGAGTGCGGCAATGGCGGCTTCGACCCGTTCGCGGGAGGCGCTGGCGACCCTGGGGCTGCGATTGATGACGCGCGAAACCGTCTGCCGCGAAACTTGCGCGGCACTGGCGACGTCCTCGATCGTGATGCGGCTGCTGGTCAATCTGGTGCAGGCTCTCGCAAGGGTGGCTTAAATCGGCGGGCAGGGTTTGCGGGACTAACCTTGCGAATTCAAGACAATCCGCTTGCGATGTGCCTTGCCGGGGCGCTCCCGTTTTTATGTTCGCAGCCTTTCAGCACGAACCCGCCAACCGATGTAAGCGCGCATCAATGGGCCGGGAATTGGAACCTTCGCGGCTGAATTGCGAAGACATCACGCCTATTTGACGATATTGAGAAATGATGGGGACCCCGATTTACGAATTTGCGCAATTGCCGCAGGCAGCCGAGCGTGCGTCGAAAGCGCGCGCCAAGCGGCGCGTGCGAGCGGCAGGAGAAGCCCCGCGCGTGGGTCTGATCTATAATCCGCGCAGCCATCGCAACCAGGGTGCCGATCTCGATTCCGACGCCAGCCCGCAAGTGCACATCTCGGTACCCGGCAATCGCGACGCGCTGCCCAAGGCGCTCAGCGATTTTGCGAGCGACGAGATTGATCTGCTGGTGATCAGCGGCGGCGATGGCACAGTGCGTGATGTGCTGACCTGCGGCGATGGCATTTTCGGCGACAACTGGCCCGTCATCGCGATCCTGCCGAAGGGCAAGACGAATGCGCTGACCGTTGATCTTGGCGTTCCGATCGAATGGAACCTCAAGGATGCGATCGAGGCCTTCGACAAGGGCGGCCGCACCGTGCGGCGCCCGATCGAGGTAAGCGATCTTGAGAAAGGTCCTTCCAGCCGTGTGCTCGGCTTTCTGCTGGGTGCCGGGGCTTTCACCCGGGCTGTGAAAGCCGGGCAGAAAGCGCACAAGCTGGGCGCTTTCAACAGCGCTGTCGTCGCTGTTACCGCGGTCTGGGGCATTGCTCAGGCGCTGTTCGCCTCGCGCGGCAATCCATGGCGTCGCGGCGCGCCGATGCAGATCGCGCTGGGCAAGGCAGGTTCCGAGCTAGAGCATAGCGGCAAGGGCGATCCCGCGCACCGCCAGGTGCTGATCGCGACCACGCTGGAAACGCTTCCCGCCGGGCTCAAGCCGTTTGGCAAGCTGCGTTCTGGCCTGCGCCTGGTCGCGGTCGACCAGATCGGTCGCCGCACAACGGCGCTGTTGCCGCTTGTCGCCATGGGCAAGTTTCAAACCGGCCTGCGCGACAAGGGCGTCCACCAGCTTAGCGTGCCTGAATTCACGCTCGAGATCGGGGACACCTTCATCTTTGATGGCGAAGCCTTTCCCGCCGGGCGTTATCGCGTGGGGCAGGGGCCGGCGCTCGAATTCGTCACCCCTGGCGACAACCCGGCGACCGACCCAGCCTGATGGAAGCGCTGCGCCAGCGGCTTGATTCCCAGCTCACCGCCCCGGTTCGGCCCGAGGTGCGGGACTTTGCCGAGGCGCTCGCGCATCAGGCGGGCGCGCTGGCAGTGTTGTTCTACGGATCGAATTTGCGCACCGGTTCGCTTGACGGGGTGCTCGACTTCTATGTCCTGCTGCCCGGCGACGGGTCGGACGAGCCGCGCATCTGGCCCCGCGTGAGCTATCATGAGCGTGCGCATGGCGAGACAACCTTGCGCGCCAAGGTCGCAACGATGCAATTGGCGACATTCCGCAAGGCGGCAGCCGGCGCGCTGGCTGATACCACCATATGGGCGCGTTTCGTCCAGCCTTGCGCGCTGGTCTGGCGTCGTCACGAAGAGGCCGCGGGCGATGTTCTGGTGGCGGTGGCCAGCGCGGGGATGACGGCGGCGCAGCTTGCTGCGGCGCTTGGCCCGCCTGAAGGCACTGCCAACGATTATTGGCGCGCGCTTTTCCAGGCGACCTACAAGGCCGAATTCCGCGTCGAGAAGCCGGGGCGCGAGAACGATATCCTGAGCGTCAATGCCGCGCATTTCGACGGGCTCCTGCCCGCTGCGCTGGCCGCTGCGGGCGTCGATTTCTCGATTGAGGGCGACAGGATCAGGCCTGCGCTTAAACTCTCCGAACGCGCCAACCTCATTGCATGGTGGCGAAGCCGTCAGCGGCTGGGCAAGCCGATCAATGTCGCGCGCCTGCTCAAGGCGAGTACGACGTTCGACGGGGCGGCCAAATATGCGGCGTGGAAGATCGAACGGCACACAGGGATGCCGGTCGAGGTGACGCCCTTTAGCGAAAAGCACCCGGTGCTCGCTGCGCCTGGCGTCTTGTGGTCGCTCTGGCGCCACCGGAAAAAGCCACGCCAATAGCCCACCCCGGACTGTCCTGACAGCCCGGTTTGGGCTCAGGTCAGATACAGCATCGTGATCGACATCCGCTCGACCCCTTCACCCACTTTGAACCGGGTCTTGTCGATACCCGGCTTGCCAAGGTTGAAGATGTTGATCGAGGGATTGTTCGACATCGCCCCGCCATCCTGCGTGATGTCGGTCTTGCCATTGCCATTGGTGTCGTGGCGCGCTGCGATGGCATAGGCGCCGGGCCCCGGCAGCGGCACACAGAAGGTCATGTTGCCCTTGCGCGCAGGCAGTTCGATGCGGTTGATCCACTTACCCTTTTCAAGCCAGTCGGCCTTGGTGGCATGATAGGCCTGCACGCGGATCTTGCCCGCGGCCTCGCGGACGCCGCGGATCGTTACGCGCACTGCAGGGCCGCCGCCCGGCGCGCATTGGCGCATGTCGTTGACGATTTCGTTGCGATAGGTTTGCGCACCGCTTGCCTGCGCTACGGAAGCAAGACCGGGAAATGATCCCAGCAGCAGAGCGGACGTGCAAAGAGCAGCGGCGAGAGCTTTCATGGTCCGTTTCATCTTTCCGTTTGAGGCCTTGGCAACCTGGCATGGCCCGCGTCTGGTATCCAGACCGCGCGGCTCACCAATATAGGCCTCGTTCTAGGCGCCCATCGCTGAATTGGGCCTGAATTTGAACGGGCAGCGCGCGCAAGGATGCCGCGCAATTCGAATGCGTCGGTGGATAAGCGGGTGCGCGGCGCTTGTGGCGCGATTCGCGCGATTCTAGGCGAAGTATTGCTCTTGCGAGGGTTAACCGCACACAAACCATGTCCGCGCCGCTCATATCCCCTTCCATCCTTTCGGCCGATTTTGCCCGGCTTGGCGAGGAAGTGCGCGCGATCGACGCCGCCGGGGCAGACTGGATCCATATCGATGTGATGGATGGGCATTTCGTGCCCAACCTCACGATCGGGCCTGATATCGTGAAGGCGCTGCGACCGCATTCGGACAAGCCCTTCGATGTCCACCTGATGATCGCGCCGGTCGATCCCTATAAAGATCCGCCGCATCCGCGCCATGATCGAGGCCACCGGGCGCGACATCCATCTCGAGGTCGATGGCGGGGTCAACGCCGAAACGGCGCGGCAATGCATCGAGGCGGGTGCAGACGTGCTGGTCGCGGGATCGGCCAGCTTCAAGGGCGGGCCGGATTGCTACGCCGCCAATATCGCAGCGCTCAAAGGCGCAGGAGAGGGCTGATGGACACGCTGTTTCGCGATGGCCGGGGTCCTGATGATCGCGCGCAGGATGACCTGGTCGAGGATGAGCGCAAGGAGCAATCCGGACGCACCGATGACACTGGCAGCGCGCTCCCGCTATCGGACAATGCCGAAGGGCTGATCGAAGGCGCAGAACATACGCCCGAGGCCGAGGCGCCGGCAAGCTCGCGCGCACTGGCGCTCACCGACGTGATCGCGCCGCGCACCGGGCCGGGCGAAGCGCTGATCCGCCTGGCCTATCGCATGGGCATGCCGGGTCATGTCCTCGCCGCGCCGTTCCGCCGGCCCAGCGCGCTGCGCCTGCTTGCCCAGGTGACAACGCCGGTAACGGGGGACCGGGCCGCCGGCACCGCTCTTCGCGCCGGTCACTTCCTGGTCGACAGCGTCAAGCTGCCGATTGCGCAGGTCGACTTCACCGGCCAGGCGCGCACCGCACCGGGGATCGAACGCTCGCTGCACTCCTTCCTCTGGCTGTATGATCTAGCGGCGAGCGCACCGCTGGAAGCTTGCAACGAGGTCGCTGAAAGGATCACGAAGAGCTGGTTGGACGAACATTCCCAGCCGCCCGCGCGATCCGCCAAATCGGGCGCGTGGGAGATCGAACATACCGGCCTCAGGCTCATGGCATGGCTCATCCATGCCCCGCTGATCATCGGCACGGGCGATGCGAAAATGCGCGGTCCGCTGCTTGAGGCGATTGCCGAGACCGCCACATGGCTTGATCGCAAGGCGCTGAAGAGCGGCGCGGGGCTGGGCCAGATGATCGGCTGGGCGGCGGTTACTGCGGCAGGATTACTGCTGCCTGAGGGCAAGCCAAGGCGACTTTACGGACAGGCTGCGCTGATCCGGTCGCTGGGCGATCTGGTGGCCGAGGATGGCGGGTTGCTGGCCCGGTGTCCCGCAGCGCAGATGCAGGCGATCGCGACGCTGACCGACCTGATCGCCTGCTACGAGGCAGCCGGGGTCGACGCGCCCGAGGCGCTGTTCGTCATGCGTGAATTGCTCGTCCCGCCGCTCCTTGCGCTGCGCCACGGCGACGGTGCGATCGGCAGCTGGCAGGGCCAGTCTGCGATCAGCGCGGACCGTGTCGCCAGCCTGGTCGAGGCAACCGGCGTGCGCACCCGTCCGCTCAATGAACCGCAGCACTGGGGCTTCCAGCGCCTGCGTGGCGGCGAGACGCTGGTGCAGTTCGACGCCGCACCGCCGCCGCGCGCCCGGCATGCGCGCACCGGCTGTGCTTCGACGCTGGCATTCGAGATGTCGGACGGCGCGGCCCGGCTGGTGGTGAATTGCGGAGGCGCCGCACTCGCTGGCGGTCACGTGCCCGCGCGTATCGGCCAAGGGCTTCGCGCCACCGCCGCGCATTCGACGCTGATCCTCGATAACGCCAATTCGACCGCAGTCCTGCTGCACGGCAAGCTCGGCAAGGGCGCCGAGAATGTCGAGCTGGAGCGCCGTGCGGTCAGCAAGCAGGTGACCCGCATCGAGGCGAGCCATGATGGCTATGTCGCGCGCTTCGGCCTCACCCATCAGCGCATACTTTCGCTGCGCAGCGATGGCACCGAGCTTGCCGGCGAGGACATCCTGATCCCCGCAGGCCGCAAGGGCATGCGGGGCAAGGTCGGATTTGCGATCCGCTTCCACCTTGGGCGCGGGGTCGAGGTGCAGCTTTCCTCCGACAAGCGCGGCGCCAGCCTGCTGACGCGCGATGGCCGCCTGTGGCAGTTCCGTCTGCGCGGAGACGCGGCGGGCGCTGGCGAGGTGGCGCTGGCGGTTGAGGACAGTCTATGGGTCGACGGCGAAGGGCGCCCACATGCGACGCACCAGCTTGTAATCGAAGGGCTGACATCGCGCGGCGGTGGCCAGTTCTCATGGCTTTTCAAAAAGATGGGTGGCTGAGCCACTGCAGCGGATACGGGCCTGAGCGCCCAGGCAAGGACCTATGATGACGCAGGTGACGATCAAGCGGGCGCTTCTCTCAGTGTCCGACAAAAGCGGTTTGGCCGAGCTCGGACAGGCTCTGGCCGCGCGCGGTGTCGAGCTGGTGAGCACCGGTGGCACCGCGCGCACCCTGCGCGAAGCGGGGCTGGAAGTGCGCGATGTTTCCGACCTTACCGGCTTTCCCGAGATGATGGACGGTCGCGTCAAGACGCTGCACCCCAAGGTGCATGGCGGTCTCTTGGCCCTGCGCGACAATGAGGAGCACGTCGCGGCAATGGAGGCCCATGAAATCGGCGCGATCGACCTTGTCGTGGTCAATCTTTACCCGTTCGAGGCGACTGTCGCGAAGGGGGCTGGCCGCGAAGAGATCATCGAGAACATCGATATTGGTGGCCCCAGCATGGTCCGTTCGGCGGCGAAGAATCACGGGTTCGTGACCATCCTCACCGATGCGGGCGATTATGGCGAACTGCTCGAAGAACTCGACGCCAATGACGGCGCGACCTCGCCTGCCTTCCGCATCCGCATGGCAGGCAAGGCCTATGCCCGCACCGCCGCCTATGATGCGGCAATTGCCAACTGGTTTGCCTTTGGCGATGCCTTCACCAACCCGTTGGGGGCTGAAGCGTTGCAGGCGACCCCGTTTGTCGAGACCATGCCGATGGTCTTCAGGCGCGAGGATATCCTGCGCTATGGGGAAAACCCCCACCAGTCTGCAGCGATCTATGTCCCGCAGGTGACAGGTGCGAAAGGCGTGCCGCAGGCAAGCCAGCTTCAGGGCAAGGCGCTTTCCTACAACAACCTCAACGATGCCGACGCGGCGCTTGAACTGGTGGCGGAGTTTGCGGGACAGGAGCCAGCAGTCGTCATCGTGAAACACGCCAACCCCTGCGGCGTGGCGCAGGCCGCCACTCTCATCGAGGCGTGGGAAGCCGCCCTCGCCTGTGACAGCGTTTCTGCTTTTGGGGGGATCGTCGCGGTCAACACCGAGCTTGACGGGGCGACCGCCGAAGCAATCGCCGGGATCTTCACCGAAGTGGTGATCGCTCCCATCGTGTCGAAAGAGGCGCGCGAAGTCTTTGCCAGGAAAAAGAACCTGCGCCTGCTTGAATGCGGGACCCTGCCAGACCCGCGCCGCGACGGCATCTTCATGAAGACGATTGCCGGCGGCGTGCTGATCCAGGGCCGCGACAATGGTGCGGTGAGCGAGGCCGAGCTCAAGGTCGTGACAAAGCGCGAGCCGACCCCGCAGGAATTAAAGGACTGCTTCTTTGCTTGGACCGTCGCGCGCCATGTCAAATCCAACGCCATCGTCTATGCCAGGGACGGTGCGACGGCAGGAATTGGCGCGGGCCAGATGAACCGCCGCGATTCGGCGCGCATCGCCGCGATCAAGGCGAAGGAAGCCGCAGAGACACACGGCTGGGCCGAGGCTCGCACGGTCGGCAGCGCAGTCGCCTCGGACGCATTCTTTCCTTTCGCCGATGGGCTGATCTCCGCTGCCGAAGCGGGCGCGACCGCCGTGATCCAGCCGGGCGGTTCGATCCGCGACGAAGAGGTGATTGCTGCCGCAGACGAAGCGGGGCTTGCCATGGTCTTTACCGGGATGCGGCATTTCAGGCACTGATTGATTTGCAAAGCCGCATCCGCGGCTTCGTCCTCGCTCGACATCCTGCGCTTCGCTGCGGCCTTGCTGCGGGTGCGTGGTCGTGCTTGCGGCCCGCCTGACGAGCCGTAGCCTGCAGGCTGGGCATCAATCCGTCCATCTGTGATCGGCATCACAGCGTCGCGTTAACCTCATCTTGTATGGTTAATGGACATCTATGGCCAAGTCCCTTGGGTGCGCGCCCAACTTTTTCGGCGTTGGCCCGTAACTAAGAGACACCACGTAACGAATTGTCGCTCAAGAAGGCCGTTCATTCCTGTGAAAGCGGACCATCTTCAAGGGCGACAAGAGCCTGTCGAAGACCATGCGCCGACCATCGGGCGCGCAGATGCAACGAGACTTTGAGATGACCTTTTTCACCCTTGACCTGTACCGGCGGTTTGGCCTTGGCTTTCTCATCGGAGCGGCTTTGCTCGCTCTCGCGAATGTTGACGCCGTGTCGGACCAACTGTCTTCTCCCGCCCAGGCTGCCGAGGTGTCCCGCGCGCCTCAGCCTGCAGCCGAATTTCTGATCCAGCCGATCAACTGATCGCCCGAAAGGACGTCTTCGCCATGCCCTTTTCGCTTTCGCGTATTTCGCTATTTCCTGCGCTTGGCTCTGTGGCAACCGTGGCCGCTGCCGCGCTCGCACTCGGTGCGCTCAGCGCGCCTGCGCTGGCCGAAGAAAAAGTGGTGAATGCGCCCGCGGCCAAGCGGGTTGCGAAGGAAGGGACCGGGCTCAAAACCGCGATTTTCGCTGGTGGCTGTTTCTGGGGCGTCGAAGGCGTCTTCAGCCACGTCAAGGGTGTGAAGTCTGCCGTTTCCGGCTTTCATGGCGGCGCGGCGGGCACCGCCGAGTATCGCACGATCATCACCGGCGTCACCAACCATGCCGAAGCGGTCAAGATCACTTATGATCCTTACATCGTGCGCTATGATGAATTGCTGCGCATCTTCTTTTCGGTCGTCACCGATCCCACCCAGTTGAACCGCCAGGGACCGGATGTGGGCGCGCATTACCGCTCGGCGCTGGTGCCGCTCAATGACGAGCAGCGCGCAGTCGCCGAGGCCTATCTCAAGCAGCTTGGTGCCTCGGGACTGTGGGACCAGCCGATTGTCACCAGGATCGAGAAGCACCGCGCCTTCTACCCTGCCGAGGCCTATCATCAGGACTACATGGTCCATAATCCGTATAGCGGTTACATCATGCGCTTCGACCAACCGAAGGTCGAGGCGCTCAAAGCCATGTTTCCGCGCGATTATCGCGAGGATTTCCTGCTCGACGGGCCCAAATCCGCCGGGTGAAAGCCCTGGTGGCTGCGGTCTCAAAACGCTGGCCTTGGTCCCCCCGCCGCGATATGGCTGAGCCATGACGCAAGTGCACAAGCATTCGATGGAAGAGCTGGCCGGCGACGCACTGGTCACCGCCGCCAGCAAGGCGCTGATCGCGTCGGGAGAACAATGGACATCCATGCGCGAGGCGGTGTTCGTCGAACTTGCGCGGTTCGACCGCCCGACCTCGGCCTATGACATAGCCGATCGCCTTTCGGAGGCGCGCGGCAAGCGGGTGGCGCCAAACTCGATATACCGGATCCTCGACCTGTTCGT
The DNA here is from genome assembly GCA_043567175.1 of Erythrobacter sp. Lineage (GTDB taxonomy): Bacteria > Pseudomonadota > Alphaproteobacteria > Sphingomonadales > Sphingomonadaceae > Erythrobacter. The sequence goes on from CP121323.1 coordinate 2,436,399, forward strand.
CTCCAACGGCCTTGCCGTCCGGATCGAAAGCTCGAACGCCTATCTCGTCAATTCGCATCCCGGCACGTGGCATGATTGCATTTTCCTCGTTTGCGAAGAGTGCGGGGACGCCGCGCATGTCGATGACAACGAGGTCAGCCAGTCAGTGCGGGCCCTGATTAGCCGGCAGGAATTCCGCGCCGATCAGCCGGTCCTCGAAATCCGCGGCCTGTGCCGCCAATGCGCTTAGATTTCGCGCGCCAAGATCGCTAAGCTGCACCGGCGAGAGAAACCACACAGGATGATGCGCTGCGCTGAATGCGCGTTTCGCCCGCCGAGTCGCGCAGGGACTGATGCGTTAAATTTACTTGACACTCGAAGGTGTAAGGCAAAATTTGCAGATAGCCCGGCGAGGCGGTATACGGGTTTGTTGACGCGTTCATCGACAGTTTGGTTCGCAGGTTGTAAGACAGGGCAGATATGACAACGCCACCGAAAACTCCGCTTCTCGATCAGGTGCCCACGCCTGACGAGCTTCGCCAGCTCAAGCCCGAACAGCTCCGCCAGCTTTCCGACGAATTGCGGTCCGAGATGATCGACGCGGTGAGCGTTTCGGGCGGGCATCTGGGCTCCGGTCTTGGCGTGGTCGAACTGAGCGTGGCGATCCATTACGTCTTCAACACGCCCGATGATCGCCTTGTCTGGGACGTTGGCCACCAGTGCTATCCGCACAAGATCCTCACTGGTCGCAGGGACCGGATCCGCACTCTGCGTCAGGGCGGTGGGCTGTCGGGTTTCACCAAACGCTCCGAGAGCGAATATGACCCGTTCGGTGCTGCGCATTCCTCCACCTCGATTTCCGCGGCTCTTGGCTTTGCCATGGCGAACAAGCTGAACGACCAGCCGGGCCGCGGCATTGCCGTGATCGGCGATGGCGCGATGAGCGCAGGCATGGCCTACGAGGCTATGAACAACGCGGCGCAAGCCGGAAACCGCCTCGTCGTGATTCTCAACGATAACGACATGTCGATTGCCCCGCCGGTGGGCGGTCTCTCCGCCTATCTTGCCCGCATGGTGTCCAGTTCGGAATATCTCGGCATTCGCAGCCTCGCGAGCCGCGCGATCAAGAAGATGAGCCGCCGCCTGCACGAAGGCGTGCGCCGCGCCGAGGAATATTCGCGCGGCATGGTGACCGGCGGTACGCTTTTTGAAGAGCTCGGCTTCTACTATGTCGGGCCGATCGACGGGCATAATCTCGATCATCTCATCCCGGTCCTGGAAAATGTGCGTGACACGTCCGAAGGCCCGGTGCTGATCCATGTGGTCACCGAAAAGGGCAAGGGCTACGCGCCGGCGGAAAACAGCGCCGACAAGTATCATGGCGTGCCCAAGTTCAACGTGGTCACCGGCGAGAAGCAAAAGGGATCGGCCGGCCCGCCCGCCTACCAGAACGTGTTTGGCGATACGCTTGCAAAGCTTGCCGAGACCGACAAGCGTATCTGCGCGATTACGGCCGCCATGCCATCGGGCACCGGTGTCGACCGCTTTGCCAAGGCGCATCCCGAGCGCGCCTTCGATGTCGGCATCGCCGAGCAGCACGGCGTGACTTTCGCCGCCGGTCTTGCCGCACAGGGCATGCGCCCGTTCGCCGCGATCTATTCGACCTTCCTGCAGCGCGCCTATGACCAGGTGGTCCACGATGTCGCGATCCAGAACCTGCCGGTGCGCTTTGCGATCGACCGTGCCGGCCTGGTGGGCGCCGATGGTTCCACCCATGCCGGCTCGTTCGACGTCACCTATCTGGCAACCTTGCCCAACTTCGTTGTCATGGCTGCGGCAGACGAGGCCGAACTCGCCAACATGACCTACACGGCGGTCGAGTATGACGATGGCCCGATCGCCTTTCGCTATCCGCGCGGGTCAGGCACCGGCGTGCCGATCCCTGAAACCCTCGAGAAGCTGGAGATCGGCAGGGGCCGCCTCGTGCGCGAAGGCAGCAAGGTTGCGATCCTGTCGCTCGGTGCGCGTCTTGAAGAGGCGAAGAAGGCGGCTGATCGGCTTGAAGCCAAGGGCCTTTCCACCAGCGTTGCCGACATGCGCTTTGCGAAGCCGCTCGACACCGACCTGATCGCCCGGCTTATGAAGAGCCACGAAGTGGTCATCACGATCGAGGAAGGCGCGATTGGCGGCCTCGGCGCGCACGTGCTGACCTATGCGACCGATGAAGGCCTGACCGATGCCGGGCTGAAGGTGCGCACCATGCGCCTGCCTGATATCTTCATCGACCAGGATTCGCCCGACACGCAATATAAGCTGGCTGGGCTGGATGCGGATGCGATTGTCGACAAGGTGCTGACAGCGCTCAAGCACAACGCCGCCGCGATCGAAGCCGAGGACGCCGAGGAAGCGCGGGCGTAGTGGACGAGGAGGAAGGCGAATTCGTAGCGCCTTCCGCCACGGGCCGGGACGATCCGGATCGATATCGACATCAAGGCCGGCCAAGGCACTTTCGCGCATAATGGTGAGACCTTTATCCTCAAGGACGCGGACCATGCGATCCAACGCGCCCATGAGAGTCACGCGCGCCCGCTCGTGCAGCCTTTTCCCGCGCCGCCACCGCCAATTACGCCGGTCGAGATAGAGCCGCAGCTCAGCGCGGGCGAGTAATAATGACTGCCATGGTCGGCTGTTTAATTTCGCCTTCAATCCCGGTTTCGGGCTGCGTTTCGCTCGCGGGAGGATCTGCAAAGTCACCCGTCCCCTCGACTTCCTCGAGGATCGCTGGCGGCTCAGGCGGTTCCTCGCCCTTCAACTCGGCAATCTCGCGCGCGCGTCGGTACAAATAGCTGTCACGACGGGCGGCATAGGGATCAATGGTGTCGCTTATCCGGTCCATCTCCGCATCGACCGCCAGGCGGTCCTCCAGATTAGCGACGAGGTAGAACGGCACCGTGAATTCCAGCCGGTTGAAAGGCTTGCCGACCGCCACCGGCAGCAGCAGCTGGTCGAGGAAACTGCCGGTGAAATCGCGCGCGTTCGTCGCGCCAGTAAGCGGTAAATAGAGGTATGGTCCCGAGCCTACGCCATAGACACCCATCGTGTTGCCAAAACCGTTGCGCCGGAAGGGCAGGCCGATTCCCGGTTTCTCTGCAATGTCGATCAACCCCCCCAGCCCGAAAGTCGAATTGATCGCGAACCGGCCGATGGTCTCCAGCGTCTTGCCGATCTTGCCCTGCAACAGGAAGTTGAGCGCGTTGTTCGGCTCACGCAGATTGTTGACCACATTGCCAAGCCCGTCACGCAAGGGGCCGGGGATGCCATCGCGATAGGCGTAGGCCACCGGTTCGACGAAGGTATCGTCGAGTTGCTGGGTGATCCGGTAGCTTTCCTGGTTGATCTCGGCGATCGGATCGCCTTCGGGCGGGCCGTATTCTCCCTCGACCACGATGACATTCTCGTCCGCTTGATCGCCTGGCGGTACTTGCGGAGGCTCTTCATCCTCCCCCGGCTGCGCTTGCGAGGGCACCTTGGCGGCAAGCGACCACGAGACGAGCAGGACGCCGGTTTCACCGATAGCGCGAGCAGAGGGGGCGGTGTATGCCTCTGCAGGAGGGGGCGGGAGCGTTTCGAGAGCCGCTTGGGGCGCTTGTCCAAGCACCATGGGAGCTGTCAGAGCAATCAGCGCGGCGTTCGGCATATGCGTCCTTTCGTGTCCTGGCGCAGCATTGCGTGCAGACTTTTGCACCCGCAAAAGCGCCGCGCCTTCTGGCCCCTAAGCCCCTGTTTCTCCTGACCCGTTGGATATTCTTCAATTGATATTGCACGATTCCGGCCAGCCTGTCTGCCTATTTAGCCCGCGATGCAGCCAGGCGTTCCGAAATGGCGGTGAGAATTTATGCGCGCAGCCCCTTTGAAAATCTGCCAGTTTTCGTAAGCCTGCCGCATGGCACTTCTCAAGATAGATAGCGACGGCCCCGTCACCACGCTCACGATCGACCGGGCCGAGACAATGAATCCGCTGGGCGCTCCGGGCGATGGCGACGAATTTGCGAGCGTGTGCCGTGATCTCAATCGCGGCACTTCGGTGCGCTGTGTCATCCTGACAGGCGCTGGCCGGGCCTTTTCGGCGGGCGGCGATGTGAAGGCGATGCGCGACAGAACCGGCAGTTTCGGCGGCACGCCCCCGGCGATCTCGGATGGCTATCGCGAGAATATCCACATCATGCTGCGCGCTCTTTATGGCCTGCGCGTCCCGCTGATCGCGGCGGTCAACGGCCCTGCCATCGGCCTTGGATGCGATGTTGCCTGCCTTGCCGATATGCGGATCGCGAGCGCGCAGGCGAAGTTCGGAGTCACCTTCCTCAAGCTTGGCATCATACCCGGCGATGGCGGCACGTGGATATTGCCGCGCGTCATCGGTCCGGCGCGCGCAGCCGAGCTGTTCTACACCGGCGACGTGATCGATGCTGCCACCGCGCTCGACTGGGGGCTGGTGAGCCGCGTTGTCGAGCCGGAAGCGCTCCTTGACGCAGCGCGGGCCCTGGCCAGGCGGGTGGCCACCCAGCCGCCGCACGCGCTGCGCCAGGCCAAGATGCTGCTGCGCCAGGGCCAGCAGGTCGGCTATGACAGCGCGCTTGAACTTGCGGCCAACACGCAGGCGATGATGCACATGACGAAGGACCACGAGGAAGGCATTGCCGCCCTGCTCGAAAAGCGCAGCGCGGATTTCATGGGCGAATAGGCCCACTCGTCACGGCGCAGCTTAACCGCGATCTGCGCTAGAGCCAGCGCCAGATACCGGCGGGGATATTGCCCAGCGGGATATGCAAGTAGCTCAGCGCGACAAACAGAACGAGGCCCAGCGACCAGGGCAGGACGCCAGCCTTTGCAAAGCCCGAAAGGCGCGGCCAATAGCTGGTGCGGCTTTCCCACTGGGCCCAGGCCTCGCCCATCAGCTTGCGCTTCTTCGCGTCCTGAAGGCGCGCGCCGACAAGCGCGAGGATGCCCATCGCAAGGGCGGTGATCATGGTGCGCGTACTCCAGAACAGGACCATGTGCGAAAGTGCCCAAAGACCGATGCCCCACATCATCGGGTGTCGGTTGATGGTGAACACGCCCCGGGGCTCGCTGCGCGCGTCCTTTTGTGCTGTCGGGGTCGGCAGCGCGGGATTGCCGAACAGCGATCCCGCCAGCAGGATCATTGCTGGCAGCGTCAGAGCGGTGGCGATGATCCAGCCGAACTGTCCCGATCCACCAAGGTCAGCGGGCGGCGCGGCCTTGAAAGCGAAATAGACCCACGCAAGGGTTGCAAAGCTGACGATCGAATAAAGGATCTGGAAACCCGTTGCCCCAAGCGCCTTTGCCATGGCGGGACGCAAGGGGTGCGACATCGCAAAATGCGTGCCGACAAAGGCGATGTTGGCCACGACCAGTTCGAACATGATTGATCCTCTCCCGAGTGATGGTCGCGGATTACCAGCCCGGAGCCCGGCTGCCTAGCGCGTTCGGGTGGTTACGATCCGCAAGCCAGCCAAAAACGCCCCGGCGATCCTTATGGGCCGTTGTGGCCGGGGCGTTCTTGAAAATGACTGGCGAAAGGCGCGCTTAATCAGCGGGCCGCGTCGCCGGGCGCAAGCCGCCGGCCTGCGCTTCGCCGACCTCGCTCTGGCCGAGCAGATCGTCGTCGACCGTGTCATCCGACAGCGAATCGAGATGCATCAGCTTCTTGACCAGCGGGCTGATCACCACAACCACTATGCCGACACCCACCGCGACGAGACCCATGGTCCAGTACACTTCGAGCGCGGCATCGCGGGTCATGTTGCCCTCTTCGCCTTCGCCCATGAGCGAGCCCATGAAGCCCGCGACATAATTGCCGCCCGCCGTGCCGAAGAAGAACGCGGCCATCATGAGGCTTGCCATGTGGCGCGCCGAAAGCCGGTTCATCGCCGAAAGACCGACCGGGGAGAGGCACAGTTCGCCGGTGGTCGAGAGCAGGTAGAAGATGAAGATGAACAGGACCGGCGTCAGCAGCACGGCCTGGCCTTCATATTCGCCCATCACGCCGAACGCATTGGCGCCCCATACGGTGACGAGGAAGGCCGCGCCCATCTGGACAATGCCGAGACCCATCTTGGCCGGGGTCGACGGTTCGATCCCGCGCTTTGCCATCCATTGCCACAATCCTGCAAAAACAGGACCGAGCAGGATGATGTAGATCGGGTTGATCGACTGGAAGAAGGTCGTCGGGATGCCGCCGCGATCGACATAGCGATCGGTAAACAGGTTGAGCGATCCGCCTGCCTGCTCGAACAGGCCCCAGAACAGCGGCATGAGCAGGATGAAGAAAATCATCGAGAACACGCGGTCACGCGCGTGGTTGGTGTATTTGCGGGCCTCCAGAACGCAGGCTGCAAATATGATCACGAGCGCGGCAATACCCGCTGCGATCGCGATGTTGTCCGCGCCTTGGCTTATGATCATCCACACTGCCGTGGCGAACAGGAGCGCGACGCCGCCGAAGAAGATGCTCTTCGTGCCGCCATCGCTGCGCTTGCCGTGTTCATCACCCAGATCATAGAGCGCGAGAAACAGCACATAAGACAGCAAGGCGATGCCCGAGACCAGCAGGATCCACCCCACCGCTTCCTGAAACTGGATCATCGCCCAGATCACCGCGACGCCGACAAGGCCGACGCCATAGAGCAGGTATTCGAGATTGATGCCCGCAACTTTCTGCTTGAGCTTCGCGGGGTCGGGCGCTTCGCCATTACCCTTGAGCAGCGGCTTGCCGATGATGAAGACGATGAGGCCCAGCAGCATCCCGAACCCTGCAAGGCCGAAGCCGAGCGCCCAGCTCACCGTCTCGCCGAGGAAGGCGGCGATCAGCACGCCGGTCGCCGCGCCAAGGTTAATGCCCATGTAGAAGATGGTGTAGGCGCTGTCGCGGCGGATATCGGTGCGCGGATAAAGCTGGCCGACCATCACCGAGATGTTGGCCTTGAGGAAGCCCGAGCCCACGATGATCAGCGCGAGCGCCAGCCAGAAGACGTTGAGAGTGGGGTCGTTGGCATAGCCCGAACCATCGCCCTCGAAGGCCATGAAGAAGTGGCCGGCAGTCAGCAGCACCGCGCCGAACAGCACCGCCTTGCGCTGTCCGAGATAGCGGTCAGCGAGCCAGCCGCCCAGAACCGGCGTGATGTAGACGAGGCTGGTATAGGCGCCGTAGATCAGGTTGGCGCTGCCATCGGAATAGAGCCAGTGCTTGACGAGATAGAGCGTGAGCAACGCGCGCATCCCGTAATAGGAAAACCGCTCCCACATCTCCGCGAAGAACAGCATGTAGAGGCCCTTGGGATGGCCAAAGACCTCGTCCTGCGGGCGGGTGACGGCCCAGGCGCCTCCGATCAGAAACACACCCAAGACGCAAGAAGCGGCAAAGGCAGCCCATTCGCCGTAGCCCCAGCTGGCCATATCCATCATGTCTATAATTATCCCAGTTTGATGAGCGCTCTCATGCGGAGCGCATATCCCCATTGTGCTGGGAGCGCACCCTAGCGGGCAAATTCGCTGTGTGAAGACTTTGTGACGCAAAGCCTCCGGTTTGTTGCGCCACTATGCCCGAAGAAACCGCGCCGCCCCAGCTTGCCCGCCCTCTTCTTGACCCGCGTGGGTGTATTATGGCACTGCATCACCCTCAAGAGGACAAGATCATGAGCACAACGCCCAGCCAGCAGGCGCGCCCGGTATACCTCCAGCTGCGCGACCAGATCGCTGCGGCGATTATCGAGGGTGTCTATCCTGAAGGCGAATTGCTGCCTTCGGTGCGCGCGCTTGCGGCTGAACGCGGCGCTAATCCCCTGACGGTCGCGAAAGCCTATCAGCAGTTTCAGAACGATGGCCTTGTCGAGGTGCAGCGCGGCGTTGGAATGTATGTCGTCAAGGGGGCCGCCGGCATTCTGCGCGCGCGCGAGCGCGACCAGTTCCTGAGCACCGAATGGCCCGAGATCCGCACCCGTATGGAGCGTCTTGGGATAGAATTGTCGCACTTGCTTGAGCGCGGCTGAGGCTCCCCGGTCCCCCACATCCCGCCCAAAGCTCGCCAAAAGTGCGCGCGCCGGTGCGAAATTGCGCCCCCTTGCTTGCCCATTTTGCATCTATCTGGCAGAAAAGAGGCCGCTCTTCGGGTCTGAGCGGTCACAAAAGGGGGCATCCACCGCAGAAAGCCTCCAGGATAAAATCAGGGCCTTGCGTCGCAAATGGGGTGAGCGCATTGGCCTTAAATGGGGAGATCGCAATGATCAGGTCCGAATTGCTGGCCGAATTGCACAAGGACAATCCGGAGCTTCGCGCAGAAGAGATCGAGCAGGTTGCCGACATATTCTTCGACGAGATTGCCAGGCGCCTCGCTGAAGGCGGGCGCGTGGAATTGCGCGGCTTTGGCGCCTTCTCCACCCGCGAGCGTGAGGCGCGCACGGGCCGCAATCCTCGCACCGGCGAAGCGGTGAGCGTGCCGGCCAAGAAAGTCCCCTACTTCAAGGCGGGCAAGGAAATCCGCGATCGGCTCAACGAAGGCTGAGTCAGTCGGGTTTCTGTCTCGTCGCGGAACTTATGCGTATTCGCGCGCTGCGTCTGTTTTATCCATGTCCTCTTCGCCGGCGAGGCTGTGCACCGGCAGACGGCGCTGCGTGTTCAGCGCAGCGAACACCGCCTCGATGATCCTCTCGGTCCCGCCAGCTGCGCTCATATCGACCGGGATCACGCCAAGCGCGTCGAATTCCTCGATTTCGTTCGAGCTCGGGACCGCGAGGATGCGCGTTATGTCCGGCAGCCGCTCGCGTGCCAGCGGGGTGAGTTCGCGCGAGGCGTCGATGCGTCCGGTGGCGATCACCAGCACTTCGCGCTTTGCCATGCCGATCGCCTCCCAGCTGCGCGGATCGGCGGGGTTGGCCTGAAGCGCGTTGTATCCGTCCGCCAGCGCCAGCTCGAACACTTCCGGGTCGCTCTCCAACCCGATGTAATCGACATCGTTATATTCCAGCGCCTCGGCCACCGCGCGGCCCGTCTCGCCCAGCCCGATGATGACGACCGGCGCATTGTCGCCCGCGAGCTTGCGGTCAGGCGGTCCGCGCCGCAGCTTGCCAGCCAACGTGCGACCGATGTTCGAGACGATTGGCGTTACCGCGAGGCTGATGGCGATTGCGGCCACCAGAATTGACACGAGACGCGGCTCGACGAGTCCGGCAAGTGCGGGCAGGGCAAAGAGAACAAGCGCAAACTCGCTTCCCTGGCCGAGCAGGAAGCCGAGCTGGATCGAGCCCGGCACCGACCAGCGATAGGCAAGGCCTGCGGCAACGTTGAACGCGCATTTGAGCACGACCAACGCGAAAGCGGCGAGGAGAACCAGCGGCCAGTTCTGCGCCAGCAGCGCAGGATCAATGCCGAGGCCCACCGAAATGAAGAAGAAGCTCAGGAACAGGCCCCGAAACGCGTCGATTTCGGTCTGGACCATGATGCGATAGCGCGAATCGGCGACCGCCATCCCGCCAAGGAAGGCGCCGAGCGTCAGCGAGAGGCCCGCAACGCCCGTCGCCCAGCCGGCCGCGAGCGCGATGAACAGTGCGGTCGCGGTGTAGACCTCGCTGCTGCCGGCGCGTGCGATCAGCCGGAAGACCGGGCCTGTAAGATAGCGCGCGAACAGCACCGCCACCCCGAACGCGGCGAGCGCCTTGAGCCCGGCAAGGCCGAGCGCGGGTGCGACCGCTCCGCCCGAGGCCAGCGCGCCCGCGGCAACGAGCAACAGGATCGCGGCGATATCCTGAAAGATCAGGATCGACTGCGCAGCGCGGCCCACGGGGCAATCCTCCTGGTCGCGCTCGCGCACGAGGCCGATGACCACCGCGGTGGACGAAAGACCCATCGCGAAGCCGCCGATGATCGCGAAGGGGGCAGGCAGGCCGATCGCGAAGAACAGGAGCGCAAACGCGCCGCCCGCGACCAGCATCTGCAGGCTGCCAAAGCCGAAAATGTTGCCCTTCTCGGCCCAGATCCGCCCGAGCGAGAAGTGCAGGCCGAGATTGAACAGCAGGAACATCACACCCGCCTCGGCCATGGTGGCAACGACAGGCCCGCTGAAATTCTCGCGAAAGCCGAGCGCGGAAAGGCCGAGGCCCAGGACGAGATAGCCGACAATGGGATTGAGCCGGCAGGCGCGGCTGAACAGTGCCGCGCCGATTCCGAGGCCCAGCAAGGTGATCGCCGGCTGGATGGTTTCCAGAATGGCGTTCGCGCTCTCGCCTGCCATGCGCGCTTGTCCTCAGCTTGACCCGTCCGGCTCCCTGATGGCGGGCGCAGCCATGGCTGGCAAGAAAAAGGGCATGGATCACACGTTGTCGCAAGGCCCCGATCTGGCTATCGCGAGCGACAAGCGGGTGTGGCGGAATGGTAGACGCCGGGGACTTAAAATCCCCTGAGCTTTGCTCGTGCGGGTTCGAGTCCCGCCACCCGCACGTTTTTTCGTGTGTTCGCCCATCCGGGCGAACTCCTCGCTAGACGTCCTCCGGCCAATCCTGGCCTGCGGACCCGCTGCGGGGCGGCTTTTGGCCTTGCGGTTTGTTTTCGCAAACCGTTTCACTCGCACCCTCACAGGTAGAGCGTTGGTCCGAAATCTATGATTTCGCAAGCGCGACAGCGCGCCCGCAGGTGCCCCGCAGCCGAAGATTCGGCGGAGGGAACAGCACCGAGGATGTGGCCCCGGATGGGGCCACACAAACTAAAGCACCTGCCCGTCATCGAGCACGAAATTTGCGCCCGTCACATATTCCGCTTCGTCAGAGCACAGGAACAGCACCGGGCCATCGAGGCCCTCTTCGCCCATGAGGCGCTTTCTCGGGAAGCGGGCGATCTGTTTCTTGCCGGGCTCGGTCTCGAACCAGTCGGCGTTGATATCGGTGCGGATATAGCCGGGCGAAATCGCGTTGACGCAGATCCCCGCCCGCGCCCATTCGCGCGCCATCGAACGCGTCGCCTGGATCACGCCCGCCTTGCTTGCCGAATAGGCGACGAGGCCGGGCGAGGCCTGGAAGCCGGTGATCGAGGCGACCATGACGATGCGACCCCTTGCAACGCCGCCTGCGATCATGCGCCGGGCTCCCTCGCGTGCGGTCAGGATCGCGCCCTTGAGGTTGATCGCCAGCGTGCGCTCGATCTCCTCTTCGGGCATATCGCCGATCAGCCCTGCGCCATCGATCCCGGCATTGGCGATGACGGTGTCGATCGGGCCGCCGAAAGCCTCCTCAGCGCCATCGAAGCCGGCGATGATATCGGCCTCGCGCGCGACGTCCATCGCCACGGCGCAGGCCGCTTCGCCGATCTCGTCGCGCAGCGCCTCGAGCCGGTAAATCCGCCGTGCGCCCAGCGCCACGCGCGCACCGTTCTCGGCGAGGCGCCGGGCGAAACGCGCGCCCAGCCCCGACGAAGCGCCCGTTATCAGCGCGGTGCGACTGCCAAGATCAACGCTCAAAGCCATTGAAGATTCTCCCTGAAATTGCCCTGCTTGAGGGCGTGACATCGTTGCCCCGGGCTGTATCTAGGCGATCATGCACTTTCAACTGACCGACGAGCAGCGCGAGCTGCAAGAAACCGCCCGCAAGTTCGCTCGCGCCGAACTGCCCAAACTCGCGCGCGATATGGAGGAGCGGGACTATCCCGTGCCCCACGACATGCTCAAAGCCTATGGGGAAATGGGCTTTCTCGGCGTCAATCTGCCCGAACAATATGGCGGCCTTGGCCTTGGCCATCTTGAGGCACTGCTGGTGCTTGAGGAATTTGCGCAGGTCTCCAACGCGGTCGCCTTCCCGGTGTTCGAGGCGCTGACCGGGCCGGTGCGCACGATCGACAAATTCGGCTCTGACGAGATGAAGGCGCGGGTGCTGCCCGAAGTCATCAAGGGCGAAAAGATCGTCGCGGTCTCGATGTCCGAACCCGATGCCGGCACCGCGCTGACCGACCTTACCACCAAGGCGACCCAGGACGGGAACGGCTACGTCGTCAACGGCTACAAACGCTGGACGAGCGGCGGTGGTCATTCCGACTATTACGTCACCTATGCCCGTTTCTCCGATGAGCCGGGCGCCAAGGGGATCGGCGCGATCCTGCTCGAAAAGGACATGGAGGGCCTCACATTCGGCAAGCGCGAGGAGTTGATGGGCTTTCGCGGCATTCCCACCGCCGACATCGCGATCGAGGATGTGAAGGTGCCGGGCGAGAACGTGATCATCGGCGCGGGCGGCTTTGGCAAGCTGATGAGCGCCTTTGGTCTTGAACGCTGCGGCAACGCGACGCAGGCGCTGGCGGTGGCTGCCGCGGCGCTCGAACAGGCCCTCGAATACACGCAGGAGCGAAAGGCTTTCGGCAAGCCGATCGTCGATTTCCAGGCGGTGCAGATGAAGCTGGCCGAGATGGCGATGAAGGTTGATGCCGCGCGCCTGCTGATCCACCGCGCCGCCGTCAACGCCGACGCACAGTCCGACGGCCTGCCCACGGTCTACGAATCGAGCCTTGCCAAATGCTACGCCAACGAGATCGTGCGCGAGGTCACCGCGCTCGGCATGCAGGTGATGGGCGGATACGGCTATCACAAGGATTATGGCATGGAGCAGCGCCTGCGCGACGCCTATGCCTGGGGCATCGCCGGGGGCGCGATTGACGTGCAGAAGACCAATATTGCCGCCGCAATGGTCGGTCGCCGCTTCAACCAGCGGACCTGAGAGGGCTGTGAATGGGCATTCTTCAAGCGGCACCAATGAGTAAGCGCTTGCAAGGGCGGGCTGTGTTGCTCATGTAAGGCACATGGATACAGCCGCCGCCTCCGCTTCCCTTTCTTCCAACTCGGCCCCTTCCGAAGCGCGCAGCGCGTATGACGATGAAGCGCTGACCAAGGTGGACCCCAACTACAAGATCGCGCTGCGCATCAGCGTGGCCTTGACCGCCATTCCCCTGATGATCGGGTCCGTCATTATCGAAGCCATCCTCAGCAAGGCTGGCGACGGCGGCTGGCCCTTGCCATTTGGGGTTATCATCGGGATCGTCGTGTTCCTGGCGCTCGCGGTCATCATCCGCTTGCCGGGTCGGCGCTGGCACGCGCGCGGCTATAATATGAGTGCCGACCGGCTGCGCGTGGTCAAGGGCATCCTGTGGCGTTCGGACACGGTCGTGCCATTTGGCCGCGTCCAGCATATCGATGTCGACCAGGGCCCGATCGAGCGCGCCCTCGATATCGCGACGATGACGCTGCACACGGCAGGCAGTCATAACGCGTCGGTCAAGCTGCCGGGCCTCAGGCACGAGACCGCCCGCACCATGCGTGAGGATATCCGCCAGCGGATCAAGCGGGACACGCTCTGATGGCAGGCGACGGACCCTCCAGCCCCTCGCCAACCATCTCTGTGCCGCCCACCGCGCGATTGCGGCAGCGCCCTGCACCGCCGGAGTCCTCGGATGAAGCGCACGAGCCGCATCGCACCGCACCGCTCAGCGTTATTGCAGGTGCGGTTGGCTCGTTGCAAAACGCCATCTTCCCCGCCATCGCCGCGGCTTTCGGCACCGGTATCGGTGGCTGGGGCCTGCTGATCGGTCTGGGCGTTGGCCTGCTCATCGCGGTAATGGGATCGGCGTTCAGCTACATTGCCTGGCGCCGGCTGACCTATACGATCGGCGAACAGGATATTCGCGTCGAAAGCGGCGTGCTCAGCCGCTCGGCGCGCTCGGTTCCCTATGAACGGATCCAGGATGTCAGCCTCGAGCAAAAATTGCTGCCGCGTCTGTTGGGGCTGGTCGCTGTCAAGTTCGAGACCGGCGCGGGCGGGGGCGAAGACCTCTCGCTGTCATACCTCACCGAGGCCGAGGGCGAGCGGCTGCGCGAGCTGATACGCGAGCGGCGCGATGACGCAGAGACTGGCGCGAACACTGGCGCGAACACGGATGCGCCCGATGGCGAAGCTGCCGCGGACGCGCGCTCTGAAGAGGGCGAGACGCTGTTTGCGATGGGGCCGAGGGAGCTGTTTACCTTCGGGCTGTTCGAATTCAGCCTCGCGGTCTTCGCAGTGCTCGCCGGTCTGGCGCAATATGCCGATACCTTCTTCGATATCGAGGTCTGGGACGTCGATCTGTGGCGTGAACTTGCCGAAGAACAGGGCGGCTGGCTGTTCGAGCTTGGCGCCTACATGCAGGCGCTGGCCATTGCCTTGAGCCTTCTGGGCATTGTCCTTATCGGCTCGGCCACCGGGCTGCTGCGCACCTTCGCGCGTGAATGGGACTTCCGGCTCGAGCGCACCAGGCGCGGTTTCCGCCGCCGCCGGGGTCTGTTCACCCGCACCGATGTGGTGATGCCGGTCCACCGGGTACAGGCGCTCAGCATCGGCACGCGCTTTGTCCGCTATCGCTTAGGCTGGCACAGTCTCAAATTCGTGAGTCTTGCGCAGGATGCTGGCTCGTCGAACCACGTGGTCGCGCCCTTTGCCAAGCTCGTGGCGCTTGATCCGATCGTCGCCGCAGCGGGTTTTCGCCGGCCCGACGAAGCCGTCCGCTGGCATCGCGCGGCATTGGCTTATCGCAATGTCGCGATTGTGACCGACCTTGCCATTTTCGCTGTCATCGGCGTGATCGCGGGGGTGTCTACATGGATCAACGTGCCTGAATATTCAGTTCTTGTGGTTGCCGGCATTGTTGCCCTTGCAGCCGTCAGCGCGCTGGCGGAATGGCTCGCCTGGCGGTTCAAGCGGCACGCGCTCGAGGATCACCAGATCATCGCCATGACGGGCGTTCTTGCGCCCAGCATGCAGATCGCGACGCGGGTAAAGCTGCATTCGGTCGAGATCGCGCAAGGTCCGATCGCCCGGCATTATGGCTTTGCGACGCTGAATCTGGGCCTTGCCGGAGGTGAATTCTCGATTCCCGGCGTGCCGCTGGAGCGGGCGCGGGAGGTGCGCGCGCGGGTGCTCGAAACGATTGCCGAGACGGACTTCTCGCAGCTGGAAAGCGCAAGGCTGCCGGAGGCGGCCTGATGGCAAGTCGCCCCGCGCCGTGCGCTTGGCCTCACGCCTTGAGGTCTGCCCAGTCGGGATTGTCCTCGAACTTCTTTGCGACATAGGAGCATCGCGGCACGATCTTGAAACCGTGTTTGCGCGCGTCTTCGACCAGCCGCTCCACCAGCAGCGCTGCAATACCGCGACCGCGGATTGCGTTGGGCACGATCGTATGCGTGGCGACGCGCGCATCGCGTCCGACGCTCTGTTCAGGTAGGCCGGTGCGCGGCTCCCATTCGAGCGTGCCTTGCGCCTCTTCGCCCTCGACATGGGCGATATATTTGCCGCCCTGTCCCTGCGCGTGATGGGTGATGGTGATCTCGTGATCGGACTGCGACATCTCTGCTTCCCTTCTTGCCTTGGGTGCGCGGTTGATTAAGGGCGGCTATACGATGACAAAATTCCTCTCCGACAATGCCGCCGCCGTTCATCCCGCCGTGTGGGAGGCCATGCGCTCCGCAGACCAGGCCGACAACCCCTATGACGGCGATGCGCTGTCAGCCGAGCTTGATGCGCGCTTTACCGATCTGTTCGGCCGCGAATGCGCGGGGCTGTGGGTGGCGACGGGGACAGCGGCCAATTGCCTCGCGCTTGCTACAATGTGCGCGCCCCACGGCGCTGTCGTGTGCCACGAAGAAGCGCATATCGAGGTCGACGAGGGCGGCGCGCCCGGTTTCTACCTTCACGGCGCGAAGCTGATGCATACGGGCGGCGAGGGCGCGAAGCTGACGCCCGCCGATATCGCTGCCGTGATCGATCCGATCCGCGATGACGTCCACCAGGTGCAGCCGCACGCGCTCAGCATCACGCAGGCGAGCGAATACGGGCGGACCTATACACCGTCCGAGCTTGAAGCGTTGGTCGCCTTCGCGAAGGAACGGCGTCTTGGATTGCATATGGATGGTGCGCGCTTTGCCAATTCGGCAGCATTCCTTGGCGGCGGTGCGCAAGAGGCAGCGCGCGCGGCAGCAGGCGAGGTCGACAGCATTGCCCTGGGCTTCATCAAGAATGGCGCGATGAGCGCGGAAGCCGTCATTCTGTTCGACGTCGAGAAGGCGATGGAGGTCCGCTATCGCCGCAAGCGCGCAGGCCACCTGCAATGCAAGGGGCGCTATCTCGCCGCGCAGATCCTCGGAATGCTTGAGGGCGATGTGTGGCTCGTCAACGCCGCCCTTGCGAACGCGGCGGCGCAGGAGATCGCGGGCGGCTGCGGCGAGCGGCTGATGCACCCGGTCGAGGCGAACGAATTGTTCGTGACGCTAGACCCTGCCGAGCGCGACGCGCTGCGCGAGGCTGGCTTTGAGTTTTACGACTGGGGCGCGAATGCAGCGCGTTTCGTCTCCGCCTGGAACACGAAGCAGGAAGACGCGCAGGCGTTGGGCGCAGCGATCGCCGCTCTATGAGCGATGCCTCAAGCGGGTTGCCAAGCCTGCGCGTATTCCTGGCATTTGCGCTGACAGGCACGATCTGGGGCTCGACCTGGCTGGTGATCACCGGTCAGATCGGCGCAGCGCCCGCAGCCTGGTCGGTCTTCTACCGCTTCGCGCTTGCGACCCCGGCACTGTTCGCCGTTGCGGCGCTGATGAGGCGCCGGCTGTTCCTCAATGCGCGCGAACACCGGCTCGCAGCTTTTGTCGGCGTGCTGCAATTCAGCGGCAATTTCCTTTTTGTCTATCACGCCGAGCTTTACATGACCTCCGGCATCGTCGCGCTGATGTTCGGGTTGATGATGGTGCCCAACGCACTGCTTGCGCGGGCATTTCTGGGCGAGCGCGCGCATGGCGGGTTCATTCTGGGCAGCGCGATAGCGATTGTCGGGGTCTCGCTGCTGCTTGTCCATGAATGGCGCGCCAATCCCGATGCGGGCGTTATTGGCGGGGGCAATGTCGGCCTCGGCATCGCGCTGACGCTGCTGGGTATGCTCGCCGCTTCGATCGCGAATGTGGTGCAAGCTGGCGGGGTGGGCCGCGCGGTGCCGATGGTCAGCCTGCTCGCCTGGGCGATGCTTTATGGCGCGGCCTTCGACTTTGCCTTCGCCGCTCTCACCGCCGGACCGCCGCCTTTCCCCAGCGAACCGCGCTTCTGGATGGGCACCGCCTATCTCGCGCTGGTCGGATCGGTCATCACCTTTCCGCTGCATTATAATCTGGTGCGCGAGATCGGCGCGGGGCGGACCGCCTATAACGGGATCCTGACGATCTCGGTTGCGATGCTGCTTTCGACGCTGTTCGAGGATTATCGCTGGACGGCGCTGACTGGTGGGGGAATGGGGCTGGCCGTGCTCGGGATGGTTCTGGCGCTGCGGGCGCGGCGGCAGAAGAGCGTGCAGGTCCAGCAATCGGTGCGCTTGCGGCGTTGATTTGTTTTCCGCACGCCCATCCAGGCGCGCGGTCCTCGCTAGACGCGCAGCAGAGCTGCGCCGCTGCGGGCGGGCGGTCGCCCTTGCGGCCCTTTCGGGCCGTTCGATTCGCATCACATCAGCGCCGAGAGCCCCTCGACATAGGTCGGATATTGCGGCCGCCAGCCCAGCACGCGCTTGGCCTTGCCGTTCGCGATCCTGCGGTTCTCCGCGTAGAAACCGCGCGCCATCTCGGACAGGTTGGCCTCTTCCAGCGATTCGAGCTTTGGTGGCTCAATCCCGAGCAGCGCGCAGGCGTGTTCGGTGACGGCGTTGCCGCTGGCGGGGAGATCATCGCCCAGATTGTAGGCTCCGGCGGGCGCGTTCTGCTCGATTGCGGCGACCACGCCGCTGACAATGTCGTCGACATGGACCCGGCTGAACACCTGACCGGGCAGATCGATCCGCCTCGCTTTGCCCTCACGCACCCTGTCAAGCGCGCTGCGACCCGGCCCATAGATGCCGGGCAGACGAAAGCTCCTCGCGCCAAGCGCTAGCCATGCCGCGTCCGCCTCGGCCCGAGCGTTGCGGCGGCCTGAGCCCGCTTCGGCAATCGTCGGCGTCGTCTCGTCGACCCAGGCGCCCTGCCTGTCTCCGTAAACGCCGGTCGACGAGAGGTAATAGAGCGCGCGGCCCTCCAACGCCTTGCCATAGGCATGGAGCACCGGGTCGCTGCCCGCCTTGCGATCGGGCGGGACGCTGGAGAGGATGTGTGACGCCGCGCCCAGCGCGCGGTGCACGGCTTGCGAATCGCCAAAGTCGATATCACCATCGCTTCCGGTGGCGTTGATGCTCCACCCGCGCGGCTCCATCGCGGTCGCGATGCGCTTTGCCGTGTAGCCGAGGCCGAAAATGAACAATCTACCCATAACACCACTCTTGCCGTTCGCCGCGAGGGGATGCAACGCCCTGACACAGTCAAGTTCCTAGAAGCCATGGCGCTAAGTCTCTCGACTTGGC
Organism: Erythrobacter sp.; assembly: GCA_043567175.1. Taxonomy (GTDB): domain Bacteria; phylum Pseudomonadota; class Alphaproteobacteria; order Sphingomonadales; family Sphingomonadaceae; genus Erythrobacter. The sequence continues at coordinate 2,454,819 of CP121323.1, forward strand.
GCGCCCCGAACGGGTAAGGGACGCGGCATGGATATCGCGACCACACCATCGAACCCGCAAGGCAACCCCGAACTCGCCGACGCGGCGCACAACCCGGCCGAGTCCCCCGTCATCCGCCGCGAGGATTACGCACCCTTTGCGTGGGCCGTGCCCGAGACGAAGCTGCATTTTGACCTTGGCACCGAGAAGACCACCGTCACCGCAACGCTGCTGGTCCACCGCAATGCAGATGCGGATGCAAGCCAGGTTCTGCGCCTCAATGGCGACGGCCTGACCGCGCAATCGGTCAGCGTCGATGGCGATCCGACGACCGAGTGGGTGATGGAAGGGCCCGACCTTCTGATAACGCTTCAGGGCGAGCGCCACGAAGTCACTGTCGTGACCGAGATCGCGCCGGACAAGAACACCGCACTGATGGGCCTTTACGCCTCGGGCGGGATGCTGTGCACGCAGTGCGAGGCCGAGGGTTTCCGCCGCATCGCCTTCTTTCCCGATCGCCCCGATGTTCTCTCGACCTACAGCGTGCGTATGGAAGCGGCGAAAGACACTTTCCCGATCCTTCTTTGCAACGGCAACAATGTCGCAAACGGTGACCTCGAAAATGGCCGCCACTACGCCGAGTGGCACGATCCGTGGCCCAAGCCCTCCTATCTCTTCGCGCTGGTTGCAGGCGATCTCGTTGCCCATTCAGGCCCCTTTACCACGCGTTCGGGCCGCGAAGTCGAATGCAATATCTGGGTGCGCCGCGATGACCTTTCGCGCACCGATCACGCGCTGCAATCGCTTCACCGCGCGATGAAGTGGGACGAGGAGACGTTCGGTCGCGAATACGATCTTGATCTCTACAACATCGTTGCCGTCTCTGATTTCAATATGGGCGCGATGGAGAACAAGGGCCTCAACGTCTTCAACACCAAATATGTGCTCGCCGATGTTGATACAGCGACCGATGCGGATTTCGACGCGGTCGAAGGCGTGATCGCGCACGAATATTTCCACAATTGGTCGGGCAACCGCGTGACCTGCCGTGACTGGTTCCAGCTTTCCCTGAAGGAAGGCTTCACCGTGCTGCGCGACCAGCTGTTTTCGCAGGACATGCGTGGGCAGGCGGTCAAGCGGATCGAGGATGTGCGCATCCTGCGCGCAGCGCAATTCCCCGAAGATGCCGGCCCGCTGGCGCACCCGATCCGCCCGGACAGCTTCCGCGAAATCAGCAATTTCTACACCGCGACCGTCTACAACAAGGGCGCCGAGGTCATCCGCATGATGCGCAGCATGGGCGGCGAAGAGAAGTTCCGGCAGGGGACCGACCTTTATTTCGAGCGCCATGACGGCGAGGCGGCGACTTGCGAGGATTTCGTCAAGGCGATCGAGGATGGTGCGGGGCTGGATCTCACCCGGTTCCGCCTGTGGTACAGCCAGGCCGGCACGCCGCGCATCACCGTGCAGCAACTGGTTGACGGCGACATGCTGGTGCTCAACCTGCGCCAGACCGTGCCCGCGACACCCGGCCAGAGCGACAAGAAGCCCATGCCGATCCCCTTGCGCGTCGCGGTTCATTCGCGCAGCGCCGGCACGCTTGGGGAGGAGCAGCTTATCGTGCTCGACCAGCAGGAGGGCGCGTTCAAGCTGCCGCTGGCGGGCGCGGACCCGGTGGTCTCGATCAATCGCGGCTTCACCTCCCCGGTGGTGATCGATCGCAAGCTCGCTCTCGAAGACCTCGCCTTTCTTGCCGGACACGACGATGATCCCTTTGCCCGTTACGAGGCGATGCAGGAACTCAGCGTCTCCCACCTTGTCGCAGCTGCCGGCGGGGAACTCGACGAGGCGCAAAGAGCGCGCGGCAAGACCGCCATCTGCGATGCCATGCGCGCGATCCTCACAGACGAGGCGCTCGACGACAATATGCGCGGCGAGCTGATGAGCCTGCCGAGCGAGACCTACCTGTTCGAGGCGATGGCCACCGGTGACGCAAAGGCCGATCCCGGCGCAATTCACCATGAACGCGAGCAGTTGAAAGCCGCGATGGCCGTGACGCTGAAGCGCGAGCTTGAAAGCGTCTACGCCCGCTGCGATGCGGTGGCCTACACCGATCCGGCAGGTGTCGGTGCACGCAAGGTCGCGACGCAGGTGCTCGCGCTGATGGCGGCAGGCTCGCCTGAAAACGCCGCAAGGATGGCCGCACGCCAGTTCGACAAGGCCGACAACATGACCGACCGGCAGGGCGCGCTCATGGTGCTGTGCGGGCTCGAAACGCGGCTTCGCGAAGACCGGCTCAACGCGTTCTACGAACGTTACGAAGACAACGCGCTGGTGGTCGACAAGTGGTTCACGCTGCAGGCGCTTTCGCTCGACCCGCAGGTGATCGAGCATGTCCGCGAGCTTGCGCAGCACCGCGACTTCACCATGTCGAACCCGAACCGCGTGCGCTCGCTTTATATGGCTTTTGCGGCAAACCCGCAGGGCTTCCACGCCGCAGATGGATCGGGCTATCGCATGATCGCCGACGTGATCCTCAAGCTTGACCCGATCAACCCGCAGACCGCGGCGCGATTTGTCTCGCCGCTGGGGCGCTGGCGCCGGATCGAGCCGGGACGTGCGGCGCTGATGAAGTCCGAGCTGGAACGGATCGCCGGGGTCGAGGGCCTCTCGCGCGATACGTACGAACAGGTCACCCGAAGCCTGGAGGGCTAGAAGCCGCAAGGCTGGCGGGCGATATGGACCGTGCTTTCGAAATAGAGCGCTCGCCCGCGCTGGAGCCGCTCGCGCACGGCTTTTTCGGCTCGGCGGGCGGTGCGCACCAGTTCGGCTATGGCGGTCCGGGCGCGGCAGAGGAAGTGGCAGGCCTGAGGGCCGCTGCCGCGCAGGCCATCGCGCCACAAGCGCGCGTCGTGACCCCGCACCAGGTCCATTCAAGCGTTGCGATCACGGTCGATCAGCCCTGGAGCGATACGCCCGAAGGCCGCCCGGTGGGCGACGGCGTTGTAACCCGGCAGCGCGGCATCGCGCTTGGCATCGTCACTGCCGATTGTGCGCCCGTCCTGTTCGCGGACCGCGAGGCAGGCGTGATCGGCGCGGCGCATGCCGGCTGGCGCGGAGCGCATGGCGGGGTGCTGGAGAACACGCTGGATGCAATGGTGAGGCTGGGAGCATCCTTCCCGAATATCGCGGCTGCGATCGGGCCGACGATCGCGCAGGCCAGCTACGAAGTCGACGCGATTTTTCGCACCAACTTCACCACTGCCGACGAGGTGCATTTTGGCCCGGCGGGCACGCGCGAGGGGGTGGCTCGCTGGCATTTCGACCTGCCCGGCTACATCGCCGCGAAACTGTCTGCGCGCGGCCTCGGTAAAATTCACGATTGTGCGCGGGATACTTTTCCACATCCTGAGCGTTACCACTCGTATCGCAGGGCATCCTCTTTGGGTGAGCCGAATTACGGTCGCATGATAGCGCTTATTGCGTTGTAATATGCGGCAAAAGGTTCAGCTTGCAGCAAAGCGAAGAGGCAATGCTCAAAACACAGTTGGATTCGAGGTTTTTTCTGGTAATTGACGCGCCGACGTTGGGATCCATTGGGCGCACACGCATTCGGCGGCCTCGAAGCCGGATGATTTTCGTGAGGTCCGGGCCGATACCAACCCGGTATTTATCAATCTAGGGCCGCGGCTTCACAGACGAAGTCAACGGCGATGGCAGGCGCAACCGGCCTGGCACCGTCTGGCAACACAAAGAGCAGGGTAAGAGCACATGGCTTCCACCGGAGCTGACATGACCACCACCGACACCGCGTCCGAAGAGGGCGTCCGCCGTCGCGACTGGATTCACATCGCTGCGATAAGCACCGCCGCCGTGGGTGGAGTTGGCGCGATCATCCCGCTGGCCAGCCAGATGGGTCCGTCAAAAGACGTTCTCGCGGCGAGCACCACGCGCGTCGATGTATCGAGCCTCAACGAGGGGCAGACCCTCAAGGCGGTGTTCCGCGGCCAGCCGCTTTTCGTCAAGAAGATGACCGGTGCCGAGATCGAAGCCGCCAAGGCTGATGACGCCGCATCGATGCCCGATCCTCAGACGCTGGAAGAGCGCACAAATCCGGCGGATCAGTCGATCCTCGTCACTCTTGGTGTTTGCACCCACCTTGGTTGTGTGCCGCTGGGCGCGGCCGAGGGCGAGAGCAAGGGCGACTTCAACGGTTATTTCTGCCCCTGCCACGGTTCGCACTATGATGTGGCCGGCCGTATCCGCAAAGGTCCGGCGCCCAAGAATCTCGTGGTTCCCGAATTCACGATCGACGGCGACATCATCCAAGTCGGCTGATTTTGCGTATATTGTTTAGTGTTTGAGTTAAGTCACACCAAGCCAAGCTGAGAGAGAACTATGAGTTTCGCCTGGGCAAAAGAATACGAGCCGAAGTCCGATTTCACAAAGTGGATCGACGAGAAGCTTCCGCTCCCCCGTATGGTCTACAACGCGGTCGGCGGTGGCTATCCCGTCCCGCGCAACCTCAACTACATGTGGAATTTCGGGGTTCTCTCCGGCTTCTTCCTGATGGTTCAGATCGTCACGGGCGTCGTGCTCGCCATGCATTATGCCGCTGATACCTCGGTGGCGTTCGGCTCGGTCGAGCATATCATGCGCAACGTCAATTACGGCTGGATGCTGCGTTACGCCCACGCCAATGGCGCGAGCTTCTTCTTCATCGTCATCTACCTGCACATCTTCCGCGGCCTCTTTTACTCCTCGTACAAGGCACCGCGCGAGATGATCTGGCTGCTGGGCGTGGTCATCTTCCTCCTGATGATAGCGACCGCCTTCATGGGCTATGTGCTTCCGTGGGGCCAGATGAGCTTCTGGGGTGCCAAGGTGATCACCGGCCTGTTCGGCGCGATTCCCTTCATCGGTGAGCCGCTCCAGATCTGGCTTGTCGGCGGCTATGCCCCGAACGAGGCGACGCTGAATCGCTTCTTCTCGCTGCACTTCCTGCTGCCTTTCGTGATTGCAGGTGTTGTCATCCTGCACATCTGGGCGCTGCACATTCCCGGCTCTTCCAACCCGACCGGCGTCGAAGTGAAGCAGGAGAGCGACACGGTTCCGTTCCACCCGTATTATACGGCGAAGGATGGCTGGTTCCTCGGCCTCGTGCTGATCATCTTCTCGGCCTTCGTGTTCTTCGCGCCCAACGTGCTGGGCCACCCGGACAACTATATCGAGGCCAACCCGCTCTCGACCCCCGCGCACATCGTGCCTGAATGGTACTTCCTGCCGTTCTACGCGATCCTGCGTGCCTTTACTGGCGACCTTATTATCCCGTTCACCGGCATCGTGCTGGTCCCGGCCAAGCTGCTGGGCGTGATCGGGATGTTCGGTTCGATCCTGGTCTGGTTCTTCCTGCCCTGGCTCGACAAGTCGCCCGTGCGTTCGGGCAGCTATCGCCCGCTGTTCCAGAAGTTCTTCTGGGTTCTGGTCTTGACGATGGGTGTGCTGACCTTCTGCGGCGGCGCTCCGGCCGAACAGCCCTACATCCTGATCAGCCAGATCTTCACGGCTTACTACTTCCTGCACTTCCTGGTGATCCTGCCGATCATCAGCCAGATCGAAGTGCCCAAGCCGCTGCCGTTCTCGATCACCGAAGCGGTGCTGGGCAAGGGCGCGGATGAAGCGGCCAAGCCGGCGGCAGCCCCCTCGGATGACAAGGGTGGCGATCTTCCGGGCGGCTCGCTTCAGCCGGCGGAATAAGACAATCTCTCCGGGGCGGCCGTGGTCGCCCCGGTTATCTCTCTACCGATCTCGAAAACGAGAAAGAGCAAGAACATGACTATTCGCCTTGGTGGCATCATTTTCGGCATTGTCCTCGTGGGCATCCTGCTGTTCTGGTCGCTTTTGCCGGACACCTCCTCTTATGTGGAAGACGGTGCACCCAAGAAGGCTCCCTATTACGCCTTCCACGAAGAGAAGCTCGTGCCTGAAGGCGGCTTCTCCTTCGCTGGGCTTGGCGGCAAGTGGGATTACCAGCAGCTTCAGCGCGGTTACCAGGTTTACAAGCAGGTCTGCTCTTCGTGCCACAGCATGAAGTTCGTAGCCTTCCGTAACCTGCAGGAGCTGGGCTATACCGAAGCCGAAGTCCGCGCCGAAGCCGCAAGCTGGGAAGTGCCGGGCCTCAACGAATATGGCGAAACGGTAGCGCGCCCGGCCGAGCCGACCGACTATTTCCCTTCGCCCTATCCCAACGAAGTTGCTGCGCGTGCTGCGAACAACAACGCGCTGCCGCCCGATCTCTCGCTGATCACCAAGGCGCGTCCCGATGGGTCGAAATATGTTTATTCGCTCATGCAGGGCTATGTCGAGCCGACCGAGGAAGACCTCGCCAAAGCCAAGGAACTGGCCGGTGGGACCGAATGGGAAACCCCGACGGGCCTCTACTTCAACGAGCATTTCTACAACGCCAACATCGCCATGCCGCCGCAGCTTTACCCCGACCTCATCACCTATGCGGACGGGACTGAGGCGACGGTTGAACAGATGGCGCAAGACGTGGCCGCGTTTCTGACCTGGACCGCAGAACCTTCGCTGGTGCAGCGCAAGCAGACCGGCTGGTTCGTGATCGGCTTCCTGCTCTTCGCTACCGGGCTCGGCTTCCTGTCTTACAAGCAGCTCTGGGCAACCAAGAAATCGAAAAAGTCCTGATTTCGCGGACTTGAACAATATCAATCAAACGGCGGCGCCCCATCGACCCTTGCGGTTGGTGGGGCGCTTCTGCATGGCGCGGAGCGATCGCGGCGAGGTGTCGCAGCGACGGGTGCCAGCTGGAAAGGGCGCGGGATGAGCACGCAACTGACTGTCAAAGAGCTCAAGACGCTTGTTCGCACCGTGCCCGACTTCCCCAAGCCCGGTATCCAGTTTCGCGATATCACGACGTTGATCGGCCATCGCGAAGGCTTTGCTGCCAGCGTGCGTCACCTCGCGGACCTTGCGCGTGCGGCGAAGGCTCAGAAGGTGGCCGGGATGGAAGCGCGCGGTTTCATCTTCGGCGCTGCGGTGGCCGTCGAACTCGGCGTCGGCTTCGTGCCGGTGCGCAAGCCGGGCAAGCTGCCGGTCGAAACGATCGGCATCGAATATGAGCTTGAATACGGCACGGACCGCCTCGAAATGGACCCTGACGCGGTTGAACCCGAGGAACGCGTCGTCATTATCGATGACTTGATCGCGACCGGGGGAACAGCCCTTGCCGCGGCTCGATTGTTGCAGCGCGCCGGAGCTCGGGTCGACCACGCGCTGTTCGTCATCGACTTGCCGGATCTGGGCGGGGCCGAAAAGCTCAGGGAAGCCGGCGTAACCGTAGAAGCCCTACTGGATTTCGAGGGCGACTGAGGTCGCCTGAAACGCCTGCTTTTTGCCGGCCAGAAACAAGGAACACGCCAAGCGCAGCCATTATGGAAGCCCAATCGCTCATGATTGCCGCGATCGGCGTCCTTGGCATAGGGGCGCAATGGATTGCATGGCGCACCGGCTGGCCTGCAATCGTCCTGATGCTTGCGGCCGGGTTCCTCGCAGGCCCCGTCGCGGGCCAGCTTGGCTATCCGCTGATCGATCCCAAGGCTGCCTTTGGCGATCTTTTGGAGCCGGCCATCAATATCGGTGTTGCGCTGATCCTGTTCGAAGGCGGCTTGAGCCTTGATCTGCGAGAATTGCGCCATTCGGGCAGCGCGGTCTACCGACTCGCGACGATCGGCGTCATCGTTGGCTGGGCGCTGGGTGCGGTCGCCGCCAACCAGATTGCCGGGCTTGCCTGGCCGGTCGCCATCCTGTTCGGCGGCATCCTGATCGTCACCGGCCCGACGGTCGTCGTGCCCTTGCTACGGCAGGCCACGGTCCAGCCGCGCCCAAATGCGATCCTGAAATGGGAAGGCATCGTCAACGATCCGACCGGCGCACTGTGCGCTGTCATCGCCTATGAATATTTCCGTTTCTCGCGTGAGGCGCCTGATGCGAGCCTGATCGACGTCGTCCCGCCACTGATTATCGCCGCAATCCTTGCGGGCCTGATCGGTTATGCGGCTGCGCGTTTGATCGCCTATCTCTTTCCGCGCGGAGCCATTCCCGAATACCTCAAGGTTCCGGTCCTGTTCACCGCCGTGATCGGCGTCTTCGTTGTCGCCAACCAGATCGAGCACGAGCTTGGCCTGGTCGCGGTGACCGTGATGGGCGTCACGCTCGCCAATACCGGTTTTGACAGCCTGCGCTCGATCCATCCGTTCAAGGAGAATGTCGCGGTCCTGCTGGTATCGGGGATCTTCATCCTGCTCGCCTCGAGCCTGACGATCAACGATCTTGCCTATCTCGACCCGACCGAAGCGGTGGGCCTGCGCTTCTGGCTGTTCGTTCTTGCGCTGCTGTTCATCGTACGCCCTGTCACGGTGTTCATCAGCCTGCTCGGATCGCCCGTGCCGTGGAACGAACGCGCTTTCATCGCCTGGATTGCACCGCGCGGGATCGTGCTTGTCGCCATTTCCGGCCTGTTTGCGCTGCGCTTGACCGAGCTGGGCTATAATGACGGCCAGGTGCTGACCGCGCTGAGCTTTGCCGTGGTGGTCGCAACTGTGGTCGCGCACGGTTTCACCATCGATATCGTCGCGAAGTGGCTGGGCGTGAAGGGAACGACGCGGCCCGGCATCCTTATCGTGGGCTCGACACCCTGGACGATTGCGTTGGCCAAACAGGTCCAGTCGCTCTCGACCCCGGTGATGGTCGTCGATTCAAGCTGGCAGCGGCTCAGTGCGGCAAGGCGCGAGGGCCTGCCCTTCTATCACGGCGAGATCCTCAACGAGGCGACCGAGCACAATCTCGATCTCACGCCTTACCAGGTGCTGATCGCGGCCACGCAGAACGAGGCCTACAACACGCTGGTGTGCAATGAATTCGCCTATGAGATCGGCCGCGATTCGGTCTACCAGCTGGGCGAGAACGAGCAGGGCGATGACAAGCATTCGCTCCCCGAAACGCTGCGCGGGCGCGCGCTGTTCGAAAGCGGTTTCGGCGTTGACGAAGTGGGCGAGCGAACCGCGCAGGGCTGGATCTTCCGCAAGACGAAGCTCTCCGATGCCTTCGATTACGAGCAAGCGAGAGAAAAGCTGCCAGACAGCGCCAACATGCTCCTGCTCATTCGAGGAAGCGGTGAATTGCGCTTCTTCACTCACGCGGCGCGCCCCACGCCCAAGGCGGGCGACACCATCCTTTCCTTCATCCCACCAAAGATCCAACGCGCATGAGGTACACAATCCGTCAGACTGCAACTTTCCGGGCTTTCAAGACGCCATTCGACCAGACACCCCTTCCCGCACTTTCCCTCGCGACGCTGCTCGCGCTTGCGGCCTGCACGCAGCCGCAGGACGCGCCTGCCGAGCCGCCCGAGCCAGAACCTGTGGCCAAGGGTGATGGAGCGGACGAGACCGATACAGTCTCAATTCTGCGCCCGGAAATAGATCCTCCCGAAGCCGAGCCCACGCCCGAACCGCTGGGGCCCTTCAAGACGACGATCGGCTTTCCCGACGGAGGCAAAAAACTCAACGCGAATGCCGTGGCCGCGCTCGAGGCGGCGCTTGCGTCGGATCAGCTAGACCTCGGCCTTCCCATCACGCTGAGCGCACACAGCGATTCGGCGGGCACCGATACCCTAAACCTAGACGTCTCCGAGGAACGCGGGCTCGCTGTTGCACAATGGCTGATCGACAAAGGGGTCGACCCCGATCGCATCACGGTTGTCGCTTTTGGCGAGCAGAACCCGATAGAACCCAACGCGCTGCCCGACGGCTCACCCAATGAAAGAGGGCGCTCGATCAATCGACGTGTCGAGATCGAGATTGCAGCCAGCCTGCCGGCCGCTCAGGCTTCGCCGGAGCCCGATGGCGCGGCGACCCAGGGCACGACCGCGCAAACCGCTTCCGGCGAGAGCGTGTCAGTCAAGTCCGGCGACTAGGTCCAGCACCTTTTGCGCCCATTCGGGGCGGCAGATCAGCAGATCGGGCAGGTAGGTGTCCTCGTTGTTGTAGCGGATCGGCGAGCCGTCGATGCGCGAACAATGCAGGCCGTGAGCCTGAGCCACGGCGACCGGCGCGCAGCTGTCCCATTCATATTGCCCGCCCGAATGAAGGTAGATTTCCGCTTCGCCGCGGACCACCGCCATCGCCTTGGCCCCTGCGCTGCCCATGCCGACCAGTTCGCCGCCGAGCGCCTCAGACACCGCAACCGCCTCTTTCGCGGGGCGCGTACGGCTGACAAGGAAGCGCGGTACGCCAGCGGGTTCGGGCAGCGCGCCAACCCTGTCCGTGCGCAGGACCAGGCCACCATCGAGACCCGGCAGCGCCACCGCGCCGGTATGCGCGACGCCATCGATGGCAAGGCCGACATGGACCGCCCAGTCGCTGCGCTGTTCGCCATATTCGCGCGTGCCGTCGACCGGATCAACGATCCAGACCCGTGATTTGGCAAGCCGCTCGGTCGAGTCCTTTTCCTCTTCGGAAAGCAATCCATCTTCGGGCCGGGCTAAGCGCAGGGCGTGACACAGGAATTCATTCGCGGTCGCATCGCCCGCCTTGCCCAGTGCCTTCTTGTTGGCCGGGTCCTCGAACACGTCGCTGTCACGCACGGTGAGGAGCAGGCGGCCCGCAATTTCGGCCAGGTGGGCAGCCAGTTCGGCGTCGGTCATGTCGGCAGCGCTCATCGGGGCAGCACTCACTTGAGAGGCAGGATCTGCTGGATGATGTAATCCGCCGCCTCGGACGGCGTCATCGACACCGTATTGACGGTGATCTCGGCATTTTCCGGCGCTTCATAGGGGCTGTCGATCCCGGTAAAATTCTTGATCTTGCCCTCGCGCGCCTTCTTGTAGAGCCCCTTCACATCGCGCGCCTCGGCAACTTCGAGCGGGGTATCGACGAAGACCTCGATGAACTCGCCCTCGTTCATCATCTCGCGCACCATCCGGCGTTCGGCGCGGAACGGGCTGATGAAGGCGGTGAGGACGATCAGGCCCGCATCGGTCATCAGCCTGGCGACCTCGCCGATGCGGCGGATATTCTCGATCCGGTCGGTCTCGGTGAAGCCAAGATCCTTGTTGAGGCCCTGGCGCACATTGTCGCCATCCAGAAGGAAGGTGTGGCGGTTCATGATCGCCAGCTTCTTCTCGACCTCGTTGGCGATGGTCGACTTGCCCGAACCCGAAAGCCCGGTGAACCACAGGACACGAGCCATCTGGTTCTTCATCGCGGCGTGGTCATCGCGCGTGATTGTCGTCGCCTGCCAGTGAACGTTCTGCGCGCGGCGCAGGCTGTAATCGATCATCCCTGCCGCAACGGTCGCATTGGTGAACTTGTCGATCAGGATGAAGCCGCCAAGCTGGCGCGAGGTCGAATAGGGTTCGAAGGTGATCGGGCGGTCGGTCGAGAAATCCGCGACTCCGATGGAATTCAATTCCAGCGTCTTGGCGGCGAGATGTTCGAGCGTGTTGACGTCGATCTCGTATTTGGGCGTCTGGATGTTGGCGGTCACCATCTGGTTGCCAAGCTTGAGCCAGTAGCCGCGGCCCGGCTTCAGCGCAGCCTCGTCCATCCACACCAAAGTCGCCTGGAACTGGTCGGAGGCTTCGGGCGGATCGCCGGCGGCGGCGATCACGTCGCCGCGGCTGCAATCGACCTCGTCCTCGAGCGTGACGGTGACGGACTGTCCGGCGACCGCTTCGCCCTGCTGCCCGTCGAAAGTCTCGATCGACTTGACCGTGCTGGTCTTGCCGGCGGGCACGATGCGCACGGCGTCCCCCGGCTTGACGGTGCCGTCGGTGATGAGGCCGGCAAAGCCGCGGAAATCGAGATTGGGGCGGTTCACCCACTGCACCGGCAGGCGGAATGAACGCTCCTGCGCGGCGGTGTTGGCAAGTTCCACCGTCTCGAGGTGTTCGATCAGCGCAGGCCCATCATACCACGGCGTGCTGTCGCTGGGCGAAGCGGTGATATTGTCACCCTTGAAGCCCGAGATCGGGATCGCGGTGAAACTGTCGATACCGACTTCGCTGGCGAATGCCGAATAGTCGGCAACAATCTTCTTGAACGTGGCCTCGTCGTAATCGACGAGGTCCATCTTGTTCACCGCCAGCACCAGATGTCGGATACCAAGCAGATGCGTGATGTAGGAGTGGCGGCGGGTCTGTTGCAGAATGCCCTTGCGCGCATCAACCAGGATGATCGCGAGGTCCGCGGTCGAGGCTCCGGTGACCATGTTGCGCGTATATTGCTCATGCCCCGGCGTATCGGCGACGATGAACTTGCGTTTCTCGGTGGTGAAGAAGCGGTAGGCAACATCGATCGTAATGCCTTGTTCGCGCTCGGCGGCAAGGCCGTCGACCAGCAGCGCGAAATCAATCTCCTCGCCTTGCGTCCCGTGCCTCGCGCTATCGCTTTCGAGAGCCGCGAGCTGATCCTCGAAGATCATCTTTGAATCGTAAAGCAGCCGCCCGATCAGCGTCGATTTGCCGTCATCCACGCTGCCGCAGGTGATGAAGCGCAGCAGGCTCTTGTGCTGGTGCTGTTCGAGGTAAGCGTCGATGTCTTCAGCGATCAGAGCGTCGGTCTGGAAGGAGGAATCCTGCGTCATCAGAAATAGCCCTCCTGCTTCTTGTCTTCCATGCTGGCCGACTGCCCCTTGTCGATCGCGCGGCCCTGGCGTTCGGAACCGGTGGCGAGCAGCATTTCCTGAATGATGAGGTTCATATCGGTCGCTTCGCTGATCGTCGCGCCCGTCAGCGGATAGCAGCCCAGAGTGCGGAAGCGGACCGAGCGGGTGACAGGTTCCTCACCTTCTTCAAGCCGGAAGCGATCATCGTCGACCACCAGGATAAGCCCGTCGCGCTCGACCGTGGGGCGCGGGGCGGAGAGATAGAGCGGGACGATATCGATCTTCTCGAGCGCGATATATTGCCAGATGTCGAGCTCGGTCCAGTTCGAGATCGGGAAGACGCGGATGCTCTCGCCCTTGTTCTTCTTGGCGTTGTAGAGGTTCCACAGTTCGGGGCGCTGGTTCTTGGGGTCCCAGCGATGCGCAGCGGTGCGGAAGCTGAAGACGCGTTCCTTAGCCCGCGCCTTTTCCTCGTCGCGCCGTCCGCCGCCAAAAGCCGCATCGAAGCCGTGGCTTGTCAGCGCGCGCTTGAGGGGATCGGTGAGCTGGGCCTGCGAATAGAGCGCGCTGCCGGTATCGAACGGGTTGATGCCCTGTTCCTCGGCGTCCTCGTTTTGCGCCACGATCAGTTCGAGCCCGTATTCCTTGACCGTCTTGTCGCGGTGATCGAGCAGCGCCTGGAAATCCCAGCCGGAGGCAACGTGCAGCATCGGAAAGGGCGGCGGCGCGGGATAGAACGCCTTGCGCGCCAGATGCAGCATAACCGAGCTGTCCTTGCCCACCGAATAGAGCATGACCGGGTTTTCCGCCTCGGCCACGACTTCGCGGAATATGTGGATGCTCTCGGCCTCGAGCCGTTCCAGGTGAGTGAGTGTGCGCATGGGGCGATGCGCTATAGGTTGCACCGCACAATGCAACTGTAGAATTTGTTTTGAGCCGCCAAGGATGAAGTGAGCGGGCGGCTTCGGAGCTATCCACGCAGAAATTCTGGAGCGGGTAAGGGGAATCGAACCCCTCTACACAGCTTGGAAGGCTGGTGCATTACCACTATGCTATACCCGCCCGCTCTCAGGCCCGCGCCCTTGCCATCACTGGGGGCCGAGCGTCAACATTTTTGGCATTGAGCCGAGGCTCCCGGTCCTCTTTCTAACCCACCGCCATATTGTCGATCAGCCGCGTGCCGCCGATGCGTGCAGCGACCAGAAGCCGCGCCGGGCGCCCGGCTGGCGCCTTGATCGCCGCGAGCGTGCCGGCATCGGCGAGGACGGCGTAATCGACGCTTGAAAAGCCCGCATCCACAAGTTGCGTCTCCAGCGCCTCCAGCGCCGAGGCGGCATCGCCGCCCGCCTGGATTACCCGGATCGCCTCTTTCATCGCCGCGGGCAGCGCAGCGGCAGCGGCGCGGTTTTCCGGCGAGAGGTAGCGGTTGCGGCTCGACATGGCGAGGCCGTCTGCCTCGCGCATAGTCGGCACGCCGATGATCTGATGGACATGCGGACGGGCCAGATCGAGGTCGCGCGCCATCGTACGGATCACGGCAAGCTGCTGGAAGTCCTTCTCGCCGAAGAAGGCCATGTCGGGACGCACCTGGTTGAAGAGCTTGCACACTACCGTCGCAACCCCGTCGAAATGGCCGGGCCGCTGCGCGCCGCACAGCCCCTCGCTCACGCCCTTGACCGAAATGTTGGTGGCAAAGCCTTGCGGATACATCACCGCCACATCGGGCGCCCATAACAGCGCGCAACCCTCGGCTTCCAGCATCGCCGCGTCCTCGTCGAGCTGGCGCGGATAGGCGTCGAGATCCTCGCCTTCGCCAAATTGCGTGGGATTGACGAAGATCGATGCAACCACATGATCGCACGCCTCACGCGCGCGGCGGACCAGCGTCAGGTGCCCTTCGTGCAGCGCGCCCATTGTCGGCACGAGGCCGATTGTCTCGCCGCCCTCGCGCAATTTGGCGATACGCGCGCGCAGCGCCTCAAGCGTGCTTGTGGTTTGCACTGGTCAGACCCCTTTACGATGCTCCGCCCGCCCCTGTAGACAATCTGCAGGGGCTCTCACAAGCGAGCCCTTTCGCTTCCGCCGCAAAAGGAACTCGCCCATGACCAAGAGCCCCTCGTCAAAACCGGCGCACCGGATCGTCTTTGCCAACGAGAAGGGCGGCACGGGCAAATCGACAAGCGCGGTACACGTGGCGGTGGCGCTCGCCTATCTGGGCGCGCGGGTGACGATGCTTGACCTCGACCCGCGCCAGCGCACGACCTTTCGCTATCTCGAGAACCGCGTCGAAACGATGCACAAGCGCAAGATAGATCTGCCCACGCCCGCAGCCGAGGTGTTCACCGGCGATTCAACTGAAAAGCTCCTGCAGGCGATGGCGCGGCTCGAAAAGGACGCCGATTACCTCATCATCGACAATCCGGGCCGCGATGATCCCTTCGCGCGCGTCGCGGTGGAGAATGCCGATACGCTGGTGACGCCGCTCAACGACAGTTTCGTCGATTTCGATCTCATCGGCCAGGTCGATGGCGATACGTTCAAGGTCAGGAAGCTCTCCTTCTTCGCCGAACTGGTGTGGGAGGCGCGCATGAAGCGCAGCCGTCAGACGCTGGAAGAGCGCCGCCCCGAAATGGACTGGATCGTCGTGCGCAACCGCACCGGCCATGTCGAGGCGCGCAA
This sequence comes from Erythrobacter sp., assembly GCA_043567175.1. Lineage (GTDB taxonomy): Bacteria > Pseudomonadota > Alphaproteobacteria > Sphingomonadales > Sphingomonadaceae > Erythrobacter. The sequence continues at coordinate 2,470,161 of CP121323.1, forward strand.
CCAGGCGCGCCTGGAAAAGGCGTTGAAGGACATGGCGCAGCGCGTCGGTTTCCGCGCGCTCAAGGGCCTGTCCGAACGCGTGATCTATCGCGAGCTGTTCCCTTCGGGACTGACCCTGCTCGACAAGGGACACCTGGGCGAACTGGGTACCAGCCACCTTGTCGCCCGGCAGGAATTGCGCACGCTGATCAAGGCGCTCAAATTGCCTGAGTTTGAGCAGGCGCAAAGCCAGCTGGAAATGGCCTGAGATGTTTAAATTCGCGCTGATCCTGGTCCTGATTTGCGTCTTGTGGCGCTGGGCGCTGGGCCAGTGGCCGTGGCAATCGCTCAAGCTTCCGCCCACTCGCGAGCAGGAGATCGCCAGGGCGCAGAAATTGCTGGGCCTCAAGAATACCGCCTCGCGCGAGGAGGTCCTTGCGGCGCACAGGCAGGTGATTGCCAGCGTTCACCCCGATCGCGGCGGAAGCAGCGCGGCGGTGCACGAAGCGAACGACGCTCGCGATGTGCTGCTTGCCGCCTTACCGGCAAAAAGCGATCGCCAGGCCCCTCCGGCTGATGAATAGGGTGCTATCGCGCAATTGACATAAAACTCGTACACTTCCATCCCGCCAGCTTGAATTGGGAGGGTGGCCGGGCTCTTGTTGGAGTACCTTTGCGTAATTCGGGATTGATCTGAGATGAAGCACACTTTTGACCCCACTATCCTTCGCGAATACGATATTCGCGGTGTCATCGGGAAAACGCTCGGCGCGGATGATGCGCGCGCCATCGGCCATGCCTTTGGCAGTCTGCTGCGCCGCTCGGGCGGATCGCTGGCCGAGCCGGGCACGAAAACGGTGGCGGTGGGCTATGATGGCCGCGTCAGTTCGCCCATGCTCGAACACGCGCTGGTCGAAGGCCTGAGCGCATCAGGCTGCAACGTGGTGCGCATCGGCATGGGGGCAACGCCCATGCTCTATTACGCCGAGGCGTCATCCGAAGAGATAGATGGCGGTATTCAGATAACCGGCAGCCACAATCCCCCCGATTACAACGGCTTCAAGATGGTGTTTGAGGGGCGTCCGTTTTTCGGCGCGGACATTCAGGAGCTCGGCGCGCTCGCCGCGGCGGGCGAGCTTACCGACGGTATCGGCTCCGTATCGAAGCGCGATATCCTCGACGAATATGTCGACCGGATGCTCGATGGCCTTTCCGGGATTGATCACGAGACGTTGGCCTCGCTGAAAGTGGGCTGGGACGCGGGCAACGGCGCTGCTGGCCCCGCGCTCGAAAAGCTGGCCGCAAGGCTTCCCGGAGAGCACCACCTGCTGTTCACGCAAGTTGACGGACATTTTCCCAACCACCATCCCGACCCGACCGTCGAGGAGAACCTGGCCGATCTTCGCGCGCTTGTCGCTGAGAAGAACCTCGATTTCGGAGTGGCTTTTGACGGCGACGGCGACCGGATCGGCGCGATCGACGGCGAGGGCCGGGTGATCTGGGGCGACCAGCTCCTGATGATCTACGCCGAGGACCTGCTGAAAAGCCGCCCCGGCGCAACGATTATCGCCGACGTCAAGGCGAGCCGCGCTTTGTTCGATCACGTCGCCGCGCATGGCGGGGAGCCACTGATGTGGAAGACGGGCCATTCTCTGATCAAATCCAAAATGAAGGAAACAGGTTCCCCGCTGGCGGGCGAAATGAGCGGCCATGTTTTCTTCGCCGATAGCTATTACGGCTTTGACGATGCGCTTTATGCGGGCGTGCGCCTGCTCGCCGCATCGGCCCGGCTGGGCCGGTCGGTGACCGAATTGAGGGGCGCGATCCTGCCGATGCTCAACACCCCCGAAATGCGTTTCCAGGTCGACGAGGCGCGCAAGTTCCCCGCGATCGCCGAGGTGACCGAGCGCCTGACCACCAATCCGGGCGAAGGAGTCGAAGAGGTCAACGCGACCGATGGCGTGCGCGTCAACACCGCTGATGGCTGGTGGCTGCTGCGCGCCTCGAACACGCAGGACGTGCTGGTCGCGCGCGCGGAGAGCGACACCGAGGAAGGCCTTGAACGCCTGATCGCGCAGATCGACGAACAGCTCTCGCTGTCCGGCCTGGAACGTGGAGAGAGTGTCGGACACTGATGCATTTGTGACGGGGCTGCTTGGGTCGGCCTGAGGGAGGACGTTTCATGAATTACGCTGTCAGAGCCTTGGCTGGCTTGTCGCTTTACGCGTCTGCGCTCGGAGCAACTCCGGCTCTTGCCCAGGATGATGGCGCGGATACCGGGCCGGACACCGATCAGCAGATGCAGGATGAGTTCGACGCGGTCGGCGCGCTGTTTGGCGACATGTTCGGCCGCGCCGAGCCGCTCACGCCAGAGCAGGAAGCGCGCATCCCCGCTGCGCAGGCGGTCGTGCTCAAGCTGTTTCCCGAAGGCACCTATGCGCGCATGATGGACGAGACGATGGCGCCGATGATGGACGCCATGCTCGGCAATATCACAGGAGCGCCCGCCCTTCAGCTGATGGAGCTGACGGGCCTTCCACCCAGCGTGCTTGCCGGTGTCGATGAAGCGCGGCTGGCCGCCGCAGTGGCGCTGCTCGATCCCAATGCCGGGGCGCGCAACGCCGAGATCGCCGACATGACGATGACCTTCATCTCGCAGGTGGTCGTCAAGATCTAGCCGAGCTATCGCGCCGGCCTCGCACGGGCCTATGCGGTGCGCTTCACCAGGCAGGAGCTTGAGGAGCTCGCCGCCTATTTCGCAACGCCCGTGGGTGCCAAATATGCAAGCGAGAGCTTTCTCATCTTCGCCGATCCGCAGGTGATGGCGTCGATGAACGAGATGATGCCGGCCGTGATGGAAGCGATGCCGGGCATGATGAACAATGTCGGAGCGATTGCAGGAAAATATCCCAAGGCGCGCACGTTCTCGGCGTTGACCCCCGAAGAACAGGACAGGCTCGCGGCCCTTCTGGGTGTAACGCTGGAGGAATTGTCCGCGAACGAGCCGGAGCTTGAAGAACAGCCCGAAGAAGCGCCGGCGACGCAGCCGATGTCCCAGGCCGAGATCGAGGCCGAATGGGTCGAGCGCGAAGGCGCAAGCTAGGCGCCGTTTCGGCTGGTCCGGCCTTGTCGGGGCCGTCGCGACGGGCCATCTGATAGGGTGTGAGCGCTCTGCCCGATCCTGTGAACCAGCCCGTGGTGCCGCCCGAAATCGAGGCGTGGTTCGATCGCCGTGGATGGCGCATCCGGCGCCACCAGCTCGACATGCTGGCCAAGGCGCGGTCGGGGAATCATGCCCTGCTTGTCGCGGATACGGGCGCGGGCAAGACGCTTGCCGGCTTCCTGCCGACATTGTGCGACTTCGCGCCCTCTGTGGGAGCGATCCCACAAGACGGATTGCACACGCTCTATGTCTCGCCGCTGAAGGCGCTGGCGCATGATGTGAAGCGAAACCTGCTGACCCCGATCGAGGAGATCGGCTTGGCCGTCCGGGTCGAGACGCGTTCGGGCGATACCTCTTCGGACCGTAAGAAGCGGCAGCGCGAAAAGCCGCCGCACGTTTTGCTGACGACGCCTGAAAGCCTTTCGCTGCTGCTGTCCTATCCCGAAAGCCTCGACCTGTTCAGCACGCTCAAGCGGGTGGTGATTGATGAAGTGCACGCCTTTGCCACCGGAAAACGGGGCGATCTGCTGGCGCTTACCCTAGCGCGGTTGCAGAAACTCGCGCCCGATATGCAGCGCGTGGCGCTTTCGGCGACGCTTGCCAATCCGCTTGCCTTCCAGGAATGGCTCAGCCCGCAATCGCTTGATGAGACAGGCGAAATCCATGCGGCTGACCTTGTGCTGGGCGAGGCGGGCGCGCCTGCCGAGGTCGAAATCCTGCTCCCGGTTGAAAGCCGCGTTCCCTGGGGCGGGCATGCGGGCCGCTGGGCGGTGGACCAGCTCTACGAAGCGATAAAGGCAAACCGCACCACGCTGGTCTTCACCAATACGCGCTTCCTCGCCGAGTTCATCTTCCAGTGCCTGTGGGATATCAACGAGGACCACCTGCCGATCGGCGTGCACCACGGCAGCCTCTCGAAAGAGGCCCGCCGCCGCGTCGAGGACGCCATGGCGGCGGGCGAGCTTCGCGCGCTGGTGTGCACGGCTAGCCTCGATCTCGGCGTTGACTGGGGCGATATCGACCTTGTCGTGCAAATGGGCGCGCCCAAGGGCTCCTCGCGGCTGCTCCAGCGGATCGGGCGGGCAGGGCACCGCCTCGATACGCCCAGCCGCGCGGTGCTGGTGCCGGGGAACCGGTTTGAATTTCTCGAGGCGATGGGGGCGAAGGACGCGGTCGATGAAGGCCAGCGCGATGGCGAGGATTTCCGCGCCGGAGGCCTCGATGTGCTCGCCCAGCACGTGATGGCCTGCGCCTGCGCTGCGCCCTTTCACGAGGATGATCTGCTCGCCGAAATCCGCTCGAGTCTTGCCTATTCGTGGCTCGACAAGCCGGCGCTCGACCGCGTGCTCGGCTTTGTCGAGAACGGGGGCTATGCGCTGCGCGCCTACGACAAGTTCAAGCGCATCATCCGTGCGAAAGACGGCACATGGCGGCTGGCGCATCCCAATCAGGCGCAGCGCCACCGGATGAATGCCGGCATCATTGTCGATAGCGAGATGCTCACCGTGCGTTTCAAGAACGGGCGCAAGCTGGGCAAGGTCGAGGAACGCTTTGCCGCGCAGCTGGCGGCCGGCGACACGTTCTTCTTTGCTGGCATGAGCCTTGAAGTGGAAAGCGTGAAGGACATGGACGTGATCGTGCGCGCGGCAAAGAAATCCGCGACGATCCCGAGTTATGGCGGCTTGCGGCTGCCGCTCACCACTCATCTCGCAACGCGCGTGCAGCAAATGCTGACCGATCGCGCTGGCTGGGGGCGCTTTCCCGACGATGTGCGCGAATGGCTGGAGGTGCAGGATTATCGCAGCCGCCTGCCTGCGCCGGGCGAATTGCTGGTCGAGACCTTCCCCCACGGGGGCAAGCACTATGCTGCCTATTACACTTTCGAGGGGTGGAACGCGAACCAGTCGCTCGGCATGCTGATCACCCGGCGGATGGAGGATCGCGGGCTGATGCCCGGCGGCTTTGTCGCCAATGATTACACGCTTGCCGTCTGGGGGTTGAAGCCGGTGACCGACCCCGCGCCCTTGCTTTCGCCTGATATCCTGACCCACGAATTTGTCGACTGGGTGACCGAGAGCCACCTGCTGCGCCGTGCGTTCCGCGAGGTTGCCGTGATCAGCGGCCTTGTCGAGCGCCAGCATCCCGGCAAGCGCAAGACGGGCAAGCAGGTGACCTTCTCGACCGATCTCATCTACGACGTGCTCAAGAAGTATGAGCCCGATCACGTTCTGCTGGAGGCTGCCTGGGCCGATGCGCGCGCGCGGATGACCGATGTGGGGCGGCTGGCCGACCTGCTGGAGAGGTCGCAGCGCGAGCTTGTCCATGTCGAGCTCGAACGGGTTTCACCTCTGGCCGTGCCGGTGATGACGATGATCGGGCGCGAAGCGGTGCCGCAGGGCGCGGTGGACGACGAATTGCTGATTGAGGCTGAGGGACTGGTCGGCGAGGCCATGCGGATCGGACCGGAGGATGGACGAGGCGATGCCGAGCCTTCGTTGGAGGGCGATCAATAAAGAGGCGGTGGCTGCAAGAGCGTGGCACAATCTCCGGCAGGGCTAGCGGAGGCGTTCAAACCGCTTCCCGACTTGGGTAATACAGGCGCCGGGCTTGCCGGATAAGGCCCACGCTCGACATTGCGATAGCGTTCCAGCGCTGTGAGGCAGATCCGGGATGGCCGGATCTCTGCGGCCTGTATTGCGGCCAAGCTTCTAATGATTGCGGAATAAGGCGCGTCTTGATCGGGCGTGAATGCGATCAGTGGGTGCTCCATGCCGAGTTCAGCCAGCGCTGTGGTCAATTCATCCGGCCCAAGGGATGAGCCGTTCAACGTTATCGCTCCATCCTTGTTCAATCTGACGTGGGCATATTTCAAGGCGCTTAAACCCGGATCGGCCTCCTGAGAGTCGGGAAGTTCTATGAGAATTACGGATCGCGGCGGATGAGCAAGGCCGGTGATTGCTCCGATCGCGGCAAGGATGACAGCCACTACGAGAGCTGAGCGGAGCGGTTCCATGGATGGGTGTTGCCACGAAGCATGGCTGACAAGAAAGAAAAAAGGGCGCTGCGGCCAGCCCGCAGCGCCCTTTTCTATTCCACGCTTTGAAAGCGGGTCTCAGGCGTTTTCAGCCTCAGGCGCCCTCTTTTCCGAAGACGCGGTATTTCTCGTTGCCGACGAAGCCGAATTTGCTGACGCCGCTCGACTTGATGATCTGCAGCACCTGGGCTGACAGGTCGTAGCTGGCGAGGGCTTCAGGCTCGAACTGCAGTTCGGGCTCGACCGACATCATGGTGGTTTCCTGGAGCGTGGTGACCAGCTGGCCCTTGTTGATCGGCGTGCCGTTCCACAGGATCTGGTCTTCCGCGCTCAGCACCAGCTTGTTCTTCACCGGATCGATATCGAGATCGCTCGGGGGCGGGTTGCCCTGCGGCAGGTCGATATCGACCGAGTGGGTCGCGATCGGGATGGTGATGATGAACATGATCAGCAGCACCAGAAGCACGTCGATCAGCGGGGTCATGTTCATGTCGAGCATCGGCTCGCCGTCAAGCTTGCCTCCGGACATACCCATAACAATTACTCCTTAGTTTCGCTGTTGGCGCAGGGGCGGGGGTGGCCGCCAATGCGCCGCAACGCGTTTAGCCGTTGGGGTCGATCGGGTTCGAGATGAAGCCCACCGTCGGATAGCCGGCGGCCTGCACGTTATAGATCGTGCCGGCCACGCACTTCCACGGCGCTTCCTTGTCGGCGCGGATGTGGACCTGCGGGATGGCTTCGGGATCGTCAATGATCGCCTCGGCGCCGCCCGGATAGTTCGAGACAATCGCATCAAGGCGTTCGAAGGCCTTGTTGTAGAGCTCTTCCGAGGTGACCGGCGTCGTGTTGTTGAAGAAGATGCGACATTCACCCGTACGTGTGGCGCCGCCAAAGCCGGAACGGGACAGCTGCGGCGTGTTGCCGGCTGCGTCCGTGGTGCTCACGGTCAGCAGCAGGTTCTCCACCTTGTTCTTGGATTCTTCCATTTCAAAGATCGGGATTTCCAGTTGCTCGACCGTCTGGATCGCGACCGGAACCGCGATCAGGAAGATGATGAGAAGAACCAGCATCACGTCCACCAGCGGGGTCGTGTTGATGTCCGACATCGGGGTTTCACCCGAACCGCTCATCGAAATTGCCATTGATACGTCCTATTCTGACAGTTGGTCAGGTTCGTTTGCTTCGAGAAGGAGGAGCCGGGCTTGTTCAGCGCCTGGGCGCTGCCCCGCTCCTCCTTTTCATGTCGTGCTTACTTGCTGCCAGCCTTGACGCCGCCAGCGGTCGTCGCCGGCTTGCCGGCCGGCTTCGCCGGGGGGGCAGCGCCGATGTTCGGCTTCACCGTGCCGTCCGAGCCGATATAGGCGAGGATGTCGTTCGAGAAGTCGGTCATCAGGGCGGCGATGCGACGGTTGCGCGACTGCAGCCAGTTGAACGCAAGCACGGCCGGAACCGCGACGAGCAGACCGATCGCGGTCATGATGAGCGCTTCACCAACCGGGCCGGCGACCTTGTCGATCGAGGCCGAACCCTCGATGCCAATATTGATCAGCGCGCGGTAGATCCCGATCACCGTGCCGAGCAGGCCGATGAAGGGCGCGGTCGCGCCGACCGAAGCGAGGAAGGGCAGACCACCCGCGAGCGCGGCGTTGATCGTTTCCTGGCTGTGTGCGAGGTTGTCTTCCACATAGGATGCTTCGCTGCCGGCGCCGTGCATCTTGGCGTGATCGTCACGCGCCTTGACGGCATCGTCAGCGAGCTGGCGCCAGGCCGAGTTCTTTTCGAACTTGGTTGCGCCGTCCTTGAGGCCCGAAGCACGCCAGAAAGGCGCGCGGCCCTTTTTGTACTGGCCCATGACCTTGTTCTGCTCGAACAGCTTGGAGAACAGGATGTAGAACGAACCAACGCTCATGATAACCATGACAGCGAGGATCGACCATGCAACGGGGCCGCCCTCTTCCATGGCTTTCATGAAGCCAAACTGGTTTTCCGGCGCAGCTTCTGCGGCAGCGATGAGATAAGTGAACATGGCGAGTTAAGTCCTTTTTGAAAATGTCCCCTGGGACGGGCTCCTTCGCCAGGAGCCCGTGCCCGAATTCATATCAGTTCAGTCGATAAGTGATCGTCGTCGCATAGGCACCCGAAGTCGGGTTGCCGGCCGCATCGAGTGCCTCGTTGAAGCGTGCATAGCGTTCCATGCCCTTGCACGCCGCTTCATCGAGGATCGAGGATCCGCTCGAACGAACGACCCGGCAACTGGAAACGCGACCGTTAGCACTGATGGTAACGCTGACGCCGACATTGCCCTCGATCTCTTCACGCAGGGCGCGCGAGGGATAGTTTTCCTGAATGCGGCGGGCCCAGCGGCTGAGACCCTTCGGCGTAGCCGCACGCGCCTTGGATGGCGGCGGCGGAGCCGGGGGTGCAACCGGTGCGGGCGGCGGGATCACCAGAGCCGGCGGGGCCGGTGGCGGGATCGTCGGCGAGGTCTGGATTGGCGGCGGAGCCGGCGCAATGCTGATCGGAGGCGGAGGCGCCACCGGCGGCGGCGGGGCCACTTCCTGCGGCTCGGGCGGGGGGGGCGGCTCTTCCTCGGGGGGCGGTGGCTCTTCCTCGATATTGACCGTGGTAACGCGCTCGATCTCTTTTTTGACCGCGTCCACGGCGAGGCCGATGACCATCGCCAGGCCAATCCCTGCCACGATGCCGATCGAGATTAGTAGGGAAGTAAGCTTACTTCCCGTCATTCCTTGATCAACGTACGACATTCGGCTGATTTCTCTCCATTCAATCGCCAGCCTAGACTGGCACACGTTCCACATCCCGGCGAATCAGATACCGGGTGTGTGGATCCCTAAACCTTTTTCCTCCCAACCGGACGCTGCGCAAACCCTGCTAAGGGCACTGCACCCGCCCGGACCGACGCGCACGCACTTTTCTTGCGCGCGGCGACGCGTGTTCACACCGGTCATGTCCCCAGGACCGTCGCGAACACGATGTGCTCTAACGGTCAACACCTAGTCAATCAAACGCTTTATCGGTTCAGCCGCGATTCAAATGTCTCGATGCCAGATGCAGGGCGCTGTATGAAAGCGACCAGACAAATCCCAAGGTGCCGTTTCAATGACCCGCGTTAACGAAAAATTCACTAACAAATTCATGGCTCTGGCTGCATTGGCGGCTATCGCCTCATGCGCGCTGCTCCCCCTGACCGGCGCGCACGCACAAGACAGGCCGGGCGCCAGCAACGCATATGCGCCTGCTTCGCCCGATGGGCTTGCAAGCCGCGCAACCTATGTCGATCTGGTGACATTGGCGACACGCAGCGACCTTGTCGTGCGGGCACGGATTCGCCGCCAGACCGCGTTGAAGCCCGAACGCGCCCCCGGCCTCGAACCCGGTTTTGCAAGGCTTTACATCGAGGCCGACACGCTGGCGCTGATCGCGGGCACGGCGCGGGTGGGCGAATCGCTCGTCTATCTCGTCGACGTGCCGCTTGATGCGCAAGGCAAGGTGCCCAAGCTCAAGAAGCGCGAGATGCTGCTGTTCGCCAATGCCAGCGGCGCAGGCCCCAAGGGCGAGACGCAGCTGCAATTGACCAGCCCGAGGGCGCAGCTTGCCTTCACCCCCCCGCTTGAAGGGCGCGTGCGCTCGGTTCTGAATAGCCTCGTTGCTGCCGACCAGCCGCCGGTCATCACCGGCGTCAGCGATGCGCTGGCGGTGCCGGGCACGCTGGTGGGCGAATCGGAGACACAGATATTCCTCGAGACGCGCGACGGATCGCCCGTTTCGATCAGCGTGCTGCGTCGCCCGTCGAAACCGCCTGCATGGGGGGTATCCTGGGGCGAGATCATCGATTCCTCCGCGCGTGCACCACAAAAGGGGACCTTGCGCTGGTACCGGATGGCCTGCGCCCTGCCCGATGCGCTGCCAAGCTCGGCCAATCTCGCGCGCGATCCCGAGGCGCGCCGGCTTGCAACGCGCGACTACGCCCATGTGATCGAGGCGCTCGGGCCGTGCATGCGCGCGATCACCGATACCCCGCCCGCCCAAGGCTAAGCTTGACCGCGAGCGGCGCACGTCTAAGCGCTGCCGCCGCACACCTTTTATCCAAGCGATGCCTGTGAGGATCCGACCATGACCGACCCTGCCCCCTTGCCGCCGCTGCGCATTGCCCTTGCCGGGCTTGGCACCGTGGGTGCCGGCGTGATCCGCCTGCTTGATACCAATCGCGATCTGATCACCGCGCGCGCCGGGCGCGGCATCGAGGTGACCGCGGTAAGCGCGCGCGACCGCAGCAAGGATCGCGGCGTGAACCACGAACGCTTCTCGTGGGAGGACGACATGACCGCACTGGCCGCGCGCGACGATGTCGATGTGGTGGTCGAACTGGTCGGTGGGTCGGACGGGCCTGCGCTAGCACTGTCTCGCGCGGCGCTTGCCGGGGGCAAGGGCCTGGTCACCGCGAACAAGGCGATGATTGCGCATCACGGCCTCGCGCTGGCCGAACAGGCCGAGGCCAAGGGGCTGCCGCTCAAGTTCGAGGCGGCGGTGGCGGGCGGCATCCCGGTGGTGAAGGGCCTTCGCGAAGGCACGTCGGCCAATGCGCTGACCAAGGTCTATGGCATCCTCAACGGGACTTGCAATTACATCCTGTCGGAAATGGAGGCGACCGGCGCCGACTTCGCCGAGACGCTCGCCGAGGCGCAGCGGCTCGGATATGCCGAGGCCGATCCGGCTTTCGACATCGAAGGCGTGGACGCCGCACACAAGCTCGCGATCCTTGCAGCCATCGGCTTTGGCACGCGGGTCGATTTTGCAGGCGTGCGCACCACCGGCATCGTTGCCGTGCGTGCGGGCGATATCGCGCAGGCCGATGCTCTGGGCTTCGTCATCCGCCTGATCGCCGAGGCCGATACGCAAGATGGAAAGCTCCTGCAGCGCGTGCGCCCGTGCCTTGTCGCCAAGGATCACCCGCTCGCCCCCGTCGACGGGCCGACCAATGCCGTGGTCGCCGAGGGAAATTTCTCCGGCCGCCTGCTGTTCCAGGGCGCGGGCGCGGGCGACGGGCCCACGGCAAGCGCGGTGGTTGCCGACCTGATCGACATTGCCCGCGACGAAGTGGGTGCGCCGTTCTCGATGCCGGTCGCACAGCTTGCGCCGCTGGGGCCGGCTGATCCTGCCGAGCGGCTTGAGCGCACCTACATCCGCTTTACCGTCAATGACCGCCCCGGCGTGCTGGCCGAGATCACCGCAGCGATGCGCGATGCCGATGTCTCGATCGAGAGCCTCATCCAGCAGGGGCGCGGCGGGCTTGATGGCGAGGTGCTGGTGGCGATGGTGACGCATGAAGGGCCCGAACGCTGCATTGCCAAGGCGCTCGACCTGCTCGACGGGTCCGACAGCCTCACCGCTGCGCCCCTGGTGCTGCCGATCCTGCCGTCCTGAGCCTATTGCCCGCCGAGCGGAGCCAGTCCGCGCGCGATCCGGTCCGCATCGGACCCCGGCGGCGCTTTGGGCAGGGCCTCGACGTCGATGAATAATGCAGGCGGCGGCGGATCGCCGAAAGCGCGCTTCACGGTAACCATGAAAACCGATCCGTCGGCGCGGTAGAGCGGCCCGCCGGCAAGACTATCGAGACCGGGCGTCTTCGCGCCTTGCGTGCGCTGCGCGTAATCGCGCTCCCACTTCTCCTTGTCGAAGCCCGAGGCGGCGGCGTCATCGCCGTCTCGCCTGCGGCACACGATGATCTCGCCGCGCAGGCGGGCTGCATCCTGTTCGGCGAGGCAGGCTTCATAGGCGATCGCATCGCCCGGATCGGGTTCGCTCGGGGCGCGGATATCGATGACGAGCCGGCCTTCATCGGGTTCGGCTGCTGATTCCGTGGCAGTTTCCGGCACGGGTTCAGAAGCGGCTGCATCGGCAGGCACTTCGGCTTGTGCAAGGAGTGCAAGCGGAAGCGCGGCTCCCGAAATACCTATCGCCATCATTCCCCGGCCTCCTTGGAAAAATCGGGCTTGGGCGGAAGGACAAGCTGCGCCTCGAGAAGGCGCCGCGCTTCGGGAGTCAGGTCGCCGTCATTGCCGCGCGGGGTGATGCCCTGCGCCTGCCACCAGGCATCGCTGCCCACCGGCGGCGGCGGAAGCGCCTCGACATCGATCAGCAGCGCCGGATCCTTCGGGCATGGCGGGATGAAGCACAGACCCGATACCGATGGGGGTCCGCGAAAGATGCCTGCGCCTGCCACATCGGGGGTGGGGGGTGCGTTGTGGTTCCTGGACCGCTCTGCGTAGTCGGCGAGCCATGCCTCGCGGCTTCCTGAGAAGCGGTTCGAATTGTCGATGATCGAACGGCACACCACGATCTCGCCCGAGATCTCGCCGGCATCGGCGGCGTTCTCGCATTCGAGCGTTTCGGCAGCGGTGGGCGCTCCGGGCACGGATGGCGGGACGAGTATGTCGACCCTTGCGGGCGGCGAGGCCTCGCCCGTGGCCGGGCCGATATCGATCGGGATGCGCTCCTGCCCCGCGACTGCCGGGGCGCTGGCTACCAGCAGCAAAGCCAGACCCGCATGCGCACGCGCACGGCTTGAAGCGCGCGCGCGGATCAGATCAGTTGCCCTTCTTCTTTCTGAAAGTGGGCGGCGGCAGGCCGAGCGCTTCGCGACGCTTGCGCACTTCCTCTTCGGAAAGGTCTTCGTCCTGGCCAAGCGGCGGCAGGCCGCGCGCGATCCGGTCGGCATCCGATCCGGCGGGCGCATCGGGCAGCGCGCCGACATCGATGATCAGCGCAGGCGGCGGGACTCCGCCGATCGAGATGCCCTTGCCGTTATCGGACAGGCCCGAGACATTGGGGGTCGACGGGCTGCCCTTGAAGGCGGTTTCGCGCGCATAGCGTTTGCGCGCCTCGCTCGCGCTGCCGCTGAAATAATTCTCGCCGCTTTCGCCCAGCCGCCGGCAGACGATGATATCGCCGCTGATCGTCCCGGCGTCGGCCTCGTCGACGCATTGCTGCGCCTGCGCCTCGTTCACCTCGCCGCGCGGCACGGTGACGGAAAGATTGATCCGCACCGGTTCCTCTTCCTCTTCGCGTGCGGCCTCGTTCCCGTCCGGGGCATCCACAGGCTGCTCGGCAGGGGGCGTCTTTGCGGTGTCATCTTGTGCAGCCAGAGGAGCGGCGAACAGCGCAGCGCCCGCCAGCCACCCGCTTGCGAGCCAGCGCCAGGGAACCGCAGGCCCGGCAGGAAAGCTCAAAAAGACATCGGGGTTGCTCGACAAGCGGGGCTCCTTACGCTTAAGCGCATCGCAAACAACAAGACGCGCAAGCTCATCTAATAAAAGACCATTCAAAGGATGAAACTCCCATGAACACCCCCACCACTACCGATGTTCTCGCCGCAAAGGAACCTTCGGGTGAGAATGCGATCGACCGGGTGCTGGTGCTGGAGATGGTGCGCGTCACCGAAGCGGCAGCCGTCGCCGCTGCCGAACTGATCGGACGCGGCGATGAAAAGGCCGCCGACGCCGCTGCGGTCGAAGCAATGCGCCGCGCCTTCGATACGCTCTACATGGACGGCACCGTGGTGATCGGCGAGGGCGAGCGCGACGAAGCGCCGATGCTGTATATCGGCGAGAAAGTCGGCGGCGCGCCCGGCAAGGGGCCAAAGATCGACATCGCGCTCGATCCGCTGGAGGGCACCACCATCACCGCCAAGGCCGGGCCCAACGCGCTGGCGGTTCTGGCGGCTGCCGATGAAGGCAACCTGCTCAACGCGCCTGATGTCTACATGGACAAGCTTGCGGTGGGACCGGGCCTGCCCGCCGATGTGATCGACCTTGCCAAATCGCCGACCGAGAACGTCATGGCGGTGGCGGCAGCCAAGGGGCGCGAGCCTGCCGATATCAATGTCTGCGTGCTCGACCGCCCGCGCCACGCCGGCCTGATCGCCGAGCTGCGCGCCATCGGCTGCGGGGTGCATCTGATCGGCGACGGTGATGTAGCCGGCGTGATCGCGGTGACCGACCAGGATACCGGGATCGACATGTATATGGGCTCTGGCGGCGCGCCCGAAGGTGTGCTGGCGGCAGCCGCGCTGCGCTGCGTTGGGGGGCAGTTCAACGGCCGCCTGCTGTTCCGCAACGATGATGAGCGCGCGCGCGCAGCGAAATGGGGCATCACCGATCTCGACAAGATCTACAAGCTTGAAGAGCTGGCGATGGGCGACTGCATCTTCGCGGCGACCGGGGTGACCTCGGGCTCGTTGCTCGAAGGCGTCAAGAAGCGCAAGAAATCGACCGGCGCGACGATCATGACGACCGAGAGCGTGGTCATGCGCGCCTCTTCGGGCACCGTGCGCTGGATCAGGGGCGAGCACCGTATTGCACCGCATGCGGGTTAGGACCTCCATACGGGTCGGCGCGATGGTCCTGCGCACGTCAAAAAAGGACTCGCGCTGGAGCCTTGTTTGTATCAGGGGCGAGCACCGGATCGCACCGCATGCGGGGTAGGGCGTGTCGCTGCCGCCGGCAGTTCTAGATCTGGCCCGTCGCCTTGGCGCGCAGGGGCCTTCGAACACGGCCTTGCAGCGTGCCCGCGCCGTCTTTGCGCAGCAGGGCACCCTTCGCACCGACCCGGCGGGCAAGTGGATGGGCTTTACCGCTTCGCAATGGATGAGCGCGGGTCAGACCGCGTTTTGCTGGCGCGCCAAGACGGGGCCTTTGGGCGCGCTCAGGGTGGAAGATTCGCTGGTCGCGGATCGCGCCATGGGCGGCGTTTCGATCCTTGGCCTTGTTCCTCTGGCCCGCGCGCAAGCCTCGCCCGCGCTGCTCAAGGGGCAGGTGATGCGCTATCTCGCCGAATTGCCGTGGGTACCCGATGCCATCCTTTGCAACGCGCACCTTTCCTGGACGGTGTCTTCGCCCGAGACGTTATCCGTTTCAGCGGCGATCGGCGATATTCGAGGGCAGGTGCGCTTCAGCCTTGATCGCGAGGGATTACCCGCACGCATCGAAGGGCTTCGCCCGCGCGAGGAGAAAGGCGTCTTTCGCGAGCGCCCCTGGCACGGGCAATTCCGCGATTTTCGCAGCCTTGGCGGGCGCCTGATCCCGCATCAGGGCGCGGTGGCGTGGGTGCTTGATGGCGAGCCTTGCGAAGTCTGGCGCGGCTCGCTCACAAGCTGGCGATTTGACGGTCCGGGCGAAGATCGCCCGGCCGCCCTAAAGTCCTGAAGCCATACGCCCTGAAGCGGACGAGCCCTCCGGTCGCAGGCGCCCGTTATTCGGGCGGAAGCTTGCCTTGCGAGCGCGCCCTTTCGACCAGCTCGCGAATGCTCATCCGCGTGCCCGCAATCGATTTGCGCGCGTGATCGGCGCCCACATTCTCGGCCGTGGCCGAAGCTTCTGCAAACAGCCGTCCGCCGACCGAGACGACCAGCGGATGCTCGGAAACCGACCAGCGCGATTGCTCCACTGTTTCGCGAAGTTGCGAGACCTTGCCCTGGCGCGAAAGCGAATCGGACAGGGCGATATCGACCGCATCGGGCTGCTGCTTGTTGAGCTGGTTCTGCAACGCCTCGTTGCTGGTCGGGAAGACCAGTTCGACCCCCCAGCCCGCATCGGTGAACTGGTCAGCCAGAAGCGACGGGCCGACCAGATGCGATTCGCCCGGCGCGCTCGCCAGAAGGATCGTGTAGCGGCTGCCGCGCAGCTCGTCGGGATCGCTACGATAGCGCACCGCGTGGCCCGCCATCTGCAGCATGCCAAGGCCCAGCGTCAGGTCGAATTCGCTGCATTCGTCGGCCAGCCAGGCATCGCCCATAGCGCGCGCGGCGGGTTCGAGCAGCTGGCGTGCGATGTCATCGCCATCCCACCCTTTTTCCGAAAGGCGTGCGAACAATTCGTTGAGCGAAGGCTCGTTCGCATCGAGCGCATAGCGCACTACCTTGGGAACATGCTTGGCCAGCGGGCCGGGGCCCTTGATGCGTTCGAGCATCGATTTGGGCGCGTGTTCGAGCTTGCGATAGAACAGCAGGTCCCAGTCCGAAAACAGCCGGTCATTGACGTAGTGCTGCGACAGTATCTCGATATGATCGTGTCGCTCGTCATTCTCGATCGCGGACCAGACGGCCTCGAGCCCTTCGCGCGGGCCTTCGAGTGTCTGGAGATAGCGCCCGTCTTCGTAAAGCAGCATGCCGGTGATACCGAGCGAACGGTTGCGCTGTTGCGCCCGTTGGACCAGCCTGTCCAGATCGGCTTCGGATGGCTGGACTGCAGCGCGGCTCTGATAGGTCAGTGTACCGATCAGCTCGCGGGTCTCCCCACTGCGTTCCCTGTATTGCAACATCTTTCCCCTCCTCGTTCCAACCGTGGAGGAGAGGATCTTGGATAGCGGGCAGTCCAGTGGACGTAGGTTCCCAAGCTATCCGGGACAGATCCCTCATCCCCGGTCTTCAACGCCCCATGCAACCGGCCCGAAAGCGCGGCTTCTACCAAGTCCCTATCGACTCGAACGTCGCAAACCAGATCCCGAGGCGGGCGACGCCGGCCTTGCCACTTTCGCGCTAACCGCCTTTGCTGGCGGCATTTTCACGATTTTGGCGGCTTGGCCATGGGGGACGACGCTTTCACGCCGAAGGGGAAGCGTAACTCTTTCCGGATCGTAAAGCGAATCCGAAATGTGCGACTCTCTTGTTTCCTGAACATGTGCGCCCGTGTCATATGCAAGCGACGAGCGGGTCGCCCTTTCAGCGCGGGTTCATTCGCATTCGTGCTTTTGCCTTTGGCGGGCCGGTTGTGTCCGTTATGGGATTGATTTGATGGCGCGCTTGCTCTTCCTACTGCCCCTGATTGGCGCGGCTTCGGGCGCTTTGGCCCAACCTCTTGGTGAGCCTTTTGACGGGTCTGCCAAAGGAGCGGTTGAAGCGGCTCCGGGCGCCGTTGCAGGCGGGGCTGTGGATGCGCCTGTGGAGAAAACAGCCGAAGATGGCGCCGCGCAGGGCATGAGCGCACAGGCCATCGAACAACGGCTTGCGCCTCTCAGGCAGGGCGAGGCCTCGCTCGCAGCCGCGCGCGCCAATCTCGTCGAATGCGAAACCGGCTGTCTCACCCCCACCGAGGCGGTCGAGATGGCGTTTGCCGCCGGCGCGGGCGATGCGCGCCAGGGCCGCTTCCTGCTCGATGTGAAAGGCGGCGGGCGCAGCATAACCGGCGCGCTCGACCGGTTGTTCTTCATCAACTCGCACCTCGATTATGCCGAGTTCGGCACGCTCACCATCGCCTTTGAAGAGGATGTGCTCCAGGCGCTGTTGCGGCGCGCGCGGGCATGCGGGGGCGGCGTGGTCGACGAGGGCGCAATCCAGGTCCAGGGCTGCCGACAGAAGGGCATGACCGGCGTCAACATGTTCACCATGATGCAGCGGTTGAAGGATCGGCGCATCATCGTCGATGGCGATGTGCGGTTGCAGTGGATCGATTCAGCCTCAGGCTTGCGCCCGCGCGAAAGCAACAAGCGCGGCGAATACGAGCCGGGCTATTACCAGCCCTGGATCTGGGTGTTCGACGCCGATCAGATCGCTTTTGTCTACGAGGACTGAGGCCGCAAAGACCGCAGCGCCCGCTCAGCCGGTCTCGGCGGCGGAGGTGAGCGCGTCCCATTCCTCCCAGCCAATCGCGCGGCCCGGCCAGGCGACATTGGAAAACGGCCAGTCCGCCGCGATCCACCCTTGCGTCCAGGCGTAGAGTTCTTCGTCGAAGCCGGCATCGTATTCGGCCTTTGTCACCCACAGGCGCACCACCGCGTCATGCTCGCCCACACCGGGATAGACATAGACGCAGCCGCGCTCGCGCGAGCCATCGGGGGTGAGCACCGCATAGGCAAAGCTCTCGCGCCCCTCGAAGCGGGCGGCTTCTGTCTCCATGTCGAGCATAGCATCGTCCATGGTGAGCCCTTCGCGCGGCCAGCCGGTCGAGCGGGTGAAGGTCTCCTGCAGGTGTTCGATCGAGGACATGTAGGCATCGTAATCGACGCGGGCGAGATCGGGGCCGAGGGGGACAAGCTTGAACCCATCCGCCTCGACCAGCGTCGGCACGGCGAAATCGGCGGCGATGAAAGCGGGCGGCGCGGCCTCGTCGGTGGCGGCGGCTTGCGGCGCAGCGGCCTCGGGCGAACAGCCGCCGAGCGCAAGTGCGGCCAGCGCGCAGAGCGCTTTCAGCGCCGTGTGGTGCGAGATATGCATGGTGATCCCCTTTGACGAGCACACGGTTTGAGCCAGACTTCGCGGGTCTTGTCAAAACCGTCCCTATCCATTGCGGCGTCCGGGCAACGCTTTGCGCGATCAACTGACGACAAGCGCGCTTGCCATGTTGCGTTTTCGTTACGCTGGGCTAGGCGGGGGCATCAATCGGCCTGCCTCACGGGGATTCGCTTCTCATGAAAATCATGTCCGGCAACTCGAACATGCCGCTGGCCCGCGCGATCGCGGCCTATCTCGAAATTCCCCTCACCGATGCGAGCGTGCGGCGCTTTGCCGACGAGGAGATCTTCGTCGAGATCCACGAGAATGTGCGCGGCGAGGATGTATTCCTCGTCCAGCCCACCGGCTATCCAGCGAACGACCACCTGATGGAACTGCTGATCTGCATCGATGCGCTGCGCCGTGCCTCGGCCAAGCGGATCACCGCGGTGGTGCCCTATTTCGGCTATGCCCGACAGGATCGCAAACCCGGCCCGCGCACGCCGATCTCGGCCAAGCTGGTCGCCAACCTCATCACCGAGGCGGGGGCCGACCGTGTGCTCGCGGTCGACCTGCATGCAGGCCAGATCCAGGGCTTCTTCGATATCCCGACCGACAATCTCTACGCCGCCCCGGTGATGGCGGCTGATATCCAGGCGCGATATGGCGAGCAGGACCTGATGGTGGTCAGCCCCGATGTCGGCGGCGTGGTGCGCGCGCGTGCGCTGGCCAAGCGGCTCGACAACGCCCCGCTCGCGATCGTCGACAAGCGCCGCGACCGGCCGGGCGAATCGGAAGTGATGAACATCATCGGCGATGTCTCGGGCCGGCACTGCATCCTGATTGACGACATCGTCGATTCAGGCGGCACCTTGTGCAATGCGGCCGATGCGCTGCTCGAACAGGGCGCGGCGAGCGTTGCGGCCTATATCACCCACGGCGTGCTTTCGGGCGGCGCGGTGGCGCGGGTTGACGGGTCAAAGCTCAAAGAGCTGGTCATCACCGATTCGATCCGGCCCACCGAGGCCGCCGAGGCGTGCGGTCGCATCCGCATCCTTCCCATCGCCTCGCTGGTAGGCGAAGCGATCAGGCGAATCGCGGACGAGAGCAGCGTGAGCAGTCTCTTCGATTGATGAGACCGGTCGCGCAGCGACCGCAAGGCCGACCGGCCGCCCGCAGCGGGGGCAGCTTGCCTGCCCGTCTAGCGAGGATGATCGCCCGGATGGGCGAATCTCAAAGCAAATGACGTTTGACCCTGAAGAAGTGCGCGAGATCCTCATCGGCGCGGCGCGTGCCCGCAATGCGCTGACCTACAGCCAGACCCTCCAACTTCTCGGTTACCGCTTCACCCGGCCCAAGATGCGCAGCCTTTGCACTGTGCTCGACCGGCTCGACGAGGACGCATATGCGCGCGGCGAGCCGGGCCTTGCGGTGCTGGTGGTGAGGCAGTCCGATGGCTTGCCGGGGCAGGGCTGGTTCGTCAGCCGCTCGCACCTTGCCGACGAATTGCCGGGAAAATGGCCGATGGATTGGGAAGGCGCAGAGGCGCGCGCCTATGTCGCGCTGCACCAGCGCATAGCGTTTGATTACTGGAATAAGGGTATGTAGGCGCGGGTGGCTCGGCCCAGGAAAGATTATCCATGACCCCAAAAGACGCCAAATTCGCCAATGCCCTCGCCGATGCGGCTGGCGAAGTGATCCGCCCGCTGTTCCGCGCCCATGGCGAGACCGAGACAAAGTCGGACAATTCCGCCGTCACCCGCGCAGATCGCGAGGCCGAGGCGGCGATGCGCAAGCTGATCGAGGAACGCTTTCCCGATGATGGCATCATCGGCGAGGAATATGGCACCCGCAACGAAGGTGCCGGGCGGCAATGGGTGCTCGATCCGATCGACGGCACGCAAAGCTTTGTCGCCGGACGCCCGATTTTCGGCACACTGATCGCGTTGATGCAGGATGGCTGGCCGGTGCTGGGCGTGATCGACCAGCCGATCACCCGCGAGCGTTGGGTCGGCCGCATCGGCGAGGGCACGACGCTGAACGGAAAGCCGGTGAAGGCGCGCGCCTGCCGAGCGGTTGAAGGGATGAGCCTTGCCACCACCAGCCCCCATGCCTTTGGCGCGGACGAGGCCGATGCCTGGCTCAACCTCGTGGTCAACGCCTACCCCAAGCGTCCCTACCCGGTCTATGGCGGCGATTGCTACAATTACGCCCTGCTGGCGAGCGGGCATATCGACTGCGTGATGGAAGCCGGGCTGAAACTGCACGATTTTGCAGCGCTCGTCCCCGTGGTCGAAGGCGCGGGCGGCGTGATGAGCGACTGGCAGGGCAACCCGCTTGATGCCGGGAGCGACGGGACGGTGATCGCGCTGGGCGATCCGGCGCGGATCGAGGATGTGCTGGCGGCGATGGGCAGTTCTGCCGGGCCTCAACCGCATTTTCACGAGGCTTCCGATGGCGAGGGATCGAGCGTGCCCAGCAATGGCGGCTTCACCCTGCCCTTTTCGGACAAGAAGTAACCCCGCGTCTTTTGCGGACCCTGCGTGGCCGCCGGGAGTTGGGATAGAAAGCGCGGGCACGCCCCGCGCCCCTATACCTGCCCGGGAGCCGCAATCATGCCGACGACATCCAACCCCCTGATCCGCAACTGGACGCCCGAAAAGGTGCCCGATTGTGCGGGCAAGACCTTCCTCATCACCGGCGGCAATTCGGGGATAGGCTTCGAGGCGGCGCGAATTCTTGCCGAAAACAACGCCGACGTCGTCATCGCCTGCCGCGACAAGAGCAAGGCGGCAAAGGCGCTCGCCAAACTCGTCAATTGCGGCGCGGGGCGCTGCGAGAGCCTGACGCTCGACCTTGCCGACAGCGATTCCATTCGCGCTGCGGCCAGCGAGGCGGGCGAACGCTTCGGTGCAATCTGGGGCCTCATCAACAATGCCGGCGTGATGCAGACGCCCAAGCGCCGGACCAGGGACGGGTTCGAGCTGCAACTGGGCACCAATCACCTCGGCCATTTCCTGTGGACCGCTCTGATGATCGGACAGGTCGACGGACGCGGCGGGCGTGTGGTCACCGTTTCCAGCATCGCGCACAAGTTTGGCCGCATCGACTTTGAAGACCTGATGATGGAGAACGGCTATGACGCCAGCCGCTCCTACACCCGCTCGAAACTCGCCAATCTGCTGTTTGCTCAGGAACTGCACCGGCGGCTGGAGGCGGCGGGCTCGAAGATCAAGTCGATCGCCTGCCATCCGGGCTATTCGGACACCGCGCTCCAGTTCAAGGGGCCGGGCGCCGTGTTCAAGCTGGTCTATGGCGTGACGAACAAGCTGCTCGCCCAGTCGGCGACCAGGGGCGCGTGGCCCTCCGTGCTGGCCGCGACCGATGAACGCGCGGTTTCGGGCGGCTATTACGGCCCTACCGGCCCGTTCGATGCGCGCGGGGACGTGGGTGATGCGATCATTGAGCGCCGTGCGCGCAACGATGTGACCGCCAGCCGGTTGTGGGAGGTGAGCGAGCAATTGGTGGGCGAGACACTGGAGGTCTGAGGTGGCGATGCACCTGTTCTTTTATGGCGTGCTGCGCGAGGATATGTCTGCTTTCGGGGTGGACTGGGATTTCCTCGCAGGATTGGGGCTGGGTTCTCCCGCGACCACGACGGGCGCGCTTTACGCAATCCCCGAGGGCAGCGCCTGGTATCCCGCGCTGATCCCGACACAGGCGCGCTTTTCGACCATCGTCCATGGCACGCTGCACGAAGCGGGCGGCGTCGATATCGCCGCGATCGATGCTTTCGAGGGGGCGGATTACACGCGCCAGCCGATCGAGGTCGATGGCTGGGACGGCTATGGAGAGACGCGCGCCGAAGCCTATGTGTGGAGCGCTGACCTTCCCGAAGGTGCGGTGCCGATCGCGCATGGCGATTTCGCGGCTTGGCTCAAGGAAACGGGCAACCGGCCGCTATCGGCTGCCGATTGATGTGGCGGGAGCCCTCATAGGGGAGCGGGGCCGTAGCGATTGTTCTGCGGCCTTGTCGGCCACAGGCACGCGATCAGCAGCCCGATCAGGCTGATATTATAGGCAAAGGTCAGCGCGAAGGCCGTCAGGAACGTGCCGGAATCGGGCTGGCCAGCGCCCTCGTTCAGGCTGGTGAAGACATCGAACATCAGCCAGCCGCTCGCGAAGAACAGGATTGCGGGGACCAGGCCGACCCAGCCCGGCCAGCCGATATCGTGCAGGCGGCGCACGGTCGCTGCGGCGATCAGCGCGATGAAGACCGGCACCAGCACCGCAAGCGGCCAGAGCATCGCTTCAAGGTCAGGGCCAATGCCCGGCACCGGATCGTTGATCGTGATCGAGTAGCGCCCCGGCTCGTCGATGATCGTCGCCTTGTCGGGATTGGCTTTGGCAAAGGCCTGCATTCGCTCCATCGCGGCGACAAATTCGGAGAGGAAGAACGGCGCCCACAGGACCAGCAGAGCAGCGATCTGGAGCAGCGCGAAGGGCCAGAATTGCGCGCGCGTGTCGCGGCCCTTGAAGTTGGCGAGATTGCCAAAGCCATGGCGCAGCGAGGCTAGCAAAGTGTTCATGCAACGGTTTTGACCTCGCTTTCAGGCGCTTGCAAGCGGGGGCTGGCGGGTGGCGCGCTTTCCTACTGCGCCGCGATCTGTCAGGCTTCGCCCACGGGGCAGATCTGGCAAAGCTGCGAAAATTGCATGCGGGAAATGCAAGTTGATACCCCCCGTCGGTTGCCTTTCATCAACTTGCGTCCGGCTCAACTGAGGTCTCGAGGCGAAAGCACGACTCTTCTTGCATTATGGCGGAAAAATTGTATCTGCGCGTCCTTCACGACACACAAGTTTCGAGTCCGGCCTGGCGACAAGGGCTGCCAGGGCTGGTCTGATGTGTCTCAATCAAGGAGATGAAAATGCCCAAGCTTAAGACCAAGAGCGGTGTGAAGAAGCGCTTCAAGATCACCGCAACCGGCAAGATCAAGCACGGCGTCGCTGGAAAGCGTCACCGCCTGATCAGCCACAATGCGAAGTATATCCGTCAGAACCGCGGCACCGAAGTGATCTCGGATGCCGACACCAAGACGATCAAGAAATGGGCGCCCTACGGGCTTGATTGATCGGGTCGGCTAGCGCCGACGTGCCGGGCCTACCCACTCCCCCGCCCTTCCACCCATTAGGATACGATGTCCGGGTGGAAGGGCGGGGGAGTGGGAAGGCCCGGTCCCAGTGACTGAAAGGAACTTCCAATATGCCTCGCATCAAACGTGGTGTTACCACCAGAGCCAAGCACAAGCGCATTCTCGACCAGGCGAAGGGCTATCGCGGCCGTCGCAAGAACACGATCCGCATTGCGCGCCAGGCCGTCGAGAAGGCGGGCCAGTATGCCTATCGCGATCGCAAGATCAAGAAGCGCAACTTCCGCGCGCTGTGGATCCAGCGCATCAACGCGGCGGTGCGCGCCGAAGGTCTTACCTATTCGCAGTTCATGCACGGCGTGAAGCTCGCCGGTATCGAGCTTGACCGCAAGGTCATGGCCGACCTCGCCATGAACGAGGAAGCGGCGTTCAAGACGATCATCGCCCAGGCGAAGGAAGCGCTTCCCGCGTAAGCTTCGCAGGCTACCGCTCGCATCCGGAAAAAACCCCGGCGCGGGTTGGTGATCCATTCAAGAGGCGGCCTCGCAAGGGGGCCGCCTTTTTGCGTTTGCCACCGGCCCGCAATCGGTTCTTTCTGGCACACCCCTGCTTTGTATGAAACCGACAAAGCCCTTGTAAGAACACGCCGGACTTGGCACATATCGCAGCGCTACAGGGGGTATTGCAGCGATATGAAGCCGATTTCGGATGGGCCTGCGCGTGCACGTCACAGTGTGCAAAGCCGTTTCTTCACCCCGCCTGCACAATTCGATGGCTGTTTCACGACCTTCTACCGGCTCTTGCTGGATGTCGATGAGGGCGAGTGTGCAAGCCAGCGCTCCACCCTTGAAGACTATCTCCAGCCCGAATGGGCCAATATTCGTTTCTTCGCCGGCAGCACACCCAGTGCGCAGATCGGTAAGAGCTCGGTCAGCGGCGCGGCCTTCGTTGCCACGGGGCCAAGCTCGCTGCCCTGCCGGTTCGAGCTGGGCAGCGCGAAGATGTGGGGCATCGGTTTTCTGCCGCTGGGCTGGGCGCGCTTCTTCGATGTGCCGGCCTATGACCTCTCCAACCTTACCTGCAACGGCGCCTCGCACCCCGCCTTCGCCCGCTTCGAAGCGCTTACCCCGGTCCTCACCGACCCGGAGGCGAGTGAGGAAGAACAGCTCGACCACATCGTGATAACGCTGGGCACGATGATGCGCCCGAGCCGCGATGAGCCCAAGATCCTGCGCGTGCATGAAGCGCTGGTTTCCGGGCAATGTGTTACCGTGAGCGAACTGGCTGACCGCTGCGCGATGAGCGTGCGCACGCTGGAGCGCGTGTGCCAGCGTTATTTCGGCTTCACGCCCAAACGCCTGATGCGCCGCCAGCGCTTCATGCGCAGCCTCACCAGCTTCATGCTTTACCAGGCGCAAGCCGCGCAGAACGGGACCGCGAAGAAGGCCCTTGGCCGCTGGACCGAGGCGATGGATGCCGAATATCATGACCAGGCCCAGTTCACGCGCGAATTCCGCGAGTTCATGACCATGCTTCCCAGCGACTACGCGGCGCTGGAGCACCCGATCCTTGCCTCCTTCATGGAGGCGAGGGCGCGGATCTGGGGCAGCGCCGCGCAGACGCTGGACGGGCCGAAAGACAGCCCCGTCAAGCCATCGATCCAGCCAACCGCGCAGGCCACGTGAAAGTCCAGACCGGAAGCGCTATGAAGGTTCGCTTCGCTCTGCCGAGTGAAACATTGCGACCTCACGTCACGACCTATTACCTGATCGAGGCGCAGACCTCCCCCAACGAACCGGTGATCGAGGACCGACTTCATCCCGAATGGCCCAATCTGCGCTTTTTGCGGGATGATTACGCAACCTCGGCGATCGGGGACGAGCCGCTTCGCGAAAGCCCTGCCTTTGCCGTGACCGGGCCGACCACGTTGACGACGCGCTTTCGCATCGGCGATGGCAAGAACGCGGTTTCGGGGGGCAATTGGGGCATCGGCCTGCTGCCACTGGGCTGGGCGAAGTTCACCGGCGCACCTGCAAGCGACTATGCCGACCGCTTCGTTGACGGTAATATTGACGCTGCATTCGAGCATTTGCGCCCGCTCGCAAAGCGCCTCTCAGCAAGGTTTCAGGGGGCCGAGGGCGATTTTGCCGAGGAAGTCGCGGCGATCGAGGCCGCGCTGATCCCGTTGATCGACCGGGAGGTCGCCCACGAAGACAAGATCACCGCGATCAACACCGCCCTCGTCGATCCGGAGATCGCGAGCGCTGCGCAACTGGCAACGCGTGTAGGCATGAACCTTCGCTCGCTCGAGCGGCTTTCGCGCCGTGCCTTCGGCTTTCCGCCCAAGCTGCTGTTGCGCCGCCAGCGTTTCCTGCGCAGCCTTGCGCAATTCATGCTCTACCCTTCGCTCAAATGGCTGAGCACGCTGGATTACCAATATCACGACCAGGCCCACTTCGTGCGCGATTTCAGGCGTTTCATGGGCATGACGCCGGGTGAATATGCGCGCCTGGAAAAGCCCATCCTGGTCGCTGCGGCGCAGGCCCGCATGGCGATTGCGGGCAAGGCCATGCAGGGATTGCACGAGCCGGAGGGCTGAAGCCGCCGCCCGGCGCGCTCAGACCCTTTGCAACTCGGCCCGAATGCCGCTAGCGGCGGGCGCATATTGTGCAGCCGAGATACAAGGTGTCCCGGCCCCGAGGATAAAGAATGACTGACCTAACAACGGACAAGCAAGCGGCGCTGGAAGCGATTGCCGCAGCCCAGACGCTCGAGGCGCTCGACGAGCAGCGCGTGGCGGCGCTGGGCAAGAAGGGCTGGGTTAGCCTTGCGCTCAAGACGCTCGGGCAAATGAGCCCGGAAGAGCGTAGCGAGGCCGCGCCCGCGATCCAGGCCGTACGCGCCGAAATCGCCGATGCGATCGAGGCGAGAAGGGAAGCTCTCGAAGCCGCCGCGCTCGAGGCGCAGCTGGCCTCCGAAAAGCTTGACCTCACCTTGCCTGCTCCGGCCAGTCCCACGGGCTCGATCCATCCGGTGAGCCAGGTGATGGACGAGCTGGCGGAGATCTTTGCCGATCTCGGCTTTGCGGTCGCGACCGGGCCGGAAATCGAAGATGACTGGCACAATTTCACCGCGCTCAACATGGATGAGACGCACCCCGCTCGCGCGATGCACGATACGTTCTACTTCCCCGATGCGGCACCAGATGGCGGCCAGATGCTTTTGAGGACGCACACCTCGCCCGTGCAGATCCGCACCAAGAAGGATGTTGCGGCCAAGAGCCAGGGCGGCGCGCCGATCCGCATCATCGCACCGGGCCGGGTCTACCGTTCCGACAGCGATGCGACGCACACCCCGATGTTCCACCAGGTCGAAGGCCTCGTGGTCGACCGCGACATTCATCTCGGCCACCTCAAATGGACGCTCGAGACCTTCTTCAAGGCGTTCTTCGAGCGCGAGGATATCGTGCTGCGCCTGCGCCCCTCCTACTTCCCCTTCACCGAACCCAGCGTCGAGGTCGATGTCGGCTATTCGAACGAGGGAGACCGCCGCGTGGTCGGCGGGCATGGCGATGATGAGGGGCATGACTGGATGGAGCTGGGCGGCAGCGGCATGGTCAATCGCCGCGTTCTTGCCTCGGCCGGTTTCGATCCCGACCAGTGGCAGGGCTTTGCCTTCGGCCTGGGCATCGATCGGATCGCGATGCTCAAATACGGGATGAACGATTTGCGCGCCTTCTTTGACGGTGATCCGCGCTGGTTGGCGCATTACGGCTTTTCCCCCTTTGACCAGCCGACTCTTTCGGCCGGGGTAGGAGCGCGCGCATGAAATTCTCGCTCACCTGGCTCAGGGACCACCTCGAAACCGAGGCAACGCTTGCCGAGATTCTCGATACGCTCAACGCGATCGGGCTTGAGGTCGAGGGCGTTGAAGATCCGTCCGAGACGCTCGCCGGCTTCAAGGTCGCACATGTCATCTCGGCCGAGAAACACCCCGATGCGGACAAGCTGCAGGTTCTGAAAGTCGACACCGGCGATGGCGAACCGCTCCAGGTCGTGTGCGGCGCGCCCAATGCGCGCGCAGGCATGAAGGGCGTGCTCGGCCTGCCGGGCGCAGTCGTTCCCTCGAACGGGATGGAACTGCGCAAGGCGGCGATCCGCGGTGTCGAATCGACCGGCATGATGTGTTCGGCGCGCGAACTTGACCTTGGCGAGGATCACGACGGCATCATCGAACTGCCCGACGATGCGAGCATTGGCCATTCCTTTGCCGATTATCAGGGCTCCTCGCCGATCATCGACGTCGCGATCACGCCCAACCGCCCCGATTGCATGGGTGTTTACGGCATAGCGCGCGATCTCGCGGCGGCGGGTCTGGGGACGCTCAAGCCGATTGCCTTCCCCTCGTTTGAAGCTTCCGGCGCGTGTCCGGTCGAGATCCGCACGGACGATCCGCAAGGCTGTCCGGCCTTCTATGGCCGCGTCATCACCGGCGTGAAAAACGGCCCTTCGCCCGACTGGCTGCAACAGCGGCTGAAGTCGGCGGGCCAGCGCCCGATCTCGTTGCTGGTGGACCTTACCAACTATCTCATGCTCGCTTTTGGCCGCCCCGCCCACGTCTATGACCTCGCCAGGCTTTCGGGCGCGGTGGTCGCGCGCCGGGCAAAGAATGGCGAAGAGGTGCTGGCGCTCAACGAGAAGACATACACGCTCAATGACACGATGGTGGTCATCGCCGACGACAGTCAGGTGCACGATATTGCGGGCATCATGGGGGGCGAGGATTCAGGCGTGCAGGACGATACGACCGACGTGCTTCTCGAAATCGCCTATTTCGAGCCAGCCCGCATCGGCGTGACGGGCCGTAAGCTAGGCCTTGCCTCTGATGCGCGCACACGTTTCGAGCGCGGAGTGGACCCGGCGTTCCTGCAGGAGGGCCTTGACCTGCTCACCGGGCTGATCGTCGAACTTGCGGGCGGCACAACGAGCGAGGATGTTCACGCAGGGGCGCCGCCAGCCACGCCGATGGTCGTCTCGTTCGACCCCGGCCTCACCGCGCGTCTGGGCGGCGTCGATGTTCCTGAGGACGAGCAGAAGCGCATACTCGAAAGCCTCGATTTCACAGTCGCCGACGATTGGCAGGTCACCTGCCCGCTGCGTCGCCACGATATCGAGGGTCCGGCGGACCTCGTCGAGGAAGTCGTGCGGATTCACGGTCTCGACAAGGTGACAAGTGTTGCCCTGCCGCGCGTGGAAGGCGTCGCGCGCCCCACGGCTACGCCCGCGCAGGTGCTTGAACGCAAGCTGCGCCGCGCGGCGGCGGCTAGCGGGCTGCACGAAGCGATCACCTGGTCCTTCCTGCCCGAGGCGGAGGCGGAGCATTTCGCCCCCGAAGGCGTGCATCTGTGGGCCTTGGACAATCCGATCAGCGAGGACATGAAGGTCATGCGCCCCTCGCTGCTGCCCGGCCTGCTGATGGCGGCCAAGCGCAACGCGGATCGCGGAGGCGCTTCCACCCGCGCCTTCGAACTCGGGCGGCGCTATTTCCGAGGGAACGATGGCACCAGCGATGAACGCTCCACGCTTGGCGTGGTGCTGGCGGGTGAGAAGGATCCGCGCCGCTGGGCAACCGGCAAGGCCACAAATTTTGATGCTTACGACGCCAAGTCCATGGCGCGCGCACTGCTGGCCGAGGCGGGAGCGCCCGTCATGAAACTTCAGACCATGGGCGAGGCCGGGCTGCAATTTCATCCCGGTCAATCGGCGACCCTGAGGCTGGGTCCCAAGAAGATCCTGGCCCGCTTTGGCATGCTGCATCCGACCACGCTCAAGGCGTTTGACCTTGCTGGGCCAGTTGCCGCGGTCGAGATTTTCCTCGACGCGATCCCACCCAAGAAGGCCACGGCGGGCTTTGCTCGCGCGTCCTTTACGCCGCCTGCCTTGCAGTCGGTGACTCGCGATTTTGCGTTTCTTTTGCCTCGCGATGTGCCCGCTGCCGATCTGGTCAGAGCCATCATGGGGGCAGACAAACAGTTCATCAGGTCTGCACGCATCTTCGATGTGTTCACCGGCGGCAGTCTGCCCGAAGGCACGAAGTCGCTCGCTCTCGAAGTGGTGCTGCAACCGCAAGATACGAGCTTCAAGGACGCCGATCTGAAAGCGATCTCGGACAAGGTGGTGGCGGCCGCCGCCGAGCTCGGAGCGCAGCTGCGCGGGTAAGCGCAAAGGCCCCAATCCATGTCGAACAGAAGAACTTTCGCGATCATCTCGCACCCTGACGCAGGGAAAACTACGCTGACCGAGAAGCTGCTGCTTCAAGGCGGCGCGATCCATCTCGCTGGCGAAGTGAAAGCGCGCGGCCAGGCGCGGCGCGCCCGGTCTGACTGGATGAAGATCGAGCAGCAGCGCGGCATCTCGGTCACCTCGAGCGTGATGACCTTCGAGCGGGACGGGGTGACCTTCAACCTGCTCGATACGCCGGGACACGAGGATTTTTCCGAAGACACCTACCGCACGCTGACGGCTGTCGATTCGGCTGTCATGGTGATCGATGCGGCCAAGGGGATCGAGCCGCAGACGCGCAAACTCTTCGAGGTCTGCCGGCTGCGCAGCGTGCCGATCATCACCTTCGTCAACAAGGTCGATCGCGAAGGACGCCCGGTCTTCGAACTGCTCGACGAGATCGCTGAAATGCTGGCGCTTGACGTCTCGCCGCAAATGTATCCGGTGGGCATGGGCGGCGAATTCCAGGGCATCCTTGATTTCGCCTCGGGCGAAGTGGTGGTGCCCGAAGGACCGTCCAAGGAGTTCAAGGGCAAGCGCGTTGCCGATTTCGACCTGCCCGAAGAGATCGCGGAAAATGTCGAACTCGCCCAGATCGGCTATCCCGAATTCGATCTCGAGGCCTATCGCAATGGTGACATGACGCCTGTTTATTTCGGATCGGCGCTCAAGAATTTCGGCGTTACCGAACTGATCGAGGCGCTGGCGCAATATGCCCCCCCGCCGCGTCCGCAACCCGCGGGCGAAGAACAGATCGAGCCGACCCGCGACGAGGTCACCGGCTTCATCTTCAAGGTCCAGGCCAATATGGACCCCAACCACCGGGACCGGATCGCCTTCATGAGGCAGGTTTCGGGCACGTTCAAACGCGACATGAAGCTGACGCCCTCAGGGCTCGGCAAGCCGATCGCGATCCACTCGCCGATCCTGTTCTTTGCGCAGGACCGCGAGATCGCGGACACAGCAGAGGCTGGCGACATTATCGGCATTCCCAATCACGGGACGCTGCGCGTGGGCGATACCCTGTCTGAAAAGAACCAGCTGCGCTTTACCGGCCTGCCTAATTTCGCGCCCGAAATCCTGCGCCGCGTGCAGCTAAGGGACCCGACAAAGACCAAGCAGCTTCGCAAGGCGCTGGATGACCTTTCCGAAGAGGGCGTGATCCAGGTCTTCTACCCCGAGATCGGGGCCAGCCACATTGTCGGCGTGGTCGGCCAGCTGCAGCTTGAAGTGCTGATCGCGCGGCTGGAGGCGGAATACAAGGTCGAGGCGGCGCTGGAGGCCGCACCCTTTGCCACCGCGCGCTGGATCCGGGGCACGCCAAAAGCGATGGACGATTTCGAAAGCTTCAACCGCGCCAATCTCGCGCGTGACCGCGACGGCGATCTTGTCTTCATGGCGAAAAGCCCGTGGGACGTGAACTATCAGGTCGAGAAGAACCCCGAGCTGACTTTCTCCGCTACCAAGGAACGCTAGGCGTCCCCATGGAGGACGCCAGGCGTCGGCAAAGGTAGGTTGCGGGGCGCCGAACTTCGCGGCATGGGAGCGCGCATGACTGTCGGCCCAAACTCTCAAACCTTTATCTCGCATCGCCTGCGTCTCAATTACTTCGATTGGGGCAATCACGAGAAGCCACCCCTTATCCTCGTCCATGGCGGGCGCGATCATGCGCGCAGCTGGGACTGGGCGGCTGAAGAACTGGCGCAGGACTGGCACGTAGTGGCGATGGACCACCGCGGCCACGGCGACAGCGACTGGGTGTCGGACGGAAATTATACCGTCAACGACATGGTGTACGATCTTGCGCAATTGGTGCACCAGCTCGGGCGCGGCCCGGTGACGATCGTCGCGCATTCGATGGGGGGCAATGTCGCGCTGCGCTATGCCGGGATGTTCCCTGACACGGTGACCAAGCTCGCCGCGATCGAGGGGCTCGGCCCTTCGCCCGAATGGCGCGACAAGCAGCGCGCTACGCCCTACCCTGAACGCATGCGCGAATGGATCGAGAAGAAGCGCAAGGCCGCTGGACGATTGCCCCGCCGCTATGAGAGCATCGAGGCGGCGTTTGCGCGGATGATCGAGGAGAATTCCTACCTAACCGAGGAACAGGCGCGTCACCTCACGATCCACGGGGTCAACCGCAACGAAGACGGAACGTATAGCTGGAAGTTCGACCCGCACCTTAATGTCTGGCAGATCGAGGACGTTGCCGACGAGTTTCTCGAGGCAACCTGGGCAGCGATAACCTGCCCGACGCTGTTGCTCTACGGCGCGGACAGCTGGGCCTCCAATCCCGAGACGGACGGCCGGCTCGAGCATTTCGGTAACGCGCAGGTGATCGAGTTCGAGAAGGCAGGCCATTGGCTTCATCATGACCAGTTCGACCGGTTCATGGGCGTGCTGCGCGATTTCCTTTAGGGACGACCAGCAGCGCGCAAGGAGAACACAAGATGGCTGATTTCACCGACACCCTGACCGACAAGCACGTCGCAATGATCGAGAAGCAGCCGGTTTTCTTCGTGGCGACTGCGGCGCAGGATGCGCGCATCAATCTGAGCCCCAAGGGCTACGATTCGTTCCGTGTTCTGGGCCCTGACCGGGTCGCCTATCTCGATCTTGGTGGTTCGGGGAACGAGACCCACGCCCACATCGTCGCTGACGGGCGCATCACCATCATGTTCTGCAATTTTGACCAGCCCGCTCTGATCCTTCGCATATATGGACGGG
Source organism: Erythrobacter sp. (assembly GCA_043567175.1). Lineage (GTDB taxonomy): Bacteria > Pseudomonadota > Alphaproteobacteria > Sphingomonadales > Sphingomonadaceae > Erythrobacter. Next base: position 2,502,720 of record CP121323.1, read on the forward strand.
GTAAGCCGGTGCTGCCGCAGGATGCGGGCTGGGAAGCATTGGCGGAGCGCTTTACGCTCTTGCCGGGCACCCGCCAGATCTTCGATATCGCGGTGGAGAGCGTGCAGACTTCGTGCGGCTGGGGCGTGCCCTTCATGGAGCTCAAGTCCGAGCGCGAGACGCTCAAGAAGGCACACCGACAGGTCGAATCCGAACAATGGGTTGCCAAGGCGAAGTCGCGGGTTTCAAGCATAGACGGCCTGCCAACCCGTCCGACTGACCGCTATTTTGCAGGCGATTGAGTAGGGCTTTACGGATGCTCTTCCTGCCTAAATTCTAAGCAAAAGGTTAAGAATTGGGCAGGTGTTGCGCCAAGGATGGTTGCAAGCCGACCGCATGACGCCGCGTAAACCACGGGTGCGGATTTGTGGCATGTATTTTGCAGTGCACAAAAATTAATGACAACACTAATAACTACACAGGGGACGTCGCTGTGAAATTCATCATTGCCGTGATCAAGCCATTCAAAATGGACGAGGTGCGCGAAGCCCTCAGCGCCATCGGCATAGCGGGTATGACCGTGTCCGAGGTGAAGGGCTTCGGGCGCCAGAAAGGCCAGACCGAGATCTATCGTGGAGCCGAATATTCGACCAACATGCTGCCCAAGGTGAAGCTGGAAATCGCGGTGAGCGACGAAATCGCAGGGCAAGTGGTCGAGACGATCCAGCAGACGGCCAACACCGAATCGATCGGCGATGGAAAGATCTTCGTCCTCGATCTGGAATCCGCCACACGTATCCGCACCGGCGAATCCGGTGAGACCGCGCTTTAAGGGAGTTTGCTCGATGAGAACGATCAGTCTTGCTGCCACCGCCCTTGCCACCAGCCTTGTGACAAGCCTTGCAGCAGCGCAGCCAGCCATGGCCGCAACCCCGGTGCCCAATCCCGGCAACAACGCCTGGATGATGACCTCTACCGTGCTGGTGATGCTGATGATCCTGCCGGGCCTTGCGCTATTTTACGGCGGGCTGACGCGGTCGAAGAACATGCTTTCGATGCTCACCCAGATCGGCGCGACGGCGTCGCTTGCCATGATTATCTGGGTGATGTGGGGCTTCAGCCTCGCCTTCGGGGATACGACTTATGAGGGCACGCTTGGCCTGTTCATCAGCGGCGGCAGCTATTTCCTAGCGGGGACCGACGCCTCGAGCACTGCGGCGACCTTCACCGACGAGGTGATCAGCAAATACGTCTTCATCAGCTTTCAGATGACCTTTGCCGCCATTACCGCCGCACTGATTCTCGGCGCGACGGCAGAACGGATGAAGTTCAGCGCCGTAATGATGTTCGTCCCGATCTGGCTGACGATCGTTTATTTCCCGATCGCCCATATGGTCTGGGCAGGCGGCGGCCTCCTGTTTGAAGATGGCGCTCTCGATTTTGCCGGCGGTACGGTCGTGCACATCAACGCGGGCGTATCGGGCCTCGTGCTCGCCTATCTGGTCGGCAAGCGCCGCGGCTGGCCGCAAGAACCGATGCCGCCTCACAGCCTGGTGATGACGATGATCGGCACCGGCCTGTTGTGGGTGGGCTGGTTCGGCTTCAACGCCGGCTCTGCTCTCGAAGCGGATGGTTCGGCGGGCCTTGCCATGATCAACACATTTGTCGCCACCGCGGCGGGCGGGCTTGGCTGGATGGTCATCGAGCGCATGCTCGGCCACAAGGGCTCGGCGCTCGGCTTTTGTTCGGGTGTGATCGCGGGGCTCGTCGCGGTGACGCCGGCAGCCGGCAATAGCGGCCCGTTCGGCGCGATCCTGCTCGGCATCGTCTCGTCGGCGGTTTGCTACTATTTCGTCGCAACCGTGAAGACCAAGCTTGGCTATGACGACGCGCTGGACGCTTTCGGCATTCACGGCGTCGGAGGCATTGTCGGCGCGATCGGCACTGCGGTGGTCTACCAGCCGTTCCTCGGCGGCCCCGGCGATGGTTCGGTGGCGCTCGGAGCGCAGCTCGGCGTGCAGGTGTTCAGCGTGATTGTGACGATTGCCTGGGCGGGTCTTGGAACGGTTGCTGCAGGCTTCCTCGTCAAGGCAACAATCGGGCTTCGCGTGACCGAAGAGAACGAGGTCAATGGCCTCGACATCGCCGAACACGGCGAACGCGCCTACAACTGAGGATAGGCAATCAAGAAAAGGGGGAGAGGCGGCGGACTGGCAGCCTCTCCCCCGTTCTCGTTGTTCCGTTTCAGCTCTCAGGCTGCTTCGCGCTGGCGCTCCGCCGCTTTCACGAAGTCGGCGCAACGCTCTCCGATCATGATGCTGGGCGCGTTTGTGTTGCCGCTCACGATCTTGGGCATGACGCTGGCATCAGCAATCCACAGGCCCTCAAGCCCACGCACCTTCAGTTCCTGGTCGACGACGCTGTCGGCATCGGCGCCCATCCGGCACGTGCCGACAGGGTGGTAGACCGTATCCGCACGGTTGCGGATCAGGTTGTCGAGCACGGCATCGTCCTCGAGATCGACGGGATGGCGATCAGTGGGGCCATAGGCCTGCAGCGCGGGCGCGCTCGCGATCCGGTGCGACAGCCGGACGCCGGCTCTCAAGGTTGCAATATCGCGCTCGTCATCAAGGAAGTTGGGATCAATTACCGGCGCCGCCCCGGCGTCTCTTGACCCGAGGCGAACCGTACCGCGGCTTTCCGGCCGCAAGACGCAGGCATGCAGGGAAAATCCGTGCGTGCTCACCTTCTCGCGCCCGTGGTCTTCAAGCACGGCGGGGACGAAGTGCCACTGAATGTCAGGGCACGGCGAATCCGGCATCACTTTCCAGAAGCCCCCGCTTTCCGCGTAGGGGGTCGACATGGCGCCGGTGCGCTTGCGCCGATGCTCGATGATGGCGCCGGCCATCTTCATGGTGCCCTTGAGGGTCCCGCCTATCGGGACATCGCTCTCGGTTTCCCAGCCGGAAACATAGTCGATGTGGTCCTGCAGGTGCGATCCGACCGCCTGCTTGTCGAGCACGACATCGATGCCATGCTGCCTCAGGTGTTCGGCCGGGCCGATGCCTGAAAGCATCAGGATCTGCGGCGAATTGAAGGCGCCGGCGCACAGGATCACGCCGCGCCGCGCATAGAGCATGTCGGTGCCGCTGCCCGGCTTCTTTCCGCGCCGCACGCGCACGCCTGTCACCCGGCCCTGTTCCACAACCAGTTGCTCGACCAGCGTATTGGTGCGGATCGAGACATTGCCCTGATCGCGAATCGGTTCGACATAGGCGCGCGCGGCCGACCAGCGCTCACCATTGCGCTGGGTGACCTGATAGAGTCCGAAGCCTTCCTGCCGCTCGCCGTTGAAATCCTCGTTCGTGCGCAGCTGGAGTTCGCCCGCCGCGTCGACGAAAGCCTGGCTTACCGGATTGGGGCTGCGCTGGTTCGAGACGAACAGCGGGCCGTTTTCGCCGTGATAGGCATCAGCGCCGCGTTCGTTCGCCTCGGCCTTGCGGAAATAGGGCAGCACGTCGTCGTACGACCAGCCCTGGCAGCCCATATCGGCCCAGTTGTCATAATCCCATTTATGGCCCCGGATATAGACCATCGCGTTGATCGCGGACGACCCGCCAAGTCCCTTGCCGCGCGGCTGGTAGCCGGTTCGTCCGTTCAGGCCCTTTTGCGGGACCGTATCATATTTGTAGTTCGACGAATTGCGGATGAAGGGCATGAAGCCCGGCGTCTTGATGAGGATGTTGTCGTTGCGTCCGCCTGCCTCCAGCACGCAAACGCGCCGCGTGCCGTCTACGGCAAGGCGTCCCGCAACGGCGCTGCCGCCACTGCCACCGCCAATGACGATGTAGTCGAAACTCTCCATGTCTCTCTCCTTTGGGCGAGAGACTATGCGGCTTCAGGCGGCGGTGCAATCGGGTTTTGATTGGCAACTGGAGCGTCGGTTTCTGGCAAACGCTGAGCGGTGCGCCGACGCCAGCGTTCGCGAATCATGTCCGAGGTTTCCCGGCTGCCATCGTGGGTCCATCCCGGTTCGCGCAGCAAGTAAGACAGTTTGTGCTTCCAGGGAGCACGCCAGATATCGCCGAGCATGCCGATCCATTCGTGAAACACCGACCACAGCAGATTGAAGCTGCCAAGCTGCTTCACAATCCCATAGCGGATGCTCTCGTCGTCGCGCTCGGGCTCGAAGGTGCCGAACATCTTGTCCCAGACGATGAATACACCGGCGTAATTGCGGTCGAGATAGCGCGGATTGGTTGCGTGGTGCACGCGGTGGTGGCTCGGCGTGTTCATCACCGCTTCGAACCAGCGCGGCATCCGGTCGATCGCTTCGGTGTGGATCCAGAACTGGTAGATGAGGTTGAAGCCGCCCACGATGCCAATCATCACGGGATGGAAACCCAGCAACACCAAGGGCAGCGCAAAGAGCAGCCCGAAGGTGAAATTGCCCGTCCATGTCTGCCGGAGCGCGGTCGACAGATTGTAATGCTGGCTCGAATGGTGATTGACGTGTGCCGCCCACATCCAGCGGATGCGGTGTCCGGCCCGGTGAACCCAGTAATATTTGAGATCGTCGAGTACAAAGGCGAGCGGCCAGGCCCACCAGACCAGCCACCATTGCTCCCCGAAATCGAAGATCCGGTATTCATAAGCCTCAAGGACAACCGCGACCGAGAAGCCACCGAAAAGAGCGCCTGCAATAGTGGAGCCGAGGCCGAATGAGAGGCTGACGAGGGTGTCCCTGGGCTCGTAGGCTTCCGGCGCGCGAAAACGAGCCCAGATCATCTCGACAAGGATGGCAACCACGAAGAGCGGCACGGCATATTGTGTGGGAGAAAACTCGGGCATCGCGTGCGCCTCTATAGTCGATTGATGGCATCGGCCCAATAGGAAGCGTCCGCAAGCGAGAGCCGCACCGTGCCGAACCTCGATTCTGCCGGATCAACGACAAGGGCGTCGACCTCTTCTGTGACCCTCGCCGAGCCGCCCAAAATGCGCCCTGCAAATTTGTTGCCGTGGCGTTTGATGATCATGATCCGGCCCGCACTGTCCCGGGCAAGCGCCGCTTGGCCGCCGCGTGAGATGGAGCCTTTGGCCATCTCGAAACCCTCCTCGATCTCGCTCGCGATCCGTGCGAGATGGGCGCTGTCTGCAACGGTCGACTTGCCGCCCAGTCTGAGCAAGGTGGCAAGTCCTGCCAGAAGCAGGATGGCGATCAGCGATCCGCCGAATTGCAAGACCAGTGGATGAAGCTCCATTATGCCCGGGCCTTTCGGTCTTGCCCGCCCGCTATCGTGCGTGAAGCATATCGAGCATGGCGCGTACCGGGCTGACATCATACCCTGCGACAAAGGCTGCCTGGGCGATGGTGTCCGGATCCTCGCCGCTCTTTACCTTTGCCAGAGCCCACAGAAAAGTGGATCGCGTCCCCGAGCGGCAATAGGCCAGCACAGCCCCGTCCGCATCTTCGAGGACGGCGTTCATCTCATCGATCTGGGGCTCGCTGAAGCCCGAATGGCCGATCGGGATAGCTTTGTAGGCAAGGCCCATGGCTTGTGCAGCAGCTGCAATCTCGGCTCCCTGCGGCGCAGAAGGGTCTTCGCCGTCGGGTCTATTGTTGACGATCATGGTAACGCCGTTTGCCTTGGCCGCCTCAAGATCGCTGATCTCGATTTGAGGGCTCGCCCAGACCTGTTCGGAGAGTTGGCGAAAATCGCTCATGCCGGTGCCCCTTCCTTCTTTCGCTTTGAGTTACGTTTGACCATGTTGAGCAATTCGACCCCGATCGAAAAGCCCATGGCGGCGTAGATGTAGCCTTTGGGCACGTGATAGCCGAAGCCGTCCGCAATCAGCACCAGCCCGATCATCACGAGGAACGCGAGCGCAAGCATGACAAGCGTCGGGTTCTTTTCGATGAAGTTTGCCAGTGGGTCGGCTGCAATAAGCATGATGCCCACGGTGATAACGACCGCCGCGACCATGATCGGCACCTGATCGGTCATCCCGACGGCTGTCAGGATCGAATCGACCGAAAAGACCATGTCGAGAACGATGATCTGCGCAATCACCGAGCCGAACGCGACCTCACCGACGCTGGATTGCTTCTTGTTGAGCAGGGCATCGGACTGGTCCGGTTCCATCGCGTGGTGAATCTCCTTCGTGGCTTTCCAGAGCAGAAACAGCCCACCAGCCAGCAAAATCAGATCGCGCCCTGAAAAGGCAGTTTCAAAGCTTGGCTTGCTGTACCCTTCGATGGGTGCGCCTTCGATACCGAGATCGAACAGGGGCGTTTGCAGTGTCACGATCCAGCCGATCAGCATCAGCAGGCCGATTCGCATTCCCAAAGCGAGGAGCAAGCCGATCCGACGCGCCTTTTGTTGCTGCCCTTGCGGCAACTTGTTCGACAGAATCGCGATGAAAATGAGATTGTCGACGCCAAGCACGACTTCGAGCACGACGAGCGTAAGCAGCGCCGCCCAGGCAGCGGGATCCGTGAGTAAAGCAAGAATGTCCATGCGCGCTTCTTGGCCAATCGCATCGCGCCGCGCAACCTTCCTGCGCGTCCCTCTAGACGCTGTGCGGGGCGTCATTTGGAACGCAAGAATCGAAGGCGAAAGTGTCACTGAAATGATTATCAGTTAAATCATTCGCCAGCGAAGTCTTTGTGCGCTATACACATAATAATACGGCGACGCCGGGATTCTCGGTTACTCGCCTGCGCTTGGTGCGGCATACTGCCCCGTCGCCAGTGCATCGGAGGGTGGGCAGTGTGACAAGGTACGAAGTAGGTTATGGGTTACGATAGAGGGCGCCGCCGCGGACGGGACAAGCGCGACGGGTTCGGTGAAGATAGCTTCGATCCATTTGGTGGAGGTGGCGAAGGCTTTTCGCCCCCACGATACGGGAACGATCGCGGCGGATTTGGTGGTGGCGACCGCCATGGCTCAGACCGCGGCAACTTCGGCGGCGGCGGTGGTGACCGGGAGCGCGGCGGTTTCGGCGGCGGCGATCGCGGTGGCTTTAGCGGTGGCCGCAGTGGCGGGCCTGGCGCTGGCGGCGGGAGTCGCATGCCGGCTCAGGTTGTCGGCACGGGCAAGGGCACTGTCAAATTCTTCAACGGTCAAAAGGGCTTTGGCTTCATCCAGCAGGATGCCGGCGGTGAAGATGTCTTCGTGCATATAAGCGCTGTCGAGCGTGCAGGGCTGGAAGGGCTTGCCGAAGGGCAGGAGCTGGAATTCAATCTCGTCGATCGCGGCGGGAAAATTTCCGCGCAAGATCTGCAAGTTGTCGGCGATGTCATCGCAGCCCCGTCTGCCGGACCGCCAAAGCGCGAACTCACTGGCGAGAAGGCGACCGGCACGGTCAAGTTCTTCAACAGCACGAAAGGCTTTGGCTTCCTCGTTCGCGATGACGGCCAGCCTGACGCGTTCGTGCACATCAGCGCGGTGGAGAGATCGGGCCTGAACGGCATCAATGAAGGCGAGCGATATGAGTTCGACCTGGAAGTTGACCGACGAGGTAAACACTCCGCCGTCAATCTGGTGCCTGTGCAAGGGTAAGCCTGTAAGCACTTCAAGCGCCGTTTGACCCTTGGTGATAGCGGCCCTATTTTAAGAGATGGCGGCCCCTAAAGGGTCGCCATTTCTTTTGTATTGCGAGGCGTAAAGCCTCAGTTTTTTGGGAACGCTTTCATGTCGATAACGCCGCTCATGCCCACCTATCCGCGCTGTGGAGTACGGCCGGTAAAGGGCGATCACTGCCACCTTATTGACGAAGACGGCACGCGCTATCTGGATTTTGCGAGCGGCATCGCTGTCAACCTGCTCGGGCACTCTCACAAGGGCCTGATCGAGGCAATCCAGAAGCAGGCGGAGACCTTGATGCACGTCTCCAATCTGTATGGCAGTCCCCAAGGCGAAAGGCTGGCCAGGCAATTGGTCGAAACCACCTTTGCGGATACCGTGTTCTTCACGAATTCAGGTGCAGAAGCGGTCGAGACCGCAATCAAATGCGCGCGCGCCTATCACCAGAACGCCGGTGATGAAGGAGATTCCGGGCGCTTCGAGATGATCACCTTCTCGAATGCGTTTCATGGACGCACGATGGCGACGATCAGCGCATCGAACCAGGCCAAGATGCACCATGGTTTCTCACCGCTGCTCGATGGGTTCAAATATGCGGAATTTGACGATCTGGAGTCCGCGAAGGCCTTGATGAGCGAGCGCACTGCAGGTTTCCTGGTCGAACCCATTCAGGGCGAAGGCGGTATTCGACCTGCCTCGCTCGAATTCATGCAGGGGCTTCGCAAGCTGGCGGATGAAAACGACCTGATGCTTGTGCTGGACGAAGTGCAATGCGGCATGGCCCGGACCGGTAAGCTCTATGCATACGAGCACTATGGCATCGAACCCGATATTCTCGCGTCGGCCAAGGGTCTGGGGGGAGGCTTCCCGCTAGGAGCCTGTCTTGCGACCGAGAAGGCTGCACGTGGAATGACATTCGGCACTCACGGCTCGACCTATGGCGGTAATCCTCTCGCAATGGCCGCTGGCAGCGCTGTAATTGACGCCGTCGCGAATGACGCATTTCTCGCCGAGGTGACGGAGAAGGGCGAGCGACTGCGCTCACGCCTCGAGCAGTTCATCGGGAATTACCCCGAACTATTCGAGTTGGTGCGCGGGAAGGGTCTGATGCTCGGGGTCAAGATGAAGGTCGAAAGCCGTCCATTCTTTGTGCATTTGCGCGACAATCATCAGCTTCTCACGGTTGCCGCAGGCGACCAGACCATTCGCGTCATCCCGCCACTGGTCATCGGCGATGCCGAGATGGACGAGTTCTTCGACAAGCTCTCGGCTGGTGCGGCGAGTTTCAAGATCCCTGAACCGGCATGACTAATAGCGGGCCGGCGCAGCGGCACTTTCTCGACCTGAGCGACGCAGGTGCCGATGCCATTGCCGCGATGATTGCCGATGCAATCGATCGAAAAGCGGCTCGGAGGGATTGGCCCAAAGGCAAGGCGGACTCAGATCAACCGCTCGCCGGCCGCGTCCTAGCGATGGTCTTCGAGAAGAATTCCACACGAACCCGCGTCAGCTTCGACATTGCGATGCGCCAACTCGGCGGCTCTGTCGTCGTGCTTGAAGCAGGGTCTAGCCAGATCGGTCGCGGAGAGACCATCGCTGATACGGCCCGTGTCCTCAGTCGCATGGTGGATGCGATCATGTTTCGAACCGATGACCACTCGAAAATCGAGGAGATGGCGCGTCATGCAAGCGTGCCTGTCATCAACGGCCTGACGGACCGCTCCCATCCGTGCCAGATAGTCGCCGACCTGCTTACTGTGGTCGAGCAGGGCAAGACCCTGCCGGGCCTGGAAGTGGCGTGGTTTGGTGACGGGAACAACGTCCTTCACTCCGTCCTTGAAGCGGCCGCGCTTTTCAAATTCAATGTGCGCGTAGCGACGCCACCCGGTTACGAGCCGGATCCTGAATTCGTGGCAATGGCTCGAGCCGGGGGTGCTATCGTTACGCTGACGCATGATTCATCTCTGGCGGCGCGCGGAGCCGACGTGCTCGTGACGGATACCTGGATCTCGATGGGGCAGGAGGATGCTGAGGAGAAGCGCACTGCGATGGAACCGTTTCAGGTCAACGCAGCCCGGTTGGCCGAGGCAAAATCCGATGCCCTGTTCTTGCATTGCCTGCCTGCCCATGTGGGGGAGGAGGTCAGCAGCGAAGTTTTCGAGAGCGACCGGTCTTTCGTTTTTGATGAAGCCGAGAACCGCATGCATGCCCAGAAATCCGTGTTGCTCTGGACATTTGAGCGGATCGCATAGATCTTTTGCCGGTGCACGCCCTTCTCCTTGTTGAGGGAGGGCCCCATATGACTGGCCATGGAAAAACAACGCGAGACCTTTTCCGACTCACTGCTCGGCTTCACTCTGCCGGAACGAAACGCTCGAGGCCGCATCGTTCGGCTCGACACTGTTGTTGATTCGATATTGAAGGCGCATGCCTACCCGCCACCCATCACGCATCTCTTAGGAGAGGCCCTTGTGCTGAGCGCGCTGATGGGAGGATTGCTAAAGGGCGAGAGCGCACAGATGACCATGCAGGCCCAGACGCAAAGCGGCGTGGTAAGGCTGCTGGTGTGCGATTATCGCGGCGGGAAGATGCGGGGATATATCGATTTCGATAAGGATCGCCTGTCCCCACTGGGCGCAAATCCACCGCTCTCAGCACTTTTTGGAGAGGGGCATCTCGCCATCACCTTTGAAGCCGATAATGGCACAGGGGCCGTCGAGCGCTACCAGGGGATCGTTCCTCTAGAAGGTGATACCCTGTCGGAGGCCTGCGAGAATTACTTCTCGCGATCGGAACAGGTACCAACCATACTTCGCGTTTCCAGTCGTTCGGATTCGACAGGGAGCGTTGCAGCCGGTCTTCTCGTGCAACACCTAGCGGACGGCGAAGAGGGACGCGAACGGCTGCATGTGCGCATGGATCATCCCGATTGGGAGCATGTTGAAGTGCTGGCGAGTACGATCAGTCATGATGAGCTCCTGGATCCAGGCCTTTCCATGGAGGGAATCATCTGGCGCCTCTTCCATGAGGAAGCGGAAATTCGCACCCAACCCGGGCCCGCATTGTCGAATAAGTGCCGCTGTAGCCAGGAACACTACGAGAGCATAATCCTGCGGTTCCCTGAAGATGAGCAAGATGAAATGCGTAATGAGCAGGGTGTAATTACAGTGAACTGTGAATTTTGCTCGAGCGTTTTCGAATTGAATGTCTAGCTGGTTTGGATGCCGAATTTCCCGTACGGTTCAGATAAGTGCAGAGGCGAGCCCATGTTGCAAATCAAGAAATTGCATGCCCCTTACCTTTATGGTGTTCTTGCAGCCTGTATGACGTCGGCCGCCATCCTGCCGGTGTTCGCTCAGTCCAGCAGCCTCGGTATCTTCCGGGCTCTTGCAAAGGGTGAATGGACGGTAAAATACAGGGATGGTTCGCCTGATCAGAGGCTTTGTGTCAAAACAGGTGAAGAGCTCATTCAGATCAAGCACAGCGAGGCGGAGTGCAGCCGATTCGTGGTAGAAGACAGCCCGTCAAAGATCACCGTTCAGTACACATGCCCCGGCAACGGATATGGGCGCACCGATATCCGTCGGGAGAATGCGTCGCTTGTACAGATAGAGAGTCAGGGAATTGCTGCAGGATTGCCGTTCGAACTGGCGGCCGAAGCCCGTCGCACAGGCTCTTGTTGAAGAATGGAGATCTGATTGCGTGGGCGAGCATAGCCGCCTAGCAATTTCGCATGATGGTGAACCAACGCGATCAGAGCCAAGAACCTGTGGCCATTGTACTTCTTTCGGGAGGCCTGGACTCGATGGTCACCGCGGCCATCGCGCAGGAGCGCGGTTTCAAAGTGCGAGCTCTTACGATTGATTATGGTCAACGTCACCGAATTGAGCTGGATGCGGCGCGTAGGATTTCGCGCGAGCTGAAGCTCGCGCGGCAGACTGAAATATCGCTTGATCTACGCGCTTTTGGAGGATCGGCTCTCACAGATGCCATAGAGGTGCCAAAAGGGGGGCTCGGGGAAGGGATACCCGTCACTTATGTGCCCGCGCGCAATCTCGTGTTTCTGTCGCTGACAGTAGCCTATGCTGAAGCTTCAGGATCAAGAGACGTGTTTATCGGCGTCAACGCTCTAGACTATTCTGGCTATCCTGATTGCAGGCCTGAATTCATTGCAAGCTTTGCCGAGACGGCTAGCCTCGGCACAAGAGCAGGCCTAGAGGGCAATGGACTGAACATTCATGCGCCCTTACAGCATCTTTCGAAGGCTGAGATTGCATCCGAGTGCGCGCGCCTAGGGCTGGACCCCTCGTGGAGTTGGTCCTGCTATGATCCGGTCGGCGAGAATCTTGCCTGTGGTCTGTGTGATTCGTGCAGGTTGCGCAAAAAGGGTTTTGCGGACGCTGGAATAACAGATAGCACCAAGTACGCAGCGTGAGAGAAGGCTGCGGCTCGCCGGTAATTGAGGCTGGGTAGGGGATCTTTGTTGTCTAAAGACGTCACGGCGCAGGAGTCGGGAGAGCATGGCGCTGTCCCTGGTTACAGCTGGTATGCGCTATCAATTCTGGTTCTGGTCTACGTCCTCAATTTCGTGGACCGAAACATAATCTCCATCCTGGCGGAGGATATCAAAGCAGACTTGGGATTACGGGACGACCAGATTGGGTTCCTCTATGGTACCGCTTTTGGCGTCTTCTACGCTCTTTTTGGCATCCCTCTGGGGAAGCTGGCGGATAGTTGGCACCGTGTACGCCTCATGTCCGCTGGCCTTGCTATCTGGTCGGCTTTCACCGCCCTTTCAGGCTTTGCGCGCAGTTTTGCGGTCCTTAGCGTAGCTCGCGTTGGAGTTGGCGTTGGCGAGGCGACGGCGAGCCCTAGCGCCTATTCGCTCATTTCAGACTGGTTTCCCAAGAGGATGAGAGCGACTGCGCTCGCTATCTACTCATCGGGCCTTTATGTAGGCGGTGGCGTGTCTCTCCTGATCGGGGGTGCTATTGTTGAGCGCTGGAACTCATCCTATCCGGTTGATGCTCCGTTTGGGTTGGCGGGATGGCAAGCGGCCTTTGTCATAGTTGGCTTGCCTGGGATTGTGCTTGCCTTGTTGGTCTTCACTTTGCGTGAACCTCTGCGCGGCGAAAGCGAAGGCATTGTAACTCCGCCTCCGAAAGACCCCTTTCGGGGCTTCGCTCGCGAATTGATTGCAGTAATCCCACCTTTTACATTGATCGGAGCTGCGCAGGCCGGACTGCGCGGAATCGTTTTGAACTTGGCTGGCGCTATCTTCATTGCCAGCGTTGCCTATGGGATGGCGCTCGCGACTTCCAACGCACAGCAATGGATCGCGATAGGTGTAGGATATTACGCCATCTTCTCCTGGGCCTCGACCCTCAAAAGACGCGATGCCCCAACGTTTCGGCTGATTTGGCAGACGCCAGCCTTTCTTACGACCATTCTCGGCTACGGGATGGTGGCGTTCATGTCATACGCCGCATCTTTCTGGGCAGCGCCTTATGCGATCAGAGTTTTGGGTGAGGCGCCGTCCATGGCGGGATGGTGGATTGGCGGCCCAGGCGCGCTCGCAGGTTTCTTGGGCGTAATCATTGGAGGAAGAATTTCGGATTCGTTGCGCGTCCGCAATCCTGCCGGACGACTCCTGACGGTTGCCTTCGGCCTCTCGGCGGCTGCTCCCTTCCTCTTCGTCATGTTTACAACGGACAATACCACGATTTTCTACATCATGGCCTTCATGCAGTCGCTTTTTTCGAGTTCTGCTCTCGGTGCTGCGGCGGCCACTACTCAGGACCTTGTGCTGCCCCGGATGCGAGGAACAGCGACAGCTACATTCTTCCTGGCAACCACTCTCGTTGGTCTTGCCCTGGGACCGTATATGGCGGGGCAGGTATCAACGATGACGGGAAGTCTTTCGACGGGTGGCCTAAGTCTCTTGATCGCAGTGCCTATCGGGCTTGTCTTGTTGTTCATTGCTTATCGTACCGTGCCAGAGGCCGAGAGGACCGTCTTGTCGCGGGCGGAGGAGGCCGGGGAACCGAGCGCGTTTGCCTAATTGGTTTTGCGGTCACTCGCGGCTTCGGCTTTGAAGGATCGAGTCTCGCATGGCCCGTGAGGCAAGGCCTTCCCCTGTGATGTGCAATGTCGAAATCGAGTGAACGGTAACGTCGCTCGTTGTCTCGCATGCTTTGATTCTGTTGGTCTGAGCCCCTAGATTTCCTCCAGAGATGAGTAGAGTCCGGCCCTGACAAGGAGACGGACGAGATGAAGCGGAGCAGGTTCAGCGAGGAGCAGATCATCGCTGTATTGAAGGAACAGGAGGCTGGGATGCCAACGGCGGATGTGTGCCGCCGTCACGGGATCAGCTCGGCGACCTTCTACAAGTGGAAGTCGAAGTATGGCGGACTGGAAGTGTCCGATGCCCGGCGTCTGCGCCAGCTGGAGCAGGAGAACGAGCGGCTGAAGAAGCTGCTGGCGGACTCGATGCTCGACAACGCCATGCTCAAGGAGATCAACGCAAAAAAGTTCTAGCGCCCGGTGCCAGGCGGCAGGCGGTGGCTCATCTCCAAGAAGTATTCGAGGTGAGCCAGCGCCGTGCCTGTGCGGTGCTGGGCGTGGATCGGACCATGGTGCGCTATGTCAGTCGTCGGCCGGACGATGGGAAGGCGCGCGAGCGGATCAGGGAACTGGCCAGCCAGCGTCGCCGGTTCGGCTATCGGCGGTTGCACTGGCTGCTGTGCCGGGAAGGATGGACGATGAACCACAAGAAGTTCCGGCGGCTCTATCGCGAGGAGCGGCTGCAGGTGCGCCGTCGTGGCGGTCGCAAGCGGGCCTTGGGCACACGGGCACCGATGACGGTCCCGCAGGGTCCGAACCAGCGCTGGAGCCTAGACTTCGTGTCCGATGCCTTTGCCTGCGGACGCAGGTTCCGGATCTTCGCCGTGGTCGATGACTACAGCCGGGAGTGCGTGCGCCTGATCGCCGACACGTCGATCTCCGGCGCTCGGGTCGGGCGTGAACTCGATGCAGCGGTGTTCGAGAGGATGGCACGGCCCCACACGATCGTCAGCGATAACGGCACTGAGCTGACCAGCATGGCGATCCTGCGCTGGAGCAAGGAACGCAACGTCGAGTGGCACTACATCGCGCCGGGCAAGCCCTATCAGAACGGGTTCATCGAGAGCTTCAATGCCCGGCTCAGGGACGAGTTCTTGAACGAGACGATCTTCACCAGCCTTGCCCATGCCCGCCAGGAACTGGAAGCCTGGCGACAAGACTACAACCACTTCCGGCCCCACTCGAGCCTCGGGAACCGAACCCCGGCAGAGATCGGGGCAGTATCAAGCGGCAAACCGTATCGGGGGCATGCCCCCGATACGGTTGTTGCCATCACGCCCAGCGACGGGCATCAAACGGCCCAAGGCTCTACTCGTAGCTGGTAGCAACTTCGGGCTCAGACCACTGTGGGTGATCACACCTTGTGGTCCGGACTGGATCGGTCCTCTCGGAGTCGAAGCAAACTCTGAAGACAGCCACGCGATGAGCACAAAAAAGGGGGCCGGAAAACCGGCCCCCTATCGAATTGGTTCGCTCTTGTTTCGAACTACATGCCCGAATTGGGCCCATACGTAACGACAACGCGACGGTTCTTCTGTTCGCGGACGCCGTCGGCGGTTGGAACCAAGAGTTCGGTTTCGCCAAAGGCTTCGGCCATGATCCGAGCTTCGGGGATACCGCGTCCAACAAGATAAGCCTGGACCGACTCATTGCGGCGTTCGGCAAGACCCATGTTGTAGGTCTTAGAACCGGACGTATCGGTATGGCCTGCCAGCATGACACTCGCCGTCCCACAATTCGCGTAGGAAGTGACTGCCTGGTTGAGAATGGTAGCAGCGCCATCGGTGATGTCCGACTGATCAAAGTCGAAGTACACTGTGTAGGGCCCCGTATTGCACTCAACCTTTGGCGGCGGAGGCGGCGGGGGCGGCGGAGGCGGCGGTGGCGGAGGCGGTGGCGGCGGCGGCGGCGGCGGCGGCGGGGGAGGCGGCGGGGGCGGAGCCTCGCCTCCGAAGTTGTAAGTCACCGTACCCAGAATCGAGTGCGAACTGGGGTCAGAAGCGAACTCGCGGCCCAGCGTATCGATGATGTTGACGTCAGTCGCATTGAAGTAGCGATACTTCAGACCAAGGTCAAAAGAGTCGCTGACGGGAAAGCGAATCCCGGCCAGCAATTGCCAGGCCAGACCCGTATCGGAATCGTCAAACGCTCCCGGACCGGTTGCGTCGACGGTGCCGTCGAACGAAACCCGAGCAACGCCGATGCCACCACCAGCAAAAGCCTGGAGGCCATCATCGGGCCCAAAGTCAAACAGGCCGTTCAGCATGAAGGACAGGGCCGTGAGGTCCCCGTTGGCGGGGGCCGTAAAACCGTTGAAGGTCGTTCCTACCGGTGATCCTGCTTGGATACCCAGAGGACCTGCAGTGATCGAATCGAAAGGTGCATCTTTGTAGGCTGCTTCGGCTTCTAGGCGAAACGCGCCGAAATCGTATCCGACAAGAGCACCGAAATCGTAGCCAGTGTCGAACTCGGCACCCGCCTCATTGGCGCTGCCGCCGATATCAAAGTCGACGTCTTCGACGATCATCGCACCGCCTTCGCCCTGAACGTACCATTGACCTTCGCGGGCCATGGCGGGCGCAGTGAGAGCAGTCGAAGCCATCGCCATCCCGATGACGAATTTACGCATGCTTATTTTCCCCTTTTATATTTAAACTGGAGGCTCTCATTCTCTCTATCTTTGCAGAGGTTGAGTGGCAAGCAATCAATCGCGGTTGAGTGTTGCAATAATGCAGCGTTACCGAGGCTAGCGAGGGGTGATGAGCATCGGCGCACAATTAAGCACCTCGCTCCATTGGTTGCTGACTAAGGCGCGTTCCGCAGGGTTCCCGTCACCTTAAGCGCTAAGATCAAAGCGGAGATCGCTTCCCTCGCTTCGACATCCACAACTGTGCCACCGGCAGGTTCCGCGATCGAAGGCGCTCCAGCCCACTGCGACATATAAACCAATCGCCGTTGTGCTGACTGGTCAAACACCTCCATCCCCTCGACGGGGTCAATGAAATGCCAGCTGCCACCAATACGGCACGCGATTTTGTCTGTATGACCAAACCAATCTGCCGTGGGTGCCTGACCTACCAGAAAGCACTGCCCCTCTATCGGATCTGCTGGAGGTTCAGGCAAAACGCCGCTGACCGCTCTTGTGGCCAGCGCGTCTATGATCGAAAAGGCCTGGTTTATGAAGAAGTCCTTCTGGGCCTGGCCGACAAATAGAAGAGGAATGTCCATCGAGGGAGTGGTCGACGGAAAGTGGATAGGATCTGCCATTGATACCTCCATTTCCACTTAATCAAAACGGGCCAGCCAAAGCGCTTTTGATCGTGCGTATGTGCCGACTTGGCGGACCCACAGGTCGTCTGGTCCGTGCTGCGACACTAAAGTGTCGCGATCGGCTGGACTGAAAATCATTCTTGCCTCTTCAGTCGTGAACACGAGCTTCGGAGCAAATGAAGGGCCATAGCCAACATGATATTTCTCGGCCTGCTCCACGAGAGGCACGTCATCGGCGTAGTCCCAATGCCACGCTCCCCTTGCCCTGCGCGTCCAGCGAAATTCAAATGAGCCGTCGCTATGAGCCAACACCTTGGGGTGAACTGGAATAAGTGGGCGACGCGAAAGGCCCGGGTTCATCAGATCTGCAAAAAGAGCTGAGCCATCGCCCCTGCCGATCGCACCGAGACGTAAATCGGGATCGGAGTGAATACCGGCGCCCGAAATTTCAGTCAGCCGCTCATCTAACAGAATAACCGGGGTCTGGGCTGGATGCTCGAATGTGGCGTTATCTTCGGTTCCTGCCCTTCCCCGCAGCAGGCCCGAAAGTCGCCAGTGCGCCCCATCGAGCCTCACGGCCTTCATGAATTGCACGATTTCTCCACCGATGAGCATGCGGTTTGCTCCTGCGGCCAAACCGAAGACATCTGTATCCTGGAATGACAGATCATCCGCTATCAATTCGACATGGATCTGGGCATTGGGCTCCAGTAGCAATGAAGACGAAGTTGCAAGCGCATTGGTCAGAGCGCCAATTATGCATCTTTCACGCCCAGCAGCGCCGATACGATGCAACCCGCCACCCTTTTCACGGTAGAGCGCGGCCCCGTTCCAATTAGCCGAAGGTGATGATGCTGCGGCGAAGATATTAGTATCTGTCGCCTCGGCGACATCTTGCGGAGGTAGTTCGAATAAATGAAAGGTGGTCTGCCCGACGCCGACATCGATGGGTGGTGTGACTACTCCGCCGTCGCCCCCCGCTTGCGCGATGCCTGAAGCCATGACGCGCACCAGCCCCAATTCGACGCCTTCATCATCCCACTCCCAGCTCTGAATTCGCCAAATCCCAGAGATCCCCGGAATACGAACAAAACAGCCCAGTTCGAATGCGGGGTCGAGTTCAGCGATCCGCCAACTTATCCTCTCGTGATGCCAACGCGCGCGGTTGGCATTGCTATTGGCTAGAGCCTTAGCACCTTCGGCACTTAGAGTGGCCGGAAGGTCGACCATCGTTTCCTGACCGTTTGGTCGTCGGCCGATGGTGCGCTGGACACTGGGCTGATAGTCGCGATCCTCGTCGTAATATCGCAGGGCTAGAGGCTCTTTTCCGATTGATTGGGCTCGGCTCTTGTACCGATCTTCGGAGCCCTGACTGCTTGGGGTCGAAAGCAAGTCAGGCAGTATCGCCAAGTTTGATGCATGGCTTTGGAGGAGTGTAAGGTCCAAGCCTCTGTCTGTGGTTCTGCAAACCAGCGGGAAAACCTTCTCAAGAGAAGCGAGCGTTGCCGCGAGTGCTCCCCCCCTCGTCTGCGAAGCCGAGGGTATGGGGTAGGGTATTGCCGCTGCCGATCTCGACCGTGCCCGGAATCAGACTATTGAGTGAGACTTCAGGCTGCGTGTCGGCAAAAATTTCGAAAGTCAGGGCCGGGATGCGGTTGCCGAAATCGGCAAGCTGAAGGTTCTCAAAGACCACGTACGCACAATCCCGGAAGGCTGGCGCGCTTTCTCCTTTATCGGCGAAGATCAAAGGATCAACCGATGCGTCCCCGTTACCCAAGTGCACTCTCAGGCGGCCCTCTACCTTGAGATCCCCAGCGGCGCCTCGCAAGAGGTGCCCGTCGGCCCAGATTCGCCCTACGTCAAGGATCGGGGTGGACGAGAGTGCGACGGCAAAATTGGCTGAATAATTGTACGTGGTGGTTTTCGGCTTACCCTTTCCCCCACTGGTGGAAGAGTTCTCGACGAGATCTGTGGCCCAGATGACCGTGCCAGCAACCCGCATGCGGCCGAAATGCCGTGCTATGGGGTGACCATAGCTTGATGTGGTTACGGACAGCTCTTTCAGTCTGGGGCCCTCGCGAGAACCTCTGCCGAAGATCGCCGTGTCGGCCTGTTGCCCCAAGAACGCCCCCAGTGCACCTCCAAGCGGGCCGCCCACCGCAGTTCCCACCGCGGTCAATAGCAGTGTTGCCATCTTCTTTTCCTTCGAGGTTTAGCCCAGCAGCCGCCAATGCTTGATGGCTGGCATTTCTTCAGGCAGTGGTTCGATAACCACGCGGCCTAGTCCGGCATGCGCGTGGATCGCCTTCACGCAATCGGCGGCAATCATAATATGGTCTTGATGAGGCCCGGTTCGAATCAAGAGTACGTCGCCGGAGCGCACAAAGGTCGTAACTTCAGTCAGGCCCGCTTCCAATGCGCAACCAAGCCAGCGGTCGACACTGAGATTGCGAAACGCGTACCCCGTGGGTCCAGCCGCCTTTATGCCAATGGCGTCGAGGCTTGCGATGAGAAGCCCCACACAATCAAGCCCAACTCCGGGTTCTCGGCCGTGCAGCCTGAATGGCGTATCCAGGAATTTGCGAGCGGCTAGTGCCAGCTGTTCGCCTCGGCTCATCAGTTGGTCCTGCCGTAGCGAGCCACAAGATCATTGCCGGGCAAAAAAGGTTCACCACGAAAATTGCGAGCGTTGTTGAAGCGATTGGCGCATGTGGCGATCGTGTGGTCGCATCCTTCGGTCAGTTCGAGCCTGCCCCCCACAGCCCCCGCAGCGATGAATGGGCGATCAAGCGCAAGCCAATCCGCATTTACATCGAGTATCCCGAAGACCAGCCCCGTTTGCGGTCCATCTAGCATTCGCAGTTGCCCATCGACTGCTTCGGGGCCGACAAGCTCATCGATTTGAATGCTGTTCGTGGTTTCCTTGAACCCGATACAACTGTACCTTTTCGTAAAGCGCGGTGCTGACAGACCACAGCCAAGGCCGCAGAATTTCGCCCGACAGGTCGGGCTTGTGCGGGGCACGAGATCTTGTTCCAGTATGGTCTTTGCAGATCTCAATTCAGCGCTGAAGCCGTGACGATCATCTTCAATACGCCCAATCTTTCCTGAATAGATGACGCGATGCTCAAGGGTCTCCCAGTCGACGGCGCCAATGACGATTGCGGCTTCATCGAACAGCCCAGCTGACAGATCCGCAGCGCTTATTGAGTCATGGCTCAGTGCCCCTTCGACCTCCGCGCTGTCATCGCTAATATTGTCCGTCATGCGAATCGCGGCTGGTGCAATACCTGGCGCTGCATGGTGAGAGATGCCTCCAAAAAGAAGGCTGCGATCGTGGCTTGTGAAGCCAAGTGTAACGCCGTCTTTTCTGAAGACCCGCCAGAATGTGGCGACCGTATCGAGTTCCCGGTCGAAAAAGGCTCTCATTGCGCCTGCTCGCGCAATTCCACTAGGGGGATGCTGGGGGCTTCACCAGCGTCAAAGTTGATTCCAGACACATCAATTCGGTCTTCGGCGAAGCGCACAGGAACGTCAAAGAAGAACCCTGCCTTGACTTCAGCGCCGGCAGCCGGTGCCTCGGTGAAAGAAACGATGCCTCCGTCCAGCAGAGTCCAGTTCGAAGACGAGACGCCGTCGACGCTTACTTGAACAGTAACGGCGCGCGGGCGTGTAATCGGGCGTATTTGCGCCTCATCGCCGTCTCCATAGGTCTTGACCAACTGGAAGTCCGACTGTGCCCCATCGCCGAGTCCGAGGGTCTGGTCCAGCATGGTTGGAGTGCCGGTCATCCCGTTGGAGCTGAAGTCAAACGGATCACAGATGCGAAAGCCTCGCGCAGGGCCTCGCCGGGCGCGGAAGAATGCGATCAGCTGGGAAAGCTCGCTCTCGGATCGTATGCCAGGCCCGACATCGAAATTGATCCGCGCGTCGGACCAAAGCGCGTTGCGCCTTTCGTGCCCGGACGACGTGACTGTGATGCGTGTTGAGAATTCAGGCGCTACAGCTGTATTTCGACCTAGTGCGAATGGGTAAAGTACATCGTCAAATGACTGCATGGTGTCATCCTTGATACTTGGGAGGCGCGTATATCCGTCGCGCGCAACTTGCGGGAGAGCCCAAACGTACCGGCGCGTGACGCATCTCGCTTCGGCTTCTTCAAGTCCGCGGTCGATCTGAGCCCAGTAAGCATCGGCGTCATCTGCCATGAGCACGAATCCGGAAAGATAATCCTGCTGCTCTGCAGGGTAGCCGAGGCGCGTGTCGACAAATGAATAGGCGTTGCGACGTTGGGCCGCCCGCCCATCGGTCAGCCAGTCATAGTCTTCCAGCTGCAGTCGATCGAAAGCGGGCATGGCCCAACCGACTGGCAGGTTTGCGCGATGTGCCTCTGGTGTTTGTGGATCCAGGATCGTCGGTGTGAACGCAAGAAGGAGAATTTCTGCATCTTGCGCCGCTGCTTGGCGGATCGCTGCGCCCAGTTCGGCGGTAGACTGGGCGAGGACCGCTCCTGCCTGGTCTAGAAGAGCCTTCTGGGCCGAATCCAGAGGGGCTCGCATATCGGTGATTTCTGGCGGCGCCCCACCAAACGTGGTTCTTGCTGCATCATCGTAAAGGCAAATCTCGAAGGTGCCGAATGTTGTCCACCACCAAGGCTCGCCTATTTGCATCCGGACAGGCAGGCCCGCAGTTTCCAGCAGCGACACGAAGCCAACAGCGCAAGCTTGGAGCCAAGTCATAGCTTGTACGTTCGCGGGCGATAGAAGAGTAGAGGGCGGATCCCACCCGGTCAGAGCCGGACTGCCGTCCCACGTGCGCTGCTTCCAATCTTCGGGGCAATATGAATTGAATACCTCGTATGAAATGGAGGCTATGACCTCAAGATCGCTTTCCCGGCATTGGGCGAAGTAGCTTTCATGCCATGTGCGGCATGGCTGGCAGAGTGTGCCCGCAGGATCGGCGAGCAAGCTGCTATCGGCCTGCCTTTCAAGCCGCATATAATGGCTCATTCCAACGTAGTGGGCAATATCATCGCGGTAGCCTAAGCCAATGATATTGCGGACTAATCTTGCCGGCGTTTGATTATACGCATCATCATATGCGGTTGCGATCCGTTCTCCATGTGCGGGCAGGCGAACGTCGCCGATCTCCAGCATTGCACGGCCGCCATCCGCGTTGACCTGTGACAGCACCACCCATCCTTGAATGGGCATCGTCAAAGGCACTGTTGAACCAGCAACAAAGCCTTGCGGAACGAGCGATACAAACATTCTGTCGATCTTCGTCGGGATGACAGATTCTCCGGGGAGCGCAAATCCAGCCTCGAGCTGGGAGAAGGGAAGGCTGATCAGCGCATCTTCCGGCGTGCCCGATGCATAGTTCCAGAGCCGGACAAACCACGTGCGAGGCTCATCTTTATCGTTTCGCCCTTCAATCGTAAGTGTCGGCCCGTTTACGGCATCGAGGCCAATCACGCCCTGCGACTGCCAACGAAAACTCAATGTGGTGTACGAGTAGTCACGATCGGTTTCATAGGCGAGAAGGGGGTGATCGAGTGTGTCCTCGCTCTCCCAAATCAGGCCAGCGAGTTCGCCTTCATGGTGAAATTCGACATCCACTCGCAACGAGTCGGGTCCGTTCGTGACAACCGATGCCATGGCGGGTCGGGGAAAATTGACGGTCCAGAAGCGCGGGTCGAAACGCTGGATGTAGCTGTGTTCCTGACAGTTTCGCTTCCTTGCGAGCCAATAGCTCATTGTATGTCTCCAGCGATTAGCTATTTTGCAGGGCAGCTCGCACCGCGCTCGCGAGCTGGCGCGAGGAGCGGCGCATGGCCACGGGTGCGGAAACCGCGCCGGTGGTGTTGAGATTGATGGCAACGCGAACCTCCCGGCCAGGTCTCGCGAGACTATCGGCGTTCTCCACTCTCCCGCTGCTTGTCGGCACAAACAGTTCAGGGCCAGTTTCGCCAACGACATAGCCGCGACCGGGTGAAACGGGTCCGCCCGTGGCTCTGCCTGGTAAGCCAAGAAGAGCCCCGAGCGAATTCCCCAGCAGCCCTCCAAGCCCACCGGCCCCGCCGTCGAAGATTGTTTCCAGGCTTGAGGACAGGGCATGCGCTGCGATCTCGTCAAGCGAACGCAGCGCGATACGCTTGAGGTCGTCAAATCCCAGAGTGCCTTTTCGCAAAGCGGAGACCAGGCTGCGCTCAAGCGAGTTTCCCGCCCTGCTGAAGCCATCGATGAGCGTGCTGTCCACGATGCCGTTGATCGATTGAAGGTCCGTGGCAAACTTTTGGGTATTCGCTCGGAGCTCGACGACCAGCTCTTCAAAAGTGTTATCCATGGGCATCACGCTCCATAAGTTTTTCTATAAGATCGCGGCTTGGTGCGGCGATGCTTGAGCGCTCTTCTGGGTTCTCGATGGCGTTCAAGAGCTCAACGGGCGTGGCTTGCCAAAATTCAGCTGGGCGCCACCCTAGGCGTGAAGCGGCAAGCCAGCTCCATCGGGACGTTCGATCGCGAAAATTCACTCTTGTCCCTGCAGGGCCTGAGCCAGGATGGCTCGGACGGGAGACGTGGCCTCCACCAAGCCCATGGCCATGACCGCCGCTCCGACCGCCTTGCGGTCGGGTTTGTTATCGGTCGGCAGGCAATGCCAGAGCAGGGTGCTCATCTCGCTGAGTGTCAGCAATCCGTTCGAAGCGCGCTCGACCAGCGCAAAAAGGGAGCCCAGTTCTTCCTCGGCGGCGACCAGATTCTCGAAACTGGGTCGCAGAAGCCGGTCTTGACCGCCTATGCGAAGGCTGGCCTCTCCTCTCAGGGCATTGGCCGGACGGGTCATACCGCCACCACCGGGCCGGAGCTTTCAAGTTGGAGGGTGTAAGTTCGTTCGCCATTGAAGTCGCCGGAATAGTCCAGGCGCTGGACAAGAAAGCGACCCCGGAGGCGCTCGCCGTCTTCGAATGAGAGCTCGTAATCATCGAGCGTTCCGCCGAGTGCGTGGGTCCGCACGGCATCCTCGGAATTGCTGCCAAGGAATATACCGGAGGCGCTTACGGAAACCGAGCGAGTGCCGGCCCCGGATAACAGTTCCCGCCAGCCCCCTGAGTCCTTGTGGGTCACAACGACGCTGTCACCGTTGATTGTCATCTGCGTTGTTCTCAGGCCTGCGACCGTTTCGAAAACTCCGGGATCGCTCCCATCGCTCAGTTTGAGCAGGAAGGCGGCTCCATTTTGTGCGGGCATTGCATCTTACTCCGTGAATGCGTGAAAAAGGCGAAACTGAAATTCAAGCAGCGTGGCGCGGCGATTGCCCTTGCGTTGTTCGCTGCGGCCTCGCAGGAAGCGGACCGATGCAAGCTCGTATCCGGGCCCCGAAGGCGGGAGTGCGAAAACGCGATCTTCGATCGATCTGATAAGCCCGGCGTCGGCGGCAGGGGCATCGGTTCGGCTTTCGAGCTCAAGGGCAATGCGCACCTCGCGGCCAGGTTTGTCCTTTGTTCCCCAATCGCTCGACGCGCTCGCAGCAAGGCCGATCCATGGGGGCGTGGCGCGCAGTGGACTTTCCTCTTCGATCGCATTTACGTCGAGCAAAGCCGGGTCCTGGCGTAACCAGTCGATCAAATCTGCGCGGAGGCGATTCTCCATTGTTCATCCATCCTTGAATATGTCTGGCCAAAGACCTTCCGCGGTGCGCCAAGGATGGCTCATCGTTGACGAGGAAGCCGTGCGCGCGCGCTGGTTTGCCAAACGTTGGGCCCGGGAACGAAGGGTGAGGATCAACTGGCTGGCGCCCATGCTGGGAAACTCGGTTCGGATCATGCCAACTGGACCAACCGCCAAGGGCGCCAAAGAGCTGCAACGCTCGCAGGCGGCACAGTGCCCTGGCCCTGTTCCCTGTCTCGATAGTGGAACGCAGCCAAGCGGATCATGCCTTGCCTGAGTGCTTCTGGAAGCGAGGCCCAATCCTGCGCAATTCCGGCTCTTACGGACACCGCGATCGCCGCGGATGAGGTGTCTTGCTTGAGTTTCAGGCGCGCGCTCCCCACCCCGTCGATGGTGAACTCGATCGCATCGACGGCGAGCACGGTTCGGCTTGCGTCGCTTGCAATGCTGGCGGCTGAAACGAAGCCTGTGACCGGCCGCGATTTCAGGTCATAGATATCCGAGACTGAAGCCGCGGTTTCCTCAACCGTCTGTTCCACCGGTGATTGCCCGATAAAGGCCTCGCAAAGCCCGAGGCTGGCATGCAGCAGGTCAACCAGTAGAGTGTCTTCGTGAGGGCGGCTGATCCCGAGCCATCTCTTCAGCTCTTCCAGCGCCTGCCCACCAAGGTCAGCCGGCGCGATTACTGTCCGCTGCATCGCGGCATCTCCCGATTTCGTGTAGGATAAAAATGCCCGCGCCGCCCTGTATTGGCAGGAGGTGAGCCGCAGGGCTTGCCATGCGGCGCGGGCACTAGGTGCCGGCAAGGGAGGTAAGGGGAAACCTCATACTTGTCGGAAGCGGAGCGAAAGACTTACCCCTAGGCTTCGATTTTCAGCAGCTTGATCGCGTTTGAATCGAGCGCCTGGCCACCGACGCGTTTGGTCGCGTAGAAGTGGACGAAGGGCTTGTTGGTGAACGGATCGCGCAGAATGCTGGTCGCGGAGTGTTCAGTGATCAGGTAGCCGTGGCGGAAGTTGCCGAAGGCGATCGGGAATTCGCCACCGGTCACGCTGGGCATGTCCTCAGCTTCCACGACCGGGTAGCCAAGCAAGCGGTCGGGCTGTCCCTCGACAAGACCTGGTTGCCAAAGGAAGGCTCCGTCGGCCGTCTTGAGCTTGCGAACCGCCGCTAGCGTGGAGGAATTCATGACGAAGCTAGCACCTTGCCGGTGGCCAGCTTTCAGGGAATGGATGAGATCGATAAGCTTTGCCTCAGGAGCCGCGTCGAAGCCGGCAGCGTTGCCTGAGCCAATATACTGAAGCGCCCCGAATGCACGGACGCCATCCTCGGCTGTCGAGCTGGGCGCGGTCAGGAAGCCTTCGGGCTGATTGACGCCGGTTCCGCTTACGAAGGCTGAACCTTCCGCACGGGCGAATTCGATCGCGATCTCGCTTGAAAGCCAGGTCTCAACGTCGAAAGCCGAATCTTCTAGCATCGTCTGGCTGGCCGCCGGATTGGCGAACAGATCGCCGCTCGGCGGAGCAATCTCGGCGAAATTGGGCGCGTCCGTCTCGCCGCGGGTGGCGATCTCGCTAACCCAGCCAGACGCAGTGCCGCCGGTTGCTATAAGCTTCCGGTAACCCGAGGTGCCAGTTTGCACCACTTGGGCAAGCGCACGGATCGGGCTGATTTCTGACAATTCGCGCGCAATGGCCTGATCGATCACCCGCGGAACAGCAAAGCCGCCGTCACCCGGTGTCGCAGTGTTCAGCGACTTGATCTCAGGAGCCTGCCCGAGGCGCAGGTAGCCGGTGACAAAACTCTTCACTTCGGGAGCCTGAGAATCGCCCCCGTTCATCGTCGGCCGGGAAGCGGCGCGGGCTACCTTTTCGAGGCGCGCCTTCACTTCTTCGACATCGCCTTGCAACGCGATGATCGCGGCGTCCGTCTGATCCTGACGCTTGACCAGATCGAAGCTCTGTTCGAGCGAATCCATCGTGGGCGAGACGCTGTCAGGCACGGTGGGGCTTACAGTAATGTCCATGGGCAATTACCTTTCTTCGAGGGGAGATGGTTGGTGGCACAAAAAAGCCGCCCTTAAGGCGGCCAGCACGAGTGTTGGCACGAGGCGCTGTCAGCACACGAGATGGACGCGCGCACCATTCTGGAGCGGGTGGGTCACAAGGCTGACTTCGAAAAGATCAAGCCGCAGCAATTCGCGGCCCCTGTGGGTTTTGCGTATTTCCAGAGCGCGATATCCAAAGCTGAGACCGTTTATTTCGCCGCGCTTTAGCAAGGCTGCAGCGCGGCTCTTTAGGCTTTCGATCCGCCCGACAACTCTTAGACCCTTCGGGTCTTCGCTGATCATCTCGATAAAGCCGATCACATCGCCCGGCCGGTGTTGCCAGAGAAGGGGCACGGGTGATTCACGGTTCCTGAGGGTTTGTTCAAAAGCGCCTCTTCGGATCGTATCGCGGTCGGCATCGGCAATATCGAACAAACCGGCATATCCGGCGAAACGGACGACTGAACCGGACATTACAGCATTTCCCAAACGCCGAGACGAACAGCGATGCCAATGAGAAGTAGAGCGAGACCTGCTCTGATGAGCCACTCGACAAATGCTCTCCAAGCGCTTGATTTTGCGTCACGCCAGGCGCCCAGAAGCTCTCGCAGTTCCCCCAGGTCCCCCTCGGCATTTGCATCGCCAAGGCCGAGGCGCATCAGGGCCCGTTCCGCAGCCATGTCGCTGGTCTCCTCCACGATGGCGCGAAGTGTGTCGATCTTGGCACCTTCCTCGCTGGCCTGCGCCAGCAAGCCGGCGAGCATGTTCTGATGGGATGCTCCTTGGGTGGACCTTTGGGTCATGACTTTGCCCCTTCGGAAGTTGAGGGTGTTGCGGGAAAACCAAGCATTTGCCGCTTCTCTTCGCCTGTGAGGAAATCCGCATCGGAAACCTGTTTCCAGAGCTTCTCCCGGTCTTCCGAGAGCGCGGGGACGCGGTCCAGATCGATGGTCAGGCCAGCGTCAGGAAACCAGGGGGCCAGTCCTTCAGCGATGGCGCCAAACAGCTTGTTGGCAAGGGGAAGCAGCGTGAGGCGCCAAAGCGCCTTGTTGGCTTCGCGGTAATTCGAATAGGTATTGTCGCCAGGCAGTCCGAGCAGCATCGGCGGCACC
Organism: Erythrobacter sp.; assembly: GCA_043567175.1. Lineage (GTDB taxonomy): Bacteria > Pseudomonadota > Alphaproteobacteria > Sphingomonadales > Sphingomonadaceae > Erythrobacter. Next base: position 2,530,504 of record CP121323.1, read on the forward strand.
CCGAAAGCGAGCGCGACTTCTCGTGCGGCTGTGCTCTTGAGAGATGCGAAATCCATGTCTGCAGGGGAATAAGCCATGCTCTGCCATTTGAGCCCGCCGTCGAGCAGCATCGGGCGGCCTGCGTTGAACGAACCTGCAAAAGCGCAATTCAGCTCGGATTTCAGGCGGTCAAACTGGTCCGGTGTGAGCGTTGCGCCATCGGCCGGGTCGTAGACCAGGGCACCTGATGGGCGCGCGGCGTTATCGAGAAGAGAGCGATTCCAGACCGATGCGGCATTATGGATCCGGACAGCCTGCTGCGCGGCGGCCAGAGCGCTGGCACCGTAATGATCTTCTAGCGGATGCATGGCCTTTATCTGGATAAGGTTGGGCCAACCGTCCTCGTCTTCGAAGGGCATGCGGCACTGGTGGTTGGCAACGGTGTAGTCCGCAGCGCAGGGCCATCCCTGCTCATCTGCGATTATCCGGACTCGGTCCGGGCGCAGGGCAAAGAGTTCGATCGGTTTGCCAGACGCATCCTTGATGACCTGGACATAGCCGTTGCCATGCAGCAGCAAATGCGCGGTCAGGGTTTCGATCAGCGGCTGGCCTGCGCTGGTCGCGGTGACCAGCGATACCATATCTGCACTCGAACTTGTTACCGGTGCTTGCGCGATACCTTCCGCATCGATGCGGACGGCGCGCTGCGCGATGGGGTTTGCGAGGAAGCTCTCCTGCACTGCGCCTGTATATTCAAAAGGTTCGACGCCGCGCGTCTCGCTGCCGCCGAAGCAATGGCCCGGTATTCCCGAAACAAAACCTGGTGCAAGCGGCACACGATCGGGCTCCCCGCTCTTGAAGGCGGAGAGTAATCTATCGATCCAAGCCATGTGATTTCCTTTTCAGATCGAGCGTATGCTCGGTTGCGGACTGCGGTTGAGCATCAGTTCGCTCAACGCCCATACAAGGGCATCGGCGCGGTCCGGGCTTCTTCCAGGACCGGCGTATTCCCCGCCGGTCATCAAGCCGCACAATTGATCTTCGAGCTTTGCAAAAGTGGTCCGGTGCAGGACTCGGCCTGCTTCGTAGAGCGCTGCGATCGGCTCGGCGCGGGCGACCTTGCCCCGGCTCGCGTGCACCAGCTTTATGGGCAGTTCCCGGTTGGCTGCACGCAGAACGCTTGCGACCATGTCACCGCCCTGGTTCGCTTCAGCCACGACGCGGTCGGCGCGCCATTCCCGCGCCGCGTTGTTGACCGCTTGCGCCCATACCGAGGGCCGAGCGTTCGAGACGCTGCAATCGGCGAGGATCCGGCCAAGGCCATCATAGCCCAGGGCCGCCACCACGATGCCGCATTCATCGCCCGTATTCGAAACCGGGGGATCGACTGCGACCACTACTCTGTTGAACGTGGCCCCCAAGTCAGGGTCCCGGGCTGCCTCAAGCGTACTACGGCTCCACAGAGCGCCTTCGATGTCGCGGAGGAACTCGCCTTCAATCTCTTGGCGGCCAAGCTTCGTGCCGGCATATTCTTGCTCGATCGCCTGAAAAAAGCGCTCAGGCAGGTTGCCGATATTTTCGTGTGTTGATCCCCGGGTGACCACCACCGATCCGCCCGACTCATGGTTCACCAGCCTTTCGACCAGCGGGACACTGCGCGGCGTTGTCGTCACGACAGCTCGCGGGTCTGCGCCAACGCGCAGTCCCATCTGCAGATTGTCCCAACACCGCATGGCACGCTCGGCACTCAAGGGCCATTTTCCGATTTCATCACACCAGGCATGGCTGTGCTCGGGACCACGCAGGCTTTCGGGCTCGCCGGCGGAAAAGAGATGTGCGAGCGCTCCATTGGGAAAGCGCAACCGTCGCAGGGAGGGCTCGAACACCGGACGACGATCAGGCGGCGAGCAGGCGATCACCCCGCTTTCGCCTTCCACCATTATGCTGCGTGCTTCAGTCAACGAGGACGATACAAGCGCGATGCGTGCGTTGGGATTGTCTTCGGCAATCTGGCGAACCCATTCCGCACCGGTCCGCGTCTTCCCGAATCCGCGACCTGCCAGGATCATCCACACACGCCAGGCACCCGCGGGTTCCAGTTGCGATGGGCGCGCAATCAGGCTCCAGTGATAATCGAATTCGTTCCTCTCAGCCTGGTTGAAAATCCCGGCTACTTGGTCGCTTGCATATTGGTTCTTCCCGGCCAGAAAGAAGAGGCTGGCGGTCATCGTGTCTCGCGACCTTTTCGTTTCTCGTGCTCAAGCCGCAGACGAATGGCCTCGACCTTGCGATTGATAGAGGCCCGAACGTCCGCCGCGCTCACATTGTGCTGGTCGGCTTGTGCGCGCGCCGCGTTATCCCGGTGCGCGCCAAGCAGCCTGATCGCATTGGCGAAATCGTATCGGCTATCATCGTGGGTGCTCATGTCGCCTTCGCGCAGGCGACGCAGGACTTCCATCTCAAGGTGAGAATACCCTTCCCACAAGGCCGAGAGCCATTGACGAGCAAATTCGGGTTCTTCGCGCCTGACCTTTGGTCTGAGCCCGAAGTTGCTACCAGCTACGAGTAGAGCCTTGGGCCGTTTGATGCCCGTCGCTGGGCGTGATGGCAACAACCGTATCGGGGGCATGCCCCCGATACGGTTTGCCGCTTGATCCTGCCCCGATCTCTGCCGGGGTTCGGTTCCCGAGGCTCGAGTGGGGCCGGAAGTGGTTGTAGTCTTGTCGCCAGGCTTCCAGTTCCTGGCGGGCATGGGCAAGGCTGGTGAAGATCGTCTCGTTCAAGAACTCGTCCCTGAGCCGGGCATTGAAGCTCTCGATGAACCCGTTCTGATAGGGCTTGCCCGGCGCGATGTAGTGCCACTCGACGTTGCGTTCCTTGCTCCAGCGCAGGATCGCCATGCTGGTCAGCTCAGTGCCGTTATCGCTGACGATCGTGTGGGGCCGTGCCATCCTCTCGAACACCGCTGCATCGAGTTCACGCCCGACCCGAGCGCCGGAGATCGACGTGTCGGCGATCAGGCGCACGCACTCCCGGCTGTAGTCATCGACCACGGCGAAGATCCGGAACCTGCGTCCGCAGGCAAAGGCATCGGACACGAAGTCTAGGCTCCAGCGCTGGTTCGGACCCTGCGGGACCGTCATCGGTGCCCGTGTGCCCAAGGCCCGCTTGCGACCGCCACGACGGCGCACCTGCAGCCGCTCCTCGCGATAGAGCCGCCGGAACTTCTTGTGGTTCATCGTCCATCCTTCCCGGCACAGCAGCCAGTGCAACCGCCGATAGCCGAACCGGCGACGCTGGCTGGCCAGTTCCCTGATCCGCTCGCGCGCCTTCCCATCGTCCGGCCGACGACTGACATAGCGCACCATGGTCCGATCCACGCCCAGCACCGCACAGGCACGGCGCTGGCTCACCTCGAATACTTCTTGGAGATGAGCCACCGCCTGCCGCCTGGCACCGGGCGCTAGAACTTTTTTGCGTTGATCTCCTTGAGCATGGCGTTGTCGAGCATCGAGTCCGCCAGCAGCTTCTTCAGCCGCTCGTTCTCCTGCTCCAGCTGGCGCAGACGCCGGGCATCGGACACTTCCAGTCCGCCATACTTCGACTTCCACTTGTAGAAGGTCGCCGAGCTGATCCCGTGACGGCGGCACACATCCGCCGTTGGCATCCCAGCCTCCTGTTCCTTCAATACAGCGATGATCTGCTCCTCGCTGAACCTGCTCCGCTTCATCTCGTCCGTCTCCTTGTCAGGGCCGGACTCTACTCATCTCTGGAGGAAATCTAGGGGCTCAGACCACCTTGTAGGCACGACTTGGACTGATCCCGGCGCCGCGCGCCGAGGCCGTGACATTCGAAGTCTCGGCCAGGAGGTCGAGAAAAAGGCCACGCCAGTGGCGGGTGAGCCTCGGACTCTTGCCTGGTCCTTGCCGGGGCTTGGTTCCGATGCGCGTGCCTGAAGTGCTCATCGAAGCCTCCTTGCGCGTGTTGATGGGGTTGTTGTGAAGTTGCAGCGAAGTGCGCGTAGCGAACGGGAGGCGACTCACAATTTCCTGATGCTCCACTTATCTAGCCAGATAGCGTTACAATGTCAATAACAACGTGCCATATAGGTTATAATCATTGTCTTGCGCTGTCCCCGCTGCTGCCCTAGGTCGCGAGCTCCAGGGCCTGCTTGGCCAGATTTGAGGAATAGTCGCGCATGGCTTGGCTCCGCAGTCTCTATGAGTGGACGATGGGCAAGGCGGCGCATCCACATGCCCAGGGCTGGCTGGCGTTTTTCTGCTTCATTGAGGCGAGTTTCTTTCCGATCCCGCCGCACCCCCTGCTCGGCCTGATGTGCCTCGCTGAGCCGGGCAAGGCGTTTCGTTTCTCGATCATTGCGACTCTGGCATCGGTTGCGGGAGGCTTGTTCGGCTACGCTATAGGGTATTTGCTCTATGATTCGGTCGGCGTTCCGCTCCTGACGGCGATCGGTCTGATTGACAGCCTGCCTGCTGCTCAGTGCACATTCGACCAATACGGGGCGCTCGCCGTTACCATCGCCGCTGCAACGCCGGTACCCTTCAAGCTGTTGACGATAACAGCGGGCTTCCTGAGCATGGATCTCGTGCCATTCCTTCTGGCGGCGCTCGCCGGCAGGGCGCTGATCTTCGTGACTGTCGGCATAATGTTCCAGGTCTTTGGCCGCCCGATAAAGCGGATCATCGATGATTATCTGGGGACTGTCACAACGGTGTTCGTGCTGCTGGCGGCTGGTGGCTTCCTCGCGCTTACCCAACTTGGAGGGAATGACGGTGAGGAAGAGCCATGTGCCGCACCGCAAGTCGGGGTGTTCATCGAAGGCGGCAGCGCAAGCGCCTGAGTTCGGCGTAAGGCGGCCGGGTAAGACGGACCTCGCGCACCGCTACAGAGCAATGGATCGGACACTTGCCCACGATCCCCCGGGATCACGTACCCGGAAAGGAGCTATTCGCGAACAGTCAATCGCCAGCCATTCCGGCTGTCGCTGAACTTTTCGTTCGCAACTGATTTGGCTTGCGCCCGCTATTTTGGCCAATGAGACCAATGCGGTGACGCAGACCTTGTCCGCCACTTGTGTGGTTATCGCCTTTGCCGATGCGCCGACATACTCTCTTGCGCAATCTGCTCAAGGGATATTGGCTGTGGGTCTTGCTTTGCTGTCCGTCGCCGATGAAGAGGCGCTCTAGATGATTCCAACCGCTTCGCCGGCCCTTTCGAACATTTTCAGGATGGATTCGACCTCTTCCGATGAGTGCTCTGCACAAAGCGAGCAGCGCAGCAGGGTCATCCCTGCAGGCGTCGCCGGCGGGCGCGCGAGATTGACGTAGAGCCCTTCTTTGAGGAGGGCCTCCCACATCATCGCCCCGCGTTCGAGATCGGGCATGATTACGGCCACGATCGCACTTTGGGGTTCATCGGTGCCGAGCGAGAAGCCAAGTTTCTTTAGACCCGCATGAAGGCGCTTGGAGTTTTCCCAAAGATGGGCGCGCTTGTTTGCTCCGTGTTGCAGCTTGCGGATCGAGGTCGCGGCCGTCGCCACGACGCTCGGCGGAAGGCTGGCGGTGAAGACATAGGGCCGGCATACAAGCCGCAGAATATCGAATTTGGGATGATTGGAGACGCAGAAGCCACCAACGGTGCCAACGCTTTTCGAAAAGGTACCGATAATGAAATCAACATCATCGATTACGCCTTGCGCCTCGGCAACGCCCCTGCCGTGCTCACCGATGAAGCCCATGGAATGCGCTTCGTCGACCAGCACCATTGCGCCATACTTCTTGGCGATTGCGACCATCTCTTTGAGCGGCGCTACGTCGCCCAGCATCGAATAGACCCCCTCGAGAACCACCAGTTTGCCGGCATCCTCGGGCAGACGCCGCATGCGCTTTTCGAGTGCTTCGATATCGTTGTGCTTGAATGGCACGACTTCCGCCCTGCCCATCGCACAGCCGTCGTAGATCGAGGCGTGGCTGTCGATATCAAGGATGATGTAATCGCCCTTGCCGGCGATGGTCGAGATGATCCCGAGATTGGCCTGATACCCGGTCGAGAAGACCATCGCGTGGTCCATGCCGTAAAATTCCTTGAGTGCGTCTTCGCACTCCCTGTGGCCCTGATAGGTCCCGTTCAGAACACGGCTTCCCGTGGTGCCCGAGCCGTATTGTTCGAGCGCCTCCTTGCCCGCCTCCAGCACGTCGGGATCGAAAGTCATGCCCATGTAATTGTATGTGCCGAGAAGGATCGTGTCGCGTCCGTTGCAAATCGCGCGGGTCGGTGAGAGCACCTTTTCCATCACGAGATTGTAGGGATCTTCCACCCCGGTTGCGAGGATGGTCTCGCGAAGCTCGATCATTCCATCGAACTTGGAGAGGAGATCGCCTTTAGGCTTATCGGTCCCGGTGGCGGGCTTGGTCGCGATATCTGTCATGATAGGTCTTCTATCAGCTATCTTGCAGCTTGTGCACTGCAGACACGAGTTGCCCGTATGTTTCGATCTCGGCCTGCTGGTTCATACTGATGATGATGTCGAATTCGTCCTCGATCTCGGCAACGAAATCCATGACGGTCAGACTGTCAAACTCAAGATCATTGGCGAAAGTGGTGCTGCTTTCGATCGTCACGCCCTTCTTGTTAAAGGGCTCGATCAAGGCGCGGATGCGCTCGTCTACTTCGGCTTCGGACATGGTTGGTCGTCTTTCAGGAATTGACTTGTCATAGATACGTGTCGACGCATCTTCCGTATTCAAACACTGGAAAAGCGGGTCTGTGCCGGAAATGTCAAGATCACGCTTGGGTTTGCGCTTCGAGCAGGGTGGTGACGGCAGTCATGAATGGGTTAATCGATACAGGCTTCGAGAGATAGGCTGACGCGCCCGCTGCCCGGATTCGTTCTTCATCGCCCTTGGCTGCGAAAGCCGTGACCGCGAGGATGGGTATCGCTGCCAGTCGACTGTCTTTCTTTGCCGCTTGAATGAGATCCACCCCCGAGACCCCCTGCAATTGAATATCCATTACAATCAGATCCGGCGCATGACTAAGGGCCGTATCCAGAACATGCTCGCCATCGGCCACCGGCAATGCCTCGAAGCCATTGGCCCGCAGCACATCGCAGAACAATTTACGGTTGAGGTCGTTGTCTTCCACAACCATGATGCGCTTTGCCACATAAACTCCCGGCATGAAAATCCCGAATATGCCTCTCAACTAGTCTACCCACGAGGTTGCGACAATGCTGCATGATAGCGACGCAGACGCAGACTCCGAGCACGATGCCGATGCGGCAACTCTCGCATTGGCCGCGCTGGGATGGTTGCTTGCCGACCCTGACCGCGCCACACGCTACCTTGCTTTGACTGGTCTTGACCCTGATTCGCTGCGGGCGGGACTGGGTAATCCGACCGTCTTGTCGTCCTGCCTCGATTTCCTGGCAAACCACGAGCCGGATCTCCTGCGGGCCGCCGAAGCCCTTGCCGTAACGCCCGAAGAGCTTATCGCCGCGCGCGAACACCTTATCTCCAAGGATCCGACTTGAATGAAACGCCCTCTTATCATCAGCGATTGCGATGAAGTGCTGTTGCACATGGTTTCCCACTTCAAGGACTGGCTCGAGGCCAGCCAGGGGGTGAGCTTCAATTTGGAGGGACACAACTTCGCCGAGGCCCTGCGGTGGCAGGAAAGCGGAGAACTCCTCGACCCCAAGGACATCTGGCGTATGCTCGGACGTTTCTTCGACACCGAAATGGACACTCAGACGGCGATCCCCGGAGCGGTTGAAGCCATCAACGCACTTAGCGAACACGCCGATGTCGTCGTGCTCACCAACCTTGTCGATGAGCGCCGGGAGAAACGAGCCGAACAGCTGGCTCGTGTCGGGATCAAGGTGCCGGTCTACACCAATCAAGGGCCCAAGGGCCCGCCTTTGCAAGCGATCCTGAAAGAGCATGGAGCCGATCGCCCGGCGTTGTTCATCGATGATCTGGCGCAGCATCATCTCTCGGTGCGCGAGGTCGCACCGAACGTCCTGAGACTACACATGTGCGGGGAGCCAACCATCGCCGGGGGCATAACCTGCGCGCACAAGGCAGGCGATGCCGATGCCCGGATCGATCGATGGGATGATGCGCTGCCCTGGATTATCGAACAATTCGAGAGGAATGCCGCATGAATATTGAAGCCCGCTTGAAAGAACTGGGCATCGTCCTTCCCGAGGCCGCTGCACCCGTGGCAAGCTACGTACCCCTGGTGGTCCACGCTGGGATAGCCCATGTTTCGGGCCAATTGCCCTTCATCAACGGCGAGCTCAAGACCGGGCGGCTGGGAGACGACGTTACGCTTGAAGAGGGCATGGATGCGGCACGTGCCTGCGGCCTGATGATCATCGCACAGCTCAGGTCTGCGGGCCTCCTCAAACGTGTAGAGCAAATAATCAAATTGGGCGCCTTCGTGAATTCGGCAGCGGATTTCACCGACCAGCCCAAGGTCGCCAATGGCGCATCAGACCTGATGTTTGAGGTCTTCGGCGAAAAGGGCCGTCACGCAAGGGCTGCGGTCGGTGTTCCGGCGCTACCGCTTGGAGCCGCTGTTGAAGTTGACGCGGTGATCGCGGTTTCCAAAGATTAGCGCCTGCAATGGGCGACCTGCGCGAACTTGAGTGGCTGACGGCAACTGTCTTTGCCCATCGCGGTTTGCACGGTTCCGGTGTCCCTGAAAACTCACTCGCCGCGGCGCAGGCCGCGATTGTGGCTGGACTTGGCATCGAATGTGATGTGCAGCGAAATGCAGACGAAGCGGCCTATGTCTTCCATGATTGGGACCTCGTTCGGCTTACGGGCCGAAGCGGTAACTTCAGCGAATTGAATGGCAGCGATGTCGCGATGTTGAAGCTGGGTCAGGGGGATGAGGCTCCCACTCCCCTGAAGGCTTTTCTGGATCTCGTGGCGGGGCGTTCACCGATCCTGATCGAGATCAAGTCGATGCCTTCATACGATGTCATCCCAACCTGCGCCCAGGTCATGCGCGCGCTTGAAGATTACGATGGCCCGCACGCGATCATGAGTTTCGACCCCCGGGCGCCAGAATGGTTTGCCGGGAATTCGCCCGAGACAATTCGCGGGTTGGTGGGCACCGATAGTCTCCCCAATGGTTTTGAACATGTGTGGCGGAACTCTGACAGCATTGAGCAAGCGCATCCGGACTTTCTTGCGGTTGATCGGCGCGACCTGACGCGCCGCGAAGCGAAAGCTTGGCGTGGATCTGGCAAGCCGCTGCTAAGCTGGACGATCCGAACGGCGGAAGAGCGGAATGTCGCCCAGTCCTTGGCGGATTCCCTCATCGTTGAAGGCGACGGGGTGCCATGAGCGCGCAAGACACAACAAGAACGGAAATGACCGTTCGCCTTGCACCTGGTGTAGGGAGCCTTGATGCAAAGGCGTGGAACGCCCTTGGCGGGGATCGAAACCCGTTTGTTTCTCATGAATTTCTGGCGTCTCTAGAAGATTCGGGCAGTGTTGGCCAGGGAACAGGCTGGGATCCGGTGCCGATCGTGATCGAGGATGCGAAAGGCGCGCTGCTCGCCGCGATGCCAAGCTACGCGAAGGGGCATAGCCAGGGTGAGTATGTGTTCGACCACAGCTGGGCCGACGCTTTGGAGCGTGCCGGTGGACGCTATTATCCCAAGCTTCAGATCGCCGCGCCATTCACGCCCGCAAACGGCCCAAGGCTGCTCTTGTCAGACCCCGCTTTCGCCCCGCACCTGTTGAAGGGCGCCGAGGCAGTCTGCATCCAGAGCAAGCTTTCGAGCGCTCACGCAACCTTCATTGAACCAGAACAACGCGCCCTTTTCGAGGCGGGCGATTGGCTGATGCGTTCCGATCTGCAGTTCCACTGGCTCAACCGCGATTACGACACATTTCAGGAGTTTCTCGATGACCTCGCCTCGCGCAAGCGCAAGAACCTTCGCAAGGAACGAGCCGCGGCGCAAAGCGGCCTGAGGATCGAGAAGCTGTCGGGCGCGGATATCCGCGCCGAGCACTGGGATGCGTTCTGGGTTTTCTATCAGGACACCGGAGCCCGCAAATGGGGTACCCCCTACCTCACCCGAGAAGCCTTTACGCTTTTAGGTGAGCGGATGGGTGATCGAATGGTCCTGATCCTCGCTTTCGACGATCAGGAGCCGATTGCCGGGGCATTGAACTTCATCGGATCAGATGCACTTTACGGGCGGTACTGGGGTTGCGCGCGCGACGTGAAGTTTCTGCATTTCGAGCTGTGTTATTATCAGGCGATCGACCTCGCCATCGAACTCGGGCTTGATCGGGTCGAAGCCGGAGCACAGGGCGGTCACAAGCTTGCCCGAGGATATGAGCCCGTCAAGACGTGGTCGGCTCACTGGGTTGCAGATCCCGGTTTTCGGGCGGCAATCGCAGATTTTCTGGAGAGCGAGCGCGATGGCGTGGCGAGCGACCAGTTGTTTCTCGATGCCCGCACGCCCTTCAGAAAGACTGACTGAAGGGCGCAGCTTCTACGCCGCGCTGCGGCGCTCTTCGGCAAGCCATTGGCGCGCGCGGCGCTGGGCTTCTGCTATTTCGCGAGCTGTCATTTCGTCCGACACATCGGCGCGGCAAAATGCGGCTTCCTCGTGGCCTCGAGAAGCTGCGATGTTGAACCATTTGTGCGCTTCGATCAGATCGCACGCCACGCCGTGGCTCCCGGTGGAGTAGACGACCCCAAGGTCGAAGAGAGACGAGACATCACCTTGTGCCGCTGCGGTGATCGCACGCGCCACCATCAGGTCGACCGCTTCGTTCTCGACTGGCTGGCTTGCGCCGGTATCAATCCGTTTCAGTTCCATTGCGTTTTCCCCCGTTCGCATTCTGACTTCAGTTTGGGTCGGATCCCCTCATGGATCGCGTGCTTAAGGGTCTTGCGGATTATGACTAACAATCGGTTAACGGGAAGCTCGACGAACTCGGTGCGCGGCAAAATTCGTGGTGAAATCGGCATCTCTTTTGGCGCCGAGGTGCAATGCGTCTTGCGACCAAACCCGCACCTCCCTATAGCGCCAGACGATCGCTGGGACTTGCTGGGGGGCGAGCGGGCCAATGAGGACACTCAGGCACTGATATGGGACTGTCAGGCGGAGCATGACTGTTACAAGAGGGCCAAATGGCAACGTCTGCAGCTGACGAAATAGACATCCTTGAAAAAGCCAAGCGCATGCTTGGGCCGGACTATGTTCCGAGCGATGACGAGGAGTACATGAACGAGGCCCAGCAGGCCTATTTCCGAATGCTTCTCATTGAATGGAAACGGTCCATTCATACCGCCGCGGGCCAAACATTGCAGTCACTGCAGGATGGTCCGATCCGCGAGGCTGACTTGAATGACAGGGCGTCCAGCGAAACTGATTGGGGTATCGAGCTTCGGACCCGCGATCGCCAGCGCAAGCTGATTTCGAAGATCGATGCGGCGCTGCGCCGGATTGACCAGGGCGAATACGGCTATTGTGAGGTGACCGGCGATCCCATCGGCCTGAAACGCCTGATTGCCCGGCCAGTGGCCACCATGACTGTTGAGGCTCAGGAGGCCCACGAACGTCGGGAAAAGGTAAGCCGCGACGATTAGGGATTTGGGTGGCGAGGGGCTCTAGCGGCTTCTGTATTCGTTGGTGACGAATCCCTGTCAGGCCGCTTTTCCTGCTGCGTTCCAGATTGGGACAGGGCCTTTCAGGCGCGCGTTCTGCACCAAGACTTTACGAAGCGTTTACCGCGAAAGCCTTACCACCGTATTGCGCCTGATGGGCCTCCATGGCGCTTCGAACCATTTCCATTGCATAGGACTTAGCAAGGAGGAGCAATCATGTCTGGTGTTGAAACGCGCAGCGTCACGCGTGACAGTCTGTTCTTGCTCGCGGCCGTGCGCATCGAGGATGAGGCACAAACGCATCGCGTTCGCGTGCGTAATCTCTCCGATGGCGGGATGATGGCTGAAGGCCCGATCCACGTGCGTCGCGGGGACCGGTTGGAAATCGAACTGCGCAACGTCGGTAAACTCGGGGGCAGCGTCGCGTGGGTGCAGGACAAGCGCTTCGGCATAGCTTTCGATCATGAAATAGATCCCCAACTGGTCCGTAAACCAGCAGCGGCGGGAGAGCAGGATCCTTCAGGTTCGAACGGAACATCCTGGGCGCATCGCGCGCCTCCTGCGCCGGCTCCATCGACCTGGCGAAAGGTGTAATCGGGTACAGTCCAAAAAACGAAGAGCGCGCGCTGACGGAACGCTCAGAATCTGCTAGCTGCCCAGTTACGATGGGGTTTTGGCTGCGGACATTCTTGCTGTTCAGCGCGCTTGCGGCAGCGCTGGCGGCGTGCGGCCCGCATTATGCTGATGGGCCGGTCGAAATCGCCATCATCGATGAATCGGGTAGCCTGTTCGAGCAAGGGGTGCGTCTCTCGGCGGCGGGGCAACACATGCGCGGCGCAACTCGCGAGGGCTTGGTCGGTCTGGATGCGTCGGGGCAAATCGTGCCGGCTCTGGCGGAAAGATGGATCGTAACCGACGACGGGCTGAGCTATATTTTTCGTGTCCGCGAGCGCTCCTGGCCTGATGGCGAACCGATTACGGCGCCCGATCTCGTTGCCGCCTTGGGGGACCTGCTTGACCAGCTCGAGGGCACCTCATTGGGGCTCGATCTGGCGAAGATCACGGATGTGCGCGCGATGACCGAAAGGGTCATCGAACTGCGTTTGTCGAGCCCCATGCCCGACTTCCTGAGGCTTCTGGCCCAACCCGAATTGGGCATCTCGCAAGACGGCTCCGGCGCGGGGCCGATGGTCGTATCGCGCGAGGAGGAAGAACCGCTCGCCCGGCTCAGCGCGCTTCCTCCGCAAGAACGCGGATTGCCACAACGCGAGGACTGGGAAGCGAAGAGCCGTACGCTTGCAGTTCGCCTTTTTCCGGCAAATCTCGCCATCGAAGCCTTTTCGCAAGGAGAGGTTGACCTTGTTCTTAATGGATCGCTTGCGTCCTTTCCCCAGATCGAACTGGGGCCTTTGTCGCGGGGCACGATTCAGGTCGACCCATCGCTCGGTCTGTTTGGCTTTGCCTTCCATAGCCGGGTGGGAGTTCTAGCTGATCCCGAGAGGCGTGAGGCGCTTTCGATGGTTATTGACCGGGCGTCTCTCATCGAGCCTTTCGGTCTGGGTGGCTGGCAACCCACGACCTGGATTGTGCCACCAGCTGCCCGGGGAACCTTGGGCGCGACCGCGTCACGCTGGGAAGGCCTCTCGCTCGCAGAGCGGCGCGTCATCGCAAAAAGGCGTCTCGATGCCTGGCGCGCAAATTCAGGTGAGGAGGAAATAGTCCTTCGCGTCGGAATGCCGCCCGGACCGGGCAGTGATTTGCTGTTTGCCGGGCTTGCGCGCGATTGGCAAAGTATTGGAGTGCGCGCTGTTCAGGTTGAACAGGGGGTCGGTGCCGAACTGGAATGGCGCGATCGTGTGGCTCGATACTCAAGCCCGCGCTGGTATCTCAACCAATTCAATTGCGAGCTCGAGGCTGGCCTTTGCTCTGAACAGGCCGACGAAATCGTTCGCGCATCGCTTGAAGCGATCGATCCTCTTGCCAAGCGCGACTTGCTCGCTGATGCCCATTCCGTGCTGATTGCCGAGGAGGTGTTCATTCCTCTTGGCGCTCCCGTGCGATGGTCGCTCGTTCGTGGGTCAATTGACAATTACCAACCCAACCAGTGGGGGCTCCACCCTCTATTCCCCCTGGCTGTGCCTGCAAATTAAAGGACTTCGCGCTGCAATGGATGGCCCCGAGAACAAGGATAAGAAGGCGCATCAATTCGATGAACGCCTCAGGCCTGTGGGTGTTTCGTTGCCCACGGGCACAGACCCTGCCTCGATCCGCGCTAGGATTGAGGCGATGGAATTTCTCCTTGAGAGAAGTTTTCGCATTCCGGGCATCAACGTTCCAATAGGGCTCGACGGGCTGATCGGACTGGTTCCCGTCATTGGCGACGTCATAACGACAGCGCTTGGTGCCTACATCGTTTGGGAGGCCCGTAATCTGGGGCTTTCAAAGTGGCAGCTTGGTCGCATGGGCGCAAACGTGGCGTTCGATACGATCGTTGGCCTCGTGCCTTTTGTCGGAGATGCTGCAGATTTGATGTTCCGGTCCAACACTCGTAATCTCAGAATCATCAAGAAACATCTTGATAAGCATCACCCCGAAACGCGCATCATAAACGGCTGAGATGCAGGCTACACCGCAGACAATGGGGCAATTGAAGCAATGAGCGAGGCTGTAACCTATTCCAGCTATCTGGATTTGGACCGCATCCTTTCGGCGCAGCATCCGGCCTCGCAGGCGCACGATGAATTGCTCTTCATAATTGTCCACCAATCCAGTGAGTTATGGCTCAAGCTCTGCCTGCACGAATTGACGGGTGCACGCGCTGCTATCGAGAAAGATGATCTGCGCCCGGCGTTCAAAATGCTGGCGCGCGTAGCCCGTGCGCAGGAGCAGTTGATCCAGAGCTGGGATGTGCTGAGCACGATGACGCCGCACGATTATTCGACGGTGCGACCGCATCTTGGTGCCTCTTCCGGCTTTCAGTCACCGCAATACCGGATGATGGAATTCATGCTAGGCCATCGGCAGCGCAAACATGTCGCGCTGCACGAGAACACGCATGACTGGGCTGATCGATTGCGCCGGGAAATGGCGCGAGCGAGCCTGTACGATGCTGCGATCGCCTTGCTGGCAGAGCGAGGGTTTGAGATCGACCCGAGCGCTACACAGCGCGACCTGAGCCTCCCCTACCACGCCCATGCGAGCGTTGAGAGAGCCTGGGCCACCATCTACCGCGAACCGGGCAGGCATTGGGACCTCTACGAGCTCGCCGAAAAGCTTGTCGATCTCGAATACCATTTCCAGCGCTGGCGTTTCGGCCATCTCAAGACGGTCGAGCGTATCATCGGGTTCAAGCGCGGCACCGGCGGGACACCGGGTGTGCCCTATCTCGAAGGCGTCCTTAAACAGGCCTTCTTTCCGGAGCTCTTGAGCGTGAGGACTGCAATTTGAAACGGCGCATCTGGGATATCTCGCAGGTCTTGCGCCCAGGCCTCCCAGTCTGGCCCGGCGACACCGCCTTCGAACATGAGCGTACCTGGCAGATCGAAGCGGGTTCACCGGTCAATGTCTCCGCTTTGACGCTTTCCACCCATTCAGGTGCGCATGCGGACGCTCCCCTGCATTACGATCAGGCCGGGCCCGATATCGCAAGCGTGTCGCTTGCTCCCTATCTTGGCGAGTGCCTGGTGGTCGATGCACGTGGATCGGGCGACGAAATCGAGATCGGCGACCTGCCCCATCTGCACAGCGCCGACCGGGTGCTGTTCCGGACATTTGAGCGTTTTCCCCGAGAGGAGTGGGATAGCCACACTACGGCGATCGCGCCGGAGACCATCGAATGGCTCGCGGCACAGGGCGTAAAGCTGGTGGGTATCGACACCCCCTCGATCGATCCGCAGGATTCGAAGGAAATGCTCGCGCATAAGGCGGTTCTCAAGCACGATATCCGCGTGCTCGAAGGGCTGGTGCTAGATGGTGTAGCCGAGGGACGCTACGAGTTGATCGCGCTGCCCCTGCCGGTGGAGAACGCGGACGCTTCCCCTGTGCGGGCCATCTTGCGGGAACTGCCATGACGATGCTTGAAAAAGCGCGGGAATTCGACGCTGCCGATCCCCTGTCTGGCTATCGAGAACGGTTCCATCTTCCCGAAGGGGTCGTCTACCTCGACGGCAATTCGCTTGGCGCTCTGCCCAGGGCGACGCCTGCTGCAATGGCTCGCGTGGTGGAGCAGGAATGGGGCGATGGCCTCATCCGATCGTGGAACGATGCGGGCTGGTTTGAAATGGGCAGCCGCGTGGGCGCGAAAATTGCCCCGCTGATCGGCGCGAACCCGCCTGAGGTGATCGCCTGCGATACGGTCAGCGCGAATCTCTACAAGCTCATCGCCGCGGCACTCGAGATGAGACCAGGCCGCAAGGTCATCCTGTCGGAACCCGGAAACTTTCCGACCGATATCTACATGATCGAAGGGCTTGAACGGCAAGGCCTGGCCAAGCGGCGGTTGGCCGAGCGAGAGGCCATCAGCGACGCGCTTGACGAGGATGTCGCCCTGCTCATGCTGACGCACGCGCATTACAAGACCGGCGAATTGTTCGATATGCAGGCGCTGACTGCACAGGCGCACAAGGCGGGGGCGCTGGTTCTGTGGGACCTGTCGCATTCGACCGGAGCGCTATCGGTCGATTTGAACGAGGCCGGAGCCGATTTTGCGACCGGTTGCGGATACAAATATCTGTGCGGCGGTCCCGGGGCTCCGGCATTCGCATTTGTAGCCGAACGCCATCTGGCCGATCTCAGGCAACCGCTGACCGGCTGGTTCGGTCACGCACGGCCCTTTGCCTTTTCCGATGATTATGAACCTGCCGCCGGGATCGAGCAGCTGCAATGCGGCACGTCTTCGATCCTTGGCCTTACGGCGCTGGAGGTAGGAGTCGAACTGATCGCGGAAATCGGCATCGCCCGCCTGCACGCAAAATCGCGCGCGCTTTCCGAATTCTACCTAGATTGCCTGACCGAATACGGGCTTGATCTTGATCTGGTGAGCCCATCCGATAGCGGCCAGCGGGGCAGCCAGCTCTCATTCCGGCACCCGCAAGCCTATGCAATCTGTCAGGCCCTGATCGCGCGCGGCGTGATCGGAGACTTTCGCGATCCCGATATTCTGCGGCTGGGCTTCGCGCCCGCTTATCTGCGGTTCGAGGGCATGGCCGAAGCCGCCCGGCACTTGGCCGAGGCCCTCGAAACCGAAGAATGGATGCGCGGAGAGTTCAACCGCCGGTCGACGGTGACCTGACCCTCTTTCGAGGGATCAGTTTATCAGGCGACGCGGCGGACTTCTCGCAAGGTCACATCGAAATCGAGGTCTTCCCCGGCGAGCGGGTGATTGCCATCGGCCTTGACCACATCGTCACTGACCGCAACCACATACAGGGTCACTCGCTGGCCGTCCTGCTGTTCGGCCTGCAGGGCCATGCCCTGCTGGGGCTCCATTTCGGGTGGCAGGTTCTGGCGCGGAATATCGATGATCATCTCTTCGCTGCGCGGACCAAAGGCCTGTTCGCTCGCGATCTCGACAGTCTGGGTTTCGCCCAGATCCATCGATGTGAGCCGTTCTTCGATCTGCGGGAAAATGGCGCCCTCTCCCAATGTGATCGTCTGGGGCCCCTGATCCTTGGTGTTGGCCACGACTTCTCCGTCGGACTTGCGTACGACGTAATCGATCAGGACGGTGTCACCGGCTTTGGCGTGTTCCATGAAAACCTCTGAAATTCTGGCCGGTCAAATGACGTGTGCGACCGGGCGTGTGACGGGCGAAGGATTAGCAACGCCGCTAGCGGGTGCTGTGAGCCCCCCGCATCGTTTCTAAGCGCAGTCTCGCAATTGTGGGCGGCTCAGTCAAACGCTGCGCGCAATCGGCCGCATCAGGCTTCGAGCTCGATGTCCCAGTAAAGCCAGTCGCGCCAGGTCTCATGCAGATAGTTGGGCGGGAACAGGCGACCAGCTTGCTGCAATTGCCAACTGGTCGGCCGGATCGGCTTCATGCGCACAGGCATGTTCGCCTGATTGGGCGTGCGGCCACCTTTCTTCATGTTGCATGGCGCACAGGCGGTGATGATGTTTTCCCAAGTGGTCTTTCCGCCAAGCCTTCGCGGGATCACGTGGTCGAAGGTCAGATGCCCGGTGCTGCCGCAATACTGGCATTCGAAGCGGTCGCGCAGGAAGACGTTAAAGCGTGTGAAGGCGGGAAACTCGCTTTGCTTCACATATTGCCGCAGCGCGATGACGCTCGGGATCTTCATGTCGAGGCTGGGCGAGTGCACTTCGCGATCGTAACTCGCGACGATATCGACGCGGTCGAGGAATACCGCCTTGATCGCAGTCTGCCAGGGCCAGATCGAAAGCGGGTAATAGGAAAGCGGGGTGTAGTCCGCGTTCAGCACGAGCGCGGGACATGCCGACAGGTTGCGCGTCGGATCCTCATCAACGCAACGAAAACGAGCTGCGCCTTCGATCAGTTCGGCTTTGAACACGTCTTGCGTCCCTCCCTGATTGATTGCGATCATGACGTGACAAGAAAAAGAGTCAAAGCCATGACAGGGTGCGGGCAGTGGTCAAATGAGGCCCTGATGCTGCAAGTTTGTGGGTAGGCTGTGGATAAACTGTGCACTGATGCCCGGCAGGGTGTGGATGGAAGGCTTTCATCGCTTGTGCCAAGGAGCAGGCCATCATGAAGGTGATCACCCGATTTGCCCCCAGTCCCAACGGCCCGCTGCACCTCGGACACGCCTATTCGGCGGTGATTGGCGCGTACGAAGCTGCTTCGCGAGGGGGAGAATTCCTGCTGCGGATCGAGGATATTGACGGCCCGCGCTCACGCCCGGAACTCGCCGATGAATTCCGGCGCGATCTCGAATGGCTCGGGCTGGAATGGCACGAAGTGCCGGCGCAATCGACGCGGCTAGAAACATACCTCGTCGCGGCGCGAAAGCTGCAGGAAAAGGGCTTGCTCTATCCTTCCGCGGCGTCTCGCCGGCAGATCGACGCGCTGCCGCTGCGGCGCGGCGCTGACGAAGTGTGTTATCCAGGGAGCGCGAGAACACTGGCTAATGAAGAGGCGAATAGCGCCTCAATGGCGCTGCGACTTGACCTTGACGTTGCCCTCGCGAAGGCCGGCAAATGCAGCTGGCGTGACGAGCATGCCGGAGAGATGCTCGCCGACCCGCGCGAATTCGGTGACGTAGTGCTGGTGCGCAAGGGTTTGCCGGCCAGTTACCACCTTGCCGCCACCCTCGACGATGCAGCCGACGGCGTCACCCTGGTGACGCGCGGGCAAGACCTGTTTGCATCCACCCACGTCCACCGGTTGCTGCAGGAGCTGCTGGGACTGCCGGTCCCAGCCTATATTCACCATGATCTGATCCTGGCTGAAGATGGATCAAAGTTATCCAAGAGCAGGGGCTCGCCTGCGCTGCGCGAAGACCGGCTGGCCGGCAAGGATGGGCGCCGGATTGCCGCGAAATTGCTTGATCGATATCTCAAGTGGCGAGACATCACTGGAACTTGAGCGGGCGCGCACCATTTAAACGATATGAACTATGTACTTTGGCTCGTGTTTTTCGTTTTTGCCGCGCTGGTGGTCTTCTCGCTGGTCCGAGGGGTTATCGCGTTCCTGAAGACAACCAGGATCAACCTTGAAAGCGGCGAAGGTGAAACCGTCACCGAGATGCAGAACATGCAGAACAAGGCGATGTTCGCGCGCATCAAGTACCAGGCGGCTGCGATTGCCGTGGTGGTCGTCATTGGCCTCGTGGCCGCTGGCGACTGAATCGAACGCGCGCCGGCGATGGTCAAGCTCAACAAGATCTACACTCGCACAGGCGATGAGGGCACGACCGGTCTCGTCGACGGTTCGCGCACCGCCAAACATTCCGCACGTATCGCTGCGATGGGCGCGGTGGACGAGGCGAACAGTGCGATAGGCCTTGCGCTTTGCGCGATCAGCGATGGTCAGCATGCGGCGCTGTTGACGCGGGTGCAGAACGATCTGTTCGACCTTGGAGCCGACCTCGCGACCCCTGCGGAAGATGGCGATTTCACCCCGTCCGAGATGGTCCTGAGGATTGCACCTCGTCAGGGGGAATGGCTTGAGGCGCAAATTGATACGCTTAACGAGAGACTTGAGCCGCTCACCAGCTTCATCCTGCCCGGTGGAAGCGAGGCGGCAGCGCGGATCCATGTCGCGAGGGCAAGCGTGCGCGCAGCCGAGCGTGCCATGACAGCGCTGGCGAAGCAGACCGCAGTCAATCCGGCCGCGCTGGTCTATATCAATCGTCTGTCCGATCTTCTTTTTGTGCTTGCGCGGGTGGCGAACGGGAACGGCGCGAGCGACGTCAAATGGGTGCCCGGCGCAAATCGCTAGCGCCGCTTACAGCTTCCATCCGCGAGCCAATGCTCTAGCCAACCCTTTCCCGCAGCGCTAACGAGCCGGTCCATCGTGCTTGCTGCACGTGCGAAGGAAGGGTCTTATGCGTAATATTGCGGTTATTGGTGCCGGCCAGATGGGAACTGGAATTGCCCAGACGATCGCGGGCAATGGTATGCAGGTCATGTTGGCTGACATAGATCTCGCCCATGCCGAGGCAGGCAAGTCGCGGGTCGAGGCAGCGGTTACCAAACTGGTGGGCCGCGGGAAGATCGAAGCCGATGCTGCCGAAGCGCTTTTGAACCGCATTACTCCTGTTGCGGACTACGCGCCGATGGAATCTGCCGATCTCATCATCGAAGCGGCGACCGAGAAGGAGCCGATCAAGCAGGCGATCTTTGAAAATGCTGGCAAGGTCCTCGATGCAAATGCGATCATGGCGTCGAACACGAGCTCGATCCCGATCACGCGCATGGCCAATCATTCGCCCGATCCCTCGCGCTTCATCGGCTTGCACTTCTTCAACCCCGTTCCGGTCATGGGCCTGATCGAGGTCATCCCCGGACTTGCGACTTCGCAGGCGACCACCGATGAAGTCACCGCCTTTGCCGAAGGCCTCGGCAAACAGGTCGTGCTCAGCCAGGACGAGCCGGGATTTGTTGTGAATCGCATCCTGCTGCCGATGATCAACGAGGCGGTCTTCGTGCTTGGTCAGTCGACTGCGGGCATCGAGGATATCGACAAGGGGTGCCGTCTGGGCCTCAACCACCCGATGGGGCCGCTGCAACTGGCGGATTTCGTTGGCCTCGATACATGTCTCGACATCATCACGGTGCTGTATCGGACCACGCGCGACAGCAAGTATCGCCCGGCGCCGCTGCTGGTAAAGTATGTCGAAGCGGGCTGGCTCGGCAAGAAAACCGGACGCGGCTTTTATGACTATTCGGGCGAAGCACCGGTCCCGACACGGTGATCCTGCGATAAGGCGGGACGAGCCGGTCGTCCCTAATTGTCCGTTTTGCTGACGCGCGGCGGCGAAGCGAGCCTCTCCCTGATATCCTTGCTCGTCAGCCCTTTTCTGGCCGGCGGGATCGCCTCGCTCTCGCGGGTCACCTGGCTGCGCTGGACCCGTGGCCCTGCCATGGGCTCGGCCTGTCCGCTTGTGGGCGCATCTTTTGCAGAGCTCTCGTCGCGTGTCTGCGGCGCGCTTATGTCAGCGGAGGTTGAAGGTGCCAGATCCGGAGTTGGGTCAATCCCGGCCGTGTCGTCGATCAGGTCCTCTTCCGTTATATCGTCGGGCCCCTGATATTCGCCGAAGATAGGCATTTGCGCTTCTGGCGCTGCAATATCACTTGGTCCGGATGTCGCTTCTACCGCAGCAGGTTGCTCTTCGTCCTTCTCGTCGAGGGAAGGGGGCGTGAACATGCTGGCAAACAACCCTGCTGCGACAAGCACGCCGCCCGCGAAGACGAGAGAATTCTTGTTGTTGATCAAGATCGGCAAAGACATGGCCGCTGTATAGGCGCAACACGGTTAAGGAATTCTGGAGGCTAGCCCTTCTCCCCCAGCCCGCGCTTCAGGTCGTAGAGCAAATCGAGCGCATCGCGGGGCGAAAGAGCGTCGATGTCCGTATCCAGCAATCGTTGAGCCAGCTGCTGTATCGGGGACAGCTCCTCGGCCTCGAGACCAGAAGAATCGGCGGCCGCGAAAAGCGGTAGATCGCCAAGTCCGGCCGCAATCCCTCCGGTCTCTGCCTTTGTCTTCTCAAGTCGTTCAAGCACCGCCTTCGCGCGGGCTACCACCGGCTCGGGCACGCCCGCCAACTTGGCGACCGCGAGGCCATAGGAACGGTCGGCTGGCCCCTCGGCCAGCTCGTGCAGGAGGACGAGGTCCCCCTTCCACTCGCGCGCCCGGACGTGGTGGAGCGAGAGCGCCTCGCAGCTGTCCGCCAATCGGGCGAGTTCGTGGTAATGCGTGGCGAAGAGACAGCGGCAGCCGATACGCGAATGCACCGCTTCCACCACCGCCCAGGCCAGCGCAACGCCGTCATAGGTCGATGTGCCGCGCCCGACCTCGTCCAGGATAACGAAACTGCGATCGGTTGCCTGGGCAAGGATTGCCGCGGTCTCGACCATTTCGACCATGAAGGTGGAACGCCCGCGTGCAAGATTGTCCGAGGCGCCGACACGGCTGAACAGCCGGTCGACCAGACCTATACGGGCGCTTTGGGCGGGGACGAAGCATCCGGCCTGAGCCATCAGAACGATCAGCGCGTTTTGCCGCAGGAATGTCGATTTACCGGCCATGTTGGGGCCGCCGATCAGCCACAATCGGTTGCTCGGCGAAAGCGCGCAATCGTTGGCGACAAAGCGTTCACCGGTTTTGACGAGCGCAGCCTCGACCACCGGGTGTCTGCCCCCTTCGATCGCAAGGCTTGCACCTTCCTCAACCTCTGGCCGGCACCAGTCACCTTGCGCGGCGCGTTCCGCATTGCCGGCAGCGACATCGATCCGCGCGAGTGCGGCGGCGGTGTCGGCGATAGTCTGGCGGGCCTCGTCGATTGCGGCGACCAGTTCTTCCAAATGCGCCTCTTCGGCGGCGAGCGAGCGCCCGCCCGCCTCGGATATCCGCGAGGCTTCCTCGTGCAGGCTCAGCGAATTGAAGCGCACCGCTCCCTTCATGGTCTGGCGGTGAGTGAAGCCGCTATCGGCGTCCATCAGGCTGTCGGCGTGGCGGCTGGGAACCTCAATGAAGTAGCCGAGCACACCATTGTGCTTGATCTTGAGGCTCGCGATGTCGGTTTCCTCGCGATAGCGCGCTTCCATCGCGGCAATCGCCCGGCGCGCATTTCCCGATACGCTGCGAAGCTCGTCAAGCGCCGCGTCATATCCATCAGCGATATAGCCGCCATTGCCGCGTTCGGTCGGGGGCGAAGGGACCAGCGCCCGGATGAGCCAATCGGTTAGGGCCGCGTGCCCGGTCAAGGCCGGCAGCAACCGCTCCAGCAAGGCAGGCCGGTCCGCCAGCGCTGCGAGTTCTCCCTGGAGCCGCTGCGCTTCTCCAAGAGCGTCACGAACCTGCCCAAGATCGCGGGGAGAGCCGCGACCCGCGACAATCCGGCCCAGGGCCCGGCCAAGGTCGGGCAGGCTGCGAAGCGTGTCGCGCAGGGTTGCCCGCTCGATCGGTCGGTCGAGAAAATATTGCACGAGGGCAAGGCGATCGGCGATCGCGGCAGGGTCGAGCAGGGGGGCGGAAAGATCCTCGGCCAGGAGGCGCGATCCTGCCCCGGTCGAGCACCGGTCGAGCGTCGCCACAAGGCTGCCTGCGCGCGATCCCCCGCTGCTTACCAGGATCTCGAGGCTCGTGCGCGTTGTCTCGTCCATCACCATCGAGGCGCGTGCCTCTCGTATCCTCGGGGGAAGGAGCAAGGGCAGCGTGCCGCGCCCGACATGTTCGAGATAGGAGACAAGGCCGCCAGCTGCCGCGCACATCGGCCGGCTGAAATCTCCGAACCCGTCGAGCGTTGCGACGCCGTGCAAGCTGCACAGCCGCTCGGATCCGCTGTCGCTGTCAAAGGCGATTCGCGGATGCCGGGAGGGTTGCGCCGGCAGGTCGATTTCCCAGCCCTCGGGCACCACAACTTCGCTTGGACATAACCGCGCCAGTTCCGCGCCGAGCAGGTCCGGCTCGCACTCGCCCAGCATCATCGCGCCTGTCGAGATATCGACCGAGGCAAATCCGATGCGCCCGCGCACATCGGCAAGGGCAACAAGCACATTGGCCCGGCGCGGTTCGAGCAGCGCTTCCTCAGTGAGCGTGCCTGCCGTCACAAAGCGAACGATATCGCGCTGCACCAGGACCTTTGACGAAGGCTTGCCCTCGCGTTTGGCCCGGGCCTTGGCCTCGTCAGGCGTCTCGACCTGTTCGGCAATGGCGACCCGCTCGCCCGCCTTGATCAGCCGCGCCAGATAGCCGTCGGCGGAGTGTACGGGCACGCCGCACATCGCCACCGCCTCGCCGCCGTGCTCGCCACGCGAGGTCAGGGCGATGTCGAGGATCGCGGCCGCGCGCTCGGCGTCCTCGAAGAAAAGCTCGTAGAAATCGCCCATGCGGTAGAAAAGGAGCGATCCAGCCGCCTGTTCCTTGAGCGCAAGATATTGCTGCATCATGGGCGTTGTCTTGGCAGGGGCTGCGGCGGTCATTCGAGGTAGTTACCAAGCCGGCAGCGATTCGGCATCGCGCCCGATCAGACTATCCCCTGATCGTGCAAACCATGACGCAATTCTCCTATGCCTCCACAAACTCGCGAGCTACAGTCCCGGGCAAAGGGGTATCAACGGGAGTTTTTATGGCAGACGAAACCAAGGGTGGCTTCACCGCGCGCGAAGCCTTGTTTTATCACGAGACCATCCGGCCGGGTAAGCTGGAGATCGTGGCGACCAAGCCGATGACGTCGCAGCGTGACCTCAGCCTCGCATATTCGCCCGGGGTCGCTGTTCCGGTCCAGGCCATCGCCGAAGATCCCTCGCTGGCGGCACGCTACACCGCCAAGGCCAATCTGGTGGCGGTGATCTCCAACGGCACCGCGATCCTCGGGCTCGGCAATCTCGGAGCGCTGGCATCGAAGCCGGTGATGGAAGGCAAGGCGGTGCTGTTCAAGCGCTTCGCTGACGTCGATTCGATCGATATCGAGCTCAACACCGAAGATCCCGAAGCCTTTATCAATGCGGTTGCGCTGATGGAGCCGAGCTTTGGCGGGATCAATCTTGAGGATATCAAGGCACCGGAATGCTTCATCATCGAGGCCGCGCTTCGCGAGAAGATGAACATCCCGATCATGCACGATGACCAGCATGGTACCGCGATCATCACCGCTGCGGGCCTGCTCAATGCGTGTCACCTGACGGATCGGGACATCAAGGACGTCAAGGTCGTGGTGAACGGTGCGGGCGCGGCAGCGATTGCCTGCACCGCGCTGATCAAGGCGATGGGCGTGCCGCACGAGAATGTCGTCATGTGTGATCGGCGCGGTCCAATCACGCCCGGTCGCGAGAATGTCGACCAGTGGAAGAGCGCGCATGCCGTCGCGACCGATGCGACCTCGCTTGAAGAAGCGCTGGCCGGCGCCGACATTTTCCTCGGGCTTTCAGCCGCCGGGGCGCTCAAACCTGAATGGGTCAAGAAGATGGCGGACAAGCCGATCATCTTCGCCATGGCGAACCCGACCCCTGAAATCATGCCCGACGAGGCCAAGGCGGTGCGCCCGGATGCCATCATTGCAACGGGACGCAGCGACTTTCCCAATCAGGTCAATAATGTGCTCTGTTTCCCGTTTATCTTTCGCGGCGCGCTCGACGTTCAGGCGACGACCATCAACGAGGAAATGAAGGTCGCCGCTGCCACCGCCATCGCAGAACTCGCGCGCGACCGCGTACCCGAGGAGGTGGCGAGCGCCTATGGCAAGAACCAGAAGTTCGGGACCGATTACATCATCCCTGCCCCCTTCGACCCACGCCTGATCGAGGTGGTTTCCTCGGCGGTGGCCAAGGCGGCGATGGATTCAGGCGTTGCAAAGGCTCGGATCGAGGATTTCGAGGAATACAAGCACCGGCTGAAATCGCGCCTCAACCCGACGACTTCCGTGCTCACCGGCGTCTACAACGAAGCTAAGGCGAATCCCAAGCGCATGGTCTTTGCCGAGGCCGAGGAGGATGTCATGCTGCGTGCCGCGATCCAGTTCCGCGATTTCGGTTATGGCACGCCGGTTCTCGTCGGGCGCACCAAGGCAGTCCTCGACAAGCTTCACCAGCTCTCGGTCTCGGATCCCGGCAATTTCGAGATCCAGAACTCTGCTGAAAGCGAGCACGTGCCCGCCATGGTCGATTATCTTTACCAGCGGCTCCAGCGGCGCGGCTACACCGAACGCGACTGCCGCCGGATGGTGAACCAGGAGCGTAACGTCTTCGCCGCCTTGCTGGTGGCACTCGGCCACGGTGACGGCATGATCAGCGGCCTTACGCGCACCTATGCGCAGACGATGCGCGAGGTTAACCTGGTTGTGGACAAGAAGCCGGGCGCGCTCGCCTTCGGCATTCACATGCTGATCGGCAAGAATCACACGACTTTCCTCGCCGACACGACGATCAACGAGCGCCCGAGCGCTTCCGAGCTTGCCTATATCGCCAGGGAAACCGCCGCCGTCGCACGCCGCATGGGGCATGAACCGCGCGTTGCATTCCTGTCCTATTCGACCTTCGGCAACCCGTCGGGCCAGTGGCTCGCCAACATTCGCGATGCGGTCCACATTCTCGACGAGGAAGACTGCGATTTCGAATATGAAGGCGAAATGGCACCCGATGCGGCGCTTAACCCGGCGGTCATGAAACTGTATCCGTTCAGCCGCCTTTCGGGCCCGGCCAACGTGCTGATCATGCCCGGCCTGCAATCGGCCAACCTTTCGGCCAAGTTGCTGCGCGAACTGGGGACCAACACCACGGTGGGGCCGATGCTGCTGGGCATGGAAAAGCCGATCCAGGTCGCCCCGATGACGGCCACCGCTCCCGACGTGCTGACGCTCGCCGTTCTGATGAGCGGGGGCATCGTGAGCTAGGACCGGACCGGCAACGAAAAGGCCCGGCGATTGTCTGCGCCGGGCCGGTTTTCGAGGCCTCCTTGAGGCTTCTCAAAGGTATTCAGAGTGTTCTTGCGATAATCCGCGCGGATCAGGCGGCTTGCTTGTTGACTTCGCCCGTAGCAATCGCGGTCATCGTGCGGTCACCACCATAGGTGTTGTCGAGGCAGGTATCGAGGACCGAGGCCTCCTGCTTCAGGCCGAGCCGCTTTGCGAAGGCCGATGCCGTCCCGTAGCCGGCGAGCCCGTAATGGGTCATGCGCTGGTATTGAGTAATGATCGAGGCGTCACGCGTGTCAGCATCTGCAATTTCGGCGTTGATCGCGTGGGCCTTGGCTTCCTTGACGAGGCCTTCCATGCCCTTGCAGAATTCGCCGGTAGGATCGGCGTTATGGCCCTTGATCAGGACTTCAACCTTCTCGAGGCCTTCCTCAATGCCCTCGACGCCCGCATCAAGCGCTTCGCGCAGATCCTGGGCGCTGGCGTTCTCGCGCAGTTTGCGCGTGGCTTCGAGTGATTGCCTGTTGGCGCTGTAGATGTCCTGCAACTGGTCGATGTAGAGATCTTTCAGGTTCTGGATGCTCATGAATGTAGCTCCCGTGTTTCGTGTTACTGTCTACCTTATTGACAGGTGAAACACCGGTTTCGTTCCAAATTTCTATTGGATTACCGCAGTGTAAGATCAGGCGTGGCAGAGCCTAGATGGGCCGAGCGACCGTGCTACTAGCGCCGCCGGAAACGGAAATACCAGACCTCGTGGCCGAAGACCTCGCGCGCCTTATGCTCATAGCGCGTCTCGCACCAACCGCTCGGACGATTCTGCCAGTTCGCCGGGCCTTCGACGACCCATTCGAATTCCTCGGTAAAACGCTGCATGACCATCAGCGCGTGGCGCAGATAGACCGGGTGGTCGGTTCCGAAGCGAAACTCGCCGCCGGGCTTGAGTTTGTCCGCTATCATCCGGACCGGACCATCGTTCATCATCCGGCGCTTGGCATGCTTTGCCTTGGGCCAGGGATCGGGATGCAGCAGGTAAACCATCAGGAGTGAACGGTCTGGAATGCGTGCTAGGACTTCGAGCGCATCGCCGTGGTGAAGCCGTACATTGGCGAGTTTCTGTTCTTCGACATGGGTAAGAGCCTGCGCCACGCCGTTGAGAAACGGTTCAGCCCCGATCAGGCCATGATTGGGCAACAGGTCGGCGCGATAGGCAAGGTGTTCGCCGCCGCCAAAACCGATCTCGAAATGCAGCGGGCAATCCTCGCCGAACAGCCCTTGTGCGGTGACCGGGCCTTCGCCGGGGACGCTGATTTGCGGCAAGAGTTCGTCCACCAGCTTTTGCTGGCGGGCACGCAGCGGTTTGCCGACGCTGCGACCATACAGCCGGGTGAGAGTTGTGGGATCGCCTTCCTTGAACGCTGTCATGGGGGCTAGCGCTTGGCGAAGGTCTACTCGCCTGTCCAGCGAAGTTTACCCGCGCAATGCGCCAGTCGCACGAGAGAACCGCTTGAGACATCGGCATCATTGTCGCTAAGGCGCGTCCACAGATGGAACAGATTTTTGAATATTACGACGCCCAGATTTTCTGGGTGCAGTCGGTCATAGGGCTTTTAGGCCTGCTGCTTGCAGCGTTGCTTGTCAATTATGTGCTCAAGCGCGTTATTTTGCGAGCCGCCGCACCTTATATCGATTCAGAGAGCCACCAGGATGACAAGGCCGCCGCTTGGCTTGCGACGGTCGTCCCGCTGCTGATGATCTCTCGCGGGGTGGCGCTGGTCCCGCATCTCAATTCCGATTTCGTTTCGGTTGTGCGCAATGTTGCGCAGGCACTTATCGTGGTCTCGATCGCGATGGCCATCGTGAAGGCGCTATCATACCTCAATGAAGTCTATGATCGCTTGCCGCGATCAAAGAACCGCCCGATCAAGGGGTTCGTCCAGGTGGTGAAGATCGTCGTGCTGTGCGGCGCGGCAATCATCATGATCTCGGTCTTGATCGACGAATCGCCGCTGCTGCTGCTCTCGGGCCTCGGCGCGATCACCGCGGTGCTGCTGCTGGTGTTCAAGGACACGATCCTGAGCCTGGTCGCGAGCATCCAGTTGACCACCAACGACATGCTGCGGCGCGGAGACTGGATCACCATGCCGAGCATGAACGCCGATGGCGACGTGATCGATATTTCGCTGCACACCGTGAAAATCCAGAATTTCGACAAGACAATCGTGACCGTGCCCACGCATCGGCTGGTTTCCGATAGCTACCAGAACTGGCGCGGCATGCAGGAGGCCGGTGGCCGACGGATAAAGCGGGCGGTCCATATCGACCAGAACTCGATTCGCTTCCTGACCGAGGAGGAGGTGAGCGGGCTCGACCGGTTCGTTCTGCTGCGCCCCTATCTTGCCAGCAAGCGCGCCGAGATCAACGAATGGAACGCAAAGGAGGTGGGCGAGGGCGAGGCACCGATCAATGCGCGGCGGTTGACCAATGTCGGAACGCTGCGCGCATATCTGACCGCCTACATCACCCATCATCCCCATGTGCGCGACCAGGGATTTACCCTGATGGTGCGCCAGCTTGAGCCGGGCCCACTTGGCGTTCCGCTGCAGGTCTATTGCTTCACCGACACCACCGCATGGCCGCGCTACGAGGCGATTCAGGCGGACATCTTCGACCACATCCTGGCGATAATCCCCGAATTCGACCTGCGGGTGTTTCAGGAGCCTACGGGGCTTGATTTCGCCCTTATGGTTGCGGGAGCCGAGGAACGCGCCAGCCCGACGCCTTAGGAACTGGTCAGGAGCAGCGCCAGGCCTACCATCAGCCGCGGCGTGAAGTGCTTCGCCGCCATCGGTCCGAACAGCGCGGCGATCACCCCGCCAATCAGCAGGACGAGCGTTGCGCTCAAAAGGTCGGCAAGGCGGTGCTGTGGTCGATCCAGGCGAAAACACCCAGATAGCCACAGGCTCCCGGGTGTTTTCGTTGAAATCGGCCCGATTGAGCCGCAAAAATTGGGTTTATGCGGCTTCGGCTTCCTCGTTGGGATCGCGCAGCACATAGCC
Source organism: Erythrobacter sp. (assembly GCA_043567175.1). Taxonomy (GTDB): domain Bacteria; phylum Pseudomonadota; class Alphaproteobacteria; order Sphingomonadales; family Sphingomonadaceae; genus Erythrobacter. The sequence continues at coordinate 2,560,253 of CP121323.1, forward strand.
GCGGCCCCAGACAGTTTCGATGTAGTTCTCTCCGCCGCAGGCATGGCTCAGCTTCTTGCGCAGTTTGCAGACAAAGACGTCAATAATCTTGAGTTCCGGCTCGTCCATACCGCCATAAAGGTGGTTGAGGAACATTTCCTTGGTCAGCGTTGTGCCCTTACGCAGGCTGAGCAGCTCGAGCATCGCGTATTCCTTGCCGGTAAGGTGAACGCGTGCGCTATCGACCTCGACGGTCTTGGCATCGAGGTTCACCGCCAGTTTGCCGGTGCGGATGATCGACTGGCTGTGCCCTTTCGAACGGCGCACAACGGCGTGGATGCGGGCGACAAGCTCTTCGCGATGGAACGGCTTGGTCACATAATCGTCGGCACCAAAGCCGAAGCTGCGGATCTTGCTATCCATTTCGGCAATGCCGGAAAGGATCAGAACCGGGGTCTGCACCTTGGCGACGCGGAGCTTCTTGAGAACGTCGTAACCGTGCATGTCCGGCAAATTCAGATCCAGCAGGATGATGTCGTAATCATACAGCTTGCCCAGATCGAGGCCTTCCTCGCCCAGATCGGTAGAGTAGACGTTAAACCCTTCGGTCGTGAGCATGAGCTCGATGGCCTTGGCGGTTGTCGGCTCGTCCTCAATCAACAGCACGCGCATTGATGGTCCCCTAATTGCCCCTGATGGTTGGGTCGTGGCACGCTTGGTGCGGTAACGCCTCGTCAAGAGGTGTTGTCATGTATTAACCACACAAGGTCTGAACGGAAAAGGTTAATTTAATGTAAACCCGCAGAACGCCGCGAGTCGCAGGGGTTATACCTAGGCGGCTCGTCAACCTTTCGGCGCACCTTACAGACCGGTCAGTTTCTTCGTTCTGCGCCTTTGCGCGCTTGATCCGATGCCGATGGCCTCGCGGTATTTGGCGACCGTGCGGCGCGCGAGATCGAAGCCTTCTTCCTTCAGGATATCGACCAGCTTCTGGTCCGACAGCACCTTCTTGGGATCCTCGCCGTCAGTCAGCGCCTTGATCCTTGCCTTGATTGTTTCCGAGGATGCGCCTTCTCCATCGCTGGAGGCTACACCGCTTGAGAAGAAATATTTGAGTTCGAAAGTCCCGCGTTGGCACCAAAGGTACTTGTTGCTGGTCACTCGGCTCACCGTGCTCTCGTGCATTTCGATCTGCTCGGCAACTTCTCGCAAGGTGAGCGGGCGCAATTCGGAGACGCCGCGCCTGAAGAACCCGTCCTGCTGCTTCACGATTTCGGCTGCGGTTTTGAGGATCGTTTTCTGACGCTGGTCCAGCGCCCGGATAAGCCAGTGGGCATCTGCCAGCTTTTCCTTGAGCCAGCCATGTGCATCCTTATCCGTTGAGGTGCCGGAGAGCTCGAGGTAATAATCGCGGTTCACGACCAGACGCGGCAAAGTGTCCTCGTTGAGCGCTATATCCCAGCCATTGTGTGAATTTGGCGTCATCAAGACATCCGGGACGATCACGGTTTCGGCACCGGTCGCAAAGGCGAGGCCGGGCTTGGGATCATAGCTGCGCAACTCGCTCAGCATGTCGGCAAAGTCCTCGTCATCCACCCGGCACAGCCGCTTCAGCCGCGCGACTTCGCCGCGAGCGACCAGTTCGAGGTTGGCGATCAATTGCTGCATGCATGGATCGTAGCGATCCGCCTCGCGTGCCTGGATCGCCAGGCATTCGGCAAGGTCGCGCGCACCGACACCACTGGGGTCGAGGGACTGGACGAGCTCAAGAGCATTTTCGGCTTCACCGAGCGCAATGCCCAGGTCTCCTGCCACCTCGCGCAAATCGAAAGGCAGGTAGCCCGCATCGTCGAGAAGGCCGATGATGTGCCGCGCGACAAAGGCCTGCTTATCGCTGGTCGCGACCGCGCCGATCTGTCCCAGGAGATGATCGCCAAGCGATATTTCGGCCGCTTGCGTTGCCTCGAAGTCGAAGGCTTCGCCCGTTTCGCCGCCGCCCGATCCCGCGCCGCCCCAGTCCTCTGCGGTCGCCGAGCGCGAATGCGTGCTGCCATCGCCTGTATCGGTGTCGCGGTCGAGCGCGCCGGCATCGAGGTCGAGCGGCGCATCGCCTTCGCCTTCGCCCTGCGCCATTAATTGGTCGCTGGTAAATTCCTCGCGCGGGATATCGTCGGGTTCGCCTGTCTCGCCAGAATTTTCCGAGGAAAGATGGCCCGCCTCAAGCAGCGGGTTTGCTTCCAGCGCTTCGCCTATAAAGGTCTCGATCTCGAGATTCGAGGCCGCCAGCAGCTTGATCGCCTGCTGCAATTGCGGTGTCATCACCAGCGATTGCGATTGGCGAAGGTCTAGGCGGGGACCGAGAGCCATGCGGCGTGACGCTAGAGCGTGAAGCTCTCTCCCAGATAGAGCCGCTTCACGTTTTCATCGGCCACCAGCGCTTCAGGGGTGCCTGCAAACAGGACCTGACCGCCATAGATGATGCACGCACGATCAACGATATCGAGCGTTTCGCGCACGTTATGATCGGTGATCAGCACCCCGATGCCGCGTCTCTTGAGATCCTTGATCAGGTCGCGAATATCGCTGATCGAGAGCGGATCAATGCCGGCGAAGGGTTCGTCGAGCAGCATGATCGAAGGCTTGGCAGCCAGTGCGCGTGCGATCTCGCAGCGGCGACGCTCCCCGCCCGAAAGCGCCATCGCCGCACTGTCACGCAGCTTGGTGAGGCCGAACTCGCTCAAAAGCCGCTCAAGCTCCTGTGCCCGAGTGTCGCGGTCGGGCTCGACCATTTCCAGAACGCAATTGATGTTCTGTTCGACGGTCATGCCGCGGAAGATGCTTGTTTCCTGCGGCAGGTAGCCAAGACCCAGAATGGCTCGCCGATACATGGGAAGATTGGTCACATCCTCGCCATCCATCAGAATGCGTCCAGAATCCGGTTTTACCAGCCCCATTATGGAATAAAAGCAGGTGGTCTTTCCCGCACCGTTGGGACCCAACAGCCCCAGAACCTCGCCTTTGGCAACGCCGAGGGAAATATCCGTAAGCACCGCGCGCTTGTCGTAGCTCTTGGCAATTGAAATGACTTCGAGCCCACCCCGAGGGCCTTTTCGGGCGCCCTCGCCGGTCTTTGCTTCACCGTCTGCCGTTGATTGATCGGCATGGCTAATCACGTCTTGGGGAAGGGTTGCATCGTCGACCATAAGGCTCGTCTTAGCATTGTGAGATCAACAGAAAAGGGGCGTTCGCCTATCTTTTCGCTGCCGACGCGCAATTTGGCAGGAATTTTGCAGTCTCAGCAATTTTATGCGCTGCAAAGTGTCCCGTGCCCAGATGTTTCCGACGAGACCGGCCTGAGCGCAATTATCGAACGATTCGCGGCGCTGGATTCGACGCCGCCTGCTGCAGCGCGACCCCTCGCAAGAGCCACATCCAGACGGCAGCTTTCCGGGCAGTGGGAATTTGTAGCGTGAATACAGGGCTCTCTTGCCAACTCTCCGCAGCGGACTGCAAGGCAATCGGGCAAGTGTTACCAAGCTTGCCAGCCCGCCCATCCTCTGTGATACTCGTTCACCGAGCAACCGTTGGGGAGCGGAACCATGAACGATCTGTCCAAGAGCCGGGACGCGACCGAAATCAGCCGATCGATCAACGCCACTGATTGGCGCAGGGCGATGAGCGATCACGTAGCCTACGCGCTTCTCGTCTACACCGGCTTGCAGATTTTCATGACCGTCAAAGCGCTGTCGGAGGGCTCGTCATCGATCCTGCCCTATGCGGCGCTCATCATCCTTGTTGCGGCCATTATACCCGCCTGTCGATGGTTCGAGCGGCGTTGGACCCTGCTGAGCGACGAAGAAGCGCGAAACACTGATTATGCGCCTGCTTTCCGGCGCGACGTGATTGCCTTGTGGGGTGTCTCGCTCGGTTTGCCTTTTGTGCTGACGGGTCTGGTAAAAGCGATCTTCGCTCTCGCCTGAAGTTGGACCGGCGGGCGCTCTCGCGCCCGCCTAACTTGTCCTTTACCGCATCATCCCGCGTTGGCCTGTGCGCGTTCGATAGCCTCGATCACGATCTGGCAAGCGTCAGCGCGGTCGCCCCACTTGCCTATGCGCACCCACTTTTCAGTTTCCAGATCCTTGTAATGGGTAAAGAAGTGCTCGATCTGTTGCATGATGATCGAGGGCAGGTCCTTCGTTTCGGCGACATCCGAATAATAGGGAAACGTCGTGTCGACGGGCACGCAGATCAGTTTTTCATCGCCGCCATGTTCGTCTTCGAGATTGAGGACACCGATCGGACGCGAGCGCACGATGCAGCCCGGAATGAAAGGGGAGCGCGCGATGACCAGTGCATCAAGCGGGTCGCCGTCCGGGCTCAGCGTGTGCGGCACAAAACCGTAATTGGCCGGATAGCGCATCGGCGTGTGCAGAATGCGATCGACGAACAGAGCGCCGCTATCCTTGTCGAACTCGTACTTCACCGGTTCGCCGCCGGTCGGAACTTCGATGATGACGTTGAGGTCGTCGGGCGGATTAACGCCTGTCGGAATTCGGTCGATGCGCATGAGAGGTTCTTCCTAATTGATTATCGCGCCCTGGTGGGCCGGGCGCCTTCAGCTTGGGCGAATTGCCTTGCGCGCCCTTAGCGTGGGCCGAGCCATTGCGAAAGACCTCCCTTGGTCCTAGGCGCGCTGGAGAAATCCGATTCGAGAAACCATGAGCAAGAACACTCCAAATCCGATCCGTGGCACCCAGGATATTTTCGGGGCAGAGGCCGAGGCTTTCAGCTTCGTGGTCGAGACATTCGAGCGCGTCCGTCGCCTTTATCGCTTCCGCCGCGCCGAATTCCCTGTGTTTGAGAAGACCGAGGTATTTGCGCGCTCGCTGGGCGAGACGACCGATGTTGTTTCCAAGGAGATGTATTCGTTCGAGGATCGCGGCGGCGATTCGCTCACGCTGCGACCGGAATTCACTGCCGGAATCGCGCGCGCTTACCTGACCAATGGCTGGCAGCAATACGCGCCGCTTAAGATCGCGACGCACGGGCCGCTGTTTCGCTATGAACGCCCGCAAAAGGGCCGATATCGTCAATTTCACCAGATCGACGCAGAGATCATCGGTGCTCCCGAACCCCAGGCTGACGTCGAATTGCTTGCGATGGCGGCCCAGCTTTTGGACGAGCTCGGGATCGACGGCGTCACGCTGCACCTTAACACCTTGGGTGATGCCGCCAGCCGGGAGGCGTGGCGCGCTGGGCTGATTGCCTATTTCGCGGCGGTAAAGGGCGATTTGTCAGAGGAATCGCAGGAGCGCCTTGAAAAGAACCCGCTGCGCATCCTCGACAGCAAGGATCCTCGCGACAAGGCATTTGTCGCTGATGCGCCCATGATCGACGCGTTTCTTTCAGACGACGCGCTGGCCTTTTTCGATGCGGTGACGAACGGCCTAGATGCAGCGGGAGTATCATGGACGCGTGCGCCGAGCCTGGTGCGAGGTCTCGATTATTACCGCCATACCGCTTTTGAATTCATCCCCGATGAAGGCTCGGCCGCAGCTGGTGCGCTGGGCGCGCAAAGCACGATCCTTGGCGGCGGACGCTATGACGGGCTGATGGAAAGCCTGGGAGGACCGGCGACCCCGGCTGTTGGTTGGGCCGCAGGGATCGAGCGCCTGGCTATGCTCGTCGGAGAGCGGGGTGAACCTGTGGCCGATGTTGCCGTGGTGGCCGAGGATCGCGATACCGAGAGATCCGCAATAGGAGAGCAAATGTCCGTGCGCGCGCTTGGATTGACTTGCGACCTGTTCGCGAGTGGAAGTCCGAAGAAACGGTTCGACAAGGCTACAAAGTCGGGCGCGCGCGCTATCGTCACGCTTCGAAAGGTCGATGGCGTAACCCAGCGCAACGTCAGGACTGACGAAGCCGAGCTGGAGGCCATATTGGCGGTGCCTCGCAAGGATTAGCTTGTCGCCGCATCATCGCCGGCAGTGGCCCCAATCTTCGTTCACTTACGCGTGCCTTTCCCAACTTGAAGCGTGTAACAAGCAGACCCCACTCTTTCTGATCCGAGCCTGATCCTTGCACATACCCGCCGAACGTCTTGACCAAATCGCGCATCGCTTTGCCGAGCTGGAAGCCCGCATGGCTTCGGGCACGCTCGAAGGCGAGGCCTTTGTGCAGGCAAGCCGCGACTATGCCGAGCTGGAGCCAGTGGCCAAGGCGGCGGCCGAGGTGAAGACAATGCGAGCGGAGATCGAAGGGCTCACCGAAATGCTCGCCGATCCCGAGATGAAAGCGATGGCCGAGGAGGAGCTTGCCGAGCTACGCGAAGCGCTGCCCGAGAAAGAGCGCTCGCTAGCGCTCGCCCTGTTGCCGCGAGACAGGGCAGATGCCAAGCCTGCCATGCTTGAGATCCGTGCCGGGACGGGCGGCGATGAGGCAGCGCTGTTCGCTGGCGACCTTTTCCGCATGTATGAACGCTTTGCCGCAGAACAGGGCTGGCGCGTCGAGCCCGTCTCGATGAGTGCGAGCGAAGTCGGCGGCTTCAAGGAGATCGTCGCCAACGTCACGGGGCAAGGCGTCTTCGCAAAACTCAAGTTCGAGAGCGGTGTCCATCGTGTACAGCGCGTGCCGGTGACCGAGAGTGGCGGGCGCATCCACACCTCGGCAGCAACGGTGGCGGTTCTGCCCGAGCCCGACGAGGTCGATGTCGAAATCGAGCCAGGAGACCTCAAGATCGACACCTACCGTGCTTCCGGTGCGGGCGGGCAACACGTCAACACCACCGACAGCGCGATCCGCATCACCCACGAGCCGACCGGCCTTGTGGTCACCTGCCAGGACGGACGCAGCCAGCACAAGAACCGCGAGAAGGCCATGCAGGTGCTGCGCGCACGTCTTTACGAGATGCAGCGGGACGCGGCCCATGGGGCCGAGGCCGAATCGCGCAAGGCGATGGTGGGCTCGGGCGACCGGTCCGAGCGAATCCGCACCTATAATTTCCCTCAGGGCCGCGTCACTGATCATCGCATCGGCTTGACGTTGCATAAGCTTGAGGAGGTCCTTGCAGGCCCGGGTCTTGGCGAATTGGTCGAAGCGCTGATCGCCGAGGATGAAGGCAAGCGGCTGGCGGCGCTCTCTGAGTGAGTGTCGCAGATGCCCTACGCGAGGCCACGCAGCGGCTGGGTGCAACCAGCGACACTGCAAGGCTCGATGCGGAAATCCTTATGGCCCACGCACTGGGAAAGACGCGTTCGGAACTGCTGCTTTGGTGCATGGACCGATGCACTCCTCCTGCGTTTGACGCACTGATCGCCCGGCGCGCAGTGCACGAACCGGTGGCCTACATCATCGGCGAGCAGGAGTTTTACGGGCGCTCTTTTCGTGTGACATCAGACACTCTGATCCCGCGTCCTGACAGCGAGATTCTGGTAGAGACCGTGGTGGAAATCCTGCACGACCGGCAGACAGCGCGGATTATCGACCTGGGGACAGGCAGCGGGGCCTTGCTCCTCAGCGTCCTGGCGGAGCGGCCTGATTTTCAAGGTGTTGGGATTGATACAAGTGAGGGCGCGCTTCGAATTGCCTGCGTGAATGCAGAACGTCTTGGCCTGGCCGAAAGAGTGTCTTTCATCGAGCGCGGCTGGTTTGCTTCGCCTGATCCGTCAGGGCGGGTGTGGACGCAAGGGCTGGACAGGTATGACCTTGTGATCGCAAATCCCCCTTATGTGGAAGCTTCGGCCACCTTGTCGGCAAGCGTCTACGATTTCGAGCCGCATTCAGCCCTTTTTGCCGGGCCAGAAGGCCTTGACGATTACCGGATCTTAATTCCGACACTGCGCGAAATCATGGCTGATGGAGCAAAGGCGGTGCTTGAGATCGGGACTTCACAGCTGGGGTCGGTTACTGAAATCGCTGAATGCGAAGGATTTTGCGTTGAATCGCGACAGGATCTTGCCAATCGGCCGCGCGCCGTGATCCTTTCCTAAGGAAATTGCAAGCAGGGCTTGGCAAAACGCACTTTGCTCGCTAGCTCTCGATCTCACACCGGAAAAGCTCTGAATGCTTTCGTAGTGTTAAGCTCCGCACCTTTGTTCATATTGACCTGTGAGGTCGCGGCTATTTGTCTATGCGGGACGGAGTGCGCGCAGCGCTTCTTTACGAAGCGCGGTTCAATTTGGAGGCCGCCAGGGATTCAGATGCCAGATCGCGCTGCAACCTGTGCAGCCATCGGTTTCGCGGAATGGTCCGCAAGTAAGGAAAAATTTCCTTGAATAACAATCGCAATAATCGACGTCGTGGACGTGGCAATCGCAATCAGAGCGGTGGTGGTAATCAACTCAACCGCGTCGACAGCCGGGCACGTGGCAATGCGCCGCAGCTCCTCGACAAATACAAGAAACTGGCACAGGACGCGCAGCATAATGGCGACCGGGTCCAGGCGGAATATTACCTGCAATTCGCAGATCACTATTTTCGCGTGATCGCCGACAACAAGGCGCGTCAGGATGAGGCTCGTGCAAAGCGCGGCGATGGCCGCGAGCAAGCGTCTGACGATGGCGACGATAGTGACGAAGATGAAAACCGGCGCGGCGACAATCGCCGTGGCAACCGGCGGAGCCGTCCGCGCCGAGCTGACGGCGATGGTCCCGAAAGCGAGGGCGAATCGGGTGACGAGGGCGAAGCGGGCGAGCAGGATGGCGAACAGGCTGACTCCACCGAAAAGAAACCTCGCCGCCGTCGAGCCGCTCCAAAGGAAGAGGGCCGTGCGGGTCGTGGCAGGAAACCGAAGAAGTCCGATCCAGCCAATGGCGAAGGAGGGGAAATTGATTCCTCCGTCCTGCCCCCCGCGATCGGAGCCGATTCATCCTCCGGCAGTGATGATGGTGACGCGCTGGAAACCGTCAGCTGACAAGACCTGTGCGCCTCAGCGGCTGACTTGGCGATGCTGAGTGGGGCATGAGGGTATGAACACCCGAGCGCGTGAGCTGGCGCGAGGCTTGTGGGATCAGCTGTGCAAGCGCGCCTCCATCTCGAGCGCGCTCGCTGGCGTTTTGGTGGCTTGCGGTTATCCGCCCTTGCACCTGTGGTGGATTTCCCTCCCCATACTGGCGGTTTTTCTCGCACTGCTGTTTGAAGCGCCGAACTGGCGCTCGTCTGCGTGGCGCGGCTGGCTGTTTGGATGGGCCCATCTCACGGTCGCCAACAACTGGATCGCAACGGCCTTTACCCATCAGGCAAAGATGCCCGAGATACTGGGCTGGTTCGCAGTGCCGCTGCTGTGTGTGTATCTCGCCATATACCCTGCGATGGCGGCTCTCCTGGCGCGGCTGCTTGTGCCTGCAAAAGCGCAGGCTCGGGGCCGCTTTCTCGCTTTCTGCCTGGTTTTCGCTGGCGCGTGGATTGTCTTCGAGTGGATCCGCAGCTGGGCATTTTCAGGATATCCCTGGCCGCCGCTCGGCCTTCTCGTGCTTGGCGCATGGGGTCGACAGGGGCTGGCTTTTGTCCTGCCCTGGGTAGGAACCTATGCTCTATCGGGCCTCGTTCTCCTGTTCGCAGCCTGGCTCGTGCAGGGTGTCAGGGCTGGGCGGCCCGGACAAGTCGCCGTGCCGGTTGGCCTGCTTGTGTTCGCGATGCACATCATGGGGCCACCGCCGCTTCGCGAGAGCCCGGTTGCGTTCACTCTGGTCCAGCCCCTGATCCCTCAGGAAGATATCAATGACGGATCGAAATTCGAAGAGCAATTTGCGCGGCTTGCAGACCTTTCAGCTGCCGGCACAGGTGATTCGCGCCTCGTGCTGTGGCCCGAAAGCGCGATCCCTGATTACCTGGAGAGCGGGTATCCGCAGCGCTACTATGACCGGATGACCGCGCTGAACCCGGTAACGGGGCGCGGCGACCCTGAGTTTGCCAAGGCAAGGATCGCGAGCATCATCGGCGAGCAATCTGCCCTGCTTACTGGAGTGGTCAATCTCGACATAGAAGCGGTGGAAGGGCGGCGAACGGCCGTCAGCGCGCGCAATTCTGTTATCGCCATGAACGGCGAAGGGGCAATCACAGCCCAATATGCGAAGTCACATCTTGTCCCTTACGGCGAGTATCTTCCGATCCGTTCCGTGCTCGAACCCCTGGGTCTGTCGCGGCTGGTTGCCGGCTCAATTGATTACATTCCCGGACCGGGGCCTCGTACCTTGGACCTTGGAACTCATGGGAAGGCCGGGGTCCAGATTTGCTACGAGATCGTCTTCTCCGGGCAGGTTGTGGACCCATCAAACCGGCCCGACTACCTCTTCAATCCGTCGAATGATGGCTGGTTCGGCGCATGGGGGCCGCCGCAGCACCTTGCCCAGGCGCGAATGCGCGCGCTTGAGGAGGGGCTGCCTGTCTTGCGCTCGACAACCACCGGCATCAGCGCGGTTGTCGATGCGAACGGCATTGTTCGTCAGCATATTGGGATGGGCGAAGCGGCTGCATTGAGGGGGCAGGTGCCACAGGCGCGCGCACCGACCCTGTTTGCAAGGACTGGCAACGCCTTGCCTCTGGCATGGGCGGTTCTCTTGCTTGTTATCGGGCTCTGTTTGCCAAGATTGCTTGCGCTCGTGAAATCCCGCAGCTAGGGCGATATCGAGACATAAAGGTTTCCTTATATGTGCATAAGGCGGCCTAGCGATCAGCAAACAGTCGGGAGTGCCCATGCGCCAAGAATATCTCTTCACCTCTGAGAGTGTCTCCGAGGGACACCCCGATAAGGTATCCGACCAAATTTCTGACGCCATCGTGGACCTGATGCTGGCCAAGGATCCCGAAGCGCGTGTTGCGTGCGAGACGATGACGACAACCCAGCTTGTCGTTTTGTCCGGTGAGATTCGCTGCCTGCCGATGTACGATAAGACGCGCGAGGACTGGCGGTACAACAATTACTGGGCTCCGGGCGCGCGTGACGAGATCGAGAGCGCGGTGCGCCGGACGGTGGCCGAAATCGGTTACGAGCAAAGCGGGTTCCACTGGGAGACGCTGACCTTTGAAAACCACCTGCACGGCCAGTCGAGCGAGATCGCGATGGGCGTCGATGCCGGGGCTGAGGGCTCGAACAAGGATGAGGGCGCTGGCGACCAGGGCATCATGTTCGGGTTCGCCTGCGATGAGACGCCGGACCTCATGCCGGCAACTCTCGATTACAGTCACAAGATCCTCCAGCAGCTCGCGCAAGACCGCAAGTCCGGCAAGGCGCCGTTTCTTGAGCCCGATGCGAAGAGCCAGATCACCCTTCAATACGAGCACGGCAAGCCGGTATCATGCGCTGCGGTTGTCGTCTCGACCCAGCATGCCCCGGGCTATCATACCGGCGAAAAGGAAGCCGAGCTAAAAGCGTATGTGAAGAATGTCGTCAAAGGCATTCTTCCCGCGGACTTCATCGGCGACGAAACCGCCTGGCATATCAATCCGACCGGAGCCTTCGAGATCGGCGGCCCGGACGGTGATGCCGGCCTTACCGGCCGCAAGATCATCGTCGACACCTATGGCGGCGCGAGCCCGCATGGCGGCGGAGCGTTCAGCGGCAAGGATCCGACCAAGGTCGATCGCAGTGCTGCCTATATCACCCGTTATCTGGCGAAGAACGTGGTTGCCGCCGGCCTGGCAAAGCGCTGCACGATCCAGATCGCCTACGCCATCGGGGTGAGCGAGCCGCTGTCCTTGTATGTAGACACACATGGGACCTGCGCCGAGGGCGTGACCGATGATGGTATCGAGAGTGCGATCCGCTCGATCGGGAAGCTGGGCGGCCTGACCCCGCGCGGCATTCGGATGCACCTGGGCCTCAACAAGCCGATCTATCGCCGCAGCGCTGCCTACGGCCACTTTGGCCGCAAGGCCGACGGCGAATTCTTCCCCTGGGAGCGCACCGACCTTGTCGATGATCTCAAGGCGGCTTTCGGTTAACGGTCGCCTGGGGGCGGCTGGATCATCCGCCTGTGGCCGTGCTGGCAAATAGGGGCGGGGATACGTCGGATACCCGCATTGTAGAGCTCGATGCGCTGCGCGGTGTGGCTGTGATGGGCATTGCGCTGATGAACGTCTACGCGTTCTCACTACCGCTCCAGGCCTATTACAATCCGGCCGTCTACGGGCTCGAAAGCGCAGTGGACCGGTGGGTCTGGTTGTTCAGCTTCCTCTTCGTCGAGGATAAGTTCCGCACGCTTTTCGCCATACTTTTCGGGGCCGGGTGCCTGATCCTCTTCGAAAAGAATGAGGCACGTCCCTGGCGCGGTCATTTGGCGCGCATGGCCACCTTGTTCGTCATCGGGCTGGTTCATTCGATTTTGCTCGCGAGCAATGACATCTTGCGGGCCTATGCTATTGCAGGTTCGTTCCTGCCTCTCTTGCGCGCGCTTCCGCCGCATTCGCTCTACGCACTCTCGATCGGCCTCTTGGCCCTTCATGTCGGCCTGGGTATTGTGACATTCGGATCAGCGATCTTCGATTTCTATCAGGGAGATCTGGCTTCGGACGCCTACCTGTTTACCGAGCGCAATTTCGGAAGTGATCCAGCCGCGGTCCGTTTCACGCTGGAACTGGGAGCGCAAGACCTGCCTGAGCGGGTGCTGCGAAGAAGTGCGGCCATACCATCCCAGCTTGCAGTGATAGCGAGCTCTCTCGCGTTGAACGCGGCTGCGATGGTTCTTGGCATGGCCTTGTGGAAGGACCGCATGCTCGCCGGGCAATGGCGCACGTTCCGGCTGCAAAGGGTGTCCGCCATCTGTGCCGCAATTGCGATCCCCGGCTTGCTCATCCTTGAATGGTGGGTAAGCGCGGCCGGGTTTCCGGGGGCGCTTGTCGGTGCCGCAGCGCTGGTGCTCTCGGCTCCGTTCGATACGCTTCTGGGTCTTTCTTACGCGCTTCTTTTCATGGCGTTGGTCAACAAAGCCGCGCGCTCGACACGGGTTCTCGCCGCCGTCGGCCGCTTATCGCTGACGAACTATATTGCAACCAGTTTTGTTTTTGCGGGATTTTTCGCGAGCTGGGGGCTGGGCTGGTTCGGGGAAGTGTCGCGGGGCCAGGCCTTCGCGTTGAGCCTTGTGCCAATTGTCGCGATGGGGCTCTGGTCGCCGTTCTGGCTCGGCAAATTCGGACAAGGGCCACTTGAACGCCTGTGGAGATCCGCAGCGCGGCTGCTCACCTAGTCGTCTTCGCCCAACATCGGAGAGGGACGGTCAAGTGACAATTCGGCTTCCGAAAATACAAACGGGCTTCTAACGCCCGCCAGCCCGCCAAGGTCGACCCGCAAACCGCGCGCCAGGACCTGAGGATCGTCAAACACTTCATCAAGCCCGTTGATCGGCCCGGCGGGCACGCCGGCCTCACGGCACGCCTCAAGGAGCTCTTGCTTGGTCCACTGGCTTGTGGCCTCGGAGATCAGTGTATCTAGCTCTCTTGCGCGCGCGACCCTGTCCGAATTGGCGGCGAATCGCTTTTGCTCAAGAAGCGCTTCGCTAGCCAGAACCCGCGCCAGCTTTTCGAAGAGCCGGTCATTTGCAGGCGCGAGGATGACGTGCCCATCGGCAACCGGATAGACGCCATAGGGTGCGACCTGCGCGTGCGCGTTGCCCATTCTGGGGGGATTGTGATTGGTGGCAAATCGATAGGAAGCCTGATTGGCAAGCAGCGCAACCGAGCAGTCCATCAGGCTCATATCGATGCGCTGCCCACCTCCCATGCGAGCCCGCATGATCAGCGCGGACTGGATGGCGTTTGCCGCCCACAACCCGGTCGACAGGTCCGAGATCGAGACGCCCATCTTCATCGGCGCGCCCTGGGGTTCGCCGGTCAGCGACATGAATCCGCTCATGCCCTGGATCACGAAGTCGTAGCCGGGTTCATGTGCCCGTGGCCCGGTCTGGCCGAAGCCCGTGATGGAGCAATAGACGAGGCCGGGATTTTCGGCGCACAGTGTTTCGTAATCGAGGCCGAACTTGGCAAGGCTGCCCGTCTTGAAGTTCTCGATCACCACGTCGGCCTCTTCGGCGAGAGCCCGGACCTTTGCGAGGTCCGCTTGCGATTTGAAATCGGCGACCGTGGAGCGCTTGCCGCGATTGCAGGCGTGATAATAGGCGGCCTCTTGGCGCTCGGTCCCGTCGTCGTCGATGCGCGTTACCCAGGGTGGGCCCCACTGGCGGGTTCCGTCTCCTTGCGGGCTTTCGACCTTGATGATGTCGGCGCCCAGATCGGCGAGTATCTGGCCGGCAAAGGGACCGGCCAGAACGCGCGCAAGTTCGAGGACCTTGAGCCCGGCAAGGGGCGAGTTGGCGTTTCGGGGTTTGGTCAGCCAGTCAATCATGCGAGCCGCTATAGCGGTTTGGCGACCATCAGCCATAGCACGACGCACATGGGGATCGTGCTGATGAGGCCCCACGTGATCCAGCGCCGCGAGAGCCCTCGGTATTCATCGTCCAGATGTGCTTGCTCAGTCCACTGATTGGCGATGCGCGCTTGCCGGATCTGGATCGGGACGAGAATGAAGAGCCATATCACACCCGCCGATACGAACATGATTTGGCTCCATAACAGCCAAGCGGGCTCAAGCAGCGAATATCCCATTACCCAAAGCGATCCATACCCGCCGACCATCGTCAGTATGATGCCTGGAATGGTGAGGCCAAAGTCGGTTCCGGTGACCAGTCGCTGCCCGAACTGCACGATCCGCCAGTCGCCATTGCGATCGGCAAAGACCTTCCACACGGCCGTTACCGTGATGTTCCCGACAAGCAGGATCACCCCCAAATAATGGAGAAACTTGAAAGTGTAGAGCCATCCCATCCGCCGATTTGTTTAGCCGGACGGATCGAGGTGTCAAAGCCTCTTAACGCTTTGCTCGCGCTATACTGCCACTTCGTAGTTTGCGGTCGTCTGGGCGGCGACCTGTTCCAGGCTTACGCCGGGGGCAAGCTCGATCAACCTGAACGCAGCTCCCTTTTCGGGGCGCTGGAAAACGGCAAGATTGGTGACAATCATGTCGACAACGCCCGCGCCCGTCAGCGGCAATGTGCATGCGGGGATGAATTTTGGATCACCGGCCTTGCTCGAATGGTCCATCACCACGATGATTTTCTTGACGCCAGCGACGAGGTCCATCGCGCCGCCCATGCCCTTGATCATCTTGCCCGGGATCATCCAGTTGGCGATGTCACCGTTTTCGGCAACTTCCATCGCGCCCAGCACAGTCAGGTCGATATGCCCGCCGCGGATCATCGCAAAGCTGGTTGCGCTGTCGAAATAAGCGCTGTGGGGCAGTTCGCTGATGGTTTGCTTGCCGGCGTTGATGAGATCGGGATCGACCTCGTCGTCATAAGGAAAAGGACCGATGCCCAGCATCCCGTTCTCGCTTTGCAAGGTGACAAGCATGCCCTCGGGAATGTGGTTCGCCACGAGCGTCGGAATGCCGATGCCAAGATTGACGTAATAGCCATCCTGCAATTCGCGTGCGGCGCGTGCGGCCATTTGATCGCGGTTCCAGCCGATTGCCTCGCTCATTGCGCCGCCTCCCTCTCGCGGGTCGTTCGAAATTCGATCTTCTTGTCGTAGGGCGCGCCCACGAATATCCGATTGACGAAGACGCCGGGCAGATGGACCAGATCGGGATCAAGCGATCCGGCGGGTACGATTTCCTCGACCTCGGCAACGCATACCCGCCCGCATGTCGCAGCGGGTTGGTTGAAGTTGCGCGCGGTCTTGCGGAAGATGATGTTGCCGGTCTCATCGGCCTTCCAGGCTTTGATAATCGAGAGATCGGCAAAGATGCCGCGTTCAAGGATATAGGTCGACATCACGCCATCAGCGTCGGGAAATTCGGCATGGTCCTTCCCTTCGGCGACCTGGGTGCCGACACCTGTTTTGGTATAGAACCCCGGAATCCCTGCGCCGCCGGCCCGCATGCGTTCCGCCAGCGTGCCTTGCGGGGAGAATTCCACTTCGAGTTCGCCTGACAGATATTGCCGTTCGAATTCCTTGTTCTCGCCGACATAGGAACTGATCATCTTGGCCACCTGCCGGGTGCGCAGCAGCTTGCCGATCCCTTCATTGTCGATACCGGCATTGTTGCTGGCGAAGGTGAGCCCGCTCACGCCGCTTTCCTGGATCGCATCGAGCAGTCGCTCGGGGATGCCGCAGAGGCCGAAACCTCCGGCGGCAATCAGCATGTTGTCAGACAGGAGTCCTTCCAGAGCGGCTGTCGCGTTGGGATAGATTTTTGACATGGGCTTGTGCCTGTGGTCCTCGTCGTCATTCGTGCGGGCTAAAGTCTGTTCGTGGTCGGGGTGACTAGTCGCTTCGCCGGAAGCTGTCACCATCACTTTGCCGTCTCACCCGGCCTTGCGATTCGCAAGACTAGTCGGAAGGTCTGATTGCCAATCAGGAAAATGCCATTGTGCTGCGTTGCAGCATTCATGATTCGCCAAAAATGCCTATCAAATGAGCAAATGCCTAATTTTTAGGCGACAAGTGAAGGGCTTTGTGACTGAAAGCGAACATAGGTCGCCTGATGTTGCAGTCCATGCATCTTGGTATGCGCCTTTCGCACTTGCACAAAAACATGCTCCGCCGCATAAGTCGTGCGTGCCTTTCAGGCATCCTCTCCCAAACTTTCCAAGCCCGGCCTTCGTGCCGGGCTTTTTTTTGGCCCCGATCCTTGTTGTTCGCCCCTGTGGATTGAAGCGCACGGCCTACCTACCGGGCGTCTCGTAGATTGCGTTCATGCCATCACAAACCTAGCTAACCTAAAGCGTCTGGCACAAAGCCGCCACGCTGAAAGGTTGATCAATGGCAAAACCCAGCTCCGCAAACGAGACGCGCTCCGTGCGCCTGCAAGTTGCACCTGCCCGCCAGGAAGAATCCGGTCAGGGCATTGCGCGCATACCTCGCACGGTGTTTCAGCGCCTTGGCATTACCGAGGGCGATGTCGTCGAGATCGAGGGAAAAAGGGCGACTGTCGCGATTGCCATGGCGGCCTATCCGGAAGACGAAACGCTGGACGTGCTGCGATTGGATGGCCTGCAAAGGGGCAATGCTGAGGCGGCCTCGGGCGAGCATGTCGAGATTAGGGCGGCTCGCTCCCGTCCGGCCGCCCGCGTTGTCTTTGCTCCCGCCCAGCGCGAGATGCGGCTCCAGGGATCGAGCCAGGCGCTCAAGCGAAATTTCTTCCGCAAGCCGCTCGTCGCAGGCGACCTGGTCGCGACGACCGGCCAGCAGCCTGTCCAGAACATGCCCAGCGATGTCCGCCAGTTGCTGCGCGCTCCGGCCTATGCACTGACGCAGATCCGGCTGTCCGTCGCCTCGACCAGCCCAAAGGGCATCGTTCACATCGACGAAGACACCGAGGTTGAACTGCGGGCAGAGTTCGAAGAGCCGCGCGACCCTCGGGCGGGGGTGAATTATGACGACGTGGGCGGAATTGAGGAGACCATTCGCGCGCTTCGCGAAATGGTGGAACTGCCGCTGCGCTATCCTGAGCTGTTCACCAGGCTCGGCGTTGATCCTCCCAAGGGAGTGATGCTGCACGGGCCGCCCGGCACCGGCAAGACGAGGCTTGCCCAAGCGGTGGCGAACGAATCCGATGCGGAGTTCTTCACCATCAACGGTCCCGAAATCATGGGGTCGGGATACGGAGAATCCGAAAAACGCCTGCGCGAGGTCTTTGAAGAGGCCAGCCGCGCGGCCCCGGCGATCGTCTTTATCGACGAGATCGACTCCATCGCTCCAAAGCGCACACAGGTGCCCGGCGAGGCGGAGAAGCGGCTGGTCGCGCAGCTCCTGACACTCATGGACGGTCTTGAGACGCGCGCCAATCTCGTGGTGATTGCAGCGACCAATCGGCCTGATGCCATTGATGAGGCTCTGCGTCGTCCGGGGCGCTTCGACCGAGAGATTGTAGTCGGTGTGCCCGACACTGGCGGCCGGCGCCAGATTCTCTCGATCCATACCCGCGGCATGCCGCTGGAAGATGCGGTCGACCTCAAGGAGCTGGCACAGGTTACCCATGGATTTGTCGGGGCGGACCTTGCCGCACTCTCGCGAGAAGCCGCGATTGATGCGGTGCGGCGCATCATGCCGCGGCTGGATCTCGACGAGCAGACCGTTCCGCCAGAAGTCCTCGATGACTTGTGTGTCACGCGCGAAGACTTCCTGTCGGCGCTCAAGCGCGTCCAGCCCTCAGCAATGCGCGAGGTGATGGTTCAGGTGCCCAATGTGTCCTGGTCCGATATCGGCGGCGTGGGCGACGCGATCGACAAGCTCAAGGAGGGCGTCGAACTGCCTCTCAAGAGCCCCGAAGCCTTTCGCAAACTCGGTATCCGTCCCGCCAAGGGCTTCCTGCTGTACGGACCGCCGGGAACCGGAAAAACGCTGCTTGCCAAGGCAGTGGCCAAGGAGGCCGAGGCCAATTTCATCTCGATGAAGAGCTCGGATCTGCTATCCAAGTGGTACGGTGAAAGCGAGCAGCAGATTGCGCGCATGTTCGCGCGCTCTCGGGCGGTGGCGCCGTGCATCCTGTTCATCGACGAGATCGACAGCCTCGTGCCCGCGCGCGGTTCCGGTCAGGGCGAGCCCGAAGTCACCGGCCGTGTTGTCAATACGATACTGGCCGAGATGGACGGGCTTGAGGACCTGCAGTCCGTGGTCGTGATCGGAGCGACCAATCGCCCCGCACTCATGGACCCTGCGCTGCTGCGCCCCGGCCGCTTTGACGAGCTGGTTTATGTGGGAACACCCGATCAGCCGGGGCGCGAGCACATCCTGCGCATCCATACATCCAGAATGCCGCTTGGAGATGATGTGGACCTGGCCGCGATCGCCGCGCGTACCGAGCGCTTTACCGGCGCCGATCTCGAGGATGTTGTCCGGCGCGCGGGCCTCGGCGCGCTGCGCCGTCTCGGTGGCGGGGCGAGCGAGGTGGCGGCGAAGGATTTCGAAGAGGCGGTTGCCGACAGCCGGGCAACGGTTACGCCGCGCATGGAAGCGGAATATCGGGCGATGCGAGGGGAGCTCAAAAAGCGCGCTGTCGAAGTCTCTCCGATCGGGCTGTTCGATCCCGATACACTCAAACCGGAGAACGCCAAGAAGCACGCGGATTAGAAGGCCCTACATCTAATGTGCTGCCTCTAATGCGCTGCATCCCAGCTCGACCCGGTCCCCATATCAATGCCCAGCGGCACGTCTAGCGTCACGGCTGGCAAAGCGGCTTCGGTCATGACACGCTCGATGATCGGCGAGGCGGCTGTGACATCTCCTTCGGGCAACTCGAAGACCAGTTCGTCATGCACTTGCAGCAGCATGCGGACATCATGCAGTCCGGCATCGCGCAGCGCCGGCAGCATCCGCGCCATTGCACGCTTGATGATGTCAGCGCTCGTACCCTGGATGGGAGCGTTGATTGCCGCGCGTTCTGAACCCTGGCGCTCGGCCTGGTTCTTCGACTTGATTCGCGGAAACCATGTCTTGCGTCCGAACAGCGTCTCGGAATAGCCGCGTTCCCGCACGGTTTCGAGCGTTTCCATGATGTAGCGCTGGATGCCGGGAAACCGCTGGAAATAGGTGTCGATCATGTCCTGCGCTTCATCGGGCTCGACCTCGAGGCGCCCGGCCAGTCCCCAGCGCGAAATCCCGTAAAGGATGGCGAAGTTGATGGTCTTGGCGCGGGCGCGCGTGTCGCGGGTGACTTCGCCAAACATCTCGGTCGCCGTGCGGGCGTGGATGTCCTCGCCATTGGCGAATGCTTCCTTGAGCGTGTCGACATCTGCCATATGCGCGGCAAGCCGCAATTCGATCTGGGAATAGTCCGCTGCAAGCAGAATATTGCCGTTTTCGGGCACAAAAGCCTGACGGATCGTCCGACCAATCTCGGTTCGGATCGGGATGTTCTGCAAATTGGGGTCGGTCGAGGAAAGCCGTCCGGTCTGCGCCCCGACCAGCGAATAGCTCGTGTGCACACGGCCCGTATCGGGGTTGATCTGCGCCTGCAGCGCGTCGGTGTAGGTGGATTTGAGCTTTGAAAGGTGCCGCCATTCGAGCACCTTGTTGGTGATCTTCGCAGCTTCGGGATTGGCGCTCAGCTTTTCCAGTGTCGCGTGATCGGTGGAATAGGCGCCGCTCTTGCCTTTCCTTCCGCCCTTGAAGCCCATCTTTTCAAACAGGATCTCGCCAAGCTGCTTGGGGCTGCCGACCGAAAATTCCTCGCCCGCAATCTCGTGGATCTCGGTCTCGAGGCTGGCTGTGGTGGTGGCGAATTCCTCTGAAAGCCGGGCAAGCTGCGCGCGGTCCACCTTGATACCCTCGCGCTCCATCTGGGCTACAACGCGGATGAGCGGGCGATCGACGCGTTCGTAGATGCGGGTGCCGCCTTCCTCGGCAAGCCTTGGCTTGAGCATCCGGTATAGTCGCAAGGTGACGTCTGCGTCTTCTGCTGCGTATTCGGTCGCGCGGCCCAGCGGCACTTCGCCGAAGGGAATGGCTTTCTTGCCGGTCCCGCACACCTCCTTGAAGGCAAGCGGGGTATGGCCGAGATGGCGCTGGCTAAGCTCGTCCATGCCGTGGCCGCCACCCATGCCGCCATTGATGCCCTCGCCGCGCCCGGCATCAAGCGCGAAGCTCATCACCATCGTGTCTTCGATCGGGTGCACGTCGACATCATAGCGGGCGAGAACATTGAGGTCGTACTTGCCGTTCTGAAAGACCTTCAGCACCGCGTCGTTCGCAAATAGCGGACGCAGTGCAGCCAGCGCATCATCGCGGTCAATTTGCTCGGGCGCTTCGTCGAACATGTCGCTGCCGCCATGGGCAAGCGGAATGTAGCAGGCATCGTTGGGGCCTAGTGCGAGGCTCACGCCGACGAGATCGGCTTGCATTGAATCGAGCGAAGACGTTTCGGTGTCCACTGCCACAAGGCGCGCCTGGGCCGCACGCGCGATCCAGCCCTCCAGATCCGCCAGTGTCTGGACGGTCTTGTAGGCGCTGCGATCGACGTCCGGTGCTTCAGGCAGGGGTTGCCGCGAACCTGCGGCGGTTCCCGCATCGCCAGCCTTGTCGGCCTTGGCCGGGTTCAGATTGTTCGGTCGTTCCGGGCTTCCCGTTCCTGCGCCGAGCCGCTTGAGCAGCGATGTGAAGCCGTGCTTTTCAAGGAAATCGGTGAGCGGCTCTTTCGGGATCGAGCGAAGCTTCATGTCCTCAAGCGCCACCGGAAGGTCGCAATCTTCCTTGAGCGTAACAAGGACGCGGCTCATCTCGGCGTCTTCGCGGCCCTCGATCAGGCGCTCCTGGAGCTTCGATTTCTTCATCTCGGGCGCCTGGTCAAGCGCGGCTGCAAGAGAGCCATGTTCGGCAATCAGCTTGGAAGCGGTCTTTGGCCCGACGCCGTAAATGCCGGGTATGTTGTCGACGCTGTCGCCCATCAGCGCGAGGACATCGCCGACCAGTTCGGGCATCACGCCGAACTTCGCCTCGACTTCTTCGATGTATATCCGCTGGCCCTTCATCGTATCGAGCATATCGATGCGCGCCGGTCCGTTCGGACCCTCTTTCTCACCGACGAGCTGCATCAGATCTTTGTCTGAAGACACGATTGTAACGTCCCAGCCCTGCCGCTGCGCTTCACGAGCATAGGAGGCGATGAGGTCGTCGGCTTCCAGCCCAGCTTCCTCGATGCAGGGCAGACTGAAGGCGCGGGTGGCGTCGCGGATCAGCGGGAATTGGGGGCGCAGGTCTTCGGGTGGTTCGGGGCGGTTGGCCTTGTATTCGGGGTAGATGTCGTTGCGAAAGCTCTTGGAATCCTTGTCGAGGATCACCGCCATATGCGTCGGCCCCTCTGCCTGGTCGAGGTCATCCGCCAGCTTCCACAGCATTGTCGTATAGCCATAGACCGCACCGACGGGCGTGCCTTCGGGGTTGGTCAACGGCGGCAGCCGATGATAGGCGCGAAAGATGTATGAAGATCCGTCGACAAGGTAGAGATGCTGCTGCTCAGACATGCGTGCAGTGCTAGCAGCACCGGGCGCTGCAAGGTAGCGTTTCGTCAGTCTTAGTTGATGAAACCCATCCGAGAGCCTTGGGGATCGACTTGATATGAGGCGGTTTTTCGTGCGACCAAATGTGGCGAGAAAGTGGCAAAATGCGACGAATGGAGGCGCTGCCATCTTGATTTGCCACATTTCCGCCATTATTTAGGCGGTCGAGGTCGGGGGTCACAAAATCCGGCTTCGCGTGGATCAGGCGCATTGCGCCCCACGCTCATTCACGTGTTGAATAAGGATTTTACACTATGCGTAAGTTCGTTCTCGCTGCCGCGATCGCCACTTCGGCTCTCGGCCTCGCCGCTTGCTCGGAAACCGCTGACTCCGCCGGCGAAACCGTCGACGCGATGGCTGCCGACGCTGAAGCCAACGCCGAAGCCGCTGGCGAAATGGCCGGCGACGCTGCCGACGCGACCACCGAAGCCGCCGAAGGCGCTGCTGACGAAGCCGCCGAAGGCGCTGCTGACGAAGCCGGCGAAGCTGTTGACGGCGCTGCTGACGCCGCTGGCGAAGCCATCGACGGCGCGGCTGCCGCTGCCAAGGGTGCGGTTGAAGACGCGACCGCCAAGGCTGAAAACATGATGGGCGGCGAGTAATTCGCAAGCCTTCCAGCTCTGGCCTTTACGGAGCTGTAAGAAACAAGGGCGGCGTCCATACGGACGTCGCCCTTTTCTTTTTCAGCACTTCAAGTCTTGCGCGTTACCCGCCGTTTGCGCCCTCGCTGCCTGGCGCGGCAGTCCACCCGCTGGTAGGATCGTCGATCAGACCGGCCTTGGCTGAAAAGCCGGTGTAAAGCGCGCGGGTGATGTCGGCGATCCGCGCGTCGCGCTTTTGGCGTGCCGCGCGCTTGTTGCGCTGTTCATCAACCAGGTCTTCGCTCTGGCCCGTCACATAGATCGCGGCGGCGATGGCGCGCCCGTCAGCCAGCCGGAAGATCCCGATATCGCTTGCCGTGCGGCTGAGTGTGCCGGTCTTGTGCGCGAGCACGGCGGCTTCGGGAAGAGCGGCGTTCATTCGGCGACGGCCGGTGGTGGTTTCCTCAAGAGCGCCCATCAGCATCCGGCGAGCTTCGTCGCTCAGCCACTTGCCCTGGTAAAGCCCGGCCAGCAACTGGCCCATTGCGCGCGGCGTGGCCGAATCGCGCGGATCGATCCATTCGACCGGGTCATATTCGCCATCATCGCGCACCAATGTGGCGATATCGCGCGACAGCTCGAAATTCTCGATTTCGGCAACGTCGCGCATCCAGGTGTTGACTGCATCCGGACCGCCCACGACCTTGAGCAGCGCATCGGTGCAGCTGTTGCAGCTCTTCGAAATCATCAGGCCGATGAGTTCGTAGGCTGGCACGTAATTGCCGCGTTTGACAGGCGCGGCTTCGCTTGAAAACTTGGCCGAGCGGACGGGTATCATCAGCGGATATTCGCTTGTCAGGCTGAACTTGCCCGCATCGACACCGGCCAGGAACGTGGCAGCCACCGCCACTTTGCTGGTCGAGGCCATGGGGAAGCGCATATCGCCCAGCACCGATACTTCCTCGCCGCTTTCAAGATCGATCGCGTAGACGCCGATGCGGCCCTTCGACCCTTCGGCGAGATCCGCGATCTGTTGCTCGAAACCGCTTTCGTAGATCGCCTCGAATGTGGTTGGCGTGCGCGATTGGGTGCCAAAGGCGCTGTCGAAACTGGTGTCCAAATCGACCTGGTCGGCCTGTGCGGGCGCGACAAGCACGCTCAGCGTCATCAGACCGGCGATAAGGGAACGTTTGCGAAACATGATCGAAAGTGTCTCCAAAACAGGTTAGCGCAAGGT
The DNA here is from genome assembly GCA_043567175.1 of Erythrobacter sp. Taxonomy (GTDB): domain Bacteria; phylum Pseudomonadota; class Alphaproteobacteria; order Sphingomonadales; family Sphingomonadaceae; genus Erythrobacter. Next base: position 2,584,096 of record CP121323.1, read on the forward strand.
GAATTCACGTTGCTAATCGGCTTCGCTTCATCGCAGCAAGCGGCCACCTGATCCGCTGCGGCAAAAGGTGCTGTTTGAGCGACCGGCCTTGTCGATCGCCATTTCCCGAGACCATCGCGCGACTGGCCAGAGGGCGCCGCACACGCGCTCGCTCAGAGCGATGCGCATAATATAATAAGCAACCAAAGCGCGAGCCGTTCCCTCGCGCATCCATATACCCTATGGCGATCCCCCCTTGACTGGTGGCTGAACCAAGGCACTTTGCGGGGCAAGAAATTTCAACAACCGGGGAAAATAATGCCGAATCCAACATCGTCTCTCGTGGCCCGCGCAACGCTGAGCGCTCTTTTGCTGGGCTCGTCCAGCGTTGCTCTTGCCCAGGCGGCACCTATCGTGCAGCCGGGCGCGCCGGGGCAGGCCAGCAAGACGCTCAGCGCCGAGGAAGCCAGCACGCTGGCCGCCTCCAGCTACACCACCGCCGACGTCAAGTTCATGCAGGGCATGATCGGCCACCACCAGCAGGCCGTCGAAATGGCCGAACTGATTGGTGAGCGCACCAACACCGAGGAAATCGTCGCGATTGGCGGGCGGATCGAATCGAGCCAAGCCGACGAGATCGAGTTCATGAATAGCTGGCTGTCCGATCGCGGCGAGAAGACCGTGATGGTCTCGATGATGGACGGCATGGATCATTCGAAGATGGACCATTCCAAGCACGCCATGATGGATCACTCCAAGATGGCGGGCATGGCGACGCCCGAACAGATGGCCGAGCTGGCAACGCTCAAGGGCACCGAGTTCGACCGCATGTTCCTGACCCTGATGATCCGCCATCACGAAGGCGCGATCGACATGGTCGATGATCTGCTGCGCCAGCCCGGCAGCGCCGCCGACCCGGTCCTTTACCGTTTCATCGGCGATATCGAGAACGACCAGCAGGCCGAGATCGACCGGATGACTGCGCTGCTCGCAGGCCTTTCGACCGATCCACGCGTGGGGCTTGAGCCCGGCTTTGCCGATGCGGGCGAGGCGATCATGAACCTGCGCAAGGTGGTGAGCCTGCGCAAGCCTGCGGGCTTCTACAACCCTGACAACCCTGCCGATCTGCGCCCCGCCATCCCCTCTGACGAAGCGGATATGGATGAAGAGAGCATCGAGGAAGTGGCCGAGGACGCCGCCGAGCAGGTGGATGCCGCGCTTCCAAAGGCGGACGAAGCGTCCGAGCGCGCCGAAGGAGAAGGCGAGAGCCTTACCCAATATGCCGAGCGTTCGCCGCTGCTCGATTTTGCCAACACCGACATGGCGTTCTTTGACGACATCATGGTCGCTGGCAATTATCACGGCTTCAACATCTACAAGCTGGGCGACGACGGCGCGCCCGTGCTGATCAGCTCGGTCGTGTGTCCGGGCGGGCAGGGCGATGTCTCGGTTGTCGGCGACCTGCTGGTCATGAGCGTCGAGCAGACCCGCGGCCGCGTTGATTGCGGGCTTCAGGGGGTCGAGGGCGATGTCTCCGAGGAGCGTTTCCGTGGCCTTCGCATCTTCGACATTTCCGACCTCACCGCAGTGCGCCAGGTTGGCCAGGTGCAGACCTGCCGCGGCAGCCACACGCACTCGGTCGTGGCGAGCGATGCGGAAAAGATTGTCGTCTACAATTCGGGCACCAGCCGCGTGCGCGACACGGAGGAGCTGGCGCGCTGCGTTGCCGACCCGGCAAGCTCGCGCACGGCGCTGTTCAGCATCGACGTGATCGAAATCCCGGTGGCCGACCCTTCAAAGGCGCGCATCGTCAGCAGCCCGCGTGTCTTTGCCGACCCCGAAACCGACGAGATCGCCGGCCTGTGGAAAGGCGGCGATAGCGGCGAGGGCACGCAGAACACGCGGCAGACCAACCAGTGTCATGACATCACCGTCTTCCCCTCGCTCAATCTCGCGGCGGGCGCGTGCTCGGGCAATGGCATCCTGATGGACATCTCCGATCCCTACAATCCGGTGCGCACCGATGCGGTGTTCGACAAGGGCTTTGCCTACTGGCACTCGGCGACCTTCAACAATGATGGCACCAAGCTGATCTTCACCGACGAATGGGGCGGCGGGGGCCGTCCGCGCTGCACGGCGAAGGACCCGATGGATTGGGGCGCCAACGCGATCTACGACATCGTCGATGGCAAGCTCGAATTCCGCAGCCATTACAAGATGCCCGGGCCGCAGAGCGACATGGAGAACTGCGTCGCGCATAACGGTTCGATCATCCCGGTGCCGGGCCGCGATATCTTCGTGCAGAGCTGGTACCAGGGCGGCATCAGCGTGATGGACTTCACCGACAGTTCGAACCCGATCGAGATCGCCTATTTCGATCGCGGACCGATCGACGACGACCAGCTGGTCGTGGGCGGCTACTGGTCGTCTTACTGGTACAATGGCCGTATCTACGGCACCGAAATCACGCGCGGTGTGGATGTGTTCGCGCTCGAGCCGAGCGAGTATCTCACCAGCGCCGAGATCGAGGCGGCCGAGGCGGCAAGCTACGCCAACACCCGCTTCAACCCGCAGACGCAGACCCAGGTGACGTGGGATAACGAGGCGATCGAAGCCGCTGCGGCAAGCCGCAAGGGCGGCTGAGGCAGGGCCAGATGAAGGTGACGAAGGCGGCGCGGTGTCGCCTTCGTTTCCCTTTGCCTGAGCCATTGCTTCGACAACACGTTCGCCGATGCCGCTTTCCGGTTCTGATCCGCGATTGTCGTGTGCCATATAGGTTAGTCTGACGGATCGGGGGGCTTTGCAGGAAAGCGTGGGTCGGGAGCGATGGAGGAGTTGCCTTCAAGAATCGAACGTCCGCTTGTAACGCCAAACCGGACGTGCGCAGGATGATGCATAACGCAGCCATGAAGGTCACGATTTACGAAGCGGACACCCCAATCGGCGAGGCCGAGATTCTTGCACTAGACCCCCCGATGGGCGTTGCCATGGCGAAATTCAAACCATTGGCAGCCTACGATGTCGAGCAACACGCAAATGTCGTTGATGGCGATTACATCGAGGATCGAGGTGAGCCTCTGCGTATTGAGATGGCGGATGGTGTGCCTTTGATCAGCCAAGCTATATCAATACAGGATTGGCCTGCGCTCGGGGAAATCGAGCTTCACATTCTCGGGATATTGGAGCCAAGTTTCGAGGCGCTGTTCGGGGAGCACCCTGATTTCAAATCCTATTGGGAAAAACCTGACGGAAGCAAACCACCCTACAACCAGTCAGACCCGCCCACAAAAAAGCCCCGCCGGAGCGATCCGACGGGGCCCTTTTTGTCAGCGTTTGGGAGCGCTGGGCGTCAAGCCGGTGGCTCTTAGAAGCCGCCCATGCCGCCCATTCCGCCCATGCCGCCCATGTCGGGCATTGCGGGTGCAGCGGACTTGTCTTCCGGAACGTCGGTGATCGCCGCTTCGGTGGTGATAAGCAGGCCGGCAACCGAGGCCGCATCCTGCAGCGCGGTGCGCACGACCTTGGTCGGGTCGATCACGCCGGCTTCCACCAGGTTTTCATAGGTGTCGGTCGCGGCGTTGAAGCCCTGCGTTTCGTCGCCTTCACGCAGCAGGTTGCCCGAGACGACCGCGCCGTCGTGGCCCGCGTTCTGGGCGATCTGGCGCAGCGGCGTCAGGATCGCGCGGCGAACGATGTCGATACCGCGGGTCTGATCGTCGTTCTCGCCCTTGAGGCCCTCGAGAACCTTGGAAGCGTAAAGCAGAGCTGTACCGCCGCCAGGGACGATGCCTTCTTCAACCGCAGCACGGGTAGCGTGTAGCGCGTCATCAACGCGGTCCTTACGCTCCTTAACTTCGACTTCCGAAGCGCCGCCAACCTTGATCACGGCAACGCCGCCGGCGAGCTTGGCAAGGCGCTCTTGCAGCTTTTCCTTGTCATAGTCGCTGGTGGTGTTTTCCATCTGCGTCTTGATCTCGGCGACACGCGCCTTGATGTCGTCTGCAGAGCCCGCGCCATCGACGATGGTCGTGTTGTCCTTGTCGATAGTGACGCGCTTGGCTTCACCCAGCATGCCGAGCGTTACGTTTTCGAGCTTGATGCCGAGATCTTCGCTGACCATTTCGCCCTTTGTCAGGATCGAGATGTCTTGCAGCATTGCCTTGCGGCGATCACCGAAGCCCGGTGCCTTGACCGCTGCCACTTTCAGGCCACCGCGCAGCTTGTTGACAACGAGTGTCGCCAGCGCTTCGCCCTCGATGTCTTCTGCGATAATCAGCAGCGGACGGCCAGACTGGACAGCGGCTTCGAGGATCGGAAGCATCGCCTGCAAGTTCGAAAGCTTCTTCTCGTGAATCAGGATGTATGGGTTGTCGAGCTCAACCGTCATCTTGTCCGGGTTGGTGATGAAGTACGGGCTGAGGTAGCCGCGGTCGAACTGCATGCCTTCAACAACATCGAGTTCAAACTCGAGGCCCTTGGCTTCTTCAACGGTGATAACGCCTTCTTTGCCGACCTTTTCCATCGCTTCAGCGATCTTCTCGCCAACTTCCTTGTCGCCGTTGGCCGAGATTACGCCAACCTGGGAAATTTCGGAAGAACCCGAGACGTCCTTGGAGCGGTTCTTGAGGTCAGCGACAACCTTGGTGACGGCCGCGTCGATGCCGCGCTTGAGGTCCATCGGGTTCATGCCGGCGGCAACAGCGGTCATGCCTTCGCGGATGATCGCCTGACCCAGAACGGTCGCGGTGGTGGTGCCGTCACCGGCCACATCGGAGGTCTTGGAAGCGACTTCCTTGACCAACTGCGCGCCCATGTTTTCGAACTTGTTCTCAAGCTCGATTTCCTTGGCGACAGTCACACCGTCCTTTGTGATGCGCGGTGCGCCAAAGCTCTTGTCGATCACGACGTTGCGACCTTTCGGGCCGAGCGTGACTTTCACAGCGTTTGCGAGCGTATCTACGCCCTTGAGGATGCCTTCGCGGGCATCACGCGAGAATTTCACGTCCTTGGCAGACATTGTGTGTTCTCCTGATTGAGTTGGTTAGGGGAAAAGCGTTGGGGTCAGCCGATCAGGCGAGCACACCCATGATGTCGCTTTCCTTCATGATGAGCAGGTCTTCACCGTCGATCTTGACTTCGGTGCCGCCCCACTTGCCGAAAAGCACGCGATCGCCGACCTTGACGTCGAGCGCGATGCGATCGCCGTCATCGTCGCGCGCGCCTTCGCCAACGGAGACGATTTCGCCTTCGCTTGGCTTTTCCTGAGCGCTATCTGGGATAATGATGCCGCCAGCGGTCTTCTGGTCGGCTTCGATGCGACGGACCAATACACGGTCGTGCAGCGGACGAAATGCCATTTGTTATGACCTTTCAATAAGGGTTGAAATTGATTGTTGGCACTCTCCCACTAAGAGTGCCAGCGAGGCAGCATGTGGTTGCGCGAGAGTGTGGAGTCAACCAATCGATGCGAAAATTTTTGCATCTTTTTGGAGGTAATTTGTCGCGGGTCGTCAGCCCGTGCGGCGGGTGAGGCCCAGCGCCTCTCGCCGCTGCCAGCGCCAGGTCAGCAGCACGGCTGCAAAGGCAAGACCGGCAGCCAGCCCGACCCAGACGCCCGTGCCTGCAAGCGGAGTGTAGAATCCGAGCCCCACAGCCAGGCCAAAGCCCGGCACCCAATAGCTGAAAATGGCGATCCACATCGGCACGCGCGTGTCTTGCAGCCCCCTCAGCGCGCCGGCTGCGACGGCCTGCATTCCATCGACCAGCTGGAAAGCGGCGGCAAGGGTCAGATACTGGAGCGCAAAGCCGACCAGCGCCTGGTTGCGGGCCGCATCGGGATCGACATAGATCGACAAAAGCGCATGGGGCGCGAGCACCATTGCGCTTGCGGTCAGCGCCATGAAGCCGGTGCCCAGCGCCAGCGCCACCCAGCCGGCCTTGCCCATGCCCTCAGGATCGCGCGCGCCATAGAAATAGCCCACCCTGATCGTCGCGGCCTGACCGACGCCGAAAGGCACCTGGAAGGCGAGCGCGGCGAGTTGCAGCGCGACCGTATGCCCGGCCAGTTCGGCTGCGCCAAAGCGGCCCATGAGGAAGGCCGCCGCGCCGAAGATCCCGGCCTCCGCGGTCACCGTAAGGGCAATGGGCGTGCCGATGCGAAGGATCTGCCATAGCCTTGCCCAGTCCGGTTTCCAGAAGCGGTAGAAGATGTGAAACCGGGCCAGCGCCTGGTCGCGCAGGATGACGACAACGTAGACAGCGAGCGTGAAGAGCGAGGTCAGGATTGTCGCCACGGCCGCGCCGGTAAGCCCCAGTTCTGGCGCGCCCAGATTGCCGAAGATGAAGGCGTAATTGGCGCCCGCATTCACGAAGATGCCAAGCCCGGTGATCGCGGTGGCGAAAATCGGCCGGCCCAGCGCCGAGACATAGTTTCGTAGCACCGCAGCGAGCAGCATCGGGATCATCGAGAAGACGATCACGAGGTTGTATTCGCGGGCCAGCGCAATGATGGCCGGTTGCTGGCCGGTGACGATCATGATCGGCTCGAGCAGCAGGCAGATCCCCATACCTGCCGCGCCGCTGATAACCGCGAGCCAAAGCGCCATGCGTGTCGCGCGGCGCACCGGCCTGAAAGAGGGTGAATTTGCACCGATCGCCTCGGCAATCAGCGGCGCCACCGCACCGGTCAGCGCCGTCATTGCCCACAAGACAAGGCCGAACAGCGAAACGGCCAGCGCCGATGCGGCCAGAGGCTCATCGCCAAGCCGTGCGACAAAAATCACGTCGATCGAGTAGGTCAGCATCTGCAGCAGGTTTGCACCCGCCAGCGGCCCAGCCATAAGCAGGGTCGCGCGCAGTTCGCCGGTCCAGCTCGGCGTTTTTGCACCCGGTGCGTCCGGGACTGGACTTTTCGAGGCGGGGCCTGATGCCATGAAGCCGGTGCGAATAGGAGGGGCAGCCCAGTTGGGAAAGCACTTGTTGGAAGGCTGGGTGCATTTGTGCTTTCATGGCGATGTTTGGATCACAGGCCCACATTTCCCCGTGCTGAATGCATCTGGCGAATTAGAGACAACGCGCCCTGAAAGACGATAGAGCAAAGGTACCGGAATTCGTGCAGAGCGAATGCGACAAAAACTTGAGATCAGACCGCTTTGATGCCCTGTCTGCCTGGCACGTGCGAGGTTGCCGATGCACGCCGTCCTGATCACCGCCTACACCGATATGGCACAGCTGACACGGTTGGTCTGCCGGCTCGACAGCGATTTTTTCCGCGTTCTCGTACATCTCGATCGCAGCGGAACTCTGGGAGAGAAAGAGCAAGCCACTCTAGAAAACATGGGGTGCGTGGTTCTACGCAAGCGATCGATCCAGTGGGGCTCCTATTCCAACCTGCTGGCTAATGTGGACCTCATGCGGCTCGCTGCTGTCCAGTCCGATGTGGAATATGTTCACATCATCTCCGGCCAGGATTACCCGATTGCGACACCGGACCGCTTCAGGACACTATGTGATGGCCGGGTCTTCATGGGATGTAAGGCGACCGAAAGTCCCGGGCAGGACAAGGCGAGGCTTTATGCAAGGCGCGACTTCTTCCATTATCTCTGGGGGCCTGCCGCGACCATGGGGCTTTACCGGTGGCTCAACGACTGGTCGCTCGCCATACAAAAGCGGATCGGCATGCGTCGCCAAACCATCAAGCCTTTTGGCGGCGCCTTTACGGGGCTGATCTATGCCTCATGCCCCATCGCAGTGATACGCTGGCTGCTGCAGGAACCGGATGTGCAGGTCTATCTGAAATCGCTGCGCAGCGTTCGGCTACCGGAGGAATTCTTCCTCCAGAATATCGTGATGAATTCCCCATTTCAGGACCGGGTGGTCCGATCGAATCTGCGTTATATCGAATGGGAGCGCGGAAAGGATGGCCGGCCACCATTTCTGGAAGCAAATTCTGTCGGACCAGCTCTGGCCTGCGGAGGATTGTTTGCAAGAAAGGTCAGCACAAGCCTTTCGGCTGACTTTCTGGACGCGATCGATGCACAGGTTTTCGAGTGAACCAGCCGTTAAACCCGGGCTCGCCTCGATCTTGGAAGCGACGGGTTCTTTGATTTCTTCGGCTTCAGCCTTGTTGACGCCTTCTTTGAGAGGCTTAGGAGCGCCCTCAACGAGACCCTTGGCTTCGGTGAGCCCCAGGCCGGTGATGGCGCGGACGGCCTTGATGACCTGGATCTTCTTGCCACCGTCGCCCTTGAGGACGACGTCGAATTCGTCTTTCTCTTCAGCGGCCGGGGCGTCGCCGCCACCGCCCGGTGCAGCCACGGCCACGGCAGCCGCGGCGCTCACGCCCCACTCTTCTTCAAGCGCGGTGGCCAGTTCTGCTGCTTCAAGGACAGTCAGCTTCGAAAGTTCTTCAACAAGCTTGGCAATATCAGCCATGATGGTTCACTCCAAAATTGTGGCGGGGTCCTGTCATCAGGGCCCCAAAATGTTTCGTCTCTTGCGAGAACAGTCTCTTGGGCCTCCTTGTGGGGAGGCCGCTCGTCTTAAGCGTCCTCTTTGGCCGCGTAGGCGCCGAACACACGGGCCAGCTTGTTGGCGGGCGCGTTAACGACCTGAGCGATTTTCGTCGCCGGGGCGTTGACGAGGCCAACAAGTTTGCCGCGCAGTTCGTCGAGGCTTGGCATCGAGGCGAGCGCCCTGACACCTGCTTCGTCGAGAACCTGCGTGCCCATCGATCCACCAACGATTTCCAGCTTGTCGTTCGACTTTGCGAAATCGACAGCAGCCTTGGCGGCTGCGACCGGATCAGTTGACCAGGCCAGTGCAGTCGGTCCGGTGAGAAACTCATCGAGACCGGCGTAATCGGTGTCTTTCAGGGCGAGCTTGGCGAGACGGTTCTTCGCAACCTTAAAGGACGCACCAGCTTCACGCATCTTCCCGCGCAGTTCAGTGGACTGATCCACCGACAGGCCAAGATTGCGGGTGACAACCACCACGCCAACCTCGTTGAAGACCGAGTTAAGCTGAGCGACCGCGTCGGCTTTTTGCGAACGATCCATGCCATACTCCTTCACTATGATCGCGCGACGATGGCTCGCCACACGACCGGCTCACGTTTTGCCATGCCGTTCATCGACACAGCGAAAGTCCAACGAAGGGGAAGGAGCAGCCAGAGGCTGGAATGCCGGGCGTTGAAACCATCGGCGCGGGACGCATTTGCAGCGAACCGGTGAATCTCGTTTCCCCGCCTAGGCTGGAAATTAAGAAGGCCCGATTGCCTTCACCAACTGTCTCGGACGGATGACCGCTCGTGCGGTCGCAGCGCCCATAAACGGTCGGGTGTGATTGTCAACCCTGCCTGATGGTGCGACCTGCAGGATTTCTCGCGGCGTCGGGCAGGGGTCAGGCAGAGGTCAGGCGTTTGGCCTTGCGCAGAGCGCGCTTCCAGATCGGAGCCTTCGCGGCGCGCGGCTGTGACAGGGCCTCCCACAGATCGACCGAGCTTGACAGGGTGAGCTGCACGAACTGGCGCGGGCGCACGGTCTGCGTGATCGGCGAGACGGAATGCCATGACTGGTTGTAGCACGGGAACATTGCGGCCCGGTTCCTGCGCGCCCTGACCGTCTTGACGACATCTCCTTTGGCATCGTGCAATTGCAGGTCACCGCCCACCATCCCGATTTCATCAGCGTCGCAGAAATACAAAAGGAGGGTTCCCGCCCTGCGCCGATGGTCAAGATGCTTGCCCCGGTCGTAGCCCATGCGCCCTTCCATCACATCCATGCGGACGTAGAGTTCATCGGGGGCGTGTTCGATCCGGCGCAGGTTGCGCGCCTCCTTGTCCTCGCGGTCCTCGATGTAGTCGACATAGCGTGCGTTGGTGAGATCGTGCACCGCATCAGCGACGTAGATATCGGCAAAGGCGGCGAGCATGTAATCGACGAAGCCTTGGGAATGCACGCGATTGTGCAGTTCCTGCCATTCGGGTTTCTCGAGCAGTGACTCGTAATCGGGATCGCCGCGAAAGCAGGTGTAGCCGGTCGGCCCGCTGCCTGGCTTGCAGGTGGGAAAGCTTGCTTCGAGAGAATGATAGAGATCGGCGTCGAGAAAGTCGTCGACGACAGCGCTGGCAAATGGCGTCTTGCTGACCTGAGCGGACTTTTCACTGAGTTTTGCGAGCATGATCGATCCTCTTCACCTTCCTTGCATCTACTAGGTAACGGTCGGGGCCACCACACATAAAGCGTTCGCTATGCCTGCAAACAGGCTTCAAGCGCGTTGAGACTGTCAATCGGGGTGACCAGATCGCTTTGCGATGACCATGAGTTGTGAAAGCGTGTGATCTTGTTGCCGTAGGAATCGAGAATGATGTGCTCGATGCCCATCAGCTCGCAAAAGATGTGGCCATGCAGCCTGTCGGTGATCACTCGCCTCCCGCGAGAAAGAATGCGCTGACCCGTCGCAACCCGCTGGCGCGCGCAATATTCGCGCAGGGAAAGTCCGGGCCAGAGCGCCAGCGCCGGTCGTGACTTCATGTATCGCCCGAATTTCAGATCGGCGCGCACGCTCCAGCGGTAGCGGTCCGAGGGCCAATCCTTGACCACGAAGCTGTGCTGCGAGGCGGCGACGAGGGCGACGATCGCATCGGGCTCGTAAATCGCTTCTTCATCGGTTCGAAGATGCACCACCAGATCGACATCCGGCTCATGGCGCGTCAGTTTGCCAGCGGCATAGGCCATGTCAGGCGCGAGGTGTACGGGGCAGTCAAAATGCTGTTCGGCAAAGCGAAGGCTTGGCTCGTCACGCACCAGCAGGGTGAAATCACGGGCCTTGGCGATCAGCCGGGCCGTGGTTTCGACCTCTTCGCGATTGTTGAATTGCAGCGTTTGCGGAAACTGGACGATCGGCCGATCAGCAAAACGCTCCAGAATGAATTTTCGGAAGTCGTGATGCTGCGGATAAAGGTCGCCGAAATTCCCGCCCCCGTGGATCAGGATCACGTCGGCCTCGGCGATCCTCGCATCAAAGAGCTCCGAATAATTGCGCGGCTCGACAAAGCTGAGGCTGGCCCGGGGATAGTGACGACGCAGAAAATGCAGTTCGCCCACGAGGATCAGGCTGTCGCCCGTATTGGCATGAAAGGGTGGGTCCACCAGCATCAGCCTCGAGGGCGAGGCACCCAGCAGCGGCAACAGCGCCCCATCGATCGCAGCCCTTTGCCTGCCTGCCCTGTCTGTGTCCGTGGCAGGCAATGCGCTGCTCTGATCAAGGCCGCCGGCCTTGAGGTTCATGAAGCCGGTTCCTGTAGCCCAGCCGCATTTTCAGCCTGATCGCGCGTTGTGGTCATGTTAGATCCCGGCACGGTTGCTGCCCCCGCAAGCCACCAGCGATGTGCTGATTGCCCAGATCATATCGAGTTCCATCGCCAAGGATAGCGGAAAGGATGTGCGGCCGGTCCTTGGTATTCCGCTCGGGCGGCCCCATTTTTCGAGCTAGGCCGTAGACTCATTAGCGGCGATCCACAGGCGTGTGCAGAAGAGCTTTATGGCTGCGAGGAAGTTGTCGCTTCGCTTGTCGTATCTGGTGGCTAAACCTCTGGCGTTTTTGAGTTTTCCGAAGAACCGTTCGACCAAGTTGCGATAGCGGTAGAGAAAGCTGCTGAACGCGAAGCCTCTACGGCGGTTGCGCTTGGCTGGGATGTTGGCGAAGCCTCCTTGAGCGGTAATTCGGTTGCGAATGGCGTCGCTGTCATAAGCCTTGTCGGCGAGAAAGGTGCTGCCGCTTGGCACGGCGGCCAGCAGCCCCTCAGCCTCACGGCAATCGCTGGCCTGGCCTTCGGACAGATGCAGTTGGATCGGCAGGCCACGGCCATCAACCAGCGCGTGGATCTTGGTCGTCAAACCGCCCCGGGAACGTCCCATGCAGCGATTTGGGTCCCCCTTTTTAGGGTCGCACCGTGCTGGTGGACCCGGATGGAGGAACTGTCGATCATCACCAGCTCGCCGTCGAATGCGGCGCTGACCGAGGCCAGAAGCCGATCCCACACGCCTGCTTTGCGCCACCGGACAAAGCGGTTGTAGCAGGTCGTATGCGGGCCATAACGCTCTGGAATATCGGCCCAGGGACTGCCCGTGCGAAACCGCCACAATATCCCGTTGATGACCCGCCGGTCATCAACACGAGGCACACCGCGCACCTTGTTCGGCAGAAGCGGCTCGATCACAGCCCACTCTTCATCGGTCAGTTCAAATCTGCGACGCGTCATCCAAAGCTCCTTCCTGAAGCCTTGAATCAATCGCGTCCGCGCCGCGCAAGTCAGTTTATGAGTTTACGGCCTAGGCCGTCATGGCTCCGGTTCGCCAGTGCGGTAGGCAAGCAGATCGCCCGGCTGGCACTCCAGTTCGCGGCAGATCGCGGCGAGGGTTGAGAAGCGGATCGCCTTGGCCTTACCGGTCTTGAGGATCGAGAGATTGGCAAGGGTCAGGCCGACGCGCTCGGCCAGTTCGGTCAGGGTCATGCGGCGTTCGTGCAGCAGGTCGTCAAGCCTGACCATAATCAGGGCTCCATCGTTGTCAGCCATGGATTTTGGGGGCATCACACGGTCCCTTCAAGGTCTTCGCGCATCGTTGCGCCGTGGCGGAAGACGCGGGCGAGGATGAACAGAATGGCGGCCAGAAACAGGCCGGTGAGCGAGAATTCGACCTTGATGCTCAATTTCGAAGCCATTTCGGCGACGGTTGCAGCGAAGAAGGCGGTCGCGAGACCAAGGGCCTGAATGGCGAGCACGATCCAGCCCATGCGTTCTAGCCGGTGCGCATTGTCGATGACAAAGGGTTCTCCACCCGGAACCGTGTCGATGATGAGCTTGAGTTGGAACAGAAACCGCTCCCCCAGGACCAGCGCTGCAAGCGCAAGGGTAAAAACCATGCCCAGCGAGATGCGTCCCGTAATGTTGAGGTCTGCCTCCATCAGCTCGGTGTCAAGCGTTGCAAATTGCTCGGCGCTGCCGAAGATGGCAAACAGGATGCCCACGCCAAGCCCGAGCGCGATGAAGCACAGAATTAGTCGCATGATCTGAACGAACCAGAGCGAAGCGGTGACGAGCCAGTCATCCTTCATGAGAAATCTCCTTGCGAAAAACTATTTCACGCCAGCAGCGGCGCGGCGGCGAGGGCTGAGGCCGCGGGCGGAGTGACGATCGCGCCGATGCTGATGGCGGTAATGAGCGCCGCTGCGAGGATGGCGAATGATTGCGAAACGATGCGAGACATATTGATCTCCTTGAAGGGCCATATTGATATTCAATAATTTCGATTTAGGGGTGAGTCGATTTATTGTCAATCAATAATATTGAAAAACGATATGGCGCTGGCCGGGGTGTTCGGCACTCTCACTCTGGCCCGCTCTGAGGCGTTGACTCAGCCCCGTTGCATTCCTATTTGCTCTCGCACACGCCAGCTTCGAGCCGGCCCGATTCAAGCGCGTAGGATCAGGCCAAGAATGGAAGCGGCGCACTGCCATATTCGCGACTTTGAACGAGCTGCTGCCATGCGGGCCGAGAGGCGTGTGCAAGGTGTGCGGCTCTTTTGCGTCGCAACCGGCACTGATTTCGCGTGACATACCGCGTTCAATCGCGCGAGGCCGGCATCCCGCTTCCTCGCCACCCAGATAAAGAGGCAAAACCCCTCCATGGCTACCAAAGCTCCGAGCTCGAAAAAGCTGGTCCGCTCGCGCACTGCCCAGGGCACCGCAAAGCGTCGCATCCGTAAGATTTTCGGCGACATCCACGAAGTAGTCGATATGCCGAACCTGATCGAGGTTCAGCGCGAAAGCTACGAACAGTTCCTTCGTTCGAACAAGGAAATCGACTATGTTTCCGGTCTGGAAAAGACGCTGCGCAGCGTTTTCCCGATCCGTGATTTTGCCGGGACGGCCGAGCTCGATTTCGTTCACTACGAGCTGGAAGAGCCAAAGCACGACACAACTGAATGCCGTCAGCGTGGCATCACCTATGCCGCTCCGATGAAGGTGACGCTGCGCCTGATCGTGTTCGAAGTCGACCAGGAAACCGAAACCCGCTCGGTTCTCGATATCAAGGAACAGGATGTTTACATGGGCGATATGCCGCTCATGACCGGGAACGGCACATTCATCATCAATGGCACAGAACGTGTTATCGTGTCGCAGATGCACCGTTCGCCTGGTGTGCTGTTTGACCATGACGGATTTTGAATTCGACGCCAAGGACATCGTGAACGTCCGCATCGACCGCAAGCGCAAGCTGCCGGTCACCGCGCTGCTTTATGCGCTGGGCCTCGATAGCGAGGGTATCCTCCACCACTTCTACGACATCGTGAAGTGGGAGCGCGCGAAGGATGGCTGGAAGATCCCGTTCGTGCCGGAAAACTGGCGCGGCGCAAAGCCGGCCTTCCCGCTGGTGGACGCGAAGACCGGTGAGGAAGTGTTTCCCGCCGGCCAGAAGATTTCCCCGCGCGCCGCAAACAAGGCGGCCAAGGACGGCCTCAGCGACCTGCTGCTGCCGAGCGAAGAAGTCGTCGGTCGCTATGCCGCTTACGACATGATCAACGAGAGCACCGGCCGCATCTACATCGAGGCTGGCGACGAAGTGACGCTCGAGCATGTCGAGGCGCTGGACGAGGTGGGCTTCGACGCGATTGAACTGCTCGATATCGACGAGATCAATACCGGTCCGTGGATCCGCAACACGCTGAAAGTCGACAAGGCTGAAAACCGTGAAGAAGGCCTTGAGGCCATCTACAAGGTCATGCGTCCGGGCGAACCGCCTACACTCGAAACCGCTGAAGCTCTGTTCGAAGGCCTGTTCTTCGACAGCGAGCGCTACGACCTTTCTGCGGTTGGCCGCGTAAAGCTCAACATGCGCCTTGGCCTCGACGCCGAGGACACGGTGACGACCCTGCGCAAGGAAGACATCCTGGCCGTGGTCAAGGAACTGGTGGGCCTGAAGGACGGCAAGGGCGAAGTCGACGACATCGACAATCTCGGCAATCGCCGCGTGCGTTCGGTCGGTGAACTGCTCGAGAACCAGTACCGCGTCGGCCTGCTTCGCATGGAACGCGCGGTCAAGGAGCGCATGAGCAGCGTCGATGTGTCGACCGTGATGCCGAACGATCTCATCAACGCCAAGCCGGCCGTTGCCGCGGTGCGTGAATTCTTCGGCTCCTCGCAGCTCTCGCAGTTCATGGACCAGACCAATCCGCTCTCAGAAGTCACCCACAAGCGCCGTGTTTCGGCGCTCGGACCGGGCGGTCTGACGCGTGAGCGTGCAGGCTTCGAAGTGCGCGACGTTCACCCGACGCATTATGGCCGTATCTGCCCGATCGAGACGCCTGAAGGCCCGAATATTGGTCTTATCAACTCGCTCGCGACATTCGCGCGGGTGAACAAATATGGCTTCATCGAGACGCCCTATCGCAAGGTAGCGGACAACAAGGTCGGCGGTGACGTCATCTACCTCTCCGCGATGGAGGAGCAGAAGCACACTGTTGCGCAGGCCTCGGCCGAACTCAACGAGGATGGCTCGTTCGTCGAAGAGCTGGTCTCGGCGCGTCACGCCGGCGACAACCTGATGGCGCCCAACGACCAGATCACTCTGATGGACGTGAGCCCCAAGCAGCTCGTTTCGGTTGCCGCATCGCTGATTCCGTTCCTCGAAAACGACGACGCGAACCGCGCGCTGATGGGCTCGAACATGCAGCGCCAGGCGGTGCCGCTTGTGAAGGCCGAGGCGCCGTGGGTAGGCACCGGCATGGAAGAGACGGTTGCGCGCGATTCAGGTGCGGCGATTGCTGCCAAGCGTGGCGGTATCGTCGACCAGGTCGATGCAACGCGTATCGTGATCCGCGCCGTGGGCGATGTCGAAGCCGGCCAGTCGGGCGTCGATATCTATACGTTGCAGAAGTTCCAGCGTTCGAACCAGAATACCTGCATCAATCAGCGTCCGCTGGTGAAAGTGGGCGAGACGGTCGAGCCGGGCGACATCATCGCCGATGGTCCCTCGACCGATCTGGGCGAGCTGGCGCTGGGCAAGAACAGCCTCGTCGCCTTCATGCCCTGGAACGGCTACAACTACGAAGACTCCATCCTCATCTCCGAGCGTATCGTGAAGGACGACGTCTACACCTCGATCCACATCGAGGAATTCGAAGTCATGGCGCGTGACACCAAGCTCGGGCCGGAAGACATCACCCGCGACATTCCCAATGTCGGCGAGGAAGCTTTGCGCAATCTCGACGAAGCGGGCATTGTCTATATCGGCGCCGAAGTGCACCCCGGTGACATCCTCGTCGGCAAGATCACGCCCAAGGGCGAATCGCCGATGACACCTGAGGAAAAGCTGCTTCGCGCGATCTTTGGCGAAAAGGCTTCGGACGTGCGCGACACCTCGCTGCGTCTGCCGCCGGGCGTTGCCGGAACGATCGTTGAAGTGCGCGTGTTCAACCGTCACGGTATCGAGATCGATGACCGTACACGGGCGATCCAGCATGAAGAGATCGAGCGCCTGCGCAAGGATGCCGCCGACGAACGCGCCATTCTCAACCGCGCGACCTACAACCGTCTTCGCGATATGCTTCTGGGCCAGACCGCTTCGGCGGCTCCCAAGGGCGTGAAGAAGGGCATCGAGATCTCCGAGCAGGTGCTCGCGGATGTCGAGCGTCACGAATGGTTCAAGTTCGCGGTCGCGGATGACAGTCGCCAGGCGCAGATCGAGGCGATCAAGTCGCAATATGACGAAGCCGCCAAGATGATCGACGACAAGTTCGAGGATCGTAAGGAAAAGCTCGAGCGTGGCGATGAACTGGCGCCCGGCGTGCTCAAGATGGTCAAGGTCTTCGTCGCTGTGAAGCGCAAGCTGCAACCGGGTGACAAGATGGCCGGCCGGCACGGCAACAAGGGCGTGATCGCCCGCATCGTGCCGATCGAAGACATGCCGTTCCTCGAAGACGGGACCCCGGTTGACCTCGTGCTCAATCCGCTGGGCGTGCCAAGCCGCATGAATGTCGGCCAGATCTTCGAAACGCACCTTGGTTTTGCTGCACGCGGTGTCGGAATGCAGATCAAGGAAGCGCTCGAGGAATGGCGCGCCGCCAATCCGAACGCCGCCGAAGACTATGCAAACGTCAAGCCGCCCGAAGCTGTGATCGAGCGTCTCAAGGACGTCTATGGCGAGCAATATTACGAGGATCTGGATGGCCGTAATGCCGAGCAGATCGTCGAGCTTGCCAGCAACGTCACCGCCGGCGTGCCGATGGGTACTCCGGTGTTTGACGGTGCGCGCGAGGCCGATGTTACTGACATGCTGGTAAAGGCAGGTGTCCACTCGTCGGGTCAGTCGGTGCTGTTCGATGGCCGGTCGGGCGAGGCGTTCGATCGCCGCGTGACCGTTGGCATCATCTACATGCTCAAGCTGCACCACCTGGTTGATGACAAGATCCACGCACGTTCGATCGGTCCGTACTCGCTCGTCACGCAGCAGCCGCTGGGTGGTAAGGCGCAGTTCGGTGGCCAGCGCTTTGGTGAGATGGAAGTCTGGGCACTGCAGGCATATGGCGCTGCTTACACCCTGCAGGAAATGCTCACCGTCAAGTCTGACGACGTGGTTGGCCGTACCAAGGTTTACGAGGCGATCGTCAAGGGTGACGATACCTTCGAAGCGGGTATTCCAGAGAGCTTCAACGTTCTCGTGAAGGAAATGCGCTCGCTGGGCATGAACGTCGAGTTGAAGTCGCTGTCGGACGGCGATGACGATGACGGCGATATGCTGGAGGCAGCGGAATAGCGGGAGCGGGCAGAAGTTAAGCTTTCTGGCCCTCCCCAACCGCTCTTAAAGTTTCATCCCTCAAGGGAAATCAAGTCATGAACGAACTGACCAAATTCACCAATCAGCTGGCAAAGCCGGAAACATTCGACCAGATCCAGATCGGCATCGCTTCGCCAGAGCGTATCCGCAGCTGGTCTTTCGGCGAGATCAAGAAGCCGGAAACGATCAACTACCGCACGTTCAAGCCAGAACGTGACGGCCTGTTCTGTGCGCGTATCTTTGGCCCGGTAAAGGACTATGAGTGCCTTTGCGGCAAGTACAAGCGCATGAAGTACAAAGGCGTCGTCTGCGAGAAGTGCGGCGTTGAAGTGACTGTGACCAAGGTGCGTCGTGAGCGCATGGGCCACATCGAACTGGCTGCGCCGGTTGCGCACATCTGGTTCCTGAAGTCGCTGCCTTCGCGCATCGGCCTGCTGCTCGACATGCAGCTCAAGCAGCTCGAGCGCATTCTCTATTTCGAGAGCTATGTCGTGATCGAGCCCGGCCTGACCCCACTCGAGAAATACCAGCTGCTCACCGAAGACGAACTGCTCGAAGCGCAGGACGAATATGGCGAAGATGCGTTCTCCGCTAATATCGGGGCCGAAGCGGTCAAGCACATGCTGATGGACCTCGATCTTGAGCAGGAGCGCGAAGACCTTCTCGAAGAACTCGCGACCACCAAGTCGACGCTCAAGCCCAAGAAGATCATCAAGCGCCTCAAGGTCGTTGAAAGCTTCATCGAGAGCGGCAACCGTCCTGAGTGGATGATCCTCGAAGTGATCCCCGTGATCCCGCCCGAACTGCGCCCGCCCGCCCGCTCAAGTCGCTCACCGACATGATCAAGGGCAAGCAGGGCCGCTTCCGCGAAAACCTCCTGGGCAAGCGCGTCGACTACTCGGCCCGTTCGGTCATCGTCGTCGGCCCGACGCTCAAACTGCACCAGTGCGGCCTGCCCAAGAAGATCGCCCTCGAACTCTTCCAGCCGTTCATCTACGCACGTCTCGATGCGAAGGGTCTGTCGATGACCCTGAAGCAAGCGAAGAAGTGGGTCGAGAAAGAACGCAAGGAAGTCTGGGACATCCTGGATGAAGTGATCCGTGAGCACCCCGTGCTGCTCAACCGCGCGCCCACCCTGCACCGCATGGGTATCCAGGCGTTCGAGCCCGTGCTCGTTGAAGGCAACGCGATCCGTATCCACCCGCTGGTCTGCGGTGGCTTTAATGCGGACTTCGACGGCGACCAGATGGCCGTCCACCTGCCGCTCAGCCTGGAAGCTCAGCTGGAAGCGCGCGTCTTGATGATGTCTACCAACAATATCCTGTCGCCAGCCAACGGCAAGCCGATCATCGTGCCTTCGCAGGACATGGTTCTGGGTCTCTACTATCTCTCGATGGAACGTCAGGAGAAGCACCCGGAATATCTCGAGAACGCAGACGGCACCAAGATCGAGAAGCTGCCACGCTTCTCTGACATGGCTGAAGTGCATCAGGCGCTGGAGGTCAAGTCGGTTACCCTGCACAGCAAGATCATCGCTCGCGTCCCGCAAGCCGATGAAAACGGCAATGTCTTGATGAAGCGCTTTATCACGACGCCGGGCCGCATGCTGATCGGTGAATGTCTGCCGAAGAACCACAAGGTTCCATTCGACATCATCAACCGCCTTTTGACGAAGAAGGATATCGGTGACGTGATCGACGAAGTGTACCGCCACACGGGCCAGAAGGACACCGTGTTGTTCGCTGACGCGATCATGACGATGGGCTTCCGCGAGGCCTTCAAGGCCGGGATTTCCTTCGGCAAGGATGACATGATCATCCCCGACGCCAAGGTGGAGCTCGTCGAGAGCACCAAGTCGCTGGTGGCTGATTACGAGCAGCAATATCAGGACGGCCTGATCACCCAGCAGGAAAAGTACAACAAGGTCATCGACGCCTGGGCCAAGTGCGGCGACCAGGTGGCCGACGCGATGATGGAGCGCATCAAGGCGACCCCGATCGACGAGGACGGCAAGGAAGCGCAGATCAACTCGATCTATATGATGAGCCACTCTGGTGCGCGTGGTTCGCCAGCGCAGATGAAGCAGCTTGCCGGTATGCGCGGCCTTATGGCCAAACCATCTGGCGAGATCATCGAAACGCCGATCATCTCGAACTTCAAGGAAGGTCTGACCGTTCTTGAATACTTCAACTCGACCCACGGTGCCCGAAAGGGCCTCGCGGATACAGCGCTCAAGACGGCGAACTCGGGTTACCTGACCCGCCGTCTGGTGGACGTATCACAAGACTGCGTTATCGTGGAAGAAGACTGCAAGACCGAGAACGCGCTGGAAATGCGCGCGATCGTTCAGGGCGGCAGCGTCATTGCCTCGCTCGGCGAGCGTATCCTGGGTCGCACCGTGGCCGAGGACATCATCAACGCCGCGACCGGCGAGGTCATCTGCAAGGCCGGCACGCTGCTCGACGAACCGATGGTGAAAGCGATCGAGGATGCTGAAGTTCAGTCGGCCAAGATCCGTTCACCGCTGGTCTGTGAAGCAGCGCAGGGCGTTTGCGGCACATGCTACGGCCGTGACCTGGCTCGCGGTACACCAGTGAACATCGGTGAAGCTGTCGGCGTTATCGCGGCACAGTCAATCGGTGAGCCTGGTACGCAGCTGACCATGCGTACGTTCCACATCGGTGGTGCGGCGCAGCTCAACGAAACCAGCCACCTTGAATCGATCTCCGAGGGTCGTCTCGAATATCGCGACATGCCGACCATTACCGACAAGAAAGGGAACATCCTCAGTCTTGCGCGTAACGGCGAACTCGCGGTGATCGACGCCGAGGGCCGCGAACGCGAAATGCACAAGGTGCCCTACGGTACGGTGCTGAAGTTCAAGGACGGCGACAAGATCAAGGAAGGTGACCGGCTGGCGGAATGGGATCCGTTCACGCTGCCGATCATCACCGAAACTTCGGGCGTGGTGAAGTATCAGGATCTGATCGAGGGCACGACGCTCGAAGAACAGACCGACGATGCTACCGGCATTGCACAGCGCGTCGTGACCGAGAACCGCGCGACGGGCCGCAAGAAGAAAGAAGACGTGCGTCCGCGCCTGATCCTCCAGGCAGAGGGTCAGAGCGAGGATGAAGCCGAAGCGCAGCGCTACATGCTGGCGCCCGGCACCACGCTTTCGGTCGAAGACGGCCAGCAGGTCGCAGCGGGCGATATCCTTGCCCGCGCCAGCCGCGAAGCCGCCAAGACCCGCGACATTACCGGCGGTCTGCCGCGTGTGGCCGAGCTTTTCGAAGCGCGCATGCCCAAGGATGTCTCGATCATTGCCAAGATTTCTGGCAAGATCGAATTCGTCCGTGAATATAAAGCGAAGCGCAAGATTGCGATTGTTCCCGAGGAGGGGGATCGCGTCGAGTATCTGATCCCGAAGACCAAGGTGATCGACGTGCAGGAAGGCGACTTCGTGAAGAAGGGCGATACGCTCATCTCAGGTTCGCCGAACCCGCACGATATCCTTGAGGTTCTGGGCGTTGAGGCCTTGGCTGAATATCTCGTCAACGAGATCCAGGAAGTGTATCGATTGCAAGGCGTTAAGATCAACGACAAGCACATCGAGGTGATCGTTCGCCAGATGCTGCAGAAGGTCGAGATCACCAAGGGTGGCGACACCACCCTGCTCCCCGGCGAACAAGTGGACCTCGCTGAAATGCTCGAGATCAACGCGAAGCTTGGCAAGGGCAAGGAAGCTGCGGAAGGCACTCCGATCCTGCTCGGGATCACCAAGGCGTCGCTGCAAACACGCAGCTTCATCTCTGCCGCATCGTTCCAGGAAACCACCCGCGTGCTGACGCAGGCTTCGGTTGAAGGCAAGAAGGACACGCTGATCGGTCTCAAGGAGAACGTGATCGTGGGTCGCCTGATCCCGGCCGGTACGGGCGCCGGCATGAACCGCATGCGTGTAACGGCTTCCAGCCGTGACGCTGCGCTGCGTGCTCAGTGGAAAAAACAGCAGGAAGCGCTGGCAGCGGCCAATGCGGTCGAGGAAGAGCCTGTAGCCGACGCTGTTCCTTCCGAGGAAGCGATGAAAGCGGCCATGGGCGGCGCTGCAGAAGGCGGCGACAG
Organism: Erythrobacter sp.; assembly: GCA_043567175.1. Taxonomy (GTDB): domain Bacteria; phylum Pseudomonadota; class Alphaproteobacteria; order Sphingomonadales; family Sphingomonadaceae; genus Erythrobacter. The sequence goes on from CP121323.1 coordinate 2,606,033, forward strand.
TGCCGAATAGGCACTTGCCGCTCAGCCAGGGCTGAAATGAAAGACCCCGCAAGAGCCCCAGGCTTTTGCGGGGTCTTTCATTTGGCGTCCGCTTCTACGCCTTTAATGCTATTGATAATCGTTCGCGGCATGGTATGGCGCATCACGAAGCCAAAGGAGCCGTGATGAACAAGCCCACCCGACCCGCGATCGATACTTCCGCAATCCTTGAAAAACTGGCCGAGCCGGCGCGGCTGGCACAGCTGGATGCGGTCGCTGCGCGCCTGGTCTACTCGATGCGCCTGATCGCGCTGCATGAACGAGCGAGGCGCGATGCCGTCCCCGAGCTTACGGCGCGCCTCGGAGGTGTTGAGATCGCGGCAAAGACGCTCGCCCTCAGCCAGGTGATCGCCTCTGTCTGGCCGGAAAACGTTCACGTATCGCGATTCTGTTGCCAAAGGCTGACGCATGACGAGACAACCATCGGTGCGCTGATTGATCGGACAATACGCCGCGACCGCGAGGGCTTTGAACAACAGGTCGAAGGATTGATCCGCCCAGAGCGGGTGAACCGCTTGTGGGATGCGGTGCTGGCGCTGGTTCTGGCCGAAGCACGAGGGGCGCCGCTCATGTGAAGGCGCTTGCGACGCGTCGCGGCGCTGGTAAAGCGCCCAGGCTATGACCACTACCCGCTTTGCCCCCTCGCCGACTGGCCGCCTCCATGTTGGCAATATCCGTACCGCGTTGCATAACTGGATGCTCGCCCAGATCTTGGGCGGCGAGTTCCTGTTGCGCATCGATGATACGGATGCCTCGCGGTCGAAAGAAGAATATGTCGAGGCGATCCGGGCCGATCTTGCGTGGCTGGGTATGCATGCTGACCGCGAAGAGCGCCAGTCCGCGCATCTTGAGACCTACGAAGCAGCGTTCGAACGCTTGCGCGAAGCGGGGCGTGTCTATCCCGCCTTCGAAACGGGCCAGGAACTCGAGCTGAAGCGCAAGGTCCAGCTCGGTCGAGGGCTGCCTCCGATCTATGATCGCGATGCGCTCAGGCTGACCGCTGAAGAGCGTGCCACCAAGGAAGCCGAGGGTATCACCCCGCACTGGCGCTTCAAGCTCGACCACGACGAGGCAATTGAATGGGAAGACGCGGTTCGCGGCAAGGTGAAATTCGACCCCGCCCAGCTTTCCGACCCGGTGATCCGCCGCGCCGACGGCTCGTGGCTCTACATGCTACCGAGCACGGTAGATGACATCGAGATGGGCATCACCCAAGTGCTGCGGGGCGAGGACCACGTCTCGAACACCGCTGTCCAGATACAGATGTTCACCGCCCTGGGGGCTACGCCACCGGCCTTCGCGCACGAGGCGCTGCTGATGGGTAAGGAGGGCAAGCTTTCCAAGCGGCTCGGCTCGCTAGGCTGCGACGCCCTGCGCGAACGCGGGATCGAGCCCGAGGCCATTATCGCGCTTCTCGCGCGCTTGGGCACTTCGCTGCCGGTTGAACCGATTGCGGATCGCAAAGCTTTGCTGGACACCTTTGATCTCTCAACCTTTGGCCGCGCGCCCGCCAAGTTCGACGATGCGGAGCTCGAGCGGGTCAACACCGCCATCGTCCACCAGATGCCGTACGAAGCGGTCAGGCATCGCCTCCCTGAAGGTATGGACGAGGCTGGCTGGCATGCTGTGCGCCCGAACATCGCGACCATCGACGAAGTGGGTGAGTGGTGGCGCCTCGTCATCGGGCCGATCGACGCGATTGGATTTTCCGAGGAAGATCGGGCTTACCTCGCAGAGGCTGCCGAAACGCTGGAATGGGGCGATGATCCCTGGGGGGCGCTCACCAATGCACTGAAGGCTAGCACGGGGCGCAAGGGAAAGGCGCTCTTCCTGCCGCTTCGCCAGGCACTAACCGGCATGAATCACGGCCCGGACATGGGTGAATTGCTGCCGCTGATCGGCGAGCACGAGGCGCGGAGCCGGCTGGAGCGCGCTGCCAAGGGTTAAATCGCGTTGCCCTGCCCGAGCTCAGGACGCAGGACGAGCTTCCTTCAACTCAATTTCGTAAATCCGGGGCCACAACTTGCCGGTAACGAGCAGCCGCTCACCCTCGGTGTCCCAGGCGATACCATTGAGCACCGCTTCGGGATCGGAGCCCTCATAGGCCGGCAGCGTGCGGCAATCGATCAGCAGCCGCACCGCCCCTGACGCGGGATCGATCCCGGCGATGAAATTCGTCTTCCAGATATTGGCGAGGACAAGCCCGTTCACGATTTCCAGTTCGTTGAGCTGGGGTAGAGGTCTTCCGTTCAGCGTTACCTTCACCGATCGCTCGACGCTGTAATCGTGCGGATCGAGGAAGCGCAGGGTGTCGCTCCCATCCGAGGCGACCAGCTGCTCGCCAATGCGGGCAAGGCCCCAGCCTTCGAATGGGTATTCGGCATAGCTGCTCACCGCCTCGAGATCGGAGAGCTGCCAGCGATGGACGATACCGCTGCGCCAGGTGAGGCTGACCAGTTCATTGTCCCACAGGGCAAGCCCTTCGCCGAATTGCGGATAGGGGATTGGGCGGCTGATCGCGACCTCGCCTGTCTCGAGATCGACCTTGCGCACGCTTGATGTGCCGACCCTGCCCGTGCTCTCGTAGAGCCAACCATCGTGCCATAGCAGTCCCTGGGTAAAGGCGGCGGGGTCATGAGGAAACGAAGCGACCACAAATGCCTGGTACACCGCTACCCTGGGCGGCTGCGGCTGCGCTTGCGTCTGGGATTCTGGCGGTTTGGCCTGTTGCGCAGAGGTCGTCGGCGCCAGGACCAGGAAACCGAGAAGGATGAGGAAACGCGCGATCACCTGCGCCTTGTAGAACGGCTGAAGGTGCATCGCTAGGGTCTTGCTTGGAGCCTGTCTGTTGTTTCCCTTATTGCCTCAATGCGATTGACATGAAATGCGAAGCGCGCAAATTTTCCCCATGCCTGCACGCTTCAGCCCCGCCGCTCGAATAGCGGCCTCAGCCCTCGTCCTCGCGCTGCCCCATGCCGGGCAGGCGCAGCCCCCTTCATGTCCCGAGCCCAAACAGGCGCGCGCCGATGTCGAACAGACGATCCGCGACTTCTTCGACGCGCTTCGTGGCGACGGCGATGCACCTTTTGAAAGCCTCACGACCCGGTCGATGTATTCCTTCGATGTCGGGGCGCGTTTTGAAGGCCGCGCGCTTGCCGATGTGGTGATCGAAGCCCTTGAGGATGGCATCGAGATCAACTGGAACCTTGGTCCGATGGATACAACGGTGAGATGCGATGTCGCCTGGTCGGCTTGGGAGAACATCGGAAGCGCGGGCAAACCGCCGGAAGTGCAGCCGGTTCGCTGGCTTGAATCGGCGGTGCTGGTCTACGAGAGCGGGCGCTGGAAAGTTGATTTCTTCCATTCGCAGCGAGCGCGACAGGAATAGGCGAGGGCGAAAGGATCTAGTCCTTGCGCTTGTCCAATTCATCGCCCTTGAGCGTGACGATGTGCAGCAGATTGGTCGCCCCGGGTGTGCCGAAAGGCACGCCGGCCAGCGCGATCTGTTTTGAGCCCGCCTCGCCAAAGCCGTGACGCAGCGCCATGCGCTTGCCCTTGGCGATCATCTCTTCGAAACTGCCAATATCCTTGGTCACCACTGCGTGCGCGCCCCACAATAGGCCAACGCGGCGAGCCGTGCGGGTTGAAGGGGTGAGAACCAGCATCGGCGTCGCGGGTCGTTCGCGCGCAACCCTGCGGGCGGTCGAACCGCTCGAGGTGAACACCGTTATCGCGCTGATCGGGACCGTGTCGGCAATTGTCATGCAGCTATGCGCAAGAGCATCGGCGGTCGTCGCATCGGGGGGAGTATCCGAAAAGCGAACGCGCGCGGTATATTCCTCATCGCGCTCCACCTGCAGGGCAATGCGGTGCATCATCGCTACCGATTCCTCCGGCCAATCTCCCGCAGCGCTTTCGGCTGAAAGCATAACCGCGTCCGCCCCGTCATAGACCGCGTTGGCAACATCGGAAACTTCCGCGCGCGTGGGCGTCGGGCTCTCGATCATGCTTTCGAGCATTTGCGTCGCGACGATCACCGGCTTGCCAGCATTGCGCGTGAAGCCCACGATCCGCTTCTGCAGCGGCGGCACTTCCTGGGGTTCAAGCTCGACACCCAGATCGCCGCGCGCAACCATGATGCCATCGGAAAGCTCGATGATTTCGGCGAGGCGTTCGACCGCCTTGGGCTTTTCGATCTTGGCGCACAGCGCCGGCCCGATCGCCGCGCGGCCTGCACTTGTCCTGCGCGGCCGTACGGCGCCGATCAGACGCCGCGCTTCGGCCATGTCCTCGGGCCGCTGGACAAAGCTCAGCGCGATCCAGTCCGCCCCGTGTTCGACCGCAAAGGCAAGGTCCTTGCGATCCTTGTCGGTCAGCGCGGGGATCGGCACTTCGGCGTCGGGCACGTTGACGCCCTTGCGATCCGAAATGACGCCGCCGACTTCGGCCGAGCAGCGTATGCGGTGTTCGTTCGCCTCGCGAACGAACAGCCGGATCTTGCCGTCATTGATGACCAGTCGCTGGCCCCGTTCAAGTATGCCGAAGAGCTCCGGATGCGGCAGGCACACACGGCTGTCGTCGCCTGGCGTGGGGTCGCGGTCGAACGTGAAGTGGCCGCCGTGCCGGATAACCGCCTTGCCGCCGGCGAATTCCCCCACGCGCAGTTTTGGTCCCTGCAGGTCAGCCAGAATGGCGATCGGGCGCGCGAACTCCTTCTCGAGCGCCCGGATAGAAGCGATGGCTGCGGCGTGATCCTTGTGGCTGCCATGGCTCATATTGACGCGAAACGCGTCGGCTCCGGCGCGAAACAGGCGGCGCAGCATTTCGGGCGAACGGCTTGCCGGTCCGACGGTGGCAAGGATTTTGACCTTGCGCCCGCGCGGGTCGATCTTGGCCGCGCTGCGCGCCATACCGCCGGGAGCGCGCCGAGAAGACGAATTTTGGGTGCTCATGATCCCTCCAAACACGAAGCTCCCTATGGCATAGGCGATGCTCAACACAACGGCATATCTGAGGAGACCTTACCGAATATGGCCGAGAAACAGGACGCGCTCGATAAACTGGACGACGCTGTGGCGGCGGCGGCCTTTCGCCGGCTCGTACGACACCTCCAGCATCGCCACGATGCGCAGAACATCGATCTGATGGGGCTGGCGGGTTTTTGCCGCAATTGCCTCGCAGACTGGATTCGCGATGCCGGCTTCGAAGGCGACAAGGCAGCGGCGCGCGAGTTGATCCACGGGATGGGGCAGGACGAATGGAAGGCGACCCGCCAGACGCCCGCGAGCCAAGAGCAACTGGCGCGCATGGAAGCGAGTGTGAAGCTCAACCCGCGCGAATAGGTGCCAGCGGCACCGCCGCGGGGCGCGGAGCCCGGCGTCGGGCCGGGTTTCACCGTCTTTTTGAGCGCGGCTCTTTGCGCTCTGGGGAGGGATGGCTAGGTCGGCCACAACCGAATCAGACTCTCACAATGGAGACCCCGATGACCGAAGCCACCGATGACCGCCTGCGCCTGCTGATCGAGCGTATCGAGCGCCTCGAGGAAGAGAAAAAGGGCATCGCCGACGACATCCGCGACGTTTACGCCGAGGCCAAGGCGGTGGGCTATGACACCAAGATCATGCGCCAGATCGTGCGCCTTCGCAAAATGAAGCCCGACGATCGCAGTGAGCAGGAGGTCATCCTGGAGACCTACAAGGCCGCGCTCGGAATGGGTTGAACCGGGGCCTCATGTGTCTTAGTCTTATAAGACAGCTTGCCAAGGAGAGCACCCCATGCCCGGTGAATGGAAAGATGCACGCGGCGTAATTGTCACGACCACGCCTTCGATCGAGGGTCGCCCGATACAGGAATATGGCGGCATTGTCGTTGGCGAGGTGATCGTGGGCGCGAACCTGTTTCGCGATCTGTTTGCCAATATCCGCGACATCGTTGGCGGGCGTTCGGGCTCCTATGAACGCATCTTCAAGAAGGCACGAGACGAGGCGATCGAGGAATTGCAGGCCGAAGCGGCGAGCAGGGGTTGCAACGCGGTCGTCGGCGTCGACCTCGATTATGAAGTGGTGGGCGACACCGGCTCGATGCTGATGGTAAGCGCCAGCGGCACCGCAGTGCGCATCTAGGCCTAGACCGGAGCGCCAGAGGGCTCGCTAAGCCCTCCCGCGATTGCTAATCCGAACAGCAGCGCATTATGCGCCGCGTGAAGCGCAATGGCGTGCACAAGCCCGAAATGGACGCGCAGGTAACCCAGCATCGTCCCCAGCGCGAATTGCGGCAGAACCAACGGCAGCAATATCGCAAGCGAGCCCTCGGTGTAGTTTCCAAGGTGAATCAGCGCAAAGGCGAGCGTGCTGATCCAGAAAAACGCGGGCAGAAACCGTGCAAAGAACGTCCATTCGCCGCGTGCGCGCAGCAGCGTCCAGATTGCCGCCGCCGACAGCGCAAGCGCAGATCCCCAACTGGCGGAAATGGCGAGCGCCAACCCGTCTTGCGAAGCAGTCAAGGCGACCGCGATCATGAAAACCGCCAAGCTGGCAAGCGGGCAGGCGAGGATATCGCGCGGTTTCGCTGACAGCCAGCCGCGAAAAAGCAATTCTTCAGCCAGCGGTGCAAGCACCACCACCAGAAGGACCGTAAGAAGGCCGGGCTCCAGCGTGTTGTTGACATTATCCGGCAATTCGAACCCCAGGCCGGCTGCAAGGCTGATGCCTCCGATCAGCACCAGCATTACCATCAGGTCTAGCGCGAGCATGCGCAGCACGGCGCGCACGCCGCTGGTCTGCTCGTCTATCGCGGGCAGGTACGGGCGTTTGAGAAAGCCAAGATAGCGCCGCCATTCCTCTCGCGCGCTGGCGGGGGGCGTCACATGCCCCCCGTCGCCGAAAACCTGTTCGATTTCCTGTTGAGTGCTTGGGGCTGTTACGGGGTATTGATCGGTGTTTGTCACGAGGTCTTTCGCGCTGAAACTCACAGGGCTTGTCGGAATATCGCTCATGGGGCTAATGCGAGGCCAATCCGGCATACGCTAGAGCCAAAATCACAAAAAAGAGTTCACCCAGGACAACCCATGGCAGGCCATTCCCAATTCAAGAACATCATGCACCGCAAGGGTGCGCAGGACAAGAAGCGCTCTAACCTGTTTTCCAAACTGAGCCGCGAAATCACCGTGGCGGCGAAGATGGGCACGCCCGATCCGGATATGAATCCGCGCCTGCGGCTGGCGGTCAATACGGCAAAAGCTCAGTCGATGCCGAAGGACAATATCCAGCGCGCGATTGATAAAGCCAGCGCGGGCGATGACGAGAATTACGAAGAAGTCCGCTACGAAGGCTATGGCCCCGGTGGCAGTGCAATCATCGTCGAAACACTGACCGACAACCGCAATCGCACTGCGACCGCCGTGCGCACGGCTTTTTCGAAGAACGGTGGCAACCTTGGCACAGAAGGCTCGGTCGCGCACGGGTTCGAGCGGCTGGGCTACATCGAATACGGTCCCGATGCGGGCGACGAGGAAAAGGTGCTTGAAGCTGCGCTTGAGGCTGGAGCGGAGGACATCACCTCGACCGAAGACGGCCACGAGATCTGGACCGCGGCCGAGGACCTCCACGAGGTCTCCAAAGCGCTCGAAGCGGCGCTGGGCGAAGCCAAGGAAGTGAAACTTGCCTGGAAGCCGAATATCTCGGTCGAGATGGACGAGAAGGGCGCGTCGACGCTTCTGAAGCTGATCGATGCGCTCGAAGATGATGACGATGTTCAGACCGTATGGGGCAATTACGAGATCCCCGACGATGTGATGGACAAGATCGACGCTTGAATTGGGCCTCGTGGGCCTTGGCACTGACGTTGGGCGCGGCGTTCCTGCTCGCGCTGCTGTGGCGTCTTGGCTTCATGGTCGGATTATAGGGCTGAGCGCGTGACGATCATCCTTGGACTTGATCCCTCGCTTTCCTGCACCGGATGGGGCGTTGTCCGCAGCGAAGGCTCGCGCATAGTGCATGTCGCCAACGGTCAACTGCCAACCGATGCGAAAGCGGCGATGAGCGCGCGATTGGCCGCGCTGCAAGAAGGGATCGCGGCCGTCATCGCCGAGCATGGACCAGAACGGGCCGCCTGCGAGGAAATCTTCGTCAACAAGAACCCGCAATCCACGCTCAAGCTCGCGCAGGCGCGGGGATGCGTGCTGGCGGCGTGTGGCGCGGCGGGTCTCGGCGTTAGCGAACATTCCGCACGCTCGGTCAAGAAATCGGTCGTAGGCACGGGCGGCGCGGACAAGGCGCAGATAGCCGCCATGGTCAAGGTGCTGCTGCCCGGCGCGATCCTGGCCGGATCGGATGCGGCGGATGCGCTGGCGGTCGCCATCGCCGATGCGCATCTGTCCCCTGCGTCTTGGCGATGATAAAGCGCAATGGATGATCGCGGTGCAGTCTTATATCTCCCATTGGCCGTGCCGCCCCGGCTCATCCGAAAGACAAGGCACTGAAAAGTAATGACGCTTCACATTTACGGCATCCCGAACTGCGACACCGTCAAGAAAGCCCGCAAGTGGCTTGATCGCAACGAGCTCGTTTACACCTTTCACGATTACAAGAAGGAGGGTGCACAAGCGCCCAAGGTCGAAAGCTGGATCGATGCCAAAGGTGTCGATGTTGTCCTCAACAAGCGCGGCACGACCTTTCGTAAATTGTCGGATGAGGAGAAGGCCAAGGCTCAGGATAGTCACGCAGCCGTCACCTTGCTCGTCCAGCATCCCAGCATGATCAAGCGTCCTGTCGTGGAATATGACGGCGGCGTGCTGATCGGTTTCAAGGAAGACGAATGGTCCGCTGCGCTCTTGTAGGTATTCTCACCGCCACCCTCGCGTTTGCCTTTCCCGCAAACGCAAACGCCTCGGACGCAGGGGGCGCGTCTGCAGAAAAGGTCGGCTCTGCGCCCGCCAGGCCACTCGTCATCGCCCATCGCGGGGCGAGCGGCGAGAGGCCCGAGCACACGCTTGCCGCCTATGAGCTAGCGATCGACCAGGGCGCGGACTTCATCGAGCCTGACCTTGTAGTGACCAAGGATTTGCAATTGGTCGCGCGTCACGAAAACGAGCTTTCGGGCACCACCGATGTCGCAAGCCGCGAAGAGTTCGAGGACCGGCGCCGCACCAAGATGGTCGAGGGCCAGCGCGTGGCGGGCTGGTTCACGGAGGATTTCACCCTCGCCGAATTGCGCACCCTGCGCGCGCGCGAACGCGTGCCCGGCTCGCGGCCCGACAGCGCACAATATAATGGCCTCTACCAGATCCCGACTTTCGAGGAGATCGTAAAACTGGTACGCGCCAAGGAATACGAGGTCGGACGCACAATCGGCCTCTATCCAGAGCTCAAGCACCCAACGCTGATGCTCGAGCAGGAGGGGACCGACATGGTCGACCTGCTCGTGACCGAGCTTGAGAAGTTCGACCTCACTGGTGCTGATGCGCCCGTTTTCATCCAGATATTCGAGGTCGGCCCGCTGCAGAGGCTGAACAAGCTGGTCGATACACCGCTTGTCCTGCTTATATCGTCACAAGGCGGGCCATATGACGAGCCGAGCATGCGCTGGGCGGACATACTGACGCCGGCAGGGCTTGCTGAAGTTGCCGCTTACGCCGATGGCATCGGCCCGTGGCTGGGGCACGTTCTCGATCCCGAGACGATGCAGCCGACAGACCTCGTGAAGAACGCCCACGCCGCCGGGCTCAAGGTGCATCCCTGGACGCTGCGGAAGGAAAATGGCTTCCTTCCAGCCGCGCTGCGCAGGCCGGGGATGGATTCGGATGAAGGGCAATACGTGGCGATCTTCCGTGCTGCGCTTGCAACGGGGGCAGACGGCTTCTTCACCGACAATGTGAAGGATCTGGTTTCCCTGCTCGAAGACGAGTGAGCTGCGATCCTAGGCCGCCTTTCGCGCCGACAATATGTAGTTGAGCGACATGTCGTCCGAAAGGTGAAGTCCCTTGCCCGGACGATAGGCGATCCCGCGTTGGTCGATGATCTCGAGCCCGACCTCGCCGAGCAGGTCCGCGAACTCCTGCGGATTGATGAAATCTCGCCAGTGGTGAGTGCCCTTGGGCACATATCCGATCGCCTCGGCCGTGCCGACCAGCAAGACCCGCGAGGCGGCGGTTCGATTGGGTGTCGACATGACGAGCAAGCCGCCCGGCGCCAGTCGCCCGGCGACATCAGCGATAAAGGCGCGCTTGTCCGCAACGTGTTCGATCACCTCGACACAGGTGACAAGGTCGAAAGCGCCGATGTCTAGCTTGCCCACTTCGCCCGCCATGTACCGGATATCGAGCCCCATGCCTTCCGCATGCGCGGCGGCGACCTGCACGTTCTCGGCGCTCGCATCGACGCCGGTCACCTGCGCGCCAAGCCGCGCCATCGGTTCGCACAGCAGCCCTGCGCCGCATCCGATATCGAGCGCCGTCCTGTCCGCAAGCGGTTTCACCAGGGCGCTGGTTCCGGGCCAGTGTGCATCGATAGCCAGCCGCAGGAATTCAAGCCGCACCGGGTTCACCTCGTGCAGGCTCGCCATCTTGCCCTTCGGGTTCCACCAGTCGCGCGCCAGGTCCGAAAAGAAGGCAGCTTCTTCAGGACGGATCGTTGTGTTTGCGTTTCCCATGACGGATCCTTAACAGCGCCTCAAAGCGTAGACCAGCGGCTCAAATCGAAGGAGCGGATCTCTCTTGGCGACTAACAGGCCCCAGCGGATCGTCATGAAGTTTGGCGGTACATCGATGGCCGGCACCGAGCGCATTCGGCGCGTGGCGGGCCTTGTGCGAAACCAGGCTGCAGGCAAGGACGGTTTGCGCAACGAGGTGGCCGTGGTGGTCAGCGCGATGGCGGGCGAGACCGACCGGCTCGTCAATCTGTGCCGCGAGGCGAACCCTCTCTATGATCCGGCCGAATATGATGTCGTCGTTGCCAGTGGCGAGCAGGTGACCAGCGGGCTGCTGGCATTGACGCTGCAATCGCTGGGCGAGAAAGCGCGCAGCTGGTTGGGCTGGCAGATCCCGGTTCGCACAATCGAGGCGCATTCCAAGGCGCGTGTCGATACCATCGATGCGCACGAGATGATCGAGGCGCTTGGCAAGGGCGAGATTGCCGTCATTCCGGGTTTCCAGGGAGTGAGCCCGGAAAGACGGATCAGCACGATGGGGCGAGGGGGCTCTGATACCTCCGCTGTGGCCGTTGCCGCCGCAATTGGCGCGGATCGCTGCGATATCTACACCGATGTCGACGGCGTCTACACCACCGATCCGAGGATCGTCGCCAAGGCGCGCAAACTCAAAGCGGTGACTTACGAAGAAATGCTCGAACTCGCGAGCGTCGGGGCCAAGGTGCTTCAGACCCGCTCGGTCGGGCTCGCGATGAAGGCCGGCGTGCGGCTCCAGGTGCTCTCCAGTTTCGTGGAAGAGGGCGACGGTGCATCGGCGGATGATCTACTCGGGACGCTTATCGTCTCCGAGGCTGAAATGGACGAAATGGTGGAGAAGGGGCTGATGGAACGCCAGCTTGTAACGGGAATTGCGCACGACAAGACCGAGGCGAAGGTCATCCTTACCCGCGTGCCAGACAGGCCAGGGGCGGTTGCGCATATTTTCGAACCGCTCGCCGATGCCAGCATCAATGTCGACATGATCATTCAGAACGTGGGCCGCGACAAGGGCGAGACCGACGTGACCTTCACCGTGCCGCAGGCAGATCTGGCGCGCGCTCAGGCCCTGCTGGAGGATCGGCGCGACCTGATCGGCTTCAACCGGATCATCACCGATAGCCAGATCGCAAAGATCAGCGTCGTCGGCGTGGGCATGAAAAGCCATGCGGGCGTTGCCAGCACAATGTTCCGCGCGCTTTCGGATCGCGGGATCAACATCCAGGCCATCTCGACCTCGGAGATCAAGGTCAGCGTACTCATCGACGAGGACGAGACCGAGTTGGCGGTGCGTTTGCTGCACACGGCTTACGGGCTTGATGCCACGGATTAAGTGTCTTGCGACTAACTCGGTGAGACGTAGCAGGCCAACACTTGGCCTGTCTTAACCATGAACGATAACTCGGTCTTAGGGCATTGGGCCGGACGCGTTGCACTCCACTCAGATCGGAGATGCAAGGATGGCGCTCAAAGCTCACCTCGAAACCCAAGCTCGAAATATCAGGCCAAGCGAGAAGAGACGGCACGAGAGGCGCGCGCTGTTCCTTGAAGTCAGCGGAACCCTGCCGGGCGGCCTTCAGGCCAATGTAATCATCCACAACACCTCGCCCGCCGGTCTGCTTTTGGAGACCGAGATGGCGCTCGAGGTCGAAGAGCGCCTCGTGCTCGATCTCCCCGAAGCCGGCGCTGTAAGTGCGGTTATCGTCTGGCAAAGCGGTTTCCTGTTTGGGTGCGCGTTCGAACAGGCGCTCGATCAAAAGGCGTTAGCTGCCATTCAATTGCGCTCCGACCCTCCTGTCGCACCGGCAAACCCCGTTCTTGAAGGGCCCGCCGAACCCCTGGGGACCAGGCTCAACCGGCTGCGTCGGGAGCGCGGGTTGACGCTCGCGCAGGTCGCCGGGGTGCTCGGGGTCAGCAAGCCGACTGTCTGGGCCTGGGAGAAGGGCAAGGCGCGCCCGTTGCCTGACAGGATCGAAGCGATTGCCGATGTTCTCGGCGTCAAGGCACAGGACCTCGAAGAGCGACTGGGCAATGACCAGTATGCCGGCCTGGTTCAGGACTGCCGTTTACGTATTGCCACGGCTTACGGAACGCACCCCTCAAAGGTTCGTATTATGATCGAAGTCTGACTGAGCGCATTATCCAGATTGTGCGAATAAGTCGGCCTCATTCAGAATTTATGGTAAATAATACCTAGCTGGACACCCGCAAAAACCCCTCGCCTTTGACGCCATGATCTGATTCACTGGCTGCATTGGACGGAGAATTTCGATGCACCCACGCAGCCTGTTTTCGTTGGCGGAGCACCTTGAGCGGCTGAGCAAGGACGGCGACCCGCTGGAGGTTTTGGCGGATACGGTCGAGTTTGAACATTTCCGACCCATCCTGGTCCGGGGCCTTGGATATAGCGATGGCGCCAAGGGCGGCAGGCCGCCTTTCGATCCGGTGTCGATGTTCAAGGTGCTGGTGGTGCAGGCACAGCACAACCTCTCCGATGCGCGGATGGAGTTCATGATCCGCGACCGGCTTTCGTGGATGCGCTTCTTCGGCTTCGATCTGGGCGGCACCATGCCGGATGAGAACACCATCCGGCACTACCGCAACCGGCTGACCGAGAGCGGCACGCTTGAGGCGCTGATGCAGGCCTTTGAGCAGCAACTGCGCGAACGCGGCTATCTCGCCATGGGCGGACAGCTGCGATTCGTATTTTAGCCTGTTATTTTAACACGACTAACAATGGATTGGCCTGAATGGCCGATTTATAGTGTAAATTTTGTGCGGTTGTTAGTTGATCGTTATTTGACGGCAGGGTCGTTGGCTTGGGGCATCATAAAGGGCCGGGGGCTTGACGATAATGCAAACACGCTTGAGCAAGGCAGATGGGGTTGCTTTGCATGGTCTGCTGGAAGCGGCGACCGATGACATCGTGGTTCGGATAGACGCTCGTGGATTCATCGAGGCGGCTTCGTCCAATATCTCGAAGCTTGGCTATGATCTTTCGCAGATGCTCTTCAAGCCGCATCTGGCCGACCTTGCCATTCCGCAGCACGCACCTGAACTGAAATCGAGGATCGATACCGTGCTGGCGGATGCTCCCGACGAAAACGGCTTGGTCGAATGGTATGAATTTTCCGTTGCTGCCGCGAGCGCTGTGAAAGGCGTGGAGCCCACCGAGCCCAGCCCTTGGTTTGCCCTGAACCTGCGCGCTTTGAGGAAAAGCGATGGTGATGTGACGGGCGCGCTCGCATTGCTTCGTTCGATCGATCACAAGCGAGCGCTTGAGGGAGAGGTGCATGCGCGTTCGTCTATCGATCCGCTGACGGGCCTCGCTAACCGGCACGCTTTCTGCTCCGCCTTGCGTCGCCACCTTGCCGCGGGAACTGATGGTGCGCTGGCAATGTTCGAGATTGATCGTATGCGTGCGGTCTCCATGCAATATGGCCAGCGCACGGCTGACGAGATCGTGTGGGGGTTCGCCAAGTTTCTCGAAACGATGGTGAACGAGGAGTATGAACTGGCGCAATTCGATGGCGAGCGCTTTTGCGTCATACTCGCCGGGCTGTCTCCCAAGGCGAGCCGACGCTGGGCCGATGAGGTGCTCAACACTTTCGCCTCACTCGCCCTTAGCACCTCATCGCGCAGCCCGCGCCTGTCCGCTAGCGCCGGGCTCGCTTTGATCGATGGCAGTGTTGATTCGACCCTGCGCCAGGCCGAACTGGCTCTTGTCATGGCTCGCGCAAGAGGCGGAATGCGGGTTGTGCAATCGGGGGTAAACGGGGGGCAGAGCATGGCCCTTTGACTTCGAGGGGCGACGCGCTAGGGCCTTCGCTCATGGCGCACACGTGTACAATTATTCTGCTGGGTTCAGGCGAGCTGGGCCGCGAATTCACCATTTCAGCCAAGCGATTGGGCGCGCGGGTCATTGCATGCGATGCCTATGAAGATGCGCCTGCCATGCAAATGGCGGATGCACGAGAAGTCTTCTCCATGCTCGATGGCGATGCATTGCGCGACGCGGTTATCCGGCACCAGCCCGATCTGATCGTACCCGAGGTCGAGGCGATCCGCACCGAGGTCCTTGCTGAGCTGGAGGATGAGGGATTTTCGGTAGTCCCCTCATCTCGCGCGGCGCAGTTGACCATGAATCGCGACGCCATTCGCGATCTGGCTGCTGGCGAACTGGGGCTCAAGACCTCGCGCTATCGCTACGCCACCAGCCTCGAGGAAGTGTTGGCGTCGGCCGAGTATACGGGCTTTCCATGCGTCATTAAGCCCGTCATGTCCTCGTCAGGCAAAGGGCAAAGCAAAGTCGACTGTGCCGACGAGTTGAAAGCCGCATGGGAATTTGCCGTTGCCAATATGCGCGGCGACAGGGCGCGCGTCATCGTCGAGGAGTTCATCGCCTTTGATTACGAGATCACGCTTCTGACGGTTCGCCACTCGGGCGGCATCACGTTCTGCCCGCCGATAGGGCACCGGCAGGAGCGCGGCGATTACCAGGAAAGCTGGCAACCGGCGGCCATGTCGGATGGCGCGCTGAAGAAGGCGCAGGAAATGGCACGCAAGATCGTCGAGGCGTTGCAGGGCTCTGGTCGCGGTTGGGGCCTTTACGGCGCTGAGTTCTTTGTGCGGTCGGTGGGGCAAGAGGAAGAGGTGATCTTTTCAGAGGTTTCTCCAAGACCTCACGATACCGGCATGGTTACGCTGGCCTCCCAAGGTCTTTCCGAGTTCGACCTTCACGCCCGCGCCATTATGGGCTTGCCAGTCCCCGAGGCCATTTCCGCAAGGCCGGGCGCGTCTGCTGTGATCCTTGCGGATCACGCAAGCGGGTCGTTTGAGTATGAGGGTCTGGCTCAAGCGCTTGCTTGCGATGACAGCATTGATGTGCGCGTTTTCGGCAAGCCGGCGACCCGCCCATTCCGTCGCATGGGAGTAGCCCTGGCGAATGCGGATACGCCAGCGCAGGCGAGGGCTCTGGCGACCGAGGCGGCAGGCCAGGTGCGCATCATCGACAAGTCTCGTTCCAGCTAGGCGATACGGGACAAACAGGCGGCGCATGAGGATCGGCTCCGGGACCGTAAGGCCAAGGGCGCTGGCAATGCACGCGGTAGTGGTTGCAACCTTCCGCGCGAACGCCCCTGCCATGCCTTTCCGTCGCAACGCAGGCAAAAGGCCATTGGCTTAAAGCCGGTGCCCCGAAATTCTTGAGAGGCTTGATGTTGACTGCAACCGCATGCACGGTGCGGACAACACATTGCTTGCGCCCTTCCCAACGCTTGCCTGAGAGTTCTTCATATCGCATGGGCGATATCCCGGCATCATTCTGACGCATAAGGATCACGCTACCATGACCCCGTCATCTCCTCTTGTTGATCGCCTTGTTACCGTTTTCGGTGGCAGCGGCTATATCGGGAATTATGTCGCCCAGAGCCTGCTTTCGCGTGGCGCGCGGTTGCGCATCGCAAGCCGGAACCCCGAGCGCAGCCATTCCCTGAAACCGCTTGCCAATCTGGGTCAATTGCAATTCGCGCGCTGCGATGTCCTGCAGGAGGCCAGTGTCGAGAAGGCTCTCGAAGGGGCCGATTATGTCGTCAATCTGGTTGGTGCCTTTGACGGTGATCTAGAGCAGCTGATGGGCGAGGCTCCCGGCACCATGGCCCGCATTGCCAAGGCCATGGGCGTGCAGGCCTTCGCACATGTCAGCGCGATCGGTCCCGATACATCCTCCAGCGCAGCTTATGCTCGCGGCAAGGCGTTGGGAGAGCAAAATGTTCTGGAGGCTTTTCCCACGGCGACCATCCTGCGCCCATCGATCGTCTTCGGGAAGGATGACAACTTCCTCAACATGTTCGGCCAGATGATCGAAATGGCGCCGGTGCTTCCCGTCTTCGCGCCCGATGCCAAGCTGCAGATCGTCTTCGCAGATGATGTTGCGGAGGCCGTTGCAGTCGCGCTTGAAAGCCCGGCGGAACATGGCGGGCACATCTATGAGCTGGGCGGTCCCGAGCAATTGACGATGATGGAAATCAACCAGAGGATCGCCAAGGCTCAAGGTCGTAATCGCCGTTTCATCGCCATGCCTGATGGCCTCTCAGCCATCTTTGCGTCGTTGCCCCTGACGCCGATGAGCAAGGATCAATGGACGTTGCTCAAGCGCGGAAGCACGGTGTCGGGCGACCATCGGACTTTTGCCGACCTGGGCATCCAGCCCAAGCCCCTTGGACTTTTCCTGGACAAATGGATGACGCGCTACCGCCGGTTCGGCCGGTTTGGCCGCAGCACCCAGTTCAACAAAGGACGCGAAGCAGGCTAGATCCCTGCCTCCCCGCCGGATATCTGGCCCAAGGTCAGCGCGCAATCAGCGCTGATCAGACGAGCGATTGCGAATACAGCGCCATCAGATCGGCATAGGCCTTCTCTGCTGCGGGCTTGGCGTAGGCCGGGCTGTCGGGCACGGTCCATCCGTGGTCGCCTTCGTAGACTTGGACCACGGCATCGAGCCCCGCTTCCTCGGCCGCTTCGGCAAAGGTCGTCTTGGCCTCGGGTGCGCTTGCATCATCATCCTGTGCGACCGCGATCAGCAATGATGCCGTTACATCATCCAGAACCTTATGAGGGCTTTGCTCATAGTCTTCCCGCACAAGTCCGCCGCCGTGGAAACTCGCGGCTGCCTTGATGCGTCCCGGCACGGCCGCCGCGCTCCAAATGGTGAAGGGCCCGCCCATGCAATAGCCCTGTGTGCCAATTGCGCTCTGGGTATCGACCGCGGGTTGATCATCAAGCCATCCCACTGCGCTTACTGCGTCGCGACCGATCGAGTCTGCGTCGAGTTTCGCCCGCCAAGGACTGACGGTCTTGAAGCCCTCATTGGCAAGAAAGTCGGCAAAGTCTTCGAATTGCTGGCCCTCAACATCGCGATAGTAGGGATTGAGCATCAGGACTGCGTAGCCTTCGGCGGCAAGTCGCCGGACCATGTTGCGTTTGGCCTCTCGAATGGAAGCAATATCCGGCCAGAAGATAACTGCCGGATGCTGGCCATTGGCCGGGTGGACGAACACGGCGTCCATGACACCGTCAGCTGTTTCGAAGCTGACCGTGCTTTCGGTCAAGCCCGAGCTACCTGCATCTCCTGCACTTTCGCCCGAGGCTGCATCGGGAGCGCAGGCGGCGACAGCTGCAACGCCGGTTAGGGCAGCGAATTGTCTGCGCGAGATTGCATCCCGCGCCCACTCTTTGAGCTTCGCTTCATCGCACATGATGTCTACTCCCTCTTCATGCGTGTGATGACTGGAACCATAGGCAGTGGCAGCGCCAATAACCAGCGGGTTCCAGAAAAAGGGTGTGTCGCTATCGTGCAGGCGTTCGAAGCGAATGCTGGCATCGTCATGCTAGCAGGTTAAGGGTCCCGGCTTGAGCGCGTTTTGCGTGTCGGGGTCTTGCCAACCCCGACACGCGCCGTGCTAGGCGCCTGGTGGTTCGATCTTGTAGGGGTGGCCAAGGGGAAGTGAAGCGGCGAGCCCAAACTCATGCGCCAGCCAGCCCTCGATTTTCTCGCGCTGAACATCCGTGCCGCTGTCGAACAGTCCATATCCGATCGCCGATATATCGATCTGCGCGTGACGATTGCCAATACCCTGCCTGATGATGCCGCCAAGCGCGAGAGGCGCACGATCGACAAGCGGCCCGGTGAAAGCATCATAAGTTCCCGTTACGATCGTTCACGCCAGTTGCGTTCCATCCACCCACATCCGGCAATCGGTGGCGTCAGCCGGATCGAATACGCCGGTGATGATCCGGGTTTGCGCTTGAAGATCGGGCACGCCGCTTGCAAATTCTACGTTCGTGAGTTCCGTGGGCGAAGAGCGCGCATGGATCCGCAGAGCGTTGTTGTTCCCAAGCAGCACCGCGATCCCGTAGATGTCGGAATCGAGAGGATGCCCGGAGCCGAATAGAGAATCGAAACCGGTGTTGCCCTATGCCCGCAGCGCTGCTGCGAATACGATCCTGTCGCCAAAAATCTGGCTCGCTTCATATTCGAGGATCTCGTTGAGGCCGCTGCCCAAGCCGCCGTGAAAGCCGCTGTCATTACAGATCCACAGCGTGCCGTCTCCGAAATACAGGCCTTCAATGGCCGTTGCGAACGGCTCGCGGAAATAGGCTATCTGCTGGAGATAATCGCCGCCATCCATATTGTAGATACCGATATGGGTGTCGCCACCGCCCGAATATTCGTAACCGCCGGTCACGAATAGCGCGCGTTTGTCTTGGTCGAAGAAGACGTGATCCCAGTTGGGCATGTCAGTGAGAAGGCCGCTGGAAACAGTGCTGCCATCCGCTTTGTTGACGGTGCGCATGATGCCCGCATTCTTGTTGGCGGCACTGCCCTCGCTCTCCAGAATTATCAGCGTTCCGTTAGCATGATCGATCGCGAGGCCCGCTGGATTGGGGAATGCGATGCTCTTCGAGGGATTCGGCGTCCCATCAAGAGATATATTGCGGACCTCGTCCTGCAGGGCTGTCGTGAACCAAAGCGTATGGTCTGCAAGGTCGTACACCAAGCCCTGCGGCCCGCCGGCCACGCCGATGCCATAGACTGCTGCAAGATCTATCGTTCCCAGGATTGTCGAGAAATCAGCACTGAAGTGCACGAGAATGCCGTCGGCACGCGTTGGCGAACCAGCGGGATGGTTGACCACCCACCAGGTCCCATCCGGTGCCCGCGTGATCCCGGTATTGGTGAACTGTTCGGCATCGCCCAGAGGCGAAGCGTTCCAGACGAGATCGAGATTGAAGCTTTCTTTCGGCGCGCCCAGGCTTCGTCGCGTATCGCTCAGGATATCGTCTGTCCCGTCGAACGAGATGACGCTTGCATTCTTGGACGGCCGTTCTGAAACCGTTTCGCTTGAAACCGTCGTGCGGCCATCCCTGGCTGGCCACGATGTCACCGATCCATCAGCGACCACATCCCGGCTATCGAACATCACGTAGCCGGCGGTGGTTGGGTCGAATGAGCCGCTTGCCGCCGCTTCGACAATCGACGAGCCGGTGGTCACTCTCGGACTGTTGCTGCTATCATCAAGGGTCTCGATCAAAGACCAGTGTTGCACGCCTAGTGCCGCGTCATTGGTGATCTGGATTTGGCGATTAGGCCCATCAACGCTCCAGCCTTGAGGCAAAAGCCCACCCACTATGGTCGAGCCCGAAGTCGCCCCGGAGATGGCAATGACACTTCCCTGACTTACGGTTCCTGCAAGCCCGAGCAAGCCAAGGTCAGGCTGTTCGAATGCATTCGTGACACTGATCGTCAGGACTGTGTCACGCGGTGAGTTTGCGGCTGTGGCGAGTGTCTCGCGTACGGTGATCTGGTGGCTGGTGTTGCCTTCGAAATCTAGCCCTGTCTGCGCTCTGACGACGCCGTCGTTTACAACTGCAAAACGCCCGCCCGCATTGTCCAGCAAGGAGAGTTGTGAGCCGCCGACTGCCCCTTGCAGCGCACCTACAAATTCGCCTTGCGTCGAGGATTCCGAGACATGAGCGGATGAGAGCGTAAGTGGGCCGAGCGTTTGGGCCGCCTCGATCGTGGTCGAACCGCTGCTGACCCGCGGGCTATTCGGGCTGTCGGGAAGTGTCTCGATGAAGGACCAATCCTGTGTTCCCAGGGGTGCATCAGGCGCTATTGAGATGTCGTGATTGCCGTTCGCAAGCGCCCAGCCGGATGGCAGGACCAGGCCCGAGATTGATGACCCGTTCGTTGTACCAGTGATTGGGAGAACAGACCCCTGCGTTGCCAGGGAGGCAAGCGACAGAGGTGCGAGTTCAGCCTCCTCAAATGTGTTCACAACCGAAACGAGCAGGGTTCGCGTTAGCGCGGGATCCTGTCCATTATCCGCCTCCACCGTCACCAGGTGAGATGACGCCGCCTCGAAGTCCAAGCCGTCGGTGGTGGTCAGGTTGGGGCCGACCAGCGCGAACTTCCCATCGGGGTCTCCGCCCTCGGGGATGGAGAAAGTATGAAAGCCGCTTCTTCCGACGACCGAAAGCGCGCCGACCGTTGCGCCCGGCTGGGCGCTTTCGGATATTTCTAAGGCGCTGATTACGATGCGGGCTTCGTCCGAGGGGGCACCCAGCCGATGCAGTCCTGAGCGTGTTCCAAAGCCGAAGCCGGTCATCAGGCAAGGCCCACGAGGTTGGCCGCGCTAGTACCGCTGGCCCGCACGGCTCGCACACGCACGTCGAGAATGCTTCCGTCAGGAAGATTGCGAAAGGTCACATCCGTAGTGCCCGAGACCGGACGAAGCACGACATCGCCGCCTGTTCCAACAAAAAGGGCCTTGGTGGCCTTGGGAAGATCATCGGTGTCGTTTGGCGAGATGGCAAAGCAGTCCGAGGCGGGGGCGACGACGCTCTCCAGGGTGTTTGCAAACGGGTCATTCAGCATGGTTGTCTCCACGAAGCGGTAAACAGCCAATAATGTACCTATTTGGTTATATGTAGGAAAGCTCTTTATTCATTTCAGAATAAAGTCAGCCCGCTCTGCCCTAATTCGTTAGGAGCGTGCGATCACTTGCGCAATTTGCTGAGCCGCGGTGCCATCGCCATAGGGGTTGTGCGCGAGCGCCATGGCCGAATAGGCGGCCTGATCATCGAGCAGGTGATGCACGGCTTCAACGATGTCTTGCGTCTTGGTCCCGACCAGTCTTGCCGTACCCGCAGCGATGCCTTCGGGTCTTTCAGTTGTATCGCGCATGACTAGGACTGGCTTCCCCAGGCTTGGTGCTTCTTCCTGAATGCCCCCCGAATCGGTCAGTATCAGGCTTGCTACGTCCATCATGGCAACAAAGTTGAGGTAATCGAGAGGCTCGATGAGGGCGATGTTCTCGACGTCGTTCAAGGCTGGTTCCATCACTTCGGTGACGTTCGGGTTTGGGTGCATGGGATAGATTATCGCTACGTCATCTCGAGCCGCCAACTGCTTGAGTGCGCGCGCAATGGAACGCATTCCCTCGCCGAAATTCTCACGGCGATGGGCGGTCACGGCGATGATGCGTCTGCCGGCGAAACGTTCTCTCAGCGGTCCGACAATGGCGGCCATCGACGGATCCTGGTCGACGCGGGCCTTCGCTGTCAGAAGCGCATCGATCACGGTGTTGCCAGTAAGAAAAATTGCGCCAGCGTCGATATTCTCGGCGCGCAAGGCCCTGGCCGCCTCATGTGTCGGAGCAAAATGCATGTCGGCGATTGCGCCAGTGACCTTGCGGTTTACCTCCTCGGGCCAGGGTGAGTAGATGTTGCCGGAACGAAGTCCTGCTTCGACGTGACCGACCGGAATACGCCGAAAGTAGCACGCCATTGTCGTCATCATGGTGGTCAGCGTATCGCCATGCACGAGTACCCGGTCGGGCATTTCCTCGTCCAGCACCTGTCCAAAGCCTGTGATGATCTTAGCGGAAAGGGAATCAAGGTTCTGGCCCGGTTGCATGAGGTCAAGGTCGATATCGGGCTCGATGCCTGCGATCTGCAGGACCTGGTCGAGCATTTCTCGGTGCTGGGCGGTGACAGCAACGCGCACTTCGAAGCTGCCGAGCTCGCGCAAGGCGTGCACCACGGGAAACATCTTTATCGCCTCGGGGCGGGTCCCGAATGTCACGAGAATCCGGGGACGCGCGCGTTTCTGATTCATCGTTTCAGCATGCCCCGCGTGTCGAATACGAGCTTGCCGCGAAGGCTGTCCTGCGTGAGATGTTTGAACGCCGTGTGATCGACAAGCACGACGACAATTTCGGCTTCCGCGAGCCCCTCGTCAAGGCTGGCCAACTTTGCTCCCGTGCCGGCAAATCCGTTGGGAAGTTCCTTGGCGAACGGCTCGACGACCATGATCCGCTGCCCGCGCGTTCGCGCCAGGCTGAGGGCGATCTCGAGGGCGGGACTCTCGCGGAAGTCGTCGATATCGGGTTTGAAGGCGAGACCGAGCAAGGCTACCTTGCCTCCGGGCACTGCGTCCAGCAGCGCGCGGACGCGTCGCTCGGTGTAGTTCGCCTTGAAGTCGTTAACTTCGCGCGCCGTGCGTATAAGGCGCGCTGCCTTGGGCGAGCCTGAGACAAGGAACCAGGGGTCCACGGCGATACAATGGCCGCCGACCCCGGGGCCGGGCTGCAGGATATTGACCCGAGGATGACGGTTCGCGAGCGCGATGACATCCCAGACATCAACTCCAAGGTCGTCGGCAATAACGCTCAGTTCGTTCGCAAACGCGATGTTGACGTCGCGAAAGCTGTTCTCGACCAGCTTTACCGTTTCGGCGACACGGGCGTTGGTTGTAAGGCAATCGCCTTCGACAAAACTTGTATAAAGCGCCTTTGCCCGCGCGGCGCATTCGGGTGTTATGCCCCCGATCACGCGATCGTTCTCGACCAGTTCGCGCACGATCCGGCCAGGCAAGACCCTTTCGGGACAATAGGCCAGCGCGATGTCTCCGCCTCGCTGTTCCCCGTAGACGGGGACGCTGAGATCGGGACGCATTTCAGCGATGATCTGAGCTACCTTCTCGGTGGTTCCCACCGGCGAAGTGCTTTCCACAATCACGCAGGCACCGGGCAGAATACTCGGCGCGATGGCGCGCGCTGCGTGCTCCACATAACTGATATCGGGCAGATTGGCCTCGGTAAGCGGCGTCGGGACCGCGATCATGTAGAAATGCGCTGTCGGCACGCTGGTCGATGCAGTGAGCCGGCCTGTCTCGATGGCCTCGCCAACCAGCCTTTCCAGGTCGCGTTCTTCAATGTGAACGTGGCCGGCATTGACGGTTTCGACAACCTTTTCAGACACATCTACGCCGCATACGTTCCAGCCGTGGCTGGCGAGGACCGCTGCGGTCGGGAGGCCGATATAGCCCAACCCGATTACGGCGACCTGATGCTCGGGCGCGGGCTGGGTCGCGGCGTCAGGCCCGATGGCCGAGGCAGTGTCGAAAGGTGCGTTCATTGGCTCAAAACCCCAAGATTCGCGGTGCTTAATGGGCCACAGAGCCTTAAGAACGCGTTAGGGTTGCCCAGCTTTTTACCATCGCGCTCAAAGGGCACATAAACGCCTCGAGCGCGACCAGAAGAAACGCATAGGGGATTGAGGTGTCCTTTTCGTCGCCTCATTGAAGCCTCCCAGAACAAGCCGGTTGTCATCTTGGCCGCGGCGCGCCAGACAGCCGGCCTGAGAGGAGATTTGAGAGCATGTCACAAAGTCATGGCCCGCTCACTGGGCTCAAGGTCGTCGAATTTTCCGGGATCGGCCCGGGTCCGCACGTTGCGATGCTTCTGGCCGATCTTGGCGCGCAAGTGGTAACCATTGCGCGCCCGGGCTCGGGTGTTTCCAACCTGGTGGTCGAGCGTGCGCGTCACCGTGCGCAGGTCGACATGAAAAGCCCCGAAGGCTTGGCCTTTGCCAAGGACGCTTGCGCCAAGGCTGATGTCGTTCTCGAAGGGTTTCGCCCTGGCGTGATGGAGCGTCTGGGCCTCGGCCCCGACGTGCTGCTGGCCGCAAACCCGCGCCTGATCTTTGCCCGCATGACCGGCTGGGGGCAGGACGGTCCGCTCGCCCAAGCAGCGGGCCACGATATCAATTATATCGCAATTACCGGCGCGCTTTCGGCGGTGGGCAAGGCAGGCGAGACGGCGGTGCCGCCGCAAAACCTCGTCGGTGATTTCGGCGGCGGATCGATGTATTGTGCTTTCGGCATCCTCGCCGCGCTTTACGAGCGCGAGCGGTCGGGCAAGGGCCAGGTGGTCGACGCGGCGATCGTCGACGGCGCGACCAGCCTCATGAGCTTTTTCTTCGGGGTGCGCGGGCGGCCCTTCATCACCACCGAACGCGGCAAGGGGATGCTGGGCGGCGCGGCGCATTTCTACCGCTGCTTCGAATGCGCTGACGGGCGTGAAATCTCGCTGGGCTCGATCGAGCCGCAATTCTACGCCGAACTGATCGCAAAGACCGGCGCGACGGATCTCGCCGAAGGGCAGATGAATCCGGCGAACTGGGACGACTACGCCGAGAAGATGGCCGCCCTGTTCAAGACCAGGACGCAGGCCGAATGGATCGAATTGCTCGAGGGAACCGATGCCTGTTTCGCCCCCGTGCTCGACCTCGACGAGGCGCGCGATCACCCGCACATGAAGGCGCGCGGCACCTATGTCGAACACGAGGGCGAATGGCACACGGCTCCCGCCCCGCGCTTCAGCCGAACGCCGGGTCAGGTGCGTTCGAGCGCGGATGATGGCGAGCAGGTGGTCGCCGGCTGGAAGGCATCCTGATGGCAGGAAAATTCTTCGACCAGTGGGAAGTTGGCGAGCGGATCGCCCATGATATCCGTCGCACCGTGACCGAGACGGATAATCTCCTGTTCTCGACGATGACGCATAATCCGCAGCCGCTGCATCTCGATGTCGAGGCGGCCAGGGAAAGCGGCTTTGGCCAGATCCTTGTCAATTCGACCTTCACTTTTGCCCTGCTCGTCGGGCTATCGGTGGGCGACACGACGCTGGGCACGCTGGTCGCCAACCTCGGCTTCGACAATGTGGTAACGCCCAAGCCGGTCTTTATCGGAGACACCTTGCGCGCCGAGACCGAGGTCAAGGAATTGCGCGAGAGCAAGTCACGCCCCGAGGCGGGAATCGTGATCTTCACGCACGAGCTCTTCAACCAGCGCGACGAGGTCGTGTGCCGGTGCGAGCGCTCTGCGCTGCTGCAACGATCAGCCTGAGGTGCCAGAGGCGGATACGTCCCCGCCCAGCGCTTGCCACAGCAGCACCCGCGCCCGGTTTGCGCGACCAATGCTGGCCGCAGCCCGTTCGCCGCTCGCATCCGCAGCGCGGCGTGCCTCAAGCGCGTCCGAGAAGCTGGCAAGCCCGGCGCGGTAGCGCGTATCGGCAAGCCGCGCGGCGCGCTCGAGTTCGTCGCGCTCCCTGATGGTAAGCGCAGCTTCGGCATCGGCCGCCGCAATCAGGCCGTAGGCAGCTTCCGCGTCGCCCAGCGCCTGGAAGACCGCGCCGCGATAGGCGGCAAAGGCGATACGCTTGTTGGCGGCGGCGCCGTCGATTTCGGCCTCGATGCGCCCGAAATCGAGCAGCGGTCCGGCCACGCCTGCGGTGAGCGATCCGACGACCGAATTGCTGTCGAAGATATCGCCCGGATCAAAGGCCAGCAGGCCCAGCACGCCTGAAAGCGTAAAGCGGGGAAATCGCGCGCGTGAGGCTGCGGCCAGATCGGCATCGCTTGCAGCCAGTTCGGCGGCGGCGGCGAGAATATCGGGCCGGTTGTTGAGCAATTCGGAAGGCAGGGCGGCTGGCGCGGGCGCCGGTGCCAACGCGGCGTGCGACCCGGAAAGCGCCGCGTTGACCCCTTCTGCGCTCGTCCCGGTGAGCGTCATCAGGCGAGCTATGATGCGAACCTTCTCGTTTCCGAGCGCGGCGAGGCGCGAACGCGAGGCGCTGGCCTGTGCCTCGGCGCGAACCCGGTCGAAACCGGGGGCAAGCCCGGCGTCCTCGCGCGTCCTGGCGAGACGGGCGAGGCGCAGCGCAGCGGTGACATCGTCCTGCAGCGCAGCGGTGCGCGCGCCCAGCGTTCGCCAGTCGATCACACTGCCCGCGATTTCCGCGAGCAGTGCGTTGCGCACCGCGGCGGCGGAAGCGCTGGCGGCGTCGATCCGGGCAAGCGCGGCGCGTTCCTGCGCGCGCAAACGGCCAAAGATGTCCGGGTCCCAGCTTGCGTTGAGGTTGGCCCCGTAGAGAGTCTGGGTGCTGGGGATCAGCCCCGAGGCGCCCGCATCGCCAAACTGGTTGGGGTTGATGCGCTGATCGCGCAAGCTCGCATCGGCGGTGACGTTGGGCAGTCGTTCAGCGCCTGCGCGCACCGCACCCGCACGCGCCGCGTCGATGCGCGCCAGGGCTTCGGCAAGGCTTGGCGCACCTTCCCGAGCCCGCATGGCAAGGCGTTCGAAGGCCGGGTCGTCTTTTGGCAGAAGTGCTGCGACATCGGTTCCGGTCTGGGCATCCGGCATGAAGAAGAAGGTCGTCGCAAGTTCGGGAGCCTGGGTGGCGATCTGCGGCGTTGGCTTGAGGCCGCACGCGCCCAGCGTCAGGCCAAGGGCGGCAACAAGCGCAAGGCGAGAGCAGTTTGGAAAAACCCGTCTCATTTCGCAGCCACTTCTTCGTTCTCTGAGGCTTGGCCGCCCGCGGGGATGAACGCATCGACCTGTTGTCCGACGCGGAACAGGTCGCCCTCGGGCAGCGCGTAGATCAGCTGCAGCACACGGACATCGACGCGTTCGGCGGCGCTGTTGGTCAACTGGCGCTTGGGCACGATCACTGGCTCGGCGCGCACGAAGGACGCCTTGACCTGGCGCTGCGCTGCGCCGCGCGGGCTGACGATGGCCTCGGCGCCTATGCGCACGCGTGGTGCCTCGTTCTCGTCGATATCGATGCGAACGTGGAGCGGGTTGGTCTGGCCCATCTGGACGAAGGGCGCCGTGTTGCCGCCGCCTTGCGTGGCGACATATTCGCCCGGGCGGATATTCACCGCGAGGATTTCTCCGGCAATGGGCGCGCGCACGGTCAGGCGGGCGAGGTCGGTGCGCGCGCTAGAGGCGCGGGCCTGCGCCGCTTCAATTCGTGCGCGGGCGCTGGCGAGGCGGCTGGTTGCGCCCTCGTATTCGCCCTCGGCGCGGATCACCTCGGAGCGACTGACTGCGGCGGGATCGTCTATCTCGCGGTAGAGATCGAGCTGCTGTTTCGCGGTCGCTTGCGCGGTCTCGGCTTCACGGATCGCCGCGCGCGCTTCGGAGATCGCCGCATTCGCCTCGGTCAATTGTGCGCGCACGGCGCGGTCGTCCACGGTAAAGAGCACCTGCCCTTTCTCGACCCGTTCGCCCGGCATCACGCGCAGGTCGGTGATGAGGCCGGGCAGCGCGGTGCCGATATCGATGATCTCGCTCGCCGGTTCCACAAGCCCCGCGCCCGCCACGCGCGCGGCATCGGCAAGCTCGCCGGTGGCCTTGGGCGGCTGCTGCCGGGGTTCGACCGTCTCGCGCTCGGGTAACTCGCTCACGACATACCAGGTGCCTGCTGCAAGACCGATGGCTGCCAGAACAGGCAGGACCTGCCGGGAGAAGCTGAGGGATGTGGGAAGAAAAGCCATGATGTGCCTTTGCAAAGAGGGCTGTCGAAGTGGGTGGGCCTAGTGAGCCTCGGGCATTTCGGTGCCGTCGTGGGTGATGCGTCCATCCTCGAGCACGAGGATTCGGTCGGCGAGGTCGAAGATGCGGTTGTCGTGGGTGACGATGATGCAGGCGCGTTCGGGCGAGACGGCGACCTCGCGCAGCAGGTCCATCACCCGGCGGCCTGATGACGCATCGAGCGCGGCGGTCGGCTCGTCACACACCACCAGGCGAGGCTCGTGCACAAGCGCACGCGCGATGGCGACACGCTGCTGCTGTCCGCCCGAAAGCTGGCCGGGCAGTTTTTCCGCCTGGTTTGCGATATTGAGCGCCTCGAGAAGTTCAATAGCCTTCTGGCGCGCCGGTTCGATTGCCATGCCTTTCGCGATCAGGGGCACCGCAGCGTTTGCAGCGACATCGATCGAGGGGATGAGATTGTACTGCTGGAAAATAAAACCGATGTTTTCGAGCCGGAAATTGACCAGTTCGGTATCCGAAAGCGAATAGATGTCAGTGCCGAAGACCTTTACCTCGCCTTCGGTTGGCCACAGAATGCCGCACATGATCGAGATCAGCGTGGTTTTGCCGGAGCCGCTTTCGCCCACGACATAGGTCATCTCGCCCGAACGTATGTCGGCATCGATCCCGTGCAGGACGCGGATCGTCGACTGGCCCGCCGCAAAGTCGCGCACGATATCGCGCGCCCGGATTGCGATATCGCCTCCATCGGTGGCACCGATGTAAGCGCGCGCAGCCTGCTCGTCTTTCGCCATTTGGGTCATGTCCCTTCCTCGCTTTACCGGAACACCGAGGCGGGTTCGGTCCGCATGACGTTGCGCAGCGATATCCATCCGGTGAGCGTCAGGATGACGAAAACCGCGACGAGGCTGATGAAGGGGATTTGCCAGGGGATGTAGAAGCCCTTGAAGGTCGGATTGCCGGAAAATCCGTAGATGAACAACACCGTGCCCACCACGCCCAGCGAATAGCCGACAGCGCCCACCAGCGTCGCCTGCGCGACCACCATTTTGGCTATCTTCAAGTTTGTCACACCGATCGCCTTCAGGGCTCCGAACTGCTTGATATTGTCACGGATGAAGAGGCTGAAGGTGAGGCCCACGATCGCCACTCCGACGATGAAGCCGAGCGCGACCGTTATGCCGAAATTCAGCGGTATTCCGGTGTTCTGGACGATGAAATCGACGCCCGACTGCGCCATCTGGTCGCGCGGCAGAGCTTTCAGCCCGGTCTGCTTCGAGATGCGGTCCGCAACGCCTTGCAGCGTCTCGCCCTCGCGTACGCCGACGAGGACGAAGGTCAGGCGGTTGCGCGTGCCCGGCACGTAATTCAGCGCCTGGCTGTACTTGGTGTAGAGAGTGACCTGACTGGTGAAACTGGGAATGGCGTCCGCTATTCCCCGGATTACGGCGCGTTGATCGTTGAGTTCAAGCCGTTCGCCAATCGGGCTCTTGCCAGCTTCGAACATCTTGGTGAGGCCGACATCGTCTATCAGCACCGTATCGGGTTGCGAGAGGACCGACCTGTCGCCTTCAACCATTCTCTCAGGCAGCCCGATCAATGTCGCATCGTCGACGCCAACGATCGTGACGCCTTCAAGATCGCCTTCTGCGTTGCGCACCGAGGCGACGGCCCGAAGATGGGGAACGGCCCACTCAACGCCCTCGACTGCGCGCACTTCATCGAGTGCGGTTGCAGGCATTGCGTAATTGACCTCGGTCGTGCGGCTGACCCGATCCATCACCCAGATCTGGGCTTCCGGCGCGCTGTAGACACCGCTCGCGCCGCGCTCGATCAAGTTGACGAAGATAGTGAGTTGCTGGGTGATCAGCAGCGTCGAAAAGGCGATGCCGAATAGCAGGCCATAAAACTTCTGCTTGTCGCCCGTGAGCATGCGAATGGCGATCCAGAGCATGGGGTGTGGAACCTTCGAGTGTGGCCAGGGTTGCTTTTTCCGGGCGCGCGCAACATTATTGAACGGCAACGTTTAACTGAACGCTATCGTTCATTTAGTCAACTGGCTTGTGCGTGGGAGGTTCCAGCGTTTTGAGTAAAAAGCCCGGCCGCCCTCTTGATCACGCCAAGCGGCTCGCGATCATCAAGGCCGCTTCGGGAGCGTTTTTCGACGAGGGCTTCGCCGCGACGTCGATCGAAAAGGTGGCTGCGCGGGCGGGGGTCTCGAAGGTCACGATCTACAACCAGTTCGGAGACAAGCGCGCTTTGTTCACCGCTGCGGTCGAGCACGAATGCGAAAAGATGCGCGGCTATTTTCGGATCGATGAAACACGCGAAGGCTCGATCCGTGAGCGGCTAATCGAGGTCGGCCACGGTATGATCGCGTTCCTGTTTCGCCCGGAAATGATCCAGTTCGAGCGGCGTATTGCTGCCGAGACCGAGGCCGAACCTGCCATTGGTCACGCGTTCCTCGAAGCCGGGCCATGGCGAATGAAGCATGCGTTCGCCCACTTTCTGGAGCACGCCAACGAGACCGGCGAACTTGTCGTTTCCGATACGTTGCTGGCCGCCGAACAATTCGCTGCCTTGTGCAAGGGCATGGGCGATCTTGACCAGCGTTTCGGGCGCGAGGTGACACCGCAAGACCGGTCCCGGCGCATCGTCGGCGCGGTCGATGTTTTTCTCGCCGCCTACGCCTCGGCCTCGACAGGTGGCCGGCCTGCGTCCGTCGATTGATTTCCTGCGTTACTGCGTTCGAAAATTAGCACCATGCACCATGCTGCGCATTATCTTGCCATTCAGGGCCGCCTTCCTACATTATGGTGCGAGAAAGAAGGAATCACTTCATCATGAGCGACCAGAACGATCCAAACCAGCAGCCACCTGATGGGCAGAACCCGTGGGTGAAGCAATTGATGATCTGGGGTGGGGTTTTCCTTGCGCTCCTTCTCGTCGTCTCGCTGTTCAGCAATGCGGGTCAGCCGCAGGGTGCCGAAATCCAGTACTCCGATTTCCGCGAGCAGGTGCAGGAGGGCAAGATCGAATCGGTGCAGCTGGGTGAGGATCTGATCACCGGCACTTACAAGAACGGCAAGGCTTTCACGGCCATCCCGGTAGGATCCGACATCGAGATCACCGGTCTGCTTGAAGACAACAACGTGTCCTTCACGGGCAAGCAGCGCGAGCAGCCGAACATGTTGCTCTACATCCTGCTCAATTCGCTTCCCTTCCTGCTGATCCTCGGGATCGCCTTCTTTGCGCTGCGCCAGGTTCAGAAAGGCGGCGGCGGGGGTGCCATGGGCTTCGGCAAGTCGAAGGCCAAGATGCTCACCGAGCGCCAGGGCCGTGTCACGTTCGAGGATGTGGCGGGTATCGATGAAGCTCGCGAAGAACTCCAGGAAATCGTCGAATTCCTGAAAGACCCCCAGCGTTTCTCCAAACTGGGCGGACAGATCCCGAAAGGCGCGCTGCTGGTTGGTTCGCCAGGTACGGGTAAGACACTGCTTGCGCGCGCAATCGCGGGCGAGGCGGGCGTTCCGTTCTTCACCATTTCGGGTTCCGACTTCGTCGAGATGTTCGTCGGCGTGGGCGCGAGCCGTGTGCGCGACATGTTCGAACAGGCCAAGAAAAACAGCCCGTGCATCGTTTTCATCGACGAAATCGATGCTGTGGGCCGTTCGCGCGGCCACGGGCTTGGCAATTCGAACGATGAGCGTGAGCAGACGCTCAACCAGCTCCTCGTCGAGATGGACGGCTTCGAGGCCAATGAAGGCATCATCGTCATCGCTGCCACCAACCGCCCCGACGTGCTGGATCCGGCGCTATTGCGTCCAGGCCGATTTGACCGTCAGGTCGTGGTTCCGGTGCCCGACATCGAGGGTCGCGAGAAGATCCTGGGCGTCCACATGAAAAAGGTGCCGCTGGCGCCTGACGTGAACCCGCGCACGATCGCGCGTGGCACGCCGGGCTTCTCGGGCGCCGATCTTGCCAATCTGGTCAACGAAGCGGCGCTGTTCGCCGCGCGCCGGAACAAGCGGCTGGTTGCGATGCAGGAATTGGAGGACGCCAAGGACAAGGTGATGATGGGCGCAGAACGGCGCACATTGGTCATGACCGAGGACGAGAAAAAGCTGACAGCCTATCACGAAGCGGGCCACGCGCTGGTCTCGTTGAACGAGCCGGCATCCGACCCGATCCACAAGGCGACGATCATACCGCGCGGCCGCGCACTGGGCATGGTCATGCGCCTGCCGGAACGCGACACCTATTCCTACCATCGCGACAAGATGCACGCGAACCTTGCGGTTGCCATGGGCGGCCGTGTGGCCGAGGACATCATCTTCGGCCATGACAAGGTTTCGAGCGGCGCAAGCGGCGACATCCAGTACGCGACCGATCTGGCGCGCAACATGGTCACCAAGTGGGGCATGAGCGAGAAGCTGGGCCCGCTCCAGTACGAGCAGAGCCAGGAAGGCTATCTCGGCATGGGGCAGACCGCTCGCACGATGGCAGGTGCCGAGACCAACAAGATGATCGATGAAGAGATCAAGCGGCTGGTCGAGGAAGGTTTGCAACGTGCGACGGATATTCTGAAGGAGCAGGAAGACAAGCTGCATCTGCTGGCCCAGTCGCTGCTCGAATACGAGACCCTGTCAGGCGAGGAAATCGATACGCTGATGAACGGCGGCACGATTGACCGCCCCGATGCGCCCAGCGGACCGGCGACACCGCGCCCTGCACAAGGGTCGGCCATTCCCAAAGCCGGCAAGCGCTTTGGCCCAAAGGGAGGCGAGGCGCCGCAGGGTGCCTGAACCTTACGGACTTCAAGAAAGAAGAGGGCGTCGGAGTGATCCGGCGCCCTTTTCTCATGCGCGTCAGAAACCACCCAGGATCAGCAGGGCGTTGCCGAACATCAGCAAGATGAAAAGCATGCTGAACATCAGGAAGAAGAACCGCCAGATCGTTGAGAGACGCGAGAGGCCATAAGTGTATCGCAAATGCTTGTAGATGTGCAGCGGTGCGCCGAACAGTAGCAGCGCAAAGGCCCATCCCCCTTGCGCAAAGCTTGTAGCGAGTAGGGAAACGGTGATGAACAGCAGCGACATGAAGCTCAGCGAATAGGTCACGAAAATTGCGTGATCATAGGCCTTGAACTTGCGGCGCCACAAGAAAATCACCCATACGAACGGTATCGAAAGCGGGATCAGCAGCCAGCTGAATTTATAGCCGTTGGCCTGCATCTTGTAGAGCATCAGCCCAGGATTCTCGCGCCACTTCTTGACGATTCCCTTGTCGATGAAGTCGACGCCGGTGGGGCTCATTGAGAGAGTTGGCCCATCGTCGATCTGTACGAGCTCCTGCTTCTCGTCTTCAGTCACAACGTTTACCGGCTCGTTACCGACCAGACCTCGCAAAAGTTCAAGTTGCTCCTGCTTTTTGTCGCGTTCTGGGTCGCCCGGTTCCATCGCGGCGATTTGCGCTTCAAGGCTCTCCGCCTCGGCCTTGCCCGTTGCACGCAAGGCCGAGGCCGATCGGTTAAGTTCCAGATCGGTCGGCGTGGTAAGACCAATCATCTGGAAAACGGCAAACATCGCAAACACGCCGAACAGGAACATCGACATCGGGCTGACAAATTTGGCCCGTTCGCCATCAATATAGCGGCGGGTCAGTTTGCCTGGCTTGAACATCAGCAAAGGCAAGGTGTGCGAAAGCTTGCCATCGAGGTGCAGCACTCCGTGAACGAGATCATGCGCTATGGCTGTCAGCGTGCGGTGGGTATGCGCCTTTTGCCCGCATTCGGGACAGTAGTTGCCCGCAAAGGTCGTCGCGCAATTGGCGCATTCGATCGTTTCATGTGCGCCCGCGGTGGCGCCACCTGCATCGGGTTCAACCGCTCTGGCGGTCAGAGAACCTTCGATTGCGGCTCCGAGCCCTTCAACAATTTCCGCCATGCGCGCGCCCCTTCGCTTGATCGGACCACAATAAGCCGAGGCGCCAAAAAGGGAACGCAAAGAATGCGCCGAATGCATTGCTGCCCATTCTGAGCGGTCTGGAGACCTATTTTTGCGCCAGCTTGCGTTCGATCGCCGTCCATAAATGAGCGAAAGCGCGTGCTGCCGGCGCGCGGGGCGCAAAAGCTCCCACAGGCTTTCGTTCGACCGCGCACTGCTCAACCGCGCTGGCCAGTGGTACGACCGGCCATGTCGGATTGGCCTCGCGCGCTTCGCGGTGAAGTTTGCGACGCATATCGACCATGGAGAGGACGGGCAGGATCGGCGGATGCTTCTTGCTCGATCCGCGCACTTCCTCGACCACTGTCTCGAAGGCGCGCGCCGAGAGCGGCGAGGGCGGCAATGGTACGATCACGAGATCGGCCGCCCGCATGACCTGGGTGCTGAGTTCGCTCAGGACAGGTGGGCAATCGAGTATCAGTCGATCGTACTCTTTGCTCAGCGCTCCGACCAGCTTGGCCATCTTCTTCTTTTTGCCGATGCTTTCGAATTGGCGGTCCAGAGACCGAATGCTCTCGTCGGCAGGCAAAAGGTCCAGGCGATCAAATTCTGTTTTCTGGATCAATCGGGATGGCTCGAGGTCGGATGAGAAAACGCTTTGGGCTGCGCGTTTCTTCTTAGGCTCGATACCCAGTAGGAACCCTGAACCATTGGCGGGGTCGAGATCCCAGAGCAGCGTCTTGCGCCTCGACACGCTTGCTGCGCACCAGGCCAGGTTCACGGCGAAAGTCGTTTTTCCAACCCCGCCCTTGACGCTGTAGACTGCAATAGATGTCATTCCGCGTTCTCGCCTCGTCCAGCCTCGCTCCCATGCCAGAATATGACATTTGCGTTACAACAAATTTGTCGCACGCCTCGCTTGGCGGCGCA
Organism: Erythrobacter sp.; assembly: GCA_043567175.1. Classification (GTDB taxonomy): domain Bacteria; phylum Pseudomonadota; class Alphaproteobacteria; order Sphingomonadales; family Sphingomonadaceae; genus Erythrobacter. The sequence goes on from CP121323.1 coordinate 2,640,806, forward strand.
AGGCTGTTGCGCTGTGGGGTTTTTGCAAGAGTAACCAAGCGGTATTGCGAGCAAAAGACACAAAAAAGGCCGCCAGCGCGGCGGCCTTTTTGGCTTGGGTCGACGGAAACGCGGGCTTTAGCCTTCGTAATCGGCCCCGATGGAAGTGGAACGCGTCGGCGCCGACGCCGTGATCCGCAGTGCTTCGGCCGACTGGCTGAGCGAGCCGATTTCGTCAGCGTCGTCTTCATCGTCAGGCAGAATCTTTTGCAGGCTCGTCACCATGGCTTCGGAAAGTTCACGCGGCTTGACCGTCTGCTCGGCGATCTCGCGCAGCGCCACGACAGGGTTCTTGTCGCGATCGCGATCGATAGTCAGCTCGCTGCCACCCGAGATTTCGCGCGCGCGCTGGGCGGCGAGCAGGACGAGGTCGAAGCGGTTGGGAACCTTGTCGACGCAATCTTCAACGGTAACGCGTGCCATCAGCGGGCCTCTTTCACACAAATTTTCCGGAAACGGGAGACCGGCAAATAAGTTCGAGCCCACGCCGAGTCAAGGAAATCAAGCGTGAGCCTCCGCGCCGCCCGAGCTTTGAAGCCGCGTCAAATTAGCCAAAATCGCCTTCGTCATACTTCCAGTTGGGCGAGGAGAACTTGGTGATCTCGCTCTGGAAGTGGAGTGGCACATTGCCGGTAGAGCCATGGCGCTGCTTGGCGACGATCAGCGTCGCGCGGTTCTTGAGCTCGAGATATTTCTCTTCCCAGATCTTGTATTTCTCGACCACGTCGGCGCTGCTTGTCTCGCTCGGCATGTCCGGCCGCGAGGCCTCGTGGTAATAATCTGCGCGGAAGATGAACCAGACCATGTCGGCGTCCTGTTCGATCGAGCCCGATTCCCTGAGGTCGGACAACATCGGGCGCTTGTCATCGCGCTGCTCGACAGCGCGGCTTAGCTGCGAGAGCGCGATAACGGGTACGCTCAGCTCCTTGGCAAGCGTCTTCAGGCCGCGGCTGATCTCGGAGATTTCGTTCACCCGGTTGTCGTTCGCGCGGCCCGATCCCTGGAGCAGCTGGAGGTAGTCGACCACGATAAGACCGATGTCGTGCCGACGTTTCAGGCGCCGCGCGCGGTTGCGCAAGGCGGCGATGGTCAGCGCGGGCGTATCGTCGATGAACAGCGGGAGTTCGGCGAGGCGCTGGCTGGCAAAGCTCAGCTTCTGGAAATCGTCGCGGCTCATCTTGCCGGTGCGCAGCGTTTCCGAACTTATCTCGGCCTGTTCGGCGAGGATACGCGTCGCGAGCTGATCCGCGCTCATTTCGAGGCTAAAAAAGGCTGTGGGCGCGCCGTAATTGTGCTCTCCGCCATCCTGCAGGAAGCGCAGGTGCTCCTCGGCACAGTTGAAAGCGATGTTGGTCGCGAGAGAGGTCTTGCCCATGCCCGGGCGACCGGCGAGGATGACGAGGTCGGAATTGTGAAGCCCGGCGGTCTTCTGGTCGATCACCGAGATTCCGGAGGTCTTGCCCGACAGGCCACCGCCCGAATTCATTGCCGCTTCGGCCATCTTGATCGCGGTCAGCGAGGCGTCGCGGAAGCTGGAGGCCTCGTTGCCTGTCTCTGCGCCTTCGGCGACCCGGAAAAGATCGGCCTCGGCCTCGGCGATCCGATCCATCGGCTGGACATTTTCCGATGTGTCGAGCGCGCCTTCGACCAGGCCGCGCCCCACGCTCACCAATTCGCGCAACAGCGCCAGGTCATAGATCTGCTGCGCCAACTCATGCGCTGCGAGCAGGCCTGAACCGGTCGCGGTCAGCTTGGCCAGGTAGCTCGGACCGCCCAGTTCCTTCAGCGCCGGATCTCCTTCGAATTGCGGGCGCAAGGTGACGGGCGAAGCGGTCCGGTTGAGATCGACCGCCTTGAGAATCTTTTCATAGATGCGCTCGTGCAGCGGCTCGAAGAAATGATGCGGCCGAATCGGCGTGCGCAATTCCTCGATCACGCGATTGTCGATCAGGACAGCGCCCAGAAAAGCCGCTTCGGCTTCGAGGTTTGAAGGCAGCTTGCGTCCTGATGCATCGGCATCCTTGGTATCGTCGCTGGGAAAGAGAAGGGTCTCGGCATCATCCATAGGATCCTGATTGCGGTGCGATGGGTTTCATCGCAAGGGTAAAGCCCCGCAATAATTTTCCTCAAGAGGGGCTTGCGCTGTGGATATCGGGGACGCTCTTGATGCGGTTGATGGCTCGAAACGCTTGAAGTCGCCCCCTACGATCTGCGAAGGCTAACCGACGATGGCATCCCTCCCGCCCGATTCCCCCGCGACCTCGCAACGGATCGCCCATATTGCGCTCGATGAAGCCACGATCCTGTGGCGCAGCGCGGATGTCGAACAAGAGCGCCGCGTTGCGATCTACGACCTGATCGAAGAGAACACGTTCAAGCCGGTCAAGAGCGCGGAGAAGGGAGCAAAAGGGCCGTATCGCCTCTTCCTGGGCGTCCGCGACGGACGCTTGGCGATGGATGTGAGCGATATGGACGAGCAGTTGCTCGAGACGCTGTTGATCGGTCTTGCCCGGTTTCGCCGACCGATCCGCGAATATTTCGCGATCTGTGACAGCTACTACCAGGCGATCCGAAAGGCGACGCCGGCAGAAATCGAAACTATCGACATGGCGCGCCGCGGGATCCACAATGATGCAGCCGAGCTTTTGCTTGAGCGGTTCGAGGGAAAGGTCGAGACCGATTTTGCCACTGCGCGGCGCCTTTTCACCCTGATCTGCGTCTTGCACATCAAGGGCTGAGCGCTCTCGCCCGCAATAAAGAAGCCCGAATGGCTCATTCTTCCCGCCAGCAGAAACGCCGCGTCGCCCGGGTTGGTCTGGTCCGCAGGCTGTTTCAACTCGCAGCTCTGCTTGCCTTGATCGCGGTCGTCTACGCGGCGTGGTTCTGGTTTGAGATGCGGTCGTGGCGACCTGATCAAGAGACCTATCCCGAACAGGGCGTTGTCATACCGGCGCGCACGGCGGGCGTGCGGTTCGAGACTTTGAAGGCAACCGGTGCAGACTTTGTCTATCTGGAGCTTGCAGGGGCGGGATCATCCCCTGATCCAGATTTTAGCGACCGCATCGCCGCAGCTCACGAGGCGGGGTTGAAGCTGGGGCTCGTCCAGCAGTTTGACCCATGCCAGCGTGCCGACCCGCAATCGGCTCTTTTCACGCGAATGGTGGCGCGTGATCCGGACTTTCTTCCGCCCGCTCTGGCTCTGATCGCATTGCCGGATAGCTGCGAGCCGCGCGTCAGCGACGCTGCAGTGATGAGCGAGGTTCTCACGCTCGTGAACCAGATCGAGATGCACACGGGACAATCGGCGATACTGAAGCTGGGGGAATCGTTCGAGGCTCGTTTCGGAATGGCGAACGCGCTGGACCGGGATCTTTGGCTTGTGCGAGACCGCTTGCGCCCGCGCTATGCGCCGCGTCCCTGGCTGCTATGGAGTGCCAACAGCCAGTTGACGAGTGATGCGGTGAGTGAGCCGGTGGAATGGGTGGTGGTGCAAAGATGATATTAAACGAGCGGCAGGAAACCGAGTTGATCGCGGCGGCCCGCGCCGCCGGCGCAAAGGCCTATGCGCCTTATTCGGATTACCAGGTGGGCGCTGCGCTGCTTTTCGATGATGGGGCCATCATCACTGGCAGCAATGTCGAGAATGCAAGTTATGGCCTCGCCTTGTGTGCCGAAACGGTGGCCGTGTCGCGCGCTTTCGGGGACGGGCGGCGCGGCGGGTTAGTGGCCGTGGCGGTTACGGGCCCTCTGGGCAAGGGCGGTGGCGATCCGATCACACCTTGCGGGCGCTGTCGCCAGGTCCTGAACGAGATTGCTCAGCTGGGCGGAACGGATCCGCTGGTCCTTTGCGTCGGGGAGCACGAAGTACGCCAGATCATGCTTTCCAGCCTGCTCCCGCACGCTTTCGGACCGGGCCATCTATCCTAGGAGGGTGAGCCTACTCAGGGGCCAAACAAGTCGCCAAGCGACTTGGAGATGCCGCCGAGGGGATTCTTGCGAAACTCGGTTTCTTCCTGGCCGATATAGGTGAAAATCCCATCCAGCCCCTGGTCGGTAACCGACCTGTTGATGCTCGCCCGGTTGAGGCCCGCTCGCCTTATAAAGCGATGTTCATCGGCAAGACCATCAAAGGTGGAATAGACGCCGAGGCTTTCCAATGCACTGTCTACCAGCGGTTGAAGTTTGGAATGAAGCGCTTCGTTCGAAGAGCGGCGCAGATATTGAGTTCCGCCATCGTTCTGCCTGATAATGCCGGGCGCATCGCTGAAGGACAGATTGTCTATTGCTTCGCGAAAGATCGGCTTGGCTTCGCCGGCGGCCAGGCCGGCGGCATCGTTGATCTTCCGGGTGATGCCGTCGAGCACGCCGAGCCGGCTTGCGCCGCGCATGATCGATCCAAAAATTCCACCGGAACTCTCGCCCAGGATCGGCAGGGCGATGCGGACGCTCTCATCGCCGTAGAACGCGCCGGGCTTGGCCAGCTTGTCGAGCGCGCTGTCCGTCGCCTTGCCGAGAATGGAAGAAAGGCCGGTCCCCGCCGCCCCGAGCTGCGCACGCGCCGCGGCCGGTACGACTGCAAGCGTCGAGGAGGCCGCCAGTCCCAGCACCATGCTCCGCCGCGTCAAAATCTTCATGTTCGCCTCACTATCCCTGCGCAAATACGCACTGTTCATACCGGCCTGCGCCGGCTCTTGCACGGATCACCCGTCCGCGACTTCGATCCATTCCAGCAGCGCTGCAAGACAATCGCGCCCAAGTCTCTTGCATCGTTCAGGCGACCAGCCCTGCTCGGATTCGGGAAAGGCTGCCAAGTCCTTGAACGGCATTTCCAGCGTCATCGCACAGGCACCATAGCGCTCGGCGACCTGGTTGGTGCTGATTGCCAGATTAGCGCGTCCGGCCGGGGTCTTGGGATAGCCAAGCGCAGTCTGGAAATCGGGCGAGCGGCGGTCAAGGATTCGCTGATAGCGATAGAACTGTTCGCCAAGCGCATCGGTCCAGCTGGGTATCCCCTCGAAGCCGGCGAGAAAGTTGGCCGGAATGGCCTCGTCGCCATGAACATCCATGGCGAAATCTACGCCAGTTTCATCCATGCGGCCCCGAATGGCGAGAATTTCGGGCGATCTTTCGGCGCTCGGCTCGGCCCACTCGCGATTGAGGTTGGCGCCAACGGCGTTCGTGCGCAGATGTCCTCTGGCCGAACCGTCAGGATTGCAATTCGGCACGATGTGAAGCCGAGTGTGTTTGCGCAAGGCCCGCGCAACCGGGTCGGTCGGGTCGGTCAGGCACTCGAGCGCGCCTTCCATCCACCATTCGGCCATGCTCTCGCCCGGATGCTGGCGGGCGTAGAGCCAGACCTTCAGATCACCCTCGCCCATCTCAAGCAAATCGAGCGGCCGGCCGTCCAGCGTGTGGGTCAGGCGGACCAGATCAACCCCTTCACTGGCTGCGGCTTCCGCGACAAGATCGAGGTGCCGTTCGAACGAATAGGGCGCGAAATAGGCGAAATAGCAGACCGGCCTCGCCGGCGTGTAGCGGATGGTGAGCGTCCCATCCGCCTCGTCCTTGTCGAACGTGCTGGGCGCACGGCCCCAATATTGGCGATCCTCGGACACACAGGCGTCGTAGCCGGGCCAACCGCCCGGATAGGCGCTCGCGTTCAAGCCCGTGATCTTGATCTCCAGCGGTTCACCCACTTTGCCCACTACGCGGAAGTGAAACCACTGAAAGAAGTCGGATTGGTGATCCTTGGGGATGGCAAGGCTGGCCTTGCGCCCTTCAATGGAGACCACTTCGATATTTCCGCTGTCGAAGGCGGCATCGATCTGAATATTCATTACGGTTGGACCAATTCGTTCGCCTCGAGGATGACGGTCTGGCCGTTGCCTCCGGGGAAGTCCTTGAAGATAGCGGCAGCAAGTGTTCTCGCGGTGACGGCCACGGGCGCATAGGGGGAATTCACGGAAGTTGGAAATTGCGCGCGCGCTTCCCATAGATTCTGTTGCTCAGCGCCGGTGCCATTCCGGGCGATGGCGATGCTCAACTCGGAAACAACGCGCGGTTCGCTGCTGCCCCCTCCCAGATTGACCCCAACGCCAAGGCCTATGCCAGAGCCGAACGTCCCGGCTCCGCCGCCCACGCCCACATTCACGGGATCGCGCCCGCCGGTCGCAGCGATCGGGTTGCGACTTGTGTCGACCGTGGCGATCTGATCGGCAATTTCCCCATTGTCGATGACGGTGTAGCCCAGCAGTGAGAGCTCATCACTGATCGCGCCGCGAAACGCGTCGAGCGCTTCCTGGTTCTCCAGCTCTTCAGAGAACCGGACGGTGATCGTGCCCTGTCCCAGCCCCGCTGGCTGCGGCGCTACAAAGCGGGTCACTTCGACCGGGCCGGTATAGGTGCCCGAAGCGCAGGCCGCCGCGGCAAGCGCGGTGAGGCCGGCAAGGCTCATCTTCAGCATTTTGATGTGCGACATGGGGGTCTTCTCCTCTGGCCTGTCATAGGCGCAAACACACAGCGTGCAAAACGCAGATCCCCGCTAAAAGTGCTTCACGGTTTTGAAGGACAAAGTTAGTACGCCGGGTGTCTATGAGAAACTCCTCTAAACCGAACGTCCTCGTCACAGGTGGCGCGGGGTATATCGGAAGCCACGCGGTTCTCGCTCTGGTCGATGCCGGCTGGGGCGTCGCGGTGATCGACAATCTGACGACCGGCTTTCGGTTCGCGATCCCGGATCATGTGCCGTTCTACGAGGGCGATATCGAAGATTCCGCCTTGCTCGCGCGCATCTTCAAGGAGCAGGGCACCGCCGCGATCATGCATTTCGCCGGATCGATCGTGGTGCCCGAAAGCGTTGAGAAGCCGCTCGAATATTATCACAACAACACGGTGAAGAGCCGCGCGCTTATCGAGGCGGCCGTGTCAGGCGGTGTTTCGCATTTCATCTTCTCCAGCACTGCTGCGACCTATGGCATGCCAGAGACGTCCGCAGTGCGCGAGGATACGCCGCAACGGCCGATAAACCCGTATGGCTGGTCAAAGCTGATGACCGAGCAGATGCTGGCCGACACGGTGGCCGCTCACCCGATGAATTTCTGTGCGTTGCGCTATTTCAATGTCGCGGGCGCCGATCCCCGGGCGCGTTCCGGTCAATCGACTGCTGGGGCGACGCATCTCATCAAGGTCGCCGTGGAAGCTGCACTTGGCAAGCGCAGCCATGTCAGCGTCTTTGGTACGGATTACGAAACACCCGATGGCACAGGTGTGCGTGATTACATCCATGTTAGTGACCTCGCGGATGCGCATGTGCTGGCGCTGGAGGCATTGACCCGGCAACCCGAGCGGTCGCTGACGATGAACTGCGGCTACGGGCGTGGCTTTTCGGTCCTCGAGGTGCTCGATGCCGTTGATCGCGTCACCAACATGAAGATCGAGCGCCGGATGGAAGGACGCCGGGCCGGCGATCCGGGTTTGCTGATTTCGGACCCTGCTCTGCTGCGATCCACCCTGCCGTGGGAGCCCCGCTATGCGGATCTCGATACGATCATTGGCCATGCGCTGGCCTGGGAGCGCAAGCTTTCCGAATTGCGCAAGCCCGACATTGACGGCAAGGCCGCTTCAAGCTAACGGCAGCCTCACAAATTCCGCGCGTCGGACCGATTCCGGCGCGCTTTGTTTTGAGAGACTTGAAATGAAAATCCGCAACAGCCTGAAGTCGCTGAAGAACCGCCATCGCGATTGCCGTGTCATTCGTCGTCGCGGACGCACCTATGTGATCAACAAGACCAACCGTCGTTTCAAGGCTCGTCAGGGCTGATCGACGAAGGGCCCGCCCGGCTGGGTGAGGCTTAATGGTTTTTCCAGCGGCCCGCCTCCACCATGGAGAGCGGGCCGCTGCTATATGGGGAGCGAGGCGGTGAGCCAGGCGAAAGCGGTGGTGTTCGATGTGGGGCGGGTCCTGTTTCACTGGCAATTGCGCGCGCTATTTGAAAAGCTGATTGATGATCCGGCCGAGCTCGACTGGTTTCTGGCGAACGTGGTGACCGAGGAATGGCACTTCGAACACGACCGGGGACGCCCACTGGGCGAGATGGTGCCTGAGCGCATCAAGCTGTTTCCGGAATATCAGAGGCATATCGAGGCCTACGCCACGCGTTTCAACGAATCGGTGCCTGGCCCGGTCGAGGGTGCGCACGCGCTTGTCCGGCGTCTTCATGCCAGGCATGTTCCGCTCTATTGCCTCACCAATTTCGGAGACGAATTTTGGGATATGTTCCGGCCAACCCAACCCATATTCGACTTGTTCGAAGACATCATCGTCTCGGGGGTCGAGAAAATCGCCAAGCCTGATCCGCAGATCTATCAGATCGTCGAAGAGCGAAGCGGGCGCCGTGGAGGCGATCTTCTCTTCACCGACGACAACCCGGTCAATGTCGAGGCGGCGAGGGAGCGTGGCTGGGACGCTCACCTATTCACCCGTGCCGACGATCTGGAAGCGCAATTGCGCGCCTCCGGCTTTCTCTAGAAGAGGCGGCCCGAAGGCTGGTCAAAAAAATCCCCCGGTCGCAGCGTTCGGGGAAAGGCTGCGCCGGGGGTTTGAAGTGAGCGCTCGCGTGGAGAGATGCGAGCGCTCGGGGAATAGCGAGTGGTTTCGCTAGAGGCTTACTTGCCGTTGCACTTGGCCAGCTTTTCCGCGTCGAGCTCTTCGCCCTTGGTCGTGAAACTCGTAATTTCGCCGAATTCGCGGGCGAGGCCCCGGCAAATGCGCATCGGGCGGCTGGTGCCCTTGGCGGCAACGCACATATTGTCGCGGCACGCCCAGGCCACGCCACCGGCAACGGTGCGATCGTCTGAAGCCGGAGCGGCGAGCGTCGCGGTATAATAGGGGGCGGCGGCCTCGCTCGCAATCGGGGCGAGCGTGGTGCCCAGCGCCAAAGCGGCGGTGGCGGCGAAGGCAAAGCGGCTGGCGGTGTTAACGGAGAGGGTCATCGCTTATCGTCCTTTTTCAGGTCGGGGGATCAGTTTATTGTGCAATGCAACGTTTCAAATCAAAACTGGTTGCTGATCGCCACCTAATTGATTCGATTTTCAGTTGCAACCGAAAACTGAAAATGTTCTTTGGCAGATTGTCTTGTGGCAGCGACATGCGCTAGAAAGGTCGCAGTGAGAGGACCGAAACATGGGCGAAGTACGAGAATCACTGCGGGAACTGATCGATTGCGGTTTGCCACAAGCTCTTGAAGTCATGGGCGAAAGATGGTCATTCATGATCCTTCGGGCGAGCTTCAATGGCCTCAAGCATTTCGAAGAATTCCTGAGCGAATTAGGGATTGCCCGAAATATCTTGTCCAATCGGCTCGCGAAACTTGTCGAGCACGGCATCCTGAAAAGAGAGCCGTGCGAGGATGATCGCCGCAAGATTGAGTACCGGCTGACTGAAAAGGGCTTCGATCTCCTGCCTGCCATGGTCGCTTTGCGCCAGTGGGGCCAGAAATATGGCAGCGAGCTTGTGACCGAAGATCCGGTCCTCGTCGATGAGATCGATCGCCTCCCGGTGGGCCCTGTCTCGATGCTCTCGCACGATGGCCGGATTCTTGATCACATGGGGCTCAATCTCGTGAAGCGCGAGGATGTGGGCAAGCGGGTCGATGGGTCCATTGCGCAACAGGGGCATCCCTTGGGGACTGGCGATATCGTTGATATACATTACGGCCGCAAACTCGCCGCGAGCTGAATCTTCACCAATTTCCACTTGTGAAGCCCGGAACGCTGGAAAGTGGAGCCAGCGTCACTTGACCGCTTCGGACCAAACTGGCCTTTGAGGGCCACGTCATGGTCTCAGCAAGCTTTTCTTCGTATGGTTCTTCGTCAAGTCGTGTCCCCGCGCCGGATATGGACCGGGCGCGCGAGATCCTGCGAACCACTTTTGGCTTTGCCGACTTTCGCGGGACGCAGGCCGAGGCTGTCGCTCGGGTCCTCAGCGGTGAGAACACCCTTGCCCTGATGCCGACCGGCGCGGGCAAATCGCTTTGCTATCAGTTGCCTGCCCTGGTGCGCGACGGCACGGCGATCGTGATATCGCCACTGATCGCGCTTATGCACGACCAGATCCGCGCCGCGCGCGCGGTTGGCATCCGCGCCGCTTCGATGACCAGCGCTGACGCCGACAATGCCGCCACCGCCCAGGCCCTGCGCGAAGGCGAACTCGATCTACTCTATATCGCGCCCGAGCGTGCCAACACGCCCGGATTTCGTTCGCTCCTTGGGCAGGCACGCATCGCGCTGTTCGCAATCGACGAAGCGCATTGCGTGTCGGAGTGGGGCCATGATTTTCGCACTGATTATCGCGATCTGCGTGCGCTGCTCGATGCCTTTGAGCAGGTCCCGCGCCTTGCCCTCACCGCGACCGCAGACAAGGCGACACGGGCGGATGTGTTGCGCCAGTTGGGACTGCCCGATGATGGGCTTATCATTGCCGGCTTCGACCGCCCCAATATTCGCTACACGATCAGCGCACGCGATGGCGGTGTGCGGCAGATCGTCGACTACGTGACGCAAGCCCGGGGTGCAGGCATTGTCTATGCAGGCAGCCGCAAGGCGTGCGAGCAACTGGCCCAGAAGCTTTCAGGCAATGGGCGGCCCGTGGGAGTGTATCACGCCGGGCTTCCGGCCGAGCAGCGCGCGGCAGTGCAGGCGGATTTCGTCGCGTCGGAGGATATGGTGATGGTAGCGACCATCGCCTTCGGGATGGGGATCGACAAGCCGGATGTGCGTTTTGTCGTTCACGCCGCATTGCCCAAATCGATCGAGGCCTATTACCAGGAGACGGGCCGCGCGGGCCGCGACGGTGATCCGGCGGAAGCCCGGCTATTCTGGAGCGCTGCCGATTTTGCCCGCGCGCGGCATTGGCTGAACGATGTCGATGAAAGTCGCCTGGCCAGTGAACGTGCCAGGCTCAACGCGCTCGCGGGCCTGCTCGAGGCCTCGACCTGCCGGCGCAACATCCTGCTGCGGCATTTCGGGGAAGAGCCCACCCAACCTTGCGGCAATTGCGATATCTGTCTCGATCCGCCGACGGTGATCGACGCGACGCAATTGGCGCAGAAGCTGCTCTCGGCGGTGTATCGCACCGGGCAGAGCTTCGGGATCGGCTATATAGAGCAGGTTCTGCAAGGGCGCGAGGACGACCGCATCCGACAGCAAGGCCATGACAGCCTGTCGGTTTTCGGCATTCTCACCGAGGAGGAAGCACCGCTGCTGCGCTCGGTCATGCGGGCAGCGATGGCGAACGAAATGCTGGTGACGACGGAATATGGCGGCCTTGCGCTGGGAGAGGGCGCGCGCCCGGTGCTCAAAGGCGAAAGTACGGTCACTATCGCGCAGCCACCGAAGAAGGCTCGCCGCTCACGCAGGAACGCGGCGGCCAATCCCACCGGGGATCCCCTGTTCGAGGCCTTGCGAGCGCGTCGGGCCGAACTTGCCAAGGCCAACGGGATACCCGCCTACATCATCTTCCACGACAGCGTGCTGCGCGAGATTGCCGAGCACAAACCCGACGGGCTTGAAGCGATGACGCAGGTCCCCGGGGTCGGCGCCAAGAAACTGGAGACCTATGGCGAGGACTTCTGCGAGGTTGTTCGTCGCTTCGCTGCCGATTGATGCGCCTGCTTCACCGCATGCCGATGAACTGCCGGTAGCTGAGTGCCTCGGCGATATGGGGACGAGCGACCCCGGCCGCCCCGGCGAGGTCGGCAATCGTGCGCGCGACGCGCAGGACACGTGTGTAGCTGCGCGCTGACAGGCGCAGTTTCTCGGCTGCCCGCAGCAGGAGTGCGCGACCCTCTTGGTCCGGTGCCGCCGCGTCTTCGAGGGCATCGCCCTGCAAGTGCGCGTTTGCTCGAACCCCTCGAGGCTGGCACAGCCTTCGCGCCTGCTGCACGCGCTGCGCTACCTCGGCGCTGCTTTCGCTGGGCTCTGGCAGCGCCAGATCCTGCACGCGCACGGCGCCTACCTCCACATGCAGATCTATCCGGTCAAGCAGCGGGCCGGAGAGACGTCCCTGGTATTCCGCTACGCATCGCGGGTGGCGCGAACAGATGTTCTCCGCCTCGCCAGCATGACCGCAGCGGCACGGATTCATGGCGGCGATCAACTGGACATTTGCGGGAAAGGCGACATGCGCGTTGGCGCGCGCGACATCGACCTGCCCTGTCTCGAGTGGTTGACGGAGCGAATCGAGCACCTGGCGCTGAAATTCCGGCAACTCGTCGAGAAAGAGCACGCCCAGATGCGCCAGGCTCACCTCGCCGGGGCGCACTTTCAGCCCGCCGCCGGTCAGAGCGGCCATGCTCGCCGAGTGGTGCGGAGCGCGAAAGGGTCGCGCGCGGCTGATCCGGCCGGCTTCCAATGTCCCTGCAACCGACTGGACCATTGAAACCTCGAGAGCTTCGGAAGGCGTCAGCTCGGGCAATACACCGGGCAAGCACGAAGCCAGAAGGCTCTTGCCCGAACCTGGCGGCCCCACCATCAGCAGATTATGGCCGCCGGCTGCAGCGATTTCGAGCGCGCGTTTGGCGGTTTCCTGTCCTTTCACCTGCTTGAGGTCGGTTGCCGGTGGCGCCTCGGCGACTGTGCCTTTCACCGGTTCGGGCAGCACCTCGCTGCCTTTCAGGTGCGAGAGCAGGCTACCAAGGTCGCGCGGGGCCAGCACGGGAACACCGCTCGCCCATTTTGCCTCGGACCCCTGATCTGCCGGACAGATCAGGCCGCACTCGGCGGCACTGGCGTGGAGGGCGGCGATCAGCACCCCGGGCGAGGCGACCACTCTGCCATCAAGGGCCAGTTCCCCTACTGCGACCCAGTCGCCCAATTGCTCGGCATCGGTTACGCCCAGTGCCGCCAGAAGCGCCAGAGCGATGGGAAGATCGAAATGCGAGCCGTCCTTGGGCAGGTCTGCGGGGGAAAGGTTGATCGTGATGCGTTTGGGCGGCATTGCGAGGCCCATCGCAGCCAGTGCCGCCTGCACGCGCTCGCGGCTTTCGATTACCGCCTTGTCAGGCAGTCCGACGATCGAAAACCGGGGCAGCCCGCTTGCCACCTGGCACTGAACCTCAACCGGTTTCGCTTCCAGACCAAGATACGCAACCGTCCGGATAAGTGCGACCATGCGCTTCATCTCCCCATGCAGCCAAGCTACGCCCCAGGAAAATCCGCTGATGGCAGCGTATTGCAGGGTTAAGGGAGAATTGTCGAGCGTCCGCGTGCGACTACGCAAGCTTTTTGCAAGTATAAACCTTTGCGATTTCGTCAGTGACTGTCGGCCATTTAGGTCGGCATGCAGTGGATTGCCGTTCTTGTCGCTTTCTTGCAGCTTCTGGCCTGGGCTTCGCCGGCCCATGCCCAGGTTGCGTCGGGCCAGCGTATGGTCGCTACAACGAGCTGGGTGGAAGAGTGGGACCCGGACCAGCAGCGTTGGGTCAGGCTCGGGGCGCCGGAACGCCTTGTCGAGACAGGCAGTCTGCGCAACCAGGGTTTGGCCTGGAACGCGCAGATCGGCGTTACCGCCAGGGCACAGAGCGCTCGGTTCGCGGCAACCCCGCTCAAGGCCATACCGCGGCAAGCTCTCGCGCAATACGGGCCGTTCATGGTCATCAATGGAGAGCGCGCGGCGCTCGTCGGATCGACCGACGGGACTTCTCCTGCACATTTCGATGCGATGATGGAGGATTTCCCCGGTCTGCTGACGCTCGAGATGATCGAGGCTCCCGGCACCAGCAACGATATAGCGAATCTCGCGATCGGACGCCGGATTCGCGCGCACGGCCTTGCGACCCACGTGCCGAGCAACGGATCGGTGCGTTCGGGTGCGGTGGAGCTCTTTCTAGCCGGAGTACGGCGCAGCGTTGATGACGGCGCGTGGTTCGCCGTTCATTCCTGGCTCGATAACCATGGGCGGGAGCCGGATGATTTCGCTCCCGATGACCCCGCCAATCGTCTGTATCTCGATTATTACATTGAAATGGGGATGAGCGAACAGCGTGCCCGTGCGTTTTACGCCATGACAAATTCCGTGCCTCACCACAGCGCCAAATGGTTGCGGGGAGAGGAAATGAAGGCCTGGATTCGGCCCGAGTTGGTGGTTGCGCCGCCGCCGATACCGCTCCAGCCCTTGCCTCGCCCGATGGTTGCACTGATTTCGCTGGCAATGGACGCGTCCCCTGTCCTGGACTATCAGGACGTCGACGGTGTCGTGCTGGCTGGTCTTGATACGTATGATGCCAAGCCTTTTGTTGACTCATAGAGCGCTTTCCCATAACCGCCCGCGTCTGATCAGGACTCATCGCCAAGGACAGGGGTGGGTTCGTGTTTACAGGCAACGGAGCAAACGCGGCCATTCGGCCCGCTCTTAGCCAGACCAGATATTCGAGGACGAAATGAAGCGGACTTTCCAGCCCAGCAATCTCGTGCGCAAGCGTCGCCACGGCTTTTTCGCGCGCAAGGCCACCGTCGGTGGTCGCAAGCTCCTGCGGGCGCGTCGTCGCCGCGGTCGCAAGAAGCTCACTGCCTGACCTTGGCGCCCTCCGGGGCGATAGGGTGGCTGGAGCGTTGGCTCTGGCCGATCGAATCAGGAACGACCTGCCAACGGGCTCCCATCGGGGGCCCGTTTGTCGTACGTATGATGCCGTGATCCGTGTACTGACCAAGCGCGCCGATTTCGTTGCGGCCAATAAGGGGCTTCGCAATGCCAAGCCGGGTTTCGTGCTGCTCACCCGTCCCAATGATGGGCAGGGGATGCGGTTCGGCGTAACCGTCACCAAGAAGATCGGCAATGCAGTCGTGCGCAATCGCATGAAGCGACGCTTTCGCGAACTCTTGCGCGCGGCCTTGCCCGAACTGGGGCTGGCAGATCACGATCATGTGCTGATCGGGCGCGCGGGCGGGATCGAGCGCGGTTTTCATGTCATGGCACACGAATTCGAGGAGGCTCTGAGCCGTGCTCGCGAAGGCAAGGGCGATGCGGCGCGCGGTCGAAGGCCGCGACGTGGCAATCGCAAGCCTGCGGGAAGGGACGGATGAAGCAAGTCCTGATCCTCGTGGTGCGCGCGTGGCAGCTTGGACCCTCGCTCGTCCTGCCGCCGACCTGTCGCTATACGCCAAGTTGCAGCCAGTACGCGATCGAGGCCTTGCGCAAGTATGGCGCTGTGAAGGGTGGATGGCTGACGCTAAAGCGGCTAGGGCGCTGCCACCCTTGGGGAGGGCATGGGCATGATCCAGTGCCATAAGGCTGGGAAATCCCGGCTCACACGCCTACCTGTACCCCACGAGAATCAAGAACGCATTAGGGATCGGAACAGTTGAACAATTCGCGCAACCTCTTGCTGGCCTTCGTGCTGTCAGGCCTGCTGATCCTGGGTTGGGATGTGGGTATGAACTATCTCTATCCGCAGCCCGAAAGGCCGATCGAGACTTCCTCTTCGGTTCCGGGCGGTACGTCAGAGCCTGTACGGGCAGGCACAGCTTCGGGAGCAGAGCCTGGCGCTGCCGGTGCACAGGGCACCAGCGTCGTGGCCGGCGATCTTGCTACCGGCACGCCTGATGACGGCCCGATTGATCTGGACGCCGCGCTTGCCGATCCGCAGCGCGTGGTGATTGACGCGCCGCGCATCGCCGGATCGATCAACCTCGTGGGCGCGCGCATCGATGACATCGTGCTCAAGGACCACAAGGAAACGACAGCCAAAGATTCGGGTCCTGTCCGGCTGTTTGCGCCCGAGCGCACGCCCGAGCAGTATTTTGCCGAGTTCGGCTTCCTCGCCAACGCGCAGCGCAGCGCCTCGGACGCTGTCTGGACGGCAGACGGCAAGATCCTCACGCCGGATAGTCCGGTTACGCTCACTCGTCAGGAAGGTGACCTGTCCTACGCGATAAACCTTTCGGTCGATGACAATTACATGATCACCGCAGAGCAAAGCGTGACCAACACCGCCGAGGAAGGGGCCGCTGTCATTCAGCCGTTCGCGCTCATCAAGCGCACCAGCATCAATGCGACAAACGACGAATTCCTGAGCCATGCCGGGCCCGTCGGCGTGGTCGACGAAGTTCTGAACGATCCGCATTCCTATGATGAACTGGCCGAACTCAACACCTGGTCGCCCAGTGGCTCTCCGGACTGGTTCGGTTTTTCGGATCGTTACTGGCTCGGCGCGCTGATCCCGGCCGAGGGAGCCGAAGCGGCCACTTTCCGCTCGCTTGGCAACAATCTGTTTCGCGCCGACGTGCTCTATCCCGCGCAGACGCTGGGAGCCGGTGCAACCCTGTCGCAAGAGACCCAGTTGTTTGCGGGGGCCAAGGAAAGCGTGGTGCTCGATGCCTATGAAGAGGCAGGCGTCGCACAATTTGGCAAAGCGATTTCATGGGGGTGGTTCGAGCTTATCGAAAAGCCGCTCCTGTGGCTTTTGCGCTCGCTCAACGGCCTGATCGGCAATTTCGGTGTCGCCATCATCGGCATGACCTTCTTGCTCCGCGGCATACTGTTCCCGATCGCTCAGCGCCAATTCTCTTCGATGGCGCAGATGAAGGCAGTCCAGCCCAAGATGAAGGCGATCCAGGAGCGCTACAAGGACGACAAGCAGGCGCAGCAACAGAAGATCATGCAGCTTTACAAGGATGAAAAGGTTAATCCTCTGGCAGGCTGTCTGCCATTGGTCATCCAGATCCCGATCTTCTTTGCGCTCTACAAGGTCCTGATCCTCTCGATCGAGATGCGGCACGAGCCTTTCCTCTACATCACCGACCTGACCGCGCCCGACCCGGCGACGATCCTGAACCTTTTCGGCCTGCTCGACTTCCAGGTTGCCGGCACCTTGTTCGGTATCGGCATTCTGGCAGTGCTGCTGGGTATTACTATGTGGCTGACCTTCAAGCTCAATCCGAGCGCGATGGACCCGATGCAGCAGCAGATCTTCAACCTGATGCCGTGGTTCCTGATGTTCGTGATGGCGCCCTTTGCCGCCGGCCTGCTGATTTACTGGGTCACCTCGAACATCCTTACCCTCGCTCAGCAGAAGTACCTTTATTCGCAGCACCCGCAATTGAAGGCGGCAGCCGATAAGGAGAAAGCGGACATGGCGAAGAAGGCCGCCAACGAAAAAGACGGGCGCGAGAAGACCGAGAAGAGCAAGGCCTGACCTTGGCGCTGACACCCGAAGAGGAGCGCGCAGTCGCGCTGCGCGAAAGGGCCGCCTCCCGCTTGTTCTCAGGCCGGGTGGAATTCCTGTTGTCCGCCCCCCAGCTCAAGTTTCTGCCTGACCCCACGGTGCCCGAGATCGCCTTTGCCGGGCGCTCGAATGTGGGCAAATCGAGCCTTCTGAACGCGCTGACCGGCCGCAAGGCAATCGCCCGCGCCTCGGTGACGCCGGGGCGAACACAGGAACTCAATTTCTTCGAGGTGGGCGAGCCAACCCAGCTGCGCCTCGTCGACATGCCCGGCTACGGCTTTGCCAAGGCGCCGGTCAAGGTGGTCGAGCGGTGGAAGAATCTCGTTAAAAGCTATCTTCGCGGGCGACAGGTGCTCGCGCGCAATCTCGTGCTGGTCGACAGCCGCCACGGCCTCAAAGACGTCGACCGCGAAATGATGAAAATGCTCGACGAGGCTGCCGTCGGGTATCGCATCGTCCTTACCAAGACCGACAAGATCAAGGCGAGCGATTTGGAGCGGGTCGCGAACAAGGTTGCCGAGGATGCCCGCAAGCACGTGGCCGCGCACCCGCAGATCCATCTGACCAGCAGCGAGAAAGGGATGGGCATCGCTGAGCTGAGAGCGGCGGTTGTTGCCGATGCGCTTGGTGAGGATTGGGCGGCGCGCTAGGCGCGGTGTCAGCCGGCCGAGCGAGCTTTACCTCGCTGCCTGATCAATAGCGCTTCGCTGGCCGCGGGCGGCCTCGTATGGCATTATCACGGCCTTCAATGCCCGATATTCAATCCCTGCCCACGCTCTGGCTTGGCGCGCTCTTCCTCGCCAGCGCGGTGGTGATCGCCTATTTCGGCAGCACGATGGCCCGCATCGCCGATGTGTTGGCGGACCGCACGGGCCTTGGCGAAGCGCTGGTCGGCGCGGTCATCCTGGGTGCGGGCACCAGCATTTCGGGCATCGTTACCTCTGTTTCTACCGCTGCCAGCGGTGCACCCGATCTGGCCGTGGCCAATGCCTTTGGCGGGATTGCCGCGCAGACGATGTTTCTGGCGCTGGCAGATCTCTTCTATCGGTCGGTCAATCTCGAGCATGCGGGCGCGAGCACTGTGAACCTGGGCCAGGCAACAACGCTGATGGTGCTATGCCTGCTTCCCGTGCTGGCTTTCGCCGCTCCGCCTGTCGCGATTGCCGGTGTGCACCCGATGAGCGCGGTGATCGTCGGCGTCTATCTGGTGGGGCTGCACAATGCGCATCGCATCCGCCAGGAGCCGATGTGGCAGCCCAAGCCGACCAAGGAGCTGCGCCGCGAGGTGGATGACGAGGAAGACGATCCTCGTTCGACCATGATACTGGCCTGGGGCTTCGCTGCACTCGTGCTGGTCGTTGGCTTGAGCGGTTACGTGGTCGGTAAGACGGGGCTGGCTCTGAGTGATCGGCTAGGCATTTCACAGGGACTGGTCGGCGCGTTGGGAACGGCGGTTGTGACCTCGCTGCCCGAACTTGTCACCACCATCGCGGCCATCCGCCGCGGCGCGCTCCAGCTGGCCGTCGGCGGTATCATCGGCGGCAACATGTTCGATGCGCTGTTCGTCTCGGCCAGCGATGTCGCTTACCGTGCAGGCTCGATCTATCACGCGATCGAGACGCGAACCTTGTTCTGGATCGCGCTGGTCGGGGTCTTGTGCGGCATCCTGCTTCTGGGCATGCTGCGGCGCGAGCGGCGGGGACCTGCCGATATCGGATGGGAATCGTTTCTGGTGCTCGGTCTGTGGCTGGGCGCGAGCGTGCTGCAGGTGATGCTCGGATAATCGGGGGCTGGCCCGTTACGCCGCAAACAATTGCCCCATGTCTGCGAAAGCCTTGAACTCCAAGGCGTTGCCCGCTGGATCGCGCAGGAACATGGTCGCCTGCTCGCCCGGCTTGCCTTCGAAGCGGATGGTGGGCTCGATCACGAAGTCAGTGCCGCATTCCTTCAGCTTCTCAGCGAGATTGCGCCAATCGTCCATGCCAAGGACCAGTCCGAAATGTGGAACCGGAACATCATGGCCATCCACTGGATTGCTCATCCGGTCGCCCGCTTCCGGCGACAGATGCGCGACGATCTGGTGACCGTGAAAATCGAAATCGATCCATTCCTCACTGCTGCGCCCTTCCGCGCATCCCAGAAGCTCCCCATAGAAGCTGCGCGCGGCGGCGAGGTCATCGACCGGGAAGGCGAGGTGAAACGGGGGCAGGCTCATCGCACGTTCTCCTTGGTGCAATCCATGAACCCCTCCTAGCCCGTTCAGTCTCGACAGCGAAAGCCTGAATATCTAGGCGGGGTGCACTTTCGCAGCGCAACGGTGGAGAGCGCGCCCATGAAACTGATCCTTGGTAACAAGAACTATTCCAGCTGGTCCTTGCGTGGCTGGCTCGCTGCGAAACAATCGGGCCTTGCTTTCGAGGAGCTGATTGTGCCGCTCAAAGGCGCCGAGTGGGACAAAGCCAGGCAGAGCATGGGCGAGATCCAGCCCTCGCATGGAAAGGTCCCGATCTTGTGGGATGGCGACGCTGTGATCTGGGACAGCCTGGCGATCCTCGAATACCTTGCCGACAAGGTCGGGCGCGACCGTTTCTGGCCCAAGGACGAAGCGGCTCGGGGCATGGCGCGCGCAATGGTATCTGAAATGCATTCGTCTTACGCTTCGTTGCGTTCCGAAATGCCAATGAATATCCGCCGCCACACGCCGATCGAGGACGTGTCGGACCAGACACGATCGGATATCGTGCGCATCCTGCAGCTCTGGGCCGAGGCGCGCGCCCGGCACGGCTCCTCGGGGCCATTCCTGTTCGGCACATTCGGCGCGGCCGATATCTTCTACGCCCCCGTCGTCTCGCGCTTTCTCACCTACGGAATCCGCGTTCCGGGCTTTGCGCAAAGTTATATGCAGGCGATCTGGGAGCACGACTGGATGCGCGAATGGGTGAGCGCTGCCGAAGCCGAGCAATGGGTGATCGAGCAATACGAAGATGTCGCCTGATACGCTGCCTTGGTGGCGACATTGCTCTAGCGCACAGGTCTGCTAGGCGTGGTGCCCAAGGGTTCACACAGGCGCTGCGCACAGGATTTGCGAGAGGCGCGGGACAAACACTGAAGGGCAATCACCACTCATGAAGGCTTGGTTTGCAATTCCGCTGTGGCAGCGGGTGATCGGCGCGCTCATCCTCGGCATTCTCGTGGGCTATTTCTGGGGTCCGGGGGCCGCCAGCATCAAGATTATCGGCGATGTATTCATCGCCTTCATCAAGATGCTGGTGGTTCCGCTGATCTTCTTCAGCCTCGTCGCGGGCGTTGCGAGCATCGGGGACCTAAAGAAACTTGGCAGCGTCGGCTGGCGCGCGATGCTCCTGTTCGTCGTCACCGGGCAGATGGCGGTGTGGCTCGGCCTTGGCATCGGCACGCTGGTTCAACCCGGATCGGGGCTTGATGCAAGCGGCATGGACCTTGACCCGGCCGCGCTGGAGAAGGCGCAGGCGCGCCAGCAGGACGGCGTCACGCTCGAGCAGATGATCCTCGAAATGGTCCCCTCGAGCCCCGTGCAGGTGATGGCCGATGTCAACGTGTTGCCGCTCATCATCTTCTCGCTGCTGATCGGGATCGGCATCCTGATGGCGAAGGAGGAGGGCGAACCGGTCCTCAAGATCTTCGAGAGCGGCAGCGTCGTCATGCAGAAGGTGACGATGGTGGTGATGGAGCTCACCCCGTTCGGCGTCTTTGCGCTGATGGCATGGGTGGCGGGGACGCTGGGGCTGGAGGCGTTGCAGGCGCTCGGCATCGTGGTACTCCTCAACTATATCGGGTGCCTGCTCATTATCGGGCTGATCTATGGCGGGATGATCAAATTCCTCGCACGCCTGCCGGTGGTGGATTTCTTCCGCGGCATCATCGATGCAATCGCGGTGAGCTATTCGACAGCGAGTTCCAACGCGACCCTGCCGGTGACGCTGCGCTGTGCCGAGCGCAACCTGGGTGTCTCGAACTCGGTCGCCGCCTTCGTCATCAGCCTTGGCGCGACGATCAACATGAACGGCACCGCGATGTATCTGGGCCTTGCGACGCTGTTCGGTGCGCAGGTCTTCGGCGTGGACCTGACCTGGGGCGACTACTTTCTGATCTCGATCCTTGGCACGCTGGGCGCGATCGGCGCAGCGGGCATTCCGGGCGCGGGGCTGATCATGATGGTGCTGGTGTTCGGCGCGGTCGGCGTGCCGCTCGAGACGATCGCGCTGGTCGCTGGCATCGACCGGATCATGGACATGATGCGCACTACCACTAACGTGTCGGGTGATGCCGCGGTGGCGACCACGGTGGCGGCGATGACGGGCGAGCTGGACCGGGCGGAGATGATTTCGGCGGACGATGTATAACTTAAGCTATGCCAGATAGTCCTCGAACAGTGGGAGCAATTGCTCGTAAGTAGATAGCAGGATGGTAGTGTCGCCTGTGTGATTGGCCGCGCGATACGCAAAGAACAACTCATTCTGGATCGCAATCAGGCTATCTCTCGATTTAGCTTTGGCCGCTTTGGCGGAAGCTTCAAATGAGCCAAAGTGGTCGTAACCGTTAAAGTCACCGGCAAATTTTACGATAGCTGTGTAGTCGTCGATCGGCGGCAAATCTCCATTTTTCATGTTCGCCCCCTAGGCTTCTCCAGCACCTTCTTCCTGAAGCTGCACAGGTCCACCACCCCGCACCGCCAGCATTCCGGCGTCCTCGCCTTGCAGACATAGCGCCCGTGCAGGATCAGCCAGTGATGCGCGCCCAGCCGAAACGGTGCAGGCACGCGTTTTTCGAGCTTTTCCTCGACCTTCTCCGGCGTCTTGCCCTTGGCCAGCCCCGTGCGGTTGCCCACGCGCAATATGTGGGTATCGACCGCGAAGGTCTCTTGCCCGAACCAGCAATTGAGCACCACATTCGCCGTCTTGCGCCCGACGCCGGGCAACCGCACCAGATCCTCGCGCGTGTCGGGCACCTCGCCGCCATATTCGTCGACCAGCAATTGCGAGAGCGCGATGACGTTCTTCGCCTTGGAGTTGAACAGGCCGATCGTTTTGATGTGCTCCACCAGCCCGTCGAGCCCCAGATCGAGCATCTGCTGCGGCGTCTCGACCTTCGCAAACAGCGAGCGCGTCGCCTTGTTCACGCCCACATCGGTCGCCTGCGCCGACAGCGCCACAGCCACGACCAGCTGGTAGGCGTTGCCGTATTCCAGCTCGGTCTCGGGCTCGGGATTGTCTTCGGCGAGGCGGCGGAAGAATTCGAAGATCTGGTCCTTGGTCATGCGTTCTCTTGCTCGGCAGCGGCCTTGGCGTCGCGGTGGGCCTGCATCGCGTCCGAAAACGCCGCGGCAATAATCCCGGTGGGCATGGCGACGAGCCCGATCCCGCCCAGAGCGACGATCGCGGCGAGGAACTTGCCGATCGAGGTGACCGGCGAGACATCGCCATAGCCCACCGTGGTCAGCGTGATGATCGACCACCACATGGCTCGCGGGATCGATCCAAATGCCTCGGGCTGCTCGGCTCCTTCGGCCCAGTAGAGCGCAGTCGCGCCCACCAGCACCAGAAGCCCTGCCAGCGCGCCCGTTACCGCCAGATCATAGCGCCGCTCGACGATCGCCTTGCCCAGAGCGTGCAGCGCATCACTGAATTCGCCGAACCGCAAAAGCGAAGCGAGGCGGAATAGCCGTATCACCCGGAATATCGGCGCACCCGTCACCAGCACCGGTACAAGCGAAGCGATCACCACCGCCAGATCGATCAGCGCAAAGAAACTGACCGCCCACTCGATCCGCTTGGCGATCGCCGATCCCTTGCCGGGTCGCTCGGCCGCTGCCCAGAACCGCGCGGCATATTCGACGAGGAATACGATCCCGAAGCCGAATTCCGCCCAGCGCAGGATCGTGCGGGCATCAGTAGCGACCTGCCGCTCGGTCCCCACGATCGCCAGCACAACCGAGGCGACGATCAACACGACGATCACGCGGTTCGTCAAGGTCAGTCGCCCGTCCTCGCGTGCGGAGGCGAACAGTTCGCGATAGACCCGGTGGCGCAGGCTCATGCCGCCGGTCATAAGCCGAGCACATCCTCCATCGTGTACTGGCCCGCTTGCCGGCCGATCAGCCAGGCCGCTCCTTTCACCGCACCGCGGGCGAAGATCATGCGATCCTCGGCCGTGTGTGAGAGCACGAGGCGTTCCTGCGCTCCGGCAAGGATTACGCTGTGTTCGCCCGTCACCGTGCCGCCGCGAAGGCTGGCAAATCCGATTGCGCCATCGCCCCGCGCGCCAGTGATGCCGTCGCGCCCCGCCTCGCGGTTGGCGGCGAGATCGATGCCGCGCCCCGCTGCTGCCGCTTCGCCCAGCAGCTTGGCAGTGCCCGAGGGCGCATCGACCTTGCCGCGATGGTGCATCTCGAGCACCTCGATATCCCAGTCAGGCCCCAGCTTTGCAGCCGCCTCGCGCACCAGAGCGGCTAGCAGCGTGACGCCAAGCGAGGTGTTGCCCGTCTGCAGGACCGGAATGGTCTGCGCGGCTTCTTCAATCGCCGCGAAATGTTCTTCCTCAAGGCCGGTCGTACCGATCAGGATCGGAATGCCTGCGGTCCTTGCCGCCGCCAGATTGCCCTTGAGCCCGGCAGGAGCGGAGAAATCGACCGCTACCTCGCATTGGCCGATCACAGGCGAGGGGTCGCCACCGCGATCAACGCCAACGCAGAATTCGTGGCCCGCTTCTTCAACGGCGGCGGCGATGGCCTGACCCATCCGGCCCTTGTGTCCCAGGATTGCAAACTTGATCACTTCGAGGCTCCCGCTACGTGTTGCGGCAGAGTTTGAAACACAATGAGAGTGACCTCAAGGATAGAGCAGCCATGAAACCCCAGAACATCGTGATTCTCACCGGCGCCGGGATAAGCGCGGAAAGCGGGATCGACACGTTTCGCGATGCCGGAGGGCTGTGGGAAAAGCATGCGATCTACGATGTCGCCACGCCTGAAGGTTTCGAGCGTGATCCCAATCTGGTGCTGCGCTTTTACGATGAGCGCCGGGCCCAGCTGGGCACCGTTCTTCCCAATGCTGCGCACACGGCGCTGGCGCGGCTCGAGCGCGAATTTGACGGTGATCTGCTGCTCGTCACGCAGAATGTCGATGACCTGCACGAACGCGCCGGCTCGGCCCGCGTGCTGCACATGCATGGCGAGCTCAACAGCGCGCTTTGCACATCGTGCGGTACGCGCTCGCCATGGCGCGCGACGATGTTCGACCGCCCGCCCTGCCCGGTCTGCCGGGCGCCGACCTTGCGGCCGGATGTCGTCTGGTTTGGCGAGATGCCTTACCAGATGGGGCGGATCGAGCGGGCACTGAGCGATTGCGACCTGTTCGTCAGCATCGGGACGAGCGGGGCGGTCTATCCCGCCGCAGGCTTCGTCAATGGCGCCAAGGCCTATGGCGCGCATGCGCTGGAGCTCAACCTTGAACCGAGCGAAGGCACCGGCGCCTTTCACGAGGCGCGTCATGGGCCTGCCGGCAAGCTTGTGCCCGCCTGGGTGGACGAGGTGCTCGGCGCCTCGCGCGGTGCCCTCAAAGGGCCGTGGCCCGCAGGACTAAAGTGACAAGAGTTACACCGTGTAACCTACAAGTCCAAAAGCAATAACCCTTTAAATCAGTGGGATAGGCCTATTCCTGCGAGAGTGACGGACAGGGTGGCGGAGGCGAAAAATCGGTTGCGGAGGATTGGAAAGAGCCGGAGACGCGACTTTGGCGCGCCCCGGCCAAGTAGGAAAGCGCTCGCGCCTACTTCTTCTTCACCGGCGGCTGGGGACGGGTGAAGACGAGGTGACCTTCGCTCGAGGCGCTTGCATCCCAGCAATAGCCCTCGGCGTTGAATCCGCGAAGGTCATCGGCTTTCTCGATCCGGTTCTCCATGATCCAGCGCGCCATCAGCCCGCGCGCGAATTTAACGTGGTACATAAGTCGCCGCGCTTCGCCGTCCTCGACGTTGAGGAAGCTCGCCTCGACCACCTTTCCGGGCAGCGCGCTGGTATCGACCGCCTTGAAATATTCGTTGGAAGCGAGGTTCACGATGGTCTGGTCGTCATGCCCCTCCAGATCGTCGGCGAGGCTTTCGCCGATGCGGCTGCCCCAGAAATCATAGAGCGACTTGCCGCGTTCGTTCGCCATCTTCGTGCCCATTTCGAGGCGATAGGGCTGGATTGCGTCCAGTGGCCGCAGCACGCCGTAAAGCCCCGAAAGAATCCGCAAATGCTCCTGGGCGTAGCCGAGCGCCTCGTCATCAAGGCTGGTCGCCTCCAGTCCCCAATAGACATCGCCGTCAAAGGTCAGCCCGGCCGGCGTTGCCGAATTGCTGCGCCCGTCGAGGTCGAAGCTCTTGAAGCGTTCCACGTTCAGCGTCGCGAGACTGTCCGAAATGCGCATCAATCGCGAAAGGTCATCGGCGGACTGCCGTTTCGCTACTTTTGCCAGCGTGCGGGTGTCGTCATCCAAACGCGGGCGCGTTACCTCCAGCGGCGCGGCGGGGGCTTCGGCCTTGAGTTTCTTGGCGGGTGAGAGAACGGTGAGCATGGATCGGACCCTGAAGGAAAAAGGAGACGTGGTTCAATTAGGCGGCGAGGCTGCCTGTTGTAAACGCATGGGGGGCGGGATCGACCCGATCTTGCAGGCGAAAACCTCGATCACACTGTCTGGCGCTTTCGATAAGTGCGCGCTGGCGATTGCCTGGTCCGTCAATCCGGCGCTGGCGTTGATGAAGCGGTGACGATCATCGCCCGATTATGTTAGCCCTGTCAGAAGAGAAGCGGGAGAAAGACAATGGCGACGGCATCCACACATCAGGTGGGCACAATGGCGATCCAGCAAAACTTCGATATTCCGGACCCCTGCAAGGTCGAAAGGCTCGAGGGCAAGGTATCGGAGGCGGAATGGCAGATGCGCTGCGATCTGGCGGCGACCTATCGATTGTGCGCCTTGTATGGCTGGACGGATCTTGTCTTCACGCACATTTCTGCCCGGCTTCCCGACGAGGACGGCGAGGAGCGTTTTCTGATAAACCCCTATGGCGTGATGTTTGACGAGATGACCGCGTCATCTCTGGTCAAGATCGATATGAGCGGGGTGCCGCAACAGGAAACACCCTATTTCACCAATCCCGCCGGCTTCACGATCCACAGCGCGGTTCACAGCGCACGCGAGGATGCGGGCTGCGTGATCCACGTCCACACGCCATACGGTGTCGCTGTTTCGGTCCAGAAAGAGGGCCTGCGCCGTTTCACGCAGTTCTCGATGCAGGTGCATGATGATCTGGCTTATCACGATTACGAAGGCATCGCGCTCGATCTGGACGAGCGCGAGCGCCTGATCGCTGACATTGGTGACAAGAGCCTGCTGATGCTGCGCAATCACGGCACGCTGACGATCGGCCGGAATTGCGCGCTCGCCTTCTTGCGCATGTATCTGCTCGAAAACGCCTGCAAGACCCAGATCCTGGCGCAGGCCGTGGGAGATCGCAGCCAGTTGCACGAGGAAAGCGAGGCGATGAGCGCGCGCGTCTTTGAACAAGCGGCGCCGGCTTTCACGATGGGGATGGGCGATAATCTTATCTGGCCGGGCCTGTTGCGCAAGCTTGAGCGATCAAACCCGGGGCACACCTATTAGGTGATGCAAGCGAGGCGGCGTGTCTCGCTCATCCGCAAGCTTTGCACGCAGGGTCTTTCGCGATGGTGAGCGAGCGCATCGAGGGCTCCAGCCCGTCGAGCACGAACAGGCGGCCCCGCAACGGATCGTCGCCCAAACTTCCTGCACCGTGCAGCAGCGAGCGCACCGCCTGCATCGCGGCAAAGCTTCCGGTCCAGCCGGCCATCGCGCCCAGCATGCCTTCATCTGCGCACGTGTCGCAATCCTCGGCGTCAAAAGCGTCGCCGACAAAGCAGCGATAGCATGGCTGGCCCGCCAAGTGCCCGGCAAAGGCACCAACCTGGCCCTGGAAGCGCCCGACTGCGGCGGAAAGCAGCGGCACGCGCTCGGCCACGCAGGCGTCGGAGATGGCGAGGCGGGTGGCGAAATTGTCGGTTCCGTCGAGCACGAGGTCGCAGCCGGCGACAAGGTCGCCCGCATTTTCGGCCGTGATCCGATTGTCGGAAATGTCCACGCTCAGCGCATCGTCGAAATTGGCGAGCCAGCGGCGCGCCGAGGTGGCCTTGCCATGACCGACATCGCGCGTGGTGAAGATCGTCTGGCGCTGGAGGTTGGAAACCTCGACCGTATCGTCATCGACCAACGTGAATTTGCCGATCCCGCTTGCTGCGAGATATTGCAGCGCCGGCGAACCGATCCCGCCAAGGCCGATCACGGTGACGTGCTTCGCAACCAGCGCCACCTGTCCCGCCCCGCCGATCTCGGGCACGATCATGTTGCGCGCGAACCGATCAAGCCGGCCCGGGCTGAGTGCGCCCGCTTCCGGCGCGCTGCCTGTGGAAGCTTCCGGGGATGACCCTATGAACAACCTGTCGACCATGACGATCCTGTTGGCAGGCTGTGGAGCGCTTGTGAACAGGCTGTGGATGCTGAGTGGGCAAGTTTGTGGAGGCTTTGGGGCGCAAGTCTGCGCAAAAGCTGTGTTCGGATGCGGGGAAAGGGTGTGGGCTTCCTGTTCATATCTCCTCGCGATCGAGGAGGAAGTTCACATCCCGAAGACCCTTTGCCTCAGCTCTCCAACTGGCGCAGCAGGCTGCGCACGTCGCCGTCCATATCCGCATCGCGGGTCCGCAGATCCTCGATCAGCCGCACGGCGTGGATGACCGTCGAGTGGTCGCGCCCGCCAAACTTGCGCCCGATTTCGGGATAGGAACGCGGGGTGAGCACCTTGGAGAGATACATCGCCACCTGGCGCGGACGCACGACGGCACGCGCACGGCGCTTCGAGCTCATTTCGGCCCGGTCGATCCGATAGAACTGACAAACCGTGCGCTGGATTTCATCGATCGTGATCCGGCGGCGATTGGCCGACAGGATATCGGTCAGCTGTTCTTCCGCCAGATTGAGCGAGACTTCCTGTCCCGTCAGCTGCGCATAGGCGATCAACTTGTTGAGCCCGCCGACAAGTTCGCGCACGTTGCGCGTGATGGTGCGGGCGAGGAAATCGATCACATCTTCGGGCACGCTCAGCGGTGCGAAGCGCGAAAGTTTCGATTCGAGGATCGACTTGCGCAGCTCGATATCCGCCGCGGCGATATCGGCGACCAGCCCCATCGAGAGGCGGCTGAGCAGGCGCGGTTCCACTCCGTCAAGCGCCTGCGGCGCGCGGTCGGCGGCAAAGACCAGGCGCTTGCCCTCGGCCAGCAGCGCATCGATCGTGTAGAGCAATTCTTCCTGCGCGGACGCCTTGCCGATAATGAACTGGATGTCGTCCACCAGAAGCAGATCAAAGCTGCGCAGGCGCGCCTTGAACTCGATCATCTGGTTGGCTTTCAGAGCCTGCACGAATTCGACCATGAAGCGCTCGGCCGAGCAGTAGAAGATGCGCGCTCGCGGGTGGCTCTGAAGATAGGCGTGGCCGATCGCGTGGAGCAGGTGAGTCTTGCCCTGGCCGGTCGCTCCCTTGAGGTAGAGCGGAGAGAATTGCGGCTGCTCGGTCGCGGCCATGCGCTGCGCGGCGTTGCAGGCCAGGATATTGGCATCGCCCGTGACGAACGCCGCGAAGGTGAGCGAGGGGTCGAGACCGACGCTCGAGGTAAAGCCCGAATCGCCGATCGTGCCCGCTGCGACCGCGAGCGAACTCGCGCCGTCATTGGCGGGGCGGCGACCATCGTCCAGGCGCAGTTCAGGCAGCTGGCGGCGACCGGGATGGACCTGAATCCTGACCTGGCGCACTTCGGGGCGCGCAATCGTCCAGGCCAGCTGGAGGCGATCCTCGAACCGGTCCTTGACCCAGTTGGCGGAGAATTCGGTCGGCAGGAAAAGGTTGAGCGTGCCGGTGTCCTTTTCCAGCTCGCCCAGCTGGATCGGCTTGATCCACTGGCTGTGCAGTTGGTGGCCCAGGTCCTTGCGCAGGCCTGTGCTGATATCGGCCCAGTCGGCAGCGAGGTTCACGGCTTCGGCATCTTCCATCAAATCATCGTCAGCGTTGCGACGCGTGGCCCGCGCCTTGTCTATCTTCTGCACTGTAGCTTCCCCAATACTTGAGCGCTCCCGGAAGCGAAAATCCGAGGCGGCAAACCAACACTGCGATAGGCAAAATCCACCCGCTCCCGGAATCGATATCCCGCGAGTACCCCATCGACCTATGTACTAAGACCCGGCCTGTCCCCAACCGAGTGAGGCCTTAATAAACGACTCTTGGGCGCTTTTCGCAATGGGGAAATTTTCACTTTTTTGAAATATATTCGTTGACACGTGGAACCCCGCAGGGGGCCGTTCAAGCGGCTGTTTTTATTATATTTCACTCAAAATGACTGATGCGAATCGCGGGAATTCCTAGGGTCGCCCGCAGGCTCGATTCTCGAATTGTTACAAACAAAAAGGGCCGCGCCCCCGAGGACACGGCCCTGCAATATCTCATGAGGACAAACGCTTAGCTCACGGGCCTTCCGGAGCCCGCAGGTTTGTCGCCTGCAATGATCAGAGAGCGGCGACCCGCTTGCTCAGGCGCGACATCTTGCGCGCGACCGTGTTCTTGTGAAGCACGCCGCGTGCGACACCGCGCGCCATTTCGGGCTGGGCGGCCTTGAGTGCGGTGGCTGCGGCGTCCTTGTCACCCGATTCCAGGGCGGTCTCGACGCGCTTGATGAAGCTGCGGATGCGGCTCATGCGGGCGGTGTTGATCTCGGCGCGGCGGTCGTTGCGACGGATGCGCTTACGGGCTTGCGGCGTGTTGGCCATGTCTTTGTCTGTCTCGCGTTCTTTAAAGGGGCCGCTTTGCGGCGACCGGTGCAATATCGGGTTTGTCGAAGAGGACGCCCGGAATCACACTCCATGCGTCAGAAAGCGGGGCACATAGGACCACGGGCGCGAATCGTCAATGATTGCGTTGCGCGCCAGGCGTGAACCCGGCCACCCGCACAAACGCTCCTACTTCTGGCAAACCGGGCAATACCATGTGCTGCGACCGCCTTGCACCACGCGCCTGATCGTGCCGCCATCCTCGCGGTGGCAGGCCTCGAGCGTGCGGCCATAGACATCGAAGCGGGTCGCGAAATAGCCCAGTTCGCCCGAAGGCGCGGCGTAATCGCGCAAGGACGAGCCGCCATCCTTGATGGAAGCCTCGAGTACCTCGCGGATTGCGGGCACCAGCCGCGCCAGCTGTGGCTTCGTCACCTTGCCTGCCTTCTTCATCGGGTGGATACCCGCTCGCCAGAGCGCCTCGCACACATAGATATTGCCGAGCCCGGCCACGATCCGCTGGTCGAGCAGGCACAGTTTGATGCTTTGCGTCTTGCCCTTGAGCGCGGCTTTCAGGTGCTGCTGTGTCAGCCCCGGTCCCAGCGGCTCGGGGCCCATTGCGGCGAATTGCGGCCAGGCTTCCAGCGCGTTGCTTGCCACCATGTCGACCGAGCCAAAGCGGCGCGGGTCGCACAGGGCAAAGCGGTGGTCCGCGGTCTCCAGCAGCAGGTGATCATGCGGATCCGCCTCTTCGGGATCGATTCGCCAGCGCCCGCTCATTCCCAGATGGAAGATCACGCTGTGTGAACGATCGAGATGGATGAGACCGTATTTGGCCCTGCGCGTCAGACCGGTGACGATCGCGCCCGTCATCACCTGGACGAGGTCTTCGGGGAATGGGCGACGCAGATCGGGGCGGTTGAGGACAACGCGTTCGATGCGTGCGCCATCCAGAAAGCGGGCAAGGCCGCGCACCGTGGTTTCGACTTCGGGCAGTTCAGGCATTTCTTCGTTCTCAGGCTCGCTATCGCTCGCGCCGTAGCCACCCGCGCCCTCCACCCTTCCACCCGGAGCCTACCGGGACACAATCCGGGTGGAAGGGTGGAGGGCGCGGGCGGCTACGGCAGGCTTCCTGCGGATGCAGAGAGCTCGCACAAAGACTCCACTAACACCCTTTGCGCCCGGCTCAATTCCCTCTAGTGCGCTTGGCATGAGCGAGAGCAATCAGGAAACCGTCAGCTTCGGCTACGAACAGGTCGCGCCCGAGGAAAAGACCCGCCGCGTCGGGCAGGTCTTCACCAGCGTTGCGAAGAAGTACGACATCATGAACGATGCCATGTCGCTTGGCATGCATCGCGGCTGGAAAGATCGCTTTGTCAAACGGGTGAAGCCGCAGGCGGGCGAGAAAATTCTCGATATGGCGGGCGGCACGGGCGACATCGCCTTTCGCATGGCCGATCGCGGTGCGGATGTGACCGTGGCGGACATCAACCAGGAAATGCTCGACGTGGGCGCCGAGCGCGCGATGGAGCGGCGCGAGAGCGACGAGACGGGCAGCCTCGTCTTTACCCGGCAGAACGCGGAAGAGGTCGATTTCTCGTCGAACACTTTCGATGCCTACACGATCGTCTTCGGCATCCGGAACGTGACCTTCAAGGACAAGGCCCTGGCCGAGGCCTACCGCGTGCTGCGTCCGGGAGGCCGGTTCTACTGCATGGAATTCTCGACCAGCGACTGGGCGGCTTTCCAGAAAGTGTACGACGTCTATTCCGATGCCTTGCTGCCGCGCATGGGACAGGTGATCGCGGGTGATGCAGAAAGCTATCGCTATCTCGTCGAATCGATCCGCAAGTTCCCCAAGATGCCCGAATTCGAGCGGATGATCGCCGATGCGGGCTTTGAGAACACCAAGTATGAAACAATCCTGGGCGGCGCGGTTGCGATCCATTCGGGCTGGAAAGTCTGAAGGCGCGGCCTTTTGAGTAGCGCGCGCGTACACATAACATGACCTCTCCCGTTATTCACCTTTCCCGCCTTGCGCGCTGGGGCATTACGCTGGCGCGTCGCCGCGCGCTGGTGGGTATCGAGAACGATGTAAACGCGCCCACGCCGGTGCGGCGCCTTGCCAGGCTGGCGCGGCTTGCGACGCTGACGGGCAAGAAGGGCAAGCCCGATTATGCTGGCGCCTTCCGCGCCATCGGGCCTGCCGCGATCAAACTGGGGCAATCGCTTGCCACGCGACCTGACCTGGTGGGAGAGGAAGCGGCGACGAACCTGCTCTCCTTGCAGGATTCGCTGCCGCCCGTGCCCTTTGCCGAGATCAAGGCCTCGATCGAGCAGAGCTTTGACCAGCCCATCGAGAACCTTTTCTCGGAGATCGATCCCGTGCCGGTTGGCGCGGCCAGCATCGCGCAGGTCCATCGCGGCGTAACCATTGACGGGCGCAAGGTTGCCATCAAGGTGTTGCGCCCCGGAATCCGCGAGAAATTCGCGCGCGATATCCAGACTTATGAATGGGCCGCCGCGCATGTCGAGGCGATGGGCGGGGAATTCTCGCGCCTGCGCCCGCGCCTGACGATCGCCAATTTCAAGCGCTGGTCGAACACCGAACTGGATCTGCGGCGAGAGGCCGCCTCGGCCTCCGAACTTGCCGAGGAAATGCGCGGGATCGGCGGCTATCGCATTCCCGAGATCGACTGGGACCGGACCAATGGCCGGGTCCTGACGATCGAGTGGATCGACGGGGTCAAGATCAGCAACACCGCCGAACTGGTTGCGCGCGGGCACGATCTCGACCGGATTGCCGAAAAGCTCGTCATCAGCTTCCTGACGCAGGCGATCAGCGCCGGCTTCTTCCACGCCGACATGCACCAGGGCAATCTGTTCGTCGAGGATGACGGCACGATCGTCGCGATCGATTTCGGGATCATGGGGCGGATTGATCGCCGCGCGCGCCAGTGGCTCGCGGAAATCCTCTACGGCCTCACCACCGGTAATTACAAACGCGTCGCCGAAATCCACTTCGAGGCGCAATATGTGCCGAGCTACCACTCGGTCGGCGAATTCGCGACCGCGCTGCGCGCCGTGGGCGAGCCGATGCGCGGGAAGCCGGTGAAGGAGCTTTCGGTCGGGCAGATGCTCGACGGGCTGTTTGCGATCACCCGCGATTTCGACATGCAGACCCAGCCGCATTTGCTGCTGCTGCAAAAGACCATGGTGATGGTCGAAGGCATCGCCACGCAGCTCAATGAAGACATCAATATGTGGGACACCGCCGCGCCCTATGTTCGCGACTGGATCCGCGACGAACTGGGGCCGGAAGCCGCGGTGGCGGACCGGATCAAGGAAGACACCGAGACGCTGTTTCGCCTGCCCGGCCTGATCCGCCGGCTGGAAGAGAAATTCCCGCCCAAGGGCGGCGCGCCCGAGCCTGCGCCCTTGCCCGAGGTCAGGCTTATCACCGATCGCAGCCAGGGTTCGGGTGGCGGCTGGCTGGGCTATTTCGTCGCCGGACTTGCCGGAGCAGGCGCCACCTGGGCAGCGGCAGCATCTGGCCTGATCGGCTAGAGACCCGGATTGTTGAAGCCTTCGCCCCTGGTTTCAGGGGCGCCCGGCCATCGCCCGCGCGCCGAACAGGCACAGGATCACCGTCACCGCCTCGATCACCATTGGCGGCGCGAACCCTTCATAAGGTCCATCGAGCACGAGGCTGAGGCAGCGCGCGCAAAAGACTATGCCCATCAGCGCGGCGGTCACGTAGAAGACGTCGCCGCGCTGCTTGATCACGCCGTAGAGCAGCGCGCCGCCCGCAACCCAGAAGAACGCCGTCAGGTCGCCGCGGATCGAGGAAAGGCCGGCATTGCCGATCGGCTCAAGGCCGAAATCCGCGCCCATCGCCACCGGTGTGACCAGGAACAGCGCTCCAACAAAGACGAACAGCGCGCCCAGAAGCGCCAGGACAACTCGCAGAACCGTGATCATGAACTCTCCCCTGATGAGATTAGCAGGACTGGCCGCCTTGCACTTCCATGGCAAGCCTGCTTTGCGCTTGTCCCCAAGCGGTTTGCCGGGCGGGTGTAAGCGTAAATTTAACCATCAATGCCCAACACGGGTGCGCGCGCAAAGCGGTTGGCCTTGGAAGCGCAGATCGCTAGACCGTTAACCATGAATGTTTCGGCGCAGGCCGCGCCCGACAATGGAGATCGAAAAGACCGCCGATGAAGCGTGTGATGCCACTTTGCGAAAGCCGTGAAAGCCAGGGTCTCCGGAGCGTTCACGCATGAGCACCGCCGCGCACGAGGTGGTGGGGCCCAGAATCCTGCTCGTCGTTGGCGGCGGGATCGCGGCATACAAGTCGTGCGAGCTGGTGCGGCTGATCCGCAAGGGCGGCGGCGATGTGACCTGTGTCGTTACCAAGGGCGGGCAGCAATTCGTCACCCCGATGTCGCTCGCGGCGCTCAGCGAGAACCAGGTCTACACCACGCTCTGGGACCTCAAGAACGAAGCCGAGATGGGTCATATCCAGCTAAGCCGCGAGGCCGACCTTGTCGTGGTGTGCCCGGCCACTGCCGACCTGATGGCCAAGATGGCCGCCGGTATCGCCGATGATCTGGCAACCACGCTGATCCTTGCGACCGACAAGCCGGTGATGGCGATCCCGGCAATGAATGTGCGTATGTGGGAGCACGAATCGACCCAGCGCAATGTCGAGGCTCTCAAGGCCAACGGTGTCGAGGTGCTCCATCCCGATGAGGGCCCGATGGCGTGCGGCGAATTCGGCTATGGCCGCCTGCCCGAACCCGATTCGATCTGGCGTGCAATCGCCGGTCACTTCGGCATCGAGGTGCCCGAACAGCTCTCACCCGTGGCCGCCAACGATGCTGCGCTGGGCGCGGTCGAGGCGCTGGAGCCCGATGATGAGGGCGCAGGTTCGATGGGTGGCCTTGGCGGCCTGCTTTCGCGGATCATCCCGCGCTCCACCGCCAAGCGCAGCCACGAGGATATCGAGGCCGAATACCAGGACG
This sequence comes from Erythrobacter sp., assembly GCA_043567175.1. GTDB lineage: Bacteria > Pseudomonadota > Alphaproteobacteria > Sphingomonadales > Sphingomonadaceae > Erythrobacter. The sequence continues at coordinate 2,675,993 of CP121323.1, forward strand.
CCGATTGGCCCGAAGGTGTTGACCCCGATGAGCCGCTGCCCGAACTTCCCGGCGACGAGATCCCCGAATTCGATCCTGATGGCGCCGGTCCGCTGCTCGCCCGGAAAGGCGATGCTGCCGCCGCGCCGCCGATTGATCCCGATGCGATCAATCACGAGGTTAACGAGCGCCAGTCCCCGCCCGAAGCAATCGACGAAGAGGCGGCCGAACCAGCCTCCGTGGCAGACGCGACCGAAGGCAAGAAGGCATCCGGCCAGTCGGTCAAGGCCGAGGTAATCGAAGATGATGACGGCGAGGCGGCGGGCGATTTCGATATCGATCCCGATCACAAGCCGCTTGCCGGAAAGCACGTGCTCATCACTGCCGGGCCGACCTGGGAAGCGATCGACCCGGTGCGTTACATCGCCAACCGCTCGAGCGGCAAGCAGGGCTTTGCCATCGCCGCCGCCGCCGCGGCGCTGGGGGCGCAGGTGACGCTTGTTGCCGGGCCCGTCTCGCTCAAGACGCCGAGGGGCGTGGAGCGCATCGATGTCGAAAGCGCGGCAGAGATGAACCAGGCAGTGCGCGCGGCTCTGCCTGCTGACGTCGCGGTCATGGTAGCCGCCGTAGCTGACTGGCGCCCGCGGCAATATGTGAGCGAGAAGATCAAGAAGCGCGGCTCGGCCCCGCCGGCCCTGATGCTGACGGAGAACCCCGATATCCTCACCAACCTTGCCGCAAGCGAAAAGCGACCGGGGCTTGTCATCGGCTTTGCCGCCGAGACCGAAGACGTGATCGACAACGCCAAGAAGAAGCGCAAGCGCAAGGCGGCCGACTGGATCATTGCCAATGACGTATCGGGTGATGTGATGGGCGGCGATGATAATGAGGTGCACATTGTCAGCGGGGATGGCGTGGAGAGCCTTGAGCAGATGACCAAGGCGCAAGTCGCAATGGCGCTCGCCCAGCGCATCGCCGATCGATTGACTGCAGAGGCCGCGCAATGAACGCGGCACCCGTCAAGGTCGAGGTGAAGCGCCTCGAGCACGGTGCTGACCTCCCGCTTCCCGCCTACGCCACGCAAGGGGCGGCAGGCATGGACGTGGTTTCCGCCGAGACCGTGACGCTCAAACCGGGCCAGCGTTATGCTGTGCCTACCGGCTTTGCGATGGCGATCCCGCAAGGTTACGAAATTCAGGTGCGCCCGCGCTCGGGGCTGGCTTTCAAGCACGGCATCACCGTGCCCAACACGCCTGGCACGATCGACAGTGATTATCGCGGCGAATTGCGCGTCCTGCTCATCAATCACGGCTTGCACGATTTCACCGTCGAGCGCGGCGACCGGATCGCGCAACTGGTTCTCGCACCTGTTGTGCAGGCAGCGTGGGACGAGGTGGACGCGCTTGACGCAACGGTGCGCGGAGAGGGTGGCTTCGGTTCGACCGGGGGCGCGGCGGGACTGTAGGCGGCGGGCCCGCACTGGCCCCGAACTGGCCGCGCACCGGCTTTTCATCGCCCTTTCTGGCACGCCAAACGCAAAAAGGCGGCGCTGATCCCTTGCGCCGCCTCTCCGTCCCGTCCAAGGGTCCATGCGTTAAGCGTTAGACTACACCATTAGTCTTTGCGGCGCACCTTCTTTTCATCGTCCTTGATCGTGATGCGCAGGGTTTCGCCCGAATTACCGGGGAAATCCGTGAACAGCGCGTCAACCAGATTGGGCACAATGGTCTGCAAGCGGTTCGAGCGCGAGACGCTTTCCGCGCGTCCTTCGAACAGGCGCTCGCCCGTCTTGGCGTTGTCGATCTTCACGTCCACGTCGCCGGTATAGATCGTGTAGCTGCGCACATCGGGGCCGGCGAGCCACGGATCGTAGAAGCCAAAGGCGAAGTTGCGGCGGAAGCCGAAGCCGCCGAAGCCGCCCCATGGGCCGAATGCGCCGCCGCCAAAGCCGGTATTGGTGGTGCGCACGCGCTCACGACCGTTGTCGACACCGTAATCGAAGCGCACCAGCAGATCTGCGGTTTCCGGGCTGCTCGCCGGGCTGTAGCCGACCTCAGCCAGTTCGGCGGCCACTTCCTTGGCGTAGATGGCGAATTCGAGCCCGCCGGCAAGTCTGGGGTCTTCGGGCACGACCGCGAAGGTCTGGCCCTGGGGTGCCGGCAATTGCGCGGCGAAGCGCGAGACATCGGCTTTGAACGGCGTGGCGCAGGCCGCCAGGCTAAGCGCACCAGCAGCCACCAGCAACATCGAGGAGAGGCGTCCCTTCGATCGGTTCTTGGCGGTCAGTGTCTGCGGACGGGTCATTGTCTCAAGATCCTTTTGCGATACCCAATCATTTGGGCCCGGTACGGGCCTTTCCAGTGACGGGCTTTGCCGCCTCCTGGCCGATGTCCCTTTCTACGACGGATCTCGTCCTACAAGAACCGTTTTTCGCGCAACAGGTGCATCGCGTCGGACATCAAAGGTCCGTTGCTGCAATCCATTAGTCGTAAGGGGCTGAACGTGTATTGAACGCGCAAAGACCAGACGCGCAAAGACCAGGCGCGAAAGGGGGCGCTGCTCGCGCTTTGAGCCCCGCGCCAGTCTCGGCGATCAGCCGCGCACGAGGCCCAGCGCATTGTAGGCCGCGTCAAGCGTCGGGGCTCCGCGTTCGCGGGCACGCGCTGCACCCTTGGCAAGGATCGCATCAAGCGTCTCACGATCATCCTTGAGCGCGCGGAATCGCTCCGAGATCGGGGCCAGGGTCTCGGCCAGCGCCTCGCCCAGCTTCGGCTTGAAGGCGCCGAAGCCCAGTCCGCCATTCTCGGCCAGCACCTGCGCAATGCTCTGGCCAGTCAGCGCGCCGTAGATCGTCACCAGGTTCAGCGCTTCGGGACGGCCTTCAAGGCCTGCCGCCTCGCTAGGCAGCGGTTCGGGATCGGTTTTGGCCTTCTTGATCTTCTTCATGACGGTGTCGGCATCGTCCTGAAGGTTGATGCGGCTCATGTCGGAGGGGTCCGACTTGCTCATCTTGGCCGAGCCGTCGCGCAGGGACATGATCCGTGCCGCTTCGGGCGGGATGATCGGCTCGGGCAGGGTGAAGACCGGCGATTCCTGCGAGGCAAAGTCATTGTTGAACTTCTGCGCAATGTCACGGGCCAGCTCGAGGTGCTGCTTCTGATCCTCGCCCACGGGAACATGCGTGGCTTGATACAACAGCACGTCAGCGGCCTGCAGCACGGGATATGTGAACAATGCAACCGCCGCCCCTTCGCGATTCTTGCCGCTCTTGTCCTTGAACTGCGTCATCCGGTTCAGCCAGCCCATGCGCGCCGTTCCGTTCAGCAGCCATTGCATTTCGGGATGCAGCGGAACCTGCGCCTGGTTGAACAGGACGGTCTTCATCGGATCGAGTCCGCACGCGACCAGCGTCGCGACGAGTTCGAGCGTGGAAGCATGCAATTCGCGCGGATCGTGAGGCAGCGAAAGGGCGTGCAGGTCGGCGATGAAGATCAGGCATTCGCCCGAGGCATCGTGCGCGTCGTCCTGCAGTTTCACGTAATTGCGGATGGCGCCGAGGTAATTGCCAAGATGCGGCTTGCCCGTGGGCTGGATACCGGAAACGACTCTCATGGGGTGGTTCTTTCGACAATCGGGAATTGGATCAGCCGCGCATTCATTTGCACTGGCCAGGAATCGGCTTGGTTCAGCGTCTCGCCAGCCATCGCCCAATCGGCCAATAGGGCGCCGCCCGCACGCGCACCGCGAATCGCGCGCGAACCAGAAGGCCGGTGAAATCCAGATCAGTCATGCCCAGGGCGTTAGCACAAGCGCGGACCGGTGCAAGATGGCGGTCAGCCCTCTCGCAGTCAGCCCTGTGAAGTCCGCCCTGTGAAGTCAGCCCTGACGGCGCATCAGCCGCAGAACGGTCGCCTTGTCCAGGATGCCGAGCGCCGCACCTGCAACGCCATAGCTTGCAGCGCCAGCGCCAAGGATGGCGGCAATGCCAAACGTCTTGTCGATCGGGGAGCCGACGAACCAGGGCTCGATCTCACCCATCAGCCAGTAAAGCGCCGCGCCCATCACGGCCGATGCCACGGCAATGCGCGCAATTCGGCTCAGGAGCCGAGCCGGGAGAGTAAAGAAACCGCGCAGTTGCAGGATACCGCCAAGGAGGAGGATGTTGCACCACGCGCCCACGGCGCCGGCGATAGCAAGCCCTGTCACGCCGATCCGCGGGACCAACGCGATGTTGAGCCCGATAGTCACCACCAGCGAGATCGCAGCGGTGAAAACCGGGGTGCGGGTATCCTTGCGGGCAAAGAAATTTGGCGTGAGTACCTTGACCAGCACATAGGCGGGAAGACCGATCACAAGTCCTTGAACCACCGTGCCGGTGATTGCGGCGTCCGCTTGCGTGAAGGCCTGGCCCGCCATGAAGACGCGTACGAAGGCGGTCCCGGTAAAGAACAGCGCCACTGCGCAAGGGACGGTCAGCAGCATGGCAAGCTCGATTGCGTTGGATTGCAGCCGGGCGGCTTCGTCATCCTCGGCGCGGCTCAGATGGCGGGAAAGCGCGGGCAAGATGGCTGTGCCCAGTGCTATGCCGATAATGCCAAGCGGCAATTGGTTCCAGCGGTCCGCCATTTGCAGATGGGTGTAGCTGCCCAGCGGAAGGGTGGAGAGAAAGAACAGGTCGACAAAGCGGCTGATCTGGTAGACGCCCGCGCCAAAGATCGCCGGCACGACCAGCACGCCCAGCTCTCTGACCCCCGGGGTAACCTTCGGAAAGGCGAGCGACAGGCGAAAGCCCGCGCGGCGCATGAACACGCCCAGCCAAAGCACTTGTAGCAGGCCCGAAAGTGATAGCGCCCAGGCCATGATCTGTGCCGTCGTCCAGCGCGCATCGGCGCTCGCATCAAGCGTAAGCCCGTAAAGCAGCGCGGCGATCAGGCACAGGTTGAGGAGGACCGGCGCGGCGGCGGCGGCGGCAAAGCGCGAGAGTGAATTGAGCACCGCCGCGATCAGCGTCGCAACGCTCATGAACATCAGATAGGGGAAGGTCAGCCGTCCCATCAGGATTGCGATCGCGAGATCGTCCTTGGCACCGGCAAGACCGTCGGGCGCGAAATAGCCGATTACCCAGGGCATCGCGATCATGGCGAGCCCGGCAAAGACGATCAGGATCGGCAGCAGGACCGAGAGCACCGATGTTGCAAAGCGCTCGGCCTCGGAAAGGTCGCCGTCGGTTGCCATGCGGCGGTTGAACAGCGGCACGAAGGCGCTGGCGAACGCGCCTTCGGCAAACAACCTGCGAAATATGTTGGGCAGCATGAATGCCAGTTGCCATGCATCGCCCATCGCGGTCGCCCCCAGCACGCGGGCCAGCAGGATGTCGCGCAGGAAACCAAATACCCGGCTGACGGCGGTAAGGCCGCCGATCGTCCCGACATTCTTGAGGAGGCTCATGTCCCCGGCGCCTCGCCTGAAAGTCCTCGCGCCCTAGGCGTTCTGCGGACCGCCCTGCGGCTTGGGGATTTCGCCTTCGCCCAGCCCCTGCTCGGCGCGGCGTTGCGCCAGCTGGGTTGCATAAAGGCGGTTGAAGTCGATCGGGTCGACCAGCAGCGGCGGGAAGCCCGCATCGCGCACCGCATCGGCCACGACATTGCGCGCGAAGGGAAAGAGGATGCGCGGCGCTTCGGCGAAGAGAAAGGCGTGCGCCTGATCTTCGGGAATGTTGCGCATGCCGACGAGGCCACAATAGGCCAGCTCGATCATGTAGAACGGGCCCTTTTCGCCGGTCGCATTGATGTTGATCTTGAGCGTGATCTCGTGGACCTCTTCGCCCACCGGATCAGCCGCGATGTTGAACTGCACATCGACATGTGGCTGGTCGGTCCACTGGAACACGTCCGGCGCGCTGGGGTTCTCGACCGACAGGTCCTTCACATATTGCGTGAGGATCGCGGCGGCCGGCTGTGTGTCCGCGCCGTTGGCGCCCCCGGAGTTTCCGGCGCCGGGGCCGGAACCTGCATTGTCGAGATTGGTGAGAACGTCGCCTTCGTCGGCCATGGTCGGTCAGTCTTTCGTTTCAGCGGAAAATCAGGTTGAAAAGAGCGCATGCACAATGCGCTCTGATGCAAAGGGTTCGCGCCTAGCAGGGGTCTTGCGCGCTCGCAACACGCTAGAGCACCCCCAAAGATGGTCGAACAGGCGCTATTAAGGGGCACATTGTTACCCGATTGATCGTTTCACCTAGCGATTAGGACCGATCCATCGTTGTCGAATTGTATTTCAAGCCTATGTTAGGCATGAGATGTTTCGAGCAGACGTGGGAACGGCGTCCAAACCAGAGGGAAGACCGGATAATATTGTGATTACAGAAATCGTCATTCTCGCCATGATCGCCGTTTTTCTGGGGCTTCGGCTCTATTCCGTGTTGGGTCGCCGGGCCGAGCATGAAGAAGAATCGGTGCCGCAACGCTTCGAATCGCCCGATAACCAGGCGGGCGCTCCGTCCGGCCAGGCTCAACCCACTGCGCCCGCTGTCGCGGCGCGGCCCTCGCAGCTTGAAGGCGTCATGCCCGCGGTCGAACGCGGCGTGCGCGAAATCGCTTCGGCTGACAGCCGTTTCGATCTCACGTCTTTCCTGGAAGGTGCGCGCGGCGCCTATCAGATGGTCCTCGAAGCCTTCTGGGAAGGTGATCGTGATACCTTGCGCGAATTGTGCGACGACGATGTCTATGAAGGCTTCGTCGCCGCCATCGACGCGCGAGAGGAAGCGGGCGAAACGCTTGAGAATACGCTTATCCGGATCGAGGAAACGCGGGTTCACTCGGCTTCGATGGATGGTCGTACCGCACGCATTTCCGTTCTCTTCGTGGCCGATATTGCTGCGGTGACGCGGGACAAGGACGGTAACGTGATTGCCGGTTCGCTCGACGATGCGATCGAGAGCCGCGATGTCTGGACCTTCTCGCGCAACACCGCCTCGAAGGACCCGAACTGGATTCTCGACGAAACCGACGAAGGGTGAGGCGAGAGCCGGCCCACCCCGGCTGAGGCCGGCCACTTTCAGGAGCAACGCACGCATGCGAAGGGCGCTGGCGACTAGGTTTCGGTTGCCGGGCGCCCTTGCGGCGTTCGCGCTGCTTGGTGCCTGCGCGATCATTCCCGATTCAGCGCCCCCGGTTCCGGCGGTTAGCGCCCCACCGCCTACCCCTGTTGCCGCCAGCGCAGCGCTGGCAGGCGTTGTCCGCGGGCCGAGCGTGGGCGCGTTGCCGATCTCTGCCGGCGATGCCGGCACGGCGCTTGCGGCCTTTGTGGAATCGTGCCCGCAATTGCTCAGCCGAGAGGATGCGAGCGGCCTTGCCCATGGCGCAGACTGGCGCCGGGCCTGTGAGGCTGCGGTCACCTGGCGGGTGAGCGAGGCACGCGACTTCTTCGTCACTTTCTTCGAGACTGCGCGTGTTGGCGATGGCAGCGCCTTTGCGACCGGCTATTTCGAGCCCGAGATCGCGGGATCACGCACAAGGCGCCCGGGATTCGATGTCCCGGTCTATGCGCTCCCGCCCGATCTGGTGCAGGCCTGGCCGGCTGATCTCCCGCTCGCCGAACGCGTCGGCACTGCGCCGCGTGGGCGCTATGATACAGATGGCAATTTCGTGCCCTATTACGACCGGACGCAAATCGAGGATGGCGCGCTTGACGGTCGCGTGGAGGTAATCGCCTGGGCGGCAGATCCGGTCGAGTTCTTCTTCCTGCAGATTCAGGGCTCTGGCCGGTTGCGCACGCCGGAGGGCGAGGTGATCCGCATCGGCTATGCCGGGCAGAACGGACATGGCTATACCAGCGTTGGCAAGTTGATGCGCGAGCGCGGTCTCCTGGGAGAGGGACCGGGCCTTTACCCCGGCACCATGCAGGGCATCATGGCCTATATGCGCGAGAATCCGACAGCAGGCCGCGCGCTGATGCGCGAAAACAGGAGCTGGGTCTTCTTTCGCGAACTTACCGGAGACGGGCCGCTCGGGGCGCTGGGTGTGCCGGTGCGGCGCGGGGCGTCAATCGCCGCCGATCCGCGTTTCGTGCCGCTGGGCGCGCCGGTCTGGCTTGATCTTGACCGCGACGAAGCAGATGGCCTGTGGGTTGCGCAGGATACGGGCGGCGCGATCAAGGGGGCCAACCGTTTCGACACATTCTGGGGTGCGGGCGAGGAAGCGCGGGCAATCGCTGGCTCGATGTCCGGACGCGGGCGTGCGCTGCTGCTGCTGCCCAAGGGCACTGTCGCTCGCCTGAATGAGCCGCAGCCAGTCAAGGCAGCGCGCTGATGAGCGGGTCGCGTGCTTTCCCGCAAGGTCTCAGCGCCGAGGAACAGGCCGCCTGGGCGCGGCTGGCCGAAAGCGTGACGCCGCTGGCTGGGCGCACGCGCCCGGCTGTGCAGCGCAAGGCGTCCGAGACAGCGGCGAGCAAGCCCCAATTGCAGTCACAGCCGGTCGGCACCGCGCGGCCCGAGCGCGTCAGGCCGCGTCAGCCCGCGCATCTCAACGCTCCCGCGCGTCATGCGCCAGAGCCGCATCTGGCGGAGAAAGGGCAAAGGGGCGGCGCATCACAGGGCCTCGATTCGCATTGGGACCGACGGTTCAAGGCGGGCCGTGTGGAGCCTGACCTGACACTCGACCTGCACGGCCACACGCTCGATTCGGCCTATGCGCGAATCACTGCCGGTCTTGACCAGGCGCGGGCGATGGGTGCGCGCGTGGTGCTGGTGATCGCGGGGCGCGAGCGGCCGGTCGATCCGGCTGACCGTCAGCACCGGCGCGGCGCGATCCGTGCCAAGCTGCTCGACTGGCTCGCGGCGGGGCCTCATGCCGATCACGTCACTGCCGTACGCCGCGCCCATCGCAGCCATGGCGGTGAGGGCGCGCTCTACCTGATCCTCAAACGTCGACGTTAGTCGTACAAGCGATCACCCCGTCTCAGCCCAGCAGCCAGACATTCAGCAGCCGGCCCGGCAGTGCCATGCTGAAGATCCCCGGGATCATCAGCGCCCCCAGATACAGGCTGATCACTTCGTAGCGATGCCCCTTCATGTCGCCCCGGCGGGCGGTGGCGATGATCTTGTAGCTCGCGATCAGCGTCATCGGCACGAAGATATGGATGAAGCTGAAGCTGCCGCTGGACTTGATGAAGATCGCTGCCGTCGCGGTGGTCACCATCAGGCCGACCCAGAGCTTGCCGAGGGTCTTGTGCAACCGCGTCCCCTTGCGGCTGAGCAGCAGGTAGGCACCCAGCGGGACGCAAGGCATGACGGTTGCGACATGAATGACGATCGCCAGGTGCCGCGCCGCCCCGTGCGCCGGGGCCATACCGGTCAGGCCACGCATCAGCGCGAGCAGTGTCATCGAGGTCATCCCGATGGCGCAGGCCCAGATGATGGCCCTGAGGCGAGGCGATAGGTCGAAACCTTCGCGTGTGTCGAGCGGACCGGAAGGCCGCTTGGCAAGAAAGGGGATCGGCAGGCTGCGCAGGCGATCGATCGTCGTGGTGGCGGTGGTCATGATTGGGCTCCTTCAAACAGGCAATGGTGTTGGATGAGCCGTTTGTGCCCTGACCCCGTTCGCGTGCAATCGCGCCTGCGCCAAAGGCTCGGCGCTTTCGCGAATGGATCGTGCAACAGGCAAAAAGCCGCGTGATTGCGCGCTTTGCCCCTTTACGAAGCGCGAATGGGCCGCCAGTTTTCCCGGTGATGGACACCAGGACAACCAGGCCCGACCCGCGCATCGGCAAAGCGCGGTTGCGCAAGGTCATGATCGACCTCACGATCATGACCGCTATCGGCGTGATCCTTGCGCTGATCGGCCCGTTCGGCAGTTTTGCCGAGCCGCTGGTCTATCGGCTGATCAGCTGGGTGGGCTTTTCCTGGATCGGTTATGCGCTGTTCTCGCCCATGGGGCCGCTGGTCGACCGCGTGGCGCAGGCGCTTGATCTGCCCAGAGCGCCGCTTTGGGCTGTCGCCGCCGCGATCTCTTCTGTCGCGATGACAGCGGTGGTGCACACGATGGGATATCTGCCCGGCCCGGTGCCGATCCCTAGCCTCGAGCAGTTCTTCTCCACCTATCCCTATGTCTTCGTGATCGGGGGCGGCGTGACGGCGTTGTTCTATCTGCTCGGCCAGAAGGGGGAGGGTGCCGCCAGGGCCGTCTCTGCGCCGCCGCTTGCGACCCATCCGATGGCTTCAGCCGCGATGCCGGCTGCGCCTGCACCCGAAGCCGAGCCCACACCCCTTCCCACACCCTTGCCTACACCCGCGCCTACACCCTCGGCCGCTCCCAATCCGCTGTTCGATGCGCTCCCGGCCGAGCTTGGCAGCGACGTGATCGCGCTTGAGATGGAGGACCATTACGTGCGCGTGCACACCGCGCTTGGCAGCGAGCTGGTGCTGATGCGGCTGCGTGATGCGATGGCCTGTGTTTCCGAGATCGAGGGACGGCAGGTCCATCGCAGCTGGTGGGTCGCGCGTCTCGCGATCGAGGATGTAAAGCGCGAGGGGCGCAATGTGCGGCTGGTTCTGCCGCTAGGGATTGAAGCACCGGTCAGCCGCGCTCAGGTGAGCGAGCTCAGGGACGCAGGCTGGATATAAGCGGCTTCAGGCCCGCGCGGCGCGATACATCGGGGTCATCACCGGCGAACTGCCCACCTGGATTTCCCCCATGACCTCGAATCCGTGCCGCTCATAGAGCGAGATATTTCTCGGGTTCGAGGATTCCAGATAGGCGGGCAGACCCGCTTCATCGACCATGGCCAGCGCGTGCTTCATCAAGGCCGCGCCCAGACCGCGACCGGTTTTGGCCGGATCGGCGGCAATGATAGCGAGATAATAATGATCTTCGTGCGGGTGGTATTCGTCCATCTGGCCAAAGAACTGGCCGATTTCTTCCATACGATCTTCCGCGATGGTAGCGCCGAGGATTTCCTCTATCACATCGCCATCGGACGTTTCGCCGGGGGGAAGCCACATGGCGGCGGCTCCGTGGCAATCGGTTTCGAAGACCGTTTGGCACTCAAAGCTGTTGCCGCCAAACGCGCCCGCAAATCGTGGAAAATGGGTGAGATAGACATGCGCATCCGGCCATAGCCAGCGCGTAACCGGATCGCTGCTAAAGCCCAGCGTCATTGTGTGCTGAACGGCTAACCGGCGATCCTCGCCTGCTTTGGCTACCTTTGGCGGTTCCATCGACATTCCCCTCATCCCTGCGCGTCCCGGCAGGCAGCATAGGCGCGGATCGCCCTTTAGCAACCATCCGCAAAAAGGCCCCCGGCGCTTAGGGGGCAGCGCGCCGGGGGCCAATTGCGACCCTGTCCCTTTGGGGGGAAGATCAGGGCAGGGGATGCAGGGTCTTACGCATGGTACTTCGCACAGGTTACATCGAAGCGGTCAGCGTTCATCACCTTGTTCCATGCGCTGATGAAGTCGCACACGAATTTGCCTTCGCTCCCGGCCTCTGCATAGACCTCGGCTTGCGCGCGCAGCTGCGAATTGCTGCCGAAGACCAGGTCCGTGCGCGTGGCGCGGTACTTCTCTTCGCCCGTCTGGCGATCGGTGCCGACATATTCTTCGTCGCCCGAACCATCGACCGGGGTCCACCTGGTCCCCATGTCGAGGAGGTTGGTGAAGAAATCGGGCGTCAACTGGCCAACCCGGTCGGTGAAGACGCCGTGGCTGGTGTTGCCGGTATTGGCTCCCAGGACACGCATCCCGCCGACCAGGACGGTGAGTTCAGGGATCGAGAGGCCCAGCAGATGCGCCTTGTCGACCAGCATTTCCTCGGTGCGGACATTTGCCTTGGTCTTGAGGTAGTTGCGGAAACCGTCAGCGAAGGGCTCGAGCGGCTCGAAGCTCGCCGCGTCGGTGTCCTTGCTGGCACAATCGCCGCGCCCGCCGAGGAAGGGGACGGTGACGTCGTGGCCGGCATCGCGAGCCGCTTTCTCAACGGCAGCCGTCCCGGCCAGGACGATGGCATCGGCCATGCTCAGATCGCCGCGATGTTGCTCGATCAAACCCAGAACCTTGGCGAGTTCCTGCGGATCGTTGGCGGCCCAGTCGCGTTGCGGAGCCTGGCGCACGCGCGCGCCATTGGCGCCGCCGCGATGGTCCGAATTGCGATAGGTCGAAGCCGAAGCCCAGGCCGCTTTGACCAGCTCGCTGACGGTAAGCCCGCTGCCAAGGATCGCTTCCTTGAAACGCGCAACTTCGGCATCCGAAGGCGTGGTGCCGGCGGGAACGGGGTCCTGCCAGATCAGGTCTTCTTCGGGAACTTCCGGCCCCATGTAGCGCACCTTGGGTCCCATGTCGCGGTGGCAAAGTTTGAACCAGGCGCGCGCAAAGGCATCGTCAAGCTGTTCCGGGTTTTCGTGGAAACGCTCTGATATCTTGCGGTATTCCGGGTCCATCTTGAGCGCCATGTCGGCGGTGGTCATGATGGTGGGCACCTTGACGTTCGGATCGCGTGCGTCGGGAGCCAGATCCTCTGGGTCCGGGTTGATCGGCGTCCATTGCTGCGCGCCGGCCGGGCTCTTCACGAGTTCATATTCGTATTTGAACAGCAGGCGGAAATAGTCATGGCTCCACGAGGTCGGGTTGTTCGACCAGCTGCCTTCGATCCCCGAAGTGGTGATGTGGCCCTTTTCGATCTCCTCGTCGTCGATCAGCCAGCCAAAGCCCTGGTGGTGCAGTTCCTCGCTTTCGGGAGCGCCGCCGAACGTATCGGCAGGCTGCGCGCCGTGAGCCTTGCCAAAGGTGTGGCCACCGGCGGTGAGTGCGACAGTCTCTTCGTCATTCATCGCCATGCGCGCGAATGTCTCGCGCATGTCGCGCGCTGATTCGAGAGGATCGGGATTGCCACCCGGCCCTTCGGGGTTGACGTAGATGAGGCCCATCTGGATCGCGGCAAGCGGGTTTTCGAGCGCCTTGCCCTCATCGGGAAGGATGCGTGTGGCGACGCCTTCGTTCACCCATTGCTCTTCGGTGCCCCAATAGACACTTTCGGGTTCGTAGACGTCGGCGCGGCCACCGCCAAAGCCGAAGACCGGGCCACCCATGCTCTCGATCGCGACATTGCCCGCAAGGATGAACAGATCCGCCCAGCTGATGCCACGTCCGTACTTCTGCTTGATCGGCCACAACAGGCGACGGGCCTTGTCCAGGTTGCCGTTGTCGGGCCAAGAATTGAGCGGAGCAAAGCGTTGTTGCCCGCTGCCCGCGCCACCGCGCCCGTCACCCGTACGGTAAGTACCCGCAGCGTGCCACGCCATGCGAACGAAGAACGGTCCGTAATGGCCGTAATCAGCAGGCCACCAGGGCTGGCTGTCGGTCATCAGCGCTGTCAGATCGGCTTTCAGCGCGTCGTAATCGATCGTGTTGAAGGCTTCGGCGTAGTCGAAATCCTCGCCGTACGGGTTCGCGCTCTTGCCGGCTTGCGTGAGGATGTAGAGCTGGGTTGCCTCGGGCCACCAGTCGCGATTGGTGCGGCCCAGAAGGCTGCGCATGCCGCCGTCGCCGTGGAACGGGCAACCACTCATATCTCCAGCTTTAACGTCCATCTTTCTTCTCCCATCATTATCAGCGCCCCCGAGACTCGGGAGGATAGGCTGTGTTGATGGCATGATGATGATGCAGATGGAGCCAGCCGTCCAAGCGATTAATGCGCTAAGGTTGATCGCTTTAGGCGATTGAAATGCACTCTATTGATTGATGCACTGCACAATGGATCATAAAAAAAGGCGCGCTGCCTTGCGGGCAACGCGCCTTTTCAGAGCGATATCGGAGGCTTGGCCAGCGTGCTGGATTACGCAGCCTGAGCAATTTCCTCGAGCGGTTCGTTGCGGATCAGGTAGTCGAACGCGCCAAGGCCGGCGGTTGCACCGGTGCCCATAGCGACGACGATCTGCTTGTCCTTGATGGTCGTCGCATCGCCTGCGGCATAGATGCCGGGCAGGTTGGTGGCGCCGTGATCGTCGACCACGATCTCGCCGAACCTGGAGAGTTCCAGGCCTGAATCAGCCAGCCATTCGGTGTTCGGCACGAGGCCGATCTGGACGAAGATGCCTTCGAGTTCGATGCTGCGTTCTTCCTCGGTGGCCCGATCCTTTACGATCAGGCCGTTGACCTTGCCGCCTGCGCCAGTGATCTCGGTCGTCTGGCCGTTGGTGATGATCTCGACGTTGGCGAGCGAGCGCAGCTTCGCTTGCAGCACTTCATCGGCGCGCAATTTGGTGTCGAACTCGATCAGCGTCACGTGGCCGACGATCTTGGCGAGGTCGATCGCCGCTTCGACGCCCGAATTGCCGCCGCCGATTACCGCGATGCGCTTGCCCTTGAACAGCGGGCCGTCGCAATGCGGGCAATAGGCCACGCCCTTGTTGCGATATTCCGCTTCGCCCGGCACGCCGAGCGAACGCCAGCGCGCTCCGGTCGAGAGGATAAGCGAGCGCGCCTTGAGCACTGCGCCGTTTTCGAAATGTACCTCGTGCATGCCACCGGCCTCGCTTGCGGGGACAAGCTGCCTGGCCCGTGCCAGGTCCATCATTTCGATCGTGTTCTCGGCGACCTGCTTCTTGAGTTCGTCGGAAAGCTTGGGGCCTTCGGTGTAAACGGTTCCGGGAAGGTTCTCGATGCCCAGCGTATCCTGCAACTGACCGCCAAAGCGTTCCGCTGCGAGGCCTGTGCGAAAGCCCTTGCGCGCCGTGTAGATGCCCGAAGCAACGCCCGCCGGACCGCCGCCGATGATGAGCACTTCGAAGGGGGCTTTCGCGCTCATCTTCTCGGCCGCCTTGGCCTCGGCGCCGCTGTCGAGGCGGGCGAGGATTTCGGAGAGTTCCATCTTGCCGTTGTAGAAGCTCTCTCCGTTCAGGAAGGTCGCAGGCACGGCCATGATGTCGCGTTCCTCGACCTCGGCCTTGTGCGTGCCGCCTTCGATCAGCGTAGCCGAGACATTCGGGTTTTCCAGCGCCATCAGCGTCAGCGCCTGCACCACGTCAGGGCAATTGTGGCACGAGAGCGAGAAGAACATCTCGAATTCGAACGTGCCCTGAAGCGCGCGGGCCTGTTCGACCAGGTCTGCATCGACCTTGGGCGGATGACCGCCGGCCCACAGCAGCGCCAGCACGAGGCTGGTGAATTCGTGACCCATCGGCAGGCCGGCAAACGTGACGCGGCGCGAGGGATCCTGCGCGCGAACGATGTCGAAACTTGGGATACGGGCATTTGCGCCGTCAAAGCGTGCGGTCACCATTTCGTGCAGGTCCGCAATCTCGCCCAGCAGGTCGCGCGTCTGCGCGCTCTTTTCGCTTTCGTCGAGAGTGGCGACCAGCTCGATCGGCTCGCGCAGATTGGCGAGGTACTGCTTGAGCTGGCCTTGCATGTTTGCGTCGAGCATGGGTGTGTCCTTTATCGAAGTGCGAGAGAGAGAGAGAGAAATCGTGTGGCAAGTGCGGGCCCGGCCACCGCGACCCAGCTTCCGGCGCAAGGCCGGCGGGGGGGGGGGGAGAGGGGCTGGGGTCGGAGGTGTGCCGGACCCGGCTTGCGACCCTTGGAGCTCGGCCTTGGCCGGGGCTCTTCAGGGAAGGCGGCGCGGACTTTGGTGCCCGCGCCGCTGATCGTGAAGATGGTCTAGTCGGACGCGATGCTTAGATCTTGCCGACGAGGTCGAGCGAGGGAGCCAGCGTTTCGCCGCCTTCTTCCCACGCCGCCGGGCAGACCTGACCGGGATTGGCGCGCACATACTGGGCGGCCTTGATCTTGCGGGTCAGTTCGTTGGCGTTGCGGCCCACACCTTCGCAGGTGATTTCCATGATCTGGATCACGCCATCGGGATCGATGACAAAGGTCGCGCGGTCGGCGAGGCCCATTTCCTCACGCAGCACGCCGAAATTGTTGCTCAGCGTGTGCAGCTGGTCGCCCAGGAACGGGAAGTTGAGCTTGCCGATCTTTTCCGAATTGTCGTGCCAGGCCTTGTGGCTGAAATGCGTGTCGGTCGAGACGGCGAAGACTTCGACGCCCATCGACTGGAGCAGTTCGTACTTTTCACCGAGGTCTTCGAGTTCGGTCGGGCACACGAAGGTCCAGTCCGCCGGGTAGAAGAAGAACACGGCCCACTTGCCTTCGATGTCCTTCTCACTGACGTCGTAGAAATCTTCGCCGGCCTTGAATGCGGTCGCTTTGAACGGTTTGATGGTCGAACCGATGATACCCATGGTGATATATCCTGTATTTGAGAGGTTGAAAGGAGAGGGCGGAAATCTGTTGCACTGCACATAGCGAGTGCTGCGATGCAAAAAAGCGGATAAAACCGATTGGTATCATCGCTTTTTTCAATGGGGAGAACGGGAACCTAATCTGATGGTTCCGCAACTGCAGCATGGCTGCGGTGTGCAGCGTCAGTGCAGTTTTAGCCTGGGCCGCACGATCCGGTTCACCCGGCCGATCGCCATGAGCGACAGCCCCTTGAGCCAGCCATGGATCGCCAGCAGGTGCATCGAATAGAGCGAGGTGTAGATGAAGCGTGCAATCCGCCCCTCCACCGCCATGCTGCCGCCGACGAGGTTGCCCATCAGGCTGCCCACGGTCGAGAACCGGCTCAGCGAGACGAGCGAGCCATTATCCTTGTAAACGAAAGGTTTGAGCGGCTTGGGTGCCTTGCCTTGCGTCTCGCGCTTCGCGTTCGTCATCACCAGCAGGAGATTGTCATAGACCGTCTCGGCCATCTGGTGCGCGGCCTGCGCGCGCGGAGGGATCGGGCGCTTCTGGCCTTCGGGCGTGTAGGAGCAGCAATCGCCGAGCGCGAAAATCCGGTCATCGTCGAGCGTCTGCATCGTGTCGCGCACCAGGATCTGGTTGTTGCGATTGGTTTCCAGGCCCAGCGTACCGAGGAAATCTGCGCCTTTGACGCCGGCTGCCCACACGATCAGGTCGGCACGGATGGCCTCGCCCTCGCCGGTGAGGAACATCCCCTTGCGCGCCTCGATCACCTGGGTGCCGGGACGAACTGCGACGCCGAGACGTCCGAGTTCGTGCTGCGCGGCGGCTGAGAGACGCTCTGGCAAGGCGGGCAGGATGCGATCGCCGGCTTCCAGCAGGGTGACCTTGAGGCGGCTCTCGTCGAACACTTCGAGGCCATAATATTCGAGCGCGCCCGCCGCATTATAGAGTTCGGCGGCGAGTTCGACGCCGGTCGCACCGCCGCCCACGATCGCCACTTTCACTTGCGCATTTGAAGCGGGGTCGACGCTCATCTGTCGGCTGACGCGCAGGCAGTGGTTGAGCAGCTTGGAACGGAACTTGTCCGCCTGTTCGCGGCTGTCGAGATAGATCGCATGTTCCTTGACGCCGGGGACCCCGAAATCGTTGGAGATCGAGCCGACCGCGAGAACAAGGTAATCATAGCGGATCGTGTGCTCCGAGATGATTTCAGTGCCGTCATCGTCGTGAACAGGCGCAAGCTGGATCGTCCGGTTCTCCCGGTCAATCCCGGCCAGCGTGCCCTTGAAATAGCGATAGCCCCATTTGTGACAGTGCCCGCGATAGCCGACCTCGTCGAGATTGGCGTCGAGCGAGCCTGCGGCGACCTCGTGCAACAAGGGCTTCCAGATGTGGCTTGGATTCTTGTCGACCAGAATGATGTCGTGGTTCTTGCGGCCGAATTTCGCGCCCAGGCGGCGCACGAGTTCAAGCCCGCCAGCGCCGCCGCCGACCACGACGATCTGCGTCTTGCGCGGGCCGTTCAGGTCAGAACCGCCTCGCCATGTGCCCGTCTCGTTTTCCACGGGAGGCACGATATTGTCGAGACTGCGCTCGTCAATATGTGGCGCGCGGGGAGCGGCGTCCAGGGAGGACTGTGTGTTCACCGGGAGACTCACGGGGCAACCCCTCCTTCAACGGGTCCAATGTCTTGATCAACGATTCTTCGTAATAAGATCCGGCGCACCCCGAACGCGGGTCTTGCGATAATAACGGGGCTGCAGCCTTCGAGTTCCCACCGCGCGGCTGGGCGCGCAGCCGATTACCCGGGGCGTTGGTCATGGCCCGTCGCGGCGGGCAGGACTTCGAGATCGCGGCGCTCGGCCTGCGCGATGACTTCCTCCCAACCCAAGCGCGGCCTCCAGCCCAGTCGTTTGTGTGCTCTGGCGCTCGAATAGATGCGGTCAATGCTTGAAGGCACAGGCCAGCGCCGGCGATCATGGCCCATTGATAACGCTCGTGGGTCGACTCGATATTGACGCGCTCGAACTCGGCATCGGGCACCAGATCGACATGGGGCGCGTGCGGCCCGGCGGTGTGGATCACCGCATCGATGCCCTTAAGCGCGGGCTTCATCACGCCCACGTCGCCGCAATCGCCCACGATATGGGTGGTTGAAAATATGGTGCGGTCGATGCCGATCACCTCATGCTCACCCGCCAGGGCGCCATGGATCGCGCGGCCGATGCGGCCCGAGGAACCGGTGAGGACTATCCCCAAATCGCTGCGCCTACCCCGCTTGCGCGCATTTTGTGCGCTACCGCTTACGCTGTTTGAGCGCGGTGCAGCAGCTTGTGATCGGCCAGCACCAGCGCCATCATCGCCTCGACCACCGGCGTACCTCTGATGCCGACGCATGGATCGTGGCGGCCTTTCGTGCGCACTTCGGTTGCATTGCCGTCGGCCGTGATCGAGGGAACGGGGGTGAGGATCGAGCTTGTCGGCTTGAACGCGACGCGCACCACCACTGGCTGCCCGGTCGAGATGCCGCCCGCGGTTCCGCCTGCATGGTTGGCCTCGAAGACTGGCGGATCGCCGGGGTTCGCGCCCGGGCGCATCGGATCGGCGTTCTGCTCGCCGGTCAGCCGCGCGGCCTCGAAGCCGTCGCCGATCTCGACGCCCTTGGTTGCATTGATGCTCATCATCGCGGCGGCCAGATCGCTGTCGAGCTTGCCATAGACCGGCGCGCCCCAGCCCGCAGGAACCCCCGTTGCCACGCATTCCACCACCGCGCCGAGCGAGGAGCCGTCCTTGCGCGCTTTCTCGACCAGTTCCTCCCAGCGTTTCGCAGCCCAGCTATCGGGGCAGAAGAAAGGGTTCTTGTCGATATTCTCGTAATTGATTGCCCCGCGCTCTATCCTGTCGCCGCCCAGTTCGCAGACATAGGCCTTGATCGAAACCTCGGGGATTATGGCCCGCGCCACCGCGCCCGCCGCCACGCGCGCCGCCGTCTCGCGCGCGCTGCTCCGCCCGCCACCGCGATAATCGCGGATGCCGTATTTCGCATCATAGGCGTAATCAGCGTGGCCCGGGCGATAGCTCTGGGCGATTTCGGAATAGTCCTTCGAGCGCTGGTCGGTGTTCTCGATCATCAGGTGAATGGGTGTGCCCGTTGTCACCTGCCGGCCCGAGGCATCGTCGAAAACGCCCGAGAGGATCTTGACCGCATCGGCTTCGCGGCGCTGGGTGGTGAACTTGCTCTGGCCAGGCTTGCGCGCATCCATGAAGGGCTGAATGTCCGAGGCGCGCAACGGCAGGCCGGGCGGGCACCCGTCGAGCACCGCGCCAAGCCCCGGTCCGTGGCTCTCGCCCCAAGTGGTGAAGCGCAGGACGCGCCCGAATGTGTTCCAGCTCATGGTAGACGCCTTTTGCGTAAGCGAGAGAGTTTGTCCATCGCCGCTGCGCCAGAGTGGCTCCCCGGTGCGGACAAGTGGCTTGCGGGACTGGTCTTAAGCGAAGAGATACGGCACGAACAAACCATGATTGCAAAGCTTACTGGCAGGCTGGACTCGACGGGCGAGGACTGGGCCATCGTCGATTGCAGCGGGGTCGGCTATCTGGTGCATTGCTCGGCCCGCACTTTGAGCGCGCTGGGCGAAGTGGGCGAGGCGTGCACGGTGCACACCGATCTGCAGGTGAGCGAGAACGACATGCGCCTGCTCGGCTTTGCGGAAAGCGCCGAGCGCGACTGGTTCCGTATGCTGACACAGGTTCAGGGCGTGGGGTCCAAAGTGGGCCTGGCGATCCTCTCCGCGCTCTCCACCGGCGAACTGCGCGACGCCTGCGCTGCGGGCGACGCGGCAAGCGTAGCGCGCGCCAACGGCGTGGGGCCGAAACTAGCGGGCCGGATCGTCAACGAGCTGAAGGACAAGGCCGGCGCGCTGCCGGGAGGAGCCACGGGTTCGGGCGGGGGAGCGGCGGCTGCACCCGTGGGAAGCGCGAGCGCTGATGCGGTAAGCGCGCTGGAGAACCTCGGGTTCAAGCCCAACGTGGCGGCGCAAGCCGTTGCGCGCGCTGTCGAAGAACTGGGCGAGGGCGCGAAAGAGGGTGATTTGATCCGCGTGGCGCTGAAGAAGGCCGCTGGGTGAAAGGATAAAGGATCATGATGAGACGGATAATCGCGGCGCTTGCACTGGGCCTCGGATCGGGCCTTGGATCGGGCGTCGTATTGGCCGCGCCTGCGAGCGCGCAGCAGGCGGACCTGTCGGCGTTCGAAAGCGGTTCTGTTCTTACCGAATTTGGTCGGACCGCGCCCGTCCCTGAAGCGGATTTCGCCATCCCCGATGGGATGGACCTGTTCATCACCTTCGACACTTCGACCCCCGCAGCCGAGGGGCAGGCCAATCGCACGCTCGACAGCGCGGCGCGGTTTTTGAACATGCACGCCGCTGCAGGGGTCGAGCCGGCGCGGGTGCGCGCTGCGGTTGTCGTGCATGGCAAGGCGGGTTTCGACCTCTTTACCAACGAGGCCTGGAGCGATCTGGGTCGCGACGGCGAGAACCCGACCGCTGCCCTGATCGCAGCGCTTGCCGATAACGGCGTGCGCGTGATCCTGTGCGGGCAGACCGCCGCCGCCTATGGCATCAAGAAGCAAGACCTCGCGCCTGGCGTCGAACTGGCGCTGTCCGCGATGACGGCGCATGCGGTGCTCCAGCGGCAGGGATACACGCCCAACCCCTTCTGATGACCGAGCCTGATCCACCCATCCACTCCCCCGACCGGCAAGCGGGCGATCCTGACACTGCGCTGCGGCCCAAGTCGCTCTCCGAATTCATCGGGCAGGAGGCGGCGCGCGATAATCTGCGCGTGTTCATCACCTCGGCCAAGGCGCGCGGGGAAGCGATGGATCACACGCTGTTCTTCGGGCCTCCTGGGTTGGGCAAGACAACGCTTGCGCAGATCATTGCGGGCGAGCTGGGCGTGGGTTTTCGCGCTACCAGCGGCCCGGTGATCGCCAAGGCGGGAGACCTTGCCGCGCTGCTCACCAATCTCGAGCCGCACGATGTGCTGTTCATTGACGAGATCCACCGCATGAGCGCGGTTGTCGAAGAGGTGCTCTACCCCGCGATGGAGGACCGCGCGCTCGACCTCATCATCGGCGAAGGGCCATCGGCAAGGAGCGTGCGGATCGACCTGCCGCCCTTCACGCTGATCGGCGCGACGACACGCCAGGGCTTGCTAACCACGCCGCTTCGAGACCGCTTTGGCATTCCGGTGCGCTTGCAGTTTTACACCCATGACGAGCTCGATCAGGTGGTGACGCGCGGCGCCCGCCTGCTGGGCCTCGCGATCGACCCTGACGGCGCGCGCGAGATAGCGCGAAGGTCGCGCGGCACGCCCCGCGTGGCGGGACGACTGCTGCGGCGCGTGCGCGACTTTGCGCAGGTGGCAGGGCAAGGCACGATCACCCGCGCCATCGCCGACGACGCGCTAACCCGGCTGGAGATCGATCGGCTGGGGCTCGACTCGATGGACCGGCGCTACCTCTCGATGATTGCCGAGACTTACAAGGGCGGGCCGGTCGGTGTTGAAACGCTGGCCGCGGGCCTTGCCGAACCGCGCGATACGGTGGAGGACGTGGTCGAGCCTTATCTCATCCAGCTGGGCCTGCTCGCGCGCACGGCCCGCGGGCGGGTGCTTAACGATGCGGGCTGGGAGCATCTCGGCCTCGCCATTCCAAAAGCCGCCGATGCGGGCGCGAATCGGCAGTCGGGCCTGTTCGATGGCGATGAGGGCGCCTGACCGCCCCGATGCGGTGCCAAAGCTAACAGCGGCCTAACCATGCCAGCTTATTCAGTGTCATAACGGGACAGCGACTGCAAAAAGCACGGCTTTTCGCGGCTTTAAGGCGTTCTGAGCCTCTTAAACATGGTTAATCGCATTGTGGCGGTAACCTTTGGGCGCGCATGACAGAGTGGCATTGGTGGGATTGCGGGAAACCGCAGGACCACTGTCACACGCAAACAAGGTTTCGCCCATGTCGCTCAAACTGGCCGCTGCAAAGCTCTCCGCCACCGCCGCAGGTGTCGCTCTGATGACGGGCGGCGCGGTGCAGGTCGCCCAACAGGGCGGTGCGGTGCGCGTTGCCGAACCGATGGTGACCGATAATCCGGTCTACAGTTCCGACGCTGACGGCAAGCTGGTGAAGGGCCCCGCGCCGATCCCGGTCAAGGCATATGCCGAGCCCAAATATATCAAGACCCGCACCCGCGAGCTTCCACCGCTGCCCAAACCCGAGCAGCGTCGTCGCCGCATTGTCGAGCGCACGATCGAGTGCCAGCCGGTCCCGCAGGGCTTTGGCGGCCAAGGTGCAGGCGTCGAGACTGTCGCGCAGTCCGGCCCGCTGCCTGCAGGTGTGAAGCAGGCCTATTTCGACGCTGAGGAATGCCCGCCGATCGCGCAGATCGCCTACGCTCCGGCGCCCCTGCCTCCGCTTCCGCCTGTGCGCGGCGGTGGCGGCGGTGGTCCGGTGGTGGTCGGCGGCGGGCTTGGCGGCCTGGGTGGTTTCGGCGGCGGCTTCGGCGGCGGCGGCTTCTTTGGCGGCTTTTTCGGCGGCGGCGGTTCGTCCTCGGGCGATGTCTCCGTGATCAGCACCACGACAACGGGCGGCGAGCCCGGCGGGTCGACAACCACTTCGACTTCGGGCGGCAGCACTTCGACTTCCGGTGGCAGCACCTCCACCTCCGGTGGAAGCACCTCGAGCAGTTCGGGCGGCGGCGAGGGAACGTCCGGCAACATCAATATCGACATCAACATCGACAATTCGACCAGTTCGGGCACGATCAGTTCGACCAGCGGCACTGTGACCTCGACCTCGTCCAGCGGCGAAATTTCCTCGACCAGCGGCAGCGTCTCGACCTCGACGACCTCTGGCAACGTCAACACGACCAGCGGCGCGGTTTCTACCTCAACGGGCGGCGTTTCCACGTCGAGCACATCGGGCAATGTCAACACGACTTCGGGCAACGTGAACACGACATCGGGCAACGTGAACACCACATCGGGCAATGTCAGCAGTTCAAGCGGCGCGGTCAGCTCGTCCACCGGAGGTGTCTCGACCTCGACGGGAGGGGTCTCTTCGTCCTCCGGTGCGGTGTCGAGCAGTTCGGGCGCGGTGTCTTCCTCGTCGGGCGCGGTTTCATCGTCTTCGGGTAATGTCTCAAGCAGTTCCGGCGCGGTCTCCTCGTCTTCGGGCAATGTTTCCAGCAGTTCGGGCGGTGTGTCCTCGTCTTCGGGCAATGTCTCGAGCAGCTCCGGCGGCGTGTCCTCGTCCTCGGGCAATGTTTCGAGCAGTTCGGGGAACGTATCCTCGTCGGGCAACGTCTCCAGCAGTTCGGGCAATGTTTCGTCCTCGACCGGCGGCGTCTCGAGCTCTTCGAGCAGTTCTTCGAGCTCGTCTTCCAGCTCTTCCAGCTCGTCTTCTTCGAGCTCGTCGGGCGGGGCCAGCAGCGGGGACACAACGAGCGGCGGCTATAGCAGCGGCGGTTCCAATGGCGGTGGCTCCAACGGCGGTGGCTCTACCAGCGGCGGGTCCAGCTCGTCCTCGAGTTCCTCGTCCTCCAGTTCTTCGTCGTCGAGCTCTTCGGGCGGTTCGTCGACCGGCGGTGCGACCTCGACCGGCGGTTCCTCCAGCAGCAGCTCCAGCTCTTCGTCGAGTTCTTCCTCGTCGAGCAGTTCGGGCGGATCCAGCACTGGCGGATCCAGCACTGGCGGCGCCACTTCCACTGGCGGATCGAGCGGCGGTTCCTCGTCCTCCTCGTCTAGTTCCTCGTCCAGCTCCAGCTCATCCTCGTCCTCGGGCGGCGCGACCAGCGGCGGCACTTCCTCGGGCGACATGACCAGCAGCACCAGCTCGTCCTCGAGCTCCAGTTCGAGCAGTTCGTCCAGCTCGTCTTCGAGTTCCGGCTCCAGTTCCGGCTCCAGCTCCACATCGGGTTCCAGCAGTTCGTCAGGCTCAAGCTCGACCTCCGGCTCGTCGGGCTCCACCAGTGGCATGACCTCGACGACGACCGGCGGAACCGAAGTGCCCGCCCCGCCGATGATGGCGCTGTTCGGCCTCGCAGCTGCGGCCATCCTCGGCCGTCGCCGCTTCGGCAGGAAGATGGCAAAGGGCGCAGCCGAGGGCTGATTACTGTTACCCGGCCAAACAAAAGGGGCGGCTCCATACGGAACCGCCCCTTTTTGTTGTCCGGATTTGCAGCGTCCGGTGTTCGGATCGCTCTTCCTAGGCGGCGAGCTTGCGCAGGACGTATTGGAGGATGCCGCCGTTGCGGTAATATTCCATCTCGTTGGCGGTATCGATGCGGCACAGCGCGTTGAAGGTGAAGGTGGTGCCGTCGCCTCGTGTTGCCTCGATCTCGATCGTCTGGGCCGGCGCAAGGTCCGCAAGGCCCTTGATCGAGAAGGCGCAATCCGCATCGAGTTCGAGCGTTTCGCGCGTGGTCCCTTCCTCGAATTGCAGCGGCAGCACGCCCATGCCGACCAGGTTCGAGCGGTGAATGCGTTCAAAGCTTTCCACGATCACTGCGCGCACGCCGAGCAGGATCGTGCCCTTGGCTGCCCAGTCACGAGATGAGCCTGTGCCGTATTCCTTGCCGCCGACCACGATCAACGGCGTGCCGTCTTCCTTGTGCTTCATCGCCGCATCGTAGATCGGCATCTTCTCGCCCTCATAGGTCGTGAAGCCGCCTTCCACGCCCGGAACCATTTGGTTCTTGATGCGGATATTGGCGAAGGTGCCGCGCATCATCACATCGTGATTGCCGCGGCGCGCGCCATAGGAGTTGAAGTCCGCCTTCGCGACCTGATTGCTCTTGAGGTAGGCGCCAGCCGGGCTGTCTTCCTTGATCGCACCTGCGGGCGAGATGTGGTCGGTGGTCACCGAATCGCCGAGGATCGCAAGCGGCTTGGCATCGACGATGTAGGCCGCAACGATGTCATTGCCGTTGATTGCCTTGCTGATTGGCGGTGCGAGCGGGCCAGAGTTGCCAATGCAGGTGGTGCAGCCATAGCCCACCAGATCGAAACCGATCGCGTTGAGATCGTCCTGCAACCCTGACTTGACGAGATAATCGGTCACCACCTGGCTGCCGGGGGCAAGCGAGGTCTTGACCCAGGGCTTGGGCTTCATGCCGCGCTCATTCGCTTTCTTGGCGACCAGACCGGCGGCGATCAGCACGTCGGGGTTCGAGGTGTTCGTGCAGCTGGTGATTGCTGCGATCACAACGTCGCCGTCGCCGATATCGTGATCCAGCCCGTCGACGGGCACGCGCGCGGGCGCGGTCTTCTTGTAGACCTTGGCGAGATCATCGTTGAACAGCTCGTCCACCTCGGGAAGGATCACGCGGTCCTGCGGGCGCTTGGGCCCGGCAAGGCTGGGCACCACGCTGGTCATGTCAAGCTCGAGCGTCTTCGAGAAGACCGGCTCTGCTTCGGGATCGAACCACAGGCCCTGCGCCTTGCAATAGGCCTCGACCAGCGCAATGCCTTCTTCGCTGCGGCCGGTGAGGCGCATATATTCGATGGTCTTGTCGTCAATGCCGAAGAAGCCCACCGTCGCGCCGTATTCGGGCGCCATGTTGGCGATTGTCGCACGGTCGGCGAGGGTGAGGTTGGCGACGCCGGGACCGTAGAACTCGACGAAGCGGCCCACCACACCCACTTCGCGCAGCATCTGCACGCAGGTGAGCACGAGGTCAGTCGCGGTCACGCCTTCCGCCATATGGCCCGTCAGCTTGAAACCGACGACTTCGGGAACCAGCATCGAGATCGGCTGGCCGAGCATTGCAGCTTCGGCCTCGATCCCGCCCACGCCCCAGCCCAGAACGCCGAGACCGTTGATCATGGTGGTGTGGCTGTCGGTTCCGACGCAGGTATCGGGATAGGCGACCATGGTGCCGCTCTCGTCCTCGCTCGACCACACGCCGCGGCCGATATATTCCAGGTTCACCTGGTGGCAGATGCCCGTGCCCGGTGGCACTGCGGTGAAGTTCCTGAAGCTCTTCGAGCCCCATTTGAGGAAATCGTAGCGTTCCGCATTGCGCTCATATTCGAGCGCCATGTTGGCTTCCATTGCCTTGGGGTGACCGAATTCGTCGACCATTACCGAGTGGTCGATCACGAGATCGACGGGAACCTGCGGGTTGATCTTGGCGGTGTCGCCGCCCAGCGCCTTGATCGCATCGCGCATCGCGGCAAGGTCGACGACGCAGGGCACGCCGGTGAAATCCTGCAGCAGGACGCGTGCGGGCCGGTACTGGATCTCATCGCCGGTGACCGGGTTCTTCTGCCAGTCGACAATCGCCTGCAAGTGATCGCGGCCCACGGTGAAGCCGTCATCCTCGAAACGCAGCAGGTTCTCCAGCAGCACCTTCATCGAGATCGGCAGACGGGAGATGTCGCCCAATTGCTCGGCCGCCTTGGCGAGCGAGTAATAGGCGTAGTCCTGACCGTTCACATTGAGGGTGGAGCGGGTTGCGAGGCTGTCCTTGCCGATCTGTGTCATCCTTGGGGTGTCCTTTCTGCTGGCTCTGCCGCGTCGGAGGGGGCCGTTCGCGCAAGAGGAATCCCGGTAATCCGGGACCGGAAGCGAATGTTTGGGGCGACAAGTGCTTGACTAGCCGGCCAAGGTCAAGGGTTGGCCCCGGCTGGCGCACGGCCCGGGCTTGTCTTTCAGCGCGCCCTGCGCGTGGCGATCCAGCACCCCGCGACGATCAGCCCCGCGCCGACCAGAGTCGGCCAAGTGACCTGTTCGCGAAAGAACACCCAGCCAAAGGCGCTGGCCCAGAGAAAGCCCGAATATTCGATCGGCACCAGCGCCTGCGTCTCGGCGCGGGCATAGGCCCAGGCGATCGCCATCGCGCCCGCCACCGTCAGCGCACCGGCTGCGGTGACGGAGAACAGCGTCTCCGGGCCTGGCATCACCCAGAAGAACGGCGCAAATACAAGCAGGACCAGACCGCCAATGCCGCTGTGAAAGGTTGCGACTTCGACTGGCCCTGCCAGCTGGCTCTGCTTGCGGATCACGATGAAATTATAGGCGTAGAGCAGCGCGGAAAAGCCCATTGCAGCGATTCCGTAGAACAGCTCGTCCGAAACCGGCTCGGGGTTTGCGCGGGCAAGGCCGATCTGCCCGCCGATGATGACGATCGTGCCGGCAAAGCCCATGATGCTTGCCAGGATGGCTTCGCGCCTTATGCGTTCGCCAAGGAAGATCCGGGCGAAATACAGCGCCACGATCGGAGCGACAAAGCTGATCGCGATTGCCTCGGCCAGCGGCATTGTGGTGATCGCATAGAAGAAGCTGAGCGCCATGAAAGCGGAGATTACCCCGCGCTCGACATGGAGCTTCAGCAGCGCGCGATCAGGCCAGGGGGTGCGCTGGCCCAGCCAGAATGGCGCGATGATCGCTGCTCCGATGAGCGAGCGCATAACGGTGGCGCTGTAAGCCCCGGCGGCGAGCGCTGCGTCCTTCATGAAGGCATCCATCAGCGCCAGAAACCCCACCCCCGCGGCCGCGGCGGCGAAGGGGGCAAGGCGCTGAATAGGAACTGTCTGTGCTGTCATGCGTGCCCTTTGCATAGGATCATCGCAGCCTTGCGTCACGCACCGCATGCGTGGTGGCTCAGTTCATCGCGTATAAAGCGCGGCTGCTTGATAGGGTGAGCCTTGCAGGCGTATAATGACAGCACACGGCGCGGCCAGGATCGGGCGGCGCGAACGGAGTTCGGGACGGTAATGCACAAGCGACAAGCCCCTCTTTCGAAGGGCCCTCTATCGAAGGCGAAACTGATGGCGCGCGCCCTTTCGGCGGGCCTGTGTGCCAGCCTGCTGGCTCAGGGTGCCTTGGCGCAGGAGGCTTCCCCGGCGGGTGAAGAGGGCGTTGCAGCGGCGCGCCAGGGCGATGGACGCAAGGAGCGCGAGCAGAAACCAGCGCAAAGCTTTGACGAGGCCTTCCCCGTCATGGTCTCCAACCCCGTGGACCAGGCCAATCTCGACCCGCCCGGCCCGATGGTGGAGCGCTGGAGCACTGCCGCCGTGAAAGCGTTCATCGCCTATATCGAGAATGTCGGCGCGGAAGGGCTGGACCCTGCCGATTACGGGCCCGGGGCGCTTTCGCAGACGCTCATCAACGGCCCCGGAGAAGAACTCGACGCGCTGGCATCGAAGAGTTTCGTGTGGCTGGTCGAGGACCTTCGCGATGGCCGCACTCCGATGGAAGCGCGCGAGCAGTGGTTTGTCGTCGACCCCGACCGTAACCGTTACCGCACGCGCGACCTGCTCGCCCAGGTCGCCGGGACAGGCGATGTCGCGGGCGTTCTGGACGGTCTGCTGCCGGTCCACGAGGATTATGCGGCCTTGCGCGCGGCGCTGGCCGAAACGCCCGAAGAGGACGTCGATCGCCGCAAGCTGATCCGCGCGAATATGGATCGCTGGCGCTGGCTCGCGCGCGATCTTGGCACGATCCACCTCATCACCAACGTGCCCGAATACCAGCTGCGCCTGCGCGCAGGCGCAAAGACCTTCACCTATCGCACGATCGTCGGAAAGCCGGGCCGCACCGCGACGCCGCAACTGGCCGAGGATGTGTCGGGCGTGGTCTTCAACCCGACCTGGACGGTGCCGCAATCGATCGTCAAGGGCGAGGGGTTGGGGCGCAAGGTGCTCGACAACCCGGCCTGGGCGAAGAAGCAGGGATATAAGGCAAGCGTCGGCGCGGATGGTTTCATCACCGTGGTCCAGCAGCCCGGACCGACGAATTCGCTTGGCCGGATGAAGCTGCACATGCCCAATGAGCATGCGATCTTCTTCCACGATACGCCCGCGCGCTATCTGTTTGATCGCGAGGCACGCGCTCTGAGCCATGGCTGCATCCGCACCGAACGTGCGCTCGAACTGGCGATGACCGTTGCGATCCTGGGCAAGGGTGCGTCAAAGGAGGAAGCGGTCGAGATCGCGACGTCGGGCAAGTATACCAAGGTGATGCTGCCAGAGGAAAAGCAGATCCCCGCCTACATCACCTATTTCACCATGGGCACGAATGAAGCGGGCGAACTGACGACCTTCAAGGACATTTATGATCGCGACGCACCGGTGCTCGCCAGCCTCGACAAGCCGCGTGTCGAAAACCGCGCGACCAGGAGCGATGACGAGGTGATCGTGATCGAGAACAACCCGCTGGCCGGGTGACGCGTCGGCGGACTAGGCCGCGTCCGTGTCCGACCAGAAGCTCAGCATGCGTTCCGTGATGATCGCCCGGCGATAGGCAAGACCGGCGGGGATCGCGTAGGCGAGCGCCATCGCCACCATCAGCGCCTCCTGATCCTGCATGCCCCAGAACGGCGCCAGCAGCAGCCGGCTCGCGGCAAGGCCCGCCAGCGCGGCGACGACCAGGGTGACCGCCAGCATCGCCGGGGTCGCGATCCGCCGCCGCATGACGAGCGCCAGCGGCAGGCCGACAAGGCCGATCTGGACCGCACACACGATCATTCCCGCGAGCGTGCCGACCAGCATGATGAAGCAGAACATCATCACCACTCCGGCGATCCCGGAAAAGGAGACAGCCAGCCCGTCCGATGCGTAGATGACGGTCGAATAGGTGGCGACCATCAGCGATCCTATCACTGCACCCTGGAAAGCGCCGGGAAGGATTGCCTTGAAGGCCGAGCCGAAATGTAACTCGAAGGCAGCCGTGCCTGAACGATAGGAGGCCGGCTTGTCGCCCATGCGTCAGAACGCCCCGGGGACGTATCTTTGCGCCAGAGTGGGGCGGTCGGGGCGCAGCGGTTCAAGCTCGCCGTGCATTGCGAAACTGCCATCGTCCTGCAATCCCAGACTGTCGGCAAACAGCAGGCGGCCGCCTGAAAGCTTGAGCAGCGCGAGTTTGAAATCCGCTTCGCCCATTGCGAAGCAGCCGTTGGAGCGGCCCATCCGGCCCCAGCGTTCGAGGTGTTCAGGCTCGGCATATTTGGCGCGGTGCATCACGATATAGCGGCGCAGCGCCGCCTCGTTGCTCGGCTCCAGCCCGCCGAGCCGCACCGAGGTGCCGTAGCGGCCCTGGTACCATTCCCAGGTGACATAGGCCCCGCGCGAGCTCGCATTGGAGCCTTCGACATTCGAGAAATGGTTGAGCCAGCCATCATGCTCGGGATCCGAACCCGCGCCGTGGCTGACATGGAAGCTGCGCACTTCCGAAAGCTCGAGATTGACGAGGTGAAAGCGCTTATGCGCCGAATGCAGACCGTAATCCGCGATGCCGACAATATCGCGTTTCCAGATTGCGTCGCCGGCGCGTTCCAGCTCGTTGCGCGCGATTGTGAGCAGGGCCCGGTCGCGCGCGGAGCCCTTGGCCGGCTGGGCCGCGAGCCGCGCTGCCGGGGTCACGGGCAGTGCCAGAGCGGCGCCTGCGGCCAGAGCGCCCTTCAGAAGATCACGTCGTTTCACGATCAGCATACTACACCGCAAGAAATAGCGTTCAAGTCAACGCAGGCATTCCGGCGCGCGCGCCAACCGAACCACCGCCTTTGGAGCAGGGCTTGATCCAGCTTTCAGGCGGCCTTCCAGCCAGGCTCGGAATCCTCGTGCAGGGCCTTGGCCGCCATGCCCAGCCTGATTACGCCCGGCATGTTCGCCTTGATGACGCCTCCGATCGCGCCGAGCTTCCTCAAGCGGGGGTCGTTCTCGCGCATCATCCGCGCGATGGCCGGGCCGGTTGGATGCAGGCGGCTCTTCGCGTTCCAGGCGCTGATCTTGCTGTTGCCCGAAAGGATCGCGGTGCTCATCAGATTGGCCATCACGGCGTAGGGATAGGTCGCGGTGCTATCGGTCAGCGGAGCGGGCGGACACAGCGCGTTCTTCTCCTCGTCGGTCTCGAAATTGGCTTCCATGAATGCCGCCAGCGCCGCGCTGTAGGGCACGAAGGGAGCCTGCACGATCTGCAGCGTGATCGTGTCTCCATCGAAAAAGGGGCGGGTGTTGTCGCGTACGCTGAACGGCACGGCAGTGGCGGTGCAATTGATGAACAGGGTGTTCGCTGGCACCTCCACGCTCTCATCGGCGAAATGCAGCCTGCCCGGCTCGATCCGGGTGACGTGGCCCTGCCGGTGCACATTCTCGATTTGCCGCAGCAGATCGACCTCGCCCTCGGATATCACGGCGAAGTGGAACATTTCGGGCGTCACGCTTTCATCGAGCCGCAACATCGTGCCGCGTCGACCCAGTTCCTCGAACATTTCTTCGCCCGTCTCGGACGCGTTGGCTGCCTCGACCAGGTCGCTCTGGAACTTAATCAGCCCCTCGATTTCGTGATAAGCGGGCTGGAGCAGCTTGCGGTTGAACATCCAGCTGTCGCGCGGGCGCACCCAGCTGATTTTTTCCGCTCGAACACCTGCTTCCAGCAGCCAGACTCCGGTGTCCATCGCCGTCTTGCCGCCGCCGATAATGACATAGTGTTCGGGCAGGTTCGCGCTGTCCTTCCACAGCGCGGGCAGATCGCCCGGAATGGCAAGGCGCGCGCCCTCGGCGACCTCGAAGGACGGCTTGTGCGTTGCGGGCACCGAGGTCTTGAACCACGTTCCATCGACCAGCTTGCGCCGCACCGCGATTGTATGCGCCTCGCCCGAAAGGATGCCGCGCGCGCTGTGCGCCTCGTTCTCGCGACCTGCATATTCGGTCAGCGGCAGATATTCGACCCGGCCGCTGGGCAACAGGCGCTCGCTCATCAGCCGGCTGTAATAGGCGAGGATTTCCGCATGCGGGGCGAGCGGGAACATCCCGGCATTATGCCCGCTTGTATCGCGCCGGTCGGGGCACAGCTCCATCGAATTGACGCCATAGGTCGCGCTCGGCTGGTGCAGGGCGACGAAGGGATAGGCATCGTTCCAGTGGCCGCCGGGCTTGGCGTGCTTGTCGAGGATCGTGATGTGGCAATCGGGGTCTTCGTCGAGCAGCGTATCGGCAAAGGCCAGGCCCACCGCGCCCGCGCCAACGATCAGGTAATCGGTCTCGTAACTGGCCATGTCGAAAATGTCTCCTGCGCGCTCCCGGATGCAGCCCTAGCAGCCTTCGCAAGGCAGCGGGAGTCGCAAGCGGCGCACTTCAGCGCGGTGGCTGGAATGCGGTGTTGGCCTCGGCCATCGCCAGCATGGATCGCGCGTGCCTTGCGGCGACTTC
This sequence comes from Erythrobacter sp., assembly GCA_043567175.1. GTDB lineage: Bacteria > Pseudomonadota > Alphaproteobacteria > Sphingomonadales > Sphingomonadaceae > Erythrobacter. The sequence continues at coordinate 2,708,415 of CP121323.1, forward strand.
GCGCTGGTCCTCGCCATAGCCGCCGCCCAGCGCCGAGGCGATCGCGAGCCCGCGTTCGCGCGCAGCCCTGACCACGAAGCGATCGCGCTCGGCAAGGCCATCATCGGTGAGCGCGAGGCGACCAAGCTTGTCGTTCACATGCGGATCGACGCCCGCCTGGTAGAACACGAAGTCCGGCTCGAACCGGTCGAGCGCGGCGGGCAGCGTTTCGCGCAGCACGTCCATATAGGCGGCATCGTCCATGCCATCGGGCAGGCCGATATCGATGGTCGAGCGCGCCTTTCGCACCGGGAAGTTTTTTTGCGCGTGGAGCGAGATCGTCATGATTTCCTCGCGGCCTGCGGTAAGGCTGGCGGTGCCATCGCCCTGGTGGACGTCGAGATCTACGATCAGGATGCGTCTCACCGCCCCCTCGGCGATCAGCCGGTTGGAGGCGACCGCGAGATCGTTGAACACGCAATAGCCCGCCCCTGTATCAGCGAGCGCGTGGTGGCTCCCCGCGGCGCTGTTGGCGGCGTAGCCATGCTGCATTGCGAGCCGGGCGGCCATCCAGGTGCCGCCATTGGTGTGACGCACACGGTCGCGGATGCGCGCGGTAACGGGAAAGCCGATGCGGCGTTCCTTTTCGCGCGGGACGCGAACCTCGAAAACCTCTTCGACATAGGCGGGATCATGCACCGCCTCGAGCCACATGCGCGGCATGGGGTGCGGCGCGTGTTCGGTGATGGCAGCGCCCGAAGCGCGAAGTTCCTCCATCACGAGGTAGTATTTGTCGAATTTGAAAGTGCCGCGCTCAGGACGCGGGGCCATGTAATCGGCGTGGTGGACGACGTGGAGCATATCGTCACATCAACCCGGTATGATCGAGAACGATCCGCACACCCAGCGCGATCAGGATAATGCCCCCGGCGCGTTCGGCCCACACGCCCCAGCGCTCGCCCGCGCGGCGACCGATCGCAAGCGCGATGGCGCTCATCACCAGCGTGATCCCTGCGATCACGCCCGCAGCCACCAGCGGCGCGACGCCCAGCGTCGGCAGCGTGATCCCCGCCGCAAGCGCATCTATGCTGGTTGCGACCCCGGCAGCGAGCAGCGCCGCGCCGGTGAGCTTGCGCTGCGCCTCGTCCTCGCCGACATCGCCGCGCAACATGCGTACGCCCAGGAAAGCGAGCAGGCCAAAAGCGATCCAGTGATCCACCGCCTCTATGTAGGCGAAAGCGACCATCCCAATGCCCCAGCCGATCAGCGGCATGAAGCCCTGGAACAGGCCGAAAGTCAGCGCGATTATGGCGCTTGCCTGCCAATCGGGGCGGTAGCGCGCACCTTGCGTCAAGGCGACGGCAAAGGCATCGGCACCCAGCGCGATGGCGAGGAGAACCGTGGCTATCATCTTTGGCTAGTGCTCAATCGGCAGCGGGAACGGGGGCCTCGGCCAGCGCTGCAAGCTCGGCAAGGATCGCATCTTCCTCGCGGCTGGCGCTGTTGCGCCAGGTCGTTGCCGTGTCGGCGTTGACGAGATCGCCTTCAGCGGTGAGCACCAGCAGGTTGGGCGTGCCCGGCAGGTCTTCGAGGCCAAAGTCCTTCGCGATCGCCAGATTATGCCCGTCGCCCGATTGCGGCATGCCGACATTGACGAAGACGAGTTCGTATCGCTCCTCGATCAGGGCGGCGAAGCGATCGGTTTCGAGCCATCCGGCGAGCGCGCGGCTGTCATGGCACCAGTTCGCGCCCATAACGAGCAATACCCGCTTGTCGGCCTGCCCGGCGCGTTCAAGCGCGGCGTCCACATCCGCGCGTGCATCAGCCGATACGGTGTAGGAACGGGCTTCGGGATAATCGTGCGCGTCTTCGGTCTGCTCGAAAGCGCCGGCGAGCGCGGTGCCGCCGACGAACAGCAATCCTGCAACGAGGCCGCTCACTACGGGTTTGAACATCCGGCTTTATTCCGCCGCTTCGGCCTCGGCGGCTTGCTCGGGCGTTTTCTGATCTTCGGCGTGCGGATCGAAGGCGACCGCTTCGCCGGCATCGATCTTGGCTGCCTTCTCCTCGACGAGGCGGACGATGTGGTCGAGCATGTCCTCGTCATCGACCGTGTGGCCCTTGACGCCGGAGAGGTAGACCATGTGCTTGCCATTGCCCCCGCCGGTGAGGCCGATATCAGTCTCGCGCGCTTCGCCAGGCCCGTTGACGACGCAGCCCAGCACACTGAGGCTCATCGGCGTTTTGATATGCTCTAGCCGCTTTTCGAGCGTCTCTACCGTGCGGATGACGTCAAAGCCCTGGCGCGAGCACGAGGGGCACGAAACCACGCGCACGCCCCGGGTTCTGAGGCCCAGCGCCTTGAGCATCTCGTAGCCGACCTTGACCTCTTCCTCCGGCTCTGCCGAGAGCGAGACGCGAATGGTGTCGCCGATCCCGGCCCAGAGCAAAGAGCCCATGCCGATCGAGGATTTGACTGTCCCGCCGATCAGCCCGCCTGCCTCTGTGATGCCAAGGTGGAGCGGGCAATCGACCGTTTCGGCTAGGCCGTGATAGGCCGCGACCGCCAGAAATACATCGCTGGCTTTGACCGCGACCTTGTATTCGTGGAAATCGTGATCCTGCAGCAGTTTGATATGATCAAGCGCGCTTTCGATCAGCGCTTCCGGGCAGGGCTCGCCGTATTTTTCCAGCAGGTCTTTCTCTAGCGAACCGGCATTCACGCCGATCCGGATCGCGCAGCCATTGGCCTTCGCCGCGCGGACGACTTCGGCAACCTTCTTGGACGAGCCGATATTGCCCGGATTGATGCGCAGGCACGCCGCGCCGCCATCGGCGGCCTCCAGCGCGCGCTGGTAGTGGAAGTGAATATCGGCCACGACGGGAATGCGCGCCGCCTTGGTGATTTTCTTGAACGCGCTCGTTGCCTCAACCGTCGGGCAAGAGACGCGTATGATGTCGCAGCCCACTTCCTCGCAACGCCGGATCTGGTCGAGCGTTGCGACCGCGTCTTCGGTGGGGGTGTTGGTCATCGTCTGCACGGTGATCGGGGCATCGCCACCAACGGGCACATCGCCCACCATGATCTGGCGACATTCGCGCCGTTCGATATCGCGCCAGGGTCTTACAGAAGCCATGGCGCCTATATAGTCGCGCCTTTGTGAAGGAGCAATGACGCAAAAGCGCATTGCCGGGGCGGGCGGGCGCGGCCCTCACCAGCGGATCAGGCGCGGGACCGCGAGGCGGCCGATGATTGCCCAGGCGAGGACCGGCACTGTGTGCCATATGCCGACATGCGCCACCGTATCGAGCGGGCAGGTGATGGAGTAGGTAAAAGCGCCAAGCGACCCCGCCGCCAGCCCCGTGAGCCAGCCCGAGCGTTCGAGCGAAACCGGCGCGCCGCGGCGCAGAAAGGCCACGCTCGCGAGCGCAATAACCAGCCCGGCAATCGTGCCGTAGAGCCCGCATTCCCAGTACCATGCCAGATGATCGGCCAGCAGGCCGGAGGCCGCATCGGCGTGGTCATGGTTCGCCTCGAGCAGAATGAGGATAATGATCGCTGTCAGCGGCGCCATGCCCAGCATCGCCGCGCTCCAGTAGGGGGCATTGCCGCGCACGCCCACGCGGGGCAGGGCGCTTGCAACAAGGCCGGTCGTGCTGGCCGCGCCAAGCATCAGCAGGAGCCCGTTGGTCATCCAGAAAAAGGCCGAAGCCTCGCCGGTCAGCATGCCCGACCAGAATTCGAAGATCGCGATGCAGCCGATCCCGGCCAGCATGCTTGCAAGCGCGATCAGCCACGCGCCGTGCGCGGGCCTGACCCGCCGGACCGGCGCCATTTCCTCCGCAAGCGAAGCGATCAGGTCTTCGCGGCTGTGCTGCTTTTCCATTGTCATTCAACTTCCTCGACCATCGCGGCGAGCTTTTTCAGGCCGCGATGGATGTTCACTTTGACCAGGCTCTCGCTCTGGCCGGTTTTCTCTGCCGTCTCGCGGATCGACAATCCGCTGATCTTGACCATTTCTATGACCCGCGCCTGCCTTTCGGGCAGCCCGCCGAGCAACCGGTCGAGGCTGACGCGGGCCATGACCACGTCCTCCTCGCTTTCCTCCACCGCGTCCTGATCCATCAGTTCGCGCGCCTCGTGTCTGTAGACCTTGCGCAGGTGATCGACCCAGCGATAGCGCGCAATCGCGGCGAGCCAGGGCAGGAACGGGCGTTGCGGGTCCCAGGTGGCGCGCTTGGTGTAGAAAGCGATCAGCACCTCCTGCACGAGGTCGTCGATCTGGTGCGGCGGCACGCGGCGGCGGAAATACCGCTCGAGCCACAGGACCGCCTCGGTCAGCAGCGCGTTGGCGGCGGCCTTGTCGCCATCCTGCGCGGCGGCCATCAGGCGGGCGAGAGTGGGCTCGTCGGCAACCATCTATGCAGGCTTGCCGGGCACGGTGCGGGCAACCAGCGCGTCGAGCGAGAACAGCCCCGGCCCGCGGCTGACGATAATGGCGGCGAGCGCGATCACCATGATCGCCCAGCCCAGGAAATGCGCGAGCGTGGGGAATACGAAGAGCTGGATCACCAGCGCCATCACCATCAGCGCCAGCGCCGAAAGCCGCGCGCCAAGCCCGAGCACGAGCAACATGGGGAAGAGAAATTCGGCATAGGTCGCCAGCGGTACGGCAATAGCGGGTGAAAGCGGCAGGCCTGCAAATTCGTTTTCAAAGATGAAATATTGCACCTCGCTGATGGACAGCCATGTGCCGTCCTCCACCTTGGTCTGGTAGGAACGCCAGAAGATCCCGGCAAGGGCGATGCGGGTGGCGACAAGCGCGAGGCTCTCGAGGAAGCGACCCGAGAGCAAGGCCAGTGCGCGGCGATAGGCGGAGGTCAGTGCGTTCATGGCTGCGTCCTCGACAAAGCGCGTTGAGGGCGGCCTCTTAGGGTATGGCCGCCCCCAAAATGCGCGCCGTGATCAGCGCTTGACCGGCGTCAGCGAGCCATTGCCCTTGGGCGTCTTGATCGAAGTGCAGCTGCCCTTGTCGACATATTTCCAGGCATTGCCCTGATAATCGCGGGTCGAGGTGCCCGCGCAGCTTGTGCCGGGGCCAGCGGCGCAATCGTTCTTGCCGGCCAGGCTGACGCCGTAGCACTTCTCTTTCGCGCCTGCCGCGGCGGCGGGCGCGGCGGCGATGCCGGCGGCAAGGCTGGCGGAAAGAGCGATGGCGCCGAGGCCGGCGATCGAGGTCTTGTTCATTGCGTGTCTCCAAGGGTTGCAGTGAGTAGGGGGTCGTTTCGTCTTGTCGTGTCGCACCCGGCTGATTGCCGTTGCTGAGACGAGGTTCGCCGCCTTCAGCCAATCGGTTACAGATTTTTGAAGGACCTCTCGATCCGCTCATCACTGTGGGCTCGCGCCGCCTCGATCTCTCGCCACCCGTGTAACCCACCGGCGCTGGCTCGCGAACACAGGCTTGGAAACGACGCGCGAAAGCAAGGCCCGACCCATGAACCACACCCGACAGGAAATCCCCCCGTTTGGCGGCTTCGGCCTCGGCCTTCGGCCTGCGCATTATGCTCACTTTCTCGAAGGCCCGCCGGTGCAGGTCGATTTTCTCGAGGCCATCAGCGAGAACTTCATGCTCGAAGGCGGGCGGGCGCTGCGCATCCTCGGACAGCTGCGCGAGCGCTATCAGGTGATGCTGCACGGGGTTTCGATGTCGATCGGTTCGGCCCACGGGCTCGATGCGGATTATCTCGTGGCACTCAAGTCGCTCGTAGACCGGATCGAGCCGCTATGGGTGTCCGACCACCTGTGCTGGACCCGCGCAAACGCGCATAACAGCCACGATCTGCTGCCATTGCCGCTCACGCGCGAGGCGCTGGGCACGGCCGATGCTGTTCGAAAATCCCTCCAGCTATCTCACCTTTCCCGAGGACGAGATGGCTGAATGGGAATTCCTGAGCGAAATGACGCGCCGCACCGGCTGCTATCTGCTGCTTGATGTGAATAATATCCACGTCTCGGCCTCGAACCACGGCTTTGCGCCGGGCGACTATCTCGCCGGGCTCCCCCTCGAACGCGTGCGCCAGATCCACCTTGCCGGCCACGATCCTGCCACCAAAGAGCGCCCCGTCACCATCGACACGCATGATCGCCCGGTATGCGACAGCGTCTGGGAGCTCTATGAGGAGGCCATGGCAATGATCAAACACCCGGTTGCAACGATGATCGAGCGCGACGCGCACATCCCTGCTCTGGCCGACCTTTTGGGCGAGCTTGAGCGCGCGCGCCGCAGCGCACCCGCACAGGAGGCAGCGTGAGCGAAAAGGACAACGATAAGGATAAGGATAAGGACCTGGCCGCGCGCCAGGCCGAATTCATGCGCGCGATCCTCGAGGAGGATGCGCCCTCACCGCAGGGCTGGGGCGATGCGAACACGCTCGGCCTCTCGGTCTATCGCGGCAATTATCGCAGCGCCATGATGGGTGCGCTCGAAGAGACGTTCGAGCGCACTGCACGCTACATGGGCGAAGAAGCGTTCCGTACCGCTTGTATCAATCACGTCATTGCCAACCCGCCCTCGCACTGGACGATTGATGCTGTGGGCGAAGGCTTCGATGCGACCTGTGCGCAGCTGTTCGCGAACAATGCCGAAGTGGCCGAACTCGCCTGGCTCGAATGGGCGATGATCGATCTGGTCGGCGCGCCCGATGAAGTGCCGGTTTCCCCGAAAGCTTTTGCGAGGGCAAGCGCTTCTTTCGGCGATGAGGAATGGCTGCGCCTTGGTTTCACCTTTCAGACCCGCGCCCGCGCCCGGCTCGTCACCCATGATCTCACCGCCTTGTGGCAATCGCTCGGCGATCCCGAGGCCGGTATCGACCTTCGCGGCTACGAAGTGCCGCAGGGCTGCCTTGTCTGGCGCGAGGGCGAGCGGCCCGCTTTCCTCATGGTCGAGGCCGCGACGGCGCGCTGTTTCGAGCTGGCGCAAAAGGGCGCGCGCTACGGCGACCTGATCGATACGATCGCGGATGGCAGCGCTGACGAGGCCGCCATCACCGCCGCCGCGCAAAAGGTCGGCGCGATGCTGGGCCTGTGGCTGGGCGAGGGGATGGTGACTTCGTTCGACGCTTGACTTGAGGCACGCGTGCGGCACTCTTTCACGTGAAGGAGAAAGCCATGCTTACCAACACCTCGATCGAATTGCGCAGCCCGAGGCCGAGTCTGATGATGCGCGCGGTAAGCTGGCTGATGAGCAAGCGCACACCACCCTTCCCGCCAGAGCCCGAAGGCGTGCGCGCCACCTTCGCCAATCGCAAGCTGCCGCTCGATGCACCGATGCCGGCGGGCTTCGAGACAAAATACCGGGTCGAGCGCTGGGAAGCGGCGGGCGAGCCGGTGGTGACGCTCCATCCGAAAGCGGGGCCAGGCGAATGGCACATGCTCTATTTTCACGGGGGTGGCTTTGTCCTGCCGATGTTCAAGGTCCACTGGCCGCTGGTGGCCGCGATGGTCGATCGGCTGGGATGCAGCATCTCGGTGCCGCTCTATCCCGTCGTGCCCGAACATTCGCACGAGGCCGCCGATGCGCAGGCCGATGCCGCCTTTGCCGCGCTGGCCGGGCGCCACGATCCCGCCAGGATCATCCTCAACGGTGACAGCGCGGGCGGCCACATGGCGCTCAGCCTCGCGCTGCGCCTTGCGCGCGCCGGCGGGCCGCAGCCGGGCAAGCTTGCCCTGTTCGCCCCATGGCTTGACGTGACCGGATCGGACGAGGCGATGCGCGCGGTCGAGCCGCATGACGTGATGCTGCGCATCGACAGTTTGCGCGTATGCGGAGAAATCTGGGCGGGGCCGCGCGATCCCTCCTCGCCCGAATGCAGCCCGCTCTTCACCCCGGTAGCCGAGTTGGCGCAGCTCCCGCCGACCCGCATCTGGACCGGGCGGCATGACCTTTTCATCATCGATTCGCGCACCTTCACCGCCAGGCTGCGCGAGGCGGGTGTGGATGCGAAGCTCTACGAATACGAAGCCGCGCCTCACGTCTTCATGGCGATCACGGCGACGCGCGAGGCGAAGGACGTGTTCGGATTGCTGGAGACGTTCCTGGCGGAGGGTTAGGCGACAACCCGGCCTAGGAGAAGGTCTCGCCGGTCAACTCCTCGCTCAGTTCCCATAAGGCATCGGCCGTTGCCGGATCGAGCGCGTAGGAACGCACGCCGCTCGTGTTGCTGTCATCGTCGATTTCGGCGACGTGGCAGTCCTCGCAATAAAGGCCGCCGCGCCCCTCAAGTTCGGGCGCGGTCGCAGCCCAGACCTGCGTTGCGGCGCCTTGCGGAATGGTTTTCCATTCGTAATCGGGATCGGCCTTCTTGATCCGCTCGATCAGCGCCTCGGATTGTTCGTCCGACAGATGGCGCCCGAGATTGGTCTGGATACCGCCGGGATGCACCGCGAGCGAGTGCACGCCTTTATCCGCAAAGCGCTTCTCCAGCCCGACACTGAACAGCACGTTCGCGGTCTTGGCCTGCCCGTAGCTGATCCATTCATTGTATTCGCGCCGCTCGAAATTGGGGTCTTCCAGATCGACGCGCGCGACCTGGTGCCCGCGGCTCGAGAGGTTGACGATCCGGCCGCTGCCCGGTTTTTCGGCGGCCTTGAGGATCAGCGGCATCAGCCCGTTCGTCAGCGCGAAATGGCCCAGATGATTGGTGGCGAACTGCATTTCGAAACCGTCGGCTGTGCGCGCCAGCGGGCAGGCCATGACGCCCGCATTGTTGATGAGCAGATCGATTTTCCCGAAGCGGTCGCGTGCCTGCGCTGCGCACTCCCTTGCCGAGGCGAGCGAGGAGAGATCGCCGATGATCGTCTCGACCCTGGCCTCGGGGCTCAGCGCGGTGATCTCGCTGAAGGCGTCGTCAAGCTTCTCCGGATCGCGCCCGGAAATGATGACATGCGCGCCTCTGGCCGCCATCGCCCGCGCGCTTTCCTGCCCAAGCCCCGAATTGCCGCCGGTGATGAACACGGTCTTGCCGCCAAGATCCATGCCTTCGAGCACGTCGTCGGTGGTCGAGTGCCGGTTGAAAGTCGTCATGCATTGTCTCCCTTTGCGCGCTCCTATCGGGCGCTGGCGTGCAGGCCAAAGATAAGATAGCGATAGGCCCCATGAAAAACACGCTTCTTTGCGCCGCCTTTTCTGCGGCTTTCGCCCTCGCCTCTTCCCCCGTCCTTGCGGACAACCATGCGCAGGAGAAGGCGCCGACATGGTCGATCGCGATCCATGGCGGGGCGGGCACGATGGCAAAGGACAAGATGACGCCTGAAAAGCGCGCCGAATACGAAGCCGCCCTGCAAAACGCGCTCGATGCGGGCGCGAAGATCCTTGCCGGGGGTGGCAGCGCGATGGAGGCGATCCAGGCCGCGATCATGCCAATGGAGGATTCGCCGCTGTTCAATGCAGGCAAGGGCGCGGTGTTCACCTGGGAAGGCCGTAATGAGCTCGACGCCTCGATCATGGACGGGCGCGACCGCAGCGCAGGCGCGGTGACGGGCGTCACCACGGTGAAAAATCCGATCCTGCTTGCCGACAAGGTGCGCACCGACAGCCCGCATGTCTTCCTGATGGGCGAGGGGGCGGAAGTATTCGCGGGCGAACAGGGCTTTGCGGTCACGCCGCCCGAATATTTCGCGACCGAGGGGCGGCTGAAATCGCTCGAACGGATGAAGGCGGAAAAGATGTCAGCGCTCGATGTCGATCTCAAGTTCGGCACGGTTGGCGCAGTGGCGCTCGACATGGACGGCAACCTTGCCGCGGGCACATCGACCGGCGGCATGACTGGCAAGCGCTGGGGCCGGATAGGAGACGCGGCAGTGATCGGGGCAGGGACCTATGCCGACAATCGGAGCTGCGCCGTGTCAGCGACCGGCTGGGGCGAGTATTTTATCCGAGTGGGCGTGGCGCAGGAAATCTGCACGCGGCTGCGGTTCGTCGAGTCCGATGCGCTTGCCATGATGCTCTCTTCCGCCGGAAACTCCGAGCCCGTTGCGATTGACGACGAATTGAAAGCGGAATTGCAACAGCGTGTTGCCGACGCGGTCATGGCCGATGTCAAGGAGCTCGGCGGCGATGGCGGGGTGATCCTCGTCACCCCCGAGGGCCACGCGCTGTTCAGCTTCAACACCAGCGGGATGTATCGCGGGCGCGCCAACAGCGCCGGGATGAACGAAGTGGCGATCTTCGGCGGTGAGGAGAGCGGTAAGCCTTCCGCCACGCCCGACCATTAGGGCCGCCTAGAACGGAAACCAGTCGGGCCGCTCGGCCATCGTTGCGAGCACTTCGCCCACGCGGGCCAGCGCCTGCTCGGCTTCAGGGTCCATCCCGTCCTTGACCTCGCGCGTGCGGAAATAGGCGGCGAAGGTCAGCGTTGGGGTTTCAGGCGGCTCGACATAGCCGATATCGACATAGAGGCTGCCCATGCCCGGGGTCTCGTAGGGCCAGATCGATGTGCCGGTTTTGTCTCCGCTCACCCACTTGTCAGGCAGTCCTGCGCGCACGCGCCGCGCGCCCGTCTCGGTCTCGCGCATCCACTGTTTCAGCGTCGCTCGGCCCGCGTCAGAGAGCGTGTCTTCATACAGCAGCCTTCCCAGCGTGCGGGCCATGGCGATCGGCGTGGTGGTGTCGCGAAATTCGGTCACCGGCACGTTGTTGAGCGCAGGCTCGAAGCGGTCGAGCCGGCTCGTCTCGTCACCCAGCGATCGCCAGAAGCCGGTCAGCGCCGCAGGACCGCCCAATTCGCGCAGCAGCACGTTGGCGGCGGTGTTGTCGGAATATTTCTGGGTGAACTCGGCAAGTTCGCGCAAGGTAGCGCCTTCCTCAAGGCGCCGCGTGGTGAAGGGCGAGACGAACATGAGGTCGTCCTTTGTCCATTTCACGCGGCGGTCCGCATCGATTTCTCCCGCCTCGTCCAGCGCCAGCACCATCGCGGCGAGCGACAGCTTGAACGAGGAGCAATGGCCGAACCGCCGATCGGTGTTGAGCCCGAGCGAAAGCTTTGAAGCGGTGTTGAAAAAGGCGACGCCCAAAGTCCCGCCCGCCTGCGCTTCGATGATCCTGAGCTGCGCGACGATCCGCCCCGCCGGGCTCTGGTCGGGCGGCACGCAGGACGCCGCCCCCAGCGCCAGTCCGCTGGCCAGAACACCGCCCACAAAGCTGCGCCGATCGATGCTCACAATTCCCGCTCCATGCACATGCTGAATTCGTCCGAAGTGTAGCCGTTAAAGGCATCGCACTCGCGAAAGCCATAGAATTCGTACAATTTGATCGCGTCGGCGAATTCTTCGGTGCGCCCGGTTTCGAGGTCGATCCAGCGAAATCCGCGCGAGCGCGTCTCATCAAGCAGGTGTTCAAGCAATGCGCGCCCCGCGCCTTGCCCGCGAAAGGCCGGAGCCGCGCGCATCGCCTTGAGCTCGCCGCGACCCTCGCCCAGCGCCTTGAGTGCGCCCACCGCAGCAAGGTCATCGCCCCGGCGCACGGCGAAGAAGCTGACGTCGTTCTCGCGCAGGCGCGCGACGGGCAGAGCGTGGACGTTGCAGGCGGGCGAGGCGGCCTGCATCTCGGCAAGGTGCAGGCGCACGAGGCCGAGCACGTCCGCGCTTTCCAGCGGATCGGGCGAGATCGTGAACGCGTTCATGAATGCTTGTCCGCCTTGCGAATGCCAAAGCGCATATTGGTCTCAAGCCGTGCGCGCAACTGGGCATAATAGGCCTCGAGAAAGGCGCGGGCGTTATTGTCCTGTGCGCCCGCTTCGGTTTCGCGCCCGATCTTGCGACAGATTGTCGCCCGGACCGCTGCCAGCGCCTTGGCATTGTCTTCGCGCAGCAACCGCTCGAGCGTCTGCAATTCGCGCTCGCCATAGATCGCAAGCTCGCTTTCGCTGAACCGGTAGAGCGCCTGCGCTGCATCGGCGGCTGCGATATCAGTGGTGTCGCTCTCGCGCGCGGCGGCGCCGGTGGTCGAGATCGCAGGCCTCAGCCGGGTGCGCGGGGCCTCGACCACCCAGGTGCCCGCAACGATATCGCCGGCGCGAAGGGCGTCCTTGTTGAAGAAGGGAAACAGCGCGAACAATGCAAACCACGAGGCCGCCGCCCAGATGAACCCGCCGCTGAGCTCGCCCATCAGGCTGAGCACTGCGGCGATAATCATGTAGACTAGCGGGTAGAACAGCTCGACATCGCGCAGCAGGTTGCGTGCGATCACAGCTTCGGGGGTCAGCCGCGCGCCGCCTCTTGCGGCAACACGGATGCCGACGATGCGCTTGCCAAGGGTCGCGCCCCGCGGGCCAAGCTCCTGCACGAGAAAATAGCCGTACCAGCCGAAAAAGCCGAGAATGACGCCAAGCGTGACGAGGAATTCGCGCGCGGCGGCGTTGGAATCGCCTGGTACGGGCCCGGTGTCGAACGCCGTGCCCCCCGCGATTAGATCGATCACGAGGTCGATTGCGAACAGCGCCAGCGCAAGGATCACAAGGTCGAGCAACAGCGCGCCGATGCGGGCGCTGCGCGAGGCGATGGTGACGGGAATGGCGATGCCTTCGGGCGTCACGATCGAGCGCCCGCGCCGCGCGCTCGGGCCGACGCGCCGCGCGCCAGTGCGCCCCGCAGGGGTGGTCTTCGTTCCCGTCGCTGGGGCGGCCTGTCCCATCAGCCGCGCGGCTCCGTTTCGGGCGCAGGCACGCGCAGGAGGAAGAAATAACTCAGCCAGAAGACAAGGAAGAAGCCGCCGATGAGATAGCGGTTGCTCGCCCCGTCGACCAGCTGTCGCGCAAAGCCTTCGAGCAGGGCGGCACAGATCATCATGATGACGACGCCGAACATCACGATCGCGGCGCGCCGGCCCGCCGCCGCCGCCGCTTCGAGCAGCGCCCGTTGGCCGGGAAAGGCCATCGAGCGCCCGATATGCAGGCCCGCCGCGCCTGACAGAAGGATGCCGAACAGCTCGGTCGTGCCGTGGACGCTGAGCCAGCCGCCGAATTCGTATCCCAGCCCCGCACCCGCAAACACCCATACCATCGCGCCCAGCAGCGCCATATTGTGCACCAGCAGCAGCAGCGAGGGGATGCCGAAGGCGAAGCCCAGCGCAAAGGAGAGGATGCACACGCCCGCATTGTTGCTGAACAGCGAGGCGGCAAAGGCCGACAGCCCGCCTGCATCCTGCCCGGCGGCGAGCGTTGCCTCCAGCGTCTCGCGGCTGGCACCCGGAACACGGCCCTGCGCCATCGAATCGGGGACGAGGCGATAGAACCATTCGGGGTCCTGGGCGACCAGCAGCCAGCCCACCAGCGCGCCCGCGACCATCACCAGGCCTGCGATCACGATGTCCAGCCACAGCGCCTGCACCGCCCGGCTCCACCCGCCCCACGCGAATTCGCGCAGCCAGGCGACCATCCCCTTGCGCGGCCCGTAGACCTGGAACCAGGCGCGCTGGACGAGGCCTTCGAGGTAATCGAGCGTTGCGAGGTCGAGCGAGGTCTCGCGCGCGACCGCAAGGCTGGAGGCGGCGGTGCGATAAAGCGCGGGCAGGGCGAGCAGGTCATCGTCGCTCACACGCCTGAGGCCGCCCTTCTCCATGCGCGCGACGATCGCTTCGAGGCGGCGCCAGTCGCCCTCGCGCTCGAGCCGGAAACGGTCCGAGCGCAGCGCCGCGCTGGCGATATCGGCCGGGGCCTCGTAATCTGCCTGCGCGAACAAGCCGCCAAGATTCCCCAGATTTCCAAGATTTCCAAATGTGCGCAGCGCGCCTGTCCGGCTCATCCGATCGCCTCCGATGTCTTGATGCGGAAATAGCGATCGATAAGGTCGAACCCGATTTCCTGCCATGGTGCCTCGATCACATCGACGCCGAGCTGGCGCAGGCGCTGGAGGACAACGCGGCGCTGCTGGCGCAGGGTCTCGGCGGTGACGCTGCGCGCCAGCGTCGCGATATCGGCGGGCTCTGCGCGTGTGAAGGTCTCGAGCTCGCTGTCAGCCATTGTCACGAACACGACGAGGTGCCTGGACACCAGCCGACCGACGCTCTCGATCATCAGCTGCGCGGCGGTGGGATCGGTGAAATCGGAGAACAGCACCACCATCGAGCGGCGGCGCAGCCTTGCGGTCAGCGTTGCGAGGGCGAGCGTGAAATTGGGCTCGGCCTCGCTGTAATCGAGCGCCGCGGCAGCGGCTTGCAGCCGGGCGAAGGAACGGCTTTCGCTCACGAAGGGCGTCATCACTTGCGGGCGCTGGCCAAAGCCGAAGATCGAGGCCTTGTCCCCGTTCTTGAGCGCGACATAGGCGCAGGCCAGCCCCGCCGAGACTGCGCGGTCGATGCGCGGCATGCCGTCAATCGGCTCGCACATCGCCGACCCGCAATCAAACGCGAAGACGATCTGGTTGTCGCGCTCGCTCTCGTTCTCGCGCATGTAAAGCTGGGTGTGGCGCGCGCTTGCCTTCCAGTCGATGCGGCGGCGGTCCATGCCCGGCTGATATTCGGACAGGGCCTCGAACTGGGTGCCTTCGCCGCGGATCCGGCGCGCCATCATCCCGCTCTGGGCATCGCGCAGGAAGGTCTGCAATTGCGGTGATCGCACGCCTGAGAGATCGGGCCAGATGCGCACGCCGGCTTCGAGCTTGCGCGTGACCTGCCGCGCGCCAAGGCTTTTCCTGCATCGCCTCGAGCAGCGCCGCCTGGGTCTTTGGCGGGGTGCGGTTGATCTCGTCGGCGAGCAGCAATTCGCAGAAGATCGGCCCGCGCGTGAGCGTGAACTGGCTGGTCTGGAAGTTGAACAGGTTCGAACCCAGAATATCGCCCGGCAACAGATCGGGGGTGAACTGGATGCGCCCGAAATCAAGCCCCAGCGCGGTGGCGAAGCTTTGCGCGAGGAAGGTCTTGGCGGTGCCCGGAGGCCCTTCCAGCAGCGCGTGGCCCTGCGCCAGCGTGGCGATCAGCAGGTAATCGATCAGCGCGTCCTGGCCGACAATCGCCTTGGCGGTCTCGGCGCGGATATTCTCGGCCAGAACGCGCAGGTCTTCAAGGCTCATCGGGGTGATCGGGGCTTTGCTCGCTGGGGCTCTCGTCACTGGGGAGTTATTTCCTTCTGGTCGGGTGGGCGGCGCGAGGCCTGCTGGTGAAGCGAAAGCGCCGCGTCGACGATTGCCTCGGCGCTGGTCGCTGATGTGAGTTCGCTGCTGTGGGCGATGAACGATCCGGTCTCGTCCCCGCGTGCCTTCAGCGCGGCTTCAAGAGCGTCGTGCGTCGGGGGCGAGGCGCCGGTTGCGCCGGTTGCAAGGCCGAGGCGCCGGGCGAGACGCCGCGCGCTGAGCGCGGCATAGGGCTGCTTGAGAAGCTCGAAACGCTGCCCGCGCACGATCAGGTCCGCACCGTTGGCGACAAGCTGGGCCTTGCCAAAAGTGGTTTCGCGCAGCGGGGCCAGCGCCGGGCCAAAGCGGAAGAAGGCGCGCCAGCCAAGGATCAGCATCGCAAGGACGAGGCAGATCGTCGCGGCGAGAAAGGGCGGGCGAAAGGCAAAGGTCAGCAGGTTCATCGAGCCGCCAAACCCGTTGAGAGTGAGGTCGAAGACGACGCGGTCAAAATAATCCTCGGACATGAAGCGGATGATCGAAAGCGCGGTAAGCGCGCGGGTTTCATCGGCCAGCCCCCAATTGTTCACAAGGTCGGGTTCGACCAGGAAGATGACCCAGTTGGGGCCTTCATCCGATCCCGGATCGCTGTAGCCGAGCGCGATCGGGCGATCCTGAGCATCGACAATCAGCGGCGTGTGAAACGATCCCCCGGTCGCGTGCCAGCCGCGATTGCCCGGCAAGGTGCCCGTTATCCCCTCGATCGGACCGATGGTCGTGAAAGCGCTGGGCGAGGCGGCCGCCCTCTGGGCGGATTGCGGCGCGCTTTCCTCAAGCCCGAAGGCGAGCGGCGCAAATTCGGTCCCGGTCCACCGGGGCGGGACCGGGTTCTGGAGCACGACCCAGCCGGACTTCGCCTTGTCAGGTTCCTCGAGGCGCTCGATGCGGTTGGCGGGCACGGCGCTCCATTTGGGGAGAATGACCAGCGTCGGGCCGATATCGCGCCGCTTGTATAGAAGCTGCGCCAGCTCTTCCGCATCCGCGCCCGGTGGCGGCGTCAGAACCAGCATTTCGCCGGTTTCCAGTCCGCTTTCCTTGCGCGAGAGTTCGACATCATAGCCGTCAGCCTCGATCAGGCTGGCCAGCGCGGAATAGCCGTTCAGCCCCTTGGCCGCTGCATGAGCGGCTCCGTTATTGCTGTCATCAAGGCCGCTTACACCGGTGCCGAGCAAATAAAGCACGCTTCCCAGCGCAAGGAAGCCCGCGACCAGGATCGCCAGTGCGCCGGCGCGGCTGAAGGGTGCCGGATTGGTATCGCTCACTGGCTTTGCTCTGTGGAAGTGGACGCATCCAGCCGCTCAAGCGCGAAATCGGCATAGGCAGAGCGGGCCTGTTCCCAGTCCTCTACGCTGAGGCTTTGCAGGGCGAACAGGCTGCGTTCGACCAGCGCGGTGATCGTGCCGAAGGCGTGGCGGGCGGTCTCGGGCAGGCGGGGCAGGGCGCTCAATTCGCGCGCGGTGCTGGACGGGGCGACCCAGTCGGGCCTTGCCGAGGCGATCTGTGCAACGCTGCGCCCCAGCAACAGGCGCACCGCTTCGCCATAACGGCCCTGCCGGGCGAGGCGATCGGCGTCTTCGAGCAGCGCGAGGCTCTCATCGCGCGAGGGGCGCCATGACGGCTCGGATTGCGGGGCGGCCCCGCTTTCGCCCCGTCGCCGCCCAATCGGGACAACAAGGCGCGCGGCGAGGGTGATCACGAAAAGCACGAGGCCAGCAATCAGGACCAGTTTGAGCACCGGCCAGGCGGTGGCAATCGCGCCGCCAACCGGGCCGAGGATCTCGCCAAGCCAGCCAAGCACGGCCTGCAGCGCCTCTTCGAGCCATGAAGGCTCGCGCGGTTCGGCGGGTGTGAGCTTGAGCGGTTCGAACTGCGTGGCGGGATCTGCGCGGATTTCCTGATAGGCCTCGGGCAGGTCGCCGCGTGCGAGGGCCTCTGGCTGCTCCGCCTGTTCAGACGCTATGCCGACAGGAATTTGAGAAGCCGCTCGTGTCATGCGCTTTCGGGGTGGCACGCACGAATGCGATGCGCAACCGGATATCTGCGCTGGTGCCGGCCTGGTCGGAGCCGCATGCGGGCCTTGAGCGCGGGCGGCGCTCGCCTCAGCCGCGCGGGCGCGCCTGTTCGTAAGTGCCAAGGATCAGCAATTCCTTGGAATGAAACGCACATTCCTCAAGCGCGCGGTCGACCGCCGGATCGCCCGGCGCGCCGATGATATCAGCGTAAAAGCGCGTCGCGGAAAAGCTGGTGCCGTGCTGGTAGCTTTCCAGCTTGGTCATGTTGACCCCGTTGGTCGCGAACCCGCCGAGCACCTTGTAGAGCGCGGCGGGAATGTTCTTCACCTCGAACACGAAAGTCGTGATCGCCGGGCGCTCGGGATCGGTGGTGAGGAAGGTCGGACGGTCGGCGAGAATGACGAAGCGCGTCATGTTGTCGTGGCTGTCCTCGACGTGGTTCTCGATGATCTCGAGCCCGTAGAGTTCGGCGGCGATGGCCGGCGCGATCGCCGCCATGCGCGGATCGCCGCGCTCCGCCACG
The DNA here is from genome assembly GCA_043567175.1 of Erythrobacter sp. Lineage (GTDB taxonomy): Bacteria > Pseudomonadota > Alphaproteobacteria > Sphingomonadales > Sphingomonadaceae > Erythrobacter. The sequence continues at coordinate 2,726,092 of CP121323.1, forward strand.
AACGCCGCCGCGCCCGCCGTATCGGCATAGCTGAGCGGCACGATCCCGCGCTGGCGCAGGAACAGCCGCGACTGGCCGAGCGCTTGCGGGTGGCTGTAGGCACCCTCGATCACGTCGTCGGGGCCGCGCGGCAACCCGTTTTCCAGCGGCGGGGCCATCAGCGAGTGATGGATCGGCATGAAATGCTCGCCCACGATCGAAAGGCCGCTTTCGGGCAGCAGGAAATGGATATCCGCGACGCGCCCGTGCTGTGAATTCTCGATCGGGATGATCGCCAGCGCCGAACGGCCATCCTTCACCGCTTCGAGCGCATCCTCGAAACTGAAACAGGGCAGCGGGTTGTAATCGGGCCGCGCCTCGTTTGCCGCACGGTGCGAATTGGCGCCCGGCGAGCCCTGATAGGCGATCGCGCGCGCAGGATCGTGCGCGGCTTTCGCGCGCATCTCGTCAACGATCGGCAAGGCGGGGCCAGGAAAGCTGCGCATGAAAGGCTGCTAGAGCGACAAAACAGTCCGGGCAAGGCGTCTCTGGCCTATTTGTGCCCGTTGGCGCGCACCGTGGGAACTTGCAGCTATTGCACCAAATGATGATGCGATCACTCTTGCGGTCTTTCGGGCTGCCGATTAAGGGGGCCACCGGGATGACAAACGAAACAAACTTGGACGCAAACACCGATGGTCAGCAGGCCGGTGGTGATCTCTTCAACACGGCGGCAGGCTGGGTCCTGTTCGCGGCGGGTCTGGGCCTTGGCCTCTCGATCCTCGCGGGCAAGTATTTCCACGGCGATGATCCGCAGCGGCCCGAACAGCTGGGCTATGTGATCGAAGGCGCCGAAGACGCCGGTGGCGACAAACCCGCTGAAATGACGATGGCCGAAGCGCTGACGATGGTAAGTGCAGAGCAGGGCGAAAAGGTCTTCGCCAAGTGCTCGGCGTGCCACTCGATCGCAGCGGGCGGCGCCAATGGCGTCGGCCCCAACCTGCACGGTATCATGGGTGCCAATGTCGGCGCCAAGCCTGGCTTCAACTATTCGTCCGGCATGGCCGGCAAGGGCGGCGAATGGGGCTGGGACGAGATGAACCAGTGGCTCAAGCGCCCCGCCTCCTACATCGAAGGCACCAAGATGAGCTTTGCCGGCCTTTCCAAGGTGGAAGACCGCGCTGCGGTCGCGCTTTACATGAACAGCGAAGGCTCGAATCTGCCGCTGCCCGAATACACCCCGCCAGCCCCCGAAGCCGAGGGCGCCGAGGAAGGTGAAGCTGCGGGCGAAGAGGCTGCGGGCGAAGACGCAGCCTGATTTGCGAGGCGCGGACGGCTGCATCGCGGCTGCCCGTTTTCAGGAAAAGATCTGGCCGCTGGCCGCTTTCTCGCGTGAGGGCTCTCAGCCCTGGCCCCTGAATTATTGGCCCTTGAACCCCTGGCCCTTAAATCCCTGCGCCACCACGTACCATTCGGACGAGCCCTTGCGGCTCGCCGGGGGCTTGGCGTGCTTGACGCTGGTGAAGTGCTTCTTCAGCAGCGACAAAAGCTCGTTATCGGTGCCGCCGGCCAGCACCTTCGCGACGAAGGCGCCGCCCTTATCCAGCGTTTCCACCGCGAACCATGCGCCTGCCTCGACCAGCGCCATCGTGCGCAGGTGATCGGTCTGCTTGTGGCCCACCGTATTGGCGGCCATGTCTGACAGGACGAGGTCGGGCGCGCCGCCCAGCGCCTCTTCGAGCGCGGCGGGCGCGGCATCGTCCATGAAATCCATCTCGAACAGGGTCACGCCCTCGATCGGCTCGGTCGGCAGAAGGTCGATCCCGACAATCTGCGCTTTGGGTGCCTTGGCGCGCACCACCTGGCTCCAGCCGCCCGGCGCAACGCCAAGGTCGACGACACGGGCGGAGCCGCGGATCAGGCCGAAGCGCTCGTCCAGCTCGATCAGCTTGTATGCCGCGCGGCTGCGATAGCCGTCCGCCTTGGCCTTTTTCACGTAAGGATCGTTGAGCTGGCGCTGGAGCCAGCGGGTCGAGCTTTCGCTGCGCTTCTTCGCGGTCTTGACCTTCCGGTCGGGATTGCGGCCGGATCGGCTCATGAAGAATGTCTCATTTTCGGGAGCCTCGTATCAAAGGCTTTCATTGATCGTCGCCGGGACGCGTCCGCGTCTGCCTGAGCGTTTGCAGAGCCCGTTCGCTCTGCCTTTCGGCGGCCATCAGGCTGCGCAGGATGCCTTCCCTGATGCCGCGATCGGCAACGCCCAGGCGCTGTGCGGGCCACAGGTCGAGGATTGATTCGAGGATCGCACAGCCGGCGACCACCAGATTGGCGCGGTCTTGCCCGATACAGGGCAACTGGCTGCGATCGCGCGAGGACATCGAGGACAGGTCCGTGCTGATCGCGCGCATCGCCTCGCTCGGCACGATCAGCCCGTCCACCGCCTTGCGATCATAATGCGGCAATTCGAGGTGCAGGCTGGCGAGCGTCGTCACCGTGCCACTGGTGCCCAGCAGGCGGATATCCTTTTGTCCGGCGGCCTCGGCGGTGCGCGCGGCGAAGGGGGCAAAGCTTTCCGAGACCAGCCTTCGCATTTCCTCGTAGCGCGAGAGCCTTCCGGCCTCGTCGCGGCTTCGCGGGCCGACCGTATCGGTCAGCGAGACGACGCCCCAGGGCACGCTCTGCCAGTCGAGGATGCGCGGGATCGCGCTGCCCGATGGCCGACCGGCCTCAAGCAGGACGAGCTCGGTCGAGCCTCCGCCAATATCGAAGATCATCGCCGGACTGTTGCCGTCCTCGAGCAGGATATGGCAGCCCAGCACCGCTAGGCGCGCCTCCTCCTCGGCGGAGATCACGTCGAGCACGATGCCTGTCTCGCGCCGCACCCTCTCGATGAAATCCGCGCCGTTTTCGGCCCGGCGACACGCCTCGGTCGCGACCGAGCGCGCGAGGCGGACATTGCGGCGGCGCAGCTTGTCGGCACAGATCGACAGCGCACCAACAGCGCGGTCCATCGCCTCGTCTGATAGACGTCCGGTGGTGGCGAGGTCTTCGCCGAGGCGCACGACGCGGCTGAAGGCATCGATGACGGTGAAGTCCTTGCCCGACGGGCGCGCAATCAGCAGGCGGCAATTGTTGGTGCCAAGATCGAGCGCGGCATAGGCCTCGCTCTTGTGGCCCGGCTTGTAGGGAGCGCGGCCGGAAGTGCGTCCCTGGACAGCGCCATGCGCCGCGCGCTGCGGATCTGCCGTCTCGGGCGGTGAGACGGAATGGGGGGCGCGGTGATCGCTCCGGCAATCGCGTTCTGCATGGGTCGGATTGCGCTGAGAAGTGCCTTTGCGGCCTGCGCCAAAGGGCCGGGCAGGGGAACCCTTGCCGTCTGCATTGCCACCTGGGCCACCTGGCTGGAAGGAGCGTTTGTAGCGAAAATCGGCTACCTTGCCGGACTTGCCGCTCCCGTTTTCTCCAGCGCTCCTATTCTTGTCCGGCGGAAATGCGTCCGCCATAATCGAGATCTTCCATATCACCTGCGCGCAAGCCTGGCGCGCGGCACTTGGGCGTGATGCTACTCCAAGCGGGAGGGCAGGGCAAGCTGGGCCTGACGCGCCCCGCGCGAGCGTCAGGCAAGCGCCCTTTTCGTGGCACTTGCTGCGCGCGCTCACTTGACCTTGGCGGCGAGCGAACCTAGACGGCCGCTTCGCCGCAGCGCTCTGGCAGCGACGCGGTGAGGGTATGACCCACGCCCTGCGCGGGACGCCCGCCTTCGGATTGCCCCGTCGTCTAATGGTAAGACTACGGACTCTGACTCCGTCAATTGAGGTTCGAATCCTCACGGGGCATCCAGGCCGGCCATGCTGGAAATCGCCCGCCGATAGCGCCCCGTTTCACCTGATGCCCTGGCCGGGCGGGATCACCGCTTGCCGCCTGCACACCGCGCGCCTAGACGCCCCCACATGACAGATAACCATTCCGAACGCGATCTGACCGATCGCAAATTCTACCGCGCCGGCGAGGAAAGCCGGTTTGCCGAAGAAGCCCCCGACCGCACGCCGCAGACCGAGCATCCGGCCTACAAGCTCGCCTTTCGCGACACCGATTTCCTGCTGCGCGACGAATTGCGCCCGGTGCGTTTCCAGCTTGAACTGCTCAAGCCCGAAATGCTGCTCGACGAGGCGCGCGTGGGCTCGACGCTGGTGATGTACGGCTCTGCCCGCATCCCCTCGCCGCCGGAGGTCGAGGCCAAGCTCGAGGAAGCAAAGGACAAGAGCGAGTTCGAGCGCAAGGTGGCCGAGCGGCTGGCGGCCAAGGCGAAATATTACGACGAGGCTTACAAGCTGGCGCGCATGGTCTCCGAAAAGGCGATCATCGAGGATGGCAAGCGCCAGTTCGTGGTCTGCACGGGCGGCGGCCCGTCGATCATGGAGGCGGGCAATCGCGGTGCCAGTGATGCGGGATCGGAGAGCATCGGGCTCAACATCATCCTGCCGCACGAACAGGCGCCCAATTCCTTCGTGACGCCTTATCTCAGCCTCAACTTCCACTATTTCGCGCTTCGCAAGATGCATTTCCTGCTGCGCGCGCGCGCGGTGGCTGTGTTTCCGGGCGGGTTCGGCACGTTCGACGAGTTCTTCGAGCTGCTAACGCTGGTCCAGACCGGCAAGATGAAGCCGCTGCCGATCCTGTTGTTCGGGCGCGAATTCTGGGAGCGCGTGATCGATCTCGAGGCGCTGGCCGAGGAAGGCACGATCTCGAAGAAGGATCTCGACCTGTTCCAGTGGTGCGAGACCGCCGAGGAGGCCTGGGAACATATCGCGCAATTCTACGAGCTGGGTCGGTAAGGCGTCAGCCGATATTGCGCACCGCCTGGTGGCCGAGCGGCCCGCTGCCCGCGCCATATCCGGGCGCAGCCTCGATCGCCCGGAGCACGAAATTGCGCCCTAGCCGCACCGCGTTCTCGAGGCTCTGGCCGTGCGCCATGAGCGTGGCGATGGCGCTGGACAGTGTGCAGCCGGTGCCGTGGGTGTGGCGCGTATCTATCCGGCTGTGCTCGAAATAGCCCGGATCACGCCCCGGCTGGATGAGGATATCGATGATCCGCTCGTCGCTCGTATGCCCGCCCTTGGCGAGCACCGCGGCGCCGGTATTGTCGCTCAATTCCTGCGCGGCCGCGATCATTTCGTCGCTGGTCGATAGCGACCGCCCGACAAGGTGGGCGAGTTCGGGCAGGTTGGGGGTCAGCAGGCTCGCCAGCGGAAACAGCGCGTGGCGCAGCGCGGTGATCGCTTCGGGCGCAATCAGCGCCGCACCGCTGGTCGCGATCATCACCGGGTCGAGCACCAGCGGCGTTTCGTCCGGCAGGTGCCTGAGCGCCCCGGCGGTCGCCTCGATGATTTCCTCGTCGTGGAGCATGCCGATCTTGACCGCATCGACCCCGATATCCTCGATGCAGCTGGAGATCTGGCGCGCGACCACATCGCCCGACATCGGTGCAATCGCCTGCACGCCGACGCTGTTCTGCGCGGTGATGGTGGTGATCGCGCTCATCGCATAGCCGCCCAGCATGGCGATGGTCTTGATGTCCGCCTGCACGCCTGCGCCGCCCGAGGAATCGGATCCGGCGATGGAGAGGATGCGAGGCGGGAGCTTGGAAGAAGTGTTAGGCATGACGGTGTCTTACGCGGCGGCGCGCACCGCTTCGCACACGGCATCGACCACGCTGGCGACGCGCGCGGGATCATCGCCCTCGGCCATCACGCGGATCACCGGCTCGGTGCCCGACGGGCGGATGACGAGCCGCCCGCTATCGCTCAATTCGCGCTCGGCCTGCGCGATCGCGGCCTTCACGCTTTCATTTTCGAGCGGCTGGCCGCCATCATAGCGCACATTCTTGAGCAATTGCGGCACGGGGTCGAACAGATGCAGGATCTCGCTCGCCGGCTTGCCCGAGCGCACGAGGCTCGAGAGCACCTGCAGCGCCGCCACGGTGCCATCACCGGTGGTCCCGTGATCGAGCAGGATCATGTGCCCCGACTGCTCGCCGCCTAGATTGAAGCCGCCTTCCTTCATACGCTCAAGAACATAGCGGTCACCGACCTTGGTGCGTTCCAGCGACAGGCCGAAATCGTTGAGATAGCGCTCCAGCCCGAGGTTCGACATGATTGTCGCGACCACGCCGCCGCCTTTGAGCGCTCCGACCTGAAGCATCCTTGTGGCGATCAGCGCCATGATCTGGTCGCCATCGACCTTGGCGCCCTTTTCATCGACCACGATCAGCCGGTCCGCATCGCCATCGAGCGCAATGCCGATATCCGCGCCTTCCTCGACCACGCGCGCCTGCAGCGCCTCGATTGCGGTCGAGCCGACGCCGTCATTGATATTGGTGCCATTGGGCTCGACGCCGAGCGCGATGGTGTTCGCGCCGAGTTCCCAGATTGCCGAGGGCGCCACCTGGTAGGCCGCGCCATGTGCGCAATCGACCACGACATTGAGCCCGTCGAAACGCACATCGGGCGAAACCGATTGCTTGACCGCGTGGATATAGCGCCCGCGCGCATCGTCGATCCGCCGCGCCCGGCCGATATCTTCCGCAGCTGCCAGCGGTATCTCGGTCTCCAGCAGCCGCTCGATCTCGGCCTCGGCGTCGTCGGAGAGCTTGAAGCCATCGGGGCCGAACAGCTTGATCCCGTTATCGGCGTAAAGGTTGTGACTGGCCGAGATCATCACGCCGAGATCGGCGCGCATTTCGCGGGTGAGCAGCGCGATGGCGGGGCTGGGAAGCGGACCGGTCATGATCACGTCGACGCCCACGCTGGTAAAGCCGGCGACCAGCGCGCTTTCGACCATGTAGCCCGAAAGCCTCGTATCCTTGCCGATCACGACGCGGTGACGATGGCCGCCGCGCACGAAGTGGCGCCCGGCCGCCTGGCCGACCTTCATCGCGGTCGCCGCGGTCATCACGCCCTGGTTGGTGCGACCCCTGATACCGTCCGTGCCGAAGAACTTGCGTGCCATGAGCGTTTTTCGTGTCCCCTGATGCCCCGAGATTTGCCAGCCACTTCAATGGCCACCCACCTGAATGGCCGGCTGCTTCAATTGCCACCCACTTGTGACGCCGTTATCGCCAGAAAGAAAGGGCAAGGATGGTGTCCATGCTCAAGGAAAGGCGAAACGCGTGACAAGTTCGGGGCCGGGTGACAATTCGACTGAGGCAGTACCGGCCGGCGCTGCTACAGACGGGGCCACAAACGGGGCCTCCCGCTTCGCGCTGACGCCGATCCGCCTGCCGGTCCTGGCGACCTTTGCCGCGCTTGTCCTTGGTCTTGGCGCGGGCGTCTTGCTGTCGGGCCGTGCGCTCGCCCCCGACCTTGTCGAGACAGTGGCGCTGGCAGGCAGCCTGTGGCTGCGCGCCCTGCAGATGACGATCGTGCCGCTGGTCGCGAGCCTGCTGGTGCTGGGGCTGGTGCAGATGGTGGAGGCAGCGCGCGCCGGGGCGGCGGCGCAGCGTTTCATCGCGCTCGTCATCGCGGTCGCGATTGCGGGCGGCGTGTTCACGGCTTTCGCCCTGCCGATCGCGCTCGTCGCCTTTCCGATCCCCGAAACCGCCAGCGGGTTCCTCGCCAAGGTGCCGCAAAGCGCGGGCGAGGTGCCCGGCGTGCTCGAATTCCTGCGCTCTGTCATCGCGCCCAATATCATCGCCGCTGCGGCCGAGACCGCGATGCTGCCGGTGACGATCTTCTTCACCTTGTTCGCCGTCGCGATCACGCGGCTGCCGCGCGCACAAGGGCAGGTGCTGCTCGCCTTCTTTCACGCGCTCGCCAATGCGATGCTGCAGATTATCGGCTGGGTGTTGTGGGTCGGGCCTCTGGGGGTCGCGGCGCTGGCATTTGGCGTCGGTCTGAAAAGCGGCGGCGGCGCGTTCGCAGCGCTCGCCCATTACATCGCGCTGGTCTCGGCAATGGGCGCCTTCATCGCGCTGCTGGCCTATGCGCTTGGGACCCTGCTGGGCCGGGTGAGCCCGGCGCGCTTTGCCCGCGCCCTCTTGCCCGCGCAGGCCGTGGCGGTATCAACGCAAAGCTCGCTCGCCAGCCTGCCCGCCATGCTTGAAAGCGCCGCGCGGCTGGACCTCAGGCCCAGCACCGCAGAGTTCGTCCTGCCGCTGGCGGTTGCGATCTTTCGCGCCACCAGCGTTGCGATGAACCTTGCGGTTGCGCTCTATGTCGCGGCGCTGGCGGGGATCGAGGTTGCGCCGGCGCTGATCGTCACCGGGATTGCCGTTGCGGTTATCATTTCCGTGGGTTCGGTCAGCCTGCCCGGTTCGATCAGCTTTGTGGTCTCGATCGGTCCGATCGCGCTGGCGATGGGCGTGCCGATCGAGCCGCTGGCGCTGCTGGTGGCGGTGGAGATGCTGCCCGATATCATGCGCACTCTGGGCAATGTGACGATGAATGTCGCGGTAACGGCGGCGGTGGATCGGGGAGTGAAGGACTGATCCGCCTGGCGGGTCAGCTCTTGGCGGTCAGCTCTTGGCTGCTTCCCCGCGACCGGCGGCGACATCGTCAAGCTCTTCGAGGATGGCGCGGTGGGCGACATCGTCCTTGATCGATCGCTGCGGGATGGATCCCTCTTCCATCATCGAAGTAAGCGCGGCGCGTGCGCGCCCGACGCGGCTCTTGATCGTGCCAATCGCGCAGCCGCAGATGTTGGCTGCTTCCTCGTAGGAAAAGCCGCCCGCACCCACCAGCAGCAGCGCCTCGCGCCGCTCGGGCGGCAGCGTCAGCAATGCGCGATGCATGTCGGACAGGTGGATCGGCTCTTCCTGGCCGGCGGGCGCGGTGAGGATGCGTTCGGCAACGCTCTCGTCATATTCGCCGCGGAAGCGGTTGCGGCGCATATCGGTAAGATACGCATTACGCAGAATAACAAATGTCCATGCCCGCATGGATGTGCCAGGTTCAAATCGCTCTTGCGCGGCCCAGGCCTTCAGCAGAGCTTCTTGCACGAGGTCATCGGCCATGTCCGGGCGTCCGCAAAGCCCGCGCGCAAAGGCGCGAAGGTGAGGGACGACTTCGGTCAGTTCGCGTTTGAAATCCGCTTTCTCAGCCGTTGTGCGCGGGGGATGTTGCTTGGCCTGACTATCGGGTTTCGCCATCAGCTGCGGCCCCCGTCGGAGCCATCAGCGCCTTTGTTGGAGGCTGTATCGGAAGCTGTTTTCGGGTCTGCATCCTCGTCGAGACGCTCGAGCAGGTCCTTGAAGGTATCGGGCAGGGGCTCATCCACCACCGAATCGTAAAGCTGGCGCAGGCCATCGGCCCAGTCCGGCTGCGGCGCGGGCGCGGCTTTCCTGGAAGGGTCGGGCGATGGATCGCCGGAGATCGGTTCCGATGACATGGCGTTTATGGTTTTCCTCTGGCCTCTGGCCGCATTTCGGTGGTGATGCGTGCAACCCTCTGGCACATTCCCTTTTGGCGAAATATCGACGGTCTGTCCAACTCGTCTGACACCATCGGGTGGTTGTTATGGGAACGAAGGCCTCGATCTTTGGTTCCGTCAGGCAAACCCAATCGCGCTGAAGATGCGCGGCAACCACGTTGAGAATTGCAAGATCCACACGATGACGGCCGACACGACGAATGAGGCAGGCAAGCCTCCCGTATCGTCGCTTAACAGCGTGAGCCGCTGGCTGGTGAGCTTTCCGCGCGCGGTGCCGCTGGCGATCTTCGTGGCGATGGCGGCAATCACGGCGCTGAGCGTCTTCGCGATCGAGAGCAATGCACGCGCCCGCGAAGAGGCGCAATTGCGTGAATCGACGCAGGCGATCGCCTCGGCGCTTGAACGAAGGGCCAACAGCTTTGCGTCCTATCTGCGCGCGGGCGCAGCCCTGTTTTCGACCACGCAGGAAGTGGAACCCAGCGCCTTTCGCCAGTTCGTGACCGAGCTCAGGCTCGACCTCGATTATCGCGGAGCCGAAGGCATTGGCTGGGTGACTGTGATCGAGCGCGCCGAGGCGCAGGCCTTCCTCGAGCGCCAGCGGCGCGACCTCGCCAGCTATCCCGATATTCGCCCGCCCTTGGATGCTGGCGCCGATGTGGCCGCGCCGGTCACCTATTTCTATCCCGAAACGCCCCGCAACCAGCGCGCTCTGGGGTTTGACATGTTCTCAGAGCCTGTGCGCCGTGCTGCGATGGGCGAAGCGCAGCGTATCGTGCAGCCAACCGCCTCGGCGCGCATCACGCTCGCGCAGGAGAATGCCGGCGATGCGCCCGGCTTCATCATCTTCATGCCCGTCTTTCGCCAGATCCCCGGCGGCAGCCCGGTTGATCGCACGCTCGCGGGCTTTGTCTACAGCCCGTTCGATGCCGGGCGCTTCCTCGATGCAGCGATGGAGCGCGCCGCGCCCGGATCGCTGGGCGTGCGGCTGTATGACGGGCTCGCCCAGACCGAGCACCTGCTGGTCGCGCGCACGCTGGCCGATGGCGGGGCGCGCACCGAGCAGATGGTCAATGTCGCCAATCGCAGCCTGCTGCTGGTCGTTGAGGCACCCGAAGGCGCGACGCTCGATCCGCTCTCGATGATCACGCTGGTCTTCGGCCTGACGCTGGGCAGTCTGCTGATGCTGCTGGCGCGCATGCTCACCCAGCAGGCGTTCGAGGACCAGGCGCGCCTCGCTTTCTTTGAAGAGCAGCACTCGATCCGCAATTCGCTCTCGCGCGAGCTCAACCACCGGGTCAAGAACACGCTCGCCAACGTGCTCTCGATCATGGCGCTGACCCGGCGCCGTTCGGCCAATCTTGACGAGTTTGCCGACAGCCTCGAGGGCCGCATCCGTTCGCTCTCCGCGACGCATGACCTGCTGACCGGCACTGACTGGGGCACCACACCGCTCAAATCGGTGCTCGAGGCCGAATTGCAGCATTTCCGCGCGGGCGGGGAGCATATGATCAGCATTGACGGCCCGCCGGTGGAACTTGCGCCCAACGATGCGCTGTCCTTCGGGCTGGCGATCCACGAACTGGCTACCAATGCGGCCAAGTTCGGCGCGCTCAGCGTGGCCGATGGCCGGGTCTCGATCTACTGGAGCCTGGTCGATAACGGGGCCGAGAACCCGGTCGCCGAAGTCGAATGGCGCGAGCGCGAGGGACCGGAAGTGCGTCCCGGCGCTCGCCGCGGTTTTGGCACCGAGCTGATCGAGAAGATCGTCGCCCACGAACTCAGGAGCCCGGTCCAGCTCAATTTCGAGCGCGAAGGCGTGCGCTGCATCATGCGCGTGCCGGTGCGCCGCCGCCGCGATTTCCAGATCCGCCAGAAGGGCCAGGTGCAGGCTTAGGAATTGCCGCTTTCTGCAGCGGGCAGCGCGCTACTCAGAGCGGGCGGCTTGATCCGAAGAACAGCGCCTGGCTGATCGCGGCGCGCACGGTCTGTTCCTGAAACGGCTTGGTGACGAGGTAGGTCGGCTCGGGCCTGTCGCCGGTCAGCAGGCGTTCGGGATAGGCGGTGATGAAGATCACCGGCACCGTCTCGATCGCGAGAATATCGTCCACCGCATCGAGCCCCGACGAGCCGTCGGCCAGCTGGATATCCGCCAGCACGAGGCCGGGCCGGGTCTGCTCGACCGATTCCACCGCCTGCGTGCGCGTGGCGGCGGTGCCGCAGACTTCATGGCCAAGCCCCTGCACCACGTCCTCGAGCTGCATCGAGATCAGCGGCTCGTCCTCGATGATCAGCACTCGGGTCGCCTGTTCGCGGTCGATCTCCGAGATCGCTTCGGCCATCAGCGCCTCGACCTCTTCGGTCGCGATGCCCATGATCTGGCCGGCCTGGGCGGGAGAGAAATCCTCCAGCGTGGTCAGCAGCAGCGCCTGCCGGTTCAGCGGCGTGATCGCGCCCAGCCGGGCCTGTGCGCCCGCCTCATGATCGCCGGTCGCGGGATCGCCCGCGCCCGCTCCGCGCGCAAGGCCGGGCGAGGTTTCGAGAAAGGCGCTCGCCCACACCTTGTGAAAGGCACGGTAGAGCGGCACGCGGCCATCTTCGAGCGATCGCTTGAGCTCGTCATCCGCCAGCGCCGCTTCCAGCGTGGCGCGCACGAAATTGTCTCCCGTCGACTGCGATCCGCTGAGCGCGCGGGCATAGCGGCGCAGAAAGGGAAGGTTGGCGGCAACGTGTTGTCCCAGTGTTTGTCCTGTCGACATTGGGCACCTCTCTCAAAAAAACGATTCGATATACAGATCCGGCAGGAAGGGCCTTAGCGCGTCGATTGCACGCCGTCGCCCCCCGCCGCATTCTTGTCGTGCCCCGTCCGACGCACAATCACAGTTACGCATGATGGGGCGCGATGGTTGATGCAGCAAGGCCAAGCGTCTGGACAACCAGCCGGATTTTTGCCGGATCTGCCGGTTGAAGGCCATGGCGCGGGTGGTCTCGGGGGACCTGTGCACGAGCTTGCGCACCGCCGCAGACCGAGGGACGACAACCGGCGTCGAATTAAAAAAATGAAAAAAAATACGAAGCGCGGGAACCCCCTTTCTGGCGGCGCATTTATCTTCTGTCACCGCCGAGACCCCTCTCCCGTCCAAGCGGCTGGTGTTACGATCCCGAAAGGCCTCCACTCCTAACCGAGTGGAGGCCTTTTTTCGTTTGGGGGTTTTGTGAGGGCTCTTTCCGCGACGCCCGATCAGGCGGATGCCAGCGTTCTTTCAAAGATCGCGTATTCGCGGTTGACGCGGCTGTTGATCGTATCCGCGATGGCAACCATTCCCTGGTTATCCTCGAGGATCCAGCCAAGCTCGCCGCGCGTCGAACCGTAACGCTGCCAGGCCTGCTTGCGGATCTCGCTGATCATCATGAAGGCAAGCTGGCTGGCGAGCCGTGTGTTGTGCAGCTCTTTTAGCACCCCCATCAGCGGCACGCGCATCCCCGAGCCGACCGGCTTTCTCAGCCAGCGCAGCATATGAAACCATCCGAAGGGAAACAGCTTGCCTCCGGTCCGGGCGAGCACGTGGTTCACATCCGGGAAGGTCAGCATGAAGGCGACCGGGCGCCCATCGACCTCGGCAATCATGTTGAGTTCCTCGTGGATCAAAGGTCGCAATTTCTTGCCTGCATGGGCGACCTCGGCCGGGCTGAAGGGGACAAAGCCCCAATTGTCTGACCACGCATCGTTGAGGATCGCGAGAACGATCTTCACTTCCTCGTCCCAGCGCGACTTGTCGACCCGCCGCACGGTGATGCGCTTGTTGCGCTCGCCCGAGGCGACGATGCGCTGAACCAGCGGCGGGAATTCCTTGCTGATGTCGAGGTCGTAGGTGAACAGGGTCTTGGCGAGAGTGTAGCCGGCCTCCTCGATCCAGGCGGCATAATGCGCCGGATGGTGCCCCATCATGATCATCGGCGGGTGGTCCTGGCCCTTGACCAGCAGGCCGGGCTCTTCCCAGACCGACATCGAGATCGGACCCACAACGCGCTTCATGCCTTCATCGCGCAGCCAGCCTTCGGCGGCGACCAGCAGGGCGCTGGCGGTTTCGGCGTCCTCGGCATCGAAATAGCCGAAGAACCCGGTGCCCGGTCCAAAGCCCTGCTCGGCCGGCACTTTCAGCGCGAGTTCATCGACATGCGCCGATATGCGGCCAACCGGCTGCCCGGCGCGAGTGGCGATGAACAATTGCGCGCGCGCATGGCCGAAAAACTGGTTCTTGCCAGGATCGACCAGTTCAAGCTGCTCGCTGCGCAGCTGGGGCACGAAATTTTCGAGCCTGTCGGAAAAGGCGCGGCCCAGATCGACGAAGGCCGCGCGGCCTTTCTTGCCGCTGACCGGAGCGATGGTGAGTGTGCTGGCTGAGGATGAAACTGTCACGCGGGGCGTCCCGTATTATTAAGAGCGGCCGTATTAGTAAAAGCGACCATACTGGTAAGAGTGGCCCTATTGGCAAGCGCGGCCATATTGGCAAGTGTGGCTTATTCCAGATCAAAGTGCGTTTTGAATGGCCGCGATACCGGGTGCAAGGCGGGCATGCGAATTTCCCGATCACACTGTGCAGCTATGCACAATTGGCAAAATGGCGCGTTCTGGGATACAGGCGCGCCATCTGAGGTTTTTGACTGATGAATATGCAACCCACCAAACTCTCGCCGGCGGATGTCGCACAAGCGCACGGGCAGGATACGGCGCGCACGACGCGCGCCACCCGCGCTGACTTCCAGACGATCGATGACAAGGCGATGCTGCGCGCCGTGCGCTCGCTGACCAGCGGGCTGGGCGAGGCGCGTGCATGGGTTTACTGGCCCGACATGCTGGTGTCTGCCGCGCTCGGCTATGGTGCGATTGCAACCGCGATCCTTTCGCCAAATCTCGCGATCTCGATTGCGGCGGGGCTGGTCGGTTCGCTGGCGCTCTACCGCGCGCTGATGTTCATCCACGAGCTTACCCATATTCATCGCAGCGCGCTGCCCGGCTTTCGCACCGGCTGGAACCTGCTGGTCGGTATCCCGATGCTGATGCCGAGCTTCATGTATGAAGGCGTGCACACGATCCATCACAAGCGCACCCAATATGGCACTCTCGAGGACCCGGAATATCTTCCGCTTGCCCTGATGAAGCCGTGGAGCCTGCCGCTGTTCGTGATCGTCGCGATCCTTGCGCCGGTGGCGCTGCTGGTGCGTTTTGCCGTGCTGGTGCCGCTGGGCGCGCTGTTTCCCGCGGTGCGCACCTTTACGTGGGAGCGGTTCTCCTCGCTCTCCATCAATCCCGATTTCCGCCGCAAGGCCCCGACGGGCGATTTCGCGAAGCGCGTGGCGTGGCAGGAAGCCGGCGCGAGCGTGTGGACGCTGATCGTGCTGGGGAGCACCTACTGGCTGGGCTGGCAGCCGCTTGCCATCGCGCTGGCGATCGTATCGCTGACCGCGCTGCTCAACCAGCTGCGCACGCTGGTGGCGCATCTGTGGGAGAATGACGGCGAGCCGATGACGGTGACCGCGCAGTTTCTCGACAGCGTGAATGTCCCGCCACCGGGGCTGGCTGCCGAGATCTGGGCGCCAGTGGGTCTGCGCTATCATGCGCTGCACCACCTGATGCCCTCGATGCCCTATCACGACCTGCCCGAAGCGCATCGCCGCCTCGCGCGCGAACTGGGCACAGGCTCGACCTATGAGATTGCGAACCATCCCGGCATGCTCAACCTTGTCGCCCGGATCGCAAGGAGCACGATGGTCGCGCGGCGCTAACCTCACGCCCGCCCCTGGGGTACGCGCGGGAATTCGTGCCGAATAATCCAACAAGTCCAGCATTTTCAAGGATTTGTGCCATCATTCTCGCGGCGAGTGACTAAAATTCCATTGCCTCGATAAGCGTGACCTTTGCGACCTTAGCGAAGCGGGCGCTGATGGCCCGACGCGGCCTAGTCGAGGAAGGCGATCATCGCGCAGCGCCGCTCCGCCGGCAGTCCGTGATCGGCTTCCAGAGCGAGTTCAGCGGCAAGACGGGGATGGGCGTCAAGCACGCTGACCTCCTCGAAGCCGAGCCGCGCGTAGAAGGGCGCATTCCACGCGACATCACGAAAGGTGGTGAGGGTGACCGCGATGAAGCCCGAATTGCGCGCATCGATCAGGCAGGCGCGCAGCAGTCCGGCACCGATCCCGCGCTGCTGGAAATCGGGGTGGACGTTGAACTCCCAGATATGCAGCTCGCGCCGGAAGGGCTCGTTGACGAGGAAGCCCGCCATGCGTCCCCCGACATGGGCGACAAGGCAATGGCCCTTGCGGATGTAGCGACGCAGGCGATCTGGTGGCACGGTGTGAGTGCCTGCTACGCCGCTCAGCCCCTCGACCTCGGCAAACAGCGTGCCAGCTGCGCTTTCGATCCCGGGCATTGTCTCGGCATCGTCGAGCCGGGCCAGCCGAAGCGACCAGTCGGTCATTCCTCGGTCCGGATGAGAACCGTCTCACCGACCAGGAGGAACAGCAGGAACGGCGCCCACGCGGCGAGGAAGGGCGGGTAGCCGCCGAACGAGCCCATCGCGAGCGCGGCGTTGTCGACGACGAAATAGGCAAAGCCAAGCCCGATCCCGATGATTGCGCGCACGAATAGCTGGCCTGACCGTGCAAGGCCGAATGCCGCCACCGAACCGAGCAATGGCATCAGGAAGGCCGAAAGCGGGCCGGAGATGCGGTGCCACCACTTGGCTCTCAGTTCCGCAGTGCGCTTGCCCAGCGAATCGAACGCATCAATGGTGCGGCCAAGCTCGAAGAAGCTGAGCGCGTCGGGATCGGCGGACTGGACCTCGATGCGATCGGGCGTAAGCGATCGGGCGACCACGATCCGGTCCAGCTCGACCACGCTTGCCTCGCCGACATCGAAGCGGATCGGGTTCTTGAGCGACCAGCCGGGATTAGCGAAGGTGGCCTCGCTCGCCTTGATCCTCTCAAGGATCAGTCCCCCCGGCGCGCGCCGATACCACGTCACGTCGTCGAGCGTGATGCCCTCGCCAGACCCGACAAGCGAGGAGGCGACGAGGATATTGTCGCCATCGGTCAGATAGACATTGGCGCGCACCCCGCTCTCTTGCGGGATCTCGCCATATTCGACCGCGGTCCACGCCTTGAGCGTGCTGTTGGCGCGGGTCACGATGCGCTCGTTGAAGACGAAGCTCAGAACCGCGATCAGAGCGGCGGCGAGCAGCAGCGGCGAGAGCACCTGATGCGCCGAGAGCCCCGATGCCTTCATCGCCACCACCTCGGAATTCTGGTTGAGCGTCACCAGCGTGATGAGCGTTGCCAGCAGGACCGAATAGGGCAGGAAGCGGGAAACCAGTTGCGGCACGCGCAGCGTCACATAGCGCCAGATCTCGGCCTGGCCATTGCCTTCCGGTCTGAGGATGTCTCCCGTCTCGCTCAGCAGGTCGAGCATCATCAGCACCAGCACCAAAGTGACGAGCACCGCGAAGATGCGCACCACGAACATCTTGGCGAGGTAGAGCGTCAAAGTCCGCGAGGGGAAGAAATCGAGTTGCATCTATCCGGCAGGTCTGGAGGGCAAGGCAGGGTTACTCGGCGGGAAGCGGCGCGGTGTCCGCGTCGGCATCATCCGCGAGCGAGGGCGACATACGCTGGCGCCGCTTGAACAGCTTGGCGAGCCTCTTGGACAGTTTGGCAAAGCCTGTCTCGAGCCAGCCGATAGCCTGGCCGCCGG
The DNA here is from genome assembly GCA_043567175.1 of Erythrobacter sp. Lineage (GTDB taxonomy): Bacteria > Pseudomonadota > Alphaproteobacteria > Sphingomonadales > Sphingomonadaceae > Erythrobacter. Next base: position 2,743,244 of record CP121323.1, read on the forward strand.
GAACGAAGGCGACCTGGTAGAACATCCAGAGGATGAGCGCGGCAAACACCGCGAACGGTCCCCACAGCGCCAGCACGGGGTCCACCAGGCCAAGGGCTGCGACGTCTTCGCCATACTGGTTCACCTTGTGATAGGCGACGACCATCACGATCGAGGTGAACACGCCAAGCGCGCTGGTCGATCGCTTGGGGGGGATGGCAAGCGAGACGGCGAGCAGCGGCATCAGCAGCATCATCACCACTTCGACCAGGCGAAAGTTGAAGCTGGCCTGGCTGGCGTTGCGCTCATCCCTGGCCCGGTCCTCGCTCCACCCGATGCTCAGCAGTTCGGGGAGGATATATTCCCGGCTTGCATCGCCGCGTTGCCGGAATTGCTCGATCGCCGGCAGGTCAATGGGCAGGTCGTGCCGGCTGAAACTGAGCACACGCGGCGTCTTGCTGCCCGTATCCTGCACGATCGTGCCTTCAGTCAGCCGCAGGATGATCGTGTCCGGGCTGTCGCTGGTGGCGAGGAACGAGCCTTCGCGTGCGCTGATCGAGAGGGTCTGCTGGCGGTCATTGGTCACGCGGGCAAAAATGCCCTTGAGGCGGCGGCCGTCTTCTTCGCTTTCCTCGATCCGCAGCGCCATGCGATCTGCCAGCGTCGTGAACTCGCCGACCTTGATCGAGGCGCCCAGCGCGCCCGAGCGCAGATCGTATTCCAGTTGTTCGTAATAATAGCGGCTGATCGGCTGGATGTAGAAAACCAGCGCTACGTTAACCGCGACGAGCACCGCAGTGATCGCGTAAGGAATGCGCAGGAGCCGCCAATAGGACAGGCCAACGGCGCGCATCGTATCGAGTTCGGACGAGGTCGCGAGCTTGCGAAAGGCAAGCAGGATCCCGAGCAACAGCCCCAGCGGAATGGCGAGGCTGGCATATTCGGGGATCAGTGCGCCGAGCATCTGGAACACGACGCCGATTGGCCCGCCTTCGACGGCGACGAAATCGAACAGCCGCAGCATCTTGTCGAGAAGCAGCAGCGAGGCCGCGAGCGCAAACACGCCGAGCATCGGAACGATCACGAGCCGTCCGATATACCGGTCAACGCTTGGCAGGATGCTCGCCACTTGTCCTCTAAACCCTTTGCTTGCGTATTTCGCAGGGACTGGCGCGCTTATGCGCGCTTCGCTGGTTGCGCCATAGCGGCAAATATCGCAGCGGTCATCGGCTTCTTGGTCAAGGCGCTTGCGAGATGCCGGCCGTAGCGGTGCGTTGCGTTCACACGCTACCGGAAATGGCTACCAGAAGCGGCTTCCGGGGCCGCCCTTGAAGGGCCCGGCTTCGTATTGGCTGATCCAGCCACCGTAGAACTGGCCAGGCTGCGGCGTGATTGCCTCGCCATCGACGAGGCACTGATCCAGCGGATCGGGATAGAAGGCGAGGTAGCCCTTGATGTCGACAAAACCGGGCGTCGGGTCACAATAGGCCCAGGCGACGGCATCGATGCGATCTGTGGCGAGCGTCAGGTCCCAGTAACGCGCCTGGCCCTTCCACTCGCACAAGGTGCGCCTTGGGTTTGGCGTCAGGTGCTCCATCGCGACGTCCTCGGGAGGGATATAATAGGTGGGCGGGTGGCTCGTCTCGAGCGTGCGCCAGGCGCGGCGGCTGTCTGCCAGGGTCACGCCCTTGTGGATGATCTGGATGTGTCGCTTGGTCGGCTCTGCGATAGCCGGGCGCGGGTAATCCCACACGCTTTCCTGGCCGGGGCCGACGGGATCAGGCTTGGGGTGTCCGAACGCGCTCACGCGGGTTTGCTCAGGCCTTTTCCAGCGTGCATTGCAGCGGGTGCTGGTTCTGGCGGGCGAAATCCATGACCTGGTTCACCTTGGTCTCGGCTACCTCATAGGGGAAGATCCCGCAGACCCCGACGCCTTTCTGGTGGACGTGGAGCATGACACGCGTCGCCTGCTCGAGGTCCATTCCGAAGAACCGCTTGAGCACCATGACGACGAATTCCATCGGTGTGTAATCGTCGTTGAGCAACAGCACCTTGTACTGGCTGGGCTTCTTGGGCTTGGTGCGGGTCTTCGTGGCGATGCCGACATCGTTGCCGGAGCCAGGCCCCTTGTCATCGTCCTTGCCATCGTCAGCCGCCATCACCCGCGTAGCTGCTGGCAGGAGGCACGGATAGGATTTCATGGAGGAGCTCGGAGCCATAGGCCTCTATTATGGGATTCGTTTTCATCTTCGCAAGGTGCGCATCGCACCAAAGTGCCATGACAAAAGTATGAACAAAGACAAGCTCTGTTCCCTCACACCATGCCTGCAATGAAAAGGGCCAGACAACCTTTGACGGCTGCCTGGCCCTGCGCTTCAATCAGCGCGCTTTCATGAACCGGGTTTGGGAGAGAGAGGAGAGGCCCGGTCCAGAAACATTGTGCGAAGGCTTAGGCGGCCTTCGTGATCTTTTCGGCAGCGACGCTAACGCGGTTCGAGATCGGGGCGAAAGCATCGTTGTAGAGCTTGACCCACGCTTCGGTGCGCTGCGAGCCGTAGGAAACCACCGCGTCGAAGTTACGACGGGCCAGCTCACCCTGGAGCTGCATGAGTTCGGTCGGCGACTTGACGGCGGCCATCTTCTTGGCGTCTTCGGTCACGGTCTCGACCACGGTCTTGCCGGTTTCGACATTGCTCTTCACGAGTTCCTGCGCACCGGCGAAGAAGATCTTGCCGCTTTCGACGACAGCTTCGACGTTGGCCTTGTTGAATTCGTTGATCTCGCCAGCGAATTCACCGCTCTTGGCGTAGGCGGTCTTTACGCGCCCTTGCATGTCGGCGGCGAAATTCTTCGCCTGTTCGGTCATGTCGGTCTTTTCTGCGGTAGCCATGATGGTGTCCTTCAGTTTCGTAATCGGGTTGGTGGTCGGCTTGGCGGCGGTCTTCGCGGGGGTACGCTTGGCCGGCGTTTTCTTGGCGGGAGCAGCAACGGCCTTCTTGACCGCCTTCACGCTCGCATCGCCCTTGGGCGCATCAGCCTCGACCGCGTCGGCCACCTTCGCGGCGGTCGTCTTGGGCGTCGACGTCTTTGCAGCCGCTTCGGCATAAGCCTGTTCAGCGGCGGCATCGATCTTTGATTTGTTCGTGGCGTCAGCCATAATGTCCTCGCGTTATGTTGCAATGCACAAAATAGGCATCGCAGCTGCGAAGTCAAGTATTTTGTGCAGTGCACAATAAAACGAGCAAGGTGTTGTTTGTATTGGCAAAAGCTGGAAATTCGTGCGGCGCGCCTACGGCGCAGCTTCCGAAATTCAACGGGTTTTGACGTAGCGGCCGGGCGCATCCTCGATGATCTTGTCGCCGCGGCCGCCTGGCTTGCGCTTGCCTGTCGCGGGCACTTTCGCGCTATCGCGTTGCCCGAGCCAGTCGAGCCAGTGGGGCCACCAGCTGCCTGGATGCTCGCTCGCATCCTTGACGAAGGCCTCGAGGGTCTGGGCCTGGCTGTCGCCAGTCCAGTACTGATATTTCCGGGCGGCCGGCGGGTTCACAACGCCCGCAATATGGCCTGAGCCGGCAAGCAGGAATTCAAGCGGCCCGGTGAAGTGCTCGGTGATCCGCCAGACGCTCTCGGCCGGAGCGATATGGTCCTCGCGCCCTGCCTGGACATAGGTTGGAACCGAGACCCGCCTGAGGTCGATCGGCGTCCCGTCAGCTTCGAGCGCGTCCGGCTCGACCAGCTTGTTGTCGCGATACAGGTCGCGCAGATACTGGTTGTGCCACTTTGAGGGCAGGTTGGTGACATCGCCGTTCCAGTGCAGCAGATCAAAGGCCGGATAATCGTCGCCCAGCAGGTAGTTGTTGACGACATAGTTCCAGATCAGGTCCTTGCCGCGCAGGGCGTTGAAGGTGGCGGCGAGATAGCGACCGTCCAGATAGCCCTCGGGCGAGAGGTTATCGATCAGTTCCAGCTGGGTATCGTCGATGAAGTGTTTGAGATCACCGCTGCGTTCGAAATCCACCTGCGCGGTGAAGAAGGTGGCGCTCTTCACCTTGTCGGCTTCGCCGCGCCGCGCGAGGATGGCCAGAGTTGCCGCCAGGGTCGTCCCCGCGACGCAATAACCGATCGTGTGCACATGCTCCACTTTCAGCCGCGTGCGGACATGGTCGATTACCTCGATCTGGGCGCGAATGTAATCGTCCCATACGACGTCGGCGATGGTCTCATCCGCCGAGCGCCAGCTGACCACGAAAACGGTCAGCCCCTGGTCGACGGCCCATTTGATGAAGCTCTTCTTCTCGTTGAGGTCGAGGATATAGAACCGGTTGATCCACGGCGGAAAGATGACGAGCGGGACCTCGAAGACTTCGCTTGTCGTCGGATTGTACTGAATGATCTGGTAGAGCGGCGTTTCGTGCACCACCTTGCCCGGCGTCGAGGCAAGGTTCTCGCCAAGCTTGAAGGCATCGGGATCGGTGTGGGTCAATTGCCCGCGTTTGAGATCGTTGATGAGGTGCTCCATGCCCTTCACCAGGTTCTGCCCGCGGGTTTCGATGGTCCGTTTCATGACCACCGGATTGGTCAGCAGGAAGTTGCCCGGGCTCATGGCCTCGGCGAGCGCATTGACGGCAAATTCGAGCTGCTTTCGCTTCTCGCTGTCGATGCCTTCCATCGATTGCACCGACTGGCGAAAGTACTCGGTCAGCATGAGGTAGGTCTGGTGGAGCAGGGCAAAGGCAGGGTTTTCCTGCCAGGCCGGATCGGCAAACCGCCGGTCCTTGCGCGGAAGATCGGGCAACGCCGCGGTCGGTGAGGCGGTAGACCCGCCATCGGCACCACCCGTAAAACCCCCTGGGAGACCTCCTGAGAGACCGGCCCCCATGCGCCCGAGAACGCTTTGCCACACCTCGAAGGAATCCTGCGCGAGCTTGGCCTGCGCATCGAACAGGCCCTTGGGCATCTGCTTGAGCATCCCTTGCGAGATCATCAACCATCGCGCTGGATCGAGCATATTGCCAAGGCTCATCCCCTCGCCTTCGGCCTTCTGCGCCGCGATGCGTGCCTGGTGGCCCATGAAATCGAGCCACATCTGCTGAAGCTGCGAGCCGGCCTTCGCCCATTCACCCAGCTCCGATGCATCCATGTCCGCAATGCCGGGCATGGTCGGCGCAAAGGTGGTCCCCCTGCCTTGAGCATCAGCCATACCATTGCCGCCAAGGGCATTCGAGAACATCGCTTGCATCGCCTCGCCCTGCATGTTGAAGAACGGGTTCTGGAAGAAGGAGCGAAACGGCTCCGTCTCGTCGAACGGGTCTTGCGTGTCGCGGGGCATTGGCGAATTCTCCGTCGGGCGTTTGTCAGGCGCCGCCTAACAGCAATCGGGCGCGCGTTACAAAGCACTTTGCGCCAGGATGCAGCGCTCGGGCGGCTTGCCGGGCAAAGTCTAGCGGAAACGCCTTCCCCCGGCGACCCTTAATGCCCTATGCTTATGTTGCGCGCTCAAGTGGTTTGATAGCGCCGTTTAAATCGGGTCAGGCAATGAACGATCAATTCTACCGTATGAAGCGTCTTCCTCCGTATGTGATTGCGGAAGTGAACGCGATGCGGCACGCCGCCCGACGAGACGGACAGGACATCATCGATCTGGGAATGGGCAACCCCGATCAGCCGCCGCCCCAACACGTCATAGACAAGCTGTGCGAGGTGGCAGCGAAGCCTGATGCTCACGGCTATTCGCAGTCAAAGGGCATTCCGGGGCTGCGCCGCGCGCAGGCCAATTATTACGCTCGCCGCTTCGGTGTGGACCTCGATCCCGAGACCGAGGTGGTCGTGACCATGGGCTCGAAAGAGGGGCTGGCAAGCCTGGCGACCGCGATCACGGCGCCGGGCGATTGCGTCCTTGCGCCCAACCCGTCCTACCCCATTCATACTTTCGGCTTTATCATCGCAGGGGCGACGATCCGTTCGGTGCCAACAACGCCGGACGAGAAATACTGGGCGGCGCTGGAAAGCGCGATGGCCTTTACGGTGCCTCGTCCGAGCATTCTGGTGGTGAGCTATCCTTCCAACCCGACGGCCGAGACAGTTGATCTTGCGTTCTATGAAAGGCTCGTGGCCTGGGCCCGCGAAAATCAGGTGTGGTTGCTTTCCGACCTTGCCTATTCCGAGCTCTACTACGACGGCAAGCCGACGCCATCGATCATGCAGGTCGAGGGTGCCAAGGACGTGGCGGTCGAGTTCACCAGCATGAGCAAGACCTATTCGATGGCCGGGTGGCGGATGGGCTTTGCGGTTGGCAACCGGGAACTGATCGCTGCGCTCACCCGGGTGAAATCCTACCTCGATTACGGCGCTTTTACCCCGATCCAGGCCGCAGCCTGCGCTGCTCTCAACGGACCGCAGGACATCGTCGAGCAGAACCGCGTGCTCTATCAAAAGCGCCGCGATGTGATGGTCGAAGCGTTCTCCCGCGCCGGTTGGGACATTCCCTCGCCGGCCGCCTCGATGTTCGCCTGGGCACCCCTGCCGCCCGCGCTCAAGGATATGGGTAGCCTGGAATTCTCCAAGCAATTGCTGACCGAGGCCCAAGTCGCGGTGGCGCCGGGAGTAGGCTATGGCGAAGAAGGCGAAGGCTATGTCCGAATTGCGATGGTCGAAAACGAACAGCGGCTTAGACAGGCGGCGCGGAACATTAAGCGTTTTCTAACCTCGGTCGGGGTCAACAGTCCTGCGGCTTGATTAGCGCGCGAAAAGCCGCATACTCTAATTACTGGGCTTAACGAATTTGCCTTATCGCGTATGATGGGGTGCACGTAGCCAGACTACGAGGAGTGTAACATGCCTCCTAACGGCAAGCCGTCGCTGACCAAGCGGCAGGCTGATGTCATGGAGCGAGTGGATCGGCGCGTGCCGATCAAGGTCATCGCGCAGGAACTCGGGGTCTCCGAAACCCGAATCAATCAGCATATCCGCGCGCTGAAGGATATCTACAGGGCTGGCAGCCTCGGCGATCTCGTGGACATTTACAGGGCGTGCCAAGGTGAAGGCCAGGAGAGTTCTCCTTCTTCGAATGATCAAGAATATGAATGGCTTGATACCCTTGAGGAGCCCTTAAGGGAAATTGCATACAGAAAATCTCAGGTGCCCTCGACGATGTTCGGGCTGGATAGCGAGAGCCGGGACAGCGCCGCCAATGTTGAGTTCAACGACGCGGCGCCTCTGATCGAAAGCGCGCCATGGCTGAGGCCGGGCGAGCCCAAGGTTGTCCCCGGGCTGCTCGATGGTGAGCACGCCGTCACGTTTCGCCTTGCGGCGATAGTCGGGATCGCCTTCGGTATGTTAGCCGCGGTGATTCTCACGGCTACCGCGGCAATGATCATCAGCGAGGCGTTGAGCGAGCGCGCTGCCGTCCCCGTCGACGAACAAGGCTTTTCCTAGGGAGCATGGGAGGAGCGGGAGATAAACGATGACCCAATCGATCCGCGCCGACGCTCTCAATCTGAAGAAACTGATCCGCGAAGCCGAAGCCCTTGCCGATGAATCGATGCTGGCATTCGCCCGGCTCAAACAAGCCATGCTGACTGCTCGCCAGAACCCCGGTGTCAATCTCGACACCGGTCAGCGCGCGCTTATGCGACTCAACCAGGCCGAGGCGCAGGCGCTGGCGATGTCCACCAGCCTTCTTCGCGTTCACGATGAACTGAGCAAGGTGGCGCGCGAGAAGATGAACGGGGATACCGACATCCCGACGGTCGTCGAGCCGGAAGCTATCGCCGAGTTGGAGCAGCCGGTCGCAGCGGACGCCTGATGTACGAATGGCTCGCCTCTGAATACCGCCCCCTTGTGCAAAACGCATTGGCAATATCGACTTGCCTTGCAGCGTTTGTCTGGGGGGCGGGGCCTGAGCGGGCCATGGCCGCTGTTTGGCTTGTGTGTTTCGAGCTGGCCGGAATGATCTACCGCAGTGTTCTGGGCGGTGGTTACCAGCTTCAAAGCACTGATTTCTACCTTGCATCGACCGATTTTTGCGCCGCAGCCTTGTGGACCCTGATCGCGCTCAACGCCAACCGGAACTACCCGCTCATAATCGCGGCGCTGCAATTGCTGGTCATGTCTGCGCACCTCGCGCGCGGCTTTATCGAGGCGATTTCACCGGTGGCTTATGCAACCATGGTGATCGCGCCGGGATGGCTGCAACTCGTTGTCCTGGCAATGGGGGTCTCGCGGCATTGCCAGCGGCACCGGCGATTTGGTCCTTACCGGGCATGGCGAAGGCCGGTCCATTGGTTCGGCCTGTCCTCGATTAATCGAAAGTGAGCTAAAGAATGCTTGCCAGATACCCATCCCAGCACCGCGGCGCGGTCACCGGAAAACCTGATTTTCCGCCTTGTCTGCCTTCGTGGTTCGAACCCAACTGGCAAGAGCGCCACCTGAACGCGATGATTGCGAACCTGCGCAATCTGGTTCTGGCTCCGCCTGCCAATTGCGAGCGATTCCACGTGATTTTTCTCGATGAAGACAGGTGTTTCCAGGACAGCGCCGAAGTGGCTGTAGGCGGTCAAGCCGCCTTGTCCTTCAGCCTGCGGGAATTGTTCCAGCGCGCTCTTACCGCCGAGGCTCGCGGCATGATCCTGGCGCACAATCACCCGTCGGGCGATTGCCGGCCAAGCCTGCGCGACATCGAAGGCACCCAGAAGATATCAAGGGTCGCCCAGCCGCTCGAAATCGAGATCGTCGATCACCTTATTTTCTCGGAGGTGAGCGTTTATTCCATGAGGAAGGGGGAGGAGCTGTGACTTCGAATTCTGCATATAACAGCGTTCCGGACGACGATGCCCTTATCCCGCGCTTTGTCGAGGCCGGGGACATCACGCTCGATCTGCTGCACCGGGATGCACGGGTGGATGATCGCTGGCTGGGCCTGCATCCGCGCGAGTTCGGGTTGCTATGGAGGCTCGCACAGGAGCCCGGGCAGAGGGTCAGCAAGCGCCAATTGCTTGCGGATGTCTGGCGCATAAGCTTTGAGCCGGAAACCAATAGCGTTGCAGTTCACGTAGCGCGTGTGCGTTCCAAGTTGCAGCCCTTTGGCCTTTCGCGGCTTGTCGCGACCCATCCTGAAGGGGGTTACTTCATCGATGTCCCGAGGAAATCTGTGCCCCGCGAACTGTAATTGAGCCGCTGCGATCGAGCGTATCTCTTTGCAATTTCGCACGATGCGCAAGGGTGGACTTGCGATGCCGGTTGGGCCAGAACTTGATGAAGATTTCTTCAAGGAAAACGAGAGGCCCGCGATGACCAGCACTGCCATGACCGAAACCGCCGCCGCGTCGCGCACGATCCATTCGGACGAGAGAATCACGATCGAGCTCGAGGACACCGGCGTTGCAAAGGTGCGCCTCACGCGCGGGGACAAGATGAACGCGCTCGATCCGGGAATGTTCACCGCGATCATCGCGGCGGGCGACCTTCTTGCCAAGACCAAGGGCGTGCGCGTGGTGGTGCTCTCGGGTGAAGGCCGCGCCTTTTGCGCGGGGCTGGACACGTCGAGCTTCGGGCGCACACCGGACGCTGACGAGCCCGAGCTTACCGAGCGCACCTACGGCAATGCCAATAAGTGGCAGCAAGTTGCGATGACCTGGCGCAAGCTTCCCGTCCCCGTCATCGCGGCGGTGCACGGTGTTTGCTTTGGCGGCGGCCTGCAGATCGCGAGCGGCGCAGATTTCCGTATCGTCCATCCCGATACCCGCATGTCGGTGATGGAGATGAAGTGGGGCCTCGTGCCCGATATGGGTGGCTATGCGCTGTGGCGCGGTCTTGTGCGCGACGATATCCTGCGCGAACTGGTCTACACTAATCGCGAATTCTCAGGGGCCGAGGCGCAGACGCTCGGCTTTGCGACTTATCTCGACGACAATCCGCTGGCGCGCGCAACCGCGATCGCGGGCGAGATCGCTACCCGCAACCCGGCAGCGATCCGGGCGGCCAAGCGGCTGCAGGCCGGGATGATCGAGCGCGACACGGACGCCATCCTGCTTGAAGAGAGCATCGAGCAGCACTCGATCATCCGCACGCCCAACCAGATCGAGGCGGTGATGGCCGCGATGCAGAAGCGCGCCCCGAAGTTCGAGGATCTCTGAGGCTCGTCAGCCGAAGACGGCGACGCATTGCAGGCCGTCGATCACCTGCCGGCCCTTGGTATCCCACATGCGCAACCGCTCGGAGGAATAGCCAAGATCGGCATGCTGGCTGGCGTTTTCAGCGAGATACCAACTGCCTCGTGATTGCGTTTCCGGGTCGAGCACGTTGAACGACCAGTTGATCGAACTGATCGGTCCCATCCGCTGCATGATGCGCATCGCGCCCGGCGGCATTACGTCGCCCATGAGCACGAGCTGCGAAACCGGGTCGAGGCTGTGGTCTTCCGTAAGCCGCGCCCAGCGGCGCACGGCCGCGCCGTGATCCGCATCCTTTGGTTGACCATAGCGCAATTCGAAATTGTTCTGGATGAATGACGGGCCTTTGCCGGCCATTGCCTGATCGTTGTCTTCGGGCTGGCCCGGCCAATCGGGTGCCGGATCGGGCGCGCGCACCGCATTGGGTTCGCGCGCATTGGCGAACAGCCAGAAGGCGGTGAGCGCTACCTTGCCATCGCTGTGTATCTCGCTGCGCACTTGAGTCACGTTGCGGCCCTGGCGCACGATTTCCGCGCTGAGTTCGACTTCATCGCCAACCGGCGCGACAAACCCGATCTGCGCAGCGCGCAGCGGTGGCAGGTCGGTAAAGGCGCGTGTGGCCATGGTGTAAGCCACCAGAGCTGAGGCGCCGCCATAAAGCGTGCGCCCCTGCATCCAGCCGTGCGCGTTTGCGAGGCGAGCCGGGCCCGGCTCGCCGGTGATAGGGGAAAGAAGGCTTTCTATAGTCATGTGACCGGCTGTGCCCTCAGTTTGGCGGCGGGTCCAGATTGACGTTGCGGAAGGCTACAATGCGCTGACTTGCGGCGTCATCGCGAATCCCATTGCCAAGCTCCAAGCGAGACGCTAGTGGGCCGCTTCCGCCTTATGCTAGCCTGTGCTTGCGAAGGTGGCTCGGCCCGATGGCGGAGTGGTGACGCAGCGGACTGCAAATCCGTATACGCCGGTTCGATTCCGGCTCGGGCCTCCACACTCACGGCCAGCAGGCTGTCAACATGTGCCGCTTTAGCTCAGTTGGTAGAGCACATCATTCGTAATGATGGGGTCGTAGGTTCGAATCCTATAAGCGGCACCACCCCTTTCAGCTAAGTTTTCTGCGGCTTTGAGGTGAACGCGCTTTGGGCTTTGGGGACGCTGCTTTGTCTGCTGAAAGGGCTTCCCTATTTATGTGGGACTTGGTTGGCCTTGGGTGCTGCTTGGGACGAGGCTGTGGGCCAACAGTAGCCTGTCCGTTCTTAGATCGGACGGATTTCTCACCTGTTCAGCACGCGTTTCGGGCTTGGAGCATTTGGGACACCATCTTCATTCCTTAGTCTCCACGACGAGAGCCAGATCCTCTCTAAATCACGGTTCTCAACCCGTGCCAGATGGGCTGACAGTCAACAGCGGGCACCAGCCGCGCCCTTGCGGATGAAATCGCGCGGCTGTTTGCGCGCCTTGCGGCCGAGCGCATTGGCGAACTGATGGCCGGCTCCAGCCTCCCGGATCACTTCCGCACCCCGATCATCAGGAACTTATCCGAGAGGGGCCTGTTGGTAGAGTGCGTTCAAGTCATTGATCCAATACAACAAAGGTATGTCGCCAATCGGGAATTTCGTCGAATTTACAGTGCTGCAGCACGACATCAACTTGCCTATGCTTGTCTTGATGATGGCCGTCTTGCCAGCTGGCCTGGTCGTCCAGGCGATGGTCGCTGCCCCAATTTCGTCAGCCTTCATCTCTCCGTTTGTAATCATCGAAATCGTGATGAATCCGGCGGTGCCGCTGCTCCTGCTGGCTGCTGCTTCGCTACCCCTATCGCGCTTGGTTGTGCGCATGTCCGCTGATTCAGATATGCCGGTGCAAACGGCATGAAAAACGTGACCTTGATGGCGTTCGGCCTCAGTTCGCTGATGATTGGCGGATGCGTGAGCGTAGGCCCGGATTATGTTGCCCCGCGTCTTGCCAAAGACGGCGCCGAAATCCTGCCCGCGTTGCCTGAAAACAAAGCCCGCGAAGCGCTGCTGGTCAGCAGCAAGGACGCGGTCAAGGAGTGGTGGGGCTGGTTTGGATCGGCTGAACTGAACCGTCTGGTCGAAGCAGGGTTTGCCGAGAATCCATCCTTGTCCGTTGCGCGCGCGCGCTTGTCTCAGGCCGCTTTCCTGCTTCGCGCCGAAGAGGGCCTTGAACTTCCCGAGATAGCCGCAAACGCCAACGCAAGCCGCCAGCTCTTCGGTTCAGGCGGCTTTGCTGCTGGCGGGGCCGGCGCGGGTGGCGGGGGTAATCAGCCCTTCACAGTCTATTCGGGCCAGCTTGCCGTTGACTACAACCTCGACCCGTTCGGGCGCGAGGACCGGCAGATCGAATCCGCCGCAGCCCAGCTTGCAGCCGCCCGGGCGGAGGCCCAATCAGCATATCTTACGCTTGCCGGGAACATCGTTTCGGCCGCGATCGAAATTGCCGCCATTCGTCAGCGTCTCAAAATCACGAGGCAATTCGTCAAAGGGCAGTCAGACCTTGTTGAACTGGTCGGACTGCGCGTCGATGAAGGTTACAGCGCCCGCGCTGAATTGGTCGCCGCTCAGGCGAGGGTGGGGCAACTCGAGGCGGATATCCCGCTGATCGAACGCAATCTCAAACTGGCTGAAGCGCGGATGGCGATATTGACGGGCCGCGTGCCGGCTCGGGCTGGCCTGCCCATGGTCGAGATGGTCGATCTCGATATGCCGGACACCATTCCGGTGACGATCCCTTCCACACTCCTTAGGGAGCGACCCGACATCCGCGTGGCCGAAGCTCGACTTGCTGAAGCGAGCGCGCAGATCGGCGTTGCGCAGGCCAATCTCTATCCCGATTTCACACTCAGCGGGGCTGTCGGGGCCAACGGCATCACGGGGCCGGGGATCGGACCAACGCTGGACTTCATCTATTCGGCCGGGGTCGGACTGATTGCACCCATCTTCCAGGGCGGCCAGCTCCGGGCACGGCGCGACGCGCAAGTGGCAGCCTACAAGGCAAGCCTTGCCGAATATCAGGAAGTCGTCCTCAACGCACTGGGCGAGGTTACCGACGGCATCCACGCGGTCGAAGCCGACGGAGAGGTGTTTCGTGAAAGGCTGGAGGCCTTGGATGCCGCGCGGCAAAGTCTCGATCTTGCCGTTCTTCGCTACGAGGAAGGGGCAGCGAGCCTATTCGAGGTCTTCGAAGTTGAGCAGACCTATCAGGATGCAAGGCTGGCGCTGATCGATGCAGCCGCGCTGCAATTGCAGGATACTGCAGGGCTGCTGGCCGCGATGTCAGCCGGCCCGGCTGATAGCGATGTGCTTGATCGCTTGAGCAGCACCGAGGCTATCGCCAACACCCGCGAAGCGCTGGGGGATGGTCGACCTGCATCCGCACTGCCTCTGATCACGCGCACCGGGAATTGATCTATGGCGAGTGAAGAAACTGCCAAGACCTCGGGCGAAGAGGACAGCGCAGGCCTTGGGGGCTGGGCCTTGTGGCGGGCAGCCCTGTTCGGGCTTCTTGTCATCGGTCTGGCCGTGCTCGTTTGGCACTTCTTCTTTCGCAGCGAACGTGATGGTCAGTCAGGCCCTGGCCTTCCGCCGCCTGCCACAGTCGCAATCGCGCAGGCCTCGACCAAGTCCCTGGAGGATGCCCTTACCGCGACCGGCACTTTCGTCCCGGTCAGGGGTGTCGATGTCGCCGCAGAGCTTCCTGGCGCGGTGGACGCAATCCTGTTCGGCGCCGGCGATTTCGTGCGGAAGGGAGCGCCGCTGGTGCGGCTCGATACTACGAGCGAGCGCGCGCAATTGCAGCGCTTGCAGGCGCAGCTGGTTCAGGCTCGCGCAGCAGCGGACCGCGCCGACAGGCTGATCGATCGCGGCGCTATCTCGCAGGCCGAGCTTGAGCAAGCGGTGGCCAGTCGCGATGCCGTCGCTGCCCAGATCGGCGAGGTTCGGGCCACAATCGAGAAGAAGATCATCCGCGCGCCATTCGCGGGGCGGCTCGGGATCCGGCAAGTAAACAAAGGCCAGTTCCTGGCGGCAGGAACGCGGGTTGCTCAACTCGTCCAGCCTTCACCGCTTTTCCTGAATTTTGACCTGCCCGAAAGCAGTATCGGAGCAATTCGTACCGGGCTCGATGTCGAGGCGAAAGTGGATGGTATCGAGAATGAAGTGGTCGGCGGGCGTATCACCGCAATCAATCCCGACATCGATCCCGGCACCCGCAACTTCACCGTGCAGGCAATTGTTGCCAATAGTGATGGCCGCGTGCGGCCAGGCCAGTTCGCAAGCGTGACGGTCAGCACCGGTCAGTCCAGCTCGGCGGTGACCATCCCGGCAACGGCCATCTCGTTCAACGCCTATGGCAGTTCCGTGTTCGTCGCTGATCCACCAACGGATGAGCAGCAGCAGGCCCTGAAGCGAATGGCGGCTGGCCGTGGACGCGATGGCGGGGGCGTGCTTGCTGCGATCAGCGCATGGCTTTTTGGTGGTGGAGGCGGTGCAGTCGACCAATCCACCGGCGACGATGACGGGGAAAGGCCACAATCGAAACCACAGGGGCCACAATTCATCGCGCGGCGCGTTTTCGTCAAGACCGGAGAACGCCGCGGGCTCGACATCGAGGTTCTTGATGGGATCGAAGCCGGGCAGCGCGTCGTCGTTGCGGGCCAGATCAAGCTGGTAGGCGGCACCCCTCTCATTGCGGCCCCCCGCGATGCGCTTGAAGGCGTTCCCGAGGCACCAGAAGCACCGTGAATTTCCTGCAGATCTTTGTCAGACGCCCCGTGCTTGCCATGGTGATCAGCATGGTCATCATGCTGTTCGGCTTGCAGGCGGCCTTCAACCTGAGCGTACGCCAATACCCCGAGACGACTTCGACGACGATCACGGTTGCAACACCTTATATTGGCGCGAATGCCGATCTCGTCCGAGGCTTCATCACAAGCCCGCTTGAACAGGCGATCTCGACCGCTGAAGGCATCGACTATGTCGAGAGCACCAGCAGTCAGGGCAGCAGCGTCATCAATGCCCGGCTGGAGCTGGGCTATCCGCCAAACGACGCGGTTGCAGAAATCCTGACCAAGATAAACCAGGTCCAGAACCAGCTACCGGCGCAATCGGAAAATCCCGTGCTGACCGTGCGCACGGGCTCTGACGAGGCGGCAATGTACATCGCCTTTCAGAGCGAGGCGCTCAGTCGCGAAGAAATCACCGACTACCTCAATCGTGCGATCCGGCCCCGGATCGAAACGGTTTCGGGCGTGCAGCAGGCCGCCGTCCAGGGAGGCGGATCACTCGCCATGAGGATCTGGCTTGATCCTGACCGGCTCGTCTCTTTCGGCGTCACCCCGGGCGAAGTGCGCACAGCACTGGCCAGCAGGAATTTCCTTTCCGCGCTCGGCAGTTCGAAGGGTTCGACCCTTTCAATCCCGATCGAGGCGGATACCAATCTCACCACGCCCGAAGCGTTCGACAAGCTGATCGTTCGTCAGGAAGACAATGCGATCATCCGGCTGGGTGATGTGGCCGATACCATGCTGGGAGCGGAGACTTACGATACATCGGTCAAGGTCGATGGGGACCCTGTGGTCTTCATGGCTGTCGAGGTCGCCCCCACCGCCAATGTCCTCACCGCAGTAGCGCAGGTGCGGGAGCTTTTTCCGGAGATACAGCGGCAGCTGCCCGACGTGATCGAAGCCGAGATCGTCTACGATGCAACGGTCGCGGTCGAAAGCTCGATCAACTCGGTCTTAACCTCGCTTTTCCAGGCGCTTGCAATCGTGACCGTGGTAATCTTCCTGTTTCTCGGGTCGATCCGGTCAGCACTTGTGCCGGCGGTCACGATGCCGATCGCACTAATCGGCGCCTTCTTCCTGATGCAGATGCTCGGTTTCTCGATCAATCTGCTTACACTGCTCGCGCTGATCCTTGCGATCGGCATCCTCGTCGATGACGGGATCATCGTCGTCGAGAATGCGGTACGACTGGTGGAGGAAGGCAAGAGCCCCGAGGAAGCTGCCAAGACAACGGTCAGACAATTGGGCAAGACCATTGTCGCGATGAATATCGTGGTGCTGGCGGTCTTTGCCCCGATCGGTTTCATGGGCGGGCTGACGGGATCGCTCTTCACCGAATTCGCCTATACGGTCGCCAGCGCGACCTTGCTGTCCGGGATAGTTGCACTGACACTTTCGCCGATGATGTGCGCAAAGCTGCTCAAGCAGGAGCAGGACAAGAACCGGGTGGCGCAATTCATCGAGACCCGTTTCGAAAAGTTCGCTGACGGATACCAGCGCGTGCTGGTCAAGATGCTCGACCATGCCCGTATCATGCTGATTGTCGGTCTCGCAATCATTGGCAGCATCTACTTCCTTTATTCATCATCCAAGAGCGAGCTTGAGCCGCCCAATGATGGCGGTTTCCTCATCACCAGCATCCAGGGCGACCCAAACGGTTCGATCGACCAGCTTGAGCGCTGGACCGACCAGCTGATGGCCTCACTCAGTGAGGTGGAGGGCGTGGAGCGGGTTTTCATGATTGCAGGTGGTGGTGAGCCGGGCAGCGCCGCTTCAAGCGCGTTCGGTGGAATTCCGCTCGATGACTGGAGCAAGCGCGATCGCACGCAGCAGGAATTGCAGGGCCCGCTTCAGCGAATTGCTGCGGGAAACCCGGGCCTGCAAGCGGTCGTCATCTCACCGCCTTCGCTGCCGGGTTCGGGTGGTGGAAGCCCGGTGCAGTTCATCATCTCAGGGGTCGACGAACCGCGCGCGCTTCTCGAGACCTCGCAACGCGTTCTCGACGCGGCCAGGGCGAGTGGGCTGTTCGTTTTCGTGGAGAGCGACCTCAAGTTTGACAGCTTGCGCAGCACCGTCAGTGTCGATCGCGACAAGGCGGCAGCGCTAGGCATCGACATTGATGCCGTGGGGACTGATCTGTCGACAATGCTATCGGGCGGGTTCGTGAATTACTTCACTTTCGACGGGCGAAGCTATCGCGTGATCCCCCAGGTAGAGCGCCCATCGCGGCTGACGGTCGACCAGTTGCAGAATTATCAGGTTCGCACCCGCAGCGGTGAACTTATTCCGGTCTCGACATTCGTCTCGATCGAGGAAAGCGTAGAGCCGCGCCAACTCAAGCGCTTCAATCAGCTGAATTCCGCAACCATTTCGGGCGTGCCGGCCGAAGGCGTCGCGTTGGGAGAAGCCATCACCTTCTTGCGCAAAACGGCCGAGGAGCAATTGCCCGCATCATACACGACAGACTGGGCAGGGCGTTCGCGCCAATTTGTCGGAGAGAGTTCCTCGCTCTTCGTCGCATTCGGGTTGGCGGTCGCGCTGATGTATCTTGTGCTGGCTGCCCAGTATGAGAGTTTTCGGGATCCGGCTGTCATGTTCATGGCGGTGCCAATGGCAATCGCCGGCGCGCTGATCTTCTTTGCCGCAGGCGTGGTGACGATCAACATCTACACCCAGATCGGTCTGCTCGCGCTGATTGGTGCGATCATCCGGCACGGCATCCTGCTTGTAGAAGTCGCCAATCAGCAGCAGGACGAACAGGGGCTGGATCGGCGCAAGGCGATGGAAGAAGCCGCCCGCCTACGCTTCCGCTCAATCATCATGACGACCATCTCGACGTTTGTCGGTGTCATTCCGTTGATCGTCGCCGGCAGTGGCCCGGGAGCAGGATCGCGCTTCGCCATCAGTTTTACACTCGGCTTCGGACTGGTGGTGGGAACGCTCTTCACGGTGTTCATGGTGCCCGCGATCTACACACTCGTTGCCCGCAGTCGTGCAGGACAGGTGCAAGCTGCCAGCTAGGTTGGTTCGTCTGCTGCCCTGAGGCTTCCTCTCGCCGGGGCAAGGATGAAGCTCGCAAGTTTCGAAACGATGGGCGTGCGGTGAGCCAACCACCCATGGGCATTCATTTGCGTGGATTGCCGAAACTCATCCTCGAGACTTCTGTCCCTGGCTTCATCTTCGGGTTTGCGCCCAACGAGCCGGCGACTCGGCGCTGCGGACCTTTGCGATAACAGGCGTCCATAGCGTGACCCGGAATTTTGCAACCTTCGGAAAAACGCTGCTTTTCAGGCGTCTGTGTCAGTCTGATTAGACAGTTTGACTGATCCTTCAAACTGACATATCTTCGTATCTTCAAATCTGCACAACTTCGCAGATATGGAGAATTCCTATGCCGAGCCGGCTGATCGTCTCCAAAGAGCTTGCTGATTTTCTTAAGCTCCTCGCACATCCCGACAGGGTTCGCCTGATCGAAGAACTGCGTCAGGGAGAGAAGAACGTTACCGCGATCGCCGCCGCGCTTGATCTTCCTGCAACGCGGGTCAGCCAGCATCTCGCGTCCCTGCGCGCGCACCGGCTCGTCGAGGATCGCCGGGATGGGCGCAATCACCACTATCGCCTTACCCAGCCAGCCATTGCGGCCTGGATTCTCGAAGCGATCGAGTTCCTCGAGGCCCGCAGTCCGCTTGTTGAAGGCGCGCATATCGATCGGGTCCGCGAATTGTGGGCCGCGGAGAGTTCCAAGTCATCATCATGAGAGGTTAGACAGATGTCGAGATTTGCCCTTGGCGCCATCAAGTTCCAGCGCGAAGTTTTTCCTGAGAAGCAGGAAATGTTCGAACGGCTCAGTACCGGGCAGAGCCCCGAGGCGCTCTTCATCACGTGCTCCGACAGCCGGATCGAGACCGCGATGATCACGCAGACCGATCCGGGCGACCTGTTCATCTGCCGCAATGCCGGCAATATCGTACCGCCGCACACCAACCAGACGGGCGGAATGACCGCCTCGATCGAATTTGCGGTAGGCGCGCTGCGCGTGCCCAATATCGTCGTTTGCGGACATACCGAATGCGGGGCGATGAAAGGGGCGATGAACCGCGCCGGTCTCGACCATCTGCCGCATGTGCGCGAATGGCTCGGATTTGCGCAAGGAGCTGTCGACATCGTCGAAACGCTCGGTGGCGGACAGACCCCGGAACAGAAGATGCGGATGCTGCTCGAGCAGAATGTCATGCTCCAGTTGCAGCACCTCAGGACCCATCCCACCGTAGCCGTCGCGCTCGCAAGCAAGGCCATCACGCTTCACGGCTGGGTCTACGATATCAAGACCGGCGGCGTCAGCGCCTATGACGAAGCAAGCGAAAGCTGGCAACCGATCGAGGAGCGCTACGCTTCGGAAGTCGCCTCTGCTGCGCTAGCCGGCCACGCCTGCTGATCCTGGCCACGGAACCTCCAGCCATACCCCGCCCCCATCACCCTGTTTCGACCCAAGGATTGCCAGAAATGAACAGCCAGACAGCCGCATTGCCCTCTTCGGGCGTCATTGGCCGGGACTTTCTCGCCTCGATTGTCGTGTTCCTCGTCGCGCTGCCCTTGTGCATGGGCATCGCCATAGCGTCAGGAGCGCCGCCAGCGCTCGGCCTGATAACCGGGATTGTCGGAGGCCTCGTGGTCGGGAGCATCGCAGGCTCGCCCCTGCAGGTCAGCGGACTGGCGGCGGGCATGGCCGTACTCGTTTACCAGCTTGTCAACGAGCACGGGCTCATCATGCTTGGCGTGGTCGGCCTGATCGCAGGGGCAGCGCAACTGCTCGCCGGGGCATTGAAGCTTGGCCAGTGGTTCAGGGCCATCTCGCCTTCGGTCATCCACGGTATGCTGGCCGGTATCGGAGTGCTCATCTTCGCCTCGCAATTCCATGTCATGCTCGATGACGATCCGCGCTCTGGTGGCCTTGCGAATATCGCTGCCATTCCCGAGGCGATCGTCAAGGTCTTTCCGATCGATGGCTCGGTGCACCACCTCGCCGCGATGGCGGGTGTGATCACGATCCTGACGATCGTTGGCTGGAACAAGTTCAAACCGAAACAGCTTTCGCTGCTGCCCGGCCCGCTGCTCGGCGTGGTGACGGGCTCGCTCTTCGCGCTCATTTTCGCACTGCCCATCACCTTGGTCGCGCTGCCCGCGAACCTGACCGATGCACTCAACATCCCGACCGGAGAGGCGCTCTCCGGCTTTCTCGATCCCACGATCATCGGGCTCGGCCTCGTCTTCGCCTTCGTGGCGAGCGCCGAGACCCTGCTTTGTGCCACGGCAGTGGACAAGATGCATGTCGGAGTGCGCACCCAATACGATAAGGAACTGCGCGCGCAGGGGATAGGCAACATGATCTGCGGTGCACTTGGCGCCCTGCCCATGACGGGCGTGATTGTGCGCTCCTCCGCAAATGTCGAAGCCGGCGGGACCACCCGCGCATCAGCGATCTTCCACGGCGCCTGGCTGTTGCTGGCGGTCGCCGCGTTCCCCTTCGTGCTTAACTCGATCCCGACTTCGGTTCTCGCTGCGATCCTCGTCTATACTGGCTACAAGCTCGTCAACGTCGCGCAGATCCGCAAGATCGCGGAATTCGGCAAGCAGGAACTGGCGATCTACTTCGTCACGCTGATTGGCGTCGTCGCGATCGACCTGCTGACCGGCGTCGTGCTTGGCTTCGTGCTGGCCACGCTCAAGCTCGTCTACACCTTCTCGCATCTCGAGATTGAGGTGACGCATGACGAGACCTCCAACCGGGTCGATGTCTGGATGACGGGTTCGGCGACGTTCTTCTCCATCCCCCAGCTCAGCAACGCGCTGGAAAATTCGCCTCGCGGGTCCGAGGTTCACATCCATGTCGAGAAGCTGGACCATATCGATCACGCCTGCCTGGAGATGCTGTCCTCATGGGAGAAGCTGCACCAGAGCACCGGTGGAAGTCTCGTCGTGGAATGGAGCGACCTCGTCCGCCGCTATGCTAAGCGCTCGAGCGATCCGGGCAAGGCCTCCATCCACAGCCTGACGACGAGGGACGCAGCCTGAGTGCTGTTGATCAGACCTCGGTCTGCGAGGTTTCGCGCTGCCACAAGTCCTTGGCCTGCTCGATGTCATGCTCGCTCGCCCGACCAAGCCGATGGGCGATGAAATCAATTCCGTCGATCAGCCATAGTGCCAGTGCGGGCTGGGGCATGCGATAGACCCGGTTCTGTCCCACGCTTTCGGTCTCGACCAAGGCGATCGCTCTCAGAACGGCGAGGTGCTGCGATACCCGGGTCGCCGGAATTTCGAGCGCGGTGGCAAGCTCGTTGACCGACTGTTCGCCTGACTGCAGCTTTAGCAGGAGGCGGATGCGATCAGGATGCGAAATCTGCCGCAAGACATTGGCGAGCTCGTTTGCGACGATTTTCCGACTTGGCATTGTCCCCGTTCCCTCGCCGGCTCAGCTGGACGTCACGAGGGCAAGCCGAGCGGGCCTCGCTCTGCTTGCTTGGCTCGATCGGCCAGAGGCGACGCCTTGCCAGGCGGGCAGAACCCTTCCGTCCTGCGGATATTCGGTGAGGGCAAGGTCGACGAAATCGGCTTCGGTGAGCTGCACCACGTAAGGGGCCGGCGAGCCGCGCGCAGGCGTGACGACCCCGCGGTCGCGCAACGCTGCAAAGCTCTCGTGGAGACGTTCGGCAATCGTGCCGCATCCCCCTTTTCGGGCGGCGAGGGCAAGCCCCTGGATCAACAGGGCCGCATCAAGCGGGATCTGGGCAGGTCTGCCGGTCCCCTCGCTCGCAACCATGATGAGGCCGCCGTCATGCCAAAGCATCGGCCATGGGGCTTGCACGCCGCTCCATTGGCAAAGCATCGCAAAGACGATGCCTCGAAGTTCCGGCATGACGATCACCGCGTCCCAGTCGACCTCATTCGACTGGATCCGCACGACCGCCTGTTCGATCGGGAGAATGTCGACATCGAGTTCCTCGCGCGTACTCGTATCGCACGCCGCGACGAGCATGGCCGCCATCGCGTTGCGGTTTGCCTCGGGAAGAATGATTGCCAGCTTTCGCCGACCCTCAGTCCTTGCATTGCCGATCATCGCCTTCAGGACAGCCATACGCGGCATTGCGTTGGTAGCCGCTCCATCTGTGTCGCAAGCTGCGGGAAGCGGCGACATCAGCATGAGATCGGTGCACGGACTGGCGTTCGGGCGCCCGGCTCCGCTGTCAAAAAGGTAGCTCGCGACCCATCGTGCCCGGGGGAGACGCTGAGCCGCCATAGCGCCCTGCAAGGCAGTCGGCGACCAGCACTGCCCTGGTGCGAAGATCGGCGGTCCGGCCTCTCCCGTCGAGCTGATAGCCTGGCGCGCCCTGTCCATCAGGCTGGGCTGTCTGGCATGAGCGGACCGTTCGATCGCAATATCCATTGCATCGATGAGCTTGCCCATCGCGCCGGCCCAGTCCTCGCCCGGGGCCTCTGACGGCTCGCAGAGCGCCAGCGTCGTGCTCACCAGCGACAAGTGCGGCGACTTGCGATCCCGATGGGCAGTGCAGGTCGGGAATTGATCTGCCGGTCCGGCCTGCGTGGCCCAGGAATGCATCTCATGTGCCTCGGGCGTTCTCGGCGATTTCTCAGTGCGATCCATGGACAGGTTCCTCGGGAGCGAGTGGGGGAGCGTGACCTTTAGCGAGATCCAGTCGATCTGAAAAATTCATTAAATATATTTTCTCGTTCTGTTTAATAGAACGTTCTTTGCTGGCTTTCGTGGCTGGATCGTGATCGCCCCAAGGGGAGCAGGTCAGTCTGCGCGCAAAGAAGCTCTTCGCGGATCTGCCGCTTTCGCTCTTCAAAGGCGATGCCGCTCTCCGACGCGGCATCCTGCCGCGCATCGAGGACTGCCCTTGCGCGCTTGCATCTAACGGTTTGCGGCATTGTTGCGGTTGGAGAGCATTTTCTCGGTCGTGCCGATCCAGCACCGAAAGCGCCTCTGCTTGCCGCAAGAAGCCGAGGTCTCTTTGTTTAGCATACGGCTGGAACAGCCTTGCGAGCCATGTCTTCTAGCCTGAGGGCGCGAAGCCAGGCCTCGATCAGAGGCATGTGCGGCCCTTTGCCCGGTGCGCTCTTGGTGAAAGCCCGCAGGAGACCAGCAGGAATGTATGGGCCCGCCGGGCGCAGGCGGCGCGATCCTGAGCGATCCAAAGGCCAAAGCTCCGGCGTTGAGCGGGCCTTGCCGCTTATCTGGACACCCGCAACAAGCATGCGTTTTCGGTGCGATCGCAGTGATTGGGCCAAGGGCATGCGGATTGGCGGTTTGATGGGATAGTTTGCGGCGGATTTTGCCTGTTTTCGGGTCTTTTCCATCCTCGCTGATGGACTTCAGACACACTTATCCGGTTGCGGCCTGTCGTTCGTGGAAGATCAGGCGGTCGAAGTTGTAGGCCAGATTGGCCAGAGTGAGTTTGGCCTGTGCCCTGGCGAGGCCGATGGTGCGGATAAACAGGCCGTAGCGCCCTTTTTGATGCGCGAAGACATGTTCAACCCTGGCGCGGATCGCGGACTTTGCAGCGTTGGCGCGCGCCATGTTCTTCGGCATCGGCCTGCCCTTGGGCTTGCGGCGATGGATGCGGCTTTTGAGCATGTTGCTCTTCAGCAATGCCTCGTTCCTGGCGCTGCGATAGGCGCTGTCAGCCCAGACATCGCTAGCCGTGTTGTTCGGGTCGATAATATGACGCAGTTCGCGCCCGTCGCTGTGGGCCGCTGATGTGACCTTGCCCTTGCGGATAAAGCCAAAGCACCGGTCGATGCTGATGTGCGACTTGTAGCCGAACACTGGGGTCGCGATCTGCGGCAGCGGCGTGCCGTCAGGACGGTAGCGGACCTTGCCCCCAACCTTCACCGTCCAGCGCGCATCGACATCCTTTTGATGTGCCTTGTCCGGCTTGCCCGGCCATATCTGCCTGGCCGATTTCCCTGCCTTGACCGCGGCCTTCTCTTCATCGGTGTTCCGCTGCTTGGGAGCGGGCACCAGCGTGGCATCGACGATCTGTCCGCCCATGGCGAGATAGCCGCGTTCGCGCAGTTGCTGCTCAAAGGCCTGCATCAGCGCCTCAAGCGTGCCGCTCTCGGTCAGCCGGTTGCGGTAGTGCCGGATGGTGTTCTCATCCGGCATGGTGCCGCCCAGATCGAAGCCGAAGAAGCGCATCCACGAAAGCCGGTCGCGGATCATGAACTCCATCCGCGCATCGGAGAGGTTGTGCTGTGCCTGCACCACCAGCACCTTGAACATCGACACCGGATCGAAAGGCGGCCTGCCGCCCTTGGCGCCATCGCTATATCCAAGGCCCCGGACCAGGATGGGTCGGAAATGTTCAAACTCGACCGTATCCGCCAAAACCTCCAGCGGGTCGCCGTCCTTGCTCAGCCGCTCAAGGTGCTCCGCCAACGAAAACAGGCTGCGTGGGTGCATCGAAATTCTCCGTCCAATGCAGCCAGTGAATCAGATCATGGCGTCAAAGGCGAGGGGTTTTTGCGGGTGTCCAGCTGATAGAGAGCCAGAGGAAATGGTGCCAGAAGAGGCAACGCACTGGAGGAGTAAGTCACTGAGATTACGTATTAAATCTCTGTGTCACTCTTCAAGCGCCCCTAATTGAGCCCGCAGATGGCTACTAATGCATTGGTTTTATGCTCTTTTAAGGAATCGAGTCTTCTACGAAACACTTTTCGAAGACCCGCGGCGACTCTCCCTTACGAGACCCTCGAAGCCAAGAAATTTGCGTAATAGTCGAAGCTGGTCTGAATGGTCCCTAGATTTGTGGACGCCTTCTATCCTAGATTTGAGGACAGGAGGCAGCGACGGAGAAGGCCAATTTCTGTGATGAGTTTAAGCGCGATGCGGTGGCACAGGTCACCGAGCGTGGTTATCTCGTCTCGGAGGTTTCCGGGCGGCTCGGCGTGAGCCCGCACTCGCTGTATGCATGGAAGCGTCAGTTTGCGAAACGGCCGGAAGGTGGATCGAAGGACGCCGAGATCCGGCAGTTGAAGCGTGAGCTGCTTCGGATGACCGAGGAAGGTGACATCCCAAAAAAGCCACCGCGTGTTTCGCCAGGGATGCAAGTGAGATACGCGTTTGTCGCCGAGCATCGCACGCTGTTCTCGATGCGTGCGATGTGGAGGTGTCTGCTCATCCAGCCCAGCGGCTTCTACTCCTAGGCCGTAGACTCATTAGCGGCGATCCACAGGCGTGTGCAGAAGAGCTTTATGGCTGCGAGGAAGTTGTCGCTTCGCTTGTCGTATCTGGTGGCTAAACCTCTGGCGTTTTTGAGTTTTCCGAAGAACCGTTCGACCAAGTTGCGATAGCGGTAGAGAAAGCTGCTGAACGCGAAGCCTCTACGGCGGTTGCGCTTGGCTGGGATGTTGGCGAAGCCTCCTTGAGCGGTAATTCGGTTGCGAATGGCGTCGCTGTCATAAGCCTTGTCGGCGAGAAAGGTGCTGCCGCTTGGCACGGCGGCCAGCAGCCCCTCAGCCTCACGGCAATCGCTGGCCTGGCCTTCGGACAGATGCAGTTGGATCGGCAGGCCACGGCCATCAACCAGCGCGTGGATCTTGGTCGTCAAACCGCCCCGGGAACGTCCCATGCAGCGATTTGGGTCCCCCTTTTTAGGGTCGCACCGTGCTGGTGGACCCGGATGGAGGAACTGTCGATCATCACCAGCTCGCCGTCGAATGCGGCGCTGACCGAGGCCAGAAGCCGATCCCACACGCCTGCTTTGCGCCACCGGACAAAGCGGTTGTAGCAGGTCGTATGCGGGCCATAACGCTCTGGAATATCGGCCCAGGGACTGCCCGTGCGAAACCGCCACAATATCCCGTTGATGACCCGCCGGTCATCAACACGAGGCACACCGCGCACCTTGTTCGGCAGAAGCGGCTCGATCACAGCCCACTCTTCATCGGTCAGTTCAAATCTGCGACGCGTCATCCAAAGCTCCTTCCTGAAGCCTTGAATCAATCGCGTCCGCGCCGCGCAAGTCAGTTTATGAGTTTACGGCCTAGTTTAAGAACCCGCTGAGCAGGCGGGCGAAGGAAGATGTGGACCATACTGCATTAACCCGGCAGGCGCGGTAAGAGAGCGGCCAGGCTTGTGGCTACCGCAAGCTGCACGGTGACCTGCGCGATCAGGGCGAGCCCTGTTGCCCGAACCGGCTAGCGCATCTCGCCAGTCTGGCGGGGATCAAGGCTAAGATCGGCTACAAGCGCAGGCCGGGCAGCTGCGGCGGCAAGCCCTCCAAGGTGATCGACAACACTCTGGCTCGCCAAGGCGATGTCGCGGCAGCGAACAAGGCTTGGGTGACCGACATAACCTATATCAGGACGCTGGAGGGCTTTGCCTATCTGGCGGTGGTGATCGACCTCTACTTCCGCCGCGTGGTGGGCTGGTCAATGCAGAGCCGCCAGACCACCGATCTGGACCTGGAGGCATTGCTGATGGCGTTGTGGTGCAGGAAGCCGAGGATCACTGTGCTGATCCACTCGGACCAGGGGTCGCAGTTTACCAGCATAGACTGGGCTTCGTTCCTGGAAGCCCACAACCTGGAGCACTCGATGAGCTGTCGTGGCAACTGTCATGACAACACGGTGGTCGAGAGCTTCTTCAATCTGCTCAAGCGCGAACGCATCGGGCGGCGGACTTACCGATCACGCGAAGAGGACAGGCAAGATGTGTTCGATTGCATTGAGATGTTCTATAGTCTGATACCCAAACACCTAAGAAGCGGGATGCGCCGCCCGTCGAGCTCCAAATACAGCACTGAATAAGCACCGAGCGCGTCTAAAAAACTCCGGGCTATTCACTTGTTCGTTGTCTTGCTCAGGAGGACTCTACCTGTTCTAGAGTTGGAGCCTCGGACAATCTCTGGGCGGTTCATACCGTGATTTTGGATGTTGGCCGTATGGATCACAGCGTGAGCCAGATTACCGTTGGTTACGGTGAGAATAGGCCGCTTACGGCCTTTGCCTATTTTGCCTGCATCATAGCCACGAGGCCCGCCACTCTCGGAGATTTTGATGCTCCGGTTATCGATCAGCCCAGCGCTGGGAGAAACCTCCCGGCCGATGGGGTGCATCCGAAGGGTTCCCGCTTAATTCAACGCCACTCATAAACCAGTTCACAACGAATTGGCATTGGGGCAGCATGAAATCAAGTGACTTCATAAAACTATGAAATAGCACTATTATTCTTCGTCTAGCTAAGGCGCAACACTGAAAAGTTCTGATCCCAAAGTGGCATTGCAGCTCGTGTTTGGCAGCATTCACCACCATAATGTCTCTAATCATTCCGCATAATGGCGCCAATGGAGCGTGCCTTCTCTTAGGGCCTCGAATAGGCCGAACCTATCAGAATAAGCGGAACACCGCCAAACTAAGCGAGGTGCCTCGGCAGTATCAATCGAGATGCTGCGGCGCATCACTACCTTTCGGGCCTTTGGGGTGCAGCTCGCGAGGCAAAGTCGCAAAGTTATTTTTGGAGGGCAATGGGGATGGGGATGGAGATACAATTCAAGGCTTGCAGTTCTTCGAGCCATCCTAGTTTGCGACAAGGTGGCGCTGAATTGGTTTCAGGCCAGAGTTATCGAGTGCATTTAACAAACCACTCAGCGATCCAACTTGCATATGGTCCAGAGATTGCAAGGTTCGCACTTCGGGTTTTGGGTCGTCGCCTGCAAGGCAGGCTCGGAGTTAAAAGTATCGCTGAACTGAATGTTCGAACGGGCTTTGACGTAACCCCCCTTGCCTCAGTTGCGCAGTCTCGGGACGGCACCGCCCTCCATGTGAGCCAATGGGTAAAAGACGTTGTCCGCAATATCACTCTGGAGCCAGTGCTGACCTCAGAGGGTGTGGTGCACTTACAGGCGGATGTAGCAGATGACGGGCGCTCAGGGGGGTGTTTAGAGGGCGGGGCGATCTCCACCGACGGTCATATCTGCGATGCTGCTTCCGGTGAGGCGGGTCTCCCCTCCTATCGATCCGAGATGGCTGTCTTATCGCCAGTTCTTGCGGCGATTTGGCGGCGCCGCGTTGGCGAACTGTCCAAATTGGCAGAGGGCGGAGTGGAGGTTGGTGTCGGTTGGCGGCCAGTCTGCAGCGCGGCTGCTCAGGACGAGGTAGCGTTCTATGAGGCTTCGCTGGCCCTGATAGGGTGCGATGGGCGCCCTTCGTCCAGCGATCAGGTGGTGGCGTCGGCAGAGCGCATTGGGCTGATTCACTTGCTTGATCAGTTCGTCGTCTTGGAGGCGGTTAAAGAATTGGTCGAAGCGAGAGGCGCGATTTCGTTAATGGTCGCTGTGTCAGCTGGAAGTTTCGTTGATCGCACCTTCTGGCTTGGGGTGTTGGATAGTCTCAAATGTGGAGGTGTCTCTCATAACCTGATTGTTGAGATCAGGGGTTCTGAGATCCACGGCCCGATCCCTGGCACGAATGAAATGCTCGCCATGCTCAGGGGGCAGGGGTGTCGCATATCAATTGGGCGCCTCGGTGTGGGGCTAACTTCTTTGCGTGATCTTGCAGCATTTGACCCGAGTTACGTGACGATCGACAAGTTGTTCCTCTCACCTGCAATTCGCGGTCACTGTAGCCAGACCCCGCTTACGCACCTCGTTGCACTCGCGCGGAGCTTTGGTGCGGATGTAATCGTTGACGGTGTTGAAAGTGCCGATTTGTCCGCGCTGGCGCGTAAGGTTGGCGCAACCCTCTGCAAGGGTCTGTGGTGCGGTGGGCAAAGGTTTTCCAGGTCATGGGCAAGAGTTGTCCCACCTGACGCTCTGCGGGAACCTTCATGTCACAACTGGCCGATTTGTGAATCCCCCAAAATATAATTTAATTGCAGAACAGATTTCAATAAGGTCTTCAAAGATGGCAAGTAAGTTCGTAATATTCATCGCTGGAATATCTTTAGTAGTTGCTCAGCCGGCATTTTCTAATAACATCGGCGAAAATTTCGCATGGCAATTTCTGACTCCTGCAGACAAAGCGTCGCTGATCTATCTTGAAGAAGTTCGCCTACGTGCGCAGAATGGTTTCTACTCGGCTCCTATCTACAACACCTACATCGATCATCAGTATAATTGTTCGGTGAATTCCACTGCGACTGGCAATAACTCGGCGTCTAACGCTGTTGCTAACTCGCCTAGTACGGCAGGGCACAGCACCGACGCCACCGGAAATGAAAATGATACGACATATTTGGCGGGCGGATTGGGCGATGGCAGCGCCGAAACTACTGCACAAGATAACTCAGGTGCGGTGTCGGCCGCCGCTTCGGGCAGGATGTCGACCGTAGTCCGCGGCGACAATTTTCAGGCGCTCAACACCGAGCAGACGAACTCGGGCGAACAGTCTGCAGCAATAAACGGCTCGTCGGCCTGCGAATATGGAGCGGCTGAATAACCCGCCATGCAATTTAAGGATCGCAAACCTCGTCGCGCTGCGTTGGCAGTGTTGGTCGTCCTGTCTGTTGTTTCCCTGTCTGGCTGTACTGTCACTGGAGGGGGCATAGACACCCAGCGGGTGGCGCCGGGAGAAGTGCCGATTGCGATCGGCGCGCCCGTTCGCGACAATCGTTCCCCGATGGAGGCGGCGCTCGCTTGTTTTGGTGATCAACTGACTGCAGCAAACGTCAAGCCCACAGTCATCGCCGTCGGCGAAGTGCGCGACTACACCGGTAAATACTCGATCAACGAAGGCAACGCGATTACCCAGGGCGGATCGTTGATGGTCTATTCCGCGCTCGGGAAGATTGGTGGGGCCCTTGCGATTGCTGAGCGATTTGACCCAACGATCGCCGAACGCGAACTGGGGTACACAGACCGCCGTCAATTGGGCGACGGGCAGGTGCATCAGGTCAACGGTGATCGGGTTCCGTGGCTGCCTTATTTTGGTGGCACGATCGCACGTTCCGATTACTATATTGTCGGGGGCATAACGGAGCTGAATTATAATATTCGTTCCGGAGGTGCTCAATTCTCTGTGAACAATGTTGGTCCAAAAGCCCGTGTTTACACGCAAAGCGTCGCGATAGATCTGCGGATTGTCGACACCCGTTCTCTTTTGGTTCTTAAGACAGTGAGTCTGACCAAGCAGTTTAGCGGTTACGAAATTGGTGCGGGAGTTTTCCGGTTTTTCGGGACTGAGTTGTTCGACATAAATATAGGAGCGAAAGGCCAAGAGCCCTTGCAGCTCGGGATTCGTACCGCGCTTGAGGAAGGCGTGCTGAAGCTGGACACCCGCAACAAGCATGCGTTTTCGGTGCGATCGCAGTGATTGGGCCAAGGGCATGCGGATTGGCGGTTTGATGGGATAGTTTGCGGCGGATTTTGCCTGTTTTCGGGTCTTTTCCATCCTCGCTGATGGACTTCAGACACACTTATCCGGTTGCGGCCTGTCGTTCGTGGAAGATCAGGCGGTCGAAGTTGTAGGCCAGATTGGCCAGAGTGAGTTTGGCCTGTGCCCTGGCGAGGCCGATGGTGCGGATAAACAGGCCGTAGCGCCCTTTTTGATGCGCGAAGACATGTTCAACCCTGGCGCGGATCGCGGACTTTGCAGCGTTGGCGCGCGCCATGTTCTTCGGCATCGGCCTGCCCTTGGGCTTGCGGCGATGGATGCGGCTTTTGAGCATGTTGCTCTTCAGCAATGCCTCGTTCCTGGCGCTGCGATAGGCGCTGTCAGCCCAGACATCGCTAGCCGTGTTGTTCGGGTCGATAATATGACGCAGTTCGCGCCCGTCGCTGTGGGCCGCTGATGTGACCTTGCCCTTGCGGATAAAGCCAAAGCACCGGTCGATGCTGATGTGCGACTTGTAGCCGAACACTGGGGTCGCGATCTGCGGCAGCGGCGTGCCGTCAGGACGGTAGCGGACCTTGCCCCCAACCTTCACCGTCCAGCGCGCATCGACATCCTTTTGATGTGCCTTGTCCGGCTTGCCCGGCCATATCTGCCTGGCCGATTTCCCTGCCTTGACCGCGGCCTTCTCTTCATCGGTGTTCCGCTGCTTGGGAGCGGGCACCAGCGTGGCATCGACGATCTGTCCGCCCATGGCGAGATAGCCGCGTTCGCGCAGTTGCTGCTCAAAGGCCTGCATCAGCGCCTCAAGCGTGCCGCTCTCGGTCAGCCGGTTGCGGTAGTGCCGGATGGTGTTCTCATCCGGCATGGTGCCGCCCAGATCGAAGCCGAAGAAGCGCATCCACGAAAGCCGGTCGCGGATCATGAACTCCATCCGCGCATCGGAGAGGTTGTGCTGTGCCTGCACCACCAGCACCTTGAACATCGACACCGGATCGAAAGGCGGCCTGCCGCCCTTGGCGCCATCGCTATATCCAAGGCCCCGGACCAGGATGGGTCGGAAATGTTCAAACTCGACCGTATCCGCCAAAACCTCCAGCGGGTCGCCGTCCTTGCTCAGCCGCTCAAGGTGCTCCGCCAACGAAAACAGGCTGCGTGGGTGCATCGAAATTCTCCGTCCAATGCAGCCAGTGAATCAGATCATGGCGTCAAAGGCGAGGGGTTTTTGCGGGTGTCCAGCTTGTTGCGTCGGTCAAGGATCTCGATCCAGCGATTTGTATGACACGCCGCATAGAGACAATCCCCGAAATGTCGGCAGACGAGCTGCGGGGGCAGTCATTGATTGTAACGGGCCCGGATGGAGTGGTACCGGCGCCGCTGGAAATGCCGGCTGGGCCGCCAGCAACGCCTTCCCGTTCGCTCAACGCAGTTAAGGCAACTGACGCTGCTGCCGCTGTCGGCCAGTTGCAGGTCAGCTTCGAGTTTGGCGATGCCAATCTCATGCCGAACGCCCAGTCGACCTTGGACATGATCGCCCAACTTTCGAGTGAGTCAATTGTCACTGTGACCTTGATTGCCAGAGACACTGAGAACTTCGATCCCGCTCGACGCGATGCTCTGCTGGATCAGCGCATTGCCGCGGTTGTTGAGGCGCTATCAAACAGGGAGGTGCCTTCCTCAGCGGTCCGAGTGACATGGCGACCTTCTAGTGGAGATTCAACAATTTACAGGGACGGGCCTGGTTTTCAGGAATTGGCGCGCATCAAAATCACCAGGAAGGGGTCGATAAACTCCAAAAAATGATAGTTATGTTTTCGCTTTGAAGGATGAATTTTATGAAAATCTCTAAGATCAGTACTCGAGGGCAGCTACTTTCAGGGGCGGCAGCTCTTGTTATTGTTTCGGCTTCGGCAAGTGCGCAGACTGTAGCAAGTGTTGTGACTGCAGACCCTGCGTTGAGCTCGACGGTTGTTGGTTCTATTGTCAGTGGTGACGGTGCCGCGCAGGTCAACTCTGCCGCCGTTGGTGCTAATGTGACCGGTTCGACCATCACCACCACGGTATCGGGCGCAGCCACGGGCAGCTTCGTCAATTCTGACAACACCGCCGATGCGCTTGCGCAGGCCAACATTAACGGCGTTACCGTTTCGCTGGCCACGACCAGCAGCTCTGCCACTGCGGACGGTATCGCCGTCGCCACGGTGAGCGATAATTCCGGCGCTATCAGTTCGAGCGCCGTCAATCAGGACGCGGGCGCCGTTCTGACCGGCTTTACTTCGGGCAGTGTTGAGGTCGCTTCCAACAGCATCGATGCGACCACCACCATCAACGACGGTAGCGGAACGGCAGCCGTTACTTTGAACAATTCTTTGCCGGTTGGTTACACCACTGGCGCAACGGAACCTGCCACGGCCATCATCGGAAGCACTAACGACGCCGTTAACGCTGATGGGACGCTTGTCGTGGGCAACACGCAGGTTACGTTGGGGCTCGATTCCTCGGCCGTTGCAGGCAGCGCCGCCGAGACTGCGGGTGACGAGAACACCGTGATCCTGACGCTTGGATCGCTGGAAGACAACACTGTCACCGGCAGCGCCGTGCTCGACAGTAACAATGTTGGCGCCGAGTTCACCGGGAACACGCGCACTGCTTCGATCGGCATTGCAGCAGATGACGCCAGCTTTGCCGGCACTGCGGTGATTGCGAATTCGCAGTCGTTCGATGGCAATACTACCGATGTCAACGCGCTCAACCAGGACAGCCGGATTGCCGCCACGGTTGCCAGCGACGACCTGTCGACCGCGGGCGAAGCGAATGTGTTTAGCAATTCGAGCCTGTCGGTTGACAGCAACCAGATCACGTCGGCCGCCAGCGGCAACGTGCAGGCTGGAACCATCAGCCTTGCCGACGGCCTCTCGTACGATGCCGCCGGTGCCGGTCCCAACTCATCCTCTGCGCTGGTCAACAATGTGGCCGCTACAGGTGCTGAAGATATCAACGCCACCGGATCGCTGGCCATTGCCAGCACGCAGACGAACGATGATGGCACGCTAGGCGCAATCCTGACGGCGACTACCGATGATGCCACCATCACGGCGTCTGTTCAGGAATCGATCGGCAGCGCCACCACCGTGTCCGGCAACCGCGTGACTGCGGCTGTTACCGGCAACGATTTGACCAGCACCATCGCCAGCGGTGAAGGTTCGGCATTGTTCGATGGCTCGGCCACGCTCGCCAATCTTCAGACCAACGCCACCGACACCCGAGAGTTCGCCATCACGGCGAACGCCACGGACACGGTGCTGAGCCTGACGCTGGGCGATACCGACAACGGCACGGTCAGCGGCAGCAGCGGCACGATCGATGGCAATGTCATTGCTTCCAGTGCTTTCGGCAGCGAGGCCGATCAGACCATCGACCTCGAAGCAGCCTCGCTGGTCACCAGTGATGGCTACAGCGTGCTGACCGGAGACAGTTCTCCGAGTGAGTTGGGCGATGCGGGCCTTTCGGCCACAGGGGCGGTTTCCATTGCCAGCCGGCAGTCGAATGAAGACGCACCGATAACGGCCAACACCACCGGCACGACTATCACGCTGGCCTCCAACGATGATGACGCCGACACGGCGGGCACCGATCTTGCGGTTACCAATAACATTCAGCAAGCGTTCGCCGTGGGCGCCGATGCGGGCAACACGCTGGGCCTTACCGGGGTTTCGGTTGGTTCCGGCGCGGGGATCCTGAATCTCCAGCAGAACGAGGCCGGAGCCGAAGTTGCTGCAAACCTGACGGGCAGTGCCCAGCTCATTGTGACGGGAGACGCGGGTGACGACGCCGGCGTTCTTGCTCCCCCGTCGCTTACGCTCAGCGGCAACCGTTCCGAAGCGCTTGGCACGGGTGTGACCTCGGCCAACGCGCTGTCGGTCGACGCCACCACTGTTGAACTCGAAGGGGCCGTTGTGGCCGGGGGGGCGCAGCAGTTCGATCCTGCAAGCGCGACTGGCACGACCAGCTCAGCCTCTTATGCTATGGCCAATGTGCAGACGGTCAATGCGGATGTTTCCGCGACTGCTGAGCCGTTGGCCAGTGAGAATGCCTTCGATGTTCAGGTTACCGCAGATACTCGCGGGGCCACCGTCGCCAACACCGATAACCGGCTCACCGCTCAGGCTCGCGCTGCGGTTGCCGACAACAGCATCGATCTGGACATCGGCACGATCCTGTTCACGAATGGCAGCACCACCGACAGCAACAATGTCGCGGCTATCCTGAACGTTCAGGAGGTTGCCCGGACTGCCGCGTCTGTGGTTGCAACGGCTGCGCCCGACGGCGCAGCGGTTGTGCTGACCGATCTTGATGGTGAAGTCGAAAATGCGTCGGTTGCTACTTCGGCAAACCGTGTCACCGCCATTGCGGACGGTGCGGTTGCCAGCAACACCCTGTCGGCCGAAGGCACCAGCCTTCAGGTGTTTGATGGGGCTGCGGAAGGCGATGCCGGCCTCGCCAGTGCGTCTACCACTGGCGTGCTGACAGCCAACGCCGCGTTCTCCATGATCAACCGTCAGGAGTTCAACTTCACCGGCCCGGTCACTGCAACGCTGCAAGGCACGGATACGGGCACGATCACCGACAGCGCGCTTGTGCTGACCGATGTGGATGGTGCCGTTTCCAGCTCGGGCATCGCGTCGAATGGCAACCAGCTGACGGCGCTGGCCAGCAGCCTCGAAGCTGCCAACACCCTTTCGCTTGATGGCACCAGCCTGCGGACGACGGGGGCCCTGGTCAACAGTCAGGACAGCAGCGCGGAAGTTAACGCGTTGATTGGTTTTGATGGGGGTGCGGGCACGCCCGGCTCTGAGGCTGTGACCGTCGCCCTTAGTGGCAGTGGCACGGTCCCCAACGCCAACTTTACACTGGGCAGCGGGAACATTGAAGCTACCGGTGGAGACTTGGAATTTACTGTGTCTGCGCTTTCTGCTGATGATGCCACTGCTCTGGTGAATCTGGGCTTCTCCGCAACCGCAGGTGCTACAACAGTCACTCTTCTGGCTGGAAATTTGGTTTCGACTGCGGTATTTGATGACTTTACCACTTCTGCTTCCGGCGCAACCGAAACGACCATTTCTTTCGATGGGTTCGTGACAACCCCTGCCACCCCGCCAACGCTGGGCACACCCAACGCTGGCGGCGTGCAGATTGCCCTCGACGGGAACGTCACTGGAAGCGATCTCGCTGTCTCTGGCAACACCGCCACGGGTCAGGCGCTGGGCAACATGGCCAGCAACAGCCTGAATGTCTCGGCTACCAGCCTTGATGCTGACGGTGCGAACGCTGCGGGTCCGGCCACCGCCGGTCTCCTTGCCGATGGCAGTTACGGCGCTGATGATGACTTTGTGCTGTTCAGCGATCAATCGGTCCAAGGCGACGGCGAAGGCGGGCCGGCCAGTGCTTCCAACGCGGAAGTGTTTGCCACCTTTGCCATCGATCAGGCAGCCGATCAGTCGATCAGCAATTCCACGCTGGCTGTTGATGACAATGCTCAGGTCGCTGAAGCCATGGCCAACACCGTCACCAACACGCTCAGCGTGTCGGCGACCGATATGGACGTGACTGAGGCAACCTCTGCTTCGCTGGCCAATCGCCAGGGTGGCACGGCAAATGTTGATGCATCGTCCGACATGGAAGTCTTTGCCAATGTCCAGGCGAGCGGTTCGACCATCACGCTTGATGGCAACAGCAATCGTGCCTTGGGTGTGGTGAACAACGCAGCCAACACCCTGACTGTTGAGGGCACCAATATCGCTGGAACGGGCTCGAATGCTTCGGCTACGCTCAGCGCCAACGATACTATTGCAAGCGGCAGTTTCGCGCTTAACAATAGCCAGACAACGGCTCTTGGCAGTGATCTCGACACGACCGCAACCACCAACATCTACAATAATGATCTGGTGGATGAGGCCAGCACGGGTATCGTCAACAGCTCGGTCAGCATGGCCAACAACCTCACCTTCGCTGAATCGGGCGCCAACCGGGCTTCGAACATGGTGATGGTGGATGGTGGTGCCGGCAACGCCGCGCCAGCTGCACTGGCCAATGACCAGTCCAGCGCTGCCACGGTGAACGCCACGGCGACGTCAACGATCCAAACCTCGCTGTTTGGGACCGATGGCGAGCCGGACCTGGAGGCCGCAGATGGCAGCTCTGCCTCGATTGCTGGCAACAGCACTCAGGCGCTGGCTCGCGGTAACATGACCACCAACACCATGGTGTTCAATGCCGGGTCCAACTTTGGCACGGCAACAACGGGCGCCAACGTTAACAGTACGCCCGGTGCTTCGGCCGGGGCTGCTGTGGTGCTTAATTCCCAGATCAACACCGGTGCCGTTGGGGCGCAAGCCACTGCGACCTACCGCGTTGTTCTGAACGGCGAGACCGGCGCAAGCGATGCCGGTGCCCTGAACAGCCGCGTGGCTGTGTCTGGCAACACGGTTGCAGCGACTGCGTTCGGTAACCAGGCGACGAACCGGATCGAGCTGTCGTCGCTGCCTTCCGGCAATGCGACGGCTGCGTTCCACAACGTTCAAAGCAACTCTGGCGCGATCACTGCCAGTGCGACCAGTGTGAACTATACCGTTGGCTTTACTGGAACAGTAACCAACGGCGCTGTGTCCAACGCTGGGAACGCAAGCTCCGCCACTGCGGTGGGCAACAGCTCGGTTACCAGCATCGTTGGCCGGTAATCTGGCAACCTGAAACTCCGGGTGGGTCTGGTGCAAACCAGTGCCCGCCCGGATTATTCTGGTCAATTAGACTTACGATGCGGGAATTCGGAAATTTTCCCAAAGCATCTAGTCGTTGTTCGATAGGTTAAAGAAGCATGCAAAAAATTTACGCCGCAATCGCTTTGCTGCTGCTAATGCCAACCCAGGCGTTTGCAGCAGATGCTAACGGACAATTTTCTGTCAGAGGTTTGGGTGGCACCAAGTGCAGCGAACTCATCAA
Organism: Erythrobacter sp.; assembly: GCA_043567175.1. Taxonomy (GTDB): domain Bacteria; phylum Pseudomonadota; class Alphaproteobacteria; order Sphingomonadales; family Sphingomonadaceae; genus Erythrobacter. Next base: position 2,780,540 of record CP121323.1, read on the forward strand.
GGTTGTTGGTGAGCAAGATAATGACGGGCTGAGGCTCTATTCAGCCTGGTTCGCTGGCTACGCTACAGCGTCACATCGCTTCATGGATAATATCTTCGAAGTTTACCCCACGACCCGGGCGTCAGATATCGTGGGACTCGTCGCGGTCGTTTGCCAGACCCAGCCAGAAAGTCTCGTTGAAACTGCAAGCAAGCGGGTAATTGATACGCTCAGTCCAATGCATCAGGCGAATGAGACACCACTCGTAAGGTTTACTAACGGTGAGGGGTCAGTCTCTGTTCGCCAAGGCGCGTCGCAACAGCTGGCGGTCGTGTTGGCTCAAAAAGGACTTTACAGTGGCGATACCAGCGGAGAGCCTAATCCGGAGTTCAGAAGGGCTATTGCGTCATTTCAAACCCGTGAAGGACTTATACCAACGGGATTGCCCGATGTTGATGTATTCATAAGACTCTTGTTGAGCCAATAATAAATTTACAAAAGCGATTTTTCTATTTCAAGAAAAAATTCGATATTTGGTTTTGATTGCTGTTAGCTTACATTTTTAAAATAACAGCGATCCCGGTGGTAAAATCGACCATGCGACTGATCGGATTTTCAAACTAAATAAGATCGTGACCCCCGGCTAACATACCCCAGTTGGGGGGGCATGATGTGCGGACCCTTCGGCATCGAGAACCGTCAAGAGGATCGCGCAAACTGGGGGCCTTAGGTAAGCTAGTAGAGGCTAGTCTCCCTAAGGCCCTACTTTTCGACAATAAAAAGGTCCGTGTGAAATGCGCCAAATTACGAACAATTCGCCTTCAATTAACTTATTTTTCTAGGGAAATGAAAAAATTGCTATCTCTGTTTCGTCCGGAAATTTGATTGAAGAGGGGGCTTCCGTGCTTTCGATGAATGAATCACAAGCGGTGACACCAGTGCAGATCTTCTTCGATGCCGATCTAGTTGTTCAATCCGTTATTTTCGTACTTGTTCTGGCTTCTGCCTATTCGTGGTCTGTGATTATCGGACGATCGATTGCAATATTATTGGAGCGCCGGAAGATACGCGCTGTCGTGAAGGGTCTCGCGTCTATCGAGAATCTGAACGAGTTACGTGAGGTGGCGTCCGCTGGGGATGGCATGATCCACGGGATCCTTCAGTCAATCGCTACGGAATGGAAGTGGTCGAGTCGACATGCTGGACGAGATTACGGGGATATACGACATCGTCTTTCATCTGTTGCGAACCTTGTGATTGAGCAGGAGTATGCTCAACTTGCAGCTAACTCTGCCTGGTTGGCAACTATTGGCAATTCGGCTCCTTTTCTTGGTCTTTTCGGTACAGTATGGGGCATCATGAACAGCTTTATCGGTATAAGTCAGGCACAAAATACCTCACTGGTTGTCGTGGCTCCAGGCATGGCCGAGGCACTATTCGCGACCGCTGCCGCATTGCTCTGCGCTATTCCAGCATCGATTGGTTATAATCGTATCGTGCAAGCTCTCGCGCTTACTGATCAAGAGTGGCGTGCCGCTGTCGGCAGGATCGAGATCGCGATCTCGCGCCATTACAACATAATACGCTAAGCATCGTAAGCTTGTTGAGAACGCGCCAATGAACGACAAACCTACATTTTTGACCACGCGCAGAGATAGGAGTCAGCAACATCTCCTCTCGGAAATAAATGTCACACCGATGGTGGACGTGATGCTGGTGTTACTCATTATCTTCATGGTGACCGGTCAGATGATGGTTTCCGGTACTGAAGTCGATTTGCCTGACGTGCGAGCAGACACTGTGGACGTCGGTGCGGAACCGATTGAAGTTAGCCTCGACGCGGAGCGAAACTTGTATCTCGGGGAAGCGCCCGTGCTTCCGGCAGATTTTTCCGCGGCCATCACACAGCTTGCGCTCGTATCGGAAGCCCCGGCCCAGCGAGTCGTCATGGTCCGCGCTGACCAGTCAATTCCGTATGGTGACGTAATGGAGGTCGTTTCACAAATCGCGGAAGCGGGCTTCACGAAGGTCGCGTTTGTCTCCGTCCCTCCAGTCGAATCTGTCGCCACAGCTGTACAGTGATCGACCTGTTTTCAAGGATCTTGGCAGTTGTCCTGCACGTTGCCCTCATAGTTCTACTGAGCGCCGTCACCTTTGAAGTAGCTATGTTGAAACCGCTCACGCCCGGCATGAAGATTGAGATAATCGACCTTGAGCACGCGATGCCCGATCCCTCGCCGGTGGTCGCAGCTTCCCAAGTCTTGGCGCCCTCGCCAGAAAATGACCGGCTTGCAGCTCCAGCTGCCGCTGAAGTTCCGAACGCCCCATCCACACCAGCTGTGCGCAACATAGAAGTCGGGTCCAAATCGGCCGCATCGGAGGCTCTACCCGAAGGTCGTGCCCTCGAAGCGCAGCCTGTACCCGCTCCTGTTCGTGACCCGGTTGTTGAGGAAACTGCCGAAAGATCGCCCGCAATACCGGCAGCGGAGCCGGAGCCGAAAAAGGTGGGGCCTGCGCGCTTGGAAACGGCTGTATTGTCCGATCTGGTCGCACCCGCTCGCAGCGATGCGAAGCCGACGCGGCTCAACTCCGCCACGCTTGGTTCAGCGGTTGGTAAAGCCGCGCCCCGCGGTGTACAGGCGCTAACATTCCAGCAAAGGGTTGATCTTGCGAAAAAAATTCGTTCGCAGGTTACGCCGTGCTGGAACCCGCCGCCGGCGGACGATTCAGCGTCTGTCAGTGTCCGATTGAGGTTCAAACTCGACCGTAAGGGCCGTGTGGTCGGACAACCAACACAGAGTGCTGTGACCGGGCAAGGCGAAGCCAGCGCCGCGTACATCAACTTGCTGACGAATAGCGGTCGCCGTGCCGTTTTGATGTGTTCCCCTCTTCAGCTGCCGCCAGAGCTTTATCATGCCTGGGCGGATGTAGAAGTCGAGTTCGACCCGAGAGATCTACCATGAAGTTTACTGTTATAACGTCGATTGCCACAATGGCGATCGCAGTCTGCGCCTGTCCCGTGGGTGCTCAGGGACCTTTATATGTCGATATCGACGAAGGCGCCGAAGCGCCGTTGGCCATCGGCATTCCAGATATTGCCAGCGACATTCAATTCGAAGCGGTAGCCGATGCAGATATTGGCATTGCCCTCACGTCGATCCTTCGAGCTGATTTAGCAACCAGCCCGTTTTTCCGCGTAGTTGGATCACCTGAAACAGCGGATACGGACGACAAGAGTTTACTCGGTGCCTTTACTGCGGTGGGCGCACAGTCGCTGGTAGTTGGCCGAGCGATACTCGCCGCCGACGGTTCGCCGACCTATTCCTGCGCACTTTACGATGTTTTCAGCGGCGCTATTCAGGTCGCTCGCGAATTCCCTATCTTGCCGCGTCAATGGCGCAGAGCTGCTCATAAGTGCGCCGATCTAGTCTTTGCCCAATCTACTGGATATTCTGGCCACTTTGACACCCGATTTGCCCTTGTTTCTCCGAGGCCGGATCAAGATGGCTATGCCACGAGAATCATCGCTGTCGATGTTGATGGCGTTAACCCAATAGAACTATCGGTCAACATCGAACTCGTCGCGATGCCGCAGTTTAGCCCTGACAATCGCTCGTTGCTGTTCATGAATTATGAAAGCGACTTGCCGCGCATCGTGCTTCTCGATCTGGAAAGCGGTCAAAGAGCGACCCTTCAGCTTCCTGCTGGTTTGCCATCGGCGGTACGTTTTGCTCCGGATGGAAATCGAGTCGCACTGGCGCTCTCGAAAGACGGTAGAACCGATCTTTACGAGTACGCATTTGCCACGGGTCGAGCGCGGCGCCTCACAAATACCCTGGCGATTGATACTAGTCCGTCCTTCTCTCCGGACGGTCAATCTATTGTGTTCGAATCCGACCGTTCCGGCCAGCCTCAGCTTTACGTGATGCGTGCCGATGGCAGCGATCAGCGCCGGATCAGTTTCGGTGGGGCACATGGATCTCCTGCATGGAGTCCGGACGGAGCTCTGATTGCATTCGTCACAAGCACCCCGGCGGGGCGTAAGGTCGGGGTGATGGCGCCTGACGGGAGCGAACGGCGGATTTTGACTAATGGGGAACACGACGAAGAGCCCACCTGGGCTGCGAGCGGACGCGCGATTGCCTTTCAGCGTTTGGGCGAAAGCGGGGGGGCGCCTGAGATATGGATCGCCGATGTCGCGGGACGCGGTCAATACCGGATCAAGTTGCCGTTGCCTGGGTCTCAACCGCATTGGTCGGAGACTTTGCCATGAACAGCCATTCTCCCCTGCCGTCGAGCACGGAACGTTCGGTCGCACTCGTGATGGCGCTATGCGTCGGATTGACTTCCTGCCAACGCCCCGCGCAAAAGTTACCTCCTGCACCCATGTTCACCCTTACCGCTGCCCCCCCGCTAGTGCAGAAGACCGAGTCACCACCCAAGGTGCCTGAGCGAGTAGCTGCTCCCTTTGTCGGTTCGACCATTGTCTATTTCCAAGGCGACGGCATTACTCTTGATGTAAGCGCAAAAGCTGTGCTCGATCAGCAAGCTGAGTGGTTGCTGCGAAATCCACGGGTCACCGCGTCGTTGCAAGGGCACGCTGACCTGTTTGGCAACAGCGCGCGGCAATTTGCGATCGGTGAAATGCGAGCAGAGGCGATGAGGCGCTATCTCGTCGCCCGCGGCGTCGGCTCCCAACGCATCCAGGTCACTTCTTTCGGCAAGCAAAAGCCGGTGGCAACGATGCTTGATCAAGAGAGCCAGCGCCAAAATCAGCGCGGCGAAACAATTTTTACGGGCGTGGCCGGGCTGCGATAAGAAAAGGAATTACCAATGCGTGAATTGACTATGCTTGCAGCCGCAGTTGCGGCGTTTCTAGCAAGCGCTCCAGCTCATGCCGAAATCGGCGACATTCTCATCAAGGGAAGAGCAACCTATCAGAACCGGTTAGACGGGCTAACGCTCACACTCCCTGATGACGCGTTGGCGATTGAATCTGATATTGAAGACTCCGTGGGAGCCGAAGTGAGCATAACGCTGTTTCTGCACGAGCATCTCGCGCTTGAAGCTTCGCTTGGCAGCGGGAATTATCAGCTTCGCGATACACTCGGAGACGAGCTTCTTTCGGCCAACCTCCTTATATCGGCCGCGACACTGCAATACCATTTCGTGCCTGATGGCAAGATTCTAAGGCCTTACATCGGTGCCGGCGTGACTCATCTCAACATCTTCGGAGAGGAGGCAGATGTGGCTTTGGTCAATTCAGTTGCTGATACATTCGCGCCCGGCGCCGTAAGGTTGTCGAGCGGCTTTGCCCCGGTGGCCCAGATCGGCGCGGATATCGCGGTGAGTGATCAGGTCTATCTGAACGTTGATGCGAAATACACTACTCGCGAGACCGATTTGTTGATCGCGCGCGAGGAGCGAACAAGCGATACCCGTCAGGTGGGGTCACTGATCATAGCTATTGGTGTTGGGGTCAAGTTCTGACCATGGTTGATAGAAAACATGCTATCGTCGCCGTTGGCGCCGCAAGTTGTGGAGCGATATTCTGGCAGTCCGAGATCGCAGCCGAGGATTTTGCTCCTGGCGATGCCATTACGAGCATGCAGCAGGTAAAGGCCGTTGCACCCGTTGATTCCAGGTATGCCTCGCTCGGCGATGAAATATTACGCTTAAACGATCGCCTTGCATCGCTTGAACGCGTGGTTGCGCAACTCTTGTCGCAGCAAGATGAGGATCGGAGACGCCTTTCCGTGCTGAAGGACGAATTCGCTCGCTTTCGGGCCGAGGCGCAGGCGGCTGCAGAGTCTCGGATTGCGGCTGTCGCAGCTGAGGAAGCAGCTCAGTCGGCTCCGCCTAAAGCGCAGGTATCTCCAGACCCTGTAGACCGGTTCGATCAAGGGAAGGTTTTTATAGAGCGTCAGGAGTGGGCGAACGCTGAGTTGGCCCTAACTTTTTTCATCGCCAACAACCCTGACGATCCAAGGATCAAGGAGGCCCGCTATTGGCTCGGCCTCGCCTATCTGGAACAGGGTCAGGCAGGACAGGCGGCCAGCATTTTCATTGCTCTTTTCGAAACAGGCCCGCCGAGGGGTCTGGGGGCGGAAAATTTGTTTGCCATGGCGCGGGCCTTGCGAGAACTGGGTAATGTTGATCTGGCACAAGTCTGCAGCGTCTATAACGAAATCGAAATCGGATATGGCACAGAACTGCCTGAGGCTAGCCGCGAAGAGTTACTCGATCTGCGCCTTGCCAGCGAATGCGGCCAATAAACCAACTGGGCTAGGTCGTTTTGACAAAAGACTTCAGCCATAGGCGGGCAGTGGCGACATTGAGGAAGCTCTCACAGGAGAGGATGGTCTTATGGTAGAGGGTGGAGCACGACGCCGTTGCGATCCAGTTAGCGGCAATAGTCTAAATGCTCGGGGGAGTTGCGGTTTTGCACTGCTACCCAACGTCGGACCACTAAGGTCCAGAGTTTTCCGCCGTGCTCAGGTCCGGTGGGCTGGTTTCACCGGCTGAATTTGCCAGCTTGATCGGGGGGATATTCCCGATCGCGCTGTGCGGTCTCTCTTCGTTGTAGTGTCTACGCCAGGCCTCCAGCTTTTCGCAAGCATCTTGCAGCGACAGGAACCAGTGTGCGTTCAGGCACTCGCTGCGCAGCTGGACACCCGCAACAAGCATGCGTTTTCGGTGCGATCGCAGTGATTGGGCCAAGGGCATGCGGATTGGCGGTTTGATGGGATAGTTTGCGGCGGATTTTGCCTGTTTTCGGGTCTTTTCCATCCTCGCTGATGGACTTCAGACACACTTATCCGGTTGCGGCCTGTCGTTCGTGGAAGATCAGGCGGTCGAAGTTGTAGGCCAGATTGGCCAGAGTGAGTTTGGCCTGTGCCCTGGCGAGGCCGATGGTGCGGATAAACAGGCCGTAGCGCCCTTTTTGATGCGCGAAGACATGTTCAACCCTGGCGCGGATCGCGGACTTTGCAGCGTTGGCGCGCGCCATGTTCTTCGGCATCGGCCTGCCCTTGGGCTTGCGGCGATGGATGCGGCTTTTGAGCATGTTGCTCTTCAGCAATGCCTCGTTCCTGGCGCTGCGATAGGCGCTGTCAGCCCAGACATCGCTAGCCGTGTTGTTCGGGTCGATAATATGACGCAGTTCGCGCCCGTCGCTGTGGGCCGCTGATGTGACCTTGCCCTTGCGGATAAAGCCAAAGCACCGGTCGATGCTGATGTGCGACTTGTAGCCGAACACTGGGGTCGCGATCTGCGGCAGCGGCGTGCCGTCAGGACGGTAGCGGACCTTGCCCCCAACCTTCACCGTCCAGCGCGCATCGACATCCTTTTGATGTGCCTTGTCCGGCTTGCCCGGCCATATCTGCCTGGCCGATTTCCCTGCCTTGACCGCGGCCTTCTCTTCATCGGTGTTCCGCTGCTTGGGAGCGGGCACCAGCGTGGCATCGACGATCTGTCCGCCCATGGCGAGATAGCCGCGTTCGCGCAGTTGCTGCTCAAAGGCCTGCATCAGCGCCTCAAGCGTGCCGCTCTCGGTCAGCCGGTTGCGGTAGTGCCGGATGGTGTTCTCATCCGGCATGGTGCCGCCCAGATCGAAGCCGAAGAAGCGCATCCACGAAAGCCGGTCGCGGATCATGAACTCCATCCGCGCATCGGAGAGGTTGTGCTGTGCCTGCACCACCAGCACCTTGAACATCGACACCGGATCGAAAGGCGGCCTGCCGCCCTTGGCGCCATCGCTATATCCAAGGCCCCGGACCAGGATGGGTCGGAAATGTTCAAACTCGACCGTATCCGCCAAAACCTCCAGCGGGTCGCCGTCCTTGCTCAGCCGCTCAAGGTGCTCCGCCAACGAAAACAGGCTGCGTGGGTGCATCGAAATTCTCCGTCCAATGCAGCCAGTGAATCAGATCATGGCGTCAAAGGCGAGGGGTTTTTGCGGGTGTCCAGCTGAAGGCCTAACTCCCTGTAAAGCCGATAGACCTTCTTCAGGTTCACGTGCCAACCGTCCCGGCGAAGGATGTAATAGACCCGCCGATAGCCATAACGGACATGCGTCTCGCAGATCTCCTTGATGCGCTTCTTCAAAAAGGCCGGATCGGTCCGGCGGGACTGGTAGTGGTAGGTCGAACGATCGAAGTGCAAAGCCGAACATGCTCTGCGGATCGTCACCTGCCAGTCCTGCCGAACCGCGTCGATAATCTCGCGCTTCCGATCCGGCCTCAGAGCTGGACACCCGCAACAAGCATGCGTTTTCGGTGCGATCGCAGTGATTGGGCCAAGGGCATGCGGATTGGCGGTTTGATGGGATAGTTTGCGGCGGATTTTGCCTGTTTTCGGGTCTTTTCCATCCTCGCTGATGGACTTCAGACACACTTATCCGGTTGCGGCCTGTCGTTCGTGGAAGATCAGGCGGTCGAAGTTGTAGGCCAGATTGGCCAGAGTGAGTTTGGCCTGTGCCCTGGCGAGGCCGATGGTGCGGATAAACAGGCCGTAGCGCCCTTTTTGATGCGCGAAGACATGTTCAACCCTGGCGCGGATCGCGGACTTTGCAGCGTTGGCGCGCGCCATGTTCTTCGGCATCGGCCTGCCCTTGGGCTTGCGGCGATGGATGCGGCTTTTGAGCATGTTGCTCTTCAGCAATGCCTCGTTCCTGGCGCTGCGATAGGCGCTGTCAGCCCAGACATCGCTAGCCGTGTTGTTCGGGTCGATAATATGACGCAGTTCGCGCCCGTCGCTGTGGGCCGCTGATGTGACCTTGCCCTTGCGGATAAAGCCAAAGCACCGGTCGATGCTGATGTGCGACTTGTAGCCGAACACTGGGGTCGCGATCTGCGGCAGCGGCGTGCCGTCAGGACGGTAGCGGACCTTGCCCCCAACCTTCACCGTCCAGCGCGCATCGACATCCTTTTGATGTGCCTTGTCCGGCTTGCCCGGCCATATCTGCCTGGCCGATTTCCCTGCCTTGACCGCGGCCTTCTCTTCATCGGTGTTCCGCTGCTTGGGAGCGGGCACCAGCGTGGCATCGACGATCTGTCCGCCCATGGCGAGATAGCCGCGTTCGCGCAGTTGCTGCTCAAAGGCCTGCATCAGCGCCTCAAGCGTGCCGCTCTCGGTCAGCCGGTTGCGGTAGTGCCGGATGGTGTTCTCATCCGGCATGGTGCCGCCCAGATCGAAGCCGAAGAAGCGCATCCACGAAAGCCGGTCGCGGATCATGAACTCCATCCGCGCATCGGAGAGGTTGTGCTGTGCCTGCACCACCAGCACCTTGAACATCGACACCGGATCGAAAGGCGGCCTGCCGCCCTTGGCGCCATCGCTATATCCAAGGCCCCGGACCAGGATGGGTCGGAAATGTTCAAACTCGACCGTATCCGCCAAAACCTCCAGCGGGTCGCCGTCCTTGCTCAGCCGCTCAAGGTGCTCCGCCAACGAAAACAGGCTGCGTGGGTGCATCGAAATTCTCCGTCCAATGCAGCCAGTGAATCAGATCATGGCGTCAAAGGCGAGGGGTTTTTGCGGGTGTCCAGCTTTCGCTTGATAACGTCCTGCAGCATCTCCCGATCCAAAGTCAGGTCAGCCACGATCTTCTTCAGCCGGCCGTTCTCGTCCTCCAGCTCGCGCAGCCGCCGCATCTCCGATGGCAGCAGTCCCGCGTATTTCTTCTTCCAATTGAAGTAGGTCGCCTGGCTGATCCCTGCCTTGCGGCAGATCTCCGCCACAGGCGTCCCTTCCTCGCCCTGCTTCACCACGAACGCCTTCTGCGCGTCCGTAAACTTCGATGCCTTCATGCCGTAACTCCTCGCCCAGCCAAGGATACTTACGGCGGAAAACTCTACCCGCAAATGGTCCAGTTTTCAGGTGGCAGAGCACCCCGCGCCAAATGACTGCTCCTCAAAAAGCAGTCTTGAATTAGAACTCGGGGCAAATGGGAATCCTTTTTGTCAACACGGCCTAGGTCTCTTTTGGTGTGGTTGTGTCTTTCAGGATCTGGCCGATCAGTTTGAACAGACGGGTATAGTCTACCGGCTTAACAAGGAAGCCAACGATGCCGAGGTCTTCCGCCTTGCGGCGCAGCTGCGCGTCAGAATAGGCAGAGACGATAACCACCGGGATGTTACTGCGAGCGCCTTGGCATGTCCGGAATGATTTCAGAAGAAAGAGACCATCTGTATCCGGTAACCTGATATCGCAGATTACAAGGTCCGGCTGCTTCTCCCTGAACGCTAATAAAGCGGCTTCGCCGCTATCGGCTTCCAACACTGTATAGCCGCTATCTTGCAAAAAAATAGCGAGGTCTTCCCTTAGCGCGAGGGTATCTTCGATGATCAGTATTTTCATAATGCTATTCTTTACAGTATATGATCAAAGTCAACAGAAAATGGCACTACAATTCTAATAAAAATTCCATGAGATGATTGATCTAAGTCTATAGCACCGCCAAGCCGTTCGACAAGATTGTCCGCCTGTTTCAAATCGCCTGTGCAGGCTTCTGACATATTGCTGACAATTGTTGTCACAATGGTTTGTGTGGTGAAGTGGACGCTGACATCCACCATGCTCTCTCGCGACGAATTGGCGTCCACGTATTCGAAAACATTCTGAATCGCCATGATGAGATGACCTGTTCCAATAATGTCGGGAGGGCAATCATTCGGAATCGAAATACGAAGTCGTTCACTGAAGAATGCCAATTCAGCAAGGAAGCGGATCTCGGTGCAGAGATTGATCCGCATCTCATCGTATTGCAAGGGCAATTCCTTGCCGATCAAGTCAAAGCGGCTCAGTAGCTTTGTTAGCAGATCCGCGGCTGTTCCCACCGTCTTGCGCAGGCGTGTTGCGCGATCGCGCAGGTCTGCGGGACTGAGTGTGTCTGACATTCGCTGAATGATCTGTGCGCTTCCGTCGATGATCGACAGGGGAGTTCTGATCTCATGAGACATCATCCGGGTGAAGTTTAACATCTCCCTGTTGGCTTCTTGAAGCCGGATCAATGCGATCCGGGCAAGCTGGCTCTGCTTACGTACTTCATTTTCGGCGGTGAGCAGCCTTTTGCGCGTCGTGACAAGGTGTTTACCGAGCTCGTCCAGTTCGTGCACACTAGATCCGCTGAAGCCCGGTTCCACCCTGGGATTGGAGATCTGATCGATCAGGCTCGAGATTTCGGCAAGCGGCTCGTCGATCAAGCGGCTAACTTTTTGCGCCTTCAGGGTAAGGAATGCAAAAAATAGAAGATAAAAAACCAACAACACGGCAAGCATCCCGAATCCGATTATTTTAAGCCGGTCGTGCAATCCTCTAGCATCGGCATAGATCGCATCAGTAGATGCGATTATAAGCAGTCGCCAATCAGTCTGGGGTATGGTCGAAAAGCTGGCCAAGCGCTCGCCGCCTAGGTGTAGCTTGATTGAACCTTGCGTCTCGCGCTTCATTGCTGCGGCCAGAGCCTGAGTGTCAGGCCGAAGGTTTATGTTAAAGTTTTCTGGCTTGTACGTGTCAGAGAAAATCGCTTGCGAGTAATCATAATCGGTCAATTCATCCAGGCCGAAATCTTGCTCTCCTGCGGGGGGCAGTGCGATAATACCGCCATTTTGATCAACCAGCACCGCGTAGCCGTTCCAAGGAAGATCAAGGTTGAGAAGAGTGTCGACGATGGTTTTGAGTGTAACGTCAATGCCGACTACCCCCTCAAGTGTGTTGCCCCGCCACACCGGGGCGATGGAAGAAACCATCCAACCATGCCCTGCCGGGTCGACATAGGCTTCTGTCCAGACATCACGTCGTTCCGGATTGTGTTCCGCGTCCGCTTCGTAGTAGAAGTTGTAATCCTGTACATTCAGGGACTCGCTATATTGAGAAGATGTTTCGACAAATGGGTAAATTCGATTATAACTGTCAAATGTGTTGAAATATAAAGAAGAGATTTGAGGATTGGCTTGTTTTACAGCCATCATGAATGGGTCCAGTGCGGCTAGGCGCCATACTTTCCCCAATTCCGCTTTTCCCACCTGTGCTCTGGCTGAATAAAAGCTGGCAGTGGTCCCGTTGTCGAATATGGTGTGAAGGGCGCCGGAAGGTCCGATTCTGTAACGTGCCCGTTCAGACGGCGGCGGCATGTAATTTCCGTCCAGCGCCGTTCGGGTTTCGCGGGCGAACACTCTTGTATGAGAGGCGATCGCTTCCAAATTGGTACTTATGGTGGTTGCTTGGCGCTGTGCGATGTCGTTGAGAAATTTTCGTGAAACATCGGCCACGACTTCTGTGTTTTTGCGATAGACAATAGTCTCGCTCACCCAATAAGTCGCCAGAAAGCCGATCTCGATGACGAAGAGTGGGATGAGAGATGTGCGAAGATAGAACCGCCAAAGTAGGCTCCTCAGAGGGGCGGCTGATGTGCTTCTATGCGCTGTGCGATCAGCGATGTTCATCGCGTTTCTCATCTTCCTATCTTGGGCCCTTGCGGGCCAGCCTGGATGCGTTCAACGGTCATGGCTAAGGTCAGTTTTCCGATTGTAGGGTCGTCGATACTGTCAGCGCTGGCGCTGCTCGCTACTCCGATCGTCATAATCAGCCGTGGCAGTCGCCGCCCGGTTTGGTCGAATGCGTCTGCGCTTGAATACTGGAATGTAGAAGAGTTTGATCATCTGCACGTGCAAATGGCTTCCGCGTGTTCCACGATCGCCGACATGTTCGAACCTATTGGGTCGGCTGAGATGCCACAGGAGCGAAAGAAGATCGTCTTGTGTGTTGATAGGGAGCACTCGAGAGGCGCCAGCAAGGCAATTTGTAGCCCCGTCAGTCTCGATCGACATCCCGAGGCTATCCTGATCGAATTTCACCCCGAAGGCGAGGCAAGTGAGCCATTGCGCGAACAGCATCATAAGCCACTGATGTTGACGACGCCGATAAGCGAATGCCTGCCTGAAACGCAACGGTCCAGTGGCCCGGGGCTGGAACCTTCCGTTCCTGATCCGTTGACAATCACGCCAGCGGTGCTCAGCACGGCTCTGACGGTCTGCCCAGCGCCAGCGTTGCTGATGTCCCCATGGAAGGATGGGGTCTTGCAGGCCAATTCGGCTGCTCGACAGATATTGCCGATAGCGACATCCAACATTGCTGCCGGTAAGTCTTTGTTCGCCAACGCACAAGACAGAGATAACTTCTACAGGACGATCGAGCGCTACGGAAGCTTTAGCGACACCTTGCAGTTGGTTGGCAGAAGCGGCGGAACCTTCGTCGGCGCACTGTCGGGGAAACTGCTGGAGTTCGATGACGGCTCGCTCATTTTTGCGAATATCCACGATGTGGATGGTCTGCACGGCCTTGTGAATGAACTTGAGGGCGCGCTCGGAATGGAGCGTGTCCTGAGCCACCGGCAGCGGAGGATGCTGGAGGTTGCGTCTCACGAGCTGCGTACGCCACTTGCCGTTATAGACAGCACTGCCCAGCGAATTGTTCGAAGCTCCTACAGCGCTGACCCGCAGCAGATCCCGGAGCTTGCAAACCGTATTCAGGACTTCGTTGGCCGAGCGAGCGCTCTGCTGTATCATACTATCGAACGGGTCAGGGGCAGCATTGCGGAGCTCGATTTCCGGGCGGAGCCGGACCGGTTGGAACGCGCGATTACGAAAGTTGCGATGATGTTCGAGGAAAGCGCCGACATCGAGTTTGGCCAAGGCATCGGCGACCTTCCCGAGATCTGGTTCGATACTACGCTGATCGAGCAGGTCCTCGTCAACCTGGTGGAAAACGCGGTTAAGTACAGCACCGGAAGGTGCCGGATCATCTTCTCGGCCAAGGCAGGCGAACATCATGTTGAGTTGCTGGTGCGTGACTGGGGTATCGGTATTCTGCCAGACGAGCGCGAGCAGGTCTTCACCGAAAATGCACGGGGACGAAACGTCGGCAGTCGCCCGGGCACTGGGTTTGGATTGTTTATCGTTGATTCCATAATTCGTTTGCATGATGGAGGAGTCAGCGTCGAGGACACGGATGGACCGGGTACGACAATAAAGGTCGTCCTCCCTATCCGCCCGCGGGTTGCGTGACACCTTGGAGATCATCCAGCGGCCGCCCCCCATGAGCGGGTACATCATTCGCCAGGCTGCAAGATTGCAGCGATAAGATCGTTAATATTGAACGGTTTCTGCAAAAAGGCCCACTGCGGATTGTAGTTCGCAAGGTCTGGCACATGGCCGCTGATGATGACGACCCGGACTTGTGGGTAACTTAGCGTGGCTTTCTGCGCCAAAGTTAGGCCATCCATGTCTGGAAGGACTACATCGGTAACCAAGACGGCATCAGGGCTGGCCGCGATCGCAGCCAAGGCTTCTTCTGCGTTGCTGCATGCGCTGATCGCAAATCCCTCAAATTCAAGCAATTCCACCAGCGCTTCCAGTGCCGCCGGTTCGTCTTCGACGACAACCACGTGCGGGTGCATGGGCACTTCGCCGCCCTTGGTCGATCGGTGCGCTTCCTGCAGATTTGCTTGCTTGGCAATGCATGGAATCTTGAGCGTGAAATTTGCGCGATTCTGACCTTGGGGCTCATAGTGGACGCTGCCGCCTACTGCTTTTGCAAATTGAGCGATGCTACTTGTGCCGTGCGTCTGGCCAAGAAATGAACGGTACCGGCTCAACAGGAGATCGGCGCCGTCGCAAGAGTGCTTGGCTTGTATGGAAATCTGCAGTTTTGCCAGTGCTGGCTTACTGGGGGTGGCATCCAGAAGCATGGTAGAAATGTCTGCACGGACATCGCCCTGGCTGTGTGTTCCGATTGTGCGGATAAGATTGACAATGCAATTTAGAAGGTCGCAGACCGGACCATCGATACTAACGCTTCCTGCCATTAGACATGATGTGAGGGACACGTTTGGCCCACACAATGTCTGTAGCAAAGGCAGGTTGGCTCGTAGAAAACCATCGAGCGGTTCGTTTGGCCAGAGATTTGCATCGCCCGATATGGCGCGTAACCATTTACACACGCCTCCGCCGCGTAATGCGGTGTCCTTGATTAGGCCTATAGCGCGCGCAATCTCAGGGGACCTTGTGGTAGACGATTCAATCCGGTCGCAATTGAGCTGGATAATGGCCAGCAGGTTATGGAATTCGTGCGACATAAAGCCGGTGATACGCCGCATTTGAAGAAGGATGTCTGTGACTTGCTCGGACGCCACTTTTAACTCATGTGCATTTTCTTCCGCTTCATCGCGCAAACCCTGCAACAAGATGATCTGAAGCAAGCACTGGATAAGCGGGTCCCCCGCCGCAAAATCATCAATCCTGAAATTATTTGCAGGGTTCGCTGGGTCGGCAATAGCAGGCTTCGCGATGACCAGGTACCCGGTATCGGCTGAGACGAGCGTGGCGTTGAGGCGGATGCTGCGGCATTTTGAGATCAGCACCAACGCTGTTCGCTTCGCTGCGAATTGCTCCGCGGTAAATTCGGGCGCGCTATTTCCGCCTGACTCGGGAAAAATATCAAAAAATTCCGCGAAAGGGCGGTCTCGCTGCATCCCAGGCGCATACCTTTGCGCAAGTGGTCCATAAGCGCTGACATTGAATGCGCTATCAACCAAGATGGCATCCTGGTGAAGCTGGAACAGGCTGTCTTGGTCAAGGCTAACGTGTTTCATCGCTAACCCTGTGAGTCATACCGAATGACGAACCGGGAGGCGTCGCCCAATCGGCCTTTGTACGCGACGTTGCCAACATGTTCGAAACGCGCCAGTAATCCTTGTAGCAAACCGATCACGAACGGCTCGAGTCCTTCCCTTTTCGAACGGTAATCGACGACCAGTTCGCCTGAATACTCTTTGACCAGGGTGAATGACGGTACGTCAGCCTTTGGCGTGGACGAGATAACGGCTTGGTGCATCTTGTCGAGGTTTTTGATGAATGAAGCGAGGTCATCGCCAGTAAAATCAAGAATCTGGCGGTAGGGGCCGCTTTCGGAGAACATGATCCAGAATGCTCCGAGGCGGCACAAGAATTCAGGCACATCAACACCCACAAGCCTCGCCGCATTCTTTATAAGTCGCATGGTTTGCTCATCGGAGTAGACAAACGTGCTGACCATCCCATCGCGTTCAACGTTCAAAGCTGACTTTACGGTTTCCCATTCGTCTTCGTTGTGCTGGTCGATTACGAAATCATATACAGCGCGATGAATCATCCCATACATAGACGACAGTACCCCGCGTTAAAAACCCTAGTCGTTACGATCTATGGAACCCATTTCTGGATTGGTTAATTAATTGTATTTCATCAACAATTGCCGAAGATTTTTTAACTGCTTCATTTATCCGGTCGATTTTTTTCAAAAGGTAATCACTATTTAAAGGCCCATTTTGGGCGTTGGCGCGTGATTGTATATTGCCGCACGATAACATGATCGTGTTGAGCGGTTGTCGAATCTCGTGCAGTAGATCTGCAATTAGCTTCGAAGTGTCTGCGTGGGCGTTCATTTCTATACCTTTGTAACGTGGCTAGCAAAGTCGTCGTTTTCCCGCTCTCCGGGCTATGGCCTAAGCTTTTTCGAGGCGTAGCCGACGCTTCCAGTGGTACCGGTTAGCAGGCTCGATCGTGAGACGGGATGAAAATGGTGCTAAAATGGTACCAATATCGGCGAACTGGTTTGAAAAAAACGGTTGCCCTATCGGGATTTGCTCATACCCTTCATGGCCATAGGAACATGGTGATCGCGGTTGCGGTGGTTGTCGCGTATCTGCCTCCCTCTTTGATTATAGTGGAGGTGGATTGACCGGAACGCGATGAAGGAGCTAAGTTTGGTCTGCCTGCTCAACGCACCCGCCATGCTGTCAGGGCCTCGCAGGTGCTTCGTGCAAAACGTAAGAGATAGTGAAAGTCATAGTTTGGCTCTTGGTCTCTCTTTTGATCGGCTCTGTGACTATCGACTATGAGGCATAGATCACGCTGTTCGACATCCGAGCTCTGGGAATGAATGTTCGCCTGCCGCGTAGTGAATTGTCTTTGCTGCGGGGCTGCAATGCCGGCTTTGCGAACGAAGTTGAATGGTACCTTGTTACTCTGACATGGACCGTTTCTAAAGTTGCGCAATTAACGAAATTCTTTTTTCTTGCAAAAATAGGGAATTATATAAATGCAACTCTGACAAGAACTATCTTCAAATTGATGAGTGAATTCCGGCCTCAGCCAAACTGTCAAAATACAATAGAACTTTGACTTATAGAGCGCGGCCGTTCCTAAGTCTCAGGAATAAGGTATTGAAAAATTAAACATGATTTGCCAGTCAGGCGAGGTGAGCGACGGCAAGGCCTCTTGGAAGTTCTGATTGTTGAGGATGAGGGCTACGCTCGCGAGGAGTATTGCGAGTTTCTCACGACACTCGGTTATAGTTGCCATGCGACTAGCGATGGGACGGAAGCTCTTAAAATTATCGCAAAAAACCCAGATATTGGGATAGTTCTGACCGATCTTGCCATGCCGGCCATGGATGGCCTTGCACTGCTTAGTGAGCTGCAGGCAAGATTCACTCCTTTCCGACCGTTGACGGCGATTGTGGCCACTGGAATGGCGACGTTTGAAACCGCTGTCGAGGCGATGCGGGCGGATGCCATCGACTTTCTGCCCAAGCCTGTTTCCCTCGAGATGCTCTCCGTCGCGATGCGGCGAGCCTCGGCGCGATGGACGATGCTGAATGCCCAATTTCGCCTGTTGGAGGCGATGGAAATAAGCGCGGCGGGTGCTGTAAACCCTCACACTCCGGCTGCTCCGGCGCCGAATTTGGGCAAGCCTGACCGCGAAGCGCTACAGAAATTTGCACGGGCACTTTTGAAGGCGCGCCAAAGGCGCTCGGAATTCATGGACGTGTCCAAGTTCTCTGATCCTGCATGGGACATTCTTCTAGACTTGACGTCCGCGGCGCTGGAGGGCCGGAGTGTCCCGGCGTTCAGCTCGAGTGCCGCTGCGAATGTGCCGCTGACCACAGCGCTGCGGTATGTGAAGCGGCTTGTCGAGGAAGGGACTATCAGGCGGTGGGAGGACCCAAATGACAAGCGCCGCTCGTTGTTGGCATTAGAGGATCATGCGCTCGAAAATATGATCCGCTATCTCACCAGTACGTGGCAGAGCATGTCCGAGGAGTTTATTCCCATTGCTTAAGTTAGCCCTGGTCTCTTGATAGTGACATCATCCCAGTCTCCTCCAATCTTGGATTAGAGCGTTTCCTACAGTGGCTGACTCGATCATGTTTTCCGATAACGCTAGAGTTCTGATCCATACTCCGTGCTGGTCAAGGAGGCCAGCATGGATGGTGACATGACCTCCTTGCTCTGCCACCTGAAAACTGGACCATTTGCGGGTAGAGTTTTCCGCCGTAAGTATCCTTGGCTGGGCGAGGAGTTACGGCATGAAGGCATCGAAGTTTACGGACGCGCAGAAGGCGTTCGTGGTGAAGCAGGGCGAGGAAGGGACGCCTGTGGCGGAGATCTGCCGCAAGGCAGGGATCAGCCAGGCGACCTACTTCAATTGGAAGAAGAAATACGCGGGACTGCTGCCATCGGAGATGCGGCGGCTGCGCGAGCTGGAGGACGAGAACGGCCGGCTGAAGAAGATCGTGGCTGACCTGACTTTGGATCGGGAGATGCTGCAGGACGTTATCAAGCGAAAGCTCTGAGGCCGGATCGGAAGCGCGAGATTATCGACGCGGTTCGGCAGGACTGGTGGTCTGAGCCCCTAGATTTCCTCCAGAGATGAGTAGAGTCCGGCCCTGACAAGGAGACGGACGAGATGAAGCGGAGCAGGTTCAGCGAGGAGCAGATCATCGCTGTATTGAAGGAACAGGAGGCTGGGATGCCAACGGCGGATGTGTGCCGCCGTCACGGGATCAGCTCGGCGACCTTCTACAAGTGGAAGTCGAAGTATGGCGGACTGGAAGTGTCCGATGCCCGGCGTCTGCGCCAGCTGGAGCAGGAGAACGAGCGGCTGAAGAAGCTGCTGGCGGACTCGATGCTCGACAACGCCATGCTCAAGGAGATCAACGCAAAAAAGTTCTAGCGCCCGGTGCCAGGCGGCAGGCGGTGGCTCATCTCCAAGAAGTATTCGAGGTGAGCCAGCGCCGTGCCTGTGCGGTGCTGGGCGTGGATCGGACCATGGTGCGCTATGTCAGTCGTCGGCCGGACGATGGGAAGGCGCGCGAGCGGATCAGGGAACTGGCCAGCCAGCGTCGCCGGTTCGGCTATCGGCGGTTGCACTGGCTGCTGTGCCGGGAAGGATGGACGATGAACCACAAGAAGTTCCGGCGGCTCTATCGCGAGGAGCGGCTGCAGGTGCGCCGTCGTGGCGGTCGCAAGCGGGCCTTGGGCACACGGGCACCGATGACGGTCCCGCAGGGTCCGAACCAGCGCTGGAGCCTAGACTTCGTGTCCGATGCCTTTGCCTGCGGACGCAGGTTCCGGATCTTCGCCGTGGTCGATGACTACAGCCGGGAGTGCGTGCGCCTGATCGCCGACACGTCGATCTCCGGCGCTCGGGTCGGGCGTGAACTCGATGCAGCGGTGTTCGAGAGGATGGCACGGCCCCACACGATCGTCAGCGATAACGGCACTGAGCTGACCAGCATGGCGATCCTGCGCTGGAGCAAGGAACGCAACGTCGAGTGGCACTACATCGCGCCGGGCAAGCCCTATCAGAACGGGTTCATCGAGAGCTTCAATGCCCGGCTCAGGGACGAGTTCTTGAACGAGACGATCTTCACCAGCCTTGCCCATGCCCGCCAGGAACTGGAAGCCTGGCGACAAGACTACAACCACTTCCGGCCCCACTCGAGCCTCGGGAACCGAACCCCGGCAGAGATCGGGGCAGGATCAAGCGGCAAACCGTATCGGGGGCATGCCCCCGATACGGTTGTTGCCATCACGCCCAGCGACGGGCATCAAACGGCCCAAGGCTCTACTCGTAGCTGGTAGCAACTTCGGGCTCAGACCACTGGCAGGTGACGATCCGCAGAGCATGTTCGGCTTTGCACTTCGATCGTTCGACCTACCACTACCAGTCCCGCCGGACCGATCCGGCCTTTTTGAAGAAGCGCATCAAGGAGATCTGCGAGACGCATGTCCGTTATGGCTATCGGCGGGTCTATTACATCCTTCGCCGGGACGGTTGGCACGTGAACCTGAAGAAGGTCTATCGGCTTTACAGGGAGTTAGGCCTTCAGCTGCGCAACAAGACGCCCAAGCGCCGGGTGAAGGCGAAGCTGCGCGAGGATCGTGCTCCTGCGATCAGACCAAACGATGTGTGGGCGATGGACTTTGTGCACGACCAGCTGGCAACGGGTCGCAAGCTTCGCATCCTGACCGTGGTCGACACCTTCTCCCGGCTATCGCCGGTGGTCGATCCCCGGTTCAGCTATCGTGGCGAGGACGTGGTCGCGACGCTGGACCGGGCGTGCCGGCAGATCGGCTACCCAAAGACGATAAGGGTCGACAACGGCAGCGAGTTTATCTCTCGGGACATGGATCTGTGGGCTTACCAGCGCGGTGTGATCCTGGACTTCTCCCGCCCTGGCAAGCCCACAGACAATGCGTTCATCGAAGCGTTCAACAGCAAGCTGCGCAGCGAGTGCCTGAACGCACACTGGTTCCTGTCGCTGCAAGATGCTTGCGAAAAGCTGGAGGCCTGGCGTAGACACTACAACGAAGAGAGACCGCACAGCGCGATCGGGAATATCCCCCCGATCAAGCTGGCAAATTCAGCCGGTGAAACCAGCCCACCGGACCTGAGCACGGCGGAAAACTCTAGACCTTAGTGGTCCGACGTTGGGTAGCAGTGCAGATCAAGCTGGCAAATTCAGCCGGTGAAACCAGCCCACCGGACCTGAGCACGGCGGAAAACTCTAGACCTTAGTGGTCCGACGTTGGGTAGCAGTGCAAAACGGCCCAAGGCTCTACTCGTAGCTGGTAGCAACTTCGGGCTCAGACCACTTGCTCAGCCGCTCAAGGTGCTCCGCCAACGAAAACAGGCTGCGTGGGTGCATCGAAATTCTCCGTCCAATGCAGCCAGTGAATCAGATCATGGCGTCAAAGGCGAGGGGTTTTTGCGGGTGTCCAGCTTTTCAAGCAAGTGTAAACACGGGCAGGCATTGTACATCTGGCGCCATTGCTTGATCGGTTTGGCAGCGCCCGATGCGTAGCCGCAAGAGCTCTGCGGCGAATAGGCTATTAGGGTCCGGACTCATTGGAGCCACCGTTTGACGAACGCGGCGATGGTAGCGATGAAGGTTTTGATATTGCTGCCGTGCCCTATGCAATCCACACCGTGCTGACCGATAACGGCATCCAGTTCACCAATATGGCGCACCACAAACACGCCTTCGATCACATCTTTGGTAGGGTTTGCGACGAGCACAGGGTCGAGCATCGAGCATCGGCTGACGAAGGTGAAGCACCCTTGGATCAACAGGCAGGTTGAGCAAGTGAACGAGACAATCAAGGAGGCGACGGTCCAACGATATCACTATGACAACTATAACCAGCTGACCGCTCACCTTCACGATTTCATCGATGCATATAACTACGGGCGCAGCCCGAAGACCCTGCGCGGCCTCACCCCCTACGAATACATCTGCAAATGCCGGGCAAATGAAGCAGAACGATTTACGCCCAACCCAAACCACCAAATGCCGGGGCCAAACACCTAAGCTTCGACCAACGGTTCCAATATGACACTAAATCCAAAAAAGACCATTTCCATACTGAGAGTATTTTTTTTCGCGAAGAAAAAAAATACTCTATTTCGGGGAGGTGAGGCTACTTAAGGATTTTGAACGTGTCACTCGAATTTGGCGCGCAGCCGACGGCGCTACTAAAGGGGGCTGATGACCGAAATCGGTCGTGCGGTGCCGAGAGTCTTTTTGATCGTACGAAAGATGGTATGTGCGAGTTTCCTGCCAAGCAGAATTGTCAGGTTAGCAATCGGGTATCTGGTCAAAGCGCGTATGACGGCTCCCAGCGAATATTAAATGAAGACCCCATGACCAATGGCTGGTCTGCAAGCGAATTTTTCCGTCAGAATACGGAGGCTTCTGATGAGAACCAAGGATGCGCAAATCAGAATACTTGCTCGCGCGCCCACGACACGGCGTTGCCAGACACTGCGCGTACACCTGCATTTTCGTGCGGGCTTTTTATCGCTATTCTTCTTGCGATTCCGCTGTGGGCAATGATTTTCATTTTGGCTGATGCATTTATATAAGGTTGAAGATCCGCGAGCTTTTTGGATGCCTTCTGACGTGATGTCGTGGACGGTTCTGGCACCAGCCTAATTATGGCAAGGTGCAGTCGATGTAGATCCATGTGTGGACGGCCCCCGCTGCGCAAGAGTTTTCTGCGGTGATGATGTCGGTCGTGTGCATCCATGTGTTCGGCCTGTTTGCGCAGCACCATATGTCTACTGGCCCTGATGAAGTCCGCAGATTGGATCCCTAATAACGTCATTGCGCTCAAAGCGCTGTGCCCCCTCGGTTTCACCACCCCCGGTCTGACCGGCTCGTTTTCACTACTGACCTACCATTACGCCCTCCTGCCGTTCGAAGTGGAGCGAACGACGAGGATAAGTTTATACGGCCGCGGGCGTGTAAACCTCCTTACGCGCCATTACCGCCCATGCGTTTCTCGCTGTCTTGTGCGCGAGTGCCTCCGTCGCGATCTTTGTTGGCATACGCTCGAGGATTTGCGCCATCCAAGGTTGCCCTGACGCATCCTTGCGCGCCATGAGCATGACTGCGGTTGCTACGACAACGAGAAGTCGTCGGAGGTAGCCATCACCTTGTTTCGTGATACTGCCAAGTCGCTCTTTACCGCCAAGTCGCTCTTTATCGCCTGAGCTATTCGGTCGAGGTGTGAGTCCAAGCATACCGCCCTTTAAGACATAATCGTCGTGATGTGTTGAGATGGACAGGCGGTAGAGCAACCTTTCAAGCGCAAAGCGCACGAGTAAGAGATCGAATGCGCGGTTTTGT
The DNA here is from genome assembly GCA_043567175.1 of Erythrobacter sp. GTDB lineage: Bacteria > Pseudomonadota > Alphaproteobacteria > Sphingomonadales > Sphingomonadaceae > Erythrobacter. The sequence continues at coordinate 2,803,535 of CP121323.1, forward strand.
TTGCGGGCCATGGTCAGCAAGCGTGCCTTGATCGACGCGGCCATACTTTTGGGACCCTCAACCATCGAAGGTCAGCGCCTCGAGGTGCGGGCGCATGATCCTCCAGGCTCCACCCGCGCGTGCAGCCTCCGCAATGGCGTATGGTGTTTTCTTGCGCTGCTCGAGCGCCGCGCGCAGCCATTCGACTGCGACCGAGCGATCAACGAGCTGTCCGTTACGGAATAGGTCGGCGAGCGTCTTGGTTACAGAATAGATCGGCACATCGACCCCGCAGATCTTATGATGTTCGATGTCCTGTTGCAGATATTTGTCGGCGAAGCGCACGATGCGAACAGGAGGGGGCTGCGCTGGGGACCAGCCACTCGTGCCGATCGCTACCCAGGTCTTACGCGGGATCTGGTCGGTCAGTCCGTGCCAGGCGAGTGCCGAGGTCATAGCAATGACTCCTTTTGGAATCCGCTTGGCGATTTCCGCAAGTGTTACGTCACTATCGATCTCGGCGTCTGGGTGCCGATAGAGTCCGCAGCCGATGCGGATAAGCTCGCCATCATCGAGCGCACGCCGGATGGTGGTGCCCGCAATGCCTTGCTTGCGCAGATCCTGTGCTCGCAGGATCGTGCGACCCTCAACAAACGCGCGAAGCTTTTCCCGCTGACTGACTGTTTCTCTCGGCACGTTACAAAACCTATAACTAAAACATCGTTAGTCATAGGTTTTTTAACATGCAAGGACAGGAATGCCAGGAAGTCAGTGCGCCAGGCCGCTTAACTCTATTGATCGGCCTGCAAGCTGTTTCGCGATAAACGACAGAGACTAGAGACGCCCCAGGACTGCTTGGTGCGCGCATTCTGATCGCACTCAAGGGCCGCGCACCTAACCATCCAATTTCGATGCTGCGAGGCGATCAGCAACCCAAGCATCTACCTCATCTTCTGCCCACGCGACCGCGTATCCGCCTAGCTGGACCGGCTTCGGAAACTTGCCCTCGGCCATCCATCGGTAGATCGTCGAACGGCCAAGACCAACACGGTGCTGCACTTCCGGAAGACGGATAAGACGGGTGACCCGGCGGGCTTCGGTCGCTTCCTTGGCGAACTCTTCACCCATGGTGTCCTCCCTCGGCACCAGTGAAGACGTCGCCGAGCAATGCATCTTTGCGTTCGAGTTCATCTATGTGGTCTGAGAGAAGGCGAGCGACACGGTGTGCGGTGCCCTTTGCCCAGCGAGGCTTCACATCGTACACTTGGTTGCCGAGAACACGCTCAAGCGCAGAAGGCAGCTCACCAGTGAAGTCCTCAAAGAACAGCGCGAGGTCGGATTCGAGCCAGGCAATCGCTTGATCGCCGCTACTGACCAGGAAAAGCAGAAGGTGGGCATGAGGTGCGACGCCGTTCGCGGCGAGAATACGTAGGGCTTCGCCAAGACTTGCCGAGCGCTCGCCGGCAAGGACTCGCCGCAGCGCATCTTTGTGGATCTGCGCATCGCGCGCGATGTCGCAGCGTGTGCGGCCGCTGGCTTCAACAGCAGCGAATAGAAGCTTGGCAAGATCGGCGCGAACCTGAGGTTCAGCAAAGAGCGCCATATCAGTCATCGACGAATCCTTTCACATAGTGGTCATCGACTCACCGGCTAGCTCGAAAGGAAACCTGTAGGAAAACAAAAAGAACAATTAAAGAACATAAAGGAAGGTACGAATCGGCTTCCTTCGATGATTCGCGCAGATAACGGTCGCTTCGGCGCATACTCCAGCAGACTTGGCGCAGATCCCGGCACAGTCGGCGCAATCAGGCTGCCCCTCTGCGCAAACCTCGGCCCCAGGCCTGTCCAATGTCGCTTTTTGCTTGGACGAGCAGTCCGAAACGCATTTCCCGATTTCCTACAGAGGTATGTTCTTTTTATGTTCTTTCATGATTCGAAGCAACAGGACATCAGACGACATGACTTGCCCCAATCGACTGACGAGATTTCTGATCGCTCTTGCAAGCGTGATGGCAACCTCATTTCATCCCGTCAGAGCTCAGGAGTTCGTCCTCTTCGAACACGCAGTCCACCAACCGAAAGCTGAGCGCGAAGCTAAAGCGGCTAGGCAGTTCCCTCCGGCGGTTGGTCCCCGAGGTAAGACCAATATTTCCTACAGAGAAGGGCTGTACATGGAGGCTATTGCCAAGGCTGAGCTGCGTTACGGTTTGCCCAAGAACTTGCTTCGCGCTTTGATCTGGGTCGAGTCTCGCTTCAATCCCATGGCAGTGAGTCCGGCCGGTGCTGCCGGACTAGCGCAACTCATGCCAGCTACCGCGCGCGAACTGGGCGTGCGAAACCGGCATGATCCTATCGCCTCGATCGACGGCGGCGCGCGCTATTTGCGCGATATGCTGAACCGCTTCGAAGCGGTTCACCTAGCCTTGGCTGCCTATAACGCGGGTCCTGGGGCCGTATCGCGTGTCGGCGGGATCCCCAGAAATGGTGAGACACCGCAATATGTCCGGTCGGTGCTATCCAGATGGTCTGCGATCGGGGCATACCATTGACGAAATCTTGTGATTTCTGATTATTATCTGCTGGTGCTTATCGTATTGAAAACAGACTAGGCCGATGCGTAAAGAACCGAGTGACCCGCTCGACTTTCGCAAAGCGTTCAAGGCAAAGAAGCGCAGGAAGCTAGGCAGGGAGATCATCTTGGGTTTGGGGGCATTCTCTATAGTCGTTGCAGCAGGGATGCTTGCGCTCAATTGGCCGGCCGGGGACGCGAGATCCGCAAGCGTTGAACAGCAGCCCCAAGCCTTATTCCAACAAGCAAGCTCTCCACAATTCGCTATCTGCGGTAGAGTCAGGAGAACATGTGTGGTCGATGGCGATACTTTCTGGCTTGATGGTACCAAGATCCGTATCGCTGACATCGACACGCCAGAAATTGGCCAGCCCAGATGCGACTACGAGTACGAGCTTGGAATGCGTGCGACCCGCCGATTGGTCGATTTGCTTAATGCCGGGCCGTTTGAGCTTCGCACGATCGGAAATCGGGATGAGGACCAATACGGTCGCAAATTGCGTGTCGTGACCCGCAACGGTCGCTCACTTGGCGATCAGCTGGTTAGCGAAGGGCTGGCCCGAACCTGGACCGGAAGGCGTGAGCCATGGTGTTGAACCGCGATCAGGAGCGGTGGGCTGCCGCGCTATGGGTCGAGAAGAATCATGGTGATGCCGGACCAGCCTACATAGCAAAGCAAGTGGAACGGTTGGCCTTAGATGGCGACGAAGCAGGCGTAGAAACCTGGAAAGTGATCGCCGACCGTTTCGATCAGCTTGCTTGCAAAAGCACCGCGAACTGAGGTCTCGAAGCTGTGCGGCAATGGCTTCGAAATTTGGGGATCAGGATTGAGTTCGCCTTCCTCGCAGCAGTGTCTTTGCTGGGGGTGTTTTTGAGCCTCCGATCTTGCTTCGGCTGAGTAGTAACAGCCCTCGCAACGGGAGACCGGCTTTTTGCGCGAATCGCATCTCGTGGCGATATGGCAAGCAAACGCGCTTTCGCTTTGCACGTTGATGGGAACATGCAAAGAAAACGCGAAAATCTTTACACGTTAGCGGAATTGCGGATGCAGCAACTTGGGCCGGACAATGCCATCTGGGATGATGGCGAATGGATCAGCTGGGACGAGATCAACGAGCAAATCCAGTACAAGGAATGGCGGGCAAAGTATCCCAATGCCGATCTGTCTCTGGTCTCGATATTCGAGAACCTGATCGCCACGGCTGAAGATTACCACCTTCACACAGGCAAGCACCTTCAGGTGTATGGCGATATCGGAGAACTTTACGGGGCGATCACGCATGGGATAAGGCTGCGCCGCAACTATGCTCAAGGATCGGACGGACGGCTCGGCAATGATCTGGTCGAGGTCAAAACAATCACGCCATTCAAAAGCAATGACCGGGTTACCCTGAACCTCAAGCGGAACTTCAGCATGGTGTTCCTAGTCAAGATCACGTCCGACTTCGAGGTGCGCGGGAAGCTCATTCCACGCAAGGCCTTGCCCCGTACAAAGGGTGACAAGCTTGTTCTCGAATGGGCTGATATTGGGCCTGAATGAAAGGAGCCTTAGGCGCCTAGGCTTGCGCGTAACAGCTGCACTGTAATCGCCTGTGCTTCCTCGACCAGATGACCGTTATGGCCGCGGTACATGAGTTGCTTGATGATCGAGCTAGCGAAGTCAGGCTTCATATTCTCTGCAGCTCGAAGTGCATTCTTACATCGATCGACCCCGCATCCGCGGAAGGCATTGATGACGTATTCCTGGCCCAGCTTTTCGCTGGTGGCCGCGATATCGAACATATCGCGTGGCTGCATCGATGCACCGCGATAGAATACCTTCTTAGCGACTATCTCTGCCGGAGTTTCCTGCCGGATTGTTCGCCCCCGTAGCTCCCTGACCTGTGATGGCTCTGGCGTAATGTCGACACAACAAATGAAGTCGATTTCACCGATCTCCTCGAAGATCAGTTTGAGGGAACCTGCGCCATCGGTCTTGTAGGTGTCCGGCATCCGTTGGAGCTCAAATCCCTGCGTCTCGGGATTGAGGTAGGGTAGGAATTGGGGATCTGAAAGGAAGAGGTCGATATCATGGCTCTCGCGATGATCGATCTGAAGCATCAATGCCGTTCCACCTCCGAAAGACCAATCTGGCTCGCGGCCGACGGCTTCTGTGGTTCGCGCGATGATGTCGGATGCCAAGTCGAATAAAAGCGGCCATTGGCTCGGCTGCTGTCGAGGTACGATCACTTTCTCAGGCTGCTAGTGGCAGCGAGTACCCAGCCATCTTAGAAAACTGGTTAGCGACAGCTTTCGCCATATCTTCATCGACCTTCATTTCAGCCAAAAAGGCTTTTTGAGCCGCTGGTGCCACCTCCGAAAAGAAAGCGAAGACGCTGGCGTCACACGTTGCGACACTCGATGGGTCAGCGATAAGCGCTGCGAGTTGATGAGCGGAATGGTTCGCCCCATAGGGGGCGTTCACCGTTGTCAGAACCTGTGCAGTTAGGTTGCTCATCTTAATCCTACGGAATCGATCTCTGGAAGTGGATATACGCTTCAAGCGTTAGCAAAACAAGAATGTTCGAACATAGGAAGAACGCAAGGCTCCAATCCCTGGCTTATCCCGCATTCTCCAAAAATCGAGTTCTGCGGGATAAATGCAATCGATCGCAGACGCGCCCGGCTATCACTACGATCCTTCAGAACTCGCCAACGTCATTTCTCAGGCACGAAGTCCGACCGCTAGCCTTATTGCTTTGGTCAATCTGCAAATAACGCACAGCCGCGAGTTAGCGCCGCGCAAACTTCGCCTCTATGACCTTTCCTCCTGAGCGGAGTTCATCAAGATAGTCGCTCCACCATTGAGCCATACGCACCCTCTCACCCCAGTGCTTACCCCGGTGGTAAATGCCGCGCACCGCATTGCTGTCTCCGTGCGCCAAGGCGCGCTCGATTGCATCAGGATTCCACAATCCTGACTCGTTCAGGAACGTCGAGGCCGTGGCACGCAAACCGTGAGCTGTGACTTCATCCTTGGAGTACCCCATGCGACGGAACGCCGCATTCAGGGTGTTCTCGCTCATCGGGCGCTTGGAAGTCCGAGCCGATGGGAACACATATCCCTCGTGGCCGAGCATCTCGGCCAAGTCTGTCAGATAGTTTATGACCTGTTTCGAAAGCGGGACGGCATGAGCACGGCGAGCCTTCATTTTTCCTGCGGGGATCTTCCAGACACCATCGACAAGGTCGACCTCGCGCCACTCAGCATTCCTGAGTTCGCCAGGTCGTACGAAGACATGAGGCGCGATCTGTAATGCGAACTTCGTCACCATGTACCCGGTGTAGTCGTCGATTGCCCGTAGCAGGCCACCAAGTTCCTTGGGTTCCAGAATGGCTGCATAATGGGTAGCCTTCGGCGTTATCAGTGCGCCTTTGAGCATACTGGTTGGATCGGATTTGCAGCGAGTTGTCGCAACGCCATATCTAAAGACCCGTCCCGCGAACGACCGACACTTCTTTGCGGTTTCGTGTTTCCCGGTGGCCTCGAGCCGCTTGAGAGGAGCCAAGACTTCAAAGGGCTCGATCTCATGAATGGGCCGGTTTCCAATTGCCGGTGCTAGCTGGTCGAGAAAGTAGTTTGCCTTTACGATCGTGGCCTCAGCTCGGCCGTTCTGAACCATCATCTGCTCAATGTATTCGCGGGCGACTGCCTCGAAAGTCTGCGCGGAGAGAAACTCTTCGCGTATCTTCTGCTTGCGTTTCTCAAAGGCTGGGTCCCGACCTGAGGCAACGGCTTGGCGCGCCTCGAAGGTCACGTCTCGCGCCTCCTTCAGGCTGACTTCGGGATAGCTGCCGATCGCGAGCTTCTTCTCAACTTTGCCGATACGATAGCGGAAACGCCAAAGCTTACTGCCTGCCGGCGTTACTTCTATGTAAAGGCCTCGCTGGTCAGCGACCTTGTAAGGCTTGTCTTTCGTCTTGAGGGCGCGGAGCCGTGTTTCGGTCAGAGGCATTTGCGGGCCTTTTCCCAATGTGGTTTTCGCAAAGGCCCGCAAAAGGCCCGCAAAAATGTCTGGAACTCCCGAGAACAAACGGGACGATCCGGAACTACCGAAGGGCGGAATCCCTAGGGTTTCTGCGGGTTTTATAGATTATCTGGGAGAACAAGAGAAGAACAAATGGTGCCCAGAAGAGGACTCGAACCTCCACGGGATTGCTCCCGCCGCCACCTGAAGACGGTGCGTCTACCAATTCCGCCATCTGGGCACACAATTACCGATGCCCATCAGGGCCATCTGCTTGGTAGGAGCGCGCGGATAGCGATCTAACCGTTGTCTTGTCAATCGCATTCCCGGTGGGGCGGTGGCTTTTCTTGCTGTGCTATATGATGCCGGTCTCATTGCGCTGTGGCGGGAGGCAGGGCGGCCTGTCTGTCCGGCAAGCCTGTTGCGGCTTATTTCTGATGACCTTCCAGTGTACCGCAATGCGCGCCGCTTCTCCCTTGCCCCTCGGAGCCACGCTATCGGATAGACCTGCGTCGTTTCAGGCTTTCGCCTCCTGGCGATCAAATTCAAGCTTCGCCCATTCGCCTTTGTCGGCGGGGCCGCGACAGGCGAGGAATTCGAGGTCGGCGGGGTTCATGGCGACGACCGCGTTGGTGGTGGCGCCCGAATCGTCTTCGAGGAAGCGGTTGATGCTGAGCGGCCCGTCATCGCGATTGGCGAACAATGCCTGGAGTGACTGGACAGAATGGCCCTTCGTGCTCGCCAATAGCGTTTCCATGCGCTTGAAGCGCTGGTGCGTGCTGGGCGAGAGGTCAGTCTCGCGCGCAATATTGCCTTCGGCGAGGCAGTGGTTCGAGCGCGCGAGTGGTCCGCTATCAGTACTGCGGGCATGGGCGCTTGAAGGGGTCTTCTCCCACTCGATTGCGCCGTCCTTGTCACCCACCCAATAGGAATGCGCTCCCGCCACCGGCGCGCGCTCGACGATGGTGCTCGCCGCCGCTTTCGTCTCCTGCTGAAGGGCGAGGTGGAGGAGCGAGAGATAGGGGATGCCGACCTTCGCGCCGAAAGTCTTGAGGTTGGTGGTGCCAACGCTCACGCCGTGCTGGTTCATGCCCATCAGCGTCTGACAGCCCGAGCAGGTCACCGTCCAGCTTTCGGGGCCGTCATCGGGCAGGCGGTGCAGCGCGATGACATACTCGACATCGGGGCCGTTCAGATCCCAGGTCTGGCCCTGGAGTGCTTGGCCGTTGGCGCTGATCGAGGGCGGCAGGAGCCCGACGGTGCAGCCCTCATCCTCGGTCACCACCGGGTCGCCGGGATAGGCGATGATGTCGCGCACATCGGTCATGTTGGCGGTGGTGAAGAGGCGGACGGGATCGATGCCTGATCCTTCTGCGATCCCCATGTGCTCGGCAAAGCCTTCAGGATCAAAGCCCTTCACTTGCTCAAGGCACGCCGCACCCGCTTCAAAGAGGCGGTCGGTGCCTTCATGCCCTGTGCCTTTCAGATAGGCCGTGACGGCTGTGACGCGGTCGTTGACGAAGGCGCCGATCATCTCGCGAAAATGCGCGCCGTACTGGCGGCCCATGGCGTTTGGTGTGCCGGTGACGGTAAGTTGCGGGAGGGTGAGGGCCATGCTTGGATATCCTGAATTGCAGCGCTCGCGCCGAGATGGTCGAGCCTGCGTGATTGCGCAAGACCTCTGCGACCAAGCCGCGTGCTCAGGCCTGCCCCACAACGCGCAAGTGGTAGGCGTGTTCGCCCAGTTGCGCGTCATAGGCGAGCAGGCGCTTGTGGTAATGGCTGATGCTGAGATCTTCGGTCATGCCGACACCGCCATGGGTCTGGATTGCCGCTTCGCCGGTCTCGCGCCCCAACCTCCCGATCTGGCCCTTGAGGATCGAGATATCGCGGGTGCTCGCCAGCCCCGAATTGGCAAGCGCGGTGGTGTAAGTGAGGGTTGAGAGAGCCTTGGTGCAGGCGATTTTCATGTCGGACAGGCGGTGGGCAACCGTCTGGAACATCATTATCGGTTGGCCGAATTGCTTGCGGGTCATGGCATACTCGGCGGTTGCGGCGAGCAGCGCTTCCATTGCGCCCACCGCTTCGGCGGACTGGACTATGATCGCCCTGGCAAGGATCGCCTCCAGCGCCTCGTCTGCATCCTCGAGCAGGGCTTCGCAAGGCGTATCGGCGAAGGTGATCCTGGCCGCGCTCTGCCCGTCGATCGTGGTGTATGCGCTGACCGAAAGCCCGGGCGCGTCGCGCGATACGAGGAACAGGCTGACAGGTCCGTCCTCGCCGGTGCGCGCGGCAACAACCAGCGCATCGGCCTCGGCGCCCGCGATCACCAGCCGCTTCTCGCCGCTCAGCTTGAAGCCGTCTTTTGAGCTGGTGGCCCTGGTGCCGATCATGGCGGGGGTTGGCGTGCCGGTGCCTTCCTCATAAGCGAAGGCGACGACCGCTTCGCCCGCAGTCAGCTTTTCGATCCATTCGCCTGCCGCCTCATGCGCGCTCGCTTCAAGCGCGCCGCCCGCCAGCAGAACCGCGTGGGCATAGGGCTCGACCACGAGGTGCTTGCCAAAGGCGCCTGCAAAGGCGACGCAATCGGCGATCGATCCGCCAAGGCCGCCGCGCTCCTCGCTGAAGGGGAGGGCAAGCAGGCCCAGGTCGGCAAAGGCGCTCCAGACCTCGGCCGACCACGCCGCGTCAGAGCGCACCAGTGCCTGCCGTGCGTCGAAATCGTAGGCTTTGGCCAATGTGCGCGAAACGCTGTCGCGCAGCATCTCCTGTTCGGGTGTAAAGGCGAAGTCCATCGTTTCCGTCCCTCGCCTTTCAGCGCATCGCGACCGTGCGCGCGATCAGGTCGCGCTGCACTTCGTTCGAGCCCGCATAGATCGAGGCAGCGCGGCTGTTGAGGTAGAGCGGCATGGCAATCAGATCGAATTCGCTGCCCAGTGGTTCGACATTCGAGCCGATCCTCAAAGCCTCGATCTGCCGTGCCAGGCCATCGACGCCGGAAAGGCGTGCCATCAGCGTCGAGACGTCCTGCAACAATTCTGAATTGATCGTCTTGTTCATCGACGGGAAGGCCGGGTCGCTTGCGATCGGGTGTCCGGCAATCGCCAGCTTCTCCATATGGCCGAGCGAGGCGATGCTCGCCTCCAGCGTGCCGATCTCGCTCTGGAAGACCGGATCATCGGCCAGCGCCCCGCCAAAGGGCGAGGGCGTGCTTGCGGCGGCCTCCCGCGCTCTTTCGCAATAGCGCATCAAGGTGGGGCTGGCAGCCGAGACGCCGCGTTCGTGCTTCAAAAGGTGTTTGGCGACCGTCCAGCCGTCATTCTCCTCGCCCACCCGGCCCGACTTCGGCACGCGCACATTGTCGAAGAAAACCTCGCATTGTTCGGGAAAGCCGTCGAGGCCCACGATCGGGCGCACGTCCATGCCGGGATAGTCCATCCGGTCGAGCAGCAGGAAGGTGATGCCCGCCTGCTTCTTGCCTTCGGTGCTGGTGCGCACGAGCATGAACATGCGGTTGGCGTGGTGGGCATAGGTGGTCCAGATTTTCGAGCCGTTGATGATGTAATCATCGCCATCGGCCTCGGCCCGGCAGGAGAGCGAGGCAAGGTCCGAGCCCGAATTCGGCTCCGAATATCCTTGCGCCCAGAAATCCTCGCCCTTGAGGATGCCGGGCAGATATTTCACCTTCTGCTCAGCGGTCCCGATGTCGATCAGCAACGGGCCGACCATGCCGAGACTTTGCGGCAGCAGCGGGGGCAGGTCGGCCTTGCGATATTCCTCGGCAAAGATGAAGCGCTGCTCGACGCTCCAGCCGGTGCCGCCATGTTCTTGCGGCCAGTGCGGCGCGGCCCAGCCTTTGTGGTAGAGGATCTGGTGCCACTCCATGCATTCCTTGAAGGGGGCGAAGACGCTGGTCGTCTTGGCGCCTGCCTCGCGGATTGCAGGTGTCGGGGCGGTGGCGAAGAACTCGGCAACTTCGGCGCGGAAGGCTTCGAGTTCGGGTGAAAATTCGACGTTCAAGGCTCTCTCCTGCGGCATTTCTCGAGCATCTTCGCGCACCCTTTTGTTCATAAAGTGCATGCGAAGCGCGACCTAATCACCATGTACCGGCGCTTCCGGGCCACACGATTTTTCCTACATGAGCAATTTTTGAACGCCCGCTCAAGTGCGGTTTTGACGCCCGCCAAAGTACCTTTCGAATGCCGCCATGTGCCGGACCGCTTTTGCCCGGCGCGGCGCTTGTTGCCAGTGTCCCGGCCCTATGGCATCCTCGACCCGCTCAGGGCGAGCGGCCGCAAGACGCCGCAGCCTGATGCCACCCCCGGCAAAGGGATCATCGGGAGAGGTCAAGTGCTGCAAACCCTGCGCAAGGCGCATAAAGGAATAACGCGTGAGTTCACCTATGTGAGGGGCGTCTTCAATGTCCTGAACAAGGTCAAGCCGCTCCAGCCGGAATCGCCGGTAACCATCGCCGACGAGATCGAGCAGGCGGTGGACTCGCATGCCGAGAGGCCCGCTTTCCTGTTCGAGGGCGAGAGCATAACCTATCGCGCGTTCGACGAGCGAGCCAACGCGGTCGCGCACTGGGCGCAGGCTGAAGGGTTGAAGCCCGGCGACACGGTGGCGCTGATCCTTGAAAACTGCCCCGATTATCCCGCGATCTGGTTCGGCCTTTCCAAAATCGGCGTCATCACGGCGCTGGTCAACACCAGCCTCGAGGGCGAGGGGCTTGCCCATTGCGTTTCCATCGTGGGTGCAAGCGCAATCATTGCAGGCGGGGTCCAGGCCGCCCATGCACGCCAGATCGCGCCGTCCTTATCGAATGATCTCGCGGTCTGGGATTTCGACGGCGAGGCGGGCAAGGATTTCGCCGCCGCGCTCAGCCAGCAGCCGGTAACGCGCCCCGACAAGGCCGTGCGCGCGCATATCCGCAACAGCGATATCGTCCTGTTCGCCTACACTTCGGGCACGACCGGCCTGCCCAAGGCGGCCAAGATCACCCATATGCGGCTGCGCGGCATGGCGCGCTTTGCCGATTTCCTCGGCGACGTGAAGGCGGGCGACAGGGTCTACAATGTCCTGCCGCTATACCACATGACGGGCGGCGCGCTGGGTATGGCCGGGCCGCTGATCTTCGGCGCGACGACTATCCTCAAGCGCAAGCTCTCGGTCTCCGAATTCTGGGACGATGTCGCCGATTACGGCGCGACCAAGTTCGTCTATATCGGCGAACTCTGCCGCTATCTCCTCGCTGCGCCGCCGCATCCCAGGGAACGCGGCCACAAGCTCGCAATCGGTTTCGGCAACGGGCTGCGCGCCGATGTCTGGGAACCCTTTGTCGAGCGTTTCGGCGTTGGCGAGATGCGCGAATTCTACGGCTCGACCGAGGGCAATGTCTCGTTCCTCAACCTTGATGGAACAGTGGGCGCGATCGGGCGGCTGCCGACTTACATGGAAGACCGCATCGGGGTAAAAATCGTCAAGTTCGACGTGGTCGAGGAAGAACCGGTGCGCGGGGAAGACGGGCTGTGCCGGATTGTCGATGTCGATGAACCGGGCGAGGCGATCGGGCGTATCGGCACTTCGGGGCGCGATGCGTTTCACGGCTATCACGACAATCCCGGGGCGACAAAGAAGAAGATTCTCACCGACGTCTTTGAAAAGGGCGATGCCTGGTTTCGCACCGGCGACCTCGTGCGGCGCGATGCGGATGGCTATGTCTATTTCGTCGACCGGATCGGTGACACCTTCCGCTGGAAGGGCGAAAACGTCGCAACTAACGAAGTCGCTGACGTGATCGCGAAATATCCCGGCGTCGAGCTTGCCAATGTCTACGGTGTCGAGGTGCCGGGCGCTGACGGTCGCGCAGGCATGGCGGCGATAACGGTGGGCGATGACTTCGACATTGCCGGGCTCGCTGACCACGCGCGCGCTCACCTGCCGCCCTATGCCGTGCCGCTCTTCATCCGCATCCAGCCGGAGGCCGAGACGACAGGCACTTTCAAGCTGCGCAAGGTGGAACTGGTGAGGCAAGGCTTCGACACGGCGCAAACCGACGATCCGATCTGGTTCCTCGAACCTGACGCTTCGGGTAATAGCTGTGTGGGTCCGGGCGCTGCGGGCTATGTGCGCATGGAAGAGCGCCACCATGACGCGCTGGCAACGGGAGACTACCGCCTCTAGCGATGCGGCAGAGCGGCTTTTGACCATGCGATTGCAAATGCGACCTTCCCCGATACTCATCCTTTGCGCGGCTGACTGATGCCAGAGGCGATCCCCAATTCGGTCTGCATTGCAGGCGCAAGCGGCACGATCGGGCGCGCCGTGGTGCGCGAATGCGTGGCGCGCGGGCTTGCGGTGACGGCGCTGGTGCGCAGCGAAGAGGCGGCGGCGCTGCCGGAATTTTCCGGGGCCGAGGTGCGCGTGGTCGACCTCTCGCAGCAAATGGATGTCAGCCTCGCGCTCGCAGAGATCAAGCCGCAGGCGCTGATCTCGTGCATCGCCTCGCGCTCGGGTTCGCCAAGGGATGCGATTGCGGTTGATCTCGATGCCAACATGCACCTTCTGATCGCGAGCGAGAGCCAGGCGGTCGAGCATTTCGTGCTGCTCTCCGCGATCTGCGTGCAGCGCCCGCATCTTGCCTTCCAGCGGGCCAAGCTCGAATTCGAGGCGGCGCTGAAAGCCTCTTCGGTTCCGCACACGATCGTGCGGCCCACCGCTTTCTTCAAATCGCTTTCGGGACAGGTGAAACGGGTGGCGGCGGGTAAGCCGTTCCTGATCTTCGGCGATGGTGAATTGACGCGCTGCAAGCCGATCTCGGACGCAGACCTTGCGCGTTTCATCGCGAACACGCTGAAGGATGAGCGGGCGAAGGGGGCCGAGCTTCCCATCGGCGGCCCCGGCCCTGCGATCACCCTGAGGGAGCAGGGCGAATTGCTGTTCGAGGTCGCCGGGCGCGAGCCGAAATTCAAATCCGTGCCCGTGGGGCTGTTCGACGCGGCGGCGAGGATCATCACGCTTGGCGCGCCGTTTTCCGCATGGTGCGCCGAGAAAGCTGAATATGCCCGGATCGCCAAATATTACGCGACGCAGAGCATGCTGTGGCTTGACCCGGAGACGGGGGAATACAGCGCCGAGAAGACGCCCGAATTCGGCACCGAGACCTTGCGCGGTCATTACGCAGAATTGCTGGCCGGGGAAGCGTCTGCCAAACCCGCTCCAGCCTCCGCTCCCGCCTCTTCTGGCGCCTAGGCAGGCGAACGAGGGGGCAGATGGGTTCGGGCGATTGGCTCTTTACCGCAGGCTCTTGCCTGTTCTTCATGGGGCTGGTCGCGTGGGTGAGCTGGATCAAGACGCGCGGCACGGCGGATACCAAGGAAGGCTATTTCCTCGCCGGGCGCGGGCTGGGGGCGACCTTTATCGCCGGCTCGCTGCTGCTCACCAACCTTTCGGCTGAACAGCTGATCGGGCTCAACGGTTCGGCCTATGGCTACAACATGTCGAGCATGGGCTGGGAGGTCACCGCTGCCATCGCTACGATCGCGATGGCGCTTGTCTTCCTGCCGAAATATCTGGCGGGCGCGTTCACGACGCTGCCGCAATTCCTGAACGACCGGTTCGATGCGGGCGTCAGGCGGATGTCGGTTGTGCTGTTCATGCTGGGCTATGGCCTCGTGACGATCCCCAGCGTGCTCTATTCGGGCAGCCTTGCGGTGATCGCCTTTTTCGATGTGCCCGGGCTTACCGGGCTTTCCGATTTCGCCGCGCTGGTGGCGATGGTGATCGTGATCGGGGTGGTGGGCGCTGTCTACGCGATCTTCGGCGGCCTTCGCGCGGTGGCGATCTCGGACACGCTCAACGGGGTGGGCCTGCTGGTGATCGGCGTGGCGGTGCCGGTCTTCGGCCTGATCGCGCTTGGCGAGGGCGATTTCAGCACGGGGCTGGCGCGGCTGACGAGCGAGAACACCGAAAAACTGAACGCGATCGGCGCGCGCGATGATCCCACGCCCTTCGGCACTTTGTTCACGGGCATGATCTTTGCCAACCTGTTCTACTGGTGCACAAACCAATATGTGATCCAGCGGACCCTTGGCGCGAGCAGCCTTGCCGAAGGGCAGAAGGGCGTGCTGTTCTCCGGCTTCTTCAAGATTCTCGTGCCCTTCCTGATGATGATCCCCGGCGTCATCGCCTTTCATCTCTATGGTCCGGGTCTTGGGACCATCGACGAGGCCTATCCGCGCCTTATCCGCGACGTTCTGCCGGTGTGGATGAGCGGTTTCTTCCTCGCCGTCCTGCTGGGCGCGGTGTTCTCCTCGTTCAACTCGCTCTTGAATTCCGCCGCCACCCTGTTCGCGCTCGATGTCTATGCGCCCGCCCTCAAACGCGCTGTATCCGATGCGGAGCTGGTGCGGATCGCCAAGATCGCGAGCCTCGTGATTGCGCTCGGGTCTTTCGTTATCGCGCCGATGCTGACCTTCGCCTCCGAAGGGCTGTTCCAGGTGATCCGCAAGTTCACCGGCTTCTACAACATCCCTACAATCGCGATTGTCATGGTGGGCCTGTTCACGCGGCGGGTGCCTGCATTGGGAGCAAAGATCGCGATCATCTTCCACGTCATCGCCTATGGGCTCTTGCGCTTCGCGCTGGAGGATGTGGTGACGCTGCACTTCATCCACCAATATGCGGCTTTGTTCGTGATCGAGGTCGGCATCATGCTGGCCTGCGGGGCGCTGCGTCCGCGCGAGAGCGAGTGGCGCTTCACCCGCAACGAGAAGGTCGACATGGAGCCTTGGGCGTTTGCAAAGCCGCTCGCGGTGACGTTGCTGAGCTGTGTGGTCGCGACCTATCTGCTGTTCTCGCCGATTGGCCTCGTGGGCGGCTGGAGCGCGTGGTTCGCGCCGCTCATGGCCGCGCTGGTACTGACCAATGCGGTGGTCTGGGCGCTGGCGGTGCGAAAACCTGCCGCCTAGGCGATCAGACTGGCGAGTACCCGGCGCTTGCCCTCATATGGCCGCCGGCCGTGCATGACGGTGAAATTGTCGACCAGCGCGACATCGCCCGGCTGCCATTCGCACAAGGCGGTGAGCTCCTCGGCGGCCTTTATGGCGGGCGCCATATCCTTGGCGGTGATGGCTTCCCCGCCGCCGAAGGTGATCGACCTGTCGGGCGAATTGCGGCTGTCCGACCAGCCCTTGAAGGCGGCGATCAGCTGGTTGAAGAAGGTCTTTCGCCCGCCCCCCACATCGCGCACGGCTGGCAAGGCGGCGGTGGTGACGCGCAGCGAGCCATCCTCGCGCCACTGCCAGGTATAACCCAGATTGCGCAGGCGTCTCTCCGCCTCCTCGCGGCTCTTTACGCTCAGGGTGGAGCGCCAGCTTCGCCCCTGCCCCGATCCTGCATCGTCATCGGCGGGCATCACATTGGTGTAGCGCACGCCTTCGGCCTCCAGCCGCGCGACGAAATCCGGCGCCTCGGCGCTGAGGCGCTCCATCACCCGGTCCGAACGGCACAGCGGCGTCGCCCCGCCGGTCATCCGGGCGATCTCGCAATAAAAGAACAGCTTGGCCGGATAGATCGGCGTCTGCGCCATTTCGTGGTGGAGGAAGATCTCGGTCGAAGGCGGCGCTTCGTTGGCGGTGAACACCCGAGGGGTGACGTTGGTGCGCACCGCATTGGAGAGCGAATCCTCATAGGTGAAGCCCGGCTCGCCATAGGCTTCGACCGCCGCATCGAAGGCGTGGGCATCGGGCACGTCAAAGCCGCGAAAGACCAGCGCGCCCGCGTCTTCCAGGCCTGCGTCAACCGCCGCTTTGTTGGTTTTGAGGAAGGCGGCCAGATCGCCGCCGCCGGTGATGATTGCTGGGAAATCCATCGTGATGGTCAGTCGTAAATCGGGTGGAAGGTGCCAAAGGCGGCCTCGGTAAAGGTGCCAGGATCGTTGAAGCGGCGATTAAGGTTGAGCGCGCTGATCGCCGCCATTTCGACAGCGCTGAGTTCGAAATCGTCGATCGCGATATTTTCGCGCATCCGCTCTGGCCTCGAAGTCTTCGGGATCACCGCCGTGCCGCGCTGCACGCCCCAGCGAAGGAGCACCTGTGCGGGTGTCTTGCCATGCGCCTCAGCCGCCACCATCACCGGGGCAGCACCCAGCAGGCTCTCCTCGCGATCCGCCATGCCGAGCTCGAAATAGCTTTGCGCGCCCAACGGCGAAAAGGCGGTGACGTCGATCCCGTAATCGCCCGCCAGCCGGATCAGCCGCTCCTGGGTCAGATAGGGATGCGCTTCGATCTGGAGCATGGCGGGCTTGATCCTCGCATAGGCCATCAGATCGTGCAGCAGCGCCGAATTGTAGTTGCAAACGCCAATGCGCTTGACGAGGCCCTTGTCCACCAGCGCCTCCATCGCCGCCCAGGTCTCGTGCAGCGGAACGGGCGCGCGCTCCATCTGCGGGGTTTCAGCCTCCGGGTCCACGACCCATTCGGGCGGATAGCGCTCTTCGATCGGCACATATTGCAGCGCGATGGGAAAGTGGATCAGGTAGAGATCGAGAAAATCGAGGCCAAGGTCGCTCAGCGTCTTGCGGCACGCTTCCTCGACATGTTCTGCCGCGTGGAACGTGTTCCACAGCTTGGACGTGATCCACAGATCCTCGCGCGCCACCAGCCCGTCCGCCACCGCGCGCGCCAGCCCCTCGCCGGTCTGCTGCTCGTTGGCGTAATCGGCTGCGCTGTCGAAATGGCGATAGCCTGCGCGCACCGCTTCGACGACCGCATCGGCGGTGTCTTCGGGCGCGATCTTCCAGAGGCCGAAGCCGATGCGGGGGATGGTGTCGGGCATGATCAGTCCTGAAATTCGAGTTCGACCGGAAGGCCGGTGGCGATGCTTTGCTGCGCGGCGGCGCCCATCACGACGCTGCGATAGCCGTCGCGCGCGGTGATCTGCGGCGGCGTGCCATGCGTCAAGGCCTCGTGGAACCGCCTGAGCTGGAAATAGGTCGCGCCGTGATGCGTGCCCGCTTTGAGGGCCTCTTGCGGCACTCCGATCTCCTCGGCAAACGGGCCTGACCTGTCGCGCGGCGACCAGCTGACGATGCCGCCGGGCAGTTTGACCTCGAGCTTGCCAACAGGGCCCACCGCGCTGATCTCCTCCTGCTCCTGCGACCCCTCGGCGAACATGCACAAATCGAGGCAGGCGCGCGCCCCGCCGGCGAAATCGACGAGGACGAAGGCATTATCGATAATGTCGGGCACTTCGCCATCATAGCGTTCATCCAGATGGTTCACATCCTGCCCGCCGCTCGCAAAGACGCGCACCGGCTCATCGCGCAGGATATGGCGCATCAGGTCGAAGAAATGGCAGCATTTTTCCACTAGAGTGCCGCCTGTGTTGCGGTTGAAGCGGTTCCAGTCGCCAACCTTGGGGAGGAAGGGGAAGCGGTGCTCGCGGATGCTCAGCATCTTGATGTCGCCCGCCTCGCCCGCATGGACCCGCTCGATAAAGCGGGTGGCGGGCGGCATGTAGCGATATTCGAGGCCGACCCAGAAGAGCGGATCGTAATCGCGGGCCGCACGCGCCAGCGCCAGCGCGTCTTGGGTCCGCGTGCACATCGGCTTTTCCATCAGCACCGCGCAGTTTGCGTCCATCACCGGCTTGACCACGTCGAAATGGGTGAAGTTGGGCGAGGCGATGATGACCGCATCGGGCCGGGCCTTGGCAAGCATGGCCTCGTTATCCTCGAACAGCGCGATATGCTGCCCCAGCGCGCGTGCCTGCGCCTCGGCCCAGCCGCGCGAGGTGGCGTCGGGGTCGGCGATCGCAACCAGCTCGGCCCCCTCGATCAGCGCAAGATTGCGCATGTGCTCAAGGCCCATCATGCCGCTGCCGATCAGCGCGTAGCTGCGTTTTTCCATGGCCTTCACCCTCTCAGCTCCGCTTCCACACGGTGAAACCGGCAGGGGGAATGATGGTCTTGCCGATCACTGGCGCGCCGTCGCCATGCCCTGCCACGTTGAGCGGCGCATCGGAAAAGTTGAAGGCAAAAACATGGGATGCGGTGCGGCGCAGGCGCAGGCCCTTTTTCATCGGC
Source organism: Erythrobacter sp. (assembly GCA_043567175.1). GTDB lineage: Bacteria > Pseudomonadota > Alphaproteobacteria > Sphingomonadales > Sphingomonadaceae > Erythrobacter. The sequence goes on from CP121323.1 coordinate 2,822,175, forward strand.
ACAAGGTCGATGCGCGCCTCTTTTGCCATCTTGCCGATCACGCGGCCCAGCAGCGTCTGGTCGGCCCACGCGGCCAGATAGCGCGCATGGCCCCGGCGAAAGACGACGCCGCGCCGCCGGTCGCCGAACTCGATTTCAGCCTCGCCCTCGATATCTTCGCGCCAGCGGCTGATCGACCAGTCCTGCTCGCTTTCCTTGAGACCGGCGCGCAAGGATTCGACCCGTGTGACCTTGATCGGGATCAGGTCGGCCAGTTCGCCCGGCGCCAGCTTTTCGGGAATCGCAAAGTGCTGCGTCTTGCTGCCGGAACGCGGCCCGATCAGCACCGGCGCCTTGAGCGCGGCGAGCTTTGCCACAAAGCCATCGGGCAGGATCGGCAAGCTCGGCACGAAGACCATTGCATAATCCGAAAGGTCCGCCTCGGGAGAGACGATATCGACATCGAGGCCCTTGCGCCGAAGCGCGCTGTACCATTCAAAGGCAAGTTCGAGATAGCGGAAGCTTTCGCCCTGCGGCTGGATCGAGCAGACCCAGGCCGCCTCGTAGGAAAAAACGATTGCAGCGGGGGGCTTTGGCGTTTCCGCTTCGCCCAGTTCCCCGATCACGTCGGCAGCGTGGCGCGCTTCGGCAGCGGCTTCTGCGTCCGAGCTGTCGGGCCGCAAAAGGCCTGCATGCATTTGCTCCTGCGCAAAAGGCACCTGCCGCCAGCGGAAATAGTTCACGAATTCAGCGCCGTGGGCATAGGCTTCGATGGTCCACAGCGCGACCATGCCCTTGAGCGGCGCGGGGTTGAAGCGCGCCCAGTTCACAGGGCCCGGCTGCTGTTCCATCACCCCCCAGCGACCGCCCGCCGTGGCGCCGCGATAAAGATCGTGGTGGAAGGCGGCGATATCGGGGTGCCCCTGGCGTGCATAGGCGCGCTTGGTCGCATCGCCGAACCAGAATTGTTCAAGAAAGCCCAGCGGGTAGCTGTCCCAGCTCGCCACATCGATATCGCGCGCCAGCTTGTGGTGATCGAACTCGGTGAAGAAGCCCATGAAATTGTGCGTCATCATCCGGTCGGGCGCATAGGCGCGCAGGATATCGACCTGTTCGCGGTTGAAGCTTGCAACCTCGTCGGAGGCGAACCGGCGGTAATCGAGCGAGTGCGCGGGGTTTGCCTCGGTGACGGTCAGGTTGGGCGGATCGATCGCGTCAAAGCCGGGATAGTCCATGCTCCAGAAGCCATTGCGCCAGGCGCGGTTGAGCGCCTCGATCGTGCCGTGGCGCTCCTGCAGCCAGACGCGAAAGCCTGCCGCTGCGCTCTTCGAGAAGCTGAGCACCGTATCGTGGCAGCCATATTCATTGTCGGTCTGCCAGCCGACCACCGCTTCGTGGGCGCCGTAGCGCTCGGCCAGCGCCTTGGTGATGCGGCGGCTTTCTTCGCGATAGCCCAGGTGCGAGAAACAATAGTGCCGGCGTGAGCCGAAGCCGCGCGGATTGCCGTGTTTGTCGATGGCGACCATGTCGGGCATGCGATCGACCAGCCATCGGGGCGGGGTCGCGGTGGGGGTGCACAAGATGACCTTGAGGCCCTCTCCTGCGAGCGTCTCGATCGCGGTGTCGAGCCAGTCCCATTCGAAGCGCCCTGGGGCAGGCTCGATCCGGCTCCAGGCAAATTCGCCCATGCGCACGAGGCTGAGCCCCATTTCGCGCATGCGCCTTGCATCCTCGGCCCACATATCTTGCGGCCAGTGTTCGGGGAAATAGCAGCACCCCAGTTTCATTGACGTCGCATCACTTCTTCACAGTCTCCAGAGAAATCAGCCAGGCGGTTTCGGGCCGGGTGAGCGGGAGTGCAAGGCCGTGTTCGCGAAGCGCCCGGCCCGACAGGACCAGCCCTTCGCGCCAGCTTTCGGCATCAGCCAGATAAGGGCGCCCACGCGATGGCCACGGTTCGGGCAGCGTCACCCGGTAGAGCGCTTGCGGATCGAGCCCCGGCAGCCGCACCGGCGCGGCGTCGAAGACGGGCGAGAACAGCGTCTGGGCGACCAGCGCTAGCGCGCGGCCCTCATGCAGCGCCATCAGGCCGCCGATCCCGTCGTCCGGATGCTCGATCCTGAACAGTCGGCCCGCATGCAGAACGCCGCGCCACTGCTTGTAGAGCGCGATATGCGCTGCGAGCGAGGCGCGTTCGCCCTCGGACATATGCGCCGGGTCCGCCTCCACGCCCATATGGCCGAACATCGCCACCTTGGCGCGAAAGTCCATGCTGAGGCGCCGCCCGGTGATCGGATTGGGCGAGGGGCCGACATGGCTGCCGAGCACTTCGAGCGGCAGGAACTGGCTCCATGCAGGCAAGATCCGCAAGCGCTCGATCGCGTCATTATTGTCGCTCGGCCAGACCCTCTGGGTGCGTGAGAGCATCTTCGTATCGATCCGTCCGCCGCCGCTCGAGCAGGCCTCGATCTCGACCCTTCCGCGAAAGCCCTCAAGGAGAGTGTAGAGCGCCTCGGTCTGGCGATGCGCGCGCCCTGCGGTGGGGAAAAGATCGCGGTTATGATCCCATTTGAGATAGGCGATGTCGTATTCCTTGAGCAGCGCATTGAGCCGCTCGAACAGCCAGGCGCTTACCTCCGGCTTCGTCAGGTCGAGCACCAGCTGCCCGCGCATCGTGCCGCGTTCGCGGCCCTCGACATGGAGGCACCAGTCGGGATGGGCGCGGTAGAGATCGCTGTCGGGCGAGACCATTTCGGGTTCGACCCACAGGCCAAAATCCATACCCGCTTGCCTGATCCGAGCGATCAGCGGGCCGAGGCCTTGGGGAAAGATATCACGTGAAACGAACCAGTCGCCAAGGCTGGTGCGATCGCTTCGGCGGCCCGCAAACCACCCATCGTCAAGGACGAAGCGTTCGACGCCAAGCTCTGCGGCGCGATCGACTAGTGCGAACAGACCGGGCTCGGACAGGTCGAAGCCCAGCGCCTCCCACGAATTGAGGTGGACCTTGCGCGGGGCCTCACTGGTGTCGAGCGCGATCACGCTGTCGCGCAGATGCGCATGGAAGGCCTGCGCCGCATCGTCACGGTCGGTACCACGCGCAAGGATCACGCCGGGGCTCTCGAAGCTATCGCCCGGTTCCAGCGCGATCTCGCCCGGCCCCAGCCGCGCTCCCATCTGCAGCCGCGCGCGACCGTCCGCTGCGCCGACATTGTCGCATTCCAGCGCCGTCTCGTAATCACCGCTCCACTCAAGGTGCGCGGCCAGCGTCTCGCCACAAGCGGCGTGGAGCAACAGCCAGTTTCCCCCGCCAAAGCCCGGCTTGCCGATGGCGGAGCTGCGGGCAAGCCCTTCGGGCGCAATCGCGCTGCGGCTTTCGCGCATCTCGCCAGCCCAGCGGCCCGAATAGCCCGTCATTTGCGTAAATCGCGCAGGGATCGGCAGGGCAAGGCTTGCCAACCGCTCGACAATCAGCGTGCGCTGTGAGCCGTTCGTAACGCTCGCGCCGCAATCAATCACCCCGTGCTCGTCGATCTGCCAGTCGAGCGAGACCGTGATGCCCAGCACGTCGTCGGCGAAGGTCAGGCCGATGACATCCTTGTGGCAACGCCAATCGGCAAGGCTGAAGTCGGTTTCGAGCCGTCGTCCGGCCTCGCTCAGCGCCACTGCGGGCGATCCACCCCAGCCGCCCTCGCGCTCTGGCAGGAGACCGGGGACGGGCGGTCTGTCTGGCTGACTCTCGTGCACACTGCGCGCCGCTGCGGCGGCCAGCGCGGCGAGATCCTCGCTCGCAGGCAGCGCCGGGCCGAGATAAACCAGATCCGCGCCGCCGCCCCTTGCCAGCGCGAGCACGAGGCTGGTTCCCCCGCCATCCAGCCGCACAAATTCGCGCGCCTCAGCCAATTCCTGCCCCTCTCCCTGATCGCGCCCGCGAAACCGTAGCCGCAGCCGCACGCAATCACCGACCGTTGATGAGCGCCCCCTGCACCCTTGCCGCGCGGTTGGCAATCGGCTCTAATCCTGAGCGAGGAAACGGGGACATTTTCGCGCATCATGCTTGAAGCCTTGCCCACCAGTAACGCGGTGCAGATCGCGGTGTGCCTCGGCATCACCGCTCTTGTCGGCCTTGCGACATGGCTGACGATCCGGCGCGCAAGCCATGACGGCTCGAAGAAGGATGTCTTCCTCGCAGGTGGCGGGCTCAACTGGGTGTTTGTTGCAGGCGCGATCACGCTCACAAACCTTTCAACCGATCAGCTGGTTGGGATGAACGGCAACCAGATGGCGCTGCTTGCCTGGTGGGAGATCGCCGGCTTTGCAGGCCTGCTGATCCTCGCCTTCGTCTTCGTGCCGATCTATTACCGCGAAAAATGCACCACGGTGACCGAGCTGCTGGAAAAACGCTATGGCGGGCGCTCGATCCGCACGCTGATTTCCGCGCTGTTCCTCTTCGGCAACATCCTCATTTATCTGCCCGCCGTGCTCTATTCGGGCGGTACTTTCATGCAGGCGCTGTTCGGAGACGAACTGCCGGTGCTGTTCTTCGCCGCGATCCTGGCACTCGTGGCCAGCGCCTATACGATCTTCGGCGGCCTTCGCGCGGTGGCGGTGATGGACACCTATTCAGGGGTCGGCATCCTTGGCCTTGCGCTCCTGATCGTGTTCCTCGGGCTCGCAGCGGTCGATTTCGACCTTTCGGGCGTGCCGGCCGAGCGGCTCACCATGATCGGCGGGCCGGACAGCCCGATCCCGTTCCACACATTGTTTACCGGCATGATCTTCATCCAGATCTTCTACTGGTCGACCAATCAGAACCTGACCCAGCGCGCGATGGCCGCGCCCACTATCCGCGAGGCGCAAAAGGGCGTGATGGCCGCTGCGATCATCCGCATCCTGATCGTGCCGCCGATCGTCGTCATCCCCGGTATCGTCGCCTATCAATTGTTCGGAGACGTGGGCGATGCCGCCTATGGCCGCCTGATCGCGACCGTGCTGCCGCCATGGCTTTCGGGCGCGTTCGCGGCGATGGTGGCAGCGGCCGTCATCACCACGTTCAGCGCGGTGCTCAATTCTTCGGTGGCGCTTTATTCGGTCGATTTCCACGACCAGTTCGTGGGCGAGGTGCGCGATCACTGGCGGCTCGCCGCGCTGGTATCGGTGTTGCTGACGATTACCTCGATCGCGCTGGTGACGGTCTATATCGATGCCTCGCAGGCCGACCCCGAGGACTTCTCGATCATCAACCTGCTCCAGCAGTTGAACGGCCTGCTTTCTATGCCGATCCTTTCCGCCTTTGTGGCGGGGCTGCTGTTCCGCAATGTCGACGCGCTCGCCGCGATTGCGGGTGTGATCTGGGGCGTGGCGCTCTACGCAGCCTTTACCTTTGTCTGGCAGCCCGCCGGGATGATCGCGATGCACTATATCGATTTCATGGTGGTGACGCTGGTGACGAGCGTGCTGGCCGCGCTGCTGGTCAATCGCGCGATGGGCAACCGCGCCGAGTTTGTCGGCTTCAGGCGGAGCCGCGAGGCGGCAGCGTGAGCGTCGATTTCACCAGGCCGCACCGGCGCTTCAACCCGCTCGCTGGGCGCTGGGTGCAGGTCTCGCCCCACCGGCTGGACCGGCCGTGGCAGGGCGAGGAGGCCGAGCCCGATCCGCCAGCGCCGTCCTATGACCCCGAGTGCTATCTTTGCCCCGGCAATGCGCGAAAAGGAGGGGTGGTTAACCCCGATTACGGGGGTGTCCACGTTTTCGACAATGATTTTCCCGCGCTGCTCGAGGAGGCCGGTGTGGCCTCGCAGGATGATCCCCTGCTGCGCGCCGAGACGACGCAAGGCGTGTGCCGCGTAATCTGTTTTTCGCCCGACCACGCAAAGACCCTGCCATTCCTTTCGCCTTGCCAATTGCGCGAAGTCGTCGATGTGTGGGCCGCGCAGACGCAGGAGCTGGGCAAACGCTTCGCCAACGTCCAGATTTTCGAGAACAAGGGCGCGATGATGGGCTGTTCGAACCCGCATCCCCACGGCCAGATCTGGGCCACCGGACACGTGCCCGATCTGCTTGCCGATGCCGATGCGAGCCAGGCGGCCTATTGGACACGCCAAGGACGCTCGATGCTGAGCGAGCTTGCCGCGCGCGAGATCGACAGCGGTGAGCGCGTGGTCGAGTTCAACGACACCTGGCTCGCCATTGTCCCTTTCTGGGCGGCCTGGCCCTTCGAGGTGCTGCTGATGCCGCGCGTTCCTGCCGCACGCCTGCCCGATCTTGGCGAGGCCGCACGCGATGATTGCGCCGCGATCCTGAAAGCGCTGACGACGCGTTACGACAACCTTTTCCAGACTAGCTTTCCCTATTCCTTTGGCTGGCATCAGGCGCCTTTTGCCGACGAGGCCAACCAGGGCTTTCAGCTGCACGCTCATTTCTACCCGCCGCTCTTGCGCAGCGCCTCGGTGCGCAAGTTCATGGTCGGCTATGAAATGCTTGCAGAGCCGCAACGCGACCTCACCCCCGAGCGCGCGGCGCAGATGCTGCGCGGCGTTAGCGCCACCGTCCATTACAGCGCGGCAGACGGGGCGCAGCCGTGAACCGCCGCGACCGCCTGATTGTCCGCGCGCGGCAGGGCTATCGCCTGACCTTCCCGCTCGATGGGCCTGATCCGCGCCGCTTCTTTGCAGCGCCCGGACGGGTCAACCTGATCGGCGAGCATGTCGATTACAATGACGGCTTCGTGCTGCCCTGCGCGATCAATCGCGAGACGATCGTGGCGCTGAGCGCGGGGCCGGAAGTGGGCGGGCAGGGCTATGTCGAGGTGCTCGCGATCGACATGAACCGTGCGCGCGACAAGATCCCGCTTTTCGAACCGGTCGAACGCGCTGAGGACAATTGGAAGAATTGCGTGCGCGGCGTGGTTGTCGTGCTGCAGGATCGCGGGCACACCGTGCTGCCCGCAAGGCTCTCGATTGCGGGCGATGTGCCGATCGGGGCGGGGCTGTCTTCCTCCGCCTCGCTGGCGGTGGCGGTGACGCTGGCGCTGACCCAGATCAGCGAGATCCCGATGGCGCCCGCCGAAATGGCGCGGGTGGCGCAGGAGGCTGAAATCCGCTTCATGGGAACGCAATGCGGGATCATGGACCAGATGGCCTCTGCCTGCGCGACCCGCGGCGCGGCGCTGCTCCTTGATTGCCGCTCGCTCGAACACATGCCGATCAGGGTTGCAAGCGACCTTGCGCTGGTGATCATCGATTCCGGCGTGCGCCGCGAACTGGCGACCAGCGCGTTCAACACCAGGCGCGAGGAATGCGAGGCTGCGGCCCGGCACCTGGGTGTTGCCTCGCTGCGCGATGCGAATGTGGAAATGCTTGAGGCGGCGAGCGAAAGCCTTGACCCGGTGCTGTTCCGGCGCGCGCGACACGTCATCACCGAAATCGCCCGGATCGAACCGATGGCGGTCGCGCTGGCAAAGGGCGATACCGGCGCGATCGCCCGCATCATGCGCGAGGGCCATGAAAGCTTGCGCGAGGATTTCGAGGTGACCGTGCCCGAGGTCGACCGGTTGGCGCAGATCGTCCGTGATGCGCTCGAAAGCGATGAGACACCGGTCGGTGGCGTGCGGATGACCGGTGCGGGATTTGGCGGATGCCTTGTGGCTGTGGTGCGCGCCTCGGCAACCCACAGGGTGCTCACGGCGGTGCAATCGACCTATAATGAAGAGGCGCCCACCCCGGCGAGCGCGGCGGTCTATTCAATGACAGGCGGCGCGCGCGAGATCAGTCCGGGCTGAAGGACCGGACCGGACCGGGACTGACCGGGCCGGGCGACTGCACGGGCGACTGCGTCCAGAGGACCATTTACACATATAAAAATATCTTTATATGCTGTTTGCATGTCGTCGCCTCCCACCTCTTTCCTTGCGCCGGGCCCGCAGGCCGCGTCGGCGCCCGTGGACAGCGTGTTCAAGGCGCTGGCCGATCCCACGCGGTTGAGGATCGCGCGCCTGCTTGCGCGCATGGAGCTTGCCGTAGGCGAACTCGCGCAGGTGCTGGGGCAAAGCCAGCCCCGCGTTTCGCGCCATGTTGGCATCTTGTGCGATGCCGGCCTTGCCGAAAGACGCCGCGAAGGCAGCTGGGTCTTCCTGCGCGGAACCGGAACAGGCGGCGCCGACGAAGCCAGCCCGATCATTGCCGGGCTGGGCCGCGTCCTGGCCATCGCCGAAGAGACCGATCCCGGCTTTGCTCGCGCTTGCGAAGACGATCGCCGCAAGCTTGCCGCGATCCGCTCCGCACGAGAAGAAGCCGCGACGCATTACTTCGCCCGCCACGCCGGTGAATGGGACGAATTGCGCGCGCTCCATAGCCCCGATGGCGAGGTTGAGGCGCGTCTGGTCGCAGCGCTGGAAGACCGTGACCTTGGCACGTTGCTCGATATCGGCACGGGCACAGGCCGCATCGCCGAACTGTTCGCCGGGACAGCGGCGCGGGTCGTCGCGCTCGACAAGAACCTGGAAATGCTGCGGGTTGCGCGTGCGAAACTCCAGCACCTGCCCACCGCTCAGGTCGAACTGGTGCAGGGCGATTTCACCGATCTGCCGTTTGAGGCGGGCGGGTTCGACACCGTGCTGCTCCACCAGGTGCTGCATTTCGCCCCCTTTCCCGAACAGGCGCTGGCCGAGGCTGCGCGGGTGACCCGCCCGCAGGGCCGCATCGCCATCATCGATTTCGCCGCGCATGATCGCGAGGAATTGCGCACCCGCCACCAGCACGCACGGCTCGGCTTTTCCGACCGGCAGATGGCGAGCCTGCTGCGCGCTGCGGGTTTCACCGCGCGCGAGCCGATTGCGCTCGAAGGCGGCGAACTGGTCGTCAAGATCTGGATCGGCCAGCGCAAAGGCGCGCTGAACGATGCGCTACAGCCCGCAACCCCCGCCACTCCCCCCGCCACTCCGACCGCAAAGACGTTGCCATGAACCCGACCTTCGAGGAATTGCGCGAACACCGCACCGCGCTCGACACGCCGCTTTTCTCCGGCCTGCCCGGCGATATCGACGTGAGCTTTGAATTCTTCCCGCCCAAGAGCGCGAAGATGGAAGAGCAATTGTGGAATGCGGTGGTCGAGCTTGCGCCGCTTGGACCCCAATTCGTTTCGGTCACCTACGGTGCGGGCGGCTCCACGCGCGAGCGCACCCACGCAACCGTCGCGCGGATCATCGCCGAAGCGCAGCTTCCTGCCGCAGCCCACCTTACCTGTGTGGGCGCGAGCAAGGCCGAAATCCGCGAGGTTGCCGAACATTACTGGGAAGCGGGCGTGCGCCACATCGTCGCGCTGCGCGGCGATGCGGGCGAACCTGGCGCGCCCTTCACCCCGCATCCCGAAGGCTATGCGGGAGCAGCCGAGCTTGTCGAAGGGCTGAAAGAGATCGCCGATTTCGACATTTCGGTCGCCGCCTATCCCGAAACCCACCCCGATGCGGATTGCCCGCAGGCCGATATCGACCACCTCAAGCGTAAGCTTGATGCAGGTGCGAGCCGAGCGATCAGCCAGTTCTTCTTTTCCGCCGACACATTCTTCCGCTTTCGCGACAAGCTGGCCGCAAGCGGGATCGAGCAGAAGGTGCTGCCGGGCATCCTGCCGGTCACCAATGTTGCGCAGGCGAAGAAGTTTGCCGGTGCCTGCGGGGCGCAAATCCCTGCCTGGATGGAGGGGTTGTTCGAAGGGCTCGACGAAAGGCCTGCCGCGCGCCAACTGGTCGCCGCGACCGTCGCCGCCGAACTGTGCCGCCGCCTCTATGCGGGCGGCGAGCGCGATTTCCACTTCTACACGCTGAACCGGCCCGATCTCGCCTACGCGATCTGCCATATGCTGGGTAAACGCCCCGCTTGCGTCTCGCCCGCCAAGGAGGCCGCCGAATGAGTATCGCACCCTCTCCCGCCCGCGCCGCTCTCACCCAGGCCGCGGCTGATCGCGTCCTGATCTTCGATGGCGCCTTCGGCACGCAGATCCAGAACCGCAAGCTGACCGAGGAAGACTATGCGGGCGACCTTGCGCTTAACGCCGACCAGAAGGGCAATAACGATATTCTCGCGCTGTCCCGGCCCGATGTGATCCGCGATATCACGCGCAGCTATTTCGATGCCGGTTCGGACGTGGTCTCGACCAACACCTTCTCCGCCAACCGCATCAGCCAGGCCGACTACGCCGCCGAGGGCCAGGTCGAGGCGATCAATCTTGCCAGCGGGAAGATCGCGCGTGAACTTGCCGATGAATACGAGGCAAAGGACGGCAAGCCCCGCTTTGTCGCGGGCGCGATCGGCCCGACCAACAAGACGCTCTCGCTCTCGCCCGATGTCGAGGATCCCGGCTTTCGCGAGATCGATTTCGACGAGCTTGTCGCGGTCTACAAGGAACAGGCGGCCGCGCTTGTCGAAGGGGGCGTCGACTTCATCCTGATCGAGACCGTGTTCGATACGCTCAACGCCAAGGCGGGCGTGATGGCGGTCAAGCAGCTCGAGGCGGAGCTGGGGCGCGAGGTGCCGATCATGATCTCGATGACGCTGACCGATCTTTCAGGCCGCAACCTTTCGGGCCACACAGTCGAGGCGTTCTGGTACGCAGTGCGCCACGCCAAGCCTGTGACGATCGGGCTCAATTGCAGCTTTGGCGCCGAGCAGCTGCGCCCACACATCCAGACGCTTTCGGGCATCGCCGATACGCTGATCATGGCCTATCCCAATGCCGGACTTCCAAACGAATTGGGCGAATATGACGAGATGCCCGAAACCACTGCGGCACTGGTCAGGCAATGGGTGGATGCGGGCCAGGTAAATATCCTTGGCGGCTGCTGCGGATCGAGCCCCGAACATATCGCCGCGATGGCAAAGGCGGTCGAAGGGGCGAAAGCGCGCGCCATCCCGAAAGCGCCGACCGCGATGCGGCTCGCCGGGCTGGAACCTTTCACCATCGAGGCATGACCGTGCCTCAGGCGGATATCGAGCGGGTCGTCGTAAGACAGGCCGGGGTGGCGGATGCGCCGCGCCTGTCGTTTGTCAGCGATGCGACCTTCCTTGAAACCTTTGCCGGCCAGATCGCAGGCGATGCGCTGATCGCCCATTGCGCGGCAAAGCACGCGCCCGATTACCTTGCAGCGCTGCTGGAGGGCGGCGCGAAGGCCTGGCTCGCTGAGCTTGACGATGCGCCCATCGGCTACGCGCTCGTGACCGCGCCCGAACTCGACGCGGCACAAGCGCACGATATCGAGCTCAGGAAAATCTACCTGCTCTCGCGCTTTCAGGGCAGTGGCCTCGCGCAAGGCCTGCTCGACGCAGCGCTAGACGGGGCGGCGGGGCACAAGCGCCTGCTCCTGGGCGTCAAGGCAGACAATGCGCGCGCCATCGCTTTTTATGAAAAACACCGCTTCGCCCGCATCGGCACCCGCCGTTTCGATGTCGGCGGCACGCTTTACGATGATCTCGTGCTCGCGCGCGTTCTGACCCTGGAACTGACCTCATGAACGCATCCACTTCCGCCCGTTTCGTCAATATCGGCGAACGCACCAACGTGACCGGATCTGCCCGGTTCAAGAAGCTGATCATGGCGGGCGATTACACCACCGCCGTCGAAGTCGCGCGCCAGCAGGTGGAAAACGGCGCGCAGGTGATCGATGTCAATATGGACGAAGGCCTGCTCGACGCGACCCTCGCCATGACGACTTTCCTCAAGCTGATCTCTGCCGAACCGGATATCGCGCGGGTGCCGGTCATGGTCGACAGTTCCAAATGGGAAGTGATCGAGGCGGGCCTGAAATGCGTCTCGGGCAAGCCGATCGTCAATTCGATCAGCATGAAGGAAGGCGAGGAGGAATTTCTCAGCGCCGCACGCACCTGCATGGCCTATGGCGCGGCGGTGGTGGTGATGGCCTTCGACGAGGTTGGCCAGGCCGATACGAAGGAGCGCAAGGTTGCCATCTGCAAGCGCGCCTATGACCTGCTCACCGGCATCGGCTTTCCGCCCGAAGACATCATCTTCGACCCCAACATCTTCGCGGTTGCGACCGGCATCGAGGAACATGATCGCTACGGGCTCGACTTCATCGAGGCTGTGAAGGAGATCAAGCAGCAGTGCCCCCATGCCAAGACCAGCGGCGGGCTCTCAAACCTCTCCTTCTCGTTCCGCGGCAACGAGACGGTGCGCCGCGCGATGCATTCGGTCTTTCTCTATCACGCGATCCCCGCCGGGCTCGACATGGCGATCGTCAATGCAGGCCAGCTCGACGTCTACGACACGATCGACCGCGCCCTGCGCGAGGCATGCGAAGACGTGATCCTGATGCGCAGGCCGGACGCGACCGAGCGGCTGATCGACCTTGCGGAGAGCTACAAGGGCAAGAGCGTCGCCGACGAAAAGGCCGCCGAGGAATGGCGCGGCTGGGAGGTCAGGCGCCGCCTCGAACACGCACTGGTCAAGGGGATCGACGCGCATATCGTCGATGATACCGAGGAAATGCGCGCATCGATCGACGAGGCCGGCGGCCGCCCGATCGAGGTGATCGAAGGCCCTCTGATGGACGGCATGAACGTTGTCGGCGACCTGTTCGGCTCGGGCAAGATGTTCCTGCCGCAAGTGGTCAAGTCCGCGCGCGTCATGAAGAAGGCGGTGGCCCACCTCATCCCCTATATCGAGAAGGAAAAGGAGCTCCTCCCCGAAGCCGAGCGCACCGCCAAGGGCAAGATCATCATGGCGACCGTGAAGGGCGATGTGCACGATATCGGCAAGAATATCGTCGGCGTCGTGCTGCAATGTAACGGCTATGACGTGGTGGATCTGGGCGTCATGGTCCCCTGGCCCGATATCCTCAAGGCAGCGCAAGACAACAAGGCCGACATGATCGGCCTGTCCGGGCTCATCACCCCTTCATTGGACGAGATGGTGACCGTCGCCGAAGAAATGCAGCGCGCCGGAATGACAATGCCGCTGCTGATCGGCGGGGCGACAACCTCCAAGGTTCACACCGCGCTCAAGATCGATCCCAATTACGATGGCCCGGTCATCCATGTGCTCGATGCGAGCCGCGCGGTGGGTGTCGCATCGAAATTGCTCTCCGACACGCTGCGTGACGATTACGTCGGCGATGTCGAGCAGGAATACGAAAAGGTGCGCGCCGCGCGTGCGGGCAAGACGCCGAGCGTGCTGCTGGGCCTCGAAGATGCGCGCGCCAATTATTATGACGCGTTTCTCTCGGACAAGCCTGCCCCGCCTGCGCAGCCGGGTGTCCACGTCTTCGACGACTGGGACCTTGCGGAATTGCGCGACTTTATCGACTGGACGCCGTTCTTCCGCGCATGGGAATTGCATGGCAATTTCCCCGCCATCCTCAAGGACGAGGTGGTTGGTGAAACGGCGAGCCAATTGTTCGATGACGCGAATGCGATGCTCGACCAGATCATTGCAGAGAAATGGCTGACCGCACGCGGTGTCGCCGGCCTCTGGCCGTGCGCGCGCGATCACCAATGCCCCGATGACATCATGATCCACCGCGTGCGGCGCGAAGAGAATATCCGCCTGCCGATGCTGCGCCAGCAGATCAAGAAATCGCGCGACCGCGCCAATATGTGCCTTGCCGATTTCATCGATCCGGCGGGCGACTGGATCGGCGGCTTTGCCGTCGGCATCCACGGGATCGAGCCGCATATCGCGCGCTTCCAGGCGGAAAAGGACGATTATTCGGACATCTTGCTCAAGGCGCTGGCGGACCGTTTTGCCGAAGCCTTTGCGGAAGCGCTGCACAAGCATACGCGCACCACCCTGTGGGGCTATGCGCCGGGCGAACAGCTCACCAATCAGGCGCTCATCAAGGAAGAATATCTTGGCATCCGTCCCGCGCCGGGATATCCCGCCTGCCCTGACCATTCGCTCAAACCGATCCTGTTCGATCTGCTGGACGCGGAAAGGAATGTCGGCCTGACGCTGACCGAGAGCTTTGCCATGTATCCGACCGCGGCGGTTTCGGGCTTTTACTTCGGCCATCCGGAAAGCCAGTATTTCGGCGTTGCGCGCATCGGGCGCGACCAGTTGGAGGATTACGCCACGCGGCGCGGCGTCGATCTGGCGACTGCGGAGCGCTGGCTGCGGCCCAATCTCGACTGAACGCATCGCGTTTGATTTTGGCAGGCAATGCGGCAAGAATAGCGCCATGATCCGCATTCTTCTTGCTGCCTTTGCGCTCGCTCTTCCGGCGGGCGCTTTTGCCACCCCCGCGCCTGACGAACCCAAGGCTTCGTCCGCTTCGCCGGCGCCTGCAACGGTGCCTGCAACGGTGGTCGTTGCCTTCGATCGAGAGGGCATCACACCGCTGATCGCTGAAGGGGTGCGCAATTTCGAGCGCGGCGAGCCGGTCGAGTTCAACGATCCGGTGCGTATCGCGAGCATCTCCAAGCTTATCATGGCGCTGGCGACGATGCGGCTGGTGGATGAAGGCACGGTCGATCTCGACGCCGATGTGTCTGAATATCTGGGCTTCCCGGTGCGCTCGCCCAATTTCCCCGATGTGCCGGTGACGCTCGCGCAGTTGATGGCGCACCGTGCTGGCTTGCGCGATGCGGGCGGCTATTTCATCCCGCTGGGCGAAAGCCTCGAGGAAAAGCTTGCTGATCCGCAGAGCTGGTTTGCCGATGCGCCTCCGGGCGAAGCGCCGTTCGAATATTCCAATCTCGGCTCGCCCGTGGTCGCTACCGCGCTCGAAGCGGCGAGCGGCGAGCGTTATGATGCGCTGCTCGAACGTCTTGTCTTTTCGCCGATCGGCGTTGACGCCTGCGCCAACTGGATCGGCTGTTCGCCCGAAATGGTGTCGCGCGCGGTCGCGCTCTATCGCCACACGGGCGAGCCTGCGCGCGATTATCCCGGCGACCTGCCGCCCGGTTGCAGGATCCCGGTCGCGCAAGGCGTGGAGTGCACGCTCGACGATTATGTCCCCGGCACCAACGCCTCGATCTTCAGCCCCCAGGGCGGGGTGCGCATCGGGATGATGGATCTGGCGAAAATCGGGCAGGCGCTGATGCTCGCTCCGATCCGGGATGAATATTCCAGGCAGTCGCTCGAACGGATGCAGGTCGAAGTGTTGCGCGGGCAGAATTTCGAGCAGGGTTTTTTCTGCACCTATGGGCTCCACCTCCAGATGATCAACATGACCGGGCGCGATTGCCAGGACCGGCTGTTCGAGGACGATGAACGCACATTCTTCGGACATTCAGGCGAAGCCTACGGGCTGCAATCGGGCCTGTGGTTTTCCAGCGATAGCGAGCTTGGCCTGGTCTATTTCCGCACGCAGGTGCCGCCGCCTTCGGGCGGCGAGGATACGGGCGGCTTCGTCGAGGGCGAAAAGGCGCTGATGCAGCGCGCGCTAGAGGCCCTGGCCTCTCTTCGGGCGAAACAAGACGCTGATTGAGCGCAAGGATATTTCGCACTTCCCACAGGAGTCAGGCAGAAGTCAGACAGACGGGGGCAAAAAGCGTCTGAAACCCGCGAAACCCGATTGACGGGGCTCTTCGCATCCGCAACATGAGTGCGGCCTACCGGAAGCGATTCCGGTGTCTTTCGCGGGAGAGACTGTCCTCGTTCAAACGGGGGCGGCGCCGAAGGAGCAACCGCCCCGGAAACTCTCAGGCAAATGGACCGCGCGAAGGTTTGGCACTCTGGAAAGCGTCCCGGCGAAATCGTCCGGGGCCACCGAAGGGGAGGCGGGTGAAGCCGAAAGGCGAGACCCGCTGAAGCTCTCAGGTTCACCCGACAGAGGGGGCAGGAACGACGCGTCGAGGGGCGCGTTAACACTGCTTTCGGGGACCCATGATTTGAGCGATATCGACACATCCGACGAAGCACTTGAGGAGCTTCCACTCGGCGCGCTGCCGCTCGATGGCTGGCACCGCAAGCAAGGCGCGCGCATGGTGCCGTTCGCTGGCTATGAAATGCCGATCCAGTACACCGGCCCGTTCGGGGGCATCGTTGCGGAACATAACTGGACGCGGGAAAGCGCCAGCCTGTTCGATGTCTCCCATATGGGCCAGCTCGCGCTCAAGGATGCGGCCGATGCTCCCGGCAGCGCAGCGCGTGCGCTTGAAAAGCTGCTGCCCGGACAGATCACGTCGCTCAAACCCGGCAAGATGCGCTATTCGCTGCTGCTGACCGAAGCGGGCGGGGTGATCGATGATCTCATGGTCACCAATACCGGCCCGCACCTTGCGCTGGTCGTCAACGGCGCGTGCAAGTGGGACGATATCGCCCATTTGCGCGAACATCTGCCCGACGAGATTACGCTCAGCCATTACGACGATTTCGCGCTGCTTGCCTTGCAGGGGCCGAAGGCGGGCGAAGTGCTTGAGGAACTCATTCCCGGCACAGGCGCGCTCACCTTCATGACCGCTGGCCTGTTCGAATGGAGCCATGGAGGCAAGAAAACCCATCTTTGGGTCAGCCGCGCGGGCTATACCGGAGAGGACGGCTTCGAGATCTCGGTCCATGAAGGCGCGGTCGAGGCTCTGGCCGATGCGCTGGTTGCGGACGACCGGGTTCAGCCCGCCGGACTTGGCGCGCGCGACAGCCTGAGGCTCGAAGCCGGGCTGCCGCTTTATGGTCATGACCTAACCCTCGATATCGACCCCGTTAGTGCCGATCTTACCTTTGCGCTGTCGAAGAAACGCCGCGAGGCCGGCGGCTATTTCGGACACGGAGCAGTGGTCGCCAATATCGCCGAGGGCACACCGCGCCGCCGCGTCGGCCTGCTGCTCGATGGCCGCATGCCCGCGCGCGAGGGCGCCGAAGTCTATGCCGGCGAAACGCTTGTCGGCACTGTCACCAGCGGCGGCTTTTCGCCCACGCTTCAGCGCCCGATCGCGATGGCCTTTGTCGATGCCGCCCACGCCGCCGAAGGCGAAAGCCTTCAGATCGCCGTGCGCAGCAAGAGGCTGCCCGCAAGTGTTTCACCCATGCCCTTTGTCCCCCACCGCTATCACCGAGGGAGCTGAATTCGATGCCGCGTTATTTCACAGATGAACATGAATGGATCGATGTCGAGGATGACACCGCCACGGTCGGCATCACCGATTATGCGCAGGAACAGTTGGGCGACATCGTCTTTGTCGAACTGCCCGAAGTCGGCGCCGCGCTCGACAAGGGCGGCGATGCGGCGGTGGTCGAAAGCGTCAAGGCCGCCAGCGACGTCTACGCGCCGATCACGGGCGAAGTGAGCGAGCTCAACGAGAGCCTTGAGGAAGAGCCCGCGCTGGTCAATTCCTCGCCCGAGGAAGACGGCTGGTTCTTCAAGATGACCATTGGCGATGCGAGCGAACTCGAAGACCTGATGGACGAGGCCGCCTACAAGGAATTCCTGGAAGGGCTGTAAGCCCCGCGGCCGCTCGTCTGCCGCAGCCGCCAGAACAAAGCACCTCCGAAAGAGGAAAAACAATGCGTTACCTACCCCTCTCCGATGCCGACCGGGCAGAAATGCTCGCCAAGTGCGGCGCGTCCTCGATCGACGATCTGTTCGTCGACGTGCCCGAAGTCGCGCGGCTCGACGGACCGATCCGCGACCTGCCGATGCATGCGAGCGAGATGGCGGTCGAACGCCACATGAAGGCTCTGGCGAACAAGAATCTCGCCGCCGAGGGCACTGCCTTCTTCCTTGGTGCCGGCGCCTATCGCCATCACGTGCCCGCCAGCGTTGACACGGTGATCCAGCGCGGCGAGTTCCTCACCGCCTATACGCCCTACCAGCCCGAGATCGCGCAAGGCACGCTGCAGATGCTGTTCGAATTCCAGAGTCAGGTAGCGCGGCTTTATGGCTGCGCAGTGGCGAATGCGTCGCTTTACGACGGGTCGACCGCGTGCTGGGAAGCGGTGGCCATGGCAAGCCGTGTCACAAAACGCAGTCGCGCGGTGCTCTCGGGCGCGCTCCACCCGCATTATTCGCAGGTGGTCAAGACGATGGCGCAATTCACCGGCGACGAGATCGCCGACGCGCAGCCCTCGATCCAGCCTGAAGCGGACCTTTCCGGCCTGATCTCGCGCATTGATGACAAGACCGCCTGCGTCGTGGTGCAATATCCCGATATTCTGGGCCGTCCGTCCGACCTCACCGCCGTGGCCGAGGCCGCTCATGAAAAGGGCGCGCTGCTCGTTGTCGTCAATACCGAGCCGGTGGCGCTGGGTGCGATGAAATCGCCCGGCGAAATGGGCGCCGATATCGTCGTTGGCGAAGGCCAGTCGCTTGGTGTGGGCCTGCAATTTGGCGGGCCCTATCTGGGCCTCTTCGCCGTGCGCGATCCCAAACATGTGCGCCAGATGCCGGGGCGCCTGTGCGGTGAAACCGTTGATGCAGAGGGCAAGCGCGGGTTTGTGCTGACGCTTTCGACGCGAGAGCAGCATATTCGGCGCGAGAAAGCGACGTCCAATATTTGCACCAACTCTGGCCTGTGCGCGCTGGCATTCAATGTACATATGACGCTGCTGGGTGAGAAGGGCCTGCGCCAGTTGGCGGCCGAGAACCACCGGCTTGCTTGCCTTGCCGCGGACCGGCTGGAGAAGGTGCCCGGCGTGAGCGTGCTCAACGGCGCCTTTTTCAACGAGTTCACCGTGATGCTGCCGGGCAAGCCCGCGCGTGAGACCGTGCGCGATCTTGCTGATCGCGGCGTGCTGGGCGGGGTATCGCTCGGTCGCCTCTATCCCGGCGTCGAGGCGCTCGAACACGCGCTGCTCGTCGCGGTCACCGAGACGACGACGGTTGAAGATATCGAGACGCTCGCCACCGAGCTTGAAGCCATTCTTGCCCAAGAACCCGTGATGGAGCCTGCCCAATGAACGCGCCCAACAAATCCGGCTGGAAGCCCCAAATGCAAGCGGCGCTGGAAGTCGCGGATTCGAGCGGCGAGACGGTCACCACCACAGGCAACCGCGCGCTTATGCTAGAAGAGCCGCTGCTGTTCGAGATCGGCCATGCCGATACGACCGGCGTCGACCTGCCCGAGATCGACGAAAGCGCGCCCTCTCGCCTCGGCGGCTATGAACGCGCCGAGCCGATCGGTCTTGTCGGGCTGACCGAGCCGCAGACCGTGCGCCATTACACGCGCCTCAGCCGTCAGAATTACGGCATTGATCTGGGCTTTTTCCCGCTGGGCAGCTGCACGATGAAGCACAACCCGCGCCTCAACGAAAAGCTCGCCCGGCTGCCTGGCTTTGCCGATATCCACCCGCTCGCCCCGCAATCCAGCGTGCAGGGCGCGCTCGAGGTGATCGACCAGCTCGCCACCTGGCTCAAGACGCTCACTGGCATGCCGGCGGTTGCGATGAGCCCCAAGGCCGGCGCGCATGGCGAACTGTGCGGCATCCTCGCGATCCGCGCGGCACACACCGCCGCGGGCAACCCGCGCGAGGTGGTGCTGGTGCCCGAGAGCGCACACGGTACGAACCCTGCGACCGCTGCGTTCGCCGGCTACAAGGTCGAGGACATCCCCGCGACGCCCGAGGGCCGCGTCGATGTCGCCAAGATCAAGGAACGCCTTGGGCCGGATGTTGCGGCGGTGATGATCACCAATCCCAACACGTGCGGCCTGTTCGAAAAGGACTTTCGCACCATCGCCGACGCGGTGCACGAGGCTGGCGGCTTCGTTTATTGCGATGGTGCAAACTTCAATGCGATCGTTGGCAAGGTGCGCCCGGGCGACCTTGGCGTCGATGCGATGCACATCAATCTGCACAAGACATTCTCCACCCCGCATGGTGGCGGCGGCCCAGGCTCAGGCCCGGTGGTCTTGTCAGAGGCGCTCGCGCCCTTTGCGCCGCTGCCTTACGTCGAGAAGGACGAGGGCGGCATCTTCCACATCATCGAGGAAGAGAACGCCGACGAGGACCACCAGACCTTTGGCCGGATGACTGCGTTTCACGGCCAGATGGGCATGTTCACGCGCGCGCTGACCTATATGCTCAGCCACGGCGCGGATGGCCTTAAACAAGTGGCCGAAGACGCGGTGCTCAACGCCAATTACATCCTGCGCAGCCTCGAAGATATCCTCCACGCGCCCTTCGCGGATAGCGGCCCGTGCATGCACGAGGCGCTGTTTGGCGACAAGGATTTCGGGAACGGCCTCTCGACGCTCGATCTTGCCAAGGGGATGATCGACGAGGGCTATCACCCGATGACTGTCTATTTCCCGCTGGTGGTCCACGGCGCGATGCTGGTCGAGCCGACCGAAACCGAGAGCAAGGCGACGATCGACCAGTTCATCACCGCCTTCCGCCATGTGACGCAGCGCGCGCTGGACGGGGACGAGACGCTGAAACAGGCTCCCTATTTCGCGCCGCGGCGCCGGCTCGATGAAACCGCAGCAGCGAGGAAACCCAAGCTCGCTTTCGAGGATCTCGACTAGGAAGCGCGCGGGCTAGGAAGTGTGGGGGCTTTCTCGCAGCGGCGGATTATTCCGCAGCTTGCCTGGAGGGGGAGGCTTCGTCCTCTCCCTCGCGCCCCGCTTCTGCGTCCTTCTCAGGCTCCTTGTCAGGCTGGGGCTCAACCTCGATACGGATCTCGGAGAGGTTGAGGATCGCGACATAAAAGCCGATCACCGCAAGGCTGCTTGATCCCAGCACCGCAAAGGCTGCGCCCTTCGCGCCGTTCCACTCGATCGCGGTCTCCAGCAGCACCAGCGCCAGGATCGTGGGCACTGCGCGCACGATGAAGGCCGTCCCCGCGCGGCCCGCCGAGACCAGCAGCGATTCAAGGCTCGCCCCGATCAGTTCGACTGCGCCCGCAATGCTCAGGATTACCATAGCCCAGTAGAAGGCGCTGAAATCGTCCTCGGCGATCACGCCCAGCGCCCAGCGCCCGCCCAGCAGCGCCACCACTACCGCGACTACACCCGCGATCAGCGCAATATTGGCCATCTGCCGCGCCAGGCTGAGGGCATTTTCCTTGGCGTGGACAAGTTCGGGCAGGATAGCCTTGGACACCGTCTGCGCGAGGCTCACCAGCGCCTGGCCCAATTGCGAGGCAACGCGGAAACCGCCTGCCAGCGCCGCGCCGCCAAAGGTGCCGACCAGCAGGATGATGACCTGCTTGCCCGCGATCGAGAGACTGCCCGACATGTTGGTTGACCACACGAACGCCCAGGCGTCCGAGTAACGTCTCGGGATGGTGGTGAGGCTGATCGCGGAAAAGTCGATCCGCGCCTCGCGCCGTGCAGCGATCCACAGGGCAATCGCGACGCACACCTCTGATGCTCCCCATGCAAGGACAAAGCCCATCACGTCGGGCATGAACCAGAAGGCCAGCACAGCCCCGGTCGCACGGATCGCAGGCTGCACGGCTTCGGCGGCGGTGGCGGTGGCGAATTGAAAGCGCAGCCGCAGGAGGCCGGTTGGTGTGGTGCGGATCGAGAGCAGCGAGACGACGCAATAGGCGAAGGTGAGTGGATAGAGCTCTGGCGGCAGCGGCAGCCACAGGCTCGCGGTCAGGATCAGGACGCCCGCCGCGGCCGTTCCTATAACCACCGAGAGCATGTCGAGCGCCATCGCAAAGCCGGTTGCCTCACTCACGCTTTGCGGATCAGGCTCTTCGGGCAGGCCGGAACCACTGGCTCCTACCCCGTTTGCGCCCCAGCGCACGATAAATTGCCAGGTCTGGAAATTGGCAAAGCCGGTGATCGCCTGGCCCAGCGCGACAATCAGCGCGAAGTGCCCGAACTTCTCCAGCCCCAGCGTGTGGGTCGCCAGATAGAGGTACACAAGGCTCATCACGGCGTTGAAGCCGCGCCCGCCAAGCAGCCATCCGATATTGGAGAAAAGGCGTTTCATCAGCCCGTGCGCGCCGCCAGTTCAAGCGGCGGTCTTGTCGCCCTCGCGTCGTTTCAGGATCTTCTCGGTGACGTTGAAGGTGCGTTCATTGTCGACATCAATTGCGTAATGCCCGTCGGACAGTTCGACCGGGACCATGTTGAAGCCGAAGCGTTTGGAAACCTGTTCGAACAGCTTCTCCTTCGAGCCCGTGCCAAGGCGAAAGCGGATGAGGTTCATCAGGCCGAAAGCCTTGATAATGCGGCTGGGGAATTTCATGAATTGCCCGCCCTCGCGCATGACTTCCGCCGCGCTGAGCGCCTGCGCACTGCCGATCCAGTACATGTTGCAATTGGAAAAGCCGCCGTCGGAAAATTCGTAGAACCGCTTTTGCCCCACCGGGTCAGCTGCGGTCACGTCTTCCTTGCGTGCAAGACCTGCCGCCCCGCCGGCATTGGCGGCAAGGCACTTGGTGATGAATTCCGTATAGCCCTCGGGCGTGACCAGGCAATTGTCGGCGGTGGTGATCAGCAGCGGAAATTCCGCGCCCTCGGCGCCTGAAAGCACGCTGTCGACGATGTTGAACTTGCCTTCGGCAAAGCTCAGCCGGCCTTCCTCGATCAGCCTGGCGATCGTGGGCAGCGCAGCAATCTCATCGGGTTCATGCGCAACGATGCGGATCGCGCCAACCTGCGCCACCTTGGACACCGCCTGCGTCACGCGTTCGACCATCGGTACACCGTTTACCGGGACGACAGCCTTTTGCGCGACCCCTGCGGCCTGTGCGAGAGGATCGAGGACGCCGGAGCGTTTTCCGGCCATGATCAGGGCCGTGACTTTGGTGCTGTGTGCCATGAAGGCGGCGCATACCCTCAATCCGTGTTCAAATCAAAGCAAGGAAAGGTGCCTGAGCTGCAACATATTGTCGCAGTGCACCGCTCAACTGGCTAGGTTGGCAGACATGCGCATCGTTTTTTCTCGCAAGGGGTTTGATTCCAGCGCGGGCGGCGGGCCCTCGCCGATTGTCGATGGCGCGCCGCTGAGCCTGCCGATCCCGGACAGCAAGGGCATCTCGCGCACGACCTATGGCGAATTGGGAATGGCCGATTACGCGTCGAAAGCGAGTCGGGGCAGGCTGGGCGCTGATGATCTGTGCCATCACGACCCGATGTTTCTGAGAAGCGGCACCTGCGTCTTCGGCCAGACCGGCGCGGCGCAGACGCATCTTGAGCGACAGGGGGTAGGGGTTGGCGATGTCTTCGTCTTTTTCGGCCTGTTCGCCGACGATGCGACGCGAGAACCGCATCACCGGATTTTCGGCTACCTGATTGCCGAGGAGATTGTCGATCTGCGCAAGGGCGCACCTGAAGATCTGGTCGCGCTCGGTCACCCCCATGCGCTGGGCATGCACGGGTCGAACGATGCGATCTGGTGCGGGGAGGGGCGAGTGGCCCGGCGCGCGAGCGAGGCGCTCCGGCTGACTGTGCCCGGCGGCCCCCCGACCCTGTGGCGGCGGCCCGACTGGCTGAGGCGGGGTGGACTTTCCTATCACGACCGCGCAGAGCGCTGGCTGCGCGCCAGTAACGGACAGCGCCGCCTCAAGAGCGTTGCGCGAGGTCAGGAATTCGTCGCCGACATCGGACGGCGCAAGGCTCCGCGCGAATGGCTAGACCGGGTGATCGCGCAAATCCGCGAATGAACGCGCGTTACGAATAGGTCTTGATGATCGCCGAAAAGTCAAAGCGGTCATTGCCCGCGCCGAGGAAATCCTCGTAGAGCGCCGCCGCGCGCGAACCGAGCGGCACCGCCGCATCCGAAGTTTCCGCCGCTTCCATTGCAAGGCGCAGATCCTTGACCATCAGCGCGGTTGCGAAGCCACCGGCATAATCCTTGTCCGCCGGGCTCTCGACCCCGACGCCGGGCAGCGGCGTATAGGCGTTCAATGACCAGTTGTAGCCTGAGCTTTGCGAGCTGATTTCGTAGAATTTCTGCGGATCAAGACCCAGCTTCTCGGCCATCTTCATCACTTCGGCGGTGCCGATCATGGTGATCGCGAGCAGCATGTTGTTGCAGATTTTCGCGGTCTGGCCCGCGCCGATGTGCCCGGCATGGATCACCGCCTTGCCCATTGCTGCAAGGATTGGTTCCGCCGCCTCGAAGGCGTGCTGTTCCCCGCCGACCATGAAGGTCAGCGTGCCGGCATTCGCCGCCGCGATGCCGCCAGAAACGGGTGCATCGACAATCTTGTAGCCTTCTGCGTGTGCCGCATCGGCAACTTCGCGCGCGGTGGCGACATCGATGGTCGAACAATCGATCAGCGTTGCGGCATGCGGCGTGTGGCCGATAACGTCGCTGGTGTAGACCGATTTTACGATGGCCCCGTTGGGCAGCATGGAGACAACGCCCTCAGCCTCCGCACACGCCTCGCGCGCGGTGTCGAAGGTTTCGCAGCCGGCATCCTTTGCCGCCGCAAGCGCTTCTTCGTCGAGGTCGAAGGCCCGCACTTCGTAGCCCGGCTTTCACAAGATTTGCGGCCATCCCGCCGCCCATATTGCCGAGGCCAATAAATGCGATTTTCATGTGTTGTCCTCTCTTTAAAGCTAGCTTCGCTCGCGGCCCCAATGCCTTCCGGGCCACCCGCGCCCTCCACCCTTCCACCCGGATTTTATCCCGGTAGGCTCCGGGTGGAAGGGTGGAGGGCGCGGGTGGCTACGGCCACCGTGAATCTAAGCTATCTACCCTTCCACACCCCGTCGCGCTTCTCGATAAAGGCGGCCATGCCTTCGGCCTTGTCTTCGCTCGCGGTCAGGATCTGGAAGATACGGCGCTCAACAATCAGCCCCTGATCCAGCGTCATTTCGAAGGCAGAATTGACCATTTCCTTGTTCGCAATCGCGGCCATGGGCGGCTTGGAGGCGATGGTGCCGGCGGTCTTGAGCGCTTCGGCGATAAGGTCCGCCTGCGGCACGACGCGCACCACCAGATTGGCACGTTCGGCCTCTTCGGCGCCCATCATGCGGCCCGTCAGGCACATTTCCATCGCCTTGGACTTGCCGATCGCGCGAGTGAGGCGCTGCGATCCGCCCATGCCGGGCGCAACGCCCAGATTGATCTCGGGCTGGCCGAATTTGGCATTGTCCGATGCGATGATGAAGTCTGCCATCATCGCCAGCTCGCACCCGCCGCCCAGTGCAAAGCCATTGACCGCAGCAATCCACGGCTTGCGGGTCTTCTTCACGATCTCGCTGGTCCAGGGTGAGAAAAAGTCTTCAAGGTAGAAATCGGCCGCGCTCTTGTCGTGCATCTCCTTGATGTCAGCGCCAGCGGCAAAGGCTTTCTCGCCCGAGCCCGTCAGCACCGCGCAAAGCTGCGTTTCATCCGCCTGATAGCCGGCAAAAGCGCACATCAGATCGGCCAGCACCTGGCTGCTCAGCGCGTTCAGTGCCTTGGGCCGGTTGAGCGTGATCAGCGTGACGCCCTTGGTGCCGTGGGCGTCGGTTTCGACGGTGATGGTTTCGTAGCCTGCGTGGTCTGTCATGAGAGGGGCTTCCATTCTTCATTGTCAGGGAGCGGAGCAAAGATGCTGTCGAGCAGTTCTTCGCTCACGCCTTCGGGTGTTGCGGGGTCCCATTTGGGATCGTTGGTCTTGTCGACAATCACCGCGCGCACACCTTCGGCAAAGTCGGGGCGCAGGAGCACGCGGCTGCCGATGCGGTATTCCATGGCCATGTTCTCAGCGAAGCTTTCCAGCGTGAGGCTGGTGGCAAGCTGGCGCAGCGCGACCTTGCAGGTCTGCGGGCTTTTGGTACCGAGTGTGTCGCGTTCTTTCTGCGCCCAGATGTCACCTGCATCGGCGGCCTTGTCGAGGCTGGCGAGGATCTCCTCGAAAGTGTCGGAGGAGAAATGCTTGATGATCTTGTCGGCATTATCGGCAAGCCGCGCGGGCGGCGGCGTGCCGGTGGGTTCGGACAGGATGCCGCCGATGCGTTCGGGATGTGCGGCGATGCGCGCTTTCAGGTCTTCGACGATGGCGTGATCGACATAATGCGTCGCGAGCCCTGCCCACAGGCATTCCTCACCCTTCAGCCGCGCGCCGGTGAGTGCGAGGAACGGTCCCAGCCTTCCCCCAAGCCGCGAGAGATACCAGCCGCCGCCAACGTCGGGGAACAGGCCGATGCCCGTTTCCGGCATGGCGAAACGCGTGTTCTCCGTCGCGACGCGGTATTTGGCGGGCATCGAAATCCCCACGCCGCCGCCCATCGTGATCCCGTCCATGAAGGCGACAATCGGCTTTTCATAGGTGAACAGCTGGTGGTTCAATTGATATTCGTCGTGGAAGAATTGGCGGCCCGTCACGCCGTCATCATTCAGCGCGGAATTGCGCAGCATGGCGATATCGCCACCCGCACAAAAACCGCGTCCATCGTGATGGTCGATGATGATCGCCTTGACCCCGTCATCGCCTGCCCATTCGCTCAGAGCCGCGGTCATGGCGTGGCACATGTCCAGCGTCAGCGCGTGGAGCGCCTTGGGCCGGTTCAGGGAGATATGCCCGATGGGGCCGTTCTTTTGGGTGAGGACTTGATCGGTCATCTAGACTGCCTTCGGTTCGATAAGGTCCCAGCGATTGCCAAACGGGTCGCTGAAGACGGCGACAGTTCCGTAAGCTTCGCTGCGGGGCTGTTCAAGAAAACTCACACCGGCTTCCACGAAGCGGGCGTGGGTGTCGGCGAAATTGTCGGTGTGGAGGAAGAACGAGACGCGCCCGCCGGTCTGATTGCCGACGGCCGCGGTTTGTGCCTCGTCCGCGGCCTTGGCGAGGAGGAGCGCTGCGCCTTTATGCGGGGCGACCACGACCCAGCGTTTTCCGCCGCCAAGATCGGTATCTTCCACAAGTTCAAAGCCCAGTGCGCCGACGTAAAAGGCAATGGCTTCGTCGTAATCGGGCACGACGAGCGTAACGGTGGCGAGGGCGAGTGTGGCGCTCATTCCGGCGAAATCTCTGCGCCCGCGCTGCGCAGCGCGGGCGGGAACAGCTTCCAGGCGAACAGCCAGTAAGTAAGCGAGGCGGTGACCGAGACGAGCGTGATCGCGATCAGGTCACGCACCACATAGGCCGGAAATTCGAGGATCTCGACCAGCGTGTAGCTCGAAACCATGCCGATCAGGACGACCGCTGTGGCGAGGCCCGCGACCAGGAAAATCCAGAAGGCGTGGCAGCGGGTGGTTTCGGTAAGAATGATGGTGGGCAGCGCAATCGGCAGCGAGAACACTGCGCCCGTTACTGCGCCGCTTGCAAATAGCGGGGCGACATAACCGATGCGATCAAGGCTGAGCGAACCTGCATCAATCCAGCCGAATAGCACCAGCACCACCATGCCGGCCACCGCCGAGGCGGCGAAGCTGGCGAGGATGGTGAGTAGGCGCATCGCCGGATTTACTGCCGCAGCAGATCCCGGCCCACGATCATGCGCATCACCTGATTGGTGCCCTCCAGGATCGAGTGCACCCGCAGGTCGCGCCAGAAACGCTCGATCGGGTAGTCGCGCAAATAGCCATAGCCGCCGAAGAGTTGCAGCGCATCGTTGACGACCTTGCTGCCATTATCGGTCGCGAGGCGCTTTGCCATCGCGGAAAAGCGCGACTTGTCGGGCGCGTTGTCGCTGACCTTGGCGGCGGCAAGATAAAGCAGCGCGCGCGCGGCTTCGAGGTCGGTGGCCATGTCGGCGAGCATGAACTGCGTGTTCTGGAAGTCGGCCACCGGAGTGTCGAACTGCTTGCGATCCTTGGTGTAGGCGATGGCTTCATCGAGGCATCTTTGCGCTCCGCCCAGCGAGCACGCGCCAATATTCAGCCGCCCGCCATCAAGGCCCATCATCGCAAAGCGGAAACCTTCGCCTTCATCGCCTACGCGGTTGGCGACGGGCACGCGCGCATCTTCGAAAATGACCTGCGCGGTGGGCGAGGCATTCCAGCCCAGCTTCTTCTCCGGCGCGCCGAAGCTGACACCCGGCGTGTCCTTGTCGACCACGAGGCAGGTGATGCCCTTGGTCTTGTGCTCGCCGGTGCGCACCATCACGACATAGACATCGTTGACCCCGCCGCCGGAAATGAACTGCTTGGTGCCGTTGATGACGTAAGTGTCGCCATCCAGCTTCGCGTTGGTCTTCAGCGCAGCGGCATCCGATCCGCTGCCCGGTTCGGTAAGGCAATAGCTGGCGATTTTCTCCATGCCGATGAGATCGGGGAGGTAGCGGTCCTTCAATTCCTGCGAGCCGAAAGCGTCGATCATCCATGCGGCCATATTGTGGATCGAGATATAGGCGCTGGTCGCGGGGCAGCCATAGGCCATGGCTTCCATGATCAGCGCGGTTTCAAGCCGGCCAAGGTTGATCCCGCCCGCCTCCTCGGAAACGTAGATCGCGCCAAAGCCCAGTTCGGCGCTGGCCTTGATCGTGTCTCTAGGAAAAATATGTTTCTCGTCCCATTCGGCGGCGAAGGGGGTGATCTGGTCAGCGGTAAAACGCTCGGCAGTCTCGCGGATGGCGAGCTGGTCGTCGGTGAGTTGAAATTGTCCTTGCATGGCTGAAGCGATTAGCCTGCCGCCTCGCGCTAGAAAAGAGCCCATGCGCAGCGGTGTGCTTGTGCTGCGGGACGGAAGGGCTTCGCGCAATTTTATGTAACCCAAACCTGCGTTTCGCACGTATTTAGAAGCATGAGCCAATCGCCCCCCGCAATCCGACCTCGCCTGATCTGTGTCTACAACGCCGATACGGGCCTGATTCAGGCGCTGATGCACGCAGTGCACAAGCAGGTGTGGCCCACGACCTATCCGTGTTCGCTATGCGCGCTGACCTATGGCGCGGTCTCGATGCGCGGCGACTGGAAACGCTTCTGGCGTGAGCTCGATGCGAGGGTCGATTTCTACCACCGCGATGATTTCACGCGCGATTTTCCGGCGCTCGGCACCGGCGGCGCGCGCGAAGTCGTGCTGCCGGCGATCCTGATCAGCGAAGCGGGGCCAGAATCGGGCAAGGAACCGCGCGTGATGATCTCGCGCGAAGAGCTCGACGCGATGGAGGATGTGAACGCGCTGATGGCACGGGTGCAAGCGGGCCTTGCAACGAGTGGAGGGGAGGCGAGCGCCGCGTGAGGTTATCCCGCTTCTTGCAGGATATCTAACCGCAGGTGACTGCGACGACTTCCATCGCCCGGTTATAGGTGACGCGCACGCGTTCGGGACGATAGTCCATCGTTACCGGGCTCCCTTCGAACACCCATTGAAATACCCGCGCGCCGGTGGCCGCCATGATGGCCGCCCCGCTTTCCTGCGTCGCCGGCCCGCCGACAAAGGCCTGTCCGGGGGCGGGCTTGCACTGCGATGCTTCGTCCGCTGCGCTGGCGGCGGTGATGCTTGCCGCCGCCACGAATGCCATCAATGTCGTTTTGACGATCATCGCCCTAGCCCATCGTGGGAATGACGAAGGGATCGGACCCGTCGCCGCCCGAACCTGCGGTTCCATCGGGCCAGCGCTGGGTAACCTTCTTCTTCTTGGTCCAGAAGGCGACGCCTTCGGTCCCGTACTGGTCTATGTCGCCAAAGCCAGAGCGCTTCCAGCCACCGAACGTATGGTAGGCGACCGGCACCGGGATCGGCACGTTGATGCCGACCATGCCGACATTCACGCGGTTCATGAATTCGCGCGCGGCGTGGCCGTTGCGGGTGAACAGCGCGACGCCGTTGCCATATTGGTGCTCGCTCGGCAGGCGCACCGCTTCTTCAAAATCCCTGGCGCGCACGATCTGGAGGACGGGGCCGAAGATCTCTTCCCTGTAGCTTTCCATCCCGGGCGTCACGCGGTCGATCAGCGTCGGGCCGACGAAAAACCCGTTCTCGTGGCCCTGAAGCGTGAAGCCGCGCCCGTCGATGACAATCTCGGCGCCCTCTTCCTCGGCGGTGGTGACCCATTGCTCGATCCGCGCCTTGTGTTCGGGCGTGACGACGGGGCCATAATGCGCATCGGGATCGCTCGAGACGCCGATGCGAAGCGCGTTGATCGCCGGGATGAGCTTTTCCCTGAGCTGTTCGGCGGTGTCCTCGCCCACGGGGACGACCACGGGCAGTGCCATGCAGCGCTCTCCCGCCGAGCCGAAGGCAGCGCCCGTCAGATCGCTCACCACCTGGTCGAGATCCGCATCGGGCATGACGACGCCGTGGTTCTTCGCTCCGCCAAAGGCCTGGACGCGCTTGGCGTGCTCGGCCCCGCGGTGATAGATGTAATGCGCGATATCGGAGCTTCCGACAAAGCTGATCGCGGGGATATCGGGGTGCTCGATGATCGCATCGACCATCTCCTTGTCGCCGTGGACCACTTGCAGCAGCCCCTCGGGCGCGCCCGCTTCGAGGAAGAGTTCGGCAAGCCGCACCGGCACCGACGGATCGCGCTCGGAGGGTTTCAGGATAAAGGCATTGCCTGCCGCGATGGCCATGCCGAACATCCACATCGGGATCATCGCTGGGAAGTTGAACGGTGTGATGCCTGCACCGATGCCGAGCGGCTGACGCATGGAATAGACATCGATGCCGGGCCCTGCCCCTTGCGTGTATTCGCCTTTCAGCACTTGCGGTATGCCGCAGGCACATTCGATGACTTCAAGGCCGCGTTGAACGTCGCCCTTGGCGTCGGGCACGGTCTTGCCGTGCTCGCTCGAAAGCAGCTCGGCAAGCTGCTGTATGTTCGCCTCGACCAGTTCCTTGAACCTGAACATGACGCGCGCGCGCTTTTGCGGATTGGTCGCGGCCCATTCGGGCTGCACCGCCTTGGCCGTCGCCACCGCCTGTTCAAGCAGCGCGGCATCGCCCAGCGCAACCTCGGCCTGGACCTCGCCGGTCGAGGGGTTCCAGACCTTGTGCGTGCGCGCGCCTTGGGGGCGGGGGCCGGGCATGAAATGGTCGATTGTGCGCATCGGGGTATCTCTCCGTCGGGTTCGCCGCGCGCTCGTGATCCCGGCGCGCATGCTCGTTTTCTGAAACTCCAACTGCCGATTGCGCTCGATCAAGGCAAGCCTTGTGATGGACGTCCAGGCATCGGATCGCCGCGCTTTGCGCGCTGTCCATTTCGTTGTACGGGTTTGAGTGTCATGGATTTGTTCTTAGCCTTTGTGGTGCTGCACGTGATCGCCGGGACGATCGGCCTCGTCGCCTTCTGGATCCCGATCGCGACGAAGAAAGGCGCGGCAAAGCATCGCAAGGGCGGCAAATGGGCGCTGGGCGGCTTTATCGGCGCAGGCTTCCTTGCGGTGGTGATGGCGATCTATTCGCTGGTCGATACCAGCCGCCATCCCGAGATCACGGACCGCCAGCTTTACGAAGGGCTGTTTGGCTGGATGATGCTCTATCTCGGCATCCTTACCATCGGCTTTGCCGATTACGGCCTCGCGGTGATCCGCCACCGCACCGACCGCAAGGCGCTGCGAGCCCCGCGCTACCAGCTCGTCATGCTGGCGGTGGTGATCTCGGGCGCGTGGTGCGGGATTTTCGGCTACCGTGTCGGCGATCCGCTGATGGTGCTTGTCGCTTGTGTAGGGATCATTTCGATGCTGATGCAGCAGGTCTTCATCTTTCGCGAACACGTCCCCGGCCTCAGCGCGCCAAGCCCGACGGCCTATGTGGGCGAACATTTCCGCGCGCTGATCGGCATGGGGATTTCGGCCTACACCGCTTTCCTCTCGGTCGGGCTTATCCGGCTGGTGCCCGAGGAAGTGTTCAATCCGCTGATCTGGGCGGGGCCGAGCGTGATCGGCGTAAGCCTGATCATCTGGTTCACCCACCAGGCCAAGCAGCAGGTGAAGCGCCGCAAGGCTCCCAAGGCGGCGAACAGCAGCGCGGCGATTGGCTGAGCGCAGGGCTCGTGCTACGCGGCGCTGCCTGACTGATTGCCAAGGGATTTCCACCAGTGACCGAGCCCAATTACTGGGACATCCACGAGGCCGCGGTCGAGCGCGGCGAGACGATCTACACCGATCCGGGAACGGGTTTCATGGTGTTCACCAGCCTTGGCCTCAAGGCGCGTGGACGGTGCTGCGGGGCGGGCTGCCGTCATTGCCCCTACGAGCATGAGGCGGTGCCGCTGCAGAGGCGTTCGCAGCGTATCCAGCAGGCCGCGTGGCTGAGCGAGGCCCGGCCCGCCGGGGATGCGC
Source organism: Erythrobacter sp. (assembly GCA_043567175.1). Lineage (GTDB taxonomy): Bacteria > Pseudomonadota > Alphaproteobacteria > Sphingomonadales > Sphingomonadaceae > Erythrobacter. Next base: position 2,854,158 of record CP121323.1, read on the forward strand.
CGGTAACGCTGCTGTTCTGGAGCGGGGGAAAGGACAGCTTGCTCGCCTACCGCGCGCTTGAGCGGCAGGGGGCCGGGAATATCGCGCTGATCACCACCTTCGATGCGCGCACCCGCGTGATCGCGCATCAGAAATTCGCGATCGACAAAGTGGTGGAGCAGGCAGCGCATCTGCCCGCGCCGCTGATCGGCGTCCCGCTGCATCCGGGCGGCGCCTATATCGATCACCTCAAGCCCGCGCTCGATCTGGTGCCTGATTGCGGCACGCTCGCCTTCGGGGATCTGCATCTTGAAAATATCCGCGACTGGCGCGAGGCGACCTTCGCCAGCGACCCGCGCACCGAAGGCATGGCACTGTCTTTTCCGCTGTGGCAGGCGGATTACAACGAATTGCTGGCCGATCTCGAAGCCTCCGGCGCGGTCTGCACGATCAGCGCGCTCGCGTCGCAATTGCCGGGAATTGCCGTGGGCGATGTGTTTGATCGCACCTTGGTCGAGCGCCTGCCAGCCAGCGTTGATCGCTTCGGCGAGAATGGCGAATTTCATACCCATATCGCGTTTCCCGATCATCTTTAGCCCGCTCAAGATGTTCAGGTGCTGGGCGAGGGTCTGATGAGTATGCGCGAGCGCTCTTGCCAGTTCGGTCACCGATGCGGGGCCGCTCCGGTGAACGCGCAATCGGGTCGATGAACAGCTGGCTGGAAAGAGCAGACCTTTCCGCGCGGAAACCTCGGCCAACTTACTCTGGATGATTGTCAGCGAACGCGCCGTGGCCGCAGTTGGGACGCAAAGCAGAACCAACTTCGGGAAACGAGCGCGGGCTGTCCGGCAACCAAAGAAACTCCATTGACGGAGCCTCATAACCCCGACAAATGCCTATCGGGGCGGCATGAGCTGTAGAAGCGTTGTAAGAAGTGCTCGAGAATTGCAGCTAAGCGTCTAAAATGCGGGTGTAGCTCAATGGTAGAGCAGCAGCTTCCCAAGCTGACGACGAGGGTTCGATTCCCTTCACCCGCTCCATTTCTCTGACATCCTCGCAGCTCATGCGTTGCGAACCGCTATCGGCAAACGGAGTGGGCCCCGGGCGGACAACTGGTTGCCAGCCAAAAGCGGGCCCGGCCCTGCGCCTTATTTCGGCGGCATGCGGATTGCGCCGTCGAGGCGGAACTGGTGGCCGTTGATGTAGGAATTGCGAGCGATCTCGAGGATCAGCGAAGCGAACTCCTCGGGCTCGCCCAACCGCTTTGGAAACGGCACGCTCGCATTCAGCTGGTCCCACATCTGCGGATTGCGATCTTTCATCCCCAGCATCAACGGGGTCGCAAAAATGCCCGGCATTACAGAATTCACACGGATGCCTATGTCCATCAAGTCGCGCGCCATCGGCAGCACCAGACCGTTCACGCCTGACTTGCAACTGCCGTAGATGACTTGTCCGATCTGCCCGTCCTGAGCGGCAACGCTGGCGGTAAGGATGATCGCGCCGCGCTCGCCGTCCTCGTTCACGGGCTCCGCATTCGCCATGCCAAGTGCGGCGATGCTCGCCATGCGGTAGCTCGCCACCAGAATACCTTCGGCGCCGAAAGCGTAATCCTCGGTGGGCAGGCGCTTGTAACCGCCGGTCGCTTTGTCGAAGCCGATCGTCTTGCCGCGTTTGGAGGCCATCGCGCAGTGGACCAGCACGCGCTCCTGACCGTTGGCCGCCCGCGCGGCGGCAAAGCCGGCTTCGGCGCTGGCTTCGTCCATGATGTCGACATGGTGGAATGTGCCCCCGATTTCAGCGGCGTGTTCCTCGCCCGCTTCATCGTTGATGTCGAAGATCGCGACCTTCAGCCCCGCTTGCGCCAACGCCGCTGCGCTCGCGCGGCCAAGGCCCGAGGCGCCCCCGGTGACGATCGCGGCCATTCCCGTTTCCAGTTTCATGCTTCTCTCTCCCTTCCTGTCATGCCCTTCGCCGGGCTTGGGCCAAGCCTTAAGCGGCCCTGCCGCTTCGCGCTAGCCATCCGTTGCCAAGCGATTAGGAAGGGGCGACATGGACAGCTTTCTCTTCTCGCTCATCATGGTGGCGCTGATCGCGCTGGGCGGGCGCGACCAGATCCTGGTGGGGCAGATTTCCGATGCCCTGGCCGAGCGATCGGGAGCAGAGATCCGGCGGCCCGTCCCGCTCCTTTCCCTCGCGCTGGCCAGTTCGGCATGCAGCGCTGGCGTCATGACCTATGCAGGTTTCACGCTCGGCGCGCTCCTGCCGCCGCGCGCGGCGTGGATGCTTGTCGCCTTCGCCTTCGCGATTGCGGCGCTCGAGCTGTGCTGGCCGGTGCGTCTCAAGCCGGTGAGCGAGCCGACGCGCTCGCTTGGCGCGATCGGCCTCGTGCTCGTCTGGCGGCAGATGGGTGATGCGGCGCGCTTCGTGATCTTTGCCTTCGCTGTCGAGGCGAGCTTTCCCATCACCGCCTTTATCGGCGGGGCGCTGGGCGGATCTGTGGCGGTTGCCGCTGGCTGGGGGGTGGGCGCACAGGCGCTGCAAAGTTGGCCGTTGCGCTGGATCCGGCTGGCGCTGGGCGTGGCTTTGATTCTTGCGGCGATCCTTATCGGACTGAACGCTCGTTACGCGATACTCTGATCGATCTATACGATCACTGCAATTCAATCTTTCTCGAAACCATAGGCGCCTCAGCACGTTAGTTTATTGAACAGTCAAAGCGGACCGGTTCACCGCCCTATACTGGGCCTTTCGGTGCGCAGCAGAGAAGGAGCACATATATGCTTGATCCCAATAAATCAGAAACCATCCAGATGGTCCAAGAAATTAATGGTCTTTTGGCCGATCACTTTGCACTTTACGTGAAGGCCAAGAATTTTCACTGGCACGTGAAGGGTCCGCGTTTCCGCGACCTGCACTTGCTGTTTGACGAACACGCCGGTGAAATTCAGGGCCAGATCGATGCGATCGGCGAACGCGCCCGGAAGCTGGGCGGCGACACGATCACCAGCGTCGGCATGATTGCCGAACTGACCAAGGTCAAGGACCAGAACCAGGCAACGCTTACGGCTGAAGACATGATCGCCGAACTGCGCGACGATAACGCCGCAATGGTTGACCGGCTCAAGTCGATGAAGGACGTGGCCGAACGCGCGGGTGACAACGCGACCGATGGCATGATCGACGACTGGACCGACCAGGCCGAAGAGCGTGTTTGGTTCCTGAACTCGCTGCTCAACGAGAAATTGGGCTGATCAGGCAAGTCGGCCGCTAAAGGCCGCGACGGCGACAAACCGCTGTGATCGATAAAAATGGGCCGTTTCCGCTAGGCGGAAGCGGCCCTTTTGCTATGGTGATGCCATGCGCATACCACGTCCACCTCTGACCAACGTGACCACGCTCAACTATGCGAGCGACCAGCAGATCGCGGATTTTTTCCATTCGCGTCTCGAACGGGCTCTGGCAAGGGCCAAGGGCGGGATCGCGGTGGCGTTTCCCGGCGGTTCCACCCCGTGGCCGATCCTGAAGCTTTTGGTCGAGCGGCCTCTGAAATGGAACCGGATTGCGGTCTTTCCCACCGACGAGCGTGACGTGGACGAGGATCACGAGGCCTCCAATGTCGGCAAGCTGCGCTCGATCCTGGAACCACATGGCGCGCTGGTCACCCCGCTGGCCGAGGGTATCGACACACCGCATTTCGCGATGGTTTGGCTGGGGATGGGCGAGGACGGGCATATTGCCTCGCTGTTTCCCCCCGGCAATCCCGATCCAAGGGACACCCAGGCGGTGCGCATGATGACCGCCAGGTCCCTGCCGCCCGATTCGCCCTACAACCGCTACACGCTCACCATTCCCAGCTTGCTGGCGTGTGACGAGATGGTTTTCGTGGCGCGAGGGACAGCCAAGCGGGAGGTGTTCCAGGCCGCGCTCAAGGGCGAGCACGACCTGCCTGTTCGCCGGCTGCTGGCCGCGCGTCAGAACGGCGTCGCCATGCCGGTGACGTGCTTTTACTAGGCCTGCCGGGCCTGGCAATTTTCCCGCCGCGATGAACTGGATTCCCGCCCCTTTGCACCGCGCTCTCCTGCCAATCGCCGCCCATCTGCGCGACCTTTGGCGTTCGTGGCGAAAGACGCCGCTCACGGGATGCGCGATCGTCATAACCAATCTGTCTGGCGATGTGCTGCTGCTGCGTCATTCCTATGGCGCTGCGGTCTGGGCGCTGCCGGGTGGAGGCATCAAGAGCGGCGAAGACCCCGAGGCTGCGATGCGCCGTGAAGTGGCCGAGGAACTGGGGCTGAGGCTGGGCCATGTCGAGGCGCTGGGAACGCTCCGGGAGGAAATCGCCGGATGCGCGCATACAGGCCACCTGTTCGCGGCCGTGATCGACCAGCGGCCCGTGCCCGATGGCCGCGAAGTGGTCGAAGCCCGTTTCTTCCCCTCCCATTCGCTGCCCGAGCCGCTCGGCCCGATCACGCGCGGGCGGATCGATCTGTGGCGCAGTCGGGGTCTCTGAAAGCGGCGTAATCCGATTACAGTCCCATTACAGCAGCGAGAGCTGCGCATCGTCCGCTCGCGGCGCAGCCTGCTCCTCACCATGGTCGAGACTGGAAAGCGTCAGCCCCATCAGCCGGATCGGCATGGGGAGCGGCATTGCTTCTTGCAGCAATGCGCGTCCGATCTGCGCAAACTCCTCCTTTGTCGCCACCCATTGCGTGACGGATTTCGCACGGGTCATGATCTGGAAATCGGTGTATTTCATCTTGAGCGTCACCGTGCGCCCGCGCGCCGGCTCGCCTTCAGATCCCGCATTGACGATCCGCTCCCATACAATGTCGATGATGGTCTCTAGCGTCTCGCGCAGGTCCTCGGGGTTCGATCGGTCATCCGAAAAGGTGCGCTCGCCGCCGACCGATTTGCGGATGCGGTGCGCGCGCACGGGGCGCAGATCGACCCCGCGTGCAGCGCGGTAGAGATAATCGCCCATGCTGCGAAAATGGGTGCGCAGGAAATCGAGGTCTTTCGCCGCCAGGTCCGCGCCCGTCTCTATCCCCAGGCGCTTCATCTTTTCCTCGGCCTTGGGACCGATGCCATGGAAGCGCCGGATCGGCAGCCCCGCGACAAAGTCCGCGCCTTCGCCCGGGCGGATCACGCACAGGCCATCGGGTTTGTTCTGATCGCTAGCGAGCTTGGCGAGGAACTTGTTGTAGGAGACGCCCGCGCTGGCGGTGAGCTGCGTTTTTGCCTTGATCTCCTGCCGGATCAACTGCGCAATGCGCGTCGCCGAGCCGATCCCCAGCCGGTCCTCGGTCACGTCCAGATAGGCTTCATCGAGGCTCAGCGGTTCGACCAGTGGTGTGTGATGCTCGAAGATCGCGCGGATCTGGCGGCTCGCTTCCTTGTAGGCATCGAAGCGGTGGCGCACGAAGATGAGGTCGGGGCAGCGGCGCTTGGCGGTGACCGAGGGCATGGCGCTTTTGACGCCGAACCGGCGCGCTTCGTAGCTCGCTGCGGCGACCACGCCGCGCCCGCTCGACCCTCCGACAGCGACGGGACGCCCGCGCAATTCGGGGTTGTCGCGCTGTTCAACGCTGGCAAAAAAGGCATCCATATCGACATGGATGATCTTGCGCAGGCCGCCATTGGCAAAACCGGCGCTTTCAGCTTCTTCATCACCATTGGCCTGCATCTGTGGCATAGGGCCTGAAATACCCGCTTGTCGGCGAGGAAGAAACCTAATCCGCCCAGGCTCTGGAACTTTAGCTAGGCTCGACGATATTGTGCACATGCGAAAAGATCAGTGGTCAATGGGCGAGCCTGCAGGCAAAGGGGATGGCGTGAACGCTACTCGTCCTCCGGCCACGCTCGGCAACAAGCCAGCAAAATCCATCAGCGAACGCGAGCTTATCTGGCTGATGGCGCTGCTGATGGCGCTGCACGCTTTCGGTATCGATGCAATGCTGCCTGCGCTGGACGAGATGGCGTTGTCGTTGAATGTTGCGGGCAATGATCGTCAGTTCGTGATCGGTGTATACCTGCTGACTGCAGGGATTGGCGCGCTCGTCCCCGGATCGCTGGCCGACCGTTTCGGGCGCCGTCCGGTTTTGCTGACCGCAATCGCGATTTATGTCGTGCTCGCACTGGCCTGTTCATTGGTAACCACATTCGAACAATTGCTGGTTGTTCGCGCGGCGGCGGGTTTCTTCGCTGCGGGGATCGTTGCGCTTCCGCCTGCCATCATCCGAGACCGGGTGGGCGGCGACAAGATGGCGCGCATGATGAGCCTCATTTTCGTCATCTTCCTGATGGTGCCAGCCGTGGCGCCCAGTATCGGTGAACTGATCCTGATGGTTGGTGACTGGCGGTTGATCTTCATTGCGATGGCGGTGCAGGGTGTGCTGATCGGGTCGTGGGTCTATTTCCGCTTGCCCGAAAGCCTCGCGCGGGAAAACCGGCAACCGATCATCGCCAGTGTCATCGCACGCAACATGGGCGAAGCTCTCAGCAACCGTTCCGTTATTGGCTACGTCATTGGCAGCACCCTCGTATTCGGCGCGCTGTTCGGCTTTATCAATTCCTCGCAGCAATTGATCAGCGACGGATTTGGACGCCCGGACGTGTTCCCGATTGTGTTCGGGATATGCGCCGGCTCAATGGCGATCGCCAGCTGGTCCAATTCGCGCATCGTCGAACGCTTTGGTGCGCGCCGCGTCAGCCATTCGGCGCTGTTTGTCTTTATCGGCGTTGCCGCCCTGCAGGTCATCTTCGCGTTTCAGGCCGAGGAAAGCCTGTGGCAATTCGTGCCGCTAATGGCGGTGAACATGGCGCTGCTTGGGTTTATCGGAAGCAATTTCGGCTCGATCGCGATGAACCCGTTTTTCCATATCGCGGGCGCGGCCAGTTCGGTGCATGCATTTGTGCGCATGACGTCTGCGGCCGTGATCGGCGCGCTTATCGGATATTCGTTTGACGGCACGGCTCGCCCCCTGGCGCTCGCCCTTTTTGCAAGCGGTATTGCGTGCCTGTTGCTCGTGCTGTTTCCAGCTCTGACTTGTAAGCGACCTCCAGTCCGCCAGCGATTGGCAGACTGCCCCAATCGCCCGAAGGCCAGCAGAAACGGTATTGGTAGAGGTCCGCATTGCTCATCGCGCTGCCTGCGATGCCATAGGCGCGGCGCAGGACCACGCTGGCAAGCGGCACGGTGGCGCGGTAGATCGCGTTCATCGCGTTGACGCCATAGCGGATCGTGCCCGCCATCTCTGCCTCGCGGCCGATCATGAAGCCGGGATTGTCGACCAGATGGACGATCGGCAGGCGGAACTGGTCCGCGAGTTTGACGAAGCGTTCGACCTTCTCGCTAGTTTTGGCCTCCCATGATCCGCCGAGGAAAGAGGGGTCACTGGCAACGACAGCGACCGGCCATCCGTGCAGACGGGCCAAGCCCGTGATCGCGGCGCGGCCCCAGTTGCGGCCGATCTCGAAGACAGTGCCTTTATCGAAGATCATCTCGAGCGCGCGGCGCATCGAATAGACCTGCTTTTCATCGCGCGGGACGAGGCTGAGCAGCGCCTCCTCGCGCCGGTCGACAGGGTCGGAGCATTCAGCGCGCCGGGCCCGGTCGCCCACATGTTCAGGCATGAAGCTGAGGAAATGGCGCGCGCGTGCGAAGGCCTCGGCCTCGGTTGCGACCTCGTCATCGACGACGCCGTTGCGGGTGTGGATGTCGACACCGCCCAGCTCTTCCTTGGCCTGTTGGTGATCGCTTGCACTCTTGTATTTTGCGCCCAGCCCATCGACCACGGCGGGACCGGCGGCGAAAAGCTGGGAGAGGCCGCGCACCATGATCGAGTAATGGCTCGCCGCGATGCGCGCCGCGCCAAGGCCAGCCGTGGGCCCGAGCGCCAGCGCGACCACGGGCACGGTGCCGAGGTTCTCGACCACATCGCCCCAGCCGGGCACGGCGGGGATGTAGGTCGCGCCGATCTGTTCGAGCGTGCGCACGCTGCCGCCGCCGCCGGTGCCGTCGATCATCTTGACGATGGGGAGGCGAAGTTCGTGCGCCATCTTTTCGGCCTGCACCATCTTGCGCGAGATGCCCGCATCCGCCGCACCCCCGCGAATGGTGAAGTCGTCAGCGGTGGCGACGATCGGTCGACCATGCACGGTGGCCTTGCCGAACAGGAAGGGGGCGGGGGTGACGCCGGTCAGGTCGCCGTTTTCGTCATAGTGACCCTTGCCCGCAATCTTGCCGATCTCGCGGAACGAGCCTTCGTCGCAGAGCGCTGCGAGCCGAGCGCGCGCGTCCATCTTGCCACGGCCATGCTGTTTGGCGACCTTTTCGGAGCCGCCCATCTGTTCGGCGAGCGCTTCGCGTGCGCGCAGTTCTTCGAGTTCCCTGGCCCAGGTCATGCAATTCTCGTCATTGCGAGGAGCCGCAGGCGACGCGGCAATCCAGAGCCGCATCGCGAAGCGCTCTGGATTGCTTCGCTTCGCTCGCAATGACGAAGGACAGAAGTCACTCCGCAGGCTCCACCACGCAGAGCACCGCTTCGACCTGCACCTGCCCGCCCTCGCTAGCGGCAAGTTCGGTCACGGTCCCGTCGAAGGGCGCGGTGAGCGCGTGTTCCATCTTCATCGCTTCGAGCACCATCAGCCGCTGCCCGGCGGTGACGGCCTCGCCTTCGCTGACATCGACCGCGATGACCTTGCCCGGCATGGGGGCGAGGATCGCGCCGTCGGCGGCGGAGGCTTGGCCGCCCTCCTCTCGCGGCTCAGTGGCAAAATAGTGCGAGAGGCTGTCGCCCTTCTGAATCCAGACGCCCTTCTTGCGCCAGTTCCGCTGGCTAGGCCTGTGGATGCCGGTACTGTCGAGATCGACCTTCTCCGCGTGTCCATCGACGGAGAGCCGAACTTTCCGGTTCGCAGGACCGTTGAGTCGGAAGCCGAACATCGAATTGAAGCGATCCCAGCGGACCGGTGCCCAACCCAATTGTCCGGCTTCGTCTGCAAGAGGGGCCAGCATTTTGCTCGGCAGATGAGGTTCGAGAAACGCGAGCGCACCAGCGCCCAGAGCCCCCTTCGAGATTTCGACGTTCGTCAGTGCCCCGCCGCGCCGCTCGATCAGCCCCGTGTCCAAGTCTGCCGTTTTAAATGACTCATCTGCAAGACAATTCGCGAGGAATGCGGCGTTCGACTTGACCGGAAAGACCCAAGCCGACCGGACCATTTCCAAAAGAAGGTTACGCGCCGCTTCTCGGTCGTCGCCACGAGCGACCAGTTTTGCGATCATCGGATCGTAATTCGGGCTGATCTCGTCGCCTTCCTCGACGCCGGTTTCGATCCGGCCTTCGTGGCCGAGGTCGAAATGTTCCAACCGTCCCGTACTCGGCAAAAACCCTTTCGCCGGGTCTTCCGCATAGAGCCGCGCTTCGAGGGCCCAGCCGTTGATCGACAGCTCCTCCTGCCGCTTGGGCAGCGCCTCCCCGCTCGCCACGCGCAGCTGCCACTCCACCAGATCGACCCCGGTGATCTCCTCGGTCACCGGGTGTTCGACCTGAAGCCTTGTGTTCATCTCCATGAAGAAGATGCGGTCGGCGCGCAGGCCCTCGCTGGCGTCGGCAATGAATTCGATCGTGCCCGCGCCCTCGTAATCGACCGCTTTCGCGGCGCGCACGGCTGCCTGGCAGATTTCCTCGCGGGTGGCTTCGTCCATGCCTGGGGCGGGCGCTTCCTCGATCACCTTCTGGTGGCGGCGTTGCAGTGAGCAGTCGCGTTCGAACAGGTGGACGACATTGCCGTGGCTATCGCCGAACACCTGCACTTCGATATGGCGCGGCGAGGTGATCCACTTCTCCAGCAGCACTTCATCGTTGCCAAAGGAGGCTCTGGCCTCGCGCTGGCAGCTCTCGAGCGCGGCTTCGAAGTCGGCTGCGCGGTCGACCTTGCGCATCCCCTTGCCGCCGCCGCCCGCGACCGCTTTGATCAGCACCGGATAGCCGATGGCCTCGGCTTCATTGCTCAGCTTTTCAAGGCTCTGGTCCTTGCCCATATAGCCCGGCGTCACCGGCACGCCGGCGGCGATCATGCGCGCCTTGGCCGCATCTTTCAGACCCATCGCCTCGATGCTGGCAGGCCTGGGGCCGACCCAGATCAGGCCAGCGTCGATCACCGCCTGAGCGAACTGCGCGTTCTCGGACAGGAAGCCGTAGCCCGGATGGATCGCTTCAGCGCCTGTTTCCTTCGCCGCCGCGATGATTTTCTCGCCCACCAGATAGCTCTCGGCAGCAGGCGAGGGGCCGATATGCACTGCTTCGTCAGCTGAACGAGTGTGCAGCGCCTTGGCATCCGCGTCCGAATAGACCGCGACCGTGGCGATCCCCATTTGGCGGCAGGTGCGCATGATCCGGCAGGCGATCTCGCCGCGATTGGCGATGAGGAGTTTGCTTATCATTGGCCTTGCCCCTCGGGAGCGCCCAGCATCTCGCATTCATCGAGCGCGGTCATCGTAAAGCTGGTGTTGGTGATGCGCCAGCCTTCGGGAAGGCGGGCAAGGCTCATCGAATTGATGCCGCAGTGGAGCGGCTTGCTGTCGACGAGGAAGACATACGGGCCCCACACCTGCGCCATGTCGCCATCGACCAGCACGGTCTCATAGCGCATATATTCGTCGGTTCCGGCAGGGCTTTTCTTCCAGCCTTCAAGGTGTTCGACGATGGGCCGCGTGACGATGCGCGGGGCTGCAGGATCTCGGCGATCGTGGACGAAGATCGTCCCGCGCGGGTCCATCGTCCGGGCGAGCGCGGTCTTGTCCGGGCTGCGCAGCGCGGCGAAGAAGGCGTCGGCTGCGCCAGTGACTTCTGCAGTGACTGGCGCATGTTCTTCCGGGTCGGGTTGTGCGGCAAGCGGCGTCGCAGTGATCGCCAGCATCGCCGCAGCCGATGTCAGGGTTCCTCTCATGGAGGAAAGGGCTACGCCGGGTAGACCCGCGCTTCAAGATGGATCGGGCCGAAAGTCCGAAATGCCCCATGTAATTTCGCCATCAGGATGCTGTTCGCGGTTGATCGCGGCGGAAAGGAAGGCGCGCGCGCCGTAGAGAGCCTTTTCCCAGCGTGGGACATAGGTGCGGCTGTTCCACGCCTCGGTCCCGCGTTTCCTGACCTTGCGTCCGATCGCGCCGTAGATACGGGCCGCGGACAACACCGCCCAGCGGCTGCGAAAGGGCAAGCGTTCGGCGCCCACGCGCGCGGCGGACTCGTGCTTCTCGACCAGTGCGACGAGCCGCGCAGCCATGGCGGCGAGCTCCCGGCGGTGGTGCGGCTTGGTGTGTTGACCGGGCTCGATATCCTGTTCGACCAGCCATTCGACGGGGAGATAGCAGCGCCCGGCCGCATCATCTTCGACGATGTCGCGCGCGATGTTCGACAGCTGGAAGGCAAGGCCCAGATCATTGGCGCGGTCGAGCGTGTCGGTGTCCTCCGGGTCCACGCCCATCACCACCGCCATCATCACGCCGACCGCGCCCGCCACGTGGAAGCAATAGCGCATCATGTCGGCTTCGGTGCGCGGGCGCCAGTCCTCTGCATCAAGCGCAAAGCCCTCGATCACGTCTGCGGCCATGGCAGGGGTGAGCCCGCATTCGGCCGCGACCACGCCAAACGCATCGAACGAGGCATCGCCGGTGGGCGCCCCTGCAAAGGCTTTTGCGGTTAGCTTGCGGATCAGGGCGAGGCGCGCGTCGAGATCGGACTGCTCGCCCAGTTCGCCGCCCATCACCTGGTTATCGGCAATGTCATCGCAGCGGCGGCACCATGCATAAAGCAGCCAGGCGCGCTCGCGCGTCCTGCTATCGAACAGCTGGGAGGCCGCGGAAAAGCTTTGCGAGCCAACCTTGATTGCCTGGTGGGCGTGGGCGACGAGCGCTGCGCGGGTTTCCGCATCAATTGCCATCGCGCGCGCCTCTAGAGGTCCTCGGCCTTCATCCTGAAGATCGGCGTGTGGGGCACATAGGACGTCATCTTGTCGAGCAGTTCGGGGAGCGTCTCGGCGTGGATCAGGATGTTCTGATGCGCCGGGCGAACAAAGCCCACTTCGGCCATTTTCGCGTTGAACGCGATGAGGTCATCGTAAAAGCCGAATGCGTTGAGGAGGCCAACCGGATCGGAGTGATAGCCCAGTTGTGCCCAGCTCATCGCTTCCCACAATTCGTCCATCGTGCCCACGCCGCCAGGCAGGGTAACAAAGCCGTCTGACAGGTCGGTGAATTTCTGCTTGCGTTCATGCATGCCCGAGACCGCGATCAGCTCGTCGCATTCATTGTTGGCGACTTCGGACTTGATCAGCGCTTCGGGTATAACGCCGATGACCTCGCCTCCGGCATTTTTCGCGCCCCTGGCAACCGCGCCCATCAGGCCAAGGCGACCGCCGCCATAGACGACGCCGATCCCGCGCTGAGCAAGGGTGGCGCCGACATCTTCGGCCAATTCGATATAGCGCGGATCAGCCGGGCTGGCGGAGCCGCAATAGATGGCAAGGCGTTTCATTCGCACATTTTTCTTCTTGGATGGCAGGACCAAAGCGAACGGGGGCGGCAAAGCTCGCGGCCCCGCAGGCAGATGGCGCCGTACTGGGTGAAGGCCGTTCCCGCAAGCGCGAGGCTCAGGCGCTCTGCTTGATCGCCATATCCTCGAGCATCAGGCCCGCAGTGGCCTTGCCGCTGCCGACAACGCCGGGAATGCCTGCACCCGGATGCGTGCCTGCGCCGACAAGATAGAAATTGTCGATCACATCGTCGCGGTTGTGTCCTCGTAAGTAAGCGCTCTGCCACAGCACCGGCTCGAGGCTGAAGGCGCTGCCCATATGGGCGCTGAGATCCTGTTTGAAATCCTTGGGCGCATAGGAGAACTTGGTCACGATCCGCTCGTGAATGTCGGGGATCAGGCGGCGACCGATCTCGTCGAGGATCATCTTTTCAAGCCGCGGCCCTTCGACGTCCCAGTCGATCGGCATCTTGCCCATGTGAGCGACCGGCACGAGCGCGTAGAAAGTGCTCTTGCCAGCAGGCGCCATCGAGGGATCGGTCACTGTCGGGTGGTGCAGGTAGATCGCGAAATCTTCGGGCAGAACGCCGTTCTTGAAGATATCGTCGAGCAGGCCCTTATACCGGTTGGCAAACAGGATCATGTGATGCGCGATGCCAGGCCAAGTGCCATCGAGGCCGAAATGCACCACGAAGAGCGAGGGGCTGTAGCTCTTGCGCGCGAGTGATTTCGCCATCTTCTGGCCGCGCTGCGAACCCGACAGCAGGTCCTTGTAGGAATGCATGATGTCGCCGTTCGAGGCGACCGCGTCAAAGCGCTGCTTGAACCCGCTCTTGGTCTCCACCTCCGTGGCGCGCGTGCCCATCGTGTGGACCTGCACCACCGGATCGCCGACGCGCATCTCGCCGCCCAACCGCTCGAAATGGCGCACCATGCCGGCGATCAGGCGGTTGGTGCCGCCGCGCGCCTACCACACACCGCCATCTTTCTCCAGCTTGTGGATGAGCGCGTAGATGCTCGAGGTCTTCATCGGGTTGCCGCCGACGAGCAGCGAGTGAAAACTGAACGCCTCGCGCAGCTTGGGGTGCTTGATGTAGCTTGAAACCATGGAGTAAACGCTGCGCCAGGCCTGTTTCTTGATCAGCGCGGGCGCGGCTTTCAGCATCGTCTTGAAGTCAAGGAACGGCTTGTGACCAAGCTTTACATAGCCTTCTTCGAACACGCCCGCCGAATATTCGAGGAAGCGTTGGTAGCCCGAGACATCTTCCGGGCTGAGCTTGGCGATCTCGGCGAAGAGCTCGTCCTCGTCATTGGAATAGTTGAAATTGGTGCCGTCGGGCCAGTTGAGGCGATAGAAGGGCATGACTTTCATCAGTTCGACATCTTCGGAAATGTCGTGCCCGGTCAGCTTCCAGAGTTCTTCGAGGCAGGGCGGGTCGGTTACGACAGTGGGTCCGGCGTCAAAGGTGAAGCCGTCCTTTTCCCAGAAATAGGCGCGGCCGCCCGGCTTGTCGCGCGCTTCGATTACCGTGGTCGCAATCCCTGCCGATTGCAGACGGATCGCCAGCGACAGGCCGCCAAAGCCCGAGCCGATCACGCAAGCGGTCTTGCCTGCATACCGTTCAGCCATACGCGGATCTATTCCCTTACCGCCGGGCGTCGAGGCGATATTGAGTTTCGCGTTAAGCTTGGTCGGGGCGTTCATGCAGCAGTCTCCGTACTGGAAGCGGGTGATGTATCAGTTTTGCGCCGCGATTTCAGCGGCTTTCCGCGCTGGAACATGGCTTTCACCGCGCGAGGAATAGTTACGGGCGGTTTGCCCCACAGGACGCGCGCACGATCGCGCAGGGGCGATCGGGCTGCGTAAAACCGCTCGATCAGGCTCTGGCTGAGGCCATAGAAGCGCTGGAGCACGACATAGCGCCGCTCGGGATCGGCGGCGTAGAAAAGGAAGCGGGTGAGCAGCCGGTAATAGGCGGTGGAGCGCCAGTGGCTGCGCGCGCGGGTCTCGAACAGCGCGACCATCTGCGCGGCGGGAAGGTCCGCCTCTTTTGCGAGCGCCAGCGCGTTGCCCATCGCGATCGGCATCGTATAGCTGGTGAGCGGGTGGATGAACCCGCCGCGCGCGCCGATGGCGACCACGCCGGGGATACGCACCTCGTTCTGGTAGGCGTTGAAATCGCCGCCGGTAAGCACCGGCAGAACGCCGGTTTCGTGGCCCACCGGGGTGCCGCCTTGCCAGCCGCGATCGCGCGCATAGCGATCTATCCGGCCCGAAAGCGCGGCGCGATCAAGGCCCGGATCATCGGCATAATAGGTGTCTTCGATAAAGACGTCGTGCGCGCTCAGCGGCAGGACATAGACAAAGCGATAGGCCGCGCCATTGCCCTTGGGCGCGAGCTGGTCGACATCGGCATCCATGATCATCGGGCGTTCTTCGCCATGCGGATCTTCAAGCCGCATCTGGCGGCCCATGAAGACCTGCCAGCCTCCGCGCAAATGCTCCGAGGGCTGGAAATTGCGCGCATCGATCGCCAGTCGCGCCTCCAGCCGCGTCCCGTCATCCAGCGTGACACCGTCCGCTTCGATCGCCTCCGCCTTGCGCCCCAGATAGAGCGCCTCGGGAGGCAGAATGCGCACGATCCCTTCGTGAAAATCGCTCGACGCCATCGAGGTGTAGCCGGTGTGCAGTGTGCGCTTGAGCTTGGGGAAGCTGACATCATAGCCCTTGTCCCATTCGGTCTTGCGAATGGCGGCGAGCAAGGCGCGTCCCTCTTCGTCGAGATCGCTGTCGAACCAGCTCCAGCGGTGGTTGCCGCCGATTGTCTTGCCTGCCTCGACCACCGCGAGGCGGAAATTGGGCCGGGCCTTGTGGAGCGCAAGCGCGGTGAGGCCGCCTGAAAGGCCACCTCCCACAATCACCACATCGAACACAGTCTCGCTCATGCAACCTCAGGCCCTAGGGCACTCGCGCGCCCTCGGCAATGGAGCGGCTGACCGGGCGCGCAAAACAGTTTGCAGATGGGCCTGGGTGCCACGCTTTCGGTGCGTTTTTTGGCCCGGCGCGCGACTATCGGGGTCGGCTCGGGCGCGGGGCCGGGGGCGTCCCGGCGTGATCCGGGCGCGGTTTGCCGCGACGGGGCTTGTGATATCGCTTGTTCTGGCCTGCTTGCGGGGAACCGGAGGGGTTCGCGTCCATTTATTCGCCAAGCTGTCAAAGGTGGTTTATCGCCGCCGGAAGCGGCCTTGAACGGCGTGGTGATCGTGCCATCATGGAAGGACCTTTGCGAATGAATATCCGAGCCCTTGCACCCTGTCGCCTTGCGCTGGCCACTGCTTTTCTCGCCGGCTCCGGCGCTGCATGGGCTGAAGACGGGGCCGATTTGGCGGCTCCTGGTGCCCAGGCGAAGGCCGCTAACCCAGTCCCCGGCCCAGTCCTCGCCCCTGTTCCTGCTGTTGTAACGCTTGAAACGCTGGGTGAAGCCGCCTTCACGCTGGCGGCAAGGGGCGATGAAGTCGGTGATCCCGTGGCTGAAGAGGCACGCCTGTTCACGGCCTCTTCCATCGCCGCCTCGAACACGGCCTCCTATGCAGCGGCAAGCGCGCAAGGTCAGGACGAGAGCGGATCGGGCGGTCTGCGTTTCCGGATGCCCAAGTCGGTCTTCGACGATAACTGGATTTCAGTCGGCATCGGTGCCGGATTGGTGCCCAGCTATGGCGGCTCGGACGATTACATCGTCTTTCCGCTGCCCTTGATCGCGGGCCGTGTCGGCGGTGTGGGAATCTCGCCCAATGGTCCCGGCTTTGCGCTCGATCTGGTTCCTTCCGCGCCCGCATTGGGTGGGAACAAAGCGCGCTTTTTCGGCGGCCCGGCCTTTCGCATCCGCAACGACCGTGCGCAGCAGATCGAGGACGAAGTGGTTGAACTCGCCCAGGATCTCGACTGGGCCGTCGAAGTGGGAGCGCAGGCCGGTGTCTCCTTTCCCGGCGTCTTCAACCCGCTCGACACGGTCACGCTGACGACGCAGGTGCGCTGGGATGTAGCCGGCGCGCATGACGGCATGCTAATCGAGCCGAGCATCGGCTATGCCCGCGCGTTCGGGCCCGGCGTGCGTGTTCAGGCCAATATCGGCCTGCAATTCGCCGACGACAGTTTCGCGGACTATTATTACACCGTAACCCCTGCACAGGGCGCAGCGACGGGTCTGCCCCTGTTCACTGCCGATGGCGGTCTCAACAATGTCTCGAGCCTCGCGATCGTCAATTTTGACCTCGACGGCAATCTGCTCAATGGCGGGCTCAGCATCTACACGATCCTTGGCTACACACGTTTTGTCGGCGACGCGGCGGACACGCCCTTCACCGCCATTCGCGGCGATGCAAACCAGTTCACAGGCGGAATTGGGGTGGCTTACACTTTCTAGCCCAGAGCCGCGCAGACCAGCCCCGGCAGCGGGTCTGGCGCGGAGCGTTATGATATTCTCTATCATAATCAGATTGTTGCTGCCCCCTATCCTTGTCCGGATTTGAGTGGCATGACCCTTGCCGGGGATCGGTTCGGGATGCGCGCATGGCCGCGCGCCGATGCGTGATGAGGGAAGGGAAACACCATGAAATCGCTAAAGCAATGGGTCGCCGCAGCCTGCGCGATCGCTGCAGGACTTGCCGCGCCGGCGGCTGCCGAAACCGTTTATGTAAAGGCAGGCAATGTCATCACCGATGCTGAAAGCGAGCCTCTCGGGCCGACGCTGATCGTCATCGAAGACGGGCGGATCAAGGAACTGCTTCCTGTCACGAGCGCCGAGGCTCAAGGCGCGGTGGCCGAACTGGTCGCCGAGAATGCCATGGCCCGCTACACCGACCTTTCCGACAAGACGGTGATGCCCGGCCTTATCGATCTGCATACGCACCTTTCAGGCGATCCCTCGGGCGAGTTCTGGCGCGCGGCGACCACTTCGCCCGAAAGCTTCACGCTGACCGCAGCGAAGAATGCGCGCATCACCGCGCTGGCGGGATTTACGACGGTGCGGGACCTGGGCTCGCGTTCGGATCAGGTGACGCAGGCGCTGCGCAGCGCGACCGAGCAAGGCATCGTGCCGGGCCCGCGCATCGTCACCTCGGGGCGCACCATCGCCATCGTTGGCGGCCATGGTGACAATAGCGGATTTCTCGGAGCGGTGGATGAAGCGATTACCTCCGGCTACACCTGCACCGGCCCGGTCGAATGCGCGCAGAAAGTGCGCAAGGCTTCCAAATACGGCGCGGACCTCATCAAGATCACTGCAACCGGCGGCGTTCTCAGCCAGCAGGGACGCGGGCTTGAAGAGCATTTCACCGCCGAGGAAATGAAGGCGATCGTCGAAACCGCCAGGCTGCTTGGCCTCAAGGTTGCCGCCCATGCCCATGGCGCGCGAGGGATCGAGGCGGCGGCGAGGGCAGGTGTCCACACGATCGAGCACGGCACCTATATCGACGAGGCGGCCGCGCAGGCAATGAAGGCGAGCGGCACCACGCTGATCCCCACCCTGATGGCGTTCAAGGGGATCAAGAAGAACCTCGGCAAAGAATTCTACACGCCTGTGGTGGAGGCAAAGATCCTTGCCGTATCGAAGGTCGCCGGCACGATCATCGAACGCGCAATTGAATATGACGTACCCATCGCCTTCGGGACCGATGCGGGCGTCTTCCCGCATGGCGAGAATGCGGGCGAGTTCGCCCTGATGGTGGCGGGCGGCATGTCTGCCGTTGACGCCTTGGCGAGCGCCACGACGCGCGCGGCCACGATCCTGGGAATGGAAGACGAGATCGGCCGCATTGCGCCGGGCCTTTCCGCCGATATCATCGCGGTCAACGGCAATCCCCTGGAGGATGTGAGCGTGCTCGAGGAGGTCGGTTTCGTGATGGTGCGCGGCCGCGTGATCCAGTGAAGCCTCGCCTTTACGCGCAAGGGGTGGCTGCGTGTCTGGCCGCTTTTCTGGGCGGGGATGGGGCACTTGCCGGTAACGCCGAGGACGCCCGTTCGACGATCACCGGCACTGGCGAAGCCTGCGTGGTCTTGCTCCACGGTGCGCGGGCCATGCCATGCCCTTGAAACTCACCGGCACGCTGACGGCCTTGAGCCTTGCGCTGGTGGGAGCGCCGCCTGCGCCGCCAGCGCCAGTGCAAACCGGGGAGGGGTGTGCGCACGAAATCGTTGTGTTGGGCGCGGG
Organism: Erythrobacter sp.; assembly: GCA_043567175.1. Taxonomy (GTDB): domain Bacteria; phylum Pseudomonadota; class Alphaproteobacteria; order Sphingomonadales; family Sphingomonadaceae; genus Erythrobacter. Next base: position 2,872,879 of record CP121323.1, read on the forward strand.
ACAGGATGCAGGTGCCCCGCAGATCGGCAACAGTCAGGATGATGGTCCGCAACTGCTGGCAAGCTCGATCGCATTGATCGACCGCGCGCAGGGCAAGCGTTACCTGTTCGATGCGGCGCCCCAGATCACGCACCAGCTGCGCAAACTGGATAGCGTTTCGCCGCCTGCGGCAGAGGCCGGCGCATCCGCAGGGGAGCAAATGGGTATGCTGAGGCAAGTCGGGCTCGATGCGATTTTCCTAACCCACGCGCATATCGGGCATTATCTCGGGCTGGCCTATCTCGGGACGGAAGCGGCAGGCGCCTCTGGCGTACCGGTCTACGCGATGCCCCGCATGGCGGCATTCCTGCGTTCGAACGGGCCATGGAACCAGCTGGTCGAGCAAGGCACTATTGCGCTCAGGCCGCTTGAGGCCGGGGTGGATACAGCGCTGGCGGGCGAGGTAAGTGTCCGCCCGATCCTGGTCCCCCACCGCGACGAATATTCCGAGACGGTCGGGTTTGTGATCGCAACACCGGCGAAGCGCGCGCTCTACCTTCCGGATCTCGACAGCTGGGATCAATTCGCCGAGCTAACCGGGTCAAGCCTCGAGCAGCTCATCGCCTCGGTGGATGTAGCCTTTGTCGATGCAACCTTCTGGGATGACAACGAGCTCGAGGGCCGTGATATGAGCGCGGTCCCGCATCCGCGCGTTGCCAGGGTGATGGAGCGGCTCCAGCCCCTTCCCGCCAGCGAGCGCGCCAAGCTGCATTTCATCCATTACAACCACACCAATCCGATCCGCGATCCCGGCAGCCCCGAAGCGGGCGAAGTCGCCCGGCGCGGCTTTGCCATTGCCCGGCGCGGGATGCGGGTCTGCCTGTCAGATACGAGCTGAGCGCTCCTGCCACCTGGCGCACCCAAGCCAAGCCGCCGGGCGTCTAGAAGCCCAGCGCAAAGCCGGCCTGCGCGATCACATCGCCCTCGCCGGTATTGCCCGCCATGCCGGCAGTGAATGCGACACTTTCGCTCGCCCGGCCCACGAAATTCAGCGCAAAGCCCTGCTCGCCAGCGTAGGTAGCGACATTGCCCGCGATGACGAGCCTGCTGCCGGGCAGAGCGATGGCGCTGCCCAACGCGGCGGCGGCAGCGATCCCGCCCCGCGTGCGACTGTCGACCTCCTCGAGCCGGAATTGAAGGCCTGAGAGACGGGTGTCGAGCGCGCTCACCTCAGCGGCGAGCGCGCTGAACTGCGTCTCGCTCACCTGCGAGAGCGCGCTGATCGAGACGCGCATATTCGCGACCGAGGCCGCGCTTGCCGCTTGCTGGCGGCCCAGCGTGCCGTTTGCATCCACGGTGACGACATCGACCGGCCCATCCTGCGCGAGCGTCGAGGCGGCGATATCGCCGATCCGCACAGCGCTCCCGTTTCCGCCCAGCGCCACTTGCCGCGCTGCGGTAGTGGCGGCCCCGGTGCCGATCGCAGTCGCCTCTGCATGGTTTGCCCGCGCGCTTGCCCCGATGGCGGTCGCGTCTGCGCCGGGCGCGCGCGTCTGGAAGCCGATCGCGGTGGATCGCAGGCCCTGCGCCTGCGCGCCGTTGCCGATGGCGGTGGCAAAGTTGACGGGCGCGAAACTCGAATAGCCCAGCGCCGTCGAGAAAGTGCCGCGCGCGGTGCTGAAGGCTCCGAATGCAAGCGCACCGACGCCGTTGGCACTCGAGCCCGAGCCCACAGCGGTGGATTGCACGCCCGTGGCGTTGGTTCCCGCGCCCAGGGCTGTCGTGTTGAGGCCGGAGGAAAAGGCATCGGCGCCGACGCTCGTCGTCTGCGTGCCGATCGCCTGCGCGCCGATATCCTCTTCGCTCGTATCATTGCCATCACCGCCAATCGCGACCGATGCGGTGCCCGATGCCAGAGCCCGAAAGCCGAAGGCGCTTGCCATGGCCTGCGTTGCCAGCGCGCCCGAGCCAGCGGCGAGCGAACGCTCTCCCGTGGCTTCGCTGAAGGCTCCGAGAGCCGCTGCAAACTGGCCGCTCGCTCTGGTCGAGACGCCGATCGCTGTGGCAGATCCAGCCAGTGACATCGCTGCGGCACCCAGCGCAGTGCCGCCTTCGGCGCTCGATTGCGCCTGCGTGCCAACGCTCAGCGCGGCTTCGCCTTGCGCGAGCGCTTCGTTCCCGAGCGCGGTCGAACCGAGGCCTGAAGCGCGTGCTGCGCGGCCGAAGGCGGCGGTGTCCTCGTGGCTTGCCTCGGCGCTGTGGCCAACCGCGATTGCCATGCCATGAGCGTGGGCGTAGGCGCCGATCGCGGTCGCGCCATCCGTTGCGGCGGCATCCCGGCCAAGCGCGATGGCCGAGCCGCCCGCAGCGCTGGCCGCGCTGCCAAGGGCGATATCGTTGTCATCCTGCGCCAGCGCCTGCGATCCGATCGCGGTCGCGCCTTGCCCCGACGCATTCGAAGCGCCGCCCACTGCGATTGCATCGCTGGCCCCCGCCGCTGCGGCGGGGGCTTGCGAATTGACTTCGACAAAGGCGCTGCCAGCACCTCCTGCCCCGCCCGAGACGCCAGCAATTGCAGCGTTGAGTTGTCCGAGATTGACCGCATCGCCAGCGTGCAAGCCATTGGCCACATTGACGATCCGTCGCTGCGCCGCAACGGTGCCGACTGACACCGTGCCCGCCTGGTCGGCAATCGAGCCCGCGCCAAGCGCGACAGAATTGGTTGCACTGGCCAGCACGCTTGCCCCGTCGCCCAGCGCGCTTGCCCCGTTGGCATGTGCGCCCGCCGCGCGGCCGAGCGCGATGGCTCCGGCATCAGAAGCATGGCTGTCCGCCCCGATCGCGATCAGCCCCTGTGAGGATCCGTCCGCAGAATTATTCGCTGTCGCGCCCTGGCCGATGGCGATCGAGGCGCTTTCGGTCGCGACAGCGACCTGTCCGATGGCAATCGCACCGAGATTGAAGGCGCTGGCGCCCGCGCCCAGCGCCACACTGTCAGGATCAGCGAACGCAAAGGCTCCGATAGCAGCCCCTTGTTCGCGCGCGACCGCGCCTGCGCCAAAAGCTGCGGAATTGGCGCCCGATGCCTCGGCCTGGACGCCCACCACGGTGGCCGCAAATCCATCGGCAAGAGCCGCGCCGCCCAGAGCGACGGTATTGCGATTGATTGCGCGGGCTTCGTCACCCAAAGCGGTGGCGTAGAATTCGGTCGCTTGTGCAAAGCTGCCGATCGCGGTTGCGCGTTCGCCCAAAGCGAAGGAATTGCCGCCTACCGCAGTGGTGCGCGGCGCGTTGGCCAGAGCGCCAACGCCGCAGGCCAGGCGTGCGTCGTCCCCCGAAGAATTGGCGCCGCCATCGCCATCCGGAAGGCTTGCATCGCCGTCATCATCGCGATCGAGCAGGCAATCCTCTGCCCGCACCTTGCCCGGCATCAGCCAGCTTGCGCCGGTGACGACGACAAGCAATGCCAGCGCAAGGGTGCGGGCGACCCACGGCGCACAAAGCGCTAGACCGGCCTTCGAGAATCTCGCAATGATCATGCGAAAGGCGATAGACCCGCACGCATGATGGCACAGGTCCAGACGGTGCCGTTATGGAGGCACCCGGCGTTTTAAGAAGCCGGAATGGCGGTTTATCCTCCCGCCCGGTGCGCAGCAGCAAGCCTCAGGCGGCTTTCATCGCCTGCAGATCCTCGCGCGTCTCGATCGCCTGCGTGGTGAATTCGCGCGCGGCGTCAGCCACATTGCGCCCAAGATGCCAGTCGAGGATCTGCATGTCAGCGGGGATCGGCGGGATCAGCAAGGCATCGGCCTGTGCGAGGCTGTTTTCGACCCGTCCCTCGCTGCCCACCACCATCGAGCGCGACATGATCTCGACCAGACTGGGGAACGGGCGCTCGGGCTTGCGGCGAAGCAGGATATCACGCGCGATCTGTCCCGGCGAACGCACATCGCTGTAGCGCGCCTCTATCTCCCAGCGCGCGCCCGCATCGGTGCGCAAGGCGACGACGACATTGGGCCCGGCCTTGAGTTCGCGCATGACCGTGACGGGAATGTTGTCGAGCACCCCGCCATCCACCAGGATATCGCCCGCCTGGGTAATCAGCGGTGGCAGGATGGTCGGCAGCGAGCCCGAGGCGCGCACCGCTTCCCACAAGGGACCGCGGGTGTGGACATAGATCCCGTTGGTCGAAAGATTGGTCGAGACGGCAAAGAAATTGAATGGCAGGTCGGCGATATCCTTGGTGCCATAACGCTGCTTGAGCTGTGCATCGAAGACTCGCGGATCGAGGAAGGAGTGCACCGGGATCGTCACCTTCTTCATCGCCTTGTTGGCAATGAACATCTCCTGCATCTGGTCGAGCGTTTCCTCGGCGCCCAGCCCCTGCGCCAATGCGCCTGCCATTGCTGCGCCCGCCGAGGTGCCGCCGTAATAATCGATCGGGATGTCGTTTTCGAGCAGCGCCTGCATCACCCCGATATGCGCGCAACCCAGCGCGCCGCCGCCGGCGAGGACCACGCCGTTGGCCTTGCCCGCCATGAAGCGTGCAATGCGATCGAAGGCGGCCTCGCTGTCGAGCGGGACATGGTGGTGCAGCGCCACATCGCGGTCAGCCAGCCACGCGCCGCTGCCCTCGATGCCCTTGGCGACCTGCGGGCGCCAGAGCATCAACTGGCGGTTGTTCTTCTGGAACAGCGGGAGCGCGTAGGTCTCCAGCTCGGAAAGCTCCGGGCGGCGATCATAGAGCGGGGCGACCAGCAGCACGTCATCGGCATTGCGCGCGATGGCGCGGTTCCAGGCGTCGTCCTCGCGGCTGGCGCGCAGGATCACGCGGCCCGCGCTGTGTTCGAGTTCGGCGACCCAGCTGCCAAAGCTTGCGTCTTCGGGCTTGAGCCCATCGGGCATGTCAGCGCGCCGCACGAGGCGCGGGCTGTCATATTTTGCAAGGCTGCGAGTGAGCTTTTCGGCAAAGCCATCGGGCAATTGTGCCTCGCCCGATGGCAGCAGGCACACGACGCGGCCCGGCTTGGCTTCCATCGAGCGCGCGCCCGCCGTGGTGCGCGCCAAGCGTCCTGCGACGCTGGAAAGGATCGTGCTGGTCAGTTCGGGATGCTTGGCTGCGATGGCATCGTAGGCTTCGCGCGTGAGGGCATAAACTTCGCTGTCGCGGGTGGCGCGCACGTCGGCGGTGCGTTTGACGCCCGAGAAAAAGGCAAGCTCGCCCACTGGCTCGCCCGCTTCGATCTCGGCGACGATGCGGCCATCGGGAAGCTGGACGTTGAAGCGCCCGGCGCTCACCAGGAACAGCGTATCGGCTTCCTCGCCATATCGCACCAGCACCTCGCCGCCCTTGACCGAGCGCGCCTGCGCGGCCTTGCCAAGAGCTTCGAGCGTAGCCGGGCTCAGGCTCTTGAACGCTTCGACGGCCGAGAATTCCTGTGACATTCGCTTTTCCCAAAGAGCCGCTGCACGCCGCCCCGCACTGTCCCTTACCTAGGGGAAAATACGAAGGTTTGGAAAGGGAGAATAGCGGCGCGCTCGCTGGGTGGGCCAGGGGGAGGGCGGGGTGTTGACCAGCAATCTCAGCCATTTGGGATGGTGCCCTTGCGAAAACGCTGCGGAGTTCGGGCGACCGCTTCGGCTCGTGCCCAGTCGGCGTGAAGCCAGGCCTGCGCCTCGGCAGAGCGCAGGTGAACAGCAACCGGCTGCGTGCGTGCGCCAAGTTCGCGCGGCAGTCCGGTCGGATCGCGCGTGACAAGCGCGAAGGCGGGCACCTCTTCATCCTTCCACACGCCCAGCATTGCGAAGAGGGGCACGGGCATGTGATCCTCCTGCTTGTCCTTCTCCTCAGGCGCGGGCGCCAGCCAGTGCCGCAGCCGCCGGCCTTCGTAATCCGTGCCGCTTCCCCACGCCATAAAGGCGGTAGCGGGCACGAGGCAGCGAAACTCGCTGTTGCGCAGATTTCCGATCCAGAAGGGGCTTTCGAGGTTGCGCAGGCTGGCGATCCGGCGGGCGGGATCATCGGCGTTTTTCGGGGGAAGCACGCCCCAAAGGCGCGGCACGATCCTCGCCGTGCGGGTCCGGCCTGCCGGTCGCGGCCCCGCCACGAAGTCGCGGCCTGCCGTGATGACGGGAGCGAACTGGCCGGGCGCGACATAGCCGCCCTGCCACGGATCGCGTCCGGCCTCGGCGCCAATTGTCCGCGCGATCCGGGCCGCCGGGGCATCGAGACGATAGAGCCGGGTCATACGCCGCACCGCTTATGGTGGCCGGCGCGCGCGGTCCAGTCGCCCCGAAGCTATCTGGAGCTATCTGTAGCTATCCGCAGCTTTCGGCCCGCATCGCGTAACCGCAAGGCGCATCCGTGCGTATACGGGTGCAACACAGGCCTGAAGGGGACCGCTCGAATGAATTTCTCGCACGCGCGCTGCGCACAGGTCGCCGCCGCAATCCTGCTGACCACGGCGATCACGCAAGGCATTTACACCGGGCTCTACGCCTCGGGAATGACGCCGCCGCGTCAGCTCCTGTGGGGCGGTGAGGCTTTCCTCTTCGTGATGCTCGCCGCCTTTGCAGGGGCAGCACAGGGGCAGGCCAGGAGCCTTCACCTCGGCTGGTCTGCGATCCTTGGCGCTGCCATCCTCAACGTCGTTCAGGTGGGCGTTGGCCTCACTCTATTTGGTCCGTTCCGCGAGGTGGCTGAGGCCCTTCCCGAAGCCGCGCCCGCGGCCGGTGCGATCGTTGCCTTCTCCTTCATGGTCTATAACGCGGCGAAGGTGCTGCTGGCGCTGGCGGCCATTGTCTTTGGTATGGCCAAGCTGGGTGCTGGTTCGAAAGCCTTGGGCGGGCTGACCGTCGCCATCGGCGCGATTGCCTTTGTCAGCAATACGCTGTCGATGGCGCTCGGCCGCGGCTTTTCCGGCGAATTGCCGATCGCAGGCGCCTCAGGCGTGGTCGCAACGGTGCTGCTCGCCATGTGCTTGTTCACGCTGCAAGCCGACGAGGCCTGAGGCGCTTGTTTGCCCCGCACTAAAAGCTGGGCTGGGAGCGGCCCTTGTCGCGGGCTACTCGGCTGGTGCACCCACACCGGACGCATCCATTACCTCGTCTGCCGACGCGCAGGCCCTGCTCGAGGATGCGGGCGCGCTCACCGAATACTGGAATGCCATCGCGCAGAGCCCGGCGGCATCGAGGCTCCGGCTCCATTTTCGGGATCGGGCTTAGGCTCTTTCTCTCCGGCGACACGCCGCAGCCATGCCTTGCCCCGGATAGTCAACACCACCGATCCGATGATGACGCCCACGCGCACGATATTGCCCAACTGGCCGCCCAGCGCGTTGTCGCCCAGCGCGAAGATGATCCACGCGCTGTTAAGGCCGACATGCAGCCAGATCGCAGGCCATAGGTTAAAGCCCCATTTCCAGTAGATCCAGCCGAACCATACGCTGCCGATTGCAGTGAAGGCGGCGATGGTGAGGCTCTCTTCGAGGCTGTCGCCCTGCCACATGTGGAAGGCGCCGAAAAAGAGCGAGGGCAGCAGCGCTGCGACCCAGAACGGCCAGCGAAAATGCACCATCAGAACGCCGATCGCGAGGCCACGGAAGACCACCTCCTCAAAGACCGGGAAGATCACTCCGCCAAAGGTAAGCTCGTCCGCCTCGATGCCCTCGGTCACCCCGCCAAGCGTCCACAGGACGACGCCGGCGGGCACGAACAGGATGGCAGCGAACAGGAGCGATGCGGTCAGGGGGAGCGCCAGTCCGGCGGCCTTCCACTGCCGCGCCCAGGTCACCCCGGCTATGATCCGGAACGCAAGCGCGACAGCGGCAAGGTCCAGCGCGTTGAGCAGGAGCGGCCAGCCATAGGGAAAGCCTGTGAACCATGCATTCACGCCAAGGCCCCTGAGGACATGCGCGTTTACCGCGTTCGCGAGCATGGCGAGCATCACGGCAAGGGCTGCAAACACCCACGAGCGCGCAGGGGCACAGGGACCAGTGGGGGTATCGGCCAGCCTTGTCATAATGAGGTGAAGATGCCGAGCATTCCTGGATGGTCAAGCATTTCCTGATCACGCTCGGCACTGGACTCGCGCGCCGCACCCGCGTAATCCTCGGCCATCCCCGGGGAGCCAGCACGTCGCCGCCGCATTTGGGTCAAGACGCATGGGCTGAGAGGTGTGGGTATGCTCCACACGACCCGTTGAACCTGAACCGACTAGCATCGGCGGAGGGAGTGGGCAGCGCTTGGGCATGAGCTCCATTAAAGCGCATGTGGTCCGCTTCTCCTTCGCCACAGGAGAGAGCATAGATATGGCCGACATCAACTCACCGGTAGAAATTGGCGTCACCACTGGTCCGATCCGCGGCAGCCGCAAGATCCATGTAGGCGCGCGCACCGGCAGCGGCGTGGCCGTAGCCATGCGCGAGATCCACCTCGAAGGCGGCGAGGCACCGGTGCGCGTCTACGACACGTCCGGCCCCTATACCGACCCCGATGTCGCGATCGATATCAACGCCGGCCTCGATCAGAAGCGGCGCGAATGGATCATGGCGCGCGGCGATGTCGAGGATTACGAGGGCCGCGAGGTTCGCCCCGAAGACAATGGCCAGCTTGGTCCGGACCGTTCGGGCGGCGTGCCGCAATTCCCGAACACTGTGAAGCGCCCCTTGCGTGCCAAGGTGGGCATGAACGTCAGCCAGATGCACTATGCCCGCCGCGGCATTATCACGCCCGAAATGGAATATGTCGCCGAGCGGGAGAATCTGGGCCGCGAGATCGCCAGGGACTTCGTGCGTGATGGCAATGACTGGGGCGCTGCGATCCCCGATGTGATCACGCCCGAATTCGTGCGCGACGAGGTTGCACGCGGGCGCGCGATCATCCCCAACAACATCAACCACCCCGAGACCGAACCGATGGCGATCGGGCGCAATTTCCTCGTCAAGATCAACGCCAATATCGGCAATTCCGCCGTTGCATCCGACGTGGCGCAGGAAGTCGACAAGATGGTGTGGGCAACGCGCTGGGGTGCGGATACGATCATGGATCTTTCCACCGGGCGCAACATCCACGACACGCGCGAATGGATCATCCGCAATTCCGCCGTGCCGGTGGGCACCGTGCCGATCTACCAGGCGCTCGAGAAGGTTGGCGGCGTCGCCGAGGAACTCACCTGGGAAATCTTCCGCGACACGCTGATCGAACAGGCCGAACAGGGCGTCGACTATTTCACCATCCATGCGGGTGTGCGCCTGCCCTATGTCCCGCTCGCCGCAAACCGCGTGACCGGCATCGTCAGCCGCGGCGGATCAATCATGGCGAAATGGTGCCTTGCGCACCACAAGGAGAGCTTCCTTTACGAGCACTTCGACGAAATCACAGAGATCATGAAGGCCTATGACATCGCCTATTCACTGGGCGACGGCCTGCGCCCCGGCTCGATCGCGGACGCCAATGACGAAGCTCAATTCGCAGAACTCTACACTCTGGGCGAACTGACCCACCGCGCGTGGAAGGAAGACGTGCAGGTCATGATCGAAGGGCCGGGCCATGTGCCCATGAACAAGATTAAGGAGAATATGGACAAGCAGCTGGAGGTGTGCGGCGAAGCACCCTTCTACACGCTCGGGCCGCTCGTCACCGACATCGCGCCGGGTTACGACCACATCACCAGCGGCATCGGCGCAGCGCAAATCGGCTGGTACGGTACAGCGATGCTTTGCTACGTCACGCCGAAGGAGCACCTTGGCCTGCCCGATCGGGACGATGTGAAGGTCGGCGTGATCACTTACAAGCTCGCCGCGCACGCGGCAGACTTGGCGAAGGGGCATCCGGCGGCAAAGGTGCGCGATGATGCCCTGTCAAAGGCGCGGTTCGAGTTCCGCTGGCGCGACCAGTTCAACCTGTCGCTCGATCCCGAAACGGCCGAGCAATATCACGATCAGACGCTGCCGGCAGAGGGCGCGAAGACCGCGCATTTCTGTTCCATGTGCGGACCGAAATTCTGCTCGATGAAGATCAGCCAGGAAGTGCGCGAGTTCGCCGCGAAGCAGAATTCGGACCCCGACAGCTTCCTCGCCGCGACCTCACCCGAGGCTGTCGAGGATGCCGAGAAGGGCATGGAAGAGATGAGCCGCGTCTACCAGGAGAAGGGCAAGAAGCTCTACCTGCCTGAAGACGAGGCCGACTGAGCGGACGCTGTCAGCAACGGGCACAGGGGCCAGGAACGCACAATGATGAATGGTCGGGGACAGAAGCGCAGATTGCGGCCAAGGGCGCTGGTGGCGGCGGCTTTGCTCGCCCTTGCCGCGGGCGCTTGCGCCAGCACGCCTGAGGACTTCACCCCGATCCCCGCAGCGCCCGCGCCCGGCTTTGACGCGCTTGTTTTCTTCGAAGGACGAAGCGTCGGGCGCGGACGGCTTTCCAAGGTCTTTTCCGAGCCGGTCGAGGTGCGGGTCGCCAGCGAGGGCGTGATCGGTGCGGACGGTGCCCTCACGCTCACCCAGCGGATCGAGGAAGGTGACAAGCCGCCGCGCACGCGGACCTGGGTGATCCGCAAGAGCACACAGGGCCCCGATCGCTACGAAGGCACGCTTACCGATGCGAACGGCCCGGTCGAGGGGTTCAGCGAAGGCAACCGCCTGACCCTCACCTATCCGATGAAAGACGGCTTTCGCGTGCGCCAGGTCCTGACCCTTGCCGAGGATGGGCAAAGCGCCTCCAACACGCTCAAGGTCAGCCTGACGGGCGTGACCGTCGCGGTGCTGGCCGAAGAGATCGAAAGGCTCGATTAGACAGGCGCGCGCCCGCATTCACACTTGGGGTGGGCGCGGCGATCCGTCCATGGTAAGTGCGCGGTGCTATTGGTCGCCAGCGTGGGCGTCACCGGGGCGTTACCGGGGTGCTTGCGGAACGTTCTGATCCGAAAAACCCGCAAGGCTCCCGCCACCGTTATCGTCTCCTAGCCGCGAAAGCGCGCCCGAACCCGGGCAAGCTTCGCCTTGCTGAAGGATGAAACCGATGCCTTTTTTCCACTGGCTCCGTCGCCTTTCATCGCCGGGTGCACCCGCTGACCAGAGCCTTCGCGTCAGTTTGGGCGATTCGGTCCTGGCCGCTCCGATATATCGGGTCATCCCCGTCGGCAGAGGGCGCAAGGTTGCCCCCGAGGGGCAGGACGAGATCGACTTCGACCAGCGCATTGCCCACTGGGACCGCCTGATCGACCCGCCCGGAAACGATCCTCTCGATTGAGGGTTTGAACAATAATTAGCTATCCGGGTAATTGTGTGCTAAACCCCAAGGGCTGACGTCGGAATTTGCGACGGAACTTGAAATTTGCGCTCCGCCGCTTGCCATCAGGCCACCCTCCAGAGGGTTGCCTACAGGCCCCGGCGTTAACCGGACGACGACTTCCTTTCATCTGAACGATTACGAAGCACAACCTGCGCGGCGTGTTGCTGCGCGGGCAACCCCAACGTTCTTGAAAGGAACGATTTATGTCCAAGACAGGCACCGTTAAATTCTTCAACACCGACAAGGGCTATGGCTTCATCCAGCCCGAAGACGGCTCGGCTGACAGCTTCGTGCACATCAGCGCCGTGCAGGCCGCAGGCATGCACTCGCTCGATCGCGACCAGCGCGTCAATTACGACGTCGAAATGGGGCGCAACGGCAAGGAAAGCGCCGTGAACCTCTCCGCGGCTGACTGATAGCCACGATTTACAATAGGGGCGCTGCGCGATGACGCGCGGCGCCCCTGTTGACTGTGCGCTGATCTGCGCCCGCCCGTTTTCGCCCGGCTTTCCACCGCCCTTTCCCCGCCTTCAAACGCCAGCCAAGAGGACCCCAAAACCCATGGCCCAATCCTACGAATTCTATATCGAACGCGCGGACGCAGCATCTGCGGCGGCCAAGAAGGCCGAACTCGACAATGTGCGTGATCGTGAACTGCGTGCGGAAAAGACCTGGCGCGGCCTGGCCGAGCAGGCGCGAAAGACCGCGCATGAGCGCGAGAAAGCCGACGCTGCGCGCGTTGCCCGCCGCGAAGCGGAAGCCGAGGCTGAAGCCGAAGCTGCCGAGCAGGAAGCGGCCGCCTCTTAAGAGGAAACAGGCTGCACCTTCGCAAAAGATGCCGGGGGCGTACCATGCAGGCAGTGGTGTGCGCCGGCCGGGTTCGAGCGACCCTTTCCTACTCGCGCAAAATCTGCCTTATCCTTATGGATGACACACGAAAACGCTCGCTCACCCATCACCTCCATCGCCAGCGCCAGCATCGCGAGGCCACAGACCGCTGACGCAGAGGCGTTGACCTCCAGGCCCGATGCGGACGCGCCTGATGCCCCTGACCTGAAGTCGCGGGCTCCTCGCGCCGGCGATTGGACGCTCCAGAAACAGGTTGCCTTCCTGCGTGCGCTTTCGGCGACGCATTCGGTCACCGAGGCGGCGAAGTCGGTCAAGATGACGCGGCAGTCGGCCTATCGCCTGCGCTCCAGGCTCAAGGGACAGCCCTTCGACTTGGCGTGGGAAGTGGCGTTTCACCATTCCTATGATGTGCTTGCCCATGCCGCGCTCGAACGCGCTCTCAACGGAGTTGAGGTCCCGGTGTTCTTCCAGGGCGAACAGGTTGGTTCCTATCGCCGCTTTGACGAGCGGTTGACGGTGGCGCTGCTGGGCAGCTTTTCCGCGGGCGGCAATCCGCTGTTCGGGCGTCTTGCCCCGCAGGCCGAGCGCCATGCGCGCGATTTCGAAGCGCTGCTTGCCAGCGTCGAAGGCGAGCAGCCGGTCGATACCGGCGCGCTCGATCCGCGCGATGCAAGCGAGATCGAGGCGCTCAAGCGATCTTATACCAGCATCCCGAAAAGGGGGGCGGCCCCCTGTCCGTCCGCACTCTCGGATGAAGAACTTCTGAAGGCTTTACAGGCGCTTGAGGAAGACGGGCCAGAGTGACACGGTGTCACTCTTGTCACTTTAGTCCAGCGCTTTGCCGCGTAGAATTTCATTGCGCCGCGTTCAGCAAATACCCACATTGATCGTGTTAGAGAGCAAAAGATCAACCAGAGGAGAGGGTAGGCCATGAGCATGCAGTTTCAGTTCAATTCCGACAGTTCGGTGATGGGCACGGAGAATGTGGCAGAGCGGATCGAGGCCATGGTCCGGCAAAAGCTCGCCCGCTTCGAAGATCGCCTGACGCGCGTCGAGGTGCATGTCTCCGATGAAAACGCGACCAAGGGCGGCTCTGATGACAAGACCTGCATGATCGAGGCGCGGCCGCGTGGCGGCAAACCGCTGGGCGTTACCGGTCATGCCGCAAAGGTGGACGATGCCGCTCGCAAGGCGGCGAACACCCTGGCCGAACGCCTTGCACGGCATTTCGGCAAGGGCGAAAAGCACAAACACGAGCCGCGCCCCGACAAGGTGATTTGATATTCCCGGGCTGGCGCTTTCGGGCGCCAGCTTTTTCAACGGGGCTGTCCTTCAGGATTTCTAGCGCGTTGCCACGTTTCGGGGTCTCAGCCCTCGCGCTTTTTGTTTCCGAACAGCCGTTTGCGCAGTGATCGGCCCGAAATATCGGTGTCGCCCGGAAGGCTGGGCGTTCCCGTTTGTGGTCCCGAGCGCGCCTGATGCGCGGCGTTTTGGTCGGCCGGGTCTTCGTCCATTCTGGCGGCGGCTTCGGCGCGGCCCTCTTCAAGCGCGGCCCTGAGCGCGGCAAGGGTGGTGTCGGCCTCGCTTGCGCTATGCTCGCCGCCCGTGTCCTCGCCGCCCGTGTCCTCGCCGCCCGTGTCCTCGGGATCGGGCGAAATGTCGCCGGTTTCCTTCGGCGCGCGTTCGGCGAGCACGCGGGCGCTGCGGGCATATTCGTCGGCGACAAAGCCGCAGGCGTCGTGGCGTAGCGGGACAAGCTGCGTGACGGGTGCCGGGCCGCCGGTCGCATCGCCGTCGTCGTTTCCGGCTGAAGTAGGGTCTGCGCCGCGGTGGTGAACGCGCCAGATCTCACCGCTTTCCTCGCCTTCTTCTGCGGGAGGCGGGCCGAACGTGTCGCCATCGGGAATGGGCGTCGCATCGGGCAGGGCGGCATAGGCGCAATAGGCGAGCACGGTCTCGTAGGCTGCGTCCCAGGGCGGGGCGCTTGGCGGGACAACGATCTCGCGGCCCAGCCAGTGGCGCGCGCCGAAAGTGCGCAGGCCCACTTGGAAAGGGTGCTTGTCGTGAGTTTCAGGGACATCGCCGTCCCCGGCCTCTCCGAACAGGAGCGGGTGAAGGGTCAGCGGACCGGGAAAGCCACCGCCGGCAAAGGCCTCGAAGGTGTCGGGCAAGAGCAACTGGTCGCACTGGGTCCAGTGCACCGCGACCGGCTTGATATGGTCGCTCGCAACGCGCGCCATCAGGGCAAGCGTTTCAAGCCGTTGGTGGAATGCCGCAAGCGCGCCCGGCATTTGATCGCCGTCGCCGGGAAGCGCCGCGTCCGGGCGGGTCGCCGCAGCGAGAGCGGGATGGGTCTCCGGCTCGCCAAGCACGCCGTGGGAGACTTCGAGCAGGATCATGCCGCGCGCGCGTCTCACACGCTCGGCCATGTCGGGGGCATAAATCGTCGTCACAGCGGACGCCAGAGCGCTGGTGAAAACTCCGGGCTCGGGCGCAGTGCCGAGATATTCGAAGGTGAGCATCAGCGAATCGGCGCTGTCGAACAGGCGCATGAAGGCGCCCGGGTGATGCTCGGAAATGGTGAGGCGGGAGCCAGTCTTCATTTCGAACACGCGGGCCAGATCGCGCGTGACCGCATCCAGCCCCTCGAGCGGGGTATCAAGCAGCAGCGCTGCCTGGATCCGATTGGGATACTGCATTGGCCAAGCCCCGGTCTTCCACCGGACGAAGGCTAAATGCGAATGGTAAGGATGGAGTTAACTAACACCCCGATGCTTCTCTGGGCGGTGCCGTCTAGCTGGCCTCGGCGAGGTCTGATCCGGTGATGGCGAGTTCGCCTAGCACCGCATCGATCTTCTTCTTGACGCCGAAGAAGCCAGCCTTGGCGTGCGGCCATGTGGCGCGCTGGAGATCGCCGAGGATCACATGCCCCCGGTGATCGTCGATCAGCGGGGCGAGTTGCGGCATCAACGCGTCGCGGGTCCAGCCGGTGGGCAGGTAGGGGACGACGAGCTGTTTGAGGCCAGCCTCGCCGAGCAGGTCGGCCAGGGGCTTTTCAGCCGTCCAGCTGGCCGTCGGCACGCCGAATGCCTCGCCAGCATCGGACACGCCCGATGCCACGGCTTGTGTCGAAAAGGCATTGGTCGTTGCACCCGTCTCGCCCGGCGAGCGCGAGGCAGGTCGCGCCGCGCCGATCACCAGTGCCGGGGCGCAAGGAAGGTCGATGGGGACATGGCTTGCCGCTTCATCGTGAAGGATCAGCGCAAAGGGCTCTGCGAGCGCCGAGGCGTCGAGGGGCCCGGGCAGATCGAGCTTGCCGCGTGTGTGCTCGGTCTCCTCTTCAAGCGCGGGCGCATCATCCGCCAGCCCTTCGGCGCCAAGCGGGCCTTGCGGGTGGTTGGCGGTGTAGCGGGCGATATTGTCGGGCCGGGCGAGATAGGTCTTGCCCTTGGTATGCAGGCCTCCCACCCAGCGCCAGCTGAGCGTATTCGAGGCGGCATCTGCGTCAACAAGATGGCGCAGGAAGAAGTCCGCGCCCAGTTCCCAATCGAGCTTGAGGGTGAAGATCCAGATGCTCGCAAACCACATGCGTGCGTGATTGTGGAGATAGCCGGTTTCAACCAGTTCGCGTGCCCACATGTCAAATGCTTCGATGCCCGTGCGTCCTTCGATCGCCTCGGTATAGGCCTTTTCCAGCCCCGAATTTCCCTCAAGCCGTGTGAAGGCTGCATCGCGCGTTTCGCAATAGCTGCGCCACACGCTTGGACGCTGTTCAAGATAGCCTTTGAAGTAGACCCGCCAAAAGACCTCGGCGATGAACTTTTCCGCCGCGCCGGGACTATGCTGGCCCAGCACCGCATCCACCACCTCGCGCTCGCCAAGGAGCCCGGTATGCAGCCACGGGGAAAGCTGCGATACGTTGGAGCGAGCGCGTTCGCCTTCACCCGGCCCGTCATCATGATTGCGATTGTTGGCGTAGGCGCGTCCGGCGCGCGGGAGAAAGTCGGCCAAGCGATCAAGGCCGGCGGTGCGGGTCGGAATGAAATGCATGGAAGACCAATGGCGCGAAAGCGGCCCGGTTCCCTGCTTTCAGGCCATCCGCCTTGACCAACCCGATCTGGCCGAAATTATCGCGAAGTCGGAACAACCAATCCTGCGAACCATTCGTAACTATACGGGGCTGCTCTAAAATGTGTTTTGCAACGGCCTCGCCTGTTCTGATTAGTCAAATTCAAGGATTCCCTATGAAAACGCTCAAGTTTGCATTCGCATCAGCCGTCGCCCTTTCGCTCGCTGCATGCGCCGGCGAAGCCACCGACGAGACCGCTGCCGATGAAACCGCCGTGGCCGAAGAAGCCACCGCTGCCGGCAACATCGTCGAAGTCGCCCAGGGCGATGAGAGCTTCTCGACGCTGGTGGCCGCTGTGACCGCTGCTGGCCTCGGCACGGTGCTGAGCGGCGAAGGTCCGTTCACGGTCTTCGCGCCGACCAATGATGCGTTCGCCAAGCTGCCCGAAGGCACGGTTGAAAAGCTGACGACCGAAGATGTCGAGACGCTGACCGCGATCCTCCAGTACCACGTTGTCGAAGGCAGCGTTGATGCCGCAACCCTGACCGACGCGATCGCAGCCGCCGGCGAAGAAGGCTACACCGTCACCACCGTTGGCGGCGGCACCTTCACCGCGACTGTCGTTGACGGCGGCGTTGTGCTCACCGATGCGGCTGGCAATGCGGTCAACGTGACCGCCACCGATGTGGAAGCCTCGAACGGCGTCATCCACGTGGTCGACACCGTTCTGATGCCGCAATAAGAGCAGGCGGTATATGTAAGCCAAAGGCGCAAGGCGGGCCCTTCAAGCGGGTTCGCCTTGCCGCCTGAGGCATTTCCACGCGGATAGTTCTGGTCATGAATTGGTCTTTTCCTGCCTCTGCGCTGCTTGCCACGAGCGTTCTGCTCGGCGGATGCGAGGCGGGCGACGGGATTGATCAGGGCGGCAAGGTCTTTGCCGACATTTCCGCAGACGCACAGATCACCTTGACCGGCACGGAGCCCTTCTGGGGCCTCGAAATCGACGCGGCCGAGGGGAAAGAGCACCCCGCCCGATTTTCGCAACCGGGCGATATCGATGGCCGCGCGTTCACGCTTTCGCGCTTTGCCGGGAATAACGGCCTCGGCTTTTCCGGAGAACTCGCAGGCCGCAAGATGCAGGTTGCCATCACGCCGGGCGATTGCAGCGATGGAATGAGCGATCGTCGCTATCCCTTTGCCGCTACCGTTGCGTGGGGCGATGAGACGCTGCTTGGCTGTGCTCACACTTCAAATGCGCCGTTTACCGGCCCTGCTGAGCCTTAATCCGTTCGACTACGGTTCCGCCCCCGCTTGCCAAAGTGACAGCGTGGAGCGATATCGAGACGACTTTTATCTGATGCGCTGACAATGGGAGGGATCACCATGGCGCTGCGTTTGGACCTTTGGTCAAGAGAGTTGACCGGGGCGGCTTGCTGCTCGGCGACGCGTTCGCCGGCAGTCCCCGCTTCCACTGTTCCCGGGTCCGCCGCCCCCGTGTCCAATGCCCCCGTATCCAATGCTCCCGTGTCAGATGCGCGCCTTCACCCCTTCAGGTTGGTTTCATGAATACAGACGACGAACGCCCCCCTCCAAGCCGTGTAAGCCAGGCCAACACCGCGTTTGACGATGCGCCCGAACGTTTCCGTTCAGGGCGGGGGCAGGATCGTTTCTCGGGCGCCTCGGGCGTGCTGTTCGAACAGGCCATGGGTCAGACGCGCATGGCAATCTCCCTTTGCGATCCGCATCAGGAGGATTTGCCGATTGTCTTCGCCAACCGGGCGTTCCGGCGGCTGACGGGCTATTCGGAACACGAGATCATCGGGCGCAATTGCCGTTTCCTGCAAGGGCCAAAGACCGATCAGGAACCTGTTGCGCGCATTCGCGAGGCGATTGCGAACGAAGATGTCGTCGTGGTCGAACTGCTCAATTACCGCAAGAACGGCACCACCTTCTGGAATGCGCTGCACCTTGGTCCGATCTACAATGATCGGGGCGAGCTGGTCTATTTCTTCGGCAGCCAATGGGACGTCTCCGATGTGCGCGCGGCGCGCGCGGAGGAACGCCATGCCAAGGAAATGGCGCGCGAGCTTTCGCACCGTATGAAGAATATGTTCGCGGTGATTTCCGGCATCGTCAACGTAACCGGGCGGGTGCGCGGCATTCAGGCTGAGGCGGCCGAGATCAACTCGCGCATCCAGGCCCTTGGTCGCGCTTACGAGACGACGCTGGACGATGCGTCATCCGGCAGCATCGACATCGGCGAAGCGATCCGGGCCGTCCTGCTTCCCTATGATCGTGACGCGGCGCGCATGGTGCTGAACGGCAACGGGGTGCGGATGCCCTTCACGATCATCTCGATCGTCGGCCTCGTGCTGCACGAGTTGGCGGCAAACGCGACGAAGCACGGCGCCTGGGTTACCGACGAGGGCTCCGTCTCGGTGGATTGGCACCTCAACGAGGACGAGACCGCGCTTGTCATCGTCTGGAAGGAACAGGGCGGCCCGGCCGTCGAAGGCAAGGATGTGGTCGCCGGAACGGGCACAGGCATTGTCGACAGGCTCCTCTCCACAGGGCGGGGTACGATCGACCGCGCATGGTCCGACGAGGGCCTGACGGCGACGATCACGGTCCCGACGGGCCGGGCTCCGGCAGACGGGGCGGGTTAGGTCGCGGTGGCGTGCACTGTCCTTCTGCTTGAAGACGAACCCCTGATCCTGATGGATCTGGAGTTTGCCGCGCAGGATGCGGGCTGTGCCGTCGTGCCGGCCTCCAACGTCGAGGACGCGCTTGCCAGCGTGTCGGAGCTTGCATCCGAGCTGACGGTCGCCGTCCTCGATGTCTCGCTTGGCGAGGGGGCAAGCTGCTTTCCCGTCGCCGAATTGCTCGAGCAGTTGCAGATACCCTTCATCCTGCATTCGGGCGATCTGGACCGGCATGACGAGAAGATCCGCACGCTCGATGCCGAACTCGTTGCAAAGCCCGCCTGTTCGGACACGGTGATCGCCGTAGCGCTGGCTTATGCTGCGGGCGGGCGGCAAGCCAGCCAGCAGGTCATGGCCGAAATGCGCTAGCCGGTGAGGCTCTGCGCGAGGCGCACGGCAAGGTCTGGGCTAAGAGACGGCCTGTCTGGCCCGATCAGTAAAGACCGACCAGGCGAAACCACCCGGCACTTATCACTCAGAAGATACCGGGGATCTGGTATTGTGCCGCATTCGGCCGTTCGGGTTGCAGGATCTCGCGCCGGCGCACGCTTTGCGCCTGGATGCCGCCGCCCGAAATCGCGTTGCATGGCTCTCCCCTCAGGAAGCCAAGCGCCTGCGCGATCGAAGCTTCGTCGGGATCGCCGAGCGGGGTAAAGATATCGTCGCCTGCGCGGCAGGTGTTCGGGACTACGCTGGCGAGGCCTGTGAAATACTCCCCATCACCATCGGCATTGTTTGTCTTGAAAGTGATGGGCCTGATCCTGAGGTCGAATTCATCGAGATCGAATGCAAATTGCCCGACGGGTTTGCCAAATGTGTTGCCGCCAATCAGGGCGATGTTGGCGGTATCAAGGTAAGGGAGCATCGCATTGATCACGAGCTCGCTGGCCGAGGCAGTACCGCCACGTGTGATGAAGGCGATCTTGGTCGGGCGGATGGCGTTCGGCTCGTTTTCGATGTTCCTGAAACGGACACCGCCGCTTTCCTCGAAATCTGACACCCGCTCGGCCCTGACTTCGGTTTCGCTCCACACCTGACCTGTACGCCCATCATTGAGCAGATCGCCGAAGGTGTCGGCAACATCTACAAGGCCACCGCCATTATAGCGAAAATCAATGATGAGCTCGGTAATGCCTGCGGCCTGAAAGTCGGCGAAAGCATCGCGGAGCTGGTCGGCAGCGTCCCTGACGATAAAGGTGCGCAGATTGACATAGCCGACCTGCCTGGTGCCATCGGTGATGGTAAGCGCGCCGTAGCGGTCCGACACAGGATCGAGCGAGAAGTCGGATTTGACCACATCCGCCGTGATCACGGCGCCTATAGCCTGTGCAAAGCGCAGAGTGCGAGTGACGCCGGGATCGCTTGGACCGAGGGCATCGATAACTGCCTGCGGGCCTCCGGCCGCCATCAGGGCAGAGACCAGCTGTTCGCTCCCGCCCGGTATCGCAATGCCAAGCAATTCGGTGCCGCGGTCCATCCCCGCCTGGAAACCGTTGGCGCTCTCGAAAGCTTCGAGCAGGAAGACGCGATTGTTGACCGTGTCGTAGGCGAGGCGAATGCCGAACCCGGCGCTGGAGCCTGAATTGATCAGCGCCTCTTCTTCCTCGATCGAGGTCGCGAAGGTGAAGCCGCGATCGATATCCTGATCGCGCGCCGGAGCGACGCGGGCATCGAGATATGCTTGCACCTCGTTGAAGTCGGCGGTGTTGACGGAGTTGTTGAGCAGGTCGGGAAACAGATACCAATCGTTCAGCACGGCCTCTGCGAAGGCGAGCTGTTCCTGGATCGCGCTTGTCGTGGGGGTGGGCGTCGGTGTCGGCGTTGGGCCGCCCGCGATTGGCCCCGCATTGTTGTTCGAACCGCCACCTCCGCAACCGAGCAGGGCCAAGGCAAGGGTGGTTGAAAGCACGGTGCGACGCAATGCCATGAACACGGTTCTCCGAGAGGTGTGGGGGTAGGCACAAGGTCTGCAACAAAGATCTGCCGGTTGCAATCTGTTCTCGGACTTGGCACCAGAAAATCCGAGATGCGGGTGCAATGGGCGCTTGCAACGGCCATAATGGAGCCGGTTTCGAGGCTTTTCCTCAGGAAAACGCCATAAATCGCCCTCAGCGCCTCGTCCTTCGCGTCGCTTCTGACTAGTTTCCCTCCCGCTATGGACCGATTCACATCATGACGGACTTTCCCGACTGGCTCTCGACTGCGCTGCCGCCGGCGGCGCGCCATCCCGGCCTTGCTGTTGCAAAGCTGGGTGACAAGCGTGCGCTGGATCGCAACGGCTTCTTGCTCAAGAGCCCGGCCTTTCGGGAAGGCGAGCCGCTCGATCCCTGTTTTACCGCGCAGGAAGAGGACGCGGTCGCCCCGCCGCTGGAATGGACCCCGCCTCCGCCGGGCAGCCAGGAACTGGTCGTGATCGTCGAGGATGCAACCGACCCATCCTCGCCGCCGCTTGCCCAGTGGCTGGTCTGGGGGCTGCCCGGCCAGAAGGGCATGCTGCTCGAAGGTGAGGTGCCGCCGCGTACGGGCAAGAACGCCGCGGGCAATTCCGAATGGCTGCTGCCCAACCCGCCGATTGGCGAAACGCGCCATTACGTGTTCCAGATCTTTGCCACCGAGCTTCCGCTGACGCTGATGCCGGGGGCGAGCCGGGACGAGCTGATCGGCTCGATCCAGGGCTTTGTGACCGCATGCGCCGTGCTTTACGCGCCGTTCACGGGCAC
This sequence comes from Erythrobacter sp., assembly GCA_043567175.1. GTDB lineage: Bacteria > Pseudomonadota > Alphaproteobacteria > Sphingomonadales > Sphingomonadaceae > Erythrobacter. Next base: position 2,894,490 of record CP121323.1, read on the forward strand.
CCCGGAAGAAGACTTTGACTTCGATGACGAAAACATTGATTGAACTGCCATAACCATAAGGGAGAAAGACCATGGCAAACGCACTGCAAGCCCCCAAAGAGCTGACCAGCGAACTCGAGGCGATCGTCGGCAAGGGGCCGATGCCGCGCACCGAGGTTACCTCGAAGGTGTGGGCCTATATCAAGGCCAACAACCTCCAGAAGGAAACCGACAAGCGCACCATCGTGCCTGACGCCAAGCTGGGCGCCGTGATCGGCAATGAAGAGATCAACATGATGAAGATGACGGGCAAGATCTCGAAGCACATCAAGTAAGCGCCAAGGCGCCCGGTGGAGCCTCTTTCTGGCTTCACAAAGATAACAAAGATCGCGCTGGCAGACACTGGCGAAATCTTTTGAGGCACCGGTCAGCGGCGCGCTATCCCAAAGGTAGCACGCCGCTGATCGCTGTCTTCCCCGTGCCATGGGGTGCGGGCGCGGCCCGTTTCCAGCAAAACGTCCGCAACTTCCTGAATTTTGAGCATTTTTGGATGCCAATCCTCCCGGATGCGGCCATCAGCCGCGCCGCTTCGTCGGGGCATATCGTCTTGCCCTGGCTGCGCTGCTCCAGCAGGCCCGGCATTGCGTGCCAGGCCGGTGGCGGCATCGGGGCGTTCATATCTTCCTCAGGCGCTCCCCTGAATGCCTGCCCTCGTGCCGCTCGCCCGTTTGAGCGGAACCTCGCCCAGCCATAGCGCCAGCCAGATCACCAGCGGTTGCGCGATCATGCGCGGCACATGATAGGCCAGCCCCAACCCGCCATCGGCGCGCGCCATGTCCATCGCGAAATGGTTGATATTGGCCGGCCACACGCACAGCGCGTAAAGCGCAAGGCCAATCCCCGCCGCCTGCCGCAATGGCCTTGAAAAGGGCTGCACCAGCGCAATCGCGCCGAGGATTTCGGCAATGCCCGTCCACAGGATGACGCCTCGCGGGAAGGGCACCCAGTCGGGCGTGATCGCAAGGAACGGATCGGGCGCGACAAGATGCATGTAGCCTGCAAAGGCGTAGAGCGCGGCGAGCAGCCAGCGCAGCACGAATTTGAGCGCGTTCATGATGCAGCTCCCGTTCCTGCTCCCGCGCCCGGCTCCCAACCCGGCTCGGCGAGGTGGAATCCGGCGAAATCAAAGCCCGGTGCGACGATGCACGAGACCAGCGAATATCCATGTGCGCCTTCGCCCGGTGCCAGCGCTTCGGCCGCCTGCCACTGGCCGGTGGGCACGATGCCCTGCAAGAGTTCGCCCGCCGCGACATCGCCGCCGAGCCGCATCACCTCGACCGGCCCCTCGTCGCCGGGAGCCACCCGCAGCACCAGCGGATCACCGCCCTGCCAGATCCAGATCTCCTCGGCATCGACCGTGTGCCAGTGCGAACGCTCGCCCGCCTTGAGCAGGAAGATGATGCCCGTTGCGCCCGCGCGGCCCCCACGCTTCGCGTGCGGCCCGCTCTCCAGCGCAGGAGCCCTCCATGTCTCGCGGTACCAGCCCCCTTCGGGATGGGCTGCGAGGTTCAATTGCCCGATCAGGGCGGCTGCGGTATCGGGGTTGGGCAAGGCGCGTTTCTCCTAAATGCGCGCACATCTATCGGGAGGGTGTCCCATGAAGCAAGCAATCCATTCCATCCGCATCGCCGCGCTCGCCGGTGCAGCCGCCTTCGCGCTCGCTCTGCCGGCATATGCGCAAGACATGAATGCGGGAACGGGCGCACAAACGGGCCCCCAAACAGGTCCAGCGGCAGGTGATCAGCCGGGTCTTGCCGAGCAGCTCGATCTTGAAGGCGAAGCGCCCGATCCCGCGATGGAAGCCGCGCTTGCCGCGCTTGCCGCCGCGCCGGTATTTGACGGGCATAACGACACGCCGATGCAATTGCGTCGCCGGCTGGACAACCAGATCAACCGCTTCGATTTCAACGATACGCTGGTGAGCGCGCGCACCGATCCCTTTGGCCGGGCGATGCACACCGATCTCAAGCGTCTGCGCAAGGGCCGCGTGGGCGCGCAATACTGGTCGGTCTATGTCCCCGCCAGCCTGCCCGAGCCGCAGGCGGTGCAGATGACGATGGAGCAGATCGACGTCACCAAGCGGCTGATCGATCGCTTTCCCGATGACCTTGCCTTTGCCGAAACCGCCGACGAGGTCGAACAGGCCATTGCCGAGGGGCGCATTGCGGGGCTGATGGGGATGGAAGGGGGCCATTCGATCGGTTCCGACCTTGGCGTGCTGCGCCAGATGTATGCGCTGGGCGCGCGCTACATGACGCTCACCCACTCGCGCAACACGCCCTGGGCCGACAGCGCGACCGACGCGCCCGAACATGGCGGGCTTACCGAATTCGGCAAGGACGTGGTGCGCGAGATGAACCGCATCGGGATGCTGGTCGATCTCAGCCATGTCAGCGAGGAGACGATGATCGATGCGCTGGCCGTGGCGCGCGCGCCGGTGATTTTCAGCCATTCGGGCGCGAGGGCGGTGACGGGCCATGCGCGCAACGTGCCTGACAGCGTGCTGGAAATGCTCGCAGCCAATGGCGGGATCGTGATGGCGGTCGCCCTGCCGGGATATCTCAGCGAAGACCGCCGCCAGTGGCAATCGCGCTATCAGGCCGAGAATGCGCGGCTCGAGGCGCTCAACCAGGGGCGGCCCGATCTCGTCGAGGCGGCGATGGAGGAATGGGTCAGCGCCAATCCCGAACCCGCCACGCTGGTGAGCGACATGGCCGACCATATCGACCACATCAAGAAGGTCGCGGGCGTGCAGGCGATCGGTATCGGGGCCGATTTTGACGGTATGCCGACGGGCCCGGTGGGTTTCGAGGATGTGAGCGGTTACCCGGCGCTCTTCGCCGAACTGGTGCGGCGCGGCTATTCGCAGGCCGAGCTGGAGATGATCGCCAGCCGCAACGCGATCCGCGTGCTGCGCGAGGCGGAAGCCTATGCCGCGAGCCAGCGCGGTGCGCTCCCGATCGAGACGCAGCTGGAGCCCTGAGGGGCGGGGGGCAGCGATGGCCGCGCGCCTTGCGCCCGGCTCAGGCGCTAGTCCTCGTTGGTTTCGGGCAGGCCTTCGCGATTCGTCGAGGCCATGTCCTCCAGCTCGTCTTGCGACATGGTTTCATACATGTCGAGCGAGGCTCCCTGAAGCTGGGATTTGTCCTGTTCGCCGCGCTTCGCGGCAAGCGCCGCGCCTGCGGCCTTTTGCTGGGCCTTGCTGGTGGCCTTGGGCATGATTGGCTCTCCTGCTGTGTTACAGCAAGGCTATCCTGGCGCGCGGTCCATAGTTCCCGGAAACGCGTTTGCGCAAAGCGGAGCGCGGTGCCAGCGAGAGCCGAGATCCGCGAAAGCCTCGGCGCCTTGGCCGATCAGCCCCGAAGATCAGTCCCTCAACTTAGCCCCAGAGCGTGGGGATGATCCAGACCGCGCTCATCGCGATGATCGCGATCAGCAGCCCGAAGAACAGCACACGGCGCACAACCCCGCGTGATTCGCCGGCACGGGCGTCATCGTCCTCGATATGGATTTCGCTCCCCTGCTTGTCGGCCTGGTCGTTCATTGTCTGGATCCCCTTGGTTTACGTCCACTTCTTCAACGGCGGGACTGGGCCGTTCGTTCCGTAATCTGGCGATCAATCGCGCAAGAGTTCGTTGATCCCGGTCTTGGAGCGTGTCTGCGCATCGACCGTCTTGAAGATCACTGCGCAATAGAGCGACGGGCCGGGAGAGCCATCGGGCAGCGGCTTTCCGGGCACGTTGCCGGGCACGACCACCGCATAGGGCGGCACTTCACCGCGATGGACCTCGCCGGTGGCGCGGTCGATGATCTTGGTCGAGGCGCCGAGATAGACGCCCATCGAAAGCACCGCGCCTTCGCCCACGCGCACGCCTTCTGCCACTTCCGCTCGCGCACCGATGAACGCACCGTCGCCGATGATGACGGGTTCGGCCTGGAGCGGTTCGAGCACCCCGCCGATCCCTGCGCCGCCCGAGAGGTGGACGTTTCTGCCGATCTGCGCGCACGAGCCGACGGTGGCCCAGGTATCGACCATCGTGCCTTCGCCGACATAGGCGCCGATATTGACGAAGCTGGGCATCAGCACCGCGCCCTTGCCGATGAAGCTGCCGCGGCGCACGATCGCACCGGGCACCGCGCGAAAGCCGGCTTCGCGAAAACGGGCATCGCCCCAGCCTGCGAATTTGAGCGGCACCTTGTCAAAGGCGGGCTCCCCGCCCGAACCCAGCTCCATCACCTGGTTATCCTGCAGGCGGAAGGACAGAAGCACCGCTTTCTTGAGCCACTGGTTGACCCGCCAGCCGCCTGACCCATCGGGCTCGGCCACGCGCGCCTCGCCACTGTCGAGCAGGGCAAGCGCATCGTGCACGGCGTGGCGCACATCGCTGGCAGCGGTGATCTGGTCGCGATTTTCCCAGGCGTCTTCGATCTGGGTGATGAGAGTTTCGGTCATACGCGCTCCGGCTGTGGATCTGGTGGGCCTTGCAAGCGATGCTGCAGCCTTGGCTGCGCTGCTAGCGCCGTGAGGGATTTGCGGCAAGCGGGCTTGTGGCCCTGCGGTCTCTTGCGCGCTTTTTCGCTGGCACGGGCCGGCAGGGGCGGCATGTGTCGGCATGTGGGGGCGGCGCCCTTTGCAAAGCGGCCATCATGGAGGCGATTAGGGGTCCGGCAACACTTGTATCCTAGTCTCGATACCGCGACACTTGTGCTCCCGCCCCATGCACGTCTAGTCGTCAGGGCGCAAAGCGAGACAGCCGAGGAACCCCTTCATGCCCGATCGTCCCCATCGTTCCTCTCCCGGCATGTGCGCTGCGCCCCGGCCCGCCACCCCCGAACCCCCTCGACCCGATACCGGCGCGCCGGTGGTCTGGAAACTTGCCGCGGAGACGAGCGGTGCGACGCGCAATGTGCCTTCAAGGCCCGCCGCGTGGAAGCCGGTGGTGGCAGCCCTCGCCTGCGCGGCGCTGGCCGCGTGCGGCGGGGGAGGGGGCACCCCGCCAGTCAACTCGGTGCCGCCACCCCCGCCTCCTCCGCCACCCCCGCCCCCTCCGCCGCCTCCACCGCCACCGCCACCCCCTCCGCCCGCGACGGATTTCGACACTGCCGAATTTCGCCGTTCGGACGGGCCGGATTTCCACGGGGCGGTCTCGGCCTGGGCGGACGGTTTCACCGGCGCGGGCGAGATCATCGCGGTGATCGATTCCGGGCTCGACAGTGACAGCCCCGAATTTGTCGGGCGCATCCATCCCGGCTCTGCTGATGTCGCGGGCAATCGCGGGATCGATCCGGAGAACGATCACGGCACCAATGTCGCACAGGTCGCAGCCGGCGCGCGCAATGACGAGGGCACGGTGGGCATCGCCTTCGGCGCTGATGTGCTGGCGATCCGCGCCGACCTGCCCGGCTCTTGCGGGGTGGATACGCCGCAGGACCCCTCGCTCGGCTGCCGCTTTGCCGATAACGACATTGCCGCCGGGATCGATCTCGCCATCGCATCGGGTGCGCGGGTCATCAATTTGAGCCTTGGCGGAGGGGCGGCGAACACCGCCTTGCGCTCGGCGCTTTCACGCGCGGCGGATGCGGGCGTCGTCGTGGTGATCGCGGCGGGCAATGCGGGCGATGGCTCCGATCCCGATATTCCGCCCGACCAGCCCGATCCCTTCGCCGCCGATGCGGTCAACGCGGGCAACGGCAATGTCATCATCGTCGGCTCGGTCGATGACGAGAGCGGCTTTTCCCCCTTCAGCAACCGCGCGGGCGATTTCGCCGCCTCCTACCTCACCGCGCGCGGTCAGCGGATCTGCTGCGTCTACGAGGATGGCGAGATTTTCGTCGAAACGATCGACGGCCAGCAATTCGTGACGCTGTTTTCAGGCACCAGCTTCGCAACGCCGCAGGTCGCAGGCGCCGTCGCGCTGCTGGCCGAGGCATTTCCCAATCTCGAGGCGACCGAGATCGTCGAGATCCTGCTTTCAAGCGCGCGCGATGCGGGAGATAGCGGGCTTGATCCGATCTTTGGCGCAGGCATCCTCGATATCGCCGCCGCCTTTGCGCCTTCAGGCACCACCAGCTTGGCGGGGACCGATTTTGCGCTCGGCTTTGCGAGCGATTTTGCGCTGGGCTCGGCGGCGATGGGCGATGCGCTCAAGTCGGCCAGCCTCAAGACTGTCGTGCTCGATCGCTTTGACCGCGCCTATGATGTCGAGCTGGGACCGGAGGCGACGCAGGATGCAGCGCAGGTCCAGCGCCTGCGCGGCGCGGTGGAGCGCGGGGCAATCACGCGCAATGCACGCGCACCCGGCTTTGCCGCGAGCGTCACGATCGGCGAAGGCACCCGCGCCGCCGGGCTCAACTGGGAAAGCGGCCTGCAACTCACCAGCGAAGAGGAACTGGGCGCGCGCGTTCTCGCCGCCCGCATCGCCGCACGGCTCGCGCCCGATACGCAAGTTGGCCTTGCCATCCTTCAAGGGGGCAAGGGCCTCGTGCGCGAGCTTCAGGGGCAGGGTGCAAGCGCCTTCTCGATCGCGCCCAATGCAGGCGCGGATACCGGCTTTACCGACAGCAGCGAGGTCGCCTTTGCTTTGCGCCAGCAGGTGAGCGCGCTGGGCGGCGAGTGGGGGCTGACCGTCTCGGCCGAGCGCGGGCAGGCCTGGCTTGCGGGCAACCAGCCCTTTCGCACCAATGTCGATGGCAGCGCGATTACCGGCCAGCAGCGCCGGCCGACCGCAACCTTCGGCATCGCCGCCGACCGGCGCTTTGGCGCGCTCGAGACCAGTCTGGGCGTCAGCTGGCTGAGCGAGCGCGCAACGATGCTGGGCGGCCATTTCAACCCCTCGCTCGGCTTTCGAGGGGCCGATACGATGTTCCTCGATGCTGAAGGCGCGCACCGCTTTGGCCCGTGGCGCGTGGGCGGCGCGCTGCGTTACGGCATCACGGCCCCGCGCGGCTCGGCGCAGATCGCATCGGGCTCGCGCCTTACCAGCGAGGCGTGGTCGTTTGACCTTTCGCGCGCAAACCTGCTCGGGCCCGGCCACACGCTCGGCCTGCGGATCAGCCAGCCCTTGCGCGTCAGCGGCGGGGCGATTGGCTTCGACCTGCCGATTGCATTCGACTACGCCACCGAAACGCCCATCTTTGGCCGTCAGCGCCTCTCGCTTTCGCCTGAGGGCCGCGAGATCATGAGCGAGATTGCCTGGGGCGCGCCCATTCTTGGCGGCTATGCGCGGGCGAGCGCCTTCCACCGCCGGCAGCCGGGACATTTCGTGGCCGCGCCGGACGATCTGGGCGGTCTGGTGAGTTTCACCGCCGCCTTCTGAGGGCGTGGGCCTGAGGTCTCGAGGGCCTGAGGCTCGGCGGGCCTAAGGCCCCGCGAGCCTAAGGCTCTATTCCGGCATCCCGGCGGCGAGCGCGAATTCGTAGGCGCGGTCCACCAGCGGGGCAACGCGTTCGCTCATCTGCTTGGCATGGGCAGAGGATGCGGTGCCATCGATCACGCGCTTCTTGATGCCCTGGATAATGCCCGCCAGCCGGAACAAATTATAGGCGAAATACCAGTCCATCGGCGGCACCGGATAGCCGGTGCGCGCGACATAGCGTTCGACCGCTTCCTCGACCGATGGGATGCCCAGCGCCTCGATATCGACATCGGCCAGCCCCGCGCGCCCGTCGCCCGGCTGGTACCAGTTGAGCATGAGGTAGCTGAAATCGGCGATCGGATCGCCCAGCGTCGACAATTCCCAGTCGAGCACCGCGATGATGCGCGGCTCGTCATGATGGAAGATCACGTTGTCGAGGCGATAATCGCCGTGGACGACGCTGCTTTCGTGCTGGGGCGGAATGGTCTGCGGCAACCATTCGATCAGCCGCTCCATCTTGGGCATGTGTTCGGTTTCGGAAAGCTTGTATTGCTTGGACCAGCGCGCGATCTGGCGCGCGCAATAATCGGTGGGCTTGCCGAAATCGCCCAGCCCGATTTCCTCAGGTCTGTTGAGGTGCAACTCTGCCATCGTATCGATCAGCGCGTTGTAGAGCGCGCGGCGTTCTTCCGGCTGCTTGCCGGGGAGCGAGCCGTTCCACAGCGAGCGGCCGTCAGCCATGCTCATCACGAAGAATTTGGAACCGATCACCTCGGGGTCTTCGCATAGGCCGTAGGTCCGGGGCACCGGAAAACCGGTGGGATAAAGCCCCGTCATGGCCGCATATTCGCGGTCGACCGCATGGGCGGAGGGCAGCAGCTTGCCAAAGGGCTGGCGGCGCAGGACGTAATTGGTGGAGGGCGTTTCGATCTTGTAGGTCGGGTTCGACTGGCCGCCCTTGAACTTGGTGTAGCTGATCGGCCCTTCATAGCCTTCGACATTGGCCTCAAACCACTGCGTCAGCGCGTCCAGATCGAGCTTGTCGCGCTCTTCCACCTCGACGGTGCCGACCATTTCCTTGTCGAAATCGATTTCCATTGGTGCCCTCTTCCTCACCCTCTTTTTTCTCAAAAAGGGGGCGGCGCACATTCGTACACCGCCCCGCTTTTCATCCCGTCCTAGCGGACCTCTTTATTCAGCTTTCCGGCGGCAGGCTTAGCGGGCCACACCCATGTCGCCCGAACTGAAGCCGCCATCATTGGCCGGCGTGCCCGCGCCGCCACGCAGCGCGTTGGCGGTGGGGCCTTCGACCGGCGCGTGCTTGGAGATTTCCATGCGGGCGATCGAGCGCGCGTGGACTTCGTCCGGACCATCGGCAAGGCGCAGGGTGCGCTGATGCGCATAGGCGCTGGCGAGGCCGTAATCCTCGGACACGCCGCCGCCGCCATGGGCCTGGATCGCATCGTCGATGATCTGCAGGGCCATGTTGGGCGCCTGCACCTTGATCATCGCGATTTCCTGCTTGGCGGCCTTGTTGCCGACCTTGTCCATCATGTCGGCGGCCTTGAGGCAAAGCAGACGCGTCATGTCGATATCGATGCGTGCGCGCGCGATGCGCTCTTCCCAGACCGAATGCTTGTAGATCGGCTTGCCGAACGCCTCGCGCTCCTGCAGGCGGCGGCACATCTTGGCCAGCGCCTCTTCGGCCACGCCGATGGTGCGCATGCAGTGATGGATGCGGCCCGGCCCAAGCCGGCCTTGGGCGATCTCGAAGCCGCGGCCTTCGCCGAGGAGCATGTTGGAGACGGGGATGCGAACATCCTTCATTTCCACTTCCATGTGGCCGTGGGGCGCATCGTCATAGCCGAAGACGGGCAGGTGGCGGATGATGTTCACGCCCGGAGTGTCGATCGGCATCAGGACCATCGATTGCTGCGCGTGGCGCTTGGCCTCGAAGTCGGTCTTGCCCATCACGATCGCGACCTTGCAGCGCGGATCGCCAAGGCCCGACGACCACCACTTGCGCCCGTTGATGACATATTCGTCGCCATCGCGCTCGATCCGGGTTTCGATATTGGTCGCATCCGAAGAGGCGGTGTAGGGCTCGGTCATCAGGAAGGCGGAGCGGATCTCGCCGTTCATGATCGGGCGCAGCCACTCTTCCTTCTGCTCGCGCGTGCCATAGCGGTGGAAGACTTCCATGTTGCCGGTGTCGGGCGCGGAGCAGTTGAACACTTCCGAGGCCCAGCCGATGCGGCCCATTTCCTCGGCGCACAGCGCATATTCGAGGTTGGTGAGGCCGGGGCCTTCGAATTCGAACGTGTCGTCCACGTGGTGGTGGCTGTCATTGCGCGGCGGCATGAAAAGGTTCCAGATGCCCGCTTCTTTCGCCAGCTTCTTCTTGTCCTCGATGATCTGGATGACCTTCCAGCGGTCTCCAGCTGCGTCCTGCTGCTTGTAGATATCCATGTTGGGGCGCACTTCCTTTTCGATGAAGTCGCGCACGCGCCCCGCCCAGTAGGCCTGGCGTTCTGTCGGTTCAAAATCCATGACGGTGATCCTCTCTCGTCCGTTGCAATTTGCTATCGGTCTTGATGGCAGAGCCTACGCGCTGCGCCAACCTCTGATTTTGCGATATGGCTTGATCACGGTGCAAGCGAACGTGCCTCCGGGTCGGCTTTTGCGGCCGCGTCGATCGGGGTGCGGGCGGCGACGCGCGCTTCGTGATCCTCGCGGCTGATCGGGAAACGCGCCAGCCAGAAGGCGGCGAACACGGCAACCAGCACCGCGGCGATCATGTAGAGCACCGCGAGGTTGCGCACCACGTCCTCGCCCACCTCGGCAGGCGGCGTGCCCGGCTCGAGCCCCACCAGCGAGATCAGCAGGCCCGTCAGCAATATGCCGCCGCCGGTTGCGCATTTCTGCACCAGCCAGTTGCCCGAATAGAAGGTGCCTTCCGCCCGCTTGCCGGTGCGCTCCTCGTAGGCTTCGACTATCTCGGCGACCATCGAGGTGGCCGAGATGATCGAGACGATGCTCGCAGTGTTGCCGAACAGCAGGAAGCCCAGCACCAGCCCGGTTGAAAGCTGCGTGCCGGTCTGCGGCCACAGGTCCAGCAGCAGCAGCGCGTAAGGCGTGAAATAGATGGCGGCTGCCACCAGCGACGCGATCGCGGCGCTTGCCGGCTTGCCATAGCGTTCGTGCAGCGGCCCCACGATGACGAACATGAGGACGACCGAAAGGAACAGGACGCCCGGGTAAAGCTGGAAGGCGGTCTCGTTGAACTGCCAGATATACAGGTTGACATATTGCGTGATCGAGAATGTCAGGCCCTGCCCGATATAGGCGGCGAGCCCGCCCAGCGCGAAGATGACGAAGGCCTTTTCGCGAAAGGCATCGAAAATCTCGGCAAAGGCCCCGGTAAGCGAGAAGGGCGGCGGTTTGTGCGTGGGTCGCTTGGCGATCACGCGGTGCTGTCCGGCGGCTGATCCCACCACCGAGATGATCATCACGAGCGCGCCGAACACGCCGTAGGCCGCGTAGCCCTCGCTTTGCAATTGCGCCTCGGGCGTTGGCAGGAACACGGTGAAGGCCATCACCATCATCAGCAGGCCGCCCAGCCAGCCGGACAGGAAACGGAACCGGAAAAGCGTGGTGCGCTCGACGTAATTGTCGGTGATTTCGGGCACGATGCTGACCGAGGGCACCTCGCAGGCAGAAAGCATCAGCCGCACGCCGACGGCCAGCGCCACGATCTCCCAGAAACCCGGTGTCCCGGCAAAGGGCGGCGACCACAGGAGCGTCCAGGCGATCGCCAGCGGGAAGGGCGCAACATACAGCCACGGCAAGCGCCGGCCCCAGCGCGTATAGGTGCGATCCGAAAGATGGCCGAGCAGCGGATCGACAAAGGCATCGACCACCAGCGCGGTCGCCAGCGCGGCGGAAACCACCCACGCCTCGACCCCGAGGACAAGGTTGTAGAACGGCAGCAGGAAGAAGGAAAAGCCGCTATCCTTCACTCCGAAGGCGACCGCGCCCGATCCGTTGGTGAGCTTCAGCCAGAGCGGCAAGCGGCCCTTGACGAACGCCATCCTACCCGCCTGCAGCCTCGCCTGTCTGTTCGGCGGCCGCGAGCGCCGCGGCCTTCACCTGCTCTTCCATCTGCATCAGCGCATCCAATGGGCTCTCGCCTTCCGGGTCCCAGCTGTGGCGCGGGCCTGTGGTCAGCCCGCCATCGACCAGCATCGAGGTGCCGGTCATGAAGCTTGCCGCGTCGCTGGCGAGGAAGGCGACGGCATTGGCGATATCGATCGGCTGGCCGCCGCGCGCCACGGGCTGCGCATTGGAACTTGCCTGGGCGATCACCTGCTTGGCCATCACCTTCATCTCTTCGGGAATTTCGAGGCTGGCGGTAAAGATGTTGGTGTTGATGAAGCCGGGCTGCACGGCGTTCACGCGGATGCCGTATTGCGCCAGATCCGTCGCCGCGCATTTGGTAAGGTGCAAGACGCCTGCCTTGGCGACCGCATAGGCGGTGGGCGAATAGCCCGGCCCGACCGCCGCGACGCTCGAGACATTGACGATGCTGGCGGTGCCGTCTTTGGTCGAGGGGCGGCCTTTCATGTGCGGCACGGCATAGCGGATGCCGAACGCGACCGAGCGCAGGATGAGGTCCATCGAGCTGTCCCATTCCTCGGGCTCGATTTCGTCAATGCCGGGCCGCGCTCCGCCTGCGGCTGCATTGTTGAAGACCGTGTCGATCCCCCCGGTTTCCCTTGCCGCGTGATCCATCAGCGCCTTGATGCTGGCTGTGTCGGAAACGTCGCAGCGCACGAAGCGCAGATCGCCCTCTGCCTCATCGCACACTGCTTTGCCCGCTTCCTCGTTGATGTCGGCGGCGAACACCACCGCGCCTTCGCTGGCGAACAGCTTTGCCGCAGCCGCGCCAATGCCGGAGGCTGCGCCTGTGACAACCACCGTCTTGCCTGAGAATCGCATCGGTAAACTCCCTCTCCCGATTATTTTTTCGCGAGCCTAGGGCGCTGGGGGACAAGGTCAATGGCGCTTGGCTGCCGCCCTGCCTGCGCCGTGCAAGGGGGCGGGGCGGATGACGTTACGGAACGCAGAAATCTGCCCTTTTGCCTCCAATCACCGCTTGCGGGGCTCGCGCAAATCACGTTACGTAAGCGTCAAGTGGGATCAATTGAGAGAGGAGTCGGCAAAGTCATGTCCGATATCGAAACCTTCCGCCGCGAGACGCAAGTTTGGCTCGAAGCCAACTGCCCCGCCGAAATGCGCGAGCCCGTGCGCGATGACAGCGACATCTACTGGGGCGGGCGCAATGCGACCTTCAAGAACGATGCGCAAAAGGCCTGGTTCGAGGCCTGCGTCGAAAAGGGCTACACGGTGCCCTCATGGCCCAAGGAATATGGCGGCGCGGGACTCTCCGCGCCCGAGGCGAAGGTGCTGCGCGAGGAAATGAGCCGTATCGGCGCGCGCCCGCCGCTTTCTTCGTTCGGTATCTGGATGCTTGGCCCGGCGCTGCTGAAATTCGGCACCGAGGGCCAGAAGCGCAAGTTCCTCAATGAAATCGCGCGCGGCGAGATCCGCTGGTGCCAGGGCTATTCGGAGCCGGGCTCGGGCTCGGACCTCGTCAGCCTGCAGACCTTTGGCGAGGATAAGGGCGATCACTGGGTCGTCAACGGCCAGAAGGTGTGGACCTCCTATGCCGACCAGGCCGACTGGATCTTCTGCCTCGTTCGCACCGATAAGGCTAACAAGTATCAGGGCATCACCTTCACCCTGATCGACATGGCGAATGAGGGCGTCTCGACCAAGCCGATCAAGCTTATCAGCGGCGCTTCGCCCTTCTGCGAGACTTTCCTCGACAATGTGAAGGTGCCCAAGTCCTATGGCGAGGATATCCCCGCACAGGTCGGCGAGATCAATCGCGGCTGGGATGTCGCGAAATATCTGCTGGGCCATGAGCGCGAGATGATTTCGGGCGCGGGCGACGGCGCGCGCCTTGCCGCGATCGGCGCGGCGATGAAGCGCCACGCGGCCAAGACCGGCGACGAGATCGACCCCGTGCTGCGCGCCGAACTGGCGATGTTCGATGTCGATGCGCTGGCCTTCACCGCGATGGGCGAGAAATTTCTCGACGAGGCCAAGGCCGGCCGCGCGCATCCCGCTCAGCCCAACATGATGAAATATGCCGGGACCGAGATCAACAAGCGCCGCCACGAATTGATGATGGCAGCGGGCGGATCGCGCAGCCTCGAATGGGAGAGCGATGAAACCGGCGGCGGCAAGCCCGCGCGCACCTGGCTTCGCACCAAGGCGAACTCGATCGAAGGTGGCACTTCGGAGATCATGCTCAACGTGATTTCGAAGCGCATTCTCGATCTGCCGGGGGCGTAAGAGACAAAATCCGTTCTTCGTCATTCCGGCGCAGGCCGGAATCCAGCTGACTTGGGGCGGACAAAAAACAAGCTGGACCCCGGCCTGCGCCGGGGTGACGAGTTAAGTGGGAGGAACACAAAAATGCCCCTGTATCACACAGAGGATCAGGCCATGTTGGCGGACACCGCGAGCGGATTCATGGCCGAGGAAGGCAATATCGCCAAACAACTGCGCCACTGGCGCGACCGCAATTGCAAGGACGGCTTTGGCCACGCTTTGTGGAAGCAGATGGCCGAGATGGGCTTTACCGGCATGCTGCTCGATGAAGAGGATGGAGGCCTCGGGCTCGGCCATGTCGAGGCGGGCATCGTGCTGGAGGAAATCGGCCGCAACCTCACGCCTTCGCCCTTCCTTACCTCATCGGTGCTGGCTGCGACTGCATTGAAGCACGGCTCGGCTGATCTGAAGGGGCGCTATCTGCCCGGCCTCGTCGAAGGCGAAAGCGTCTTTGCCGTCGCGATTGACGAGACCGCCAAGCACCGGCCCGGTCGCATCACCACCAAGGCCGAGAAATCGGGCAACGGCTTCAAGCTCTCGGGCTCGAAGAGCTTCGTCATCCAGGGCGCCAGTTCCGACATGATCGTGGTCGCCGCGCGCACCAGCGGATCGGACGAGGACGATGAGGGCATCACCCTCTTCGCCGTGCCCAGGGACGCAAGCGGGATGGAGCACAAGCCGGTGCGCCTCGTCGACAGCTCGATGGCGAGCCACATCACCTTCGATGGCGTCGAACTCGACGGCGATGCGGTGATCGGCGAAGTCGACGGTGGGCGCGAAGTGCTCAACGCCGTGCTGACCGCGGGCCGCATCGGCGCGGCAGCCGAAGGCGTTGGCGTTGCACGCGGGGCGATGGACCTGACGGTCGACTACCTCAAGCAGCGCAAGCAGTTCGGCAAGGCAATCGGTGAGTTCCAGGCGCTCCAGCACCGCGCCAGCCACCTGTATTCCGAAGTCGAGATCGCGCGCGCCGTCGTCATCAAGGCGCAGCAATTGCTCGACGCCGCGCAGAATGAAGGCCAGTCGCAGGGCGCGGAGCTGATGAGCTCGGTCGCCAAGGCCAAGGTTGCCAAGGCAGCGGGCCTCGCCGTCAAGGAAGGCGTGCAGATGCACGGCGGCATCGGCATGACCGACGATTACGATATCGGCCTCTACATGAAGCGCGACCGGGCCTTGCAGGAATTCCTGGGCGACGCCTATTTCCACGCCAACCGCGTGGCCGAACTGAGCGGCTATTAAAGGCCGGCAACTTAGCGTCATTGCGAGCCGCGAAGCGGCGCGGCAAACCAGAGCCGCTCGCCAAAGATGCTCTGGACCGCGTCGCTGCGCTCGCAATGGTGAACCGAGAATTGGGAGAGAACAGAAATGATGGATATCCAGAAACTTTTCAGCCTCGAGGGGCGCGTCGCGCTTGTCACCGGGGGAAGCCGCGGGATCGGTAAGATGTTCGTTGAAGGTCTGCTCGCCGCGGGCTGCGCACGGGTGTATATCTCAGCGCGCAAGATCGAGCAGATGACCGAGACGGTCGAGGAATTCGGCGCGGACAAGGTGATCGCGGTGCAGGCGGACCTGTCGCAGATGGACGGGATGGAGGCGCTTGCAAACGCGATCAAGGAGAAGGAGACGAAGCTCGACATCCTGATCAACAACGCCGGCGCGGCATGGGGACAGGATTATCTCGAATTCAGCGAAGCGGGCTGGCATCGCACGATGGATCTGAACGTCAAGACGCCGTTCTTCCTGACGCAAAAGCTGCACAACTTGCTGGTAGAGGCGGCCAAGGGCGATCACGCCGCCAAGGTCATCCACGTCTCCTCGATTGATGGCTTGCGCATCAATCCGTGGGAGACCTATCCCTACCAGGCGTCCAAGGCGGCGGTGATCCAGCTGACCAAGCGCATGGCCGCGCGGCTCATCAAGGACAACATCGTGTGCACTTCGATCGCGCCCGGCGCTTTTGCCAGCGAGATGAACAAGGCCGCCAAGAACGCGCCCGATGCCTCCGCTGCAATGATCCCTTCAGGCCGGATCGGCACGGCTGAAGACATGGCCGCCGCTGCGATTTACCTATGCAGCCGCGCGGGCGATTACGTGGTGGGCACGACGATCCCCGTCGATGGCGGCGTCGTCAATGCGGCCCTGCCATCCATGTTCAACGATCCGGCAGGCTGAAGGGCCTTAGTCTTTCACGCGCCAGTCTGAAGAAAGAGGCCGTCGGAGCGATCCGGCGGCCTCTTTTTGCAGGTGCCGGTCGCCGGGCTTTTGGCACTCACGTAATAGAGTGCCGCAAAATGCTGGTCTAGAGCATGAAAATTATACACAAGAAGTTGGAAGAGACACAATTGACCATGCCGTAAGACAATTGCAGCATATCTTTCATCGTCATCAGCGCAGCGTCGCGCGCGGTTTTGAGGAGAATGATTGATGGCTGGACGTGTCGATCCGGATTTTGCTCGGCAATTGCGCGGCGAGGGATTGCTCACCGCGCAGGTGTTCTACTTCCTCCCCGACTACCCTTCGATTATCCAGGAATTCGTCTGGCAGGATTACGACGAGGCGCCCGATTACCCGGTGCTCTTCAAGTTTCTCGACCACTGGCGCAGCGAGATCGAGGCGGCGATCCATTCGGTCCGCATCGCGCATAGCCGCCTGCTCGGCCCGCGCGAATTCCGCCACGTGGACAACGAATTCAGGCTGCAATAAGCGCGTCGAGTTCACCCCGGTCGAGGCTCAACGTCACGCCTAGCGTACCGGATGGCGCGCCATCACCGGCGCGCAGCACGGGGCGCTTGTAAAGCTTGATCTCGACCGCCGCGATTACCTGTTGCAGCGCACAGGCGCGCGCGATCCGCGTCATCAGCCATTCCTGCGTTTCATAATGGCCATCGCGCGCAAGGCCCTCGATCTCGGCGATCAGCGGGTCGTAATCGAAGACGTGCTCCATCGCATCGCCCGGCACCAGCACCAGCGCGGGGTCGATCTCCAGCGCCATGTCGAGCAGGTGCGCATCGGGCCGCACATCGCCCGGCCCATAGGTGCCAAGATCGAGCGGCAGTTCCAGCCCTTCCAGTTGCACCTGCGCGCGCATCAATCGTTCGCCTTCTTCACCGCGACGCCCATGTAAAGGATCAGCGTCGAAGGCAGCGCACCGAAGGTGAGATCGCCGCGCGAATTGATCCCGCGCGGACCAAGGCCCGTCATCGGCCCGGCGACAAGCCCGACCTTCGAAAACTCGCTCAAAAGCTCCCCCGGCCGGATATACATTTCCGGATCGTGCGTGCCTCGCGGCAGCAGGCGCAGCACATCCTCGGCCATCGTGATCGTCGCAAGGCGCGCGATCGGGTTGCGGTTGATCGTGTCAAAGGCGAACAAGCCGCCCGGTTTCAGCACACGCGCGATCTCTGCAATGGTCCTGGAAAGGTCTGCCACGTGTTCGAGCACGTCGACGCATACCGCCGCATCAAAGGCGTCGTCGTCATAGGGCAGGTCTTCGCCAACGCCGACATCGTATGTGACATCAAGGCCCGATCCGCTCGCGTGCGAGCGCGCTGCGGCGATCGCGTCCCTGGCCTGGTCGATCCCGGTGACACGCGCACCTTTTGCCGCGATCGCCTCGGCCATGAAGCCGCCCGCACAGCCGATATCGAGCACGCTCTTGCCTGCCCAGTTGATATGCTTGTCAAAGAAGGACAGGCGGCCGGGCACGAGGTTCTTGAGCGTGCGGACCCAGCGAATATCGTCCGACCACCAGTGATCGGCGACGTCGTCGTAAATGTCGAGCTTGTTGCGTTGCGAATTTGCCATGCCCTTCAAACGGGCGAAGGCCGCGATAGGTCCGTAACCCCCGCGTGCGGTCTAGCTCATCAATTCGCGCACGAAGGGGATCAGCCCGGTCTGACGCGTGCGGCGCATGCGCTCGGCATCGAGCACTTCGCGCACGCGGTCGAAACATTCGTTGATATCGTCGTTGACGACGACATAATCATATTCGGCCCAGTGGCTTATCTCGGCCCGTGCGCGCTGCATGCGTGCATCGATGACTTCCTTCGTGTCCTGCGCGCGCTCTTCAAGCCGGCGGCGCAATTCGGGCAGGCTGGGCGGCAGCACGAAGACGGTGACGACATCCTGGTCGTCCTTCTGCTTCAATTGCTGGGTGCCCTGCCAGTCAATGTCGAAGAGGTAATCCTGCCCGTTCTTCAGCCCCTCGCGGATGACCCCCTTGGGTGTGCCATAGCGATAGCCGAAGACATGCGCCCATTCGTAGAACTCGTCTTCCTCGATCATCACGTCGAAGCGCGCCTCGGATACGAAGTGGTAGTGCACCCCGTCGATCTCCCCCGGGCGCGGCGGGCGCGTGGTGGCGCTGACCGAGAGCCTGATCTCAGGGTCCACCTCCAGCAGCTTGCGCGAAAGCGTGGTCTTGCCCGCGCCGCTGGGCGAGGAGAGGATGAACAGCAGACCCCGGCGATGGAGCTTGTCGGTTTGGGGGGCGGGATGGCTCATGCAAGGTCCGATGGCGCAGGATCGGGGGCAAAGGCAAGGTCTTTCGGGAACAGGGCCTGCGCAAAGGGGCCCTTGCCGTCTATTCGCTGTCTGGCGGGCGCTGCGCATCTTGCGCTTCGCGGGTCTGGCGCGCCTTTCCGCGATCATACAGCGTCTTCAAGGCGAGGCAGCCCGCAACGATGCCAAGCCCGACGGGTGATCGCGTGGCAAGCTTGCTCGCGCTGTAAAGTGCCAGCGACTTGATCATCGTCGGGCCGTCGATCAGCTGTGATGCCTCGTCCTCATCCGCTGCGCTCGCCCGCGCGACCCGGCGCTCGACGCTTTTGCGAAACAGGCTCGAGGCGCTGCGCACGATGATATCGGCGATAAGAAGGTTCGTGGTCGCATCGGGGCTGGGCAGCAGGCGGCGGCGAACGGATGTCTCCCTTGCCGCATCGGCATCGAGCTCGCGCATGACGCGATCCTTGCGCTTCGGGGAGGGCGGGTTATCGGCCATGGCAAGGGCATAACCCATATGCGGCCGACGTTCCAGCCAAGGTCTTGATCGGCCGGGCGAGCGGGACTGGCGCGGACCTGCTCACAGGCTCCCCTTACGGGCTCCCCTCACAGCCCCCGGTGGTGCGGCTATTTCTTGCGGCCGAAATCCACTGTGACGACGTTGGAGCCGCCCCCGTCGCCCCCGTCGCCATCGCCGCCATCTCCATCATCCGAGCCGTCATTCTCCGCGTCTTCGTGAGCTTCGGGCTCGATATCTGCAACGGTCGCCTGGAATTGCAGCCCGAAATCGACCGCCGGATCGACGAAGGCGGTGATCGCGGCGAAGGGCACGTCGAGCTTGGCGGGGATCTGGTTGAACGAAAGCCCGACGCCAAAGCCGTCTTCGCGCACTTCGAGATCCCAGAACTTGTTCTGCAGAACGATCGTCATCTCGTCCGGGAAGCGTTCCTTCAGGTGCGGCGGAATCGAAACGCCCGGCGCGCCCGTCTTGAACGTGATGTAGAAATGGTGGTTGCCCGGAAGCTCGCCCCCGCCCTGCTCGATAGAGCCGAGCACGCGGCCGACCACGGCGCGCAGCGCTTCCTGCACGATCTCATCATAAGGGATGAGGCTGTCGGGGGTTTCATCCGTCATGGCTCTAGTGGTGCAGCGCGGCGCGGGCGTGGTCAAGAGCTTCGTGAGCACAAATGTCAATCGGACTGGACGCAGGTGTTGATAGGAGGGCGTTGCCCGGTCCCGAGGCGTGCGCATTGCCGCCGGCAAACCCGAAACACTCCCTTGCGCACAGGCGCGACCCGCCTATAGCGCGAGGCCATGGCTGACACTCCTGTATCTCCCGCGCGCACCGGCTCGATCAGCCGGGGCACAGCTGAAACCAAGATCGCGATTCTGGTCAATCTCGACGGGACCGGCGCCTATGACGTTGCGACCGGCATCGGATTTCTCGATCACATGGTTGAGCAGTTCTCCAAGCATTCGCTGATCGATGTGACTATGAAGGTCGACGGCGATCTGCATGTTGATCAACACCACACCACCGAGGATTCGGCGATTGCGCTGGGCCAGGCGCTCAGCCAGGCGCTGGGCGACAAGGCGGGGATCGGTCGCTATGGTCACGCCTATTCGCCGATGGACGAGACGCTGACGCGAGTGGCGCTCGATATTTCGGGGCGGCCTTTTTTCGTGTGGAACGCGAAGTTCAGCCAGGAAAAACTGGGCGAATGGGACACCGAACTGGTCGAGCACTGGTTCCACTCGGTCGCGCAAAGCGCAGGGCTGACGCTCCACATGGAGCTGCTCTACGGCACCAATAACCACCATATTTGCGAGAGCCTCTACAAGGGCTTTGCCCGCGCGATGCGCACCGCAGTCGAACGCGACCCACGCAAAGGCAGCGCGATCCCCAGCACCAAGGGGCAGCTGGGTGGTTGAAGAAGGGGTGGTAACGAAGCGGCAGACAACGCCACCGGCGTTGCAAGGGCGACCGCCCGCCCGCAGCGGGTCCGCAGCGCAGCGGTGGACATCTAGCGAGGATCGCACCCCCGGACGGGGGTGCGGAAAACAAAATGCCTGAGATCGTTGCCCTGGTCGATTATGGCGCCGGCAATCTGCATTCGGTGCACAATGCGCTGAAAGCGGTGGGCGCCAACGTCAAAGTCACCGATGACGCACAGGTCGTGCGCGCGGCTGACCGGATCGTGCTGCCCGGCGTTGGCGCCTTTCGCGCCTGCCGCGACGGCCTCAGGAAAGTGCCCGGCATGATCGAGGCGATGACCGAGCGCGTGACCGTGGGCGGTGCGCCGTTCCTCGGCATCTGTGTCGGCATGCAGCTTCTGGCGGATCGCGGGCTCGAATTCGGCAGCCACAAGGGGCTGGGCTGGATCGGCGGCGAGGTGCGGCGGATCGAGCCGACCGACCGCAGCGTCAAGGTGCCGCATATGGGCTGGAATGATGTCGCGCTGGTCCCCCATGCCCGCCAGCATCCGCTGCTCGATCCGGGCGAGGCCTATTTCCTTCATTCCTACCATTTCGTCGCCGATGACCCGCGCGATGTTGCCGCGCTCACCGATCACGGCGAGGGGCTTGTCGCGGCGGTTGCGCGCGACAATGTGGTGGGCGTGCAGTTCCACCCCGAGAAGAGCCAGGAATTCGGTCTGGAACTATTGAGGCGCTTCCTCGATTGGAAGCCTTGACCTGCTTGCGGCTCGCTAACGCTCGCGTGCCCGGCCAGCCCGCGCCCCCACCCTTCCACCCGGAATGGTACCCTCAAGGGCGGAAGGGCGGGGGCGCGGGCTGGCCGGGCACCAAGGGACGCGCGGATGCGTGACCCGCACATAACAAGGACTCACCCATGATCATCTTTCCAGCCATCGACCTCAAGGGCGGCGAAGTCGTGCGTCTTGCCGAAGGCGATATGGACCGCGCCACCGTCTATGGCGACAACCCGGCTGCGCAGGCGATGCTGTTTGCGCAGGCGGGCGCGCAATTCCTGCACGTGGTCGATCTCGACGGCAGCTTCGCCGGGCGCACCGAAAACCGCGAGGCGGTCGAAGCCATCGTGAAGGCCTTTCCCGGCCGCGTGCAGCTGGGCGGAGGCATCCGCGATGCTGCGGGCGTTGAAGGCTGGTTCAGGCTCGGCGTCGCCCGTGTCGTCATGGGGTCCGCTGCGCTCAAGAATCCCGACTTCGTCAAGGACATGGCGCGCGCTTACGAAGGCGGCATAGTTGTCGCGGTGGATGCCAAGGACGGCATGGTCGCAACCGAGGGCTGGGCCGAAGTTTCGGACGTTCCCGTTGTCGATCTTGCGCGCCGGTTCGAGGATGCGGGCGTTGCCGCGCTGCTGTTCACCGATATCGGGCGCGATGGGCTGCTCAAGGGCGCCAACATCGAGGCAACCGTAGAGCTTGCGCGCCAGGTCGACATTCCCGTCATCGCCAGCGGCGGGGTGAAGGATATCGGGGACATTCACGAACTCGCCCGCCATGCCGGCGAAGGCATAGAAGGCGTGATAACGGGCCGTGCTCTTTACGAGGGCAAGCTCGATCTGGCTGAGGCGATCGCGGTCGGGAAGCGTTCCTGATGCTCTACTTCAGCCGTCATTGCGAGCCGCGAAGCGGCGCGGCAATCCAGAGCAACGCAGCGCAACCGCTCTGGATTGCCGCGCGCCTGCGGCGCTCGCAATGACGGTCCGAAGGAACCGCTAATGCGCGAGATCGGCTGCATGTTCATGGTGCTGACCTTCATCGCCGGGATCACTGTCTCGACGGTGCCGGTGGCGTTGGTCAATGTGGTCGTGTTCTTCGCGCTCTCGCTGGGTCTCATTCATTTCTTCGGCGATCGGCTGGGCAAGCAGGGGCTCGCCTTCGGTCTGCTCGGCACTTTCTTCGCCAGTTTCGCCTGGCCCTTTGCGCTCGCGCCGTTTCTGGGCGAGGAAGGGTGCGAGGGCGACCAGTGCATGGCATGGGTGTTCACAACGCCTGGCGCGCAGATGGACGTTGATCGATGAGCCCGGCAGCGCAGAAGGAAACACCATGACCGTCCGTATCCGCGTAATTCCCTGTCTCGACGTTGCCGAGGGCCGCGTCGTCAAGGGCGTGAACTTCGTTGACCTCAAGGACGCCGGCGATCCGGTGGAACAGGCGCGCGCCTATGATGCGGCGGGCGCGGATGAATTGTGCTTCCTCGATATCTCCGCCAGCCATGAAGGGCGCGGCACGCTGCTCGACATCGTCAGGCGCACCGCCGAAGTGTGCTTCATGCCGCTGACCGTGGGCGGCGGGGTGCGCAGCGTCGAGGATGCGCGCGCGCTGCTGCTGGCAGGCGCGGACAAGGTCGCGATCAATTCCGCCGCGGTCGCTCGGCCTGAACTGGTCGCGGAAATAGCCAAGAAATTCGGCAGCCAGTGCGTCGTCGCCAGCGTCGATGCGCGCCGGGTCGCGCCTGAAGTCCCCGTGGCAGGCGAGGAACCCGAGCCAGGCCCGCGCTGGGAAATCTTCACCCATGGCGGGCGCACGCCCACAGGCATCGATGCGGTCGAATACGCCGTCAAGGTCGCCGGGCTCGGCGCAGGCGAATTGCTCGTCACCAGCATGGATGGCGACGGGACCAAGGCGGGCTACGACCTCGCACTGACCCGCACCATCGCCGACAAGGTCGATGTGCCCGTTATCGCGAGCGGCGGGGTCGGCACGCTCGATCATCTGGTCGAGGGCGTGCGCGATGGCGGGGCGAGCGCGGTTCTCGCCGCCTCGATCTTCCATTTCGGCACCTATTCGATCTCGGATGCGCACAAGGCCCTGCGTGACGCCGGCTTGCCCGCGCGTGGCATCTAACGCCTTCGGGCTTGGGGGATCTAACGCCTGCCGGCTTGGGGGATATGACCCTTGCCCGCCAGGGGCATTTAGGCGAGACAAGCGGCCATGAGCACGCTCGAACGCCTTGAACAAACCATCGCCGCGCGCCGCGCCGCTTCGCCCGAGACAAGCTATGTCGCCCGGCTAAATGCCAAGGGCGTGCCCAAGATCGCGCAGAAAGTGGGCGAGGAAGCCACCGAAACGGTGATCGCCGCCCTGTCGGGCAGCAATGAGGAACTGGTGAGCGAAAGCGCCGATCTCCTCTTCCACCTGATGGTTTTGCTGAACGCGAAGGGCGTGAGCCTTGATCATGTGCTGGGCGAACTGGACAGGCGCGAGGGGCTCTCTGGCCTCGACGAAAAAGCCTCCCGCAGCGAGTAAGCCGAAAGGAAGTCAGATGCCGATCGATGCCACGCAAGCCTATGATGACGACAATATCTTCGCCAAGATCCTGCGCGGGGAAATCCCCTCGAACAAGATTTACGAGGACGAATGGGCCTATGCCTTCGAGGATATCGCCCCGCAGGCCAAGGTCCACACGCTGGTGATCCCCAAGGGCAAATATGTGAGCTGGGACGATTTCTCGGCCAAGGCGCGGGCAGAGGAGATCGCGGGCTTCATCCGCGCGGTCGGCCATGTCGCGCGCAGCAAGGGGCTGGTCGAACCCGGCTATCGCCTGCTGGCGAATATCGGCGCGCATGGCGGACAGGAAGTGCCGCATTTGCACGTCCATATCCTTGGCGGCCAGTTCATCGGCCCGATGGTGATGAAGTCTCGCAATTAGAAGGCAAGGGGCCTTCGATAGCGGGTAAAGAAGGGGTGATTGAAATGATACGCCAGATGCTGCGGGCCTTGATCGGCCTGTTCCTATTTGCCACGGCTCACAGCGTGAGCGCGCAATCCGATTATCCCTTTGTCGCTGAAGACTTCGAGGTGCCTGAGGGCCTTGTTACCGAGGACTTTCGTCTGCGGATGTTGAGCGTCAACGACGTGGTCAAGGATTTCGAGGCGGTGATCGCCAGCAAGGACCATCTGCAAAGGCTGTTTCCCGGCGGAAGCAACTGGCCCGAGGGGCTGACGCTGGAGGCCAACCTGGTCGATCTGGGCTGGCACCAGAAGGAATTTCAGATACGCCGCTCCTTCACCTACACGGTCGTCTCGCCCGACGGATCGAAGGTGCTGGGCTGCGTTTACATCCATCCCACGCGTAAGCGCGGCTACGATGCCGATATCACTTTCTGGGCGCGCGAGAGCGACCAGGGCGACCCGGCCGATCGCGCGCTGGAGAAGGCGGTGCGCAGCTGGATCGCGGCAGAGTGGCCCTTTGCGAAGCCGGCTTATCCGGGGCGCGATATTCCCTGGGATCAATGGAACGCGCTCGGGACGCAAAAGCGGTGATCGACGCCCGGCTGCGGCCCGCCTCGTAGCGGGGCCGGGCCTGCCGTTCGCCTCGCGTTCGCCTCACATTCATGCGCAACTGGCGAAAGCGCCTTCCATGGCGTCATCGCATCCGTTAAACGCGCGCTCAATGGCTCAACCCAATCCGCGCAATCTCAATTTCCCCGGCGGCGTGATCGACGGCGCGGCGCATTTCTATGCCGTGCGCGTCTATTACGAGGACACCGATCTTTCAGGCATCACCTATCACGCCAATTACCTGCGCTGGTTCGAACGTGCGCGCAGCGACCTGTTGCGGATGCTCGCAATCGACCAGCGCGCCGCGATCGAGGAGGGCGCGAAGGGTGATGCCGGCGGGGCTTACGCCGTGTCCGAAATGAACCTCAGATATCTCGCGCCTGCGCGGCTCGACGATGATGTCGTGATCGCGACGACCTGCACCGAGCTTGGCGCGGCCAGCTGCCGGATGCACCAATTGGCCAGCCGGGGGGATGTGCCCCTTTGCGAAGCGACCTTGCGGGTCGGCTTCATCTCGCTCGAAGGGCGCCCGCGCCGCCAGCCCGCCGAGTGGCGCGCCGCTTTCAAGGCTTTCATGGAAAACCAGACCCGATGACACTCCCTATCCCTTCGCTGCTGGCAGCCGCCACACAGCTTGATCCGCTGACCCTGTTTCTGGACGCCGATATCGTCGTGCAGATCGTGATGGTGGGCCTGATCCTCGCCAGTATCTGGGTGTGGACGATCATCGTCTCCTTTTCGCTGCGCGCGGGCAAGCTGGAGAAAAAATCGCGCAGCTACGAGGCCGATTTCTGGGACAGCAAGGAGCGCGAGGGCCTGCTGACCAAGTCGATGCGCGCCGAAGTGCCTTCTGCCCGTATTGCAAGCGCGGGGCTGGATGAATGGAAGCGCTCGACCGCCAATGGCCGGCAGGTCGACAAGGCCGCCGCGCGCGAGCGGATCGGCGCGGCGATGGAAAGCCAGATCGCCGAAGAGGCCGACGACCTTGCCGCCAAGCTGAACTTTCTTGCCACCACCGGATCGGTCGCGCCCTTTGTGGGCCTGTTCGGCACGGTCTGGGGCATCATGAACAGTTTCTTCCAGATCGGCGCGCAGGAAAGCTCCTCGCTCGCCGTGGTCGCGCCCGGCATCTCCGAGGCGCTGTTTGCAACCGCGATCGGCCTGTTCGCCGCCATCCCCGCCGTCATCGCCTATAACCGCTTTTCCGCGCGGGTTAACCGCTATGAGGGCAGGCTCCAGCGTTTTGCCGACAAGGTGCACGCAGGGCTGAGCCGCGAGCTGGACAAGGCGTGATGGGTATGGGGGTTTCCTCCAGCCGTTCGGGTGGGCGCCGTGCCTCGGGACGCCGTTCGAACCGCGCGCCGATGGCAGAGATCAACGTCACACCCTTTGTGGATGTGATGATGGTACTGCTCATTATCTTCATGGTTACAGCCCCGCTGCTTGCGGTCGGCGTGCCGATCGAACTTCCCGAAAGCCGCGCCAACCCGGTCGACCAGACGCCCGAACAGATCACGATCTCGGTCAACGAGGAGGGCGTGATCTTCATCAACAACGAAGCGGTGCCCGATGGCGGATTTCCCGACGCGCTTGCCGCGATCGACCGCAATTCGGACGGCCGACTGCCGATCATCGTCTTTCGCGGTGATCGCGGGCTTGAATACGGGCGCACGATGGCGGTGCTGGGGGAATTGAACCGCGCTGGCTTCACATCGATCTCGCTGGTCACCAGCGGTTCAGTTAGCCAACCCTAGCGTCCCGCAGAACAATGGCAGAAGCAATTGCACTTCGCCGGGAGGACAGCACCGGACTGGTCGTCGCGGTGGGCTTGCACGTGGCCGTGGTCGCCTTGCTGCTGTTCCAGCCCGGGCCTGCGCCGATACCCCGGATGCCCGAGCGCATGAATGTGAGCCTTGCAAGCGAGGTCAGCCTCGAGGCGACCAGCCCCGCGCCTTCGCCCGAGGCGCGAGAAGCAATCGCGCCCACGCTTTCGGACCAGTCAGCGCCGCCGGTGGAGGAAACCGTCGAGGCCGAACCGGTCGAGACCACCGCGCCCACCGTGCCGCCGCCTCCCACGCCCGCGCGGCGCACCGCAGCAACGCAGCCGCCGGCACCCGATCGCCCGCGCAGCCGCCCCGACCGCGAGCCCACGCCGACACCAAAGCCCACCGCGTCAGCCGCCCCGAAAGAGGCGCAGGGCACGCGCATCGGCGAGGATTTCCTCAGCGGTTCGGGCTCTTCGAGCGATAGCGATGCCACCGCCGCACCGGCTGCCACTTTCGGTCGCCGCGAACGCGCCGCGCTCGCCAGCGCGATCACGCGCCAGCTGCGCCCGCACTGGAACGCGCCGAGCGGGGCGGATGCCGAACTGCTCGAATCCATCGTGACCTGGCGGCTCAACCCCGACGGCTCGCTCGCCGGGCGTCCGGCGTGCCGCAACGTGCCCAGCTCGGTCACCGCCAGCAATCGTCCGCAATCCGGGCTGCACTGCGAGCGCGCAATCCGCGCGGTCCAGCTCGCGGCACCTTTCAACCTGCCCGAGCCCTTCTATAATCGCTGGAAAGAGCTCGAATGGGAATTCAACAGAAGGCTGTAATGAGAACATCGTCCTATCTTATCGCCACCCTCGCGCTTGCTTTTGCAGGCCCGGCTTTCTCCCAGAACACCGACCTGGGCGAACCCATGGCCGAAGGCGGCGAGGTGCAGGAACTCGCCATCGAGGGCGAGGAGGAAGCAGGCCCGCTGCGCGGCACCGTCACCGATGAAAGCGACTGGCGCGATCTTGGCATCGCGATCCCGGCCTTTGCGACCGACGAGGACCGGGCAACACCCGCCAACGCGCAAGGGACGGCCGCGCTCGGGCGCGAGATTGCCAATGTCATCACCTCGAACCTGCGCAATAACGGTCTGTTCAAGCCGACCGGTCCCGACACGCTGCCGCGCCCTGGCTATGCGCAGATCACCGCGCCCAACTGGCTGAGCTGGAGCGGGCGCGGAGCGGAAATGCTGGTTCACGGCTATGTCCGCGCGCGCGCCGATGATCGCATCGTGGTGGGCTGCTACCTCTATGATGTCGCGTTGCAGGACGAGCTGATCCGCGAAGGCTATGTGGTGCGGCCCGCTGACTGGCGGCGCGCGGCGCATAAATGCTCCGACCTCATCTATGCGCGCCTCACCGGAGAAGACCCGTTCTTCGACAGCCGCATCGCCTATATTGCCGAAACCGGCCCCAAGGATAAGCGGGTGAAGCGCCTTGCGGTGATGGACAGCGACGGCGCAAACCACCGCTTTCTCACGCTCGGCAGCGCGACTGCGCTCACCCCGCGCTATTCGCCCGACTATTCGAAGATCCTCTATCTCTCCTATGTCGACGGAAACCCGCGCATCTATGTCTATGATATCGGGACCGGCCAGCAGACGCTGGTGACCGAGAATTCGAGCCCCACGCTCGCCCCGCGCTGGTCGCCCGATGGCAAGACGATCCTCTATTCGATGGCGGTTGCCGGCAACACTGATATTTACGAGGTGCCGGCCACTGGCGGGCGATCGGTCCGGCTCACCAACACGCCGGGGATCGATATCGGCGGCAGCTATTCACCCGACGGATCGAAGATCGTCTTCGAAAGCGACCGTTCGGGCTCGCAGCAATGCTATGTGATGAATGCGGATGGCACCAACCAGCGCCGCATCACATTCTCTGGCGGGCGTTGCGCTAACCCCGAATGGAGCCCGCGCGGTGACCAGATCGCGTTCACGCGGATCGCGGGCGACTTCAATATCGCGGTCATGAGCCCGTCTGGCCGCGGACTCAAGGTGCTGACCAGCGGCTGGCAGGACGAAGCACCCACCTGGGCGCCTAACGGACGGATCATCCAGTTCTTCCGCACCACCCGCAATTCGGGGCGATCCTCGCTGTGGCAGGTCGACCTGACGGGGCGCAACGAACGCCGCCTGCCAACGCCTGTCGATGCCTCGGACCCGGCCTGGGGCCCGATCCGGCCCTAGGATCAACCCCATTGCGCGAATGACCCATTCAGCCTTACCATCCCGAATTGATATTCCAGCTTCTTTGTCGCCTGTGTCGTCTCGACTGAAAGGAAACGTCATGAACAAGACTTTCAAGATCGCCCTGCTGCTTGCCGGTGTCAGCCTCGCGGCCGCCTGCTCCAAGAAAGCACCCGAGCAACTGCCTCCGCCCCCGGCTGAGCCGAACCGCGTAGCCGAAGCCGCTCCGCCGCCGCCGCCGCGCACGATGGGGCCGCAGATCGGCACCCAGGCGCATTTCGAAAATGCGGTGGGCAATTCGACCACGATCTATTTCGACACAGACAGGTTCAACGTCGACAGCGCCGACGCCGCCGCTTTGCAGGCGCAGGCGCAATATTTCTCGCAATACCCCTCGGTCACCTTCACGATCGAAGGCCATTGCGATGAACGCGGCACGCGCGAATACAACCTTGCACTGGGTGAACGGCGGGCCAATGCG
Organism: Erythrobacter sp.; assembly: GCA_043567175.1. Classification (GTDB taxonomy): domain Bacteria; phylum Pseudomonadota; class Alphaproteobacteria; order Sphingomonadales; family Sphingomonadaceae; genus Erythrobacter. The sequence continues at coordinate 2,923,598 of CP121323.1, forward strand.
GCGAAGAACTATCTTGTCAGCCTTGGCGTTGATGCCAGCCGGATCAGGACGGTCAGCTATGGCAAGGAGCGGCCCGTGGCGCTCGCTTCGACCGAGACAGCCTGGGCGCTGAACCGCCGCGCTGCCAGCGTCGTCATCAATTAAGGCCTAAGACCTGTTCACGCGGCAGGCGCGGGCTGGATGCCGGCGCCTGCCGTTTCGTTTCAGGCTGCTCCCAGCACCGCGCTGCCCAGGCGTGCGGCAAGGCATAGCCAGGCAAGGGCGGTGGCGCAGGCAAGGCTCGCGATGGAAAGCTGGTCGCTCATCATGTTCACTGGGTTATGGCGTGAAGAACAGTGCGGACGCGGCTGGGGAGAGGAACCAGCCGCGACCCCCTGTCTAACGGGCAAGAGCGAGAGGGGTTCCATTGGAAATTTGCGAAATCGCACGCCTTCCCAATACGGCCTCGTCCCCCTATCCTAGCGTAATGCAGCCTATCCTGAGCCATCAATACCACCCGGTGGGTGCGTGAGCCGCGCACGGCGGTCCAACGATTGGGGATTTCCCCGCTGGCGTGGCTACGAGGCGAGCCGCGAGGCCACCAATGTGCGCCTGTGCGACCGGCATGGCTGCGAGGAGCCGGGCAATTGCCCCGCTCCAAAGGCACCCAACAGCCCGGATCGCTGGTATTTCTGCCAGAAACACGCGGCCGAATACAATTCCAAGTGGGATTACTTCGAAGGGCTCGACAAGGCCGAAAAGGAAGAGCGCGCCAAGGCCGAGCGCGCCGAAAGCGCGGGCTATGCGGAAAGCGCGCATTATGGCTGGACGGGATCAGGCGACGGTTCGCGCAGCGCGGATGAAATGCGCGCGCTCGACGTGCTCGAGCTCGAAGCCGATGCCGATTTCGCTGCAATCAAGAAGGCCTACCGTGCCAAGGCCAAGGAAGTGCATCCCGATGTGAAGCCCGGAGACAAGGAGGCCGCGCAGGAGTTCCAGAAGCTCCAGGTCGCCTATGAGGTGTTGCGCGTCGCCGAGGACCGACGCGAATGGCGCGGCTAGGCGCCTTGCGCGCGCTCGCACCTGGTCCTGTCGCAAGCGGGGTTTCCTGATGCGGCTGCTCGCCTTTGCCGCCAGCAATTCGTCGAGATCGATCAACCGCGAGCTGGTGCGTTACGCTGCGAGCCTCGTCGAAGGCGCGCAGATCGACGAGCTGGACATCCACGATTTCGAAATGCCGCTTTACCGCATGGACCGCGAGGAGGTCGATGGTATTCCGCAGCTGGCTCACGATTTTCTCGCGCGGATCGGCGCGGCCGATGCGATCATCGTCTCCTTTGCCGAACATAACGGAAATTACACCGCCGCCTTCAAGAACCTGTTCGACTGGTGCAGCCGGCTTGGCCGCGATGTCTGGCAGAACAGGCCGATGGTGCTGCTTTCCACCTCGCCCGGCGGGCGCGGTGGTCAAAGCGTGCTGGAGATCGCCGCTGCCGCAGCGCCGCGCTTTGGCGGGCAGGTGCTCGGAACGCTGAGTGTGCCCAGCTTCGCGACCAGCTTCGATAGTCAGGCGGGCAGGCTATCCGACGGGGAACTGGATGCGCGATTGCGCGAGCTGGTGGCAGGGCTGGTGCTCTAGAGGCGTGGGTCCTGCGGCCGATTGCTCTCGATGAATTCCCATTCGGAGCCATCGCCGCACCAGCGGCTGACCGGCGCGCCCAGCAGCAGTCCCGCGACAAAGCCGCCCAGATGCGCTTCCCAGGCAAGGCCGAAATCTGCGCCCAGCAGCATCGGGATGGCGAAAATGAGGATCAGCGGCAAATGCAGCTTACCAAAGGTCCAGAATGCCTCGCCCATCGCCCGGCTGAAGAGCGGGATCGGTGCGCCAAGCGGATCGGGCTGGCGCAGGATCACCCCGAGCAGGCCGAAGATCGCGCCCGATGCGCCCAGCATGGGCACCTCGCTTGCCGGGTTGATCGCGAGCCATGTCGCCATGCCGGCAAGCCCTGTGCCAAGAAACAGCGCGACGAAGCCTGCAAAGGTGCGCGCTGAAAGCGGGCCGAGCCGTTCCATCACGCGCGGACCGATCACGGCGAGCGCCATCAGATTGAAGACGATGTGCATGATCCCGCCATGGGCGAACATGTGAAGCAGGATCGTCTGGTATTCCCCCGCAGCAAGGCGCGGGCCGGAGACCGCCCAGCCATTCATCGAGCCCTGCGTCAGGGTCAGCCAGCCAAAGGCGAGCACCATCGGCGCGGCCAGCGCAAGCGCAGGGCGCGTCAGGCTCGCCTTCGTCTCCTCGCTGACGACATAGACGTCAGGCGCGAATGCGGGCGACATTGAGGGTTGGGGCTCGCTTTCGTCGGGGGCGGCGCCCCAGGGGCCGCTCTTGCGCTTGGGATGGTCGCTATCCATCCCTGTCATGTAGGGCCTCTGGCGCTGGCGGCAACGGACCGAACGTGTCTTACCCCTTGCGAGGGTCGGGCTTTGCCGGGCCTTTATCGATGGCGGGCGCGGGGTTGTCGTTCCACCAGGGCGCATCGGTCCACGGCCTCACATCGACCTCGAAGCTCCAGCACGAGCGCGGCTGGTGCGCGAGGTGCCAGTAAGTCTCGGCCAGAGCGGCGGGGTCGAGCACGCCGTCCTCGCCTTTCCTCGCCTTGTAGCCCTCGAACTTGTCACCCAGCAATTTTCCAAGAGTGTCGGGCGCATCGACCGGGCCGTCGACCACGACATGGGCGACATGAATCCCTTGCGGCGCAAATTCGGCATTGAGTGTCTGGCACAGCATCCGCCGCCCGCCAATCGCGGCGGCGTGGGAGTGCTGGCCCGCATTGCCGCGCATCGCCGAGGTCGCCGAGGTGACCAGCAAGGTGCCGCGCCCCCCGTTTTGGGCGCGTTCGACCATCGCGGGCAGCATCGCCTGGGCGAGCCGGAACAGCGCGAAGGTCGTCATCCGCCAGCCCAGTTCGAACGCCTTGTGAGACGTGTCGAAGAAAGGCCGGTTGCCGATCTGCGCGCCAAGGTTGAACAGGCACACCTCGATCGGGCCGATATCGCGCTCGGTGCGCTCGATAAGGTCCTCTATTGCGCCGTCATCGACCGCGTTGAGGAGTACGCCGGTGGCAGAGCCGCCTGCTTCCTCGATCCCGGCGACAAGGCGCTGCAAGCCCTCCTCGTCCGAACGGCGGGCGAGCACGGCGTGATAGCTGCCTTGCGCAAAGCGCCGCGCGGTATTCCCGCCGATCCCTGCGCCCGCACCCAGCACGAGGCAAACTGGCTTTCGTTGATCGCTCACGCTTTTCCTCTCCCCGTTCAAGGGGAAAGGCTAGGGGCGTTTTCAGACGTGCTCAAGCGCCTGTTCGAAATCGGCGATGAGATCGTCCGGGTCCTCGATCCCGATACTGATGCGCACCAGCGCATCGGTGATCCCCAGCGCCGCCTTGCGTGCGTCAGGCACTGAGAGGTGCGTCATCGAGGCCGGGTGGCTAGCTAGCGTCTCGGTCCCGCCAAGGCTGACCGCGAGCTTGGCGATCTGGAGATTGTCGAGAAAGCGAAAGCACTCCGCCTCTCCGCCCTTGAGAAAAACACTGAAGGTCGAGCCCGCTCCAAGGCAGTGGCGATTGTAGATGTCCTTCTGGCGCTCGTCCTCGATCATGCCGAGATAGCCGAGGCCATCGACCTTGGGATGGCTCTTGAGGAAAGCGCAGACCCTGGCGGCATTCTCGCCGGCGCGCTGCATCCGCAATTCGACCGTCTCCAGACTGCGCAGCAGCATCCAGGCGGTGTTGGGATCGACGATCCCGCCCATCGTGTTCCTGAGCGCACGCACGGGGTCCATCCAGCTCTTCGCGCCTGCAATGCTACCCGCGACGAGGTCCGAATGTCCGCCGACATATTTGGTCAGCGAATAGGCGACGATATCCGCACCATGTTCGAGCGGGCGCTGCCACAGGGGGCCAAGGAAAGTGTTGTCGATCGCGATCGGGCAGGATTTCTTCAATGTGGCGTCGCGCGCTGCGCGCACCGCCTCGATATCGACGAGCGCATTGGTCGGGTTTGCAGGGCTTTCGAGGTAGATCATCGCGACCTTGCCGCCGCTCTCGTCCGCCTGGCGCTTGGCCTCTTCAAGAACTGCGGCGATCTCTTCGGGCGAAGCGCCCGCGGGAAAATCCACATAGCTCACGCCGAATTTCGAGAGGAATTTCGACACGAAGCCTTCGGAAGCCGCATAGAGCGGGCCGGAATGCACGATCACGTCGCCAGCGCTCGCATAGGCCATCATCAGGATGCAGATCGCGGTCATCCCGCTGGAGAAGGTCAGCGCGTCCTCCGCCCCGTCCCAGATGGCGAGCCGGTCTTCGAGGATCTCCTGGTTTGGCCCGTTGAAGCGAGAATAGACGAGGCCTTCGGCGCCTCCTTCACGCTTGCCGGTGATGCCCTCGAAATGGCGCTTGCCAGCTGCTGCGTTCTCGAAGGCAAAGGTCGAGGTGAGGAAGATCGGGGCCTTGAGCGACCCTTCCGACAGCGCGGGATCATATCCATGACCCATCATCAGCGTCGAGGGCTTGAGCGTCCGCCCGCCGATCTCTGTCTTTTCCGGCTTGGGCTTGCGGCGCGGGGTGGGAATATCGGCGGCGTCGGCGGGTATCTCCGTCATGCGCGGGTCCTTCCTCGAGATGCGCCCCCAGGAAGGCAGGGGCTCGTCCAAAGGCCGTGCCAAGGGCGCCCGCTTCTAACCTCCGCAGAAAGCGCCTCTCCCCTGGCCGCTTGAGGTCCTTGAATTATCGCGAGATCGTTACACTTGCAACCGGTTTGAAGCGCGAGCGAGCGTTGGTGAAGCTCAGCTGATCGATGCCACGGCCCAGACGACGCCCACAATCATCAGCGCGCCGAATACATCGAGCAACAGCCCCGCGCTGGCGAGGCGCCCGATCTTCAGGTGCCCGGTGCTCCACGCAATCGCGTTGGGGCCGGTGCCCGCTGGCAGGATAAAGCCCCAGCTTGCTGCGAGCGCGGCGGGCATGGCCAGCAGGATCGCGTCTTCACCAAGGCCCAGCGCCGCGGCAAGGCTGGCGACCACCGGGATGATCCCCGAAGCGGTCGCGACATTGCTGGCAAATTCGGTGACGAGGATGATCATCGCGACCACGCAAAGCGACATCAGCACCAGCGGCAGCGCGTCGAGCGGCAGCAGCGCATCGCCCAGCCACTTCGCCAGCCCCGAGGCCTCCATCCCCGCCGCAAGCGCAAGCCCGCCGCCAAACATCAGGATCATCGCCCAGGGTGCACGGTTGGCCTCCTCCCATTTGAGCAGCGGGCGCCCGGTGCCGTCAGGCAGCAGGAACAGCGCAAAGGAAGCGAGGATCGCGATCGTCCCGTCGGTCCAGCTTCCCGGCGGCAGAAAAGGCGCGACCCAGAGGCGGGTGAGCCACAGGACAAAGGCGAGGGCGACTACCGGAACAAGCCGCCTTTCCGCGCTCGACCAGGCGCGATCCTCGGCAATCGCCTCGCGCGCGGCATCGATGTCGAAAGGGTTGGCGCTCACCCGCTGGACCCTCGCGATAATCATCGCGGCAAGCGGCACGCCGAGGATGACGACAGGCACGCCGAACATCATCCAGCGTGCAAAGCTGATCTGGAGCCCGGCGAGGTCGTCGATCAGTTGCACGCCGATCCCGTTGGTGGGTGAGCCGACTATGGTGCCAAGCCCCCCGATGCTTGCCGCAAATGCGATGCCCATTGGCAGAGCGCCGCTAAGGCCTTCTGTTTGCGGCTCGCTTTGCTCGCGTACCTCGCCACCTGCGATCACCGCCAGCGCCATCGGCATCATGATCAGCGTGGTCGACGTGTTAGATATCAGCATCGAGAGCACCGCGGCCGACATCATGAACGCCAGCAGCAGCCGCGTCTCGCCGCCGCCCGTGCCAACCGTGCGCAGGATCGCAAGGCTCAGCCTTCGGTGCAGCCCGGTGCGCTCGATCGCGAGCGCGATGAACGCGCCGCCCAGCAGCAGGAATAGGATGGGGGCGTAGTAATTGCCGGCAGTCTCGCGCGCGCTCATCACACCGCCCAGCGGCAGCCAGAGGAAGGGCAGAAGGCCGGTCACGGTCATCGGCACAGCCTCGGTGATCCACCAGGCGGCCATCCACACCACGAGACCGGCGACCAGCCAGCCTTGCGCGCTCATGCCCGCAGGCGGCGCGGTGAGAGCGGTGATGGCGAAGATCAGCGGCCCTGCGAACAGGCCGATCCGGCGCGCGGTCATCAATTGGGTCCCCGATGGCTGGCCAACAGCCTTAGCGCGCCCGCGTCTGAGGGCAAACGCCCACCTTGCGCTTTTCTCCCGGGCCTGCCGCCGTGTCCTGGTAAGGCGCGGGAAAAAGAGATCGAATTCAAGGAGGTTTCAGCTCCTGCGAGGCAGCCGTTCATCTGCGGTTAGACTTTATTGAGACAAAGTATCACATAGAGGGAATAGTTGGACTATTGTGGAGAGATCGATGCCCCCGCCTCGTTTCACTCGCGCTTTGCTTTCCAATTCGGTTCTGAGAGGCGCAGGCGCGCTCGCTGTCATGGGCCTTGTCGCCATGCCGCTCAGCGCCAATGAAGCGCCCGTCGCACCGCGCGCGCAAATGGAGGGCGTGCCCCCGGCGCTGCCCCCGATCTTTGTTCCTCCGGCACAGTTGCCGCAATTCCGCCCTGTCGAGGTCAGCGATGACCACAGGATCGATTACGGCTTCTTTGACGAGGCGCTCAACTGGATTGTCGTGCCCATGGGGCCTTCTTTGCGCGAAGGCGCGCCGCGCCGGGACGCGCGCACCGGAACACGCCGCATCCAGGGCCACGAATCGCGCTATCGCCTCGAAGGCAACCGGGTGGCCTTTTCCTTCTTCAACGATGATATCCGCGCCTCGCTCACCGAATATCGCGAGGACCTCGAGCGCGTCGGCGCGACGCTCGATATTGCGGGCATCCCGCGCAACGAGCAGCTCGCCTTCTGGTTCAACCTGCACAACGTCGCAGTGGTCGAGGCGCTGGCATACGAATATCCGATGACCCAGCCGGTGCAGCACCGCTTCGGTTCGAACAAGGCGCCGCTGGACGAGGCCAAGCTGGTGACCATTGGGGGCGTTGAGCTAAGCCCGCGCGACATTCGCGAGCGCATCGTCTTTCCCAACTGGCGCGATCCCAAGGTCATGTACGGCTTCTGGCGCGGCGAGATCGGTGGCCCGACCCTCCAGCGGCTCGCCTTTACCGGCGCTAATGTGGACGAGTTGCTCGATGCCTCGGCGAAGGAATTCGTGAATTCGCTTCGCGGCGTGCAGAAATATCATGGCGCCCTTCAGGTAAGCGATCTCTATCGCGAAGCCTCGCCCTTCTATTTTGAGGATGACGCAGCCTTGCGCGCGCATCTTGCCCGCTTTGCAGGCGAGGATGTGAAGGAATTGCTGAGCGAGTATGACCGGACCGAGTTCAGCGAGGATTACGAACGCGACATTGCGGATCTTTCGCGGGGGGAAACGTGGCGGGTGATCGACCAGCTGACCACCGATCTTTCCCCGGGCGATGGAATACCGGGCGTGCCCGTCTCGATCCGCACCAGCTGGGGCGTCCTGATCCTGATGCAGGAGCGCAACCGCAAGATCAATCGCGCGCTGCGCCGCGGCATCCCGGTCGGCACCGTGATCATCGCGGGTCAGGACGGGGTGCCTTCGAAAGAGGTGCCCTGAAACGGGGCACCGGCCTGAAGAGAGCTACTTGATCTCCGAAGCGGCGGGGTCATCGCCGGGCAGATAGAGCGGGGTGAAGGTCACCGTTCCGGTGTTCTCCCCCTTCTTGGCGCGGCGCTCGATGCGCTGCTGCTTGACCTGGCGCTGGGTAAGCAATTCGGCTGCACCAGCGGACAGGCTCGGTCTTGCGCCATTGAGTGCGATATTGTCGCGATATCCGCCCGCCAGATCGGCGATGTCCCATTCGCGGATCGTGGCCTCGACGCTGTCGGTTTCGCTCACGAATTCGAGCACTTCCTCGCTGGCGTAGTTTTCGACATGCGCGCGCAGGTCGCGTTCGAAATCGGGGAAATAGAACGGGGCGACCTCTTCATAGAGGGTGGCGACATGCAGGGTGTCACCGCGCTTCTCGGTGCCGCGCAGCGAGATGACGAAATATTCCGCCTCCTCGGTCAGCATCGTCTCGACATTGAGCGCAGTGAAGGCCTGGCGCCTGAGCGACGGGCCACCGATCTCGCCGCGCCAGAAGCCGTAAATGACACGGGGATCGCGCCAATTGGCGTAGACGATCTTTTCCCGAATATCCCTCAGGCTCATCGAAACACCGCGGATGGTGACGATCTTGGCCTCGTCCACGGGCACGCCTTCGATCTCAAGCAGGCGCGTCTGGCGAAACGGCCAGTTCTGCGCCATCTGCTCGACCAGCGCGACATTGTGCAGGTTCAGCCAGAAGGCGAGCTGTTCGTTACGGGCAAGGCGCGGAATGTCGATCTCGTTCGCCACGCGCTCGAGATCCTCGCGATATTCGGTGAAACTGGCGATGGCCTGGCTGTCGAGCAGCTGGAAGCCCATCATCGTGCCTTCGACCCGGTAGCGCGAATTGTGCCCGGCGCGGATGCGCGATCCAGGCGCGTTCATCGAGAGCGAGGTGATGACCGGCCGTTCGCGCAGCGAAGGCCCCATGTCGATCACCAGTTGCTTGAGCGCAAAGTCCCAGATCTCGTAGTCGATCGTGCGATCGAGCCGGTCCTGCGTCGGTGCGAAAATGGCGAAGCTGTCGCCTTGTTCGCCGGATCTGGCAGCCGCCTCTTGGGGCGGCGCTGCGACTTGCGCCGAAACAGGCGGGGCGAGCAGGGCCACTGCCGCCAGGACAGGCGCTGCGCACACCCGATGCAGGCGCGTTTCGAGACGGTCGATCAAGGTCATGGCTTCAAGTTTCACCCTATAAGGCGGACAGCGCAAGGGCCTTTGGGGCCTCCTACTCGATTTCGCTGTCCTCGCCTTCCCCGTCCGGCAGCTTGAGCTCGCTGAAGGTCACCGTACCGGTGCGGCCTTCCTTGATGATGCGGCGGAATTTCTCCTCGCGCTGGGCAAGAAGCGCTGTCATCGAGCGCGGAATGCGAAAGCTCTGCACGTTGCCGTTGGGGTCCTGGACGTTCGACAATGTCGGTTCGCGCAGCCCTCCGGCAAGATCGGCAATATCGTATTCCTCGATCACCGCATTGGTGCGCGAGGTCTGCTTGAGGATGGCTGCCACCTCTTCGCCGGCAAATTGCGCGATATGCGTGCGCACATCCTGCTCGAAGTTCGGGAAGTAGAACGGCGCGACCTCGCGATATAGTGTCGAGACCTGCAGCGTGTCGCCCTGCTCCTGCGTGCCGCGCAGCGAGTTGACGAATTCAGCCGCGCTGCGGTTCAGCAGGCGGCCGACACTCTCGCCCGTATAGGCTTCGCGCTGGATCGACGGGCCGCCGATATCGCCGCGCCAGAAACCGTAGATGACGCGCGGGTCCTTCCAGTTGGGGTAGACGACCTTCTCGCGGATATCGCGCGGGCTGAGAGCGACGCCCTCGACCGTGATGAATTTCGCCTCGTCGATCAGCGCGCCGTCGACTTCCTGCTTGCGCGGCTGGCGGATCGGCCATTCGCTGCTGATCTTCTCGACCAGCGCGACATTGTGCAGGTTGATCCAGTAGGCGAGCTGTTCGTTGCGGCTCAGCGTCTGCAGATCGACCTTGTCGGCGATCGCCTGCAGGTCCTGGCGGTATTGCGCGAGGTTGCCGATGATCTCCTTGTCGAGGAAGCTGAACGTGACCCGGTTGCCCTCGAGGCGATAGCGCGATGTGTGGCCGTAGACCCGGCGCGTGCCGAACCCTTCCGGCGCTCGGCCCGCGGTCTGGCGCAGCGAGGGGCCCATCGAGATGACGATCTTCTTCACCGCCTCGTCCCACACCTCGTAATCGATCGTGTTGGAATTGGTCTCGGCGGAAGGTTTGAAGGTCGAATAGCCCGCCTGAGCGGTTTCAGCAGCAGCCGGGGCCGCTACGCCAAGCGCCGCCGCGGCGATCGCGGTCAGGCTGGCTCGAATGGGACGCGAAATGCGCATGGGGGATCCTTTGCAAGACAATCGGGCCCTTCTTTTCGTCGCCCACGAGTCCGAGGTGCTAGGGCGAGCGGCGGGGCCCTTGAATGATGAATGATGCCATGACCCGCGCCATGGCGTATGCGCGTTACTATACCGAGAAACCTGAACGCGTGGGGCCAGCCATCGGTTTCCGCAGACCCTTGGTCGAAAAAGGCAAAGCGCTGACCGGGTCCGACGAACCGCATGGGGCCCGGATAGAGCCCCGGAACTGCGGGCCCTTGCGACACGGCAAAACTTGCCAGATGCAGGCCCGGGCAAAGAAGCCTCAAGATACAAAAAGGGGCGCACTCTCCCTTGAGAACGCACGCCCCGCTTTGGCTGTGATGTGACCGAGGCCGGTGCTTATTTGGGTGCGAGCACCATCAGCATTTGCCGGCCTTCGAGGCGCGGGAACGCCTCGACCTTGGCGGTTTCCTCGACGTCTTCCTGAACGCGTCGCAGGAGATCCATGCCAAGGTGCTGGTGCGCCATTTCGCGACCGCGGAAACGCAGTGTGACCTTCACCTTGTCGCCCTGTTCGATGAACTTGTTCACACTGCGCATCTTCACGTCATAATCATGCGTGTCGATGTTGGGACGCATCTTGATCTCTTTGATGTCCTGCGTCTTTTGCGTCTTGCGGGCTGCGTTAGCCTTCTTCTGCGCCTCGTAGCGGTACTTTCCGACATCGAGGAACTTGCACACGGGCGGGTCCGCATTGGGGGACACTTCGACGAGGTTGAGACCCTTTTCCTGAGCCTGTTCAACCGCTTCGCGCGTGAACATCACGCCAAGGTTTTCGCCTTCATCGTCGATAACGCGGACCTTGGGGACTTGGATAAACTGATCGTAGCGAGGGCCGCTTTTAACGGGCGGGGCCATCGATCGCCTGGGTGGACGGGCTATGTGTGTTCTCCTTTGGTAGCCAATTGATGAGTCTTCAATATAGGCGCAATTGTGGCGAAGCGCCAGTTGAGTCTTTTGTCTTCTCGCGATTGCCAGGCCATCCGCTCCCCCTCCCTTCCACCCGCATTTTCACACCGGGCCATGATCCGGGTGGAAGGGAGGGGGAGCGGGTGGCTTTACCCCATTGGAACTACGCCACTTCGCGATAGAGCGGGAAGCGCACAAGCTTGCCCTTGGCGGGGAGCACCGCGTCGATCGAGCGCGCGGGGCTGAGCGCCCTGAGGATCTCGGGTGAGCCTGCATCCATGCCGCCGGTATAGGCCCCGAAGGCGGGCGCGATCAGCCGCTCGCCACCGACCCCGGACCGGCTCAGCACGCCGCAGGGCCGGGCGATATGGCGGTTCCTGACCCGCAGTCGCATCTTGGGGTGGTAATGGCCGGAAAGCTCGGGCCCGGACTCGCCCGGCTTTGCCTCGTGGCGCAAGGTGATGCCGTTCACCACCATCTCCTGCGCGATCGTCGCCCCGAATGTGCGGGCCATCGCCTCGTCATGGTTGCCGGTGATCCACACCCACTCAAGCGCGCGGGTCAGCGATTCCAGCATCCCCGCGGCGTAAGGGTCGAGCCGCTGTGTTCCTGCCTCGTCGTGGAAGTTGTCGCCCAGCGTAATCACACGGCGCGCTCCGCAAGCCTTCACCGCATCGGCCACCCGCTCCAGCGTTTCGCGGCTGTCGTAAGGCGGCAGCATCTGGCCCGTCTTGGCATACCAGCTGCCCTTTTCGAGATGCAGGTCGGCCAACAGCAACGCACGCTCGCGCGGCCAGTAGAGCGCGTTATTCTTCAGCAGCACCAGTTCTTCGCCTGCAAAGCCAAGCGGGGTACCCGAATCCGGCGAGAACGAAGCGTGAACCATGAGCGGCAGATGCCTTGCAGGCGCCAGCTTGGCAAGAGGTTTGGCAAGGGGTTTGGCAGGCGCTGGCCAACTCGCTGGGGCAGGGGGGATGCGCCCAGTGCTCCATTGACATGAGGCGTGTCAAAGTGGATGGACACGGTTGGACGGAAACAGGCGCTGCCATGGGAAAGGCGCGGCGCCGAGAATGAGACGGGATCGATAAATATGAGCGATTGGGCAGCGCATACCGCGCAGGCAGAAACGTGGTTTCAATCCTTGCGCGACCAGATCTGCGCCGCCTTCGAGGCGATCGAGCGCGAGGCCGGTTCGGACGCATCTTTCCAGTACACGCCGTGGAACCGCGAGGAAGACGGCAACGAAGATCCCGGCGGCGGGGTGCAGGGCTTGATGAAGGGCAAAGTGTTCGAGAAGGTCGGGGTCAATTGCTCGACTGTGCGGGGCGCTTTTTCCGAGCAGTTTGCCGACCAGATAAATGGCGCGAGCCCCGAACATCCCCACTTCACCGCCACCGGCATCAGCCTGGTCGCGCACATGGCCAATCCGCAAGTGCCCGCAGTGCACATGAACACGCGCTTCCTGACGACTCAGGCCGCATGGTTCGGGGGTGGTGCGGACCTCAATCCGCCGATCCCCTATGAAGAGGACACCGAGGAATTCCACGCCTCCATGCGTGCGGCCTGCATGGCGCACAACCCGACGTATTACGAACGCTACAAGAAGTGGGCGGACGACTATTTCTACATTCCCCACCGCGAAGTGCATCGCGGCGTGGGCGGGATCTTCTACGACCACCTCGAATGCGAGGATGATGCCAGTTTCGAGCGCAACTTCGCCTTCACGCAGGACGTGGGCAAGGCCTTCCTCGACATCTTCCCGAAGCTGGTGAGGAAGCGGATGAACAGCGAGTTCACCGAGGCCGACGAGGCGCAGCAGCTCGAATATCGCGGGCGCTATGCCGAGTTCAATCTCGTCTATGATCGCGGCACGATCTTTGGCCTGAAGACCGGCGGCAATATCGATGCAATCCTGATGAGCCTGCCGCCCAGAGCAACCTGGAGCTAAAGCGCGACCTCGAGCTAATTGGTCGCCTTTTCCTCGAGCGGCGCGTAGATCCGCACCCAGTCGACATACATCGCCACACCGCCTTCCTTGATCGCGTCCACCGTCTCTTGAGGCAGGCCGGGATAGGGCTCGGTGATGCCGCTTGTCTTGACCGGATAGGCGCCGCCCAGCGCGAAATTGAGGATCAGGAATTTGGGCGTATCGAAGCGCCACTCGCCGTAATTCTCGACCATTGGCCGCGTCGCGCGGTAGGTAAGCCGACCGTCGATCTCGAACAGCACTGCATCCGTGGTCCATTCGGCCGAATAGACGTGCCAGTCGGTTGCGCTCTCGCCTTCGGGAAAGAAGAACTTGTTCACGATCGGCGTCTCGCCGGAATAGCCCGGCCCGTGCAGCGCAACGCCGGTCCAGTCTGTCTCGCCGACATATTCCATGATGTCGATCTCGCCGGTGCCGGGCCATTCGCCATTGCCCAGCAGCCAGAAAGCGGGCCATACGCCTTCATTGGGCGGCAGCTTGATGCGCGCCTCGACGCGGCCGTGAGTGAAATCGACATTCCCGCGTGAATTGATGCGCCCGCTGATAAAGTCGGCCCCGCGATCCTCGCGCGTATCGATGCCGGGGCGATAGACGGACCGCAAGACCAGCGCGCCGCCATCCGCGCCCTCGATATCCTCGGTAAGCCCGATCGTGTCGGGGCTGTCGAGATAGGCCTGCTGCTCGTTGTTTACCCAGAAATCCATGCCGACCACATTCCACGCCTCGCGATCGAGCGCGCCTGCATTGAATTCGTCGGCGAAGACGAGTTCGCGACTCTCGTCGATGCCGGGGCCGACGTCGACGCCGGAGCCGCTATCGGGCGCACCAGGCGCAGCTGCGTCCGGTCCCTCACCGCAGGCGGCAAGTGCAACGGGCAGGGCAAGAAGCGCAAGGCGCGCGGCAAGGGTGGTCATCGTCTCTCTTTCTCCCCGGATCACTTTTGAGAACGCTAACAATCCTGCCGCCCACCGTCCAGCGCCGCTTTCGCTTGCCGCGCTCAGGGCGGTGCGATCCGCTGATCGTGTCCCGGGCAGGCTCTTAGCGCTTGCTACGCTCGCCGGCCCGCATCATATCTGGGCCAATGCTGCGCCAGTACGAACTCGTTGAAAAGGTCAAGGACTACGACCCCGACGCCGATGAGGCGATGCTCAACCGCGCCTATGTCTACACCGTGCAAAAGCACGGCACGCAAAAGCGCGCCAGCGGCGATCCCTATTTCTCGCATCCGGTCGAGGTTGCCGGGCTGATGACCGATCTGCAGCTCGACCAGGAAACGATCATCACCGCGCTGCTCCACGACACGGTCGAGGATACGCTGGCAACGATCGAGGATATCGAGGCGCATTTCGGGCCTGAGGTCGCGCGGCTGGTCGATGGCGTCACAAAGCTCTCCAAGATCGAGCAGATGCCGGAGAACGAGCGCGCCGCGGAAAACCTGCGCAAGTTCCTGCTGGCGATGAGCGAGGATATCCGCGTGCTGCTGGTCAAGCTGGCGGACCGGCTGCACAATATGCGCACGCTCCACTTCATCAAGAACCCTGAGAAGCGCCAGCGCATCGCGCGCGAGACAATGGAGATCTACGCTCCGCTGGCCGAACGGGTGGGCATGTACGAATATATGCGCGAGATGCAGCTTCTTGCCTTTGAGCAGATCGAACCCGAAGCCTACGCCACGATCACCCGCAAGCTGGAAGACCTGCGCGGCGCGGATGCCGGGCAGGTCGAACGCATTGCGCTGACTATCAAACAGGCGCTTGCCGAAGCCGGGCTGCAGGTCGAGGTGACGGGGCGTGAAAAACACCCCTATTCGATCTGGAACAAGATGTCGGAACGCCATGTGAGCTTCGAACAGGTCACCGACATCATGGCCTTTCGCGTCATCACCGAGAACGAGGTTGATTGCTACGCTGCGCTGGGCGTGCTGCACACGACGTGGCAATTCCTGCCGGGCAAGTTCAAGGACTATATCTCGACGCCCAAAACCAATGGCTATCGCTCCTTGCACACCTCGCTGATGTGGGAGAATTCGATGCGCGTCGAAGTGCAGATCCGCACGCGCGACATGCACCAGCGCAACGAATTCGGCCTTGCCGCCCACTGGGCCTACAAGCAGGATGATAAGCCCGATGGCGCGGTGGGCTGGCTGCGCGACCTGATCGAAATCGTCGATGCGAGCCACGATGCGGACGAGCTGCTCGAGCATACGCGCATGGCGATCTATCAGGACCGCATCTTTGCCTTCACACCCAAGGGCGGGCTGTTCCAGCTACCCAAGGGCGCGACCAGTGTCGATTTCGCCTTTGCGGTGCACACCGACCTCGGCCTCACCACCGTCGGCGCCAAGATCAACGGGCGGCACATGCCGCTTCGCACGCCGCTGGATAACGGTGATGTGGTCGAGATCGTCAAAGGCCCATATGCCGAGCCGCAACTCTCGTGGCTGGGCTTTGTCGTCACCGGCAAGGCGCGCGCCGCCATCCGCCGCGCCGTGCGCCTAAAGGAGCGCGCCGAAGTGGCCGCCATCGGCTCAAAGCTGTTCGATGCGATTGCCGAGCGCGTGCCGGCCAATGTCGGCAAGAAAGCGATCCGCGGCGCGATCGAGCGGCTGGGCATGGAAGGGCCCGAAGACCTGATGTTCGCGATCGGCTCGGCCAAGCTGACCGACCGCGAGGTGATGGAGGCGCTGGTTCCGGGCTGCACCGCCGAACTCGATGACGAGGAGGAGTGGACCCGGCGCGAGAATGCGATCTCGATCAAGGGGCTGACCCCGGGCGTTGCTTTCGAGCTTGCGACCTGTTGCCATCCCGTGCCGGGCGACCGGATCGTCGGGCTGCGGCGCAAGGGCGAGACGGTGCTGGTCCACTCGATCACCTGTCTGGAACTCGCCAACGGCGTTGATACCGACTGGCTCGACCTGTCCTGGGGCCAGCGCTCGCAAGGGGCAACGGGCATGCTGCGCGTCACGCTCTATGACCGGATGGGCACGCTGGCAGAAATGGCCGGGATTTTCGCCAAGGCGAAATGCAACGTCATCAGCCTCGACCAGACGCAGCTGGAGCATCCATTTACCACCTACGAGATCACCGCCGACGTGCAGGACCTCGCGCATCTCAGCCGCATCCTGAGCGCGCTCAGGGCAAGCGATGCGGTGGCTCAGGCCGAACGGATCTGAGGCGCGCTTTGCTGGTTTCGGCCTAGTCCTCGCTGTATTCGAACGCTCGGACGGGCACCGGGATGTTGCACAGATCCGCCCCGCCGGCGGGCGTGATGAAGAACGGATCGCGGCGATTGGCGCGCGCCTCTGCATAGCGGGCAAAGCTGCTCGATGCGGTCGAGAGATATTCGAACAGCGGGCGCTCGTTGTCGGGCAGGTCGCTGGCGACGCGGATCGACTGGATCGGCGTGCGCAGGCCTGCTTCCTCGGCCGAATAGAAACCCAGAGCCCCGCTGCCGCGCGGCAACGAGGAAAGATGCTCCATCCCTGCAATGATCCGGCCGACAAGCGCGATATTGCGATCAAGGTGGCGCGGCGCCTGGCCGATCACGGTGTAAAGTTCGGCGCCCGTGCCTGTATCGGGCGAATAATTGCGCCCCACACCGACCATGCCATAGCAATGGACCGGCCACACGGCGGTTAGCGACGAGGAGGCGATGCGCCGTGCTGCATCGGCCTCGTCTTCGCTCAACTGGCCAAAGACGGGCACATTGGACGCCTTTTCCAGATCCGCGATCAGGCGCTGGGCAACCTGTTTGGGGATGATGATCTCGCCTGGTACGGCGGTGAAGGCGCTGCCGAAGCCGACTGGCCAGCCTTTCGTAAAGCCGACATATTCGGCGTAGGGATCAGCCGCCGCCGGTCGCGTGCCGGCCCTTGCCGGATCGCGCGATGCGGTCTCGCTGTCGTTGAGGATGGCGCCGCGCACCAGCGTATCGCCCAATTCGCTGATCGCGTCCCAGCCGTTCTGCACACTGACATATTCACCCTCGCTCATGGTCCGCAGATCATTGGGCAAGGGCTTGGCTTTGCCTCCACTTTCTGGATTGTCGTAATTGGGATCGCCCCATTGGACGACGTAATTGTCCTGCACACGGTTGATGCTTGTGGCATCGTACCACTTCGCTTGGGCGAGCTTGCGGATATTGTCGGTCCAGCCTTGCGATAATGGTTCTGGCAGCAGTTGGATGATGACCTTGCGCTCCTCGCCGCTCGCAGCGGGTGCCAGCGTCATCACGAGCAGGTCTTCGGGTGCGATGACCTGCCATTCGTCCTGGCTCGATTGGTTGACGATATCGCCTGGTCCAGGAGCGGGAGCTTGCGGTTCGGACGCTGCTCCGTCTTCCTGCGCGGCAAGGGGGGCGGTGAGGGCAAGCGCGCAAAGCGCAATCGGAGCGATCGACAGGAAAGATTTGTTCATGACGACATCTTTGCCACCGCCTAGCGTCTTGCGAAAGAGGCAAGGTGCGTCTATCGGCGCCCATTCCCGTTCTCATGCAGCAAAGCGGTAGGGGAGACAGGATTTTCCTCATTCCGCGAAGCGGTGGGGCAAAAGAGAGTGCGGAGCAGTGGCCGAGTGGTCGAAGGCGCACGCCTGGAAAGTGTGTATGCGGTAACCCCGTATCGTGGGTTCGAATCCCTCCTGCTCCGCCACCTTTCTTTCTCACAGCATCTCATTCGCTCTCAAGCGTCATAGAAAGGCCAATAAAAACTGTGACGTGAGTGTCTCACAGCGTCTCATGGCATCTCATGTCGACTTGACATGATTGTTGGGTAAGTGTTGGGTTTTGCGTGCGCCTTGAGGAGTACGCATGCCGCTAACCGACCTGGTCATCAAAAATGCTCGGCCCACAAAACGCCGGCTCAAGATCTCCGATGGCGGGGGACTCCATGTCGAAATCAGTCCGCTGGGCGTCAAAACCTGGAAGATGAGTTACCGCTTTGGTGGCAAGCAGAAAACCGTCAGCGGCGGTCGTTATCCCGAGGTGAAACTCGCCAGCGCGCGTGCATGGCGCGAGGAAGTCAAGGCGACCTTGCGCGGAGGCCGGGATCCTGCGCTCGAGGCGCGGCGCGTTAAGCAGGAAACGGGGACCGTCCAACGCGACAAATTCGAATCAGTCGGGCGCGAGTGGTATGCCAAGAACAAGGCGCGCTGGGAGCCGCGTTATGCGGCGCTGATCCTGCGCAGACTCGAGAGAGATGCATTTCGGGTCATCGGCGCGATCCCTATCGCCGAAGTGTCGCATCGCGACATCCTTGATCTCATTGCACGCTATGAGAGGCGCGAAGCGCTGGAGGTGGCTCGCAAGGTGCTGAACCATGTTTCAGCGATTATGCGCTACGCTATCGCAAGTGGGCGGCGAAGCGCTGCTGATCCAGTGCCCGACACGAGAGACAGCATGGCGCCAAGGCCGCAGGTGCAGCATATGGCCAAGCTGCCGCGGGGGCGTTTGCTCGAGTTCTATGGAAGACTGAACGATTCGAAGCACGATCCGGTGACCAAGCTTGCCCTCAAATGGACTATCCTGACGATGGTCCGCACCAATGAGACGCGCTTTATGCAGGCAAGCGAGATCGAGGGCCGCGGTACTGACGAGCTTGTATGGCGCATCCCGGGGGCGCGGATGAAGACGGGCCGTGAGCATTTGGTTCCGTTGCCAAAACAGGCGCACGCACTTTTGGACGAGATGGAACAGATCGCGATGGCCGAAAGGAGCGTCTGGATGTTCCCGCAGACGACCAATCCCAAGCGGTCAATAAGCGAGAACCGCATGCTCTATTGTCTTTACGACCTCGGCTACAAAGGCATTGCGACCGTTCATGGCTTCAGGGGGCTCGCCTCGACGATCCTCAACGAGCAGGTCACTCCTGAGGGCGCACGCCGCTTCGATGCGGACTGGATCGAACTGCAGCTTGCCCATGTCGAGGCTAACTCCGTGCGCGGCGCATACAATGCAGCTCAATACCTCGTTCCACGCCGCCATATGCTGCAGTGGTGGGGCGACTTCCTCGAAGACCATGAAGCGGTTGGGAAAATGCTGTAAGACGCTGGAGCTTTAGTGAAGCCTGAGGTCTGGATTGCGCCCTAGATTCGGCCATTCACTTCCTTGTTCCGGGCGTCCGTAAGCAGTCAACTCAGACTGGAGATTGATCGAACCTACCGCGCCGATACCAAAGGTTGACCGTCATTGATTGCTCAATGCGGGCCGCTACGCATCGCCACTCGAGTCACCAGCATGCTTTTCAGGTTTCTCTGAAGTCTTCGCCTTCCTCGGCTTTGGGACCACTTTCTCAAATGCTTCGAGAACTCCACGAGATGCTTCTTGCTCGTCGGTTTCTGGGCTTGAATTGAGAGAGTCCATTGCCTCACGAGCAGCCACCTTCGTTTCTTTGTCGCTGCCCTTCAAAATTGCGCCGAATAGCTCGGCGTGGTCATCAAGAACTGCGACGCCATCATTTGATGCCAAGAGGGGAAGGATCACATGTCTTGCAGTTTTGTCACTAGCGTCAGCGAACTTTCCTTCCACGAGAAATCTCGCGCCGCCCGCTCTAATTAGGCCACCTAGGCCGTAGACTCATTAGCGGCGATCCACAGGCGTGTGCAGAAGAGCTTTATGGCTGCGAGGAAGTTGTCGCTTCGCTTGTCGTATCTGGTGGCTAAACCTCTGGCGTTTTTGAGTTTTCCGAAGAACCGTTCGACCAAGTTGCGATAGCGGTAGAGAAAGCTGCTGAACGCGAAGCCTCTACGGCGGTTGCGCTTGGCTGGGATGTTGGCGAAGCCTCCTTGAGCGGTAATTCGGTTGCGAATGGCGTCGCTGTCATAAGCCTTGTCGGCGAGAAAGGTGCTGCCGCTTGGCACGGCGGCCAGCAGCCCCTCAGCCTCACGGCAATCGCTGGCCTGGCCTTCGGACAGATGCAGTTGGATCGGCAGGCCACGGCCATCAACCAGCGCGTGGATCTTGGTCGTCAAACCGCCCCGGGAACGTCCCATGCAGCGATTTGGGTCCCCCTTTTTAGGGTCGCACCGTGCTGGTGGACCCGGATGGAGGAACTGTCGATCATCACCAGCTCGCCGTCGAATGCGGCGCTGACCGAGGCCAGAAGCCGATCCCACACGCCTGCTTTGCGCCACCGGACAAAGCGGTTGTAGCAGGTCGTATGCGGGCCATAACGCTCTGGAATATCGGCCCAGGGACTGCCCGTGCGAAACCGCCACAATATCCCGTTGATGACCCGCCGGTCATCAACACGAGGCACACCGCGCACCTTGTTCGGCAGAAGCGGCTCGATCACAGCCCACTCTTCATCGGTCAGTTCAAATCTGCGACGCGTCATCCAAAGCTCCTTCCTGAAGCCTTGAATCAATCGCGTCCGCGCCGCGCAAGTCAGTTTATGAGTTTACGGCCTAGATCCTCAACGTTGCTCCCGGCGTGAATTGTATCGCGAAGGTTCTTGTAAAGGGTCGCTCTTGTTCCCGCTGAGACAAAAGCAGTGAGGAAGAACCAGCGTTCGCGGACCGGGTTTTCAGCATTCAGCAGTTGGAGACGGTGTTCTTTGAGAGCAGCCTTGAGCTCGTCTCCAAGATTACCCGTTTGCCCCATTTCATGGCCATAAAGTTTGGCAAATCGGTAAGCGATGCCCTCGTCCGCGATCCCTTCTTGCCAATCTTCATCAACAAGCTCAGACAATCGCTTTTTCAGATCATCCAAGAGCCGATCGCCATCAACTCCATTCAAGCCATTTAGTCTCAGCGCTGCAGCTTCATATCGTGGGCCGCTTTGAATGGATTCGAGAGCGGTCCAAAAGTTGTCTCTTCGGGAGAGACTAGTCAGTGCAGAGTCAAGGACTTGCTCGCCAATAAGACTGCCTAGCGAACTCACATGATTGAGCACGTAGGTGGTCGAAAGGCCAACGCAATTTGCACTGCTACCCAACGTCGGACCACTAAGGTCTAGAGTTTTCCGCCGTGCTCAGGTCCGGTGGGCTGGTTTCACCGGCTGAATTTGCCAGCTTGATCGGGGGGATATTCCCGATCGCGCTGTGCGGTCTCTCTTCGTTGTAGTGTCTACGCCAGGCCTCCAGCTTTTCGCAAGCATCTTGCAGCGACAGGAACCAGTGTGCGTTCAGGCACTCGCTGCGCAGCTTGCTGTTGAACGCTTCGATGAACGCATTGTCTGTGGGCTTGCCAGGGCGGGAGAAGTCCAGGATCACACCGCGCTGGTAAGCCCACAGATCCATGTCCCGAGAGATAAACTCGCTGCCGTTGTCGACCCTTATCGTCTTTGGGTAGCCGATCTGCCGGCACGCCCGGTCCAGCGTCGCGACCACGTCCTCGCCACGATAGCTGAACCGGGGATCGACCACCGGCGATAGCCGGGAGAAGGTGTCGACCACGGTCAGGATGCGAAGCTTGCGACCCGTTGCCAGCTGGTCGTGCACAAAGTCCATCGCCCACACATCGTTTGGTCTGATCGCAGGAGCACGATCCTCGCGCAGCTTCGCCTTCACCCGGCGCTTGGGCGTCTTGTTGCGCAGCTGAAGGCCTAACTCCCTGTAAAGCCGATAGACCTTCTTCAGGTTCACGTGCCAACCGTCCCGGCGAAGGATGTAATAGACCCGCCGATAGCCATAACGGACATGCGTCTCGCAGATCTCCTTGATGCGCTTCTTCAAAAAGGCCGGATCGGTCCGGCGGGACTGGTAGTGGTAGGTCGAACGATCGAAGTGCAAAGCCGAACATGCTCTGCGGATCGTCACCTGCCAGTCCTGCCGAACCGCGTCGATAATCTCGCGCTTCCGATCCGGCCTCAGAGCTTTCGCTTGATAACGTCCTGCAGCATCTCCCGATCCAAAGTCAGGTCAGCCACGATCTTCTTCAGCCGGCCGTTCTCGTCCTCCAGCTCGCGCAGCCGCCGCATCTCCGATGGCAGCAGTCCCGCGTATTTCTTCTTCCAATTGAAGTAGGTCGCCTGGCTGATCCCTGCCTTGCGGCAGATCTCCGCCACAGGCGTCCCTTCCTCGCCCTGCTTCACCACGAACGCCTTCTGCGCGTCCGTAAACTTCGATGCCTTCATGCCGTAACTCCTCGCCCAGCCAAGGATACTTACGGCGGAAAACTCTACCCGCAAATGGTCCAGTTTTCAGGTGGCAGAGCACTAGTTGCAGTTTCTTTGATCAGTTTCAGAGTATCAACGATGGAATTCAAAGTCTCCCTGTCGAGTGAGACCTCTGACAAAGAAGCAGACAACTGGCTTGCGAAGCTATTGAGGAATTCAGCTTGCGTGTTGTGAGGGGCCATCGCTCCGATGGCTTGTGCAAAATCATTTCGGAAAGTGCTCATTTTACCGCAGCTGGGCCAGATTGAAGCTGCATCCCTCAATCCCCGCGCAGCCCAGTTGTTTGATGTGTGTTGCGCGGCCAAGAGTGCGGCATTCAGAACAAAGTCAGGGTCTGGTCCGTCGGAACTTGGGGCAGCGGGAGGGTTTTTTATCACCTCCTCATAAATCGGATCAAAGCCAGTGACTTTCGCCAGCTCTGCAAACTCATTTTCGTCACCAGAGGCCACAGCGATCTTAAGCGGTTCAAGCAGCAAGGCTTGGAAAGCTTTTTCCTTTGGAACGCCATAGTGAAGTGCAACAGTCTCGCGCTTCCAGTCTTCAATGGCAGTTTCAGCATTTGCCCGTTCTGCGCTGACAAACTTGATCGGAGATCGCGCGATTTCTTCCCGGTGTACCGCAAAAAATGCCAGAGATAGAAAATCCAGTGCTTCCGTGCCCCATTGCTTCGCAAGAGCGGCAATCGAATTCACTGTCTTGACCAAAGTACGGGGCGTGGCCGTGCGCACACCCGGTTCTGCAGCCATTCTCTCTTCAACAAATTTGGTTGCCCAGTAGATCCGTTCTTCAGTCGCGAATTCTCCAAATGCCTCATGTAGCTTTGTCCTGAAGAATGCGCGCCAATCCGACATAACGGGATCATTCACGTAAAATGATACGTCGAAGGTCTTGTCCATAAAGGACTTTGCCAGAGCAGCGGGATCTTCTGCGCCTTCTGACGCGAACATTCGTTCGACAGACCCTTCGTCGATTGGAACCAATACAGTTGGGAGCGCTCGCGCAGCACCGACGGCTCTGCAGGATTCTGGCCCTACGTAAAGGCTGCGCATGGTCGCCCATAGCTTCATGGCATCGCTCTCTGGCAACCGGTCAAGGTTGTCGATTACGATCACCAACTGTGCGCGTTTCTCGCCTAGGGCCGACAAAACATCTCGGAATACCGCTCGGAACTCTGAGGCTGTAGGTTCAGGACTGATTTTCGTGGTCGTGTCAGTACGTTCAGTCGATTGATTAGTCAGCAGAGCTAGGATCGACTCAGACGCGTAAGGTTCGCGATGAGTTGTCCAGAACTCCTTCTGTGTTGCGCCCAGTAGCAGCGACAGCTGCCAAGGACGCCAAAAAAAATAAAAGATCAGACCAACGAGAGCAGGGGCTAGGGTCAAAAGCGCACCAATGACAATCATCCACGCTTCGTTTTTCATATTTTCATGCGAAAGGCCTGCTCCTAGTACGACTGTACCAATAGGGACTAAAGCAAGTGACCCAACAAGCCACTTCCCGGTCAAAGAGAGTTTTCGAGTTGTTGTGGTTGTTGTTTCTTCCGATTTTCCTGCAAGGCCAGATAGCCGACTTTCCCAGCCGGTCTCTGGGATAAGCGAATTCCGGCGACATGGTAGAAGTTTGGACCAAGCCAAAATAGCCTGACTGATAACGTTGCCACATAGCCGCGCTCACCCCTCGTTGGTGGGCGCGGCTTTTTTGCGTTTTGGCTTGTGTGCTTTTGGCTTGGTGGCGTCGGGATCGGGGATTCCAAGAAGCCCGCTCAAGGCGTTTTTCAGGCCCAGTGGAGCCATTGACACTTTTTCCCCATGTTCGTTTGCGTGCTTGCGTTTAGTGGGTTGCGGGGCGCTGCCGTTCGGCGTATCAGCGGACTCATTGTTACGCGAGGAATCTTTCATGTCTTTCGATCCTAAGAAATTGCTGGACGACCACTTAGCAGGCTTTGAGGCTGCACTAAAGGCCGCCTATGACCAAGGTGTGCAAGACGGTATTGATCGTATTGCTGCTTACGCAAAAGCCCAACCCAAGGAGAACGATGGGCGAACAATTGAGTCCAGTGCGAACTTCACGGCATCAAGCGAGATGAAAGCAAGCGGGGCTGTTATTCGCCGAGCGCCGCGTGGGCTGGTCCCACAGGTCGTTGGTCAGATGCTTGCGGACCACCCGGGGATGGTCATTGCTGAATATGAGCAAATGAAAGACGATTACGAAAGTCGCATCTCAGAGAAGAGTATCGGCAACGAATTGCGTCGCCATGAAGGCAAAAAATATCGTCGTGACGACAACGGCGGATGGTTTCACATGTCGAGAATTAAAGAAGCGGAGGACGCCGCTAGCAACGAACAGTCCTCCGCCTCTGATCACACAAACCAAGGAGACCGTTATGGAACCGCCTTAGATTTGTAGCCGCCTAAAAGCGGCTTCCGTCCCTGGCCTGATCCAATTTGGACAGTGCCGGGGCGGCTCTTGAATTGCGGGGCCGGTGGTTCTGGTGACCGGGAACGATCTGGAACGTCTCCCCCGGGGTTCGATTCCCCCCGGCTCCACTCTTCATGGCTTACATAGCACAAATTTAGAAAATGCGAATCCCGTCATTTTTGGCGGATTCCAGCCGTTTCTTGGTATTATCCACATTGTCAGGAAACCACATCAGCATATTTGAGCCTCCTACCGAGGGCTGTGCTGATAACGTTGACAGCGCGCTCACCGTCGTTTTGCTCGCGTGTGTTCCAGCGACGGTCAAACTCAGCGAGGTAGCGATCAAGATGCTTTTCGCTGACGTGGTGAAACGCGCCCACAATCCCGCGCTTCAATAGGCTGTGATAGCTTTCCGCAAAGTTGGTGTGGAAAACCATGCCTCGCACGTATTCCTTGCTGTGATCGACCGTGCTGTGACCGGCAAAGTGCTCGCCGATACCTTCGTATGACAAGTGAGCGTCGGTGACGATATACGCAGACTTGTCCACAAGTGGCTTCGCCAGCTCTTGTAGTGTGTTTTTGCGGACGTTCGGAACCTTGACGGCCTTGACGTCACCATCGCGGTCCACAAGCGTCATCACAGCGGTTTTCTTGCCTGCCTTGGCGGTGCGGCTTTTATGGCGGTTGTTCTTCTTCTTGCCGCCCACATAGGTCTCATCAAGTTCTACAAAGTCGCCGGTTTTGCCGAGCATTCCCGCAAGAGGCTCTTGCAGCATGGCTTCACGGACACGGTGCAGCATGAACCAAGCCGACTTATGCGTGACCTTCAGCTGGCGGGCGATCTGTGCAGCGCTCACGCCCTTCTTGCTGCTGCACATCATATAGATGGCGTAAATCCACTTGCCGACCGGGATCTTCGAGCCTTCGAAGATTGAGCCGCTGGTTACACTGAACTTTTTGCGGCAAGCAGCGCACTTCCACTGGCGGCGAACGGTCGTCTTGCCCTTGGCGGTGCGCTCGTAGCTGGTTTCGTAAACCTTCTTCTTTTCGCCGCCGTCACAGAACGGGCAGGCAACCTTGCCATTCGGCCAGCGAAGGTCCGCAAGCGCGTTCTGTGCGGCCTCCTCGTCAGTGAGGAAAATCGCGATGTCTGTGATGCCGTTGAGTTCCATGCCCCATTATATGGCACAGAAAAATGGTCCAAACAAGTACTATATCGCCCGAATTCCTGACAAGATCTCTTATCAGCGCTTCAAGAAATGAACGACGAGGAGGATCATTCTGATTGAGCCACGCATCATAGTTGAAACAGTGAATGCTATCCTGGCCTTCGGCCAACCGTTTTTCGATTTGCTTTACGACGGTGCTCTTGCCGCTGCCCCAGCTGCCCAACAGCCCAATTGATTGAATGCTGTTTGGTTCAACAATGACATCTGCAACGGCATCAGAAACCTTGCTGTGTGATCCGAAAAAATCTTCGTCCGACGGCGCGTCCTTGATGAACTTTACATTGAGTTCTTCAGTCGGTTTGGAATTCATATTTGCCCCCAGCGATCAGACCTTTGCTTCTTTGGCGTCTGTTCATCTGCCAAACAAGCACGGCAAGGTTGACTTCACGAAGGCAAAGCGGATAATTCGCCAGATGGGCCGCTTAGAGGGCTGCGCCCGAGCCTGCCGTTTTTAAGCAGAGCATCGGAAGCGAAATGACCTCTCTTTAGCTGAATTACGCTTAGAGCGGACAGTCGACTAACGGCCCAATTTCAGACGTTGGACGTGGACCGGTTCGAGCGGCGGGAACTGGGCCGTTTGCCGACTGTCTGCTTTTAGTCAGTCCGAGCGAGAAATCCGACATTCGCCTTCTGACACAGTTTTGTCGTTGCCTCACAGCTTAACCGAGTGATTGGCAGATTAAATCAGATCGTATGGGCGGTCTGCAGCTTGAACCGCTCCAAAGCTCTAAAAAGAAAATGACATCGCTTTCATAAAATGTCATGCATCTGTTATGATCGGCTGACGTTAGAGCACCGCACCGCTTCCAACACTGCACATGCTGATCGCTTACTCCAACTGTGCCAAGGGAGAAAAAGGTGGTCGCGCAGTCTCGCTTTTTCAAAGTTTATCTTATGCCAGCGGCTGTCCTGCAGTCGGTCATTGTAGGTGGAGGATATGGCACCGGCCGTGAGGTCACGGAGTTTATTAGCGGTGCAGGGCCAATGGGCGGATTGGCCGCGATTGCGCTGGTCTTTGCAATCTGGGCGGTTCTGATCGCCTTGAGTTTTGAGCTTGCTCGCATGGCGGCCGCGTATGATTACAGAACATTTCTAAAGGGCATCATCGGACAAGGTTGGCTCATTTACGAGACCTTGGCGATTGTGACACTGCTTCTTGTGTTGGCGGTTGTCTTGTCGGCTTCAAGCAAATTGATGCAAGATACGCTGGGTGTCGCGAAGGGGCTTTCTGTTGCCATCATCATCGGCTTTGTCGGGTTTGTCGCTTATGCAGGGCGTGCTTGGGTCGAAAAGTTGCTCAGCGTTTGGGCAATCGCTGTAAGCCTATTCCTGTTGACGGTGTTTTTGCTGGTTTGGCTGAATGCTGACTCGCATGCACTCTTGCAAAGCGGTGACGCACTGACTGGCAGAAACTGGGTGGTCGGCGGTGCTACTTTTGCGTTTTACAACATCGCGCTCGTTCCTATTCTTCTCTATACGATTACGGAAATCCGGACCCGTTCAGAGGCCTTCTTAAGTGGAGTGATTGCTGCCTTTGCTGGCATTTTGCCGGCCATTGTGATGCACCTTACATTTGTGCCGTCTTTCCCTGATGTTCTTGATCAAGCTTTGCCGCTTTATAGCGTCGTAAGCGAGCTTGATCTGCCAGGCCTGAGCCTGGTCTATTTCCTGGTTCTTCAGGGTACCATCGTGCTGACCGCCGTTGGTGCATTGCAAGGGGTCATCGAGCGCTTGGATGCTTGGTTGTCTAGTAAGAGCAAGCCGATGCTCAGCGCATGGCAGCGAGGAGCGCTTGCCTCTTTGACTCTGGTCATCAGCGCAATTCTCTCCACTTTCGGAGTGATCAATCTGGTGGCCAGTGGGTACGGGACGGTCGCTTGGGGCTTCCTGCTTATTTATGTTGTCCCGGTTCTGACCCTGGGCCTTTGGCGCGTGATTGCGCATAGAAATTGATGCGAAGGGCCCGAGCGCGGTCGCGCCGGCTTAGCTGATATGCGCAATTGTGCGATATTCTGGCGCCGCTCCTATCGTTCGCTCTGTCACCAAATCGCTACACATCTTGCGTCAACCCGCCTGAACTGCGGGGCGACTGTTTGCGCGCTTGACAAATTGTCTTCCCGGTGATCATAACACAAAACTGACATCATTTTCAGTTTTGTGATCTCAGGAGTTTTAAGGAGGCTCGGATGAAACGGGGATGGGTATTAAAGGGGTCAACGACCGCGATTGCTTTGGCTTTGTGTGCGCCAGCTTATGCGCAGGTGAATACGATTATCGTCACCGCGCAAAAGCGCGAGGAGAACATCCAGGACGTGCCCATCGCCATCACCGCTTTCGATGAAGAGCAATTGCAAAAGCAAAACGCGATCACATTCGAAGAGGTCGCGCGCAATGTTCCCGGCGTTCAGTTCGAAAACGACGTCGATATCCGCACCTCGCGCATCCGTGTGCGCGGCATTTCTGGTGGGGGCGGGACCGCTGGCACTGACACCTCTGTCGGGGTTTATGTCGATGAGGTTTATCTGGGTCAGGCTGCCGCCGCGAACACCGATATCTTTGATCTGGAGCGCGTCGAATTCTTGCGCGGTCCGCAAGGCACGCTGTTTGGCCGCAACACCCTAGCGGGCGTCATTAACATGAGCTCCAAGCGGCCAACCGATACCCTGAGCGGCTTTGCTCAGGCTGAATACGGCAATTTCGACCACACCAGGCTGAAGGCTAGGATCAGTGGTCCGATTGTCGAAGACGTGCTGGCCGTGTCGGTCTCAGGTCTATATTTCAACCGCGACGGATTCCTGCAAAACGAAACACTTGGCCTGGACGTGAATGACCAGAACAGCTGGGGCGCTCGCGCGGGGCTTTATTTCACACCCAGTTCCAATTTCGAGCTCGAAATCTCGGGCGATTATCGCAAAGTTGATCAACGCGCGAAGACCTACGAGACGCTGATCAACGACCCGGCTTCCATTCCGGGAGCTTTTGGTGCGTTGCTGAACGATGATCCCTTTGACCGGGTGACGTTTGGTGACTTTGAGGGTGAAGAGACGCTTGAGGCCTGGGGCCTTTCCGCCCGCGCGCGGCTTTCGCTTGATGCGTTCGATATCGTGAGCGTGACTGGCTACCGCGCGCATGATTATTTCAGCGATGGTGAATCCGATCTCACACCGCTTGGCATCGGGCGCAACCAAGATATTCAGGATGTCGATCGGTTTACGCAGGAACTGCGGTTAGAGACAACCGGCTCCGGCCCACTCAGCGCGATTGCTGGTGTGTTCTATCTTGATCAGGATTCCACCAATGGAAGCGGCGTCTCATTGGATGAGGACCTTCTCAACATCCTACCCGGCCTCTTTGGCATCCCGCCTGTAAATGCTACCCGACTTGTGGGCGGTGCAGAGGGCGTCACCGAAACCAAGAGCTATGCGATCTTCGGCAGCCTAAACTATGAGATTTCAGACAGTCTCGCAATGACGCTGGGCGCTCGGCAGACCTGGGAAGACAGAACACTTGTTTCTTTCAATCAGGTGGATTTCGAGGCTGAATTCGGCTTCCCGCTCCTTGCTGCCTCGGGGTCCATTCCGCGCACTGAGGACTCCTACAACGCGTTCACTCCAACCGCGACCATAAGCTACACGCCCGCAGAGGACGTTCTGCTTTATGCTACAGTCAGTCGCGGCTTTCGTAGCGGCGGGTTTAACGATAGCCTCGGTGATCTTTCCGGAATCGCCTTTGGTCCAGAGACTCTGTGGAACTACGAGGGCGGCGTCAAAGCCGTATGGCTGGACAGCAAGGTGCGCACTAACCTCGCGGTATTTTATATGGAGTGGGACGATATCCAGCTGACGGCTGATGATCCCACGACCCCAGCTCTATTCGATCCGCGAACGATCAACGCAGGGCGTGCGGTTTCGCAGGGCATTGAGTTCGATGGCGCAGTCGAAATCACCGACACCCTTACACTCAGCGGTAACCTCGCAATTGTCGATGCGACGTTCAAAGAAGGCACGCTCCTGGATGGAACTCCGCTTGATCGCATACCGGGGGCGGCGGATTACACCTTTGCAATTGCGGCTGACTATGTTGTCCCGATCAGCGATAGCGCAGACTTTAAAGCGCGTGTCGATTACTACCGGCAAGGTGATGTGGCGTTGGATCCCAACCAAACCCGGCCAGAGGCGTTTCAGGACAGCTATGGCTTGCTTGGAGCGCGCATCGGCGTTGAATATAACGATGCAATTGAGTTCTCCGTGTGGGGCAAAAACCTCACCAATGAGGACTTCAATGTTGGCGTATTCGATTTGCTGGGCAACCCGTTCGTTGGTCAGTTCTTCAATGCGCTCGGCCCGCCGCGCACATATGGTGTCGAAGTCCGCTACTCTTTCTAAGGGTGCGGCTTTCAAAAGACGCAAGCGCGAGATGCTCAAGCAAAAAGCCCGATGGCCAATTGGTCATCGGGCTTTTCTTTTGATTGGGTCCAGCTAGCGCGTGAACTTGGCGCGAGCGAAAGGAGGCGATCCGGGAATCTGTTCGCCTGTTGGGTGCCGGTTCTACCCCTGCACGCTTTTGCGCTTTCTATTCTTCGGCGTTGTCCTTGGAATTGGCGAAGATCTTCGCAACTCGATCACGAGGCAGGCCATAGACAAACGAACCGCCGCGTCCCTCCATATCCTCACCAGCGACCAGCGAATTGGCTATAGCTTCTTCGGTTGCAAAGGCAGCGGAGGCAAGCAGTGAATCCAGAAACTCATTGGGCACGCTTTTGAAGCTTTTCAGTTCAGGGACCCCGATCGCAACCGGGTTCGCTGTTGAGAAGGCTAGGAAGATATCGCCTGAACTTGTGGTCCCCGTCGCCCCGGTTCGGGCCATGCCAATCGTGGCGCGGCGGGCCAGACGTTTGAGCTGCGCAGGCAGCAAAGGGGCATCTGTTGCGATTACAACAATCAAAGACCCGTCGCCTTCTCTCATCACCGGCTTTTCCTCGGCCCGGCGTGGCATAAGGTCAGCAATTGCTTTGCCAACAGGCACGCCCGCGAGGGTGAGCTGATCTCGCTGGCCGTGATTGGCTTGGACAAGGACGCCAAGCGTGAACGTGTCTTCGCCAAGTTGGATCAACCGAGAGGCAGTGCCAATCCCGCACTTGAAGTAGTAGCATACCATGCCGGTCCCGCCGCCGACCGAGCCTTCTTCGACGGGGCCTGTTGAAGCATTCTCGAGCGCTTCGGTGACATGCCCGCGCTCTAGCGGCAGCGCCCAGACATCGCTCAGACCGCCATCATAGGTTTCTCCGATGACGGGAATAATGCGACTTGCGCGCGTGTAAGGGTTCGTGAAGTTCGCATCGGTCCAGGTCAACACACCGTCTCTTGCAGCGCCCACACCCAAAGTGCCTGTCATCGCTATGGGGCCAAAGAAGGCTCCCAATTCCTCAATGAAATGGGCTCCGGTGAGCTCTCCTGTTCCGTTAAAGGCAAAGTATCCAGCGCTGACGCCCGCTTCGCTCGTTTTTCCTAATGGGTGTATTGCCGTCACACCGGTGCGCGCATCGCCTTCGATGATCGTCGTATGGCCGACTTCAACACCGGGTACATCGGTGATCGCATTGAGCGGGCCAGTTACGCCTTCGAACGGAATTCCCAGGTCTCTTGCGCGTGGATCGCTTTGCGCAGGTGACGATGACACAGCCGACGCGCCCAAGGCAATGGCGGCCGTGGCCGTAAGAAGAGAGGCGATTGAAACAATTCTCATGGCAAACTCCTTGCCTGGTTGATGCCATAGGCGGTCCGGCTGTGTTCGGGCTGCACCATCACCACTCGGCTTACGATAAAGGTGATTGTGAATTGACAAAACCGAATATGGTTTCATAAAATAGAGCATCGAGAGACGAGTCAAGGCGCAATCGCGAAGGGCTCTGTCATCAACGGGAATACAAGGCGGTTTCTCTTGCGCCATGCAGGCGCTGGAGCCGTCCGCGCCATGATCCGCAGGGATAAAGCCTTAGGAGCACGGCATAGGGAGCGAAGTGTTGAACACCAAGACGTTGAAAATTGGAAACCTAACGCTGGAGGAATTCCGCGGTCTCATCGGCACCGAGTTGGGTGTCTCCCGATGGGTGGCAGTCACGCAAGAGATGATCGATCACTTCAGCGTGGCCACGCTTGATCCTGATCCGATGCATATCGACGAGCAATGGTGCAAAGAGCATAGTCCATACAAAAAACCGGTCGCGTTTGGGTTTATGAGCTTGGCTCTTGTCATCCATCTTCTGCACGACCTGATGGGCTATCGCAGCCAAGGTGCCAATGAGGATGACAACCCACAATACGGCCTCAATTACGGCGTTGATGGCGTGCGTTTCATTGCGCCTGTGCCTGTCGATTCCCGCATTCGAGCCCGCTTTAAGCTGGCAAGCCTTGAGGAGCGCAGGCCGGGTCAGTTTCTGCAAACAATGGATGTAACGATCGAAGTCGAAGGGCTCAGCCGTCCGGCTCTCGTGGCACAGTGGCATTCGCTGTTTGTAAGCGATGAGGGGCATCAGCACGTCGCCAATTCCACGCCGCAGAGTTGATCCGAGAAAAGCGAGGGGGCAAATGATGGATGCTGAAGCAGGTTCGATTAAGCGCCCTTCCACGTTCTCAAGGTCTCACAAAATGGATGACCCGACCGAGGCTCTTGGTCGGGTCATCGACTATCTGGAATTGCATGCGGGGACGATACCAGATGCGCCCGCGACCTCGCATGAGGGTGAGGTGCTCTCCTATCGCGAGCTTGCCGCGAAAGTGGAGACTGTGGCGCGCGCGCTGTTGGCTAAGGGCGTTCGACGCGGAGATCGGGTGGCGACCTTGTCTCCACCAAATCCTGACTTTCTCGTCACCTTCCTCGCAACGATTTCCATCGGGGGCGTCTGGCTGGGGCTTAACCCGCGCTACACGCAGGAAGAGTACGCCTATGTATTAGGCGACGCTCAGCCAAGCGTGCTCTTTGCACGTCCTTCAATTGGTAAGCGCGATTATCGTCAGACAATTGCGGACTTGAAGCGCGGTTGTCCCAGTGTGCGTGAGGTGGTCGTGCTAAGCGAGGAAGACGGAGAGACAGAAGGGTGGCCTTGCCTTGCGCAATTTGTGGATCAGAACCGTGCATCCAAAGAGGTTTATGCTGCACGCAAGGCTGAGTGTTCGCCCGATGACCCGGCGGTCTTGGTCTACACATCGGGTTCGACCGGCTCGCCCAAAGGTGCTCTCTTGCCGCATCGCGGGCTTGTGACTTGCAGCCGGGTTCAAGCGGGTTACTGGGACGCGGACCCTGCGCGCATTCTCAACTTTCTTCCGATCAACCATGTCGGCTGCGTTGGCGATATCTCCTCGTTTCTTGTGGTTGTGGCGGGGTGTAACGTGTTCATGGAGCAGTTCGACCCGCTCAAGAGCCTGGAACTGATCGAGCGCGAAAAAATCACGATCTGGGGCGGCATTCCCACCACCATCGAAATGTGTCTCAATGCGCCGCAGTTTGGCGACTTCGATCTGTCTTCCATCCAGATGATAGTGTGAAGCGGGGCAACGGCTTCGCGCTCGCTGATCGACCGGATGCAGGCGATAACTCCGCATCTTTCCACCTCCTATGGTCTGACCGAAAGCGTCGGTTCGATTACCTATGTTCCGGTGGGTTCCGCGCCTGAAGCTCTTGCGCAAAGCGTGGGTGCCCCTGACCCTAATTATGAGTTTCGAATTGTTCGCGGCGATGGAAGTGAGGCCAATGTGGGTGAGCACGGCGAGATCCAGCTGCGGGGGAAGCATCTGATGCTTGGATATCTCAATCGCCCCGACGAAACCGCGCAAGCGTTCGATCCCGATGGCTGGCTGCGCACGGGTGATCTGGGGACATGGCGAGAGGATGGCACCGTCAAGCTGGTGGGCCGTATGTCCGACATGTTCAAATCAGGCGGGTACAACGTCTATCCACGAGAGATCGAAATCGTCCTCGAAAAGCATCCCGATGTGGCTATGGCCGCAATCGTCGGCGCGCCAGACCCCTTGTATGGCGAGACAGGCCACGCCTTCGTCACGCCGTTGCACGGCCGCGCTTTGAGTGAGAGCGAATTACACGATTTTTGCCGCCGGTCGCTGGCTAACTACAAAGTTCCCAAGCGCTTCTGGATCATGGAAGATTTGCCCCTTCTGCCTGTTGGCAAAGTGGACAAAAAAGCACTCAAGGCGCGCTTGGCGTCTCAAGAAAAGGGCTAGGCCAGGCAATGCGGATCCTTATCGCCAATCGCGGGGAAATCGCGATCCGGGTTGCTCGGGCTGTGCGCGAGCTTGGTTACGAGCCGGTCATGGTTGCACCGCTTGACGATCAGTCTTCGCGCCATGTGAGCTATGGCGATACCGCAGTTCGATTGCCCGGCGCAGGCCCTGCCTCGTATCTCGACATAGCAGCCCTCATCAACGCTGCGCGCGAAGCGAGAGCGAGCGCGATTCATCCCGGCTATGGGTTCCTCAGCGAGAGCACCGCATTCGCTCAAGCCTGCGAGGAGGAGGGTCTAACCTTTATTGGGCCCAGTTCGGGCGCACTCAGCCTCTTGGGCGACAAAAGCCGCTGCCGTGTGCTGGCGCAGGATCACGATATTCCGGTCGCGCACGGCCTTGAAGGTCCGGTCACGCTCGACCAGGCGAAGGCCTTCATAGCTCAGATTTCGCCCGGCAGCGCAGTGATGGTCAAAGCGCTTGCCGGAGGCGGCGGACGCGGAACCGCTCCCGTCAGATCACCTGAGGACATAGAAGCCGTCTTTGCGCAATGCTCTGCGGAAGCGGCGGCGGCGGTTGGGAATGACGCGCTCTACCTTGAAGAATTGATCGACGATGCGCGCCACATTGAGGTGCAGGTTCTGCGCGATCACGATGGCGCAGCGATCCATCTGTTTGAGCGTGAATGCAGTTTGCAAAGGCGGCGTCAGAAACTGATTGAAATCGCTCCAAGTCCTTGGATCAATGATGAGACACGCGCGCAGCTTTTCGACGCGGCGATTGCGATGGCTGATGCCAGTGCGCTTACCGGCCTTGCGACCTTTGAGTTTCTCGTCCGCAATCAGCCCGTATCTGAGACAGCGTCGCCCTTTGTCTTCATGGAGGCCAATCCGCGTCTCCAAGTCGAACACACGGTAACTGAGGAAATCAGCGGTGTTGACCTTGTGCAGGCGCAGGTTGAGATCGCCCTTGGGAAATCACTCAAAACGCTTGGGATTGATAAGAAAACGAATGCCCAACCGCGTGGTTATGCCATGCAATTGCGGATCAACGCCGAGGAGATCAATGCACAAGGGCTTTTGAGGCCCGCTTCAGGCACGCTCAGTGTGTTTGAAGCTCCCGTGGGCCCAGGTATGCGCATCGATAGCGCCGCTCATGTCGGCTACAGCCCCAACCCGTCTTACGACAGCCTCTTGGCAAAGCTGATCGTTCACAGCGAACAGGGCGGTTTTACCGCGCTGCTGAATAGAACCCGCTGCGCGCTTGCGGAGTTTGGCCTTTCTGGATGCGAGACCAATCAGGCGTTTTTAGCGGCGCTGCTGCAAAATCCGGACGTGCAAGAGGGGCGCTGGGACACCGAGCTCGTGGACCGGGAAATGGTCGAGCTTTGCGCCGAGGCGCTGCAATTGACGAAGCGATTGTCTCACCACAGATACGCTGTCGCCGAGCCTGCATCCAATGCGGCCAATAAGCCGGTCGAAATACCCGATGGGTGTGTGGCAATTCGTTCTGAAATCTTAGGCGTCGTTATCGCCGCGCCGCTCGATGAAGGAAGCCATATCGCGAGTGGCCAGGAGATCACTGTCCTTGAGGCGATGAAGATGCAGCACCCGGTTGTATCGCCAGTGGCCGGCACTCTGGTCGAAGTGTGCGTCAAAATTGGCGATATGGTTAGCGCAGGCGCCATCCTTGCTGTTGTTTTGACAAGTGACGACCAGAAAGCCGGGCAAGAGCACCGCGCACCACAAGATCTGGATTATGTGCGGCCAGAGCTTGAGCAACTTCAAGCCCGCAAGAAATTACTCGCCGATGCAGCGCGGCCAGAGGCGATCGCAAAACTGGCCGATAGGAAAAGGCGGTCAGCGCGCCAGAATGTATGTGATCTTTGCGACGAGGGAACCTTCGTCGAAATGGGGGGGCTCAGCCTTGCCGCGCAGCGCATGCGGCGTGATGTTGATGACTTGCGCCGCTACAGTCCGGCTGATGGCATGATCGCGGGTGTTGGGACAATAAACGGCGAAGTGTTCGGCCAGTCCCATACGCGTTGCGCTGTTTTTGCCTACGACTATTCTGTCTTTGCGGGCACGCAGGGCGTGTTCAATCACAAGAAGAAAGACCGCCTTTTCGATCTGGCCCATCGCCAAAAGTTGCCTGTGGTATTCTTCGCCGGCGGCGGCGGTGGAAGACCTGGGGAGACGGACGTGAGGCTGGGGCTTGATGTCTCCACCTTTGCTCGATTTGCCAAGTTGAAAAGGCGGGTTCCGATTATCGCGATCGTGTCGGGGCCATGTTTTGCGGGCAACGCCGCGCTTGCTGGCTGCGCAGACGTGGTGATCGCCGTCAAAGGGTCCAATCTTGGCATGGGCGGTCCGGCTATGATCGAAGGGGGAGGGTTGGGCAAAGTCACCGCGAGCGAAATCGGTCCGGTGGCTATGCAGGCCGAGAATGGTGTCATCGACATGGTCGTCGCAGATGAGGCAGAGGCGGTGCGCGTTGCAAAGCGTTGCCTCGCCGTCTTTCAAGGTTCGACACCTGATTTTGAAGCGGTCGATCAGCGCCTGATGCGTCATGCAGTGCCCGAGGACCGGGTGCGCGTTTATGACGTTCGGCGTGTCATCGAAATCCTTGCGGATGCTGATAGCTTTGTTGAGCTCAAGAATGGCTTTGGTCGAGGAATGGTCACAGGGTTTGTGCGGCTTGGCGGCGCGCCCTGCGGCGTTGTTGCAAACAATCCCATCTGTGGATCAGGCGCGATCGATGCAGATGGCGCTCAAAAGGCGGCAGACTTTCTGAAGCTTTGCGATGTCTGGCGCTTACCTGTGATCACTTTGTGCGATACGCCCGGCTTCATGGTCGGGATCGAGGCCGAAAAGCGCAAGCAGGTGCAGCAGTCCTGCCGCCTTTTCGAAACAGGTGCCAACCTGCGTGTGCCCTTGTTCTCAGTGGTGTTGCGCAAGGCGTATGGTCTGGGCGCTCAGGCAATGGCGGGTGGAGGATTTCACATGCCATTCTACGCCGCCTCCTGGCCGACAGGAGAATTTGGCGCGATGGGCTTCGAAGGGGCGGTGCGGCTCGGCTACCGCAAGGAGCTCGAAGCGCTTAAATGTGAGGCCGAAAAGGAAGCTTTCTTCCAACAAAAGCTTGAGGAAATGTACGAAGAGAACAGCGCGATCTCAGCGGCTGAGTTTTTTGAGATCGACGACGTAATTGATCCTGCACAAACCCGCGAGCATATCCTTTTGGCGTTGGCTACAGCTGGCGCTCACTGACGCCGTGCCTAATTCAATTCAGCACCTTTTGAGATAGCCAGATTCCCTTTGACGACGTCTCTTGCATCGCTATAACTGAAAAAGAATTCAGTTTTATAAAATTGGAGAAGCGGGATGGCCGAAGCACTTTGGCAAAGCGGGAATTGTGAGCATCGGTCAATTTTAGGCGAGGGTCTTCGGCGGATCTGTCGGATCGGCGGCATTAGTGCACTGGTGCTTTGTATCGCGCTCCCGGTGAGCGCATGTTCGATGCAAAAGGACGAGGCGGTTCAGCTGGAAGAGGCCGCCCTTCCGGAGCAGAAGATAGACGACATCGCCAAGGCCTTCTTGGAGAACGGCAATTACCCTGGGGTGGGCGTCGCGATCATGAAGAATGGTCGCATTGTTTACGAGAACGGCTATGGTCTTGCTTCAATTGAAAGCGGAGAAGCTGTAACAGCCAAAACGATCTTCCCCATCGGTTCGATCACAAAGTCCTTCACCGGCCTCGCTGTCGCTCAGCTTGCTGCGCAGGGCAAGGTCGAATTGGAGGCACCGATTGGCCAGTACCTCGACGATCTGCCCGGTGGTTGGGAGGCGATTAAAGTTCGCCATTTGATGGACCATACCTCTGGTCTGTTTAACTACACCAATGATCCATCCATCCAGGCGACGCCCGGTGATGATCGCAGTGTCGCTGAAATGCGCGCGGTCTGGGAGGCGCGGCCGCTGGCGTTCGAGCCCGGGTCTCGTTGGGCGTACTCAAACGCAGGCTACTTCCTTCTTGGACTGATAATCGAGAAAGCCTCAGGGCAATCCTACGCCGAGTATTTGAAGGAGAATGTCTTCGAGCCGTTTGGCCTGACGAAGACGTCATATCCTGAAAGCGTAAACGGCAAACCCGGTGCGAGCGGCTACGCTTTCAAGGACGGCCAGCAGGTTCCAATGCCCGAATGGTCGCCGACCATTCCGTTTTCGGCGGGCGCTTTGCTTTCCACTCCCGGTGACATCGCGAAATACATCGATGCGATTCATCATTCGCCTTCAATCTCCGATGAGGTGCGCGAGATCATCTATACCCGCAGCCTCGCGGGGGGCGAAAGAATGACCTATTCATTGGGTGGTTTGTCTATCCAGCCCATCAAGGGACGCGAACGTCTGTCACATCCCGGATCGATCTGGGGATACCAATCCTTTTTCGCGTACTATCCGGAAGAACGGCTCTCGGTCGTTGTCCTGACCAACGGTCATAACAGCTCGCTTCATCCGTCAAATCTCGAGCGAAAGCTGGAAAGGATCGCGTTTGGCGAAGCTCAGCCTGACTACAAGGAAGTGAAGCTGACCACAGAGCTGACCGAGATGATCGAAGGCGATTATTCGACGGGTCCGGTTGAGTTTATCTCCTCAACGATCGGCTTCGCCAATCGGGATGGTACCCTCTCCATCATTTTCGGCGGAGTGAATGACGAAATCGTCGCGTTCCCCTTGCGCCATGTCGGCGATCGGAAGTTTGTTGCCTATCATGATGATGAACTGACCGTCACGTTTGGCAGTGAAGGCGTGAAAGCAAACACGGCGGACATCATGATGATGGGTGGGCAGCTGAAGGCCAAGCGTTGAAACCCCTGTGCTCTTCGACCTGGAGCCGGATCAAGCCAAGTCCCGCCGGCCGATGCGGCCGCACGAACGGGTCCGTATTGCGCGGTTTAGAAGAGCTCGCCCGTCACGACCTAGTTGGTAGATTTGGGCGGGTTCTCTCCGAAGATAGCTCGGTACCACAAGGTTGTCAGATGACGGGCGATGCCTTGCGTGTCGAAGCCAGCCTCATCAACGCAGCGGGTAAGATAAGGGTCTTTGACAACGCACAAGCGGCGCACAAGATCGTCCATCATAGAACCCAGGGCGTTGATCGTCAGAAGCAAGTCAGGCGACGCATCGGCGCTGGTACGCTTTGCAATGGCGGCAACAGTGCGAGAGTAAATCTCACTGCTTGTCGAATGAACAAAGGTGGCAAACTCAGGTTCGATCTCACTCATCTGCATCACGCAGCGCGTAAGGCCCGGATTGGCCCGAGCGATGTTCAGGTAAGACAGGTTTGTCTGGTAGATCGCCTCAAACAGATCATCACCGTTATCAAAAGCGCTGGCAGCATCCTTGGACAGCTCGGTCCACAGCTCGACATATTCGGACAAAATCTCGATCGTGAGAAGCTGCTTGTTCTCGTAATAAAGATAAAACGTACCGGGCGCGATCTTTGTTCGATCGCAAATGTCGGTCACGCGCAAGTCCTGGAATGAGCATTGATTGAGCAACTCAATCGTGGCGATCTTCAGCCTGTCGCGCGTCCTCTCACCTTTGCGTTTGGGGCCTTCGCGTTGAGCGCGCTCTTCGAGAAAGCGGACGTAGTCGATCGTTTCCGTCATTTTTCACCTCCCGTTGAGAAAACAGCACTTCGCCGATGCGATACGCGGCTGGATCAAAAATTCAAACCTTCAATCAAAGCAGGTCTCGCCGCGTCATTGCGCAGGCCGCACAATCTGTGGAGCTGTGAATGGATTTGATCCACACCTGCAAAGCGAGTTGGATGAGCGATGATCACATAGCGTATCGCGAAATGCTCGATAGGTTTTTTGCTCAGGAACTCACGCCGAATATCGAGAGATGGCGGGAGCAACGGCATATTGACCGAGCATTCTGGAACCGCGCTGGCGAGGCTGGGTTACTGGGCGCGTCGATGCCAGAAGAGATCGGTGGATCGGGCGGTCCGCGCTCACTTGATGCTGTGACAATGCTTGCGCAGGGGCGTGCCGGGGATTCGTGCTGGGGTTTCGGCATCCATAATTACGTGATGCATTATATCTTGCTCTACGGGACGCCCGCACAGCGTGAGAAATACTTGGCCCCGATGATGACCGGGGAGGTAGTGGCCGCGCTGGCGATGACGGAGCCTGGTACCGGATCGGACCTCCAAGCCATCACGACCCAAGCGATCCCCGAAGGCGACGACTATCGCATCACTGGATCGAAGACCTTCATCACCAATGGCATCCTCGCCAACCTCATCTGCCTCGTCGTGCGCACCGGAGGGAAAGGGCATGGCGGCATCTCCTTGCTGCTGGTGGAGACCGAGGGGCTTGATGGATTTCAGCGTGGTCGCAATCTCGTCAAGATGGGGCAGAAGGCTCAAGACACAGCAGAGCTTCATTTCGAGGATGCGCGAGTGCCTCAAAGTGCATTGCTTGGTGGAGTGGAAGGCAAAGGCTTTTATCAAATGATGGAGCAATTGCCGTGGGAGCGCCTGAGCGTCGCTTTGACAG
Source organism: Erythrobacter sp. (assembly GCA_043567175.1). Classification (GTDB taxonomy): domain Bacteria; phylum Pseudomonadota; class Alphaproteobacteria; order Sphingomonadales; family Sphingomonadaceae; genus Erythrobacter. Next base: position 2,964,194 of record CP121323.1, read on the forward strand.
CGATTGGCGCGTGCGAATTGGCTCTGGAGCAAACGCTTGAATACACCAAGCAGCGAAGCGCTTTTGGCAAAGCCGTGTTTGATTTTCAGAACACGCGCTTCAAACTGGCCGAAGTGGCGACCAAGCTGGCGGTCAGCCGCGCCTTTGTAGATGAGTGCGTGAGCCGGCTCGATAAAGGTGATCTTGATGTCGCCTCCGCCGCGATGGCCAAATGGTGGGTCAGCCAGATCCAGTGTGAGATCATGGACGAATGTGTGCAGTTGCATGGCGGCTTTGGGTACATGGACGAGTATCAGATTTCGCGTCTGTACACCGATGCAAGGGTTCAGCGGATTTACGGTGGCACTAATGAAATCATGAAGGAGCTCATTGCTCGTGCCCTATGATCCGCCCCGATGCACGCGCAAGAGCGCTTGGTGGCCAAAGCGAGCCCGCCATGCTTAAGCCAATCCACCTTCGACAACCCTATGCAGTCTATTTCGGCGATTTGACCGAAGCGCTCTTTGCCAAAACGGGGCTTGGCCTGGTCGAATGGCGACGAGAGCTGTGTGTTGCCCAAGTGCGGCGCGAGGGATGCTGCATTGACGTCGATCTTCCAGACCTGAAAGCGGACCAGCTGGCGACAGCTGGTGTGCAATCGCTCGTCTTGGGCGTAGCCCCCATCGGTGGTGACTTCTCGGACGCATGGCTCGATGATTTGTGTCTCGCCGCCGCCGCGGGGATCGATATCGTATCAGGTATGCACCGAAGGTTGCGTTCATTTCCACAGCTTGCCGAAGCGGCTGCTCGATCAGGAGCAAGATTGCTCGACCTGCGGGTCCCTCCCTCGGTGCTTCCGATTGGAACCGGTGCAAAACGCACAGGGCGGCGACTGCTGACGATCGGAACCGATTGTGCGGTGGGGAAGAAATACACGGCCCTTGCCATCGAGAAGGAAATGCAAAGCCGAGGGTGGAGCGCAGATTTTCGCGCAACAGGCCAAACCGGTATCATGATCGCGGGATCGGGGATCCCAATTGATGCGGTGCCATCCGACTTCATAGCGGGCGCGGCGGAGCTTTTATCGCCTGATGCTGCTATGGAGCACTGGGATGTGATCGAAGGGCAAGGCGCGCTCTCGCATCCCAGTTACGCCGGCGTCAGCCTTGGCCTTCTGCATGGAAGCCAGCCTGATGCAATGGTTCTATGTCATGACCCCTCACGCCCGGCGATGATCACCTCTGCGCAGGGGACAAGCTTTTCGATCGAAACTCAGGTGCAGACAATGGAACTTGCGCTGCGCCATGCCAAGCGCGTCAATGCGGATGCGCGCTTTGTTGCGGTGAGCATAAACTCCAGTCGCCTGACGCAGGACCAAGCCACGAGGACCCTTGGGCAGATTTCAGAGGAGACCGGCCTTCTTGCGATCGACCCTATTCGTGACGGAGCCGGAGCAATTGTCGATGCTCTTGCCCAGCAGTTTGGATCATGAAGCGCCGCGTTTCGATCCACCGGGCGATTTGGCCATTTCGCCAACCCTTTCGCATCGCCGATTATGTGTTCGAGGCTAGCGATGTCCTGGTTGTAGAAATCGCTGAGGGTGAGTTCATTGGTCGCGGCGAAGGGGTTGGCGTCCACTTTCTGAACGACCGAATTGATAACATGATGGAAGCGGCACAATCCGTGCGCGCAGACGTGGAGAACGGGCTAACCCGCCAGCAACTGCAGAAAGCTCTTTCGCCCGGCGGTGCGCGCAACGCTTTTGATTGCGCCTTGTGGGACCTTGAGGCGAAGATGGCGGGGCGCAGCGTGCTCGATCTGGCCGGGATTACGCAGCGCCCGGTTCAAACGGTCTTCACGCTGGGAATTGGCGCCGACCCGCAAGCTATGGCACGTGATGCTGCAAAGGCCAGCGCATTTGTAACGCTCAAGATCAAGCTGGACGCTGACCGCCCTATCGAACGCGTCGAAGCGGTTCGCAGCGCTCGCCCCGATGCCAAGCTTGTCGTTGATGCCAATCAGGCGTTTGAGGCCGATGAGCTGCCTTCGCTACTTGAGCAATTGGCAGGACTGGATGTGACAATGGTAGAACAGCCGCTGCGACGAGGGAGCGATACCGGCTTGAAGGCATTCACCTCTCCAATCCCACTGTGCGCCGACGAAAGCTGCGTTCATTTCGGCGAGCTGGAAACGGCTCTGGACCTCTATGACATCATCAACATCAAGCTCGACAAATGCGGCGGGCTGACTGAAGCGCTGGAAATCGCAAATGCCACAAAAGCGGCGGGCAAGCGCGTAATGGTTGGCAACATGGTGGGAACTTCGCTTTCGCTCGCCCCGGCTTTGGTGCTTGCCCAGATTTGCGACATCGTCGATCTAGATGGCCCTTTGCATTTGGCATCGGACTATCTGCAAGGTGCTCGCTACCAAGGGGACCATATTCTTGCACCGCCTCAGGTGTTCTGGGGCTAGCGGCATGGGATCGGCGAGAGAACCCGTAAGCGTGCGCGTGCAAAGATTGATCGCGTGTACTCTTGCGTTAGCGATAGCGGCCCTGACGGCGGCCAATTCGAACGCGCTGGCGACGGACGAGCTTGCCGTGTCTCCTGCGCCAGATCAGCCGATCCGCGCAGCAATGATTGCGACGATAAGCGAGGAGGAACGGCTCGCGCTTGGGTCGTTGTCCGGCATTGTTGCCGCTCTCAAGGCGGGGCGCATCTCGTCACACGATCTCACACAGATTTACCTGCGCCGCATCGAAACTATCGATCGCAGCGGGCCTTCGCTGGGCGCGGTCCTGACGATCAATCCGGACGCTCTCGTCGCGGCACAGCGGGCTGACACTGCTCGCAAACACGGCAAGAGCCTTGGCCCGCTCCATGGTGTGCCGATCTTGATCAAGGACAACATCGAAACACGCGATCAGATGCCCACAACAGCTGGGTCTTTTGCCTTGATTGAGAATTACGCGCAGCGTGACGCTCCACTAGTCGCGCGCCTTCGCGCCGCGGGAGCCATCATTCTGGGCAAGACCAATTTGAGCCAATGGGCCAATTTTCGATCCAGTCATTCGGTATCAGGATGGAGCGCACTGGGCGGAATTACCCGCAACCCTCATGTCCTTGCCCGATCGCCATGCGGATCATCCTCCGGCTCAGCAGTGGGTGTTGCTGCAGCTTTGGCTGCTGCAGCGATCGGGACAGAGACGAACGGTTCGATAATTTGTCCTGCATCGGTGAATGGCGTCGTAGGATTCAAACCCACTCTTGGTCGGATTTCGCAGGACGGCATGGTCCCCATCACCTTCAGTTTCGATACAGCTGGGCCGATGACGCGCAGTGTGCGCGATGCCGCAATCCTGATGGACATAATGAGCAAACCCAACCAGGAAGAAAGCCTTGCCAAGGGGCTTGGCGGCGATTTCCTTCAAGGGCGGCGGATTGGTGTGATGCGCTTTGCTGTTGGCACGAACGCAGGCGTTGCTGCCCTGTTTGAGGACGCCCTACAAGCTCTGAAGGCTGAGGGCGCGATACTGGTCGAAATCGAGGCTTTTCATCCGCCAAAAGAATGGCGAAAATCAGCAAAGCTTGTTGCCGGGGCCGAGTTCGACTTTACGTTAAACAAATATCTGGCGGGAACCGATCTAGGCAAAGTGTCGGTACGCAACCTGGATGATCTGATCCGGTTTAATCAGCAGACACCGCGCGAAGCGCTGTGGCTGTTCGATCAGGCACGCATTGAAGGAGCCGCCGCCGGACCCAACGTGGACGATGCGAAGTACCAGGAGTCACTAGCCCTTGTTCGCCGTTTCGCGCGCGAAGACGGCATCGACGCCATGTTGCGCGAACACGAGGTTGAATTGCTCGTTGCTCCATCGCGCGGACCAGCGCCGATGATTGACATAATCTATGGCGATCAAGCCCATGGCTCGGTCGGAGCGGGCTATCTGGCGGCGACTGCAGGATATCCCAACCTTACTGTCCCGATGGGTTTTCTGAACGGTTTGCCGATTGGATTGGACTTTATGGGGCCCTCTGGGTCGGATGGACAGGTCTTGGCTGCGGGCTTCGACTTCGAACAAGCAACGCACCACATTCGCGCGCCCACTTATCTGCCCGGCGTCATGAGCGTGCCTGCGATCAAAGAGGTCACCGAGGGTATTGCGCCGGGGAGGTCTGCGGTGACCAGCAGTAGAAAATCAGGTTTGGTTGAACTGGAAAAGGATACAGCACGATGAAAAGCTCGAACGGCCTATCGCGTCGCAATTTTATCGGGACGACGGCAGCAACAGCGGCGATAACAACGCTGGGCAGTCAAAGCATTGCGGCGCAGAACCCGGCGCCTCGTCAAGCCAGCGGCCCCTTTATCCTGACGTATTGGGACTTTGCTCCCGGCGCCAATGAAGCTGGCTTTAAACGGATGATGGAAGGCGGTACGGCCCTCGATGGAGTGGAGGCCGCGATCAACCATGTCGAGCTGCTACCCGACGAGTATACTGTCGGCTATGGCGGTGTGCCTAATGAGATCGGCGAGACCACACTGGATGCCCAGATCATGTGGGGACCTACACATGATATCGGCGGTGTGGGCTGCTTAAAGCGCGTCAAGCGCGCAATCTCGGTCGCCCGCCGGGTTATGGAGGAAACGCAGCACACGCTGATTGTAGGCGATGATGCCACCCGTTTCGCGGTGAGGATGGGTTTTGAGGAAACCTCGTTGACGAATGTCGTGTCGCAGACGCGCTGGGAAGAATGGGTTGCTAAGGGGGAAAAGACAAGCGCTTTCCTTCCCGAGCCTTTTGAAGAAGACACTCTGCACGGGCATGACACAGTCGGCACAATTGCCGTTGATGCGCAAGGCAATCTGTCTGTGGGGTGCTCGACAAATGGACGGGAGTTCAAAATTCCCGGGCGCGTAGGGGATTCTCCAGTGCCGGGAGCGGGGGCCTATGGGGACCAGGAGGTTGGCGGCGCAGTTGCGACCGGCAATGGGGATTTGATGATGCGTTTCCTGCCTACCTATCATGTTGTCGAATTGATGCGCCAAGGAACACCGCCCAAAGAAGCGTGCGAGGTTGCACTCAAGCGGATCACCGATAAAGGGTACAAGTTTAGCGGCGCACTTGCCGCTGCAACAATCGATGGCAAACACGGCGGTGCAAGAGCAGGTTGGAAAGATGTCGGTTTTCGATACTCTATCAAAGACAGCTCAGGCGATTTTACTGTCTCGGTGTGAGCAAAGGGCCGTGTCAGGCCGTTCGCCATACTAACGCGGCATACGATAAAATCCCCGCGGATTTATTCCGGTCTGAAGCAGTGCCTGCCACGGCCTCAGTCTCTATCCACATTCGATCGATAGAAAGGGGCAGAAGATGTCGCCAGACGGCACTGTCAGAGTAAATGCACCTGATTGACGGGCGAGGTATGTGGGGTAGGGCGCACCCATGCCAAGACCGAAGAAGCCAGCCAGCCCGTTTCGCTATTTCAACTCGTCGCCTGAGGTGATCAGGCTTGTTGTGATGATGTACGTTCGGTTTCCTCTGAGCTTGCGGAATGTCGAAGATCTGCTGTCGGAACGCGGCATCGACATTTGCCACGAGACGGTTCGGTACTGGTGGAACAAGTTCGGTCCTATGTTTGCGGCCGACATCAAGCGGCAGCGGATCAGCCGAATGCGCGGCTTCCGCCATTGGCGCTGGCACCTCGACGAGGTGTTTGTGAAGATCAATGGCGAGACCCACTACCTGTGGCGTGCCGTCGATCACGAAGGCGAAATCCTCGAGAGCTATGTGACGAAAAAGCGAGACAAATCTGCGGCTTTGCGCTTCTTCAAGAAGGCGCTGAAGCGACATGGCAAGGCCGAAGCGATTGTGACCGATGGGCTCAAGTCATATCCTGCTGCACTCAAGGAATTGGGCATCGAGGAACGCAGGGAAATGGCAAGGTGGTTGAACAATCGCGCAGAAAACTCACACCTGCCGTATCGACGAAAAGAACAAGCAATGCTGCGATTTCGACAAATGAAGTCATTGCAGAAGTTCGCCTCAGTCCACGCCAACGTCCACAATCACTTCAACTCAGATCGTCATCTCATCGACAGGCAGACCTACAAAGCGAACCGCTCAGCCGCCCTGACTGAGTGGCAAAACCTCATGGCCTGAACCATCGTGTGGGAAGGGCAAGTTCTGCCAAGTGGAGGCGAGTTAACGTTAGACTGACAGCACCACCGGCGGTCGCGAAGATCTCGGTGGTGTACTGGCGGTCACTCGACCCGTTCTGCGCGGCTGAAAGCAGGGGGAGGAGCTCGCCCGGCACGCGCAGCGCCTCAGGTGAAATCGTCGCGAGGATCGCATCCAGCGCTGCGCGCTGGCGCTCGGCGGGCAATGGCTGTGAGGCCTCGCGCCCTGCGCCGTTCACTGCGTAGACGAATTCCATCCCGCCGACCTGTTTTGCAGCGGCCACCAATTGATAGCGGTGCAGCAGCCAAAGCGGCACGAAGCGGCGACGCAAGTTTGCGACCGGCTCGCCCGGGCCGAGCGCGCCGAGGCCAAAACGCGAGATCGCGGCTGCGCGCACGTCCATCAGACGCGTGAGTTCATTGACGGGGTCCGCGCCATCGTCCCACAATCCGCCCCATGCATAGGCAGTGTCAGGCGCGCGGGCGTTGTCGTCCTTCACGTAGCGATATTTCTCCGCGCTTTGCGCAATCTCATTTCCGCTCGCATCGCCATAAAGCCAGCGCACGGTAGCAATATCCCAGCCACCGATCCCCTTGGCATAGGCGTTGGAGAGATCCGGCCGCCCGTCCACCAGACCAATGCGCGGCGGCGGGTAATCCATCACCGAAGCGCGGTCTTGCGTGCTGGCGGCGAAATTGTGGCTGAATCCCAGCGTGTGGCCGACTTCGTGTGCGCCCAGCTGGCGCAGGCGATCGAGCGCGACCTCGACGGGATCATTCGCAGAGCCTGTGCCCAGCTCGTCCGCGCCCACCAGCGCCTGGAAAATCTGGATGTCCTGGCGTGCGCGCAGCGATCCCAGCACCACCATGCCCTTGATGATCTCGCCCGTACGTGGATCGGTTATCTGCTGGCCGTATGCCCAGCCACGTGTTGCCCGGTCGACCCAGTTGATCATATTGTAGCGCACATCCAGCGGGTCGGCGCCCTCTGGCAGCATTTCGACGCGGTATGCGTCGATGAAGCCCGCCGCCTCGAACGCCTGCGCCCACCAGCCCGCGCCTTCGAGTACGGCTGAACGGATCGGCTCCGGGGTGTTGCGATCAAGATAGAAGACAATCGGTTTCTTTACCCGAGATCGGGGCGCGCCGGGATCGAGCTTTTCCAGCCGGAAACGGTTTGCGAGGTCGGTGACGACCGGCTCGGATAGCGCGGCTGAATAATCGACGACCTGCGTTGCGATTCCGCCAAGGCGCGGATCGAAGCGGCGCGGGACAAAGCCAGGTTCCGGCAGCGCCACGAAGCTGTGATGCACCTGAAAACTAACCGTCTTGGGATCGGGCACGATATTCGCGACCTCGGCCCCCGGCTGATCGGAGACGAAGGTGACGAGGGCGTCAATTTCGAGGTTGCGAGGGAAAACCTTTACCGATGCGGGATCTGGGAGGCTGAGCTTTGGATCGAGCTTGAACCCCTTGCCCGCGATGGAGGTTGCCATGCCAATGCCGAAGGAATCCTGGCTTTGGTTGAGTGCGCTCGCCACGCCCAGCGCATCGCGTGTGAGAAAGGAAGCGATATCGATCACCAGTCGGCCGTCATCGAGCGTTTCCTCAATACCGGTCATCCAGACGATCGAGGTGCCGAAATCGCTCGCCACCGCTCTTTGCTGCGCGGCATCGCCCCGGCTGGCGCGAAAGCGCGGATTTTCGAACTCGACTGCGACTTTTCCGGCGATCCGCCGAAACGCGAGCATTTGCGTGTTGCCCGTGCGTCCCCGGTCGAGTGTGAGCGGTGCCGAGCCGAGCCCGGTTCTGAGCGCAGTGCTGTAGAGCAGGCGCATCGCAGTGCCGTCTTCGCCTGGCCTTGGCAGGGTGAGCAATATGCGCCCCTTCGCCGCATCTGTTCGCACCGGTACCAGCGCCGTTTCCCCCTCAGGCGCAGAGATCTCGGTAAGATCGGATTGCGCTGCGAGCGGCGCGGGCAGCAAAGAAACGCACAGCAAAACCGTCCAAAGTCGGACGCGGCGAAAGATTGGCATAGGGCCCCCGTTAGTCTTCTCCCGCATGCGGCGCGGGGTGTGGATGCATCGTCGGGGAAGACGGGGCAAAGCTCAAGCGGGAAAAGCGTCACACGAGCGCTGTGTTCTGCCGGCCCGATAGACGATTTCCTGCACTGCGATCTTGCGCAGAAGCGGCGCAGATAGGCTAAGGAGCTTCAGATTTGAGCGCAACGAGGCGAGAGAAATGGGAAAATTGGGCGGTGTCCGGGTGATCGACCTTACGCAGTTCCTGCCGGGACCGATGATGAGCGTGATGATGGCCGACCAGGGGGCCGAGGTGATCAAGATCGAACCTCCACAAGGCGACCCCGCGCGCGAACAGGCACCGTTCGACACGTATGGCGAGGCCGAGCATTCGGTATGGTTCGCCAACCTCAACCGGGGCAAGAAAAGCGTTGTCCTTGATCTCAAGAGCGATGCTGGCAAGGCGGCTTTGCGCGATCTGATTGCGGGTGCGGATATATTCGTTGAAGGATTTCGACCTGGCGTCATGAAGCGGCTGGGTTTCGACTACGAGGCCGCAAAGGCGATCAAGCCAGACATCATTTATTGTTCGATATCCGCCTTTGGCCAGGAGGGTACGCTGGCGCACCATCCCGCGCATGACATGGCGGTGCAGGCTCTTGCCGGTTTCCTTGCAGTCAATGACGGGTCCGATGGCGCCCCGGTTGTGCCGGGCGCGGCCAGCGCGGATCTCGCGGCGGGGCTCACCGCGCTTTCGGCGGTGCTGATGGCGCTTGTCGGCCGCGCGAGCACGGGTGAGGGCGCTTATATCGACTGCGCGATGTTCGACAGCCTGCTTCCGTGGTGCGCCCACACGGCGGGCAGCGCGATTGCCGGCGGGCCTAGCCCGGTGTCCGCCTCGCAGCGCTCACTGGGCGGTGCGGCTTTCTACCAGGTCTACGAGACGAAAGATGGCAAGCACGTTGCGCTGGGCGGTCGTGAGATCAAGTTTGCGCGCAACCTGTTGGCTGCGCTGGATCGCCTCGATCTCCTGCCACTTGCCGAGGCGCCAGCAGGAGAGCAGGGGGAACTGATCGCCTTTCTGCGCGATACTTTCGCCACAAGGACCCGCGAGGAATGGATCGCATGGTTCGCGGACAAGGATGTGGCCTTTTCGCCCGTGCTGGATTTCCGTGAAGCCTTTGACGAGCCGCATATTGCGGAGCGCGGGCTGCTGGTCGAAGCGCCGCAGGGCGGTCGCCACATCGCGCCCGCAATCCGGTTTGCCGGAGAGGTTTGGGCACCGGGACCAGTGCCCGCGAAAGGCGAGGGCTGCGCATGACGCTCAGACTTGAGGCTGAAGGCCGCGTTCTCCACCTGCTGATTGACCGGCCTGACCAGCGCAACGCCTTCAACATGGCGATGTGGGAGGCAATGCCCGGCCTGCTCGACCAGGTAGAGCGCAACGTCGAGGCGCGCGTGCTCGTCCTGCGGTCAGCCAAGGCCGGGGGTGCGTTTTGCGCTGGCGCCGATATCAAGGAACTGCTCGCAAACAAGGACGATCCGCAATGGCGCAGCGCCAACCAGGCGGCGATCAACCGCGTGCAGCACAAGCTTGCGCGGCTCGATCTTCCGACGCTTGCGTTCATCGAGGGCGATTGCATAGGCGGCGGATGCGGGCTGGCGCTGGCCTGCGATCTGCGTATTGCCACCGGCACGGCGCGTTTCGGGGTGACACCGGCCAAGCTCGGGCTTGTCTATCCGTTTCACGACGTCAAGCTGCTCACCGATCTGGTCGGCCCTGGCCAGGCGAGGCGGCTGCTGTTTACCGGGGGGCTGATCGATGCCGAGGAAGCGCTGCGCATCGGCTTGATCGAGGGAGTCGCGCAGGAGCCTGCATCGATGGTCGCGGCACTGTTGGCCACCAGCCCGCACTCGATCCGCGAAAACAAGAAATTCGTGCGTCGGGTGCTTGATGGTCAGAGCGAGGATGACGCCCAGACCCTTCGGATCTTTGCCGAAGCCTTCGAGGGGCCTGACTTTGTGGAAGGCACGAGCGCCTTCGTCGCAAAGCGCAAGCCCGATTTCGGCGAATGACCGGCAGCTACGCCGATGCGCTTGCTCAAGGGATCAGCAAAGTCGATCCGGTGGTAGCGCGCGCTTCAAGATCGGCGTGTGCCTTGCTCGCTTCCTTGAGCGGATAGGTCTGGCCAATCGTGATCTCGACCTTGCCGGTTTCGATCATTTCCCACACCCGGGCCATACCGGCAGCTCGCTCCTCGGCTGTCGTATAATAGTGAAACAGCGTAGGGCGAGTGACGAACAGCGAACCTTTCTGGGCAAGCACGCCCAGATTGACACCTGTGACTGCGCCGCTGGCATTGCCGAAACTCACCAACAGGCCTCGCGGCGCAAGGCAATCAAGCGAGGCTTCGAATGTGGCGCGACCCACGCCGTCGAACACCGTCGGCACGCCTTCGCGAGCGGTCAGTTTGCTGACCTGCTCGGCGAGGTTTTCCTCGCTATAGAGGATGATCTCATCGCAGCCCGCTTCGCGCGCGGTTTGCGCCTTGGCGTTAGTGGAGACCGTTCCGATGACTCGTGCGCCCAGGGCCTTGAGCCACTGGACCATGATGAGGCCAACGCCGCCCGCAGCCGCGTGGACCAGCACTGTCTCGCCGGCGCTGACCTTTGCGCAGCGGTCGACCAGCGCTTCGGTGGTCGCCGCTTTCAGGATGGCGGCGGCTGCCGTCTCGTCATTCACGCCGTCGGGAACTTTGAAGAGATCGCTCGTGGCCATGACCCGGTGCGTGGAATAGGCGCCAAGGCCGGGGCCAAGATAGGCGACGCGGTCCCCAATGGTGAAATCGCTTACCCCTTCGCCCAGAGCAGTGATCCGCCCGGCCGCTTCCAGCCCAAGGCCGCAGGGAAGATCGACCGGGTACAGGCCTGAACGGTGATATGTGTCGATGAAGTTGAGGCCGATCGCGGTCTGCTCGATCAAGACTTTGCCGGGGCCGGGCGCGGGGATGTCTTCCTCAACGAACTCGATCGCGTCAGGCCCGCCATGCGCGTTGATTTGAGCCCGTGTCAGCATAAAGATTGCTCCCGCTTCTTGCCCGCCCCAGGCTGGCCCGCGCCCTTTTAGCCGGTGCCAGGCGTCCCCGCCAGCCCTCTATCGCCTTGCCTCAATTCAACGCCGCAGCCTTTCCTCGTCGAGGTCGGCCTCGATTTCTTCGGCCAGCGTTTCCAGCTTCTGATCGGCACGATCAAAGCGTTGGTCGAAATCGGCCTCCCCTGTGCCGCGCAGGAACAGCGCGAGGCCGGAGGCTATAGCCACGAGCACGAGAACGAGCAGGACAAGGCGGCGCATCAATAATCCTTGCGATAGCGCAGGTTGACATTCGTCCCCCCCGCGCCGCCGGCCTGGCTGAGCACAGAAAGGGTGCGTGAGAGACTCACCTCAAGCTGCGTGGCGGTGAAACCGCGCGCATCGGTGATCACTTCGACGTAAATGTCATCGGAGATGTATTGCCCCGCCGCTACCGCAGTGCCGCGTCCGGCCGCTTCATCACCCGCAGCAGGCCTGGATGCGCAATGGAGGTCTGTCGACGCTGGAAAGCTATGGTGTCGCCCCGCCGCAGGAAAGCGAGGATTCGTTCGACTTCGCGGCTCGCCTGAAGGAAAGTATCCCGCACGAGCACGTGCAGTTCCTGCGTTCTCTGGATGTTTCTTATTCCAGCGGGTCGTATTTCTTTGTTCATGCAGGCGTGCGGCCCGGCGTGCGGCTGTCCAGGCAGGATACCGAAGATCTCTATTCCATCCGTGAGGAATTCACCGAAAGCGAGAAATGGCACGGACAGGTTGTCGTCCACGGCCACTCGATAGTTGAAGAAGTGGATGTGCGCCACAACCGGATCGCATGTGATACCGCCGCCTATGACACCGGGCGCCTCTCCTGCGTGTGCTTGCAGGACGCGAATGTGAGCGTGATCAGCACCTAGTCACGGATCAGGCGGGCAGGGCGTCTAGGCCTTGAGGCGCCATGATACAGCGTTGGCCAGAAAGAGAGTGCGGCGCACCACATCAGCCTTGCGGACTTTGGCACTGCGCCAGCGCCAGCTATTGCTGATAAGCTTGTTCGACTCGGCTTTCAGCTCCGCCAGCTCGGGGTTCTTCGCAAAGTAAGTCTCGACCACACGCTCCATCGTGGTGTTCAGCTTGCGAGAATGGGCCAGTGGTGTGCGCTCAGGCTTTCGCCCCCACCAGAATTCAAGCATCGCCTGCGCCACTTCGTCGCTGATTTCACCGCCCAGGAGCTGCTTGCATTCGCGCTGTATGACGCGCCGGGTCACCGCTTCTTGCGCAGCTTTGTTACGCGAGGTCACGCTTTCATGGCCCGTGCGATAGCGATAGAGCACTTCGGGAATGATGCCGCACCCGCCATGGCGCAGGATGCGTGTCCACAAATCGTAGTCTTCGGCGAGGTTATAATCCGGATCATACCCCCCCGCCGCTTCGTAGGCGCTGCGCCGGTACAGGACCTGACCGTGCCCTCCGATGGGGTTGTAGAAACAGGCCAGCAGCGCGGTAAGGCGCGGATTGTGATCGAAGGTCTGGACCATCTTGATCGTACCGTCGTCGAAGAAATGTTCCAGGTCGCATGAGACAATTGCCAGCCGTTTGTCAGAGCGCAGCAGTGCGACTTCCTTTTCCAGGCGGGTGGGCATCGAGATATCATCAGCATCCATGCGCGCGATGAACTCGCCCCGGCTCGCCGCGACGCCGCGCTGCAAGGCGATGGTAAGCCCGGTATTCTCCTGATTGATCAGTCTGATGCGCTCATCGCGCCCTTCATATTCGCGCAGGCGATCAAGCGAATTGTCGGTCGATCCGTCATTGATGATGATGAACTCGAAATCGGCAAAGGTCTGGGCGAGGACACTTTCGATCGCTGGGCCGAGATCGTCTCCGCCATTATAGACCGACATCACCACCGATACGGTCGGTTCCATCTCGTACCCCTTGCGTCTGGATCCCGCTTGCCTCGCAGCGAAGCGACTAGGGCAAGCCGGTCAGGATTGACAGGATTTATGCGTCTTGGTGCGCAACGACATATGTAAGACCGAACCGGAGCCAGTTGCGCATTGACCCGGCGCGCGAGCCTCTGCAATGGCGGGGGCTGATACTTCCGATCGGGTAAGAAAAAAGGAAAACTCTTGGGCATGTCTCGCAAGGGTATAATATTGGCTGGTGGATCGGGGACGCGGCTTTATCCGCTTACGCGCGGTGTTTCGAAGCAGTTGATGCCTGTTTTTGACAAGCCGATGATTTATTATCCGCTCAGCACGTTGATGCTGGCGGGAATGCAGGACATTTTGATCATCACCACGCCCGAGGATGCCGAGCAGTTCCAGCGCGTGCTGGGCGATGGCTCGGATTTCGGTGTCAATCTCAGCTATGCGGTGCAGCCGCGCCCGGAGGGCCTCGCGCAGGCGTTTCATATCGGCGCAGACTTTATCGGCGATGACCCGAGCGCGCTGATCCTTGGCGACAACATCTTCTACGGCCATGGGCTGCCCGCTCTCATGGGCAGCGCGGGCCGCAAGGAAGCGGGCGCGACCGTCTTTGCCTACCGGGTAACGGACCCGCAAGCCTTCGGCGTGGTCGAGTTCGACGAGGCCGGCAAGGCAATCTCGATCGAGGAAAAGCCGAAGGAGCCCAAGTCGAATTACGCGGTGACGGGCCTCTATTTCTACGACGATACGGTGGTAGAGCGAGCGCGCGACCTTAAGCCTTCCCCCCGAGGCGAGCTTGAGATCACCGACCTCAACCGCACCTATCTCGACGAGGGTGCAATGTCGGTCGAGATAATGGGGCGCGGCTATTCATGGCTTGATACGGGCACCCATGCCTCGTTGCTCGATGCGGCGACCTATGTTCGCATTACCGAGGAGCGCCAGGGTCTCAAGATCGCCTGTCCCGAAGAAATCGCCTGGCGCAAAGGCTTTATTTCCGACGATGATCTGGTCCGTATCGCCGAGCCGCTGCGCAAATCGGGCTATGGGGAATATCTGCTGCAATTGCTCGACGAGCCAAAGTTCTAGGACGCGTGGCTGTGAACATCATCGAGACGGCCATCGAAGGCCCGAAAATCATCGAACCGCGCGTCTTCGGTGATGAACGCGGCTTTTTCATGGAGACATGGAACGCCGCCGGCTTCGCCGAGGCAGGACTGGATCTTGCATGGGTGCAGGACAATCATAGCCATTCCCAGAAGGGCGTGCTTCGCGGGCTGCATTTCCAGAATCCGGGAGCGCAGGGTAAACTTGTGCGGGTCACGCGCGGGGCCGTCTATGATGTCGCGGTTGATCTGAGACGATCCTCGCCCGGTTTCGGCAAATGGGTCGGCGTCGAACTGACCGCCGCCAACAAGCGCATGTTCTGGGTGCCCGAGGGTTTTGCCCATGGCTTCCTGACGCTCGAGGACGACACCGATTTCCTGTACAAGTGCACCGCGCCTTACGCGCCCGACTCGGAGTACACTCTCGCCTGGGATGATCCTGCGGTTGGCGTTGAATGGCCTTTATCGGGTCTCGCCCCGATCATCTCCGAAAAGGACAAAGTCGGCCTGGCGCTGGCTGATGTTCCCGCTTTTGACTGAAGGTTGCCAGAAATGAAGGTTCTGATCACCGGCGCGAACGGCCAGTTGGGCGGTGCCTTGCAGCGCACCGCTCCGTCGCACGCCGAAATCAACGCGATCGATGTCGACGATGTCGACTTCACCGAGGACGCCATGTTCGCCGCGCGCCTTGTCGTCGAAGCGCCCGACGTGCTCATCAACGCTGCCGCCTACACTGCGGTCGACAAGGCCGAGGATGACGAGGAAACCGCGCGCGAGATCAACGCCGCCGCCGTTGCCATCATGGCCAAGGCAATGGCCGATCAGGGCGGCAAGCTTGTCCATGTCTCGACCGATTTTGTCTTCGATGGCAAGGCGTCCGAGCCCTACAAGCCCGACGACAAGCGCGCGCCGATCTCGGCCTATGGGCGCACCAAGGCCGAGGGCGAGGATCAGTTGAGCGAGAGCGACCTGCTGGTGCGCACCGCCTGGGTTTACGAGGCGGGCGGTGCCAATTTCGTGCGCACGATGATCCGCCTGATGAAAGAGCGCGACGAGTTAGGCATTGTCGCTGACCAGATCGGATCGCCGACCTGGGCGACCGGCCTTGCGCAAGTAATCTGGGGGCTGGTCGAGAAAGATGCGTCTGGCACTTATCACCACAGCGATGAGGGCGCGATCAGCTGGTACGATTTTGCCGTGGCGATTGCCGAGGAGGCGCAGGCGCTTGGGCTGATAGAGCGTATCCCGACGATCAAACCCATCACCACTGCCGATTACCCGACCCCGGCCGTGCGCCCGGCCTATTCGGTGCTCGATTGTTCCAAGACCCGCGCGCTGCTTGGCCAACCCGGCACGCCCTGGCGCGAAAACTTGCGCCTGATGCTCAAAGAGGAAGCAAACCTTGGCTAGACTGCTTGTCACCGGCGGCGCCGGCTTTATCGGCGGCAATTTCGTCCATTACTGGACCCGGAACCACCCAGGGGATGAGGTGATCGTGCTCGACGCGCTCACCTATGCGGGCAACCGCTCGACGATCGAGGACGCCGAGCGCACCGAGCTTATCGAGGACGATATCCGCAACCAGGACCTCGTCGAGCAATTGCTGCGCGAACGCTCGATCACAACAATCGTGCACTTTGCAGCCGAAAGCCATGTCGATCGCTCGATCACGGGACCGGACGCTTTCATCGACACCAATATCCTTGGCACCAACTCGCTTCTGAAGGCTGCGCGCGCGGTGTGGCTGGCGGGCGACGGGGTGGCACACCGTTTCCATCATATCTCGACCGACGAGGTGTTCGGCTCGCTCGGGCCCGAAGATCCCGCCTTCAGCGAAACAACGCCCTATGCGCCCAACTCGCCCTATTCCGCCTCCAAGGCCGCATCGGACCATCTCGTGCGCGCCTATCACCACACTTACGGGCTCGAGGTGACGACCTCGAATTGCTCGAACAATTACGGGCCCTATCAATATCCCGAAAAGCTGATCCCGCTCTTCCTGCTCAACGCGCTGTCGGGCGAGAAGCTGCCGATCTACGGCGATGGCATGAACGTGCGCGACTGGCTGCATGTCGAGGACCATTGCCGCGGGATCGAGGCGTGTCTGACAAAGGGCGTGCCGGGCGAGACTTACAATATCGGTGGCGGGGCCGAACTGCCCAATTTGGAGGTGATCGACGCCATCTGCCGCGAGGTGGACCGCGCGTTTGAGGAGATCGAAGGCCTCGCGGAACGCTACCCCGATGCACCTGCGGCGAAGGGCGGCAAGACCGAGAGCCTCAAGACCTACGTCACCGACCGGGCCGGACACGATCGCCGCTACGCGATTGATGAAACCAAAGCCCGCGCAGACCTGCAATATACGCCCCGGCACGGCTTCGGGGAAGGCCTGCGTCAGACCCTGCGCTGGTATCTGACCAACGAGGACTGGTGGAAACCCCTGCTAAACCGATAATCGCACCATGCGAGCTCTGCGGTTGAGCCTTACTCTTCAAGCAGCCCTTCGCCTTCGAACCGGGCGACCGCATGTCGCACGACTTTATCCAGCGCCTCATCGGAGAAGAAACCGCCCGGCACGAGGCATCGTTCGACAAGAACGCGGCGAAATGCGTTAAAGGTCGCCTGGTCTGGCGCAGTGGTTTCTTCCCAGAACCGGTCAATCCCGCCCTGATAGGTTACATCGGGGATGTCGAACACTGCGTGGCCCAGCGCGATTACCGGAATGCCCATATCGAGAGCCAGAGTGCCGCTGGTGCTGTTGATTGTGACCATCCCCTTGGCTGCGCGCGCGACCGGGACGATGTCCCCAAAGCTCATGTAATCGACTCGGTCAGCAATGCCGCACAACGCGGCGAGCGAGCGTGTCTCCTCCTGCCAGTCGACTACGCCGTTATCCAGGGGGTGCTCCTTGACCAGAAGCCTTGTGTGGTCCGGCGCGTTCTCGGCGAAGGACTTGATCACCAGCGAGAGCGCCTCTGTCATGCTGGCAAAAGGCGAGTGCAGACGGATTTGCGCGTCCGATGCAAGTTGCAAAGGGAAAAGGTAGAATTGCTGATCGGTCTCCAGCAACCGCCTGACGACGCGCTCGGAGCCTTCGCGGCGCTGCTTGGTGCGAAGCAATTTACGCGCCCAGCCCATGCCCTCGATCAGCGGATGCCAGGGCCGATGATTGGTCCAATTGGGATAGCGCCAGCGCGTGAGCACATCGGCAGCATTGTAGGCCAGCCCTTCAAGCGCGCGACGACGAAAGGAAGAGGGCACCTGTTTGTGTTCGGGCACCGGCGGCAGTTTCGCAGCGCGCTGGCGATACCATTCGGGATCGCGCGGCAGGCGCGAGTGACCATTTACCCCGTCCATTTCGAGCGTCACCCAATCCGGGCGGATATAGCCTTCTTCGAATACATGGACGCGAATATTCAATTCGCGGCAAACCGCTGTGGCGTTCACATGATGCACACGGCAATCGCCGAACAGCACCACATCGGTGATTTTCTTTTCCGTGATAATCTCGCGCAATGCATCCGGCCATGCCTCTATCGGATCACGAAAGTCGATCCCTCCGGGAAGCCTCCAGAACAGCCGGTCACCGCCGTTGAAGTTGACTTTGTAGACTTTGTGGCCAGAGCGGATCAGTTCCTGACCCAGCCGACGGAACAGCGGCCCCATCAATCCTTGCAGGAGGAGCACGACGCGAGGTTCGGCCACGGCCGCTGACACGTCGGGGATGGCGTCTGGCATCAATCCCGGCGCGGTTGCAGCCGCTTTCACCTTTTTATCCGGTGCACCAAATTGTTGAATTTTATCAGAATACAAAACACACTACCTGATGCGGCTTTATGAATGTCCCTAGCATCACTTGCATCCTGAACAGAATCCAAAGTGCAGTTTTTCATCCTCCGGGGCCCGCGCGTAGCTTTTACGTAACAGTGTTGGCGCCCTGTTTTTCTCCCAACCTTGCGGGCAAATATCGCCAATGAACGAATTGCCTCTTGTATGGCTCTTGTCAGTGGTGAGCGCCTGGCTGATCGATTCAGCGGTGCGGCCTCGATCCACCAAAAACTGGGCAAGGCTGCGCGCGTGGTCCGGCCTTTGGATTACAGGGCTCGTGATCACGGCAGTTTTCGGCATTTTCTCCGCCGTGAGTGGCAGTGCCCGCCTTTCAGTAATTGCGACGCTCGCGGTTCAGCTGGTGCTTGCCATCGGTTCCAATGCAAAACGGCGCGTGCTGGGAGAACCGCTTGTTTTCAGCGATCTGGCTTTACTCGGAGCGATGCTGAAGCATCCGCAATTCTACTTTTCGGTTCTGGCGCTGTGGCAAAAGATCGCGGGGTTGCTAGGCGTGGTTTCGCTAGTCGGCGTAATTGTCTGGCTGTTCGAACCCGCCCTCCGCATGGCCGCAATCGGATCGGGGATCGCGGTGGCAGCGATTGCCTTGCTCGCGCTCAGCCTGCGGATTGATCCATGGCGCAAACTGGCGGCGAGACCTGATCTCGAGGCTGACCTTGCCGCCTTGGGGCTGTTGCCCACCTTGCTTCTTTACTGGCGACGCTGGCGCGAGGCGCGTGCGCAACTCTCACCGCAAGATCATGGCGCGCGCGTCGCTCAAGGTGGCGAGCCGGACAAGGCGGGCGGGAACGAGGTGCTCGTCATCGTGCAATGCGAGTCCTTCGCCGACCCTGAGGAATTATTCGGCGAAGGCGGCGCGCACCTGCCCGAACTGGCGCGGGCAAAGGTGGACAGCGTGCAATGGGGCAACCTTGAGGTGAGCGGTTTCGGCGCTTACACGATGCGCACGGAATACGCGGTGTTGTTTGGGCGCGGGGAGGAGGAACTCGGCTTCCTCAAGTACGACCCCTATCTGACGGCCTGCGATGATCCTGCGCTGGCTTTGCCGCGGGTTTTGGGTACCCGTTCCTGGCGCAGCTTCTTCGTCCACCCTCACGACATGCGTTTCTATGACCGCGCCCGGATCCTGCCAAAGGCAGGTTTTGCCGAACTGGTAGGCGAAGACCGCTTTGCGCATGACGACCTCGAAGGTGGCCGCTATGTTCGTGATGCGCGCGTTGCCGACAAGATATTGGAACTGGTGGACAGCTCCTCGCAACGCACTCTCATCTACGCGGTCACGATGGAGAATCACGGTCCATGGGCACCGCATGGCGATGCAGGCACCGGCTCAATGGTCGCAAACTACAACCGTCTGGTGCTGGCGGGCGATGCGATGCTGGGGCAGTTGCGCGAAGGGTTGGAGACGCTTGGGAGGCCGACAACCCTTGTCTTCTTCGGCGATCATCGTCCCACCATTCCCGGCGCCAGCGATCCGGGCGGTGATCGCCACACGCCCTACGCGATCCTGCGTTTCGGTCAGTCTCAAGGTGCGGCGACAAAGCCGGGCAAGCGCGAGGACCTGACGCCGGCACAACTTCACCACACAATCCTTGCCGAGACGTCGGTTCGCAGCGGTTAGAGCTTTCTCAGCAAGCGATCTCGCACGAAAGCGGGCAGCATCGTATCAATGATCCGCAGGGCGCGAAATTGCCAGGGTGTGACGTAGTGGCTTCGGCCTCGCGCTCCGGCGCGAACGATGCGCCTGGCGGCCTCGTCGACCGAGATCTGGAACGGACGGTCACCGTTTTGCGTGCGCATGGTGGGTGTATCGATAAAGCCGGGCGCTGCCAGGGTTACGCTGACGCCATACGGTGCGACCGCGATCCTTAAGGCATCTGCAAAGCGCGCAAGGCCGGCTTTGGAGCTCGCATAAGCGGGCGCTGATGGAAGCGAATGGTGTCCGGCTGCCGATCCGATCAGGACTATCCTTCCCCCACCACGCAGCGCCATGCGCTCTGCGATCGCGGCGGCCATTGCGCAGGGGGCGGCATAATTGACGATCGCTATCCGGGCAATCTGATCGGGATTCTCGATAATCGAGCCCGGTTCCCTCGTTTCGCCGCTTCCTGCGACGAGATAGGCGATATCGAAGCGCTCGGCATCGTCCTCCTGTAACAGTCTTTTAACAGCACCGCCCGCATCGGTCAGATCGAACAGGGTCGAGCGAATATTCGCGCCTCTTGAAGACGAGGCGGCTGCGGTTTCCTCAAGCCGGGCCGAATCGCGCCCCCACAAGCGCATGACAACGCCGGGTCTTGCATGAAGCATCGCCAAAGCCTTGCCCAAAGAGCCCGAAGCACCCGTTATTATAATTGAAGCTCCATCATCCGGGCCATCTGTACTTGTCTCTAGTTTCTTATCGAGCGACAGCATTGCCTCCACAATTGATCATTATTCGGCTGCGGCGCATCGCGATCCGCTTGACAAAGATCACGCCGGCTGGTCGACACGTTGTCGATGAAGGGTCCGACTTCAAGCGATAAACGCCTCAGGCTATTCGAAAACAGGTGGCTGGAATTGCTCACGGTTATCTCCGTGAGCTGGTTCCTTGCCATCTGGTCGATCGTCTTGTCTGTATTGGCCTACAGGGCCTGGGGGACCGCCCCGGCGCTCGCGGCGGTTCCGCTGGTAGCTGCCGGATGGTTGATCTTTTCCTTCGTCGAATATGTCGCGCACCGCTATCTGTTCCACTGGGCTGCGCAAAGCGACTGGATGGCAAGGGCCGTTTTCGTCATCCACGGCAACCACCATCTGCAACCCGCCGACAAACTGCGCAGTCTGATGCCTCCGATCGTCAGCTTTCCGATCGCTTTGGCTGTTTGGGCCGTGCTGAACCTGATTTTCGGGGTTTGGTCGGCGTGGATGATTTTCGGTTTCCTTGTCGGTTATGTCGCTTACGATCTGACGCATTATGCCTCTCATCAATGGCCCATGCACGGCAAGATCGGGCAAAAGTTCAAACGGCATCACATGCTTCACCACTTCATTTCGCAGGACGGCAATTACGCGGTGACGGGGCTTTTCTGGGACCGGGTTTTCGGCACGCGGGTGACGATTGGCAGGCGCCCGTCCGCAAGCGCGCAGATGAGCGAGAATCCCGAAGCCGAAGCTCGCGCGCCGGCCGAGTAATTCAGTCGAGAAATTCAGTCGAGACTGGGGTTTACTGCGCTTTCGGCCCGATCAGGAAACGCTCTCGATCACCGATCGGGCAATCTCCAAATGATCGCGCCATTCAGGCGCGCGCCAGCTTTCAAGGCGCTGCAACTGCGCTTCGCGTCTCGTGCCATCTGTTGCGTATTCTAGAATGGCTTCTTGCCATCCGGGTCCATCGAGCGGATCGAGAAATTCCGGAACATCGCCGCCCGCCTCGCGATGGGCAGCAATGTCGCTGGCGATCACCGGAGTGCCAACGCACAGAGCTTCAGCGATCGGCATGCCGTAGCCCTCTGAAAAACTCGGCATCAGGAGGGCGCAGGCTCCTTTCAACAACGCGGCCAATTCGTTGTCCGAGCAATTGTTGATCTCTTCGACAAACGGCGCGAGCGCGGGCGAACGCTCCAGCAAATCAACGATCTGCTCGTTCTCCCAGCCCCGTCTGCCTATCACCTTGAGGACCGGAACCCTTTCGGCAGGCAAGGTCTGCGCCATCCGGCGCCACTGATGCAGCAGCAAAAGGTGGTTTTTGCGCGGCTCGATCGTGCCCAAACAGACAAAGTAGGGCACATGGCCGCGCGATGCTGGCACTTGCGGCAATCGCTCTGTCCCCAAAAGGGCGACGTGGACCGGCGGCACGCGCTCGTCTGTTTGCTGCGCCCAGCGCGTGAAAGAGGCGGCGGTTGCAGCGGAGTTCGCAATGACCGCATCGGCCAGCTGTGCGACCGTCTCCATGCGCCGCTTGTGGGTCGCTGCCCCTCCGGGGCGGGCATATTCAGGAAATTCGATCGGGATCAGATCGTGGACCATACACACAAAGCGAGCACCTTCGCGATGCAGGATTCGTCGTTTCTTCGAGGTGTGCTGCAAGTGGTGCGGCGAAACCTGGATCAGGACATCGCCGGAGCCTACGCCCCTGTTCACGGGGACCAGCCGTCGCATCCATGGCAGAACCGAGGCAACCGAGCGTTCGCCTTTCGCATTGTTCTGATCGGCCCAGCGGTGTTCGAGGTAATCGAAGTAAGCGCCGGCTATCTTTCGCGGTATCCGCCCATAAATCCCTGTCGGGTGCATGGCTGCGAATGCCAGCGCGTCTTCATAGCTCGCCGCCAATCCGCGCGCGTAAGCCATTTCCACGCGATCGACCCCTGAGGGACGCGCGTGGCGCACGCGCGAGATGAGGCGCGAAATATCGAGCACGATTTGTGTCATCGTCCGGCAATCGGTCTCAGCCGCCTCATGATCTTTCCCTGCAGCGCGCGTATGGGTTCCACCCAAGCGAGCCGGTTGACTGCACCGCCTTCGGTGAGGCGCCGAACCAGGATTTCGGGAGGGCAGGGCAGACCGGTCACCGGGTCCAGATAGCGCGGATAAAGCACAAGCACACCGGCAACGAGTTCATCGAGCGAGATCTTGCGTCCACGGCGGCCTGGCACTTCGCCAAGATCGCGGGTCAGCCCCCAACCCGAATAGAACGGCACACCATGGCATGTGACCTCCACGCCGCGCATGAGGGCCTCGAAGCCGGAGAGCGAGGTTAAGGTGTGCAAGGCGTCGACCCGATCGAGCAGTTCGCTCATCGCGCCTTCGCGCACGATCCGGTCGGCATATTCGAGCGCGGCATCATCGGCAACCGCACCGACCCTGTGCCCGGCGTCCACGTCTGGATGAGGACGCCACCAGATCTCGGCTTCGGGTTCAAAAGCTCGGGTGCGGCGCAGGAGTTCGAGGTTCGACGTCAGGCCGCCTCCGCCGGAGACGACCGACATATCGTCTTCGACCTGGCCAGGCACCAGAACGATACGCCTGACATTCCTGCCTTCCATCTTGACCGATTTCACTCGGCTCTTGGCAGCGTATTTGCTGATGCCGCCTTCTACGATGACGTTGCGCAGGTTTGCAGCGCGATCTTGCAGTTCGCTTGAAAAATCGAATGTCGCGAGAATCGTTTCCAGGTCGCTTGGCTGGGAAGGATCGTAATGAATGCCCTGCCGATCGACGATGATGGAAAGCGGGGGGACAAGGTTGCTGCCAAGGCCGACAGAGCGGACGAAACCATCCTCCACCCGCACCAGCTTGATATTCTCGTTTGACGCCCGCTCATTCAGCTGCGGTGAAACGCGTGAGGGCCAAACCGCGATGGCTCCGCCTTTTCTGGCCGCCACCGCAAGGGCGCGGCTCGTCGAGCGACAGATCTGCAAAGCAGAGCCGGGCGACCACAGAAAGCGGCGTATCTCATCGCGTTTCCACCAGCTCATCCCGCACGCCGCAACCAGGCATTCGCCATCATGGCCACGATTGCCGTCGAGCACGCGGCGCCAATCAGCCAGAAGCGTGATCGCTTGAAAGGGAGCAAGCAGACCCCTGCCGAAAGGATCGGGCATTCCTTTTGCCAGTGCCTGAAGGGCACGCTCTTTCAACTGGTCGGGCCCGTCTTCGGGGGCTCCATAGGCGCCGGTCGACAGGACGCTGACTTCGCAGCCCAGTATCGCAGCCAGGGCAACCCATTCATCCTCGCCGTGAGCTGCCAGCCGGCGCGCATGCGGGAGAACGGACCAGGGGTCGATCGCTCTGGCATCGCTTCGTGGCTCGATTAGCAAAGCATTTTGAAAGTCATCGCAAAGCAAGCCAGCCATTTGCTCACTTCGCGTGATGCGGGCCACGGATTCCGGCGGATTGCCCGAACTGTCGGATGCAAGCGGTTCGGCCCAGAAAGCACCGCCGACCCGTGCGTTGCACAAGGCCGCAAACAGCCGGTCCTGGTCAAACTCTGCATCGCACCGCGCATAGCTGTGATCCATTTGCGCATCGGGAAAGGGAGGCCAGCGAAGCAGCGGTTCGGCATATTGTGCGATACCGGCGCTCATGGACGGCGGCCCCATTGCGCCAGATGCAGAACACCGTTTTTATCGCATTCGATTATGCCGACCCCCCCGGTCGGCAATTTCAGGGTCTTGAGAGTGCGCGCTTCTGTGACAAGCCCGGGATCGGCCAGAATGGCGAAACGCGCCGCACCATTGCTTGTCACAAGCAATGTATTGCGCTCGGCGTTACGCGCATCAACGAAGAGGGCGCGCCATTGCGCGATCCTCGCTTCGCGCTCGACGATCCAGCCGTGTGGTGGCTCGCCGTGCGTTTCCCAGGCCTCGATAGCCGGTGCTCCCAGACGTGCCAGCACCTTTTCCTCGGATTCATTTTCATCTGGGCCGTGATCAATTTCTCGCAGGAAATTCGCCAGTTCCGGCTCGGGCGGATTGCTTTGTGCCTCGAGGATCGCCTGCGCGGTCTGACGCGTGCGCGCAAGCGGGGACATCAGCAGCCGATCAAAGCGGATATTGCGAGCCGCGAAATTGCTCCCCAGCCTGCGCGCCTGGGCAATTCCTTCAGCGGTGAGGGACAGATCGGTCTTCGCTCCGATGCGGCGCGGTGTCTCGTCGCTTTCGAAAGTGTTACCGTGCCGGACTATGGTGAACATCACGGCGACTTGTAGCGCGTCGCGATATGACTGCAAGCAGCGCGCCGGAACGCGCTGAAGGCTTCAGACTTCGAAGGGCTCGCCCAAACGCGCGATGGCATCCTCGGCCAGTTCCAGATCGCGCTGCGTATCTATTCCCGAAAGCGCGTGTTTCGGTGGATCAACGGGGACGGTTGCTATGCTCCAGCCGTGTTCGAGAAAGCGCAATTGCTCGAGGCCCTCGAGCTTCTCATATGTGCCTGGCGGCGTCTTGCCGAACCAATCGAGCGCTTCGAACGTGTAGCCGTAGAGGCCAAGATGCTGCCAGACAGGCGACATGGGCTGCGAGCGCAGCGCATTTTCATCGCGCATCGCAGGCAGGATGGACTTGGAGAACCACAGTGCCCTGCCATCACGGTCGCGCACGCAGGTGGTTCCGCTGAAAGGGGCGGTGCGCTTGTGTTCGCGCAGTCTATCGAGCCGTTCCCAATCAAGCCGGTAAACGGGCGTAACGACCGGTGCATCTTTCTTGCGCATGGCTTCGATCAGCGCTGTGATCGTTTGCGGGGTAATGAAAGGAGCATCGCCCTGCAGATTTATGATCGCCGCTGGCGGGTCCGCTTGCGCCTGTGCCGCCGCTCTGGCGCGTGCGGATCCTGAATCAAGATCAGCCGCGGTCATGACAACCTCTGCACCGATTGATCCTGCATGCTCCGCAATCCGACGATCGTCGGTGGCGACGAGTACATCGCAGGCGCCAGCGCGACGGGCCGCATTCTGCGCGTTGGCAAACACCCGTTCCAGCAGCGTTTTTCCCGCCAGTTTGAGCAATGGCTTGCCCGGCAAGCGGGTGGAGCCATAGCGCGCCGGGATGACAATCAGATCGCGCAATGCGCTTGTCCCTGTGTTCCTGGTTCCTGTGTCCCTGCCATCAGGGGCGCCCCCGTGCCCCAGCAAGCCAGCCCATCTTACGCAATGCCCAAGCGAACCAGATCATGCATGTGGACGATGCCGACAAGCTTTCCACCTTCGGTTACAAACAGCACCGAAACAGAATTGTCATTCATCAGCGCAAGAGCATCGACAGACAAGGTCGAGCGATCGGCCGTGACCGGTGACTGGGACATGTGGTTTTGAATTGTGTCGTCCAGATCATAAATGGCAATGCAACGTCTCAGATCGCCATCGGTGAAGGCACCGGCCAGATTATCGTCATTGTCGACCACAGCCGTACAGCCGAACCGCTTGCGGCTCATCTCGATCGTGGCACTCCGCAGCGTCGCATCGAGGCTGACCTTGGGCAGCGCTTCGCCGGTGGCCATAAGCTGTTCGAGCGTGGTCAGCCGTGCGCCAAGCCGCCCGCCCGGATGGAAAGCGCGAAAATTGTGCGATGAAAAGCCGCGCGCTTCGATCAGCGCGATCGCCAATGCGTCGCCCAGCACCATCTGGATGGTTGTCGAAGAGGTGGGCGCGAGCGCATTGGGGCATGCTTCGGGTACGAGGGGCAGGGCAAGGCAGATATCGGCGGCCTTGCCGATCCAGTTGTCCGGATAGGCTGTAGCGACGATCAGGGTCTGGTTATTGGCCGAGCAGAAATTGACGATGTCCCCCAGTTCGGCGGTCGACCCCGACCACGAAATGGCAAACACTACGTCGTCTCGAGCGATGGAGCCGAGATCGCCGTGGCTCGCTTCGCTGGGATGGATGTAAAGGGCAGAGGTGCCGGTGGAGACCAGCGTCGCTGTAATCTTGCGGGCGATATGGCCGCTCTTGCCGATACCGGTAATCACGATGCGACCCGTGGCTGTCGCGCAGACATCGACCGCCTTCTCAAACGCATTGCCGAGATCGGTTTCGGTCAAAGCGCTCTTCAGCTCTTTCAAGGCGCCGATTTCAAGATCGAGCGTCTTCTTCGCAGAAGATACGTGGCGCTGAATGAGGGTTTGAGACATACGCCTTAAATTACCAAAAGAAAAACATGGCCAATACGAGCCATAGCTTACGCACCACCGTGAACTGGGTAAGTCAAGTTCGGCAAGTGTGGAACCGGGGAATCTGCGCCGGACCGTATGCAAACTTGCGACCAGCGTCCAAAAAAGGCAGGACAAAACCGCTTGGCTGGCGGGATATGAGAGTGAAATGATTTTATGCAATCGCGACGTGTCGGCAAACAGTCGCCTGTTCGTGATCGCCGGACCTTGTGTCATCGAAAGTGAGGACCACTGCCTGCGTGTCGCAGACGATCTGGCCCGTATCGCCGAGCGGCTCGATATCCTGCTGATCTTCAAGAGCTCGTTCGACAAGGCGAATCGCACTTCGGGCGATTCGTTCCGGGGGCCGGGGATCGACGAGGGGCTGCGTATCCTGGAACAGGTCCGCGTCCAGACCGGACTCCCCGTACTGACCGATGTGCACGAGGCAGCGCAGGCTCAGCAGGTCGCGGATATTGTCGATGTCCTCCAGACGCCGGCCTTTCTCGCGCGGCAAACGGACTTTATCCGAGCGGTCGCTGCCACGGGTAAGCCGGTCAACATCAAGAAAGCGCAATTCATGGCGCCCGCGGATATGTCCAATGTGGTGGAGAAAGCGCGCGCGGCAGCAAGGGAGGCCGGGCACGAAGAGGATAATCTGCTCTTGTGCGAGCGGGGGACCTCGTTTGGCTACAACACGCTCATATCCGATATGCGCGGGCTGTCGATCATGGCTGAGACAGGCTGTCCAGTCGTGTTCGATGCTACCCATTCGGTGCAGCAGCCCGGGGGACTGGGCTCGCGTTCGGGCGGGCAGAGCCAGTATGTTCCCCTGCTGGCGCGCGCGGCTGTAGCAGCCGGCGTTTCGGGCGTCTTCATGGAGACGCATCCCGATCCCGCGAACGCTCTTTCCGATGGGCCCAATGCGCTTGCGCTTGACCGATTTGAAGGGCTGGTCACGCAGCTTCTTGCGATCGATGACCTCGTGAAATCCGGCGCGACGCCCTGAGCATGGCTCTTTTTCGCACCTTGAAGGCGGTGCTGTTGATGCCGGTCTGGGTTCTCCAGCTGGCCACCACGGCCAAGAGTTTTCTCGATCACCCGCTGATCGGTTCAAATCGATTGAACCGCATGGGATTGCACCGTGCCCGAGTGAAAATCGCGGACGGTCTGTGCCGGTGGCGCCGGCGCAGACTGGCGCGCCACGTTCCGCGCGAATGGCGCGAGGCGTTCGATCGCGATGGCTTTGTGGCGATCGAGAATGTGATAGCGCCAGAGGATTTTCCGGCCCTTCGTGACGCCCTTCTCGATGCCGAATGGGACGCGCGCGAGATGCGTCAGGGCGATGCGATCACGCGGCGCATCGCAATCGACCCCGCAATGCTGGAAGCGGTGCCGCAATTGCGTCATCTGCTTTCGCGGCAGGATATCAACGCCCTGTTCCATTACGTTGCAGGTTTTCGCACAAGGCCGCTGCATTACATCCAGACGATCGTGAGCAAAAGCGCAGGTGAGGAACCCGACCCGCAAGAGACGGTCCATGCGGACAGTTTCCATTCGTCCATGAAGGCCTGGCTGTTCCTGCGCCCGGTTGCTGTGGAGGATGGTCCGTTCACCTATGTGCGCGGCTCGCACCGTTTCACGTCAGAGCGCATCAAGTGGGAATACCAGCGAAGCCTGCTCGATCCTGCGTCGATCGATCGTCTCTCTGCTCGTGGTTCCCCCCGGATCGATGATGCAGGACTTGCTGCGATTGGTTTTGCGCCGGCCGAGCCGCTAGCGGTGGTCGAGAACACTCTCGTCGTCGCCGACACGGCAGGCTTCCACGCGCGCGGTCCCGCGCAGCGCCCCGGTGAACGGGTAGAGATCTGGTCCTATGCGCGGCGCAACCCGTTCCTGCCCTGGCTTGGCGGCGACCTGCTCAGCCTGCCGGGCATCGCCGAGCGCCGCATAGGCTGGCTGTGGGCCCTGCGCGACCGGTTCGAGAAACAGATCGGGCAGCCGTGGACACCGGTTGGCAAAAGGCGGCCGGTAGACCGCTGAGCGTTCCGAATTGTTGCCAGCTTACAGGGAGGTCATATCCTGAGACGGCACCAAGCCCATCCAAAATATGCTGCAGGATTACTCGCCAGGCATGCGCCTCTACGCGGCGCTTGCCTGTCGCTTTCGCAAATTTGCGCTATCGGCCGACGGCATTCAGTTCCTGTTGGCCTGATCAATCACCGTCGTCACGGTTGCCGCCGGCAAGATCGTTTGCGAGATGATCCCAACGAAACGCTGCAGTTCGGCTACCGGTGAATTTGTGATGTAGATCAGATCGTTATCTTCAATCTGAAATTGCTGAGCCAGAAAGTAGGCAGCGGGATCCTTGAGATCGAAGCGGTAGATTACCGGGTCTTTGAGATTATCCGGATCGCTGCGATCCTGCCATCGGAACAGGAACACGCCGCGCGGATTGGCCCGCCCGTCCTGCAACCCGCCGATCCGGCCCAGCGCTTGCGCAAGCGATATGCCGAAGGCTTCGAAACGCAATTCGTCGTTGCGGCCCGCTGCGCCCAGTACCGTGAAACTGTAAGGCTGGAACAGCGCGGTAACCACATCGTCGCGGGCCAGCAGGATGTTGTTCTCGCTGCGCTCGATCACATCGGACAAGGGCATCCGGTAAGTCTGTCCATCACGGGTAACCTGGATGGTGGTGAGGTTGACCGGTGGTTTGACCCCGCCAGCCTGCGCCAGTGCATCAAGCAAACGCTCCCCGCGAGGCGAGAGTGGTACGCGGGCTGACTGGTTGACTTCCCCGACGACCGTGACGGTCGTGGCTTCGTTGCGGACCAGTCGAACCTGAGCCTGAGGCGCGTTGGCCTTTCCCCGCAACCGGCTGACAATAGTCTCCTCGATTTCGCGCAAGGTTCGTCCGCGCGCGGGGACGGCCCCCGCAAATGGGACCGATATGGTACCTTCTGGACCGACCAGGAGTTCGGGCAGGATGGTGGGACGGGCGGTGCTTATCGCCGTGCCGATGCGTGTGTCGGAAGCCGAGCCACCAAACAAGGTGGCTGGCGGCGCCTCCCAGATCGTTACTTCGACCGCATCGCCCAGCTCGACGATGGTTCCCACGGGTTGCGCGCCCGAAAGCGCCTTGGCGAAAGAGGTTTTTGCAGGTGCAGGAGGCAACTGGAATCCGGCTTCGCCGCTGACTTCCACAACGCGAATGGCCGTGGCTTCTCCCCTTGCAGCGGGAACATAGTCAGCGTTCGTGATCGCGCCGCGGCTTGGTCCGAAGGACTGGCACGAGGCGAGCAGGACGCCAAGAACTAGGATGGGCAGTGTGCGCCAGGAACGAATGGGTTTCATTGAGCGGGAATTTCCGAATAAACAGCTTTTGGTTGCAGAAGGGCCCCGGCCACCGGGCAAGAGTTCAGTGCCCGTGCCAGCTGGCTGAACTGGTGTCAAAGTCGCTGATGGCGCTGAGAGAGGTGCGCAAATATCTATTACACTCTTCTAATAACAACACAGCGTTGATGACTATGCGCTGAAGCAAAAGCAAGCAGAGACCCTCACGCTGCAATCCCGCTGGATCGGCAAACCGAGGCCGTTTGCGATGACTTGATATTGAAGCTGGTTGCCCTTGTGTCCGCAAAGCAGTAGCGCATAACACAGCGTAAGACACGTCCGCTTTTTTCTACAGACGCCGAACTGGGCCATGCTGTGACGTGCTAAGACGAGACACACCAAAACATGAATTTTATGAAAGAAGCTGAAATTTCACGAGCCGATGCAGTGGAGGTCGATGATCTCGATACCCCTGCCGCCGGTCCGACGACGTCCGCCGGATCGCGATCGCGCAGCCTGGTCGCTCGTTCTGCTGCTGCTTTGCGGAAGGTCGGAGGGCTTTTCTGGCTGACGGTCATCGTCCCTACACTTGTTGCAGTCTTGTATTACGGGTTCCTGGCAGAGGATATCTACATTTCCGAAAGCCGCTTCGTCGTGCGTAGCCCGGATAAACCGCAAACCAGTGGCGTCGGAGTGCTTTTGGGCAGCGCCGGGTTCAACAATGCGAGCGAGGAGGTGCGGGCAGCGCAGGGCTACATCGAGTCGCGCGATGCGTTAAAACTGCTTAATTTCGACCAGCTGGCCGAAAACGCCTGGGGAAGCGATGAAGTTTCTCTTGTAAGCCGGTTTGACCCCATCGGCTGGGCTGGTTCGTTCGAAGATCTGTACAAGTATTACCGCGAGATGATTTCCGCCGCTTATGATACAGAGACTTCGATCACTACCTTGACCGTGCGCGCCTACGATCCCCAGGACGCCCAGAATATGAACGCGCGGCTCCTGAGGGGGGCCGAGGCACTGGTGAACGATCTCAACGAACGTGGCAGTGAAGACCTCGTCACATATGCCGAACGTGAAGTCCGGGAAGCGCGGGATGAGGCCTCGCAGGCCGCTCTTGCCCTGTCCAGCTACCGGAACCAGGCCGGCGTCATCGATCCCGAGGCCCAGGCAGAGGTCCAGCTCCAGATGATTTCCAAGCTTCAGGATGAACTCATCGGGGCGCGCATGCAGGTGCTCCAGCTTACGTCGGCGGCCGCGCAAAATCCGCAAATTCCCTTGCTGAAAGTGCGTATTCGTGGCCTTGAATCCGAAATTGCAAACCAGTTGGGTAAGATCGCCGGCAACAGAAACTCGCTTTCCGCCGCGACTGCGGAATACCAGCGACTGCAATTGCAGCAGGAATTTGCTGACAAACAGCTGGCCATGTCGCTGGCGGAATTGCAGGAAGCGCGCAACGAGGTTCGCCGCCAGCTCGCCTATGTCGAACGGGTCGCCCAGCCGAGCCTGCCGGACGCTTCGCTTGAACCAAGACGGCTCAGGGGCATTTTCGCAACCCTGGTTATCGGTCTGGTTGCCTGGGGCGTTCTCTCGATGTTGCTGGCTGGCGTGCGCGAACATCAGGACTGACGGCCATGTCGCTCCCGCCGACCTCCTTCTCACGCTCGCTTGCGATCCAGGGCAACGTGATCCGTGCGCTCTTCATGCGCGAGGTGCTGACGCGCTATGGCCGCCACAATATCGGCTTTCTCTGGCTGTTCGTCGAACCGATGCTGTTCACTCTCGGGGTGACAGGCCTGTGGACTGTTGCCGGCCTGCAGAAGGTGTCCGCCTTGCCGATCGCGGCTTTCGCGCTGACCGGTTATTCGACGGTTCTGCTCTGGCGCAATATGCCTAACCGGTGTGTAGCAGCGCTCGCTCCCAATTCGGCGCTCATGTATCACCGCAATGTGCGCCCGGCGGATATCTACTTCTCGAGGATTGCGCTGGAGTTTGTTGGCGCCACCGCTTCGTTTATCTTGTTGAGCTGCGTGCTTATCGCCACAGAGATCATTGCCCCGCCTGAGAATATTCTGCTGGTGGCGTCCGCCTGGATGCTAACAGCGTGGTTCGGGGCGGCCTTTGGCACTCTTCTTGGTGCATGGTCGGAAAGGTCGGAGATCGTTGAAAAGCTGTGGCATCCGGCTGCCTACCTACTTTTTCCACTGGCAGGGGCTGCCTATCTGGTCGACGCCCTGCCACGCGAATTGCAATCCGCCGTATTATGGATGCCGATGGTTCATTCGACCGAAATGCTGCGCGACGGTTTCTTCGGTAGCGTTTTTACCGCCCGGTACGATGTCGGGTATCTGGCGTGGTGCAATCTTGTCCTTTCCGCCCTGGCGCTCGCACTGGAGCGTAAGGCCAGTCGCGAGTTCATCCCCGAATGATACGGCTTACCGACCTGCGCAAGTGCTACCCTGTCAGGGGCGGCGAAGTCGAGGTCCTCAAGGGTATCAACCTTGAAGTCCAGCGCGGCGAACATATCGGCATTGTCGGTGGAAATGGGGCGGGCAAGTCCACGCTGATCCGGCTCATCAGCGGAATCGAGCAAAAAACGTCCGGCAAGATCGAACGCGAAATGCAGATAAGCTGGCCGTTGGCTTTCAGCGGCGCTTTCCAGAACGGATTGACCGGTCTCGACAATGTGCGCTTCATTTGCCGCGTCTACGGGATCGATTATCGCGAGGTCATCGATTTTGTCGAGGACTTCGCTCAACTCGGGCGCTTCCTGCGCGAGCCGGTAAGGGTCTATTCCTCCGGTATGCGCGCCCGCCTGGCTTTCGCCGTGTCGATGATGATCGATTTCGATTGTTATCTGATCGACGAAGTGGTTGCGGTCGGCGATGCGCGCTTTCAGGCCCGCTGCCAGGAAGAATTGTTCGAGAAACGCGCAGACCGTGCGATCATCATCGTCTCGCACGAAGCCCACTATCTGCGCGACCACTGCCATCGCGGCTGCGTTCTCGAAGAGGGTGTGCTGCTTCACTTCGCGAACCTGGATGACACGCTCTACTATCACCAGCAATCGATGCTGGCAGCGTAGTCTGGCGAGACGTATCGCTGGCCTTATCGGGCGGTCTGCCCTCGGATCGTGTTTGAGCGCACCGGTGGTCAGCATCAAGAAATAGCTAACGGAGTGTCGAGTGCGAAGCGTTGCGGCGCTGTATCTCCAGCCCTTTCAGCGTTCGGCAAGGCAGCCTGTGGCGGCTCGCCTTTGGCTTATTTCTGGCAACACAGGACGAGGACGCCGCCGATATGCTCTGCGACCACGCCATGTCGCTGCGATACGATGAACCGCATATACGCGTCGCGAAATCCGGCATCCAGAGCTCTCTCCATGATGTTCCAAGCCGGAATTTCGAAAACCAGAACGCCGCCTTCGTTCATCGGATCACCGTGAAACTCGGGTTCGAGGATGTGGACCAGCTCGCCTCTTTCATCGAGACGGGCGCGACGGGTGCCACTCTCATCGAGATAATTGAAGGGGACTGTCCCAACATGCCAGCCTCCGGGGCGTAGAACCCTGGCTATTTCGCCAAGCGCCTCGTCTATCGATGGTACGTGTTCGAGAACCTCGTTGGTGGAGACGAGATCGTAGGCGTTGTCGGGCAGCGAAAGATTCTGCAGATCCTCAAGAGGGATGGGGTACATCCACTCCTTCTTTGCATCGTCTGTCGTGAATTCCGAACCCACAAAGCGGGGATAGAGGCCCCGCATGCGCATGGCGAAGGCGGTGAGCCCCTCGGCAGCATAGATCCGAGGGCTGGTGAGTTGTTCGGCGTTTATCACATCTTCCATGCACAGCATGACGGCTCTGACGCGGGACGATATGGAGTTGTAAGACAGTCCTTCGCGCAGCCCTCCTTCATCTGAAATGTCGAAAGGGGCGATTTCTTTGCCTGTTAAAGGCTCGCGGCATCCTGACTGCCAAATTTGAAGACCCAGGTCGTTGTGAACCTGCTGGTTCAACAGCACGTCGCTGTGGGCTTCAAGGAAAGCGCGAAACTCGCCATGGGAACGGATATCAACGCAAACTTCTGGCCAGTTCAATGGCAGTTCTGATCCAACGGGGGGGAAGGACGGCATGGCCTAATGGCTCCAAACTTGGGCGGCGTAGTGCATGGTGTGCCCCTGAATATTATTCACCCGTATATCCTTCACGCTTGCAGGGCTTATCGACAGCCGGCTGGAGCAACAAAATCGATAAAAGACTTATGCAACGGCCGCATCCGGAATCGTTCATCAAATGCGTTCGGCGATCAGATAGGTTGCCCAATGTGTGAGCGACCAGAAACCCGCCAAAGTGAGTGAGGGATCATCCGACACGCTGCCCATGTCGATCAATTGATCGGTCAAGTCGCCTGCATCGATTACCCCGCTCTCCACAATCTGAAAGCCCGAATTCGAGACCAATTCCGATATCTCTTCCAGCGACTTAAGCCGGATATGGGTATCATCGTCGTGGAAATTGGAAATCATGACGGGCC
Source organism: Erythrobacter sp. (assembly GCA_043567175.1). GTDB lineage: Bacteria > Pseudomonadota > Alphaproteobacteria > Sphingomonadales > Sphingomonadaceae > Erythrobacter. The sequence continues at coordinate 2,998,798 of CP121323.1, forward strand.
AGCCGCGTTGCGCTAATTCGTCGCGGGTCGGGAGATCGAGCGAGGTTTGGTTCGGCCACTCAAGGTAAAGGCGCGCTCCACTCAGGCTTTTCTTTGCCATCCATTGGATCAGTTCCTCTGGTCGCTCGATATGCTCGATCAGATGGCTGCAAAGAAAGGCGTCAAAGAAAACTCCCGGGAAGGAAGGCATGGAATCGTCCAGATTGAGGCTCTCCCAAGAGCGGTACAGCTCTGAGAACTGCCCGTCTGCCAGATCGACCCCGTACATTTCGATGTCGGACCTGTCCGGTGAACACCAGCCCTTCCACTGCGCAAGTCCTCCCTCGTTAGCTCCGAGGTCAAGCAGCTTTGCGCCATTGCGGACAGTCTTGAAAAAGCGAAAGCGTGGGTGAAAGCCCCAGTAGACCTGCTCCAATTCCTCACGCGTCAAACGCGCAGAACCCCGGGCAGCTTCGAAACGATCCATGAGTTGTTTGGCGGATTGGGGGACGATAGCTGAATTCATTTATTCCTCGCTTCTCACAATATTCGTTAGCCTTCGGCGTCGGCTCGGAAAATGAAAATCAGGGATCAAGCTCCTCGTAGGCGCACGAAATATGGTAGAGCGAACTGCCGGGGGCAAGTTCTTCAAGCCAACTGCCGTCCGGTTTCAGCTTGTCGCGCCATAGACCAGGGGTCGGCACGGCGTAATACTGCGATAATCCCCTAATTGCCGCTTCGCGTTCTAGCGCTTCGGTTTCGTTGCCTGTACGCCGGTGGCGGATGGCGGCAGCCTTGATGCGCTCGGTCTGAGGCCAAAGGCGGGCGGTCGCGTCATGGACGCTTCCATCGGTCAACACTTCGTTGATGCAGACACCGCGCCGCGCGCACAGACCGTGGGAGCGGGCGAAACCGGTCAGGCCGTCAGCAACCGCCAGCCTGTCTTCGCGTCCTTGCGCCCCCAGTCGTTCGAACAGCCACGCCCATTCGAAACAGTGGCCGGGTTCGACAATGCGGCCCTCGATCCCCGGAGCAGGTTCGAGGGCGTCGGTGAAATATTCGAGCAACGCACCCGTAGAGGGATCAATGAACCGCGCCGCAGCAAGGTCTGCAATCGTGTCTGCCAATGTCGAGAAACGAGCGCGCCCACTCGCTTCTGCCAGAGCCATCATTGCCTCGAGAAGGTGCATGTGCGGATTTTGGCGCCGGACGCGAGGGTCGACTATCTCGCCTTCGGTGTATCCGCCTGCCGGGTGTGACCACTTTGTCTCGATCGTGTCGAGCAGGTCCTCGGCGACGTCGAACCAGCGCGGATCATCAAGCGCAGAACCCGCGTTTCCAAGAGCAAAAAGCACGAAAGCCTGATCGTACAAATCGGCTCGTTCATCGAGCGGGCGTGCTTGCGCATCAAGGCGATGGACGAACAGGCCATCGGCACGCCGAGCGTTCTGATCGAGCGTCTCGATCGTCTCGCGGATCAGATCGCGCCATGGGCCATCCCATCCCATCCGGCCGATTGCCGAGAAGGCGAAGATATGGCGAGCCTGCACGAAAACGCGATAATATGAGGTGTCCGGCTCTCCGGTCAGGGTCATACGTTCCGCGAAGAGGCCGCTTGGCGTGCGGCCGCGCGACGCCCAGAGCGGGGCGGCGATTTCGCACAGCCAGCGGCGGGCTGCCTCGGCGGTCTGAGCAGGAAGGGAGCTGCTGGCGGCAAGGTCGACCATTAAGCGTTCCGGTTCTGAGTGATGGTGGCGATCCAGGGGGCGATTGCGGCTGCGAGATCGTCTGTCGTGAAATGGAGCGCAGACACCCCGGCTGCCTTGGCGGCTTGCATGTCGCTGGGTTGATCTCCGACCATCAGCGACAGGTCGCGCTCGACCGGCCAATGCTCCATGAGATCAAGCAGCATGCCCGGTTCCGGCTTGCGCCATGGATGCGCACCCGCATAGGCGGGCACCGTCGCGTCCACGTGATAGGGGCAGTAGCGCCAGTCATCGATGTGCGCTCCTGCATCTCGCAAGCTTTCAGCCATATATCGGTGCAGTTCCAACATGTCTTCCCGCGTGAAGTGGCCCTTGGCTATGCCGGCCTGATTGGTAACGACGAAGACATACGCGCCTGCATCGTTGGCCGATCGCACGGCTTGCGCCGCGCTCTTTGTCCAGCGAAGCCGATCAGGTGTGCCGACATAGTGATCGTCATGATTGAGCACTCCGTCGCGATCGAGGAACAAGGCTGGTCGCCGCAATTGCTCGGCTACGTTGCGGCGTGCCTCGGACAGGCTGACGGGTATGCCGATGTCGATGAAAAAGCCATCGTGCAACCGGGCGTGCAGGCGTCCTTTTGCGACGAGATGAGGCAACAGGTCGGCTTCGATCGAGAATTTGCCTTCAAAGGCGGCGACATCGCTCTTTTCGAGGACATAGAGGCCACCGTTGATAATCGCCTCTCCGCTGTCGCCGCCGCGCGGTATGATGGCCGTGACCGCGCCATCGGGGCCCAGTGCGAGGTGCTCGTAGCGGTCTGCGATCGGAACCCTGCGCGCCGCGATCACCGCGTCTTGTGATGGATCGCGCGCCAGATCGAGCCAGTTGAAATCGAACCAGGTGTCACCGTTCATGAGCAGGAAGCGTTGATCGAGTTGCGGCAGCGCGTTGCGAACCGCACCACCGGTGCCGAGCGGTTCGTTCTCGACCACCATCTCGAGGCTGACCCCATCGGGCAGGCTGCTGCGGCGTTCCTCGACATATCTTTCCACGACCGGGGCGGCATGCCCGGCGAGCAAGAGAATGTTCGAGAACCCGCGACGCAGAGCCTCTCCCACAAGGATATCGACGAAAGGTCGGCCTGCCACTTCCAGCAGCGGCTTGGGCATGGACCGCGTCAGATCGCCCAGGCGCGTGCCAAGGCCGCCCAACAATATGACACATTGCCGGATCATCGACGGATCGGGTCCGGCACAGTCCAGGCTTCCGCGCCTTCAAAGGTCAACTTGACCGAACTGGCTTCCCCGCCTGCGGCGTTGAGCCGGCGGATCATGTTCAGACGCCTTTCGGGATCGGTAAGGATCATGATGAACCCTCCGCCTCCAGCGCCCGATACCTTCCCGGCCCACGCGCCTGCATCCATAGCGGTGTTCAGAAGGGCCTCGACATTGCCTGTGCTCACCGAGGCGGAAGTTTGCTTCTTGGCGAGCCACGATTCGCGCAGGAGATCCGCCATACCCTTGATGTTTCCGGACAAAAGCTGTGCCTTCATCGAGCTCGCATGTTCCTTGATCTCGTGCATTGCCTTGACGGTCTTCTCGTTCAGGCTGCTGAGGCCGCCAACCTGCTGTTCGATGATGTGAGCCGATTCGCGCGACTGGCCGCTGAAACAGATAACGAGGGCGGATTCGAACTCGTTCAACGCGGCACGGCGCAATCTCAGCGGATTGACAATAACACCTGCATTCGAAGGCAGAAACTCGATGAAATTCAGGCCGCCGAACGCGGCTGCATATTGATCCTGATACCCTCCAGCCATGCCCAATTGGCGTCGTTCGATATCGAATGCGAGGCCGGCAATATCGTAGGGGCCGAGCGGCAGGTCCATGGCATGAACGAAGGCCTCGATCAGCGCGACCGTAAGGGCCGATGACGCCCCAAGACCCGAACCGGCCGGAACGTCGATCGTCGTCGTAATCGTCATCGGCAGCGCTGCGCCGCTGTTATATTCCATCATCATGTGCCGGTACACGGCCCGGTGCAGGCACAATCCTTCGCGGATATCGAAATCGAGCGAACAGGGAAGTTCTTCCTCTTTCTCAAGATCATCAGCCTTGAAAAAGATCGCTCCATCGCGTTCCAGAGTAAGATGCGCGTAAGCGTAGCGATCGATGGTCGCATTAAGGACCATCCCGCCATGCGTATGGCAATATGCCGGCAGGTCGGTCCCGCCTCCGCCCAGACCCAGTCTCAAAGGCGCCCGGGCCCGGACGTTTGATGCTCGAAAACCGTTCACTGCTACCTCTTGCTTAATCGCGGCTCAGGCCCATTTCGAGAATCTCGATCATGGCCTTGGTCGAATAGTTCTCCTCGATGAAGTCGAGCGCTTTGAGCGCACGCTCCTGTCCCGAGACATGGTCTGCGGCGAGAGCGACCTGGCCGGCCAGGTCTTCGGCATCATTCCCCACGAAAAGGAATTCCGAACCCTTCTCAAGACCTTGTGCTCCCACGTCCGTGGTCACAACCGGCAGGCCGCGGGCCATCGCTTCGATCACCTTGCCCTTGACCCCAGCGCCATAGCGCAGCGGTGCAACAGCGATATCGGCCTCGCGATAAAGCTCGAGAAGTCGTTCATCGCTGACAAACCCCAGAACATCGACACCCGGCTGAGCGAGGGCGAGAATTTCGGGTGACGGCCGCGAGCCGACGATGCTCAGGCGGGCGCCCGGTATGCGTGATTTCACAAGCGGCATCACGTTCTTGCAGAACCATGTGATGGCATCGCCATTGGGGGGATGGCCGAACCCGCCGACAAACAGGAGATGCAAGCCGGTGCGACCCTTGCCCCTGTTCATAAGCGCCTGACGCGAATCGGCGATCTCGTCATTCAGATACCGGTAAGCGGCTATGGCACGAGCCTCGACCTTGTCGCCGAGCAGTTCATTGACCACCGCTGCCTCGTCAACGCTGGGATACAGGACAAGATCGCTTCGCGCACAGATATCAAGCTCCTGCGCCTTCATTGCCTGCACTTCCTCATCGTCGGCCGGATCGCCTTTCAGGGCGCGTTCGGCCGCCATTCGCTCGAAGTGAAGGTCATGGCCGTAATAGACGATCCGCGCATCGCTGATCCTTTCGACGGCATCCATATAGTTTGCGGCGACATGAGGCCTGCTGAGCAGCGCCATGTCGTACAGATCGCGGCGATCCGTCATGAACTGGTCGAAACCGTCTCTGAGCTGTGCGCCGTACATGACTTCGACGCCGAGCGCCTGCAAGCGCGGCGTGTAATCGGGGTCGCGCCACAGATTGTCTGGCCAGAAGGTCACGGCATGGCCAGCGCCAATCAAAGCGGCAATGAAGTCGAACATGGTGCGCGAACCGGCGTCCTTGTCCCACTGAGGCACGTAGTGATCGACGATAAGAACATGCTTCTTGCCGAAACTGCGATCGCGCGCGCGGAAAACGTTCTGGGCGTTGGGGTGGTGGTCGCGTTCGAGAACGCCCTGCCAGCGTTCGAAAAGGCGTTCATTGTTCGCGATCTGATAGGCCTTGATACCGGTTCCCACATCACGGCCATGGCTGCGCCCCTCGTGGTGGACCACCTCTGAAGCCGGATTGTAAAGCGTCCGATAGCCGTTCTCGCGCAACCGGAAGGCCAGATCGCTGTCTTCGCAATAGGCTGGCGTAAAGGCCGGATCAAACCCGCCGACCTCGCGCCACACCCGCGTGGGCACCGCTATTGAAGCTCCCGAGCAATAGTCGGCGTCCTTCAGATAGTTGAACTGCGGTGCCATTGCATCCTGATCGCGCCCGAAGTTCCAGGCCGATCCGTCGCGCCAGAAAATACCGCCCGCTTCCTGCAGGGTGCCATCCCAATTCAGCAGCTTCGACCCGACAAGGCCGACCTTTTCCATTGTCTCTATCGGATCAAGCAGGCCATCCAGCCATCCGGCAAAGACGAGTGTATCGTTGTTGAGCAAGACTAAGGTCGCCCCGCGAGCCTGTTGGGCTGCGGCGTTGCAATTGCCAAGAAAACCCAGGTTTTCGGCCTGTCTGACATAACGGACATTCCCGCCGATCCCGGGGATTATCCGAGAGGTGGCATCGTTTGAGCCGTCATCGGCAACGATCACTTCGAAATCGTGTCTTTCCTCGAGCTCCAACACGCTCGTCAGGCACAAGATCGTATCGAGCAGATTGTTGTAAACGGGAATGATGATTGTTGCTGCGGGTTCGCTGCTTTCGGACCGAGCGTGGGTTCGCGCTCGCTCTCGAAGGCGGGCAGCCAGCGCGTCGCAATCCGGCGAGGCGGCGAAATCATCCTGCCTGTCTCGCCAGCGGTTCATGACCGACATCAGGTACCAGATCCGCGCAAGCAGCGCTTCGTCCTGCTTGTCGGTTACATATTCACGCATGGTTTGCGCCGGCCAGAAATCATCCAGCGGCGCAGGAGGCCAAATGATCGGGCTGCCGATCGGTCTGCCGGTCGGGCTGGCGGTCGTTTCATCATCCCCCGAAGATCGCGGAGCCGGTTCGCGCAAGAGGCTGCGCATCAGACCTATTGCTCCACCCTCCTCGTCAAGCGGAAGCGAGAGCTTTGCGAGGCCGCGGATGGCCAGTTCGCGTTGCTCGCTCTGGCCATGCATGATGAAGTGGCTGAGCGGTTCGAATTCCCCGGCTTCAACATCCGCATAGCGATCAAGGTAGGAGCGCGGGTCGAACAGAGGGTTCGGGCGTCGCCCTTCGCGCCATCCGAAACGCAGGTAATGGTCAAGAGCGCTCATACTGCCGTCGGAAGCGACATCGGGGTTTTCCGAAAGATACCAGTCATTTGCGAACAAAGCGTGAGGGTCGCGGCCTTCGCGCCAGCCGTGAAGGACATAATGGGCAAGCGCAGACATTCCGCTTTCGGCGACGTCGGGATATCTCTCGAGGTAATCCTGCGCATCGAACAAGGGATGCGGGCTAAGCGTGTGGAGCTCGGGGGTCGCAAGATAGTAGCCAAGCGAAATATCGCCGAGTTCCGGGCGCTGCTGCGCAATCCACTCGGCCGAGAAAATGTTGGTCTCAAGCGGGCGTTGATGCCCCAGCAGCCGGCGATGCCAGGCCAACGGCTTGGCTGAAGGTGCAGGCGCAATGTGGCCCGCTGACCGTCCATGTGCTTCGTTGATAGTCATTGCGGTACGGCGATGCAGATGATCGATCGCCGCGCGTACCATTTCGGGGGCTGAAGTTTGCCTGGCCCCATCCTGTTTGCCTGCCTTGCGCCCTGCGAAGGGTTGCGAGCCTTGAGACGCTTTCTTCTCTGATCCGTTTTGCTCGGCAGGGTTCGCGTTGGGCTCGTTACCGTTCGGGCGCAGATCAGCCAGCTGGCGGTTGGCCTGCTTCAGTCTGCTTTCGAGCTCGGCGACTTGTTTCCTGGCGCTTTGTCGCGTTGCTTCGAGCTCGTCCTCGAGCGAGGCGGCACGCGACACTTCGAGCTCAAGCCACTCGGTCAACTCGCGATCTGTCTCTTCCAGCTGCCTTTCAAGTTCGGCGATGCGATCGTGTGCCTTTTGCTGGGATGCATCGAGCTCCTCTTCGATGGAGACGGCGAGCAACGTCACCCGTTCCAGTTCCTCGTTCAATTCGCGATTGCTTGTGCTGGCATCTTCGAGCTCGCTCTCAAGCGTTGATGCTCTGGCCGCCAATTGCGTATTCTCTGCCTGGATTTGCGACAGGGATTGCTCGGTGCTGGCCAGCTCGGCACGGATGCGCACCTTTTCCGCGTCAAGCCTCTCACACTTCGTTTCGAGCTGCGCTGCGCGATCGGTCGAGCGCTCGAGTTCGAGGTTCACAGTGGTATGGGCCGCCTCGGTCTCCGCGTGCTTCCGGCGCTCTTCGCCCAGCTCCCATTGGCGATCGGCAAGCTCTTTGCGGACCGAATCCCTCTCGGCCTTGAGCTGTGCGATCTCGTTCTGGAAGGCAGCGTTGTCTTCGAGGGCCTGGTTGATCCGGGCATCCAGCTGCTCGCGCATCAGCCTTTCCCTGGTGAGGCTGTCATTGGCGCGGAACAAACCGGTTATGATCGAGACATCATCAGCTGCGACCGCAGAAGCGTTCATCTCGCCCAGCAGGCTCGAAACCGTCGCAAGATGCTGGTCTGCCTTGCTTCGCACGGCTTCCTGCTCGCGTTTCAACGCATCGACGAGTTCGCGGCGCGCCGCATCGATCTTCTCATGGCCGTGATGCTGGGCTTCGAGTTGCGAGACCCTTGCCCTCGCTTCATCCAGCAGGGCGTTGGCCTGCCGGACACTCTCGCGCAGGACCTCGTCCTCTTCGTGCAAACCCGAAGCCCAGGCCATGATTTTCTCGTATTCGAGCCACAGGTCGTTGCGTTCGTCGAAAAACACGCTGTGCGAAAGGCCGGGGTCTTCGGGGCGGGCGTCGGAGCACACGGCAAGAACGTATTCGGGATCGCTAAGATTGAGCTGGCCGGTACCGATCTCCGGCTGGCCCGCCTGATCGCCCGACGCGTAATAGATCCGCGCTCCATCTAGATTATCGGCTTTGCGGGTCTCATCCCGATCGATCATGTAACCCACCGAAAACAGGCCCATGCGCGTGCCGATCATGCTCACGTGCTTGAAGCGATCGGTGAGCAGTTTGCGGAACTCGGGGATCTCCATTTCCGCGACGTGATAGGTATTTGGCGGTTTGTAGCGGTTGTAGACCGGCTTGTTGGGTGTCGATACGAGGAACAGCCCCTTGTCGACGAGAACGCGGCGAACCTCGGCAAGAAGGGCCGGGTGATCTTCGACGTGTTCGATCATCTCATTCGCAACGACGACGTCGAAACTGTCGGCTTCGAAGGGAAGATCGAAGCAGTCGCCGATCACATACTTTACCCGATCGCTCCCGTAGCGTTTGCGCGCCTCGCGGATGGCGGCGGAGCTGATGTCGAGCCCGGTGGCTTGCGCGGCGACCTCACCGAGAATGGCGGTCCCGTACCCGGTGCCGCAGGCAAGATCGAGCACCCGGAGCCCGGATACAAATTCACGCGACAAGGCATAACGATGCAGATGCTCGTAAACGATTCGTCCGGTCTGGTCTGCCGGGTCAAAAAGTTCGAGTTCAGTGTCCATTTGCCTTCTTTCCGGCCAGGGTGCGACCGTCTTGCGTTCTTCTGTCGAAATATCTGCGGCGGGCACCGCGGAACAGCCTAGAAACAACTTCATCATGCGCCAGGACTTGCGAGAACGCGGGCCGTGCGATCTCAAGGTCTAAGCGCGTCATCGCCTCGAAAAAAACCTCGACACTCTCGATACGTCCCAGAATTCCGGGCTCAAGCGACCTTAAAAGCCATCTGAGTTGTTCCCTCGGCAATTCCGCGAACAGATTAAATGCGCCATGAAAACCGAACTCGGCCCCGCTCCGCGTTTCGCGCTCATAGGAAAACTGACGTGCAATGGCCAGATCTGCAAATTTCATATCATTAATTTCTTCGAGGCGGTGACGATACTTCCGGCAAATCGCCACATCCTCCGGTTCATCGCCTGGCTCGATCACGCGTGTAGCGCGAAGCAGGCGCTGCGATCTAAGTGAAAATCCGCCATTTCCGACCTTATGTTCGTCGTCGAACTGCGGCCAGACCGCACCGATGTAATCGTAATCGAGAAAGGTTTCATTCCAGCCACTGCCATTGCGCACGAAGCCGTCCCACTGGACCAGGAGGGCGTGGCTTGTGTCGATGTGATCCGCCAGTTCGTGAAGGACGAAGCGCGAATAGTCGCGCCGCGAGCCAAGCCGATTGATCCAACGCCACTCGATGCCCGCATCTCCCAGACCTTCGGGGCACGTATCGCTGAGCAGAAGGGCGCGATCGAAGCCCAACTGCGCGAGGGAATGGCGAAGCGCGGCCAGTGTCGCCTCCAGCGCCACCGACGTTATCGCGACGAGAGTGACGCCCCGGGCGTGCGGCAAGGTCATGTTGCGAGTGTCAGCACGCACTTTTCCGAGGCGCGCGAGAAGAGCGGGCTGAAGCGCGGATCGCAGATCTCGTTCGTGCGCCAGCGTTCTTGCAGCAGCTCAAGCTCGCTTTCGAAGCGGGCGATCTGGTCGGGCCGGTCGTCCCTGGGCCGGGAGCGCGATTCCGCGTGCAGCAATCGTGCCTCCGCGCAATATACGTTGGTAAGCCCGCGCGCGCCCAGCTTGAGGCAAAAATCGACATCGTTGAAGGCGACGGCGAAACCCGTCTCGTCGAGACCGTTTACCGCCTCGTAGTGCTTTGTCGAGACGAGCAGACATGCTGCGGTAACCGCGCTCACTTCTCGCGTGATCGCATGCCAGCCCGCATGATCGGCTTGCGCAGGTAAGACGCCACGCTGAATGTGACCCGCCGCGTTGCCCACGCCGATAACGACGCCTGCGTGCTGGATCGCTCCATCAGGATAAAGCAATTGCGCACCAACGGCTCCTGTACCTGGGAGCAAGGCATGGCGCACCATGGCACCAAGCCAATTCGCGTCGATCGCTTCCACATCATTGTTGAGAAGGCACAGAAATTCCCCCCGAGCAGCGGCGGCCGCGCGGTTGTTCATCCGGGAAAAGTTGAACGGTCCCCTTTCGTGAAGCACTTGCGCCGAGCCATCGGACTGCGCTGCAGCGAAAAGGGCAAGAGTTTCGGGATCACGGCTGTCATTGTCGACAATCAGGATTTCCATTTCGCCGGGATAGTCGGTGCGGGCAAGACCGGCGAGGCATGAACGCATCAAATCAGCGCGGTCACGTGTTGGAACAATAATGGACACCATTGGCCAATGTGACGGATCCGGCGGGGTGGCGCGAAGATAGTTCTCCGCCTCGCCATGCCTGTCAAAACGCCAGTCGGGCCACAGTGTCTGGACGCCGGCGCGCCAGCGTTCGGTCGATGTATCGGGCTTCTGGCGACGGGTCAGCACCAATGGCAGGTGCCGGGGTATCTGGCCGATCGAGAGAATCGCGTTCTCGAGCCGCCAGGCTCCCGCTTCATCGATCATCGGATCATCGTCGCGCTCAGCCAAGGCCGCCACGGCATCGCGAATCCGGATCGCGCACGCGCCGGTCAGGCAGTTGCGCGCCATGTGAAGCCGCTCGCTCCAGTCGGGCTTGATCCATGGCACCGCTCGTCCATCGCGAAGCACCTCTTCTTCATCCCAGAAAAAGACCGCAGATGATGGATATTGCCTTTGCGCAGCGCGCAGCACGCTCGGCAGATCATCGTCGAGGCGAGTGTCCGCGTCGCAAAGCACCACCCAATCTCGCCCGGCCTGGTCAAGTCTTTCGAGACGTTCGACCAGTTTTTCGTTGTCCGCTTCGCCAAGGTTCACTGTCGCCAGACAATCCGCCGGCGCAGCATCACCGATGAATGCGAGCTTTATCCTTGAAGCGACCTGGCGCGACCAGAGGCTGTAATGTTCGTCGTGCTTTTCGGCGAGCATGCACAACTGGTTCCAGGCGCGCACCCTCTTGCCCGAAATCAGGACCAGCAATGCGTTCAAGTCAGCACCGGGCGCGACACGAAGCGCGAGCGACAAGGCTATCGCAAGGGCGCGCCATGATGGCCAGGGCAGGGGGCGTTGCCGGCTCATTCGTTCTGTCATTCGGCGGGTGCAATCGGATGTGGCGCCGGGCAACCGGCTGCGGCAACTCCGGGGTCTACCCCGAGCCCTGAGCAGCAAGAGCAGGTCGCCTCGAGCGTTGAATTACGATGGAAAACTTCGTCGTCTTGCATTTCGGCATCGCCTTAGGCCTCTTGCGACAAGAAACAAGCCGCGCTGCCTTGAATGCGAACGATTGAGCGGGCTATGCTTCCTTGCAAAGGAGACCCCTGATAATGCGCGCAAAGACTTTCGCTTCCACCGCAATGGCTGTTGTTCTTGGGCTGGGACTTGCGGCTTCGGTTGCGGCCGAAGACGGCTACCGCACCCCTCCCGCTGAAATCACCGATATCGTCACCCGCGCGCCCGCTCCGCGGGTCTCGCTTTCGCCCGACAAGACCACCATGCTGCTGATGGAGCGCGAGGCGTTGCCGCCGGTAGCGGATCTCGCCAAGCCGATGGAAAAGCTCGCTGGCCTGCGACTTGATGCCAGCATCAATGATCGTCACGGGACGAGGGCCTATGTCGGTCTTGCGCTGCAGGATGTGGCGACGGGCGAAACCCGCGAAATCGCGCTGCCCGAGAACGCAGATATCGCAGACGTTTCCTGGTCGATTGACGGATCGAAGATCGTCTTCACCAACACACGCAGCGAAGGCATGGATCTGCATGTTCTCGATGTCGCCAGTGGTGAAGTCTCCACGCTTATGACGGGAGGCGTCAACGGCATCTTCCAGACGGCAACATGGATGGCCGATGGCTCGCTTATGGTCATGACCATTCCCGAAGGCCGCGGGGCGATGCCGATGCGCTCGCTCACGCCTGCCGGCCCCGCGATCCAGGACGCAAGCGGAGGCGAGGAGGCTCAGACGCGCACCTATCAGGACCTTCTCAAGGACCCGCATGACGAGGCCATGTTCAGATGGCTTGCTACCAGCCAGCCGGTCATCATGGAGGCCGATGGCTCCAGCATGCGCAAGGTTGGCCCTGCGCGAATTTACACCGGCGTGTCCCCCTCGCCGGACGGCGAATATCTCTTGATGGAATGGATCGAGGAACCCTTCTCCTACCAGGTGCCCTATTACCGTTTCCCGACGACCAGCGCGATTTTCACCATGGATGGCGCGCCGGTTACCACCATCGTCGAACAGCCGCTGGCGGACGCGTTGCCAGTGCAGGGCGTAGTCACCGGTCCGCGCAATATCCAGTGGCACCCGACCGCCGACGCGGTGCTCATGTGGGTCGAGGCCCAGGACGGCGGCGACCCGCGCGTTGAAACCGACAATCGCGATAATCTTTATGTGCTCGCCGCCCCGTTCGAAGGCGAGGCAAAATTGCTCGCGCGGCTAGAGGATCGCGCTTCGGGCGCGCTCGGGATCGAGGGCGATGACGATGTCATTGTCTATGAATATGACCGCGATACGCGCGAATTGCGGCAGACGCTGGTCGATGTGATGGATGGCGAGGACCCGCGCGAGATCGGCCTGCGCAATATTCAGGACGCCTATAACGATCCGGGCAGCCCGCTCACCACGATCAACGATCGGGGCAAGGGCGTTGCCCGTCTGGTCGATGGCAAATTGCTCCTGACCGGTTCGGGCGCGACGCCCGAGGGCCTGCGCCCGTTCCTGCGCCGCTTCGATCTCGAGACGCTGGAGACCGAGGAAATCTGGCGCAATTCGGGCGAACAGCTGGAATCGGTGATCGATATTGTTTCCGGGGATGGCAGCGACTTCATCACCTCCTATGAAAGCCCGACAAATCCGGGCAACATCAAGCTTTACGCCGATGGCGAGGAGCGCTTCCTCACCAACTTCCCCGACCCGCACCCCGAGTTGACCGGGATCAAGCGCGAAGTCGTCAAATATATGCGCGATGACGGCGTGGAACTGACCGCGACGCTCTACCTGCCGCCCGATTATGTCGAAGGCGAGAAGGTGCCCGTCGTCGTGTGGGCCTATCCGCGCGAATTCAACAACGCTGCAACCGCCAGCCAGAACCGCGACTCTCCCTATCGCTTCACGCGGATCGGTGGCTATTCGCATCTGTTCTTCCTCACCCAGGGCTATGCCGTCCTCGACCGGGCGGCCATGCCGGTGGTGGGCTCGGACCCTGAAACGGTGAACGACACCTTCATCCAGCAGATCGTGGCGAGCGCGAAGGCGGCGATCGATTTCACGGTCGAGCGCGGCTTTGGCGACGGTGTGCGCGTGGGCGTGGGCGGCCATTCCTACGGCGCGTTCATGACCGCGCACCTGCTGGCGCAGAGCGACCTGTTCAAGGCGGGAATTGCCCGTTCGGGCGCCTATAACCGCACCTTGACCCCGTTCGGTTTCCAGGCCGAGCGGCGCATCTTCTGGGATGCGTCCGAGACCTATTACAAGCTCAGCCCCTTCATGGCTGCGGACAAGATCAACGAGCCGATCCTGTTCACCCACGGCAAGAACGCCAACAATTCGGGCACCTTCCCGCAGCAATCCGAGCGCATGTTCGCAGCGGTCAAAGGCACCGGTGGCACCGCGCGGCTGGTGATGTTGCCGCACGAATCGCACGGCTATCGCGGGCGCGAATCCGTGCTGCACACGCTGGCGGAAATGTTCGACTGGTTCGAGACGCATGTGAAGAATGCCGAAGTCGTGGATGAGACCGCGACCGCCCAGGGTGAGGAGCCGGCAAAGAAGGTCGCAGCCTCGCGCCCGTAATCTTCCGGATTTCCAGGTGCCGCGAGGCTCCGTGGAGCAATGGCGCAATATCCCACCGGTGATGGGGGAGGGGGCATGCGTCGGCGCCATTGCTGCGGCGCGCGCGATCCCTCGCCACGAGGCCTTACATCAGGCTGCGCTGGTCAATCCCCTCGCCGTTGGCCGGTAACGAGAAAAGCATGCCGTCCTCTCCCACCACGATCGGCCCGTCAAACTGATCGGGCGCCTCGCCCAGGAAGGCGGTGTAGAAATATTCAGACGGCAGGGGCGGCACCAGATGCGAGAGGACCAGCGTTCCAGCGCCAGCCACCCGCGCACTTTGCGCGGCCTCTTCGGGTGAGGTGTGGTAATCGGGGATGTCGCTGAAGATCTTTGCCGCGATCGTGTTGCCGCGCTCTTCCATCGCTTTCTGCATCTGCTTGACCATTGCGGGCTGGAGCGCCTCGTGCACCAGGATATCGACGCCCTTGCACGCTGTTTCGAGATTGGCCGACCTGGCGGTGTCACCGCTGATGCATAGCGAGCGGCCCTTGTAGTCAAAGCGGTAGCCGACTGCAGGGGCAACCGGCGCGTGGTCGACCGTGAAGGCGGTGATCGTCAGCTCGGCATCCTTCAGGACGGTGACGCTGGCGGCTGTCATCTCGAATGCGCGTGCGATGGCACCGCCGCCGCTTGACGGGGCGACTTCCTCGCCGTGATGCGCGGTACGATAGGTGTCATCGGTCGCGTAAGCGGTGTTGAACCCGTCGACCACCTGCTCGACCCCGGTCGGCCCGTGCACGTCGAGTGGCTTCGTCGTTGCATCGCGCACCCAATGCGTCAGCATCAGCGGGCCAAGGCCATCGATATGGTCCGAGTGGAAATGGGTCAGCAGCAGGCCATCGATCGCGGCGGTGTTGACGCCCATGAGGGTGAGGTTGCGCGCGCCCCCTTCACCGATATCGACTACGAAGACCCTGTCGCCCGCGACGACGAGATTGCACGGGCCGGCGCGATTGACATTGGGCAGGGGGGAGCCCGTACCGCACAGGCCAAGATGCAATCCATCCTCAAGCCCCGGCACGTTGACCACGCCAATGCGCTGGGCGACGCCGCGTTGAAAGAGCTGCATGCCGATCGGCCCCTGAAAGACAAAGGCGGCCGTGATGGCAAGCAAGACCACCGCCGCTACACCAAAACCGATTTTCCTGATCATCGAACATCCTCTCCCGCGGGATTGAAGCGTGTGTTGCAGGGCATTCGCCGTGGCACGAGGTCAATCCATTCGCACGACATCCACAGCGCTCACCATGGATTGCGGCGCGCTGCCGATGAATGTGCCATCGATGGGCGAAATGTCGGCATAGTCGCGGCCCATGGCGATCGCGATGTGATCCTCGCTTACAAGGCAATTGTTGGTTGGATCGAAGCCGACCCAGCCAAGCTCGTTGCCACACCACACGTCAGCCCATGCGTGCATCGCATCAGCGCCGACCAGTTTGGGCTTTCCCGGGGGAGGGCGGGTCAGCAGATAGCCGCTGATATAGGCGGCGGGTATGCCATGCGCGCGCAGGGCCATGATCATCACATGCGCGAAATCCTGGCACACGCCGTGCCTTGCCTCGAAGGCCTCTTGCGGAGGGGTGCGACTGGTCGTCTTGCCCGGCGCATAGGTGAACTCCCTATGCAGCGCGCCCATCAGATTCCGTGTGGCGGCGATCACGTCGTCGCGCGGACCCAGCAGATCAGAGCCCCAGGCAGTGATCTGCTCGTTCATGGTCGCGATGCGCGAGGGGAACAGGTAGGGGGCAGGCGCAAGCTCGCTCAGATCCGCTGCTGCCAGGGCCTCGCGGCGCACTGTATCAAGGCCGGGGCCGCTTGCTGGCTGATTTTCCGCCGCCAGATCGATCACGAATTCGCTGGTGACTTCAAGCTTCCTGAGCGGCGTATCGAAACCTATCTGCGTGGTCGTGACCCAGTAAGGGCCCTGCTGATCCTCGCGCTCTGCGGGTCTTGGCACGAGGTTCAGCGTCTGGCTCTCGATCGACTGGCCGGATCGTGGCCTCGGCTTCAATCGCAGATTGAACCGGGCGCGCGCCACCGGCCGGGCATAGGCGAGTTCGCTGGCATGGCGCACCTTGTAGCGCATCAGAAGAGCCTTTTCGTGCGCGTCTCGCCAGCGCGATTGACCTGGAGGAAATAGCGCTCGCTGATGGCTTCGGACAGATCGGCAAGATCGCGGCGCAGATCCTCCAGCGTCATCGGACCGATCCTGGCGGCTTCCAGCCCCTCGATCCTCGCGCGCAACTGGCGCACCGCGTGCAGCGGAGCTTCGGGCATCCCGTCCGTGCGCAGCGCGGGGATTGCCGCGAGATGCTTTTCGATCTTGCTGATCTGGAAGGCGAGGCCGCGCGGCTGGGCCGGCTCCAGCAGCACCATGTCGTACACGCGCGGGATAAAGGGCATGGTGAGGTAGCGGCTGCGATAAAGCGACTGGCAATCGACCAGCTCCAGAAGAGCCATGAGATCATCCGCACTCGCGCTGCCCGGTATGATGGCCTGCGCGGCCTGCAGGATCATCGAGGCACGCTCGACCGCCATGCCCATATTGAGGAAACGCCATTCCGGCCCGCGGCTCATCGCGTCAGATAAGAGCCAGGACAAGGTCGCATGGCGCTCTATCAGCCGGTCGCAGGCCAGGGCCATCGCATCGGCATCGCCCGGAGCAAAGTCGGGCATATCGCGCTGGACCGCGCGCCAGCTGTCACGCGAAAGCCGGTCGCGCAGGATCTGGGCAATCTGCTTCTCGCGCCCGAGCGAGGCGCGAACGGAGCCCGCTTTTGCCGCATCGCCGAGCGCCTGGGCGGCCATGTCAAGAATGCCGGTGGTCTTGCGCGGTCGCTCGATCGCGCCAAGATTGGCGAGAAGCTGCGCCAGCCGGTTCGAGGTTGTGGAGCCCGAATTCGCCTGCCCCGACATGGCGATCTGGTCGATCATCACACGCACGATCCGCGCGGTCTGCTGGGCGCGTTCACCGTAACGGCCCAGCCAGTACAAATTGTCGGCCGCCTGGCTGGGAAGCAGGCCTTGCTCGCGGCGAATCTCGCGCTCGGTCGTCTCAAGGACTGCTTCTGGCGCCTTGGCCTGGCGAGGCGCGATGATGCAGACATCCTTGGAAATGTCGCCAAGCCCCATGAGGGTGGTGCGCAGGTCGCCGCTTTGGGAAACCCGGCCAAAGCCTCCGTCCAGAGCGACCCAGTCGCCGTTTTCATCGCGCGCAAGGAAAGCGCGCAGAGTGAAGCCGCGCGCCTCGAAATGGCCGTTTGCAAGCGCAGGCGTGGTTGCCAGGTGGACGATCTCCTGTGCGGTGTAATCCATCGGACGCAGCGCCATGCCCTGTTCGATCTCCGCGCGCTCTGCCGCAGAAAAGCTGGTGCCGGCGCGAGTGTGGCCGTCAGGAAGGCCCGTGATCGGCCTGCGGAAGGCGGAACTGATGACGAGGTTTTCGAAATTGGCCTGCACGTATTCGCGCTCCGCCTGGCCGCCGCACCACCATGTCGCGGCGTTGGGCAGCGCTAGTTCCTCGCCCAGAACCGACTTGGCAAGGCGCGGCAGGAAAGCGGGCATGGCGCGGCTTTCGACGACGCCGGCGCCGGGCCAGTTGGTGAGCACAAGGCCCTCGCGCGCTGCTGCCAGAAGGTTGGGCACCCCGATCTGGGAGCGCGCGTCGAAATTCATCGGATCAAGGTCGCGGGTCGTGATCCAGCGCCAAAGCGCATCGATGCGCTTGAGCCCGGCAATGGTGCGCGCGAACAATCGTCCATCGCTCACCGTCAGATCGCGGCCCTCGACCAGCGAAAAACCGAGCTGCCGGGCAAGGATCGCCTGTTCGGGATAGGACTGGTTGAAACGGCCCGGCGTCAGCAGCGCGACGCGCGGATCATCGCGCTGGCACGCGGCCGCTATGCCCTGGCGCAAGGCCTCGAAAAAGCCGCTGTGAGGCCGCGTGCCGATTGATGCCAGCAGTCCGCCCGCGGCGCGTCCCAGCGCCTGACGGTTCTGGATTGCATAGCCGATGCCGACCGGAAAGCGGACCCGATCGGCGAGGACGCGCCATTCGCCATTCGGCCCGCGCGCCAGATCGACTGCATAGGTGTGAATGAAATGGCCGCTTGCCGGCTTGATGCCGACCATGCGCCTTGCGAAATCGCTGCTGCCTGAAACAATGGCGGCGGGCAGATGCCCGTCGCGCACCAGTTTCTGCTCTCCGTAGAGATCGCAGATGACCCTATCGAGCAGGTTCGCCCGCTGGATCAGGCCATCAGTCACCGCAGCCCATTCATCGGCTGCGATCAGGATTGGCATGGGGCCCAGCGGCCAGGGGCGCTCCTGCTCGTCTCCGGTCATCCGGAAGGCGAGCCCGAGGTCCTCGACATGTCGGTCTAGATAGACTTGCAGCGCTGCCAGATTGCCGCTGCACTGGCTTGCAAAGCCGCGCGCGAGATTGCGCCAGGCCTCGCGGATCTCGGGCGCGGACCCGGTATACAGATCTCCCGCCGGTGCCTGGTCGGCGTAATAGGCCAGCGGATCGGTTTCGGGATCCGCTCCGAACAGGTCCCCTTCGCGAGCCGCAAATGCGGGCATGGCGCTGTCATCGTTCATGCGCGCGCCGAACTACACCGCGCGGACCGGTCTGCGCAGATCGAGGGTAAGCGGGAACTCGCCGCGATCCTCGCCGGGCGGGATCTTCACCGTGCCGGGGGAATGGCCGTGATCCTGGAACCGGGCCTTGCGGCGCGATTCGGCTTCGAAATTGTTGATCGGCACATCGTCGAAGGAACGCCCGCCGGGATGCGCGACATGGTAGACGCAGCCGCCCAGCGAGCGGTTGTTCCAGCTGTCATAAACATCGAAGGTCAAGGGCGGATCGGCCTTCAGCAGCGGGTGCAGGCACGATGCCGGCGCCCACGCCTTGTAACGCACGCCGCCCACCGCTTCGCCCGGCCGCCCGGTCGGCGTCATCGGTATGCGCCGCCCGTTGCATCCGATTACGTGACGCCCCGGCGTCAGCCCCTTGGCGCGCACTTGCAGCCGCTCGGTCGAGCTGTCGACATAGCGCACCGTGCCGCCAATCGCGCCGGTCTCGCCCAGCACGTTCCACGGTTCGAGCGCGTGGGAAATCTCGAGTTCGACATCGCCGGCCTGCACGCTGCCATGGACGGGAAAGCGGAACTGGCGTTGCGCTTCGAACCAGTTGGGATCGAAGTCGTAGCCTGCACCGCGCAGGTCCGAGAGGACCTCGAGAAAATCATTCCAGCAGAAATGCGGGAGCAGGAACTTGTCGTGCAGGCTCGTGTTCCAGCGCACCAGATTGCCATCCTGCGGCTCGCGCCAGAACCAGGCGCATAGCGCCCTGAGAAGCAGCTGCGCGGCGACACTCATCTTGGCGTCGGGCGGCATTTCGAACCCGCGAAATTCGACCAGGCCAAGGCGCCCCGTGGGGCCATCGGGCGAATAGAGCTTGTCGATGCAGATCTCGGTGCGGTGGGTGTTGCCCGTTACATCGACCAGCATGTTGCGGAACAACAGGTCAACCACCCAGGGGAAGGGCAGGTCTTCACCCGGTTTCGGCACCTGGCCCAGCGCCACTTCGAGTTCATAGAGGCTGTCATGACGCGCCTCGTCGATGCGCGGCGCCTGGCTGGTGGGGCCGATAAAGAGCCCGGAGAACAGGTAGCTGAGCGAAGGATGGCGCTGCCAGTAGAGCACGAAGCTTTTCAGCATGTCGGGCCGGCGGATAAAGGCGCTGTCGGTGAAGCTTGCGCCGCCCAGCACCATGTGGTTGCCGCCGCCCGTGCCGACCGAGCGGCCATCGACCATGAACTTGTCCGCTGTCAGCCCGCATTCGCGCGCCGCATCGTAAAGCTGCGTGGTGACGTCCACCAGTTCGTCAAAGCTGGCGGTGGGGTGGATGTTCACCTCGACCACGCCGGGATCGGGGGTGACTTTCAGCACGTTGATGCGCGGATCGGGCGGGGGCAGGTATCCCTCGATCCGCACAGGGGTTTGCGTCGCCTCGGCGGTGGCTTCGATCTCGGCGATCAGTTCGAGGAAATCCTCCATGCTCTCGACCGGGGGGACGAAGATGGAGAGGTAGCTTCCCTTGGGCTCCACCGTCAGGGCGGTGCGCACCGCGCCCTCGATGATTTCCTGCTCCACGCGTTCCTGCGCGCCGCCACCGGCGGTCTCGACACGGCGATGCGCCTGGCGTGGCGCTTCATCCTGTGGGGCGGTCTTTTCACGGTCCTGGTCGCCGCGCGCTGCGCGCTGTTCGCGATAGTCGGCGAGCGGGGCCTGCGGATCGGTCTCGACGCGCGGGTGGACGTAGGGATAGCCGCTTTCCGGCACGTGCGGGAGGGATCCCAATGGCAGGCGATAGCCGAGCGCGCTGTCGCCGGGCACCGCGAACAACGCCCCGCGCCGCAGCCGCCATTGCTCGGATTTCCAGCGCCCCGGATCGCGCTGCTGCTGCGTCTGCTGGGCTTGCGAGACTTGCTGGCGCTGGACCGGCAGGACGTAGCCGACAGGCGTTGTCAGGCCGCGGCTGAAAGTCTCGACAATGCGCTGGCGTTCCTCGGGATCGTCGATCTTCGGGTCGAGCGGGGTGACATTGACCGGCAATTCGCCTTCGCGTTCGATCCATTTTTCCGGGTCTTCATAGATCGGCTGGACGAAGTCCTCCTCTATGCCGAGCCCGCGCGCGGCGGTCTTGAGGAAGGTGTCGGCCTGTTCGGCGGCAACGTCTGGCTGGTCGCCTCCCTCCGGGTCGGTCGCGATCAGATCGGGGTTCTTCCAGAGCGGTTTGCCGTCGCGGCGCCAGTAAAGCGAATAGCCCCAGCGCGGCAGGCTTTCGCCCGGATACCACTTACCCTGGCCGTGATGGAGCAGCCCGCCGGGGGCATAGATGCCCTTCAACTTGCGGATCAGCTGGTCGGCGTAGCGCGCCTTGGTCGGGCCAACGGCCTCGCC
The DNA here is from genome assembly GCA_043567175.1 of Erythrobacter sp. GTDB lineage: Bacteria > Pseudomonadota > Alphaproteobacteria > Sphingomonadales > Sphingomonadaceae > Erythrobacter. Next base: position 3,019,816 of record CP121323.1, read on the forward strand.
GTTCCATTCGGGCGCCTCGCCGCCATCTTCGGCCACAAAAGTGGGCTCGCCCCCCATGGTGAGGCGCACGTCCTGCGCGTCCAGATCCTCGTCGACTTTCTTGCCCAGGTCGAGCAGCGCGTGCCAGCGATCATCGGTAAAGGGCCTGGTGATGCGCACCGCTTCCTTCACGCGGGCAACCGACATGGCGAAGTTGAAATCGACCTCGGCGGGTTCGGCCATGCCCTCGATCGGCGCAGCGGAGCGGTAATGCGGTGTCGCGGCGAGCGGGATGTGCCCTTCGCCTGCAAACATGCCGGAGGTCGCATCCATCGCCACCCAGCCGGCACCGGGCACATAGGCCTCGGCCCAGGCGTGCAGGTCTACCACGTCCTGGCTGACGCCCTTGGGCCCCTCGACCGGCTCGACATCGGCGACCAGCTGGATCGAATAGCCCGAGACAAAGCGCGACGCGAAGCCGAGGCGGCGCAGCAATTGCACCAGCAGCCACGCGCTGTCACGGCACGATCCGCGCCCGGCTTCGAGTGTCTGTTCGGGCGTCTGCGTGCCCTGTTCCATGCGGATGACGTAATCGACCGCATCATGGACCGCGCGGTTGACCTCGACGAGGAAGTCGATCGTGCGGCCTTGATAGGTCTTGAAGCGTTCCACCAGCGCCTCGAACAGCGGGCCTTGCGGCTCGGTGTCGAAATAGGCGACCAGATCGCCCTCCAGCTTGTCGTCATAGGCGAAGGGGACGTTCTCGGCGTAATCCTCGACGAAGAAATCGAACGGATTGATCACCGCCATGTCAGCGATGAGGTCGACCTCGATCTTGAACTCGCTCACTTTCTGGGGAAACACGATCCGCGCCTGCCAGTTGCCGTGCGGGTCCTGCTGCCAGTTGATGAAGTGGTTCGCCGGCTCGATCTTGAGCGAATAGTTCGGCACCGCTGTGCGCGTGTGCATTGCCGGACGCAGGCGGATCACCTGGGGGGCAAGCTCGATCGGGCGCGAGTAACGGTAATGGGTGAGGTGGTGCAGGGCAGCGCGTATCATGGCCTACGATTAGAGGCGTGGGGAAGAGCTAATGCAACGCGAAAATCCCGGCGAGGGACACAGACAGCCGCGCGGCGGCGCATGAGGCGGGCGGGCTCAGCGTTTTTTGCACCGCAACAAAGCGCTTGGAGAATCCGGCTGCGCGGCTATTATTACCAAGTGGGCGATCTATCCTACCTGACCTTTGCTGTTCCCCTGCTGCTTGCGGCGGGTGCTGCTGCCGGTTTCGCCGGTGGCCTGTTCGGCATCGGTGGAGGGTTCGTTGTGGTCCCGGCGCTGGTGATCCTGTTCCCGTTCCTTGGAATGGAAGCCGACCTTGCCGCCCACGTCGCCGTCGGAACCTCGCTTGCAACGATCATCTTTACCTCGATCCGTGCGACGCAAAGCCATGCCAAGCGCGCATCGGTCGATTTCGAAGTGCTCAAGAGCTGGGCGATCTGGGTGGTGCTGGGCACCGCGCTGGGCACGCTGATCGCCGACTGGGTCTCGGGCGCGCAGCTGGCGCTGATATTCGGCACCGGTGTTCTGGGCTTTGCCATCTATTTTCTCATGCCGGCCCGCCTGGGTGAGCCGGTCTTTGCCGCCATGCCGACGGGCTTTCCCCGAGCTGGTATGGCCGGCGGGCTCGGCGCGTTTTCGGCGTTGCTGGGAATTGGCGGGGGGACGATCACCACGCTGACGATGACGGTTTGCGGCGCGCCGATCCACCGTGCCATCGGCACAGCATCGGGCATGGGCGCGATCATCGCGATCCCCGCCACGATCGGCTTCATGATCATCGGCCTGGGCGAGCCTGACCTGCCCTGGGGTTCGGTCGGTTATGTCAGCCTGCCTGCCGCCGCCGCGATCATCGTCACATCGGTGATTTTCGCGCCGGTGGGCGTTGCCGCCGCACACAGATTGCCGCCTCAGATCCTGCGCCGGGTCTTTGGCCTCTATCTGGTCACCGTGGGTGTCACGATGATCCTGAAAAGCCTGAATTGAACCAAGGAGAAACGCTCATGCCGACCAATCGCCGCAACTTCCTCGCCGGAGCCGGAATAGCCACGGGCCTGAGCGCGCTTCCCATCGGCTCGAACGCGGCCATCGCGGCCGAAATGCCTCAACCCGATTTCGGCCCGATGAACGGCACCGCGCTGCTGAGCCGCAACGAGAATCCCTATGGTCCCGCGCCATCCGCGATCCGCGCGATCACCGAGAACGCGAAGATGGGTTGCTATTACACCGACCGCGCGCTTGCCAAGCTGCACGCGATGATTGCCGAGCGGCACGATGTCGATCCGAAGCAGGTGGTGGTCGGCAGCGGCTCGACCGAGATCCTGTGCGCGATCTCGCTCGCCTGGGGGCGGGCCGAAAACGGAGGGGGCGCGATCCTGTGTCCGGACCTGTTCTGGGATACCACGGTCAAATATGGCGAGCGCCAGGGCGTCAAATCGATCCGGGTCCCGCTCGCCGGCGACATGGGCGTTGATCTTGCGGGCCTTGAAGCGGGACTGACCGACGAGGTTTCGCTGATCCAGATCTGCAACCCCAACAATCCCACCGGCGTCCTTATCCCGGCCGCTGACCTGCGCGCTTTTGTGGCCAAGACTTCGCCAAGGGCGACCGTGCTGGTCGACGAGGCCTATAACGAACTCACCGATGCGCCCGATGACAACACGATGATCGACATGGTGCGTTCGGGCGCCGACGTGATCGTGTGCCGCACCTTCTCCAAGATCTACGGCATGGCGGGCCTGCGTGTGGGCTATGCGATCACCTCGGAGGAGAATGCCGAGCGTATCCGCAGCCACATGATGAGCTTTGGCGGAAACCTTGGCGGGGTCGCTGCGGCGCTGGGCTGCTACAACGATTTCGCCTTCCTCGACAAATCGCGGGCCATGGTGCTCGAGGGCCGCGAGATGATCATGGATGCGGTCGCGAAAGCGGGCCTCACCGCGCTGCCTTCGCAGACCAATTTCGTCTATGTCGAAGTGCCGGACGCGAACGCGGTGCAGAAGGCGATGAAGGAACGCGGCATTTCCATTCGCGGCGCCTATGGCGAGTGGACGCAATATTCACGGGTCAGCACCGGCATGCTCGCTGACGTTGAACGCTATGCGAAAGCGCTGCCGGAGGTTATCGACGCCATACGGGCGTGAGATTTTCGCACGGGAGGAAAATAATGATGAACCGGGCTCTGGCCGCGCTGGCCGCCACTTCGATGGCGGCTTTGGCGCCGTTCGCCGCGCAGGCGGACACGCTGATCGACATTACACATGAGCATATCGACACCGATGTGCCCATGCCGACCTTCAAGGCGGACACATCCTGGCCCAAGCTGCCCGATGACCTGATCCTTGGCCAGATCCCCGGCCTCTCCATCGCCGAGGACGATACGATCTGGATCCTCACGCGGCCCAATTCATTGGGGCCGACCGAGACCGGGCTGAGCACCGAGCCGCCGATGACCTCGGCGTGCTGCAAGCTGCCGCCGCATGTCATGCAGTTCGACCAGGAGGGGAACCTCCTGCGCGGCTGGGGCGGGCCGGATCTGGCTCCGGGTGAGAGCACGATGGTCGGCGAAGGCCGCGCCGCAAAGGAAGAGGGCGATGAACAATGGCCCGCCAACGTCCATGGCCTCTATGTCGATGCCGACGAGACCGTGTGGATCGGCGGCAACGGCCCGGGCGACCATGTCATCCTCAATTTCACCCCCGATGGCGAATTCATCCGCCAGATCGGGCGGCGCCAGATGACCGAGGGCAACCTCTCGAAGGAATATCTCGGCAGCCCCGCCGATATCAGCGTCAATGGCGAAAGCGTGCTCATCGCCGATGGCTACACCAACACGCGAGTGATCGAATTCGCCGCCAACGACCTTGCCTTCTCGCAGCTCTGGGGCGCCTATGGCACAGAGCCGGGATCAGGCACGCGTGCAGGCGATTTCGACCAGTCGATGGCGACCAGCACGGCAGAGGGCGGGCCGGACATCAACGCCGCCGATTTCGAACCGATGGTCCACTGCGTCGTGCGCGGGCCGGAAAAGACCGTCTATGTCTGCGACCGGCGCAATAACCGCATCCAGATCTTCCGCGAGACCGGGGACGGTATCGAGTTCGTCCAGAACGTAGCCATCGCACCTGAAACGGGCGGCACACGCACCGCGAGCGATGTCGCCTTCAGCCCGGATGGCAAATATGTCTACGTCGCCGACATGATGAACGGGCGCGTCTGGATCCTGCTGCGCGAGACGCACGGCATTGTCGGCTGGTTCGGGCGCAACGGGCGTTATCCCGGCCAGTTCATCTGGCTGCACAGCGTCGATGTCGATGCCTCGGGCAATGTCTACACGACCGAGGTCAATTCCGGCCGCCGCGTCCAGCGCTTCGTGCTGCAACAGCCCGAAGGCTGACCGGCAAGCGCAGGCGCGTTTTCGCGGATCAGTCTGGCCCAATTCAGCCTCGCCCGGTTTTGCCGGCTGGCTGGCGGCGATGATGGTGTCATGCGAATTGCGACCGACATATATATTGCAGCGATCAACGCCGACCTTCGGCTTGGCGCTTGCCACACGTGGTTTTCACGGCCTAATCCTGCCTCGCGATGATGAGATTTTCCAGAAGACTTGCCGCCCTGACTGGCCTCGCGCTTGTCATGGCGAGCTGTTCCCCCGAAGCTGAAAGCGAAGACGAGACCATGACCCGCGCCGAGCCCGTCACCATTGAGGACCGCTTTGCAATCCTCGCGCTCGATTGCGTGCACCGCCAATATCCCAACAAGATCGGCCACGTGCTGGGTTCCGATGCCGATGCGAAGACGCCGCAAGAGCTATACCCTGCATTCTATGGCTGCTTTGACTGGCATTCGTCGGTACACGGTCACTGGTTGCTGGAGGATGAGCAGCTCGGGCAATGGCGCGAGACCTTGCGCCCGCTAGAGGACGCGATCGTCGCGCATGTCCTGGAATGGCTGCCCAAGCTCGCCTACCCGGTGCGCAGCGGCACGCACAACCAGACCGCTTTCGCCTTCGGTCTCATGCTCGATTATGCGCGCGGCGTCGGTAACAGCGAACTGGAAACCGCGCTGGTGCAAAAGGCGCTGGAATTTCACGAGGAAGACGTGAACTGCCCGCTTGCCTATGAGCCTTCGGGCGAGGATTTCCTCTCGCCCTGCCTGATGGAAGCGGACCTGATGCGCCGGGTGATGGACCAGCGAGACTTCGCCCGGTGGCTCTCCGCTTTCCTTCCGCAGATCCCGACCGACGAGAGCGCGGACTGGCTGGAGCCGGGCGTCGTGCTCGATGCATCGGACGGCAAGCTGGTGCATCTCGATGGCGTAAATCTCAGCCGCGCCTGGGCGCTTGAGGGGATCGCTTCGGCGCTGCCCGGGGACGATGCGCGCATCGAGGCTCTGCTGGCCTCGGCCCGGCTGCACAAGGAGGCGGGCATCGCCGCCGTTTCGGATGAGCATTATTCGGGCAGTCACTGGCTCGCCAGTTTTGCGACCTATCTGACGACAAAGCGCGGGATTGCCGGCCAGTAAGGGGCGCCGGACGACAGGTCGGCAAGGGGCCGTTCGGCCCCATCGACAAACGGCTGTTTATCATCGACAAGTGTAGCGCGAGTCGCTGGCGCTGCCCGGGGAGGCATGTGCTAGCAGTGCGGGCTCAGGGGTGCGCAATGTTCGCGCATAAAGATTCAAACGTTTTACGAGGGGCGAAAATGCGGGTTCTCAAGATCCTTGCCGGATGGTGTGTGGCTATGGGGCTTACCCTGGCTGTTGGTAACGCGGCGATCGCGCAGGACGGCGAGGACAAGCAGGCCGACAAGCCCGCGCTTTCCAGCGGCACTTTCAGCGCCTTCAAATTGCGCAATATCGGGCCTGCCTTCATGTCTGGCCGCATCGCCGATATCGCCATCGTGCAGGACGATCCGGCGACCTGGTATGTCGCTGTGGCCTCTGGCGGGGTCTGGAAGACCGAGAATGCGGGCACGACCTGGACTTCGCTGTTCGACGGGCAGGGCTCCTACTCAATCGGTACGGTCGCGCTCGATCCCAATGATCCCGGCCGCGTCTATGTCGGCACGGGCGAGAACAATGGCGGGCGCCATATCGGCTTTGGCGATGGCATCTACCGCTCGAACGATGGTGGCAAGACCTGGGAAAATCTCGGCCTCAAGAAGTCCGAGCATATTTCGAAGATCATCGTCCACCCCGAAGATCCCGACACGATCTGGGTCGCAAGCCAGGGCCCGCTATGGTCGCCCGGCGGCGAGCGCGGCGTGTTCAAGACCACTGACGGCGGCAAGACCTGGGAAAACGTGCTGGCCAAGGGACCCTATACCGGCGCGACCGATATGCTGATCGACCCGCGCAATCCGGATCGCCTTTACGCGGCGCTGTGGCAGCATCATCGCACCGTCGCGACCTATATTGGCGGTGGACCTGAAAGCCGTCTCTACAAGTCGGAAGATGGCGGCGAGACATGGGAGATGCTCAAGACCGGCCTTCCAGGCGGCAATTGGGGGAAGACCGGCCTCGCGATCTCTCCGCAGAACCCCGATGTCGTCTATGCCGCGCTCGAGCTTGACCGGCGCAAGGGCGGGCTGTGGCGCTCGGACAATCGCGGCGCGAGCTGGACCAAGATGTCCGACGAGGTCAGCCAGGGCACCGGGCCGCATTATTACCAGGAGCTCTACGCCAGTCCGCATTTCTTTGACCGGATCTACCTCGTTTCCAACACGACGATGATTTCCAACGATGGCGGCAAGAGCTGGAGCGCGCTCAACAATTCGACCAAGCATGTCGACGATCACGCGATCGCCTTCCGTCCCGATGATCCCGACTATATCGTGGTCGGATCGGATGGCGGCCTCTACGAGAGCTACGATCACACGAAGACCTGGCGTTTCATCGACAATCTGCCGGTCACCCAGTTCTACAAGGTCGCGGTGGACGACGCCGAGCCGTTCTACTTCGTCTATGGCGGTACGCAGGACAACAATTCGCAAGGCGGCCCCTCGCGCACCGACAACCGCCACGGCATTCGCAACGATGACTGGTTCGTCACCAATGGCGGCGATGGCCACCAGTCGGCGACCGAGCCGGGCAATCCCGATATCATGTACGCACAATCGCAGCAGGGGAACCTGGTGCGCGTCGACCGGATCACGGGCGAGAACGTGCGCATCCAGCCGCAGCCTGCGCCGGGCGACGATATCCCGCGCTACAATTGGGATTCGCCAATCTGGGTGAGCCAGCACGATCCCAAGCGGCTCTATTTCGCCTCGCAGAAGCTGTGGCGCTCGGATGATCGCGGCGACAGCTGGACGGCCATTTCGGGCGATCTCTCGCGCAACGAGAACCGCCTGCGCCTGCCGGTGCAGGGGCGCCAGTGGAGCTGGGATGCGCCGTGGGACATCTATGCGATGAGCCAGTACAACACGATCACCTCGATCGGGGAATCGCCCTTAAACGAGAACCTGCTCTATGTCGGCACCGATGATGGCCTGATCCAGGTCTCCGAGGATGGTGGGACGAACTGGCGACGGGTCGAGGCCGGCTCGCTTCCGGGCGTGCCCGACTCCGCTTTCGTCAACGATATCCGCGCCGACCTGCACGACGAGAACACCGTCTATGTCGCGCTCGATAATCACAAATATGGCGATTACAGACCCTACCTGCTCAAGAGCACCAATCGCGGCCGCACCTGGGAAGCGATGACGGGCGATCTGCCCGATCGGCACCTCGTCTGGCGCATCGTCCAGGATCACAAGGCGCCGGGCCTGTTCTTCCTCGCGACCGAGTTCGGCCTGTTCTTCACCGTTGATGCCGGCGCGAAATGGGTCAAGCTGACGGGCAAGGCCCCGACGATCGCATTCCGCGACGTGACCATCCAGCGGCGCGAGGACGATGTGGTGGCGGCGAGCTTTGGCCGCGGTTTCTTCATCATAGATGACATTGCGGCTCTGCGCGAAGTTAGTGAAGCTAAGCTCCAGCAGGAAGCCATGCTGTTCCCCGGGCGCAACGCGCTGTGGTATCTTGAACAGCACCCGCTGGCCTATTCGCCCGGCGGCAATCAGGGCGATGGTTATTTCCGCGCGCCCAACCCGCCTTTCGGTGCCAATTTCACCTATTATCTTGCCGACGATTTCAAGTCGCTAAAGGCGCTTCGCCAGGAGCGCGAGAAGCCGATCGCCCGCAAGGGCGGCGACAATCCGTTTCCGAGCTTTGCCGCGCTTACGCAGGAAATCCAGGAAGAAGCGCCCGCGATCTGGCTGACCGTGCGCGACGCCGACGGCAATATCGTGCGGCGTATCAAGGGTCCGGCGAGGCAGGGCTTCCACCGCGTCAACTGGGACCTGCGCTATCCGGCGGCCGACGTGGCGCGCGCGCGGCGCAATGGCGAGATCCCCTCGGGCTTCCTCGCGGCGCCAGGTGAATACACGGTGGACCTTACCGTGCGCGTGCGCGACGAGACGCGGCAGCTTGTCGCGCCCAAGGGTTTCACGGTCGAACCGCTTCGGGCCGAAGGCGGTGCGCTTCCTCGCCAGAGCGACGCCGAGGCTTTCGCCAAAGATGTCGCAGCATTCGACCGCTCGGTCACAGCGCTCAGCTACAAGCTGCGCGAGGCGGAGCGCAAGGTCGGGCTGCTGGTTGTTGCATCTCGCAGCGCGACCGCCGGCGATCCCGCCGCGCTCGATGATCGCCTCGATGCGATCCGAGCCGAGGTGAATGCGCTGGACGAGCTGCTCAACGGCAATCCGGCCCGCAATGCGATCTATGAACGCACACAGCCGACCGTGCGCAGCCGCCTGGGCAAGGCCATGGGCAACCTATACTCCTCGACCTACGGCCCGACCCAGACCCAGCGCGAGCAACTCGCCTATGCCAAGGCGGATTTCGCAGCGGTCAAGGACCGTCTGGTGACACTGACGGACGCGACCATTCCCGCTTTCGAAGCGGATCTGATCGCAATGGGCGCGCCGTACGTGCCGGGCGGAGCGATCCCCGAATATCAGTGAGACGGATGCACGCAGAACAGGCCGGCAAGAACCGCCCGCAAACAGGGTCGGTAGCGTGAACTGGAAGAAGTTCTGGCGTCAGCTGCATTACTGGCTTTCGCTGGCGGTCTTCCTGCCGGCGGGCGTCATGTTCGTCGCGGGCGGGTTCCTGATGCTCAAGAAAGAGATCGAGTGGATCCAGCCAGGCACGGAGCGCGGGCAAGTCGAGGCACAATTTCCTGAAGCCAGCTGGCCGCAAATCCTTGCCGCTGCACGCCAGCACCCGCAAGCCGGTATCGAGGAATGGGCCGATATCGACCGCATCGACCTTCGCGTTGGCCGCGGTATCGCCAAGCTGCGTGCCAATTCGGGCTGGGAGGTGCAGGTTGACACCAAGACCGCCGAGGTTCTCAAGGTCGCCTATCGCCGCTCGGACACGATCGAGGCCATCCATGACGGCTCGTTCTTTTCCGACGAGGTCAAGCTCTACCTCTTTCTTCCCACCGGGATGCTGTTGATCGTGATGTGGGGAACGGGCATCTATCTCTTCCTGCTGCCCCGGATGCGAAAGAAGAAGAAACCGCGCGTTGAGCGGAGCGTATAATTACAAACCTGCAATTTTTCGGAGATCTCCATGCGCCTAGCCCTTAGCGCGGCCGCTGCCAGCATTGCCCTTCTAGTCTCGCCGCTTACGGCACAGGAGCAGGAGACCAAGCTGGTCGAGGAACAGATCGGCGCAGGCGGTCGGCCCGTGGGTGCCAACTGGTCGCGCAGTCCGGTGATTGCGCAGCATGGCATGGCCGCAACCGCGCATCCGCTGGCGACGCAGATCGCGCTTCAGATCATGAAGGACGGTGGCAACGCGGTCGACGCGGCGATCGCGGCCAATGCGGCTCTGGGCCTGATGGAGCCGACCGGCAACGGCATTGGCGGCGATCTGTTCGCGATCATCCATGATCCCAAGACCGGCAAGCTTTACGGCATCAACGGATCGGGTCGCAGCCCGGCGGGTCAAACGCTCGAGGATCTGAAGGCGAGGCTGGGTGGTGCTGATCGGCTTCCTTCCGTGGGGGTGCTGCCAATCACGATCCCGGGCACCGTGGATGCCTGGTTCACGATGCATGAACGCTTCGGCTCCAAGCCGATGAGCGAAGTGCTTGCCCCGACTGTCAAATATGCCCGCGAGGGGCACCCTATCGCCCCGGTCATCGGGATGTATCTTGGCCGTAATCTGCGCGGCTTCACGCGCCGTCTCGAGACGACCCAATTCGAGTTCGACAATGCGCGGGAGACCTATTTCAAAGGTGGCAGGGCCCCTGAAGCTGGCGAGATCTTCAGGAACCCCGATCTGGGTAACACGCTCGAGAGGATCGGGCGCGAGGGGCGCGATGCCTTTTATGATGGCGAGCTGGCTGAAGTGATGGTCGACTATCTCCAGCGCAACGGTTCGGCCTTCACGCTCGAGGATTTCGCCAGCCACCGCTCGCAATGGGTCGATCCGGCCTGCGCCGCCTATCGCAACGGGTTCGAACTGTGCGAGCTGCCGCCCAACGGCCAGGGATTTGCCGCGCTGCAAATGGTCAACATCCTGAAGAATGTAGACCTTGCCCAGTGGGAACGAGGAAGCCCTGAGGTGATCCACTATATCACTGAAGCCAAGCGGCTGGCCTATGCCGATGTCGCGCGTTTCTATGCCGATCCCGATTTCGCGACCATACCGATGGAGTTGCTGACCGAGGAATATGGCAAGAGGCGCTTTGCCCTGATCGATCCGGCCAAGGCGACGCCCGTGTTCGAGCCCGGCACGATCGAAGTCGCTGACAAGCTCGAAGGCGAGGGCGACACGACATATCTGACCGTGGTTGACGGGGACGGGTTGATGGTCAGCTTGATCCAGTCAAACTATCGCGGCATGGGCGGCGGGCTGGTGCCGGATGGCCTGGGCTTCATGTTCCAGGATCGCGGCGAGCTGTTCAGCCTTGATCCGGCGCACCCCAACGCTTATGAACCGGCCAAGCGGCCCTTTCACACCATCATCCCCGCTTTCGTGAAGAAAGATGGCGAGCCCTTCATGACGCTGGGCCTGATGGGCGGCGGGATGCAGCCGCAGGGCCATGTGCAGGTGCTCATCAACATCGCCGATTACGGCATGAACCTGCAGGAAGCGGGCGATGCCGCGCGCATCAACCATGATGGCGGGCGCCAGTCGACCGAGCCGCTGACCGGCCCTGCACGCGATCCGCTGGGCACGCTCAATGTCGAGCCGGGCATTCCGGCCGAAACGGTCGCCGCGCTCAAGGCAATGGGGCACAATGTCCGCGTCGTCTCGAACGGGATAATGTTCGGCGGGTACCAGGCGATTGCTCGCGATCCTGAAACGGGCGTGCTGACCGGCGCAACCGAAATGCGCAAAGACGGGCAGGCGTCCGGTTTCTGATCGCTCGCATATGAGCGGGAAGATCATGGCAGGCTGGCAGTTCTGGATAGACCGCGGCGGAACGTTCACCGATCTGGTGGCGCGTGATCCATCGGGCGCGCTCGAGACCGCCAAATACCTGTCGAACAATCCCGAAAGCTACGAGGACGCCGCCCTTCACGGGATCCGCCAGTTTCTTGGGCTCGGGGCAGACGAAAGCATCCCTGAAGGATCGCTCGATGCGGTCAAGATGGGGACCACGGTCGCGACCAACGCCCTGCTCGAGCGCGCAGGCGAGCCGACGCTGCTGGCGATCACCCGCGGCCTTGGCGATGCGATCGAGATCGGCCATCAGGCGCGGCCCCACACTTTTGCGCTCGATATCCGCAAACCCGCTGTTCTCTACGCGAGCGTGACCGAGATCGAGGAACGGGTGCGCGCCGATGGGACCGTGGAGCGCCCGCTTGACCTCGAAAGCGCGCGCGAGCGTCTGCAGGCCGCCTTCGATGACGGGCTACGCTCGGTCGCGATCGCACTGATGCACGCCTACAAATATCCAGAGCATGAGGCTGCGCTGGCGAACCTTGCGCGCGCGATCGGCTTCACCCAGATTTCTACCAGCCACGAGGTGTCACCGCTCAGCAAGATCGTGCCGCGCGCACAGACAACGATCGTCGATGCCTATCTGACGCCGGGCCTGCGCGAGTATGTTGATAAAGTGCATGCGGGAATAGGTGGGAATGGGCGCAATAACAGGGGTTTGGAAACTCCTACCGATGCTAATGCGACGCAATCGCGGCTTTTGTTCATGCAGAGCTCGGGTGGGCTCACTTCCGCCGAGCGGTTTCGCGGACGCGATGCCATTCTTTCTGGCCCCGCGGGCGGCATCGTCGGCTGCGTAGCCACGGCAAAAGCTGCGGGTTTCCAGAAGGTTATCGGCTTCGACATGGGCGGCACGTCCACCGATGTCTCGCATTATGCCGGAGCTTTTGAAAAGGCTTACGAGACCGAGGTCGCCGGCACAGCCATGCGCGTGCCGATGCTCTCGATCCACACCGTGGCCGCGGGCGGCGGCTCGCTCCTCACCTTTGACGGCTCGCGGCTTCGCGTCGGCCCGCAAAGCGCGGGCGCTGACCCGGGACCTGCCTGCTACAGGCGCGGCGGAGCGCTTGCCGTTACCGACATCAATGCAGCGCTCGGCAAGCTCGACCCCCGCTTCTTCCCCGCGATCTTCGGTCCCGGTCAGGACCAGCCGCTCGACATCGAGGCCTCGCGTCGAGGTTTCGCAGATCTCGCAGAAGAAATCGGAGATGGCCGCAGCCCCGAAGAGGTCGCCGAAGGCTTTCTCGATATCGCGGTCGAACATATGGCGCAGGCGATCAAGCAGGTCAGCCTTGCGCGCGGTTACGATGTCTCGGGATATGTCATGAACTGCTTTGGCGGCGCGGGCGGCCAGCACGCCTGCCTCGTCGCTGCGCGCCTAGGGATCGGCACGATCCTGCTCCATCCCTTTTCCGGCGTGCTGAGCGCCTATGGCATGGGCCTTGCCGAGCTGACGACCGAGCACCAGCTGGTGATCGATGCGCGGCTTGACGATGTGCTCGAGCCGGTGCTGGAAGAGCGATGCAGGGAGCTTGAGGCGAAAGGGCGCGCCGACCTTGCCGGGCAGGGCGCCGACCCCGCCGACATGCGCGCCCGGCCCAGCGCGCTGCTTCGCTACAAGGGCACCGATACCGTCATTACCGTGCCGCTGGGCAGCGCCGAGGCCATGCTTGCCGATTTCGAGGCCGCGCACCAACGCCAGTACGGCTTCACCGCAAGCGGAAAGCCGGTGGTGGTGGATACGCTGATCGTGGAGGTCAGCGCAGGGGGCGCCGCCGCCGAGGAGACGCCCCAGCCGCCTCGCACCGATACTGCAACGCCGAGAGCGCAGACCCGCTTCTATTCGGGCGGAGAATGGCACGAGGCCGCGCTTTACGACGTCGCGGATCTGGGACCGGGGCACGAGATCGAAGGCCCCGCCATCATCACCGAGCCGACCGGCACGATCGTGGTCGAGCCCAACTGGAACGCCAGCGTCAATGCGCTCGGCCACCTGCTGCTGAGCGCGAGAGGGCAAGAGGAGCGGCCTGAAATCGACCCCGCGATCGCTGACCCGGTAACGCTGGAGCTGTTCAACAACCGCTACATGTCGATCGCCGAGCAGATGGGCATCATCCTGCGAAACACCGCGCAATCGGTAAACGTGAAGGAGCGGCTGGATTTTTCCTGCGCGATCTTCGATGCGGCCGGCAATCTGGTTGCCAATGCGCCGCATGTGCCCGTCCATCTCGGCTCGATGGACGAGACGGTTCGCTCGGTGCTTGCAAGCGGGCAGGACATTCATCCCGGCGATGCCTTCGTCCAGAACAATCCGCATGCAGGCGGATCGCACCTGCCCGATATCACCGTCGTCTCGCCGGTGTTCGACGAAGCGGGCACGGACATTCTCTTCTTCGTCGCAAGCCGCGCGCATCACGAGGATGTCGGCGGCCTCTCACCCGGCTCAATGAGCCCGCGGGCCGCGACGATCCACGAGGAAGGCGTGCTGCTCGACAGCCTCAAACTGGTTTCCGGCGGAGTTTTCCAGACCGAGGCGATCGAGGCTGCGCTCACCTCGGGCGATTACCCGGCGCGTAGGCCCCAGCAGAACATCGCCGACCTGATGGCGCAGGTCGCCGCCAATGCGGCAGGAGCGAGCGAGCTTCGCAAGCTTGCAGCGGATTACGGTCTCGACGTTGTGCAGGCCTATATGGGCCACATTCAGGACAACGCCGCCGAGGCAGTACGCCGCGCGCTGGGGCGGCTCAATGACGGGGCCTTCACGCTGGAGGTCGATAGCGGCGCAAAGGTGTGTGTGAGCGTTACCATCGATGGCGAGGCGGGCAGGGCGCGGATCGATTTCGCCGGCACGAGCGAGCAGCAGCCCACCGCCTACAACGCGCCCCTCGCAGTCACCCGCGCTGCCGTCCTCTACGTCATCCGCTGCCTTGTTGCCGAACCCATCCCGTTGAACGCGGGCTGTCTTCGCCCGCTCGAGATCGTGGTGCCCGAAGGCTCGATGCTCAATCCGCGCTTTCCCGCCGCCGTCGTCGCGGGCAATGTCGAAACCAGTCAGGCGGTGACCGACGCGCTGTTCGCAGCTTTGGGCGAGCTTGGCACGGCTCAAGGGACGATGAACAACCTCACCTTCGGCAATGCGCGCGTCCAATATTACGAGACGATCTGTTCGGGCGCACCTGCCGGGCCGAACTTTGACGGTGCAAGCGCGGTCCACACCCATATGACCAACACGCGGATGACCGATCCCGAAGTGTTCGAAGCGCGCTTTCCGGTCGTGCTGGAAACCTTCCGCGTCGATCGCGGATCGGGCGGGCGTGGCCAATTCAATGCGGGCGACGGGGTAACGCGGCGCATCCGTTTCCTTGAGGATATGGAATGCTCGATCCTTTCCGACCGGCGGCGCGTTCCCGCGCCCGGCATAAAGGGCGGCGAGCCAGGGCGTCTGGGCAGGAACACGATTGCGCGCGGAGATGGCACCACGCATGATCTTGGCGGCGCGGGCGAAGCCAGCGTTGCGGCGGGCGATGCGGTGGTGATCGTGACCCCCACGGGCGGCGGCTATGGCCCTGTGCGCGTTCCGAGCGATGACGAGCACGGCGCGTGACCGCGAAACTCAGGCAGTTTGGCCCGGGCGCGCTGGTTACCGCCGCCTTTATCGGGCCGGGCACGGTCACCGCCTGCACGCTGGCGGGCGCGAATTACGGGTATACGCTGCTGTGGGCGCTGCTGTTTGCGACGCTGGCGACGATGGCCTTGCAGGAAATGTCGGCGCGGCTGGGGCTGATCACGCATAAGGGGCTGGGCGCCAATCTGGCCGATCTGTTTGCGACGAGCGCGCTGCGCTGGCCGCTGATCGCGCTGGTGGGCGTGGCGCTTTACGCGGGCAATGCGGCCTATGAGGCGGGCAATCTGGCGGGCGCGGCCCTGGGGATCGAGGCAATCGCGGGCGAGGCGTTCGCAGGAGGGGGCGTGTTTGCACCCGCTATCCTTGGCATGGCGGGCCTTGCCGCGCTGTTGCTGGTGACGGGCAGTTACGCGCTGATCGAGCGCGCACTGCTGGCGCTGGTGGCGGTGATGACGCTGGCCTTTGCTGCGACATTTGCGATTACGCGGCCTGATCCGGGCGCGCTGCTTTCCGGTCTGTTCACCCCCAGCGTGCCCGATGGCGCGCTGCTGACGGTGATTGCGCTGATCGGCACCACAATCGTGCCCTACAACCTCTTCCTCCATGCGAGCGCCGTTGCGCGCAAGGGCGGGACAGCGCAGGACCTTTCGGCAGTGCGCGCGGATACGGGCATTTCCATCGGCATTGGCGGGCTGATCGCGATCCTGATCGCCTCGACCGCCGCTGCCAGCCTGTTCAGCGCCGGGATCGCGGTCGAGACTGCGGGCGACATGGCGCGCCAATTCGAACCTTTGTTCGGATCGTGGTCGCGCTATCTTCTGGGCGTGGGACTGCTTGCCGCCGGGCTGACCAGCGCGATCACGGCACCGATGGCGACCGGCTTTGCAATGGCGGAGATATTGCGCCTGCCAAGCGAAGCGAAATCGCTCGTCTTCAGGGCTATTGCGCTGAGCGTGTTGGCGATCGGCGCGGGGCTGGCGCTGGCGGGGATCAGGCCGGTCGAGGTCATCCTTGCCGCGCAGCTGGCGAATGGAATGCTGCTGCCGATCCTTGCGGGCTTCCTGCTCTATGCAATGAACCGGCGTGATCTGCTGGGGCAATATGTGAACGGCTGGGCGGCCAATGGCGCGGGGCTGATTGTGGCGCTGGTGGCGGCCGGATTGGGAGCGCGACTGGTATTACGAGCGATCGGATAGTTAATACTATTCGGGCTTGACCCGATCAGGCGCTTCCCCGAAGGCTTGCCCGGAAACTTGAGAAAGGTGTTGTGCATGAAGCGTGGGTTGGTGAACGGTTTGGTCGCAGGCGCGGCGGCGTGTCTGGCTCTTGCAGGGCCGGCCAGGGCGCAGAGCTTTCTTGCCGGGGAATTCGACCCCGCAATCCCCACTGCTACTGATACGCTGGGCCATGCGCCCGGCACCAGCATCACGTCGCCGGACGAAATGCTCGATTACATGGAGGCGCTGGCCAAGGCCGCGCCCGACCGGATCAAGATCGTCCCCTATGGCGAGACCTGGGAAGGCCGCCCGCTGCACTACATGGTGATCACCTCGGCGGCGAACATGGCCAATATCGAAGCGATCAAGGGTGACATGGCAAACATCGCCGCCGGCCGTCCGAGCAATGGCAGCGCGCTGCCCGTTACCTGGCTGACCTATTCGGTCCACGGCAACGAGATCAGTTCGACCGATGCCGCGCTGACCATGGCCTATCACCTGCTCGCGGCGAAGGGCGATGCGCGCACCGACACGATCCTTGAAGAAAGCATCGTCATCCTCGATCCGCTGCAAAATCCCGATGGGCGCGCGCGTTTCGTCAACCATTTCCGGCAGAACACCGGCATCGTTCCCTCGGGCGATCGCCAGTCGGCCGAGCATGACGAGCCGTGGCCGAGCGGGCGCGTCAACCACTACATGTTCGATCTCAACCGCGACTGGTTCACCCTCTCGCAGCCCGAGACGCGCGGCAAGGTCGCTGCGATCCGCGAATGGAACCCGGTGGTCGTCTCCGACATCCACGAAATGGGCGGCGACAACACCTATTTCTTCAGCCCCGCCGCCGATCCGATCAGTCCGCAGATCACCTCCGGACAGCGCGCCCTTTACGAGATCATCGGGCGCAACAACGCGACCTATTTCGACGCTATGGGCGAACCGTTCTTCACCCGCGAGGTCTATGACCTGTTCTATCCGGGCTATGGCGACACTTGGAACACCCATCACGGCGGGATCGGCAGCACCTACGAGCAGGCGAGCGCGCGCGGCCTCGTCTTTGACCGCCGCGATGGCGACACGCTCACCTATCGCGACGGGGTGCGCAATCACTTCATGGCGAGCTTTGCGACCGCTGAGGCGGTGGCGAACAATGCCGGGCGCTTCCTTGGCGACTTTGCCGGCTATCGCGCCTCGAATGCGAGCGGCGGGGCCGGTCGCGGCAGCTATGTGATCGATCTGGGCAAGCGCCGCTGGAACGCCGAAAGCCTCGGGCGCCGCCTCGTCGCGCAAGGCATCGCGGTGTCGCGCCAGGATGGGCCGGTCAGCGTTTGCGGGCGCTCCTATCCCGACGGGTATCTCGCGGTTAGCCAGGCGCAGCCCGCTGCGCGGCTCGTGCGCGCGCTGCTCGACAAGAACACCGAACTGCCGCGCGAATTCGTCGCCGAGCAGGAAAAGCGCCGCGGTGAAGACCTGGGCCATGAACTCTACGATGTCACTGCCTGGTCGGTCGGCCTGATGTCGGGCCTCAAGGTCGATCTGTGCGAGGGCGCGGTCAGCGGCAGCCCGCTTGCCGCCGATGCACCGATTGCGCCTGTCACCGGCGGTGCGGGGGACTTCGCCATCGCCGTGCCGTGGACCGATAGCGGACAGGCCCGGCTTGTTACCCTGGCGCTGCGCGAAGGCTTCAGCGCGCGCGTCACCGACGAGGCCTTCACATCAGGCGGGATCGAATATCCGCGCGGCACGGTTGTCTTTGCAAGCGGCGCAAACGAGGAAGGCGCGCTCGAAGAGATCGAGGCATTGGCCGCGCAAGTGGGCGCTGAAACCTCGCGCCTGGCCTCTGGCTGGGTCGAGAAAGGGCCGAACCTTGGCAGCTCCAGCTTTGTAAAGCTCAGCCTGCCCAAGGTCGCGATGGCCTGGGACGAGGGCATCTCGCAATTGAGCGCGGGCGCGATGCGTTACGTGCTTGAACAACGCCTTGGCTTGCCCGTCACCCCGATCCGCAACCAGCGCCTGAGCCGCACCGACCTTTCCGAATACGACGTGATGATCGTGCCGGAAGGCTCGCCTGATGCAGGCACGGTGCGTGCGATGCGCGACTATGTCTCCAAGGGCGGCGTGCTCGTGGCGATCGGGCGCAGCCTCGATGCCTTTGCGCGCGGCGACAATCCGATGCTTGCGGTCAAGCGCGAGGCGGGCCTTGGCCTTGATCTCTCGAAACCCGAAGGTGAGGGCGATGGCCTTGCCGAAGCGAGCGCAATCGAAAGCGAGGCCGAATATCGCGAGCTGATCCGCAACCAGCGCGCTCTGCCGGATTCGCTGCCGGGCGCGCTCCTCAACGTCGTGGGCGATCCCAACATCTACCTGTCGGCGGGCTATGATGATGGCGGCGTCGTCAACGCCACAGGCTCTGCGGTCTACACCCCGCTGGACCGGGCAAACGGCATCAACGCGGTGCGTTTTGCCGCCGCCGACGAACTGATCGCCAGCGGTTATGTCTGGAACGAGAACCAGCGTCAGATCGCGTTCAAGCCTTACCTGATGGCACAGCCCACAGGTGCGGGCGTGACGATCGCCTTCGTGCACGATCCGGCCGAGCGCGCCTATCTCGACGGGCTCGACCTGATGATCGCCAATGCCGTGCTGATCGCGCCCTCGCGCACCCGCTAGGAAAGCGTCGACCCGGTAACCAGGAGAAGCGCCAACGAAAAGAGGCGGCGAGGTCACCCCCGCCGCCTCTCTCGCGGTACCCGAAGGGCTGTGCCGTTGCCTTTATGGCTTCAGGCAGCAGCCTTTTTGTGCGCCCATTGCGGCGCCTTGGGAGCGGGAAGGCCGGTTTCGTCCTCGCAGGTTTCACGCAGGGTTTCGATCGAGGGGCCGTAATCGAACAGCGGCAATTCGCCGCGGCCGGCGCGCATCTCTTCGCGCAGCTTTTCGGTCGCGGCAATATCGACCGCGCCTTCCTCGTCAGCGACCACGCCATATTCGCGCGCGCCCTTTGCCGTGACGAGACCCTGGCGGATTTCAAGGCCTACAAGCTCGGGATCGCGCTCGAGCGGGTCGCCCCAGCCGCCGCCGCCCCAGGTGATGAAGTGCAGGAGGTCGCCCGCCTTGACCTCGACATCCTCGACCTTGTTGCCGACCACACTGGTCTTGCCGCCGCGTTCAAGCAGCTTTTTCGCGCGCATGCCCGGAGGCCCGCCATTGACGCCCCACGGCGGGACGAACCAACGGTCATCATGCACAGCGATCTCGCCATCGGCCAGAAAGCGGTAGGTCATGTGAATGCCATTGCCGCCGCGGTGCAGGCCTGCGCCCCCGCTGTCGGGTTCGGTTGAATATCGTTCGATCCGCAGCGGGAAGTACTTCTCCAGGAATTCGTTCGGGACATTGGTAAAGCCCGGCCACAGCGAATGCCCGTCCGGCCCATCGCCCAGCGGTCTGCCCGGGATGCCGCCAAAGCCAATCTGGAACAGCTGGAACCAGGTGCCTTCGTGGTTCTCGCGATTGTCCCAGCCCGAATAGAACAGGTGGGGGCTGGAGGAGAAGCCGGCCGCGTTGAGGAATTCCGGGGTCTTCTGCCCCAGCAGCCCGCCCAGAATATCGAAGATCCGCCCCAGCGCGTGGGTGCGTCCTGAAAGCGCGGCGGGGAATTGGGGTTTGAGCAGCGAGCCTTCCGGGATGCGCACTTCGATGAGATCATAGAACCCGTCATTGAACAGGATCTGCGGGTCGAAGACCATGATCATGTCGATGCCGAAGAACATCTTGAACATGTTCTCGTTGAGGAAGAAGTTGATCGAGGCCGCGCTTTGCGGGTCCGTCCCGTCAAAATTGAGGATCACCTTGTCGCCCTCGCGGCGCATCGTGCAGGTGATCTTGTAGGGGCCAAAGCCCTTGCCGTCATCGCAGATGTAATCGGTGAAGCTGACAGGTTCCTCCGCCACCGCCATCGCGATGAGTGCCTTCATCGCACGGTGGTTGCGCGCCAGCAATTCCTGCGTTGCCGAGACATAGACATCGTCGCCAAACCGCTCTGCCATTTCTACCACGCGTTTGGCGGCCACCCGGCAGCTGGCGATCAGCGCGTTGAGATCTGCCTGACACCAGTCGGGCTTGCGCGTCTGGTGCATGACGAGTTTCATCAGGTCGTCATTATATTCGCCCTTCTTCCAGATCTTGACCGGCGGAATGCGCACGCCTTCCTCGAAAATCGAGCTTGCACCGATTGGCATAGAGCCGGGCACCGATCCGCCAATATCCGACTGGTGGCCGAACATAGCCGTAAAGGCGATCAGCCGCCCGTCCTTGAACACCGGCAACAGCACCAGCCAGTCATTCGAGTGGCTGACTGCACCGTCACATGAATAAGGGTCTGACAGGAAGATCATGTCACCATCTTCCAGCGTGCCGTCGAAACCCTTTAGGAAACCGTCGATGAAGCTGCCGAACTGGCCGACGATCATCTTGCCCGATGGGTCAGCAATCAGGGGGAAGGCATCGCCCTGTTCGCGAATACCGGGGCTCATCGCGGTGCGCACCAGCGTTGCGTCCATCTCGATGCGTGCATTGCGCAGCGCGTTCTCGATGATGTCGAGCGTGACCGGGTCGATCTCGACGGTCTCGAAGGGCTTGTCGTTCGTCTGGATGATCTGCGCTGGCATGGATCAGGCTCCTTCGACGGGGTTGATTAGGATATTGCCGACATGATCGACCTTGGCGATGCAGCCGGTCTCGACGAGAGTGGTCGAATCCATTTCGATGATGATGGCCGGGCCGGGGATGATATCGCCTTGTTTCAGCCTCGAGCGGTCGTAGATCACCGCGGCCTGTTCGCGCCCATCCATCCACAAGGTGTGGTCGCGGATCTTGGCTGCGGACGGGTCGCCATTGCCCTCGGGCAGCTGCGCGGCGGGCAGGGCCGGTGCCTTGCCCAGGGCAACGGCGCGCAGGTTCACGATTTCGTGCGGGGTGTCCATGTTGAAGGTGAAGAGGCGATTGTGCTCCTCGTCGAAGCGGGCGAGGATGCCTTCGATGCCGTCGGCATCAAGCACCGCCTCATCGATTGTCAGCGGCACTTCGAAGGCTTGACCGGCATAGCGGATGTCGACTTCGAATTCGACCGTGATATCGGCTTCCTCGACCCCGTCGGCAAGCAATTCGCCGCGCGTCTGGTCGGCCATTTCGCGCAGCACGGTGACAAGGTCGTCCACGTGCGTGTCCTTTGCCAGCTTGGAGAAGCTGCGCGCGGTTTCGGTGCGCATTTGCGTGGTCGCATCGCCTAGTGCGCACAGCACTCCCGGCGAAACAGGGGACACGGCCGGCCAGCTACCCATCAGCTTGGCAACGGCGTTGACATGCAGGGGCCCCGCGCCGCCAAAGCCCATCAGCGCGAATTCGCGCGGGTCATAGCCTTGCTGAACGCTGATCATGCGCAGCGCGCCGAACATGTTCTCGTTCACAATGTCGATGATGCCGCGCGCGGCCTCCATCAAACCGATGCCCAGCGCATCGGCGATGGTCTGTACCGCTGCCTTCGCGCCTTCGCGGTCAAGCTTGAAGCTGCCGCCCAGCAGGTTTTCGGGCAGATAGCCCAGCACCACATTGGCATCGGTCACGGTCGGCAATTCACCGCCCTTGCCATAGGCGACCGGGCCGGGCACCGCGCCCGCGCTTTCGGGGCCGACGCGCAGCGCCTTGGTCAGTTCGGGCACATGCGCGATCGAGCCGCCGCCCGCGCCCACTGTCTTGACGTCGAGCGCCGAGGCGCGAACGGAAAGGTGGCCGACCTCGGTGGTGCGCACGCGGCGCGCCTCCAGCCCCTCGATCAGCGCAACATCGGTCGAGGTGCCGCCGACATCGAGCGTCAGGATGTTCTTGAGGCCCGCATTCTTGCCGACCCACTTGGCGCCGGTGACGCCGCCGGCGGGGCCGGACATGAGGATGTTGACCGGGTGCTCCTCGGCCTTGTGGCTGCTCATCAGGCCGCCATCCGAGCGCAGCAGCGAGAGTTTGCCCTCCAGCCCCTCTTCCTCGAGCTTGGTGCGCAGGTTCGAGACGTAATTGCTCACCACCGGACGCACCGCCGCGTTGGCAACCGTGGAGAGCGTGCGCTCGTATTCCTGCATTTCGGGCAGCACTTCGTGGCTGAGCGAGACGGGAATGCCAGGCAATTCCTCCGCCGCGATTGCGCCGATCCGTGCCTCGTGCGCACCGTTCACATAGGCATTGATCAGGCTGACGGTCAGCGCCTCGATCCCCTGGCCCTTGAGCTTGCGCAGGGCCGCGCGCACCGCATCTTCGTCCAGCGGGCGCACCTCGTTGCCGTTTGCGTCCATGCGGCCGGGCACGTCGATCGTGTCCTCCAGATGGGCAAGCGGCTGGGGCTTGGGCCACACGATCCACGCGGCAAGCCCGCCGGGCACGAAGCTGCGCGCGATCTGCATGATGTCGCGGTAGCCCTCGGTCACGATCAGGCCTACTTTTGCGCCCTTGCCCTCCAGCACTGCGTTGGTCGCCACGGTCGTGCCGTGCAGGAAATAGGCAATATCCTTTGCATCGACGCCCGCCTCGGCGGTGATCGCTTTCACCCCGTTGAGGATCCCTTCGGAGCTGTCATGCGGGGTCGATGGCGTCTTGTGCCGCCAGAAATTGCCGGTGTTCTCGTCGAACAGAAGCAGGTCGGTGAAAGTGCCGCCAACGTCGACACCCAATCTGTAGGTCATGCGATCTCCCCGAAATGGGTTCGTGTTAGGGTTCGTGTCACAGTTCTTGTCAAAGGGCCGCTCTTACGCTGCACGGGCAACGAGAGAGGGTAATTCGCGATTGATGATGCCGGCAAACCAGTGATTGGCCGCGATTGCCTTTTCGAGGATAATGCCGCTTTTCACACCGGACCGGTCCATCAGGTAAATCAGTTCTTCGGTGGCGATGTTGCCCGTTGCCTTGGGCGCAAAGGGACAGCCGCCCAGCCCGCCAAGCGAGGCATCGAAGGTGCGTACGCCTGCCTGATGGGCGGCCCAGGCATTGGCGATGCCGGTCCCGCGCGTGTTGTGGAAATGGCAGCGCATGGGGATCTTGCCGTCAAGCAATTCGCCCAGCCGCCCGAACAGATCGGTGACCTGTGAAGGAACGCCGACGCCGATCGTATCGGCGAGCGCGATCTCGACCGGTCCCTCGGCCGCGATTTCCTCGGCAATGGCGAGAATGGTGTCAGGCTTCACCTCGCCTTCAAAGGGGCATCCGAAAGCCGCTGAGATGGTGACCTGCGCGCTCATCCCCTCGGCTTTGGCGAAGCGGATCATCTCGCGGTTTTCCGCGATGCCCTGTTCGATCGTCTGGCCCTGGTTCTTCTGCCCGAACGTATCGCTTGCAACGATCACGCAGCCGACCTGGTCGATCCCGCGCTTCCCCTGTGCGCGCGTTTCAAGCCCGCGCATCACGCCGCGCTTGTTGAGCGCAAGGCCGATATAGGTGACATCGCCGCGGTCGGGCAGGCCGGCGATCACGTCTTCCGCATCGGCCATCTGTGGCACGCGCTTTGGATGCACGAAGCTCGCCACCTCGAGCCGCCGCGCGCCGTAATCGAGCATGCGCCCGATCATCGCCAGCTTGTCTTGCGTCGAAATGATATCCGGTTCGTTCTGAAGCCCGTCTCGCGGGCCGACTTCGACAAGTTCGATGCTGCTTTGGGCCATGGTCTGAGCTCTGCCTGCGCCTTCCTGTGGAACGACCCCATACGCAAATTGTATACAAAAGCAAACAGTGCGCTTATAGGCGCGGACCAAGTATGCTCGCGATCCGGTTGTGAAATTCTCAACGCGGTCTGGCGCTTTGTGTTCCGGCAACAGGTTTTTGTGTGCCCTGAGGGGCCACTTTGCCCACCGCCGCGATCGCGAGCCTTTTGATGCCCGCATGCGGGTGAGATGAAAGGTGACAGACATGGCACAAGGTGCACTCGACGGATTGCGGCTGATCGAGATGGGGCAGTTGATCGCCGGTCCGTTCTGTGGCCAGCTGATGGCCGATTTCGGTGCCGAGGTGATCAAGGTGGAGCCGCCCAAGGTCGGCGATGCGATGCGCAATTGGGGCCAGGGCATACCGCTCTGGTTCTCGGTGGTGGCGCGCAACAAGAAGTCGATCACGCTCAACCTGCGCGAGAAAGAGGGCCAGGCGATTGTCCGCCAATTGGTCGAAAAGGCCGATTTCCTGCTTGAGAATTTCCGCCCCGGCACGCTTGAGCGCTGGAATCTTGGCTGGGAGGAACTTCACGCGATCAACAAGGCGCTGATCATGATCCGTGTTTCCGGCTATGGCCAAAGCGGCCCTTATTCGAGCCGGGCCGGTTATGGCGGCATTGGTGAGGCGATGGGCGGCATGCGCTATATCGCCGGCGAGCCCGACCGCCCGCCCTCCAGAGCCGGGCTGTCGATCGGCGATTCGCTGGCCGCGACCTATGCGTGCCTCGGTGCGTTGATGGCGCTCAATCACCGTCACAAGACGGACGAGGGGCAGGTGGTCGATTCGGCAATCTACGAAGCGGTGCTGGCGATGATGGAATCGACCGTGCCCGAATACACCGTCGCCGGCCATATCCGCGAGCGCACGGGATCGATCCTGCCCAAGGTTGCGCCCTCCAACGTCTATCCAACCAAGGATGGCAGCGTGCTGGTTGCAGGCAATCAGGACAGCGTGTGGAAGCGCATGGCGACGATGATGGGCAAGTCCGAACTGGGCGATGATCCGCGCTATAACAGCCACGTTGCACGCGGCGAGCGCCAGGGTGAACTCGACGAGTTGATCGGTCAATGGACAAAGCAATTCACCAGCCAGGAAGTGCTTGATAAATGCGAGGAAAACGGCGTTCCGGCGGGCAATATCTACCGCGCCCCCGAAATGCTGGCCGATCCCCATTTCGAAGCGCGCGAGGCGATCATCGAGCGCGCGCATCCGCGGCATGAAAACTTCAAGATGCAGAACGTCGCGCCGAGGCTTTCTGCGACACCCGGCCATGTCGAGACAGTCGGCCCGGATCTCGGTGAACACAACGAGCTCGTCTATGGCGAACTTCTGGGCATGGACAGCCGGACGATGGCCGATCTCGAGGAGCGCGGCATCATCTAGGGCGCGAAGGGCGGCGCTCGTTCAGTCTCCGCGTGGCGCGCGCATCGCATCGGCAAAGACGTGAAATGCGCGGCGCAGGTGGCTGCCCATGACGCTGCGTGCCCAGCGCCGGTCGCGTGCCCGGAAAGCGGCGATCAGTTCGTCGTGATCGCGCGCCGATTGCTTGAGATCCTCGACCGAATATTCGCGCGCGGTGTGCAGGACGACCGGCTGCTCGACCAGCATGGCGAGGATCTGCGCAAGGCGCGGAGATTGCGCGGCCTCGGTCACCGCTTCGTGAAACTGGCGGTTGGCATCAAGGAAACGGGCAATGTCGGGCTCTTCAAGCGCGACTGCTTCGTGCAGCACGGCGTTGATACGCGCGAGGTCCTCGATCGCCTCGTCGGTAAGGCGCGTTGCGGCGCGTTCGGCAGCGTGGGCCTCGAGCATCTGGCGCAGGGTGAACATCTCGTCGATTTCGTCCTCGCCCCAATCGGGTACGACAATGCGATTGGACGGCGTGCGCATCAGCAGAAGTTCGCGCTCGAGCCGCTGCACTGCCTCGCGCACAGGGGTGCGGCTGACGCCGGCGATCTCTGACAGCTGGGCCTCGGTCAGCCGGTCACCGGGCCGCGCATGCCGGGCCAGCAGGTGGCTGCGGATCTTCTCATATGCGATGTCTGAAGCCGTGTTCATGCCGCACTTTCCTTAGAGATTTTCATGAATGCCAGAACTGGCAGAAGGGCGCTCAGGGGCATTTGGTTAGGCCTGGCCGGGCCAAAGCGTGACCGAAAAACATCAAAATGGCCCCCTCGGCTTGCATTTTTCGGGACGTATCAATTTGTCTTGACGAGGGCAAATTGTATACAATAGTGAACACGTCACCAGCGAGCGGTCATTTTGTTTCCGCGCTTGAAAAGGTCGCGGCTGAGAGGGATCCAGCCGTGATCCGGGGCGCGGGTTTCGGGGGCGGAATGATGGCCGTGATGAAAAACGGGTGAAGCGCAGCCCTGCGCTAGACGATGCGGGGCTGCAAGATCCTGACTTTTGAGGAATCCCTAATGACACCCTTTGCCAAGACCCTTCTGACATCCAGCGTCGCGGTCGCCGCGCTTGCCAGCGCCAATCCCGCCTTTGCGCAAGCGGCGGGTGACACGGCCGAAAAGGCTAGCGACAACGCGATCATCGTTACCGCGCGCCGTCAGGCGGAATCGCTCAATGACGTGCCGGCCTCTGTCACGGTCTTCACCGAAAACACCCTGCGCGCCGCCGGTATCGAGAATGCCGACGACTTCGCGCAGCTCACGCCCGGCGTCACCATCGTGACCGGCACCGCCGAGGCGGGCGACACCCAGATTAATATTCGCGGCATCAACGGCGCGCGCGACGCGGAAAGCTCGGTCGCGCTTGTGGTTGACGGCATCCTCAAGACCAACACCGCGCAATTGAACCAGCAGCAGGGCACGCTGCGCCAGATCGAGATCCTGAAGGGGCCGCAGGGCGCGCTCTACGGCCGCAACGCCGCCGCCGGTGCGATCGTGATCCAGACCGCAAAGCCCGGCGACACGATCGAAGGTCGTGCGCTCGTCTCTGCCGCCGAGGACAACACCTATTCAGCCAACGGCTATATCTCGACGCCGATCGGCGAGAGCGCCGGGCTGGTGCTCTCCGGCAGCTATTTCCACACCGACGGTTTCTTCTTCAACCGCTTCCTCAATGATAACGTCGTCGACAATCAGGAAGTGTGGTCGGTCGACGGGCGCTTTGTCGCTGATCTTGGCCCCGACACCGAAATCGACGTGAAGGCGCGCTATGCCGATCTCACTGGCGCCTCGATCAACTACAACACCTCGTTCCACCTGCCCAATTTCGCCGGCGTTGACCCGGCTTTCTTCGAGGATGTGAACGAGCATCCCTTTGGCTTTTACGGCAATGTGCGCCCCATCAACGAGCAGCAGACCTTCGAATTCTCGGCGCTGGTCAAGCATGAATTCGAGAATGTCACGCTGACGGCCTGGGGCCTTTACAGCGATGTCGACCAGCTGCTGATCGCGGATGGCACCTCAGCGGACTTTGCCCGCTTCACCTTCCCCGGCGCGACGCCGGACAGCGTAGCCGCGTCGAACGCCTGTTTTGCCAGCACGGCGGAGCTGACCGGCTTTCCGCTCAACGCGCCGACCTTTGTCGGCCAGACCCCGGTGCCCTTCATCTTCGATCCGGCGACCGGCTCCACTTTCGGCGGCTTCAGCCCGACCACCTGCGATGGCACGCAGTTGCAGATCCGCAACCAGACCGATTTCAGCGCCGAATTGCGCCTCGCCTCGAACGGCGACAACGTGCTGGACTGGCAGGTTGGCGCCTATTTCCTGCGGATCGACCGCGAAACCGGCGTCAGCATCGGCGCCGACCTGGGGCAGGGCGTGAGCCGCGAGTTGTTTAACGGCCCGGGCACGAACAACCCCACCTCGCAGCTGTTCAACGATGATTTCACCACCAATGTCTACGCCGCTTTCGCCTCGATCGACTGGGAGGTGGATGACAGCCTGACGCTGGGGCTGGCAGGCCGCTTCGACGTCGAGGATCGCAGCGTCTCCAGCCTGGTGCCCAATGCGACCGATCCGTTCACCGGCGGTCCGATCAACCCGGGCCAGGCCTTTGGTCCGATCCCTGATCAGTCGGAGACCTTCTCGCAGTTTCAGCCCAAGATCTCGCTCAGCTATGCGCTCTCGGACGAGGTCAGCCTCTATGCCAACTGGGGCATCGGTTTTAAGTCGGGTGGCTTCAACAATCAGGGCTCGGCCGCGATTGTCGATCAGAACTTCAACCAGTTCATCGGCACCAATGTCCTGATCGAGGATCGCTTCCGCAAGGAAACCTCCTCGGCCTACGAAGCGGGCATCAAGGGTTCTGCGCTGAACGGCGCGATCACCTTCGATCTTGCCGGCTATCACACCACGGTTGATGATCTGCAATTCTTCGAATTCTTCGTCGGCGCCTTTGGCCTTCTGCGCGTTGTCTCGAATATCGACGAGGTCGAGCTTTACGGGGCCGAGATCAACCTGACGGCGGAAATCCTTGATGGGTGGACGATCTACGGCTCGGGCAACATCACCGAGAGCGAGATCAGGGAGAACGCATCGCGTCCGATCACGGTCGGCAATGAAAGCCCCTACACCGCCGATTACACGATCAATGTGGGCACGCAGTTCGATCTGCCGGTGACCAGTAGCGTCGATTTCCTCGCGCGCGCCGATTACCGCATCACCGGGCCGACCTGGTTCCACACGGTGCAGGATGATCCTTCGCCGACGCTCTTCAGCGGCCTGCTTCCAGGTTCCGCGCTGGAATTGCCCGCTTTCGTGGGCGACGCCGATTACTCGGTCACCCAGCGTGACGCATTCGGCGTGCTCGATATGCGCGTGGGCGTGGAGATCGACGATCGCTTCACCGTCATCGCCTTTGCCGAGAACCTCACCAACGAGCGCTATCTCAACGAGGTCATCCCGGCGATCGAATTTGGCGGCTCATTCATCTCGCCCGGCGGTCTGCGTCGCTTTGGCGTGGAAGTCGCCTACGATTTCTGAGGCAAGGCACGTGACAGCAAGGGCTACGGTGGCGATGATAGCGCGATGAGCAGTGATCTGACATCGAACTATTCGGGCGTCTATGAAGGGCGGATCGGGTTTGGCAAAAACCCGGCGCTGATCCTCATTGATTTCGCCGCAGCCTATTTCGAGCCGGAAAGCCCGCTCTATGCCGATTTCGAAGCCCCGCTCGCCGCCGCGCTCACCCTTCGTGAAGCGGCGCGCGATGCGGGCATGCCGGTGATCCACACCCAGGTCGTCTACCACCCCTCGCTCAAGGACGGCGGGCGGTTCGCGCAAAAGGTTGCCCCGCTGGCAGGCTTTGCCAGGGGGCACCGCTATGGCGAATGGGCAAAGGGAGCCGAGCCGCGCGAGGATGAGCTGGTCGTCTCCAAGCAATATGCGAGCGCCTTTTTCGGCACCTCGCTCGCCTCAACACTCACCGCAGCGGGGCATGACAGCCTGCTGATCACCGGCCTAACCACCAGCGGCTGCATTCGCGCATCTTGCGTCGATTGCTGCAGCCACGGTTTCATACCGATCGTGGTCGAACAGGCCGTCGGCGATCGCCACGAGGCCCCGCACCAGGCCAATCTGTTCGACATGAACGCCAAATATGGTGATGTCGTGAGCCTCGAGGATGCGCTTGCCTCGCTGAACGGCTGACGACGATCCTGCGCGAGCCGGTGTCTCTCTATCCGCTCGTGCCCGCGTCAGCCCTTCGCGTTGAACGGCCCGGGTCATCCGGGTTTCAGGCGAAATTTCTTCACGATCATCCAGCGAACTGAAAAGACCGGAGAAACGCCTTGTTCAAACGCGACAATACGCGTGGGAACCTGGCGGCTGCCTTGTCAATACCTCTCAGCGCTGTAGACCAAGCTGGTTACATCACCGGGTCGCTCAACATGGCGTGAGATCGAGCAATGAGGATCGCACGTAGCAACTAACCCACGCTGTGCTTGGCGTAGTGGTGAAAGTTTGGGGAGGCGCGCGCCTCAGGCGCTGCGCAGCCAAGTTGGGGGGACAGCTGTGTCGAGCGCAAAGAGAACCACGCCCGAAATCCGTCACGCGCAAGGGGTGGCGGTGCCAGCGTCGCCCCTCTCCCGCTTCGTCTTGCCCGCATGCATTTTTGCCCTTGGCTCGGCTTTCCTTGCCGCCACCAGTCCTGCCAGTGCTCAGGTGACGCCGCCGAACCGCACGGAGCTTGTTCCGCCGAGTTTGCGGCAGTCGGAGCGTCCGACCACTCTGATGATTGATGGCGGTTTCGAGCGTGCGCCTTGTGCGCTCGACCGCGAGGAATATGCCGATATCAAGCTGACCGTGAGCGGCGCCGAGTTCCAGGGGGTGGAGCGCGTGCCGGGCCTCAGCCTTGACGAGGCCTATCAGGACTATGTCGGCAAGGAACTGCCGCTGGCGGTGCTGTGCGATATCCGCGCGCGGGCCAACATCCTGCTGCGGCGCGAGGGCTATCTCGCAACGGTCGAGATCCCGCAGCAGAACCTTGCCGATGGCGTGCCCGATTTCCGCGTCGTGTTCGGCCGGCTCACCTCGGTGCGCGTGCGCGGCGATGCCGGGCCGTCCGAACAGACCGCGGCGCGCTATCTGGAGAAGCTGACGCAGCAGGACGTCTTCAACATCAACGAGGCCGAGCGCTACCTGCTGCTGGCCGATGACCTGCCCGGCCTCAATGTGCGTCTCTCGCTGCGTCCCGCCGCTCAAGGCGAGCCGGGCGACCTGGTGGGCGAGATCGCGGTGGTGCGGCAGAAGGGCGTTGCGTTCCTCAACACGCAGAACTTCGGCTCGAGCGCGATCGGTCCGATGGGCGCGACGCTGCAGGGCGAGGTCTATGACCTGACGGGGCTGGGTGATCGCACCTCGCTCACCGCGTTCAGCACGATCGACTTTGCCGAGCAGCACACGTTGCGCATCGGCCATGATTTTGCGGTCGGCGGCGAAGGCTTGCGGCTGGGCGGCAGCCTGACCTTCTCGACCACCAACCCGGACACCGGCCTTGCCGGGCTCGATGTGGACTCCGAGAGCTTCATCGCCAACGGCTTTGCCAGCTTCCCGATCCAGCGCACGCGCGCGCAAAGCGTGTTCGCCGATGTCGGCTTCGACATCGTCAACCAGACGGTCGATGTGAACAATATCGGTCTCACCAGCGACCGGGTGCGCACCGCCTATATCCGGATCGACAGCGAGTTCATCGATCGCGACAGCATCAACCGGGTGAACGGCTACACCGCCTTCGAGCCGCGCTACCGCTTCCGCTATGCGACCGAAGTGCGCCAGGGCTTCGACGTGCTGACCGCGACGCGCGATTGCCGGCCTGATCCGCTGTCCTGCGTGACCGGCGGGTCGATCCCGCCGAGCCGGATCGAGTCCGATCCCACGCCCTTTCTCGTGCGCGGCAATGCCAGCGCGGAGTTCCGGCCCAGCCCGCAATGGACGCTGGCCGCCAATGTGCAGGCGCAGTTTTCCGACGATCCGCTGCCCGCTTTCGAGGAGTTTGCGGGCGGCAGCTTCTCGATCGGTCGCGGCTATGATCCGGGCGCGGTGCTGGGTGACAGCGGCATCGCGGGCGCATTCGAGGTTCGCTACGGCTCGCTCGCGCCCGATGGCATCGATGCGATTGCCTACCAGCCCTACGTCTTCACCGATATCGCCTTTGCCTGGAACGAGGATCCCAGCCGGCGCGCGCTCAACCCTGACCGGCTGTGGTCGGCAGGGGCCGGCATGCGCGCAAGCCTGGGCTCGAAGCTGCAAGGCGACCTTATGATCGCGGTCCCGCTCGAGCGCCCGGACCTTGCCGCAACGCGCGGCGATGTGCGTGTGATGTTTTCGGTAACCGCCCTGCTGCTGCCCTGGAGATACTGAGATGGCCATCGTGAACACAAACCGTTCGAAGCTGCTGCTGGGCGCAGGCCCGATGGCGCTGGCGATCGCGCTCACTCTCGCCCCCGAACGCGCCCGCGCACAGGTCCAGGCAAGCGAGACCTTCGTGGTGGGAACCGGTTTCCGCGACACCAGCGGCACCGATACCGTGTTCCTCGACAGCCAGACCTCGGTGATCGACTGGACGCCGCAGGAAGACGTTAACGGCGATGCGCTGATCTTCCTGCCCGATGGCAATGAAGTGATCTTTGAATCCACGCTGGGAACGCCGGACTTTGCGGTGCTCAACCGCATCCTGCCCAGCACCAATGGCAATGTCGCGCAGATCAACGGCACCGTCATCTCGCAATATTTCGATTCCGCCCAGGGCGGGATCACGACAGGTGGCACGGTCGCGTTCTATTCGCCCACCGGCCTCGTGATCGGCGGCGGCGCCATCTTCGATGTCGGCAGCCTGATCTTGACCGGCAATGATATCAGCGCCTCCAGCTTCATCGCGTTCAACGAGGCCGGCGGTACGCTGGAAATGGGCGGGCCGAGCGCGCTGTTCCCCGGCGCCAGTGTTACGATCAATCCGGGCGCGCAGATCAATGCGCTGGGTGAAGGCTCGTTCTTCCTTGCGACCGGTATCGAAGTGCAGATGCTGGGCACCAGCCGCGTCAACGGCAGCACCGCCTTTGTCGCAGGCGAGGAAATAAACGTCAGTTTTTCGAACGGTTTGTTCAACATCTCGGTGCCCGTCGGCACTGATGTGACGACCCCGATCGTGGTCGACGGCGATGTCGGCGGCCCGTCGAGCACGGGCGCAGGCGACAACCACATCATCTACGCCGTTGCCAGAGCCGCCACCGACCCGATCTCGATGCTGTTCCGAGGCAATCTCGGCTTTGACCCCGCCGCAAGCGCAGGCATCGTCAATGGCGAAATCATCCTCTCGGCCAATTATAATGTGTCGGAGCGCTTTGTTGCCGGTCGGCAAAGCACCGATGCCTCGAACCTGCGTTTCGATGGCCGCCAGGAAGTGACGGATATTGCGGGCAGCATCTTTATCGAGGATATCAACGCCTCCAGTAGCCTTCTGGCGGTCGCGAACGAGGAAGTGCAAGTTGCCGCCCCCGGCGCGAACGCGTTGATTGACGGCAATCTCAAGATCTTCGGTCGCAATTTTGCCGAGCTCACGGCCAATAACGGCAACAACTTCACGATCACCGGCGACGTGTTGGTCAGCGCTTCGGATCGCGGGGTTGTGGGAGCCAATCTGGTCGATCCCTTGTCGATCAATGCAAGCGCAGGCGATGCGTTCATCGATGCGTTCGGTGGAACCATGGTGATCAACGGCGACGTGATCGTGCGTGCAAGCGCGCTATCGGGGCAGGATGTGCTGTCTTCGGGTGGTTCCGGCACAGCGCTGGCCGGTCTTGCAACCATCGCTGCCGGAGGCGGTTCGCTCCAGATTGACGGCACCGCTTCGGTCGAGGCCGATGCGGCAGGTCTTGGCACCGGGGCTGGCGACGGAGACAAGACAGGCGGCATCGCTCAGGTCTTCGCCTCCAACAGCGGCACGCTCACCCTCAACAACAACGTGACCGTCTCGGCCAGCGCGAGCGGGCAGGGCTCGGCCAACAACACCGGCGGGCAGGCCATCTTCCAGGCCGTGACCGGCGGTGCGATCAGCATGATCGGAAATCTCAATGTGAACGCAGACGCGGTGGCGCAAGGCACGTCCATCGCAGGCGACCGTGGCGTTGCCCAAGGCGGGTTTGCTGATCTGTTTGTCGAGAGCACCGAGACGATCACGATCGACGGCAATTTGCTGATTTCTTCCTCCGCCTTCGGGGGAGGAAGCACTGCCGGCGCGGGAGGTGACGCGATCGGCGGCACGGCCCGCGTGTTGCTGCAAGACGGCGGCAATCTGACTGTAAGCCAGAATCTCAACCTGCAAGCCGGGGCCACAGGCGGCAATGGCGAGATTGGTGGAGACGGCCTTGGCGGCACTGCGCGAATTCTGCTCGACAACGCAGCAAACCTTGACGTTGGTGCTGGCGCGCTGACCTTTGCGACGGCGGCCGGCGGAGACGGCATTTCGGGCGCTGGGGGCCTTGCGGATGCGGGTGTCGCGCAGATGACGCTGTCCGGGCTCGATCTGTTTACCGCCGATGCGTTCTTCCTCGATGCGAGAGCCACAGGCGGCGATTCCGATTCCGCTGCGGGCGGAGACGCCCTTGGAGGTGATGCCCGCCTGCTGATCTTTGGCGGCGGTACGGCAAGCTCGGCACAGGACTTCACTTCGAATGCGAGTGCCACAGGCGGCTCGGGTGTTGGTGGTGGCAGCGCATCCGGCGGCGCCAGCGGTGCGAGCGCGATCGTCGGCTCGATCGAAATCGGCACTTCGGCGCAGGCCGATGCATCAGCCAGAGGGGGCGATTCTTTCTCGCTAACCGGTTTTGGCGGGGATGGCGGTAATGCCACTGGCGGGCTGGCCGGTTTCATCGGGCAGGGCACGCAAACCGAAGTGGGCTCGATCACCATTGGCCAGAGCGCCCAGGTTCTTGCCAATGCCACCGGCGGTTTCGGCGGGCTGGGCGATGGCGATTCCATAGAGGCCGGTCGCGGCGGTGATGCGGTCGCCGGCGATCAGAACACACCCAACCAAGCCGATCCCGCCTTCAACAACGGCGCCTTCCTGCTGGCGGGCGGAGACAATGGGGTCCTGAGTATTGGCGGTGCAGCAAGCGCCGAAGCCTCCGGGTTCGGCGGATTTGCCGGCTCTGGCGGCATTGACCAGCCAGGCGGCGAGGGTGGCAGCGGCACCGGCGGCAACGCGTCTGTGGGCCTGATCCTGTTCGGCACCGATGGCTCGGTGGGGCTCGGCAATGCCTTGTTCAACACGATCAACGTCATTGCCGAAGGGTCAGGCGGCTCTGGCGGTGCGGGCGGCTCGACCCTTGATCCGCAAGGCAATGGCGGGGCATCTCTGGGCGGGCGGGCGACGCTGGTTTCGCGGGCAGGTTCGGTAGTTACGAGCGACGTCATAGTGAGCGCGACCGCGCGAGGCAGCAATGGCGCTGTTGGCGGCGATGCCACGGGCGGTGTCGCACAGGTCTTTGCGGCGGATAATGGCAGCATCGATTCCATCATCAGCGTCCAGGTCGAGGCGAACGCGCTGGGCAATGACGGTGCGAACACGACCGGCGGCCAGGCGATCTACCAGGCGCTGAGCGGCGGCTCGCTCCTGCTCACCGGCGACCTTGTCGTGTCCGCATTCACCCAGTCGCTCGGCACGAATGCATTGGGGCCGGGTGGTGTGGGCCAGGGTGGTTCGGCCGATATCTTCATCGAAGGCGGCGAGGTGATCGACATCACCGGATCGGTCTCGCTGGACGCAAGCGCAGTGGGCTCGGCCAGCGCGGTGGGCGCAGGCGGCGATGCGTCCGGCGGCCTCGCCCGCATTTTGATGGTCGACGGGGGCACGCTCAGTATCGGCGCCAATGTCGCGGGCGATCTTGATATTCTCGCCACGGCGACAGGCGGCAATGGCGATGGCGGCGGCAACGCAGCCGGAGGCGCGGCGCAAATCCAGTTGGGCAATGGTGCCTCGCTCGATGTGGGGCTGATCGGTTCGGGCGGCGATGTCTTCTTCGACTCAAGCGCGACGGGGGGACGAAGCGAAGGCGCGAATGCCACATTGGGCGGCGGCGATGCCCTGTCCGGTGATGCGGGTGTCTTCCTGAGCGGTGGTTCCAGTGCGAGTGTGGTCGGCAGCCTGTTTGTCCTTTCCGGCGCCAATGGCGGAGATGCCTTCAACGACCAGAACGGCTGGCTTGCCGAAGCGGGCAGGGTCGATGTGTCGCTCGGCGGGCTTGATAGCCTGGACGTCGACGGTCTTTCTCTGGCCGCTTTCGCCTTTGGCGGCGGCAGCACCGGCGCGGGTATCGGCGGCGATGCCTTTGCTGGCGCGGCGCGGCTCTTTGTCGCCAATGGCGGCACAGTGACAGTGGCCAGCGATTTCAGCTCGGATGTGACGGCATTCGGCGGCGATGGCGCCATCGGCGGCAACGCGTTCGGAGGTATTGGCGGGGCCAATGTCATCACCGGCCTCATTGATATTGGCGGATCAGCGTTTGCGGATGCGACAGGCTTTGGAGGCCAAACTCCGTTCGGTTCCACCGCCGGGGGTGATGGCGGGTCCGCTGAAGGGGGCAACGCCTTCCTGCAGGCCGACGGGACTTTGACTGGTGTCGCAACGCTCATCATCGGGGCGGATGCACAGGTTCAGGCCAACGCGTTCGGCGGCGATGGCGGCGGCGGGGACGGCTCGACCATTGCGGCGGGCCGCGGCGGTGATGCGGTTGCCGGCAATCAGAACACGCCCAACCAGGCTGATCCGAATTTCAACAGCGGTGCTTTCCTGCTCGCGGGCGGCGACAATGGCAATCTCAGCGTCGGCGGCCTGGCGGTCGCGGAAGCGTCTGCCTTTGGCGGCGAAGGTGGAACTGGCGGGCTTGGGCAAGCGGGCGGCAATGGCGGCAACGCCACCGGTGGTTCGGCCTCGGCGGGTTCGATCCTGTTCGGCACTGATGGCTCTGTCGCAGCGGGCAGCGTCTCGTTCACGCAGCTCGACGTTTTCACCGAAGCGACCGGCGGCGATGGCGGGTTTGGCGGTTCGACGATCGACCCGCAAGGCAATGGCGGCAGCGCGCTGGGCGGCCGGGCCCTCGTGGCGGCGCAGGCCGGTGATCTGACGGCGACCAATGTTCTCACCAGCTCTAACGCGCTCGGCGGCGAAGGCACGCTGGGCGGCAATGCCACCGGCGGCGAGCACAGCGGCATTTTTACCAATTTCGGCGGCTCGTTCACTATCGACCAATTTACCGGCTTTGCGCGTGGCCTTGGCGGGCGTAGCCTCGAAGGCGTGGGGGGCTCGGGCACGGGCGGGCAGGCCTTTGTCGGCTTCCAGGGGGGCAACAGCCAGATCAACGGCGACGTAACCGTCGATGCCACTGGCACCGGCGGCGCTTCGCTTGATGGCGACGGTGGTGCGGGCACAGGCGGTCTTGCCGATGTCGCGATTTTCTCCGCTGTTCAGGGCACCGGCGTCATCACCGGCAACGCCGCGATCATTGCCAACGGTATCGGTGGCAACGCCTCGCTGGACGGCACAGGGGGCCTTGGCACCGGCGGGCAAAGCTTCATCCAGAGCCAGGCGGGCGGTTCGATCACGATCGGATCGGCGCAGGTCATCGCCAGTGGCGTGGGTGGCACCAGTTTTATCGGCAGCGCGACCGGTGGCGACGGAATTGGCGGCGAGGCCTTCATCACCAGCTTTGACGCGGGCAGTCTCGTCACGATCGAGAGTGCGCCCGCGCAAATCGATTTCAGGCGTGATGGCGGCAGTATGGTCGCTGCGCATGGCGTTGGCGGGCTGACCGATGGCGGCACCGGTGTCGGTGGCGCTGCAACCGGCGGAACGGCGACAATCCAGGCAAGTGGGGGCGCTGCGATTGATCTCCCAGCCGATGGCACACGCGCAACGGTCTCGGCGCGCGCCTTTGCCGGAGATACCAGCGTTGATGGCGGCGCCGGCGGCCTCGCAACCGGCGGCACCACGGAAATGCTTATCGACGCAGGCACGATCACTGCGCCTGAACTCAATTTTTCCGCTTTCGGTTTTGGCGGATCGAGCGACGTCAGCACGTTCAACATCACAGGCGGCGATGCGCTGGGCGGAACGGCGATTATCGATGTAACGAATGGCGGTGTTTTCACCGGCCGTATCGCGGGAACGCAGCCAGTGGCAACGGGCGGCAGCGGGTCGGGCACCGGCAATGGCGGCAATGCGAGCGGCGGCGCGGGCAATTACACGTTTGATAATGCGACCATTACACTTACCGGCATCAGCCAGCTGCGCGGCGGCGCGGGCGGCGGTCAGGGCAATATCGGTGGGGACGCAACCGGTGCCGACGTGTTCTTCAGCGCGTCGAACTCGACGATCAACATCCTTCCCGACATCGCTGGCGACGCCGAACTCCAGATCGGATCTGTCACTTTTGCGCGCACCGGGACAAGCCAGACTGGCAACGCGGTCGGCTCGAGCGTCGATGTCTCGTTCGTCGATACCACCGTCAATGGCGGATCTATCCTCGTGGTCGCGCAGGCGAGCGCGGGCAGCTCACAGGATCCCACAGCAGCGGGCGGCAGCGCGCAGGGCGGGCAGGCGCAGGTCTCGCTGACCAACAGCCAGTTCAATCTCGACGGTCGCATCAGTATCGACGCCAATGGCGATTCCAGCCTTTCGCAAGGCGGCGCTACGGCCACCGGCGGGGAAGCTTTCCTGACTTTCCTGGATGGCGCCTCGGTTATTGACGGCAATGTAGACCTCATTGCGAGCGCCTTTGGCGGTTCGTCGGGCGTCAGCGATGGCGGGGCAGCTACCGGCGGCTTTGCAGCCATCACCGCAACTGGCGGCGCCGTGACCGCATCGGGCTCCATCACCGGACGCGCCACGCTCAGCGCCAACGCGACCGGCGGCGACACCACGGCTGCGGGCGCGTCTGGCGGTCTTGGTCAGGGCGGCGAAGCCACGATCGATGCGCTCGCCAACGGATCGCTCTCGATCGGTTCGGTGGACCTTTCGGCGCTGGGCCTCGGTGGCAATTCGGCCGATGGCGTCGGCGGGGCGGGTTTTGGCGGGCTCGCAGGTTCGGACACCGAAGAAGAAACCTCGCTGATCACCATCGTCCAGGATTTCGTCGCATTCGCCGATGGCACCGGCGGTACCGGGACAAAGGGCGGTGATGCTGCGGGCGGTATTGCAGGTGCCAACGCCATTCTCGGAGAATATTCGATCGGCGGCGCTGCGATCGCTTCTGCGACGGGCACAGGCGGCAATGCGGCGCTCGATACGGCCGGCGATGGCGGCACCGGCACCGGCGGTGCGGCTGGCTTCATCGCAATCGGATCGCTGACGCAATCGGCCTCGATGACGATCGGTGGAAACGCCTCGGCGCTGGCCAGCGGCTTCGGGGGAGACGGGGCCGACAGTTCGCAGGCGATCATTGCAGCGGGCCAGGGCGGTCTTGGCCAGGGCGGCGATGACACCGTCACCAATGCGATCAATCCCGATTTCCAGAACGGCGCTTACATCCTTGCCGGAGCCGATAACGCGACACTGAGCGTTGGGGGCTCCTCGTCCCTCACTGCCATTGGCGAGGGCGGCGCGGGCGGCGATGCGCCTCTCAACGAGGCCGGCGGCGCTGGCGGACAGGGACTTGGCGGTTCCGCTGAAGCCGGCATTGGCGGCATCGGCCTGTTCCCCGGCCTTGATGGATCGATCGGGCAGGGCTCGATCACGCTCGGGGCGTTGGTGATCGATGCGACCGGAACCGGCGGCGCGGGCGGCGCTGAATTCGGGAACGCGCAAAGCCCGATTACGGGCGCGGCGGGCGATGGCACGGGTGGCAAGGGGACCTTCTCGGTCTTTGCAGGCACGGCCAATGCCGATGCGATCACGATCACTGTCACGGGCGTTGGCGGCCGGGGGGCAATCCCCGGCATCGGCACGGGCGGCGGTGGATCGCGCGGCCAGTCGGGCGGCTCCGGTGGCCCGGTCCAGATCCAGGGGCCCGGCGGTGCGTTCATCGAAGGCGGGATCGGCGGTTCACTGACCGTGGGTGATGTCATTCTTGATGCGCGCGGCCGCGGCTCGGCCTTCGGCGGCTCGGGCGCCGAGGGTATTGGCGGGCTCGCGCTGCTGGATGTATCGGACATTGAAGTGACCGTCACCGGCAACGCCCGGCTTGATGCCAGCGGTATCGGATCGTCTTCGGCGGCTGGTCCGGGTGGCAGCGGTACAGGAGGTGTGGCCGAGATCGGTATCCTGTCCGGGGCCGCAGGCACGCTGAATGTGCAAGGCCTTGCCGAAGTTCTCGCGCGTGGACTTGGTGGCGCGGCGACGGGTGTTGGCGCTGTCGGCGGGGTCGGCAGAGGCGGGCTCGCGACGGCGATAAGCGAAGGAGGCGGCCTCGTCACCCTGGGCAGCGCGGCCTTTACGGCCAGCGGCTTTGGCGGGAATGGCGCAACCGGGGGCGAAGGCACCGGCGGTGCGGCTGTGCTCGAGGTCAATGGCCCGGACAGCACTCTTACGATAGCGCAGGATGTCTCGAGCAGCGATCAGTCGATCTCCAATCAGAATGCGATCCTGAACGCCGCGGGCGAGGGCGGTGGATCGAACCAAATCGATGGATCGGGCGGCGCTGGGACCGGCGGATCGATTGCCTTGCTCGCGAGCGCGGGCGGTCAGCTGACGTTGCCGCAGGCGGCTGATACCGGCAACCCGGTCGGCGCCCTCGTGATGGTGGCGTACGGGGCGGGCGGCAGCACCTTCGATGGCGGCACTGGCGGTGAGGGTCTGGGTGGTACGGCGGTGATCGTCGTTGACGGACAGGGCACCGCAGCGGGCGACACATCCATCTCCATGGGGCGGGCTGAGATTTCCGCCACCGGCTTTGGCGGTATCGGCAATGCGGTCAACGCTCGCGACACGGCATTCGGCGGCGCGGGCACAGGCGGGCAGCGTTCCATCACCGTACTTGAAGGTGGCGTGCTGAACGCTCAATTGCCTTTCAGCGGGGCGCAGGGCCTTGGCGGCGACGGCGCTGGCGACGGCAGTGGCGGTGACGGGATCGGCGGTATTGAAACCCTGCTGGTTCAGAATGCGGCGCTCAACATCACCGGTGAACTGAAGCTGGGTACCGATTCCATCGGCGGTGATGGCGGCATTGGCGGCATTGGCCAGGGCGGCACCATTCTCTTCAATTCAGATAATGGCACATTCAACTTCACGCCGGACGTCAATGGCGGCGCCGGATTGGCCATCGACGCCAATGGTCGCGGGGGCAGCGGCGATGCGACCGATGGCGGTGAAGCTCGCGGTGGCACCATCACGATGCAATTCCTCAACAGCTCGCTGGCGGGCGGGGGGATCGTCATCTCCTCCGATGCAAATGGCGGCTTTGGCGAAAGCGACAGCGGCACGGGCGGCGATGCTTTTGGCGGCTTCATCAACATCACGACCAATCCGTCGACCATCGTGGCTGAAGGCGGCATCATCATCAGCGCAAATGCTAATGGCGGCGGCGCTGATACGGGTGGTTCAGCCGTGGCCGGCAATGTGACAGCCAATCTGAGCGGCACTGATATCTCGATCAATGGCCTGTTCGGCGAACCGGCGATCTTCCAGATCGCCGCGGACGCGTCTGGCGGGCTTGGCCTGACGCTCGGAGATGCAAGCTCGGGACAGGCTTCGCTCTCGCTGATAGATTCCAGTCTCACCGCCGATGAGGTCCTGCTGTCGTCCTCGGCGCAGGCGACCAGTTTTGTCACCGGCGCAATTGGTGCAGTGGCGAGCGCGGGGGATGTCACGCTGAATGTGAGCGGGGCCTCCACTCTGACATCGGGCAATCTTGATCTTCTGGCTGATGCAAACTCGTCTGCGGGCGGCGAATCCCTCGGCGGAAACGTCTTCCTGACGGTCAACGGAACGATCCCTGAAACCAGCGTCCAGCTGCGCGACCTGGTTATCAGCGCCGATGGCGTGAATCCCGATTTCAACAGCACGACGTCAGGCAGTTTCGATGTCGCGATCCTGGGCGGGGAACTGGTTGCCGATCTTATGGTGGCCACCGCTTTCGGCGCGCAGATCCCTCTCAGTTCTCTCCCGCCGCGGGTATTCATCGATGGCGGGGTGATCGAAATCATCGAGGTTGCCTCGCTCAGCACAAGCGATGCGCTGACGGTTGAAACGGTCAATTCCGGTACGATCGGTGGTTTTGCCCCTGATCTCTCCTTCGATACAGGCGGACTGCTGAGCATGATCGGCGATGACAGCGGAGGTATCGAAGGCGGCTCGATTACCCTTGGCTCGTCCGATATCGATATCTTCGGAGCCTCTCTGAGCGCAGGCCTGATCGACGTCTTTTCGTTCGGCTTTGTCAGCCAGCTGGGCGGCGATGACATTGGCAATGCCGACTACACGCTTGATCGTGAAGAACTGCGTCAGATGAGCGCCGGCACCTTTGTCTTCACCTCGCAAGGAGATCTCACACTACGGCGCGCCAACCTCGCCGAAAGCTTTATCGATGCCGACATATCGGCAGCCGATGACGGCGGCGCGGTGTTGCGCGTTGAGGAGCTGTTCGGGTTCAGCGATGAACCGTCAGCCACCCTGAGTGTGAGCGCGACCACGCGGATCGAGATCGTGACGCCGGGCGCGCTGCGGATCGTTGACGGGACCGATGCGAGCAACCCGGTAGGTTTCATCAGCCTGCAAGCTCCGGATATCTGGATTGCCGATGCGGATACGATCGCGCTGTTGCAGGCCGATCCGAACTTCATCGGGCGCAACGAGCAGCTTTCGACAGCCGCGCCGGGCAGTTCCAATCCGTTTGGCTACCTCGCCGCGGGCGGTATCTCGATTATCGTTTCGGACAGTCTGCTGGTTCGCAACACGGGCACGGTTGATGAGCCAGGAGGCATCACCGTCGGCGATCAGGGGCAAGACGGCCTTTCGATCGATCGCAACCCGTTCGCCTCTGTGATCGAAGAGCTCGACGTGTTCGCATATGGTCGTCGCCTGTTGACGACCGGTGAGAGCACGACCGGAGAAGCGTTCTTCGAAGAGGTGTTCTTCAACATCAATTCCGCCGGGAGCGGGCCGCAGCTCTACAGCGATGAAAGTGAGTTCAACGACTGCGTGATCAACACCGGTGTGTGCGCGACTTCGGGCACTCCGCCACCGCCACCGCCGCCGCCGCCGCCGCCGCCGCCGCCACCGCCGCCACCGCCGCCGCCGCCGCCGCCGCCACCACCGCCGCCGCCGCCGCCTGGTGGTGAAGGGGGTGAGGAAGGCCCGCCAATCTTCGAGAGCGGCAACACCAATGCGGTCAACAACCCGGCCGTGGTCGAGGCTCCGATCGAGATCATCCCCGTGGCGCCCGCCAACGAGCAGGAAGCCAACGCCGAGTTTGGCGCGGACTTCCCCGGTCTTTTGGCGGCACCGTTGCTGACCGAAGAACCCCTGCTGGAGGATCCGGTATCCAGTGGCGGGGACAGTTCGCTCTATTCATCCGTCAATGACGCGGACGACGACGTGGATGAGGATTCAGAGGAGGCAGGGGGTGATCCGGGCGAAGACCCTGCTTCTGCGGAGCCGTCCCCTTCAGCCGAGGGACAAGGATAAGTCGATGAAGAAGCTTGTAACTTTATGCACAGCGGCCTTTGCTGCGAGCGCGGCGATCTGGGCTGTTCCGGGGACGAGCCAGCAGGCCGGCCCGGTACCGATTAGCCTGCGCGATGCCTTTCCGGTGGGCTCGAACGCGCTGTGCGAGGCGCAGATCCAGGAGCCTGATCCGGGTGCGGGGCTGTTTGACCGCAAATATTCGATCATCTGCCGCGATGCAGCGGCCCCGATCGGGACCTTGTGGGTGGTGCGCGGCGATTATGCCGGCGATGCGGCGGCGATGCGCTTTGGCGGTCCGGGCACCAATTGCACGAGCAGCGAGCGCGGCGAGGTGTCGGGGACGCTTGCAGACGCGCTTGACGGCACGCGGCGGCTGACCTGCAGCACGGGTTCGAGCATCATCCGC
The DNA here is from genome assembly GCA_043567175.1 of Erythrobacter sp. Classification (GTDB taxonomy): domain Bacteria; phylum Pseudomonadota; class Alphaproteobacteria; order Sphingomonadales; family Sphingomonadaceae; genus Erythrobacter. The sequence continues at coordinate 3,063,416 of CP121323.1, forward strand.
ACCGAGTTGCTGGTGGGCGAGGCGCGCGGTCGCACCTATGCGGCGAGCGGGCTGTCGGCTTACGACAAGGCGCTCGAGATCGGGCTTGCCTCGCTGGCGAGCGACCGGGTGGTCGAAGGCACGGTCGATATCCCGCTGACACAGACGACCGATGCGCTGGCCTTTGCGCGCCAGCAGGCCGAGGCGATCGCGGCTGACCAGGCGCTGGTCGAGGCCTATCGGCGCAGCAATAGCGGCGAGTTTGCCGAAGCGGCGGAGTTCTTTGCCGCAAGCGCTGCGACCCTGACGGGCAACAGCAGCGTCGAGGCGCGGCTGAACGAAGGCCTGCTGCAATCCAACCTTGGCAATTACGCCGAGGCTGCGCGGCTGTTTGGCCAGACGCGCCCGGGCACGCTGGCTGATCCGGTGCTGGCGCGCCTGCAGCGCAATTACGAGGCGATCGATGCGCTCAACCAGGGGCAGGCCGAGAAGGCGCTGGGCGTGCTTGAGACGCCGATCTCGAACGAGTTCGGCGATCCGCAGGCGCTGCGCAACCTGGAGATCGGCCCGTTCATGGCGAGCCGTCTGGCGGCCGAGAACCAGCGCGGTGCGGGCTCCTCGATCGCATCAGGGCTGACCGCGCTTGAACGCGCGCAATTGCTCGACGGGCAGGGCGATTACCTCAGCGCTGCTGCCTTGCGCCTGCTGGGCCGCAATGACGAGGCAGCGGCCAACCTTGCCCGCGCCAACACGACGCTGGCCGAAGTGCGCGGGGGCCGCGTGACCTCGATCATCTGGCTGCGTGCACAGGTTCTGGGCGAGCTTGCCGAACTGGCCGAGCGCACCGGCCAGGCGGGCGATGCGGAACTGCTCCACAAGGAAGGCATTGCGCTGCTTGCCGCGTCCTATCCCGACTCGCCTGCCTTGCAGAGCGCGCGCGGGCAACTGGCGGGCTATTATGCGCGCAGCGGCCGGCGCAGCGATGCGCTGGGCATCTACCGCGAGATCGTCACCGATGCCGAAGGGCGTCCGCTGCCCAGCCTGAGACGCCTGATGTCGCCCTTCTTCGGGCTGCTGCTCGACGAAGCCGGTTCGGTCTCGGTTCCCGGGGCTGATGCGAGTGCGAATGTGAGCGCGAAGGTGGGTGGGCGCGATGTTGCCGCCGACATGTTCGGCGCGGGGCAGCTGCTCCAGCGCCCCGGCCTTGCGCAGACCCAGGCGGTGCTCGCGCGCGAGCTGTCGGGTGGCGATGACGAGGCGGCGCTGTTGTTCCGCAAGACCACCAACATCACCCGCTCGATCGAGCGGCTGCGCGGCTCGATCATCGATCTGCAGACGGGCGGCGAGCTTACGCCGCAGGCGGCAGCCTTGCTGGAGGAGCGCCGGACACGGCTCGGGCAGCTTGAGGTCCAGCAGGCCGAAGTGCTCCAGAAGCTGGCCGAGAACCCGCGTTACCGCGCGGTCAGCGACAGCTCGATCGATCTGGCCGGGCTGCAATCGATCCTTCGCGACGACGAGGTCTACATCAAGCTGATCACGCTGGAGGACGAGACCTTCGTCATCTACGCGACCAGCGATGATGCGCTGGCCTACCGGGCCGACATCACGCCGGGCGAGCTCGAGTTCACGGTCGGCGCGATCCGCGAAACGATCGCGATCGCCGAGGGCGGGCAGGTGCTGACCCTGCCGTTCGACATCGAGTCGGCGCGCGCGCTTTACGTCAAGCTGTTCGCGCCTGTGGCCGAACGTCTGCCGACCTACCGGCACATCGTCTTCGAACCCGATGGCGCGATGCTCAAGCTGCCGATCAACCTGCTGGTGACCGATGATGCAAGCGTCGAGCGCTATTACGCCCGGCTCGATGAAGCGGGCGGGGACGAATACGACTTCACCGGCACTGCGTGGCTGGGTCGCAGCTCGCAGGTGAGCACTTCGGTCTCTCCGGCTGCGTTCCGCGATGTGCGCGCCTCGCGGCCGTCCAACGGGGGCAAGTCCTATCTGGGGCTGGGGCAGAACACGCCGATCGGGGAATCCTCCAGCACGACGGCGCGCACGCGCTCGGCGCTGGCTGGCGGAGAAAATTGCCTGTGGTCGCCCAATATCTGGGCGAACCCGATCCGGGCGGACGAGCTCTATGACGCGGCCAGTCGCCTCGGCGGGGGGACGACCGTGCTGACACAGAACGAGTTCACCGACACCGCGATCACCTCGCGCGAGGATCTGGCGCAATACCGCATCCTGCACTTTGCAACGCACGGCCTGGTGACGGCGCCGCAGCCCGAATGCCCGCCGCGCCCGGCGCTGCTGACCTCGTTCGGTGACGGCGAATCGGACGGCCTGCTGAGCTTTGCCGAGATCTTCGGGCTTCGCATCGATGCCGACCTCGTGATCCTCTCGGCCTGCGATACGGCCGGCGAGGCAACCGTGGGCGCCACGCGCGAGGCAGGGGTGACATCGGGCGGCGACTTCGCGCTCGATGGGCTGGTGCGCGCCTTTGTCGGGGCCGGAGGACGCACGGTGCTGGCGAGCCACTGGCCGGTGCCCGACGAATTTGACGCCACCAAACGGCTGATCTCGGGCCTGTTCACCGACGGCAAGCCAGAAACCGCCGGAGCACTGCGCGCATCACAGGTCGACCTCATGGACGACCCCAACACATCGCACCCCTTCTACTGGTCCGCATTCGCCGTCGTCGGGGATGGCACCATCTCCGTAAACCGCTAAGGTGATCCCGGCTGTGCGGGGGCTCAATCATGGCGAAACCAGCGCGCCAGGTCCTTCGCTTCCAAGGGTAATCCATGCGATCTGGTTTCAGGGGTAGGATAATGCTCCGGCTATTGTCAGAGCGAATCTGAAGCGCTGGCGCGAGCTTAAACCCGATCGGGAGATGCGTTTTCTGGATATCGGCGACGTGCGCGCGCTGCTCTCCGGGCAGGGCCTGGAAATCGGCCGGGACCTGCCTCAGGTCCTCTCCAATTTTGCCCGCCTGGAATTGCTTTCGACCATTGGCGGAGTGTGGGTTGACGCAACCGTCTATCCTGAGAGACCGCTTTCGCAATGGGTCGAAAATGAGGTTGGCGAAGACGGGTTCTTCGCGTTCCGTTCGCCCGGAGACGACCGAGTGCTTTCGACTTAGTTTCTCGCCGCTCCGCGCGATCATTACATGGCGACAGCCTGGCAACGAGAATATCTGCGCTTCTGGGGGGAAGGCTGCGCGTTTCGCCCTTACTTTGATAGACCTGACGACCCGATTGGCACAGTCCGGCCCGGTAGCGTGCAGCCAGGTGAACGATACCCGTTCTACGCCTGTCACTATGTCTTCGCTTATCTGCTGGAGAAGGATGCCGAATTCAGGGCGCGCTGGGCACGCTGCAGCCAGCTACAGGCGGGACCAGCGATCGCACTTCGGAAGAAGGCTTGAGGACCGTCCCCGGATTTCGCCTGAGGAATGTGCGGAGGTGATCAGCAGGGCCCCGGTTCACAAACTCAACTGGAGAGATTCCTACCATCCCGCTTTCATGCGCTTGGCCTATTCTGGCAGCGCCGGCGCCGGCTTGGGCACAAGGACAGTTCATCGTATCGGTGACGAGGGCAGGTGGGGCGTGCACCATGCACGGCAATTGGTAAAGCGCGTGCTTCCCTCCCGTTTGCGCGCCTGATCCAGAACCGGAAATCCAAGGCGCCTCTTGCATGCAAGAGTTTCAGGAGCAACGGGCGCTTAGAAACAGGGCAGGTTGCAACCAGTCGCAAACGAGGCAATCAAACGTTCAGGCACGCCTGGAAGCGAGCCTGAGCGGCTGCGCATGGCCCGAAAATGGTGGGCGCGGCAAGGATTGAACTTGCGACCCCACCCGTGTGAAGGGTGGTAAACCGGTTATCGGCGGCTATACACGGACGAAAAATCCTGTAAAAACAGTCATGGATGCTTGCACATGCCCGCCTATGTTTTTCATGTTTTTTTCATGGATTTTGAAAGAACCGCAAAATGCCTGATTTGAGCCGCATTGGAGAGCGCGAAAAGTTGAAGCCGAAGGCTGGCGATGAACCGCATTGGCAACGCCTACGCCAGGGCGTCTACCTCGGCTATCGGCCTTCCAAGAAGAAGGCTGGCGGCACGTGGTTTGCCCGATTCTATGATACCGAAGCCAATCGCAATGCTCGCAAGCGGCTGGGCGATTATGGCATGCTGTCGGGTCATCATGTGTTCAAACAGGCGAAGACGGATGCCGAGACGTGGGCAGAAACGGTTGAAAGCGGCGGAGAGCTTGCCCGCGACATGGTGACGGTCAAGGATGCCTGTGAAGCCTATCTGACCGAAAAGCCCGGATCGATTGCCGAAGGTGTATTCCGCCGGCACGTCTATTCCGATGCAATCGCCAAGGTGAAGCTCGACAAGCTGCGGCGGCACCACCTGAAGGCATGGCGCAAGCGGCTGGAGCAAGCCCCGGCGCTGGTGACACGCACGAAGGACGCCGACAAAAAACGGATAAAGGAACGTTCCAAGTCGACCGTGAACCGAGACATGGTGCCGCTGCGCGCCGCGCTGGGCATGGTTCTGAAGCCCGGTGCACCGAATACAGATGCTGCATGGCAAGAGGCGCTGCGCCCGTTCAAGGGGGCTGACAGGCGCCGCGAACTGTATCTCGACCGCGACGAGCGCAAAAAGCTGATCGATGCCACCTGCGATGAGGTACGGCCCTTTGTGAAGGCCATGTGCCTTTTGCCATTGCGACCCGGCGCGCTGGCTGGGCTGACCGTGCGAGACTTCGACAATCGCACCCGCGCGCTCACCGTTGGCAAGGACAAGAACGGCAACTCACGCCAGCTCACCATGCCGCAAGCGATCGCCGATTTTTTCGCAGCGCAGGTGAAGAACAAACTGCCAGCCGCATCGATCTTCGCTCGCGCTGGCGGCGAGGCGTGGAACAAGGACGCTTGGAAATATCCTATCAAGGACGCAGTTAGGGCGGCTGGCCTACCCGGTGCCGCGTCAGCCTATACCTTGCGCCATAGCGTCATTACAGACCTGATCCGCGCCCGGTTGCCCATCCTGACTGTGGCGCAGCTATCGGGCACGAGCGTTGCCATGATCGAAAAACACTACGGCCATCTGGTGCGCGATGATGCCGAAGAGGCGCTGGCGAGTTTGGCGGTTTGAATTGAGGCTGTCGGAATGAGTGTCTGCTCTTTGATGATTCAAATCAAAAGCGGCCCTTCCGCTAACGACTCGATTCCAGACATAAAGGTCAGCGACCGCTTTGCGCCCCAGTCGAAGACGTAGCGATCCAATATCTTAGCTCCCGATAGCGGACATTCCTTTTGGCCATTCCGGCCATGGAGAATGAAAATGACTTACTCACAATACGACCCAACAGCTCAAAACCGAGTGCCTTGGAACTTTGGCGTTAAGATTGGACCCAAGCGCCCGTTTAATCAGAAGCAGATTTGGGCGATCCGGTTCTTTCTCGATCGCGAGAAACGCGTTCGCGATCGTGCGCTCTTCGATCTGGCAATTGATAGCAAGCTTAGGGGATGTGATCTCGTCGAGCTGAAGATCGGCGATCTGGTGAGTGGACCCGAAGTCAGGACGCGCGCAACTATCACTCAGCGCAAGACGGGGCGGCCAGTTCAATTTGAGATAGCCAAGGACGCCCGCGAAAGTCTGTTCGCATGGCTCGAACTTCGAGGTGGCGATATTGAGGACTTTGTTTTTCCCAGTCGGGTTGATCGTGCCCGCCATCTCAGCACACGCCAATATGCAAGGCTGGTCGATGAGTGGGTTGAAGCGATCGGCCTACGGCCCGAGGAGTACGGCACCCACTCGCTGCGGAGGACAAAGGCCTCAATCATTTACAAGGCTACTGGAAACATACGAGCCATCCAGATTCTGCTCGGTCACTCGAAGATTGAAAACACCGTTCGCTATCTTGGCGTCGACATAGAAGACGCACTAACCCTAGCAGAGAAGACTGAGATCTGACGGCTCTTGGACGCCGGTCTCACTTGGGCTGGCGTCCGCTTTTGGGGTGAAAGCGGACGATGATTTGGCCGGTCCAACAAGGCGCTAAGCTACGAATTTTTTGAGCTTCACATCGTTATCCTGCGCTATTATTTCCGCCGCCTTTTCTCCGATCATAATGGAAGCAGCATTGGTGTTTGCACTGATGATGTCTGGCATGACACTGGCATCCGCAACTCGCAGTCCCTCGACCCCAAACACGCGCAGGCGCGGATCAACCACATCGCCGATACGGCAGGTGCAGCATTGGTGATAAAGCGTGTTCGAAAAGTGCAGCGCGACATTTTCCAGAAACGCGTCGCTTGGCTCATCACCATAGGTGTAGCCGTGCTTTCGCGCGAGTTCGGGTGGAGCCATCCACCGGCCTGCACGGTCTCCTGGCCAATTCTTCGCCACTTCCAAACATTTGCGAATGGCGGTCACCATCATGGAGAGGTCATGGCGGTCTGAGAAATAGTTGAGGTCGATATAGGGGGGCTCAAAAGGATCAGCGCTCTTGATCACAACCTCGCCCTCACTGCGCTGGAGCACCGGGTTGGCTACGATCGCAATGCGAGGCTTTGTAGGGTCAAGGTCGGCTCGCGAATCTGGCAAGAACTGATCCAGATCAACCCCGTTGAGAGTACCGTAAAAGTTTTCGTCAAAGCACATAGGTACGAAGCTGATCTGCAGGTCGTGACTGTGTTCATCGCCCGATCCTGACGAACACCAGAAACTGGCATCGTAGAGCGATGACGAGGCATAGCCGCGCCCGGTCTGCTGGTATTCTTCAAACTGGCGGTCTGCCTCCGCTTTGAGGTCGAGCAACTCTTGAGGCAGGCCTGCATCGTCTTTCGGATCTTCCGGCAGTGGCCCTCCAGGGGCACGCAACGCGTCAGAGCCAAGGCCAAGCACGGTCTCCCCCAAAGGCGTACCCGCCTCGGGGGAATCGAAAAGGAGGCCCAACGCCAGGTGATCCTTCAGATGCTTGCCAACATCCGGCAGGTCTACTCTGCATTCGACCTCTGCGTGTTCGAGTTCGCGGCGCGGACCAATCCCGGAAAGCATGAGAATATGCGGCGATCCAATGGCACCCCCGCTCAGGATTACTTCGCGTTCCGCTTCGATGATAATGCGCTTGCCCGCAGCATCCTGATATTCGATTCCGATCGCCCTTGGTGTTTCAACATCGTCGGAAAGCACGACGCGCGTGACATGCGCATGAGTGACGATCTTTAGGTTGCCGCGCAGCTCAGCTTCCCCTTCAAGGAAGGCGTGATACGTGCTTGAGCGACGACCATCCTTTGTGGTCGTCTGAAATAGAGACGCGACGCCATCTTTGTTGAGCCGATCCTTCCCATTATAGTCACCCTCTGGGATACCCAACTTACGGGCCGCCGCGACAAAATCACGCGACGCGGGCAGGACCGGAGAACGGACAGACACACTGAGCGGTCCGTCGCTTCCATGCGAGCTTTGATCGACACTGATTTCGTTGCTGGGATTGAAGCTTTCGCTCTTCACGAAGTAAGGCAACACTTCGTCATACGACCACCCCTCAGCCCCCAGTTCTTCCCACTTATCGAAATCGCCCGGGTGACCGCGAACATAGGCCATATAATTGATACCGGAGGATCCGCCGAGCATCTTGCCGCGCGGCACATTGATCTGCCCAGACTTCGTCCCGCGTCCACCTGCACCGGCAGCACCCTTGTACATCCAGTCAGTTTCCGGATCGAGTTGAAGAGTCGCGACCGCCATCGGGATCGACTCAGCCGCCGGAGGATGGCCACCAGCCTCGACAAGGGCGACGCTAGTTTTTGGGTCCTCGCTCAGTCGAGAGGCAATGACAGCACCGGCCGAGCCCCCACCAACAACGATAAAGTCAAATTTCTTGCCTGCCACCATCTCTCTCCCCCAACGCCTGAGGCACTATCCGGTATGCATGAGCGATATGCAATGGGGGCTGTTTGGGTGGTGCCATCGCAACGTCCGTAACTGGGTCGAGAGCTGAATGTCCGCTCTTAGAGCCTGTTTATCCAATACCGGACAGCCCGCTCTCGGCCCAGATTGAGCCATTGATCTATGACCGGGATTTACGGGTGGATAGTGCCATAGCCTATCATTGGCGTCGCGGAGCTTTTGGCGCAGTGGAAGATCGTAGAACAATGCTGGATGCTACCTCCACTTCGCTCATTCGTCACTGAGGCGAGAACTAGATTCTGCCTGAACTCCAGCTACACATTCGTGCCATTGGTGCTGACGCAGGGCAGGCGAAAACGCCGAACAGAATTCAGGCAAACGCAAGCCGGCTCTGAGCGCAATTCTTGACGCTCAGCGAGCCTTTGCTGGTCCAGCAGATTTCGAACGTACCAAAACACCCAACCCGCCAATAATGGCGATCGGTACCCATGCGTAAGGCGCTGGCGTGGTCCAGAGTGCTGGATCTCCGAACATGGCCAAGCCAATCCCGAGAACCGATAAGGCTGCGCTCATAGCGGATGCGATTATCGCGTGCGCAACATGCTCGGGGCGGCGCGCGGCGAGGATGAACATGACCATCATCGCCAGGACAGCGACTGTCCCGACATGCCAGATGAAATTGTGCATCCACACAACATCCGGGGGAAGGCCAGAGGTCTCAAGCGGTCCCAGCATCACAGGAGCCCCAAGCAATTCGTGTCCGACCGCGCCCAGCAGCGAAAGCGCGGAGGCGAGCAGGTAAAAAGTTCGCGATAACCAAGCCATTCTACTTCCTTCAAGCCTGCTTTGCAGGATTAGCGGTTGCCTCAACCTCTTCGATAAAGCTCAAGACCTTGTCGAGGTAATCCGACGGGTTGTCTTCCCACGCATAATGCGCCGCACCGGGGATGAGAGCAAATCGGCTGTTCGGCAGCAGATCGGCCAGCCGCTGCGAATTGGACACGGACACAAAGGTATCAAATTCGCCGTGCAGGACCTGCACCGGGGCCTCAATCGTGGCGACATCGCGCTCAAGCGCAGGCGTTTCCTGAGGGTAGCTGCCCAGAAACCCAACCTGCCCGCGCAATTTGGCAAAGCGTGTCGACCCGGCAAGGTAGTCTGCTTTTGCCTCCCGCGACGGTTTGCGTAGACGATATCCGATGCTGTTCGCAGCGGCGCAGTAAATGCGCCCGCCAATTGGGCCGCCGGCAGAGAGCGTCGCCCGCTGCGCCAGGCGCGAATACACAAGCGTCCGAAACAGGAACGATCCCTCCACCTTTCCAACCACACCAGCATCGCCAACCGTGGCCGATTTGATCCGGCCCGGGTTATTCGCCATGAGACGCATCACGGTCGGCGTGCCCATATCGGGCGCAACCGCATGCGGGTGTGATAGCTCGAAATGATCGAGGATCTGGCCCAGAAACGCCGCCTGCTCGCTCACGGTCGTCACATGTCGCGCGGGGTCGGAGCCGCCATGGTTGGGCAGGTCCACCGCCACAACGTCAAAACTCTGCGTAAGCCGGTCCCACCAGTTGCGGTAGGTCAGAACGCTCATCGGTTGCGGCGAGGTCAGCAAAAGTTGCGGCTTACCTTCACTTCGGCTGGCCGCGTAGCGGATGGTAATGCCGCCGATCTTGGTTGTCGCAAATTTCATTGGTCCTGATCCTGCATCGCTACGTTTAGATCAGACTACGCCTGGCCGGGTGCGCAATGAACATGCAGATGCGGTCAAACGCTTGCAGATTGCCTCAATCAACTTGCAGAACTTGCGCTCGTCATGTCTTCACGAGATTGAAAGCGGACAGGTTCGCGAGTTGATGAAGAGACGACTATGCAAGAAACATATCCGCTCGCGCTAGGGCTGAACGCCTGCCTTATGCTCGGGGTCGATCCCGCAGAGATGCTACGGCAGGCCGGTCTTGGCGAACTCGATCCCAAGCAGGCCGCGGCTGGGGTGACGGCCGCGCAATATGTGGCCGCATGGGAAGCGATGGTCCGTCTGGCCGGGCGCGAGGATTTGCCGACCGAGCTGGGCATTGCCATTGCGCGTGGTCCGATCGTTCCCGTGTTTCTGGCCCTGGATTGTGCGCCAGACCTTGAGCAGGGCCTCCGCCGGATCACCCGGTATAAGCGGCTGATCGGCCCAACCCGAATGCACGTTTTCGGCGATAAGGTGGCATTGACTGTAGAATATGAGAGCAGCGCGCCTGAACTGGAGCTGCCTGCCTCCATGTCGGCGCTTTATCTTGCATTTGTTGTCGAAAAAGCGCGGCTGATGACTGCGCGAACCGTGGTCCCGGAAGCGGCCACGCTCAAGGCTCCCGAAGCAGAGCGCCGTATACTTGCCCGGCATCTCGGCGTGATGCCAAAATACGGTGAAAAGGCGGTGTTGAGCTTTTCGCGTGCCGATGCAACCGCGCCATTCCTGTCCGAGGCCCAAGGGCTGTGGCAGGCGATGGAACAGGATCTGGAACGCCAACTCGCCGCGCAGGCCCGCACGAGCGACATGACCTCGAAGGTCGTCAGCGCGCTCGTTGCGCATCTCCCCTTGGGACGCGCCGACGTTGTCACGGTGTGCGCAGAACTGGGCGTCAGTCGCAGCACGCTCCAGCGGCGTCTTAACGACGAAGCGACGACGTTCCAGAAGGTCCTCGACATGACGCGTAAAGACCTTGCACTGCGATACTTGACCAAGAGCACGCTCGCGAACGAAGAAATCTCCTACTTGCTGGCTTACAGCGATCCCAACAGCTTCTTCAGAAGCTTTCGCCGTTGGACCGGATCTTCGCCGAGCGAAGTCAGAAAACCGGCGGGGGAGGTTGCCCAATAGTGAGGATTGTTAGGTAAGCCGTATTTGCACGAACAATCGCCGCAAATGGGTCTTAAACCGAATGGCAGCTTTCCGTCGTTTGGCAACTGGAACCGGACGGTCGGCAATCGGCCCAGGTCCTGACATGTATCTATGGTGGAGACTAATATTAGGACGCTACGTGTCAGAACGCGTCACTCAGAAGCAATTCCAGCTTTGTCCGCTGGTGTTTCGATTGGCTGATCGCGTTCAACGCGTTCGGAATACCGATCGACCAGTTGATCCGCATGCGGTCGCAGGAGGACGGTGAAGCGGACGAGTTCCTCCATCACATCGACAATGCGGTCATAATAGGCCGATGGCTTCATACGGCCCGCTTCATCGAACTCTTCATAGGCCTTGGCTACCGATGACTGGTTGGGGATGGTGACCATGCGCATCCATCGCCCCAGCACGCGCAATGTATTGACCGTGTTGAAGCTCTGCGAACCGGCGCAAACCTGCATCACCGCGAGCGTGCGGCCCTGCGTCGGGCGCAGGCCTTTGTATGCCAGTGGCAGATGGTCGATTTGCGCCTTCATGATTCCTGTCATCTGGCCGTGCCGCTCCGGGCTGCACCAGACCTGCCCCTCCGACCATAGCGAATGCTCGCGCAGTTCGTGAACGGCGGGATGGTCATCGCCTGCAACCTGATCGGGCAACGGCAGGTCGGACGGATCGAATATCCGCGTCTCGCAGCCGAACACCTGCAACAGGCGCGCCGCTTCCTCCACCGCAAGCCGCGAAAAGGACCGCTCCCGCAGCGAGCCATAGAGCAGCAGGATGCGCGGCGGCGGGTCCATAGTGCCCAGGCCAATCGCGGGATTGCGATGAAGATACTCTGCGCGCAGCGCGGGCAGTTTATCGGGATCAGACAGGATGCGAAGACGGGACATAATTCTCGCTCGATCTCAGGATTGGGGGAAGCGATCACGCGTGCGGTTGGCAAAGGCCACCAGCGAAAGCATCACCGGGACTTCCACCAACACGCCGACCACAGTCGCCAGCGCTGCGCCGCTGGTCAGGCCGAACAGGCCAATGGCAACGGCCACCGCCAACTCAAAAAAGTTGGAAGTGCCGATCAACGCACAGGGCGCCGCAATGTTGTGCGGCACTTTCCACGCCTTGGCCGCAGCATAGGCGATGGCGAAGATGCCATAGGACTGGATAATGATTGGAATAGCGATCAGCACGATCAGCAGCGGATTGGAGATGATGGTGCCTGCCTGAAAGGCGAACAGCAGGACAACAGTCGCCAGCAAGCCGATGATCGACCACGGCTTAAGCCGCGCGGTAAAGGCATCGACCGCCGCATCGTCTCCGTCGTGTGAACGTATGACCTGCCGCCTGGCGATGGCTCCGGCCACCAGCGGGATGACGACATAGAGCACGACCGACAGCAGCAGCGTTTCCCACGGAACCACAATGTCAGTCACGCCCAGCAGCAGCGCCACGATGGGCGCAAAGGCGACGATCATCACGAGGTCGTTCACCGAAACCTGCACCAGCGTATAAGCCGGATCGCCCCGCGTCAGCTGCGACCATACGAACACCATGGCGGTGCATGGTGCTGCGCCAAGGATGATGAGCCCGGCGATATACTGGTCGGCATCGCTCGCTGAGATCAGCCCTGCATAGACGTAATCGAAAAACAGAACCGCAAGCGCCGCCATCGTGAACGGTTTGACCAGCCAGTTGACGACCAGCGTGATGACAAGCCCCTTGGGCTTGCGGCCGATATCCTTCACGCTGGAGAAATCGACGCCGACCATCATCGGAAAGATCATCGCCCAGATCAGCACCGCGACCACCAGATTGACCGAAGCGTATTCGAGGCCGGCCATGACCCCGACCGCATCCGGAGCAACCAGCCCAAGCCCAAGGCCTGCGAGAATGGCGAGAAAGACCCAGACCGACAGGTATCGCTCGAACAGGCCCAGCGGTGATGTGTCGGCGCTCATGCGGCACCTTCCATCGCGCCGATATCGGCTACAGCAGCATGCAAGGCGCGCTGATTTATCTTTGCACGATCGAGCGCGAGAAACGCCCTGACCCGCATTTCCAGCAGGTGCCATGTTTCCTCAAACGCGGCGTCCACCTCGGCCTCGGTGCCGGTCACGTCGGCAGGGTCGGGCAAGCCCCAATGCGCCCTTAATGGACTGCCGAAAAACACAGGGCACGCTTCTCCCGCAGCATTGCCGCACACTGTAATGGCGAGGTCGATTGGCGGGCTGCCTGCGCCAGTGAATTCGTCCCAGCTTTTGGAGCGGAAGGGGGTTGTGTCGATCCCTCGCCTTGCCAGCAACCTGAGCGCGCCGGGATGCGCCACACCCTTGGGCTTGCTGCCTGCGCTGAATGCTCGCACATGCTCGCCGCCCAGATGATTGAACAGAGCCTCGCCGAGGATCGAGCGGGCGCTGTTGCCCGTGCACAATACGAGAACCGTGAAGGGTTTGTCGGTCATGTTCGGCCTCAAGCGGCGGCGGGTTGTTCGGCCAGGCAGGCAAGATCGCCCTGAAACTCACCCAACAGGTCGCCGCACATTTCAGGCGCGCCCTGGCAGCAATCCTGCATCAGGAAGGTCAGCAGGCGCCGCATCCCGTCAAAGTCAGCGCGGTAGTGGATCAACCGGCTTTCGCGCTCCGAATGCACCAGCCCGGCGCGTTCCAAGGTGGCCAGATGGTGCGACATGGTCGATGGCGGAACACAGCAATGTTCGGCGATTGCGCCCGCGACCATGCCTTGCGTCCCGGCCTTCACCAAAGCTCTGAACACCGACAGGCGCGTTTCATGGGCGAGCGCGCCAAGCGCATCCACGGCCCAGACCTGAGAGTTGAGATCGTCCACCAGCACTACCTTTCGAGAATTATCGAAATACGCGAGCGGCGCTCAAGGTCAAGCCAAAATTCGAAAACTATCGAAACATGTGGTTGCAGTGGAGCATGGTCGATGATCAGATTGTTAGCGGAATGGCAGCTTTTTGCATTTCGATGATGAAACAGGACGGTCGCCTTACGGCCCAGTTTCAGTCGTTAAGGCAAAATGGTGCAGCGGCAGCTTCCGGGATTGCAGTAGCGACCATGCAACGACCGCATTTGGGGTGAAAGCGGACGTCACTGGGCCTCTAGGCTCTCCAATGCGACGTTGTAGATTTGGTATGAGTCGTTTGCGGCACGGCGCGGCAATTGAATATCCGGAGTTACACCAAAACCTTCCAAAGCAGCCCCATCGCTCATAACGATTGTCCCCACTGGAACTTGAACCTCTCCTCCTCCCGGCAAGGAGAAGGTTCTGCTCACCAGGCTGTCTCCCGAGGTCGTGGAGCCAATTAGAGTTACCCGCTCGTGCCTTCGCATGGAATGCGCAAATGTTTCGGCGGCGCTGCCAGTAAACTCGCTGATGAGTATGACGATCTTTCCCTTGTATTTATGCTTCGACGATGGCGTCTGAAAGACTGTGCGTTTCTCTCTGGAGCGAAATTCACCCACCGGCGTACCATCAGGCAGAAATGCGCTCAGCAAGCGGATCATTTCTGTGATGTTCCCGCCACCGTTGAACCGCATATCGAGAACTAGCTTTTGGGAGTTTGAGGTTTTGAGAGCCATAAGCGCTGCATCAACGCTAGCCTGATCAAACCTACGAAACCCGATCACGGTCGGCTTATCGATCTCGTTCAAAAATATACTGAGACCCTTACGTTCTTCACATTGCGCATGGACCAGCAATGGATCTTCCTGACCAGCTTGCTCTGCAAATCGTATACGATAGGCCACCTCGCCAATTCCAGGTCCTTCTGTCACGCTCAGACTGTGAATCGGCGTTCCAATTTCCCATTCACGTGGCGGTGCATTGGGCATCAAAATACCGATCGAAAGCCCTTCGGATGCGCCGCCGGCGGTCACGCGTATTCCAATTTGATCGAGTGTCACCTCATGCAAGGTTCGACGTCCATTCTTTCGCGCTTTTTCGAGCGGCGCGAGCACCGAATTGGAGATTGCCTCTTCTCTCGAAACCAGAGCGTGCTCTGCCACCTGAAAACTGGACCATTTGCGGGTAGAGTTTTCCGCCGTAAGTATCCTTGGCTGGGCGAGGAGTTACGGCATGAAGGCATCGAAGTTTACGGACGCGCAGAAGGCGTTCGTGGTGAAGCAGGGCGAGGAAGGGACGCCTGTGGCGGAGATCTGCCGCAAGGCAGGGATCAGCCAGGCGACCTACTTCAATTGGAAGAAGAAATACGCGGGACTGCTGCCATCGGAGATGCGGCGGCTGCGCGAGCTGGAGGACGAGAACGGCCGGCTGAAGAAGATCGTGGCTGACCTGACTTTGGATCGGGAGATGCTGCAGGACGTTATCAAGCGAAAGCTCTGAGGCCGGATCGGAAGCGCGAGATTATCGACGACTGCGCAACAAGACGCCCAAGCGGCGAGTGAAGGCAAAGCTGCGCGAGGATCGTGCTCCTGCGATCAGACCAAACGATGTGTGGGCGATGGACTTTGTGCACGACCAGCTGGCAACGGGTCGCAAGCTTCGCATCCTGACCGTGGTCGACACCTTCTCCCGGCTATCGCCGGTGGTCGATCCCCGGTTCAGCTATCGTGGCGAGGACGTGGTCGCGACGCTGGACCGGGCGTGCCGGCAGATCGGCTACCCAAAGACGATAAGGGTCGACAACGGCAGCGAGTTTATCTCTCGGGACATGGATCTGTGGGCTTACCAGCGCGGTGTGATCCTGGACTTCTCCCGCCCTGGCAAGCCCACAGACAATGCGTTCATCGAAGCGTTCAACAGCAAGCTGCGCAGCGAGTGCCTGAACGCACACTGGTTCCTGTCGCTGCAAGATGCTTGCGAAAAGCTGGAGGCCTGGCGTAGACACTACAACGAAGAGAGACCGCACAGCGCGATCGGGAATATCCCCCCGATCAAGCTGGCAAATTCAGCCGGTGAAACCAGCCCACCGGACCTGAGCACGGCGGAAAACTCTAGACCTTAGTGGTCCGACGTTGGGTAGCAGTGCAGATGGAAAAGACCCGAAAACAGGCAAAATCCGCCGCAAACTATCCCATCAAACCGCCAATCCGCATGCCCTTGGCCCAATCACTGCGATCGCACCGAAAACGCATGCTTGTTGCGGGTGTCCAGCTGCGCAACAAGACGCCCAAGCGGCGGGTTAAGGCGAAGCTAAGAGAAGACCGCGCGCCAGCAATCAGGCCGAACGATGTCTGGGCGATGGACTTCGTTCACGACCAGCTAGCGACGGGTCGCAAACTGCGCATCCTGACGGTGGTCGATACGTTCTCGCGGCTCTCACCGGTAATCGATCCCCGGTTCAGCTACCGGGCCGAGAACGTGGTTGCTACGCTGGACGCGACTTGCCGGAAGATCGGCTACCCGAAGACGATACGAGTCGACAATGGCAGTGAATTTATCTCTCGGGACATGGATCTGTGGGCTTACCAGCGCGGCGTGACCCTAGACTTCTCTCGCCCTGGCAAGCCCACATACAATGCGTTCATCGAAGCGTTCAACAGCAAGCTGCGAAGCGAATGCCTGAACGCTCACTGGTTCCTGTCGCTGCAAGATGCTTGCGAAAAGCTGGAGGCTTGGCGTAGACACTACAACGAAGAGCGACCGCACAGCGCGATCGGGTATATCCCCCCGATCATGTTGGCAAACTCAGCCGGTGAGACCAGCCCACCGGATCTGGGAAAGGCGGAAAACTCCAAACCCACGTGGTCCGACGTTGGGTAGCAGTGCACAACGCGGTCCGGCTCTAATCCCAGCTGGGGGAAAGCTGGGGGTCACGTCACCGAGCTTGAGCGTGAGCTGATCAAGGACCTCGCCAATCAGGGCTATGAGTTTCTGCCCGCGCTCACCTCACCCGAAGCCATGCTGGCCAATGTGCGCGAGCGGCTGGAAGATCTGAACAGCGTTCGCTTTTCCGATCAGGAATGGCAGCGTTTCGTCGTCACCTATCTGGACAATCCCAGCGACGGGATCATCGACAAGACCCGCAAGGTTCACGATGATTATATCAACGATTTCGTGTTCGATGACGGGCGCATCCAGAACATCTACCTGTTCGACAAAGCCAACATCGCCCGCAACAAGCTGCAAGTGATCAAGCAGTTCGAGCAGGCCGGAACGCACCTCAATCGCTACGATGTGACGATCCTCGTCAACGGTCTGCCTCTGGTGCAGATTGAGCTGAAAAAGCGCGGTGTGGCGATCCGTGAGGCGTTCAACCAAATCCACCGCTACAGCAAAGAGAGCTTCAACAGCGAGGCTTCGCTCTACAAGTTCCTTCAGCTCTTCGTGATCTCGAACGGCACCGACACGCGCTATTTCGCTAACACGACGAAGCGGGACAAGAACAGCTTCGACTTCACGATGAACTGGGCGAAAGCGGATAACGGGCTGATCAAGGACCTGAAGGACTTCACCTCCACCTTCCTTGAGAAGCGCACGCTGCTCAATGTGTTGCTGCATTACTCGGTCTTTGATGTGACGGGCACGCTGCTGGTGATGCGCCCCTATCAGATCGCCGCGACCGAGCGCATTCTCTGGAAGATCACAAGCTCCTACAACGCCAAAAACTGGAGCAAGCCGGAAAGCGGCGGCTTCATCTGGCACACGACCGGATCAGGCAAGACGCTGACCAGCTTCAAGGCGGCGCGGCTGGCGACTGAACTGGATTTCATCGACAGAGTGTTCTTCGTGGTCGACCGCAAAGACCTCGATTATCAGACGATGAAGGAATATCAGCGGTTCTCGCCAGATAGCGTGAACGGTTCGGCCAATACCGCGGCGCTGAAGCGAAACCTCGCCAAGAACGATCAGAAGATCATCGTCACCACGATCCAGAAGCTCAACAATCTGATGAAGAGCGAAGGCGATCTGCCCGTTTATGGTGAGCAGGTGGTTTTCATCTTCGACGAATGCCACCGGAGCCAGTTCGGTGAGGCGCAGAGGAATCTCAAAAGGAAGTTCAGGCGCTTCTACCAGTTCGGCTTCACCGGCACGCCGATCTTCCCTGAGAACGCTTCAGGGTCAGAGACGACCGCAAGCGTCTTTGGCAGCGAGCTTCATTCCTACGTCATCACCGATGCAATCCGGGATGAGAAAGTCCTGAAGTTCAAGGTCGACTATAATGATGTGCGCCCGCAATTCAGGGACATCGAGACCGAACAGGACGTTGAGAAACTAAGCGCGGCTGAGAACAAGAAGGCCTTGCTGCATCCTGAGCGGATCAGGGAAGTCTCGCAATACATCTTGGACAACTTCCGCCAGAAGACACACCGCACTAACCCCGGCGGTGGGGGCTTCAACGCGATGTTCGCGGTGAGCAGCGTCAGTGCGGCCAAGCTCTATTATGAGACGCTTAACAAGCTCCAGGAAGGCAGGGAGAAGCCGCTCAAGATCGCGACCATCTTCTCATTCGCGGCGAATGAAGAACAAAATGCTGTTGGTGAAATCCGGGACGAAACCTTCGATGTCTCCGCAATGGATAGCACGGGCAGAGAGTTCTTGGACGCGGTTATTCGCGATTACAACACGATGTTTTCTCAGAGCTACAGCACTGACGGAAACGGCTTTCAGAACTACTACCGCGACCTTGCCAATCGGGTGAAGTCCAATGAAGTTGATCTCCTGATCGTCGTTGGAATGTTCCTGACCGGCTTTGATGCCCCGTCGCTCAATACGCTTTTTGTCGACAAGAATCTGCGCTTTCACGGTCTTATCCAAGCCTATTCGCGCACCAATCGCATTTTCGATGCGACCAAGACCTTTGGCAACATCGTGGCGTTTCGCGATCTTGAGCAGGCAACCATCGACGCGATCACCCTTTTCGGTGACAGCAATACCAAGAACGTGGTGCTGGAGAAGAGCTTCAAGGAATACATGGAAGGCTTCTCAGACATCGCGTCTGGTGCGACCAGCCGTGGCTTCAAGACGATCTTGTCGGAGCTCGAGCAACGCTTTCCTGATCCAAGCGGAATCGTGAAAGAGTCCGACAAGAAGGAATTCGCGAAGCTCTTTGGCGAATTTCTCAAGGCGGAGAACGTGCTCCAGAACTTTGATGAGTTTGTCGCGTTGAAAGCCTTCCAGAATGTCGATAAAAGCGATCCGGAAGCGGTTGAGGCATTCAAGGCGCAGCACCACCTCGACGATGATCAGTTCGAAGGGCTGGCTTCCGTGACGCTACCAGCCGAGCGCACGATCCAAGACTACAAATCGACTTACAACGACATACGCGATTGGTTGAGGCGCGAGCGTGAGGCCAACGCGACCGATGAGTCGACCCTCGATTGGGACGATGTGGTCTTCGAGGTCGATCTGTTGAAATCGCAGGAGATAAATCTCGATTACATCCTGGCGCTGCTACACGAGAAGAATCGTGAGGCGACTAGCAAGGACGATCTGATCGAAGAGGCTCGCCGCGTGATCCGGACAAGTCTGGACAACAGAGCCAAAGAGACCTTGCTCGTCGATTTTATCAACCAGACTGATCTCAATCAGATTGAGGGCAAAGAGGGGCTGATTGAAGCCTTCTACGAATTTGCGCAGAAGGAACAGCGGCGCGAGTTCGAAGAGCTTGTTCAAGCGGAGAACCTCGATCTAGAGGCGGCGCGGCGTTATGTGGCCAACTCAATCAAACGCGAGTTTGCGACCGAGAACGGCAACGACCTGAACGCTATCTTGCCGAAGATGAGTCCTCTCAACCCCGCCTACTTGACCAAGAAGGACACGGTCTTTCGGCGCGTCTCGGACTTCGTCGAAAAATTTAAGCGTGTCGGCGGGCAAATCTAACCAAGCTTGCGCAATCGAAGCCCAGTTCTCACACCGCGTTTTTCATGTTTTTTTCATGGAAATGCAGACCACCCCCTCTAAGTCATTGAAAAGATGGTGGGCGCGGCAAGGATTGAACTTGCGACCCCACCCGTGTGAAGGGTGTGCTCTACCACTGAGCTACGCGCCCGCCCTCTGGAGTGCGCCCGGCATGTCGGGCGGCTTCGGGTCAGGGGCGCGCGTTTAATGTGCTGCGCTCGCTCTGGCAAGCCCTCTTGGTGTCGTGATGCCTTCCCGGCGGCGCTTTGCGTTTACCAGTCCAGCAGGCGGCGCAGCTTCATCCATGTCGAGAGCGGGTCCTCGCCGGCTCTTCCGGTCGCGATCGGTGCGGGATCGGGCGGGCATTCGAGGCAATAGGCCTGCAGCCCCGCGCGCCCGCTCATCCGCCTCGCATCCGCGAGCAACCGGCCAAGTGCCCGGTCGCGGTTCTGCGCCGCGATGGCAAACAGGTCGCCGCCCGTTGGCGAAGCGCCTGAGCTTTCAGCTCCGGCATCGCCGGTGCGCAGCACTTGCGCCAGCAGCGCCTGCGGCCCGTCGAGCGGCTCGGCCAGAAAACGCGGGTGCCAGGCGCCCTCTTCAAGGCCGGCCTGATCGGCGACCCATGCAAGCGCATCGGGCAAGCCGCCGAACTGGTCCACCAGCTTTTTTTGGCGCGCCGTGCCGCCGTCCCAGACGCGGCCCTGGCCGACCGCGTCGACTTGCGCCGGCGACATGCCGCGTGCCTCGCCAACGAGCTTCAGGAAATCGGCATAGGTGTCTTCGACGCCCGCCTGCAGGATAGCATCGACTTCGGGGGTGAAGCCGCCCAGGATATCGGGCTGGCCCGAAAGCGGCGTGGTGCGCACCGGATCGGTGTTGACGCCGAAGCGCTTCGCCGTGTCCTCGAAAGTGGGAATGATCGCGAAGACGCCGATCGATCCGGTGATTGTTTCGGGTTGCGCAAAGATCCGGTCGCCTGCTGCTGCCACCCAGTAGCCGCCGCTGGCTGCGACATTGGCAAAGGAGACCGCCACGGGCAGCCCTTTGGCACGGTAGCGCTCGATCGCGCGGCGGATGCGTTCGGAGGCGAGCACCGATCCGCCCGGCGAGTTCACGCGCACCACAAGGCCGGCAAGGTCATCGCTCAGGGCCTTGTCGAGCAAACGTTCGATCCGCGCGCCGCCAGCCGTGCCGGGTCCGGCATCGCCATCGACGATCTCGCCGGCGACCGTAATGACCGCGATCGCCTTGCCCGAAGAGGCTTCGGGATGATCGGCAAGGAAGGGACCGATATCGGTCTTTGCATAGGCGCCGGGCTTATCGTCCCATTCATCGCCGCCAGCGATCTCGGCCACGCGTTTGCCGAATTCGGTCCTGTCTCCGAGCTTGTCCACGAGGCCGGCGGCCAGTGATGCCTCAGCGAGATCGCCGCCGCTTGCCTCGACCCAGCTAACCGGCTCCTTGATAACGCGGTCAAGATCGGCGCCGGGCCGCGCTTTCTTCACATTGGCCTGCCATTCGGCCCACAGCGAGCCATAGAGCTCTTCGAGATTGCGGCGCGCCTCTGGCGACATGGAATTGAGCAGATAGGGTTCGACCGCTGACTTGAATTCGCCCACGCGGTAGACGCGCGGGTTCACATCAAGCCGATCGAGCAGGTCGGCGTAAAACAGGAAGCTGCCGCCCGGCCCGGCGATCAGCGCGCCGCCCATCGGATCCAGCCAGACCTCGCTCGCGTGGCTGGCAAGGTGCATGTGATCGTCCCCGTAGCCCACGGCATAGGTCAGAACCGGTTTCTGGGCCTTGCGCACGCGGTCCATCGCTTCGGCGATTTCCTGCATGTGCACCTGTCCGCCACCGGCAAAGGTGGTGAGGTCCATGACGACCGCCTTGATCCGGTCATCGCCAACCGCCGCATCGAGCGCGCGCACGATATCGCGCGCCTCGTGCTGGACCGGTGTGCTGCCGCCGCCCAGCACTGTCGCCAGCGGATCGATCGCCGAACGTTCCTCGACGACGAAGCCTTTGAGGTCGATATGAAGCGCGCCTTCCTTGACCTGGGCCGGGCTGGGTGACGCGGAAAGGACGGCAAACAGCGCAAGGAAAAACAGCAGCATGAAAATAAGGACGAGCGCGTCCTTGATCCCGACCAGAACGCGCCAGAATTTACCTACGAAACTCATGAAATTCCTATCCTTGCTTCACACCCTGCCCGCGCGACCGCGCTCTCGGGGTTACAGATCACACAACGACATAGTAAGCGATTGGTTCAAACGCCATGGCGAAGGGCTTACAGGCCCGCTTGAGCCGGTTCGCGCTGTGCACTATGGGATTAGGCTTGATGACATCGAAGACGCCCTTCATCGAGCCCGGACGCTTCCCCGCCGGTCGCCTCGCCTTTCCGCATGACCACCTGACCGGCATCGGTCATCTGGAGCGGCACGAAATCCTGTTTCTCCTGGCTGCGGCCGAAGAATGGGTTACGCTCAATCGCGAGGGTGAAAAGCACCGCGATCTGCTTGCCGGGCGCACGATCATCAACGCTTTCTTCGAGAATTCGACCCGCACGCTCTTGAGCTTCGAGATTGCGGGCAAGCGCCTGGGCGCGGACGTGGTCAATATGCAGGCCTCGACCTCGAGCCTCAAGAAAGGCGAGACGCTGCTCGACACCGCGATCACCCTGAACGCGATGCGGCCCGATGCGATCGTGATCCGCCACGGTTCTTCGGGCGCGCCGCAATTGATTGCACAAAAGGTCGATTGCCCGGTTCTGAACGCCGGGGACGGACAGCACGAACACCCGACGCAAGGCCTGCTGGATGCGCTGGCATTGCGCGAGGCGCTGGCGCGGCGGGGCGAGGGCGCGGAGGACTTCACCGGCCTCAGCGTCGTGATCTGCGGGGATATCCTTCACAGCCGCGTCGCGCGCTCGAACATATTGTGCATGCAGGCGATGGGCGCGAAAGTGCGCCTGTGCGCGCCGCCGGCGCTGATGCCGCAGGGGATCGAGGTGATGGGGGTGGAGCCGTTCCACGATTTCGACGCGGCGCTCGATGGCGTTGATGTCGTCATGATGCTGCGCCTTCAGAGCGAGCGGATGGCGGGCCAGTTCATTCCCTCGGCGCGCGAATATCACCACCTCCACGGCCTTACGAAGCGGCGCCTTGCGGCTGCGCGGCCCGATGCGCTGGTGATGCATCCCGGCCCATGAATCGCGGGGTGTAGAGATCGACAGCGATGTTGCGGACATGATCGATCGTTCAATCATCACACGGCAGGTTGAAATGGGCGTTGCGGTACGCATGGCACGCCTTGATACGCAGCTTGGCGCTGACATATCGCCGGGCGATGGCGACGACGTCCTCGATGCGCGCGGCAAGCTGGTTGCGCCAGGACTTGTCGACCTTGGCGTCTTTGCGGTTGATAAGCCCGCATTCCATTTCGGCGGGATCACGCGCGCTGCGCTGATGCCCGACCAGTCGCCCCCGCTCGATTATCCCAGCCGCGTCAATTTCATCGCCAAGAGCGGCAAGCCCGATCTGTGGGTCCACCCGCTCGCCGCCGCGACGCGGTCGCTCGAGGCTCGCGAACTGGCCGAGATAGCGCTGATGAAAGAGGCGGGTGCACGCGGTGTTGCGACAGGACGGCGCTGGATCGCCGATAGCGGATTGATGCTGCGGCTCATGCAATATGCCGCAATGCTCGATCTGGTGGTGGTGGCACATCCCGAGGACGCCGGCCTTGCCGGTGAAGCCGCCGCGACAGCGGGCGAAATCGCCACAAGGCTGGGCCTGCCAAGCGCTCCTGCCGAGGCCGAGACGCTGGCGCTGGCGCGCGACATCGCGCTGGCTGAAATGAGCGGGGCGCGGGTCCATTTCCGGCAAGTCACAACCGCTGCCGGTTTCGACCTTGTAAAGGCCGCCAAGGCGCGCGGCGTCACCGTCACCTGCGGCATCACGCCTGCCCATTTCATGCTGAGCGACCTTGCCACGGTCGATTTCCGCACCTTTGCACGCCTCTCGCCCCCCTTGCGCAGCGAGGCCGACCGTGAGGCAGCGCTTGCGGCAATCGGCGAGGGCGTGGTCGACGTGATCGCCAGCGGCCACGATCCGCGCGGGCCAGAGGACAAGCGCCAGCCCTTTGCCGATGCCGAACCGGGCATGGCCGGGGCCGAAACATTGCTGGCGATGACGCTGAACCTCGTGCGCGATGGAGTGATCGACACCAAGAGGGCGTTTGAACTGCTCGCGACCAATCCGGCGAAACTGCTAGGCGTGCCTGCCGGGGCGCTGGCTGCAGGGCTGGAGGCCGATATCGCGATCATCGATGCCGATGCGCCATGGTTCGTCGATCGCTCGAAGATGGAAGCCACCGCCGACAACACCCCGTTCGACCGGCAGGGCGCACAGGGCCGCGTGCGCGCGCTTATCAAGGGCGGGGTCGCAATCGACCTCTAGACAGGCGCCCGCAAACACAAACGGGCCGCCCGTGAAGGGCGACCCGTCCGGTGTTTCATCCATAAGGACGAAGGAAAAGCTGGCTCAGCGGCTGGTGGCAGCGGCAATGCGGGTGCCGTTATCGACCGCGCCTGCGGGCGGGTTTTTCTTGGCGTAGGCAAAGCAGCCACTACCGGCCGAGCGAACGGTCGAGCACATCTGCACCGCGCCCTGACGGCCAAAGCCTGCCGCGGCGACGCGATAGAAGGTCTTGCCCTTCACCTCGGCCTTCGTGATCACGACATCGTGCCACTTAAGGTCGGCGAATTTGCGCTGAAGCGTTGTCCAGCCCGCTTTCGCCTCGGCCTCGCTGTTATAGCTGCCGAGCTGCACCATGTGGCTGTCGCCCTTGGCGGCTGGCTTTCCAGCGGACGGGGCAACGGTTTGGGCTGCAGGTGCCTGCTTGGGCGCGGCGGCTACGCGCTGCGCGGCTTGCTTGGCCGGCAGGTCCTGCGCCACCGGACGCGAGACAAAGGTCGGGCCGGCCGGCTTGGGCGGCTGGACCGTCTTGCTGCTTGTGCGAGCGGTGCGAAGGGTCTTGGTCGAGCCCCAGTCTTCCTGTTTGCCGGGCGAGCTCTTGGCCGCCACGCGGGTGGGGGCGGGGGGAGTGCGGGTGGCTGCTATGATGGTCTCGACAGTCTTGTCGTTCGAAGTGTCCGCCGCTCTGGCTGCGGGGACGGGTTTGACCGCCGGCGCTTCCGCGACCTTGGTCACCTCAGGCTTGGGAGCAGCTTGGGGACCAGCTTGTGGAGCAGCTTTGGGAGCAGCCTCGACCGCGTCCTTTGCCGGCACCGCCGCCGCCGTCCTGGGTGCCGCCGCGATCTGGGTCGGAGCCTGGCTGGCGGGCGCTGCGGCTTCGGCCCTGGCCGCCATCTGCGCCGGGCTCGGGAAGTTCGACAGGGCCAGCATGGCCGGCTGGCCATCATCACTTGCAGGCGCGATGCCGAGCAGTTTCGAGACGCGAACCATGTGATCTTCGGGGCGCGCATTGGTCGCCCAATCGGACAGGCGCGCATCGAGCTGGTCGACCGGCACGTCTTCAGCCGCCATGACCCGCGCCGCACGCCAGTTTCCGGCGAGCGCATAGGTATAGGCAAGGTTCTGGCGAAGTTTCGGTGTGTTCTGCCCGGCGCGAAGCGCGTTGGTCAGCACGAAGACGCCGCGTTCGGGATCACCGGCAAGCGCCATTGCGAGGCCGGCATCAGCCGGGTCCATCACCCTTTCATACTGGCGCAAAGTGTCCAGCGCGTTCTTGCCGCCGCCGATCGCGGTCTGCGCGAGCGCGTAGCTCAGCACCGTGCGCGGATCGGTGTCACCCAGTTCAAGCGCATCGCGAAAGCTCATCGCCGCCGACTGGTAGCGCCCTGCCTCGAGGTAGACCTTGCCCAGCAGCGCGCGATATTGCCCCTCGCGCGGCGCGGCCAGCACGGCGGCTTCGGCATGCTCGATCGCCTTCGTAGTCTGGCCCTTGCCGAGCGCCTTCTGTGCCTTGTTGTACGAGACATCCGCGCGCGGTGCGGCGGCGGTCGTGCAGGCGGTGAAAGAGACGGTCATGACCGCAGCCGATGCCAGCAGAGCCAGCCTGCCTGCGAATTTCGGACCGCGCATGCGGTTCATATTCTTGGCTTCCATGTCGTTTCCCCTGGTCATCGTGTTGTCATCATGTCGGTTTGGTTCGGTCAGTCGCGTTTCATGCGCTCGACCAGCGTGTCGAGCGCCTCGATATCCTGCAGCATCGCATCAAGCGCCTGCGTGACGAGCGATTGCGCGCTCACGCCCTGCATCGTGGCGGCAAGCCTCAGCTTGAGGTGGCGATCAGTGTCGAGGCGCAGAGTGAAGGCGGCGCGTTTGCCCCTCGCGGCGCTGGCGGTTTCCTTGCGGATGCCCCGGGAGCGGCCAAGCGGCGAAAGCGGCTCGGCGAAAGCGCGGCGCGTGCGTTCAAGCAGCGGCTGACGGCGCTGGCGCGGATCATGATTCGCGTCGCAGGCATCCTCGTTGGCCGCCACTTCATTGCCGGCTGTCTCATTGATGACCGTTCTGTTTGCAACCGGGCGCGGTTTGGCTCGCAGGCCGAGCGGCACGACCTGCGCGCTGGTCATGGGATCAATGATCGGATGCGGGCCGGATGCGGCTTCATCATCGCCAGCGTCATTGTCGGCGTCATTGTCGGCGCCAAATCCGGTTTCGTAATCCTGATCGTAATCAGGATCGCATTCGGCCTCGTTATCGGCGTCTTCCCATTCCACCGGCTCGGGCGTATTCGGCGCCAGAGCCTCGGGGGCAGGCACTGGCAATGGTGCGCCGTCGGTGCCCATGTCGTTCCAGCCGAGGTCCTCCAGCTGCTCGTCCGCCAGCGCGGCGAGGCCGGAAATGTCTTCGGGCAGGGGGGTGAGCTGGGGACGCATGGCCGGCTTTGCGCCACCCTTGCGGGCGAGCAGTGTGGGCCCAAGCGAGGCAAAGCTGGCTTCGGACATCATCGCATCGCGCCTTCTTTACTGCGCCACCCGGCGACCGAAGCCGCCTGCGGGACGAGCCACGCCGCTGGCATTGACTGCCTGGCCGGGCTTGGGCGCAGCGAACACGGTGCGCCGGAAATTCTTTTCGAGCCGATCGGAAATATACTTCCACAGCGCCGTCATCTCGGCGGCCGATCGGCTTTCCGGATCGACTTCCATGACCGTGCGACCGTCAATCATCGAGGCGGCGAAATCGGTGCGGTGGTGCAGCGTGATCGGGGCGACCGTGCCGTGCTGGGAGAGCGCGACAGCGGCCTCGGAGGTGATCTTGGCCTTGGGGGTCGCAGCGTTGACGACGAAGACCAGCGGCTTGCCCGCACGTTCACACAGATCAACCGTCGCACCAACAGCGCGCAGATCGTGCGGGCTTGGGCGAGTTGGCACAACAATCAGTTCAGCAACGCTGATCACTGACTGGATCGCCATTGTAATTGCGGGTGGTGTGTCGATCACTGCAAGCTTGAAGCCCTGCTGGCGCAGAACCTGAAGATCATTGGCAAGACGCGAGACGGTGGTCTGGGCGAAGGCGGGATATTCCGCCTCGCGCTCGTTCCACCAATCCGCCAGAGAGCCTTGCGGATCGATGTCGATCAACACGACCGGGCCAGCGCCTGCGCGCTGGGCCTGGACGGCAAGGTGTCCGGACAGGGTCGTCTTCCCCGATCCGCCTTTTTGCGATGCCAAAGCAAGTACACGCAACGCTTTAATCCCCCTGGATTGGTCCATAGAGCGCCGCGCTTGTCGCGGCTGTGTCTCAAGGGGGATCGCAGACTACCCCTAATTTTGGGTTAACGCCGGCAGCCCCGCATGAGCGTGCGGGGGCAGGAATTTCGCATCCTCTTTGATCGCCTCGGACCGCCCTTGATACAGGCCGCAGCATGCCCCCGGGCGCTGCCAGCGCAAGGATGAAGGTCAGGGGATGAAGGTCAGGGATCAACGATTTTGTAACCAGATATTCACTATGAAGTAGGTGAACAGACCCGGCCTCGAACCAAGGCATGGCGAAAAAATTCGCCGGATCAACAGATTGGACGGGAATTGATAAGCAAGGAGCGCAAGAACCCATGGCGTATCGCATGACCACGTTCGGCACCAAACTCGCCCTGGCCGCTTGCGGCGCGTTGCTGGCTGCCCCTCTGGCGGCTGATGTCAAACGCGGCGTGGACGCATGGAGCGCGGGCGATTTCGATATTGCGGTGAGCGAATGGCGCGGGCCTGCCGAACAGGGCGATGCCGATGCGCTGTTCAACCTGGGCCAGGCCTATCGCCTCGGACGCGGGGTCGAAGCCGATACTGCGCGCGCACGCGAACTTTACGCCGAGGCCGCGCAAAAGGGCCACGTGAAGGCTGCCGACAATTATGGCCTGCTGCTGTTTCAGCAGGGCGAACAGACCAGCGCGATGCCGCTCATCAAGGCCGCCGCCGATCGCGGCGATCCGCGCGCGCAATACGTGCTGGGCCTTGCCCATTTCAACGCCGACTACGCAGATCGGGACTGGGTGCGCGCCTATGCGCTCCTGACGCTGGCGCAAGGGGCAGGGCTGCCGCAGGCAAGCGGAGCTCTCCAGCAGATGGACCAATATGTGCCGCTGGCCCAGCGCCAGAAGGCGCAGGTGCTCGCGCGCGGTATCGAAGCCGAAGCGAACAAGCGCCGCGCGGCCGAACTGGCAGCAGCGGATCTCGGCCAGCGCGAGCCCGTTTCTGCCCCGCGTGTCGCCACTCCTGCCGCCGCTCCTGCTCCCACGCCTGTTGCTGCCCCTGATCGTGCGCCCGCGCCGGTGCGCGTGGCAATGCGCGAGACACGGTCTGCGCCTGCTCCCGTGCAGGCCACGGCTCCCGCTGCCGCTCCTCCCGCCGCCGCCGCGCGAAAGACCGGCAATTGGGGCGTGCAGCTCGGCGCTTTCGGCGTTGCTTCCAATGCGGATCGACTGTGGACCAGGCTGGCGGGCAATCCCGCGCTGGCGGGCACACAAAAGAAGCTGGTGCCCGGAGGGCGCGTGACGCGCCTGCGCGCTGTCGGCTTCGCAACCCGCGCCGAGGCTTCGCAAGCCTGTGTGCAGCTTTCGCGCGAGGGCCAGCCCTGCGTGGTCGCCAAGCCCAGCGCCTGATCCCGGCAGTTGCAATCCGCGCCCCGGCCCGCTGAACGGTGCCGGGCCATAAGGCCTGCCCGATAATCGCTTTCCCTTCGGGCCCGTCCTGCTAGGATCGAGGCTCATCATGGGGGATCAGCGATGAGCACGAGTGTTACACCCGATGAGTTGCAGGCCGCAGCGGGCGAGGGGGAGCAGGCGGTTGCTCCGGTCGCCGCCGCCGAGCGTATTTCCAGCCTCGATTTCATCCGCGGTATCGCCGTGATGGGCATTCTGGCCGCCAATATCGTCGCCTTTGGCCAACCCTCGAGCGCCTATTTCTGGCCCGAGGCCTTTCTCGTCGGGCCGGACGATCCGGGCGGCTGGCAATGGATCGCGCAATTCGTCGCTGTCGATGGAAAGATGCGCGGGCTTTTCACGCTGCTGTTCGGAGCCGGGCTCTACCTCTTCATGGAGCGCGCCTGGGAGCGCGGCGCGACGCGCCGGTTGCAGCTGTGGCGGCTGGTGATCCTGCTGGGCTTTGGCCTGGTGCATTTCTACTTCATCTGGTTCGGCGACATCCTCTCGATGTACGCGATCCTCGGCTGTGTGGCGCTCGCCTTCATGCGCTTTCAGCCATCAACGCAGATCCGGCTGGGACTGTTCGGATATGCGCTGGGCTGCATATTGCTGGGCGGCGTGTTGCTTGCCCAATATCTGTTTACTGAAACCCAGGTCTTCGGCACCTCGCCCGAACTGCTCGAGGCGCAGGCCGATGCCGCGAAGCAATTCGCTCAATCGCAGGCTGGCGAGGCCAAGATCGCCGCCCTGATGCAGAGCGGCGACTATGCCGGCCTGATCGCCGAGCGGTTCAGCCAGCAATGGTTTTTGCCCCTTGTCAGCCCTTTCATGTTCGGGTTCGAGACGCTGCCGTTGATGCTGATCGGCATGGGACTGTATCGCCAGGGGTTCTTCAGCGGCGCGTTTGAGCCCGCGAAGATGAAGAAGTGGGGCATGGCAGGCCTTGTCGTTGGCGGGGCTCTCAGCCTTGTGCTGGCGCTGTTCGTGAAGTCCACCGGCTTCAATTTCAACGCGGCCAATGGCGCGCTGATCGGCTGGAGCATGTTGCCGCGTTTCCTGATGACGCTGGGGCTGGCCGCGCTGCTGGTCGAATATTCGAAGACGGCGACCGGCTGGCTGGCCGACCGGGTCCGAGCTGCGGGGCGCGCCGCCTTCACCAATTATCTTGGCACCTCGATCGTGATGATGGTGGTCTTCCAGGGCTGGGGGCTGGGCCTGTTCGGTGATCTTAATCGCCCGCTGCTTTATCTGGTCACGTTTCTCGCCTGGGTGTTGATGCTCGCCTGGTCGAAGCCGTGGCTGGAACGCTATCGCTACGGGCCGCTCGAATGGCTGTGGCGCTGCCTCACCTATCGCCGGATCTTTGCGCTTCGCAAATAGGCGCCTTGCGGCGGCGTTGGCGCGGCCCTCAGGAAAAGCACGAAAGGGAACTAAGCGGGGCGCACTTTGGGCTTGCAATTAAGAATAGTTCGCATAATCTCGCTCCTGATAACGCTTCGCAGGAAAGATTCGGCGCGCCATGTACATTTGCATCTGCAACGCAATTAAGGAAACCGACCTGCGGCAGGCCGCGATTGGCCATGGCGGCGATGCCGAGGCGACCTATGCCACTCTCGGAAAACGGCCCAATTGCGGCCAGTGCCTTGGAAAGGCTGGCGAAATCATCGAGAGCTGGCGGCACGCGTGTTGTTCCTGAACGGGCTGCCCAATTTTCAAGCGGTTCACAAGCTGCGCGTGGGCGAAACCGTCGAAGAAATTTTGAAAGCGGATATGGCGCTTGAAGAAGACGCGATCCCCCTACTGCGCGATGCGGTGGAATATTGCGAGAAGGTGCGCGACTATGTGAGCCGCGACCTGTTCAACTACATCCTCGATAACGAGGAAGAGCATGTCGATTTCCTCGAAACGCAGTTCGACCTGATCGAGCGTATGGGCCTTCAGAATTACGTCCAGCTGCAAAGCAAGGCAGCGGGCGAGGAATAAAGCCTACCGTCAAACCGGACACGAAAACGGCTCGCAAGGCTTTGGTCTTGCGGGCCGTTTTTGCGTGCGCGGCAGGATGAACGCGGTCCCGTTTGACACGGTCCGTTGATCGGCTCACACCTCCCGAACCGTCCGGGTCGCCCACACCAGACGCAAAATTCGGGAGAATCCACATGAAAACCCTGACCAGAATGATCGCGGCAGCAGGCGGCGCAATGGCGCTCGCACTTGCGGTGCCAGCCACGGCGCAGATGCAGATCTACCAGGATTACGAGCCCGCCGACGAAGTGGTCGAACTGACCATGGTCAAGGTCGATGAAGGCCAGCTCGAAACCTATCTCAACGGCCTCAAGAGCACCTGGATCGCCGCCAACGAGGTCCAGAAGGAGCAGGGCGTCATTAGCAGTTACGGGATCTATACCGTCCCTTACGGCGACAGTGAATTCAACCTGATCCTGCGCGTGACCTTTCCCGGTACCGAGATGATCGGACCCAGCAAGGAACGCTATATGGCGTTCATGGAAGCCTATGGGAAAGCCAATATCGACAAGGGCAACCGCACCGTGCAGGCGATCTACAACAAGATCCGCACGATCCAGGGGCGCTACATGCTGCGCGAGATCAGGATGATCGACTGAGGCGCAAGGCGCCGCACCCTCAGTCTTCGATGTCGCGCCGCGGGATCGTGCGCAGGAAGTCCTCGATCTGCGCGGCGGGCATCACCACGCTTGCATCGGCTTGCCCGTTCATCGCCGGCAGGTCTGTTCCATCGGGCAGCACGGTGCGCGTGACGTAGTGCCCCTCTTCATCGAGGCTGTAGATCGAACAGACCTCCAGCGAGGCGAGCTGGTCTGCAATTGCAAAGAAGCTTGCAATCCCGATCAGCTGGTCCTCGCTCCAGCGCCGGTAATCGGTGCGCGTGTGCAGGGTGACCCCGAAATAGCCACCATAGCACAGCGCGTTGCCCTGCCGGTTGCGCTGCACTGCGAGTTCGAACCAGATGCCGGGCAGGAAGCCGATAAAGGTGCGCTCTGCAACCAGGCCAACGGGTTCGGGGCGCAGCGCGTAGCTGTCAAAGCCCTCGAGTTCGGGGCGCAGCTGGCCTGAAAGGTCGATGACCGAGAGCACTTCGCGGTCCAGATCGCGCAGGAGATTGCCTTTGAGGCCGCCTTCGCGTGCGGCGAGATGACCCAGAATGTCGATCCCCTGTTCGCGCCAGTTCTCGATCCTCTTGCCTTTTTCGAGCATCGGCTCGGTCGCGGTCCTGAACGCCTGCGCCATTTCGTCGTTTTCGCTGAACAGCGTGAAGAAGGCGATGAATTCGTCCGCGCTCATCTGCGAGGTGATCGTGGGCTCGGGCTCGGCGTCGAAGGTTGCATCGAAGCCGCGCTGCCCAGTCCTGCTCGAAGCCGCCTTGCTCGAACCGGTCTCGCTCGAACTCGTCCCGCCCGAGCTCGTCTGGCCCGGACCGGGGATATCCTGCGCTCCCAGCGGCGTGGTGGAACCCAGCGCCGCACAGGCCGCCAGCGCAAGCCCTGCGCGCCTGAAGGAGCGTCTGCTCACTTTGACGAGCCCCCCGAATATTTCTCGAAGCCCTTGGCCGAAAGCCGCGTTTCCATGACGAAGCAGCCAAGCCCGGTGATCAGCAGGACCATGGTCAGCACCCACATACCGGCGATCACCGTGCCGATCTGCGCCGTGATATAGGCCGATACGAACAGCAGGCTGATGACAACGCTGATGTTCATCGCCGAGGCGCTGGAGAACATGATCGCGGTGCGCACGCGCTGGCGCCGCTCGCGCAGCCAGGCAATCTCGCGCGCGTAGGTGACCGAACATGATACGTCCGAACTCTCGCCCAGCCGCTCTATCCGGCCTGCGATCCAGGTGAGCCGTGTCATCATCACGTTCATGATCGCGCCGATCCCAGCGAGCAGGAAGGCGGGCGCAAGGCTCAATTGCACGACCTGCTGGACGCGCGGGGTCGAGGCGGTGCGCTCGAGCAATTCGAAGGCGAAGGGCTGGGAGGCGACAAGCGCGGTCACGAAGTCGGGCAGGAGGTCAGCGTTCATGACTTGTCCGATCCGCCCGAGTAATTGCCCCCTCCGCCTCTGTTGGCGTTGTAGGGGTTCTTCGGGCTCTTGAGCACTACGCGCACCGGCACCGCATCAAAGCCGAGCTTGGAGCGGATCGAGTTGACCAGATAGCGCTCATAGCTCTTGGGTAGCGCCTCGAGGCGGGTGCCGAAGATGACGAAGCGCGGCGGCCGGGTGCTGGCCTGCGTGATGTAGCGCAGCTTGATCCGGCGGCCCCCGGGTGCTGGCGGCGGGTTCGCCTCCATCGCATCGTCAAACCAGCGGTTGAGCGCCGAGGTCGATACGCGCTTCGACCAGCTTTCGCGCAGGTCGAAGGCAGCGCCCAGCATCGTGTCGAGCCCCTTGCCGGTCTTGGCGCTCACCGCAAACAGCGGCAGGCCGCGCACCTGCGCGAGGCCATCGTTCAGCGCCGCCTTGATGCCGTTGAAGATGCCCGAGGGCGTTTCTGCCGTGTTGGAGCCGGCAATATCCCACTTGTTGATCGCGATCATCAAAGCGCGGCCTTCTTGCAGCACCATGTCCGCGATCTTCAGATCCTGATGCTCCAGGCCTTGAGTCGCATCGAGCAGCAACACGACCACTTCGGCAAAATCGACCGCGCGGCGCGCGTCGGCCACCGAGAGCTTTTCCAGCTTTTCGGTTACATTGCGCTTCTTGCGCATGCCGGCGGTGTCGATCAGGCGAATCTGGCGCAGGCCGTCATCGTCCTGCGCATCTGCGGGAACGCGCGGGTCGCGCCATTCCCAGTCGATCGCGATCGAATCGCGGGTGATCCCGGCTTCGGGGCCGGTGAGGAGGCGGTCTTCGCCCAGCAACTGGTTGATGAGGGTCGACTTGCCCGCATTGGGGCGGCCGACAATGGCGAGCTTGAGCGGGCCGAGCGGCGCGTCCTCGTCCTCGATCTCGAGCCTGGCGGTCTCGACCTCGGCTTCCCACGCCTCGGCTTGTTCGCCGATGATCGGCCAGAGCGCGCCGAACAGGTCCGCGATGCCTTCGCCGTGCTCGGCGGACAGTCCCACCGGTTCGCCAAGGCCGAGTGAATAGGCCTCGAGCACGCCGGCCTCGCCCGGTGCGCCTTCGGCCTTGTTGGCGACCAGCACGATCGGCACGTTGCTGCCGCGCAGATAGCGTGCGATCTCGTTGTCGAGCGGGGTGAGGCCGGCGCGCGCATCGATCACGAACAGCGCCGCATCCGCCCCTTCGAGGCTGGCCTCGGTCTGCTTGCGCATCCGGCCCGGCAGGGTCTGCGCGTCCTCGTCTTCCCAGCCGGCGGTGTCGACCACGGTGAATTCGAGGCCCGCAACCACCGCATCGCCCATCCGGCGATCACGCGTGACCCCCGGCTGGTCATCGACAAGCGCGAGCTTCTTGCCCACCAGGCGGTTGAACAAGGTCGATTTGCCCACATTGGGGCGGCCTATGATGACGACGGTTGGTTTCATTATCGCTCGCAAGTGGCCCCTGCGAGCGTTTTAAGCAAGCAGAGCGGAATTTTTTGCAGCGTAGCCCCGCCACCCGCGCCCTCCGCCCTTCCACCCGGATTTTCACACCGGGCTATGATCCGGGTGGAAGGGCGGAGGGCGCGGGTGGCCAGGTGCTCCAGAAAACTCAGCCCTTTTTGGCCACCGGTGCGTCTTCGCCCAGGTCCTCGAACCACGCCTCGACCACGCCGGTCAGCTTGATCAGCAGCGGACGGCCCTTGCGGTCGACGGTCTTGCCGGCCTGGACCCGCACCCACCCTTCGGAAATCGAATATTCCTCGATATCGGTGCGCTGGCTGCCCTTGAACCGGATTCCCACGCCGCGCTGGAGCACGTCGGCGTCGAAATGGGGGCTTGAGGGGTGCACCGCGAGGTGATCGGGGGGCGTGTCTTTGGTGTTGTTGTCGCTCATCCGCGCGCCTTTAGTCGTGGCTCTGCGAGGAAACAAGCGTGTTGCGCTTGCCCTTTTGCTCGCCAAACGATAGAGGCGCTTCCAATTCGCGCGGGGGGCCTTGTCGGTTTCCCGCGCGGCTTCGTTCGGGCAGGCGGGCGTGGCGGAATTGGCAGACGCGCTGGTTTTAGGTACCAGTATCGAAAGATGTGGGGGTTCGAGTCCCTTCGCCCGCACCAGTCTTCGCCACTCAATGCGCCGCTGTCGTCCGTCATAAAGAATAGCTCTAGAAGGTTGTAAAGTACCCACCTCATGCAGACCAAGCAGACCGTCAACGAAGGCCTCAAGCGCGCCTACACCATCACGATCACCGCCGCTGAAATCAGCGACAAGATCGAAGCCGAGGTCAAGAAGATCGCGCCGCAAGTGCGGATGCAGGGCTTTCGTCCGGGCAAGGTGCCGGCTAACCTCGTCAAGCGCATGCATGGCGAACAGCTGCACGGGCAGACGCTGAACGACACGATTCGCGAAGCGGTTGACGGCCTGACCAAATCCGAGGAGCTGCGCCCCGCAATGCAGCCGGCGGTCTCGCTCAATGAGGATTACGAGGAAGGCAAGGACGCCGTCGTCACGGTCGAGCTCGAAGTGCTCCCGCAGATCGAGACGCCCAGCACCGATGGCCTCAAGCTTGAAAAGCTGACCGTGCCTGTGACCGACGAGCAGATCCTCGAAGCGATCGAGGGTATTGCCGGCCAGAACAAGAGCTACAAGGATGCTGCGAAGAGCAAGAAGGCGGCAGAAGGTGATCAGCTGATCATCGATTTTGTTGGCAAGCTCGACGGTGTCGAATTTGAAGGCGGCAAGGCGGAAGATGCGGCTCTGGTGATTGGCTCTGGCCAGTTCATCCCTGGCTTTGAAGAGCAGTTGGTTGGCGTGAAGACCGGCGATGAAAAGACCATCACCTTGACCTTCCCCGAACAATATCAGGCCGAGCACCTGGCGGGCAAGGAAGCAACCTTTGACATCACCGTGAAGCAGGTGAAGGTCGAGACCGACACCAAGATCGACGACGAGTTCGCCACAAATCTTGGCCTTGATAGCCTCGACAAGCTCAAGGAGATCATGAAGGGCCAGCTGGAGCAGCAGACCGCCGGTCTCACCCGCACCCAGATGAAGCGCCAGCTGCTTGACCAGCTCGCCGAGGGCCACGATTTCCCCGTGCCGCAGGGCATGGTCGATGCCGAATTCGAGCAGATCTGGAACCAGCTTCAGCAGGAAGCCGCCAAGGAAGAAGATCCCGAAGCCGCGATCAAGCAGATCGAAGAGGAAAAGGACGATTACAAGCCGATCGCAGAACGCCGCGTGCGCCTTGGTCTTCTCCTCTCCGAGATCGGCCAGGCCAACGGCGTCGAAGTGACCGCACAGGAAATGTCGATGCTGATCCAGCAGGCCTCCGCGCAATATCGCGAGGAAGACCGCGAGCGTTTCGTCCAGTATATCCAGTCCGAGCCAATGGCTGCCGCTCAACTGCGCGCTCCGCTTTATGAAGATAAAGTCGTCGACTTCCTGTTCGACAAGGCAGAGGTGAACGAACGCGAAGTGACCGCCGAGCAATTGCAGGCCGCGATCGAGGCCGAAGACGACGCCGAAGCCGAAAAGGCCAAGGCGCCGGCCAAGAAGACCACAGCCAAGAAGGCTCCGGCGAAGAAGGCTCCCGCCAAGAAGACGGCGGCCAAGGCTGATGATGCCAAGGCCGAAGCCAAGCCGGCTGCCAAGAAAGCGCCGGCCAAGAAGCCCGCTGCGAAGAAGGCGCCTGCCGCCAAGAAGGCACCGGCCAAGAAGCCGGCAGCCAAGAAGGCGCCCGCCAAGAAGACGGACGACGCCTGATAAGAGGGATTATTCCCTGAGGATCATTCAGCGGGTTTCCACCGCTGAAACGAAGGCGCGGGCAACGATGTTGTCCGCGCTTTTTCGTAGGCGCGGCCCACTTTGAGCACCTCGTGATCGGCCCATTTCGCGCCAATCACGCTGAGCCCCACCGGCAGCCCCTCGATCGCGCCCATCGGCACGGTCAGGTGCGGGTAGCCTGCGATTGCAGCGGGGCCGCCAAAGCCGACCGCGCCGCCAAAACTGTCGCCATTCACAAGGTCGCTCACCCAGGCGGGCCCGCGCGTGGGCGCGATCAGGAAGGCGACGTCGTTTTCGGCGAGGATCGCATCGATTGTCTCTTCGCCAGCGATGCGCACCGCATTCTCGCGCGCCTTTTCGTATTTTGCGCGGTCGGTCTCGGCCTCGGCCTCGATGAAGGTTTCCTGCCCGAACCAGCGCAGTTCGGCTGGCGCATTCGCTTCGTTGAAGGCGATCAGGTCAGCGAGGCTGCGCGGCGTGTCCACGCCCTGCATTTCGGGGATCGAGCGCAGATATTTGCCCATCTCCTCGCGCAGTTCGAACTTCAGCACGGTGAAGCTGTCGCGATACATCTCGCGGTTGATGTCGTGCTCGATCTCGACCAGCACCGCGCCCGCCGCTTCGAGATCGGAGCGCGCCTGGCCGAAGATCGCGCGCAAATCCTCGCGATTGCCCAGCTGGTTTACCATCACGCCGATCCGCACGCCATCGAGCGAGAAGGTGTCCAGGCCATCGGTGTAGTCGCCTGCGCGGGGCACGCCCAGCGTCGCGCTGTCGGCCGGGTCTTCGCCTGCAAGCGCGCCCAGCAGCATCGCCGCCGCCTTGACCGAGCGGGTCATCGGACCGGCAGTGTCCTGCGTGGAGCTGATCGGGATCACATGGGTGCGGCTGATGATGCCGACGCTCGGCTTGAAACCGACGATGCCGTTGACGCTGGCAGGACAAGTGATCGAGCCATTGGTCTCGGTTCCGATCGCGGCCCAGGCAAAGCCCGCCGCAATCGCAGCGCCGCTGCCCGAGGAGGAGCCGCAGGTGTTGCGGTCGATCGCGTGCGGGTTGCGGGTAAGACCGCCTACCGCGCTCCATCCGCTGGTCGAATTGTCGCCGCGGATATTGGCCCATTCGGAAAGATTGGTCTTGCCCAGCACCATGCCGCCGCTCTTGCGAAGGTTCGCGATCATCGGCGCATCGCGGCGGGTGAAATTGTATCGCAGCGCGAGGCTGCCCGCGGTGGTCGCCCACTCCTCGGTTTCGATATTGTCCTTCACCAGCACGGTGCGCCCCTCCAGCGGCTCCACGTCGATGAGAGCGCGCGCCTTGAAGCCGGCGGTCTTGGAATAGACGATGACCGCGTTGAGCCCGTCCGGCCCGGTGTCATATTTTTCGATCCGTTCGATCTGTTCGGCGGCATGGCGTTCGGCAACGTTGACGCTGTCGGCATCGTCCTGCGCTACGGCGATGCCAGTGCCAAGGCCAGCAGTGAGAGTGGCGATGGCAAGGCAGCTTGCGGCGATAGGGCGCTTGGTGCGGATGGTCATGTTCATGGACCAACTTGTCGCCTCTCGCGCAGCGCGGCGCAAGCGCTTATGCCAGGGGCCGTGAACAGGATTCGCCCGCACAATTGGTTAAGGCCCTTGAACAATCGCTGCGAGGGCCCGAAATAGCCAATTCACCGGCGACAACCACCTCACAGGCCAGCGCCAAACCCATGCAAGAGAGGACTAGCACCCAACATGATCGATCTGTTCGGCGATAAAGGCGACACTTTCGGCTCCCAGGGCCAGTTTACACGCGATCCCCTGACCGGGGCGCTCGTGCCCGTCGTGGTCGAGCAGACCAGCCGCGGCGAGCGCAGCTTCGACATTTTCTCGCGCCTGCTGCGCGAGCGGATCGTCTTCGTCACCGGCCAGATCGAGGACGGGATGGCCTCGCTGATCACCGCGCAATTGCTGTTCCTTGAGAGCGAGAACCCGTCCAAGCCGATCAGCATGTATATCAACTCGCCCGGCGGCGTGGTGACGTCGGGTCTGCAGATCTACGACACGATGCGCTATATCCGTCCGCGCGTTTCGACCGTGGTGATGGGGCAGGCCGCCTCGATGGGCAGCTTCCTGCTGGCAGCGGGCGAGCCGGGCATGCGCGTTGCGCTCCCCAATGCGCGCGTGATGGTGCACCAGCCTTCGGGCGGTGCGCGCGGCATGGCCTCGGATATCGAGATCCAGGCGCGCGAGATCCTGCGTATCCGCAAGCGGATGAACGATCTCTACGTCCAGTTCACCGGCCGCAGCCTCGAGGAAATCGAAAAGGCGATGGACCGCGACACCTTCCTCGAAGCCGAGGAAGCCAAGGAATTCGGACTGGTCGACGAAGTGTTCGAAACTCGCCCCGAATCCGATGCAGATAACGAAGCGGAAGGATCGGGCGGTGCGCCCGAATAAGCGGCCCGAATAAGCGGATTGACCGTTCGTTCAGGCGCACAAGAGGCACAGTTGACGCCTGAACGGACGTAAAATCGCTCGCCAAACATTGATTCATGTGGTGCGAGATATATTGTTGGCGAATCCGTCCCCGCGAATGGTGATCATTTGCGCCGGATTCGAGGAAAGCAGGAATGACAAAATTGAGCGGAACCGACGGCAAAAGCACCCTTTACTGCAGTTTTTGTGGAAAATCGCAGCATGAGGTGCGCAAGCTGATCGCAGGCCCCACGGTCTTCATCTGCGATGAATGCGTTGACCTGTGCAACGATATCATCCGCGAGGAAACCAAGGCGGGCCTCGCGGGCAAGAAAGAGGGCGAGGTTCCCACGCCCAGGGACATCTACGCCACGCTCAACGATTACGTCATCGGCCAGAACTCGGCCAAGCGGAACCTCTCGGTCGCGGTGCACAACCACTACAAGCGGCTGAAGCATTCCGGGAAGACCGACGGCGTCGAGCTTGCGAAATCGAACATCCTGCTCGTCGGCCCCACCGGCACGGGCAAGACATTGCTGGCGCAGACGCTGGCGCGCACGTTCGACGTGCCCTTCACCATGGCCGATGCGACCACGCTGACCGAAGCCGGCTATGTCGGCGAGGACGTGGAAAACATCATCCTCAAGCTGCTGCAGGCGTCCGACTACAACGTCGAGAAAGCCCAGCATGGCATCGTCTATATCGACGAGATCGACAAGATCACGCGCAAGGCCGAAAACCCCTCGATCACCCGCGACGTATCGGGCGAGGGCGTGCAGCAGGCGCTGCTCAAACTGATGGAAGGCACCACCGCTTCCGTCCCCCCGCAGGGCGGGCGCAAGCATCCGCAGCAGGAATTCCTCCAGGTCGACACGACCAATATCCTGTTCATCTGCGGCGGCGCCTTTGCCGGGCTCGACAAGATCATCGCGGATCGCCTGCAAAAACGCTCGATCGGTTTCGGCGCCCATGTCGCCGATCCGGACAAGCGCAAAGTGGGCGAACTGCTCGAAAAGAGCGAGCCGGAAGATTTGCTGAAATTCGGCCTGATCCCCGAATTCGTGGGTCGTCTGCCGGTGATCGCAACGCTGCACGATCTGGATGTCGATGCGCTTGTCACCATCCTGACCGAGCCGAAGAACGCGATCGTCAAGCAGTACAGCAAGCTGTTCGAACTCGAAGATGTCGAGCTGACCTTCACCGACGAAGCCCTCAAGGCGATTGCCGAACGCGCCATCAAGCGCAAGACCGGCGCACGCGGCCTGCGCTCGATCGTCGAAGGCATCCTGCTCGATACGATGTTCGACCTGCCCGACATGGAGAATGTCAGCGAGGTCGTGATCGATGGCGACGTTGTGGCGGGCAACAAGGACCCGGTTCAGGTCGTCTCGAATGATGATGACAAGAAGAAGGAAGAAGCCGCCTGATGGCTTCGGGCGGGGCGTCGGTCGCTGACCCCTTATGGGTCGCCGGCGCCGCCTGCCTCATCATCCTCGCTTGCGCTGTCTGGGCGCATTACCGTTTTTCCGATTACGACCGGCTTCCGCGCCAGTTCGGCTTTGCTTTAAAGCCAACAAGCTATGCGCCAAGCTGGGTGATGATCTGGCTCCTGCCGGCGAGCCTGGTTGCAATCCTCGTCTTTATCGTTCTGCTGCCGTCCTTCGTGCCGCGCGAACACATAAACGGTGATCCCGCCACCGGCGTCATGATCGCAAGCATCGTGCTTGCCGGTGTGCAGGTGTTCACCCTGTGGCTGCTCACGCGCTGGGCGAACGGGCAGTCGTCCTGAATAGCAGGTGAGAACACTCGGCATTCTTGGCGGGATGAGCTGGGAAAGCTCGGCCCAGTATTACGCGCTGATCAACCAGGGCGTACGGAAACGTTCGGGCGGCATCGCTTCGGCGAAGCTGCTGCTTCACAGCTTTGATTTTGCCGAGATCGCGCAGCTTCAGGCGCAGAGCGAGTGGGACGAACTGGGAGCTGTGCTGGGAGAGGCGGCGGGGAATCTGCAGCTTTCGGGCGCCGAGGCGATCCTGATCGCGACCAACACGATGCACCTCGTAGCGCCTGAGGTCGAAGCGGCGATCTCGATTCCGCTGCTCCATATCGCAGACCCTTTGGGTAAGGCGCTCAAGGCCGCAGGGCATACGCGCGTGGGCCTGCTCGCCACCCGCTTTACGATGGAACAGCCCTTCTACGCCGAGCGCCTTACCGCGCATGGCGTTGAGGTCGTAATCCCCGCCGAGGCCGAGCGCGCCGAATTGCACCGCATCATCTTCGAAGAACTGTGCGCGGGCGAAGTGCGCGAGAGCTCGCAGCAATTTGCGCGTCAAGTGATTGATGACCTCA
This sequence comes from Erythrobacter sp., assembly GCA_043567175.1. Classification (GTDB taxonomy): domain Bacteria; phylum Pseudomonadota; class Alphaproteobacteria; order Sphingomonadales; family Sphingomonadaceae; genus Erythrobacter. Next base: position 3,104,858 of record CP121323.1, read on the forward strand.
AGGCAAAGGGCGTCCTCGCGATTGCGCTCGCCTGCACTGAATTGATGCTGCTGATAAAGCCGCCGATGAGTGCGCTGCCGCTGTTCGACACGACCGCGCTGCATTGCGCGGCGGCGGTTGATTTTGCGCTTGGAGGTGAGGGCTAGCTGGCGCGGTCCACTGATTGCAGCGCTGCGCGCATCGCCGCGGCGCGCTTCGTATAGATTGCAAGGGCGGCGCTGCGCGTTTCTGGGTTTGCCTTGCCCGGATGGCCGCTGTCGAAGGGCGGCTGAGGGTCGTATTGCATCGCCAGCTGGATCAGCCTTGCCCGCTCTTCGCCAAAGACTTGCGCGATCACGACAAGGCTGAAATCGACACCCGAAGTCACGCCGCCCGCCGTTATCAGATTGCCGTCCACCACGACGCGCCCCGGTGTGAAGATTCCGCCGCAATCCGCGATCACATCTGTGTAGCCCCAATGGGTCGTGACGCGCCGACCCTTCACGAGCCCGATCGCGCCGAGCGCAAACATGCCCGTGCACACCGAGGTGATGATTTTCGCCTGCGCGCATTGGCGCTCGACGAAGCTGAGGAAATAGGGATCGCGGATTGCATCCATCACCCCGCCGCCTCCCGGCACGCAGACGAGATCGGCGGCCGGGCAATCGGCGAAAGTGTAGGGCGCGGCGACGGCAAAGCCGCTATCGGTCGCGACCGGCTGCGCGTGGCGGGAGGCGATGCACAGCTCAAGATCGGGGACCTTGGCAAACATCTGCGCCGGGCCGGTGAAATCCAGCTGCGTCACATTGTCGAAGATCGGGATTACCACGCGAAAAGTCATGGCTGGCCTCCTTTTGCCGCGCGTCCTGTGAAGCACGGCGCGGCGGATCGATCAACGCGCAGATACAAAAACTCCGCCCGGCGATGGAGGATCACCGGGCGGAGCCTTGGAATGCGCGACCCCTAGTGGGAGGATGGGAACGGGTGGGGCCGCGCTAACAGAATAAAATACGGATCAGGCCGGCAAAAAGACGCCGTCGGTCACGTGAATAATGCCGTTCGAGGTCATCACGTCGGTGGCGGTGACGGTCGCGGTGCCGCCCTTCGCATCGGTGATCACGACCGCACCATCGACGATGCGCGCGGTGAGCGTTTCACCGGCCAGCGTCTTGACCGTGGCAGTCCCATTGCCCGCCTGGATCATCTCGATCAGCGCGGCAGCGGTCACCTTGCCCGATACGGCATGGTAGGTGAGGATCTTGGTCAGCATCGCCTTGTTTTCCGGCTTCACCAGCGTGGCGACGGTGCCGTCGGGAAGCTTGGCGAAGGCGTCATCGGTCGGCGCGAAAACGGTGAAGGGGCCGGGGCCCGAAAGCGTTTCGACGAGGTCAGCGGCCTTGACGGCGGTGACGAGCGTTTCGTGCATGCCGGTGCCCATCGCAGTCGCGACGATGTTGGGCTTTTCGGCTTCCATGTGATGGTCGGCGAGGGCAGGGCTGGCGAGGGTAAGGCCGGTCGACGCGGCGATCGCGGCGAGAAGCGTGGTGGTGAGGCGGTTCGGGATCAGTTTCATGAATAGTCTCCTTTTTCGTTCTACTCTTGCAAGTCACCCCGTCCGTCCCTTGCGTGTGAGCTACGGGGCACGATGCTGCCGGGATGCGAGCAATCGGGGTGCTTGCGATGAATGATGGCCTGAGAGAGATGGCCTGAGAGCGATGGCGTGTGAGGGAATGGCCCCGCGCCGATCGGAAGAGCGACCAGGCCACACGCGAAGGCTTGTCCTGGCTTTAGCCGGGCAGGAAAACGCCGTCGGTGAAATGGATCACGCCGTTCGAGGTCGAGATGTTCGCGCGCGTCACTGCGGTGCTGCGCTTCTGGCCGTCGGTGATCACGATCGTGTCACCCGAAAGGCGAGCGGTCAGGACCGGGCCGGCGACCGTGTGGATGCGATACTCGCCGCCATTGAGTTCGATCTGGTTGGCAAGATCGCTGGCGGTCACCCGGCCGGCAATGACGTGGTAGGTGAGGATGCGGGTGAGCGTGTCCTTGCTGGAGGGCTTGACCAGCGTTTCCACGCTTCCTTCGGGCAGCTTGGCAAAGGCGGTGTCGGTGGGGGCAAAGACGGTGAAGGGGCCGGGGCTCTTGAGCGTATCGACAAGGTCGGCAGCTTTCACTGCGGCGACGAGGGTCTTGTGAACCTTGCTTCTGGCTGCGGTGTCGACAAGGTCCGCCGACGCGCGCTGCTTGTGTCCATGTGCCAGCGCAGTTGTCGCTGGAGCCAAGGCAAGAGTGCCTGTCGAAAAAATGGCCAGCGCCATCACGGCCGCTTTACCTGCTTTTGAAAAGCCTGCGGCTTTCAAGGTCGGGATCAAATTCATTGCATTCTCCTTTACGAGTGCAAGTCCTCCCGATCTTGCGTCAGAGCTACGCAATACTTTTCAGCCCGGACGCAGAGCCGAAAAATTTTATAAGATTATTTTCGAAATGCTGAAAGCGTGCCTTGGCGATTATAACCGCTTTGAGCCTCAGACTGCGCCGAAGGTCCCCTGCGCAACCACCGGGCCTGCATCCTGACCCTCGGGCTTGCCGCCGATCGGTTCACGCGTGACGACGAGTTCGACCCCGTCGCCCATATTCGCCGCGACATCTCTTGCCACGGCGATGCGGCGTTCCTCGCCCGGCGCGATGACGCCCAGCGATTGCAGCGCGCCGCCATCTTCGGGCACCAGCCATAGCTCGTGATCGTGGACGCCATCGGCGCTGAAGCCTGCGGCCGAGACCAGCATTTCCTCGCTGGCCGGAAGGAAGGTAACGCCAAGGCGCAAACTGTCGCCGACAGGGATCGAGGCCATCAGCGGCGCATCGGCGCTGGCCATCTGAGGCGCATTTCCGGGGGCGATATCGGGAACGGGATCGACTCCGGGCGTGGCTGCGAACAGGGCAAGCGCCACGGCGGCCGCGGCGGCCGCGATGCCAGCGGTCCATTTCCAGCGGCGCACGCGGCGCTCCATATCGATCAGCGCGACATTATCGGCTGTGGGAAGGCCGGCCTGCGCTGCCTGAGCGCTGGCAGCCCGCGCGCCGATTTCAGTGGAAATCGCGCTCCATACATGCTCGCCCGGTTCGGCGCCGGCGACATCGTCACTCAGCGGCACGAACCAGTCGTCCCACCATTGGCGGCGCCAGGCAAAGGCGGGGTCACGCGCCATGCGCCCGCGCGCGGCGAGCAATTCTTCGCCCTCGAGCAGGCCGAGCGAGAATTCTGCAGCCAGCACGCGCTCGCGATCGATCTCGCTTTCGTCCATTCCGGGTTTGTCCTGCGGGCTCTGGTCGGGAGTGTCGGTCATGACGCCCCTCCGTCGGTCTCGCTTGCCTCAAGGCAGGTGCGCAATTTCATCAGGCCGCGCCTGATCCAGCTTTTCATCGTGCCCAGCGGCACATCGGCCCGCTCGGCCAGCTGCGCATAGGTGTGGCCCTCGAAGAAGGCGGCGCGGATATAGGTGCGGGCGTTTTCGTCGAGGCCGCCGAGACATTTGTGGATCTGCGCATCGCGCTCGGCATCGACCAGCAGCGCATCGGCAAGCGGCGTCTCGTCGGGAAGCGGCGCTGCCTCTTCCACGGGGACGGCGCCTGAACGCACCTTGCCCGTGCGCAGGCGATCGATCGCGCGATTGCGCGCGAACGTGGCGAGCCAGCTAATCGGGCTTGCGCGCTCGGGATCGTAGCGATCCGCGCGTTGCCAAAGGTTCACATAGACGTCTTGCAAGGCGTCCTCCGCCTCCTTTCTATCGCCTAATATACGAAAGCAGATTCCGAACAGCTTCACGCGCGTTGCCGAGTATATTTCTTCAAGCGCCGCGCTGTCACCTTCGGCGAGGCGGACCATTGCGGCGCGCAAGGCCTCGCGCGCTTCGGTGCTGCTGCGTTCGGCGGCGCGCGCCTGGTCGGGCGTGTTTCTGGATGAGGGAAGCGAGGCGCTCATGAACACCGCCCCGCTGCGCTGCGCCGCGTAACCCGGCCTGAGACCCCGCATGCCGCCCGGTGGAGCGCCGCGCGTCCTTTGGTGGCGGAGCGGGTGGACCGGCACAACGGCCCGAAGTTCATGGTTTTCCCCATGGCCGCAAGCAATTGCCGACAGGGACCGCTTTCGTCAATGGCGATGGGGCACCAGCATAGCGGCAAGGCGGGTGGCGGGCACGGCACAATCGATGTGTCGCAGCGGATCAGCTGTCGGGATAGACACAGCGATCGAGGCCGCCTGCACGCACGTCGGCGATGCTGCGCTCGATCCGCTGGCCGTGGCGCGCGAGCCAGCCCGAGGGGCTTTTCACCGCACGTTTCTTTGGTTGGGGCAGCGCCACCGCAATGCGCGCAGCCTGCGAGGGTGTGAGGTTGGCGGCGCTGCGGTCGAAATAACGCTGCGCGCCCGCGACCGCGCCATAAGTGCCGATGCCGGTTTCCGCGACGTTGAGATAGACTTCCATGATCCGCCGCTTGCCCCAGACATTCTCGATCCAGAAGGTAAACCAGGCCTCAAGCCCCTTGCGCGCATAGCCGCCGCCCTGCCACAGGAAGACGTTCTTGGCGGTCTGCTGGCTGATTGTCGATCCGCCGCGAATGCGCCCGCCGCGCTGGTTTTCCTCATAGGCCTGCCTGATTGCCTCGGCGTCGAAGCCTGCATGCTGGCAGAAGCGGGCATCCTCGGCAGCGATCACCGCATCTACCAGGTCACGGTCGATATTCTCGAGCGGTTCCCAGTCGCGCGTCGCTCCGTTCTCGTCGAACAGCATCGTCGCCGTAATGGGCACGGGCACAAAGGCGAAGAGGATCACGGCCATCAGGCTGAGCCCGATGAACCACAGGATGATTTGCGCGATAAGGCGCAAGAGGACCGATCCGGCGCGTTGCATATCGGCCGATCTAGGCCTGCTGCGCGGGCAGGGCAATCAAGTCTAGCTTGCACGCGGCGCTTCCAAGTGCTTCCTTGCGCGGCAACACATTCAATCGGGGAATTTTCCATGCGCATCTTTCGCACCGCCGCCGCTTCGATCGCTCTGGCCACCGCAGCTATCAGCGCGCCCGCCTTTGCCAGTATGGACGAGGTCGAGGCTGCGGTTGAGGCGGATTACGAGACCTATCTCGAGCCGCTTTTCGTCCACTTTCACAAGAACCCCGAACTCTCCTTCCTCGAGAACGAGACCGCCGCACGCATGGCGCAGGAACTGCGCGCGGCAGGCCTCGAGGTGACACCCAATGTTGGCGGCACGGGCGTTGTCGGCATGGTGAAGAACGGCGAGGGACCGCTGATCCTGCTGCGCGCCGACATGGACGGGTTGCCCGTGTTCGAGAAATCGGGGCTCGACTATGCCTCGACAGCGACGCAGGTCGGCCAGGACGGCAAGGAATATCCCGTCATGCACGCTTGCGGCCACGATGTGCACATCACCTCGATGGTGGGCACTGCGCGCCGGCTGATGGCGATGAAGGACCAGTGGTCGGGCACGCTGATGTTCGTTGTCCAGCCCGCTGAAGAGCGGGTGGGCGGAGCCAAGGCGATGCTGGCCGACGGGCTCTATGAACGCTTTGGCAAGCCCGATTACGCGCTCGCCTTCCACGTTTCCTCGGTGCTGCCGACCGGACTCGTCTCGGCTGCCGAGGGCATCCAGTATTCAAGCTCGGATTCGGTCGACATCACCGTGCCCGGCATCGGCGCGCATGGCGCCAGCCCGCATATGGGCCGCGACCCGGTCTATATCGCCAGCCAGATCGTCACCGCGCTGCAATCGATCGTCAGCCGCGAGATCATGCCGCTTTCGCCTGCGGTCATCACCGTGGGCTCGTTCCATTCGGGCTCGAAGCACAACATCATCTCCGACCAGGCCGAGTTGCAGCTGACCGTGCGCTCCAACGACGAAGACGTACGCGCGCAATTGCTTGCCGCGATCGAGCGCGTTGCGGTCAATGTCGGCAAGGCGCACGGCCTGCCTGATGACATGCCGGTCGAGGTCGAGGTGGTTTCGGGCACGCCTGTCACCTATAACGACACTGCTCTGGCAAAGCGGCTGAACGCGGTGATGAAGCGCGACCTTGGCGAGGATGCCTTCATCGACTTCAGCCAGAAGGGCATGGGCGCGGAGGATTTTGCCTATTTCGTTCAGGAGGATCTGGACGTGCCGGGCTATTACTTCGCGGTTGGCGGCACCCCTCCGCAAGCGTTCGAGGCCGAGGCCAATGGCGGGCCCGCTGTTCCCTCGCACCACTCGCCGCTGTTCAAGATCGCTCCGCGCGAAAGCGTGACGCTTGGCACCAAGGCGATGATCGCCGCCGTGCTGGATCTGGCGCCTGCGAAGTGATCAGGCTGCCGACTTGAACCGCGTGTTGCGATAGAGCGCGCGGTGCCACGGGAAGTAGATGTCGACCATCTCGAACCCGTGGCCCAGCAGGTGGTTGGTGATCGTGGTGAAGGTCTGTTCCTGCGCCTCGCCGCGCTCGTAACCGCCATCGGCGGCGATATATTCGACTGACGAGATCCTCTCGCCCAGGCCTTCGAGGATTTCGGGCTCGAACCCTTCGGCTTCCAGCTTGAGCAGCTTGACCGCGGGGATATCCATTTCCTCCAGCAGGGCATCGAGCCGCACGACATCGACCTTGATGATCTCGTCGAAATGCTTTGGCCGCACCAGCGAGGAATCGGCCTCTGAGGTCGAGACGTAGAAATCGAGCCGGCCGGCCTCGTCGCCCAGCGCCTTTGGCACCAGTTTCGCTTCGGGCGGCAGGTTCAGCTTGAGGATTTCGAGATCGTCCGGATTGGGTTCGATCGCGATGTAATTGGCAGGTTTGATCCGCTGTCAGATCTCCAGCCCCAGATCGCCGCTATTCGCGCCGCAATCGATGACCACGTCATCGGGCGCAAACAGGATGTTCTGGAGGCAATAGCTCTTGAAGATGAACGCGCCGCGACCCTTGAAGCCGTCGCGATAGAGAAAGATCGAGCGCGGGCGGTCCTTGCCATAGCGCACCGCTTCGCCATGGCGGACGCGGTAGAGCCGCTTGCCTTCGTCAAAGCTGAAATCCACCGGTTTGCCGCGCAATTTGCTGCGCAGCCGCTCGGCCGTGAAGGCGAGCCAGTCCGGCGTTTTGCGGCTGGTCGTGATTTTGAACAGTGGCCCTTGCGCCATTTGTGAATATTCCCCCCAGTAGTCGATCCGGCCTGATCGAACCCGCATCAAAGCTGCGGGCAGGGAATTAAATTCCCTTAACCCTGTCGCGAGCCCTGCCATCATGCGCCGCCGCTCACAACTGCAATTGCATCCATATTGCGCGCTGACACGAAAAAGGCCGGGCGCTTTTGCACCCGGCCTTTTCATTCAAGCCAGTGAGGGAGGCGTTTAGGCGAGGCCGGGCAGCAGCTTTTCGCCCGCAATGCGCTGCATCGCCTTTTGCAGCTTTTCAAACGCGCGCACCTCAATCTGGCGGATGCGTTCGCGGCTCACGTCATAGACCTGGCTGAGTTCTTCCAGCGTCTGCGGCTTTTCCGTCAGGCGGCGTTCGGTGAGGATATGCTGCTCACGCTCGTTGAGCGAGCCCAACGCTTCCAGCAGCATCTTGTGTCGCACCTGCGCCTCTTCGGCCTCGGCCACGGTTTCGTCCTGCAGGGGACGCTCGTCGGTCAGCCAGTCCTGCCATTCGCCCGAGCCGTCTTCGCCATTGCGCATCGGCGTGTTGAGCGAGCCGTCGCCGCCCATCATCATCCGGCGGTTCATGTTGACGACTTCCTGCTCGGGCACGCCCAGATCGGTGGCGATCTTCGCCACGTCATCCGGCGAGAGATCGGTATCCTCGTAGGCTTCGAGCTGTTTCTTCATCCGGCGAAGGTTGAAGAACAGCTTCTTCTGCGCGGCGGTGGTGCCCATCTTCACGAGGCTCCACGAACGCAGGATATATTCCTGGATGCTCGCCTTGATCCACCACATCGCGTAGGTCGCGAGGCGGAAACCGCGATCGGGCTCGAATTTCTTCACGCCCTGCATCAGGCCGACATTGCCTTCGGAGATGAGATCGGAGACCGGCAGGCCATAGCCGCGATAGCCCATGGCGATTTTCGCCACCAGTCGCAGGTGGCTCGATACCAGCTGCGCGGCCGCTTCGGGGTCTTCGTGCTCTTCGTAACGCTTGGCGAGCATGTATTCCTGCTCGGCCGTCAGCACGGGATACTTCTTGATTTCCGACAGGTAGCGGTTGAGGCTTTGCTCTCCGCTGAGCGCCGGGACTGATGGAGTGGGTTTACTCACTTTTTCCCTAACCTTTCTTGTGTCGACCGCATTGCGCCAGACCCCTGCTGGGCATCCGGCATCTCGGGCCACCGGGATTGTTATATATCAAGTCGCGCATTTTTGCTGCAACTTTCATCGATAAGAACGACCAAGTTCGTCGATCAGTTCCGTCATGTCTTCCGGCGGGTCGACCTGAAAAGTTACGCGTTCCCCCCGGATTGGATGCAAAAAACCCAATTCAGCCGCGTGCAGCGCCTGGCGCGCAAAGCCAAGCGTTCCCAGCAGCGGTTTCAAGGATTTGGGCGTTTTACCGTAGACCTTATCTCCCAATAGCGCATGACCGATTGACGCGCAGTGAACGCGCACCTGGTGGGTGCGCCCCGTTTCCAGCCGGCATTCGATCAGCGCGGCATCACGCGCACCTTCCGGCCCGAAGCGGGTTAAGACCTTGTAATGCGTCACCGCGTGTTTCCCGCGTGAGGAATCCTTGGCCAGCACCGTCATTTTCTTTCGGTTGGTGTCCGATCGCCCGATTCGCGCATCGATCGTGCCTTGCGCCGGGCGCGGCACGCCGCCGGTGAGCGCGAGGTAGCGACGGTGGACGCTGTGCTCGGCGAATTGCGCGGCGAGCCCTTCATGCGCGGCGTCGGACTTTGCGACTACCAACAGGCCGGACGTGTCCTTGTCGATCCGGTGGACGATGCCCGGCCGCGCGACGCCGCCAATGCCGGAAAGCTGGCCTTTGCAATGGTGGAGCAGCGCATTGACCAGCGTCCCGTCAGGATTTCCGGCTGCGGGATGCACCACCATGCCGGCCGGCTTGTTCACGATGATCAGATGCTCATCCTCGAAGGCAATGTCGAGCGCGATGGCCTGCGGGCGCGCTGCCGGCTCGATCGCGGCGGGCACCTGGATGCGGAAGGCAGCGCCGGAGGCGATCTTGGCCGAGGCCGAGGTGACGACCGCGCCGTCCACGTCGATGGCTCCGTCCGCGATCAGCGCCTGGATGCGCGCGCGGCTGAGCGTGGTCGCCTCTGCCAGCGCCTTGTCGAGCCGGCCTGCGCCCGCAACCTTGCCTTCGATGATCTCGCCTGTCGCCACGCGGCATGCCTTATCGCGCGGATCGAAGCTTGTCGAAGGCTGCGAAATCGATCAGCACAAAAGGCCAATGCGAGCCCGCCTCACTCCGAACGGCGACCTTCTTGTCGCACACCGCGCCCATGCGCTGATGATCGCACAGGCGCGCGAGGCTTTTCCGCATGAATGCTGCGGGCTGATGCTGGGGCGCTTTGGCCGGATCGAGATCGCCCGGCCTGCGCGCAACGTGCACGCACAGCCCGAACGCTTCTTCGAGATCGATCCGCAGGCGCTGATCGATGCGCATCGCGACGCGCGCAAGGGTGGGCCGGCGCTGCTGGGCTATTACCACTCGCACCCCTCGGGCCGTCCCGTGCCATCGCCAACCGATGCCAGCCGCAGCGCGGGCGATGGCCTGATCTGGGCCATAATCGGCGAGGGCGGCGAGGTGCGGTTCTGGGAAGACGGCCCGCAAGGCTTTGAGGGCCGGTCGTGGTGCCTGTTCGGGCAGGGCCGGGCGCGCGGGTCGCTGTCGCCCGGCAGCCCGCTAGCCCGGCTGAGGCGGTGGAAGTCGCGTGTTCCCCCTGTTCCCATCGAATCCAACAAGAGCTAGTGAGGCTTTCATGATGTCATCCACAGATCTCGCCGCGCTTTTGTGCTCACGCCTTTGCCACGACATGCTCTCGCCCGTCGGTGCCCTCTCGAACGGGCTCGAATTGCTGGCTGACGAGAAAGACCCCGAAATGCGGGCCAGGGTCATCGAGCTGCTCGAACAATCGGCGCGCATCAGCACCGACAAGCTCAAGTTCTTCCGTCTCGCTTTCGGCGCGGCGGGCGGCTTTGGCGAAGCGGTGCCGGTGGAAGAGGCGCAGGACGTGGTCGCAGCGCTGGCGGCAGATGCAAAGCGGGTGACGCTCAACTGGGTGATCGAGGAACCGAGCCTGCCCAAGCCTTCGGTCAAGGTGCTGCTCAACCTCTCGCAGATCGCGCTTGATGCGCTGGTGCGCGGCGGCACGCTCGATATCGGCGCGGAAAAGCGCGAGGGGAACGTCGAAATCGTGGCGCGCGCGCGGGGAGACAAGATCGCCTTCGACGAGACGATCGGCCGGGCCTTGCAGGGCGAACTCGAGGAAAGCGAGATCACCAGCCGCACGGCCGCTGCACACATGATCGCGCTGTTGGCGCAGGAGATGGGCGGAGGGCTGCAATATGCGCTCGCCGACAATTCTCTGGTGCTGGGCGCGGTGCTGCCCGAGCCTGAAGGCATGATCGGGTGAGGCAGGGCTGAGGAAATGGGGGGTGATGCGAGCACCATGAAGACCAGCGAGCTTGTCCAAGCGGTTGCGCCGTCGCCCAATTTCAACGACCGCAAGCTGCCGATCACCATGGTGGTGCTCCATTATACCGAGATGAAACCGGTCGAGACCGCGCTCGAGAGGCTCACCAGCGAGGAAGCGGGCGTCTCGGCGCATTACCTCATCAGCGAGGAGGGCGTGGTCACCCAGCTTGTGCCCGAGGCCAAGCGCGCCTGGCACGCGGGCAAGAGCTGCTGGCGCGGGGTCAAGGACGTGAATTCCGCGAGCATTGGCATCGAGCTCGACCATCCGGGCCATGCGCCGGAAAATGGCGGCTATCGCGGGTTTGACGAACGCCAGATCGATGCGCTGCTCCCGCTGCTCGCGCGGATCGTCAGTGAATACGATATCCCGCGCGCCAATGTGGTCGGCCATTCCGATGTCGCGCCGATGCGCAAGACCGATCCGGGTGAGCTTTTCCCCTGGCACCGCCTTGGCGAAGTGGGCCTGTGCCTGCCAACGCCCGCAAAGCTTGATCTGGGCGATCCGTTCCCGAACGAGGGGGCCTTCTACCTCGCGCTCGAGCGGTTCGGCTATGACATCACCGACGGTCCCAGCGCGGTCGAGGCGTTCGAGCGGCGCTGGCGCCCCGAAATGATCGAGGGCAAGCCCGACCGGCATCTGGGCGCGATCCTGTTCCAGCTGCTGCTCGACCGCGACCGGGGACACACCCGTTGAGCGCCCGTTCGCGGCAGGCTTCCCCAAAGGCCCGCTTGCGCCTATAGCCGGCCACGCATCGGGGGGCCGAGGCGGCCGCGGGTGGAGCGATCCATCCGAGGAAAGTCCGGGCTCCACGAAACAAGGGTGGCGGGTAACGCCCGCCGGGCAAGGCCTCCTTGAGGCCGGGCCAAGGGAAAGTGCCACAGAGAGTATACCGCCGATGGCCCCGGATCAGGTCCGGGGCACAGGCAAGGGTGAAAGGGTGCGGTAAAAGCGCACCGGGGCTCTGGTAACAGCGCCCGCATGGCAAACCCCACCCGGAGCAAGGCCAAATAGGGGCCTCGCGCCCGCCTTTGGGCAGGGCAGGGGAGTTTCGCCCCGTGAGACCCGGGTTGGCTGCTTGAGCCGTGTGGCAACACACGGCCCAGATGAATGGTCGCCGCCGCGGCGCTGGTGCTTGCGCATACCGGCCGCGGAGACAGAACCCGGCTTATGACGCCCCCCGATGCGCGTGTTCTCTCCATGGCGAAGCAGCCCCGCGCCGGCTGACAGGGCGGTCGAAGGTTGCAAGCCTGGTGCCGCGCGCTCATGAGGCGCGCATGAACCTCAAAACCTCCGTCAGCCGCTCGAACGCGCAGCGCATCGCCATCATCCTTGCGGTCTTCGTCCAGATCGGATCATCCTACCTGCCCGCACTGGGGCTGGGAGAGCCGATCGGCAATCGCTCGGACGCGGTGCGCACGCTGATTACGCCTTCGGGCTGGGCCTTTGCGATCTGGGGGGCGCTGTTTTTCGGCTCGGTCGTCTTTGCGATCTGGCAGGCGCTGCCCGCCCAGCGCGACAATGCGCTGCTTGACCGGATCGGCTGGAGCGCCGTGGTGGCGCTGGGCTCGCAGGGGATCTGGGCGCTCTACACCCAGTTCGCGAACCTCACCGCGATTTCCGCGATCATCATCCTCACCTCGCTGGCGGCGCTGCTCATGATCCTGCGCGCCCTTTGCGAGGCGAGCCTTTCGGGCAAGGAACGCTGGCTGACCGCGCTGGTCTTCAGCGCGCTTGCCGCCTGGGTGAGCGCAGCGAGCATCGTCAATATCTCGGCAAGCCTGGTCTATTACGGCGTTGGTGGAGGCGATGTTGGCGAAGGGGCCTATCCGCTGGCCGCCGCGATCATGGTCGCAATTGGCGGAGTGATTGCAGCGATGGCGACCGTCCGCTCACGCGGCAATCCGTATTATGCAGCGGTGTTCTGCTGGGCGCTGGTTGCGATCTATTTTCGCGGCGGGCAGGAGGCAGCGAGCATCGCCTATGCCTGCATGGGAGCGGGCGTGCTGGTGGTGCTGGGAGCCTTTATAGGCATCGCAAAGCCTCAAAACCGGCGGCATTGGCTGGGGGTGTGATACCCTTCCGAAGGGGAAGGGCCGGGCGGATCAAACCCGCCCGACGCTCGCATATTTGAACCCGCGGGCGCGCACGTCCTCGGGGTTGTAGACATTGCGCAGGTCGACCAGCACCGGCTCGTTGGCAAGCTCGCGCACGCGGCCAAGGTCGAGCGCGCGGTAGGCGTCCCACTCGGTGACGAGCACGACCACGTCGGCTCCGGTAATCGCGGTGTAGGGATCATCGCACATCGTCACATTAGGCATCAGCGGCCTGGCCATCTCCATGCCCTCGGGATCATGGGCGACGACCGTAACACCCGCATCGGTGAGGGTCTGCGCGATCGCGATCGAGGGGCTGTCACGCATGTCGTCGGTGTTGGGCTTGAACGTCAGGCCAAGCAGCGCGGCCTTCTTGCCGCGTGCAGCCTCGCCGCCGCCAAGACACTCGAGCACCTTGCGGCCCATCGCGCGCTTGCGGCTCTCATTTGTCTTGACCACCGCTTCGACGATGCGCGTCGGGCTGTCAGAATCCTCTGAGGTCTTGAGCAGGGCGAGCGTGTCCTTGGGAAAGCATGATCCGCCATAGCCGGGGCCTGCGTTCAGGAACTTGGAGCCGATCCGGCCATCCATCCCGATCCCGCGCGCGACATCCTGCACATTCGCGCCGACTTTTTCGCACAGGTCGGCCATCTCGTTGATGAAGGTGATCTTGGTCGCGAGGAAGGCATTGGCAGCATATTTGATCAGCTCGCTGGTGCGGCGGCTGGTGAAGAGGATGGGCGACTCGTTGAGGTAAAGCGGGCGATAGACCTCGCGCATCACTTCCTGTCCGAATTCGTCCTCGGTGCCGATGACGATGCGGTCGGGACGCTTGAAGTCGCCGATCGCCGCGCCCTCGCGCAGGAATTCGGGGTTGGAGACGACGGCGAAGCGATGCTTGGTCCCCGTCTCGCCGATGATGCGCTCGACTTCGTCGCCTGTGCCCACGGGCACGGTCGACTTGGTGACGATGACGGCGTCATTGGCAAGGTTCTCGCCCACTTCCTGCGCCACGGCATAGACAAAGGAGAGATCGGCATGGCCATCGCCGCGGCGGCTGGGTGTGCCGACCGCGATGAAGATCGCCGATGCGTCCTTGATGCCTTCCGCGAGCGAGGTCGTAAACGTCAGCCGCCCGGCCTCGACGTTCTTGGCGACCAGCGTATCGAGCCCGGGCTCGTAGATCGGCATGATGTTGTCATGCAGGCGGGCAATCTTGCCCTCGTCCTTGTCGATGCAGACCACGTCGTGCCCGAAATCGGCAAAACACGCACCCGACACCAGGCCAACATAGCCCGAACCCACCATCGCGATTTTCATGAGCTTACCTGTCTTCCCCGTTTGACGAGCGATCGCACTATTCCTCAGCCCCCGGTGCGCCAGTGGGGCTCTCGGCAGGCTTTCGAAGCGTGCGATCCTCTTCCTGAAATATCCTGCCGGCCGTCTATCTCTCGCAGCCTTTGTGAACCACTTCGATCGGGCCATCGCCTTGCAACACAGCTTGCATGACGCGGCGATCAGACCCTTCAAGCACCAGAGCGGTAAGCACACCTGAACGAAAAGCGCCAGTGTCAATCCCGATCCGGTTGCCGCAATCCATCACGGAATCAAAGATGGTGTGTCCATGCACCACCACTTTTTCGAGCGGGCCTTCATGATTGAGGAATGGCTCGCGGATCCACAGCAAGTCCTTGCGCTCCTGCCTGTCGAGCGGGATCTGCGGATCGATCCCTGCGTGGACGAAGAGATAATCGCCCGCGACGATCTTTTCCTCGAAGCTCTCGACATAATCGCGGTCTTCCTGGGGGACGATTTCCCAGATCCTCTCGAACAGGTCATCGAGGGTCATCGTCGCGAAATCGCTTTTTTCCATCCCGTAGGACAGGACCGTCTCGCGCCCGCCATGCTTGAGGAAATGGCGCAGGACCTGCGGCCTGTTGAAGCTGTCGAGGAACATTTCCTCGTGATTGCCCGCCAGAACGCGCACGCTGCGCCTGGCCTGCCATTCGCGCGTGCGGCGCAGCACGCCGGCGCTGTCCGGCCCGCGATCGACAAGGTCGCCCAGCAGGACGACATGCGCCTTGAGGTCGCGCCGCGAAGTGTGATCGCGCTCGATCGCCTCGATCAGCGCATCGTAGAGATCGAGCCGCCCGTGAATATCGCCAATGACGTAATAGCGTGTGCCCTCGGGCACTTTGGGAAGGCGCGCGTCACCCTTCTTGCGGGAGGAAAACAGAGAGCGCAGCGCTTCGATCATGGGGGAGACGAGGTTCCTCGATTCTGTTCTGTTTGGTGGGTCAATACGCCCGTGCGGGATCAAGGGCAACTAAACCGGTCGGCCCCTGATAGCACAGGAAAGAAGCCTCCGATGTGACCGGATATGGTTAAGCGTGCGGCCTGTGCGGCGCTTTGCAGCGCGCCCAGCGCCGGGGCCTAGTCGAGCGAGAAGTTCACCGTGGTCACCACCCTGACCTTCTTGAACGGGCTGTCGGCCTGGCCCCATCCGCCCGAGGAGCCATCGCGCGCCTCGATCGAGAAATAGCCCTGCGTCGCGTTCTTGATCGCTCCCACCCCGGCGCCCGAATCCTGCGCAAATTGCTGCGCTGACTGGCGCGCATCGAGCGTTGCCTCGGCGACCATTTCGGGCTTGATATCGTTAAGGCGCGTGAAGGCGTAGCTCATCCCCGAGCCTTCCTCGAGCAGGACGCCCTTGCTGACGAGGTCGAACTGGCGCGCGACCGCCTTTTGCGCGCGCTCGATATCATTGGTGCGAAGCGCGATGCGCTGGCGCACCGTGTAGGTCGTCACGCCGCGATCGGTGTAACTGGAGACATTGGCGCCGGTGGGCTGTAGCGCGTCCTGCTCGAAGCCGAGCTCGGCGAAGAATTCATTGATGGCGGCGGTGTCGCGGCGGACCTTGGCCTGCGCGCTGGCGAGGTCGGGCGAGGCGGCGGAATAGGAGATCGTCCAGGTGGCAAGGTCGGCGGTCACGTCGCGTTCGGCAAGGCCGCGCACGGTGACCGAGCGCTCGGCCTCCTTGGCGCGCAAGAGCCCGTCGCCCAGCAGGTAGCCGCCCGCGATCACGCCGGCCGAGATGATGGCGGCGGTGCCGAACCAGCGCAGCGTTGTGGCAGGGTTCATCTGCGCATCTCTATCAGTGGCGGTGCTGGAACTGGGGGCTGGGGCGGGGTTGGCGCGTTGCTCATCGGTGTCTCCATTGGTTGGTGACGATGAGCTGTGCATTATGAGCGATGAACCGATTTTGAACGGGCGCGGATTTGCAAAGGTTTTTCGGGGCCTTACAACGTCCTCTCGGATGTATCTTATCAACTAACTTTCCCGATCTCATAAGAGCGCCTTTTCATGACCAGGTTCCTCCATTCCATGATCCGTGTCACCGATCCGCAGGCGACGGTTGATTTCTTCAGGCTGATCGGTCTGGAGGAGGTGCGCAGGGCCGATGTCGAAGCGGGGCGCTTCACGCTGATCTTCCTCGCGGCGCCGGGGCAGGAAGGGGTGGCCGAGCTCGAGCTGACCTATAACTGGCCCCCCGAAGACGGCTCGCAGCCCGAGCACTATGATGGCGGGCGCAATTTCGGCCATCTCGCCTACCGGGTGGAGAACATCTACGAGACCTGCGCGGCCATTGCCAATGCCGGCCACACGATCCACCGCCCGCCGCGCGACGGACGCATGGCCTTCGTGAAAACGCCCGACGGCATTTCGATCGAATTGCTTCAGGACGGGCAACTTGAGCCGCAGGAACCCTGGGCGAGCATGGAGAATATCGGCAGCTGGTAGCGCAGCATCGCGGGCGCGCTGAACCCTTTTTCTGACGCCGTTTTCAGGGGCGGGTATTCAGGAGGCGCGCTCTCAGCTCTCGTCCTTGCCGAAAGTCGCCCAGCGGTCGCGCTCGGGCAGGCCTTCGCGGATATCGTCGGCGGGATTGGGGTCGATGTGGTTGCCCTGGCGGTGCAGATGCGCCTTGCTGATCATGTTCGCGGTGATCGGTGCGGCGATGAACAGGAAGATCGTGATCAGCAATTCGTGCGCGGTGAAGCGCCCCTCATAGACCGGCCAGTACAGCATCGAGGCAAGCAGGATACCGCCAACGCCCAGCGTCGTAGCCTTGGTCGGGCCGTGCAGGCGCGTCATCAGCGAGGGCAGGCGCACCATCCCCCACGACCCCACCAGCGCAAAGCCAGCGCCCAGCAGGATCAGCAGCGAGATCACGATCTCCGCAATCTGAAGCAGGAGAGTGTTCATTCCACGATATCTCCACGCAGCAGGAACTTGGTGTAGGCGACCGTTCCGACAAAGCCGACCATCGCCAGCAGCAGGCTCGCCTCGAAATAGAAGGTCGAACGCTCGTAGATGCCGTAGAGCACGATCAGCGCGATTGCGTTGATCAGCATAGTATCGAGCGCGAGGATCCGATCGCCATGCGTCGGGCCCTTGAGCAGCCGCCACAGATTAAGCAGCAGGGCAAGCGCTATGATAACGAATCCGGCGGCGACGGCATGATCGATCATCGGTAGATCCTCTGCAGGCGCGCTTCATAGCGCGACTTGATCGTGGCGACGGCGGCTTCCTCGTCCGCGATATCGAGCGCGTGAACGAGCAGCATGCGCCCATCGCCCGAGACATCGGCGGAAACGGTGCCGGGGGTCAGGCTGATCGTGCCTGCCAGCGTGGTGATCGCTTCGGGCTGCGTGACCTCAAGCGGGATGACGAGCCAGGCCGAACGCAGCTTGCGGCTGGGCTTGGTAAGGATGATCCACGCCACTTCGAAATTGGCAACGACGATATCCCACAGGACTACCAGCAGATATTCGATCATCGCCCAGCCAAAGCGCAGGCGCGGCTTGTCTCGCCAATAGGGCGAGGTGAATAAGGGGATCAGCACGGCGACGATGATCGCCATGATCACAGAGCCCCAGGCAAAGCTGTTGGCGAGCAGCAGCCAGAACACCAGCAGCAGGCCGCTGAGGCCGGGATGGGGAAACAGCCTTTGCATCATTCCAGCGCCTCCGCAGCTTCGGCGCCATCGCCCAGAACGGCGGTGATATAGCCGGTGCGCTCGAACAGCTGCGCGCTTGTTGCGCGGGTGTAGTCGACGACCGGCCCGGCAAAGATAGTGAGCGCGCATAGCAGCGCAAACAGACCCCAGGCGGGCACTGTATCGAGGCTGCGCTGCCATCGCGGTGCCGCTAGCGGTTCCCCTTGCGCCTTCCAGAACAGCGTGCTTCCCGCACGCACAAGCCCGAGGATCGCGAGGAAGGTCCCGCCAAGCAACGCGGCCCAGATCCACGGTGCAAGCGGCGCCGCAGCGCTGCTATCGAGGATCAGCAGCTTGCCAACGAAGCCCGACAATGGCGGCAGCCCCGCCAGCGCCACCGCGGCCAGCATAAACAGCACCGAGAGTTGACCGAGGCGTGCAAAGGGCTGGCCGGGCAGCAGGCTGTCCGCGTCCTTTCCACGTGCGCGCCGCACGAGATCGGTGACGAGGAACACCAGCCCGCCGGCAAGGACCGAATGGGGCATGTAATAGAGCGAGGCAGCTATGCCTTCGGGAGTGAACAGGCTGACCGCGACCATCAGCGTGCCGGTCGATCCTATGATGCCGAACGCGGCGAGTGTTCTCAGATTGCGGGCAGCCAGCACGCCGAGATACCCTGCCACGACCGTCAGCATGGCCGCCGGCAGCATCCAGACCGCGGGGGCCCAGGCGGCTGCGCCCGCATCCGCGCCGAAGATCAGGACTGTTACCCGGATCTCGAAGGCGACAAACAGGTTGAACAGGTCGCCGGTCAGGAAGCTGTCGCTCATGCGTCGTCCTCCGGCGTCTCGGAGCGGCTGGAATCCGGCGAATTTGGGTCCGCATCGACATGGTCCGATCCGCTTTCGAGATAGGCCCTCAGGGCAAGCACAACGACGAAGGCCGACATGCCGAAGGAGATCACGATCGCGGTGAGCACCAGCGCCTGCGGCAGTGGGTCCGAATATTGCGCTACGCCCTTGCCGTAGATCGGCGGCTGGTCAACGACGAGCCGCCCCATCGAAAACAGGAACACGTTGATCGCGTAGGATAGCATGGTGATACCAAGCACCACCGGGAAGGTGCGCTTGCGCAGCGTGAGATAGATACCCGCCGCCGTCAGCACGCCGATGCCGCTGGCAACCAGCAATTCGATGCTCACGCCCGTATCCGCTGCGATACCAGCGACGCTGCTCGCGATCATGCTCGCACTTATGCTCATCGGGGCGCCTCCCCGGCCCGTTGGTCTCCGGTGGTCGGGGCCTCGCTGCGGGAGGGGTCGATGTCCATCGGGTGCTCCGAACGCTCAAGCTTTTCGGCCCGCTGCGCCGCGCCTGAAAGCTGCGCGAGCGCGAGCATCACCGCGCCGACCACGGTCAGCGCCACCCCGATATCGAACAGCATGGCGCTTGCCAGCTCGATCTCGCCGATCAGCGGCAGGTGGACGTAGGTAAAGGCGCTGGTCAGGAACGGCTCGCCGAACGCGATCGCGGCAAGGCCTGATGCAGCCGCGATCAGCACGCCCCACGAGATCAGCGAATGGCGGTCCATCCGGCGGCGCTGCTCGGTCCAGTCGAAGCCGGAGGCCATGAACTGGATCAGCAGCGCGATCGAGAAGACCAGCCCGGCAATGAAGCCGCCGCCCGGCAGGTTGTGCCCGCGCAGGAAGATATACAGCGCCACCGCCAGCGCCAGTGGCAGAATGACACGCCCGGCAACGACCAGCATCATGGGATGGCGTTCGGGCGAGCGGATCTGATCGGGGATCCACGCCAGCAGCCGCTGGCCGGATTCGCCCCACACCGCCGTCTTGAGCAGGGCATAGATGCCGATCGCCGCAATGCCGAGCACGATGATCTCGCCAAAAGTGTCAAACCCGCGGAAATCGACGAGGATCACGTTGACGACATTGGTGCCGCCACCGCCGGGCTTCGACATTGCCCAGTGATAGGCGGAGATCGGGTCTTTGGGCTGGCGGGTCATCACCTCGTAGGCGAGCCAGGCCACCCCGGCTCCGGTGATCCCGGCGAGCGTGCCGTCGCGCAGCCTGACGGGCACCGAGCACAGCGAGCCGGGGACCTTGGGCAGCAGGTTGAGCGCGAGCAGCAGCAGCAGGATTGTCACCACCTCGACAGAGATCTGTGTCAGCGCGAGATCAGGCGCCGAGAGGTAGACGAAGGCGAGCGAGACCACGAGGCCGATCGTGCTGATATAGATCAGCGCGAGGAAACGCTGCGTTTCCGCGGCGATCACCGCGCCTGCGCCGACGACGAGCACCGCCCAGGCCATGATCGCAACGGGCGATGCCGGGATCGTTTCGCGCGTGCCCGCCGCATGGCCGCTTATCCCGGCCCCTTCGATCCCGAGAGCGAGCGCGGCGAGGAAGAGAACGAACAGCGTGCGCGGCAGCGAGCCATTATGGATGCCCTCGCTTACGAGCCGGGCCGCGCTGACGAAACGATCGATTGCGATATCGAAGAGCCGCTTGGCCGAGGGCACCGGCAGCGCCTGCCACACCCGCTCGGCAGTGCCATGCCGCCACATCACGATCGCGCCGCCGACAATGGCGATCACGCTCATAAGCAGGGCAAGAGTGAAGCCGTGCCAAAGGCTGAGGTAATAATAGGGCAGTTCGCTATCCTGAACGAGCGCGCGCGCAACGCTTTCGACAAGCGCGCCGGCGAAGGTCGTCGGGAACAGGCCGATCAGGACAACCAGCGCAACAAGCACGCCCGGAGGCCCCCACAGGCCGATGCCCGGATCATGCGGCGCCTTGGGATAATCCTCGCGCTTTGCCCCGAAATACACGCCGTAGACATAGCGCAGCGAATAGGCCGCCGAGAGCAGTGAGCCCACTGTCACCGCCACCGGCAGCAGCCATGGAACCGAGGCCCAGGCGGTGTGCGCGGCCTCTTCCAGCATCATCTCCTTCGAAATGAAGCCGTTGAACGGCGGCAGACCCGCCATCGAGAGCCCGGCGATCGTTCCTGAAAGGCCCGCAATCGGCATCAGGCCGAAAAGCCCACCAAGACGCTTGATATCGCGTGTACCCGTCTCGTGGTCGACGATGCCGGCATTCATGAACAGCGCCGCCTTGAAGGTCGCATGGTTGATGACGTGGAACACCGCGACCACCGCGGCCATCTTCGTGCCAAAGCCCAGCAGCATGGTGAGCAGGCCCAGATGGCTCACCGTCGAATAGGCGAGCAGCCCCTTCAGATCATCCTTGAACAGCGCGATAGCGGCCGCAACGACCATCGTGACCACCCCTGTGGTCGCGACGAGATAGAACCACAGGTCGGTGCCTGAAAGCACCGGCCACAGCCGCGCCATCAGGAACACACCCGCCTTCACCATCGTCGCGCTATGGAGATAGGCCGACACGGGAGTCGGCGCGGCCATGGCGTGCGGCAGCCAGAAGTGGAACGGAAACTGCGCGGACTTGGTGAAGCAGCCAAGCAGGATCAGCACGAGGGCCACTGGATAGAGCGGCGATGCCTGCACCATTGCGCGCTGGGCGAGAATGTCGGTCAGATTATAGCTGCCCGCGATCTGGCCGAGCAGCACCATGCCCCCGATCAGCGCAAGGCCTCCGCCTCCGGTCACCGCCAGCGCCATCCGCGCGCCCTGCCGCCCTTCCGGCTTGTGCCGCCAGAAGCCGATGAGCAGGAAGGATGAAAGGCTCGTCATCTCCCAGAAGACGAGCAGGAAGAGGACATTGTCCGACAGCACGATGCCCAGCATCGCCCCCTGGAACAGCATCAGGAAGGCGAAGAAGCGGGCCGAATCCTCCTCCTCGGAAAGATAGGAGCCGGCATAGACGATCACGAGCAAGCCGATGCCGAGAATGAGCATCGCAAACAGCAGTCCGAGCGGATCAAGGAAGAAACTTGCATCAAGGCCGAGCGCCGGAATCCAGGAATGGCTCTGCGCGATCACTTCGCCTGCGATGACAGCGGGTGCCTGCAACAGGACAAGCGCCAGTGCCGCAGTGGCAAAAGCGCCTGCAATGGCCGTGTGAACCGTGCGCGAGGCACCACCGGCCAACGCGACCGCGAGCCCGCCGAAAAACGGTAGCAGCGATATCGTCAGCAGGTCCAAGATGACGCTCCGGGTGTCAGATCAGGGGCTAGGGCCGGATGAAGAGGAGGCGCGCAAGCGCCGCGCAGGTCTCTTGCGCATCGGGAGGTATGCGTCAAAGCCAAAATCCCTCTTCCGGGCAGATAACGGTCATGCCTTGAGCGCTGCAAAGCGAATCTCCCGGATTTCAGACAGGAGTCGCAAGCGAAGCGGGTACAAGCGCAAATAATGCCCTCAAAGGCAATGAAGGCATTTTAATCCCCTCGGTCAAGTTGCGCCTCTTCACTCAAAAGTATTGACCCCGTTAAAAGACAAAACACACAAGGTTAGCCGGTTTCCCTAACAAGCGAGGGATCAGCTTGGTTTTCGGTCACTTGAACATCTGGCATTGGCTGGCGCTGTTCCAGCACGAATTGCTGCTGTTTGCCGGAGTGTTCTTTCTGCTCGGTGCGCTTGACGACATCTTCGTTGATGCCGTCTGGCTGTGGCTCAAACTTACCGGAAAAGCGAGATCCCCTGCCCTTGATCGGGGTGACCTTTCCACCCGGCCACTCAACGGGCCTTCCGCCGTCTTTGTTCCGGCCTGGGGCGAGGCCGCGGTCATCGGCGACACGATCCGCCACGCGCTCAGGGTTTGGCCGCAAGCGGACATGCGGCTTTATGTCGGATGCTACGGCAATGATCCCGATACGATCGCGGCGGCGATGGACGCAGCCGCCGCCGAAGCGAGCGGGGGCGATCACCGCCTGCGCATTGTCATTCATGACCGCGCCGGGCCCAGCACCAAGGCCGATTGTCTCAACCGCCTCTTTCAGGCCTTGTGCGATGACGAACGCCGCAACGGCGAGCCGTTTGCCTGTGTGGTCTTTCACGATGCTGAAGACATGGTCGATCCCGCCGGGTTGGGCCTGCTCGACATGGAAATCGCAAAGGGTGCCGATTTCGTCCAGTTGCCGGTGGAACCACTGGTCCAGCCCGCCAGCCGCTGGCTAGGGAGCCATTATTGCGAGGAATTTGCCGAAGCGCACGGCAAGGGCATGGTCGTGCGCAGCGCGCTGGGCGCTGGATTGCCGGGGGCGGGCGTGGGCTGCGCGGTCTCGCGCGGGGCACTCCGGATGCTGGCGCGCCGCCGCATGGATGGCCGCCCGTTCGCAGCCAATTCGCTGACCGAAGATTATGAGCTCGGCCTTGCAATCGCCGAGATGGGCGGCACCTGCCGTTTCGCGCGGGCCTGGGGTGAGGACGGTTCGCTGATCGCCACCCGCGCCTACTTCCCGAGCGAGCTATCCCACGTAGTGCGCCAGAAGACGCGGTGGATCCACGGCATCGCATTGCAGGGCTGGGACCGGCTGGGCTGGAGAGGTAACTGGGCCGAAGGCTGGATGCGCGCGCGCGACCGGCGCGGTCCCTTTGCCGCCTTCGTGTTGCTGATCGGCTATGCCCTGCTGGCCGTGACGTTGCTCCTGTGGCTCGCCGCTTCCTTCGGAGCCGCACCGATCATGCCACTCACCCCGGCGCTTGAGCTCCTGATCGGCCTCAACATCGCCGCCTTCGTGTGGCGGGTTGTGCTGCGCTTTGCTTTTACCTCGCAGGCCTATGGGGTCTTCGAGGGCTTTCGCGCGGTGCTGCGCATTCCGGTCGCGAACGTTGTTTCGATCATGGCCGGTCATCGCGCGATCAGGGCTTATGCAGGGACCTTGCTGGGCCGGGCGATACGCTGGGACAAGACCCTGCACATGCGCCATCCCGCTAGCGGCGAGCAGCCGTCAGCGTCGCACGATCAATCCCGAAACGGCACGCGGAGCGCAGAGGCGTTCCAGAGGAGCCGATCGTGATCGAGGGAAACCGTGCGGCCGTGATGGACAGGCCTCGCCTTCAGGGCTCGCGGCGGCGGCTGGGCGGTCCGTTCATCGTTATCGGGCTGTTGCTTGTCGCCTGGGTGGCCGGGCGAAGCCTCTTGTGGGAGAACCCTTTTCCCGTCGCTTCGGTCTTTGGTCCTTCCGCCTCGCTCTTCGCACAGGCCCCGATGCTTGTCTCGGATCGCGATGATGTGGCGGCGCGGCGGGCTGCGAATGCCTCGCCCGCCGGAAGGCTCGGCCCAATGCTTGCCGGCGCTTCATCCACTATCGGATTTGCGAGCATCTTTGCCGGTCAGGGCACGCGTTCCCCGCTGCCCCTTGGCCCTGCGCCCATGCACATGGCCGCAGGGCACGACATGCTTTGGCACGCCGCCCTTAACAGTGATGTGCGAGGTGTTGGCTGGTATGCAGGCGCTGCGCGGGGGACAGCTACCCGTCGGTTGCAGCAGCGCCCACGCACACGCGTCCCCGTTTTCCCCGGCAAACCGCCATTCGCGCGCGGGTCAATCGCATCGCAAAAAGCTTCGCGGCCCGATCGCTGGTCGCTCGGAGCCTGGGTGTTCGGGCGTGAAGCGCCCGGTGGTCTTCCACTGACAGCCGGCCCGGCGCCAGTTTACGGAGCGAGCCAGGCCGGAGCCAATTTGCAACACCGCATCGCCCCCGGCAATGCGCGTGACCCGCGCGCCTATCTGCGCGCCACCCGGGCGCTGATCGACAGCGGAGAAACCGAGCTTGCCGCTGGCCTCTCGGCACGACCCGTTGCCAGGCTTCCCCTTCGTCTCGCCGCCGAGCTGCGCGCAACCGAAAACCCGCTTGGCCGCGACTTCAGGCCCGCAGCCTTTGCAATCACCGAGCTGCCTGCAATCGCGCTGCCCGCCGGCCTTTCCGCCGAAGTCTATGGCGCGGCTGGCTATGTCGGAGGCGATGCTGCGAGTGCGTTTGTCGACGGGCAGGCGAGCGTGACGCGTGCGGTCACCGATTTTGATATCGCTCCCCTCGATGGTGTTCGGGTCAGCCTTGGAGCGGGCGCATGGGGCGGAGCACAGCGCGGCGTGCACCGGATTGATGTGGGGCCGACGCTGCGCATGGACATGATGGTGGGCGTGGTCCCCGCGCGGGTTTCGATCGATTATCGCGAGCAGGTGGCAGGCGATGCCAGCCCAGCTTCGGGCCTTGCGGCAACGCTCTCGACCCAGTTCTAGACGCCGCCCGGGCAGCCATCCGGCCAAGAAACCCATGCTTTAGGGCGTACAGCGCCTTCCAAGCGCGCGCGCGCTGGGCTAATCGCCTAGATCACGCCATGGACGTCTATCTTCCCATCGCCAACCTTTCGGTAAACGGGCTCTACATCGTCCTCTTGGGCGGGCTTACTGGTGTGCTGTCCGGGTTGTTCGGCGTGGGTGGCGGCTTCCTGACCACGCCGCTGCTGATCTTCTACGGCATTCCGCCGACCGTCGCGGCTGCCTCGGCGGCGACCCAGGTGACAGGTGCGAGCGTTTCAGGCGTGCTCGCCCATTCTCGCAACAAGGGTGTCGATTACCGGATGGGCGGGGTGATGGTCGTTGGCGGGGTCTTCGGCGCGCTGATCGGTGCGGCCCTGTTCCGTTTCCTTCAGGCGGTGGGGCAGATCGACGTTGTCATCAACGTGCTCTACGTGCTCATGCTCGGCACGATCGGTGCGCTGATGATGCAGGAGGCGCTGACCGGCCTGCTGCCCAAAGTCGCCGCCGGATCAGGCAGCAAGAGCACGCGCAAGCGCCGCCACCACCCGCTGGTGGCAGGGCTTCCCTATCGCTGGCGTTTCTACGCTTCGGGGCTCTATATCTCGCCGCTCGCACCGCTGATTCTGGGCGTGGTGGTGGGTATCCTGACCATGCTGATGGGCGTTGGCGGCGGCTTCATGCTGGTGCCGGCAATGCTTTATATTCTCGGCATGAGCGCCGGTGTCGTGGTCGGCACAAGTCTGTTCCAGATCCTGTTCGTGACGATCGTGACAACGATGACCCATGCGCTGACGACCAAGGCCGTCGATATCGTGCTGGCAGGACTTTTGCTGCTCGGATCGGTGCTGGGCGCGCAGTTCGGCACCCAGATCGCGATGAAGGCGCGGCCCGAGGTGCTACGGCTGCTGCTTGCCGCGATTGTGATCGCGGTGGCGCTGCGCATGCTTTACGGCCTGGGCGTTCAGCCGGACGAGATCTACACGGTCAGCCCGCTATGACGGCGCGCGCGCCATCGGGCCTGCCGTTGCGCGCTGCGTTTCTGGCGCTCGCTGCACTGCTGCTCTCGGGCCAGCGCGAACCGATCCTGGTACCCGAAGTCAGCCAGTCGCGCATCGAGGTGCGCCAGGGCTTCACCGGCGCGAATCTCCTGCTTTACGGGGCGATCATCACGCCGGGCAGGCCGCGCAGTGACTACGATATCGTCGTTGTCCTCAAAGGGCCAAGCGAGGCCATCCGCCTGCGCGAGAAGGAGCGTTTCGCCGGGATCTGGATGAATGCTGGCTCGACCGATTTTCGCTCGGCGCCGTCTTTCTTCGCGGTCGCCTCCTCCAGGCCGGTTGAGCAACTGGTCGATGAACGCACCGCTGCGATCTTCGAGCTTGGAACGCGCTTTATCCAGCTCAGCCCGGTGGGCGAGATCGAGCCGGTAGAGCAGGCGCGTTTCGCGCGCGGCCTCGTTGACATGCGCCAGCGCCAGGGACTTTACAGCGAAGATCCCGACGGCGTGCGCATCAGCGAAGGCGTGCTCTACCAGGCGCGCATCGACCTGCCCTCGAACGTGACGACCGGGCCATACACCGCCGAGACCTTCGCCATCGCTGATGGCCGCGTAGTGGCGAGCGCGACTGCCAAGATCGAGGTCGTCAAGGTCGGCCTCGAGGGGCGCGTGGTGCTCGAGGCCAACCGTAATTCGCTCCTCTACGGGTCCTTCGCCATCATCCTGTCGCTGAGCATGGGAGTGATGGCCGGGCGGCTCTTCGGCCGCGGATAGGCCTTTTCGAGTCTCGGCGCGCGCCGTCGTTGACGCGATCTTAACCCCGTTCTCCGTAGAGAAATTGTCCTGACAACCACCATTTGGCGCCTGCATGCGCGCCGGAAAGACAGGCAGATGGGCGAAGCCAGCCAGCAAAGCTTTGAACGCTTTACGGGACCGACAGGATCGCAGGACCGCTCGGCCATGCCCGCTGATCCCGCCGAAGCCTCGGCGATGAACGCGACCATGCCGATCGGCGTCGTGCTCGAGATCTCGGGTTCCGGCTCGCAGGTCGCCTTCGATCTCCAGCGCATGAACGAATGCCAGGAAGACGCCGATCCGTCGATCGCCCTGTCGGGCCAGGTAGGCAGCCAGATCAAGATCCGCGTTGGCGATGCCTGGCTGCTTGCCAATGTGCGCAACCAGCGCAAGGATCGTCGCACCGAGGGCGGAATCATCGCCAATATCGACTTTCTGGGCGAGGGCTCGGAGGAAAAGCTCACCGGGCGCATCCACGGCTTCAAGCGCGGTGTCACCCGCTATCCTGTGCCTGGCGCGATGGTCTATCCCGCGACCACCGCCGACCTCAAACAGATCTACGCCAGCGACGGGCGCCCCAATATCGAGATCGGCAAGGTCTTCCCGACCAAGGATATTCGCGCCGGTCTCTACATCGATGCCATGCTGGGCAAGCACTTCGCGCTGCTGGGTTCGACCGGTACCGGTAAGTCGACCAGTGCCGCGCTGATCCTGCACCGGATCTGCGAGGCCGCGCCCAGCGGCCACATCGTGATGATCGACCCGCACGGCGAATATTCCGCCGCTTTCCGGCAGACGGGCCAGATCCTCGACGTCGGCAACCTCCAGATGCCCTACTGGCTGATGAACTTCGAGGAGCATTGCGAAGTGCTCCTCTCCAGCAGCGGCAATGAACGCCAGATCGACCAGGACATCCTTGCCAAATGCCTGCTCGCCGCGCGCTCCAAGAACCGGCTGGCAACGACCATGGGCAAGATCACCGTCGATGCCCCCATTCCCTACCTGCTCTCGGATCTTTCCACGATCCTGCAGGACGAGATGGGCAAGCTCGACAAGGCGACCTCGTCCGCGCCCTATATGCGCATCAAGGCCAAGCTCGAGGAGCTCAAGGCCGATCCGCGTTACCAGTTCATGTTCTCCGGCATGCTGGTGGGCGACACGATGGTCGACTTCATCTCCAAGGTGTTTCGCATGCCGGGCGACGGCAAGCCGATCTCGATCATCGATGTCTCGGGCGTGCCGTCCGATATCACCTCGACCGTGGTCGCCGTGCTCAGCCGCCTTGTCTTCGACTTCGCGATCTGGGCGCGCGAGGAAAAGCCGCGCCCGATCCTGCTCGTCTGCGAAGAGGCCCACCGCTACGTGCCGAGCGAGAAACACGCCGATGCCAGTTCGGTCGGGCGCGTACTCAGCCGGATCGCCAAGGAGGGCCGTAAATACGGTATCAGCCTCGGCCTCATCACCCAGCGCCCCTCCGACCTTGCTGAAGGCGTGCTGTCGCAATGCGGCACGATCATCTCGATGCGCCTCAACAACGACCGCGACCAGGCCTTCGTGCGCGCCGCCATGCCCGAAGGCTCGCGCGGCTTCCTCGATTCGATCCCCGCCCTGCGCAACCGCGAATGCATTGTCTGCGGCGAGGGTGTCGCCATCCCGATCCGCGTGAGTTTCGACAATCTCGAGGAACACAAGCGCCCGGCTTCCGAAGACCCGAGCTTTGTCGACCTGTGGAACAAGGGTGGCGGCGAGGATGAGATGGTCGAACGCGTCGTCATGCGCTGGAGAAGTCAGGGTTGATTTGTGTTCGCCCATCCTGGCGAGCATCCTCGCTAGACGTCCTTCGGCCAATCCTGGCCTGCGGACCCGCTGCGGGCGGGCCGTCGCCCTTGCGGTCGCGCTGCGACCGTTCTTTGGGTTCCTCTCTTCCTTTAGCGGATCACGTCCCGCGCGTGTCTCCATAGAGGTGAATGTGCAGGCGGTCGCTCATGCGAAAGCCGTGCTCCAGCGCCAAGTTAGACAGCCACACCTGCCGTTCGCGCTGGGCTTCGCTTGTGGTGCCCTCGGCCATCAGGAAGGTCCGCTCGGCAGGAATGCTATGGGCACCCGCCAATTCCAGCACCTCGTCCACGTCACCCACCTCGGCGATCACGAACTTGAAAAAGGCCCGAGGGTCCGCGGCGTAGGCCTCAAGACGCTCCGGGATCAGCGCCAAGTCAGCCGCGTTGCCGCTATGCGCCAGCTTGGGGCTGACATTGTACTGGTCGATCCGGATATCGAGCCGGGGCGGGGCCTTGGTCGTGCCGTTGGTCTCCACTTCCACCGTGATATCGGGCAGATGCTCCAGCATCTCGGCCAGCGCGCTGCCCTGCATCAGCGGCTCACCCCCGGTGATGACAAGCCGGTTCTGCCGCGTTGCTGCAATCCGCTGCGCTGCCTTGGTGGGCGCAAGCTTCACCTGGTTGGCGCGTCGATCATAATGCACGCCGTCGCGATGGTCGCGATTGTCGCCCTCAAAGCGCCAGGTATAGGCCGTGTCGCACCAAGTGCAGGCGAGATTGCAACGCGACAGACGGATGAAGGCGACCGGGCGACCCGCGCTCGGCCCCTCGCCTTGCAATGATGCAAAGATCTCCGGCCCGCCTTCATCGTCGGTGGCAAGGACAAGATCGGTCATGCGCGCTTCCCGGTGCAAAGTGACAAGAGTGACACCGTGTCACTTTGGCCTGCCCCTATAAAAATCAAGAAAAGCAGGGTCTTATCTGCTGCCAAACCGTGCGGACGGACAGGGAACGGGATGCCTTTCTGGATGTCGGCCGCTTTCATCATGCGCACGCCATGCCATTTTACGCGCCCGTAGGAAACGCTGACAGGCCTTAGCCCAGCCGCGCCAGCGCCGCTTCGAGCCGTTCTATCTCGGCTGAGCGATGGGCGAAATCGGCCTTGGCCTTCTCGACCGCTTCCGGCTTGGCGCGCTCGACGAAATTGGCGTTGGAAAGCCGTCCCTCGAGCGACTTGGCTTCCTTCTGCGAGGCCGCCAGCGCCTTTTCGAGCCGTGCCTTTTCCGCTTCGATATCGATGATGCCTTCAAGCGGGATGATGAACACGTCGGCGCCCCCGTCGCATTGCGCGGTGACCTGCATTGCGGGGCCGGCAGGCGGCTCGCCATGGACCACCGGGGTGAGCCGCGCGAGCCGCTCGATCGCGGCGGAGGAGCGGTCAATCGTGCTGGTCGCGAGCGCCGACGCCTCGGGCACATAGGCGGCAAGTTTGGCGCCCGGCGCGATGCCGAGCTCGTTCTTGGCGCTGCGCACATTGGTGGTGAGGTCGATCACCCAGTCGATCGCGTCGGTTGCCTCTTTCGAGACCTCGGCGCGCGGTTCCGGCCATTTGGCAACGATCAGATCGTAGGGGCGTTCGCTCCCGTGGTTGATGGCCTGTGCGTGCCAGAGCTCTTCGGTGATGAAGGGCA
Source organism: Erythrobacter sp. (assembly GCA_043567175.1). Taxonomy (GTDB): domain Bacteria; phylum Pseudomonadota; class Alphaproteobacteria; order Sphingomonadales; family Sphingomonadaceae; genus Erythrobacter. Next base: position 3,135,081 of record CP121323.1, read on the forward strand.
TGAACGGATGCAGCATCACGAAAATCTGGTCGAGCGCCCATCCGGCCACCTCGCGGGTTTCGCGCGCAGGCAGGCCCTCGGGGTCGGCCCCTTCAGCGAAAACCGGCTTGATCAGTTCCAGATACCAGTCGCAGAAGCGGCTCCAGGTGAATTGGTAGATCGTGTTGGCCGCCGCATCGAAGCGCAAATCGGCCATCGCCGCCTCGATTTCCTCCACGCATTGCTGCACCTCGCCGATGATCCACTGGTTGGCGGCAAGGCGTGCGGTGGGCGCTCTGAGAGTGATCGAAGCGCCGATGCCGTTCGACTGGCAAAAGCGCGTCGCGTTCCACAGCTTGGTGGCGAAGTTGCGGTATCCTTCGACCCGCTTTTCATCCATCTTGATGTCGCGGCCCTGGCTTTCCATCGCCGCCATGAAGAAGCGCAGCGCATCCGCGCCATACTGGTCAATCAGGCCGAGCGGATCGACCACATTGCCCTTCGACTTGGACATTTTCGCGCCGTCTGCCGCGCGGACAAGGCCGTGCAGATAGAGGCGCGGCCACGGCGCTTGGCCCGTGTTGAAATAGCCCGCCATCATCATCCGCGCATCCCAGAAGAACAGGATGTCGAACCCGCTGATGAGCAGCGAATTGGGGAAATGCTTTTCGACAAGGTCGGTCTTGTCGGGCCAGCCCAGCGTTGCGAAGGGCCACAGCGCGGATGAGAACCATGTGTCGAGGACGTCGGGGTCCTGCGTCAATTCAACGCCTTCGCCCGCTTGGGCCTGCGCCTCGGCCTCGGTTTCGGCGACGAAGACATTGCCGTCCCCGTCGAACCAAGCCGGAATCCGGTGGCCCCACCACAATTGACGGCTGACGCACCACGGCTGGATATTTTCCATCCAGTTGAAGAAGGTCTTCTCCCAGCTTTTCGGTACGATCTCGATTTCGCCGCTGCGCACTTGCGCAATCGGCTTTTCGGCGAGCTTCGCTGCGTCGACATACCACTGGTCGGTAAGCCACGGCTCGATCACCACGCCGCCACGGTCGCCAAAGGGGGTCGCGATCTGGCGTGGTTCGGCGTCGTGTTCGGTTTCTTCGCCCTTCTTGTTTTTGGTGATGTGCGGGATGAGGAAGCCATCGGCCTTGAGCCGCTCAACCACCGCCTCGCGCGCGCCCGGCACGCCGTCCTTCTTGAAGCGGTGCAGACCCAGGAACTCTTCAGGAATGGGCGCGTCGGGATCGTTGACCTGACAGACGTCCGCATCAGCGTTGAACATATTCAGCATTGTTGCGGGCTCAAAGCCGGCGCGCTTTCCCACTTCGAAATCGTTGAAGTCGTGCCCCGGCGTAATCTTTACCGCGCCGCTGCCCAGCTCGGGATCGGCGTGTTCGTCCGCCACGATGGGAATGCGGCGACCAGTGATCGGCAGCACCACAAGCTTGCCGACGACGCTCTTGTAGCGCTCGTCATCGGGATGCACCGCGACCGCCATATCGGCGAGCATCGTCTCGGGCCGCGTGGTGGCGACCTCGATATAGTCGCGGCCGTCATCAAGGGTCACACCGTCGGCTAGCGGATATTTGAAGTGCCAGAAACTGCCCGGAATCGTCTGCTGCTCGACCTCGAGATCGCTAATCGCGGTTTTCAGCTTCGGATCCCAGTTCACCAGCCGCTTGTCGCGATAGATCAAGCCATCGTTATAAAGATCGACGAACACCTTGAGCACGGCCTTGGTGAAATGTTCGTCCATCGTGAACTGCTCGCGCGACCAGTCCATCGAACAGCCAAGACGCCGCAATTGCGTGGTAATGGTGCCGCCGCTTTCCGCTTTCCATTCCCAAACCTTGTCGACGAATTCTTCGCGCGAATAATTCGTCCGCTTGTCCTGACGTTCTTCCAGCTGGCGTTCGACCACCATCTGCGTCGCGATGCCCGCATGGTCCGTGCCGACGACCCACAGCGCGTCCTTACCGCGCAGGCGCTCGTAACGGATCACAATGTCCTGCAACGTGTTGTCGAGCGCGTGTCCGATATGCAAGCTGCCCGTCACGTTGGGCGGCGGATTGACGATGGTGAAGGGTTCGGCGTCAAGGCGCGCGGGCCGGAAACCACCGGTGGTCTCCCAATGCTCGTACCAGCGTTGCTCGATCTCGCCGGGGGTGAAGGTGGTTGGTAAGGAAGAGGTCATTTTTAATGGGCTCGCTAGCGCTCGCGCCGTAGCCACCCGCGCCCTCCACCCTTCCACCCGGAGCCTACCGGGACACAATCCGGGTGGAAGGGTGGAGGGCGCGGGCGGCTACGGCCTCTGAAACAAATACACATCCCCCTTACACCGCGCGTGTTGCGGCGCAACACCCCGCATGTCCCCCGCGCGATGCGGGATGCGCCATGCTGTGCCCGTTAACCCCCCTTGTCGCCGCCACCATTTGCGCACATACCGTGGCCCGCGATGGAGGCAGCGGCGCATTTCACCCTTGAGGAAGCCGGCGATGGCACCACGAGCCTCTCGCTCAGCGGCGCCTTGCTGGTCTCGACTGTAGGCACGCTTGATCGCGAGTTGCGCAAGAATACGGGCGCACTCAGCGAAATCAGTTGCATCGATATTTCCGGTGTCGACCAGATCGACACGGTCGGCGCCTTCCTCGCCTGCCAGATCGCCGCCGAACACGAGGCCGAGATCAGCGGCGCATCAGAGCGTGCAAAGCGCCTGCTCGACGCGGTCGAGGGGGCGGGCGCGCATGTCGATCACACCGTGCAGAGGGAAGAACCGGTCTGGGAACGCGTGCCGATGGCGCTGGGCCAGCAGGTGTTCGAAGCGCGTTCGGGTGTGACCGGCGTGATCGGTGCGCTGGGCCGCGTGATGATCGGTTTCGGCAACCTCGCTCGCCACCCCTCGCGCTTTCCGATCCGCGCGCTGGTCGCCCAGATGGAGCAGGTGGGCGTCACCTCGCTGCCCATCATCGGCCTCATGAGCTTTCTCATCGGCGTCGTCATCGCCCAGCAGGGCTCGGTGCAGCTCGAGCAGTTCGGGGCCGAGACGCTGACGGTGAACCTTGTCGGGCGCATCTCCCTGCGCGAACTGGGCGTGCTGATGACCGCGATCATGGTCGCGGGCCGTTCGGGCAGCGCCTTTGCCGCGCAGCTGGGTACGATGAAGCTCACCGAGGAGATCGACGCGATGCGCACGATAGGCATCGCGCCGACCGAGGTGCTGATCATCCCGCGTATCATGGCCTGCACCTTCATGATGCTGCTGCTGGGTTTCTATGCCTCGGTCATCGCGATCATCGGCGGCGCGGTGGTGGGCCAGTTTGGGCTGGGCATCCCGTTCTTCACCTTCCTCATGCGCATCCAGGAAGTGGTCCCGCTGCACGATGTCTGGGTGGGCCTGATCAAGGCGCCGGTCTTCGGCCTCATCATCGGGATGGCGGGCTGCTATCACGGCATGCGCGTCGAAGGGGATTCGGAAGAAGTTGGCCGCCGCACGACGATGGCGGTGGTCTCCGCGATCTTCGCCGTCATCGTGCTCGACGCCTTCTTCGCGGTGTTCTTTACCGAGATCGGCTGGGGCTAGGGCAGAGGGCAAAGCGCGCATGAACGATCAATCCTCATCCCCGCCTCCCAAGGCCGCAGAGCCGCGCTCCGACGTGCGGCCCGCACCGGGCGACCATGGACGCGATAGCGACGAGCCGCCCATTGTCGTCGAGGGCCTCGTCAACCAGTTCGGCACCAGCCGCGTGCACGACAACCTGGATCTGACGGTGCGCAAGGGCGAGATCCTCGGCGTTGTCGGCGGCTCGGGCACGGGCAAATCGGTGCTGATGCGCTCGATCATCGGGTTGCAGATCCCCGTCGCAGGGCACATCAACGTTCTGGGCCGCACCATCACCGATGCCGATCCCGATCAGAGCATCGGCGTGCGCTGCCGCTGGGGCGTGCTGTTCCAGGGCGGCGCGCTGTTCTCGACGCTCACCGTGGGTGAGAATGTCGAGGTTCCGCTCAAGAAATTCTATCCCGAACTCAGCGCCGATCTCAGGCGCGAGATCGCGCGCTACAAGGTGCTGCTCTCGGGCCTTCCGGAAAACGCGATCGACAAGTTTCCAAGCGAGCTTTCAGGCGGCATGAAGAAACGCGCCGGGCTTGCCCGCGCGCTCTCGCTCGATCCTGAATTGCTGTTTCTTGACGAGCCGACCGCCGGCCTCGATCCGATCGGCGCGGCCAAGTTCGATGCGCTCACCAAGGAGTTGAAAGAGACCCTTGGTCTCACGGTTTTCCTGATCACCCACGATCTCGATACGCTGCACGAAATCTGCGACCGGGTGGCGGTGCTGGCCGAGAAGAAAGTGATCGCGGTCGGCACGATCCCGGAACTGATCGAGACCGGTCATCCGTGGATTGTCGACTATTTTGAAGGCGTGCGCGGGCGAGCGGCCAAGGCCACTCACGACAGGCAGGGGACGTGATGATCCACCCGTTGCCCGGCCTCGCCTTGACCTTCGCACAGGCACAAGCGGATGGACACCCGTGCCCCTTCAAGGGCATAGGGGGCACACCGATGGGGAAAAAGCTCTAATGGAAACGCGCGCAAATCACCTCTGGGTGGGAATTGTCACGCTGACCTTGCTGGTCGCTCTGGCGGCGGCCGTTGTATGGATCGCGCGGCTCAACCAGGGCGCGCGCAACGAATACGACATCTTCTACAACCAGTCGGTCTCGGGCCTTGCCAATGGCAGCCAGGTATCCTTTGCCGGTGTGCCTGTAGGCCAGGTTTCTCAGATCGCGCTGTCCGAGGACAATCCTGAATTCGTGCGCGTGCGTATCGAGGTGAAGGAAAAGGTGCCGATCCTCGTGGGCACCACAGCCACGATCCAGTCAAGTTTCACTGGCGTCGCGACCATCCTGCTGGATGGCGCGCGCAAGGACGCGCCGCCGATCTCTTGCGAGACGACCGCCTGCCCCGAAGGCCGTCCGGTCATCCCGCCCGAAGATGGCGGCATCAACGCGCTGCTGAACTCGGCCCCGCTGCTGCTGGAACGCCTCGCGCTGCTGGCGGAAAACCTCAACCTCCTGCTGGGGTCGGAGAACCGCGAGGAGATGACCCGCATCCTCTACAACACCGATCGGCTGACCGCCGGGCTGGCGGATGCGACGCCCGAACTCAAGGCCAACCTGATCGAGTTTCGCACCACGATCACCGAGTTCAACGAAACCTTGCGCGGGCTCCAGACGCTCACCGCGTCCACCGACCGCTTCGTGAACGAAGACGCCAAGGTTTTGACGCAGGAGCTCAAGACGACGCTCGCTTCCGCGACCAAGGCGGCCGATACGCTGACCGCGACGCTGGAGGCATCGCAGCCTGCGGCAACCCAGCTTTCGGAGAGCACGCTGCCGGCGGCTGAGGCGACCTTGCAGGATCTGCGCGCCACCAGCCGCGCGCTGCGTTCGATCACCGAAAAGCTCGAAAGCGAAGGCGTAGGATCGCTGGTGGGCGGGCGAACGCTGCCCGATTACAAGGAATGACCGTGCCGGGGATGAAGATGAGGCTTGTGAAAGCACAGACAAACACGCGCCGCGCAGGCATCGCAGCGATTGCGGGCGCAGCGGCACTGGCGCTTTCGGGCTGTGTGAGCCTTGGCGTTGAAGTGCCCGAGAGCCTGCTTACGCTCTCGGCCGAGGCCAGCGCGCCCGTCGGCGCGAGCGCTGTAGCGGGCGGCGAGGACAATGAGCGCGCAATCGCGGTGCTCACCCCGGAAGTGCCGGCCAAGCTCGACGTGCTGCGCGTGCCTGTGAACGTCTCGGCCACGCAAATTGCCTATCTGGAAGATGCGATCTGGGTGGAAAAGCCAGCACGCCTGTTCCGCCGGGTGCTGGGCGAGACGATCCGCGCGCGCTCGGGCGAAAACGCGCCCGTGGTGCTCGATGGTGATGATACGCCGTTGCGCGCAGGCACGTTCCTGCGCGGCACTCTGGTCGAGATGAGCTTTGATGCACCCACGGGCGAAGCGGTGGTGCGCTATGACGCGATCCGCACCGATGCCAAGGGCAGCGCCGTCAGCCGCCGCTTCGAGGCGCGCGAGAGCGGCGTGGTCGCGGATGCCATGTCGGTCGGCCCGGCGCTCAACCGCGCGGCGAACCGCGTTGCGGTCGAAGTGGCTGACTGGATGATGGAATAGGTCAGCCGCGCGCCAGCCTTGCAAAGCGGGCGGCGCGCTCGAAATCGGCGGCGCGCCTGGCGCGGCGAATTTCCGCTTCCTCGTCGCGGCCCCACAGGTCCGCCTGCCATTCCTCTTCAAGGCTCGCCGCGCGCCACAGCGCCTGCGCCTCGGCTTCCGGTTCCAGCGCTGAAAGGCCGATCGTGAGCGATGCGGAAAGGCTCGTCATCGTCTCCAGCGCGGCCAGCGCAAAGGGATCGAGCGCGCCCATCGCCTCGCGCACTCTCACCATCGCGGTCTCGTCCTGGCTTGCATGCATGACGCCGCTGACCCGCTTCAGGGTGATGCCGTGCCTTTGCTCGAAAGCGGCGGTGATCGGCTCCCACACTTCCTGCTGGTGGGCGTAAAGCGGCTCGTCAGGGTCAGCGCGATAGAGCAGCGTGTCGGTATCGGCATAGGCGACCAGCTTGGCAACCACCGCTTGCGGCTCCGGCGCGACGATGTCGATCGTGTAATCGGCCATGTCGCGCAAGGGGAAGCCGCGCGGATCAAGCCTGTCGCCCGCGACATCCCATTCCGCCGCCAGCGCCTGGGCGAGCGCCTGCGTCGGCAGGAGTTGCGGCGCGCCCTTCACAGTCTTGAGAGCGCGCCCGTCCAGCGTCACGTGCCAGGCGTCGTCATGCGGCTGGACGGCGACTGTCTTGTAAAATCGTTTCATGCTTTCTCGTCTTGAGCCTTCCAGCGCTTCACCATCAGGGGTGGGCAGAAGAAGAAGCCACCGATCCCGGCGAGCACCAGCGCCACGCTGAGGATATAGGGCAGCGGCAGCACTTCGCGCACCCCCGCAAGTCCGGCGAGAACCAGCGCAATACCGCCAAGCCGCGCAAGGTTCATCGCAAGGAAACGGCTGCGCGCGCGGTCTTCGCCCGGGTCGCTCGACGGCATATTCACGCCCGATCCCGCAGCAACCGGCCGAGTTCCGCCGCATCGCGCGCGACCCCGGCCGCCCCGGCCCGCGCGAGCTCTTCGGGCGAATGATAGCCCCAGGAAACCCCGATGCTCTCGACATTGGCCGCGCGCGCCATGTCGATATCGAAAGTGGTGTCGCCGATCATCACGGCCTCGCCCGGCTGCGCGGCGGCCTCGAACAAGGCGGCCTCGAGCATGGCGGGATGCGGCTTTGAGGGGTGGCGGTCGGCGGTCTGCAGCGAGACAAACAGGCCGGTGATCCCGTGCGTTTCAAGGCACGCCTGCAAGCCCCGGTCCGATTTGCCGGTCGCCACGGCCAGCGCCCAGCCATCATCGGCAAGCTCGCGCAAGAGTTCGGCGATCCCGTCATAAAGCGGTTCGTCGAGCAGCCCTTCCTCGCGGCGTGCGCGAAAACTCGACTTGTAGAATTCGACCACGGCGCGCTGCTGCTCTTCGCCCAGCTGAGGAGCCAGTTCGCGCACCGCGACGGGCAGGCTGAGGCCCACCATGCGACGCACCATATCGTCCTGCGGTGCAGGCGCACTGGCGCGTTCGAAGGCGCGGCGCATGGCCCAGATGACATCGGCCTGCCCGTCGACGAGCGTGCCGTCGCAATCGAACACGGCGAGCCGGGTCAAGGCCTGGGCCCCTTGGGCTTTCCCTTCGGCTTGCCCTTGGCGGGGGTCTTTGCCTTGGCCTTTTTCTTTGCGGTCACCGCCGAAGTTGCGCGGGTGCGCCGTTCGCCGCGCCGGGCCTTGCGGTAGTTCTTGGCGTGCTGGCGCGCAGCCTGCTTCTTTTCTGCCGGCGTGCGTTCGGGCGTCTCATCGCGCATCGGAGCCGCATCCGAGAGGCTTTCATCAAAGCCCAGTGCCTCCATGCTAGCCGCGAAGTGCGCAGGGAGTTCGGCGGTCACGTCAAGCTTGCCGCCAGCCGTGCCCTTCGCCGCCTTGTTCGACGGTTCGGAGATGATGAGGCGCCGGGCGTGCAGGTGCATCTTGCGGCTGATCGCACCGGTCAGGAAGGCATCGCGCCCGCCATATTTACCGTCGCCCACGATCGGGTGGCCGATGGCGGCCATGTGGACGCGCAGCTGGTGAGTGCGCCCCGTCAGCGGTTCGAGCTCGACCCAGGCGGCCTTGTCCGAAGCACGGTCGATCACGCGGTAGCGCGTCTTGGCGCTCTGGCCGTTTTCCTCGTCGACATGCATTTTCTCGCCGCCTGTGCCCGGCTGCTTGGCAAGCGGTGCATCGATCGTGCCTTCGGAAACTTCGGGCCGGCCAACGATCAGCGCCCAGTAGACTTTGCGCGCGCTGCGCCCCGAAAACCGCTTTGAATAGGCGGCCGCGCTGCCGGGTGTCCTCGCAATCAGGAGGACGCCGGATGTATCCTTGTCGAGCCGGTGGACGAGGCGCGGGCGGGGTGTTTCGTCATCCTCGACAAACGCATCGAGCAGCCCGTCGACATGGCGAGTGGTTTTCGATCCGCCCTGCGTCGCAAGGCCGGGGGGCTTGTTGAGCACGATTGCACTGGGCGTCTCGCGGATCACCATAGCGCGCGCCTCGGCGATGTCCTCAGGCGTGAGTTCGCGCCGCTGGCGCTGCTTGGCGCCGCTGGCCTTGACCTCGCCGCCCGGCGGCACGCGCAGCGTTTGCCCGGCCTCCAGGCGATCTTCCGGCTTGGCGCGTTTGCCGTCGACGCGCACCTGCCCCGTGCGCGCCCAGCGCGAGACGGTGGCAAAGCCGATCTGCGGCAGGTTGCGCTTGAACCAGCGATCGAGCCGGATGCCGTCATCATCGTCCGATACGGTAAACTGGCGCACTTCCATCGCTTTGCCGTTGCCCGTCTTGTCGCCCGTTTCGCTGCCCGTCCCGTCGCTCATGCCGTCCCCCGCATCGTCAGGAGCCCAAGGTAAAGCGCGGCCAGCCCGGCCACCACCGAGATTGCGGCGTATAGCATGGCAAGGCCCGGCGACCCGCGCTGGACGAGCAGGACCATCTCGAGGCTGAAGGCGCTGAAAGTGGTGAAACCGCCCAGAAGGCCAACCCCAAGCAGCAAGCGCATATTCTCCGCGCCCGCCCCGCCATGACGTGCGAGCCAGCCGACAAGCAACCCCATCGCAAGGCTGCCGATCAGGTTTGCGCCGAGCGTTCCCCAGGGAAAGGCCGCATTCGGACCGGTCCAATGGGTGATCGTGCGGCCCAGCTGATAGCGCCCTACAGCGCCCACGGCGCCGCCGGTTGCCACCAGCAGGGAGGGCATCAGCGATGGTAGAAAAGCGGACATGGCCGACGCCTCTAGCCGTCTGCACGCCTTCTGCCTAGCCGCGCCTGCATCCTGCCTCCATGTCGCACCGGCGCCCGGCCGGATGGCGGGTGGTAAAAGCCGGGGATGCAGGCAGTTGTGACGCACAACCTTGCCAAAATCGGGGGACTTGGCTATACGGGCGCCAGTCAGTGCGCGATCGGGTTGGCCCAGTCACAGGATTCGGCCACCGGATTTGCGCCCTTTTTTGCGTCAATTTTTTTCGCGCACCCCCGCAACGGCAACCAGCGGGGCTCTGTGCATTTTATTAGATAGGTAGTGATCGTTTATGCAAATCATGGTTCGCGATAACAATGTCGACCAGGCTCTCCGTGCGCTTAAGAAAAAGCTGCAGCGTGAAGGCGTGTATCGCGAAATGAAGTTGCGTCGCCATTATGAAAAGCCAAGCGAGAAGCGCGCCCGTGAAAAGGCTGCTGCTGTTCGCCGCGCTCGCAAGCTTGAGCGCAAGCGTATGGAACGCGACGGCGTCAAGTAAGGCTTCGAGGTCTCGCGGGGCTTTACCGAACCGCTTGAAACCCGAAAACGGATACGCCAAAGGGGCGTGAGACATTTCAAGCTCTCGCGCCCCTTTTGCTGTCTGTCGCATCCGCGCGGCGGGCGGCGATTCGCAAAGGGACGCCAGCGCCTATTTCCCAGGGAACGAAAATGACCGAAATCACCCGTGTTCCGTTACACCCCATCGCCAAGGGATCGCTCACCAAATTGTGGCTGGGTATCGGCGGTGCGGTGGCGATTGGCGCCGGCCTTGCCGTGGCGGCGGCTCCGATCGAGTGGGGCAATGTCGAGGCTATCGAAACCGTCCAGCCAAGCGCGCCGGGCGAGGAAGTCCAGAAGCTGACGATCGAGACGATCGAGGAAGGCACCGGCCCGACCGCGAGCGAGGGCCAGATGGTTTTCGTCAACTATAAGGGCTTCCTTGAGGACGGAACCCAGTTTGACCAGTCCGAGCCCATTCCGTGGCCCGCGCCAGGCGTGTTCCCGGCTGAAGGCACGCCGTTCCCGATCGAACAGGGCGCCACTGTCGAGGGCTTCTACAAGGGCCTGCAGCGGATGCGGAAGGGCGGCAGCTACAAGCTGACGATCCCGTCGAGACTGGGTTATGGCGACACGCCGCGCCCCGGCTCGCCGATCCCGCCGGGCGCCACGCTGATCTTCGAGATGGACGTTGTCGAAATCCTCGATGCGCAGCAATTCGAAGAAGGCATGGCAATCAACCAGCGCGCCTTCGAGGCCAGCCGTCCCGCGCCGCCTCCGGGTCTGCCGCAATAATCCTCGGGGCTGCTCCGGCGACCCCTCGCAAACGCTCTATCCTCCAACCAAGCGAAGCTTGCATGTCCGTAACCAAACAGGAAGTCGCCAAGATCGCCCATCTGGCGCGTATCAATATGAGCGAGGAAGAGCTCGAGCGCATGGTGCCCGAGCTCAATGGCATCCTCGATTGGGTCGAGCAGCTGGGCGAGGTCGACGTGACCGGTGTCGAGCCGATGTCCGCGGTGATCGAGAACACTTTGCGCCTGCGCGCCGACGTGGTCGATGCCGATCCCAAGACGGGCGGAGGCAAGCGCGACGCGGTGCTGGCCAACGCGCCGGCGGCCGAGCACGGCTTTTTCGGCGTGCCCAAGGTAATTGAATAAGGCGATTTGCGAGACAATGACTAACCTGACCTCTCTTGGTGTCAAGGCGATCCGCGACGGCGTGGCTGCGGGTGACTTCACCGCACGCGAAGTGGCCGAAAGCTTCAACGCGGCCGTCGCCGAGGCAGCTGAACTCAACGCCTTTATCGTCACCACGCCCGATCACGCGCTCGCCGCTGCAGATAGCGTCGATGCTAAGCGCGCTGCGGGTGAAGAACTTGGCGCGATGGCCGGTGTGCCGATCGGCATGAAGGACCTGTTCGCCACTACGGACGTGCAGACCAGCGCGGCGAGCCACATCCTCGAAGGCTTCAAGCCGCAATATGAAAGCACCGTTTCGCAAAATCTGTGGGATGCGGGCGCAGGCATGCTGGGCAAGCTCAATCTTGACCAGTTCGCGATGGGTTCATCGAACGAGACTTCCCATTTCGGCAATGTCGCCTCGCCCTGGCGAGCCAAGGGAAAAGACGGGCAGGGCAGCAATGCAGCGATGAGCCCCGGCGGTTCCTCGGGCGGGTCTTCCTCCGCGGTTGCTGCGCGGATCGCTCCGGCGGCGACGGGCACCGACACTGGCGGCTCGATCCGCCAGCCTGCCGCCTTTACCGGCACTGTCGGCATCAAGCCGACCTATGGGCGTTGCTCGCGCTGGGGCGTGGTTGCCTTTGCCTCCAGCCTCGACCAAGCGGGCCCGATGGCGCGCAGCGTCGAGGATTGTGCGATCATGCTGGGCGCTATGGCGGGGTTTGACCCCAAGGATGCGACCAGCCTCCAGATGGACGTGCCCGATTGGGAAGCTGCACTGAATGCCGATCTCAAAGGCAAGCGCGTCGGCATCCCGAAGGAATACCGCATGGAAGGCACCGATGCGGGCGTGATCGCCGCGTGGGAGCAGGGCATGGAATGGCTCAAGGACGCCGGAGCGGAAATCGTCGAGATCAGCCTGCCGCACACCAAGTATGCCCTTCCGGCCTACTTCATCATCGCCCCCGCAGAAGCCTCGTCAAACCTCGCCCGCTATGACGGCGTGCGTTACGGCCTGCGCGATCTGCCCGAGGGGGCAGGCCTTCAGGACATGTACGCGCAAACGCGTGAGGCGGGCTTCGGCGACGAGGTGCAGCGCCGCATCCTGATCGGCACCTACGCGCTCTCGGCGGGCTTTTACGATGCCTATTACAACCAGGCGCAGAAGATCCGCACGCTGGTCGCGCAGGATTACAGGAATGCCTGGGAGCATTGCGACCTGATCCTCGCACCGACCACGCCGACGGCGAGCTTCCCGCTGGGCAGCCTCAATGAAGACCCGCTGACGATGTATCTGAACGATGTCTACGCAGTGCCTGCCAGCCTCGCAGGGCTTCCGGCGATGAGCGTGCCCGCGACTTTGACCGCCGATGGTTTGCCGCTGGGGCTGCAACTGGTGGGTAAGGCGTTTGACGAGCAGACGGTTCTGGATGCGGGCCTCGCGATCCAGCAGCGCAGCGGGTTCGATCACGCGCCGGAGAAGTGGTGGTGAGCCTCGAGACGTTCGGCATAGTCGCTGTTGTGGCGGCGCTCTGGGCGATCAACAAATACGGTCGCCGGATCAACGCGGGCGAGGCGCGCTTTGACAGTGAAACCGGAAAACAACTGCCTCCCCACAAGGCGGACAAATGACCGGCGAGATCATCTACGCGACCATTTTCATGCTCTGCTTCGTGCTGTTGGGCGGGGTCGTGATGTATCTCTCGAAAACCATCGACCACGGCGAAGCGCGGTTTGACAGCAAGACGGGCAAACCGTTGGCGAAAGAAGATGACGAAACACACACGTGATCTCTGGGCTTGACCCGGAGCCCAGGGCGGCGAAGGACTGCCCTTACGCATCTGGGCTCCTGCCTTCGCAGGAGCGCATGGGAAAAGAGACGATAGAATGAGCAATTACCGCATTGAAGGCGCAACCGGCGAATGGGAGGTCGTGATCGGCCTTGAGGTTCACGCGCAGGTGACCTCGAACTCCAAGCTCTTTTCGGGCGCCGCGACCGCTTTTGGTGCGGAGCCGAACTCGCAGGTCTCGCTCGTCGATGCAGCCATGCCCGGCATGCTGCCCGTGCCGAATGCGGAATGTATCCGTCAGGCAGTGCGCACCGGAATGGCGATCGAGGCACAGATCAACAAATATTCGCGCTTCGACCGCAAGAATTACTTCTACGCCGATTTGCCGCAGGGCTATCAGATCAGCCAGCTCTGATCGGTATCGAGCGCATTCATGTCGAGCAGGATGCGGGCAAGCTGATGCATGACCAGCACCCGACCATGTCCTACGTTGATCTCAACCGCTGCGGCGTGGCTTTGATGGAGATCGTGTCCCGGCCCGACATGCGCTCACCCGCCGAAGCAGGCGCCTATTTGCGCAAATTGCGCAGCATCCTGCGCTATGTCGGCTCTTGCGACGGCAATATGGAAGAAGGCTCGATGCGCGCCGACGTCAATGTCTCGGTGCGCAAACCGGGCGGAGAACTGGGCACGAGGACCGAAACCAAGAACGTCAACTCGGTGCGCTTCGTCATGCAGGTCATCGAATACGAGGCCAATCGCCAGGTTGATGTGCTGGAGAGCGGCGGCACGGTCGATCAGGAAACGCGCCTGTTCGATGTCGCCACCGGCACCACGCGCACGATGCGTTCGAAGGAAGACGCGCATGATTACCGCTACTTCCCCGACCCCGACCTCTTGCCGCTGGTGCTTGAAGACAGCTTCCTCGAGGAATGCCGCTCAAGCCTGCCCGAATTGCCCGATGCCAAGCGCCGCCGCTACGAGGAAGAGCTCGGCCTCACGCCTTACAATGCGCGCGAACTCACCGCCGAGGTCGAGACCTTTGCGCGGTTTGAAAGCCTGCTTGAGGCGACCGCGAAATCCACCGGCAAATCCCAAGGCGATGTCGCGACACAGGTTGCGAACTGGGCGCTTTCAGTGGCGCCGGGCGTGATCAAGTCGATCGGTGACGAAGCCGATATCAGCAACGCCACGGCCCAGCGCCAGGCTGCGATCCTCGCCATGCAGGACAATGGAGAGATCAGTGGCGGCCAGGCCAAGGAAATCTTCGAAATCGTGCTGCGTCAGGGCCGCGAGCCTGACGAGATCGCCGATAGTGAGGGTTTGAAACAGGTCTCGGATACCGGCGCCATCGAAAGTGCAATCGACGAAATACTCGCCAATAACGAGGACAAGGTCGAACAATACAAGGGCGGCAAGGACAAGCTGTTCGGCTTCTTTGTCGGCCAGACGATGAAGGCGATGAAGGGCAAGGCCAACCCGCAGGTCGTCAACCAGATCCTGAAGGACAAGCTGGGCTGATCAGGGATTGCCGATCGCCTCTCCAAGATAGGGTGGATAGGCGCGTTTGAACGTCTTCAACGTTTCCTCGTTGAACATGACGGCGCGCACACTCGCCATGAGTTCCAGCGTGTCAGGCTCCTCGCCAGTTCTGGAAATGAGCTTGCCAGCATCGACAGAGCCGTCAAGTTCGCCGCAGCGGTCGCGAAATCGCGAAATGAAGCGCCGGGTGTTATAAAAGCCGGTCTGGTCCACCAGCGCCAAGGCGCCATCATAGCGGTTTCGCACAAACCAGTATCGAGAAGTGGCGCGGCGGTTTAAGCGCCTCACTGCACCCTCGCGATCAAGCCCACTAGTCTGGGCAGCAAGCGCGTCGACTTGTTTCTCGGTCCAATTGCTAAGTCCCTCCCAATCCGGCGAATAGCCGAAGGCCTGACAGATCATGCCGTCGATCACCACCTCGGCGACCCGCTCGGAGCTCACCCGAGCATCTGGTGAGGAAACGCGCGCCGGGCTTGAGGTTTGCGCGGGAGCGATGCTCGATGCCCATGAGGGGGTGCTGGCAAGGGCGGCGCTGGCGATCAGGGCGAGTGAAAATGACATGGCTTCTCCCCGGCTGGTTTCCTCGCCTGCGTGTAATAAAGCGTTTGTGAACCGCAGCTTACACCTTGTCTTGCTGATGCTCACGCCCGCAAGGGATTGCTTGGGTCAGAGCGGCAGCACCTTGCGCAGGCGCGACTTGATCGTCGGCTTGGCGGGCTTCTGGTTCTGCACGTGCTTGAGCTTCTTGGCGCAGATCTGCTCGATCCGTTCGAACGGCAGGTCCTCGCCCAGCCATTCCAGCAACGGTCCGAAGCCTTCGGGCCTGGCGTTATAGTCCGCGTAATCGATGATATGGGCGCGGTCTCCCAGATGCTCGCGCGATCGCTCGAAGCGTTCATCGCAGGCCTGTACGATCCGCTTCACATCGGCGGGAGTGTAGCGCTCGTCCGTTGCCCACCAGCCCGAGCGCGCAACCTGCGCCGCGTCGCGGGTGTTGAAGATGAAGCGGCTGTCCGCAAACATGTCTGCCATGAAGGTGATCGCCGCCTCGTATTCCTCGTCCGACAAGTGCTCGGGCGTGTAGCGGATTTCCTTGAAACCGGTGACGCGCGTGCCTTCAGGCGGGGCCGGGATATCGCTCACGAAACCCTCTGCCATGTGGCGCGCAAATGCCTCGGGCTGTGCGCTCGTGACGCCGTACCACGGCGTGTCCGGAGCGTTGTTGGCCCGGGTAATCTCTTGGCCCAGATTGACCATCGCGCTTGCCGCCCGGCTGAGGTGATTGACCATCGCGCGGTTTTCGCCGCGGATGCAATAGCCATCGATCGCGTTCAGGAGCCCCTGGATCAGCGTGGAGCCGGACCGCCCATAGGTCACGATGAATACATATTCCATGGATCAAGCCATAAGCGCCATCGGCATTGCCGCGCAACCGCCTCCAGCCCCCGATTTATTACGCCCTTGCGCGATCGGCGGCTTCCTGCTTGATCCGCGAGGCGAGCGCGCTGCGTATCGTGCAAAAGGTAGGCAGCGTTTCAGGGGGAGCAGGTAGTGCCCGAAGGGATTGTGGCAAAGCGCCAATCGGTCTTCGCTGCGGCGGGGGCGCTCGCGCTGGCGCTCATCGGGCTTGCCGTCTTCATGCACTGGCGAGAGGCGAACAACAGCCTCGTGCAAGCCGTGCCGCTCAACCCCGACGATGCTTCGGAGATCCGCGCTGGCGCGCTCGCTTATCGCGGCGGGATCGAAATTCCGCGCATGGGTCAGGATATCGGCGGCCTCTCGGCGCTGCGCTGGGACGAGCGAAGCGGGCGTTTGCTGGCGCTTACCGACGATGCGCGCTGGGTGTGGATCACTCCGCTGGAGGAGGGCGACCGTCTGGTCGGACTTGCAGGGCTCGAAGCCGGCCCCTTGCTGGGCCTCGAAGGCGAACAGTTGAGGGGCAAGGAGGCAGGTGACAGCGAGGGGCTGACGCGCAGCCAAGCTGGCGGCTGGCTCGTCAGTTTCGAGCGCGACCACCGTATCTGGCGCTATCCCCGCCTCGATGGCGTGCCCGAGCCGACGGGCATCGATCCGGTCGCGATCATGGGCGCGCTCGAGGCCAATGGCGGCACCGAGACGATCGCGGTCGATGAACGCGCCCTGTTCGTGTGCGCCGAACGCGAAGCTCTGCCGGACAGGCCCAATTGCTTCTGGCAGACACAGGGCATGGGGCCATCGCCGCTCCGCCTCGAGCCACCCGAGGATATGCGCGATATCGGCGCGGTGCCGACCGATGCGGATATGGCGAGCGACGGAACGCTGTTCGTCCTGTTTCGCAGCTATGCGCCTGTCCGCGGCAATGCCGCCGGGATCGTGGCGCTAGGCGGCGACGATTACGACCGCGATATCGCCACCCTGCGCGCGCCGCTCAGCGTCGACAATTTTGAAGGGCTGGCGGTGCGCGAAGAGGAAGGCCGGGTCTTTCTCTACATCGTGAGCGATGACAATTTTGCGTCTCGCCAGCGCACCTTGCTGATGAAGTTCGAGGTTGCGAAAGCTCCCTGAACCGCGAACGAGCAAGCCGAGCGCACGAAAAAAGCCGCCGGGAGCAAATCCCGGCGGCTCAATTCTTTCAGCGAAAACCGATCGGTTCAGACACGGGTGCCCGTCAGCGGCATCGCGCCGAACGCGCCCGCATTCACCGTGCCGGTGATCGTGTCGCCGTCGATGGTGGCTTCGCATTCGAGCTTCATCGGCATCGGTACGGTCATGTCCATCGACCAGCGCACGGTGTCGCCATCGACGGTGCCGCTGTCGATGTCCATCGAACCCATGCCGCCTTCCATCTTGCCGGAAAACGTGCCGTCGCCCTTGTCATTAATCGTGAGCTTGCCGCTCTGGTCGCCCATCGGGCTTTTGACGGTGGTGTTGAATGTGCCGTCTACTGCCATCTTGTCGTCTCCCTTAGGAATAGTCTGTAATCCGGGCCCCTCGGCGATCCCGGCGGCCTTGGGGCTTTGAGCCTCCGTGGGGCTGTTTACACCAGTGTCAGTTCGCTTCAACCGTATAACGCCGCTTGGCGTTGGCTTCGACATCCTCGCGCCAGAAGTGCACCGGCTTGAGCTTGTGCTCGACATAAAGCTGCATCTGGTCGGTGTAGTGCGGGCTGCCGGGCCGCGTTGTCGCCTGGCCAAAGGGCTGGATGGACCGCGAAGAGACGCGCCCCTCTTGACCTGGCGCCGGCCATTCGACCCACTGGATAAAGCTGTCGCCGTGGACGAGGCTGAGGCGCCCGTCCTCCTCGACCTGCCAGGTGGTCGCTGCGCGAAGCGTGTCCGAACCGCCATCGAGCGGCAGGTCGACATCCCCCTGGCGCAATCGCACAAGCTCGCCCATCGGCGGATCGATCCGGCCAAAATGGGTGGTCAGGTGATCGACCGTCTTGGATAGCGCCTCGTCGATATCGGGATAGCCGCCCTTGTTCTGGTACTCAGCCGACATGAAGTCGCGCAGCATCAGATAGGCGAGCGCATCGGCCGGGCCTTCGCCATCCGAATTGTAGTCCCAGGCGAGCAGCAGGTCGCGCGCCTCGGAGAGCTTGCCCTCAGCCTCGAGGCCTTCAAGCGCGCTCATCATCGCATCGACGTAAGAAGCGCGTTCATAGACGGTGTCATACTAGATCGCCTCGAGCGTTTCGCGGTCGAGCACCTCGGCCTTGCTCATCAGCGCATAGGCACGCCGCGAGCGGTTGGTCTGCTTGCGCTCGATGCCGAGAACGGGCGAGAAGTCTTACGGATCAAGGTCGCTGCCTTCACCTGCAGCCGTGAAAGGCTCGTTGTTCGAATTGTAGACCCAGCCGCTTTGAGGATTGATGAGCTTGGGGATGCGGTCATAGCCGACCGACCCTTCCCAGATCAGCTCCGAGCGCGATCCGTCGAGCACACCGCGCCAGTTCGCCTCGACATCTTCGGGCCGGTCCGGAATTGCGGCATTGTAGACATAGGCGATATTGCCTGCCTCGTCGGCATAGATGAAGTTGGTCGAGGGGATGGCGAGCCGCGCGATCTGCGCCTGCCATTCCTCCAGCGTCTCGGTCTTGTTGAGCCGGTAATAGGCGTCGAGCTGGTCGAGCTGGCCGATCCCGCCATAGCGGATCGCAAAAAAGCCTTTATCATTCTCGATCACCGGGCCGTGGACGGAGCGGTGGATCGTCTGGAAAATCGGCAGGATCACCGGCCCCATGCGCACCGGCAGGATCACGCGTTTCGTTTCCAGATCGCGCCATTCGCCGTCGAGCCGGTATTGCGTGCCGTCAGCGTTCATCTCGAGCTTGTAGACATCGACCATGTCGGGCCGGTTGACCGTGTTGGTCCAGCCAAGGTGCTCGTTATGGCCAAGGAAGGGGAAGGGCGATCCGGGGAAATTCGCGCCGGTAAAGTGCCAGCCTTCCTCGCTCTCGACGCTGAATTCGTACCACGCCACCCCGCCGCGAAGCGGCTGGTGCGAGTTCGAGGTCAGCGTTGTCGGCCCGCCCGATTTCTCCGGCGCGACCGCCCAGGCGTTGGAGCCCAGCAGCCCTGCATCCTCGCCCCAGGGCAGGGGATGGGGGCGTCTATGGGCTACATCTTCGCTATCCGCCTCGTCCATGATCGGCTCGCCCACGGGTTCGATCGGGCCGCCCTCGGGCTCGCGCGGGAAGCCGGGAATGTCGGGTCCGAACTCGCGGCGCAGGTCCTCGCCTGCCACAAGCGGCGCGATCACGTTGTTGAGGCCAAAGAAGAACGGCTGGCGCAGCGCGAAACCGGCGGCAACGTCCTCGCCGTTGACGGGAAAGAGATTGGAGAGCTTCACCTCGTCCGCATGATTTTTGGCAAAGTGGTTGAGCCCGGCCGCATAGGCCTCGAACAGGGCGCGCGTGTCGGCGGGCAGCTCGGGGTATTCCCGGCTCGCCGTGCCGCGCGCGTCAAGCAGGTGGTAGGCGTAATCGAATACCGCGCCATCCTCGCCCGCAATCGCGCCGTAACGCCCGCGCGACATCGCGACGACATCCTGCAACGTGGAGAAATCGTCCTCGGCATGCGCCACCGCGACGCCGAAAGCGACGTCTGCGTCGGTTGCGCCATAGATATGCGGCACGCCGAATTCGTCGCGGATGATCTCGGCGCTGTAGGCCTTTTGCGAGGCCGCATTTGCCGGGCTGGCGACGATCGGCTCCCAGGTGGCAAGCGTGATGAAGGCGATGATGAAAAGGGCGGCAAAACCGATCCCGAGGCGCTTTGCCCAAGTCATAAAGATAGTCTCTCCTCAAAGAATGACGCGCGACCATTGCGGGGCGCAGGGCGGCAGGTCAAGCGAGCAAGAGGGTGCCCGGATGGAACGATCCTGGCTGATCCGGCTAGGTCGGGTATGGACAACACCCGCAAGGCAACCCTCTACCGCATGGTCATGGAAGACCATCTGTGCCCCTTTGGCCTCAAGTCGAAATGGCTGCTCGAACGCCGCGGCTTTGTAGTCGACGACCACCACCTGACTTCGCGAAGTGAGGTCGACGCTTTCATGGAAAAGCACGGGGTCGAGACCACGCCGCAGACCTGGATCGAGGGCGAACGGATCGGCGGCTACGATGATCTTGCGCGCCATTTCGGCAACCCGGTGGACAAGGAGGGCACGACCTATCACCCCGTCGCCGTGCTTTTCGCGATGACGGCGCTGATGGCGCTGGGTGCCGCCTGGGTGGCGACCGGCGCGGCGATTTCCGTGCTGGCTGCGGAATGGTTCATCAGCTTCTCGATGTGCGGCCTTGCCTATCTGAAATTGCGCGATGTCGAGAGTTTCTCGACGATGTTCCTCAATTACGACCTGCTTGCCCGGCGCTGGGTGCCCTATGGCTATGTCTACCCCTACGCCGAAGGGCTGGCGGGTGTGCTGATGACGGCGCATATCCTCGATTTCATCTCGATCCCGGTCGCGCTGTTTATCGGCACAGTGGGCGCGGCGAGCGTGTTCAAGGCGGTCTACATCGACAAGAGGGAACTCAAGTGCGCCTGTGTCGGCGGGGAGTCGAACGTTCCGCTCGGGTTCATCTCGCTGACCGAGAACCTGATGATGATGGCGATGGCGCTGTGGATGCTGGCCAGACCAGCGATCGGATGAACCGCAGGTGGCGCTCGAATAGGCCTTGAGGCGCTTGCAAAAAACGCAGGGCCGCCCACTTACCGTTTGATGCCGATCAAGCAAAAAATGACGGCCAAGTTGATAAAGGGCATCCGAGTCCGGTGGATTTGGGAAAAATCATGGCCGTTCTTGTGTTGCTGAAATGCAACACTATATGAAGCGGGTCATCCATGTGAGGGGCTTTGTAATCCTATGAATCTCGAAAAGTTTACCGACCGCGCCAAGGGCTTTCTCCAGTCCGCGCTCACCGTTGCCATCCGCAACAATCACCAGCGCATCAGCCCGGTCCATATCCTCAAGGCCCTGCTGGAGGACAGCGAGGGCATGGCCGCGGGTCTGATCCAGCGCGCAGGCGGCGAGCCCAGCCTTGCGGTAAGCGCGGTGGACCTGGCGCTCTCCAAGATCCCGCAGGTGACGGGCGGCGGTGCGCAGGCACAGCCCGGACTTGATAACGATGCGGTGCGCGTCCTCGACAGCGCCGAACAGCTCGCTGACAAGGCGGGCGACGGCTATGTCACGGTCGAGCGCCTGCTCACCGCGCTTGCCATGGCGAAGGGCGCCACCGCCGATGCGATGAAGGCCGCCAGCGTCACCCCGCAAAGCCTCAATTCCGCGATCGAGGACCTGCGCGGCGGAAAGAAGGCCGACAGCGCCAACGCCGAAAGCACCTATGACGCGATGGAGAAGTTCGCCCGCGATCTCACCCAGGCCGCGCGCGACGGCAAGCTCGACCCGGTCATCGGCCGTGACGAGGAAATCCGCCGCACCATTCAGATCCTCGCGCGGCGCACCAAGAACAACCCTGCCCTCATCGGCGAGCCCGGCACCGGCAAGACCGCGATTGCCGAGGGGTTGGCCCTGCGCATCGCCAATGGCGACGTGCCCGACAGCCTCAAGGGCCGGACGCTGATGAGCCTCGACATGGGCGCGCTTATCGCGGGCGCCAAATATCGCGGCGAATTCGAGGAGCGGCTGAAGTCGGTGCTCGACGAGGTCAAGAACGCCGACGGCCAGATCATCCTGTTCATCGATGAAATGCACACGCTGATCGGGGCGGGCGCGAGCGAAGGTTCGATGGATGCCTCCAACCTCTTGAAGCCCGCGCTCTCACGCGGCGAGTTGCACTGCATCGGTGCCACGACCCTCGATGAATACCAGAAATATGTCGAGAAGGATCCCGCACTCCAGCGGCGTTTCCAGCCGGTCTTCATCGAGGAGCCGAGCGTCGAGGATACGATCAGCATCCTGCGCGGCATCAAGGACAAGTACGAACTCCACCACGGCGTGCGCATCACCGATGGCAGCATCGTTGCCGCGGCAAAGCTTTCAGACCGCTATATCCAGAACCGCTTCCTGCCGGACAAGGCGATCGACCTGATGGACGAGGCCGCCTCGCGCATCCGCATGGAAGTGGAATCCAAGCCAGAAGAGATCGAAAATCTCGACCGCCGGATCATCCAGTTGAAGATCGAAGAATCGGCGCTGGAGAAAGAGGACGATGCGGCATCGCGCGACCGGCTCGACAATTTGCGCAAGGAACTCGCCGATCTTGAACAGGAATCCTCCGAACTGACCACGCGCTGGCAGAACGAGCGCGACAAGATCGAGGCGGAAGGCCGGATCAAGGAGGATCTCGATGCCGCGCGGCTCGAGCTTGAACAGGCGCAGCGTTCCGGCGATCTCGCCAAGGCGGGCGAGCTTTCCTACGGCACGATCCCCAATCTCGAAAAGCGCCTCGAAGAGGCCGAGGGCCTGACCGACAACGCGCTGTTGCGCGAAGAGGTCACCGAAGAGGATATTGCCGGCATCGTCAGCCGCTGGACCGGTATCCCGATCGACAAGATGATGGAAGGCGAGCGCGAGAAGCTGCTCGACATGGAAAACATCCTTGGCAAGCGGGTGATCGGCCAGTCCGATGCGATTACGGCGGTTTCAAAGGCGGTACGCCGTGCGCGCGCCGGTTTGCAGGACCCCAATCGCCCGCTCGGTTCCTTCCTGTTCCTGGGCCCGACCGGCGTCGGCAAGACCGAACTGACGAAAGCGCTCGCAGCCTTCATGTTCGACGACGACCAGGCGATGGTCCGCATCGACATGTCCGAATACATGGAGAAGCATTCGGTCGCCCGCCTGATTGGCGCGCCTCCGGGCTATGTCGGCTATGATGAAGGCGGGGTGCTGACCGAAAGCGTGCGCCGCCGGCCCTATCAGGTCGTGCTGTTCGACGAGGTCGAAAAGGCGCATGGCGATGTCTTCAACGTGCTGCTGCAAGTGCTCGATGATGGCCGCCTTACCGACGGGCAGGGCCGCGTGGTAGACTTCTCCAACACGCTGATAATCCTTACCAGCAACCTAGGTAGCCAGTATCTCTCGAACCTGCCCGATGACGGCAAGGTCGCCGATGTCGAAAACGAGGTGATGGATGTGGTGCGCGGACATTTCCGCCCCGAATTCCTCAACCGTCTGGACGAGATCATCCTGTTCCACCGCCTGGCAATGGAGCACATGGCACCGATCGTCGAAATCCAGGTCAAGCGCGTGCAGAAGCTGCTCGAGGATCGCAAGATCACGCTCGACCTCACCGATGCAGCGCTGCGCTGGCTGGGCCGGGTCGGATACGACCCTGTCTACGGCGCGCGGCCCTTGAAGCGCGCGGTGCAGAAATACCTGCAGGACCCGCTTGCCGAAAAGCTGCTCGAGGGCGGTGTCACCGACGGAATGACGGTAAAGATCGACGAGGGCGATGGCGAACTGCAATTTGCCATCGACGAATGACGAATCCTGCCCATTTGAACCGCGCTTGGCGCTGTCAGTCGCTCGTGATCATTACGTGACACTGTATCACACGCCTCGCCTTCACTACGACATATTACGCAATATTGTAATTTAGTTATAATAATCGGACTCGGCCCTGCGCTAAAAGTGCAAGGTGCCGTTTCTGTATGTGTGATTAACGTCACAGCCCCGTGAAAATTGCCGCAATGCCGTAAGCCGCTTTGACATCAAAATATCGCTATTGCACAAAACCGTCATCGCAGGGGCTACATCGCGATCAAAACAGGGGGTGATCGGCACGAGTCGTGTGTCGATGACGGTTTGATTCGGTGAAAGCTCCGGTTGTCGCAACTGGAGTCATCATGAAGACATTTCACAAGAGTTCTTTGAAGGCGCTGGCCTTTTCCGCATCGGCGCTCGCATTCGTGATCGCCGGCCCGGTGGCCGCGCAAGAGCAGACCGAGGAAGAGCAGGCCGAAGAGGAAGAAGAACAGGTCGAAATCACGACTGACGCCAGCGGTCAAACCGACCGCAACAAGATCACCGTGACCGGTTCGCGTATTGTCCGCGATACCTATTCCTCGATCTCGCCGCTGCAGGTGCTGAGCACCGAGAACCAGCAGGCGGTCGGTGCGTTCGACCCCGCTCAGATCCTCCAGCGTTCGGAAGCGGCTTCGGGTACCCAGATCGACGCGACCTTCCAGGGCTTCGTGCTCGATAACGGTCCGGGCTCGCAGACGATCAACCTTCGCGGCGTCGGCGCGGGCCGTACGCTCGTTCTCGTCAACGGTCGCCGCCTCGCACCCGCCGGTGTGGAAGGTGCACCGACCAACCCGTCGATCAACCTCATCCCGGCCACGCTGGTTGACCGTTACGACATCCTGACCGACGGTGCGTCCTCGGTTTATGGTTCGGACGCGGTTGCGGGCGTTGTGAACGTCATTCTGCGCAAGGACTTTGACGGTCTCGAGATCCAGGCCAACGGCGACATCAACCCGCAGGGCGCGGGCGAAGACTATTCGGTCAGCGCCGCCTGGGGCTTCACCACCGACCGTGCGGTGTTCGGCATCGGCGCGGAATACCAGGTCCGTGACGAGGTGAAGCTGCGCGATCGAGACTTCCTGCAGGGTTGCACTACCAACCTCGAGCGGAGCGAAGCGGGTGAAATTTTCCGCCTCGGCCTTGCCGACAACGCGGTTGTGCGTGACCGTACTCCGGGCGTCACCGTGTCGGAAAGCAACTGCACCGTCGCCGGCATTTCGGGTCGTATCTTCAACCCGTTTACCCGCTTTGGTTCGGTCTATTTTCCGGCCAACGGCAATATCGCCAACTTTCCCGTCGACCCGGTCACCGGCAACACCTTCAATTTCGGTGAATCGACTAACGCCTTCGGTGTCGACCTAGACGTTAACGGCGATGGTATCCGTGACGTCGACTTCCAGAACGTCAATACCAACGCGGCTGCCGAGGAACTGGATCGGACCTTCATCTCGGGCCAGGAGCTGATCAACGTATTCACCTATGGTGAATACACGTTCCCGGGCGAAGCGAACATCACGCCTTATTTCGAAGCGCAATACACGCGTGCCGAAATCAGCAACTCGCGTGCAGGCAACCCGCAGATCTTTCCTTCGGTGCCTGACCTGAACCAGTTCAACCCGTGTAATCCGTTTACTAATCCGGGCGGCGTTGACTGCCGAGCGGTGGATAACGAATCGCTTGGCATTACGGGCATTCCTGGCGTCGCGCTTTCGACCGGTTTCGCAACCCCGGTCGTCCCGATCGCCTCGATCCGCGGCGACCGGAACAACTTCGAGGTTCTGCAGGAGCAGTATCGCGGCGTTCTCGGTGTGCGCGGCGACCTGCCCTTCATCGGGCCGAGCTGGACATTCGATGTCTCGGGCGTCTATTCGCGTTCGGAAGGTAAGTCCTCGCGTCTCGGCATCCGTGAAGACCGTCTCGCCCTTGCGCTCGGTCTTGACCCGACGGCCGATTACGATGGTGATGGTGTAGTCGACAATGACGGCGACGGCATCGCGGACGATTACAACCAGAACATCAACGTCTTCGGTTCGTTTGGGGATCCGCAGTTCATCGGCGAGTGTAATGCCGCTGGCGTTGCAAACCCGGACCTTCTGCCTAGTGACGTTGCGCCAGGCTGTGTGCCGGTCAACCTGTTCGCTCCCAGCGTCCTGACGGGTGCGGTCGGCGATTTCGCCTCGCAGGCCGAGCGCGATTATGTGTTCGACAGCCGCGACTTCGACACGACCTACGAGCAGGTGATGCTCCAGGCGTTCATCACCGGTGACCTGTTCGATTTGCCTGCGGGGCCGGTTGGCGTCGTGCTCGGCGGCGAATATCGCGAAGACTCGATCGACTCGAACCCGGATTTCACCGCGTCGAACGGTCTGTTCTTCGGCTTCTTTGCTGACGGCGGTGCTTCGGGCTCCAAGTGGATCCGCGAACTGTTCGGCGAAGTCGACATTCCGCTGATCGCGGGCGAGACCCTCGTCGAGGAACTCACGCTCAACGTCTCGGGCCGTCTGACCGACGAAGAGTTCTACGGAACCAACGGCACCTTCGCGATCAAGGGCGGCTGGCGCCCGGTGTCTCCGCTGCTCCTCAAGTTCAGCTACGGCACCTCGTTCCGTGCGCCGAACCTTCGTGAGAACTTCCTGCGCGGTCAGTCGGGCTTCACGGGGCTTTTCGACCCTTGTGCAGTTCCTGATGCGGCCTTCGTCATTCCCGATGGCGGTGGCCGCGGTCAGTACGACCCGACCCTCGACCAGCGTGAAGACTTCATCCTGCGTAACTGCCGCCGCGAAGGCCGCGATCCGACCACGGTTGGTGTCGACTCCGAAGCACTGAACACGCAACAGCAGGTCTCCGGCGAGATCACTCAGGGTGGGTCGCTTGATATCGATCCAGAAACCTCGCGTTCGATCACGGCAGGCTTTGCCTTCGAGGAAAGCTTCCCGAGCGGTTTCGACTTTGCTCTCAACGTCAACTACTTCGACATCAAGATCAAAGACGCGATTATCGAACCGTCAGGCGGGTTCATCATCGGTGACTGCTATCTCCGCCAGGAAGAGCAGCGCTCCGAGTTCTGCGATCGTATCGAAGTGGACAGCGCCAGCGACCGCGGACTGATCAGCGGCGTTCAGGCCGGCTTCCTCAACCGTGACCAGGAAACGGTGCGTGGTATCGATATCAACACCACTTTCGGTTACCCGGTGACGATCGGCAACGAGACCTTCGATCTCTCGCTGAACTTCGTTGCCAACCGTCTGCTCGAGCGTCGTAACTTCCTTACGACCGAAACCGGCGACGTGATCGAGAACGACCTTCTCGAAATCGGCGGCTTCGTGTTCCCGGAATGGACAGGCCGTGTAACCGGCCAGGTGCGCTGGGATGACTTCCTGTTCACCTACCAGGTTCGCTACGTTGACTCGGTGAACGAGAGCTTCAACACCGTGACCAACAACCTGCTGCAGGAAGTTGACCGTCCGTTTGGCGATGTCTTCAACAACATCTCACCGAATTCGGACCAGAACTTCACCGGCGTGTTCTCGCCGACCTGTATCGGTGGTGACGGCCCCAATGGCGTGGTTCAGGGTGACGGCACCTTCTGTCAGCCAGTCGGTACTGCTCCGGAATATTTCGAGCACACTGCATCGGTTCGCTGGGACAATAACGACCTTCGTGTCATCCTGGGGGTTCGCAACCTGTTCGACACGGCTCCGCCGCAGGTTTCGCCGCGCGCTGGCGTGCTGCAGATCTCGAACACTCCGATCGGTGGCGTTTACGATCTCAACGGCCGCGAGTTCTTCGGCCAGCTGCTCTACCGTTTCTAGGAAAAACGGCAGAATTTAGCCAAAAAAGGCGGCCTCTCGCTCTTGCTGAGAGGCCGCTTTTTTGTTTTAACATGGAAGTTGTAGGTGCTTCGGAATGGAGGCTGGGGCCCCGCGAGTTCGCTCACTGTCAAATCCAATAAAGGGTTACACCCGATGAAACTTCTCAAAGCTTCGGCGACGGCCATCCTGGTCGGCGTCTCTGTTCTCGGTCTGAGCGTCTCCGCGCCGAGCGAGACGCAGGCCCAGTCCAAGGGCACCTCCAACGTGCCGATCGACGTCTGGGCGCTGCGCGATGTCGTCAACGCGGTCGACCTTTCACCCGATGGCAAGCACCTGCTGGTCCACAAGGTGGAATCGCGCGAAGGCGAATATCTGCTCGAAGTCTACAAGGTCGATGACCTGTCGGAGCCCTATCGCCGCCTCAATGCCGACCCGATGGAAATCATCGGCGCGCGCTGGGTGACCGACACTCTCATCTTCGGCACCGCCTGGCAGCAACGCCGCGAGAATGTGCGCCGGCCCGAGGATGATACGTACGATTACCTGACTTATTCGTACAATCTCGAGGAAAACAAGTTCAACACGATCCGCGACAGCTTCGACATCGTGAACGAGCTGCCCAATGAACCCGATACAGTGCTGGTTGCCGCAGGCAATGCGGTGCGCGGCGGGACAGGCGTCGATCCTTTTGCCGCATTCCGTCCGCGCAATTATTACCGGCTCAACCTCGTCACGGGCAGCAAAGAGCTGATCATGAAGGGCACGAGCAAATACGGCAGTTACGTCTTCGACAACGAAGGCAATGCGCGCCTGACGACCGGGTATGATTCCGACAACAAGCTCAAGACCTATTTCCGCAAGCCGGGGGAGAGTTCGTGGACCCAGTTCGGCCCCGAATATGACGCCGACGATCACGAGAATCTGCACCGCTTTCTCACGGGGTTCCAGGGGCTTGCGCATATCGACGTGGACAATCCCAGCCTTGGTTACATGATCGAGGCACGCGAGGGCGAGGACAAGGCCGCGCTCTGGGAGTTCAACCTCGACACGGGCGAATATGGCAAGAAGCTGTTTCAGGACGAAGATGGCGACGTGATGAGCGTTGGCCTCCACTCGATCCCCGGGCGTGATACGCTGGCCTATGCCCAATATCCGGGCGAGAAGTGGGAGCGTCACTGGTTCGACGAGGGTGAAAAGGCGCTTTACGAGGCGCTGGAACAGCAGATCCCCTACGCCCACCAGATCAACATCACCAGCCGTTCACGCGATGGCAAGCGGATGATCGTGACCAATCGCGGTCCGCATGATCCGGGTTCGTTCTGGCTCGTCAAGGATGGCCAGCTGGCAAAGCTGGGCAGCCGTAACCCGCTGCTCAACCAGGAAAATCTCGCCGATGTCGAGTATATCCGCTACCCCGCACGCGACGGGATGGAGATCCCCGGTTACGTCACCAAGCCCAAGGGCGAGGGGCCGTTCCCGCTCGTCGTGATGCCGCATGGCGGCCCGCACGTCTCCGAAGTCGTGAGCTACGATGAATGGGCGCAATTGCTCGCCAGTGCGGGCTACATGGTGCTCCAGCCCGGTTACCGCATGACGGTGGGCTGGGGTAAAAAGCACTTTGATGCGGCCTATGGCGAACATGGCGGCAAGATGCAGGACGACAAGGATGATGGCGCGCTCTACCTGGTGGAGCAGGGTCTGGTTGATCCTGATCGCATCGCGATGTTCGGCTGGTCCTATGGCGGCTATGCTGCGCTCGTCGCGCTCAGCCGTGAAGAGCAGATCTACCAGTGCGCGGTCGCAGGGGCCGCTGTGGCTGATCCCGCCAAGAGCTATCGCCAGCGCAGCCGGGGCGGTTCGCCCAAGGCGCTGGATGATTGGGCCCAGCGGCGCGGCATGATCGGGGTCAACCCGATCGAAGAGGTCGCCAAGGTGAACATCCCGCTGCTGATGGTGCATGGTGAGGACGACAGCCGCGTGCTGTATTATCACTACACCGACTACAAGAAGGAGTTCGAGAAAGCGGGCAAGACGGGCCAGTTCCTCACGCTCGACGATGCGGACCACTTCTATCGCACGCTGATGTACAACCACCAGCAGCAGTTCTACACCAAGATGCTGGACTTCCTGGCCAACGATTGCGGGCCGGGCGGTCTGTAAGACCACCGGCAAGCCTTTCGAAAGCTAACGATCTGAAGGCTAACGAAAAAGCCCGGCGCGCTGCGATGGCGTGCCGGGCTTTTTGCGTTGGTCGATTGTGCCGGAAAGCGCGCTATCCGCAGCGCAGTCAGGCGTCCTATTCGACGCGCACGCCCTTCACACCGCGCTGGCCCTTGATCTTGACAAAGTAGGAGCCGAGCGCCGCCTTCTTGAACTCCACCGGATCACCCACCTCGATCCGGCGCATGCGCGAGGGCGCGTTGCCGATCTCCCAGGTCGCTCCTTCCTGTGTGCGGAAGCGGACCTTGCGCGAGGTGATGTAGCGCACCGATGTAACTGTGGTCTCGAGCGTGTCGGACACTTCATCGTCGGGCTCGGCAAGGATGCCCTTGTTGGGAATGTTGAACCCGAACAGGCTGCGCCGGTTCTCCCTGATTTCCTCCCGATCGACGACACGCACATCGCCCGCCTCGCTGGCCGAGACAAAACGGCCGACCGCGGCGTCAAAACATTCCAGCCGGGCGGTGTCGTCGCTCTGCGCCTGGCACGTCTTGAGCTTCTCGATCAGTTCGTTTTCCTCGCCCGGCTGCGCCGCCGCCGGAGCGTGGAGCCCCGCCCCCAATGAGGTCGCTAGCATTGCGAGGCCAAGCGCTGCGACCAGGCTGTGCCGTGATGCTCCGGCGCGGATATTTACCCGCGCGCACGCTCTCGTAATTTTGTTACGCGCTTGAACTGTCATCGTTTTTAAGTCCCTTGTCAGCGTCCATCATCTGCGGCCTATTCGGGCCGCTGTCCGAAAGTGTCCAGTCCAACTTACAAGTGTAGCGTTGATGCCACAGAACTTACACAATGGCCCGCACTTCGCCAGAGCGCGATTGCAGAGCGCGATTCTCCTGTCATATGGGCGATCCATTCGGACTTGGAACCGAAGATATAAGAAGGCGCGTCCCCCTGGCGCGTCTAGGTAAGGGGATTGAAATGCAACGCTTTAGCAAAGCTACGCTCCTGACAGGCACGATCATGGCCGGCGCCATGATTGCCGCGCCTGCTTATGCGCAAGACAATGAAATGGAAAGTGCGGGCAGCGCCGCAGCGGCTCCCGAAGAATTTATCATCGTTACGGGCTCGCGCATTCAAAAGCGCTCCACGGACACCGCCGCACCGGTTGCGGTTGTTGATGCCGAAGAATTCCAGCTCACGGGTACGGTCAACGTTGAAAACGTTCTGAACGCGCTCCCGCAGGTTGTGCCGGGTACGACTTCGTTCTCGAACAACCCAGGTAACGGCGCTGCGACGCTGAACCTTCGTGGCCTTGGTTCGACCCGCACTCTCGTTCTTGTTAACGGCCGTCGTTGGACCTTCTTTGACGTCAACCAGGTGGTCGACCTCAACACCATTCCGAACTTCCTAATCGAGTCGGTCGACACCGTGACCGGCGGTGCTTCGGCGGTTTACGGTTCGGACGCTCTTTCGGGCGTTGTGAACTTCCGTCTACGCGAAATACAAGGCGTCGAGATGGGTAGCCAGTACTCGATCACCGAGCGCGGCGATGGGTCCCGTCTTCAAGTCTACGGCGCTATCGGCAGCGACTTCGCCGATGGCCGTGGTAACGTCACCGTGTACGGTGAATACTTCGATCGTGAGGACATTTTCCAGGGCGATCGTGGTTTTTCCCAGTTCGTTCTGCAGGGTGAAGGTGACACGCAGTTCTCCCCGGGTGGTTCGTCGCTACCGCCGGAAACGCGTTTGACCTACCGTGGTAACGCTGACCGTGCCGCGGCCGGCTACACCAACTCGTCGTTCGCTGAGAACGGCAACAACCTCGCGATCTTCGGTGCGCCGGGTGATTTGCGCGGCTACCGTACGCCGGACGATCTCTACAACTACGCGCCGGTGAACTACCTGCAACTCCCGCAGGAGCGTTATCTGCTTGGCGGTAACGCCAGCTACGAAGTGAACAGCTCACTCGAAGTCTACGGCGAAGTTTCCTACGTCAACAACCGCGTTGCCGCAGAACTCGCTCCGACGCCGATTCTGGTAAACACCTTCGTCGACATCGATTCGCTCGAATCAAACGGCTTCATCAACGCGGGTACCGCGGCGCAATTCCGCGCTCTGGACGCGGCTGAGACCGGTACGCAGGCCAACGATGGCCTCGTTGACGTTCAGGTTCGCCGTCGACTTGAGGAAGCCGGTGGCCGTAACAACCTCGACGAGCGTAGCGCTTTCCGTGTTGTCACGGGCGCGAAAGGTGCCATCACCGACTACATCAACTACGATGCCTACTATCTGTTCGCCCGCACGCGGAACTCGAACATCCAGCAGGGCAACGCGTCCGTTTCGCGTTTCACGGCTGCGGTGAATGGTACCGGCCCCGACCAGATCAACATCTTCGGTGCCAACCAACTGACGCCGGACATGGTCGATGTGTTCCGCATTCAGGCCCAAAACGGCGATATCTCGACGCTTCAGGTCATGAGCGGTGTGATCTCGGGTACGTTCGGCGATTTCGCTCTTGGCGAAGCGGAGCCGATCGGTTTCGCTGGTGGTGTCGAGCGTCGTATAGTCAGCGCGCAGTTCATTCCTGACGAGTTTCTCGCTTCGGGTGACGTTGCCGGCTTCAACGCCGGTCTGCCCACCGAGGGCGGCTACAACGTTAACGAGCTCTTCGGTGAACTTGTTGTTCCGTACGAAACCGAAGGCGGGATGCGTTTCGAACTGAACCTTGCGGGTCGTTACTCCGACTACTCGCTTGACGCAGTCGGTGGTGTGTGGACCTACGCTGGTGGATTGCAGTTCAGCCCGATCGAAGACGTGACGTTCCGCGCTCAGTATCAGCGCGCTGTTCGTGCGCCGAACGTGGGTGAACTGTTTGGCGGTGCGTCGAACAACTTCCCCGCCGCAACCGACCCGTGCGCGGGTATCGGTGCTAACGAGCCGCAGGGCGGCGTTCGCGCAACCTGTCTTGCTAACGGCGTTCCGGAAGGTAACATCGGCATCGAGACGACGCCGGGTGTCGAGCGTAACGAAATCATTCAGCCGGACCCGCAGATCGCAACGTCGATCGGTGGTAACCCGAACCTGTTTGAAGAAACTTCGGACAGCTGGACGGTCGGTGTTGTGCTTGAGCCGAGCTTCGTTCCGGGCCTCGTGATTACGGCGGACTATTTCGATATCACCATCGAAGACGCCATCGTGACGTTGCCGTTCCAGACTTCGCTTGAGCTCTGCTTCGAAGTTGCTCAGGATCTTTCCGACCCGTCTTGTGCGCCGTTCCGTGGCACGCGCGACAGCGCGGGTGCCTTTGGTCGTGATCTGCTGCCGACCCAGGGTGATGCGAACATCGGTGAACTCAGCACCTCGGGTGTTGACCTTACCGTGAACTACATCTCTGATCTCGGCTTCTCGCTGATCAGTGATGAAGAAGCGCGCGTCAACGTAAGCTTCATCGGCACCTGGACTGACACCAACAACCTGCAGGCCAACCCACTGGATCCGACGGACGTCATCCGTTGCGCCGGTCAGTTCGGTCTGACTTGTGACGAGCCGCAGGCGACGTTCAAGTGGGTTTCGCGTCTGAGCTACATCGATGGCCCGCTTACGGTTTCGACCCGCTGGCGTCACCTTTCGGGCACCGAAGACGACGCGAACCCGAACGGCGGTCTGGGTCAATTCATCGACGCTTATGACCTGATCGACCTTACGTTCCGCTTCGACGCGACCGATAACGTGACGATCACGGCTGGTATCAACAACTTGTTCGATACCCTGCCCGATACGCCGATCTTCCAGAACGGCGTTGTGGTGAACGACACGAACTCGATCCTCGTCGGTGACTCGAACTCGGAGCAGGCCAACACCTTCCCGAGCACGTTCGACGTCCTGGGTCGCGACTTCTTCGTCTCGGCGCAGTTCCGCTTCTAACCGGATCACAAGGGCTCCCGGCTTCATCGCCGGGGGGCCACGGTCCAACAAAAAGGGCGCGAGGATCTTGGTCCTCGCGCCCTTTTTCTATTGTTCTTCAGTCAGATAGGGTGGCGCGTGTGCAGCGTTGCAACCCTCAGCTGAAGGACAGGAAATCGGCAAAAGCGCGGCCCGACGGTTCGCTCAGCGCGCGCGTCTCGCCCGGCCTCAGCCCGTGGACTGCAAAAGCCTTTTCGATTCCGCCACGCTTGTCGGCGCTTGCGCAGGCCCCGGCGAGCGAATTGATCCGCCCGATCTCGTTCAGCGCGTGGCCCTCAATCGTCGCGATGGTGTCGAGGATCGATTCCACACCGTGGCTGCGCCCCATCACGCAGCTGCGCTTGATCGCTTCGGGTATTTCCCATGCGGGCGAGCTCTGGCCGAAACGCCTGGCGCCCTGCTCGGCGATCTTGCCGGCCTGGTCAGCGGCCTTGTCGATCGCGGGCGGCCCGCCTTTCAGCGTCGCGCGCACCTTGCGTGCCGCGCCCTTCTCCTTGAGCGCCCACATCAGCTCGGTGCGGCGCTGCTTGTTGTGTTCAAGGATCGGCCCGTCGCCGCGATGCACGATCAGCCCGATGCGGCCACCGGGCGCAAGCACCCGCGCGATTTCGGCGGCGACCTTGGGCACATCGCCATATTCGAAGCCGAACTGGCTGACCACTCCGCCCATCGAACCGTCGTCAAAGGGCAGCTGCTCCATCGGAACGCCCGCTTTGGTCTGCGTGCCCGCAGGGGCAGGGGGCAGGCTGGGCGAGAGGTCAATGCCGGTGCAGCCGAGATCGGGGCGCACCTCGCGCAGCCAGGCCATCACCCGGCCATCGCCGGTGGCAAGGTCAAGCACGGCGGCGTCTTCAGCGATGCCTTTTGCAAAGTCCTTCCACTGCGCGCTCAGCGCCCGTTCTATCGCGGCCCAGCGCTGCGGAAGGCAGCCATTGCCGCCGCCCATCGCACCGCCGCGCGGCCCGTTGAGGGCCCAGAAATCGCCCCAGGGATCTTGCGAGGGTTTGCGGGTCATATGGTTCTCAGACCACCACGTCGAAGGCGACCGTCATGCGTTCGGCGCCCTTGAAGGGTGTGGTTCCGTGATAGAGGGTGGAGGGGAAGAGCGCGAGATAGCCGGGTTTGGGCCGGATCGTGCGCAAGGGCTCGAGATCGAGGCCCAGATTCGCCGCGGGGCGCCCGATTTCCAGAGAACCGCCTGCGATCTGCCTGTCATCAGGAGCCTCTTCGACGTCTTCGGGTACGACAAGATAGAGCGCTGAAGAAATGATCCCGGAGGGGTGGATATGCGCTGCGTGGTGATCGCTCCCACCGGTAAGCCGCACCGACCACGAGCCGTCAAAACGCCAGGTCGCATCGCGGTGGCGCAGCAGTGGATGCGACGGATCGTGTGCGGGCAGGGCTGCACGGTAATCTTCGAGCGTCTCCTTCACCGCTGCGGCAAGTTCCTGCAGAACCGGACTTGCATAGGCGAAGAGATTGGCGCGCGTCTGCGTCCCGCCGCGCAAGGATTGGCCGAGCGGGAAGGGCGCGTTCGCGTGCAATTCGCGCAAATGCGCGGTGGCGCGATCGACAAGGGTCTCCGCGCCTCTGAGGGGGAGGAAGTTCACCAGTCCCTGCTGTTCGTGCAGCCAATGAGCGCGGCGATCATCGAGCAGCCGCCAGGCCATTCCGCGCAGCGCCCAGGCGCCGATATCGCCGGGCGCTTCCTCCAGCGCGCGCGCCAGCAGCGCCTCGGCCCGCGACGGGTCGCCCCCGCGCAAGGCGTGGCGTCCCTCGTGCAGATGGCGCTGGGCGCTGCGGGTCTCGAGCGTTGCAAAGATCGCCTCGGCCGCGTGCCATTCGCCCGCTGATCCGTGATGCAAGGCCTCGAGCAGGGCGAAATGCTCGATCTCGGGAAAGGCCTTGCGCGCCTGTGCCGCGACCTCGGCGGCTTCGCGCGATTTCTGTGCGCTCTCGAGCACCTGGCAATGCGAGGCCGGAATGTTGGGATTGGTCGGCTGTTTGTTCGCCGCGTCCTTGTAATGCGAGGCGAAGTCCTCCTCGCCGCGCGCAAGGCGCAGGCTGGCGAGCAACGAGAGCCCGTCGATCAGTCCGGGCGCCTGTTCGACGATCTGCCGCGCGACGGTAAGCGCGCCCTCGTGATCGCCCGCCATGTCGAGCGCGTTGGCCTTGCCGATCCACAGATTGGCATCGCCGGGCGCGACGGTCAGCGCGCGGTCGAAAAGCCCGAGCGCTGCGTCCTCATTGCGCTCCAGCGCCACGCGCGAGCGGCCCTGAAGCGAGAGCGGATTGCTGGAATTGATCGACAGCGCCTCGTCATACCAGCGCGCGGCCTCGGTCAGATCGTGAAGCGCGCGGTGTGCCGCGCCGCGGATATTGGCATAGCGGATATTGCCGCGCCCTGCCGCCTCGCGGGCCTTCAGGATCGCCAGCACATCCTCGTAGTGTCCCAGCCGCTGGAGCGCGATTGTCTGGTCGAGCGCATAATCGAGTGAGGCCGGATTGAGCCGCGCCGCTGCTGCAAAGTGCTGTGCCGCTTGCGCCGCATCGCCGGATTTGAGCGCGATATTGCCCGCCATATGGGCAAGGCGCGCATCCTCGGGAAAATCCTCGCGGGCCTTCGCCGCCAGCGCGCGCGCATTCGCCCAGTCATGGCTCTGCATCGCCTGGATCACGGCACTGTGCGCTTGGTGAAGGGAGGTTGGGTGTTGCATCAGAACGGAAGCGTTGGCGGGACCTTGCAAGTTGCGAAGAGGGCTGTGCCATCCATCGCCCCTGCAAACAAGAGCGCCCGCAGGCTGTTTACGCGCTTGATTTGGGCCTTTGGCTCCCATAGTTGGGTCTCAAATTGCAATCGGTTTGAGAGAGGACAGTCCGACATGCCCACAGCCTATATTGTTGAAGCCGTTCGCACAGCCGGAGGCCGCCGTGGCGGTCGCCTTGCCGGCGTGCACCCCGTTGATCTGCTCGCCCGATCGCTCGATGCACTGGTCGAGCGCAGCGGCGTTGACCCGAATGCGGTCGATGATGTGGTGACCGGCTGCGTCAGCCAGGCGGGCGAACAGGCGATGCAGGTTGGCCGCATGGGCGTGCTCGCCTCCAAGCACCTGCCGCAATCGACCCCGGCGGTGACGATTGATCGCCAGTGCGGATCTTCGCAGCAGGCGATCCAGTTCGCAGCGCAAGCCGTGATGAGCGGAACGCAGGATGTCGTGATCGCCAGCGGCGTTGAAAGCATGAGCCGGGTGCCGATGGGCTCGACCGCGACCTTCCACATGAAGGAGGGGCTGGGCCATTACAAATCGCCGGGCCTCGAGGAGAAGTACCCCAAGATCCAGTTCAGCCAGTTCATGGGCGCGGAAATGATCGCGAACAAGCACGGCTTTTCCAAGGACGATCTCGATTCCTTCGGTTATGAAAGCCACAAGCGCGCGATTGCCGCGACGCAAGCCGGCGCGTTCGAGAACGAAATCGTGCCGGTCGAGATCGAGACCCCCGATGGCACCGAGATGCACACGGTCGATGAGGGCATCCGCTTCGATGCGAGCCTTGAAGGGATCGCGGGCGTCAAGCTGATCAGCCCGGAAGGCAAGATCACCGCGGCGACCTCGAGCCAGATCTGCGATGGTTCTTCCGCCGTGCTGGTGGTGAGCGAGGAAGCGCTCAAGAAGTATGACCTCACGCCGATCGCGCGCATCCACAATCTGACGGTGACGGCGGGCGATCCGGTCATCATGCTTGAAGAGCCGCTTTTTGCGACCGACAAGGCGCTTGAACGCGCCGGCCTCAAGATCGACGATATCGACCTTTACGAAGTCAACGAAGCCTTTGCTCCGGTGCCGATGGCCTGGCTCAAGCACACCGGTGCTGATCCGGAGAAGCTCAACGTTCACGGCGGTGCGATTGCGCTGGGCCACCCGCTTGGGGCATCGGGCACCAAGCTGATGGCAACTTTGGTCCACGCATTGAAGCGCCATGGCAAGAAATACGGTCTGCAGACGATGTGCGAAGGCGGAGGCGTCGCCAACGTCACGATCGTTGAATCGCTTTAAGCGTATTCAAACACGATCACGTTGAATCGCTCTAGAACCTAAGAACCCCCAATCACTGGAAGAGGAAATCACATGGAAGTTTCAGCCAACACCCCCGCCGTCGTCACCGGCGGTGCCTCGGGCCTCGGCGCCGCGACCGCGCGCGCTCTGGCGGCGAAGGGCGCCAAGGTCGCGATCTTCGACATGAACGAAGAAAAGGGCGAGGCGATGGCCGCGGAAATCGGCGGCGTCTTCTGCAAGGTCAACGTAACCAGCGATGACGAAGTTGCTGCCGGGTTCGCCAAGGCGCGCGAAGCCCACGGGCAGGAGCGTATCCTCGTCAATTGCGCCGGCATCGGCAACGCGATGAAGACCGCCAGCCGCGTGCGCGACGAAAATGGCGGCCTGACGGGCGAAACCAAGCACTTCCCGCTCTCGGCCTTCGATTTCGTCATTCAGGTCAACCTTGTCGGCACTTTCCGCTGCATCGCGCAGTCGGCGGCCGGCATGCTCAAGCTTGACCCGCTTTCCGAAGACGGTGATCGCGGCGCGATCGTCAACACCGCGTCCGTCGCCGCCGAAGACGGGCAGATGGGCCAGGCGGCCTATTCCGCGTCCAAGGGCGGCGTTGTCGGCATGACCCTGCCGATCGCGCGCGACCTGATGAGCGAAGGCATCCGCGTCAACACCATCCTGCCGGGCATCTTCGAGACCCCGCTGATGAACGCCGCCCCGCAAAAGGTGAAGGACGCGCTCGCCGCATCCGTGCCGTTCCCCAAGCGTCTCGGTCTGCCTGACGAATATGCCCGCCTCGCCATGACGATGATCGAGTGCGGCTATTTCAACGGCGAAGACGTGCGCCTCGATGGGGCGATCAGAATGGCGCCGCGTTAAGACAGGCCCTCTCTGACTAAAGGAAAGCCCCCGCCGCGCACCACGCGCGGCGGGGGCTTTCCTTTTGAATTCGAGCCTGTAGGTTGGCGTGCAGGGTCTCAGCTTCTCGGGGGAAGCCGCCTATGACCTTGCCTGCCTTTTGCCTGAACCAAGCGCGCGCCGGTGCCGGCATATGACATACGACGCGCCGCAAATTTCCGCGACGCCGGTTTTGCCGAGCGTTCTGCCGTCGCTTTCGGATAGCAAGTTTGCGCGGTTCAGCGCGGCGATCATTCTCTATTTCATGCAAGGGGTGCCTATCGGCCTCGGGCTAGTCGCCATCCCCGCGTGGCTCGCGGCCAACGGCGCGACACCGGTTCAGGTGGCGGCTTTCGCCGGAACGATAATATTGCCGTGGTCGCTCAAGCTCGTGAATGGCCTGATCATGGACCGCTTCGCGTTCAAGCCGATGGGCCGGCGCAGAGGCTGGATCCTGATTGCGCAAGCGGGCATGACCCTGACCCTGTTCGCTCTGGCGATCGCCGCGCCCGGTCCTGAAGACATTGGGGTCCTGACCGTCTTCATGTTCATTTTGATGCTGTGCGCGACCTTCAACGATGTCGCGGTGGACGGGATGGTGATCGATATCGTTCCCGAAGAAGAGCGCCCGCTGCTCAACAGCCTGATGTTCGCCTCGCAAAGCGTCGGGTTTGCTAGTGTAGGTTTCATTGCCGCGGTTCTGCTCGCCGATGGTGCCATGGGCACAGCGGCTTTTGCTTTCGGCGTCTTCGTCGCCGCCGCGTCGTTGTTCGTCGCCCTGTTTCGCGAACGCAATGGTGAGCGGCTCCTTCCATGGACCCCGGGCGAGGCATCCAAAGAGTGCCTTGAGCGCCAGAGCGATGCCTTCTGGCCGGTTCTCAAGGGCGTGGTGATCTCGACCTTCAAACCCCTCACGCTGCTGTTTCTCCTGGCGATGTCGCTCGCCATGGGCTCGGGATCATTTGGCGACGCAATTGCAGCCACTCTCGCAGTTCAGGTTCTGGGCTGGGAAAGCGCATACTATAGCGGCTTCATGAGCGCGATGAGCCTTATCATCGCACCCATTGCGGTGTTGTGCGCCGCGCCGGTGGTGAAGGCGTTCGGCTTGCGCAATGCAATATTCGGGGTGTTCGGGCTCCGTATCGCGGCGGGCCTGGCCGGGGGACTTACCCTGCCGTACTGGCAGGGAGACACGTTCTTCATGGCCGTTTCTTTTGTGCAGGCTCTGGCTCATACGCTCACTCTGGTCTTGTGCTGCGTATGGCTGATGCAATTGTGCAATCCGGCTGTCGCGGCAAGCCAGTTTGCCCTGTTCAACGCTGTGCCGACGCTGGTGCGCTCGTTCTACACCGGCAATTCGGGCTTCGTGACAGAATGGGGCGGGTATCAGGCGATCTATCTTGCCATAGCTGGCCTCGCATCGCTCGGGATGGTCGCGCTGTATTTTGCACGGGTCGATAACCGGCTTGCGTCGGACTAAAGCGGCGCTTTCGCCCAGTAAGCGGCTTGAACGGCCCGCGCGGGTTTGTAACAGTGTCTCTCAACACAAGAGAGGACACCTGCATGACCGACTACACCCAGATCATCGTCGACAAGGCCGACGGGATCGCCACGATCACATTGAACCGCCCGGAAAAGATGAACGCCTATACCCGGACGATGGGCGCGGAGATCATGGCGGCGATGGACGATATCGACGCTGATGACGAGTGCCGAGCGGTGATCTTCACAGGTGCGGGCGAGCGGGCCTTTTGCGCGGGCGCGGACCTGACGCCCGAAGGGGGAGGGCACGTCTTCTCTGACCCCACGCAGGTCGATGACCTTTCCGATGAACGCGTGCGCGATGGCGGGGGCCTGCTCACCCTGCGCCTGTTCGAGAGCACAAAGCCGCTGATCAGCGCGTGCAACGGCGTGGCGGTGGGAGTGGGCTCGACCATGCAGCTCGCCATGGACATCAGGCTTGCGAGCGATAACGCGCGTTATGGGTTTGTCTTCGCGCGCCGCGGCATCGTGCCCGAGGCCGCATCGAGCTGGTTTCTGCCGCGCATTGTCGGCATCGCCCGCGCGCTTGAATGGTGCTATTCGGGCCGGGTCTTCGATGCCGCCGAGGCGCACAGGGGAGGGCTGGTGCGATCAGTCCACGCGCCGAGCGAGTTGATGGACGAGGCGCGGGGCCTGGCGCTCGAAATCGCGCAGAACACCTCCGCCGTTTCTGTCGCGATGACGCGCGCGATGATGTGGCGCCTGATGAGCGCGGACCACCCGATGGAGGCGCACAAGATCGACAGCCGCGCGATCTACCGTCTCAGCCGCGGGGCCGATGCGCAGGAAGGGATCGCCAGCTTCCTTGAAAAGCGCGCGCCCGAATATCCCGGCAAGGTCAGCGAGGACATGCCCGATTTCTATCCCTGGTGGAAAAAGCGCGCCTACGAATAGCCGCTTTGCCCGGTGAGTGACCGCGAGTGAACGCAAGTGAAGCGGGAACGAAAATGAAACGCGCAGCTTGCAAAGCGGTGTAGTTTCATTAGTAACCAGTTTCATGGCCACCACTCTTACGCCGCCCAGTTCGGCCGATATCGCTGAAACCACGCCTGATGACGTGCTCGATGCGTCCGTGCGCGTCGGTGCGGGCGCTGCTGATCTCGCGCTGGCCGATGCACCCGCGGGCCAGCTGGCACAATTCCTGCCCTACCAGCTCTCGATCGCCTCCAACGCGGTCAGCGCGCTGATTGCGCAGCGCTACCGCGAGCGTTTCGGGCTCAAGATCCTCGAATGGCGCGTTATGGCGGTGCTCGGCGACCATGCCGAGACCGGGCTGACCCAGCGGGCGCTGACCGAGGCGATCCTGACCGACAAGGTTGCGATCAACCGCGCGTGCAAGATGCTGGAAAAGCGCGGCCTGATCGCGCGGGTGCCCAACGCTTCTGACGGTCGCTCGCACCTGATGGTGCTGACCGACGAAGGCCTTGCGATCCACGCCGAGGTGCTGCCATTGGCGCTTGAGACCGAAGGCGAATTGCTCGCCGGCTTCTCCACCGCCGAGCAGGACCAGCTGCGCTCCATGCTCGAACGCCTGCGCTGCAAGGTCGAAGACCTGGCCTAGCCCCTCAAGGGGGGAATTGCGATTGCGGGCGGGCCGCGGCAGATCATCAGGATATTTCAGTAAAAAGCGGCTTGCGAAGGGCCTCCATCCTTCGGCAAGCCGCCTTTCCTGGTGCCCGGGGCAAAAGCCCTGGGGCAAGGCGTGAAGCCTTACTTGATCAGCGCATCGTTGATCGAACAGGCCGCAGGTCCTAGAATGACGACGAACAGCACCGGCAGGATGAACAGGATCAGCGGCACCGTCATGATCGCGGGCAGACGCGCGGCCTTTTCCTCGGCGCGCATCATGCGTTCATTGCGGAATTCGGCCGAGAGCACGCGCAGCGCGGAAGCCAGCGGCGTTCCGTAACGCTCGGTCTGGACCATGGTGGTCACGACGCCCTTCACCGCTTCGAGATCGACGCGGTAGGCAAGGTTGTCGAACGCCTTCTTGCGCTCGGAGAGGAACGACAGTTCGATCGCGGTAAGCGCGAATTCGTCACCCAGTTCGGGATAGGCGCGGCCGAGTTCTTTGGCGACGCGGTTGAACGCTGCATCGACGGTAAGGCCGGCCTCGGCACAGATCACCAGCAGGTCGAGCGCGTCTGGCAGACCCTTCTGGATTTCCTTGGTGCGCTTGGATGCCTTGTTCGAGAGGTAGAGTTCCGGACCCTTGTAGCCCAGGAACACCGTGAAGGCGAAGCCGATCAATTGCATGAACGGGCCGTTGTCGAAATAGTTCGCCCAGTAGAAGACAAGGAAACCGAACACGCCGAACACGACCGGCAGGATCGCGCGCAGGCCGATGATGATGACGGCCAGTTCCTTGTTGCGATAGCCGGCATGGGCGAGCTTTTGCTGCACCTCCTCGATCTGGCTTTGCTGCAGGACGTTGAGGCGGCCGAGCTGGTCCTTGACCGCATCGGTCGTATCGGTCTTGCGCACCAGGCTGGCGCGTTTTTTGGTGCCCGCAGTGACGATGCCTGCCTTGAGCTCTTCGCGGCGTTCGTTGAGCGCCTTGACCCGCTTGGACATCGGGTCCTTGATCGTCAGCGCGGTGTAGATCGCGAACAGCGTGGCAAGCGCC
Organism: Erythrobacter sp.; assembly: GCA_043567175.1. Taxonomy (GTDB): domain Bacteria; phylum Pseudomonadota; class Alphaproteobacteria; order Sphingomonadales; family Sphingomonadaceae; genus Erythrobacter. Next base: position 3,177,512 of record CP121323.1, read on the forward strand.
GCGCAGCCCGCGAGGATCGAGCCGACCACCACGACATCGAAGCCGAGCAGACGCGGACCCTCGGGCTGGTTCATGACCGCGAGCAGGCTGGTGATGAGGTTGTGTGCAAACATAAATTGGTCCCCGGTCCCCATCAGATCTCGAAATTGACCATCTTGGCCATGATGAAGGCCCCGATGCTCATCCAGACCAGGCCGCCCAGGCCCACCACGATCAGGCGATCATCGGTGAAGAAGGAGGCGAGGTAGTCGGGGTTGATCCAGTAGATCAGGCCGAACACGATGAAGGGCAGCGAGCCGACGATATAGGCCGAGGCCTTCGATTCCGAGCTCATCGCCTTGATCTTGAGCTTCATTTGCGCGCGTTTGCGCAACACGTCGGCGAGGTTCGAGAGCGTCTCGGCGAGGTTACCACCGGTCTCGCGCTGGATCGCGAGCGTGATGCAGAAGAAGTTGAATTCCGGGATGCCCAGCCGGTCGGCGGTTTCCTGGAGCGAATCCTCCATTGTCTTGCCGATCTTGATGCGCTCGACGATGCCCTTGAATTCGATACCGACCGCGCCCGGTACTTCGGTCGCAACGACCGAGAGCGTCTCGGTAACCGGCAGGCCGGAGCGAAGGCCGCGCACCAGCAATTCGATTGCGTCGGGGAACTTGGAGTTGAACTGCGCGGTGCGCGCGCCGATCAGATAGCCGATCACAAGGTGCGGCAGGCCCGCACCGATCAGCAGCCCCACGCCCAGCGAGAGCAGCAGGGCACCCGATTGAAGGAACGCCAGCACCGCAACGCCAAGAGCGAGCCCGATCGAGGCGTAGATATATTGCGAGACGGTGAAATCGCGGCCCGTACGGTCTAGCCGCATTGCCAGGGCTTCGATTTGCGAGCCCGATCCGGCAACCTTGTATGCCTTTGGCTTGCGCGCCGCGATTGCCTTCTTGAACTGCGATTCAACCTTGGCATCGGTGCTGTCCGAATGGCGATAGCGCAGCGCCTGCAGGCGCCGCTTCTGGGCTGTGGCCACGCCGGAATTGCCGACGAGGTAATAGCCGCCGACAAGCACGCTGAAGATCACAAGCGTGATGAGCAGAGTCTGGAAAATTTCGACCATGATGTGTTCCGCTTAAACCCTCTGCTTGTGCCCTGTTGGCAGGCCATATGGCCGCCAGTTTTACCGCCCGTCTCACCGCCTGTGCCATCACCGGCAGGTCCTGCGCCCATCAGGGGCGCAGCCGCGAGGCGTGCGCCGCGCACCAGGCGCAGCGCTCGTCTCAACCCTCTATTCCGGCGACGCGGCTTCCTTGTCCTTCTTGGCAAGAAGGCTCTTGAAGTCGAAGCCGCCGAGCAGCGATTTCTTTTCTTCCGCCATCATCGCCTCGCCAATGTCGTCTTCGCTCGCGCCGATGATGCGCTCGGCAAGCTGTTTGATCACGGCTGTGGCCTTGCTCGAACGGTTGGCTTCGACAAACACCTGGCCAAGCTTCGCCGCATTCGAGGCTGCCTTCACGTCATAGGGGATAACAAAGTCGATCTTGCGCTCGATCGAGGCTTCGAAATCGGCCTTGCTGATCTCGGCCACCGAAGGCTGGACCTTGTTGGCCACCACCATCGGATGGGCGTGCGGCGCATTCGCCTTGAGCCACGAGAGGATGCGGATCGTGTCGCGGGCCGAGGCCAGCGTCAGCTCGCAAGTCAGCAGGACGAGGTTCACGTCCGCCAGAAGCTGCGGAAAGTTGATCAGCATGTTGCGCGGCATGTCGATCAGCGTCATCTCGAACGCCTGCCGGAATTCCTCTTCCAGCTGCACGAAGGCCGAGCCATCGGTCATCAGCGGCTGGTTGATCGGCGCTTCGGCCGAGAGGATCGACAGGTTGTCGTTGGCGCGGATCATGGCGCGTTCGATGAACAGGCCGTCGATCCGGCTGGGATTGTCGATCGCGTCGGTGAGGCCGCGGCCCGGCTCGAGATCGAGCGCAAGCGCGCCCGTGCCGAAATGCACGTCGAGATCGAGCAGCGCAGTGGGCGAATTGTGGCTGTCGCTGAACAGCCAGGCGAGCGAGGTTGCCAGCATCGAGGCGCCAACGCCGCCGCGCGTGCCGACAACTGCGGTCGAGATGTGGCGCTTGACCGACGCATCATCACCGGCCTTGGGCGAGTTGAACACCGCCAGCGCCTGGTTGAGCGCATCGTGCACCTGCTGGGCCGAGAGCGGCTTGAGAAGGTAATCATGAATGCCGCTCGCCAGCAGTTCGCGGTAGAGGCGCACATCGTTGACCTGGCCGATCGCGATCACGACCGTGCCCGGCTCGCACACTTCGGCCAGTGCGTTGATGTCATTGAGCGGATCGCCGCTCTCGGAAAGGTCGACCATCAGGATGGCCGGCGAAGCGCTGACGGAGAGCGACTGGACTGCATTGCGCAGGCCGCCCTTGTTGCACTTTTCGGGCTGCCAGCCCATTTCGATCACGACCGGACGAAGAACGTCCAGCGCGTTGTCGTCGCAGATATAGGCTGCGAACGGATCACGATTGCCGGGAAGGCCGGATTTCCAGGGCGCGTTCATTAGTTGTTTCCTCCTCCGCCAGCACCGCCGCCGCCGCCAGCGCCGCCGGCATTACCCAGTCCCTGGGCACCGGTGGGGGGAGCGTCGCGATATGTTGTGATTGCCTTGGTCGCGGTCTGGATGACGGTTTCGCTGTCGCCCTTCTTGCCTTCGAGAAGATCTTGCGGGTCAGCGACCATCGCGGCCATGTTGCTGTTGGTTGCGCACCCATATCCAGGGCTTGTCGCGTTGAGATAGTTGGCATCCGACTTGGCCGACCAGTCGGGGCAGCCGGGGACCTGCGCTTCGGTGCGGGTGATGACCACGCGCGCCTCGCCCGGGTTCAGAAAGCCGGTGGTGGTCGGTGCGGTGGTGCTCACGATCAGGCCATAGCGCCCCGCCAGCTCGTTGATCGCGTTCGCGACCGCCGGGTTGGAGCTCGGGTCCTCGATCGCGATGCGGTCGCCATAACTCAGGTTCATCGCTTCGAACCAACCGTTGAGGCGCACCTGCTCGGTCACCGGCAGGCCGCTCGAAATCGTGGCGACATCCAGGGTGAAGTTCTGGCGCGAGACCACCGGCTGCTTGGTGCTGTACAGCGAGTTGTTGGTCGGCATCGTGCCGCAACCCGCGAGGCCGAGGCCAAGGGCCGCCGCCATGACCAGCGTGCCGGTCGTCCTGAATGTGCTTTGCTTTGCGTTTTGCATCGTCATGACCTTTTCAATTGGGCGCGAGGCTTAGAGGCTGAAGCCAGGCGCTGCGGCCTCGGCGGTGCGGGTGTCCTTCTTCGACTTCTTCGATGCCCGTTTGGGCTTCGAAGAACCGCCCAAACGCATCGCATCGTCGGGATCGACCCGGCTGATGCCGGGTGCGGGCGCAGGCGCATCGGGTTCGGCCGCAGTCGGGCCCGGGCGCGTTTCGCCCGATTTCCCGTTCTGCTCCATGTAGCCGATGAGCTGCTGGAGCTCGCTTGCCGTGTGGAAGCCGTCGGTCGGCAGCTTGATATCGCTCTCGTTCACCGGCTGGACGAGGTAGGGCGTCACGATGATCACCAGCTCGGTCTCGCCGCGGTTGAACTGGCGCGAGCGGAACAGGTTGCCAAGGATCGGCAGGTCGCCGAGGCCCGGGGCCTTGTCGATCGCGTGCTGTGAGTTGTTGCTCATCAGGCCTGCGATCATGAAGCTCTGGCCCGAGCCCAGCTCGACCGTCGTCTCTGTGCGGCGAGTGGTGAGGGCGGGGACCTGAAAGCCGTTCAGCGTGATCGCGCCCTGGCTCGAAAGCTCGGAGACTTCCGGGCGCACGCGGATCGAGATCCGGCCATTAGCGAGCACGGTGGGCGTATAGGCGAGGCTGACCCCGAAATTGCGGTACTGGATCGCCACGTTGCCCAGGCCCTGGCTGATCGGGATCGGGAATTCACCGCCCGCAAGGAAGTTGGCGGTTTCGCCCGAAAGCGCCGTCAGGTTGGGCTGGGAAAGCGTGGTGATCAGGCCGATACGCTCGGCAAGGTCGAGCGCGCCGACCATGTCGAGGCCGAACAGGCGGCCAAGCCCGGCCAGCGTGGTGCCGGCACCCGAGGAATCGATCCCCGGTCCGGTGATCGTCAGCGGGTTGCCGTTGGCATCGAGGATCGGATTGCCCGCCGCATCGAAAAACGGACCGACGGACGGGTTGAGGGCGCCCGCGCCTACTGCGAGCGGCCCGTTGCGCGGATCATAGGGCTGACCCACCGCGCCAAGCTGGCGACCCGTGCCCAGCGCGCCGCGAAAGCCGCCGGTCGAGGCATCGAAAGTCGTCAGATTGCCCGCAATCGTGCGAACGAGGCTGCGGCTGACTTCGGCAAACTTGACCTGCAGGTTGACTTGCAGCGGCGTCGCCGTCTTCAGGCGGGTGATGACATTGGCATCGGTGCCGAGGAAGGCCTGCACGAGGCGCTCGGCTTCGGCAGCGTCTTCGGGCGCGGCGACCGTGCCGGTCAGCAGCACGGTGTTCGAACCCATCGTTGCGACATTGACCTTGGCGCGCGGCATGGCGAGCGCGAGCATCTGGTCGATCGAGTCGATATTGTTGCCCACGCGCACATTGGCCGACCAGATGATGTCACCGGCCGAATTGCTGGCGTAGATCGTAGTCTCGCCTCCGGCGCGTGCAAAGACATAGAGCTGGCGCTGCGACTTGATCTGCACGTCAGCGACGGTGTCGTTCGAGACGAACACGTCGGTCATCTGGCCCGGCACGCTCACGAGTTCGCCCCGGCCGATCGAAAGAACGATGTCCTGCGACGGGCTGACGACTTGCTGTGCAGTCGCCGTGCTCGTGGCGGTCGCGCTGAGCGGTGCGAGCGCGAGCCCGGCGATCAGCATGCCCAGTTTGTTCTTGCGCTTGGATTTGCGTTTCATAGTCCGCCCCTTGGTGGGTTTCTCGGCGACCGCTGGCGCGGTGACCTGGCTGTTGATCAGCCCGTGAAAATTCAGTGCCATGATCATGTGCCCCGTTACTTGATCAGTGTTGCGCTGGCGGCGGGCGCGGTCTCGCCCGTCTCGCGCACGCCTTGAGCCTGCATGTCCAGAAGGCCGCGGGCATTTGCGCGCGAAGTGCGGGCGCGGGTCTCGCCATCGACCAGAACTTCGCGTGCGGTGGTCCCCCGGATGACGCGAACGGTCGGGCCGGTCTCACCGGCGGCCGTCAGATCGCGGCCAGCAGCGCGCGCTGCGGCGAGGGCACGTTGCTGAGCCACTTCGGCGGCACGTTGGGCTTCCTCGCGGCGACGGCGTGCAGCCTCCTCGTCCTCGGGCAGCGTCTTGCGCTGGAAGCGCGAGACATCGCCGCCGGTCTGGAAGGTCGTGCCCTTGTCCACCGGCATGGCCATCGCGGTGCGAAGGATGCGCTCTTCCTCTTCGGGGCTGGCGTTATCGGGAATGTCGATCTCTCCCGACGCAATGGCGCGTTCGAGCTCGGCCTGGTTGTCCGCGATCGAGCGCAGCGACAGGCTGAGCGTGCCCAGCGTCTGTGCCACCGCCACCTTTTCGGCCAGCTTCGGCGTCACTTCGAGCGTCACGGTGCGCGAGGCGCGAACTTCGGTCTTGCCGGTCTGGGCGTCCTCGACCTTCTCGGTACGTTGGTCGGTCGCGAGCACACGCATATTGCGCAGCACGGTTTCGGCGGTCTTGAGCGGGCGGCCCGAGCCTTCGACGGTCTGGGTCAGCAGCAGGTCGACGCGGTCGCCCGGAAAGACGAAGCCGGCAACACCGGTGCGGACCGAAACCGGAACGGTGACGGCGCGCATGCCCGGGCCAAGCGCCGCGGCAAGAAAACCGCGATCGCCAGGGCTCACGAGCGAACCCATGGTCACAGGCTCACCCGCAGTGATCGGAAAACGTACGACCGTGCCCAGCAGCGAATCGAGCTGGGCATTGCCATCGATGTAATAGGCATCCTGAACCAGTTCTTCAGGCCATTGCTGGAAGCTCATCGCATCCACGCTGATGATCGTGCCGACCGGCAGTGCGCGGTTGGCGACCAGGACCTTGGGCCCGACGGGCTTGGGCGGAGCGGCATCCGCCTGCGGCGCACCGCTTCCCATGAACATGCTGCGGGCGGCAAAAGCGGTGCCGACCGCGATGATGAGCGCTCCAAGCAGCAGAACCAGTTTCTTCCTATCCATGGCTTATCAAGCCCCCTCGTGTTCGGCCCGAAGTGGTTTTCGGGCGGGTATGGTTTCGATGCGTACGGTCGAATTGGTTAAAATGGAGTTCATCCCAGAAAGCCGGCCGCGCCAACGCTCGCGGTTTTCAGGGTCGCGGTGGCGGTCGGAATGTAGGTCCAGCCCAGCACCCACAGCGCGCCGGCGGTGATCGCAACGCCATAGGGCAGCGTCCCGGGCGTCTTGGGCTTGAAGACCATGCGCCGCACGACAAAGCCGACCGCGATTGCGCCGCCGACAAAGGCCATGACGAGCAGAAGATCGAGAAAGGCGAGCGGGGTAAGCCACAGCGCAACCGCGCCCAGCAGCTTCACATCGCCGCCGCCGAACATCCCCATCGCAAACAGCCCTGCGCACGCCCAGAACACCACGAAGGCCAGCCCCAGCTGGATCACGATATCCGGCCACAGGGCCATCCCCGAGGCGATCCAGAACGCGGGCGCGCCCGCGGCAATCGCGAGGTTGAGCCAATTGGCGATCCGCCGCTCGCGGATATCGCTGATGGCCGCGTAAACCAGCGCAATTGCCAAGCCTGTCAGCAATCCGTATTTGAGCAGTTCCATTGCACCAAGCCCCCGGAATAAGACGTCGGCCGTCCAACGCCCTGTGCGTCGGTTCGCCTGTCATGACCGGGGTGCTACAGGTCATCACTTACCAAAAAGTAACCAAGGCTGGAGGCAAGACATTAGCAACGAGATGAGGCCCGCCCCACTCGAGCCCGCCCCGCTCGAGCCGGCCCCGCCCAAGCCCGCAAGCGACACACTCGCGATCGACCGGCGCGCCATACGGCCGGCGGCGCGCGAATCCGTGTGGGTGATGGCCGATGGCCACGCAGTGCGCCGGATCGACTGGCCGGGCGCTTCGCCCGAGTACGGCAAGGCGCCGGGCGCGCGCGGCTCGATCCTGTTCTTTCCGGGACGCGGCGACCATTACGAAAAATATCTCGAAAGCCTCGAGGAATGGCACCGCGCCGGCTGGCGCGTGACTGCCTCGGACTGGCGCGGCCAGGGGGGCAGCGGGCGGCTGGGCAAGGATGCCGTCACCGGCCACATCGAGGATTTCAGCGTCTGGATCGATGACCTGGCGCATATGTGGAGCAGCTGGTCAGCCCAGGTGCAGGGGCCGCGCATTCTTATCGCCCATTCGATGGGCGGTCACTTGGCGCTGCGCGCCCTGATCGAGCAGCGGATCGCGCCCGACGCGGTGGTGCTCTCGGCCCCGATGCTGGGTTTCCAGACACCGCCTTTGCCGCTGCCCATGCTGCATGGCGTTGCGCGGATGATGAACACGCTGGGCGATCCGATGCGACAGGCGTGGAAATGGAGCGAGAAGCCGGGCGAGATCCCCGAACGGCGCGAAATGCTGCTCACCCACGATCCCGATCGTTACCGGGACGAGCAATGGTGGCGCGATGCGCGGCCCGAGCTCGTGATGGGCCCGGCCAGCTGGCGCTGGGTCGAGCGCGGCTACGAATCGATGCGCCGCCTCGCCGCACCAGGCGCGATGGAGCAGGTCGAGGTGCCCGTCCTGATCCTCTCGACCGAGATCGACAGGCTGGTGAACCATGCGGCCAATGTGCGCGCCGTGCAGCGCCTGCCCAGGGGAGAGCTTGTCGCGTTTGGCGAAGAGGCGCATCACGAGATCCTGCGCGAGGTCGATGAAGTGCGCGGGCGGGCCATGGACGAGGTCGCGCGCTTCCTTGACCGGGTGGCGCCCGCGCCATGAGCGAAGCGACGACCGATACGCTTTACGATTTTGCCGTCATCGGCGCAGGGATCGCAGGCGCCAGCATCGCGGCCGAACTGAGCCCTCATGCGAGCGTGCTGGTGCTCGAGGCGGAGGATGCCCCGGGCTATCATTCGACCGGGCGTTCGGCGGCGTTCTGGGATGAATGCTATGGCGGACCGGGCGTCGTACCGCTGACCTTGCCCTCGGGCGCTTACCTGCGCGAACACGGCTTCCTCAAGGAAAGCGGCGCGCTCTATATCGGCCGTGCTGGCGACGCGGGCGCGATGGATGAATTCCTGCGTTCGTTCGAGGGCACGGGCGTGACGATCGAGCGGTTGGGGCGCGAGGGAATCGAAGCGCGCGTGCCGGGTGCCCGCGAAGAATGGTGCGATGCGATTTGGGAGCCGGCCTGCGCGAATATCGATGTCGCGGGGCTGCACCAGCATTATGTCAAGGCGCTCAAACAGGCGGGCGCGCAACTCGTTTGCCGTGCGCAGGTGCACGCGCTTTCCCGTGAGGACGGGGCGTGGCGGATCGAAACCAGTGCGGGAGCGACCTATCGCGCGGCCAGTATCGTCAACGCGGCGGGCGCATGGGCGGATGACCTTGCGCGCATCGCCGGGGCCGCGCCGCTCGGGATCAAACCCTATCGCCGCACCGTTGCGCAGCTGCGTGTCGACCCGCAGGCGCCCGATGACCTGCCGCTGGTGATCGACATCAATGGCGGCTTCTACTTCAAGTCGGACAATGGCCGGCTATGGCTCAGTCCGCATGATGAAATTCCCAGCGCACCGTGCGATGCCGCGCCCGAGGAGATGGACGTCGCGGTCGCGATCGACCGCTTTCAGTGCGCGACCGACTGGCGGATCGAGGCGGTCGAGCGGCGCTGGGCAGGCTTGCGCAGTTTCTCGCCTGATCGCTTGCCCGTCTATGGCCCTGATCCCGAGGCGGCGGGCTTTTTCTGGTTCGCGGGGCAGGGCGGTTTCGGCATCCAGACCTCGCCGGCAGCGGCGCGGCTGGCGGCCCAGATCGCACTTGGGCTCGAACGCGATGCGATGACATGTGCGATCGATGCGAGCGTCTATGACCCGGCGCGCTATCATGGGGAAAGGCTGGTGAAAGTCGGCTAGCCAAGAGCGAACAAATCGTTAAGGTAAGACCTGAGTTTGCCAACCGGATGGGAGTAGAAAAATGGCTCACAAATTTGAAATCTACAAGGACAAGGCCGAAGAGTATCGCGTGCGCTTCAGCTACAATTCCGAAGTGATGTTCTCGACGCAGGGCTATTCCTCGAAGGCGAGTGCGCAGAACGCGATCGATTCCATCAAGAAGAACGGCCCGGGCGCGCCGATCGAAGACAACAGCTAAGCGCTTTCACGCGCGACGCAAAAATCGGGCGTGCCCCCTGGCGGGGCGCGCCCGTTTTGATTTGGGCGCGGGGTCAGCCCCCGGCTGCGATACGATCGGCCTCGTTGCTGGCGAGGGCATCCACGCGCTCGTTTTCCGGGTGGCCTGAATGGCCTTTCACCCAGTGCCACGTGATGTTGTGGCGCCGGGCGGCCTCGTCCAACTCGCGCCACATCTCGGCATTGGCGACCGGCTTCTTTGCCGCGTTCACCCAGCCGCGCTTTTTCCAGCCGTGAATCCATTTGGTGATCCCGTCGATCACATATTTGCTGTCGGAATAAAGCTCGACCTCGCAGGGCTGCCTGAGCGCATTGAGCCCTTCGATCACGGCGCGCATTTCCATCCGGTTGTTGGTCGTATCGGCGTCGCCGCCAGCAAGCTCTTTCTCATGCCCGCCCATGCGCAACAGCACCCCCCAGCCGCCCGGACCCGGATTGCCCTTGCACGCGCCGTCGGTGAAGATGGCGACTTGTTTTCTCGGTTTTTCCATAATCGACCCTTTGCCCGCACGCTTCGGCTCAGGCAAACAGGGCAGCGCCGAAATCCTCGTAAACTTTCCACCGTGCGACCATCTGCATGGGATCTTTCCTGACCACCAGCGCATCGTCGGGGGTGTCCAGCCAGTCCTCGGCACGGCTGGCGACGAAGCGCAAGGTTGCGCCCCTGGCTATTGCAGGCAAGGCCGTGCGCTCGGCATCGGTGAGTGGTCGCACGCTTTCATAGCCCTCGATGATCGCGGCGCCGATCTCGGGCTGGTATTTGTTGTAGAAGTCGAAGCTCCATGATGCATGCGTCACCGCAAGGTCGAGCGCCATCGGTCCGGTGCAGGCGAAATAGAAATCGATGAGCCCCGTGACAGTGTCGCCCAGCATCAGGACATTGTCGGGGAACAGGTCTGCGTGGATCTGGGCCTGCGGCAGAGCGGCCATGTCGATCGCCGCCGCCTCGCGGGCGGGTGGCAGCATGGCAGGCAAGGCTTCGTGGATCGAGGCAAGGCCCGCCTCGCCGCATGCCTCCAGCGTTGCCAGATTGTGCGCAAAACCCATCGTGTTGGCGCGGGTGAGCGGGAAATCCGCGCTTGCCAGGTGGATCTGCGCCAGAACCTCGCCCACGCTGCGTGCCTGGGCGACGGTCGGCTGGGTGGGCGAGACGCCGGGCAAGAACTCGATCAGCGCGACCGCCTTGCCCCGTTCCATCCTGAACGCCGCGCCCTCGCGGTCGTGGATCGCGCGCGGCACAGGGCAGCCTCTGGCTGAAAGGTGGTCAAGCAGGCCGAGGAAATAGGGCAGGTCGTCAAGCTCGATGCGCCGTTCATACATGGTGAGGATGAAGCGCGCCTGGCCGGGGCCATTGGTTTTGCTGTCGCCGCTGTCGCCCCCGCTGCCGCCTCCTCTGCCAGTCGTCTCGATCAGCCAGTTGGAATTTGAGATGCCCTCGGCGATGCCCTTGGCCGAAACCAGTTCGCCAACATCGTAATGCGCGATCAGCGCCGCGAGGTCCTCTGCGCCAAGATGCGTGTAAACCGCCAAGGTTCCGGGCCCCTCGGGCCTATTCGGTGAGCTCGCGGGGGAGCTTGAACACCATTTTTTCTTCAGCGGTGGTGATCGTTTCCTCGCAAATCGGGCGTATCGCAGCGAGCCCGTCGACCACTTCGCGCACCAGAATTTCGGGCGCGCTCGCGCCGGCGGTGATGCCCACCGTTTCCACGCCGTCGAGCCAGGCAGGATCGATCTCCGAGGCGCGCTGGATCAGCTTGCCGGGTGTTCCCAGTCGCTCGGCAACCTCGACGAGGCGCAGCGAGTTCGACGAATTGGGCGCCCCCACGACGATCACCAGATCGCAATCGGGCGCCAGTTCCTTGACCGCTTCCTGGCGGTTGGATGTGGCGTAGCAGATGTCTTCCGCCTTGGGGCCCATAATGTTGGGATAGCGCCATTCCAGCGCATCAATCACTTCGCGCGTGTCGTCCACGCTCAAAGTGGTCTGCGTTATATAAGCCAGCGGCGTGTCGCGGTCGAAAGGCAGCTTGTCGACATCCTCGATATTCTCGACCAGCGTCATCTGGCCCGGCTCAACCTGGCCCATCGTGCCGATCACTTCGGGGTGGCCTTCATGGCCCACGAAAATGATGTGCATGTCCTTTTCGATCAGACGTTCGGCCTGGCGGTGCACTTTCGAGACGAGCGGGCAGGTCGCGTCGAGGTAGATCATCTTGCGTCGCTCGGCCTCGGCGGGAACCGATTTGGGCACGCCATGCGCGCTGAAGACGACCGGCGCATCGTCGGGCACTTCGTCGAGTTCCTTGACGAAGATCGCGCCCTTGGCCTTGAGCCCCTCGACAACATATTTGTTGTGGACGATTTCGTGGCGCACATAGACGGGTGCGCCATAGCGTTCGAGTGACCGTTCGACGATCTCGATCGCGCGGTCGACACCTGCGCAAAAGCCCCTCGGGGCCGCGATCAGCAGTGTCAGGGGCTTTCCATCGGCCGGTTTGCCATCGGTATGGGGCGTGATCGTCGAGTCTTGCAAGGGAGCGTTCATACCACTCCCTCTAGCGCTTTGTGCCCGCTGCCGCTAGGGGACACGCGACGCGCAAGGCACGCACACCGCGAAAAAGCGCGGCGCGTGCCTCTGATGCGCGCGCGATTGGATTGAGGACGGAATTTCGAATGGCGTTTCGCACCAAGGTGCTCCCGACTGTTGCTCTGGTGGCCGCGTTGAGCGGTTGCACCAGCGAAGGTGAACTTGTCGTCACGCAAGGCGTGGGCATCACCGCGGTTCTCACGACCTGTCCGTCGGTCGGCATTCCCGATTACACCGGCGACATCACCACCTTCGAGGGTAGCGAGCCCGTCGCTTCCGCGCTTGATGTGAGCGCGGCGATGACCAACCTGCGTTCGACCTGCTCGGAAGACGGTGAAAACGTCTATTCCGAGGCGAGCTTCGACGTGCTTGCCCGGCGGGCGGATACGAACGGCGCACGCACGGTGACACTGCCTTATTTCGTGACCGTACTGCGTGGCGGCTCTGCCGTTGTGACCAAGCGGGTGGGTCAGGTCACGCTCAACTTTGCCGATGGCCAGGAGCGCGCACGGGCCAGCGGGAAAGCCGCCAGTTTCGTCAATCGCGCCTCGGCGAGCCTGCCCGAGGATATCCGCGAGCAGATCACCCGCAAGCGACGACCGGGCGATGTCGACGCGGCGCTTGACCCGCTGGCCGACACCGAGGTCAAGGCCGCGATCGCGCGCACCCGTTATGAAATGCTGGTCGGTTTCCAGCTGACTGAAGACCAATTGAAATATAACGTCACGCGTTGATATTTTTGCGAAGGCGCATTCGCGCCCTCGCTCGACGCCCTTCGCTTCGCTGCGGACCTGCGGCGGCCGCCCGTTCGGACTTGCGGTTGCCTTGCAACCGGTCTGATGCGGACTTCCTTTTCGTCGTCACGGGCTTGACCCGGGGCCGGGCTTCCTTCTTTGCATCCGCGCACACACGCGGAAACGCACGAGAACACTATGACCGATAAAACTCTCTACCAGGTCTTTGCCGCTGTCGTGGAAGACGCGCTGGGCCAGCTTGTCACCTCGGGCGATCTGCCCGACGGCACCACTTTCGAACGCGTCACTGTCGAACCGCCGCGCGATCCCTCGCATGGTGACCTGTCGACCAACGCAGCGATGCTGTTGGCAAAGCCTGCAAAGACCAATCCGCGTGCGTTGGCGGAAAAGATCACGCCGCTGCTGACCGTGCACCCGCTGATTACGAGCGCCGACATTGCCGGGCCGGGCTTCATCAATATCCGCCTTGATCCCGAGGCGTGGATTGAAGAACTCGGCGCGATCGCCGCAATGGGCGAGCAATACGGGCGCAGCGCGTTGGGCTCGGGTACCACTGTCAACGTCGAATATGTCTCGGCCAACCCGACGGGGCCGATGCATATGGGCCATTGCCGCGGCGCTGTGGTGGGCGATGCGCTGGCCAGATTGCTCGAATGGGCGGGCCATGATGTGATCCGCGAATATTACATCAATGATGCAGGTGGCCAGGTCGATACGCTCGCACGCTCGGCGCATCTGCGTTATCGCGAGGCGCTGGGCGAGGATATCGGCGCGATCCCTGAAGGCCTTTATCCCGGCGATTACCTTGTCCCGGTGGGCAAGGCGCTCGCCGAGGAGTTCGGTGACCAGTACGCCGCTGCGGACGAGGCCGAGTGGCTGGCCGTCTTCCGCAAGCAGGCCGTCGCCAGGATGATGGACCTCATCAAGGCGGACCTCGCCCTGCTCAATATCCACCACGATGTCTTCGCCTCCGAGGCCGAGTTGCATGCAGCCGGCAAGCCGGAAGAGGCCGAGAAATGGCTGCGCGAACACGATTTTGTCTATGACGGCGTGCTCGAAGCCCCGAAGGGCAAGGCTCCGCCAGAGGATTGGGAGCCGGTTGAACTGCCGCTTTTCCGTTCGACCCAGTTCGGAGACGATCAGGATCGCCCGATCAAGAAATCGAACGCGGCGTGGACCTATTTCGGCGCTGATCTCGCCTATCATATGCAGAAGGCGGAAAGCGCTGATGCGCTGATCGACATCTGGGGCGCGGATCACGCAGGCACGGTCAAGCGGATCAAGGCCGCGGTTGCTGCGCTGTCCGAGGGGCAGGGCAAGCCCGTGCCGTTCGATGTGAAGCTGGTCCAGATGGTTCAGCTGATGCGTGGTGGCGAGCCGGTCAAAATGTCCAAACGTTCGGGCAACTTCATCACTATTGCCGATATGGTGGAAGAAGTCGGCAAGGATGTTGTTCGCTTCACCATGCTGACGCGCAAGCCCGAAGCGCAGATGGAATTTGACTTCGCCAAAGTGGTCGAGGCCTCCAAGGACAACCCCGTCTATTACGTGCAATACGCCCATGCGCGCATCCAGCGCTCGCTACGCAAGGCAGCAGACGAACACGCGATCACGCCCGATGCAGGTGAACTGGCGAGGCTGGGCGAGGACGAGCTCGACCTTGTGCGCCGCGCCGCGCAGTTCCCGCGCGAGGTCGAGGCCGCTGCCCGCGCGCGCGAACCGCACCGGATCGCCTTCTACCTTTACGACCTCGCATCGGACCTTCACGCCTTCTACACCGCTGGAAATAAAGACACTTCAAAGCGGTTCATCCTGGAACAGGACAAGCCTTTGTCTGCGGCAAGGCTTTTCCTCGCGGCTGCGATAGGGCAAGTCTTGCGCAACGGGCTCAATGTGCTGGGTGTCGAGGCGGTCGATTCGATGTGACCGCCCAAGCCTCCGCGATCTCGCGAGAGCGCGCCCAAGGGGCAGAACGGGAACACTTCTGAGTGATTATCGAGGCGGAATACGAAGAGATCGACGACAGCGGCGAAGCGCTCGATTTCGCCGATGCCGACAGTCTGCCATGGCTTGAGGCCGAGGAAGAGGACGAGGCCGCCGGCGGTTTCGACACCTCGCAGATCGTCGGCCTCATCGCGATTCTCGGCGTTCTGGCTGCGGTGTTTTTTGGCATCGTCTATTTCATCTCGAATTATGATCGCGGCCCGGTTGCCATTCCCGATGGCAGTCTGATCGAAGCGCCCGAAGGCCCCTACAAGGAACGCCCCGCCGATCCGGGTGGCAAACGCTTTGCAGGAACGGGCGATGTTGCGCCTGAAGTGGGTCAGGGCGGTGCGCCTGATGGACGGATTGCCGATGCAACCGGCGCAGGCTCGGGTGACCAGGATCTCAACGTCGCCATGCCCCCGATCGGTGGCGACACCTCAAGAAGCACGGGCTCAAACGGCACCACCTCGCAAGCCGCCAATGCTGCTTCCGAAGGCTCGGCGCCGTCTGCACAAAGCGCTCCCGCAGCCACCGCCGAGGCATCGGCGAGCGAAGGCGTGGGCGTTCAGATCGGCGCTTTCAGTTCGCGCGCCCGTGCCGAAACAGGCTGGACGACATTGCGCCGCCAGTCCGCTGCTCTGGGCGGTTACAAGAAGCGCATCCTCGAAGGGCGCGCGGATCGTGGTTCCGTCTTCCGCCTCCAGGCCGTGGCTCCCAGCCTTGCCGAAGCCAACGCGCTCTGCAGGGCCTTGCGCGCCCACGGGCTCGATTGCCAGGTCAAACCCTGATTGCAGCGATCCAGCGGTCTGGTGGCCAACCTGAATCCGCGCTGCCAAGCGGCTTTTGCACCTCTTTCCCCCCGTTTTGCCGCCACTGTGTGGTTACCGCGCTTGCCTGAGCGGCTCTTGGCTGCAAAATTCACCGCATGACGCCCGCAATCTTTGGATGTTCCGGCCCGGCCCTGACCGCGGACGAACGCGCCTTTTTCAAACAGGCCGATCCGGCGGGCTATATCCTGTTCGGCCGCAATTGCATCGATCCGCAGCAATTGCGCGCCCTGACCGATGATCTGCGCTCGATCCACGGGCGCGAGAAACTGCTCGTCTCGATCGACCAGGAGGGCGGCCGCGTTGCGCGCCTGCGCCCGCCGCACTGGTCCACATATCCCGCCGGCGAAGCGTTTGACCGGCTCTACGCCCGCGCCCCGGCCAGCGCGATCGAGGCCGCGCGTGCCGGTGCAGAGGCGATGGCGCTCGAACTCGCCGCAATGGGCATCACCGTTACCTATCACCCGCCGCTCGACCTGCGCAAACCCGGCGCGCATGACGTGATTGGTGACAGGGCACTGGGCTGCGATCCGATGCAGATTGCGGCGCTGGGCCGCGGGATCCTCGATGGCCTTGAACGCGGCGGGGTGACCGGATGCATCAAGCACATGCCCGGCCATGGCCGATCGATGGTGGACAGCCACAAGGAAGTGCCCACCGTGCACGAAAGCGCCGAGGAACTGGAGCACGACATCGCGCCCTTCCGCGCGCTCAATTCCGCCCGCATCGGGATGACGGGGCATCTTATCTTCCCCGCCTGGGATGCGCGGAACCCGGCGACGCTTTCCGAGACCGTCATCCGCGACGTGATCCGCGGCGCGATCGGCTTTGAAGGCCTGCTGCTGACCGACGATATCGATATGGAAGCCTTGTCGGACACGATCCCGCAGCGTGCTGCCCGCGCGCTCGCAGCGGGGTGCGATATCGTGCTCAATTGCTGGGCCAGGATCGACGACATGGAAGGCATCTGCGAAGCGCTGCCCGCCATGTCCGGGGCTGTGAAGGACCGCTTGAACAGCGCGCTGGAACAGACCTGCATCTTGCCGGACATTCCGGCACGGCAATCCGAACTCCTCGCAAAGCGCGACGCGCTGCTGGCGCTCGCCGGGGAGGCTGCATGACCGGTCGCGACGACGCCCAGCCGATTGATACCCAAGCCGCGAAGGCCGCGCCCGGTCAAGCCACTCCCGACCAAGCTATCGAGGAGGCTTCCGGCAAGGCAGGCTTCATGCTCACTGGCGAGGCGGCTGGCCGAGGGGAGCCGACCGCCGAAGGCTGGGATGAAGACCAGCCCAGAAAGCCCGCCGACGACAAGCTCTATCTCGAGCTTGATGGCTGGGAAGGCCCGCTTGACCTGCTGCTCGACCTGGCGCGCCGGCAGAAGGTCGATCTGCGCCAGATCTCGATTCTCGCGCTTGTCGACCAATATCTCGGCCATATCGAGCGGGCGAGCCACCTGAAGCTGGAAGTCGCTGCCGATTACCTCGTGATGGCCGCCTGGCTGGCCTATCTCAAATCTGCGCTGCTCCTGCCGAAGGACGAGCAGGAAGATCCCAGCCCCGAAGAGCTCGCTTTGCGCCTGCAACTCAGGCTCCAGCGGCTCGGCGCAATGCGCGAGGCGGCGGGGCGGCTTATGGGGCGCGACAGGATCGGGCGCGACATATTCCTGCGCGGTCGGCCGGAGGGGCTGCGGATCGACCGCAAGACGCTGTGGAAGTCCGACGCCTATTCGCTGATTCAGGCCTATGGCCAGGTGAAGGCGCGCACCGCGCCGCGTATCTACCACGTAGCCGACCGTCCGGTGATGACGCTCGACAGCGCGCTCGACCGCGTCTCGGCGATGCTTGGCGTGACGGTAGAGTGGCTCGAAATCCGCGATTTTCTCCCACCGCATGCAGGGCCAGAACTGCGCAAGTCGGCGCTCGCCTCCAGCTTTGTCGCCGCGCTCGAGCTTGCGCGGCTGGGCCGTGCGGAACTTGCACAGGAGGGCGCCTTTGCGCCTTTGCGCGTCCGCCGCCTCAAGGACAGTGCCAGGCAGGTGAGCGCTTCATGAGCGATGCTGCGGACGAGGCTCCCGGGGGCGAGGAAACCGCCCCCGAGCGCAACGCTGATGAAATCGAGGCCGCTCTCGAAGCCACCTTGTTCGCCGCCGAAGACCCGATGAGCGTTGACCAGCTTGCCGCGCATCTGGGCGGGCTTGAAAATGCTGCGGTGCGCGAAGGGCTGCGCGCCCTTGCCGATCATTACGCAATCCGCGGCGTGCGCGTGGTGGAACGCGGCAAGCGCTGGCATTTCGAGACCGCGCCCGAACAGGCCCATCTCCTTCGGCGCGAGAAGGAGCAGGTCCGGCGCCTCAGCCGCGCGGCGACCGAAGTGCTCGCGATCATCGCCTATCACGAACCTGTCAGCCGCGCTGAAATCGAATCGATCCGCGGCGTGCAGACCGCCAAGGGCACGCTCGACGTGCTGCTCGAGGCAGGCTGGATCAAGCTTGCGGGCCGGCGCGAGGTGCCCGGACGCCCGGTTATCTATGCGACCACCAACGAATTTCTCGACCATTTCGGCCTCGGCTCGCGCCGCGATCTGCCCGGGATCGACGAATTGCGCGCCGCAGGGCTGCTCGATCCGGTCGACGAAGCGTTCGAGGATGCGATGTCTGCCACAAGTCAGCCCGATGAAGAGGCAGATGATGACCATGGGGATGAGGCGGACGAGGACGACGAATTTCCCGACCGCCTGACTTGATTGATGCGCTTGACTGGCGCATCGGCGCTTTGACCCCTATATCGGGGTAAACCAAACCAAGGAAAGTGTCCCCATGGGTCTTAGCGTCTGGCAGATCGCGATCATCGCAGTTGTTGTTCTCGTCCTTTTCGGGCGCGGCCGCATTTCGGAAATGATGGGCGATTTCGGCAAGGGCATATCGAGCTTCAAGAAGGGCATGAACGAGGACGTGGACGAAACGCCCGCTCCCACTGCGCAGATCGAAGCCCCGGCCAAGGACGCCTCGCAAGGCAGCGGCGAGAGCGAAAAGGCCCGCTCGGGCGACACCGCGAACTCGTAAGGCCGGGCCCTTTGCGGCAGGGGCGCAGATGCCTCCGCCCGGACCATTCGCCCAACCAACCAAGGAGCAGCGCAGCCTTCGCGCGACCCATGTTCGATATCGGCGCTCTTGAATTGCTGGTCATCGTGGTCGTCGCGGTGCTCGTGATCGGCCCGAAGGACATGCCTGCGGCCATGCGCACGGCGGGCCGCTGGATCGGCAAGATACGCAAGGTCTCCGCTCACTTCCGAACCGGGGTCGATGCGATGGTGCGCGAGGCCGAGCTCGAAGACATGGAAAAGAAGTGGAAGGCGCGCAACGAAGAGATCATGCGCCAGAACCCGCAAGTGGTGGCGCCGGCTGCCGCAAATGCCGAAAGCGCAATCACGGACCAGAGCGGCGAATCGGTGGTTACGGATGCAGGCGCCGACACCATGACAGGGCCATCTACCAGAGACGTTTCCGGTCCTGATGCGGGCGTGGACGAGCCGGCCAAGGGTTCATCCGCCGATCCGGCGGACAAGGCGTAAGGCGCAGGCGATGGCGTTCGAGATCAAGGATATCGATGAGAGCAAGGCCCCGCTGCTCGATCACCTGATCGAGCTTCGCACCCGGCTGATGCGCTCGATCGCTGCGCTGATTGTCGCCTTTGGCGTGTGCCTTTATTTTGTCGATCCGATCTTCGGTTTTCTCGTCCAGCCGCTGCGCGATGCCTTTCCGGTGGGCGAGGGGCAATTGATCTTTACCAAGCTGCCCGAGGTGTTCTTCGTCGAGCTCAAGGTGGCGCTGTTCGCCGCATTCGTCGCGAGCTTTCCGGTGATCGCCAACCAGCTCTGGGCGTTTGTGGCTCCGGGCCTTTACGCAAACGAGAAGAAGGCTTTCCTGCCCTTCCTGATTGCGACGCCGGTTCTGTTTCTGGGCGGCGCGGCGCTGGCCTATTACGTGGTGATGCCGATCGCCTTCCTGTTCTTCCTCGGCTTTGGCGGGGAGACGGGTGGCCTTGAGATACAGGCGCTGCCTTCGGTGGGCGATTACCTTGACACGGTGATGCAATTCATCCTCGCCTTCGGGCTGACCTTCCTGCTGCCGGTGCTGCTGATGTTGCTCCACCGCGCCGGGATCGTCACGCGCGAGCAATTGGTGGCTGCGCGCCGCTATGTGATCGTCGGCGTGGTGGCGCTGGCGGCGGTGGTCACGCCGCCCGATCCTGGAAGTCAGGTGATCCTTGCCGTGCCGCTGCTGCTGCTGTTCGAGGGCTCGCTGCTGCTGATGCGCCTGCAGGACAGGAAGGAGCGGCCGGCCAAGACGGTGGAAACGGGTGCAGACGAGGCGGCGGGACAGGACCCGTCGACCGAGCCGGGATCTCCGCCAAACCAGTAAGGCCGGGGTGTCAGGCGAGCGAGGCTCTGCGAGATTCGCCCTCCGATTGCCCACCTGCTCGATGCAAAAAGGGCCCCGCACGCGGGGCCTTGTTCGTGTTCCAGATTCTAAAGCACCGGTCAGCCGCTGACCGAATTGTCATCGCTGTCGCTCGAGGCGACCGCGATGCCGGCGACAACCGCCGCAGCGCCAAGGACGCCAAGCAGAATGCCCGGCGCGGCCAGTTCGCTTTCGCCTTCGACCGGTGCGCTGGCGCGGGCGAAATCGGCCTGGGCGATGGCCGGAGCGGCGAGCAGCGAGATCGCGGCGGTTGCAAGCGCGAGAGTGCGGATCTTCATTTTCAATCTCCTGAGGGGCTCTTGATGAATAGACTGTTGGTCGAACTGGGTTTTGACCAAACGGATATTTGGCGAACAAGGATCGTGCGAATACGCCGAAGGGAGATCGGACTACCCAGCCCCCTTCAACGCGCTTATCCTTGTCCGCGTGAAATCACCAAATCATGAAAAGATGTCCAGTTTCAACCCGTTAGGTAACACTACCTATGCGCTGCACTGACATCTTTCGCCCCTAGTTTTCGCGCACCTTGCGCCCGCCGATCCACACCTCATCAATCTGGGTTTCCCTGATTTCCTGGGGGGAAGAGAGGAAGGGATCGCGGTCGACGAGCAGGAAATCGGCCCGCTCGCCCGGCACCAGCCTTCCGTATTTGCCCTCAGCAAATCCGGCATAGGCAGCGTCGGCAGTGAAGGCCTTGAGCGCGGCTTGGCGACTCACCGCTTCCTGCGCGCGCCAGCCGCCAAACGGCCGGCCGTTCTCGTCGGTGCGGCTGATCGCGACTGCGAGCCCGGCAAACGGATCGGCGGGCTCGACCGGTGTGTCCGACCCGAAGGCAAGCCGCCCGCCCGCTTCGAGCACGCTGCGCCAAGCATAGGCGCCCACGAGGCGTTCCTCGCCCAGCCGGGCCTCGGCCATGTGCATGTCGCTGGTCTGGTGCAGCGGCTGCATCGAGGCGATGGTGCCGTGGCGCCCGAAGCGTGCAAGGTCGGCCGGATCAACGATCTGCGCGTGCTCCACCCGCCAGCGCCGGTCGCCGTCATAGACCTCGGAGAGCTCCTCGATTGCTTGGAGCACGTCGCGATTGGCGGCATCGCCGATCGCGTGGATCGCTGTCTGGAAATTGTCGAGCGCGGCGCGGCTCATCCGGTTGCGCAATTCGGTCGGGGTGAGCAGCGGCAGGCCGACGGAATCCGCCTTGTCCTTATAGGGCTTGAGCAGCAGCGCCCCGCGCGAACCCAGCGCGCCATCGACAAACAGCTTCACGCCGTTGAGCCGCAGCTTGTCGTCATACAGCCATGGGGTGGGGCCGGGGCCGCCGATCAGCTCCATCACCTCGGTGTTGACAGCGTAGGAAGCGATGCGGACTTTCAGTTGTCCGGCATCGCCCGCGCGCCGGAAGGTCTGCCAGTCGGCCATTGTGGTGCGCATGTCGGCGACCGCGGTGACGCCGTAATCGAGGAGCTTTTCCTGCGCGGCGGCGAAGGCGGCGTCGCGGTCTCCGGGGCGGGCCTTGGGCACGCTGTCACCGACGAGCTTCTTCGCGCCGTCTACGAACACACCGGAAGGCGCGCCGCTGGCATCGCGGATGATCTGGCCGCCTTTCACGTCGGGCGTATCGGGGCCGACGCCGGCAAGTTCCATGGCGCGGCTGTTGGCCCAGTTGGCGTGATTGTCGGCGCGTTCGAGCCAGACCGGTCGATCGGGGATTACAGCGTCGAGTTCGGCAGCGGTGGGAAAGCGGCCAAGGCCCCATTTCTCCTGGTTCCAGCCGCGTCCCAGGATCCACGGGCGCGAGGGATTGTCATCGGCAAAGGCCCTGATCTTCGCCAGCGCGTCTTCGAGCGAGGTCGTGTCCGAAAGATCAAGCGTCAGCTGGCCAAAGCCCAGGTCCATCACGTGGACATGCGCATCGATCATGCCGGGCATCATCACGCGGCCCTCGCCGTCGATGCCGAAATCGACCTCGGGCCGCTCGTCGCCCCGCTCCAGGACCTGCGTGATGATCCCGTCATCGTCGAATACAAGGCCAGTGAAACGCTGGAGCTCGCCATTTTCATCGATGGTAAGCCCGTCGACATTGTCGACCAGCGTATCAGCCAGGAGCGGTGTCGCGCATAGGGCAAGAACGCCGGCAGTCGCCGCACGCAGAAAAGTCTTCATTCGGGAGTGCCTCCTCAAGGCTTGGATTTCGGCAGGCGGGTGATGAGCGCGCTGGTATCGAGCCGCCCGCCGCCTGCAGCTTGCACATCGGCATAGAACTGGTCGACAAGCGCCGAGATCGGGGAGGACAGCCCCAGCCTCTTCGCCTCGTCGAGCGCATAGCCAAGGTCCTTGCGCATCCAGTCGATCGCAAAGCCGAAATCAAACGTGTCATCGGTCATCGTTGCCCAGCGATTGTCCATCTGCCAGCTTTGTGCCGCGCCGCCAGAGATCGCCTCATAGGTCTTGCCAAGATCAAGCCCGGCGGCCTGCGCCAGCCGGATCGCTTCGGAAAGCCCCCCGAGCACGCCTGCGATACACATCTGGTTTGCCATCTTCGCGGTCTGCCCGGCGCCGACGGGACCGACATGGACGATACCTTTGGCGTAAGCCTGCATCACCGGTTCGACCTGCGCCATCACCTCTGCCTCGCCGCCGCACATGATGGCAAGCTGGCCATTTTCCGCGCCAGCCTGCCCCCCGCTGACCGGCGCGTCGATGAAGCCGATGAGCCTCGCTGCGCACTCAGCGCTCACTTCCCTGGCCCTGGCCGCCGAAGTGGTGGTGTGATCGACCAGCACTGTGCCCTTCGCCAAGCTCTCCAGCACCCCTCCGCTCCCAAGCGTAACCTCGGTGAAATCCTCGTCATTGCCGACGCAGGTGAAGACGATCTCGGCATCTTGTGCCGCCTCGGAAGGGGTGGGCGCAAAGTCGATCTTCAGCCCCGCCTCCTCCCATTGGCGCGCCCATTTGGCCACGCGTTCTGCGGAGCGGTTATAGGCGGTAACGTTGTGGCCTGCCCGCGCAAGGTGGCCCGCCATCGGCCCACCCATCACGCCAAGACCGACAAAAGCGACATTTCGTGCAGTGTTCATGCCCTGCGGCCTAATGCCTTGCGCAGCGATTGCCAATCGCATCGCGTGCCGGATTTTTGCGGATATCCGCGATTGCCCTTCAAGGGCGCTGAGCCTAGGGGCTTGGGCGCTATGACCAACCAGACCGCCAGTTACACGCCCGCTGATCTTACCATCGAAAGTGTTCGCGAGGCTGCCACCCGTATCGAGGGCGCGGTTGTCAAGACGCCGATGATGCACTCGATCACCTTGTCGCAGATCACCGGCGCCGATATCTGGCTGAAATTCGAGAACCTCCAGTTCACCGCCGCCTACAAGGAACGCGGTGCGCTCAACGCGCTGTTGCAATTGAGCGAGGAGCAACGGACCCGCGGCGTGATCGCCGCCTCTGCCGGCAATCACAGCCAGGGGCTTTCCTATCACGGCACGCGGCTGGGTGTGCCTGTCACCATCGTCATGCCCAGCACCACGCCCACGGTGAAGGTCATGCAGACCGAGAGCGTCGGCGGCAATGTGGTGCTGTTTGGCGAGACATTCGACGATGCGGCTGCCCATGCGCGCGAACTTCAGGTGGAGCGCGCTCTTACCTTCGTGCACCCCTTCGATGACCTGCAGATTGCCGCCGGGCAAGGCACGGTCGCGCTCGAAATGCTCGAGGTGAAGCCTGATCTCGATTGTCTGGTCACGCCGATCGGCGGGGGCGGGCTGATTTCTGGCATGGCGACGGTCGCACGTGCGACCAATCCTGATATCGAGGTGGTGGGTGTCCAGGCCGAGCTGTTTCCCAGCATGTATTCGGCGATCAAGGGCGGCGATCTGGCATGTGGCGGCGATACTCTGGCCGAGGGGATCGCGGTCAAGCGCCCCGGCGCCTTTACCTCGCAAGTGATCGCCGAGCGGGTGGACGATATCCTGCTGGTTGATGAACCAAATCTCGAAAAGGCGGTCGCGCTGCTGCTCCAGATCGAAAAGACGGTGGTCGAAGGGGCAGGTGCTGCAGGTCTTGCTGCGGTGCTGGCCAATCCGGAGCGCTTCAAGGGCAAGACCATCGGCCTCGTCCTGTGCGGCGGCAATATCGACACGCGCCTGTTGGCCAATGTCCTCTTGCGCGATCTCGCCCGGCAAGGGCGTCTGGCGCGCCTGCGGGTCACGCTGCAGGACCGGCCCGGCGCATTGTTCAAGGTCATGCGGCTGTTTGACGAGCACCACGTCAACATCATCGAGATCTACCACCAGCGGATCTTTACAACGCTTCCCGCCAAGGGGCTCATCACCGATATCGAGTGCGAAGCGCGCGATGCAGCTCAGGTAGAGCGGCTCGTCAGTGCGCTCAGAGCGGCGAAATACGCGGTTCAGGTGGTCGAGCTGAATTAGCTCTTCTGTGCTTCAAAGCAGCCACGATTTACTCCCGTGCGCGCCCCTGTCCCGAAAGCTTACGGCTTTTTCAACGGCGCACGAGAACGGTCCGGCATGGTCGCGAAATGCTGGCGCATTTGTGCATAGTAAGAGAAAATTTACGCTGATTCGTGGTTAAGGGTCTTTTACCGGGCAGCCCGAGTGGGCATAACTAAGGCTTAATAAAGACCTCGTTGATTCTCCGACGCCAGAGGATATCGCCCGCCGTGACGGCCCCGATCCGCTTTCCCCGCTTCTTTGTGACGAGCCCCGCGCCGTGTCCGTATTTGCCGGGCCGCCAGGAGCGCAAGGTCTTCACCGAGCTGAAGGGAGCGCATGCGGACCAGCTGAACGAGGCGCTCGGGAGGATCGGTTTTCGCCGCAGCCAGACGGTGGCCTATCGCCCCAGCTGCCTTGATTGCCAGGCTTGCATTTCCGTGCGCGTCGTCGCTAGTGAGTTCAAGCCTTCCTCGACGCAGAAGCGCGATATCAAGCGCAATTCTGATCTTATCGTTACCGAATGCCGCCCCTGGGCGACCGATGAGCAGTTCGAATTGCTGACCAAATATCTCGGTGTGCGCCATCCCGATGGCGGTATGTCGGCGATGGACGAACTCGACTATGCCGACATGGTCGAACACACGCCTGTCACCAGCCACCTGGTCGAATATCGCGAGCCGAACGAAGACGGATCGCCCGGACGCCTGGTCGGCGCATGCCTGACCGATCGCCAGGGTGACGGGCTGTCGATGATCTATTCATTCTACGACCCCGAACATACGTCGCGCCAGGGGCTCGGCAATTTCATCATCCTCGATCACATCCAGCGCGCAGCGCGCGACGGTCTGCCGTTTGTCTATCTCGGCTATTGGGTCGAGGGGAGCCCGCGCATGGCCTACAAGGTGCGTTACCGCCCGATGGAAAAGCTCACCCGGGACGGGTGGAGACGCATGGCCGAGGACGAACAGTCGAGATTGATTGCCGAGGCCACCGCTCCCCGGGTGCGGTCTGACACAGAGGTAAGCGGCGCGTCCAAGGACGGTCAGGCCACCAGGTTTCGCGCTGATTGAGCGTGCGGGCGGCCGGAAAGCCGCCCGTAATCTTCATCCCTTGCGATAAAGCCGCTCCTCTTCCTGACGGCGGCGCACCAAACCGCCCAGCACGCGCCCTCCGGCCTTGTTCCAGCGCTTGAATTCGCTTGCGGCTCCTTCGTAGTCACCCTTGCGGTGCTTTCTGGTAAGCGTGGCGCGGCCAATCGCGCCGGTGTTGTAATGGAAGCTGACGAGGGCATCGAACTGGTTTTGCGTCGTCGGGCAATCGCCGATGACATCGGCCACTTCGCGTGCAAAGCGCTTGAGATCATCGGCTAGGCGCGCGTCGCATTGTTTTTGCGTCCATACCGTTTCCGGGCCGATCCGGCTGCCGGCTTCGAGGCCTTCGCCTGTCGCGCCCCATCCTATCGTCCACGGCTCTGCGCCCGTGCCGGGATCGGGATAGGCTTCGACCAGCCCGTCGCGCCGCAGCCGCGCGCAGCCTTCAAAACGCTTGATCAGCGCGGTGCCGTCCGGCCCGATGCGCCACGTGTGACGGCGCCGGATGCGCGGGACACTGACTGCGGGAAGCGGCGTTTCAGCCGCAGCGCCCAGACTATCGAGAGCGGTGTCGATCGCATCGACTTCGGATTGGCGAAAGCCGCGTTTGAGCATGCTGCGAATGGTATCAAACAACGTCACACGTTTTGAAACAGACATGGGGCAGAACCTCTCGGCAGGAAAAAGAGGCCGCCTGATTAGGCACAAGAACGCCGAGTAGGAAAATGATTTCGACGCCCTCGTGGTCGCGAGGTGACAAGAGCTCTTGACTGACAAGAGTCCTTGTCAGTAAAGAGTTCTTTACAGGCGCGAATCACCGTGCCGGGGAACAAGCAGCCGACATGCTCAATCGTCTGAAACACCACCGCGAGGCTGCCGGCTGGAGCCAGGGCGAGCTCGCCCGGCGACTTGGCGTCTCGCGGCAGACGATCAATGCGGTCGAGACCGACAAGTATGATCCCTCGCTTCCGCTGGCGCTCAGGATGGCGAAACTGTTTAGCGTAGCGGTGCCGGATTTGTTCATCGATGACTGGGAACCGGGCGAATGACCTTAATCAGAGATACTCAATGGAAAGCAGGCAGATAATGAATTCCAAGGTGCGCAAGCTGGTCTTGAGCATGGGTATTGGCGCGGCGGTTGGCTTCGTGGCTACCTATTCACTGGTCAGGGCCGCCAATATCGGGCTGTTCGGCGATATTGATGGTTCAGCCCTTGCGGCGATGATGGTGGCCATGCTCTACATCGCAGTGGCGCTGTTCGTGGGGATCGGCACGCGCAATCCGAATGCCGGATCGCGCTTCCTCAATGTCGAGGACGCCGACGAACTGCGCGAGCAGCGCCGCGTCTTTCTGCTCTCTTCCTGTGCTTTGGGGCTATGGGGGATCGCATTGTTTGCGCTTGGGCTTGCGGGCAAGGGGGCAATGCTCTCACGCGAAATGGCTTTGATCATTGCCGTGCCGGGTCTGTGCGCGGGAAGCTTTGCCGCATGGCACTCCTACCAACTCTCGGACGAGTTGATGGTCGCCATGAATCGCGAAGCGGGGGCGCTGTCACACATGCTAACTTTCGTCCTGCTGGGCGGCTGGGCGATGCTGGCGCATCTGGAATATCTCGCCGGGCCGGCCACGCTCGACATGTTGACTGCGTTCTACCTTCTGGTGCTGATCGCGACATTTCTCACCGCAGCGAGGCGCGGGATTCTGGCTCCCAAATAGCGTGAGCGCGCCTGCCGATGGGCATGGAAAAGGCCGCCCGGTTCTCCGGGCGGCCTTTTCTTCAAACGGGAGCTTTCAGCGTTACGAGCTGTAATACATGTCAAACTCGACCGGGCAGGGCGTCGTTTCGAGACGCAGCTGCTCTTCCCACTTGAGTTCGGCATAGGCCTCGATCTGATCGAGCGAGAAAACATCGCCCTTGAGCAGGAATTCGTGGTCTTCCTCGAGCGCCTCCAGAGCCTCGCGCAAGCTGCCGGCAACGGTCGGCACTTCGGCGAGTTCAGCAGGCGGCAGATCGTAGAGGTTCTTATCCATCGCATCGCCCGGATGGATCTTGTTGGTGATACCATCAAGGCCAGCCATCAGCAGCGCCGAGTAAGCAAGATACGGGTTGGCCATCGCATCCGGGAAGCGGAATTCGACGCGCTTCGCCTTGTCGCCTGCACCGTAAGGAATACGGCACGATGCCGAGCGGTTGCGGGCCGAATACGCCAGCAGAACCGGTGCTTCGAAGCCTGGTACCAAACGCTTGTAGCTGTTGGTGGTCGGGTTTGTGAAGGCGTTCAAGACGCCGCCGATGTAATGGAGGCAGGTTTCCGAGAGACCCGCATATTCGTTGCCCGCAAAAGTCGGCTTGCCGTCCTTCCAGATTGACATGTGGGTGTGCATGCCTGAACCGTTATCTTCCTTGATCGGCTTCGGCATGAAGGTTGCCGACTTGCCATATGCGTGCGCGACTTGATGCACGACATACTTGTAGATCTGCACCTGGTCCGCCGCTGTGGTGAGCGAGGAATAGGTAATGCCAAGTTCGTGCTGGGCTGCGGCCACCTCGTGGTGGTGCTTGTCCATGTTGAGGCCCATTTCAAGCATCGTGGCAACCATTTCGCCGCGGATGTCCATGCAGCTGTCAACTGGAGCAACGGGGAAGTATCCGCCCTTGGCCCGTGGCCGGTGGCCCAGGTTGCCCGCTTCATATTCCTTGCCGGTGTTGGTCGGCAGTTCGATATCGTCGATCGCGAAGCCAGAACCGGCATAGCCGTCTTCAAAGCGCACATCGTCGAACATGAAGAATTCGGGCTCGGGGCCGACATAGATGGCATCGCCAATGCCGGTTGAGGCGAGATAGGCCTCGGCGCGTGTCGCGGTTGAACGCGGGTCACGCGAATAGAGCTGGCCGTCCGAAGGCTCGACGATGTTGCAGAACAGCGAGAGCATCGGCGTTGCGCTGAAGGGATCGATATAGGCAGCGTCCATGTCCGGCTTCAGGATCATGTCGCTTTCATTGATGGTCTTCCAGCCCTCGATCGAGGAGCCGTCGAACATCAGGCCGTCTTCGAGCGAATCCTCGTCCATGACGGCGGCGGCCATGGTAAGGTGCTGCCACTTGCCCTTGGGATCGGTGAAGCGAAGGTCGACCCACTCGATTTCCTCATCCTTGATCTGTTTCAGAACGTCTTTTGCGCTTGCCATGTGTAATGCCTCCAATGTGATGTGGCTGGGAGAGGTGTGCGCCGATATCGACGCAACGGACTTGGTGAATGCCAGGTCAGACCGCGTCCTCGTCGGTCTCGCCGGTGCGGATGCGGATAGCGGTGTCGATGGTCGAGACGAAGATCTTGCCGTCACCGATGCGGCCGGTCTGCGCGGCGTTGGAGATCGCCTCCACCACGCGTTGCGCCTGGTCATCGGCAACGACCACTTCGAGTTTTACCTTGGGCAGGAAGTCGACCACATATTCCGCGCCGCGATACAATTCGGTGTGGCCCTTCTGGCGACCGAAGCCCTTCGCTTCGAGCACGGTGATACCCGACACTCCGATTTCGTGGAGCGCTTCCTTCACTTCATCGAGTTTGAAAGGCTTGATGATCGCTTCGATCTTTTTCACTGAATTTCCGTTTCCGCCCGAACCTGCATTGTTGTTTTCTTCGACCAAGAATCGCGGTCGATGCTTATCTGTCGGAGTAGCGAAACCTCGGCAGTGCGCAAGGATCATCCCCGTTGCCTAAGGAAATAGCAATATTGTGCGGTGCAGCGCAACCATACTTATGGGCAAGGTCTAAGGTGCCTAAAAATGAGGCATTCTCACAGGCACAGGCCCTGTGTCTCGGGCAGGCCGCACATGATGTTGAGGTTCTGGATCGCCGCTCCGCTCGCGCCCTTGCCCAGATTGTCGAGCCGCGCGACGAGGCGCACATTCCAGCCGCCTTCATTGCCGAAGACAAACAAGTCCATGCCATCGCGCGCGGGTTCCTTCGCACGCAGGAGGATTTCGCTCGGCGGGGGCTCGGAATTGACGGTGACGACAGGGGAGCCGGCGTAAAAGGCGCTCAGCTCAGCCCGAAGATCGTCGGCGGAAGGTTCGCCCGCCATCGCGCCCAGATGCAGCGGAACTTCGACTAGCATTCCGCGAAATGCGGGGATGACAGAAGGCGCGAACAAAACCGGATGCTCTAGCCCGGCATGGGTCTGCATTTCAGGCAGGTGCTTGTGCGCGAGGGTTAGCCCATAGGAGCGAAACGCGATGTCGGTCTCGGTTTCGAACCGCTCGATAAGCGCCTTGCCGCCGCCGGAATAACCGCTCACCGCATTGACGGTATAGGGCCAGTCAACAGGCAGCAGGCCGGCGCGCACCAGCGGGGCGACAAGGCCCAGGAAGCCGGTCGGATAGCAGCCCGGATTGCTGACGAACCGCGCGCCTGCGATCTTGTCGTTGCCGATGATTTCGGGAAAGCCATAGGTCCAGCCCTTTGCGACACGATGCGCGCTCGATGCGTCGATGATCCTTGTGCCGGACCCCTGGGCCAGCGCCACCGCTTCGCGCGCGGCCTCGTCGGGCAGGCACAGGATCGCCACATCGGCTTCGCGCAAGGCTTCGCGGCGTGCCGCTTCGTCCTTGCGGCTGACCTCGTCGAGCGCAAGGAGCTCGAATTCCTCGCGCGACGCCAAGCGTCCGTGGATTTCCAGACCGGTCGTGCCTGCGGCGCCGTCAATGAACACGCGTGTTGTCATGCCCGGCGCTTAGGCCCCTTGGAACTGCGGATCAATCGGTGAGCCGATCTGCTTTCATGTAGCCACTGGGGCCTTCGGGGCCGAGACAACCCCAGATCCATTCGCCCGCGACGTCGAGCACCTCGATTGTCGTGCCCGCTTCGAAACGGGTGATTACGGGGCTGTCATCGCGCGTGTTTTCCATCACGTCCGCACCATCGGCGCCGATCGTGCGGATTTCGGGGATGACGTAATGCGCAGCCAGATGCGTGCCGGCGAGCGCGATATGCGCCAGGTCTCCGCGCAGGGGCAACGTGCCGGGGGCAGGCTTTGCCACCGGGCCCTTGAGCCCGATATTGCCGCCGGGCACGGTGTAATCTGGTGCATCGCTCGCGGCGCGGCTCATGCAGGTCTATTCCTTGTATCGCCCCTCAGGCCCATAGCCTTGCGGGCGCGCTTAGCGTTATGCAAGCCGCGCGGCAAGATCAGCCGGTGAGCCGTATCAACCGGCGTAGCGCGCCTTGAGCATGTGCCACGCAGCGCGCAGCCCGTATGCGGTGCCGCCCTTGGGCCTGCCGGGCTTGGGGAAAGGACGCCACGCAAAGGTGTCGAAATGCACCCAGTCAATGCCGTCGCCGACGAAGCGATCGAGGAACAGGCCCGCCACGCTCGCGCCCGCATAGGGGTTGGACTGCGCGTTGGTCATGTCGGCAATGTCGGAGACGAGATATTCGCGATAGGCCTCGGGCAGCGGCAGGCGCCATGGTTCGTCCTCGTTCGCCCGTCCGGCCTCGATCAGTGCGTGCGCCGTCTCGTCACGGCGCGCCATCATCGCGGGGTAATCCGGCCCGAGCGCAATGCGAGCCGCTCCCGTGAGCGTGGCAAAATCGATGATCAGGTCCGGTTTCTCCTCGCTCGCGCGGGTCAGCGCATCGCCAAGGATCAGGCGGCCTTCGGCATCCGTGTTGTGAATCTCGACGCTAAGCCCCTTGCGGCTGGTGAGCACATCGCCGGGCCGAAAGGCCGAGCCGGCAATCGCGTTCTCGACTGCGGGAACAAGCAGGTGCAGGCGCACTGGCAGCTTTGCATTCATGATGAGCCCGGCAAGGGCGATTGCGTGCGCGGCGCCGCCCATGTCCTTCTTCATCAGGCGCATGCCTGCCGATGGCTTGATATCGAGCCCGCCGGAATCAAAGCACACACCCTTGCCCACGATTGCGAGGACGGGCGCATCTTGTTCGCCCCATTCAAGGTGGATGATACGCGGCGCGTGTTCGCGTGCGGCGGCACGGCCGACCGCGTGGACCATCGGATAACCGGTTTCCAGATCATCGCCGCGCGTGACCTTTACCTTCGCTCCGTATGTCTTGGCGAGCGCTTCGATTTCCGCCTCGAGCGCGGCTGGTCCCATGTCCTGTGCAGGAGTGTTGACGAGGTCGCGCACCTTCATCTCGGCCAGCGCCTCGGCAATCGCCGCCTCGATCCGCGCGACCTGGCCCGTCAGCAGCACGCGCGGCCCGGTGGGGTTTTCCTCGTCCCGGTAGCGGGTGAAGCGGTACTGCGCGGTGAGCCAGCCGAACATCGCCGTGCCTGGCTCTGCATCTACGAGACGGTAGGTCCCGGCGGGCAATTTCTCGGCCAAAGCGGCAAGGCTGTAGCTTGTCAGCGCGCCGCGATCGCTGACGCCGGCGACGGCAAAGATCCCGTCACCCTGGGGGACGATCCCCAATTGTCCCGGCGCGCCTTCAAAGCGCTGCGCCTGAAGACTTGCGCGCTGCCCGGCGGATAGCGATTTGAGCAGGCTTTCCAGGCCGTCCTTGGTCACAAGGTGGATTTCGGTGGCGTCTTGCCCGCGGTCGGGCTGTATCAGATCGGCAATTTCAGTCATGGCGCGTGCATAATAGAGCCGGGATCATTGTCACGCATGATTTCTGTCGATGCCGCTCACATTGCCGCTCACAATGCCGCTCCTGCAGGCGGCAAGACCGGCCAGTCAGGACGCGTCTGCAACCTGCGCTCTCTGCCGGCACGTGAAAGAGTGGCAATTTGCAGTCGTAATTTAGGGGGGCATTAGCTAAATGCTCACCATGACCGAATACCAGCTCATCGACAGCAACGAGACCGTCTACCGCGACGGTACGATCAAGCTCCACAATGAAGAAGGCTTCGAAGGCATGCGCAAGGCGGGTCGTCTGGCCGCCACGATCCTCGATGAAACCGCTGACCTCGTAAAGCCGGGGGTGACGACCGAAAGCATCGACACCCGGATCCGAGAAATGATGCTCGATGCGGGCGCAGTTCCGGCAACGCTCGGCTATCGTGGCTACACGCATTCCTGCTGCATTTCGCTCAACCACGTCATCTGCCACGGTATTCCGGGGCCCAAAGTGCTCAAGGACGGTGACATCCTCAACATCGACGTGACCCCGTTGCTCGACGGCTGGCATGGCGACACGAGCCGGATGTATTATGCGGGCAAGCCTGCGATCAAGGCCAAGCGGCTGGTCGATGTGACCTATGAATGCCTGATGCTCGGCATCGAGGCGGCGTCCAAACCGGGCGCTCGTCTGGGCGATATCGGCGCCGCGATCGAGGCGCATGCGCGCCAGTTCCGCTATGGCGTGGTGCGCGAATTCTGTGGCCACGGACTTGGCCTCCTGTTCCACGACGCGCCTGAAGTGGTCCATGCAGCCAAGGCCGGGACGGGACCGGAGCTGAAACCCGGCATGTTCTTCACAATCGAGCCGATGATCAATCTGGGTAAGCCCTGGGCCAAGGTGCTGGGCGACGGCTGGACCGCAGTGACGCGCGACAAGTCGCTTTCGGCGCAGTTCGAGCACAGCCTTGCGATTACCGAGGACGGGGTGGAAATCTTCACGAAGAGCCCGACGGGGCGCGACAAGCCGCCATATTGATTGCGCTCTGGGGCTGAGGGCGATAGGTCTGAGGCCTGCTCCGGGGGGATCATGGCAACAATCGAATATCCTCCGCGCGGCCGTGCTTCGCGCTCGTTCTATTTCTTCATGGCCGCAGGCTTCGCGCTGGCGGCGATCATCGGCTTTGCGCCAAATTCGATCGCGATCCTCGCCGGCGAGAAAGCCAATCCGCCGCTTATCATTCACGTCCACGCCGCGGCCATGAGCGCGTGGCTTGCATTGCTTGTTGCACAGGCAGGTCTGGCAAGTCAGGGGCGCATTGATTGGCATATGAGGGCGGGGAAGGCCGCCTTCATCCTTGCGCCGATTGTGTTGATCCTGATGCTGTTGATTGCGCTTCCTGCTTTTGTCTCGGCGGATGCTCCGCTCGCGGTGAAGCTTCTTCAGGGCAAGCGGCTCGTCTTCTTTGTCGGCTGCGTGGGTGCCGCCCTGTGGCTGCGCCGCACGGCACCCGAGGCGCACAAGCGTTTGATGTTCGTAGGCACTTTTGCCGTTCTGGACGCTGCCTTCTTTCGCATGGGGTTCCTGCCCTCCTTCGGCATGGAGCAATTTGTGACGATCGGGCACGTCTGGATGCTCGTGCTGCTTGTGCCCTTTCTCCTGCATGATCTGGGGCGGCTTGGACGTATGCATCGGGTCTGGCTGATTACGCTGCCGCCCCTGATCGCCCTCGAAGTGCTGGCTGCCTTCAGTTGGTAGGACGAGGCCTTGCGCCGGCCCCGCGGGAACTGCGTATTAACGTCTTAACGCTAAGCGTTGACGCTGTTTGAAACCAATTTTGAGACTACGCCGCAGCAACCCGGGATAGGACAGGTTTGTCATGTCAAAAATCACACTCAGCGTGCTGTTCATCGTGATCTTCGCGATAATTACCGGCATGCTGCTCGAGGTGCCCTATCTCACTGGCGGGCCGGGCGCTCTGATCGTCTTCGGGCTCGTCTATTCCTTCATTGTCGCCAAGCGCGAGATGGGGCTAATGGCGCTTGCCCTCGATCAGCGAGGCAAGCAGACCGATGTGCGTTTTCGCGAAGACGTCATCGTGCCCGAGTGGCTGCAACAGGTGCCGGGGCGCTAGAGGAAGAAAGCGGCGAGAATGCCGACCATCGCCAGCACCACTGCCACCGAAAAGGCGAGCATCGCGGCCACCGCTTTGGTGATACGCCCGAGCGCGGCCCATTCGTAGCCGAGCGCAATCGCTATGGTGATCGGCGGCTGGAGGCTGATCGCGATTTGTGGCGGCAGGCCCAGGACATCAGTGATCCGCGCATAGGCCGGGGTCATCAGCGCCAACGTGCCGATCAGCATCGCCTGCCTGTGCGCGTGCATCCGGCGCTGGCGTGCGAAGTAGATAGCGGAGATATAAAGCGGCAAGAAGGTCACGAAGGCTGCGATATTGACCACCGTCACCTCGGGGCGCCCCAGTTCCTGGCCGATATTGATCGAAATGATTGCGCCTGAAATCGCCATTGCGGCAACGAGGCCGAGCGAGGCGGTGCCGAAACGCCGGTGGAGGTTGAGCTTCCCGGCGCCCGCCAGATAGGCTTGGGCGGCCAGCAGGCCCATCCAGACGAGCATCGCGCCAGCGTGGAAAACCACCAGCGGCGAATAGCGCGCGCGAACCGAGGGGATCAGCGCGGCCTTGGCTCCGAACGCGAGGACCGTGAACACCAATAGCGCCAGAGCGATATGGCCCATCAGGCGATTGGCCTGCCCGATCGTCATTGGAGCAGGGCGCGAGGTGTCGAACAGCGTTGCGTAAGATTTGAAAAGAAATCCCATAATGGGGCTTAACGCACGGCGCGGATCGCGGCTCCCGCGGCAAAGGGGGCGATGGCGACGAGGCCCAGACTGATCGCAGCGACAAAGCCGAGGCTCGCCTCGTCCTGGCGGGCCAGCGCGCCTGCGCCGAACACTAGCAGCGGCAGGGCGAGCGGGATCAGCATCAGGCCCGAAAGCGCCGCCCCGCTGCGCAACGAAGCGGTCAGCGCGGCGATTATCAGCCCGATCGAAGCCAGCCCCGGCGTGCCCGCGAGAAGCCCGATCAGGATGAGGTGCAGCGTGATCCCCTCAAGCTGCAACAAGGCGGCGGCGGGAAAGGCGGCGAGCATCAGCGGCGGGCCGAAACTCAGCCAATGCGCCAGCAGGCGCACCGCCATCATCGCCTCTTCGCTAACCCCGCGAAGCGCGAGCTGGTCGAAATGGCCAAGCTCGATATCGCGGCTCACCAGTCGATCAAGCGGCAGGATCGCAGCGAGCAGGGCGGCGATCCAGACCACGCCTCCGCCCGTGCGCGCCAGCGTGTTGGCATCCGGCCCCACGGCAAAGGGGTAGAGCATCGCGACCGCGACAAAGAAGATGACGGGCAGGGCCGCACCCGCGCCTGTGCTGCCTGCGAAGGGGAAGAATTGCGCAAGGTCGCGGCGGAGCATGCGTGCGATCATGCGAGCGGGTCCGCCTCGGTATCGGGCGCGACGACGAAGTCATCGATCGCAATCGTCGCCAGCCCCGGCACATCGAGCGGCTGGTGCGAGGCGATGAGCGCGGTGCCTTCATTCTCGAGATGCTCGGTAATCAAGAGGCTCACCAGCGATTGCGAAGCGGCATCGAGGCCGGAAAGCGGCTCGTCGAGCAGCCATACCGGGGCGCCCTGGCCCAGCAGCCGTGCGAGCCCGGCGCGCTTGCGCTGGCCAGTGGACAGGTAGCACACAGGCACTTCGACAAGGTCGATGAGTCGCAGCCGCTCGAGTACCGCAGCACGATCCTGCGTCCCGTCGAGCGCAAACCAGAAATCGAGCGCGGTGCCCAGCGTTGCATCGGGCTCGAGCCCCGTGCGTTCCTCGAGCAGGCCGACCGCGCCCTCGCAGCGCGCTTCGCCGGAAAAGGGCGCGGCGAGCCCCGCCAGCGTGCGGATCAGCGTTGTCTTGCCCGCGCCGTTCGCTCCGGTGACATGGCAAGCCCGGCCCGCGACCAGATCAAGCGAGAGCCTGCGAAAAAGCAGGCGATCGCCGCGCCGGCAGGCGAGATCCTTCGCGAATATTCGGCAGCTTCCTGAACCTTGCATCGATCCATGCGTTAGGGAAAAGCACACAAGCTCACAACTCGTCACGTAACCAAGGAGGCTGAACCCGATGCCAACCGTCCCCGAACTTTCCGAAAAAGACCGCGAGCGGCTGCTGTCCGACCACCCCGAATGGGAGCTGGTGCGCGACGGCAAGGCGATCCAGCGCACCTTCCAGTTCGGCGATTTTTCGGAGGCCTGGGGTTTCATGAGCCGCGTGGCGCTGATTGCGGATAGCCACGATCACCACCCCGAATGGTTCAACGTCTACGCCAAGGTCGAGATCACTCTGACCACGCATGATGCAGACGGCCTGTCGACCCGCGATGCCAACATGGCGCGCGCGATCGATAAACTCGTTTGATCCTGTTCGCCCATCCGGGCGAACTGCTCGGTGCTAATCCCTTCGCCCAATTTTGGGAGCAGTTTATCCTGAGCGGCTGGCTTGCCAGCCAGCCGAAGGGAGGCACTTGCGGGCGGGCGGTCGGACTTGCGAAATCGTAGATTTCGTTAGCGATCCTCGTGGCCGTTGGCGGGTCACTTGCCCAGTAGCGAGGCTCTTTCACGGCCCTGTTTGCGCACGCGGCCGGGCATCCAGCGTTTGGCGAAATTGAGTTGGCGTGCGGTCTTCCCGACGAGGTAGTGTAGCCCGTCGCCGTGGACTGCTTCCCACACGGTTCGGGCGACTTCCTCGACCGGGGTGATCTCGAGGCCCGCTTCCTTCACGCGCGCACGCACCGGCTCGTTCGAATTGCGGTTGCCCGTGCCATCGAGCAGCGGGGTGTCGATGAAGCTCGGACAGATCGAGCAGGACTTGATCCCG
Organism: Erythrobacter sp.; assembly: GCA_043567175.1. Lineage (GTDB taxonomy): Bacteria > Pseudomonadota > Alphaproteobacteria > Sphingomonadales > Sphingomonadaceae > Erythrobacter. Next base: position 3,214,589 of record CP121323.1, read on the forward strand.
TCGGGCGCCCATTCGGAATCGAGGCTTTCGGCGATCCCGCGCACCCCGAACTTGGTCGCCGAATAGACGCTCATGCCGGTGCCGCCCGTGATGCCGGCGGCGCTCGCAATATTCACGAGGGCCGAACCGGGCGCGGTTTTCTTGAGGTATGGGTAAGCGGCCTGCGCCCCATAGAGCACGCCGCGAAGGTTGATATCGAGGCAGCGGTCGATCTCCTCGACCTCCAGTTCGGCCAGCGCGCCGCCGGTTCCGATGCCGGCATTGTTGACCACGACGTCGATCCGTCCGCCAGCCGCAGTCGAGAAGGATTCCAGCGCCACGTCCCAAGCCGCGCGATCCCGCACGTCGAGCTTGTGCGCATATTTGAACCCGCCCGGGATCAGGCCCAGCGTGTCTTCCATGCCCTGCTCGTTGATGTCGGTCACACCGACAAACCAGCCGCGCTCGCCGAAATGCGTCGCGATGGCGCGGCCGATGCCTGAGCCTGCGCCGGTGATGAAGATCGAGCGCATGGCGGCGCTGCGCTTGGCTTCGGTCATTGGGATCCCTCTCCTGATAGGTTTTCTTTTGCGTACCTAGTTAGGCGAGGGCTTTACCAATGTCATCACTCTTTGAGCGCGTCCTCAAGCCCTTTGACGTGGGCCACGCCCTCGACGATCTGCGCCGTGCTGGCAGACAGGGTCTCACCGATGGCTTCGCTGCGCCCGCCAAGCACCGCGGCGAGGAAATTCTCGGTGATCGCGCTGTCGGCAATCGAATTTTCGGGCCGCGCAAAGCCGTGGCCCTCATCGGGAAAGACAACATAGGTGACCGGGATATCGGCCTCCTTCAGCGCGCCGACGATCTGGTCGCTCTCTGATTGCTTGACGCGCGGATCGTTCGCGCCTTGCAGAATGAGTAGCGGCTTGGTGATCTCGCCCGACTTGTGCAGGGGGCTTGCCGCTTTGAGCGCGGCGAGGCCCTCGGGCGTCGAGGGGTCACCCATGCGCTCGTGAAAGATCTTCACCATCGGCGCCCAGTAAGGCGGAATGGTCGCCAGTAGCGTCTCAAGGTTGGAGGGTCCGACGATGTCGACCCCGCAGGCAAAGACCTCCGGCGTAAATGCAAGGCCCGCCAGCGTTGCGTAGCCGCCATAGGAACCGCCCATGATCGCGACTTTGTCCGCCTCGGTTACGCCTTGCGCAATCGCCCAGTCGACCGCGTCGATCAGGTCGTCATGCATGGCGAGGCCCCATTGCTTGTTCGCCGCATTGAGGAAGTCCTTGCCGAAACCGGTCGATCCTCGAAAGTTGACCTGCAGCACCGCATAGCCGCGATTGGCAAGCCACTGGATCGAGCTGGAAAAACCATAGCTGTCGCGCGCCCACGGGCCGCCATGAACCAGCAGCACCATCGGCACTGGCGATGCGGGACGCCCAGTGGCGTCGGGATCGCAGCCCGGCGGCAGCGTAAGGTAGGAGGGCAGGGTGAGCCCGTCGCGCGCGGTGATCTCGACCGGGTGCATCGGCTGGAGCGGCGCGCCTTCGAGTTCGGGCCGGGTCACGTAGAACGGTGTGAGCGTCTCGGCATCACGATCGAAAATGAAGGTGCGCGCAGGCGCAGTGACCGGATCGTTCCAGACGATCCAGGTCTTGCCGTCATCGGTGCGGCTGGAGACGCCGAATTCGCCATCGAGCCGCTCCCTCAGCCAGTCGAACGCCGCCTTGATCGCGGGATCAATCGCGGTCCATTCGGTCTTCAGGTAATTGGCCGAATAGGCGATCACTTCGCCCGTCTTCTTGTCGACCAGAGTGCCGCTGATATCGGCCTTGTCGTGCTCGGCGATGAGGGTGCGCTCACCCGTCTTCGTGTCCTGCGCATAGAGCGCGGCGGTGTCGCGCTCGCGGCTGTCGAGCCAGTAGAGGATCGAGCCGTCATTGGTGTAGCCAGCGGGGCCGGAGGTGAGCGAATCTTCCATCGCCGTCGTCTCGAACGGCGTCTCGTCCGCCACGTTGTCGACAATGCGGAAATAATCGCTGCCGCCTGCCTCATTCTGCGCAACTGCCATGCGCAAGGTCAGCGTGTCGTCGGCGACGAAGCCTGCAAAGCGGTTGTTCTCGTAAACCAGTTCAAGCTCGCCTGTGGAGAGGTTGAGCAGGTGAACATCGTGGAACTGCGGATCGCGATTGTTGAGGCCGACGAGCACCTTGTCGCGGATCGATTCCGACCCGCCCACGATTTCGACGCGCGTGTCTTCAAACGGGGTCAACGTGGTCTCGACGCCGGTCTCGACATTGACGCCGTAGAGCAGGAAATTCTCATCCCCGCCCTTGTCCTGAATGTAGAGCACCGCGCTGCTGTCGGGCGCCCACATCTGCATGCGGATCGGGCGCTCGGTCGCTTTTGTGATCGGCTTTGCAGCGTCCCGATCATCGCCCAAGGTTCCTCGGGGCGCGAGCCAGATATTGAGCACGCCATCGACCGGCGCGAGCCAGCTTAGCCACTTTCCATCGGGGCTGAGTTTGCCCCCGGCCTTGGTCGGATTGCCGAACAGGTGATCGCGCGGGATTAGGGCGAAAGTGTCGAGGCTGGCTGTCATGGTCTCTCCCGGTGTTTGTCCGACGCCATGTATGCTCTTGGTGCCTTATTGCTACCCCTCGCTTTCAAAGGGGAAGCAGTCGCCGCATTGCAGGGCAGGGTCGCCAAGCCTCAATGTGTAGGATTCCGACCATTGACCGCTAGTCGCTGCACCGTCCTTGTCGGTCACAGGCGAAAATCGCGCGTAACGCTCGGTACCCTTGCAAGCCCAAGCGTCGATTATTGAATCTCCGCTGCTCTCGAGGATTTGGCATTCGGCTGCTCGGCCTTCTCTTGTCACCATGACCTGAATGGTGACCTTGCCCTCGTGATTACGGCGTAATAACGGAATCGGATAATTGGCGACGAGCCGCTCTCCAAAGGCTTGCGGGTTGAGCAAAGTGGCCTTCGAATTGGGCGTTGCTTCGTCTGCACCGAAGGCGCTCGCATATAGATAAGAGCCTGACGACGGCGCCGCGATCGACAGGAAAGAGCTTAGGATCGAAAATGGCTTCATTTCTTGTCTTGCTCCTTAAAGCGCCGGGTTCGCGTAATAATGCCAGGTGAAGATCGCCATTGCCCCCCTGTGCGGTGACCATTGCTCGCCCAGTTCGCGGGTCTGCTTCTCCTTGGGTCGCTCTTCCAGTTCCAGCAGGCGCTTGACGCCTTCCTGCACTGCGAGATCGCCGGCGGGCCAAATATCCGCGCGGCCCTCGGCGAACAGCAGATAGATCTCCGCCGACCAGCGCCCGATGCCCTTGATCTGCGTCAGTTGCGCTATCGCTTCCTCATCGCCCTGGGGCAGGGCGTCAAAATCGACCGCGCCCGCCTCGACCAGTTCGCACAAGCTGCGCGCATAGCCTTGTTTCTGGCGCGAGAGCCCACAGGCGCGAAGCGTATCGAAATCGCGTTCCAGCAGGCAGGAGGGAGTGAAGTCCGGGCCAAGCTCGGCCTCCAGCTTGTTCCACATCGAGCTTGCCGCAGCGACCGAGACCTGCTGGCCCACGATGGTGCGCAACATCGTTTTGTAACCGCGATCGCGAATCCGTGCGGCGGGGTATCCGACCCGCTCCAGCTGCTCGGCCACGCGCTCGTCGGTTTGCGCCAGTGCATCGAGACCGTTCTCGATGCGCTCCTGTGTCAGCCCCATGCCTTCATCCCGCTTGCCAGTTGGTTCAGAAATGCCTAGCAGCCCTGTCGTTTGTCCGATAGCGCTCGCCTTGCGCTGAACCGAAAGAACAAAGGAAGAGACCCTTTATGCCCAAGCTGATCGTCACCAACCGCGCCGGCGAAACGAGCGATATCGAGGTCGAAGACGGCCTGACTGTGATGGAAGCGATCCGCGACAACGGCTTTGACGAGCTGCTGGCGCTGTGCGGCGGGTGCTGCTCGTGCGCGACGTGTCACGTCTATGTCGACAGCGCGGGAGGCGGCGCGCTTCCCGAGATGAGCGAAGACGAGGACGACCTTCTGGAATCTTCCGATCACCGCAAGGAAACTTCGCGCCTGTCATGCCAGGTCCCGTTCACTGCGCAGCTTGACGGGATGAAGGTGACTATCGCGCCGGAAGATTAATCTTGTTTGCCTGGTGCCCGGGCCGGGGCAGACAGTAAGGGCGCGACCATGAATATCACCAAGCCTGTCGGCGACACCCTCGCCTTAATCGGAAATACGCCGCTGGTCCGTCTTGCGGGGCCGAGCGCTCCGACCAAATATGCCGATCCCAATCACTTCCAGCACGTGTCTCGTCGCATGGCAGAAGAGACCGATGGCGCGATCTGGGCGGGGCAGTTTGACAACACGGCCAATCGCAAGGCCCATATCGAAGGTACTGCGCCAGAATTGTGGGAGCAGACCGGCGGGAAGATCGATGGCTTCACCTGCGCCGCGGGGACCGGCGGAACGATTGCGGGCGTCGGGCTGGGGCTGAAGGAGCGCAACCCCGATGTGCGCATCGCCCTTACCGACCCGCACGGCGCCGCGCTCTACAATTATTACGCGCATGGCGAATTGAAGTCTGAAGGCTCCTCGGTCGCCGAGGGGATCGGGCAGGGGCGGATCACCGCCAATCTGGAAGGCGCGATCATCGATACGCAGTTCCGCATTTCCGATGAGGAAGGCATGGTCTGGGTCGAGCGACTGCTGCGCGAAGAAGGGCTTTGCCTCGGCCTTTCCTCGGGCATCAATGTCGCGGGGGCGATCGAGCTTGGCAAGGAACTCGTCGCTGAAGGCCGCCCCAATCCGCAAGTCGCCACCATCCTGTGCGACACGGGATTTCGCTATCTCTCGACGCTCTACAACGCCGAATGGCTCCAGTCGAAGGGCCTGCCGGTGTTCGATTGGCTGGCGTTGTCGCACGAGGGCTGATAGACACGATGCTTGATGGCGGCGCGTGATCTTATCGGACGTTTGAACGGCAAGAGTGACCGCGATCAGGGCGCCCGCACCGACAGCGTTTCCCAAATGGCTCCTTTCGGGGGCACGCGGGCTGAGGCGATCCAGAGGCTGCAGGTCGGACTGACTGGTCTGTGCGCCATGATCTTCATTATCGGTGTTGCAAGCGCCATTGGCGGCCAGGCCGATATCGCCGAGGAAGCCGCCGTTCCCGACGCCGCGCCCACGACCGAGCCGTCAGCAGCATCGCCGCAGCGTGATCCGCTTGCCGATGCCGGTGTCGTCCCCGATATTCCCGCTCAGCCCGAGGCGGCTGAAACCGGTGCGCCTCCGGGTGCTCGGGCGCCAGCTGCCGAAGGATCGGTCACAGTCCCTGATACGCCGCCGACCGAGGCGCTCAACCGAGGCGCTCGACAGGGGCAATGATCGCCAGGCCCGTGGCCTCATGCCGCTCGCCGGCCAAATGTCTCGGGGATTTTACGGGAAATGAAGCGCGCCGGGCGCGCTCGCTCGCATCCAGGCTGGGAATCATAGGGATTCGCCAGGATTCTCCTGGGATTCATACGGGAATTTGCGACCTTCGGGGGCCTTTCGAGCAGGTTGGCCTGGCCTTGCTCATGGAAGAAATTCAGCAAATAGAATGAGTTAGTACTTCTTCCCCAAATATCCCTAATTTTGGCGTAGAATTCCTAACCATTCCCGGATATTACCGGGTTCCATCAAACATGCCTGTGTCTCTCGCGCCTTTCCTTCGATTGGCGCGCCGCTCTCGCTCATGCGTGGGTCGGCAGCGGAGAGGTCGTGCTGGGTGCAGGCGTGGTTTGAGGCGGGATCGATCAATGGGGAGCGATCCGGTTCGGGATTAGGGGATGCGCCGGAATGTCGGCTTTTGGAGGATATAGTGGACAAGCCTATTCGCCCGCAGGCGATAAGGGCCGCTATGTCCTGCCCCCCGACTTTCGCAACGGGATCAAGCTTGCCAGCGGCGGGATCAAGACGCTGTGCATCGCGCGCCACCACAAGTGGAAAGAAGGCTGGAAATGCCTCGTCGGCTTTGGTGTCAATTACGAGGCCGACCTTGAAGCCGAACTGGCGCGCGAACAGGAACTGGCCGCCAAGATCGGCAAGGAACTCGACGTCGACCGGCGCCGCATGACGCTGTTCAGCTTCCGCAAGGTGCCGTTTGACGATTCGGGCCGCTTCGTCATGCCCGACGCCCTTCGCCGGCGCGCGGGGATCGATGATGGCATCTATCTCAACGGCATGGGCACCCACTTCACGATATGGGCGCCGCAGGTTCTGGAAAGCCTGGGCGAGGAATTCGACGACATCTGGATGGATTGTGAAGACGCCATGGCCGAGGCCGAGGCCAAGTCGCGAAAGCGGGGCGGGTGATGGCAGGCGTGGCTCCTCATATTCCCGTCCTGCTTGACGAAGTGGTCGAAGCTGTCGAGCCCGCGCCGGGCAAGCTGATCGCGGACGGCACCTTTGGTGCGGGCGGCTATACCATGGCGTTGCTGGCTGGCGGCGCGCGCGTCTACGCTTTCGATCGCGACCCCGCGGCTATCGCCGCAGGAGCCGAGATGGTTGCCGCAAAGGATGGCCGCCTGTCGCTCCACGAACGCCGCTTTTCCGAAATGGCCGAAGAACTTCAGTCGCTAGGCGTTCCGCAGCTCGACGCGGTCGTCCTTGATATCGGCGTTTCCTCGATGCAGCTAGATCAGGGCGCGCGCGGTTTCTCTTTTCAGCAGGATGGCCCGCTCGACATGCGTATGTCGGGGGAAGGCGAAAGCGCCGCCGAATTCCTCAACACCGCGGACGAAGCCGCGATTGCCGATGTGCTCTATCACTACGGCGAGGAGCGCCAGTCGCGCCGTGTTGCGCGCGCGATCGTCGCAGCGCGACCGCTCGAGACCACCGGCGATCTCGCCCGCGTGGTGCGCCGCGCGCTCGGCTATCGCCCGCACGACAAGAAGGACCCGGCCACCCGCAGCTTTCAGGCGGTGCGCATCCACGTCAACGATGAACTTGGCGAATTGCGCGCCGGACTTGCGGCAGCCGAGGCGCTGCTGCGCGAGGGTGGCGTGCTCGCCGTGGTTTCGTTCCACAGTCTCGAAGACCGCATAGTGAAGCGATTCCTGCGTGAGGCGTCGGGCGCGGGCCGAGCCGTCTCGCGCCACCTGCCCGGAGAAATTCCGGGCCCTGCGCCGACTTTCGCTCAGCTTTCCAAGGCTATCCGCCCGACCAAAGCCGAGGTCGAGCGCAATCCGCGCTCGCGCTCCTCGGTCCTGCGCCACGCTGTTCGCACCGGGGCGCCTGCTCGCTCTTTCGATGAAAGGATGATGCCATGATGATGACCTCGAACCGCTTGCGCCAGATTGGCTGGGGCGCGCTGCTTGGCCTGTGCGTCACCGCTTTCGCCGTGCTGAGTTTGACCGTGCATGCCGTGCGCAACGAAGTCCTGCTGGCGGAGATCGATATTGTCGCGCTCAAGAAGAAGAAGCAGAGGCTGGAGACCGAATTCCAGGCCCGCGCGAGCCAGCACCAACTGGCGCGCTGGAACCGGGTGGAGCTTGGCTTTGTAGCGCCGCGCGCCGACCAGTATCTCGACACGCGCAAGCAGATCGCCGCGCTGGGTCAGCCGCTGGGGCCGAATGCGCCGTCACCGATCCGCGTCGCCCGCGCCGATTCCGGCGAGGCGCAGGCCTTTGCGCGCCGCACGATGGTCTCGCCCGTCTCCGGCGCTCCGATCACGCTCGCTTTGGCCAGCAGCGCCGATGATGGCGCGGGGACCTTGCTGGCCGAGGCCTTCGGTGATTTGCTGATCGAGATGTCTCCCATCCGCCCGGCAAAGGCCCAGACCGGCCCCGGCATACCATCCGAGCCTGTTGAATGAGCGCAGGCGCGCGCGCTCTTGGGGCCGAGCAGGCCAGCCTGTTCGACACGGTACCCGAACTGCTCGGCTCCGCGCCGCGCGCGCGCGCAGGCGCCTCGGCCAGGACCGGGCCTTTCATCCGGTCGAGCGAGGCCTTTGCAAAGGCGCGCTCTCGCCCGGTCGCCATTCCGGAATCGCTTCCCGTCATGCGCGCCCGGCTGCTCAACAGTGCGCGCCAGCGGATCCTTTTCCTGGCGCTTGCCTTTGTGGCGCTGGCGCTGGTCGCGATTGTCCAGATCGTGTGGCTGGGCATGGACGGCTCGGGCCGCTCCAATCGGCCCAGCGCCAATCCACTGATCCCGCCGCGCGGCGAGATCACCGATCGTCGCGGGATGCCGCTGGCGGTTACCTATCCTGCCTATTCGCTCTATTTCTATCCGCAGGCGATGGACGCGACAGGCGAAAACCCGCTTGTGCGAGAGCCAGCGAAATTGGCGCGCGAGCTCAAGACGATCTTTCCGGACATGGACGAGGAGGAAGTAGCGCAGAAACTTGCGTCGGGCACTGGCGGCTATCTGCGCAAGCGTATTCTGCCCGAAGAGGCAAACGCGGTCTGGGCGCTGGGCGAGGTGGCGCTCCAATCGCCCGAGATCCTTGATCGCCATTACCCCCAAGGCCGGCTGGCTGCGCATGTGATTGGCGGCGTAGCCGATGATGGCGAAACGCAGATCGGGACCTTCGGGATGGAAGAGGCTCTTGATAGGCGCTTGTCCGACCCAGAGCAGCGCGGTGTGCCGGTTGCGCTTTCGATCGACGCGCGCGTGCAGGGTGCGCTCGAAGACGAGATGAACCGGGGCATGAAGCTCGCCAATGCCGAAGGCGCGGCGGGCGTCGTGCTCGATGTCGATACGGGCGAGATCATCGCGATGGCATCGCTTCCCGATTTCAACCCCAACAGGGTTTCGCGCGATGACGCGCAGAACACCGGCAACCGCGTTACCTATCTGCGCGGCGAACTGGGCTCTGTCTTCAAGCCTCTGACGGTTGCGGCCGGGCTGGATGCTGGCGTTATCACCGACCTTACCCGGCAATGGGATGCGAGCCCGGTCGAGGTCGGCGGCAAATCCTTCAAGGACTTCGAGGACAAAGGCGATGCGCTGACCATCCCCGAGGCGCTGGCCTATTCCTCGAACACGGTCACCATGCGCGTGGGCGGGAAGCTGGGTGCCCAGCGCCTACACCGTGTCTGGCTGGATCTTGGCATGGACCGACCGGTCGATATCGAGATCAAGGGCACCAGCACGCCGATCTTTCCCCGGGCGCCGTGGTCCGAGATGACAACGCAGGTCGCAGCTTTCGGTCACGGTTTCAACGTCACGCCGCTGCATCTGGCGAACGCCTATGCAGCGATGGTCAATGGCGGGATTTTCCGCCCCGCGACGCTTCTCAAGGTGGCCCCTGGAAAGGCTGATCCCGGGACCCGCGTGTTCAAGGCGTCGACTTCGCAAAAGATGCGCCAGTTGCTGCGCCTTGTGGTCAAGCACGGCACCGGGCGCAACGCCAATGCCGCAGCGGTAGGCTTTCGCGTGGGTGGCAAGACCGGATCGGCTGAAAAGCTGGTGGGCGGACGCTATTCGGCGACGCGCATCATCAGCACCTTTGCCGCGGCCTTTCCGATGGACCGGCCGCGCTATGTCGTGGTCGTTGCGCTCGACGAGCCCAAGCGCACTCACGCCATGGCCGGGCGAACCGCTTATTTCAACGCAGCGCCGATCGTGGGCAACCTCATCCGCCGCGCCGGCCCTATGCTGGGCGTGCGCCCGGACAACACGCGCGATGTCGATGTGAGCGACCTTGAGTTCCTGCTGAAGGACAAGCCATGAAGCTGGCGGCATTGGCGCAGCGGATCGGCGTTGAGATCGAGGGCGATGATGCGGCCGTGACGGGCTTTGCGATCGATCACCGCAAGGTTGCGCCCGGCACCGTTTTCGGCGCTTTCAAAGGCGCGCGCTTCAACGCGGAGTATTTCATCCCCGCCGCGATCGAGGCGGGCGCTGTCGCCATCGTCGCGCGTCCCGAGGCAAGGGTCGAGGGCGCGGTGCACATCGCCAGCGAGGAACCGCGCCGCGTTTTTGCGCAACTGGCCGCTGGCTTCTTTGCCCCTGTCCCTGACACCATCGTCGCGGTAACCGGCACGAACGGCAAGACATCGTGCGTCGAGATGACCCGCCAGATCTGGCGCATGTGCGGGATGCGCGCTGCCAGCATCGGGACGCTCGGCGTCACGACGCCCGACGGCAGCGTTTCCACCGGGCTCACCACGCCCGATATCGTCACTTTCCTGAGCAATATGAGCGGCCTTGCGCGTGAAGGCGTGACGCACGTCGCCTACGAGGCGTCAAGCCACGGTCTCTCTCAATTCCGCAACGAAGGCGTTCGGGTGAAGGCCGGGGCCTTCACCAATTTCAGCCGCGACCACCTTGATTACCACGGCACGATGGAGGCCTATCACGGGGCCAAGATGCGCCTGTTCGACGAGGTGGTGGACGATGACGGCGTCGCGGTCATCCATGTCGGCGCTGACGCAAATGACTGGACCGCCAGGGCAATCGCGCATGCTGAAAAGCGTGATTTTGATGTGCGCACAGTGGGGGAGGGCGGCGATTTCATCCGGCTCTCGGGCTGCGAGGCAAGCCAGCTTGGCCAGACGCTCACTCTCGAACATTCCGGCGAGACCTATATTGTGAAGCTGCCCCTGATCGGTTCCTATCAGGTGGCTAACGCGCTCGTATCGGCTGGCCTCGCCCTTTCAACCGATATGCCCGCCTCGCGGGTGTTCGATGCGCTCTCGCGGCTGCAACCTGTGCGCGGCCGGCTGGAACGCGCTTGCCTCACGCACGAAGGGGCGCCGGTCTATATTGACTATGCCCATACGCCCGATGCTCTCGAAGCGGCGATCACGGCGCTTCGCCCGCATATCGGGCGAAAGCGCGGCGGCAAGCTCATCGTCGTGTTCGGAGCGGGCGGGGACCGCGATACTGGCAAGCGGGCTCCCATGGGCAAGGTGGCCGCGCTCGGCGGGGACTTCGTGATCGTGACCGACGACAATCCGCGCGGCGAAGACCCGCAGGCAATTCGCAGTGCTATAATTGAGGGCATCGCCGGGCTCGAAGACAGCGCGAAGCGGCAGGGATTCGTCGAGATCGGCGACCGGCGCGAGGCGATCATGCAGGCGGTCACGCTTGCAGGCGCCAACGACATCATTCTCATTGCCGGCAAGGGGCATGAGCAGGGACAGATCATCGGATCAGGAGACAAAATGAAGGTTCTGCCGTTTGACGATGTGGAAGTTGCGCGCGAATGCGCTGCCACTCTGGCCAAAGGACACCACTCATGAGCGCCGCGCTTGCCAATCCGCACCCGCTCCTTCGCCGCTGGCCCAGCCTTGCGCGCGACACGCTGCCGCTTGCCCTGTGGGACGCAGCGGCGATTGCGGCGGCGACCGGCGGGACGCCGAGCGAGGATTTCCAGGCTTCGGGCGTCGAGATGGACAGCCGCGACGTAAAGCCCGGCGATCTGTTCGTGGCGCTGAAGGGCGAGGCGATGGACGGCCACCGCTTCCTGCCGATGGCCTTTGAGAAAGGCGCGGTCGCCGCGATCACCGATCGCCCGGTCGATTATCCGCACGTGCTGGTCGAGGATACGACGGCAGCGCTGCACGCGCTTGCCCACGCTGCGCGCTCGCGCAGCGAGGCGGTGCGCATCGGCGTGACAGGCTCCGTTGGCAAGACCGGCGTCAAGGAAGCGATTTTCAACGCGCTCAATCGCGCCAGCCGCGGCGGCGCGCATCGTTCGGTGCGCTCGTACAACAACCATGTCGGGGTGCCGCTCAGCCTTGCGCGCATGCCAGCCCGCGCCCGCTTCGGCGTGTTCGAGATGGGGATGAACCACCAGGGTGAGATCGCCCCGCTTGCCGATCATGTGCGCCCGCAGGTTGCCCTCATCACGACGATTGCCCCCGCCCATATCGAGAATCTGGGTTCGATCGAGGCGATTGCCGACGAAAAGGCGCAGATCTTCACCGGCCTCACCCCAGGCGGCACCGCGATCATTCCTGCCGATCTGCCCGAGACGCCGCGCCTTATCAGCCATGCCGAGAAGCTCGCTGTGACCATCGTGACCTTTGGCCGGAGTGCGAAGGCGGATGTGCGACTGCTCGACGCCATTCCTGCCCCGCATGGGGGTTCGCTGGTGACCGCCGACATGGGCGATACACGCGTGTGCTACACCATCGCCGAGCCGGGCGAGCATTGGGTAACCAATTCCCTCGGTGTCATGGCGGCGGTGCGCGCCGCCGGGGGCGATCTTGGCAGTGCCGGGCTTGCACTCGCAGAGATGGGCGGTCTCAAGGGGCGCGGTGCGCGCCACCAGGTGGAGGTCGCGGGCGGCAAGGCGCTGTTCATCGATGAAAGCTATAACGCCAACCCAGCCTCGATGCGTGCAACCCTGCGCTCGCTGGGCCAGACCCCCGCGCATCGGCGCGTCGCGGTGCTGGGCGCCATGAAGGAACTGGGCGACTTTTCCGAGCGCTTCCATGCGCAGCTAGCCGAGCCCCTGATCGAGGCGCAAATCGACCACGTGATCCTGGTTGGAGACGAAATGAGGCCGCTTGAGGGGGAATTGGGGAAACTGCGCGAAACCTCGCTTGGCAAGGGGTTGAGCTTCGCGCATTGCGACAGTCCTGACGAGGCGATAGCGGCGCTCACCCAGTATTCTCTCACTCACGGCGATGCGGTTCTTGTGAAGGGCTCCAACTCAGTCGGTCTCGGCAGGCTGGTGACACACTTTACAAACGCGCATTCCTGAAGCGCGCGAGGGAGACCGAATGCTCTATCTGCTCGCAGAATGGATGGAATTTGAAGGCATCTTCAATCTTGTCCGGTACCAGACGTTCCGCGCGGGCGCGACGCTGCTGACCGCGCTGTTCATCGGGCTGCTGATCGGCCCGCGCTTCATCAATCTGCTGCGCGTGCGCCAGGGCAAGGGCCAGCCGATCCGCGAGGACGGCCCGCAGACCCATTTCGCCAAACGCGGCACGCCGACGATGGGCGGATTGATGATCCTGATCACGCTTACCTGTTCGCTGCTCTTGTGGATGGACCTCAAGAACCCGTTCGTCTGGGCGTGTCTCGCGGTGACGATCGGCTTTGGCGTGATCGGCTTCCTTGACGATTACGACAAGGTCTCCAAGAGCTCCACCCGCGGCGTGCCAGGGCGCGTGAGGTTGCTGCTCGAATTCGCAGTCGCGGGGGTGGCGAGCTACATCATCGTCAGCCAGATCAACACCAATCTCTACATACCCTTCTTCTCGGACGTTCAGATCCCGCTGAGCTACGGCTATTACGTCTTTGCCGCCTTCGTCATGGTGGGCGCAGGCAATGCGGTGAACCTCACCGACGGACTTGATGGCCTTGCGATCATGCCGGTGATTATCGCCGCAGGCACCTTCGCAATTATCGCCTATCTTGTCGGGCGGACCGATTTTTCCGAATATCTCGGCATCCCTCACGTGCCCGGAGCGGGTGAACTGGCCATCTATTGCGCGGCAATCATGGGGGGCGGGCTCGCATTCCTGTGGTTCAACGCACCGCCCGCGGCGGTCTTCATGGGTGATACCGGCAGCCTCGCGCTCGGCGGTGCGCTGGGCGCGGTTGCGGTGGCCTCGCATCACGAAGTGGTGCTTGCGATCGTTGGCGGCTTGTTCGTTGCTGAGGCGTTGAGCGTCATCATCCAGGTTTTTTGGTTTAAGCGCACGGGCAGGCGCGTCTTTCGCATGGCCCCGATCCACCACCATTTCGAACAATTGGGCTGGAGCGAGAGCAAGGTCGTGATCCGTTTCTGGATCATCGCAATCGTGCTGGCGCTGGCCGGATTGGCGACGTTGAAACTGAGATGATCACGTCGGCCGCCTTCACCGGAAAACGCTACGCGGTGCTGGGGCTCGCGCGGTCAGGCGCGGCGACAGTGGAAAGCCTGCTCGCCAGCGGCGCGCAGGTGACCGCGTGGGACCGGCAGGAAAACGCGCGCGAGCAGTTTGAAGGGCGCTGCGAACTGGCCGATCCGCTACAGATCGACCTCGCGGGGTTTGACGCGTTAGTGGTATCTCCCGGAGTGCCCCTCAACACCCACCCGATAACGCCCCATGCGGCCAGGCACGGCGTGCGCATCATCGGAGATGTCGAGCTGTTTGCACAGGCGCGCGGCGAATTGCCCGCGCATAGGGTCGTGGGCGTCACGGGCACCAACGGCAAGTCCACAACCGTTGCCCTAGTCCACCACATCCTGAAGGAAGCCGGCGTGCCAAGCGTGCTGGGCGGAAATATCGGCGAGCCGATCCTGGCGCAGGAGCCTCTGGCACCGTGCGAAGATGCCCGGTGCGTCTATGTGCTCGAACTCTCCAGCTACCAGATCGATCTCACCCACAGCCTCGATTGCGATGCCGCTGCGCTGACCAATATCACGCCCGACCACCTCGATCGTTATGACGGCTTCGATGGTTACGCGGCCTCCAAGGCGCGACTATTCGAGATGCAGTCAGCCAGAAACCTCGCCGTTTTCGGATCGCTCGACGCACCATGCGCGGACTTCTTTCGCACCGAGCAGAGCCGCCGGGTCGAAGGGCGCGCGATAGCGGTCGATCCGCAGAGCCTGGCCGCGATGCAGCGTGAATGGCCGACATTGCAGGGGCCGCACAATCTTCAGAATGTCGCCGTCGCAATCGCTTTGGTCGAGGAATGCGGGGTGATCCGGGCGCAATGGCGCGAGGCGCTGAAGATCTTTCGCAATCTGCCGCACCGCATGGAGTTCGTGTGCGAAGATGCAGGCGTGATCTATATCAACGACAGCAAGGCGACCAACACTGCCTCGAGTGCCCCGGCGCTCGCGGCCTATCCGCCCGAAGCAAGCGGTCCGAGGGTCCACTGGATTGTCGGTGGGCTCGCCAAGGAAGACGGGCTGGGCGCTTGCGAAGCGCAACTGGGCCATGTCATCGCGGCCTACACTGTGGGCGAAGCGGGGCCGCGCTTTGCCGATCTCATCGCTGACAGGGGTGTTGCGGTCGAACGCTGCGAGCTGGTCTCCGAAGCGGTGCGCCGCGCTCAGGAAGCCGCCAAGCCTGGCGATGTGGTGCTGTTCTCGCCTGCCTGCGCCAGCTTTGACCAGTTTCGCGATTACGAGAAACGCGGTGAGCATTTCTGCCAGCTGGTCGGCGTGATGGCCGATCGCAGCGCAGATTGCGCGCCCGATACCCCGCCAGAGGATTTCACGGTATGACCTTTGCAGGATCAACCCATTTTTCAGGCGCGTCGGGCGCGGGGGGCTATCCGCCGCCGGTCCCGGTGCGGCGCGGCTGGCGCGAGGTGCTGCGCGTGTGGTGGAGCGAGCTTGATCGCACGCTGCTGGGCCTGATTGCGCTTCTCATGGTGGTGGGCGTCGTCGCGGTCCTGGCCGCCTCTCCGGCAAGCGCCGACCAGCTTTCCACCCGCGAGGTGGCGCTTGATCCGTTTCGCTTTCTCAAGCGGCACATCGCCGTCCTTTTCGCAGGCTTTGGTGCGATGATCGCGGTCTCGCTCCTCAGCCGCGACAATGCCCGGCGGGCAGGCCTGATCGCAGCGCTTGTCATGTTCGCCTTGCTGTTGCTGGTCCCGGTCATCGGGTTCGAGCGCAAGGGTGCGGTGCGCTGGATCAATGTCGGCATGAGCCTTCAGCCCAGCGAATTTCTGAAACCCGGCTTTGCCATCGTACTTGCGTGGATCCTGAGCTGGCGGCTGCGCGATCCGCACCTGCCCGTTTTCTGGCTGGCGACAGGCATCACGATTGCCTGCGGATCGCTCCTGATGCTGCAGCCCAACCTTGGTGAGGCGCTGCTGTTTGCAGGGACGTGGTTCGTGCTGATCTTTCTGGCGGGCGCATCCTTGCAGCGGATCGGCGGCGTAGTCGCGCTGGGCGCTGCGCTGCTTACAATCGTCTATTTCACCTATGAGAATGGGCGCAACCGGATTGACGCCTTTCTTGGCGGTGGCACCGCCTTTGACCAGGTAGACCTCGCCAACCGTACGCTGCTCAATGGGGGATGGAGCGGGAACGGATTGTGGCTGGGGACGCGCAAGTTCAACCTGCCTGAAGCGCACACCGATTATATCTTCTCGGTGATCGGCGAAGAATTCGGCTTGCTGGCGTGCGGCATGGTTGTCCTGCTCTATCTCGCCGTGATCGCGCGCGTGCTGGTGCGCCTCGCCAGCGAGGAAGACATGTTTGCACTGCTGGCAGGGACGGGCCTTGTCGCGCAGTTTGGCGGGCAGGCCTTCATCAACATGGCGGTGAACCTCAAGCTTGCGCCTGCGACGGGTACTACACTCCCGCTTATCAGCTATGGTGGATCATCTATGCTGGCGGTGTGCTTTACCCTTGGGCTATTGCTGGCGATCACCCGGCGCAATCCCTACCTTGAGCGCGACGTACCGGGTCTCAAGAACCTGTTCGAGCGCAAGGAGGCGCCCGCATGACCAGCCCCCAAAAGACCAAGGGAAGCTCTCAGCACGTGCCCAAGGGCGCAAGCCGGCATTTCGTGCTGGCCGCGGGCGGCACGGGCGGCCACCTGATCCCGGCCTTCGCACTTGCCAGCGAGCTTGAGGCGCGTGGCCATCACGTGGCGCTGATCACCGACGAACGCGGCGCCAATATTCCGGGCAAGCCCGACAGCGTGCCCGCACACGTCCTGCCCGCCGGGCGCTTCGGCAAGAACCCGCTCAAATGGCCCGCCGGCATTGCGGCGGTGCTCGAGGGGCGGCAGATGGCGGTGCGGCTGTTCGAAACCTTCCAGCCCAGCGCAGTGATCGGTTTTGGCGGCTATCCCGCTCTGCCTGCGCTGCTGGGCGCGCTGGCCCTCGATATTCCGACGGTCGTGCACGAACAGAACGCGGTGCTGGGCCGGGTCAATCGCCTGCTCGCAGGCAGGGTGGACGCGATCGCGACCTCCTATTGCGACGTCCAGCGATTGAAATCGAAATATGCGAACAAAACGCATCTCGTCGGCAATCCGGTGCGCGAGGAAGTGCTGGCGCTGCGCGACCAGGATTTCCCCGTGATGACCGAAGAGAGCCTTTTGCGCGTGCTCGTCACCGGCGGCTCGCAAGGGGCGCGCATCCTTTCCGAAGTCATCCCCGATGGTCTTGCCATGCTTCCCCCGCCTCTGCGCAGTCGCTTGCAGGTCACCCAGCAATGCCGTGCTGAAGACCTCGAAGGCGTGCGGGGACGGTATCTGGAGCACGATATCCCAGCCGAACTCGGCACCTATTTCGAGGATATGCACGAAAGGCTTGCCGATACGCACCTGTTTATCGGGCGCGCGGGCGCGTCGACGATCGCCGAACTGACCGCCGTGGGTCGGCCTGCGATCCTTATCCCGCTGCCGATTGCGACCGACGATCACCAGGTGGTGAACACCCGCGAAATGGTGAAGGCAGGCGGCGCGCGCATGATCCGCCAGCCCGCCGAGACGGTGAAAGACCCGCGTCCGCTGGGCGACAAGGGCAATGAGCTGCGAAAAGCCCAGTCCGATATTTTCGGCAAGCTTGCCAAGGATATTTCCAAGCAGATCCAGGTCATGGCGCAAAAGCCGGCAACGCTGGCCAATGCCGCGCACGCGGCGTGGAATTGCGGGCGGCCCGCTGCGGCAAAGGATCTCGCGGACCTTGTAGAGACCTTGGGCGGGATTGACCTGATGGACGTGATTCGCGTGGGCGAAACCGCCCCGCGCGCAGCTCAAAAGGCCACCGCGCCCAAGCCCGCGACCCGCGACGTGCCCGAAGAGACCGACGCGTCATGAAGGGCGTTGGCACCGATATCGGCACCATCCACTTTGTCGGAATCGGCGGGATCGGCATGTCCGGCATAGCCGAGGTGATGCACAATCTGGGTTATGCGGTGCAAGGTTCCGACATTGCCGATGGGGTGAGCGTCGAGCGTCTGCGTGCGCGCGGCATCCCGGTGCATATCGGCCACGCGCGCGAGAATGTGGACGGGGTTGCCGTAGTCGTCACCTCGACCGCGGTGCGGCGCACCAATCCCGAAGTCGCAGCCGCACTTGAAAACCGCATTCCCGTGGTGCGGCGGGCGGAAATGCTCGCCGAACTGATGCGCCTCAAATCGACGGTTGCGGTGGCCGGTACACATGGCAAGACAACCACGACGAGCATGATTGCCGCGCTGCTCGACAAGGGCGAGGTCGATCCCACCGTCATCAATGGCGGCATCATTGAGCAATATGGCTCGAATGCGCGGCTGGGCGACAGCGACTGGATGGTGGTCGAAGCCGACGAAAGCGACGGCAGTTTCCTGCGATTGGATGGCACGATCGCGGTCGTCACCAATATCGATCCTGAACATCTTGATCATTACGGCGATTTTGCCGGGGTGAAGAAGGCGTTTCTCGAATTCATCCAGAACGTGCCGTTCTACGGCGCTGCGATCCTTTGCGTCGACCATCCCGAAGTGCAGGCGGTGATCGGCGAAGTGCGCGATCGCAAGGTCATTACCTACGGTTTCTCGCTCCAGGCCGATATTTGCGGGGTCAATATCCGCTCGCTCGATGGTGGCAACACGTTCGACGTGATGGTGCGCCAGCGCGGTGAGGAAGACCGCCGGATTGAAGGTGTTCACCTGCCCATGCCCGGCCGGCACAATGTGCAGAACGCGCTTGCCGCGATTGCGGTCGCGATCGAGATGGGTTGCTCGGATGAGGTCATCCGCGAAGGCTTCGGCAGCTTTGGCGGGGTGCGCCGCCGGTTCAGCAGAGTCGGAACGGTCGAGGTCGAGGACGGCACCGTCAGCGTGATCGACGATTACGCCCATCACCCAGTCGAGATCCATGCGGTGCTCAGCGCCGCGCGCGAAGCCGCCTCATCTACAAAGGGGCGCGTTTTCGCGGTGGCCCAGCCGCACCGTTATTCGCGCCTGCGTGACCTGATGGATGAATTCCAGAGCTGCTTCAACGAGGCCGACACAGTCTATGTCACCCCGGTCTACGAAGCGGGCGAGGCGCCGATCCCCGGTATCGACAGCGAAACGCTGGTTGCGGGCATGAAATCGCGCGGCCACCGATCGGCGCGGGTGATCGAGGACCAGGCCAGCCTCGCGAGGGTTCTGGCCGAAGAAATCGCGGCAGGCGACATAATCGTATGTCTTGGCGCGGGGGATATCACACGCTGGGCCGCTGGTCTTGCGGATGCGATTGATGTGGAGCGGGCGGCATGAGCCATCCCGCGCAACCCGATGATGTGAGAAACCACGATACCGGCAGGGCGCCAAGCTGCGATGTCGAAGGCGCAGTAACGGCGCCGGTGCCGCTCAAGGGCATTCGCGGCACGGTGACCGGCAAGGCCCCGCTCGCCAAGCTCGTCTGGTTCAAGACCGGCGGGCTGGCTGACTGGCTGTTCGAGCCGGCGGATCTGGACGATCTGAAACTCTTCATGGAGCGGCTTGATGAAAGCCTGCCGGTAATGGCGCTGGGGCTAGGCTCCAACCTCATCATTCGCGATGGCGGCGTGCCGGGCGTTGTCGTGCGGCTGGGAAAGCCCTTTGCCAAGGCCGAGATCACAGGGGCAAGCGAACTCACCTGCGGCGCTGGTGCGAGCGGTATCCTGGTTGCCTCGGCCGCGCGTGATGCCGGGATAGCCGGGCTCGAATTCCTGCGCGGCATACCCGGTACAGTAGGCGGGTTCGTACGCATGAATGGCGGCGCTTACGGGCGCGAGGTCGCGGACATACTGGTCGATTGTGAGGTGATCATGCCCAACGGTGTGCTCGTCACGCTGCCTGCCGCCGATCTGCAATACACCTATCGCCACTCCGCGCTGCCTGATGGCGCGATTGTCGTCTCGGCCCGTTTTAGAGGCACGCCCGGCGATCCTGCCATAATCGGTACGGAAATGGACCGCATCGCTGAGGCGCGTGAGCAATCGCAGCCGCTTCGCACAAAGACAGGCGGTTCCACTTTCAAGAACCCCGAGGGCACCAGCGCATGGAAGCTCGTCGATGAAGCGGGCTTTCGCGGATTCACCCATAAGGGCGCGCAGGTGAGTGAAAAGCACACCAATTTCCTCATCAACACCGGAACTGCCACCAGCGCTGCAATCGAGGAACTGGGCGAAATGATCCGCGACAAGGTCCACGCCGATACGGGACTGAGCCTCGAATGGGAAATCCAGCGGGTGGGGCGGCCATGAGCAATGAGGGTCTTCACGTCGCCGTCCTGATGGGCGGCTGGGCGAATGAGCGCGAGGTCTCCCTCATGTCCGGCAATGGCGTTGCCGACGCGCTGGAGATGAGGGGCTACCGCGTCACCGCGATCGACATGGGCCGTGATGTGGCGGTGAAACTCGCCGAGGCCAGGCCTGATGTGGTCTTCAACGCGCTCCACGGCGTTCCGGGCGAGGATGGCAGCGTTCAGGGCATGCTTGATCTCATGGGCCTTCCTTACACCCATTCCGGCCTTGCGACCTCGGTGATTGCGATCGACAAGCAACTCACGAAGCAGGCGCTAACGCCCAACGGCATCCCCATGCCCGGCGGGCGCATCGTGCGCAGCGATGAACTGTTCGAGCGCGATCCGTTGCCTCGTCCCTATGTGCTCAAACCCGTGAACGAAGGTTCGTCCGTCGGTGTCGCAATCATCACCCGGGACAGCAATGTCGGCCAACCCATCGCGCGCGATGCGAGCGGGCCGTGGCAGGAATTTGCCGAACTTCTCGCCGAACCCTTCATCAAGGGGCGCGAACTCACGACGGCGGTGATTGACGGCCCCGATGGCTCCAGGGCCCTCGGCGTCACGGAACTTATCATCGAGCACGGTTTCTACGATTACGAGCACAAATATACCGAAGGACGCACCCAGCATGTGTGCCCCGCGAAAATCCCGCCCGAAGTGGCCGCGCTTTGCGAGCAATATGCGCTTGCCGCGCACAAGGTTCTGGGCTGCCACGGCACCAGCCGCACCGATTTTCGCTGGGACGACGAACTGGGCGAAGCCGGACTTTTCGTGCTGGAAACGAACACCCAGCCTGGCATGACTCCCCTGAGCCTCGTGCCTGAACAGGCGCGCCACGCCGGAATTGCCTACGCCGAACTGGTGCATCTGCTGGTCCAGGAAGCCTTGCGTGTGCACGCGCTGAAGAAACTCGAAGGCAGGAGGGAGACGACCGATGCCTAAGCTGGCCCGGTCCCAGTCAAAGGGCGTTCGCCGCGCTGTCAAATCGCAAAGTCGCGCTGCCGGCGCGCGCAAGGCGAAAGCGAAAACGACCGGCGCGATCGATACGATGATGGGCGCGTTGCCGCTTACCGAAGAGCAATGGAGCCGCCTGTTCATGGCGCTTATCATCGCGGCGGCGCTGGCGCTGATCGGCACGATCGCGAGCCTGAGCGGCGCGACCGCAATGGCGCGGGCCGAATATGCGCGTTTTGCGGGCGAGGCTGGCTTTGCGCTCACCAATGTGCGCGTCACCGGGGTTGAGCGCATGGACGAGGCGCGCGTCTATGCGCTGGCGATGCAACAGCGCAGCAAGCCGATGCCCGATGTTGATGTCGTCGAACTGCGCGAGGCGATCCGGCAACTCGACTGGGTCGAGGATGCACGCGTTTCGGTCCAGCTGCCCGATACGCTGGCGATCGATATCGTCGAGCGCGAACCGCATGCGCTGCTGGACAAGGCCGATGGACTCGTCGTGATCGACAGGACCGGGCATGAACTTCCCTCCGCTTCTGTAGAAGAGGCCGCGGCGATGCTGCGTGTAAGCGGCGCGGGCGTTTCAAAGCCCGTGCGCATGGCCGAGCTCGAGAACCTGTTTGCCACCGCTCCCGCCATGCAGGCGCAGGTCACCGCCGTCGAATGGGTCGGCAACCGGCGCTGGGACTTCACCTTTGCCAGCGGGCAGACGCTGATGCTGCCCGAGGGCAAGCTGCGCTCTCTCGAAGCGCTCAAGGACTTTGCGCAGCTCGATGGGCAATATCGGCTGATCGGCGGCAAGGCAGTGCGTTTCGACATGCGCGATGCGCCGCGCGTCTACCTGCGCGAGCCGGGCCGTGCGGACCGGTATGAACTGGCTGCGGGGAATTCGTGATGGCAGCGCGCAAGACAAGAGATGCGAGCGCGGGCAGGAACGGCGCTTCCAAGAGCACCGCGAAGGCTCCGGGCAACGCCCGGATCATCCGCACTTACGCAGCAGTCAATATCGGCAGCTCGCGCATTTCCGCCATGATCATGGGCGAGAGCGAAACCGGCGACCTTCGCGTCTTTGGCTCCGGCCACCGCATGAGTGCCGGCGTCAAGCGCGGCTATGTCACCGATCCCAAGGCCGCCACCCATGCCATCCGCGATGCTGTGGAGCGCGCCGAGCAGAGCGCGCAGATTTCGATCAACTCGGTCTGGGTCGCGTGCTCGGGCGCGGGGCTTGAGAGCTATGTCTATCCCACCGATATCGAGATCGGCGGGAGGCGGATCGAGGAAGATGATGTCGATGGCCTGCTGGCGCTGGCACGATCGGGCATCCAGCCAGACGGGCGTGAGGTGCTGCACGCGCAGCCTGCCCATTTCACGCTCGACGGGGCGCATGGCGTGGTCGATCCGTGCGGCCTGTATGCCGAGCGGCTCGGCGTCGATGTCCACGTTACGCTGGCGCAGGGCGCGCCGCTGCGAAATCTTCGCGAGGCGGTGCACAACGCGCATTTGCGGGTCGATGGTGTCGTCGCCGCGCCCCTGGCCTCGGCCCATGCCTGCCTGACCCAGGAAGAGCGCGAGCTTGGCGTCGCGCTGGTCGAGATTGGCGGCGATGTGACCAATGTCTCGGTCTTTGCCGCGGGCATGCTGGTGGGCCTGCGTTCGATCGATACGGGTTCGGGCCACATCACCGATGCGATCGCGAGCCGGCTCGGCATTCGCCGCAGCCAGGCCGAACGGCTGAAGTGCGTCGCGGGGTCGGCTATCGCAACCCCCAGCGACACGCGCGAGATGATCCCGGTTCACGGGCCCAATGATGGCTGGGAGCAAGGCGCCTCGATCCCGCGCGCACGCGGCGCAGACGAGCATAACCAGATCGCCCGGTCCGAACTGGTCTCGGTGATCACTCAGCGGCTCTCGGAGCTCGCCCGCGAGATCGGCACGTCGCTCAAGGAGCAGGGCTTTACCGGTCCGGGGGCCGGGCAAGTCGTGCTGACCGGCGGTGGAGCAGAGCTTGCCGGGTTGGCGGAGTATCTGCAGGGCGCACTCGGCATTCCGGTGCGGCTGGGGCGCACCGCCGCGCTCGAAGGCCTGCCCGAGGCGCATTCGACGCCTGGATTTGCAACGCTTGTGGGCCTTTGCCTCTACGCCGCTGAAGACCCGGTTGACATCAAGTCTCACAGGCCGCGCGGCCAGACGGTGATGAGCCCTTCACGCTCCGGCAGCCCGCTTGCCTCGCTGTCGCGGCTGGTGCGCGCCACGCGCGAATATTTCTGAGAAACACGCCATCCACTGCTGCGCGATGACTTGGTTAGACTTTGCTAGGCATATTCATGGTATAGGATGTGTAAAGGACCGCTGTGGATAAGGGTTCAAGCGGTATAAACGGCGCATGGCTAATGTGTCACAGACAAATAGACGCCTGAGTTGCAAGCAAGCAGGAAAGTGCAAGGCGTCCGGAGGATAGGCGGATGAGCATCAATATTGGACCGGCGGACAGCGACGACCTGGCTCCCAAGATCACCGTGATCGGGGTTGGCGGAGCGGGCGGCAATGCAATCGCCAACATGATCGCCTCGGAGATCGAGGGCGTTGAATTCGTCGTCGCGAACACCGATGCGCAGGCGCTCAGCTCGTCTCCGGCGGAAAAGCGTATCCAGCTGGGCACCGAGATCACCAAGGGCCTTGGCGCTGGCGCCAAACCCGAAGTGGGGCGTGCCGCGGCCGAGGAAACGGTCAAGGAGATCGAAGAGGCGCTTGAGGGCGTGAATATGGTCTTCATCGCGGCCGGCATGGGCGGGGGTACCGGCACCGGCGCTGCGCCCGTGATCGCCGAGACCGCGCGCAAGATGGGTGTGCTGACGGTTGGCGTCGTGACCAAGCCGTTCCTGTTCGAAGGAACGCGCCGCATGCGTGCCGCCGAGGCGGGCATCGCCGACCTTCAGGAACATGTCGACACGCTGATCGTCATTCCGAACCAGAACCTGTTCCTCATCGCCAGCCAGGACACCACCTTCAAGCAGGCCTTCGAAATGGCCGACGAGGTGCTTCAGCAAGGCGTGCGTTCGATCACCGACCTGATGGTTATGCCGGGCCTCATCAATCTCGACTTTGCCGACGTGCGCTCGGTGATGAGCGAGATGGGCAAGGCGATGATGGGCACCGGCGAGGCCGAGGGCGAGAACCGCGCCAAGGAAGCCGCCGAACAAGCCATTGCCAACCCGTTGCTGGACGGTGTTTCGATGCAGGGCGCCAAGGGCGTCATCATCTCGATCCTGGGCGGCGAGGACATGAAGCTGTTCGAAGTGGATGGCGCGGCCAACCATATCCGCAACCTGGTGGACGAAGACGCCAACATCATCTGGGGTAGCGCTTTCAACCCCGATCTCGATGGCAAGATCCGCGTATCCGTGGTCGCAACGGGGATAGAGCAGGACGCACAAGGCAACTCGCCGGCGCCCAAGGCGTCCTCCGCGTCCAGCGCGCTTGGCACCAGCCGCGCGCCGCAGCGCCCGGTCCTCGATCTTGGCGGCGAAGCTGAAATGCCTGGCGAGGACGCGGCAAGCGCCACCGCCGAAGTTGCGCCCACGCGTGAAGAGCGCTCGCCGATCACGCTGACGCCGCCCGAACCGGTGGCTTACGAGCCGGAGGCCGACCCTCAGGAAGAGGAAGACAGTGCGGCATATGACGAGGCCGAAGGCGAAGATCTGTCTTCCGGTCCAGCCGCGTCTGGCAGCAGGTCGCTTTTCGCCGATCCGGTTGCCGAGGCTCAGGAAGCCGATGATGAAGACGACGCCGAGGATTCAAGGTCCTTCGATCTTACCGGGATGCAGGCCGGCGATGACATGGGCGAGCTTGAAGACGATGATGTGGACGAGATAATTGACCCCCTGGCAGGACTGCGCGGCGCGGAAGACGAGCCTTTTGATCTTGCCGGCAGCGAGGCGCCTGACGAGGATCATGATCCATCCGCTTCTGATCACGGCGATGCGGTCTATTCTGAGATCGACGCCGCCGAGGAAGCTCGCCACGCACAAGAGGGCGAAAGTCGCGGTCCGGCCGGTCACCAGGGCGATGCAGTGGGCAAGCCTTCACCTGCTACGCCGGCGAGGCCTGCAGCGCCTGGAGAATCCAGCACGCTTTTCGAGCGCATGGCAAACCTATCTCGCAGCTCGGGCGCCGAAGAAGAGGAAGACGACGACGAGGACGATGATGACGGCGCGACCGCGCTCAGCATCCCGCGTTTCCTCGGGCGACAGAACAACCAGTAGGTGCAACTGCTGCCGGTCCGCTGGCGCAGCCTGAGAGAGACCCGTCCTGGCTCGGGCCTCCTTTGGTCGCAAAACCGGTGAATTCTATTGCAACAGGCGGTAGCGCCGCGAGACCATGACGTGGTCTCGCTCGATATTTGCCCTGTTTGCGCGGATTGGCGCAGGCGCGATCTGTGCGCTCGCCGGTCTTTGCGCGTCTTCGTTTGTTGCGGCGCAGACGATTACCTCGCGCCCGGTTGTCCAGCCGCTGCCTTCACAAGACACGCAGCGGCTCAACCGTGCGCTGGTCGAACTGGCAAAGGCGCCGCTCAACGTGGCAGCGCTGCTCGAAGCGGGCAATGCGGCGCTGGCGGTCAATGACCTCGATTCCGCACTCGGCTTCTTCAGGCGGCTGGCCGAACTCGATCCGGAGAATGCGCGCGGGGCGATCGGGATGGCGCGGGTCTATCTGCGCTCGGGCCGCCCGGCGATGGCGCTGTTGTACTTCGACGCGGCGCAGTCGCGGGGTGCGGGACCTTTGGCGATCGGATCGGACCGGGCGCTCACCCTTGATCTGCTTGGCGATCAGAGCGCCGCGCAGGTGGCCTATCGACGCTTGCTCGAGGCCAGTCCTAAGGATGATGAAGCACGCCGCCGCCTTGCGCTAAGCCATGCGATAAGCGGCGATCGGGCCGCATTCGAGGCGACATTGCGTCCGCTGATCGAGCGGCGCGATTTCGCAGCGTTTCGCGCGCGCACTTTCGGCCTTGCCATCCTGGGCGAGCAGGAACGCGCCGCCGCGATTGCCGAGGCGGTGATGCCGCGCGTCCTTTCGCAGAAGATCACGCCCTATCTGGAATTCATGCCGCGGCTCACCGCAGCCCAGCAGGCCGCTGCAGCCAATCTCGGCGTGTTCCCTCGTGCTGCGGAAATCGGGCGCGATCCGCCCGGCGTACTCGCCTATCTGAGGGACAGGGGTGGCAAGTCATCCGGCGCACCGGCAGCGGCTGCGTCGCCCGATGCTTTGCTGGAGCCGGTCGGGATTCCGCTTGGCAATCGGGAAGAAGGCAGGGATCCGCCGGGGCAAGCGGCAGGTCAGCAGGCGGGCGTCGATGATGTCGCACAATCCGGCGAGGCTGACCGCGCAATCGCGATGGCGGCCGGCGAATCGGGCCAGGCCGAAGGCGTCTCGCTTGAAGAAACGGCATCCGCCCTGGATGGGGAAGCGGTCGAAATCGCGGCGAGCGAGTCCCGCCCTGAAGCCGCACCCCAGCCTACGCCAGCGCCTGAACCCGCGCCTCAGCCCGAATTGCCGGATCATCCCAGTCGCATCTGGGTGCAGCTTGCCACCGGGAGCAACCTTGAGGCGCTTGGCTCTGACTGGCGCCGGTTCAGCCGCAGGGCCGGAGATCTGCTCGAGCGCTTTACCCCGCACAGCGTGCAGTGGGGGCAGACCAACCGCCTGCTAGCAGGCCCGCTCGACAGTCGCCAGGACGCGCGTGATTTGATTAACGCGCTCAATCGCAAGGGCCTTGACAGCTTTCGTTACACAAGCCCGGAAGGTTTGGAAATTCAGATACTTGGTGTCCCGTAAACGGCTGACCCTTATGGTTTCCACGCCTTTCTGTTCACAAGCTTTGAACAAGCCAGAGCGCTTATGCCCAAAAGCCCGCGCACGCGCCGTTGCAAACCGCGTGGGAGCGGGCGCAAAGAGGCGAGGCATGATCGAACGCAGCTCACAGACTCGCCCCCAGACAGCCGGGCCCGCATCCATTGGATTGCCACGATGAGGCCGCGCGAGAGCGAATTCGCCAAGGATCAGGAGGCCGCTCCGATCGATATGCTCGCGGCGCTTTTCGAAGCGCGCGACTGGGATTGCGCGATCCTTTCCGAAGACGAGTTCCAGGGCGAAGTGCAGGGCAGCTGGGCCAAGTATCAGTTGCGAGCGATCTGGCGCGCGGCCGATAACGTGCTGCAGTTCCTGTGCCTGCCCGATATTCGGGTGGGCGATGAAAAACGCCAGCAGGCCTACGAATTGCTGAGCTTCGTCAACGAGCAGATGTGGCTGGGCCATTTCGATATCTGGTCAAACGGCGATGTGCTGCTCTACCGCCACGGCGCGCTGCTCGGCGACGAGGGAACGCTCAGCATCGATCAGGCGCAGGCGCTGGTCGAGAACGCGATTGACGAATGTGATCGCTTCTATCCTGCCTTCCAGTTTGTGTTGTGGGGCGACAAGAGCCCACGCGACGCGCTCGATGCGGCGATGGTCGACGTGGGCGGTGAAGCGTAGGCTGGGAGAGCGGTGACGTTGCCACTCCTGATTATCGGCTGCGGAAATATGGGCGGCGCGATGCTGGCGGGATGGCTGGCTGCGGGAATGGAACCGGCAGGCTTTGCCATCCTCGACCCGGCGCTCGAAGCGGCTCCCGACGGCGTCGCGCTCTACCGCTCGCCCAATGAAGTGCCCGGTGGACACAGCGCGGTGCTACTCGGTTTCAAGCCGCACCAGCTGGGTGAGCTTGCCATCGGCTTGCAGGGCCTCGCAGGCGAAGGGGTGGCGGTCCATTACCTGCTCGCGGGACTAACTCTCGACCAGCTCAAGGCGGCCTTTCCTGATGCTCAGGCTTATCTCAGGGTGATGCCCAATCTCGCCGTACAGGTGAACAAGTCACCGATCCTGCTGGCGCAGAGCGGGCTGGATACAAGTGCAAGGGCCAAGGCCCACCAGTTCTATGACGCGTTGGGCATGGCGGTCTGGCTAGAGGATGAAGAGCGATTTGATCTCCTTACCGCGCTGACGGGTTCGGGGCCGGGCTTTGTCTTCCGCTTCATCGACGCGCTGGCCGAAGCGGCGGCGCGACTGGGCGTTGACGGGGCTGAGGCGACGCGGCTTGCGACCGCCATGGTCGACGGCGCGGCCAGTCTGGCAGTGGGCGCGCAGGACACGCCCGGCGAACTGGCCGACCGTGTCGCGAGCCCCGGGGGGATGACCCGCGAAGGGCTCAATATTCTTGATGAAAACAAGGCCCTGGTTGAATTGCTGGCCGCAACACTCGATGCAACCGCACGGCGCGGGGCTGAATTGAGCGCCCGGAACGGGTGAGCGCCGGGCTGTCCCGTTCATCCTGGAGCAATTCAGGGTTAACAATCGACAACCTCTCGCTTCGGTTTCGCTTGAAAAGCGGTGGCAAAGAACCGATATTGTGCGGACTACTGGCGCAATGCGTGCGCTTTGAATTTGGAGACAGAAGGATCCACGATGGCTAACTGGAATGAACAAGAGCGGACCCGCCAAGGCTTTGGCTCGGTGCCGCGCGCCGGCGGCGATGTCGCTGGCGTCACCTATGACGAGGGCCTGCGTTCCTACATGCTCTCGATTTACAATTACATGGGCTCGGCAGTAATGCTGACGGGTATCGTGGCGATTGTGGCTGCGTTCAGCGGTTTCACCGCCTCTTTGCTCGGCACGCCGCTGCAATGGGTGGTCGCGCTGGCTCCGCTGGGCTTCATCCTCGCGATCAGCTTTGGCCTAAACAAGATGAGCACCGGCACGTTGCAGGCGGTCTTCTGGGCGTTTGCCGTGGCGATGGGTCTTTCGGTATCGTGGATCTTCCTCGTTTATACCGGACCGTCGATCGCGGTGACCTTCTTTGCGACCGCCGCTGCGTTCGCGGGGCTGAGCCTGTATGGCTACACCACGAAGAAGAACCTGTCTGGCATGGGCTCGTTCCTGATCATGGGCGTGATCGGCCTGATCGTCGCCTCGGTCATCAACATGTTCCTGCAATCCGGCCCGCTCGCTTTCGTGATCAGCGGCCTCGGCGTGCTGATTTTCGCAGGTCTTACCGCCTATGACACGCAGCGTCTGAAGAACGACTACCAGCACCTGCGTGGCTCGCCGTTCATGGACAAGGCCGTGATCCTGGGCGCCACCAGCCTGTATCTCGACTTCGTCAACATGTTCATGTTCCTGCTCCAGTTTCTGGGTAACCGGGAATAACGATTCAGCCCGTCTGAGGGGCGAAACCCCTTCGACCTGTGCAATTCTGACGCCCGGCCCCTCATTTGAGGCGGCCGGGCGTTTCTTTTGCCTGCAACAAGGACTAAACCTTCAGCCCAATGCGCTTCATCGCCATGCAAGGCAAAGCGCGAACAGAACAGACGTAGCGAGAGAGGCATACGCGCCCATGGACGCATCTAAGACGGTGTCAGCCGCGCAATTCCATAGCCGCCCGGCAAGTGATCGACGAGATCGCCATGCGGGCCTCAAGGCGATGATCGTCAGCGTCGGACTGGTCGCGCTGGCGGCCTGCGCCACGCCGCCGCCACCGCCACCTCCGCCGCCTCCACCGCCTCCTCCGGCAGCCCCGGTCGAGGCGACGCCCTATCGCCCGATCCCGCCGGGCGGGGCCGCCTATGTCATGCAGATCCCCCCGGTCAACGGGCAGGGGCAGCGCATGACAGTCAATCGCAATCGCAGCGAGGATGAGCGTGTCTGGCACTTCCGCTCGGCCTGGAACGTGGCAGCGCTCAATTGCCTGAACGATCCCTATGGTCCGATTATCGAGGGTTATCGCACCTTCATCACGGATAACGCCGCCACGCTCAAACGGGTGAACGACCGGGTCGAAGAGGAATATCGCCGCCGCGAAGGCAGCCGACGCGGGGCGCTGCTGGCTCGCGAGGAGCACATGACGCGTGTCTACAATTTCTTTGCGTTGCCCTCGGCGCGCGGAGAGTTCTGCCGGACCATGCTGGGGATCGCGCTTGAAGCCCGGGCTATGCCGCCGAAGGATCCCATCGCATTTGCGCTGGCGAATTTCGGGCGACTGGAAGTGCCCTTCGATCGCTTCTTCAACGCCTATGAAGGCTACCAGCGCGCCTCGGCTGAATGGGATGCGCGTTTCGGCGACCTTTACGGCGCTTCGCAGCCGGGCTGGGTCGCGGTGCAGGAGGCGCGCGCGAACGGGACACCGGTGCCTTCGGTCGAGGACGAGAACCCGGGCGATACGCTCTCGCGGCCTGCCCCGGTCGCGGGCACGGTCACTGATGCCGAAACCGGCGCGCAGGTTCCGATCGTGCCGGTCGATGAGGGGTTTATCTCCCAACCGGTTACCGAACCGGTCAGGAACCCGAACTCGGATGACGGCGAGGCTCCGGGCAATCCCCGGCCGGATGGCCCGCGCTGATTGAGAGGGATTTATCCCGCAGAACTATTTGGTCGCTTGCATGGCGACAAGTCCCGCGCTAATGGGCGCGGCCTGATCGCGGGATTGCCTTCGATCAGTCAGGACACTGGAACGGGGCCGTAGCTCAGTTGGGAGAGCGCGTCGTTCGCAATGACGAGGTCAGGGGTTCGATTCCGCTCGGCTCCACCAGTTCCGCTTGCTTCACCACAATCTACTGTCTAACCCATTGGACACGCACCGGTAACGGGAATGCGGTGAGCTCCTCTTAAAGGAGCGATTCCGCAGCTGTCCCTGCAACTGTGAGCGGTTAGAACGGGTTATCGCGTGTCTCTTTGGGATGGGAGAGACGCAGCCACTGGGATGCATTTGAAATGCCTCCTGGGAAGGTTAGAACCCCGTTTGTCAGACCCGCAAGCCAGGAGACCGACCGGCGCGGGTCGCTTGTTGCCCCTCTCAGGGATTGGAGAGGCGCGGAAAGATTTTCGTTTCGAGCGACGATTTGAGCTGGCTTTGCGGGCCTTTCCCGCAGGCCTGTTTGTCGTGTGTTCGAAAGGAAATTGAGCAATTATGAAAATCCACTGGCCATTGAGCGGCGCTGCGCCGTTCGTGATCGCTGCTGCGCTTTGCTGGAGCGCGCCTGCATTTGCACAGCAAGAGGACACCGAAGATCCGGTGATCCGTAACAGCTCGGTTCCCAAGACAGAGATTCTCGTGAGCGCCGATCGCGCCGAGGGTTTCACCCTGCTCGATGACTACACAGGGTCCGCGACCGTCATTGCCGATTACCAGATTGAGAACCGCCAGATCCGCAACATCGAGGACGCATTGCGCGACGTACCCGGCGTATCGGTCGCGGTGACCCCCGGCCAGACGCAGATCCGTCTGCGTGGCACGGAAGCCAACCATGTCCTCGTTCTTGTAGACGGGATCGAGGTTTCCGATCCGGGCAGCGGCGAATACGATATCGGCACGTTGCAGGCGGAAATCGGCAGTCGCCTCGAAGTGCTGCGCGGCCCGCAATCGGCGCTTTACGGCAACGATGCGCTGGCGGGGGTCGTTGCCTACAGCAGCGCGAGCGGGCGCGACGTCGAAGGCTTCTCCACCTTTCTCGAAGGCGGCACCAACAACACCGTCAACGGCTCGACGCGCTATGGCGCCAGCGGGAATGGCTGGGATGCGTCGCTTTCTGCAACCATGGTCAGCACGGATGGCGAGCCCAATGCGCGGCCCATCGCGGGCAATGGAGTGCGCGATATCGGGCGCGACAGCACCACGCTTTCGGGCAAGGGTTCTGTCGAGGCGGCGCCGGGTTTCACGCTGCGCGCGGTCGGGCGCTACGTCCTGACCGAGGGTCAGTTCAACCGGCAGGATTTCACATTCGGTAGCCCCACCAACGGCCTCGTGGTCGACAGCCCGGGCGTCGGCTTCGAGACCGAATCGCTTTCCGGCCTTGCGGGTGCCCGGCTGGAGACGCTGGGCGGTGACTGGACGCACGATCTCTCGGTCCAGTTCACCGATGCCAACCGGCAGGACTTCGCGTTTGCAGGGCTGGTGAACGACAATGAGAGCGACCGGTTCAAGGCGTCCTATATCAGCGCCTATAATTTCGGCGATAGCCGCCACAGCCTGACCTTCGCCGCCGATTACGAGCTCGAAGGCTTCAATAACGTCACCAATTTCGACGATCGCAAGGAAGCGGAGAACATCGGCCTCGTCGGCGAATATCGCTATGCGGGCGAGCGCCTCGATGTCGCGGCGGCGCTGCGCCATGATGTCAACGACCTGTTCGAGGACGCAACCACTTTTCGCATCGGTGCGGGCTACCGGGTCACCGCAACGACCCGGCTGCGCGCCGCAGTGGGGACCGGGGTCAAGAACCCGACGCTGAGCGAATTGTTCGGCTTTTTCGACGGGGTCTTTCTCGGCAATCCCGATCTTCAGCCCGAGGAATCGACGAGCTGGGAAATCGGGCTCGACCAGACCTTTGCCGAGGGGCGCTTGCAGCTCTCCGCGACCTATTTCAACGCCGAGCTCGACAACGAGATCTTCACCCGCTTTCCTCCCCCCACCTTCATCGCAACACCGGGCAACCGCACCACGACCAGCACCCAGCAGGGCGTTGAACTGTCGCTTTTTGCGGAGCTGGGCGATGGGTTCAGCTTTAACGGCGCCTACTCCTTCCTCGATGCCGAGGAGGACGGGGCCGAGGAAATCCGCCGGCCCGATCACCTCGCCAGCGCGGTGCTGAACTGGAGCGACCCTCAGGAGCGCGGCTCGGTCTACCTTGCGGTGCGCTATAATGGCGAGGCGCGCGACAACAATTTCGCGACTTTCCCGGCCACGCTCGAAGTGCTCGAGGCCTACACGCTCGTCAGCCTCAATGCGCGGGTCGGGCTGGCAGAGGGGCTGAACCTCTTCGCCCGGGTCGAGAACCTGCTGGGCGAGGATTACGAGCCGGTCTTCAGCTTCGTCGCACCGGGCACCAGCGTGGTCGCGGGTTTCGAGGCGCGGTTCTGATCCTGGCCCCGCGTTTGGCCCCGCATCTGGTTGCGCCTTGCGCGTTCCGGCTCGCTTTTCTTCGAGGAAATGCATAGAGGCTGCCTCATGCATTTTCTCGATCAGGCCAAAATCTATCTCAAGTCCGGCGCGGGCGGCCCCGGTGCCGTCTCGTTCCGGCGCGAGAAATACGTCGAATATGGCGGCCCTGATGGCGGCAATGGCGGGAAGGGCGGCGATATCATCTTCGAAGCGGTCGCCGGTCTGAACACGCTGATCGACTTTCGCTACGCGCAGCATTTCAAGGCCAAGCGCGGCAATCACGGGCAGGGCAAGGATCGCACAGGAGCGGGCGCGGACGATCTCGTCATCAAGGTGCCCGTGGGCACGCAGGTCCTTTCCGAGGACAAGGAAGAGGTGCTGGCCGATTTCACCGAAGTGGGTCAGCGTATCGTCTTTCTCGAAGGCGGCATGGGCGGGCGCGGCAACGCATCCTACAAGACCGCGACCAATCGCGCGCCGCGCCAGCACCAGCCGGGTGTTCCGGGCGAGGAGGCGTGGGTGTGGCTGCGGCTCAAGTTGCTTGCGGATGTCGGCCTTGTCGGCCTGCCCAATGCGGGCAAGTCGACCTTCATCAACGCGGTTTCCAATGCGCAGGCGAAGGTCGGCCACTACGCTTTCACCACCCTCATCCCCAAACTGGGCGTGGTACGCCACAAAGCCCGCGAATTCGTGCTGGCGGATATTCCCGGCCTGATCGAGGGCGCAGCGGACGGCGCGGGCATCGGTGACCGTTTCCTTGGCCATATCGAGCGTTGCCGCGTGCTGATCCACCTGATCGACATTGCCGGCGATGACCCGGCACAGGCGATGCGGATCGTCGAGGAGGAGCTCGCCGCCTATGGCGCTGGGCTGGAGGACAAGCCGTGCCTTGTCGCACTCAACAAGCTTGATCTTGCCGATGCCGAACTGGGCGAAGCCTTCGCCGACGAGCTGATCGCGGGCGGGGCCGACCAGGTCTTCAACGTATCGGGCGCGACCGGTCAGGGGATCGAAGCGCTGCTTGATGCGGTGCTGTCCTACCTGCCCGATCGCACGGCTACCGAAACCAAGACGGTCGAGGTCGAGGACATCAACGATGTTGGCGACGAAGAAGGCTCGGGCGAATGGTCGCCGATCTAGCGGGCTTGCTTGATCCGGCGCAGACCGGACGGCTGGTGATCAAGATCGGTTCGGCCTTGCTGGTGGAAGGCGGACGACCGCGCGCGCGGTGGCTCGCCTCGCTGGTGTCCGATCTGGCCGAGGCGCGAGGCAGGGGCATCCAGATCATCGTGGTGAGTTCGGGCGCGATTGCGCTGGGTGCGGCGCGGCTGGGCCTGCCGCGCGGCGGGCGTGCGAGCCTCGCCGATGCACAGGCTGCCGCATCGGTCGGCCAGGTTGCGCTTGCGCAATTATGGGCGAGCGCGCTGGAGGGCCACGGTCTTGTCGCAGCGCAGATGCTGGTGACGCTGGGCGATCTCGAGGATCGGCGGCGCTATCTTAACGCCGCTGCAACGCTCGACCGGTTGATCGAAACCGGCGCGCTTCCCGTGGTCAACGAGAATGACAGCGTGGCAACCGAGGAAATCCGCTTTGGCGACAATGATCGCCTCGCCGCACGCGTGGCGCAGGCCGCGAATGCGCAAGGGGTGCTGCTGCTTTCCGATGTGGCGGGGCTGTATGATCGCGATCCGGCGCAGGACAAAGCCTCGCTGATCAAGCGGGTCGAAGGCGTGACGCCCGAAATCCTCGCCATGGCAGGGGCCGGCTCGGGCTCGGGTCTGGGTTCGGGGGGCATGCGCTCCAAGCTGGAAGCGGCGCGGATCGCCGAGCGTGCAGGGCTAACCCTTGGCATCATCGATGGACGCGGTGATAACCCGCTTGCCCGCCTGCGCGAGACCGGTGTCGGAACCGTCTTTCTTCCCGTGCGCACCGACAATGCGCGCAAGGCGTGGCTGGGCGGTCGGCTGGCGATCGAGGGCGTGCTCACGGTCGATGCAGGCTGCGCGGCGGCGCTGTGCGAAGGGGCGAGCGTGCTCGCAGCGGGCCTCATGCAAGTCGAGGGTGATTTCCAGCGCGGTGCGCTCGTGGCCTTGCACGGGCCCCGGGGTGAGCGGCTGGGCCAGGGCCTTGTCGAATACAGCGCGCGCGAATGCCGCGCGATACTGGGCAAGCGCGAAGCTGAGCAGGAGGCCGAGCTCGGCTATGCTCCGCGCGCCGCGATCGTGCACCGCGATCACATGGTGCGCGAATGAGCGGCGGGTTCAAGCGGCTCCACGCGCGCATTGCGCTGACTGGCGCAACCGGCTTCGTTGGCAGCGCCGTGCTGGACGAGGCGCTTGATCACGGTCACGACGTGCGCGCGCTGACGCGCCGTGCGCAGGCGCCGCGCGATGGAGTTGAATGGGTCGAGGGAACGTTGGGCGATGCGGCCGCGCTTGGTCGCCTCTGCGAAGGCGCCGATGTCGTCCTGCATATCGCGGGACTGACGAACACGCCCGATCCCGCCGAATTCGAGATCGCCAATGTCACCGGCACCGCTGGCATGATTGCGGCGACGAAGGCGGCAAAGGTCCCGCGCTTCGTCTTCGTTTCTTCGCTCTCGGCGCGCGAGCCGGGCCTTTCCGCCTATGGCGCATCCAAGGCCAGGGCCGAGGAACTGGTCGAGGCAAGCGGGCTCATCTGGACGATCGTTCGGCCCCCGGCGGTCTATGGTCCGCGCGATGTCGACATGTTCGAGCTGTTCCGTTCGGCGAGGATGGGCCTTGTCCCGCTGCCCCCGGGCGGGGGTACGTCGCTGATCCACTCGCACGATCTGGCCGCGCTGCTGGTCGCGCTGGCTGACACACACGGACCGAAAGCGGCCTTGCAGAAGGTCTACGAACCCGACGATGGCCGTCAGGGCGGGTGGAGCCACAAGGAGATGGCGCAGGCGATCGGCCGCGCGGTGGGGCGCAAGGCCGTATTCGCGCCCAACTTGCCCGCAGGCATTCTTGGTATGGCGGCGGGTGTCGATCGTCTGATCCGCGGCGACCGGGCCAAGCTGACGGCCGATAGGGTGGGCTATATGTGCCATCCCAACTGGATTGCGCGGTTTGACCGCGCGGTGCCCAAGGACATCTGGGAGCCGAAGATCGACAGCGAGGAAGGGCTCAAGGCCACCGCTCAATGGTATAGACGCGAGGGCTGGCTTTAGCCTTCGTCCGGCAGGCATGACGAAGAGCCATAGGTCTCTTTGTAGGACTGGCCCCAGCACAGCTCGAAATTCTTCAGCACGTTCATATTGGGCGGCCAGCCCATCTTGACCACCGTGCCATCGGGCCGGGTGAAGGTGTTGTCCGCCGGTTCCGGGATTTTCGCCAGCCCCTCGATCGCCCGCGCCAGCCCTTCGCGATCATTGCGCAGGAAAGCAATGGTGCCGCTGACATAGAAATTCCAGCCAAAATCACGATCCTCTTCGGGCGCAGTGTAAGTTCGCTCGAACAGCGCGATTGCCTCTTCGGTCTGCCCGGCAAAAGCGCGCATCTGGCCCTCGTGCCAATAGAGGATCGAGGCATGGTCGCGCTTTTCGTGGCGCCAGCTGCGGATAAGTTCGGCTGCCTCTTCGTAGCACCCCTCGCGCGAAAGGCCGCGCCAGCCGCCATCGGGAACGGCCTGGTCGAAAGCCTGCCGGTCAAGCGCGAGCATTGCGTCGAGATCATATGAGCAGTCGGGCGCAGGCGGAGTGTCAGCTGGCTGTCCAGCAGCGAGGAGGAGAGCAAGCATATATCAAAGTTAGCACTTCGCGATCTCCTGCGAAAGCAGGAGTCCAGTATCACGGCGTAGCTAGGCTCCTGCTTTCGCAGGAGCGCAACTTCTCACAAAAACGGTTCCTCGCCCGGCTTGTGGATGCCGCATTCGGTCTTGTCCCAGCCTGCCCAGCGGCCCGAACGCGCATCTTCGCCCTCGGCCACCTTGTTGGTGCACGGCGCGCAGCCGATGGATGGATAGCCCCTGGCCACCAGCGGGTGGCGCGGCAGGTCGTGGCGCTCGAAATAGGCCTCGATATCCTCGGCGCTCCAGTCGATCAGCGGGTTGATCTTGAGCCGCCCTTGCGTATCGCTCGTGTCGACCTCGAAGCGCGGCAGATTGGCGCGCGTCTTTGACTGGAACGCTTTGCGGCCCGTGAAGCTTGCATCATAGTGCTCAAGCGCATCTGCCAGGGGCTTCACCTTGCGGATCTCGCAGCAGCCATCGGGATCGAAGGACCATCGAAGCCCGCTTTCATCCCTCGCGGCCAGTTCCTCTTCGTCCGGTTTCAAGACCACCAGATTGGTCAGGCCAAGCCGCTCAACGAGCGCATCGCGATAGGCCCGCGTCTCTGGAAAATGCTTGCCCGTATCGAGGAACAGCACCGGGATAACGGGATCGATCTCTGCCAGCAAGTGAAGCAGTACCGCGCTTTCCGCGCCGAAACTGGAAACGGTGGTGACATCGCCTGCAAGACTGTCTTTGATGACTGCGTCGAGCATCTCGGTGGTCGAGGAGCCGCGGAACATGCGGTTGAGGCGCACCGCATCATGATCGGTGAAGCGCGGGGCCACGTCGAGCCGGTCGACCTTGCGGTCCGCGATTTCGCGTGTCTTGAGGGGCCTATTCATGGCGCAGTTCCGCGATGGTCCGGCGCGCGCCCCTGCGCGCGGCCCTTTGCGTGTCGACCGCGTGCTGGTAGACGTTTGCCCAGGTTGCGAAGGCGCGCCTCGCGTCGTCTTCGTCGAGCGGGGTGTCGGGAGCGAAAGCGTCAAATCCGCAGCGGCGCATATGGCTGAGCTGGTCGATCAGCACATCGCCCACCGCGCGCAATTCGCCCTGATAGCCCGCCTCGCGCAGGATGCGGGCGGCGGAATAGCCGCGCCCATCGGCGAAGCTGGGGAAGTTGACCTCGATCAGCGCCAGCCGGTCAAGAAAAGGCAGAAGCAGGCGCGCATCGTCGCCCGGCTCGATCCGCACCGCAGTCGCGTTGGTCTGGTCGAGCGCCGCATCGACGGTGACAGTGCCGTGATCGACGATCTCGTCGTCTCGGAAGCGGAACTGCACGTCGTCGGGGCTGGTGCCGAGATCGGTCTTATCCATAAAGCGCCTCCTTGAACGGCTCCATGCCGATCCGGCGGTAGGTGTCGAGGAAACGTTCCTCACCCTCTTTGCGAGCGAGATAGACATCGGTGACTTTCTCGACTGCTTCGATCACGCCGTCTTCGGTGAAGCCGGGGCCGGTAATCTTGGCGAGGCTGACATCCTCTGCCTCCGATCCTCCGAGCGAGAGCTGGTAATTCTCAACGCTCTTCCGGTCGACGCCGAGGATGCCGATATGGCCGGCATGATGGTGGCCGCAGGCGTTGATGCAGCCGGAAATCTTGAGCTTCAACTCGCCCAGCTTGCCGGTCTTGCCGCTTGCATCGAACCGCTGCGAGATGCGTTGGGCAAGCGGGATCGAGCGCGCATTGGCAAGGCTGCAATAATCGAGGCCGGGGCACGCGATCATATCCTCGATTGTGTCCATGTTGGGCGAACCCAGACCCGCTTCGTCGAGCTTCGCCCATAGCTGGGGCAGATCGGCGATCTTCACATGCGGCAGGACGACGTTCTGGGTGTGCATGATGCGGATCTCGTCGAAGGAATAGTCCTTCGCGAGGCTAGCCATCAGCCGCATCTGGTCCCCTGTCGCATCGCCCGGAATGCCGCCGACGGGCTTCAGGGAAATGACCGCCGAGACATAGGCATCGTGCTTGTGGCGATGGGTGTTGCGATCGACCCACAGCGCGAAGTCCGGATCGGACCGATCAACCGTCTTGGGGCCATCTTCGAAAGCGGGATCGGCGAAATATCCGGCAATGCGCGCCAGTTCCTCACGCGGGGGTTCGACGCCCTGCTCAAGCAGATGGGCGAATTCTTCCTCGACTTGGGCAGTGTATTCCTCGCGGCCCAGTTCATGGACGAGGATTTTGATGCGCGCTTTGTACTTGTTGTCGCGTCGCCCGTAGCGGTTGTAAACGCGAAGGCACGCCTCGGCATAGGTGATCAGTTGGTCGATCGGCACGAAATCGCGGATCATCGGGGCGACCATAGGCGTGCGGCCCATGCCCCCGCCGACGAAGAAACGCGCGCCCACCTTGCCGTCCTTCTCGACGATCTGGATGCCGATATCGTGCAGACGCATGGCCGCGCGATCCTTTTCCGAGGCGATCACGCAGATTTTGAACTTGCGCGGCAGGTAGGTGAATTCCGGGTGGAAGCTCGACCATTGACGCATCAGTTCGGCAAAGGGGCGCGGGTCCATGATCTCGTCATGGCTGGCACCTGCGAAGTGATCGGACGAGATGT
This sequence comes from Erythrobacter sp., assembly GCA_043567175.1. GTDB lineage: Bacteria > Pseudomonadota > Alphaproteobacteria > Sphingomonadales > Sphingomonadaceae > Erythrobacter. The sequence goes on from CP121323.1 coordinate 3,254,021, forward strand.
TGCGGATGCAGTTGCCGCTCGTCTGGATGGCGTGCATTTCCACCTTCGCCAGATCGGCGAGGATATCGGCGGCATCTTCAAGCTTGATCCAGTTATACTGGATGTTCTGGCGCGTGGTGAAGTGGCCATAGCCGCGATCATACTTGTCGGCGATATCGCCGAGCGCGATCATCTGGCGGCTGTTGAGCGTGCCATAGGGGATGGCGACGCGCAGCATGTAGGCGTGCAATTGCAGATAGAGCCCGTTCATCAGCCGCAAGGGCTTGAACTGGTCTTCGGTCAGCTTGCCTTCGAGGCGGCGGCGCGCCTGGTCGCGGAATTCCTCCACGCGGGCATCGACTTGTGCCTGGTCGTATCGGTCGTATTGGTACATCAGATTATCCAGTCCAAAGCTTGCGGATCTTTGGGTTTGAGCGTGAGATCGGGGCGCACGGAGGGGCCAAGTGCGCGCACGCGGTCCTTGATATGGGCAGGGCGCACGCTGCCATCCTCTTCGCGGGTTGCCTCGATGATATAGGGCACGTTGACGCGCCGCGCGGCTTCCTCGGTGGCGAGCACCTCATCGCCGGCTGTGCCCACATCCACGGCTTCATCGACATAGCGAGACCAGCCGGTGCCGGTCCACCAGATGACATCGCCGGTTTTCAGGTCGTTTCCTGTCAGGACCTTCATTGTGCCGCCTCCAATGCTGCGCGCGCCAGCGCATCGTCCCGTTCGGCTGTCACATCGCCGATCACGATCAGGGCGGGCGACTGGATCGCGTGCACTTCGACAAGGTCGGGCAGCGCCGCGAGGGCCCCGCGTACCACGCGCATTTCGGGGCGTGCGGCGTTCTCGATCACCGCCACGGGCACATCGGGGGTAAGGCCATCACCCATCAGCTTTTCAGCGATCTGCGGCGCAGTCTTGACGCCCATATAGATCACCAGCGTGCGGCCCTTGCCTGCGAGGCCCGACCAGTCCTGATCGGTGAGACCCTTGCACTGGCCGGCGACGAAGCTGACAATGCTGGCATGATCGCGGTGGGTGAGCGGGATCTGCGCGGCAGCTGCTGCGCCATTGGCGGCAGAGATGCCCGGCACGATCTCGACCCGAACGCCGGCGGCGCGTGCGTCTTCGGCCTCTTCGCCGGCACGCCCGAAAATCATCGGGTCCCCGCCTTTCAGGCGCACCACGTCACGCCCGGCCAGCGCCTCGTGCACCAGCAGCGCGTTGATATCGTCCTGTGGCAGCGTGTGGCGCGCGCGCTTCTTGGCGACGCAGATCAACCGGGCACTGGGCGGAGCCATGGCGAGGATCTGATCGCTGACGAGGCCATCGTGCACCAGCACCTGCGCTTTCTCGATCAGGCGCGCGGCGCGCAGGGTGAGGAGATCGGGATCGCCGGGCCCTGCGCCGACAAGATAGATTGTTCCTGGCTGTGTCATGCCTGCTCAATGAGCGAGGCCGCCGTTCGGCGCCAGCGAGAATGGATTGGGGGCGTGTTAGGAAAGCTTTGGCTGCAAAAGCGCAAATTGTTCGCGCAGCCGCTATTCGCCCGCCCGGTTCTCTTCGGCCGCCTTTTGCTCGGCCATCATGTTGAAGATCTTCTCCAGCTGGTCGGACGAGCGCAGATGCAGGTCGCGCTGCGGGAAGGGGATCTCGATATCGTTTTCCTTGAAGAGCTGCCAGACGCGGGTGTAAACATCCGATCGGATATTGGCGAGCCCGCCTTCCGGGTCCTGGATCCAGAAGCGGATCTCGAAATCGACCGAACTGTCGCCAAAGCCCATCAGGTTCACCCGCGGCTTGGGCGTTTGCAGCACGCGCGGCGTTTCATCGACCGCGCGGTAGAGCAGCTTGGTCACAAGCTCGATATCGCTGTCATAGGAGACGCCCACCGGCGCTTTTACCCGCACATCCTTGGATGAATAGGACCAGTTGACGACCTGGTTGACCATCAGGTTTTCGTTCGGGATAAGGTGCTCGGTCTGGTCTCTGGTGATGACCGAGATCGCGCGGATGCCGATCTTTCGAATCTGGCCGACCGCCTCGTTTCCGGCCTGATCGGTTACAGAGATCACATCGCCCGGCTTGATCGACTTGTCGAGCAAAAGGATGATGCCTGAAATCAGGTTACCGAAGGTTTTCTGCATGCCGAAACCGACGGCCAGACCGAAGGCGCCTCCGAAAAAGGCGAGCGCTGACAGGTCCAGCCCGACAACGTCGACTGTGACGAAGAAGGCGATTGTCCAGATGATGATCGTCACCAGCTTTTCAGCCAGCAGCGATTGCGCCCCGTCAAAGCGGTTGACGTTGCGCATCGCACGCCGGGCGAGGCGCGAGGCGAACCAGGCGATCGTGGCGACCAGCGCGATGATCGCGGGTATCAACATCACGTCAAAGGCCGAGATCCGCACCGAGCCGATGGTGACAGCGTATTCATCAAGCGCATTGATGAAGGCGCCGATTGTCTCGCTTTGCTGCGCCAACGCCTCTTTCGAACCGCCTGCGACCTCGATCACGTCCTTGTCGGGCGCTTCTTCGGCGAGCGACCATGCCTGGCCCGAGCCGCCGGGCAGGCCCGAAGGCGTGTCGGGCGAAGGCACTTCGGGCGTCGGCAATTCAGGCGAGGACATTCCTGGGGAAGTCTGGCTCAGATCGGTTGCGGGCGTCGTCATTCATTTTCCGTTTGGCGCTCGGCCTGGTGCACGGCCCTATTTCAGAGCCTTGTCCAGGGCCTGATCGAGGTCTGCAATCAGGTCTTCGGCGTCTTCGAGCCCTATCGATAGGCGAATGGCGGGCCGGTTACCAGTCTCGCACGCGGTCGGCGCCTGCATCGCCGTGCGATGGGTATGCGGATAGATGGGCAAGGCGAGGCTCTCGAAGCCGCCCCACGAATAGCCGATGCCGAAATGGCTGAGCGCATCGACCACGCGCCCCGAGGCATCGGGGTCTTCGCTTTCAAGCACAAAGCTGAACAGTCCGCAGCCGCCGGTAAAATCGCGGCGCCACAGATCGTGCGAGGCATCGCCGGGCAGCATCGGGCACATGACGCGCGCTACGGCTGGATGAGCAGCAAGCCATTCCGCGATGGCAAGGGCGCTTTTTGTCGAACGCTCCAGCCTGAGGCCCATCGTGCGAAGCCCGCGTGATGCGAGCGCCGCATCATCGGGAGAGACCACCTGACCCAGCGCCTGCGCGGTCTTGCGCAGCGCCTTGTACCAGCACGGCCCGGCGCTCGCGGCACCCATCATCAGGTCCGAATGCCCGCCGACATGCTTGGACAGGCTCATCATCGTGATGTCGCAGCCATGTTCGAGCGGGGCAAAGCCGAGCGGGCTGGCCCAGGTGTTGTCGATCATGGTGACCGCGCCATGTTCCCTGGCGATCGTGCTGAGCGCGGGGATGTCGCTGACCTCCATCGTCAGGCTGCCGGGGCTCTCGAACCACACCGCCTTGGTTTTCGTGCAGAATTGCGCGGCAAAACCGTCAATGTCGAGCGGGTCGAAAAAGCGTGTCTCGATCCCCAGCCGTTTCAGCAGGCCAGTGCCCATGGAACGGGTCGGATCGTAGGAATTGTCGCTGATCAGCAGCACCTGTCCCGGCTTGAGCGCGCTCAGCAGGCACCCGGCAATCGCGGCGACCCCGCTGGGATAAAGCACCGTGCCATGCGCGCCGGGCTCCATCTGCGTCAGCGCCTCGGCGAGCGACCACTGGGTGGGCGCGCCGCGGCGGCCGTAGAAGAAATCGCCATCCTTGTCGCTCCCCGTCGCGGCCTTGCGCTGGGCTTCGCTATCGTAAAGGTGGGTCGAGGCGCGCCAGACCGGCGTGTTGACCACGCGTCCGGTCCATTCCCGGCGGCGCCCGGCATGGGCGAGACGCGTATCGGGTCTTGTGTCCTTCTCGTCGCTCATGCGGGGCCCTGCTCCTTGGGCGTATCGGGATCGGCCTCCCATTCCTGCCAGCTGCCATCGTAGAGCGCCGCATCGTCGACGCCGGCCAGATGCAGCGCGAAGAGCAGCACGCAGGCGGTGACGCCGCTGCCGCAGGAGGTGACGATGGGACGGGTAAGATCGATGCCTGCCTCGTCCTCGAACAGTTCGCGCATTTCATGCACCGACCGGTAGGTGCCGTCTGCATGGAAGAGCTTGCCAAAGGGCAGGTTGCGCGCGCCGGGAATACGTCCGTTCTGCCCGCCATGTACCGGATCGGTCCCGGTGCCAAAAACCCGCTCCGCCCCCCGCGCATCGAGCACCTGCTCTGTGCCCGTATGGAGATTGGCGAGCATCTCGGTTTTCGAGCGCACCCGCTCCGGCGGATTGAGGGGCAGGGGCTGCGCCGTCTCGATCGGCGCTTCCCCGCTTTCCATCGCGCGTCCCTCGCTGCGCCACTTGGCCAGCCCGCCATCGAGGATCGTGACATCTGGCACGCCCACGCCCGTCAGCGCGAACCAGGCGCGCGCGCTCGTTTTGACGGCGCTGTCATCGTAAAGGACAATCGTGTCGCCCGGAGCAACCCCCAGCGCGGCGAGGCGCACTGCGACCTGTTCGGGCGTGGGAAGAGCGGCGGGCACGCTCGAGGCCTTGTCGGTGAGGCTGTCGAGATCAAGAAAGCGCGCGCCGGGAACATGCCCTGCGGCGAATTCCTCGCGCGGATTGCGCTTAGCCGCGGGCAGGTGCTTCGAGGCATCGAGCTGCTTCACGCGCGGATCGGCGAGGTGGTCGGCAAGCCACTGGGTCGAGACCAGTGAGGGGGGTTTTTCAGCCATGCTCACCCGATTAGCCGCGCGTGCTCTGCAAGCCAAGGGTTGCGACTTTACGCGCTTGCCTAGGCTGCGCTTGTGCGGCAACAGCGCGGGCATGACGACCCCTGACAAATCATCTGACGCAAAGCCGGCCTTTCTGGGCAAGGACACGCCGCTCCCCACCTCGCCGGAAGAGGCGGTGCTGGATTACGTCCCCAATCCGCGCCCCGGAGCGCTTTTCCTCGTGCGATTTGCCGCGCCAGAATTTACCTCGCTGTGCCCGGTCACCGACCAGCCCGATTTCGCGCATCTGGTGATCGACTACGCACCAGGCGAGACGATCGTGGAATCGAAAAGCCTCAAGCTGTTCCTCGGCAGTTTTCGCAATCACAACGGCTTTCACGAAGACGTGACGGTAGGGATCGGTCAGCGCCTGTTCGAGGAAATGAAGCCGAAATGGCTGCGCATCGGCGGCTACTGGTATCCGCGCGGCGGCATTCCCATCGACGTGTTCTGGCAAAGCGGCCCGCCGCCTGAAGGCCTGTGGCTGCCCGACCAGGGCGTGCAGCCCTATCGCGGCCGGGGCTGAGTACGCGAAAACCGAGCATGAGCCCCGCAGCGCAGCGGAGCAAATAGCGGCGAGGATCAGGCGAAAACGCGCCCCGAGGCGCGCAAGGCCGACCGGCCGCCCGCAACCGCCCCGCAGCGCAGCGGAGGGAATAGCGGCGAGGATAAGAAAAAACGCGCAATCAGGCGCGCAAGCGCGACCGCGCGCCCGCAGCCGCCCCGCAGCGCAGCGGAGGGAATAGTGGCGAGGATAAGAAAAAATGTGGGGCGTAACAACAGCTTGGACTCGCAGAACGCAATTTCAATGGGTTGGCAGTGTCCCTTCTCCAACTAGCTTGGATTGAAATTCAACACTGGTTGGATAATCCAGCTGATTTTTCAGAACACATTGGACAACCCCCTGATCGCCGGTTCTCATAATGGATCGATTTTGACACATTAACGCCAAAACGGGGCATAGTGCTTCAACTTTGATACACTAAAACCCGAACTCTTCTGATTTTCTTCGAACGAGTTCGGCAGGCTTGGCCCAATTACCTACAACGGGATCTAGGCCCCAGAAATCTGAACGGGGTCCAAGCCTGCCTCCTCCCGAGGGAGGTTCGGCGAAAGTCAGATGTGAGGTCGAAAAGACGAACCGGATTTCCACATTTCAAGCATGACAACAGCGAGCTTCCGAGCGACAGCAACCCGCGCCTTCAAGAACCCAACTCTATCAGCAAGGCGAAGCCCCCAGGAGCGTAAAGAACTGTCTCTCTCTATCCGGCATAGGAGTACGGTTGCGGCTGTTATGAGATGTGTTCTCGTCAGCTTGTTTCCATGCCGACTGATACGGCCCCGTCTTGACGTGACGCCCGACTGATACTGGGTCGGCGTGAGGCCAAGATAGGCTCCAACGTCGCGATTGCGCTTGAAGCGTAATGGGTCACCGATGGCACTATAGAATGAGAGTGCGACTATCGGGCCAACCCCAGGAATAGTCTGAAACTGGATGCAAGCCGGAATGCTCGATGCGAGCTGCCGCATTTGCCGATCCAATGCCGTGATCTCGGTGCGCAGTGCTTCCGCTATTTGAACCAGTGGCTTCAAATCGACCCCTATCTCCAACCCGCTGTTCTTCATCAGTCGCACTTGGTTTTCGACCTCGCCTGTCAGCGCGCCCATCCCGTTCAAAAGCTTCATGTTTCCTCCGTGGAGCCTCAAAATCGATTGGATGAGTGAATCTGTCCGAGCACGGTTCTTCAACAACGTTTTCCGGATATTGATCAAGGTCCGAATGTTCTGATGCTCTAGCGGTTTTACAAAAACTGGATCCCCGAGGGTTCGAGCAAGACGCCCAAGTTCAGCTAGTCCTCTTGCATCATTAGAGTCCGTTTTCTGTCGCCGTATGGCCAAGAATTTACTTGATTTCCGAACGTCGACTACCTGAACGGGGAACCCATAAGAGATGAGCTCGCGTATCATCTGTGTCCCATTGCCAGCTTCTACGGTGATACATTGGACGGCTTCGACACCATGCCTTCGGAGGATGTCTCTGATTGGCCCCGACTTTGTTTCGCAAGCAGCCTGAAAAATTATTTGGCCCTCAGTGTCGATCAGGCAAACTGCAGTTTCAACATGACCAGCATCGAGGCCGACCCAGTAGTTCTGACGAGCCAATTGCTTGCTCCTTCATGGCCGGTGTCCACTTATTCAGATAAAGATGCAAAGACGTGATTGCGAATGAGAAACATCCTTTGGATCATGAGAGTGGCGTAGGAATGCATAGGAGTGGCTAGGATGGATCCGAGAAGGGCGCTCGATGAACTTGGTCTGAGCCCCTAGATTTCCTCCAGAGATGAGTAGAGTCCGGCCCTGACAAGGAGACGGACGAGATGAAGCGGAGCAGGTTCAGCGAGGAGCAGATCATCGCTGTATTGAAGGAACAGGAGGCTGGGATGCCAACGGCGGATGTGTGCCGCCGTCACGGGATCAGCTCGGCGACCTTCTACAAGTGGAAGTCGAAGTATGGCGGACTGGAAGTGTCCGATGCCCGGCGTCTGCGCCAGCTGGAGCAGGAGAACGAGCGGCTGAAGAAGCTGCTGGCGGACTCGATGCTCGACAACGCCATGCTCAAGGAGATCAACGCAAAAAAGTTCTAGCGCCCGGTGCCAGGCGGCAGGCGGTGGCTCATCTCCAAGAAGTATTCGAGGTGAGCCAGCGCCGTGCCTGTGCGGTGCTGGGCGTGGATCGGACCATGGTGCGCTATGTCAGTCGTCGGCCGGACGATGGGAAGGCGCGCGAGCGGATCAGGGAACTGGCCAGCCAGCGTCGCCGGTTCGGCTATCGGCGGTTGCACTGGCTGCTGTGCCGGGAAGGATGGACGATGAACCACAAGAAGTTCCGGCGGCTCTATCGCGAGGAGCGGCTGCAGGTGCGCCGTCGTGGCGGTCGCAAGCGGGCCTTGGGCACACGGGCACCGATGACGGTCCCGCAGGGTCCGAACCAGCGCTGGAGCCTAGACTTCGTGTCCGATGCCTTTGCCTGCGGACGCAGGTTCCGGATCTTCGCCGTGGTCGATGACTACAGCCGGGAGTGCGTGCGCCTGATCGCCGACACGTCGATCTCCGGCGCTCGGGTCGGGCGTGAACTCGATGCAGCGGTGTTCGAGAGGATGGCACGGCCCCACACGATCGTCAGCGATAACGGCACTGAGCTGACCAGCATGGCGATCCTGCGCTGGAGCAAGGAACGCAACGTCGAGTGGCACTACATCGCGCCGGGCAAGCCCTATCAGAACGGGTTCATCGAGAGCTTCAATGCCCGGCTCAGGGACGAGTTCTTGAACGAGACGATCTTCACCAGCCTTGCCCATGCCCGCCAGGAACTGGAAGCCTGGCGACAAGACTACAACCACTTCCGGCCCCACTCGAGCCTCGGGAACCGAACCCCGGCAGAGATCGGGGCAGGATCAAGCGGCAAACCGTATCGGGGGCATGCCCCCGATACGGTTGTTGCCATCACGCCCAGCGACGGGCATCAAACGGCCCAAGGCTCTACTCGTAGCTGGTAGCAACTTCGGGCTCAGACCACCATTCGCTTCAATGCCTCCGCCAGCCTCGGGCGAATGAAACGGCCCGCAGCACCATGTCTGAGTGGTTCGCTAGACCAAAGGCGAACTACGGTTTCATCAGCCTGCAGACGGAACATTCAGTCACTCTCTACTTTCAGTGCAGTAGCATCCGAACTGAAATACATCGGTTGGGGGAATGCCATGCCGAACGGTGCTGACTGGGATAACTATCCCACCCACATGAAAGAGCATTTTTCAGGCTTTCCTAATCACGTGAAGCAGCTCTTGGGCGATTATGTTCGAGGCACCTAGAATAGAACTCAAGGAGCTCATGCCCGGCTTCAGCGTTTGCAGACCTGATTCGCTCGATTTCGTTTTCCCACGACAAAACAGTGAGAGAGCTGTCAGCGGCAAGGCGCTGAACGAGCGGCTTAAACCATTGCTCTTCCCAAGCACGCAGTTGTCGTGCTTCTTCGCGCCCGGCCAATTCGTACATCGAGACCCGCCGATCTACTGTTTGCAAGACTGATGAAGCATCGGTGCAGCTTTCAAGGTTGCTTTGCACCAAACCTCTTTCACCTGCACAAGGCGCAATGACGAAAAACCCGAGCTGGACACCCGCAACAAGCATGCGTTTTCGGTGCGATCGCAGTGATTGGGCCAAGGGCATGCGGATTGGCGGTTTGATGGGATAGTTTGCGGCGGATTTTGCCTGTTTTCGGGTCTTTTCCATCCTCGCTGATGGACTTCAGACACACTTATCCGGTTGCGGCCTGTCGTTCGTGGAAGATCAGGCGGTCGAAGTTGTAGGCCAGATTGGCCAGAGTGAGTTTGGCCTGTGCCCTGGCGAGGCCGATGGTGCGGATAAACAGGCCGTAGCGCCCTTTTTGATGCGCGAAGACATGTTCAACCCTGGCGCGGATCGCGGACTTTGCAGCGTTGGCGCGCGCCATGTTCTTCGGCATCGGCCTGCCCTTGGGCTTGCGGCGATGGATGCGGCTTTTGAGCATGTTGCTCTTCAGCAATGCCTCGTTCCTGGCGCTGCGATAGGCGCTGTCAGCCCAGACATCGCTAGCCGTGTTGTTCGGGTCGATAATATGACGCAGTTCGCGCCCGTCGCTGTGGGCCGCTGATGTGACCTTGCCCTTGCGGATAAAGCCAAAGCACCGGTCGATGCTGATGTGCGACTTGTAGCCGAACACTGGGGTCGCGATCTGCGGCAGCGGCGTGCCGTCAGGACGGTAGCGGACCTTGCCCCCAACCTTCACCGTCCAGCGCGCATCGACATCCTTTTGATGTGCCTTGTCCGGCTTGCCCGGCCATATCTGCCTGGCCGATTTCCCTGCCTTGACCGCGGCCTTCTCTTCATCGGTGTTCCGCTGCTTGGGAGCGGGCACCAGCGTGGCATCGACGATCTGTCCGCCCATGGCGAGATAGCCGCGTTCGCGCAGTTGCTGCTCAAAGGCCTGCATCAGCGCCTCAAGCGTGCCGCTCTCGGTCAGCCGGTTGCGGTAGTGCCGGATGGTGTTCTCATCCGGCATGGTGCCGCCCAGATCGAAGCCGAAGAAGCGCATCCACGAAAGCCGGTCGCGGATCATGAACTCCATCCGCGCATCGGAGAGGTTGTGCTGTGCCTGCACCACCAGCACCTTGAACATCGACACCGGATCGAAAGGCGGCCTGCCGCCCTTGGCGCCATCGCTATATCCAAGGCCCCGGACCAGGATGGGTCGGAAATGTTCAAACTCGACCGTATCCGCCAAAACCTCCAGCGGGTCGCCGTCCTTGCTCAGCCGCTCAAGGTGCTCCGCCAACGAAAACAGGCTGCGTGGGTGCATCGAAATTCTCCGTCCAATGCAGCCAGTGAATCAGATCATGGCGTCAAAGGCGAGGGGTTTTTGCGGGTGTCCAGCTGGTCGATATCTTCGACCTGCAATCCACTCCGAGAGATTACCTCAGCCATACAGGCAACGTTACGAGCGGCCTGATTATATTCCGGGGCATTCTTGACACCCGCCGATAGATTGCTGAACATTTTGGCCTCAACGACCAGAAACTGTCGACACCCTTGCCTAAGCGAAATCCCAGCCCGAGTATCTGGCCGAATCAAGAAATTACCTACTACCGCATCAGCGTGCGTTTCTCGCTCAGCCAAAGGATCCGAACGCATCCGCGGCAAAAACGGTGACGGCAGCAGGACCTCTGAAGACCATGTATGCCCCGGTTCGCAGAATATGGGAGATGCGGCGACGGCGTGCTCTGCTAACGCATCCAAAAGAAGGCGAAGCATCCAGCCTTCATTGAAAACTTCGGTTTGCGGGAAGCGTTTTTTCTCCCCTGAGTAGACGCCCTCAATAAGGCGCACAAAGCGATTAGAAATAGCCATTGTAAGTCAGTAGGCCAGAGATGGTGAAGGACCGATAAAGCCCTTACTATTTCGGGCGATGCGCTGGATGTCGCTGCCAAAACCGAGCCATCAATCTCCCCTTTGCGAGCTTTCCTATCAGCTATTGATCCGATCAGCGCACCGTCGTCGACATGGACGCGGCGGATTGATGTGACTTTGGACCGCTAGCCGAAAATTTGCTTCTAGCGTGAGAGAGGCGAAAAGCAGACTCACCGCTTCTGGCCCCTTTGCGGGCGTTTGATGCTACCTCTTTTAAATTCTCGAGGCTGGAGAGCAGGGCGGAAAATCAATCAATTCAATGCTTTGCTGTTGATTTATTTGTGAAAATTTTTTGACTCTTATCCAAGCTTATTGGACGTTGTCCAAACACTTGTGACGTCCCACAAAAATGGTGCCGGCTGCAGGATTCGAACCCGCGGCCCCCTGATTACAAATCAGGTGCTCTACCAACTGAGCTAAGCCGGCCCGTGGTCTCGCTCGCGAAGCGTTGGCCCCGGAGAGACACGCGCCGCTAGCCGCAAATGGTCGCAAAAGTCCAGCGGGCAATGCGGCTTTATGGTTTCGCAGAGCATTTTTTGCGCTTGGTCGAGAGGGCACGCCGCTGCCCTTGATCGCGGGCGCGGTACGATACATCTTAGACCAATCGCAAAGGGGCTATGTTTTGGACAATTATCGCAAGGACATCATTTTCGAGGCCAACAGCAAGTCGAAGGGCACCGCCTATCTTCTGTGGCTGTTCCTTGGCTGGTTTGGTGTGCATCGCTTTTATGCGGGCGAAACGCGCAAGGGCGCCGTCCAGGCGCTGCTGACCCTTTCCGCGATCGGTTTTCCGGTCACTTTCTTGTGGTGGCTGATCGATATCTTCCTCATCCCGGACATGATCAACGAGCGCAATCTGGATCTGCTTCATGCGATCAATTCGGGGCCGCCCGGCAGCTATGATCCCGAAGCTGGCGAGCCGGACGAGGATCGCAGGATTTCAACGCCGGTGCTCGATGAGAAGCGCGCCCGGATGCTCGACGATCTGCGCGCGACCGGCCATCGCAAGGAACGCCGCGAGAAGACGTTCTACTAGCCCGGACGAATACGCGGAAGCGTAGAAACCAGCGCGCTCAAGCAGTGCCAGCGGTAGCGCCGATTACAACGCGCTCAAGCAGCGCCAGCGGTAGCGCAGCTCACAACGCGCTCAAGCAGCGTCAGCGGTAGCGCAGACTACAACGCGCCGAAGGTCCAGCCTTCGGTCCAGGCGATTTCCGCGGTGAGGAAGCGCGGCTCCCAGCGTCTGCGTTCGCCTGCGACCTTGCGCAGCCACGCGGCAGTCAGCAGCGCATCGGAGGAATGGTCGTCCACCTCGCCCCATGCATTGACGGGCGGGCAATCGAGCACGCTTAGCGCGGCGTTCAAATCCTCGTAGGTGAGCAGCTTGGTGCGCGCGCCGAGGTCTGCGGTTTCCCTCGATGCAAGGCCGGTATAGATCTCGACCAGGACCGAGCCCTTGAGCGGGCTTGCGCGGTCGGGGATCGGGTCCATCGGCCAGACGTTGAGCTTGCCGCGCAGCTGGTGGAGCATCCGCATGCCGGTGAGCGAACTCTTGCCCACCTGCGCCGCACCCACGAGGTTGAAATTGCTGACCGGCCTGCATTTCTGCGCGCGTTGGGCACCCTCGGCGACGCGGAAGCGTCCTTCACGAGTGATGGTATCGGGCAGCAGGAAGCGGTCGCCTTCGTCATCCTTGCCGTGACGGAAATAGCGCCGCACCTGTGGGTGCTGGAGGAAACTGTGCGCCTCCAGATGCGGGTCATCGGCGCAGATCTCGTCGATCAGCGCCCACAGCTTCTTGGCGCTGCGCGGGCTGGCGTCCCATCCCGGGAAGAAAGCGTCCGCGTCCTGATAGGGCAGGCTGATGCCGAGATCCGCCCCCACCAGTGTTCGGGGCGGGAGATCGGCCAGCAGCGCCATGACCTCAAGCCGCGACCAGCCGCGCTGTGGGGGCTCGACCAGCACGGGCGGGCCGCCGTCTTTCTCGGCGATCGCGAGCGCAATACCCTTGTGGCGTTCGCCTCTTGCGCCAGACCAGTCGAGCGCGAGGAAATGATCAAACTGCGGGATTTTCATGCGCCCCGCTCCCGGCGCAAGCGGTCCCAATAGTCGATGCGTTCCCTGATTTTGCGTTCAAAGCCGCGCTCGACGGGTGAATAGAAGGTCTGCGGGGGCATGCCCTCGGGCCAGTAATCGGCGCCCGAAAAACCCTCATCGGCCTCGTGGTCATAGGCATAGCCCGCGCCATATCCGATATCCTTCATCAGCTTTGTGGGCGCGTTGAGGATATTGGCGGGCGGCATCAGGCTGCCGGTTTCCTTCGCGGCCTTGAACGCCGATTTCTGCGCGGCATAGGCGGCGTTCGATTTGGGCGCGGTGGCGCAGTAGAGGCAAGCCTGGACGATGGCGAGTTCGCCTTCGGGGCTGCCGAGAAATTCATAGGCGTCCTTGGCGGCAAGGCATTGGGTAAGCGCCTGCGGGTCGGCAAGGCCGATATCCTCGCTCGCAAAGCGCACAAGGCGGCGCAGGACGTAGAGCGGTTCTTCGCCCGCGGTCAGCATGCGCGCCATGTAATAGAGCGCGGCCTGCGGGTCGCTGCCGCGCAGCGATTTATGCAGCGCGCTGATGAGGTTATAATGCCCGTCACGGTCCTTGTCATAGACAGCAACGCGGCGTTGCAGGAAGGCGCCAAGCGCTGCAGGGTCGAGCGGATCGGCAAGTTTCGCGTTATACAGCGTCTCGCCCTGGCCGAGCAGGAAGCGCCCGTCGCCATCGGCCTGCGCGATCAGCGTCTCGCGCGCATCGGGGGTGAGGGGCAGGGGGCCTTCGAGTTCCTCGGCGCGTTCCAGCAGCTTTTCGAGCGCTGCGTGGTCGAGCCGCTCGAGGATCAGCACCTGCGCGCGGCTCAGGAGCGCGGCATTGAGGGCAAAGCTGGGATTTTCGGTCGTGGCGCCCACCAGCGTGATCGTCCCGCGTTCGACAAACGGTAGGAAGCCGTCCTGCTGCGCGCGGTTAAAGCGGTGGATCTCGTCCACGAAGAGCAGCGTGCGTTGCCCGGCTTGCGCAAATTTATCCGCTTCAGCGAAGGCTTTCTTGAGGTCCGCGACGCCTGAAAACACCGCGCTGATCGAAGTGAAGCGCATACCTACCGAGGCTGCGAGGAGGCGGGCGATGCTCGTCTTTCCCGTGCCAGGCGGTCCCCACAGGATCATGCTGGAAAGGCGTCCGGCGGCGACCATGCGGCCGATCGCGCCTTCGGGGCCGGTGAGGTGTTCCTGCCCGATCACTTCATCAAGCGCGCGCGGGCGCAGGCGATCCGCCAGAGGCGCGTCGGCCAAAGATGCTCTGGAACCCGGCGCATCTTCGCGCTGTGTCTGGCCCTGCTGCGTGTTTGTGGGCGCTTCGTTTTCAAACAGATCTGCCATTCGCCGATCAAGATAGGCCGTTCATCCAAAACATGCACAGATTTTCATCACTGCCCTTGATCTGATAGTTCAAAGATATATCTTCAGGCCTATCAAGACTATCGAAAGGCGTACGAATGACTGGAAGACGATATGGCGGCAGTGCCTGGAGCAATCTTGGCCCGATGATCGCGATGATGGCGACGCAGGCCGCGAGCGAATGGGAAAGCGAAACCCGCCGCGAGCGTGGCCGCACGCGGTCATCGCGCGACTGGAAGGACAACACGAGGGCGCGCAAGCGCCGCGGCCGCATGTTCGGCACGGGCGAATTGCGCCTCGCGCTGCTTGCGCTGATCAACGAGGAACCGCGCCACGGCTATGAACTGATCCGCGCGGTCGAGGACATGACCGGTGGCGCCTATGCGCCCAGCCCCGGCGCGGTCTATCCGACGCTGCAAATGCTGGAGGAAGAGGGCCTGATCAAGCAGACCAAGCCCAAGACCGATGACGAGGAAGAAACCTCGGGCAAGAAGCCGTTCAAGGCGACCAAGGCCGGCAAGGCCGAACTCAAGGAGCGCGACGACGAGGTCGAGGCGCTGATGGGCCGGCTGGGCGAACACGGCGAGCGCGCCGAGAAGGTCAAGGAAAAGTCGCCCGACCTGTTCCGCGCGATGGGCAACCTTGCCAGCGTGCTGAAGAACCGCGCGCGCGCAGGCAAGCTTGACCAGAAAACGATCGACGAGATCGTCGACATCATCGACGAGGTCGCCAAGCGTATCGAGCGTTTGTGAGCCTGGCAGCTCGTTAACACTCGCGCCAAGGGTGGCTGAGGTACACAAAACGATGAAGCCGGGCGCTCGCAAGAGCGTCCGGCTTGTTTGTTTGCCCGATCCGTGATTACCCTGAGCCGCAAGGGTCGCGCCTTGTGGAGAGGTTTTATGAACACGCAGCTTGGTGAACGCCCGAGGGCGCCCTGGCATTTGTGGGTGCTGGCAATTGTCAGCCTGATCTGGTTTGCCGGCGGTGCCTATGATTACGTCCAGACCAAGCTGGTCGATATGGACTATCTGCAGATGGCGGCGGATACGGCCGGGGTGCCGGTTTCGGTGATTCTCGAATATTTCGGCAATTACCCTTTGTGGGCCAATATTTGCTGGGCGCTTGGCGTGTGGGGCGCGGTGGCGGGATCGCTCTTGCTGCTTGCGCGCAGCCGTTTCGCCTTCCATGCCTTGAGCGCATCGGTGATCGGCCTGTTGGGTTCGACCATCTACGCCTTCATCTCCGACATTCCACCTGAACTCGCCTCGACTTTCCAGCTCGTCTTCACGGTGCTGATCTGGCTCTCAGTTCTGGCGATGGCCTATTATGCGCGGGCAATGACGAAGGCAGGTGTGCTGAGGTAGTTTTTTCGTTCTCTGACGTTCGCTTTCCAAGCCACCCGCGCCCTCTACCCTTCCACCCGGATTGTGTCCCGGCAGGCTCCGGGTGGAAGGGTGGAGGGCGCGGGCGGCCATGGCCCCGCAAACAAGCTGCTACTCCGCGGCCTCGGCCATTTGCAGCGCGCGGCGGTCTTCGATCAGGCGAATATACATGTCGGCCACTGACTGGTTGATCGCTTCCCAGCTATAGTCGCGGCTGCGCATTTCGCCCGCCTCGCCGTGCTCGCGGCGCAGGGCGGCGTCGGTGCAATAGGGAGCAATCGCCTCGGCAAAGGCCGAGGCGGTTTCCTGCATCGTCTTGCCCGCCGGCACCAACTGTCCGGTTTCCCCGTGCGCCACGATGCTGGCCGCGCCGGTGGCGCTGGCGGCCACGACCGGCAGCCCGCAAGCCATCGCCTCGAGCGTGACATTGCCGAAAGTCTCGGTGATCGAGGGATTGAAGAAGACATCGCCGCTCGCCAGCGCGCGTCCCAGCGCCTCGCCGGTCTGAAAGCCTGCAAAGATCCCGCCGGGCAGCGCTTCCTCGAACCAGGCGCGTGCGGGGCCATCGCCGATCACCAGCACCTTGTGCGGCACCCGCCGCTTGCGCAACTGTACGATGGTCTCGGCAAAGGCGTCGAGACCCTTTTCCATCACCAGCCGGCCAAGAAAGACAATCGCGACATCGTCATCGGCAAGGCCGAGGCTGCGCCGCCATTCCATGTCGCGCTTTTGCGATGCAAAGACCGAGCGTTCCACCCCGCGCGACCACAGGCCGATCGTGTCGTGCATGTCCATCGCCAGAAGCTCTTCGATCATGCTTTGCGAGGGCGCGACCAGCGCGTCGCAGCGATTGTAGAAGCGTTGCAGCAGCTTGACGATCAGCGGCTCCAGAAACGCCATGTTGTAATAGCGCGGATAGGTCTCGAAGCGGGTGTGGACGCTGGCGAGCACGGGCACGTCGTGATCCTGCGCCCAGCGCAACGCCGCATGGCCGGAAGGGTCGGGCGCGGACAGGTGCATGATATTGGGGTTGAAGCGTTCCAGATCCTTGCGCACGCGGCGGCCAAGGCCGGTGGGAATGCGATATTCGCCGCGGCCCAGCGGCATGCCGACAGATGGTGTGCCCACAAGGTCGCCGGTCGGTTCGAAAGCGGGTTTCTCGACTGTGGGCGAATAGACCCGCACCGCGGCACCCTTGGCAAGCATCGAGCCCACCAGGCGGTTCAGCGCCTGGTTCGCGCCGTCACGCGTGTAGTTGTAATTGCCACTGAAAAGGGCAATGCGAAGATCACGAAATTGCATGGTGCTCTAGGCGAGAAGGGAAATCATCGGGGGCAAGCCCCAAGTCTAGCACAACCCACCGTTTGAGAGCTAATCCTCATTGACACTCTCGCGAGCCTCTATAGAGGCGACGCCGGGCCACGCGGTCCCAACGCCGCGCGAGCTCTCTGTAAGGAGAGAATACAATGAATGACTACGTCCGTGGGCTCAAGCACGAGCCGACGCTCAAGCCTGAGCGCCCCCAATTTTCCTCCGGTCCCACCGCCAAGTTTCCCGGCTGGTCGCTTGGGCAACTGAAGACCGAATCGCTTGGCCGCTCGCATCGCAGCGCGCACGCCAAGGGCCGCCTGAAATATGCGATCGACCTCTCGAAACAGCTGCTGGGCATTCCCGAGGATTACCTCGTGGGGATCATGCCCGCATCCGATACCGGCGCGCTCGAGGCGGCGATGTGGACGATGCTCGATCCCAAGCGTCCGGCGACTGTCGCGGCGTGGGAAAGCTTCGGCAATGTCTGGATCCAGGACGCGGTCAAGCAGCTCAAGCTGCCCAATCTGCAGGTTCTGCAGGCCGATTACGGCGAAATCCCCGACCTCACCACCATTCCCCAGCGCAACGATGTCGTCTTCACCTGGAACGGCACCACGTCGGGCGCGATGATTCCCGACACCGACTGGCTCGAGCCGGGGCGCGAGGGCATCACGATCAACGACGCGACCAGCGCCGTCTTCGCGCAGGAGATGGACTGGCCCAAGCTCGATGCCACCACCTATAGCTGGCAGAAAGTGATGGGCTCCGAGGCGCAGCACGGCATGCTGATCCTCAGCCCCAAGGCTGTCGAGCGCATCGAAAACTACGATCCGACCTGGCCGCTGCCCAAGCTGTTCCGCCTGAAAAAGGGCGACAAGCTCAATCGCGGCATCTTCGAAGGCGCTACGATCAACACGCCCTCGCTGCTGGCGACCGAGGATTACATCGCCGCGCTTGAATGGGCGAAATCGATCGGCGGGCTTTCCGCGATGATCGAACGCGCCAACACCAATGCCGACATCGTCAAGGACTGGATCGAGGCGACGCCGTGGCTCAAGAACATGGTCGCCAACCCTGCCCAGCGGACCAATACCGGCGTGTGCATGCAGTTCACCGGCGACTGGTATGAAAACCTCTCGGCCGAAGACCAGGCCGCGGTGCCCAAGAAAATCGTCAAGATGCTGGAAGACCGCCATGTCGGCTTTGACTTCAACGGCTATCGCGACGCACCGCCCTCCCTGCGCATCTGGTGCGGGGGCACTCTCGAGGCGGAGGACATCAAGCGCCTGCTGCCCTGGATCGAGTGGGCCTACGAATCGGTCAAGAACGCCTGATTGGCCGGGGCGCGCCGGCCAGCAGGTCGCCGCGCGCCCCGTTTTCTCCCAGTTTTTGTGAGGCCGGCAAGGCGCCGCGACCCGCCAAGGAATTTCCCATGAGCAAGACCCCAATGAAACCGCGCGTCCTTATTTCCGACAAGATGGACCCAAACGCCGCGCGCATCTTCGAAGAGCGCGGCTGCGAGGTCGACGTGATTACCGGTGAAAGCCCCGAAGAACTCAGCCAGCGCATTGGCGAGTATCACGGCCTGGCGATCCGCTCCTCGACCACGGTGACGCCCGCCATCCTGGATGCGGCCACTAATCTGAAGGTGATTGGCCGTGCAGGTATCGGTGTCGACAATGTCGATATCCCCTACGCCTCTGGCAAAGGTGTAGTCGTCATGAACACACCGTTCGGCAACTCGATCACCACTGCTGAACACGCGATTGCGATGATCATGGCGCTGGCGCGCCAGATCCCGGCGGCGAACACCCGTACGCAAGCCGGCGAATGGCCCAAGAAAGACTTCATGGGCATCGAGGTGACCGGCAAGACCATGGGCCTGATCGGAGCGGGCAATATCGGCTCGATCTTTGCGGCCCGCGCGCAGGGGCTCAAGATGAAGGTTATCGCCTACGATCCCTTCCTCACCGAAGACCGCGCGGTGGAACTCGGCGTTGAGAAGGTCGATCTCGACACGCTGCTTGCGCGTGCCGATTTCGTCTCTCTGCACACTCCGCTAACCGACGAGACGCGTAACATCCTGAGCCGCGAGCGGCTGGAGAATGCCAAGCCCGGCATCCGCATCGTCAATTGCGCGCGCGGCGGGCTGATCGACGAGGAAGCTCTGCGCGATTGCCTCGAAAGCGGCCAGGTCGCAGGTGCCGCGCTTGACGTGTTTGCGCAGGAACCGGCCAAGGGCAATGTCCTGTTCGGCGCTCCCAACTTCATCTGCACCCCGCATCTCGGCGCGAGCACGAACGAGGCGCAGGTCAATGTCGCGCTGCAGGTGGCCGAGCAAATGGCCGATTACCTCGTCAATGGCGGCGTTACCAATGCGCTCAATATGCCTTCGCTCAGCGCCGAGGAAGCGCCCAAATTGAAGCCCTACATGGCGCTTGCGGAAAAGCTCGGCAGCCTTGTAGGCCAGCTGGCGCGCGGCAACCTCACCAAGATCAGCATCGAGCGCGAAGGTGCGGCTGCCGAGCTTAACGGCAAACCCATCACGGGTGCGGTCCTGGCGGGCTTTATGCGCCGCTATTCAGACACGGTGAACATGGTCAACGCGCCATATCTCGCGAAGGAACGCGGGCTCGAGGTCGCTCAGCCTTGACGAAAGCCTGAGCGCCGAAGTGGTGGCCGAGGTCGAAAGCGCCGAGGGCGTGAGCCTTGCCAAGCTGCTGAAGTTCTAGAAAAACCAGGCCCCATTCCTCGTCATCCCGGGTCTTGCCGGGATGACGAAAGGATGGGGGAGGGCGCTATCGGCTCCGCGCCCGGGCGCCTTTGATTTCAAGGACGCTTCCGCTCCTCATGCTTATTGGCTAGTGGCGCTGCGATGACACAACCGACCGATCTTCTTCCCGAAGGCCTTCAGGATCGCCTCCCCGCCGCCGCCCGGCGGATCACCAGCGCGATGCGCGCCTGCCTCGATACGCTCGATGCCCACGGCTATGACCGCGTGCGCCCGCCCCTGCTCGAATTCGAGGACTCGCTGGCGAGTCGCATGCAAGGGGTCCAGACGCGGCGCATGTTCCGCCTCGTCGATCCCAGATCCTTGCGCACGCTGGCAGTGCGCAGCGACATAACCCCGCAGATCGGACGGATCGCGGCGACCAGCCTTAAAGACGCCCCGCGTCCGCTTCGCCTTGCCTATTGCGGAGACACCGTGGTGATCGCCGCGAGCCAGCTAGACCCCGCGCGCGAACGCTTGCAACTGGGCGCCGAACTGATCGGTTCCGACAGCGTTGCCGCCGCCTGCGAGATCGTGAAGCTCGCCGTCGAAGCGCTCAGCGCGGCGGGGCTGACCGGGATCTCGGTCGATTTTACCATGCCCGACCTGCTCGATGCGCTGACGCACGGCGACGAGGCCATCACGCCCGAGACCCTCGAAGCGATCCGGCGCGAGCTTGACACCAAGGATGCCGGCGGCCTGCGCGAAGCGGGCGGCGAGGCTTTCCTCCCGCTGCTCTATGCCACCGGCCCGTTTGATGAAGCCATCTCGGCCTTGCGCGATATTGATGCCGGCGGCGCGCTCGCCACGCGGCTCGACGGGCTGGAAGAGATCGCCGCCAGCCTTGGCGAGGATGCGCGTATCACGCTCGACCCGACCGAACGCCACGGCTTTGAATATCAAAGCTGGCTTGGCTTCACGATCTACGCCGACGCCCTGCGCGGTGCTGCCGGGCGCGGCGGAACCTATGCGATCGCAGGCAGCGACGAGGTCGCAACCGGCTTCACCCTCTTTATCGACCGGCTGGCCGATGCTCTGGACGAGCCCGAGGCGGCAATGCTCGTCTACCTGCCGCTGGGGCACGATCCGGCTCTGGCCGTGGCCTTGCGCGCCGAAGGGCACCGCACGCTGGCGCAAATTGCACAGGGCGAGACCCCAGCAATGCTGGGCTGCACGCATGTCCTGCGTGGGCGTACGCTCGAACCACTGGGAGACTGACAATGTCTGAAAAGGCCACGCCGGTTGCGCTCGATCCCGATCCGCTCGCCCCCTATTTCATCGCGCCGGCCTGGCGCGTTGGCGACCTTGTAATGTGTTCGGGG
Organism: Erythrobacter sp.; assembly: GCA_043567175.1. GTDB lineage: Bacteria > Pseudomonadota > Alphaproteobacteria > Sphingomonadales > Sphingomonadaceae > Erythrobacter. The sequence goes on from CP121323.1 coordinate 3,275,040, forward strand.
CAGGCGTCGATCGACGAACAGGGCGCAATCGTGGGCGAGGGCGATTTCGACGCCCAGCTTGCCCAGACTTTCGCCAATATCGAGCGCGTGCTGGACGCCGCCGGCAGCGATCTTTCCAAGGTAGTGAAGGTCGTCATCTACCTGACCGACATGAGCCACTTTCCCAAGATCATCGAAGCGCGGCGCAAATATTTCACCGCTCCCTATCCCGCCGATACCACGGTGGAGGTGAAAGGGCTCGCCTTGCCCGAACTGATGGTCGAGATCGACGTCACCGCCACCACCTGACCCAAAGGGCCGTCGGCCCACACGCCTGAGCCTGAATGCAAAAAGCGCCGCTGCCCGGTAACGGGCTGCAGCGCCTTTGTGCTCTGTGGCCGGGCGAGCCTCCGGGGGCTCACCGGCCTGTCATCATCGGATCACGCCTTGAGCGGATCCTTCTTCGTCCCGCGAATACGGTCTTCATCCTTGGCAACGTCCATGCGCTGGAGCGAGCGTTCGGGCAGAAGGTGCGAGTCATCCTCGGGCAGTTCCTTGTTGACCTTGGCCATTTGGTAAAGACCAAAGCCTAAGGCAATGGTAAGGGTCGTGAACATAAAAATAGCGATAAGGCTCATTAAATACTCCTTTCTTACTATAAACTACGTACGACCTCTTTGTGTGTTCCTTGAAATTATAAGACTAATATATCTTCATTTCCATCCGAAGGATAATTTTCACAGCGCGAAGGGATGGTTTGATAAGAAAAGGCGCAGTCTGCGGCTTTGAGCCGATTTCAAGTATACGGAGCCGAAACGGCAGCTGCTTTATTCAAGCACCTGTGCCAGAAACGCATCGATCGCCTGCGTCTGCGCGGCGCCTTGAGGCGTGCCGATATCGCGGTTCATCCGGCCGTGATCGGTGTCCTCGATGGCGATCGCTCGCGCCGCCTTGCCTGCCTTGCCCAGCGCCTCGACCAGCATTTCGGCCTGGCTCCTGGCATTGGCACGCTCCTCGACATAGAGCGCCAGCCAGTTGGGCGCGTCCGCCCCGCCGATATGGGTGATCGGCGAAAGCGCCTTGTAGCGTGCCGCCTCGAACCCGAAGGCTTGCTCATAGATGAGGCGCTGCTGGTAGGGCGCATCCTCGATGTTCTGCGCGATATCATAGCCCGCCCCGTCGAGCAGGATCACGCCCCGGATCGCGTCGAAGGCTGCGCCCGCATATTGCGGATCGGTGGCGACGAGCGCGGCCAGATGCGCGCCCGCGCTGTGGCCCATGAGGACGATGCGCTGCGGGTCAAAGCCGATGATGCTGGCCTGCGCGACCAGCGCCTGCACCGCCGCGCCGACATCGCTCGCCTGCTCTTCGACCGGCGTATCAGGCAACAGGCGATACCCGGTCGAGGCGAAGTAGATCTCGGCCTTGCCGAAATGCTGGGGCTTCAATTGCACGCGGGAATGATCGCCCATACGCCATGCGCCGCCATGGATGAAAAGGACCAGCGGCAGTTTGTCGACCGCGCCCTCGGGTTCGTAAATGTCGATCGCCTGGCGCTGGTGTGAGCCATAAAGGACGCTGCGCGTCGGGCGAATGCTAGGCACGAAAGGACGCGGCGCTGGTGCCTCGCCTTCGCGGATGCCGAGCCGATTGCGCACCTCGGCGCGGCATTTCTCGGAGAGCGCCTGCGCCTGTTCTGCAAGGCAGCCGCGCACTTCGCCCCGGTCGCGACCGCACAATTGCACGATCTCGCGCACGCATTCGCGCGAGGGGCGCTGGCCACCGCCTTCTCGCTGAGCCAAAATGGGGGTCGCGATCAGCGCGATCAGCGAACCAAGGGCGAGGAGGCGGGTCGTGGGGGACATGCGCTTTGGGGCCTTTGTCGGTACCGGGAATATCGGGTCGTTCGCGGCCAGTGTCCCTTGAAAGCGCCGCCATGCCAAGTCGCAAATTGTTGCGCCGTGTATCCGGGTGCGCTGCGTTTCCTACCTGGCAATAACCTGTCAGGCTGCGCCGTGAGGGGCATTGTAGCCGGGCCTGTGAAAGTCGCAAATTGATAGCCCCCGCGATCGGCTCTCGGATGTGTTTATTGAACAAAACCTCCCGGAACGCTTGTGCGCCGCCCGGTCTGGCATGGTGCGCAAAAATTTTTTCCTGTGCGCTTTTGACCGCTCGCTTGCCCAATCGGGGGGAAAGGCCTAGCCCGCGCGTCGATATTCGAGCAGCCGCTAAAGGAAGATAATGGCCAACGTCACCGTGATCGGCGCCCAGTGGGGCGATGAGGGCAAGGGCAAAATCGTCGACTGGCTCGCCAGCCGCGCCGATGCCGTCGTGCGCTTCCAGGGCGGGCACAATGCCGGCCACACGCTGGTGATCGGCGACACTACCTACAAGCTCTCGCTGCTGCCGTCGGGCATCGTTTCTGGCACGCTCTCGATCATCGGCAATGGCGTGGTGCTCGATCCCTGGGCCCTGCGTGCCGAAGTCGCCAAGCTGGAAGGTCAGGGTGTCCAGATTACGTCCGACAACCTCGCGGTCGCTGACAATTGCCCGCTGATCCTGCCGATGCACCGCGATCTTGACGGGTTGCGCGAAGGCGCTGCGGGCAAGGGCAAGATCGGGACGACCGGCCGCGGCATCGGCCCGGCCTACGAGGACAAGGTCGGCAGGCGCGCGATCCGGGTGTGCGACCTGGCCCATCTCGATGATCTGGAACCCCAGCTTGATCGCCTGTGCGCTCACCACGATGCTCTGCGTGCGGGCTTCGACCAGCCGCCGGTGGACCGCGAGGCACTGCTCGCCGAATTGCGTGATGTCGCCGATTTTGTGCTGCGCTTTGCCCAGCCTGTGTGGAAGCGATTGAAGAAGGTGCGCCGCGCGGGTGCCAAGATCCTCTTCGAAGGCGCGCAGGGCGTGCTGCTCGATGTCGACCACGGCACCTATCCCTTCGTCACCTCTTCAAACACGGTCAGCGGCACCGCGGCAAGCGGCAGCGGGCTTGGGCCTAATTCGACCGGCTTCGTGCTCGGCATCGTCAAGGCCTATACGACGCGCGTTGGCTCCGGCCCTTTCCCGACCGAACTCAGCGACGAGGTCGGCCAGCGGCTGGGTGACCGCGGCCACGAATTCGGCACCGTCACCGGTCGCCAGCGCCGGGTCGGCTGGTTCGATGCGGTGCTGGTGCGCCAGACCTGCGCGATTTCGGGCGTGACCGGCATCGCGCTGACCAAGATCGACGTGCTCGACGGGCTTGAGCGGGTCAAGATCTGCACCGGCTATCGCCTGGGCGGCAAGGTCTATGACTATCTGCCCAGCCACGCGGCCGACCAGGCGGCGGTAGAGCCGATCTATGAGGAAATGGACGGCTGGTCCGAGAGCACTGCGGGCGCGCGCAGCTATGCCGATCTGCCCGCCAACGCGATCAAGTACATCCAGCGGGTGCAGGAGCTGATCGAGTGCCCGGTCGCGCTGGTCTCCACCAGCCCCGAGCGCGAAGACACGATCCTGATGCGTGATCCTTTTGTCGATTAAGCCTGGGGCCTCAGGAAACGCCGGGAACCGAACTCTTTCCGCGTCTCTAGGTGGGACATTGGGTCTGGCGGTCAATTGTCGGTAAAGGCGATGCGCTGTATTAGGGTGGGTGATGAGATCATGGCTCACCACTTTTGCGCTGATGCTTCTCGCTGCGTGTTCCGCGCCGGCGGACAAGATCGTCGAGGCGCCCGGCCAAGGGCTTTCGCCAGGCCAGCCAGAGAGACCCGATGGCGCGGTTGCAAGCCGGGTGATGAACACGCCCGCTGGCCCGCTCGTTGCGGATTATCTGCTGGTGGACAAGTCAGAGCGGCTGCTGATCGCTTATCGCGCAGGCCAGCCGATCCGCGCCTATCGCAATATCCAGTTCGGCGATGAGCCAACGGGGCACAAGCGTTTCGAGGGCGATGAGCGCACGCCAGAGGGGCGCTACTCAATCGACTGGCGCAATCCGCAAAGCCGCTACCACCTCTCGCTTCGCATCTCCTACCCCAACGCTGCCGATCGCGCCCATGCGGCGAAATATCGCCGCTCGCCCGGTGGAGACATCTTCATCCATGGCCAGCCCAACCAGCTGCCGATGGGCCGAATGCCGGGCGACTGGACCGACGGCTGCATCGCGCTGTCCAACGCCGAGATCGAGGAATTGTGGCAGCTGGTCCCCGATGGAACGGTGATCGATATCCGCCCCTGAGGTTTGCCAGGACACGGGTTCCTCCGGCACAGCATTCACCGCGAGCTCGGTGGGCGCGGGCGCGCTGTCTTGCCCTCCATTAATGCTGTGAGCAGGTGCCGGGCATTGGCGGAAATAAACCGCAATCAAACGGACTAAAATCGATCAATAATTGCTCTATTCTTGACTTATACACGTTTTGTTCTACCCATGTTCCATCACTGATGGAGGCGATTCGATGGTTAATACACAGAATGACGTGGCCGATTTTTCCTATGACACCGCCGCCGGAGTGAGCCGTGACGATGCTGGCTTGCCTGCGCGCATCACGATCTTTTCCGACAATTCGCGCACCCGCAGTCAATGGTCCGAAGATTTGCGCGGCGCGGGCTTTCTCTCGATTGATGGCGGTGAGATTGTGCAATTGCTCGATGGGCCGGTGACGCGGCTGGGCGATGTCGTTCTGCTCGATTGCGCCGCGTACGGCGACGGCCTTGATGCGCGTATGATGGCTGCGCTCAACCGGCTGGACATGCGCATCGCGCGGTCTGGTGCGCAGCTTATCGTTTCGGCTTCGATGGAAGCTCTCGACGATGTTTTCTCGGCGCTTGACCAGTCGCGCGCCCAGATCCTTGTGCAACCGACGCGCGCGGAAAGCCTTGTTGCGGTCGGCCGCGTGCTCGCCAATGTGGGTGATGCGCGCGTGCGCGAGATGAGCGAGGAGGACCGGCTTAATCTGCTTCACCTGTCACAGCAGGTCGAAGCGATCGCACACAAGCTGGAAGGGCTCAGCGAACACCGCAAGCCCCGCTCTGCCGTGTCTGGCTCTCCGGCTCCCGAAGCCGCGAGGCAAACTGCGCCACTGACCAACGCGCCGGCCCAATTGTTCAATTCCTCGCGCCCGGCACTTCCCGATCCCAAACTGGTGCGCAAGATGATCGCCGGGCGCATTGCGCGCGCGCGTTTCTTCGAAGCGGATCTGTTCTCCGATCCGGCCTGGGACATGCTGCTCGATCTCACTGCTGCCCATGCCGAGAAAGCCAGGGTTTCGGTGACCTCGCTGTGCATCGCGGCCAATGTCCCTGCGACTACGGCCTTGCGCTGGCTCAAACAGATGGTCGAGAGCGGGATTTTCGAACGCGTCGCCGATGAGAGCGACCGTCGCCGTGCTTTCATTGAATTGAGCGAGAACAGCCTCGATGCGATGGCGCGCTATTTCGAGCATGTCGAAACGCCGCTTGCCCGCGCGGCGTAAGGCTTCGTCGATCTAGCCCGACCGCGGTGAGCGCAGAACCACGGTGAGGCGTGCGCTCTCGAGCGTGGCGGCGACTTGCGGGCAGGGCGCTTGTGAGAGGCCCGCTTGTCCGATTGTGCGCAAAGGGCAATCGGTGTTCGGGCATTCCAGACGCGCGGCATCGGCGCGGGCGCGCGAGAGTACAGCCGCCGGAACCGGGCCTTGTGCGCATACGGCATCGGCCTCGCCCAGAAGGCGCGCCTGACGCACGGTCAAATCCTCGGGGTCGTCGCTTGCAAGCTCGAAGACGTGCGTTTCGCTCCCGCTGGCATCGAAACTGCCTTTGGCCCACCGGGCGACCTTCTCATGCGAGGCAGGGTTGAGCGGATCAAGCGTGCCGCCTTCGCGCAGGGCCTCGTCGATCGCACGGCGGCGTTCGGCGCCATCGGGAAATCGCGCGCGCAATGCAGGGCGCATGCCCTTGAGCGCCTCGGCCAGTTTTCCGAGCGTTTGCGGGAGGACCCGTTCAAGCCGCAGCCGGACATGTTTGGCAAGTCCGGCCGATGCGCCGCCCGTGCCGATCGCGATCAGAAGCGGATGGCGATCGAGCAGGCTGGGGGTGGTGAAATCGCACAGGTCTGGCCGGTCGACTACGTTGACCAGCATCCCTGCGGCGCGCAATTCGGCAGCAGCCGTTTCGCAAGCCTCTCCATCGTCGAGTGCGACAAAGGCGAGGCGAATGCCCGCCTCGATAGCCTTTGCCTGGTCTTCGGTTACGATGCCGCCCGCGCGTTCGACAAGGCGGAGCTTGGGGTCGGCCGCCTCGCCATTCCCCAGCACCAGAACGCCCTTTCCGGCAATCTGGTGAAACAGCGGCAGGCTCGCGATCTCGGCCATCGCTATCGGGTCAGACGAGCCATTCGGGAACGCGCTCGGCGTCCATGATCGCGCCCGCCTCGATCCGGTCGGCCACCACCGCGTATTTGTCACCATCGACCAGCACTTCGGGCACGAAACCGCGCGAATTGTAGCTTGATGCCATGGTCGCGCCATAGGCGCCCGCAGTGCGGAACACTGCGAGGTCGCCGGTCTCCAGCCTGTCGGTCAGCCGGCCCATGGCGAAGGTATCGCCTGTCTCGCAGATCGGACCGACGATGTTGGCGGTCATGTCCGAGCCGCGCGGGCTTACCGCGACGAAATCGTGATAGGCGCCATAGAGCGCAGGGCGGGCCAGATCGTTCATCGCCGCATCGACGATGACGAAGGGATCCTTGATCCCGCGCTTGACCCGTACGACGCGGGTGAGAAGGACGCCTGCATTACCCGCGATCACGCGGCCCGGCTCGAAGATCAGGCGCACGCCCCAGTCCTTCGTCACGCGCGCCACCATTGCGCCGTATTCAGCCGGGCTCGGCGGACTCTCTCCTGCCCGATAGGGGACGCCGAGACCTCCGCCAAGGTCGACATGGGTGATCGTGTGGCCCGCACCGCGCAGCGAACTAACGAGGTTGCCGAGTTTCTCGAAGGCGCTTTCAAGCGGAGCCAGGTCGCCGAGCTGCGAACCGATATGCACCGCCACGCCGCGCAGGTTCACACCCTTCTGCCCCGCAAGCTTGCCGAAGATCTGGCCCGCCTGGTCGATTGGCACGCCGAACTTGTTATCGGCCTTGCCGGTCGAGATCTTGTCATGCGTGCCGGCATCGACATCGGGATTGATCCGAAGCGTGCATTGCGCGCTGAGCCCCATACGCGCCGCGATTTCGGCGAGTTCGAGGCCCTCTTCCTCGCTTTCGATGTTGAACTGGCCGATGCCCGCTTCGAGCCCGGCGACAAGCTCGGCCTGGGTCTTGCCTACGCCTGAGAAAACGATCTTGTCAGCTGCAACGCCCGCGGCGAGCGCACGGCGGACCTCGCCGATCGAGACGCAATCGGCACCGTAGCCCTGATTGGCGAGCACGCGCAGCACGGCGAGATTGGGATTGGACTTGACCGCAAAGGCGATCAGCTTGTCAGGCACACCGTCGAGCCCCTCGCGAAAAACGGTCGCATGGCGTTCGAGCGTTGCGCGCGAATAGACATAGACGGGCGTGCAGACTTCATCCGCAATGCGCGGCAGGGGCACGTCTTCGGCGTGCATTACGCCTTGGCGATATTCGAAATGATCCATGGGAGAGGCTGTATCGGTCTGGTCTGGGGTGAAACTTAATCTTGCGGGGGCAGGTCGAAGGGGTCGTCCTCGCGCTCTTCGGAGCGGCGGCGCAGCTCGACGCTGCGTTCGGGCGCGGCCAGCGCGTCGAGTTCGAGCAATTGTTCGGCAGTGGGCGCATTTTCCTCGCCCTTGGGCGCGCCGTAGGGGGCGACCGGCAGGCTCGCGCCTTCAGGGGGTGTCAGCGGTGCGCGCGCACCGCATGCGGGCAGCGCGGCGATCGCTACCAAAGCCAGAACACCTTTCACCCAATCGCGCATCACGACTCCATTCCCAAAAACGCCTTTGCGCGTTTCACCTGACTACGTACCTGCCTCGGAGCGGTTCCGCCATAGGAAGCGCGCGCGGCAACCGAGGCCTCGACGCTGAGAGCCTCGAACACGCGCTCGTCGATGCGCTGGTCTATCGCCTTGAGGTCGGCCAGCGGCAGGGCATCGAGCGAAACGCCGCGCTCCTCGGCAAGCTTCACCGCGGAACCCGTGATGTGATGCGCCTCGCGAAACGGGATGTCGGCCTCGCGCACCAGCCAGTCGGCAAGGTCAGTGGCAGTAGCATAGCCCAGTTCGGCAGCCTCGCGCATCCTCGCGGTCTGGAACGCGGCATCGGCGATCATGCCGGTGCTCGCAGCAATGCTCAACTCAAGCAGGCCGCTGGCCTCGAAAACGGGCGGCTTGTCGTCCTGCATGTCCTTCGAATAGGCGAGTGGCAGGCCCTTCATCGTTACCATCAGCGCAGTCGCGCAGCCGATCACCCGCCCTGCATGGCCGCGCACCAGTTCGGCGGCGTCCGGGTTCTTCTTTTGCGGCATGATCGAGGAGCCGGTGGAGAGCTGGTCGGGCATCTTAACGAAGCCGAACGGCTGGCTCGACCAGATGATGAGCTCTTCGGCGAGGCGCGAGAGGTGGATTGCAGTGATGCTGGCGGCGTGAAGGTAATCGAGCGCGAAATCGCGGTCGGAGACGGCGTCGAGCGAATTGGCGCTGGGTCGAACGAATCCGAGCGCCTCGGCCGTCATCTCGCGGTCGATCGCAAAGCCGGTTCCCGCCAGCGCCGCGCAGCCAAGCGGGCATTCGTTGAGCCGCTCGCGCGCATCGGCAAAGCGCGAACGGTCGCGCGCGATCATCTCGTAATAGGCCATGAGGTGATGGCCCAGCGTCACTGGCTGCGCGGTCTGGAGGTGGGTGAAACCCGGCATTATCGAGCCAGCGTGTTCCTCGGCCCGCGCCACCAGGGCTCGCTGCAGGCCGGCAAGGCCTTCATCAACCGTGTCGATTGCCTCGCGAACCCAGAGGCGGAAATCCGTCGCCACCTGGTCGTTGCGGCTGCGCGCGGTGTGCAGGCGCCCTGCGGCGGGTTCGATCAATTCCGCCAGGCGGCTCTCCGTCGTCATGTGGATGTCTTCAAGGTCCCAGTCCTCGGGAACGCCCTCTGCCTCGTATTCCGCGGCGATGCGCGCAAGGCCCTGGGTGATTGCGAAGGCATCTTCTTCAGAGACGATCCCCTGCGCCGCCAGCATCGCCACATGCGCCTCGCTCGCGAGGATATCCTGTCGCCACAGCGCCTTGTCGAATGGAATTGAGGCGTTGATTTCGCGCATTATCGCGCTAGGTCCACCGGCGAAACGCCCGCCCCACATCTGGTTGGCGGCCTTAGTGCTGGAGTTTGACATGCGCCGTCTTTCGCTTTGTGCCCTTGGGGCTCTCACTGCCCCGTTTCTGGCTCTGGCCGCGTGCGATAGTGCCCCTGCGCCCGGGGCGCAACACGCCACGCAAAGCGAGGGCGAGACGGCGACGCCGGGAGAGCCGCTCCCGGGACAGATCGTGCGCGTGAAGGCGGGCGAGAAGATCCCCGCAATCACCGTTACCGATCCCGCTGGCGCAACGCTCGATCTTGCCACAATCGGCGAACCTGTCCTGCTCAACCTGTGGGCGACCTGGTGCGCGCCATGCAAGGTCGAGATGCCGATGCTCGACAATCTCGCGGGCGAGCTTGAAGGGGAGGTGCGGGTCCTCACCGTCAGCCAGGATATACAGGGGGCCGCGAAGGTCTCGCCCTATTTCGAGAAAGAAGGCTTTGCCAATCTCGAGCCATGGATGGACACGAACACCGATCTTGGCGTCGCGCTGGCCGATGGAGGCCTGTTGCCGACCACCGTGCTCTACGATGCTCAAGGGGTCGAAGTCTTCCGCGTCGCAGGCGACTATGAGTGGGACAGCGAGGAAGCGATCGCACAGATCCGCGAGGCACTGGCGCAGTAGGATGAGTGCGCCAGTTCCATCTGCGCCGCCTACCTTGCAAAGCCTGCAGGCGGCGGGACAGGTTGCGCTGTTCCTCGATTTCGACGGTACGCTCGTCGATATCGCGCCCACCCCCGATGCGATCGAACTGGCTCCCCAACTGGGCGAAAGACTCGCAGCGCTGGCTGAGCGGTTGGGGGGCGCGCTGGCGCTGGTCAGCGGGCGGTCGGTCCCCGATCTGGCTCAGCATTTCGGGCCGGATTCTGCAGCGAACCTGCCCTGCGCCTGCGCCGGATCGCATGGCGCCGATATTCGCGATGCGGCGGGGCAATCGCTCGCGCCACCGCCGCCCGAATTGGCCGCCGATGTGCTGGCAAGGATGCGCGATTTCGCCGCGCGTGAGGATCTTGTGTTCGAGGCCAAGACCCACGGCGCCGCGCTCCATTATCGCCAGAATGCTGGCAAAGCTGCGCGCGCGCAGGCCTTTGTCGAGACGCTGGCCGATGAATTGGGGTGGAATGTCCAGAACGGCAAAGCGGTCAGCGAACTGGTTGCGGCCAGGGCTAACAAGGGCGATGCGGTGCGCGCCTTCATGCAGGAGCGCCCTTTCGCGGGGACGCGGCCGGTTTTCATCGGCGATGACCTGACCGACGAGCATGGCTTTCTGGCCTGTGTCGAACTGGGCGGATGCGGCATCTTGGTGGGTCAGCGCGAGCCTTCGGCAGCGCAATTCCGATTGCCCGACGTCGCCTCTGTTCATCGCCGGCTCGACCTGTAATGTAGGGTGGATGACATCATCCAATCTTGAGCTCTGGCCGATCGGCAATTGCCAGGTATCGGGGCTGGTGGACGAGACCGGGGCGCTCGTCTGGGGCTGCGTGCCGCGTGTTGACGGCGATCCGGTTTTTTCCTCGCTGCTGAATGACAGCCAGCGCGATGCGGGCATCTGGCGCTTCGAGATCGAGGGCCAGTACGAGGCGAGCCAGGAATATATCCGCAACACGCCCCACCTCGTCACCACGCTGAAGGCGAAGGACGGCAGCGCGGTCGAGATCCTCGATTTCTGTCCGCGCTATGAAGATACAGGCCGGATGTATCGCCCTGTGGCCTATACGCGCATCGTGCGCCCGATAGCGGGGGCCCCGCGCGTCAAGGTGATACTGCGCCCTACCTGCAATTATGGGGCAAGCCTTGCCGAGACGACCAGCGGGACGAACCACATCCGCTATCTCGTCGGCCCGCAGGCGCTGCGCCTCTCTACCGATGCGCCCGTGGGCTACATCCTCGAGCAGCGCACTTTTCGCATCGAGAGCGACACGCATTTCTTCCTCGGGCCAGACGAGCCTTTCCATGGGAACCTGCGCGAGGAAGTTCGCGTCATGGAGCAGAAGAGCCGCAAATACTGGCAGCAATGGGTGCGCATGCTCGCCGTCCCGCTTGACTGGCAGGAAGAGGTCATCCGCTGCGCCATCACGCTCAAACTGTGCCAGCACGAGGAAACGGGTGCGATCGTCGCCGCGCTCACGACCTCGATCCCCGAGGCGGCCAATTCGCAGCGCAACTGGGATTACCGTTACTGCTGGATCCGCGATTCCTATTACACGGTGCAGGCTTTGAACCGGCTGGGCGCCCTTGACGTGATGGAGAAGTACCTCGCCTATCTGCGCAACATCGTCGACGGCGCGCGTGGGGGGCAGATCCAGCCGCTCTATTCGGTGATGGGCGAGAGCGAGCTCGACGAGACGACCGCGAGTTATCTCGCCGGATATCGCGGCATGGGGCCGGTGCGGCGCGGGAATGCTGCCTACAAGCAGATTCAGCATGATTGCTATGGGCAGATCGTGCTTCCCAGCGCGCAGGGATTTTTCGACAGAAGGTTGCTGCGCCCGGCTGATGATCGCGATTTCGAGAATCTCGAACAGGTCGGCAAGATGGCCTGGGCGATGCATGACAAGCCCGATGCGGGATTGTGGGAATTTCGCACGAGGCAGGAGGTGCACACCTATTCGGCTGTGATGAGCTGGGCGGCGTGCGACCGGCTGGCGAATGTCGCTGCGCATATCGGCAAGGAAGATCGCGCTTTGCTGTGGCGCGAGCGTGCCGATGCGATCGCCGCGACGATCGAGGCGAAGGCGTGGAAGGAAGATGAGGCCGATGACAAAGGGGGCGGCCATTACGGCGCCAGCTTCGAAAGCGACTATCTCGACGCGAGCCTGCTCCAGATGGTCGAGTTGCGTTTCCTCTCGCCCGAGAACGAACGCTTCCAGCAGACCTTCAAGGCGGTCGAGAAGCACTTGCGGCGCGGCGAACACATGCTGCGCTATGCCGCCGAAGACGATTTCGGCGAGCCCGAAACCGCTTTCAACGTGTGCACCTTCTGGCTGATCGAGGCGCTTCATCTTGCCGGCCGCGACGCCGAGGCGCGCACCTTGTTCGAGACCATGCTCAGCCACACCACGCATTCGGGGCTTTTGTCCGAGGATCTTGATTACGAGACGGGCGAACTTTGGGGGAACTTTCCCCAAACCTACTCACTAGTCGGTGTAATAAATTGTGCCGGATTGCTTTCCAGACCATGGAGCGAAGTGCGCTGAGCCAGGATACCCGCCTTGTCATCATCTCCAACCGCGTAGCGGTGCCCAAGGCGCGCGGCGCGGCCGGCGCGCAGGGCGGATTGGCAGGCGCGCTGAACGCGCTGCTCGAGGAACGCGGCGGCATCTGGTTCGGCTGGTCTGGTGAGGAATGTGAAGAGGCTTCGCTCGATGTAACGCTGCACGGATCGGACCGCGCGCAAATCGCGACGATCGATCTCACGCACCAGGAAGTCGATGAATATTACAATGGCTACGCGAATTCGACGCTTTGGCCGCTGTTCCACTATCGCATCGACCTGGCCGAATTCGAATATCGCACGGGCCGCGTCTACGAGCAGGTCAACGAGCGTTTCGCAGACAATGTCGTCAAGCTGATCGACGCCGATGACCTTGTCTGGGTTCACGATTACCACCTCATTCCGCTCGGCGAGCGGTTGCGTCAGCGCGGCGCGCAAAACCGGATCGGCTTTTTCCTCCACACGCCCTGGCCGCCAACGCGCCTGTTGACTTCGCTTCCCTATCACGAGCGGCTGGTGCGCTCGATGCTGTCCTACGATCTCATCGGCTTCCAGACCGAGGAATGGCTCTCCAGCTTCCTGCATTATTGCGAAAACGAATTGGACGCCGAAGTTGATGAGGAGACAGGCCAGATCACGATTGACGGGCGCACCACCAATGCGCGCGCCTTTCCCATCGGGATCGACTGGGACCACTTCATGCAGCAGGGCGATACCGGCGAGGCGCGCGATGCGCAGCAGCGCCTTACCTCCTCCACCCGCCTTCGCACCGCCATGATCGGGGTGGACCGGCTGGATTATTCCAAGGGACTGCCCGAACGCATCGACGGGATCGGTCGCTTTTTCGACCAACATCCCGAGCGCGTGCGCGATCTCGTCTACATCCAGATCGCGCCGCCCAGTCGCGAGGATGTCGACACCTATCAGCAGATCCGCAACACGCTCGAGCAGAAATGCGGCCAGATCAACGGCGCGCGCTCCGAGGTTGATCTTGTCCCGATCCGCTACGTGAACCGCGGTTACAGCCATGCCGAGCTGTTCGGGTTTTTCCGCGCCTCCAAGATCGGGCTCGTCACCCCTCTGCGTGACGGGATGAACCTTGTTGCGAAGGAATATGTCGCCGCGCAGGACCCCGAGGATCCGGGCGTTCTGATCCTTTCAGAATTTGCCGGCGCGGCGCGGCAATTGGGAGCCGATGGCATGGGTGCGCTGCTCGTCAACCCGCACAGCCCCGACCTCATCGCCTCAGCCATCGGCAAGGCGCTTGACATGCCGATCGAGGAACGCCGTGCACGCCACGCCGCGATGATCGCAAGCGTGCGCGAGGAGACGGTTTCGGCCTGGACAAGCGCCTTTTGCCGTGATCTCGCGCAGGCCTGAACGCGTCTTCAGACCCGGGTCGCTTGTGAAAGGCAAAGCGCAGGCAAGCGGCTTTCGCGTAGGCTGTGACTAATTAGTTTGACAATTAATTGTGTCCAAAAAGATGGACATTTGCCTTTGCAAGCGCCACACCGTCGATGACGGAAACAGCGCGGAAGGGCGAATTCTCATGGCAATCATCAATACCGCAGACGCGGGCAAGGGCCCCGCTCCGGGACTTCTGCGCCCGCTTGGTTCTATCGCCACCGCGCTGGCCTGCACCCTTGCCCTGACGGCCTGTGCCACGACCGGCCCGGCCAGCGCGCAGGATAGCAATGCCGAGGCCGACGATGGCGCCAAACTGGCCGCAATGACCGAGGCCGAGGGCCCCTATCCTTCCACCTACAAGGCCTATCCCGGCGTGCCTACAGCGCTTGTCGGCGCGACCGTCTTCGACGGTGCGGGCAACCGGATCGACAACGGCACCGTGTTGTTTCGCGACGCGAAGATCGTCGCGGTGGGCGATGCGAGCCTGTCGACCGACGGCTACGCCGTGCTCGATGGCACGGGCAAGTTCGTGACGCCGGGGATCATCGACATTCACTCGCATCTCGGCGATTATCCCAGCCCCTCGGTCGATGCGCACAGCGACGGCAACGAGGCGACCGCGCCGACGACGCCTGATGTCTGGGCCGAACATTCTGTCTGGCCGCAGGACCCCGGATTTTCCCGGGCGCTGGCCAATGGCGGGATCACGAGCCTGCAGGTCCTGCCCGGCTCGGCCAACCTCATGGGCGGGCGATCGGCAACGCTCAAGAACGTGCCCGCGCGCACCGTTCAGGGCATGAAGTTTCCCGGCGCGCCATACGGCATGAAGATGGCTTGCGGCGAGAACCCCAAGCGGGTCTATGGCAGCCGCGGTCGCATGCCCTCGACCCGGATGGGCAATCTTGCGGTGAACCGCCAGACCTGGCTCGACGCGATCAATTACGCCAACGACAAGGACGCCAAGCGCGACCTTGGCAAGGAAACGCTGGTGGGGGTGCTCAAGGGCGATATCCTCGTCCATAACCACTGCTATCGCGCCGACGAGATGGCCATAGTCATGGATATGGGCAAGGAGTTCGGCTACCAGGTCTCCGCTTTCCATCACGCGGTCGAAAGCTACAAGATCGGCGATCTGCTGCGCGAGAACGGTGTGTGTAGTGCAATCTGGGCCGATTGGTACGGCTTCAAGATGGAAGCCTATGACGGCATCCTCGAAAACGCCGCGCTGCTCTACAAGGAGGGTGCTTGCGTGGTGATCCACTCAGACGATGCCAATGATATCCAGCGGCTCAACCAGGAGGCGGCCAAGGCGCAGGCTGCCGGCAACCGTCTGGGGCTGGGTATCAGCGATGCGACCACGATCAGCTGGATCACGCTCAACGCTGCCAAGGCGATGGGTATTGAGGAAATGACCGGCAGCCTGGAACCGGGCAAGATGGCCGATGTCGTGCTATGGAATGGTGACCCGCTGAGCGTCTATTCACGGCCGGAAAAGGTCTGGATCGACGGTGCGCTGATGTTCGACATGATGGATAGGAAACGCCGCCCGGTGAGCGATTTCGAGCTTGGCCAGCCCGGTGAAGGAGATGTGAAATGAAGCGCTTTCTAGCTCTCGCCGCCTCGGCGCTCGCACTCGCAGCCAGCCCCGCCAGCGCGCAGGATATCGTCATCACCAATGCTAAGGTTGCTCTTGGTGATGGCAGTGAGCCAATCGAGAACGGCACTGTCGTCGTGCGCGATGGCAAGGTTGTCGCCGCTGGCGCCGGCATTTCGGCGCCCTCCGACATTCCGAGCCTCGATGCAGGCGGACGCTGGGTGACCCCCGGCCTGTTCGCCACGCTTACGACGCTTGGCATCTGGGACGTCGGCGCGGTCAGCGATTCGAACGATCAGCGCGCGGGGTCGGCTCCGTTCAGCGCCGCCCTCGAGACCGCGTCGATCATCAATCCCGATGCGCAGCACGTGCTGGTGCACCGCGCCGCCGGGATCACCCGCGCGGCGACATCGACCTTGCCTTCCGGCTCGATATTTTCAGGCCAGGGCGCGATTATCGATCTCGACAGCGATGATAGCCCGGTGATGAAAGCCAACGCCTTCCAGATGGTCGAATTTGGTGAGCGCGGCGCAGCGATCGCTGGCGGTAGCCGGGCGGCAACGCACGCGCTGTTGTTTGCTGCCTTGCGCGAGGCGGCGGCCTTGGGGCCGGGAATGCCTCGCACACCCGCAATCGAGGCTGATGGCGAGGTTCTGCTCAGCGCTTTCGATGCAGAGGCGCTGCGCCCTGTGATCGAAGGCACCCAGCCGCTCTATGTCCATGTCGAGCGCGCCTCGGATATCCGCGCGGCGCTGGCTCTCAAGTCCGAGTACGGAAAGCTTGACCTTGTGCTGGTCGGTGCTGGCGAGGGCTGGCTTGTCGCGGATGAAATCGCGGCGGCGGGCGTTCCCGTGATTGCTGACGGGCTTGATGACCTTCCCTCCAGTTTCGAACAGCTTGCCGCCACGCAGAGCAATATCGGCCGCATGAAGCGCGCCGGGGTGAAGGTTGCGATCAACGCCTCGGGCCTCAATCATGCCCGTCGCCTCACACAGATGGCCGGCAACCTTGTCGCGCTGACGAAGGTGCCGGGCGCCTCGGGGCTTAGTTGGGGCGAGGCCTTTGCTGCGATCAGCTCGGTCCCGGCCGAGATCAGCGGTATGGGCGGCGTGGCCGGCGTCCTCAAGGCCGGGGCGCACGGCGATGTTGTGATCTGGGACGGCGATCCGCTTGAAGTCGGATCGATCCCGACCCGGGTCTATATTGGCGGTGTCGAGCAATCGCTAGAAAACCACCAGAGCCGCTTGCTTGATCGCTACAAGAGCGGGCTCGAGGGCTCTCTGCCCAAGGCCTACGACTGGTAGGGTTTCGCCGCGCCGGGCAAAAACCCGGCGCGGCGAAATCGC
Organism: Erythrobacter sp.; assembly: GCA_043567175.1. Classification (GTDB taxonomy): domain Bacteria; phylum Pseudomonadota; class Alphaproteobacteria; order Sphingomonadales; family Sphingomonadaceae; genus Erythrobacter. The sequence goes on from CP121323.1 coordinate 3,291,858, forward strand.
ATCTCGATCCCGCTGGGCAAGCTCCCTGTTTGGGAGTAACTTCTAACATTGCATGCTGTGCTCTCGCAGCGACGAGCGAGGGCATGCTTGGGAGAGAAGGATCGATGCACCAGAGTGACCATCTATCGCCACCGCGCAAGCTCGTTAAGCTCGCGCAAATCGTTTTTCTTGCCGCCTTGCTTGTCCTCTGGCTGCCGGCGGCGCAGGCCTCGTCCCGTCAAGCCGGCACCCCGGTTCTTTCGACAGGCACCGGTCAGTTCACCTTTGATGCCTGGCAAGGGCCGCCGCTGCCGGTCTGGACCTATGTGCCTGAAGGCATTGACCGCACCAGCGCTCCCATTCTGATCGTCATGCACGGGGCGAGCCGTGATCCCGATCGCTATCGCAACCAGTGGATCAAGCCTGCCCAGGCCAGCGGGTTCATCATTGTCGCGCCCGGCTTTTCCAAGGCTGATTTTCCAAAGTCGGCGCGCTACAATCTGGGCGGCGTCTTCAAGGCTCGCTCCATGGAGCGGCGCGACGAGGCACTCTGGGCCTTCTCCTCGATAGAGCCCCTGTTCGACGAGGTGGTCGAACGCCTTGGCGGCGCGCAGACAAGCTATTCAATTTATGGCCACTCTGCCGGCTCGCAATTCGTCAATCGCTATCTGTTCTTCAAGCCGGGTGCACGGGTGACGCGCTATCTTGCAGCGAATGCCGGCTGGTACACTTTTGCAGAACCGTCCATCGCCTTTCCCTATGGCCTGGGCGGTGCGGGGGTGAGTGAGGCCGCGATCAAGGCTGCGCTTGCCAGCGATATGGCGGTGCTTCTCGGGGATGAGGACACCGATCCCGTCGGGCGCAATCTGCGAAGAACGCCCGAGGCTCTGCGCCAGGGGCCCCATCGCTTCGCACGCGGGCAGAGCTTCTATGCAGCCGCCAAGGCTTATGCCGAGGAACGCGGCTGGGATTTTGGCTGGTCGCTGCACGTGGTGGAAGGGGTTGCTCATTCCAATGGCGGCATGGCGGGCGCGGCGGGCGAACTGGTCCGCTAGCGCATCGCGCCGAAGGTCAGGCCCATCGCTGCGCCGCCCAGCCAGTAGACAAATCCGGTAATCAGCGCGATTCCGACAAGATTGAGCACAAATCCCCCCCGCGCCATCTGAGCGATCGTGACCGAGCCCGTGCTGAAGGCGATGGCGTTGGGCGGGGTGCCAACCGGCAGCATGAAGGCGCAGGTCGCTGCCAGCGCCGCCGGTACCAGCAGGCCCATCGGCTCTATCCCTACGCCCAGCGCAACGCCGCCCAGCACCGGAATAAAGGTCGCAGCGGTGGCGGTGTTGCTGGTCACCTCGGTCAGGAACAGGACGATGGTGACAACGCAGGCGATCAGGACCACCACCGGAGGAGCGGCAAGCCCTGAAACCTGCTGGCCGAACCAGTCGTCGAGCCCCGTGCCCGCGACCGCTCCCGCAAGGCTCAGACCCCCGCCGAACAGCAGCAGCACGCCCCAGGGCAGGCCGCTTTCGGCGTCTTTCCATTCGAGTACCATGCCCCCCTCGCGTCCGACTGGCAGCAGGAACAGCGCAAGGCCCGCTGCGATCGCGATGGCGGTGTCGTTGAGGCTGCCAAGCCATGGCGCGGCCTCGGCAAAGCGCGGCACTTCGGCAAGGAGGCCGGGCACAACCCACAAGAAGGCAGCGCCGAGGAATACGAGAGCGACCATCGCCTCGCCGCGATTCATGATGCCGAGCTTCGCTATCTCGCCCTGTATCAGCTGCGCGCCTCCCGGGATCTCGTCGAGATCGAAGCGGTAGAGCGCCCGCGTCATCAGCACCCAGCCAATCAGGATGAAGACGGCCGCCAACGGCACGCCCAGCAGCATCCAGTCGACAAAACCGATGGACACTCCCAATTCGTCGCTCGCATAGCCGGCGATGATGGCGTTGGGCGGGCTACCCAGCAATGTGCCAAGGCCGCCCATGCTCGCCGACCAGGCGATGGCGAGGACGAGGCAGGTGCCGAATTTCGCGGTCTCGGCGTCTTCGGTCATATCGTCTGGAACGCGTGCCGAGGCGCCCGACATGGCCTTGCCGGAAATCAGCGCCAGCACCGAAAAGCCGATCGGCAGCATCATCAGCGTGGTGGCGGTGTTCGACACCCACATCGAAAGAAAGCCGGTGGCGATCATCAGGCCAAGGATGATGCGTCGCGGCGAAACGCCAACGCGCGCCAGTGTGAACAGCGCTATCCGGCGGTGCAGTCCCCATTTCTCCATCGCAATCGCGATCAGGAAGCCGCCGAGAAACAGGAACACGATCGGGCTTGCATAAGATGCGGTCGTCTGCGCCACGCTGCGTTCCGTCAGCGCGGGGATGAGCACGATCGGCAGAAGGCTGGTCGCGGCGAGCGGGATCGCCTCGGTCATCCACCACACGGCCATCAGGCTGGCGATTGCGGCGACAAAGCGCGCGTCCTGGTTAAGCTCGGTTGCGCCCAGGCTTGCGTAGACCAGCGCTGCGGCTGCAAGACCGCCCGCGCGCAGGGCCCAGGTGAGTGTGGCCGAACGCGGCGCGTCGGCGCTCATCGAAGGCCAGCCTCGTCCAGCGTGCGCTCAACCTGGCCCAGCGCCGGGTCCTCGATCGCCGAGGGATTGAGCAGTTGCGCGATTTGCCCCGCATCAAGACGGGCAGCGGTTTCGGGGTTGGCGGCGAGCGCCTCGGCGAAGTTCAAATCGCCCGCCACTGCCTCGGCTATCACCTGTTTGACCAGCTTTTCGGCTGCGACGCGCTCCATGTTCTGTGCCAAGGCAAAGGCGACGCGTTGCGACATCGCAAATCCCCGCGTGCGATCGATATTCGCGCGCATTGCCGCATCATCGATCTCAAGCCCCTCGAGCAGGATCGCCAAAGTGCGTGCAGCGGCGACCGAGTCGATCGCGATATCCTCGATCACCGGCGAGAGGCGGGAGGTGTTGTCGCGCTCGAAAAAATTGACCACGTCATCGGCTAGGACTGCGCCCAGCCGGGGGATGACGCGCCCGGCATGGATCAGGCGTTCGGGCGCGCGCGGATTGCGCTTGTGCGGCATCGAGCTGGAACCGACGACGCCTTTGGGCAACGCCTCGCGCACTTCGCCGATATCGGTGCTCTGCAGCAGAAAGATTTCCTGTCCGATGCGTTCATGCGACTTGGCGATAAGCCCGGCGATGAGGCCGTATTCCGCCAGCACGTCGCGCGCGCCGTTCCAGTCGGCGGCATAGGGGGCATCGAGGTCAAGCTGCGCGGCAAAGGCCTGTTCGACCGCAATCGCTTCTTCGCCGAGGCCGGAATAATTTCCCACTGCGCCCTTGAGGATGGCCGAGCGTCGCAGCCGCTGGCGAAGCTGTGCGAGGCGCGTGCGGTGGCGCGAATATTCGTCGATCCACACGCTCACCTTCTTGCCGAAAGTGATCGGCTGGGCGTGCTGGCCCAAAGTCCGCCCGATCATGGGCGTTCCGGCGTGATCTTTGGCAAGGACCGCCATCGCCTCCTGCGCTCGGACGAGGCAGCTGTCGATCTGGTCCACCGTCTCGATCGTCTGAAGAATTGTCGCCGTGCCGTAGATATCGACCGTGGTTGCACCGAAATGCACATATTGGTCGCCTGCATCGTCAAGGCTGCGCCGCCACACGTTGAGCAGCGCGACCATACGGTGATTCACGATGGCATATTCGGCGTCGAAAGCTTCTTGAGCGACCAGCCCAACCTTCGCCTTGGCCGAGATATCGGCGGCGGCCTCTGGCGGGATCACTCCTTGCGCACTCTGCGCGCGGGCCATTGCGGCTTCCACGTCGAGGATCGTCTGCGTGCGTCCTTCATAGCCGAACAGCGCGCGGGTCTTGGCTAGCGAACACGCCTGCGCAGGGGCGCCGAGCGCCAGGGCGCTTAGGCAGAGGGCAACAGCGCTTAAGGCGCGCATCGGTGCTGGAGCTTTCATCGCCGCCATAGACTGCATTTGGGGCACCGGCGTCAATTGCCCTTCGCAGCGCTCTCTTCAGCAAAGATGCGCGCATTGCCCACGCCCGATGCGCCCGAACCCGGACGGCGAGGATCGGCGGCTGCGTGGATCTGGCCACCGTCCAGCAGCAGGGTCTGGGCGCTGCCGATCGTGTCGCGCACTTCGATCTCGTGGCCCATCTGGCGCAGGATTGCGAGGCTATCGGGGTTGAAGCCGCGCTCGATCTCCAGTTCGCTGGGCCGCCAGTTCTGATGCATGCGCGGAGCGAAAGTGGCTTCCGCGATATTCATTTCGTGGTCGATCACGTTCAGGATGATCTGCAACACGGTGTTGATGATCGTGCTGCCACCGGGCGAGCCGACTGCCATGAAGGGCTTGTCTTCGCGAAACACGATAGCGGGCGTCATGCTGGACAGCATCCTCTTGCCCGGTGCAATCGCGTTCATCGCGCTGTTCGAGTAAGTAGCCCCCGGCACGCCGACGCGCAGCGAGAAATTGCGGATCTGGTTGTCGAGCAGAACGCCTGTTCCTGCCACCACCACACCCGATCCGAATGAAGAGCCAAGCGTATAGGTGTTCGCGACGATGTTGCCATGCTTGTCGGCGACCGAATAATGCGTGGTGTCCTCGCTTTCGCCCGCCATCGGATCGTAGGGCGCAATCGTTTCGGGCGGCGTTGCGCGAGTGCGCGAAATGCCTTCGGCGCGCCTTGCCGCATAATCCTTGGAAATCAGCAATTCGACCGGGTTCTGGACGAAATCGGGATCGCCCATGGACTTGCGCCGGTCGGCATAGGCGAGCTTCATCACCTCGGAGAGGAGGTGCATGGTCGATGCCGAATTATGACCCATCGCAGTCAGGTTGAAGGGCTCGAGCATGTTGAGCATTTCGAGCAGCGCGATCCCGCCCGAACTCGCCGGCGGCATGGTGACAACGCGGTAGCCGCGATAATCGGTTGCGATGGGCGCGCGCAATTTGGCCTCATACGCCGCCAGGTCTGCGCCCGCGATCAGCCCGCCATTGGCCTTCATGTCTGCAACGAAACGCTGCGCGATTGCGCCCCGGTAGAAATCTGCCGCGCCGTGAGTGGCAATGCGATCCAGCGTCCAGGCGAGGTCGCTCTGCACGAGCCGATCGCCATACATGTAGGGCGAGCCGTCGGGCTTGAAGAAAGCCTCGATCGCGGCCTCGGAGCTTTCAAGCCGACCGCGCCCCCAGCGCAAGGCCTCCGACAGGTCGCGCGTGACGATGATGCCGTCGCGCGCCAACTCCATCGCGGGGCGCACGACTTGGTCCCAGGAAAGCACGCCCCAGCGCTCATGCGCCAGCTTGAGCCCAGCGACCGTGCCGGGAACGGCAGCGGCCATGTGGCCCTTATCGGCATTCTCCATACGGTTGCCCTTGGCATCCAGAAAGAGCGCGGGCTCAGCGGCGGCGGCGGGCGCGGCGGAGCGATAGTCGATGGCGACCACGCGTTCCTTTTCAGCGAGATAGACCAGCATGAAGCCGCCGCCGCCCAGATTGCCCGCACGCGGCAGCGTAACGGCAAGCGCAAAGCCGGTCGCGACGGCGGCGTCGATCGCATTGCCGCCTTCAGCCAGAATTCGCGCGCCGATTGCGCTTGAAAGCGCATTCTGGCTGACGACCATCCCCTCGTCATCAACAACGGGATGATGGATCGTTTTGTAGTCGAGCAATTGCTGCTGGGCCGCCGCGGGCGCTGGTCCCAGCGGGCGGGTGATCGGCCCCGCAAGTGTCATGGTACACAGGGCAAAAGCGGTCACATAAGCGAATAGGCGTTTCATCAGCGCGCTCCTCTCCCCGCCTTGCGGGTCCTTTGTTCGCATCACCATGCCCATGGCACCGCGCCGTGCAAGCTTTGCTTCGCGAGGGTGCTATAGCTCGGTGTTATGGGCCCTGAGCGTAAATGTGGTTTTGCGAGCAGCAAAGCCGTTTCAGGTTGCATGCCATGCCGGAGCAAAGAAGCGCGATCATCATCGGCGGCGGGATCATCGGCGTCACCGGCGCTTACGCCCTGGCGCGTGAGGGCTGGCGGGTGCAGCTGGTCGAGGCGTATGGCGATGTGGCGCTGGGCGCCTCGCTCGGCAATGGCCGGCAGTTGAGCTACAGCCACACCAACGCGCTCGCCCATCCGTCCATATTGCGGGAAATTCCACGCCTCGTTCTTGGAAGGGACGAGGCCTTTCGCATCCGGCTGACCCTCGACCCGCATTTCCTCGGCTGGGTGCTGCGTTTCCTCACCCAGTGCACGACGAGGCGCAACCGGGCCAACACGCTCGCCGGCCTTGCGCTGGCGGAGGAATCGCGCCGGGCGATGGATGTGCTGCAAGAGCGCCACCCGTTCCCGTTCGACAGGCGTGCAAGCGGCAAGTTCGTGCTGTTGCGAGGGGAAGGTGCGGTGGCGGGCGCAAGAGCCAGCATCGCGGCCAAGCGCGCAGCGGGCCTCGACCAGCGCCTGCTTACCCCGCAGGAAGCCTTTGCCATAGAGCCTGCTCTTGCCAACAGTGCCGAACCGATTGCGGCGGCAATCTACACCTCCAGCGATGAGAGCGGAGATTGCCGCGCCTTCGCAAGCGGGCTGGCGCGCGTGCTGGGCGAGGAATACGGCGTCGAAATCCGTTGCAACGCGCAAGCCCTCCGGCTTGAGCGCCGGGGCGGGCGCAGCGTGGTGACGCTGGCTGATGGCGAGGAGTTGAGCGCTGATCTCGCGGTGGTCTCGAGCGGGTATCGCTCAAACGCGCTTCTTGCGCCGCTGGGCATCAGCCTCCCGATCGAGCCGATGAAGGGTTATTCCTTCACTGCGCCGCTGGGCAATGCCGCGCCGCTGGCCTCGGTAACAGATGCCGCGCGCCGCATCGTCTTTACTCATCTGGGAGATCGCATGCTGGTGGCCGGCATTGCCGAGATGGGCCGGGTCGATGGGGCGCTCGACAAGGCTCGTCTCGCCTCGATGATCGCCTCCGCACGCGCCTCTCTGCCCGAGGCGGCGGTTTATGGCGAGGCGAGCGCAGGCTGGACCGGAATGCGGCCCATGACGCCCGATTCCTTGCCGATCACGCAGATGCTCGCACCCGGTATTGCGGCCAATACCGGTCATGGCATGTTGGGCTGGACGATGGCGATGGGTTCTGCCGGACGGTTGGCTTCGGTGGTGCGCGCGGCGACCTGACGTGCCTATCTAGACATCGTCGGCGGACACATATTCCTCGACATCGATCTCGCCTGCCAACCGTCCGACCGAAACTGCCACCACCGCATCGCCCGTCACATTGGTCATGGTGCGCATCATGTCGAGCAGGTGGTTGATCCCGGCGACGAAGGCGATGGTCTCGAGCGGCACGCCGATCGAGGAGAGGACAAGGCTCATCATGATCAGCCCGGCTCCCGGAACGCCTGCCGTGCCGATCGCTCCAAGGGTCGCGGTGAGGCCGATCAGGAGGTAGGATATCGCTGTCAGTTCGACGCCAAAGGCCTGCGCGCCGAAGATCGCGATGACGCCCAGATACATGGCGGTGCCGTTCATGTTCACCGTTGCCCCCAGCGCGACGGCAAAGCTCGAAATGCTGCGCGAGACCCCAAGGTTTCGCTGCACGCAGCGCAAGGTGACGGGCAGGGTGGCGTTGGAGGAAGCGGTCGAGAAGGCGACCGCCTGCGCATCGATGATCCCGCGATAGAAATCGAGCGTTGGCAACCGCGCGACAAAGCGCAGGATTGCGGGATAGACGATCAGCAGAATGATGCCGCAGCCAAGGTAGTTGAGCAGCACCAGCTTGGACAAGGGCACAAGCGCATCAAACCCGAACGTGCCCGCGACCCAGGCGATGAGGGCGAAAACGCCAAAAGGGGTGAACTCCATGACGAGAATGGTCAGGCGCTGCATCACTGCCGAGGTTGCATCGATCCCTCGCGCGAGCGGGCGCGCTTCCTTGCCCGTCATCAGCAGTGCGATACCGAACAGGATGGCGAAGACGATCACGGGAAGGATCTGGCCCTCGGCCATCGCCATGACCGGATTTTCGGGCACCATCGCAATAAGCATCTCGACCAGCGACTGATCTGGAGGAGGCGGGGCGGCCTCGCCGTCGGGCAAGGCGATGGTTAGGCCATCGCCCGGCCGTACCAGCAGGGCAAGCGCCATGCCTGTTGTCACCGAGATGATCGCGGTGGTCATGAACAGCGCCATCGCCTGGCCGCCGACGCGGCCCAACTGCCGGATATCGCCGATTGCCGCGACGCCGCCGACCAGCGAGAAGAAGATCAGCGGAACCACCAGCATCTTGATCAGCCGGATGAACAGATCGCCGATCCACTTGATCGCGACAATGTCTTCGCCTGCCGTCAGCCCTGCGATCACCCCCAGAACCAGCGCGAGTATCACGCGCTGCCACAGCGGGCGGGCAAACCACGCCTTTAAGGCGGTTCTCAGCATGAAGTGTCCTTGAGGAGCGGCTGGCCGGGAAGGGCCCCTTGATATTCGCCCTGATCGATCATCACTGTCCCGTTGACCAGCAGAAAGCGCACGCCCGCCGAAAGCGCCCGCGGCGAGCGGTAGGTCGCCCGCGCCTCGTATTCGGCGGGATCGAAGACCACGATATCGGCGGCGAGGCCGGGCCTGATCATCCCGCGATCTGTAAGTCCGATAATGCTGGCGGTCTGCGCGCTGGAGCGTTGTACAAAGCGCGCAAGGCTCATCCCCTGATCGCCTTTCACAAGGTCTTGGTAGGCCTTGGGGAAGCTCGCATATTTGCGCGGATGGCCCGAAGACCCGTCCGAGCCGGTTACCACCCAGGGCTGGCGAGCGAAGGCGGCAATATCGGCTTCATCCATGTTGAAAGAGGCGACGCGCGCATCGCCCTGTTTGAGGATCGCGATCGCGCCGCTTACATGGTCGAGCCCGCGCGCGGCCGAATATTCCGCCAGTGTCTGCCCGACCTCGATATCCGCGCCGCCAATCGCTCCGGTGAGCAGCAGGCGCTGCGCTCCGCCCCGGCGCGCAAGGCCGGCGACGAGCCCATCGCGCACGCGCTTGGCCTGCGCGGGATCGGCAAGCCTTTGGCGCAAGGCCGAAAGCCCGCCCTCCAGCGCCCAGCGCGGGACCAGCGCCGCGCTGATCCGCGTGCCCGAAGCGTCCCAGGGATATTGGTCGGCGGTCACCCGCTGGCCCCTGGCGCGTGCGGTCTCTATCCGCTCGATCATCGCCGCCGACTGCCCCCACACAGCCGGACCCAGCGCCTTGATATGCGAGACATGGACAGGCAGGCTGGCCTTCTTGCCGATGCGCAGGGCCTCGTCCAGTGCACCGGTGACGGTGACAGAGTAGGTGCTCTCGTCGCGCAAATGCGTGTCGTAATAGCCTCCTAGCCGCCCCGCCTCACTGGCCAAGGCGATGACCTCGTCGGTCTGCGAATAGTTTTGCGGCACGTAATAGAGTCCGGCAGAAAAGCCCCAGGCGCCCTCGCACATGGCCTGGCGTGTGGCGACGCGCATCGCGGCGAGCTCGTTGGCGGTGGGGGCGCGGTCCGCCATACCCAGAAGCTCACGTCGTACAGGGCTGAAGCCGACGAGATAGGCGACATTGGTGCCGATCCCGCGCTGTCTTGCTGCCTGCGCCTGGCGCGCAATTTCGGGGCTGCCTCCGCCATCATTGCCGACGACGACGGTGGTCACGCCCTGAAAGGCGAAGGGCAGGTTGGCGCGGCGCGCCGCATCATCCGAGGCAAGGTCTTCGCCGGCATGGGTGTGGGGGTCGATAAAGCCAGGGGCAACGATCAGCCCTTCGGCTGCGATCACGCGGCCCGCGTCTGGCGCGGGCTGTCCGGGTTCGAGCACTGCCGCGATCCGTCCGTCATCGACGAGGATATCGGCCCGCTTGGGCACAGTGCCGGTGCCATCGACCAGCAAGCCCCCGCGGATGAAGAGATCACCGGTAATGGTGGGCGCTGCGGCCGGCTTTGCCTGTGGGATGGATTGACACGATGACGTGCTGACGAGGATCGCCAGCGCGCTGGCCAGGGCCGGAAAGACGCGGTTTGCGCACCGCGCGCTGATAACGCTCATCACGAATTCCCGATGGCCCAATGAAAAGAGGGGGCGCTGAGGCCCCCTCTTCAACACACGATCAGAACGGCTTGCGCAGATCTATCGAGAAGACCCTGCCGCGACCGCTGTGCAGGCTGCCATAATAGCCGAAGCTTTCGTCCGCGATCGGCGGGGCCTCGTCCAAGACGTTGTTCACGCCAAAGCGGATCGAGGTGCCGTCAAGCGCGGTGTCATTCTCGATGCGGTAGCGCACGCCCAGGTTGAAGGTGAACCAGTCGTCCACGGGGAAGAATTCCAGCGTGTCGTTCTGCGTCACGCTGGTGTCGAACACTTCACCCACATAGCGACCGAAGAAGTTCACCCGCCACGGACCGCTTTCCCAGGAAGCACGCGCGGCAAATCGCCATTTCGGACGGCCTTCAAGCTCGATCAATTCACCAAAGCCGAAGGGCAGGATCGCGCCGATATCTTCGGTCGACAATTCCGGGATCTGTTCGAGCGCGGGCCGCAGCTCGCTGAAGAGCCGATCGGCCAGCGGGCCTGCGGATTGCTCGAAACCGATCAGGCGCGCCGCGTTCAGTTCGAAATCGAAATCGCCAAAGCCGGTGCCGAATTCATACAACACGCTGAAGTCGGCCCCTTCCGAGACGCGCTGGTCAAGGTTGGTGTAGGGGTTAAGCACACGGTCGATACTACCAGCCGGTAAGATGCCGGTGCCCGCGTAAAGATCGAGCTGTTCCTGATCGGGCGCATCGCGGATGACATTCGGGTTTGTTTCGCCGTTGAGACGCAGCAGCAGGTCGAGCGCGAGGTTGTTTTCGCTGCCGAAGATGCCGACGATCCCTTCCTGCTTCACGCGCCAGTAATCCGCCGTGATCGTGAGGCCGGGAATGAAGCTGGGCGAAAGAACGATACCGAAATTCAGGCTCTCGGTGTCTTCGGGCTGCAGGTTTGGGCCGCCTTCGCGGAAGTCGACCGTGCCCTGAGTGCCGCAATCATCAACGCTTTCCTCGATGCCCTGAATGATCTCGGCGACGCATTCGACCACTTGTGTGATCGAGTTGGAGCGCTGCGTGCCCAGATCGTTGACCTGGACGAGGTTCGGGGCGCGAAAGCCTTGCGACCAGGCGCCGCGCAGCAGGATATCGCGAACCGGACGCCAGGCGACGGCGGCGCGCGGTACGAAAGCGCTGCCGGCATCGGAAAAGTTCTCAAAACGCGCCGCCACCTGAGCTTCGAGCGAATGGAATAACGGCACTTCCATCTCGGGTGAGATCACCGGGATCAGCGCTTCTGCGAAGGCCGAGAAGACTTCACGATTGCCGCTGGTATCGGGCGAGGGGCTGGAGCCGGTCACGTCGGAGCCGAAGAAATCGCCATTCACCGCATTGGTGAAGGTGATCGTGCCGTCAAGACGCGGGTCGCGATCATCCTTAAAGGTTTCGCGCCGGCCTTCGATACCTGCGGCAAGGCCCACGCCGCCACCGGGCAGCTCGAAGACGCTGTTGTTCGACACCTTGAAGTCAGCAAGCGCAAGCGTGGTCTCACCCTCGCGGAATACGTCGATGGTGATGTCGTCGATCACGCTTTGCGGGTTGGGCGTGCAATCCTGCACGTTAGGGCCAAGGCCCTGACCCGGGAAGCAGCCGCCATTGAACGGGTTGTAGGCGGTCGCATCGGTGCGGTTGATCGCGTTCTGCACCAGCGTATTGGAGATGCGGTTGCGGGTGAGGTCGGTGGTATTGGCCTGTGCGTAGAGCAGGCCGGTGTCGTAGTCCCAATCCCCGATATTGCCGCGCATGCCCAAGACAAGGCGATATTCATCCTTGGTGACAGAGCCGAGGCGCGGACCGGCATCGATGAAACGGTAATCCTCCATCAACAGCGAGCGGCCTGCATCGCTTACGCCCGAACCAAGGCCGTTATCGATCCGGTTGGGGTTGGGCGAGCCATCGGCGAGCGTGGTCGCGCCAAGCGGGTTCCAGAAGGCGGTCGCCTCGACCCCGATCGGGACGGCGCCCAGCATGGTGCTCTGCTCGCGCTCGCGCGCGTTTTCGCTGCGGTAATAGAGCCCTTCGAAATAGAGCTCGGCCGAGTTGCTGATCTCGTAATTGAACAGCGCCATCGCATTGTAGCGATCCTTCTCGGAATACAGGAACCGGACAGAGTCCAGATCATAGCGCAAGCTACGGTCAATCGTGCCGCCATTATCGGCGCACAGACCATTGCCCAGATCAAGGAAGCGGCCATCGCTGGGCTGGCCCGATGCGCCGAAATTGGCGCAGGGCTGGATGTGGAAATCATCGTCGCGCAGCACGGTCGTGTTCGACGAGGTTGCGCGTGAGCCCTGGATGTCGAAGGCGCCGAAAGGCGAGTTGATCGAGCGGTTGTCGAACTGCGTATCACCTTCAAAGTCAGTGCCTTCGACAAAACGGCGAAGGTCGCGGCTGCGCGAGAATTCCTGGCCGGTGGCGCGCAGGCCGTTCTCGTGGAAATAGCCGCCATACAGCGTCAGGTTGGCGCGCCCGTCGGCAAAGTCGAACCCGTAGGACCCGTCGATCTGGTAGGAATACAGGCTGGTCCCGTCCGAGGCGCGATAATTGCCGCGCAGATAACCGCCATTGCGATTGCCCCGCAGGATCGTGTTGGCAACACCCGCCACCGCGTCCGCGCCATAGACCGCAGAGGCGCCGTCGCGCAGCACTTCGACCCGGCGGATAGAGCCCGGTGCGATCGTGTTGAGGTCCGCGGAGACGACGGGAACAAACAGTTCGGTCTGGAAACCGGGATTGAACAGCATGCGGCGCCCGTTGAGCAGCGCCAGGGTGTTGCCCGTGCCAAGGCCGCGCAGGTTGATCGAGGCGATATCGCCGCGCGCGCCGTTGACGCCGCCGGCTGTGCTCTGTTCGTTGAACTCGACCGAGCCGGCTTGCGGGATGGCGCGGAAGATTTCATCAGTCGAGGCCGGGTCCACCGCTTCGATCTGCTTTTCGCCCACGATGGTGACGGGCAGAACGTCATCGACCTTCGCGCCCCGGATTTGCGAACCGGTCACCACGATCACGGTTTCGGCCTTCTCGCCGCGGTCGGTCGTGACTGATACCGGCGCTTCGGCCTCGGAAGTGTCCTGAGCCAGCGCCGGCTGCGCCATCGCGCCGGCCAGCGTGGTGCCGGAAAGTAGTACACCGACCAGACGGGTGGAAAATTTCATCGCAAGGACTCCCTGTTGCCTTATTGCTTTTTAAGGCGCCGGTTTCCCCTCGGCGCCGCCCCTCCTTCGATAATTGTCCAATTTTGCCGAATTGCGCAATGTCGTTGTGCGACTAAATCGACGAAAAGGTATAGCGCCCGGTTATGGGTCGAGCCCGCTGAGCGCTTCTGCAGCATCGCTTTTGCGACATTTTGATCGAAGCGTTGTGCGAATCAGGGCGCCGGGGGTTGCAGCGCGGCTATGCCTGCGCTGATCGTGGCCATCGTCTCGCGCGCGCAGGTCAGACCGCGTTCAATCAGTTCGGGATCGGGAAAAGAGGCCAGCCAGGTCGCGTAGATCGGGTAGGTCGGAAAGTCGCTCAGCGCATAGCGGTGCAGTCCGGCGCCCAGGTGCGAATAGGCGGTGAACTGGTCGGTGATCGTCAGTCCCAGCCCCTTGCGAACCAGCGAAACGGCCACGTGATAGGTGTGCACCGAGACGATCTCGTTGGGAGCGATTTCCCGTTCAGCGAAAGTGTCTGTCACCAACTGACCCAGCGGCCCGCTGTCCCGCATGCCGATAAAGTCCGCTCCCTCGATTGCGGCGCGCAAACCGATATCCTTTGCCTTATCGGCAAGCGGGGAGGGCGAGACCAGTACCATCGCGCCTTCGCCGATCTTGTGCGCCTTGATCTCGTCGCCGGGCCGTTCCTCGAAGCCGAGACACAGATCGACGCGCTTGTCGCTCAGCGCGGGTGCGATCTCGGTCGAATGGAGCGTGGTCAACTCGAAGGTCAGCGCAGGATCGGACCTCAGCATTTGCGCGATCCATTCGGGCCCCAGGGACAGGCTGAGCGAAGGCAGCACGCCCAAGCGGATATGTCCGCCGCGCCGTTTGCTGATGTTCTGAAGCGATAGGCTGAATCGCCCCAGCCTGTCGTAGACGTCGCGTGCCTCGACAAACAGTTCGTGCGCCTTGTTGGTAGGCACCAGACGCCCGCGCTCGCGGCGGAACAGGGCGATGCCGAGCTGGTCTTCGGTATGCTTCAGTACCTTGCTAACCGAGGGTTGCGAGACGTTGAGCGCGCGCGCGGCGCCGCTGATCGTCCCGGCGCGGTAGACGTGGTAGAAAATCTCGATCTGGCGCAAACGCATGAATGTGTGTGCGCACGGAACGCGGCGCAATTCAAGCCACCAAAGATATCGCGCGCGCACCTGGTCGCATCATGAAGCCAAAGGGTTCGAAGCGCCAACCGACAGCGCGAGCCTGAATGATGATCCCGCTTTTCGTTTCATTCCGATTGAGGTTTCGATAGGGCACCGTTGCAACCAATTAAGGCGCACATTTTTCTCATGACCCCTCCGATCACGGAACCCCACTTTGCGCCTGAGCGCGCCCCGTTGCGCGCAGCCATAGAGCTCGGCTTGGCCCGCATCGGGGACGGGCTCGCATTTGAGCGGCTTGGCGCCAATCTCGAATGCGAGTTCTCGCTGACCGGGCGCGCGCTTCGGGAGCTTAGCGTCGCCTTGGCTCACAGGCTTTGCGGGTCTGCGGAAAAACCGGCACGCATCGCGATCGTGACCCCCTCAGGGCCCGAATTCCTTGTGGCTATTCTGGCAGGGATTTATTCAGGGATTGAAGGCGTTGCCCCACCCTTCCCATCGCCAGGGCCGACAAAAAAGCGGTTCGAGAAAATCATGATGCAGTCCCGGCCAGACTGCGTTCTTGCCGCGACTGATGACTTGGATAATCTTCGAGAAGAACTGCAAGGCATGGGGCTCGCCAATGTTCCGATACTGCCGATCGCTCTCGAAGCCTTGCAGCAGGACACGGATGCGCTCGTTGGCCAATTGCCAGATGCAGATTGCCGGATCCTCCAATATACGTCGGGCACCAGCGGTTCGCCGCGCGCGGTCTGCCTGACAGGCGCCAACATTGCAGCCAACACCGAATTGACGGTGCAATCCTGGAACCTGTCCACCGCCGACAGCATGCTGACATGGCTTCCGCATCATCACGATATGGGATTGTTCGGCTGTATCATCACATCGATGGTGGTCGGCGGGCCCGTCCATCAGATGTCTCCCTTCAACTTCTTGAAGCGCCCATCGCGCTGGATGGAGGCGGTATCGCGCACGCGCGCCACGCTCACGGGCGGCCCCGCTTTCGCGATGCGACTTGCGGTTGAAGCCAGGGGATCGATCGACGCTCTTGATTTAAGCTGTGTACGCGGCGTGTTTTGTGGATCGGAACCGATCGCGCCTGACCTTCTCAAGCGTTTCGCTGCCCGTTTCGAGCCTGCCGGGCTCAATCCCGAGGCTACGTTTTCATGCTATGGCCTTGCTGAAAGCACGCTCTACGTTGCCTGTCGCCCCGGCGCCGGGCTGACACCGGCCTGCGAAATCTTTGACGATGGCGTGCACGAGGTGCGGATTGTCGATCCCGAGACGCGAACACCTTTAGGGGCAGGCGAGGAAGGCGAAGTCTGGGTTTCCGGTCCATCGATCGCCAGCGCCTATCTGGAAGCTCCCGAAGAAAGCGAGGCGACGTTTGAAGGCAAGCTTCGCGGCGATCGCGACCCTGCAAGAAAGTGGCTGCGAACAGGCGATCTTGGCCGGATCAGCGGCGGCAAGCTGACCGTGAGCGGCCGGATCAAGGACATGATTATCGCTAACGGCGCCAATGTTCCCGCAGCCGAGATCGAGTGGAGTGCGACCAGCAGCAATCCCGTTTTTGACGGTATGGCGGCCACGTGCTTTGCTCTGGGTCCATTGGAGGAAGGTCAAACTGCGCTCGTTCTCGAGGTGGAGAAGCGCGCAGTGCGTGACCTCGATGCCGACCAGGTTCGCAAGACAATCCGGGCCGCGGTACGGGCCACTCATGGTGTGGACCTGAGCAAGATCATGTTCGTGCGCCGCGGGACCTTGCCGCGGACAACCAGCGGAAAAGTCCAGCGCAACCTGGTGCGAGAAATGCTCTTGCAGGGCGAACTCGTCGAGGCGGGGGCAAATAGCGCAGCCCCCCGGCCTGTCAGCGACGAAACGAAAACGTGAAGTCTTCTGCGGCCATCCAGCCCTTTGTCAGAGCGAGCGACTACGCCACTGGCCGCGCGGTTCTGCGCAGCAAGGACTTTGCGGTTGAAGATTTTCTCTCCAACCTGATCGTCCTGCAAGATGCGAGCGGCATCGATTTCTCCCGCCTGATATCGCGGATCGAAAACACACCCTTTTTCCTCGATGGCGACAAACATCGCGAAGTGCGGCGCCGAATGGCGCGCTTCTTTTCGCCAGCTTCGATGGAAAAATGGCAGCCAACGATCGATGAGCTTGTCGATCGCGTGCTCGAACCGCTGCGCGAGCGGGATGAGATTGAATTGTTCGATGAAGTCATTGATCCGGTCATGCTGCAATTGCGCATGGCCGTTTTCGGTTTTCCTTGGATTGATCTTGAAACCACGCGCAAGTGGGATCGAGCGCTGAATCTGCTGTTTGATACCTTGCCGAGCCTGCGCAATCTGAAAGCCTTGCAGAGGCTTTATGAAGGGGTGGGGGAGCTTGCCTCGAAACCTGCGGCGCTGCCCTTTCCCAACGCCCCGGCCTCGCTTCGCGACGCGCTGGCCGAGCCGCCGCCAGGAATGGAACCGCTTTGCGAGCGTTCGCTCGAGACGCTGGTGGGGATCAACGCGCTTGCAGCCTATGCTCTCACGACAACGCTGTCCAACGTGGTCGCCCAGCGCCTTTTCGAACCGGGAGGCCTGGCGAAATGCGCCGATGAGGCATGGCTTGAGCTCAACTTTCACAACATCATGAGGCTTGGCGCCGCGCCGATCGAACTGGGGCGTCGTCTTGCCTCACCAGGCGTGCCATTCCTGCCCGATGTAAGCCAAGGCGAGATGGTCCGCGTGGCCATTCGCCGAATGAATGTGGACCCTGCCTTTATCGAAGAAGGCTGCCCCCATGCCCTTCAGAAAGCTTCGCAGCACGCAGGTTTTGGCGCCGGCCCGCATATCTGCCCGGGGCTCTCCCTATCGCACATAGTGACGAAATCTCTTCTCACCCGACTGGCACAGCAATGGCCTGGTCTCCGGCTGAATGGTGAGGATGCGCTCGCGACGGCTGAGCATGGGCCGTTGTTCTTGCATAACAGAATCGCCTGCGCTGTAGGTCCTCGTGATGGAAGATGAGATCACACGATTTATTCGAGCGAGTGTCGCCGAGGAACTGGGGCTAAGCCCGCAGGAGATAGGCTTGGATGTCGATTTCGAAGACCTTGGCATGACGTCGCTCAACGCCGTTCTGGTGAGCGGCGTGATCGAAGAGCATTTCGAAATCGAAATCGAGCCTGCAATTCTGTTTGAGAATCGCACCCTTGCGAGCATAAGCGCGGCGTTGAGGGCGCGTATCGAAAGCGAAAAAGGCTAAGTCTGGCCCGCCTCAAGGCTCAGAAATGTGTGTATGATCGAAACCGGGAACTGCCGATCGCCGACGGTCGCATGTGGATCATGCCTGGCGATGTCACGCCAGCGGCTTGCTGCTGTCTGGGTGGGCATTATCACTCTGACGATCAGGGGCGCAGGCGGATAAGCCATGTCGCTTGACGATCCGCTTTTCCTTTTCGGGTTTATCCCGTTCGTTGTGCTGGCTTGCGCCATCTTGCGTCGGTGGGCCCCCGGTCTTGTAACACCTGCGCTCATTCTGGCCTCTGCCGGCTTCTACCTATCTACCGATCCTGTGGGCGCGTTGGTCATGTTTCCGCTCATCCTGGCGACCATCCTCGGTATCGAGGCGCTGTCCAGGTGGCCTCGCTGGGGGCGTGCGATCGCGGTGGCGGTCACGATGCTGAACCTGCTGCTTCTGGCAGCCTGGAAGTATAATCCTCAGGCTCTGCTGACCAGTCAGCCTTTCGGCCTCTCTTTCGTGGTGTTCCTGAACATTAGCGCGATCATCGATGTGCACACCGGACGCGCGGCAAAGATATCCCCTGCGCAGCAATTCCTTTATTCAGGCTTCTTCGCGACAGTCTCGGCCGGGCCGATTTCCCGTTTCAAGGACCTCGCTCCGCAGTTGGAACGCCTTGGCCATCTACCCGTCAGCCAGGACCAGATTGCGACCGGGCTGATGCTTTGCGTTGTTGGTCTGGCCAAGGCGGTCATCATAGGCCGTCCGCTCCTGGTCCAGGTGTTTCTTGTTATCCAAGCCGTTACGCAGGGCGCTGACATCGCACTTCTCGAGGCGTGGTTCACTGTCCTCGCCGCTTTTGTCGGCCTCTATTTCGTCTTTTCGGGATATTCGGACATGGCTATCGGCGTTGGGTCGTCGCTCGGCTTGCAACTGGCCGTCAATTTCAATTCTCCGCTGAAATCAAACACCGCTGCGGAGTTTTTCCAGCGGTGGCACATCTCGCTCTCGAAGTGGGTCGAGGTCTACGTCTTCGCCCCCCTTTCCAGGGCCGTCAGCCGATTGCCTTATGGCTCAAGCCGAAATCGGAGAATTGTGGCCTGGGCTGTGGGCACCGTTGCCAGTACGACCATGATCGCCGCCTGGCACGGCGCCAACGGGTTTCTGGCCCTGGCGGGGACGTTCATGGGCGTGTGGTTGATCATCAACCAGCTGCCCAGCCTGATCGGTAAAGCGCGCCCGCGCCGGGAACGCGGGGTTCTGGGGCGTATCGCGTATCGGGTTTTCTTTATCGGAACGACTGCCCCCATCGGCTTTGTGTATTTTGCCGGGGATGCGGATTCCTACTGGGCGATCCTGGGCTCACTCTTGGATGTGACCAAGCTCTCTTTGCCCGGAGCGCTTGCCGGGCCGCTGGGTTTTCTTGGAAGCCATGATGTGCGCTTTGATGGAATTTTTGCGATCATCACGCATCGAGCCTACTGGGTCACCCACCTGGCAATGGCTCTGGGATTGGCCTTGTGGGCGCCGAACACGATGGAGATCTTCGGTTTCGCCAAAGCCAGGACATGGGCGCATTTCAACCTCAATGCCAGTTTCAGAACCGGCCTCGCGCTTGGGTTGCTGACCGCTATTTCGATCAGCTTTCTGAGCATCGGACAGGGGTTTGTTTATGACGATTTCTGATGGCGAACCACGCGCATCACATGCCAGAACAGTGCTCGGGTTCTTGCTGGGCCTTGCAGTAATTCCGGCAATTATCCTTTTTGGCAAACCCCACGCGGATGAGGTCTCGGCAGCAGACTTCGCAGAGGCACCGCGCGATGCACGCTTTCATTGGCTCGAAGAGATTTCCGCCGAAGACCGCTTTGACGAGCGTGTACTGGTGGGGTCCTCGATCATTCGCCGTGGCTTTCATCCTCGCCCCGACAGCAGGACTCTGCGCCTGGGTGCCACCTGGATGAAATACAGCGAAACCAGGCAATTGGTGCAGAACCTCATGAATCGCTCCCGACCACCTCAAATCATCATTGTCGATTGGTCGGCATTGCACGAGGTGCCTCATGAGCAGCTGCTCGGCCGTAGGAAAACGAGCGCCTATTTTTCATTCGACTACCTGAAATTCCTCTTGGACCATCATTTCAGCAAAGCCGGAAAATCGGATAATCTGGGTCCCTCCAATTGGCACGAGGCGGACGCCACCGCGAATTTCGAAGCCAAGTATGATTTCAGGAAATTCCTCGCCTACGCATCCTCGTTCTCCAAGCATTCGAGGCTGGTGGATTTCCGTGAGGACCTTAAGAAAATGTGCGGGCGAACCGCTACGCATTTCGTGATCGTTCGATTTCCGGTATTCTTCAAAGGGCATGAACAAATCGCGCGTGAAAATTTTCTAAGCCTGAACCCCGCAAATGACTGGTCTGTGATCGACCAGGGGGCGTGCAAGATCGAGTTTGTGGACCTCCTCTCGCAAAGCCTGGGATCAGGACGTTCGCAAAGGTCATTTCAGGATGAAAATCTCTGGTTTGACTACAATTGACGTGACCCCCAGCTTTCCCCCAGCTGGGATTAGAGCCGGACCGCGTTGTGCACTGCTACCCAACGTCGGACCACTAAGGTCTAGAGTTTTCCGCCGTGCTCAGGTCCGGTGGGCTGGTTTCACCGGCTAATTAGCGCGGCATTCGATCAAGGGGCCGCCATCAGGCTGGCCCGCGGGTTGTCCCATGAGCGAACTTGTATCGTCATCGGGAAGGGAGGGGCACCATATGCAATTGGCCAGTTTTCGGCCAAGGCAAAGATGCCCCGCCAACCATAGAGATTATTCGCGCACCCGCCTGATCGCCTCAGCGAGCTTGGGCAATTCAACAACGGGAACCTGCCATACCTGAAGCAGGCCAGCTTCGTCGCCGTTTACGGGGCGATCAGACGTAAAGACGAGCGTCTTGCCATCAGGAGTGATCCGACCGGCAAAGTCAGAGTATTTCGAATTGACCGATTCCCCAAGCATTTCAGGCGTGCTCCAAACGCCGTTTTCAAGCGTCGAGACATGCAGATTGGCTGGGCCCCGGCTGTCGCGCGAACTCGTGGTGAGCAGCATGAGGCGGCCGCCAGGCGAAACCCACGAACCATCGTTCTCACCGTCATCATTGATCGGTGCAGGAAGAAGTTGCGGAGTGTTGAAGCCGCCCGAACCATCTGCACGCGCAACATAGATGTCACGCAGGCCAGCCCCATCAAGCCTCTCGGACCAGAAATAAAGGTCCCCGTCGCGCGTTACGACGGGAGCGGTTTCATTATTCACGAAACGGGTCTTGCGAATGGCACCTGCGCGAATACGATTGATATCGGGCTCGTCGATCGCTTCAGGCACGGCCTGCGGATTGGTCAGGTCGAGTTTGAACAGGTCGAAGTCTTCGTAGACATCCATGCCGGCATGTCGCTCGCGCTTCGGGGCCCACGCAAAATATAATGTGCTCCCGTCCGGCGATACACTGGGCCAATCAACCCTGGCCACCTGCGGCAATCTGACGGCTTCGGGCCGCGACCAGCCTTTAGCGGTGCGCGAGGAGCGCATCAGCAATTGCGGGCAGTTCCAGATGCGCTCGCAATCGGCCTGTGCAAAATAGATAATCCTGCCATCGGGGGAGAAGGCAGGGGACAGCGTGATACGCCCTTTCTGTCCAAGGTCTTTAGCTGCGAAGGGCTGCGCCAGATTGGCTTGGTTATCCGTCGGCGAGGTGCTGTGATGCGCAGCCGCTCCGACAACACCAAGGGATGCGAGGACCCCAAGAGTCATCTGGGTGAGTGATGTCATGGTTCCAAAAGGCCTTTCACGATTGGTGATCCCGGATTGAGGTCTACAGGCGTCAGGCCGCGATGAGCGCGCAAATTTGATCATCGACTGACCGATTTGGATCAATTACCCCGGTCTGATGATTGAAAACGCGCAAACATCACTCGACACCGCAGACAGGCGCATCCTTGCGGAAGTCCAGCGCGACCTGCGCCGTTCGCCCGAAGGCATAGCCGAGGCGGTGGGAATTTCGGTTTCAAGCTATCGCCGCCGCTTGAAGCGATTGAGAGCCTCAGGGATCATCGAACGCGAAGTCGCTTTGGTCAGCGCAGGCCGGCTAGGCATAGAAGTCATCGTCATGGTCAGCCTGAACGAGGAACGCGGCGTGGAATATGATCGGCTAAAGCGCAGCTATCGCGCATCGCCTCGCGTCATGCAGTGTCACAGCGTTACTGGCGATGCCGACCTGATATTGCATGTTCACATGCCTGACATGGCCAGCTTCGAAGAGTGGATCGAGGCCAACATCATTCAGGACCCTGCGGTGAAAAGATGCACCAGCCACGTCGTCTATTCGAGGGTGAAGTTCGATACCGCAGTGAGGTTCTGAAGCGTGAGAAATCTTGCAACTCACGGGGCCCGTCGCCAAGACGATCCATCCGGTTGCAGCCCTTCGCATCGCGCTCTTGCAGTCGCTTAACTTCGCAGCGGCATCAATTTTTCATCGAGACCGCATGATTTCTGCAATCCATCCCGCGGGAGGTCTGATCCGGCGGGGAAAGTGACTGTGTGGTGGGCGATGACAGGCTCGAACTGCCGACCCTCTCGGTGTAAACGAGATGCTCTACCAACTGAGCTAATCGCCCGTACCAGTGCGTGCATTGCGCTGGCGGAGCCGGCTCAATAGCGGGTAAATCTTCAAAATCAATTGATGATCGCAGCTTGAATGTGTGGTCGCGCGCATTTGGCGCCGTTATCGTGAGGAGATGAACAAGAAAAAACGATCTCCACGCATTCTCGTCCTTGCCACTGGCGGCACGATTGCGGGTGAGGCGGGCGATGCGGTCCGCCACGATTACCGTCCCGGCCAGCTGGGTATTGACGAATTGCTCGGCCGGGTCGCGCAGCTGGGCATCCCTGTGCAGCTTGCCGGCAAGCAGATCGCCAATATCGGTTCGGAAGACATGACGCCGACCGTATGGCGCGAGCTTTACCGCGAGACCGCCGCGGCGATGGCCGATCCCGAATGCGACGCTATCATCATCACCCACGGCACCGACACGGTCGAGGAAACCGCCTTCCTGTTCGACCTCACTTTGCCCACGCACAAGCCGGTGGTCTTCGTCGGCGCTATGCGGCCGGCGGACGCGGTGGGTTCGGACGGTTTGCGCAATTTCGCCAATGCGCTCCAGGTGATGCGCTCGCCTCAAGCGGCCGGGCGCGGCGTGCTCGTGGTGATGGGCGACCGCGTGATTGCCGCGCGCGATGTGCGCAAGGCGCGCACCCGCGGGGTCGATGCTTTCGAGGGCTTCCCGAGGCCCTCTGTCGCGCTGGTGACGCCCAGCGCGCTCGAATGGTTCGGTGCCCCCTGGCGGGTGGGCGAGGAGGCGCACTTTGCCTTCACCGATCCGCTGCCCGACGTGCCGGTCCTCTATCTCCACGCCGGCATGACGCCCGATTACGTCGACCGGCTGATCACCGAGCGCACGCGCGGTATCGTGGTTGCGGGGCTGGGCGAGGGGAACATGCCCGAGGCCGTGCGCGAGAGGCTTGCCGCTCTGGCTGCCGAGGGCATAGCGGTGGTGCGCTCAAGCCGGCTGGACGAGGGGCTGGTGGACCGGCACCCCCAGGACAGCGCCAACCGCTTCGTCGCCGCGCGCGCGCTCGGCCCGCCCAAGGCGCGGATATTGCTGCAATTGCTGATTGCGAGCGGGGTTGAGGATGCAGGCGAGATGCAGGCTGCGTTTGATGGGAGGTGACGCAAGGGGAGTGCCGCTTGAGGAGTTTCCTAATATAAAAGCCGACTTTCTGCTAACGGCCCAAGGGCTGACGTTCGCGCCGCACAACCCAAGTTCGATCATAAATTCATTGCGGTGAGCATTGCAGGTTGCCAACATAGCGTGATGGAGAACAGCGCCTCTTCGATCCTCACCTTGGAGCGTGGTCTGAGCCCGAAGTTGCTACCAGCTACGAGTAGAGCCTTGGGCCGTTTTGCACTGCTACCCAACGTCGGACCACTAAGGTCTAGAGTTTTCCGCCGTGCTCAGGTCCGGTGGGCTGGTTTCACCGGCTGAATTTGCCAGCTTGATCGGGGGGATATTCCCGATCGCGCTGTGCGGTCTCTCTTCGTTGTAGTGTCTACGCCAGGCCTCCAGCTTTTCGCAAGCATCTTGCAGCGACAGGAACCAGTGTGCGTTCAGGCACTCGCTGCGCAGCTTGCTGTTGAACGCTTCGATGAACGCATTGTCTGTGGGCTTGCCAGGGCGGGAGAAGTCCAGGATCACACCGCGCTGGTAAGCCCACAGATCCATGTCCCGAGAGATAAACTCGCTGCCGTTGTCGACCCTTATCGTCTTTGGGTAGCCGATCTGCCGGCACGCCCGGTCCAGCGTCGCGACCACGTCCTCGCCACGATAGCTGAACCGGGGATCGACCACCGGCGATAGCCGGGAGAAGGTGTCGACCACGGTCAGGATGCGAAGCTTGCGACCCGTTGCCAGCTGGTCGTGCACAAAGTCCATCGCCCACACATCGTTTGGTCTGATCGCAGGAGCACGATCCTCGCGCAGCTTCGCCTTCACCCGGCGCTTGGGCGTCTTGTTGCGCAGCTGAAGGCCTAACTCCCTGTAAAGCCGATAGACCTTCTTCAGGTTCACGTGCCAACCGTCCCGGCGAAGGATGTAATAGACCCGCCGATAGCCATAACGGACATGCGTCTCGCAGATCTCCTTGATGCGCTTCTTCAAAAAGGCCGGATCGGTCCGGCGGGACTGGTAGTGGTAGGTCGAACGATCGAAGTGCAAAGCCGAACATGCTCTGCGGATCGTCACCTGCCAGTCCTGCCGAACCGCGTCGATAATCTCGCGCTTCCGATCCGGCCTCAGAGCTTTCGCTTGATAACGTCCTGCAGCATCTCCCGATCCAAAGTCAGGTCAGCCACGATCTTCTTCAGCCGGCCGTTCTCGTCCTCCAGCTCGCGCAGCCGCCGCATCTCCGATGGCAGCAGTCCCGCGTATTTCTTCTTCCAATTGAAGTAGGTCGCCTGGCTGATCCCTGCCTTGCGGCAGATCTCCGCCACAGGCGTCCCTTCCTCGCCCTGCTTCACCACGAACGCCTTCTGCGCGTCCGTAAACTTCGATGCCTTCATGCCGTAACTCCTCGCCCAGCCAAGGATACTTACGGCGGAAAACTCTACCCGCAAATGGTCCAGTTTTCAGGTGGCAGAGCAAGCGTCGTCGAGTTTATGGCTGGACGATGTATCCAGGATATTTTGATTGAGCCTATCGTTCGCCGATCATTCTCGAGAGCATCACTCAGCTAGAAGGGGACAAGTTCGAACTAGATTTTACCAACGTCTTCTATGCCGCTGGTGTCCAGCGAATGACTTATTGCCTTCGAACGCTAAGGCACGAGGCTGCATACCTTGTTGCTGAATGTCTCAATGGTGACGGCCGCAACGAAAGGACGGTGGTTATCGAGCCTATGAATCCAGACTGGATCGAAGACAACGCACCTGACTGTATTCCATTCTTTGAGCGCCTTTTCGACGCGTCTGGCGAGGCACAAGTAAGTGGATTCCAAAAGTTATTGCTTTCCTCGTTCGAGAAAACCGAAAGCAACGAGGGAAATAGCACTAACGGCAGAGTCTCAAAACCAAGCGAAGGCGATCTCGATCAAGCTTTCGCAAGAGCTTTTGAAGCCGACGGCCAGATGCGCGCATGGCTTCTAGGGGGAGGACGTTTCGCACGGCTTGCAAACGAGGCGCGCTTACTCATCGATGAGCAGATCGAGGCGCGCAGCACCACGGTCAACAATTGGTGGCGTTGGTGGTGGTGCAAGCTACCAGATGGGAGCGAGAGTGAGACCGATCTATTCTTCGTCTTTCAACACCAAGAAATGCGCTTTGCGATCCATATCGAGAATAAGCCCCGCCACGGGAAAATCTCGCTCAAGCAGGCAAGTGATTACCGAAGACGTGCCGCGTTCATGTCTAACGATCCTCGCTGGCTCGACTACAGCGATTTCGAGACGATCCTGCTGGCACCAAAATCCCTGATCGAAACAAATCCGGAGGAGGCAAGTCAGTTTGACCGCTGTGTTTTCTATGAAAGCGTGGCACCCTTCGTGCCATTATTTCGTGCTGCAACCGCTTAGAATCACCGCTTTGACGGTTCAGGATTGAGAATGTGCATGATAGAGAGTTTTCACCCCCAGTAGCGGCCCTATAGCGCCTTCAGGTGTTATCCCGACAGCCGACAGGCGGCTTCAACGGGCTAATACCCGAAAGCAGCCAGTCCGCTAACGACCCAAAATCGGTCGGTCATAAATGACGGCAACTGCTACAGGATCGGTGATAATCAACTGTCTGACGCCATTTAGAGTTGCGCTATCAATTTCACTGCGCAGGTGCATAATGACGCCATGTCGAGACTACCAAAGCAAGATAGCAGCGTGAAGGAACGACGTTCCATCGGCCGACGCAAACGCTGGATTGCGATAATTTTCTTGGTGGCGACAGCGATTGCTGCAGCTGCAGGCTGGTGGTTCGCGCGACCTCCAGAAGTGAGCGTCCTGACGGTCAAGCCGAATCCTGTCGAGATCGTGCTTTCAGTCGTCGGGCGGGTGCGCCCGGAACAGGTTGTAGACGTGCGTTCTCGCAACGCCGGCCAGATCATTCGACTGCTGCACGATGAGGGTGACGTGGTCGCTGCGGGCGATCCGCTGGCGATTGTGCGATCCACGATTGAACAAGCGCAAACCCGGGCCGAAGGAGCGCGAGTGGATTCCGCCAGGGCAGAACTCAGTCGTGCCCGGCTGCTATTTGAGCGGACACAGGCGCTGGCTAACCGAGGCTTCGCCACGCGTGCCGCGTTGGAAGAAGCGCGAGCAGCAATGCTCTCGGCCGAAGCGGCGCTGACCGCGGCATTAGCCACCAGGCGCGCGGCATCTGAACGGGTTGACGAGTTCACTATCAGGGCGCCTGTAGCCGCTGTCGTGCTGTTCCGGCCCATCGATAATGGGCAGCTTGTTTCGCCAGAAACTACCCTGTTCCAGATGGGGTCAACCACTGCGATGGAACTGCGGGCGGAGGCCGACGAGGCCTATGCTGATGCCTTGAGGCCAGGCATGGAGGCAAGAGCCGCGCTGACAGGATCGGACAAGGTTTTTGATGCGCGGGTCACCGAGGTATCACCGCGCGTGGACCCGGTGACTGGCGGACGTGCGATAAGGCTGGAGGCGGTTGGTGGTGGTCAGATGGCGGCAGGTCGTTCCGTCGACATCACCATAATCGTCAACCGAGAAGAGGCGGGTATCGTGATTCCGCGACAGGCCGTCATCAACGCAACCACGGCACCATCCGTCTACATAGTGGACGCTGACGGCATTGTTCACGAGCGGGGCATCACCCTTGCCAATTGGCCATCGCAAGATGCCATTGTGGAAAGCGGTCTGGCCGACGGCGACCGGGTCTTGCTGAACCCGGCCGAAACGGCGCCATCGTCCCGCGTGCGTCCGCAATTTGTGGCCTCGGAATAGGGGACGGGCGGGATGTTCGCATTGCTTGTTGCCCGGCGTTATTTGTTCTCCAACCCGGCGCAAACAGGACTTCTCGTCATGGGGGTCGTGCTGGGCGTCACCGCTTTCGTTTTCATCACCGCGCTGATCGAAGGGCTCGCGGTGAGGTTGACCGACGATGTGACGGCCAACAGCGCGCATGTCTCGATCGAGCCGCTGACCCGTGTCGCGAGGGTGTTGCCGGGGCCGGATGCGGAGGTGCAATCTGTTGCCCTAGTTTCCAATTTCCAACGCCTGCAGATACGCAGTTGGACCCCGACAGTCGCGCTATTGCGAAGTCAACCGCTGGTATCAGCAGTCAGCCCACAGCTTTCTGGCAATGCCTTCCTGGTGAGAGGCGAGGCGGTGGCCCCACTGGCTGTCACCGCCGTCGACTTGTCGACCCTAGATGCAATCTCGCCGATCACCCCGAAGATCATCAGCGGTGAAGCCGGGCTGGGGCCGGACGACATTCTGATCGGTGCGCAGCTGGCAGAAAATCTGGGCCTTGCGGTCGGCCAGCCAGTGCTTTTTCGGACAGATCGAGGCGTCGATCGCCTTTTAGCGGTGCGCGGCATCTTCCAGACTGGCTTGCTCAACCTCGATGAAAAGGTCGCTTTTATCTCGATCCGGACAGCGCGGCCGTTGTTCCGCTTGCCTGAAGGGGTCACCAACATTGAAGTGAAACTGGTCGACCCGAGTAGTGCACGGCAATTCGCTGCCTTCCTGCGCGAAGCGACCGGTATGCGTGTGACATCATGGCAGGAGCGCAACGCCAGTCTGGAAAGCGCGCTGTTCGCTCAGGCCCAAACCGGGCGGCTCATCCAGATTTTTTCGCTGATCTCGGTATTGGTCGGCATCGCCAGCGCGCTCAGCCTTTCTGCCAACCGGCGGCGCAGTGAAATCGGCATCATGCGCGCCTTTGGCATCTCGAAGCGTTTCATTGCCGGGGTATTCGTCTTGCAGGGCTTGATCATTGGCACGCTCGGCGCCGGGATCGGCTGTCTCACCGGCTTTGCGCTGTGCTCCTGGCTGGCAACCTTGACCAAGGTCGATGGCACGATGATGCTGCCAATTGCAGCGGAGCAGGGCGGCTATATCGCCGTTTTCGTACTCACCATGCTTGGGGCCATGCTGGCATCGGTGGTCCCTGCACGGTCGGCAGCGCAACTGGATCCACTGGAGGCAATCCAGCAATGACCGAGGTGCTGCAAGCCAGGGGCATTAGCATGACCTTTCGCAACGGCGATGAATTGACCGAGGTGCTCAAGGGGGTCGACTTGACGCTTCAGACCGGTGAACTGACAGCATTGCTGGGCGCATCAGGCTCTGGCAAATCCACCCTGCTCTCGATCTTCGGCCTGCTTCTGAAACCAACTGCAGGCAGCATTACCATCGCCGGCCAGCAGGTTGGCACTTTCGAGGAAGCTGCACGCGCCCGGTTCCGCAATCAGCGTCTCGGCTTCATTTTCCAGTTCCATCATCTGCTGCCGGATTTTACCGCCACCGAAAACGTGGCGTTTCCTGCCGCCGCGCCGGGCGGGCGGCTGACGGGTGCAATGGTCCGGCGCGCCCGGGAATTGCTGGACCGCGTCGGTCTGGCTGATCGGATGGATTTTCCGGCAACACGCCTATCTGGCGGGCAGAAGCAGCGCGTGGCCATCGCGCGGGCGTTAATGAACAATCCTGCCCTGATCCTCGCAGATGAACCGACTGGCAGCCTTGACCGGCTCTCGGCGGAAAAGGTGCTCGATCTCATGCAAGAAGTGAACTGCGAGGACCAAGCGGCGTTTTTGATTTGCACTCACGACGAGGCTATCGCGGCTCGCTGTTCCCGTCGCCTCCTGGTTGAGGACGGTCAGGTTTTCACAAAGGTTCGCCCGCAGACATAAGGCCGAGCCAGTGCTCACCAGCCTCGCATGGAGCCAGCCGGCTTATGGCTCTTACGAGCTTAAGGTCCTTCAATGTTGCTACGTCCGCTCCCCACCCAGAATCAGCCATTGAAGCCGTTCCACGGGACCAAAGAAACCGGACCTCACAGGAATGGAGTCAGCAGCCAGCCTGACAGCGTCCAGCCAAAGCCATAGCTTGGCGTCAGGATCGTCGGGCCGAAGTCCAGGCGTCCGTAGATGAACATGCGCTTTGCTGGTTGGAGCCATAGCGCGAATATTCGGTCATCTTGCTGACCGCGACCTGCTCCATCGCCTTGAACACATTGTCGGTCGCCTGGCCGCCGCCGATCGGATCGAAGCCGTAATAGGCATCGGTTTCGTCGATCGCGCCGCGCAGCTGGGCCATGAAATCATCGTCCGAGGAGTTGACGACGTGCTTGGCGCCGAGGCCCTTGAGCATGTCGACATGTTCGGATTTGCGCAATATGTTGACGAGTTCGAGGCCGTCCTCGGCGCAGATCTTGATCAGCATCTGGCCAAGGTTCGAGGCGGCGGCGGTGTGCACGATCGCTCTCGCGCCGTCCATCTTGGCGTTCTCCGCAAAGCCCAGCGCGGTCATGGGATTGACGAAGGCGCTCGCGCCATCCTCGGCCGAATAATCGCCCAGTGGCAGGCACATGGCGGCATCCGCGATACAATACTGGCTGTAGGCATTGCCGGGCACGCAGGCCACGCGCTGGCCCATCAGCGCCTTGGCCATGTCGCCGTCACCCGTTGCGACGACAGTGCCCGCTCCTTCATTGCCCGCCGGCAGGCGCTGGCCGTGGCGCGCCTTCTGGCCCGAAAGGAACGGCTCGGGCATGGTCGCCACGACCTTGCCGGGCGAATAGTCCGCATTCTCGAAATCGGCAGCGCTGGTGAGAATCGCGAGGTCGGAAGGGTTGATCGGTGCCGCTTCCATCTTGACCAGCACCTGATTGCCTTTGGGCTCGGGAAAGGTCTGGTCGCTGAGTTCCAGTGTCAGCTTGCCGTCGGCGCTGAGCGTGGTGAAAAGCTGTTTTCCGGTGGTGGTCATTCGATTTCCTCTCCAGTTATTGCGGATATGTTGCTGCGACGAAGTACAGGCCGTGGGGGGGCGCGTTAAGCCCTAATTCGCTTCGGTCGCGCGCTTCGAGCGCACGGGCCATGCGTGCCTCGCTCCAGGTGCCCTGTCCCACGAGCTTGAGGCAGCCTACCATCGAGCGCACCTGGTGATGCAGGAAGCTGCGCGCTGCGGCGTGGATGCGGATTTCGCGGCCCATCTCGGTCTCGACCTCTTCGACATCGAGCCTGTCGAGCGTCTTGACCGGGTCTTTCGCCTGGCACTGGGTGCTGCGAAAGGTGGTGAAATCGTGCCGCCCGACCAGCGCCTGTGCAGCGCGGTGCATGGCGGCGACGTCGAGATCGGGCACGACTTGCCACATGCGGTTTTTCGCCAGTGTCAAAGGCGCGCGGCGGTTGAGGATGCGGTAGACATAGGAACGGCCCGTGCACGAAAAGCGCGCGTGCCAATCGTCTGCCACCACCTCGCAATGCGTGATCGCGATCGGATCGGGCCGCAGATGCGCGTTGAGGGCCTCGGACAGGCGGAACGGGTCCATCTGCTTGGCGAGATCGACATGGCTGCGCATCGCGAGCGCATGGACGCCGGTATCGGTGCGCCCCGCACTGTGAAGCACCGCAGTCTCGCCGGTGACGCCTCGCAGCGCTTCCTCGATCGCCTGCTGCACGCTTGGCCCGTGTTTCTGGCGTTGAAGCCCCTGGAAGGGCGTGCCGTCGAATTCGATGGTGAGCGCGTAGCGGGGCATGATCGATGATCAGTTCAGGATTGTCCCGGCTTCCACCGGGCGACCGCGAAGATAATCCGTCAGCGCCATCGCAGGCTTGCCAGCGCGTTGCAACGTGACGGGGCGAATGGCGCCCCTGCCGCAAGCGATGGTGAAATTCGGGTCGAGAATTTCGCCCGGCTGGCCCGCGCCTTCGACCACCTCGGCAAGCAGCAGTTTTACCCGCTCGCCGCCAATCTCGAACCAGGCGCCGGGGAAGGGCGCAAGGCCGCGCACCAGCCTCTCGATCGACTCGGCGCTGTGCGTCCAGTCAATCCTCGCCTCGGCCTTGTCGACCTTGGGCGCGTGGGTGGCCTGGCTATCGTTCTGCGGCACCGGCGGATAGGCTTCAAGGTCGCCGAGCACCTCGACCATCGCCGCGGCTCCCATCTGCGCCAGTTCTGCAAACAGATCGCCCGTCGTCTTGCGCCCGATCGGCGTGCGTACAACGTGGCGCATGGGGCCTGTATCAAGCCCGGCCTCCATCTGCATGATGCACACGCCCGTCTGAGCATCCCCCGCCATGATCGCGCGGTGAATGGGCGCGGCCCCGCGCCAGCGCGGCAGGAGTGAGGCGTGGATATTGAGGCAGCCATGGACAGGCGCGTCGAGCACCGCCTGCGGCAGGATCAGACCATACGCCACAACCACCGCCACATCGGCTTTGAGCGCCACGAAGTCCGTCGAGGCCCAGTTCC
Organism: Erythrobacter sp.; assembly: GCA_043567175.1. Lineage (GTDB taxonomy): Bacteria > Pseudomonadota > Alphaproteobacteria > Sphingomonadales > Sphingomonadaceae > Erythrobacter. The sequence goes on from CP121323.1 coordinate 3,323,506, forward strand.
CCTGCCTTCACCTGAACAGGTGAGGGGCGCAGCTTCTTCCCCCTGCCAGCGGGCCGTGCAGGCTGGGTGTAGACGCAGGCAATTTCGTGCCCCGCTTCGTGCAGCGCGACAAGCGCGGGCACGGCAAAATCCGGGGTTCCCATGAAGATGATACGCATTGCGAGCGCGCATCTAGCCGTTTGCGCGACGCTTGTCGAAGGGGTAACGGCGCTGGTGATGTCCAGGGAAATCGACCAGCTCTCCGCCGCTCTTGCGCGCCTTCCGGGTCTCGGCCCGCGTTCGGCGCGGCGCGCGGTGCTGTGGCTCGTCAAGAACCGCGAGAGCGCGCTGCCGGGTCTGCTCGAGGCACTGGCGATCGTCTCCGAAACGCTGGTCGAATGCTCCACCTGCGGCAACGTCGACACCGCCGATCCCTGTCAGATCTGCGCCGACCCGCGCCGCGACGCGAGCGCGCTTTGCGTGGTCGAGGATGTCGCCGATGTCTGGGCGCTCGACCGAGCAAAGCTGTTTCGCGGGCGCTATCACGTGCTGGGCGGGCGGCTCTCCGCACTCGATGGCGTAGGGCCTGAAGAGCTCAACATCGCCGCCTTGCTGGACCGCGTGGGGGAAGGGGGCATCGACGAGATCGTGCTTGCCATGAACGCAACCCTCGAAGGCCAGACCACCGCGCATTACCTCGCCGAACGCCTCGAGCCCTTTGGCGTGCGCATCACCCAGCTTGCCCACGGCCTGCCGGTCGGCGGCGAGCTCGACTATCTCGACGAGGGCACGCTTGCGCAGGCGCTGCGGGCGAGGCGGCCGGTGGGTTAGGCCACCATTCCAATCGAAGTTGCGCGCTTGCAGCCGCGCGCGCGGCGCATTATCTGGTGACCCATGGCTATCCGCGAAATTCTCGAAGTGCCGGACCCCCGGCTGAAAACCGTCTCAACGCCCGTCGAACCGGACGAGTTCAATGACGAACTCAAAACGCTCGTCGAGGACATGTTCGAGACGATGTACGATGCGCCCGGCATCGGCCTCGCCGCAATCCAGGTAGGCGTGCCCAAGCGCGTGCTGGTGATCGATCTCCAGCCCGAGGATCCGGACGCCGAGCCCGAGGTCTGCAATCACGGCGGGCACGAACACACGCACCAGCCCACCAGGAACGAGCCGCGCGTTTTCGTGAACCCGGTGATCCTGGACCCGGCTGAGGAGCTTTCGATCTATCAGGAAGGCTGTCTCTCGGTCCCCGAGATCTATGCCGACGTGGAACGCCCCGCGACCTGCACGGTTCGCTATCAGGATCTCGACGGCAACACCCACGAGGAACAGCTCGACGGGCTGCTGGCGACTTGCCTCCAACACGAGATGGATCACCTCGAAGGCATCCTGTTTATCGATCACCTCTCGCGGCTGCGGCGCAACATGGCCTTGAAGAAGCTGAAGAAGATCCGCCAGGCGGCGTGACTTTTGCGAAGGCGCATCCGCGTCTTCGTCCTCGGCGCTGTTCCCTCCGCTTGCGCTACGGGGCGCCTGTGAGCGGGCGGTCGCCCTTGCAGCCCTCCGGGCTGTTGGACTGACCGGCCTCGGGTCCTTACCCTAAATCCGTCATCCCGGGCTTGACCCGGGATTCGGCTTTTTCTTACCACATCGCTGGCGTTCTTGATACGTTCCTTGTATGGGTCTGAGATGGATTCGACCATTCTCACCCCGATAGCGCTTGTCATCGGCTTCCTGATCGGAGGCCTCTTCGCCTATTTCCTCGCCTCACGTCCGATTGCCGATCTGCGCGCTCGATTGGCCGATGCAGAAGATCGCGCCCGACAGGCCGATGCCTCGCTTGGCGAGGCGCGCACCGATCTCGCCACCGCCCGTGAACGCGCGGGCCGCGCCGATGCACTGGCCGCCGAACTGGACGAGGTGCGCACCAAGCGCTCCGCTCTCTCCGAACGCCTCGCCCAGGTCGAGGCGACTGCGAGCGAGCGCGAAAAGGCGCATGAAGAGCAGAAGAAAGCGCTGATCGACGCGCAGGAAGCCTTGCGCAAGGAGTTCGAGAACACCGGTGCCAAGCTGCTCGAGGCGGCGCGCGCGCGCTTCGACAGCGAGGCTTCAAAGCGGCTCGGCGATGCTCAGACCCAGCACAAGGAAGCCGTCGCCAACCTCCTCAAACCTGTCAGCGACCGCTTGCAGAAATATGAGGAGCAGGTCGTAACGCTTGAGAAGCAGCGCGCTGATGCCTTCTCCAGCCTCAACCGCGAGATCGAGCTGATGCGCGCTTCGCAGGAGCAGGTGCGCAAGGAGGCCGAGCGGCTCGGTAATTCGCTCACCAATGCTCCCAAGGCGCGCGGGCGCTGGGGTGAACGCGCCTTGCAGAACGTGCTCGAACAATGCGGGCTGGCCGAGCACACCGATTTTCATCTTGAACAGTCGATCGAGACCGAAAGCGGGCGCCTGCGCCCCGACGCGATCGTCAACGTGCCGGGCCAGAAGAAGCTGGTGATCGATGCCAAGGTTTCGCTCAACGCCTATCAGGCCGCGTTCGAGGCCGATGACGATGCCGAACGCACCCGCCATCTCGATCTGCACGCAAAGTCGATGCGCGGTCATGTCCAGACCCTGGGGTCAAAGGCTTACCAGGCCCAGTTCGAGGATGCGCCCGATTACGTCGTCATGTTCGTGCCCGGCGAACACTTTGTTGCAGCCGCGCTTGAACACGATCCCGAGCTTTGGGATTTCGCCTTTGCGAACAAGGTGCTGTTGGCAACGCCCACCAATCTTGTCGCCATTGCGCGCACGGTCGCGCAGGTCTGGAGGCAGGACAAGATGGCCGCCGAAGCGCAGGAAATCGGCCGGATGGGGGCAGAGCTGTATGACCGTTTGCGGGTGGCGGCCGAGCATATGAAGCGCGTGGGCGGCGGGCTGGAGACGGCAGTTTCGAACTACAACAAGTTCGTCGGCAGCTTTGAACGCAATGTGCTCACCTCTGGCCGGCGTATGGCCGAAAAAGGCCTCGAGATATCGAAGGAAATCGAGGACGTGCCCCTGGTAGAAGGCGCGCCGCGCTACACCAGCGAGGATGCGGCGAAGATTGTCGATGAAAGCGCAGGCAATGCTCAAGCCGATGGTGATGGCCGGGGAGAAAGCCGGGACGCTGCCGAATAGGCGCCCGCGCTTTCCTACTCGCAGCCTTTGCGCGATGGTGGCGAAGGCTCTTTCCAATCCTTGCTGATCCGCCTCTCGCCCGGTCTAACGGCTGCCTCCCGCACCTCGCGAGAGTGAAAAAGCCCTGCGCTACCCTGTCCGTAACTCTGGAATGCCGAGGCGCAGGGCGCTGAGAAATCGCGCTTTGTAGGCGAAAGGCCAGAGTGACACGGTGTAACTCTTGTCACTTTGGTCGCCTCGCAAACTCCGATCAGGCCTGCCGGGCGCGGGCGGGCGGGCTATGCCCCGCTATCGAGACTACTATCGAGGCTGGTCAGCACTTCATAGGCCAGCACAGCGCCCGCTACGGCAGCATTCAGGCTGTCGGCCCGGCCTTTCATGGGCATGGTCACGGTGAGGTCGCACTCGGCCTCGTAGACTTCCGGCAGGCCCCGGCTTTCATTGCCCACCAGGATGAAACAGGGCGCTTCGTAAGGTGCGCCGCGATAGGGCACCGCATCGCGCAGCGAGGCAGCCACCAGCTGGCCGTTCCCGCCGCGCAGCCATTCGATGAAGTCCGCCCAGCGTGTCTGTGCGACGCCTTGCGTGAACAATGCCCCCATACTCGCGCGTACGGCCTCGGCGCTGAAGGGATCGGCGCAATCGTCAATCAGGATCAGCCCGCCTGCGCCCACAGCATCTCCTGTGCGCAGCATGGTGCCCAGATTGCCCGGATCGCGCAGGTCCTGCGCCACCAGCCAGATCCGGGCCGAGCTGCGATCCAGCCGTGAAAGCGAGGTGTCGAATTCGTCGAACACGCCGACCACGCTTTGGGTGTTGGCCTTGCCGGTGATCTTGGAGAGGATATCGGGCGTGGTGGTGATGATCTCGCCGCCGGCGCTCGCCACCGCGCTTTCCAGCTGGTCAATCAAGGCGTGGCTATCGCGCCCCTCGGCCATCACCAGCTGGCGCGGGACATGGCCGCAGGCGCGCGCATCCTCGAGCAGCCGGAGCCCCTCTGCAAGGAACTGGCCCGAGCGTTTGCGGTGCTTCTTGTCGCGCAAGCTGCGCAGATATTTGACCGTGGGGTTGGAGAAGCCGGAGATGTGCTTGCGCATCGCGCCCTGCGCCTTCAGTCTTCGCCGAAACCGTCTTCGATCAGCGTCGCCAGTTGTGAGAGTACGTTGGCGGCGTTCTCGCCCTCGACGATCACCTCGACCGTGTCGCCCTTGGCCGCGCCCAGCATCATCAGGCCAAGGATCGAGCCGCCCGCCGCGCTGTTGCCATCCTTGGCAACGCGCACGGTGACATCGTCCTCAAGCGCTGCGACCGCGCCGACGAACTTGGCGCTGGCGCGCGCGTGGAGGCCGCGCTTGTTCACGATGGTGACGGTTTGCCGATGCTCGCTCATTGGTCCTGCCTGCCCCCTCTCGCGTCGGTGCGCTGCCTCAGCCCTTGGCCGCTGCGGCGCTGGCAGTGTTTTCCTCGCCCAGAAGTTCGCTGGCGACGGTGATGTAGTTGCGCCCTGCTTCCCGCGCGGCAGATACGGCCTGGGCTACGCTCATCGTCTTGCGCGCCCCGGCAAGGCGAATGAGCATCGGCAGGTTGATCCCGGCGATCACCTCGACGCGGCCTGCATCAAGCAGCGAAATAGCCAGGTTTGATGGTGTCCCGCCGAACAGGTCGGTGAGGATGACAACGCCTTCGCCCGCGTCGACCTTTGCGATCGAGGCAGCGATTTCCTCGCGGCGTTGCTCCATGTCGTCATTCGGGCCGATGCACACGGTTTCGATCGCGTCCTGCGCGCCGACCACGTGCTCCATCGCTTCCACGAACTGGTCGGCGAGGCGACCATGAGTGACGAGGATCAGTCCAATCATGTGTGAGGTTCGGTCCGTCTTCCTGCGCGGCTCGAAAGCCAGAGCGCTCGTGTATCGTATTTGTCCGCCATCGCGCGCTGTCCTTTCAAAACCGTCCGGAGCCAACGCGCATCGCCATGGTCCGTTAGACGAACATTACTCCGCAGGCTACCGCTTCGTGTCCGGGCGTTCCGCGTCCCTGGAGAAGCAAGCGGTCGGGGGCTGTCTCATGCCTCGTCCGGTGGTGTCTGTGGCGGCTCCTGCAGGCGTTCGATTTCGTCGGTCGCGCGCGATCCGAGATTGCGGTGGCGCACCGTGGGCGAAAATCCGGCATCGCGCAAGCCTTTCGCCATGCGTTCGGCGGTGAAGACCGAGCGGTGGCGTCCGCCGGTGCAACCGAAGGCGACATGCACATAGGCCTTGCCCTGCGCCGCGTAGCGCGGAAGCAGGGTGAGCAGCAGGTCGGAGATCTGCGCAAAAGCCTTGTGGAAGGCAGGGTCGCGCTCGATGTGCTCGCCCACGGCCGCATCCTGGCCGGTCAATTCGCGCAGGCCCTCCACCCAGTGGGGGTTATCGAGAAAGCGCATGTCGAAGACGAGATCCGCCAGCGGTGGCATCCCGCGTGCAAAGCCGAAGCTGGAGACGGTGAGCGTCATGGCGCCCTTGTCGGTCGGGCTGAACAGTTCGCGCACACTGTTTTGCAGATCGTTCGAGGACAGGCCGGTCGTATCGATCACCCGGTCCGACCAGCGCCGCAGCGGTTCGAGCAATTCGCGTTCGGCGGCGATGCCCTCAAGCACCGGACGGCCTGCGGCCATGGGATGGCGCCGGCGGGTCTCGTTGTAACGCCGCTCCAACTCGCCGCCGGCGCAGTCTATGAACAGGAACGTGACCGAGATATCGCGCTGATCGCCCAATTGTTTTGCCAGCGCGATGATATCGTCGGGGACAAAACCGCGCGTGCGCGAATCAAAGCCGATCGCAAGCGGTCCTTCATTGCGATGACCGCCGGGTGCGAGAAGGCCTTCGAGCAGCCGGATCGGAAAATTGTCAATCGTCTCCCAGCCCAGATCCTCCAGCACCGCGAGTACGGTGGATTTGCCTGCGCCGGAAAGGCCGGTCACGAGCAGGACGCGCTGGACGTTGTCATGAGGAGGTAGGGGCGGTGGGTTTGGCATCTGGCTCTACTTCTCGGCCCAAATCGAACACAAGAAAAGAGGATTTTTCCCGAGCGCTTGCCTCGGTAGCATTGGTGAGGGGCGGCTCAAGGGCGTCCGTGCAGCTCCAGCGCGCGCAGTGCTCGCTCGGCCGGGGCGATGGCGCCCGGGAGGAATGGCAAGACGGGAACGGTGCAGCCGAGGATATGGCGCAAGGGCACGATCTCGGGCAGCCGCTCAGGCTCAGGATCGCTCGCGCCGAGCAGGCTCAGGATCAGCGCAAGCGGTGTCGGACCGGCGGTTGGCACGCGCACAAGGCCCACGGCACGCACCTCGATCAGGCCTTCGATATTGGGTGCAGGCGAAGCGATGAGTTGGCTGTGCCCTCCTTTTGAACTGCGGGTCAGCGTGATGGCATCATCGCCAATCAGCACGGCTCCGCGCTCGATCAATGCGAGCGCCAGGCTCGATTTGCCGATCCCGGGCTGGCCTTCGAGAAGCAGAGCCCGCCCTGAAAAAGCCACCCCGGTGGCTTGGACGATCTGCCTTGCCGGTTCCTCGGTCATTGTTCGCTCACAATGCGCAAGGCCTCAGGCGCTGGGCAAGCGGAAGCGCAGGCGGGCGCCGGGTTCCCCGTCCTCGCGGGCCTTGGCGCTCAATGTGCCGTCATGCGCTTCGGCGATGGCGCGGGCGATGGCAAGGCCAAGGCCGGAATGGTTGCCGAAATCCTCGGCTTCGGGCCGGACCGAATGAAACCGCTGGAAGACCTTTTCGCGCGCATCTTCGGGGATGCCGGGGCCGTGGTCGGAGACCGTCAGCGTGACGCACTCGCCATCATTGTCGATGATGACCTCGATCGGCGCCTCGGGCGGCGAGAAGGACACCGCGTTATCCAGCAGGTTCTCGACCACGCGTTCGAGCCGCGTGCCCACGCCCATGACGACGGCGGGAAAGCCGCGCGTTTCAAGCTCTATGCGATGGTTCTGGTTTTCCGCGCGGCCTTCGCGGCTGCCGATGATCGCGCGCACCAGGTCAGCCATGTTGATCCGCTCGAGCGTCGCGCGGCTCATCTCGGCATCGATACGGCTGGCGTCGGAAATCTCGCTCACCAGCCGGTCGATCCGGCGCACATCGTGGGTGGCGATCTCCGTGAGTTCACGCCTGAGTTCAGGGTCCTCGACCCTCGGCAACGACTCGATCGCGCTGCGCAAGCTGGCGAGAGGGTTCTTGATTTCGTGCGCTACGTCGGCGGCAAAGCTATCGACCGCGTCAATGCGCTGGCGCAGCGCGCCGGTCATGTCGGAGACCGCACGCGCCAGAAGGCCGATCTCGTCCGAGCGCTGCGGCAGGCGGGGCACTTCAACCTCGCGCTCGCGACCCTGACGCACACGCACCGCCGCCCGCGCCAGTTCGCGCAAGGGCGTGACGATCGTGCGCGCAAGGAACAGCGACAGCAGCGCCGAGGCACCAAGCACCAGCAGCACCGAGGTGATCAGCGTGGTGCGCGCCGCCCGCACCGTTGCGGTGATGTCGATCGCGTTGCGAACTGTCAGAAGGGTAGCCCCGTTCAGTCCCACCGGCGCTGCGGCGGTGATGACGGGCGTACCGTCACGCCAGTCGTAGAGGTTGACCTGGCTGATGCCTTCTTCCCGTGCGCGGACCAGTTCCGGCCAGGCATCGGCGGTCTGGCCTTCGGGCTCGACGTAATCGGTCACGGCCTCGGCGGCGACGATCGTGTCCACGGTGCGGTCGAGCAAGCGCGCGAATTGCTGGTCCCAGGTGTCATCCTCGATATTGTCGAAGGTGAAGGCGGGCCCTTCGTCGAGCGTAAAGCTGTCCGCCACAAGCGCACCGCTTTCGTCGAACATGCGAAGCCGCATGCGCTGTTCCTTGCCGATCTGGACCAGCAGGGCATCCTGCCGATCGCGGGTTGCGCCGGCCAGCGCCTCGGCGGTGATCTGCGCCTCGATGCGCGCCAGCTTGAAGCGTTCGTTGATCAGCTGCGTGCGGTAGCTGTCGAGGTAGAACAGGCCGCCACCCAGCAAAGCGAGCGGCAGAATGTTGACGATCAGGATGCGCGCGGTGAGGGCAAAGCGTCCGGTGGTCGACAATTGCTCCGCGCCGCGGGCCAGCGGGGATTCGGTTCCGTCCGCAGCTTTCGCAGCGGCACTCACGCCGACGCCTTGCGAGAGCGTTGCGGGGGCGATGGGACGGGGAGGATCGGCGGGGGCGTTCATGGCGATGATCTGGATATATCGGGTCTGGATATATCAACTATCGTTGAAACTGTATCCGGCCCCGTAGAGCGTATCGATCGCTGCGAAACTGCCATCGACGACGCGAAACTTGCGGCGCATGCGCTTGATGTGGCTGTCGACCGTTCGATCGTCGACAAAGATATCGTCGGGATAGGCGGCGTCCATCAACTGGTTGCGGCTCTTGATCACGCCGGGCCGCGAGGCCAGCGCCTCAAGGATCAGGAATTCGGTTACGGTGAGACTGACGGGCTTTTCGTCCCAGGTCACATAATGGCGCGCCGGGTCCATGAACAGGCGCCCGCGCGAAAGGCTGGCATGGGCTGCGTCCCCGGCGACGGGTTCGCTGTCTTGGTCCTGGACCGGATCGGCACGGCGCAGGATGGCGCGGATGCGCGCGATCAACAGGCGCTGACTGAAGGGTTTGGCGATGTAATCGTCGGCACCCAGCTCTAGCCCGGCTTCCTCGTCCCTTTCATCGTCCTTGCTGGTCAGGAAAATCACTGGCAGTGCCGAATTCTCACGAACACGGCGCAGCAATTCCATTCCGTCCATCTTGGGCATCTTGATGTCGAACACGGCAAGGTCGGGCGGGTTTTCCAGCAGCGCCTTGAGCGCCGTCTCGCCGTCGGAATAAAGCCGGGTGATAAATCCTTCGGATTGCAGCGCGATCGAGACAGTGGTGAGGATATTGCGATCATCGTCCACCAGCGCGATGACCCCGGCGCCTTCGGGTGCCGCGGAGGCTCTTGTCGCACCGGTTTGCAGCTCGGGCGCGGGCGTCTCGCGCAGGCTTGCATCGCCCGCTCTTGCGGCAGTTGAAGTCAAGGGTTGAAGTGAGGCGTCTTCGCTGGCCATGATCGGTCGTCCTCTCGCAAACATCAGTCTAGCGCGTACGCCAATCCAAGACAATTACGACGCACGCACAGCGCTTGTCGAGGGTTGCATCAGACGTTGTGCCGCACGCGTTTGACGCGGAATGACCCCTTGCCTATGCGAGGCAGATATGGGGTTTCTCGGGCGCGCCGAATCGCCCGCGTTCAACGGCTTGGTCAGGGCTTGAGAACGTGCCGGGCGTGAGTGTCTTCAAGGCCCTTCTTGGCTATTCAGAATGACATGAAAGGACATTCCTTTGACCCCCCTCGCGCATTCCCTTGCATCTCAAGGCTTTGAAACCTCGGCCGATATTCGCCCCAACCTTGGCACATCCGCGCTCGTTGAGGCGGCGATTGCCGGCGGTGAAGGCGCTTTGTCCAAGGATGGAGCGCTGGTTGTCCAGACGGGCGCCAAGACCGGGCGCAGCGCCAAGGACAAGTTCATCGTTCGCGATGCGGGCACCGAGGATACGGTGTGGTGGGGCAAGGTGAACGCGGCGATGACGCCCGAACATTTCGCCGCGCTCAAGGAAGATTTCCTGAAGGCCTTGGGGGAAAAGGAAACGCTCTATGTGGCCGACCTTTTCGGCGGCTCGCAGCCTGAGCATCGCGTCAATGTGCGCGTCATCAACGAGCTTGCCTGGCACAACCTTTTCATCCGCACCCTGCTGGTGCGTCCCGAAGCTGAAGAACTGGCCGATTTCGCGCCCGAATATACGATCATCGATCTGCCCACCTTCAAGGCCGACCCGGCCCGCCACGGCACCAACAGCGAAACGGTGATCGCGGTCAATCTGACCGAGAAGCTCATCCTGATCGGCGGCACACGCTACGCCGGAGAGATGAAGAAGAGTGTCTTCGGCATTCTCAACTATCTGCTGCCGACCAAGGGTGTGATGCCGATGCACTGTTCGGCCAATGTCGGCGCAGACGGCAAGACTGCCGTCTTCTTCGGATTGTCCGGAACTGGCAAAACAACGCTTTCTGCAGACGCAAGCCGCACGCTGATCGGTGATGACGAGCACGGCTGGTCAGACACAGCGGTCTTCAATTTCGAAGGCGGCTGCTACGCCAAGATGATCCGCCTTTCCCAAGAGGCCGAACCCGAGATCTACGCGACCACGAAGATGTTCGGCACGGTACTTGAGAACGTGGTGATGGACCCGGTCACTCGAGAGCTTGATTTCGACGACAATTCGCTCGCCGAGAACACCCGCGGTGCCTATCCCATCCACTTCATCCCGAACACGTCTGAAAAGAACCTCGGGCCGGTGCCTAGCAACGTCGTGATGCTGACTGCCGATGCTTTCGGCGTGCTTCCTCCGATCGCGCGTCTGACGCCCGAGCAGGCGATGTATCACTTCCTTTCGGGCTACACCGCCAAGGTGGCAGGCACCGAAATCGGCGTGACCGAGCCCGAGGCAACCTTCAGCACCTGTTTCGGCGCGCCTTTCATGCCGCGCCACCCGAGCGTATACGGCAATCTTCTGAAAGAACGCATCGCCAAGGGCGGCGTTGCATGCTGGCTGGTCAACACCGGCTGGACCGGCGGCAAGTACGGCGTCGGCAGCCGCATGCCGATCAAGGCGACCCGCGCGCTTCTCAACGCCGCGCTTGACGACGATCTCGACCATGTCGAATATCGCAAGGACGAGAATTTCGGCTTCGATGTGCCCGTCTCGGTTCCCGCTCTGGCGGAGAAGGGCATTGAGCAAACGATCCTCAATCCGCGCAGCACATGGGCGGACAAGGCGGATTACGATGCAACGGCGGCCAAACTTGTGCAGCTCTTCATCGATAACTTCGCCGAGTTCGAAGCCCATGTCGATGAAGGCGTGCGCAATGCGGCCCCGGCAGCAGCCTGACCTTGTCCTAACGCGCTAGAAAATATCGCCTTTCCGTTACGTAAGGGCGGATCCGGAGGGGCCCCTGTTGCGTAGTTGGTGGGAGGGATTGGCGTATGGCCGATCCCCCAGCACTCAGACTACAGACAGGGATCCCCAAATGAGCATTCTCGACGCCTCGCTGGCGCGCACTTCAGGCGCTGCGACAACCGTTCTTGGCCTCTCAAAGGAGCTGGGCATGGACGCCTCCGTGGTCGAAAAGGCCGTGATGGCGCTGGCGCAGGCCAGCGTTTCGGCGGGCAATACGATCGAAATCGTAGGCAAGGGCAGCGGGCTCAGTGCCGGCGTGCTGAGCGCGATTGCCGCGCGTCTCGATGGCGAGGCGACCCTGCGTGAAATCGCAACGATCGAACTGGCTGCCAAGCGCACAGGGCTTTCCGCCGATACTCTCTCCAGGGTCTTCGCCGCGCTGGGCGGTGAGCAGACGCTGAGCGAGGTTGCGGAAAGCCTCTCGCTGGGCCTGCGCGGCCTTGGACAAGGCGATTTCTTCAAGGACCTTCTCCCCTTCGGCTGAGCCGAGAGAGAATGTCCAAGCAAAAGGCCTCGCACCAAAGCGGTGCGGGGTCTTTTCTTTTGCACGGGTCCGGCCCAAGCTATCGGTGAAGGCGCGCGACGGATTCGGCGTGCGCAGGACAATGGGAAGGGGTCAAATTATGAGTATCCTCGATGGGATCATGAACCAGGTGGCGGGATCGCCTGATACGGTTGCAAGTCTTGCCAAACAGGTGGGCCTGGACCCGGCTCTGGTGGAAAAGGCGGTGGCAGCCCTGGGGCAAGCCTATCCGCAAGACGGGGACACCATCGAACTGGCCGCGCAAAAGACCGGTATCGACATGACGGCTTTGACGGGAATCGTCTCGCAGATGGGTGGCGAGAGCGCTCTGGGCGATCTGTCGTCGCGCCTCGGCAGCGAAGAAGGCAGTCTTGCAGGGGTGATGAACCTGCTCGATCAGGACGGAGACGGCAGCGCACTCGACGATATTGCCGGCATGGCCTCCAGCTTTTTGGCAAGAAATAGGCAGATGTAGCCTTCGGAAGGCCCGGGCAATGATTGGAGCGTTTGCTCCGACTGGTGCAGCGTGCCTTGCTCCCGGCAATTCTCGCCAGGCGCGCCGCGTGTTTTAGCGCAAACCTCGCTTCGTCCGGCACCTGCGCGCCCGCAACCCGCTTGACCTAGAACGAGAGCGAATCGCTGAACGTGGCGGTGTGCGCCTGGCCCTTCAGCTTCTATCCTCGCCGATCTCGCGGAGCGCGGGCGCACGGGTTAAAAGCGCTTCCGGGGCCATTCCGGGGCCATTTCACACGCTGCTTTTCTCAAGTCACCGGACTGCAGGGGTCAGCCGCGTGCCTGTTCGATGTAGCGCGTGACCGTGTTGCCAACCACGTTCAAGGGTGCGTTGCCTCCCATGACGACGGCTGTGTTGAAGGCCTTGAAATCAAAGGCGGCGCCGAGCTCGCGTTGCGCTCTTGCGCGGTGGCCTACAATCTCGGAATGGCCGATCTTGTAGCCGCAGGCCTGTCCCGGCCAGCTGCAATAGCGATCGACCTCGCTCGCGACTTCTTCGGGCTTCGAGCCGTTGCGCTCGACAAAGAATCGATTTCCTTCCTCGCGCGTCCAGCGCTTGTGGTGGAGCCCGGTATCGACCACGAGGCGACAGGCGCGAAAGGCGAGCGACTGCAGGTAACCGAGGCGTCCGACCTTGAAATCATCATAGGCGCCCAGTTCGTCGGCCAGCTGCTCGGCATAGAGCGCCCATCCTTCGCTGAAGGCATTGAAGGCGAGGATCGAACGGATCAGCGGCAGGCGGTTGGAATAGGCCGATTCCCAGACATGGCCCGGAAACGCCTCGTGAAAGGTGAGATCGGGCAGGTCGTATTTGCGATGCAGATCGGGCGTTCTGAGGTTGATCCAGAAGCGCCCGGGGATCGATCCGTCCTTGCTGCCGCCTCCGCCATAGGCCCCCGGCGCGCCGGCTTCCTCGGCAACCGGGATGCGGCGCACCTCGAAAGGCGGATCGACCAGTTCATTGAAGGCGCGCGGCAATTGCGCGCGAATATAGGTCACCTGCTCCTCGATGAATTCGATGATTTCGCGGCGACCCTTGTCGCCGTCGGAAAATTGGTAGCGTTCATCGCGGCCCAGCGCCTGCATCCGCTCGCCAACGCTGCCTTTGGTGTAGCCGAGTTCCTTGAGGATCGGGTCCATCCGGCCGTGCAATTCGGCGAGTTCCTCGAGCCCCTGCTCGTGGATTTCATCGGGCGTTTTTTGCGTGGTGGTCGAGGCCTTGATTGCCCAGGAATACCATTCCTCGCCATCGGGCTGCGCCCACATGCCGGCCTTGGACTTTGCGATGCGGCGCTGGTCCTTGATCTCGGTGAGCTGGCGCTCGAGCGCTGCGCGGATCGGGCCGGTGACGACGGGCTTCGCCATCTGCGCTGCGTTTTGCGGCAGGTCGGCCTTTTTGAGCAGGCTCTCGAAATCGTCGATGAAGAGCTCGCCGCTTGCCGCTGATTTCGCTGTAAGCTCAAGTTGGCGCGCGGTCTTGTCGAGCAGGAAATCGGGCGCGACGAGGCCATGGGCCCGCGCTTCCTTGACCCGCTCAAGCTCGCCATCGAGGATGGCCGGGATCTCCTCGAGGCGGCTGCGGTAATAATCGACATCCTGAGCGTCCTTGACCGGCTGGTTCGAGCCGAGCGCACGCGGATAATCGAGATAGCCGCCGACATTCTGGATGACGACATAGGGCGCGTTGCGCCACGAGCCGACAGCCACATCGCCATAAGGCAGAGCCATGCCTTCGAGAGCATTGGTGAAGGCGGTTTCGACCACTTCGAAGCCGATTTGCTGGTCGGGGGTGAGTCCCGCTTTCGGATAGGCTTTCGCCTCGGCCACCAGCTCGGTGAGCGTTTGGCGATAGGCCTCGCGGCCCTCCATGCCCGGCGTGCCATAAGTGCCGCGCCAGTCGGCAAAGGCGCCCTTGTCGACGCCCAGCCCGGTCGCGCGGCCGGGCTCGTGGGCGAGCATCCGGTAGGCGATCTCGTCAAGCTTGGCGTCGGGCGCGGTTTCGGCGGCTGCTCGTGGGCCCGGCATACCAGGCTTGCCATCTGCGCCGCCCATGCGGATGCAGCCTCCCAGCGCGCCAGCGCCGAGGGCAAGGACGGAGGCCGAGCCAAGCCCGTTGAGGGTCTGGCGGCGTGTGAATTCGGTGGATTTTGCAGTCATGCCCGGATCGATAGCTCGTGGTGCGGGTCAAGACAATCAACCTCGCTCTTGTTGACGATGCAAAGATTTTCCGTGGCCTGCGCCCGGTGACGCGTTAAGGGATGGGCACTGGTAACACGGCATTTGAAAGGAGGGCGCGCAAGCGATGACCGACGTGGTTCTGGCACTGGTGATGCTGGCCGCCTTTGCGCTGTGCCTTGGCGCCTATGCGCTCTACAAGCGGACAGGTGAGGCGAAGCAGCCCGTCCTGATGCTGATCCTCGCCGCGATCGCGGTCTTCAACGTGCTGATCTGGACCCTGCCCGATGCTGATGGCGCGCGCCCGATCGATCTCGTTGAGGATGACCAAGCCGAGTAATGCTAATGACGCGCCCCCGGGCAAACGGAGGCGCGTCTGAGGCGGGAGGGCAAACCCGAAGGCTCGGCTCTTGTTATTTGATCGGGCAATCCGGCGAGAGGCGGAAGTCGAGGTAATTGTCGACGCTCGCCATCATGTCCTCGACCTCGTTCTCGAAGAAGTGATTGGCGCGCGGGATCTCGTCGTGGTGGATCGTGATGTGCTTTTGCGTGCGCAGCTTGTCGACCAGCTTCTGCACCGCGTTGGGCTGCACCACGGTATCGGCTGCGCCCTGCACGAAGATGCCGGAGGCGGGGCAGGGGGCAAGAAACGAGAAGTCGTACATGTTGGCGGGCGGCGCGACAGAGATGAAGCCGCGCACTTCAGGCCGGCGCATCAGCAATTGCATCCCGATCAGCGCGCCGAAGGAATAGCCCGCGACCCAGGTGGTCTGCGCCTCGGGATGAATCGATTGCACCCAGTCGAGCGCGCTCGCCGCGTCGGACAGTTCGCCAATTCCGTTGTCGAAGCTGCCCTGGCTGCGGCCGACGCCGCGAAAGTTGAAGCGCAAGGTTGCAAAGCCGCGATCAACGAAGGTCTTGTAGAGCCGCTGGACGATCCGGTCGTTCATCGTGCCGCCGCCTTCGGGGTGGGGGTGAAGGATCATCGCAACCGGAGCGCGCGGGCGCGGTGGCGGAGAGAAACGGCCTTCGAGACGACCCTCGGGGCCGGGAAAGATCACTGACGGCATGCACAAACCTTAGCTATGTTGGATGGCGCGGCGCACCGGGTGGCGCACGCGATGGCGCAGCCTATATACACCTGCATGGTAAAGCGCAAATTATTGAGAATAGATCGCAAGAAGACGTGATGACCAACCGAATTTACCTCGATCACGCCGCCACTTCGCCGCTGCGCCCCGAAGCCCGAGCCGCAATGGAGGAAGGCTTTGCGTTGTGGGCGAATCCGTCCAGCCCGCACGCTGAGGGGCGCAAGGCCAAGCAGGCGCTGGAGGATGCGCGCGACCGGATCAAACAGGCGCTTGATTGGGATGGTGAAGTGATCTTTACCTCGGGTTCGAGCGAGGCGCTCTGGATCGCGCTCAACCGCAGCAAGGCTAAGCGGCGGATTGTGAGTGCGGTGGAACACGACGCGGTGTTCCGCGCGGCGCCTGATGCTCAAGTCGTCGATGATGAAAGCTTGTTCGATACTGAAACGATCCTCGCCGTCCAGCACGTCAATTCGGAAACGGGCACGATCAACCCTGTCGCCGCCATGGCCGGTGCCATGGCTGAAAACGGAGCGATCCTGCTCTCCGATTGCTCGCAAAGCGCGGGCAAGCTTGATCTGCCTCCAGCCGATATGGCTGTGGTTTCGGCGCATAAATGCGGTGGCCCGATCGGGATCGGCGCACTTCTGGTGCGCGATTTCAGCCTGCTTGAGCCGATCGGCGGCCATGAACGCGGCTATCGCCAAGGTACAGAGAACCTGCCTGGCGCGCTCGGCATGGCAGCAGCGCTGGAGGCTGGCGAATGGGCGACGACAGCCGGCGAGCGCGCCACCTTTGCGGACACGGTGGCGTCCGATCGTCTGACTGTCGGCGAGGCGGTAGATTACATCTTCGCGCTTACTCACCCAACCATGTCCGCCCAAGCCCTCCTGATCCGGCTCGATGCGATGGGTATTGCCGTCTCCGCTGGCAGCGCGTGCTCTTCGGGTACGCTCAAGAAAAGCCGGGTGCTCGACGCTTTCGGCGTGCCCGATGATATCGCCGCGCGCACGATCCGGGTGAGTCTGGGCTGGTCGACCACACCGCAAGAATTGGAACAATTTGCCGCCGCATGGGCTTCGCTCACATGATCTATCTCGATTATCAGGCCACCACTCCCCTCGCGCCTGAGGCGCGCGAGGCGATGCTGCGCTGGCTCGACGGGCCGGGAGGCGTGGGTTTCGGCAACCCCCATTCTCCGCACCGCATGGGGAGGCAAGCCGCTGCCGCCATCGAAGCCGCGCGCGATCATGTCGCCGCGCTGTTTCCTCCGGGTGGTCGCGTGATCTTCACCTCGGGCGCAACCGAAGCGCTCAATCTCGCAATCCGAGGATCGGGGCAGGGCGGGCACGTCTCGGTCTCTGCAATCGAGCACGCGGCCGTGCTCGATACGGCAAAGGACGCGGCCAAGGCGCACATCCTCAATGTTGCCGCCGATGGTCAGTGCAACACGAAGCAGGATGTGCCCTCCGACACACGCCTGATCGCGGTTATGGCTGTCAACAACGAGATCGGCACTGTCCATCCCACTATCGACTGGCATCGCAAGGCGAAGGAAAACAATGCCCTGTTCCTGATTGACGCCGTGCAGGCCTATGGCCGCATTCCCCTGACAGGCGCGGACATGATCGCGGTGAGCGCGCACAAGATCCACGGCCCCAAGGGCGTGGGGGCGCTGTGGGTCCGCGACGGGGTGGAGCTTGCCGAGCAACAGACCGGTGGCGGGCAGGAGGCAGGGCTTCGCTCTGGCACGCTCAGCCCGGCACTCATCGCCGGCTTTGGCGCGGCAGCGCAGGTCGCGAAAGAGCGTATGGAACAGGATGCGGCTCACATCGAGGCGCTGTGGAGCCGTGCGGGCGACCTCTTTGCTGACTGGACGGTCAACGGCAGCGAGGACGCGCGCTGGCGCGGCAATCTGAACATTCGCAGGAAAGGTCTCGATGTGGGCCGCCTGATGTCCGAGGTGCGCACCGTGATGTTCTCTGCGGGCAGCGCATGCGCCAGCGGATCGGGCCGTCCCAGCCACGTGCTCAAGGCCATCGGCCTTAGCGACAAGCAGGCCAAGTCTTCGATCCGGCTTGGCTTTGGCCGCTATACGACTCTTGAAGAGCTTGAAGAGGCCGGAAAACTCATCAATAATGCTGCATCGCAGCAATTGTGAGGCCCCATAGCCCCTGAAATGCCCATCAGCGTCACATTTATAGACCCGCGCTCAAAGAGCCTCGTCGCCACCGGCGAGCCGGGAGACAGCCTGCTGAGAGTTGGCCAGGCGGCGGGATTACCTCTTGAGGGCACGTGCGAGGGCCAGATGGCATGCTCTACCTGTCACGTGATCGTTGCGCCCGAATGGTTCGACCGTTTGCCGCAATCCTCCGAGGAGGAGGAAGACATGCTCGATTTCGCGGCCGGCGTGCGTCGCACCAGCAGGCTTTCGTGCCAGATCGAGCTGACGCCGGAGATGGACGGCCTGACCGTGCAGCTGCCAGCCGAGGCGAATGACGCCCAGAAGATGTAAAGCGCAGCGCGTTTCTGGAACGCACACTTCGAACGGGTCGCCTCTCGGGCTCGCGGATCGGATTGATGGTGAACCCTTGAATTGCGACGCTGCTATGCGTTGAGCTCGGTATTGGAAGTCCGGTATTAGAAGTCCGGTATTGGACCCTAATCCTCCACTCTATGCCGACGATCTCGACGTTGAGCGCAAGATCCGTCAGCAGCCCCGACGGCCCGAGGTTCTCCGATTTTTCCGGTGTTCCTTGCCCTTTTCTCGAGCTGGTCGCAGGTCAGACTGCTTGCATGCTCGCGCTCGCAATCGTGTTTGCCATAGCGCGCGCGGCACAGGACGGGAGCAGAAAACCCCGTCACGCACAAAAGGCGTAACGGGGCAACCGCGCCAGGAGGGGTAAGTGAGGGGCGCCCCCTCCGGCGAATTCATCAGTGTAATATCAGGCGTTTTCGCTGATCTGATCCTTCATCGAAAGCGCGTCTTTGAGCGCTGCGGTGAAGGCGGGGATATCGTCAGGATTGCGGCTGGTGATGATATTGCCGTCCACAGCGACCTGGCGGTCGACGACCTGCCCGCCTGCGTTGCGCAGGTCGGTGCGGATCGAGGGCCAGCTCGTTACGACTTTGCCATCGAGGATTTCCGCTTCGGCCAGCAGCCAGGGTGCGTGGCAGATCGCTGCGATCGGCTTTGACTTGTCATTAAAGGCGCGAATGAGCGCAATAGCGCGTTCGTTCATGCGCAGGATGTCGGGGTTGATCTGTCCGCCCGGCAATAGCAGGGCATCATAATCCTCAACTTTCGCTTCGTAGATGGTCAGGTCGACCGCGACGCTGGCCGCCCAGTTTCCATCATCCCAGCCCTCGATCTCGCCTTTTTCAAGGCTGGCGATCGTGACTTTGGCGCCTGCTTCTTCGAGCCGGGCCTTGGGCTCCATCAGTTCGGATTGTTCGAAACCGTCTGTGGCCATGATCAGCACGTTTTGCATTGCTGTCTCCTTCTTGTTGAATGGTGTCTTTGCCCAATCAAGGAAACCGGGCCGGCTATCGTTCCATAATCCCGCCGGAGCGTGGCCCTGGGGCGATGACGCGAGGCTCTGGAAGAGCCAGGCGGAACAGCGGCACACCGCAATGCAAACACCTAGGCCAAGAATTAGGAAAATCTCCCAACTCTTGAGAATTAGCCTTAGCGGCTGGCTTGACTTCTGTTCGGAAAACGCCGGAATTCTGCGGTTTTTTGAGTTTGGCACGGCTGATGCAATGTAGTTGGCATCAAGCGGAACAACCCGCCGAACTGAACAAACGGAGACTTTGAAATGACCAACACCGCCAACAATATCGCCGCCGCTGCCTTCTCGATCATCATCTCTGCGGGCCTCTTTGCTTACGCGATTATCCCCGCAAGCCCGACGCTGATCGCCTGATCCCCTGACACATCTTCCAATTCAAGGAAACCTACCATGACCGCCACTGCCAACAACTTCTTCGCCGCCGCTATCTCGGTTGTGATCTCCGCCGGCCTGTTTGCCTACGCGATCATCCCCGCAAGCCCCGCCGTCTTCGCCTGACACTCGACATCCACAAGGAAGAGGAAGCCCCCGCCATGCCCGCCGCCAACGATCTTCTCGCCGCCGCTCTCGCCTTTGCCTTTTCGTCCGGCCTGTTCGTCTACGCCTTCGCCCCGATCGGTTTGCCGACAGCCTGAACTCTCCCCAAGTCCTCTTGCTCGGTTTCCCCGGACCGAGCAGACCTGCTCCGCCGCCGTCCCCGCTCCCCCTTCTCTCGCGCGGCGGCGGAGCCCCCATCTCTCGATTATCGCAATACCCACAGCCCGCGCGTCTCCCCGGCGCGCTTTCCCTGTGGAAACACCTCTCCCAGCCGGGCGGGTCGCTTGCTAAGCGGATCGGATGGCTGATCCGACAAATCCGACTGATTCCACGCCGCCCGAGGACGAGTTCGACCTCATCACCGACGCGCCCTTCGATGCGGCTTTGTCCGAACGCTATCTCGTCTACGCGCTCTCGACGATCACCGCGCGCTCGCTGCCGGACTTGCGCGACGGGCTGAAGCCGGTTCACCGTCGCCTGCTGTGGACGATGCGGCAATTGAAGCTCGATCCCTCCAGCACCTTCAAGAAATCCGCGCGCGTCGTGGGTGAGGTGATCGGTAAGTATCACCCTCATGGCGACACGGCCGCTTATGACGCGATGGTTCGCCTCGCGCAGGATTTCTCGCTGCGCTATCCACTGGTTGAGGGGCAGGGGAACTTCGGCAATATCGATGGCGATAATGCCGCCGCCTATCGCTACACCGAAGCGCGCCTGACCAAGACGGCGCTGCAGCTGATGGCTGGGCTGGATGAAGGCACAGTCGATTTCATCCCGACCTATAATGGTGAAGAGGAAGAGCCCGAGCTGATGCCGGGCCTGTTCCCCAATCTGTTGGCCAACGGCGCGAGCGGGATCGCGGTCGGAATGGCGACCAATATTCCCAGCCACAACGCTGCCGAGGTGATCGACGCAACGCTCGAGCTGATCGACAATCCACAGGTGGAACACAGTCGATTGATGGAGCTGATGAAGGGGCCTGATTTTGCCACAGGCGGCCAGCTTATCGACAGTGCAGAAATCATCTCGAAAGCCTACGAAACCGGGCGTGGCAGCTTCCGTCTGCGCGGCGTGTTTGAAGCGCCCGAGGCGGAGAAGGCCGATGACAAGGCAGCCGGGATCGAGCGGATGGGCGGGGGGCAGTGGCAGCTCGTCATTAGCGAAATCCCCTACCAGGTGCCCAAGGGAAAGCTGATCGAGCAAATCGCGCAGGCAATTGCTGACAAGAAGCTGCCGATCCTCGACGATGTGCGCGACGAATCTGACGAGCAGATCCGCATTGTGCTGGTCCCGCGCAGCCGGAATGTCGATCCAGAGCTTTTGAAGGAGTCGATCTTCAAGCTTACCGACATGGAGACGCGTTTCGGGCTCAACATGAACGTGCTGGATAGCACCCGCACGCCCATGGTGATGGGGCTGAAAGAACTGCTCGCAAATTGGACCGCCGCGCAGATCGAGATCCTCCAGCGCCGCACGCGCCACCGCCTTGGCCAGATCGAACGCCGGCTGGAACTGGTCGAGGGCTACATCATCGCCTTTCTCAACCTCGACCGGGTGATCGAGATCATCCGCACCGAGGACGAGCCCAAGCCGGTGATGATGGCCGAATTTGGCCTCACCGATCGGCAGGCCGAGGCGATCCTCAACATGCGGCTGCGCAGCTTGCGCAAGCTGGAGGAGATGCAGTTGCGTGCAGAGAAAGACGATCTGCTTGCCGAGCAGGAAGAGCTTAACAAGCTGCTCGAAAGCCCGGCTCGCCAGCGCACGCGCTTGAAGAAAGACCTTCGCGCGCTTCGCAAGGATTACGCCGAGGACACGGCGATCGGCGCACGCCGCACGCGCATCGAGGAAGCCGAGCCCGCAGTCGAATTCAGCATGGATGCGATGATCGAGAAGGAGCCGATCACGGTGATCCTCTCGCAGAAAGGCTGGATCCGTGCGGCCAAGGGACACGTCGACCTGGCGCAGGAGTTCAAATACAAGGAGGGCGACGCGCTCGCCTTCATTTTCCATGCGCAGACCACCGACAAGCTTCTGATCGCAGCTGCCAATGGCCGGTTCTATACGCTGGGCTGCGACAAGCTACCCGGAGCGCGCGGCTTTGGCGAGCCGGTGCGCACGATGATCGACCTCGAGGCAGACACCTCGATCGCCAAGATGCTTGTCCATAAGGAAGGCGGACGGCTGCTGCTCGCCGCAAGCAATGGCAAGGGCTTCGTCGCGGAGACCGCCGAATTGCTGGCCGAGACGCGCAAGGGCCGCCAGGTGGTGAACCTGAAGGGCGATGCAAAATTGCGGGTGATCCGAGAGATCGCCACCGAGGACGATCACGTCGCGGCGGTGGGCGACAACCGCAAGCTTATCGTCTTCAACCTTGAGGAAATGCCGGTCATGGCGCGCGGGCAGGGTGTTCAGATCCAGCGCTATCGCGACGGCGGGCTTTCGGATGCGCGCACTTTCGTGCTTGGCGAAGGGCTCAGCTGGCAGATGGGCGGTTCGGGCGAGCGCACAAGGACCGAGACCGAGATCGGCATGTGGAAGGTCGCGCGCGGCGCGGCGGGCCGGATGCCGCCAACGGGCTTTCCGAAGGATAACCGCTTCGACTAGCGCCAAGAGAAAACCCCGCGCGATCATTCTGATCGCGCGGGGTTTTCCTGTCAGCAAATGCTTTGTATGTGGCGCGCCGCGACCGGAGCGCCCTGAGCCTGTTAGCTGGCGCTCATATCGGCCATGTCTTCATCGGCGGTGGCTGCCGTTTCGGTCGCTTCCGCTTCCATCGCTTCCCAGCCATCGGCGGTGCGGGTCATCTTGCCTTCGGGGGTCTCAACCACGGCACCTTCGGGCACTTCGACGGTGAAGCCGGCGAGCTGCGCGCTGGTGAAAAGCGCGGTGAGAGCACCATTTGCGTTCACCGCAAAATGTTCACGCTTGAGGGTGATGATACCCGACTCGTTCTCGACTAGATACTGATCCGTTTCCGGATCCATCGCGAGAACCGTGCCGACCGGCATGGCGTCAGCGCTGACGACCGCAGCGCCATCAACGAGCGCGGCGGCGAGCTTCTTTTCCGCTTCGGCTTCGGCGGCGGCCATCATGCCGTCGATCTGGGCCTTGGTCGCATTGATCGTCCACTTGCCTTCGCGCTCGGCGTACGTGCCGACCGGAAGCGGGGCCTTGTAGGAGCCGGTGTCAAGCACCGCTGTGGCACCGTCATTGCTGGCGATCGTACCCACTGTGCTGTCGTCAACCTGGCTGTAGACCGTGGTACCGGCATCCTGCGCCTGCGCGGCGAAGGGGAGGGCGGCAAAAGAGAGGGCGGCGGTGGTGGCCAGCGCGGCCAGTTTGGAAAGCTTCATGGATTTCTCACTCCGTAGTCAGTTTCGTCCCATGCATCACACCGCAAAAGCCTGGAGAGGCCGGCTGGCACCTCAGGAAGCGCCGGAGGGCGACATCCAAAAGCGCTCAACACGATGCGACGCGCGAAAGGCCGCGTCGGCTCGCACAGTCTCTCAGCGCAGGATCAAGTCAAACTTGAGCCCGCCGGTTGACCGGCAAACCGAGGAGAACGCGCATTGTGTCAATGTGCGAAGCGCGCGCTTGGTTCCCTAATTCAGGATAAGGCCTTGTGGCAAGTGTGTTGCACCTGCGAACAGATAGACTGTCCCGTCTGAAGACCATCTGAACGAAAAATCATGCCTTTCAGAGGCTTAATTTACGCAATTCTTTGTCGAGAAGCTGTTCGATGCGGGCAAGATCCGGAAAGCCTTCGGCGACCCAGGCGCGCTCAACCGCCTGCATCAGGTGGGCTATTTGTGGCCCTGCGGCGACACCGCGCGCGACGATCTGTCCCCCTTTAAGCGGAAAGACCGGCGGGGTGTAGTCGATGATCCTCGCCGCAATCCCGGCCTTGTCGAGCAGCATCAGCCGGTCAAGGGCGCCCTGCGTGCCGATCCGGTAGGCAAGCGCCCGCGGATCGTCGGCATCGCTTGCCTGGCGCTCGGCCGCATTGACCAGCCTTGCGCGTCTGGCCTTGGATAGCCGCAGTCGGGCCGCGCAGGTTTCAGCGACATCGCGCGAGGGCGGCAGCAAGGCGGCCAGTCGCCTTATGGCGCAGGGATCGTTGCCCAGATCAGCCTCGGTGGCGATAAGGCGTGCCAGACAATCCACGTGCGCCTGGCACGTCTCGGGCAGGATTACGGGCAGCACACCGCGCTCCCGCATGCGCGCAATGGTTGCGTGCGGATCGGGCAGGCCAAGCAATCTGAGCAGTTCATCGGCGACCCGCTCGCGGCTGAGCCCCTTGAGCGTTCCTGCCATTTCGGCGCAGGCTTCTTCGGCCTCAGGGTCAAGCTCTGCACCGAAACGCGCCTGGAAACGGTAATAGCGCAGGATGCGCAGATGATCCTCGGCAATGCGCTGGCGGGCCTCGCCGATGAAGCGGACCTCTCGCGCCGCGAGATCCTGGAGCCCGCCGAAATAATCGTCGATCGCAAGGCTTTCGGGGTGGGCGTAGAGCGCGTTGATCGTGAAATCGCGGCGCGCGGCATCTTCGCGCCAGTCGCTTGCATAGGCGATTGTTGCGCGGCGACCATCGGTCGAGACGTCGTGGCGCAGGGTGGTGATTTCGACCGGGCCGTCCTCGAAAACGGCGGTGACCGTACCGTGCTCGATCCCCGTCGGCACTGTGCGGATGCCTGCGTGGTCGCACAATTCGATTACCCGCTCGGGCCTGAGCGTGGTCGCACAGTCGACATCGTGGACCTCGTCGCCCAGCAGCGTGTCGCGCACTGCACCGCCGACCCAGCGGATTGCGTCCGCGCCCAGCGCATCGCGCAAGGCAGCAAGGCCGGCTCGCTGGGTCCAGGGGGCTTTAGGCAAGATGCTCGTCATGGCTGTATCAGCTTTCGCAAGCCTTGTCGGTTAGTCGTGAAGCGCGCTTACATCAATCCGCTGCGCCAGATTGAGGATGATCGCCGCCGTGACGCCCCAGATGCGAAAACCCTCGTGGTTCATCTCGTAATAGCGCCGCATCTTGCCCTTCCAGTTGACGCTTTGCTCATCCCAGTTGGCGGGAGTGAGGAGCCGGTCAAGCGGGGCCTCGAACCATGCCTCGACCTCGGCGGGGCTGGGGACAAGCGGCAGATCGGGCGGCACCACAGCAAGAACCGGCGTCACCAGAAAGCCGGTTCCGGTGTGGTAGAGGTCGGTTGCGCCTATGACGCGCACCTTGCCCGGGGGCAGGGCGAGCTCCTCGTCTGCCTCGCGCAGGGCGGCGGTGATAGGGTCTTCGCCCGGATCGATCTTGCCGCCCGGAAAGGCGACCTGGCCAGGGTGATCGCGCATGCCGCGCGGGCGCTGGGTCAGGATCACGCCGGGCCTCTCGCGATCGGTGACCGCGATCAGCACCGCGGCAGGCGTCGCCCGCCCATCGGCAAGGCTGGCGTCGGTCAAGAGGCCGGAAACTCCGCGCGCGTGCCCCTCTTCATACAGCCGCGACAGGCGATCAAGCAATCGACCCGTCATGCTGGCTCAGGAAGCGATCAGCGAGAATATGGCGCCCTGGCTCGTCACCAGCCAGTCATCCCCGCTGGTCGCCAGCGCGATTTCGGCAAGCTGGCTGTAGGTCGAGCGGTTGAGCCGCGCCTCGACGCCGCGCCGCACGTGCAGATAGATCGCCGGGGTCTCGGGATCGCCAGCGACCCTGATCATATTGTCGGGCCCCGCGATCACATCTTCATCGGTGTTGAGCCGGAAGGCGATGTCGCTGCCTTTCATCTGGCAATCGGTCGCGATGAAGGCGGCATCATCGACTTCGATATGGAGCTTTTCAAACGGGCTCAACAGCCAGTGCTGCCCGGCCTCGTCACGCGTGAGCAGACCGGAAAAGGCGCGCACCATGGCGGGGCGATGGATCACGCCGCCTTCGTGAAACCAGGTGCCATCGGCGGCGATGCGCATATCGCTTTCGCCGATCTTCTGCGGGTCCCACTGTTCCAGTGGCGGCAACTTGCGGTCTGCCACCGCCTGCGCGATCTCGGCGAGGGTCATTTCAGCGAGGTAGGGGGGCGGTTCGTAAGGCATGGCTTTGAAACGTCCGGGTTACGCGCCCGGTTCCTTGGTCTGCGGTCCTTCCGCCCATGGTGCCAGCATCCCTTCGGCTGGCATCGCCGCCAGCGCCGGGCCGCGCGCCAGCAGCCGCTCGGGTTCATAAGGGCCCGGGCACTGCCAACCGCCCGTCATCGCCGCGGAAAAGTCCCAGCGCCCGTAATATTCGGCATCGCCGATCAGCACCTGGGCAAATGGCGTCTGCCCGTCCGCCGCCAGCCGCGCTTCAGCGTCGAGCATGGCAGCCATAAGGCCCTGGCCAAAACCCTCGCCCTGCCGTTCCGGCAAGACAGCGACGGGACCGACCATGATCATCGGCAGCGCGCGGGCGTTCTTGTCAACCAACGCCACGGGATAACACTGGATCGTGCCCACCAGCATCTCGTTGGCATCAAGCGCGGCAAAGCTCAGCGCCTCGAGCCAATCCATGCCCGTCCTGATGCGATATGCGGTGCGCGCGTGTCGATCAGGCCCGAAGGCGCGGTCGAGCACTTGCTCGATCATCGCCTCGGGTACGGCGGTGAGCGGGATCAGGCTTGCGGTGTTGTCGTTGTCGGGCGTGTTGGTAGCCATGGCGCGGGGGCGAGTAAGCCAGAACGCGCCCCCTGCCAAGTGGCCATCAACGCGCTTACATCGAAAGCTTGAACAGTTTGGCGTCCTTGCCGTCTTCGACCACCCAGATGCTGCCATCGGGGCCTTGCGTGATCGAGCGCAGCCGCCCGCCAAGTTCGTAGCGCGCGACCTCTTTCGCGTTCCCGCCATCGAGATCGACGTGGATGAGAGCCTGCGTCTTGAGCCCCGGGATCAGCGCATCGCCCGCCCAGGGGGCAAACATTTCGCCCGAATAGATCAGCATGTCGCCCGGCGCGATCACCGGCGTCCAGTGGATTGCGGGCTTGGTGAAGCCGTCATCCGGTGTGTGTGCGGGGATCGGTGTGCCGTTGTAATTGTCGCCATAGGAGCGCACCGGCCAGCCGTAATTGCTGGCGCGTTCAACCCGGTTGAGTTCATCGCCGCCCGCCGGGCCATGCTCTACTTCCCACAAGGTGCCGTCGGGCGCGAAGTCGAGGCCGAGGATGTTGCGGTGGCCATAGGACCAGATCTCGTCGGGCACGCCGTCCTGATCGGCGAAGGGATTGCCTGCCGCGGGCGCACCGTCGAGGGTGAGCCGCACGATCGAGCCCAGCGTGTTGGTCATGTCCTGCGCCGGGGTCTGCTTCTGCCGGTCGCCGCTGGCGATGAAGAGATATCTCTCGTCCGGCGAGAAGGCGAGCCGGTGCGAATAGTGTCCGCGGCCGGGCACTTTCGGGCTCTGCCGCCAGATCACCTCCAACCCATCGATGTTGCAGGTATTGGAAGCATTATCGCATTTGAGCAGGCCCTTGCCCACGACCGCGCCGTAGGTGTCGTCCGTATCGCCCTGTTCGGCCCAGCTCAGATAGATCGTTCGGGCGTCGCGGCGATCCGCCTCGCTCTCAAGAAACGCGATGTCGCCAAGCCCGCCCTGGCCGCCATAGGCGACTTCGGGAACACCGCTCACCTCGATGATCTCGCCCGTGCGGGTCTGCATCATCTTGAGGTTGCCGGCTTTCTCGGTGATCGCAAGGACGGGGCGTCCGGGCAGGAATTCGATCGCCCAGGGTTGATCGAAAGTGCCCATTTCCTCTTGCGTGAAGCCTGCTTCTTCGGCCGTGCTTGCCGGGCTTTCCCCATCTTGTGCAAGCGCGCAGCTTGCGAGGCTGGCGGCACCGAGGGAAAGAGCGAGTGTAAAGCTGGAGAATGTTTTCATGACCGGGGTAACTCCCAAGAATGATATTAGTGCCGCGCCGGCCGATCGGGGCGCTCTTGTCATCGGTGTCGATGAGGCCGGGCGCGGACCGCTGGCCGGGCCGGTGGTGGCTGCGGCGTGCATGTTGGGAACCCGCGTACCCGCTGGCCTGAACGATTCCAAGAAATTATCCGCCAAGCGGCGCGCCGCGCTCGACGAAGCGATCCGCGCAAGCTGCCGCTATGCGATTGCGGTGGTCGAGCCCGAAGAGATCGATCGGGTCAATATCTTCCAGGCGACGATGCTGGCGATGACACGCTGCGTCGGTGAATTGTGCGCGGCGCTTGATCATACGCCGCATGAAGTTCTGATCGACGGCAACCAGACGCCCGAGCGCCGCTGCACCGGGTGGATATGGCCCGCGCGCGCCATAGTCGGCGGTGACGGGATCGAGCCTGCGATCAGCGCCGCCTCGATCCTTGCCAAGGAGCACCGCGACCGGCTCATGGTCGCCGCGGCGCAAGACCACCCGCACTATGGCTGGGAACGCAACAAGGGCTATGGCACGAAGGATCACATGGAGGCGCTGCAGACCCACGGGCCAACGCCCCTTCACCGCCGTTCCTTTGCGCCGGTTGCCCAGGCCAGCCTGCTGTGACTTTCCGCGCCATGGACCGCGGATAATGAACCGTGCGGCAGGGCAATCTGGGAACCAATGCGCTCACCTTTTGATCTTGGCCTGTATGTCCCTTAAGCGCGCTAGCCCATGACGAACGCTCTTCTGCTCAGCCTTGCAGGCCTGATCGGTCTCGCCTTCGGAGGCGAATTGCTGGTGCGCGGCGCGGTGGGCATTGCGCAGAAACTGGGTGTCTCGACGCTGTTTACAGGGCTCGTGATCGTCGGCTTTGCGACTTCGATGCCCGAAATGGTGGCGAGCGTTCAGGCCGCGATGCGCGGTTCGCCCGAGATCGCCTGGGGCAATGTGGTCGGCTCCAACCTTGCCAACACGCTGCTGATTCTGGGCGTTTCCGCGCTGGTCGCGCCGATCGTGCTGAGCGGGATCGGTAGGCGCGATGCAGTCGCAGCGCTGGGCGCTACGCTGCTGCTATGGGGGCTTGCCGCAAGCGGGATTGGCGCGCGCTGGATCGGCGTTGCACTGCTGGCGGGAATTATCGTCTATATTGTGTGGCGCTATCTCGATCCGGGCGAAAGCGCGATCGATGAGCCGGACGCGGATGAAAAGGTCAGGGGCTGGGTCGCTACCTTGCAGTTTCTTGCAGGGCTTGGCGTGCTGGTTGCCGGCGGGCAGGCGCTGGTCGAGGGCGCGATCGAGCTGGCAACAATCTTCGAGGTGCCCGAAACGGTGATCGGTCTGACGGTCGTTGCGGTCGGCACTTCATTGCCCGAACTGGCTGCCTCGATCGCTGCTGCGCTGCGCGGCAAATCGGGCCTCGCGCTGGGCAATGTGGTGGGCTCGAACATCTACAACATACTGCTGATCGGCGGCGCGACCATGAGCATTGCCCCCCTGCCGCTGCCTGGCGATCTGGCGGGCGCGCAGATGATGCTGCTGACGGCCAGCGCGGTTCTGGTGCTTGGCCTGCTTTGGTTCGCAAAGAGCATCGGTCGGCTCGTCGGAGCCGCGCTGGTCGCGGTGTTTGCGGCCAATGTGGTGCTGGTTTTCGTCTGATCGGCGAACAAAAATCGCCCCTGAGTCCTCAGCGCAACACCCCCTGATCTGGAGTCCCGCCAAGGGCTGCGGACTCAATATCTAGTGGGGTCACCTTTCGTTCTTCCCCGCATTTGGCCGTATTGACGCGTCATTAACCATAATCGGCGAAAATCTTTGCCTTGACGGGGAGTCCGCTTGGACTCACGGTTGTGGATAACTTTGGGCTGGCGTGTCCGCACGATCCGCCAAGGCTTCCATCGAGAGGACAAGAACGTGGGCGTGATCGAGACAACCAAGAGCCGCAAGAAGACGGCGGCAACGGCCAGACTGGACACTCGCGCGCTCCTGCCGACGGGCCAGATCCTGTCGGGCGACTGCATCGAGGCCATGCGCTCGCTGCCTGACAATTCAATCGACTGCGTCTTCGCCGATCCGCCCTATAACCTGCAGCTTGGCGGTGACCTCAACCGCCCCGATGGCTCGGAAGTCGATGCGGTAAACGATCACTGGGACCAGTTTGACAGTTTCCGCGCTTATGACGGTTTCACCCGCGCCTGGCTGACTGAGGCCCGCCGTGTGCTGAAACCCGATGGCGCGATCTGGGTGATCGGCAGCTACCACAACATCTTCCGCGTCGGTGCCGCGCTTCAGGATCAGGGCTTCTGGATCCTCAACGATGTCGTGTGGCGCAAGACCAACCCGATGCCGAATTTCAAAGGCACACGTTTCACCAATGCGCATGAGACGCTGTTGTGGTGCAGCCAGGGCGAGAAAGCGAAGTATCACTTCAACTATCGCGCGATGAAGACGCTGAATGACGAGTTGCAGATGCGCAGCGACTGGGTTCTGCCGATCTGCTCGGGCCAGGAGCGCCTGAAAGAGAACGGCAGGAAAGCGCACCCCACGCAAAAGCCCGAGGCGCTGCTTTATCGCGTGCTACTCGCGACGACGGAGACAGGGGATGTCGTGCTCGATCCGTTCTTCGGCACGGGCACCACCGGCGCGGTCGCCAAGCGGCTTGGCCGGCAATGGATCGGCTGTGAGCGCGAGGGCCTGTACCGCGATGTCGCAACCAAGCGGATCGAGAAAGAACTCCCGCTCGACGAAAGCGCCTTGAAGACCATGCAGAGCAAGAAGGCCGCGCCGCGCGTCGCTTTCGGCACCCTGGTCGAGAACGGGCTGATCCCGCCGGGTACCCGCGTTTTCGACAAGAAGCGCCGCTGGATCGCGACGGTGCGCGCGGATGGCTCACTGGAGATCACCGGCCACGACAGCAAGAGCCAGACTGGTTCGATCCATGGCCTTGGCAAAGACCTGCAGGGCGCGCCCAGCTGCAATGGTTGGACGTTCTGGCACTACGAGAAAGGCGGCGAAGTGCTCGCGATCGACGCTGCGCGGCAATTGTACCTCCTCAGCATCGAGGATTAATCCGCGCCGCGCGCATCAGAACACGATATCGTCAGCCGATCGAGCCGACGATGAAGACAATCGCGGCGGTGTAGATCAGGATGCTTACCAGAATGAAGGCGGGATTGATGCGCTCGGGCACGC
Organism: Erythrobacter sp.; assembly: GCA_043567175.1. Classification (GTDB taxonomy): domain Bacteria; phylum Pseudomonadota; class Alphaproteobacteria; order Sphingomonadales; family Sphingomonadaceae; genus Erythrobacter. Next base: position 3,354,210 of record CP121323.1, read on the forward strand.
TGGCGCCGGCGAGCTCCTTGAACCGCTCGATCAGTTCGGGCCAGGTGTAGGAAACGAAATCGCCCTGTGACATGACCGCCATCAGCGTGCCGTCATTATCAACGATCGGCAGGCGGCGGAAACGCTCATTCGACATCATCCGCATCCAGTCCATTAGGTCATCATCCTTCTGCGCGGTGCGCACGGGCGATGTCATGATGTCCTCGACGCGGGTGGTCTTCGGATCGCGCTCTTCGGCGATGAGGCGGCGGAAGATATCGCGCTCGGTCATCATGCCGATGACCTTGTGATTGTCGTTCACCGCGATGATCGAGCCATAGTTCATCCGCGCCATCTTCTTCACCGCCTCCAGCACGGTGATCGAGGGGTCGCAGGTGAGCGGTTCGGGTTTGGTCTCAAATTCCTTGCGTTCGGAAATCTTCATTCAAGTGTGTCCTCGTAGAGATAGGAATACCGTCGGTGGCCCGAAGCGTCGCGCGTCAGATCGAGCGCGCCGCGTTTGCGGAAGAACCGGGCGGGGACGCGCACACGCATGCGTGTGCGCCGAAGGTTCGGCGATGCGCGAACCGGCTCGTCCTTCTTTCGCGGTAGGATCATTTTTCTTCCTTTTACCAATTTGTTAGCGTCCCCTAACCAACGCCGCCTCGCGCGATTGTTCCAAAAAGGCCCAAGGGCAGGAGCGGGCAAGACCGTGGCGCGTGGCCTGTCTGCGGTCAGTCGGGGATGATCGGTGTCGCATCGCTCGGCCCGTTGCCGGCACGTGAAGATCCAGGGGGCTCTCGCTGGAAGCCTCTCCTCGCAAGGCTTACGCAAAGCTCTGGGCAAACGCGCAGGCTGTGATAGTCCCGCAGCAAACCGCGCTGCTGCGACCAAAGACAAGAGGAACGCGCCATCACACTCTCGCAACCCCTGAAACTGCCCTGCGGGGCGAATTTGCCCAACCGCCTCGCCAAGGCAGCCATGACCGAGGGGCTGGGCGATCCGCGCGGGCTTCCCACGCCCGAGCTTGAACGGCTCTATGGCATCTGGTCGGATGGTGGCAGCGGGATGCTGCTTTCGGGCAATCTCCAGATTGATCGTGACCATCTAGAGCGGCCCGGCAATGTCATTCTCGATCGTGAGCTGAACACGGAGGAACGCGCCGCCTACCAGCGCTGGACTGCGGCAGCGACGCGCAATGGCAACCATTTCTGGGCGCAGATCAGCCATGCCGGACGCCAGACCTTCGCGATGATCAACCCGCATCCCAAGGCGCCCAGCGCGATCAAGCTGGGCTTGCCGGGCGGCCAGTTCGGCGAACCCGTTGCGCTCGAGGATGGCGAGATCGAAGACATTATCGCCCGTTTCATCCGCGCCGTGCGGATTTGCAGCGAGGTCGGCTTTACCGGGGTCCAGATCCACGCAGCGCACGGCTATCTGATCTCGCAATTCCTCTCGCCCCGCTCAAACCAGCGCACCGATCGCTGGGGCGGGAGCCTTGAAAACCGCGCCGCGCTGCTCCTGCGTGTAATCGAAGGCGCCCGGGATTCGGTCGGTTCGACCTTCCCGATCAGCGTGAAGCTCAACAGCGCGGATTTCCAGAAGGGTGGCTTTGCCTTCGAAGACAGCTTGCAAGTGGTGCAGTGGTTGCAGGAGCGCGGCGTCGATCTGATCGAGATCTCGGGCGGGACCTACGAACAGCCAAAGCTGCTGGGGATCGAGGGAATGGAGCCGGCCGACGATCCGGCGGTCAAGCCCTCGACATTGGCGCGAGAGGCCTATTTTGTCGACTTCGCCAAGGCGATGAAGGATGCGGTGGATGTGCCGCTGATGGTCACCGGCGGTTTCCGCAGCCGCGCCGCCATGGAGCAGGCGGTGGAAAGCGGTGCAGCCGATGTGGTCGGGCTGGGGCGCCCTCTATGCGTTGCGACCGATGGCGCGAAACAGATGCTCGAAGGTGCAGACAGCCTGCCCACGGTCGAAAAGGAGCTCTCGCTCTTTCCGCCATTGCTGCAATTCCTCAACGCCATCAAGCCGCTGCGGGCTGCCGCGGGTTTTGCAACCCAATTCTGGTTCTACGAGCAGATTTACGCGCTGGGGCGAACGGGACGAACTGATCCAGACCTGTCGGTGTTCAGGGCCTGGCGTTCGGTTGAGAAAGAGCACAAGCAGCGGCTCGCCGCGATGCGCGCCGTCTGACCGCCCGAAACGGACACGATTTTCAGGGACAAGCCGATGACCACCTCCGTCACCATCCAGCCCATTTGCACGGCGCTCTCCCCGCAGGCTGAGGACGGACACGCAATCCGGCTTGGCGGGAGCCTCGTCTATGCCAGTCGCTTTGCCGCGATTGTGCGCGACGGGGGGCGGGTGATCGAGCGCCGGCTGTTCGGCGTGCGCGAGGCGATGGCGGCGCTGGCCCCTCTGGGGGCGGACGCCGAGACGCAATGGGCCAATCTGGCGAAGCAGCACAAGCCTCTGGTTCTGGGGGACCGTATGATCCGGCTCGACCAGCCGCAGATCATGGGCATCCTCAACGTGACACCGGACAGCTTCTCGGACGGCGGAGACTTCGACGAGGTCGAACAGGGCCGCGCGCAAGCCGCAGCAATGGTGGAAGCCGGCGCGGCGATCATCGATATTGGTGGTGAGAGCACGCGCCCGGGCGCTACGCCGGTTTGGGAAGGCGACGAGAAGGACCGCGTCCTGCCCGCAATCGAATATTGCGCCGCAATGGGCGCTGCGATCAGCCTCGACACGCGCCGCGCGAGCGTGCTCGAAGCCGGGCTTGCCGCAGGCGCGCATATGGCGAACGACGTTTCGGCTTTGCGCTATGACGAGCGGATGCGCGAAGTGGTCGCCGCCGGCCAGTGCCCGGTGGCGCTGATGCACGCGCCGGGTGCGGGCGATGATCTGCATGAGGGCGGGCATTACACCGATATTGTCAGCGAGGTGTTCGCGTTTCTGAAGCTCACGCGCGAGAAGGCGATTGCAAGCGGGATTGCCGAGGATCGCATCGTGCTCGACCCCGGCATCGGTTTCGGCAAGTCGCTCAAGGACAATCTTGCGCTCCTCAACGCGCTGCCGCTGTTTCACGCACTCGGCAGCCCGCTTCTGGTTGGGGTGAGCCGCAAGCGGATGATCGGCGCGCTATCGAATGAAGAGGCCGCGGACCAGCGGCTTGGCGGATCGATCGCGATCGCGACCCTGGCGATGAATGCGGGCGCGCATATCATCCGGGTGCACGACGTGTTCGAGACGGTGCAGGCGCGCAATGTGTGGCGGGGTTTGCGCGATGCAGCACTGACCGATTTCAGCGAGGTCCTTGATTAGTACGATCACGTTTTCGTTTCGAGCGAACCCCCGCCCCGCCTCCCCGCCCGTCCACCACAGCATGGTGATACCATTGGTGGACGGGCGGGGAGGCGGGGCGGGTGTTCGGTGAGCGCTAGCGAACTTAAAAGCGGAACGCCGGGGCGGGCGATCGGTGAGCGCCAGCGAACTCAGGCGTTTTAAAGCGTAAATCCGCCATCGGGCACCAGCACATGGCCGGTGACATTGGGATCACCCAGCAGATACAGGATGGTATTTGCGATCTCGTCGGAGGTTGCGAAGCGGGCGAGCGGCGTCGTCTTGGCCATGCGTGCGATCGTCTTGTCGCGGCCGATCGTTTCGACCGAGCGGTTGAAGTCCTCGCCCGTCTCCCAGATTGCGGTATCGACGCCGCCCGGCGCGATGGCGTTGACGCGGATATTGGCCGCGGCGTTCTCCATCGCGGCGATGCGCGCCATGTGCGCGACCGCGGCCTTGGCAGGGCCATAGGGACCGATGCCGGGGACGGGTTTTACGCCCGTAGAGGAACCGGTGATGACAACGCTTCCGCCTGCCTTCTTGCCGTTTGCCCGGATGCCGCGCAGCGCCGAGCGCAGTGTCAGGAAGGCGCCGTCGAGATTGATGTCCATCACCCGGCGCCATTCGGCCAGATCAAGATCCGCGATCGCGCCGAACCCGCCGACGCCTGCATTCACCACCGCGTGATCGAGGCCCGCCAGTTGCGGCTCTAGAGCGTCCCAAATGGCTTCGTCGGCGACCGATCCTATGACGGGCACGATCTCGCACGCCTCGGGCAGGTCGAGATCCTTGATCCCGTCCGCATTCACATCGTTGAGAAACAGTCTTGTGCAGCCGCGCGCGGCAAGCGCCTTCGCGCAGGCCCTACCGATGCCCGACGCCGCGCCGGTCACGAGCGCCACGCTGCCTTCGAAGTCCCTGATATCCGTCATCTGTCCGATCCCCTTGTCCAGCCCTTGCGCGCTAGGCGCACTGGTTTCAGGGATCAAGCTTCAGCGTCAGGCGGCGTTGTCGATGCCGAGGTCCGAAAGCTTGCGATAAAGCGTCGAGCGGCCGATGCCCAGCCGGCGTGCGACTTCGGTCATGCGTCCGCGATAATGGCCGATGGCGAGGCGGATGACATCGGCCTCGATCTCTTCGAGCGGGCGCAGATTGCCATCCTCGGTATAGAGCATCACGCCGACACCATCATGCGACGATTGTCCCTCGGACATGTCCTGCTCGCCCAGAAGTTCGGAGAGCTGCGGGAAGCTCTCGGCGGTGAGCGTGTTGGCTTCGCAATAAACCGCTGAACGAAACAGCACCGATTGCAGCTGGCGTACATTGCCTGGCCAGTCATAGGCGGCCAGAAGCGCAAGCGCGCTGTCGCTGACGCTGAGGTGGTTGAGGCCCGGCTGCTCGCCGATGCGGGCGAGAAAATGGCGCGCAAGGGCGGGAATGTCGCCAGTGCGCTCGCGCAAGGGGGGCAGTTCGATCCGGCTTGCGCCGAGAAGCTGCGCGAGGCGCGGATTGAACTGGCCGGCCTCGGCCAGCGCGCCCAGCGGGGAATTGCTGGCCGAAAGGATGCGCACATCGACGCGAAAGCCGTGCGAGGCGCCGACAGGGCGGACGATACCGCTTTCCAGCGCATCGGCGAGGCGGTCCTGAACGCTGGGGCTCATCAGGTCGACTTCATCGAGCACGAGCGTGCCGCCATCGCAGTGTTGGAAGGCCCCGATCTGGCGATCGAAGGCGCCGGGAAAGGCGTTGGGTTCGTGTCCGAACAATACCGAATCGAGCGAGTTTTGCGAAATGCTGGCGATATTGATGATCCGCAGCGGCGCCTTGCAGCGCGGGCTGGCGGCGTGCATCGCGCGGATCAGCATTTCCTTGCCGGTTCCGCTTTCCCCCTCGATCAGCGCGTGGGCGTGGCCGCGCGCGGTCTTGGCGGCCTTGGCGAGCGCGGTGCGAAAGGGCGGGGCGGTCCCGATCATCGCATCGAAATCAAGGCTGGCTGGCATTTTCTCGGTCAGCGGCGCGAGTTCATCGCGTGGCGCTTCGCGCTTGGTCACCGTTCGCAGCGCCTCCATCAGGCGGTCGGGAGAGATCGGCTTGACGAGATAATCGCTCGCACCAGCGCGCATCGCCTCTACTGCAAGCAAGGGCGAGGCGCTGGTCGTCAGCATCAGGATAGGCAAAGCGGGGCGGCGTTCTTTCAGTTCCTGGATCAGCACGCAGGCATCATCGCCCGGCACCCACTGATCGAGCAGAATGGCTGAAAGCTGCATGCCCTCGCGCGTGCCGAGCGTCGCAATCGCGGCCTCGGCATCGCTCGCCACGATCGTGCGCCAACCATCACGCGCTGCGATCGCTGAGATGAGCCGGCTTTGAGCGGGCTCATCATCGATCAGCATCACAAGGCGGGGTTCGGCCTCCGACATCGTGTCCAGCGTGTGCTCCTGATGCAAAACCGGGGCACAAAGGTCCCGGATCAAAACGAGGCCTTTCGCTTTAATGCGGTCGGGTAAAGAGTGGATTAAGGCTGATCGATCAGATGCGTGCGTTGCACCCAGCGCAAGCGAGGGCTTGAGCTTGGCGCAAGCCTTCTTTACGGGCGCACGCCGGGCACGCGAAAAGATTTCAGCAACCTTTTCCCGTTTGCTCCGTTAGGGATCTTCAATAGGGAACAAAAGGCATGGCAAGCCAGGATTACAAGGAAAAGGGCAAACTCTACGGCGGTTTCATGAGCACCGTGAAATGGGTGATACCGGTTATCGGTGTCATCGTGTTCGCCGTGGTCGCCCTGATCTCCTGACAGGATGATCGCGGGATAGGATGATCGCCTGACAGGCTGTCCGCTTACAAGTCGGCCACACGAAGGGGGCTAAGCACACGTGAAGATTGCTGTTTTGAAAGAGCGCGCATCCGGGGAAACCCGGGTGGCGGCCACTCCTGAAACGATCAAGAAATTCGCAGGTCTTGGCAACGAACTGGCCGTGGAAACCGGGGCCGGGGTCGCAGCGTCCGTGACCGACGAGGCGTACAAGGATGCAGGCGCCAGCGTCGGCAGCGCGGCCGATGTCGTGAAGGACGCCGATATCGTGCTCGCGATCCAGGCTCCCGATGTGAAATTGCTCAAGGGAGCAAAACCGGGCGCCATGGTTGCCGCCTTGTTCGATCCCTTCGCCAAAAAGGACGTCGTCGAAGCCTACGCCAAGGCGGGGCTTGAAGCGCTGTCGATGGAATTCATGCCGCGCATCACCCGTGCGCAGGGGATGGACGTGCTTTCGAGCCAGTCCAACCTCGCCGGCTACAAGGCTGTGCTTGCCGCGGCGGACACCTATGGCCGCGCGTTCCCGATGATGATGACCGCAGCGGGTACGGTGCAGGCTGCACGCGTCTTTATCATGGGTGTCGGCGTTGCGGGGCTTCAGGCGATCGCGACCGCGCGTCGTCTGGGTGCGCAGGTCTCTGCGACCGATGTGCGTTCGGCCACCAAGGAGCAGATCGAGAGCCTTGGCGCAAAGGCGATTTTCGTCACCGATGTCGAAGGCATCGAGGGCGAGGGTTCGGGTGGCTATGCGACCGAGATGAGCGATGAATACAAGGCCGCACAGGCCAAGCTCGTCTCAGACCACATCGCCAAGCAGGACATCGTCATCACCACCGCGCTGATCCCTGGCCGCGCCGCGCCGGTGCTGATCACCGATGAACAGATTGCAACGATGAAGCCCGGCAGCGTGATTTATGACCTCGCGGTTGCGCAGGGTGGCAATGTCGAAGGCTCGAAGCCCGATGAGACCGTCGTCAAGCACGGTGTTTCCATCATCGGCTATTCCAATACACCCGCCTCGCTTCCCGCTGATGCCTCGGCGCTGTTTTCGCGCAACCACTTCACCATGTTCCAGGCCTTCTGGGGCAAGGAGGAGGGCAAGCCGGTGTTTGACGAGGAAATCGGCGATGCGATCCGTCTCACCAAGGACGGCAAGGTCGTCAACGAACGCCTGCAGGGGGCCTGATCCATGGACTTTATCTCAATCCTCTCGATCTTCGTGCTGGCGTGTTTCGTCGGATATTATGTGGTCTGGTCGGTCACTCCGGCGCTGCACACGCCGCTGATGGCGGTGACCAACGCAATTTCCTCGGTCATCATCGTCGGTGCGCTGATCGCGGCGGCCGAGGCCGATACCGATATCGCGAAATATCTTGGCTTGTTCGGCGTGGTGCTGGCAAGCGTGAACATCTTTGGCGGCTTTGCAGTGACGGAGCGCATGCTGGCAATGTACAAGAAGAAGGAGAAGTGAGGATGGGCCGCACTGTCTCCAAACTGGCTACCGCGCTCTTTGCGGGCTTGATTGCAACCCCGGCCTACGCGGCTGGCCTTGCCGGCGATACGCCCGCCTGGGTTCCGCTTGCCTATCTAGTTTCGGGCGTGTTCTTCATTCTCGCTTTGCGCGGGCTTTCGAGCCCCGCGACCAGCCGTGCGGGCAACCGCAACGGCATGCTGGGGATGCTGATCGCGGTCGCGACCACGCTGGTCATGCACGGCACCAACCTCGTCGAGATCGCCATCGCGATCGCCATCGGCGCGCTCATCGGCGTTACTATCGCGCGCAAGATCGCAATGACCGCGATGCCCGAACTCGTCGCCGGCTTCCACTCGCTGGTGGGTCTTGCCGCCGTGGTCGTGGGCCTTGCCGCCTGGCTTAACCCGGGTGCGTTCGGCATTCTCGACGAGGCGAACCAGATCCTGATGGTCAGCCGGATCGAACTGGGCCTTGGCATCGCCATCGGGGCGATCACCTTCTCGGGCTCGGTCATCGCCTTCCTCAAGCTGTCCGGTCGGATGAGCGGTTCGCCGATCATGCTGCCCGGACGCCACGTGATCAACCTTGGCACGCTGGTCGCAATCATCGGCATCATCGGCCTTTACGCCGTCTCGCCCGAAGGCGCGGCAGGCGAAGGCTGGCCGATCATAGCAATCACGCTGCTGGCCTTTGCCATCGGCTTCCTGCTGATCATCCCGATCGGCGGCGCGGACATGCCTGTCGTCGTCTCGATGCTCAACTCCTATTCGGGCTGGGCCGCGGCGGCGATGGGATTCACGCTCGGCAATACGGCGATGATCATCACCGGCGCGCTGGTGGGCTCTTCAGGCGCGATCCTGAGCTACATCATGTGCCGCGCGATGAACCGCAGCTTCATCAGCGTAATCGCGGGCGGATTTGGCGCGGATGACGGCGCGGGCGCGAGCGGCGAAGTGCGCGAACAGCGCCCCTACAAGCAAGGCTCGGCGGACGATGCCGCCTTCATGCTGGAGCAGGCGGAAAAGGTCATCATCATTCCGGGCTACGGTATGGCGGTGGCGCAGGCCCAGCACGCGCTGCGCGAAATGGGCGACATCCTTCGCGAGAAGGGCGTCGAGGTGAAGTACGCGATCCACCCGGTGGCCGGCCGCATGCCGGGCCACATGAACGTGCTGCTCGCCGAAGCGAACGTGCCCTATGATGATGTGTTCGAGCTTGAAGACGTCAATTCCGATTTTGCACAGGCCGATGTCGCCTTCATCATCGGGGCCAACGATGTCGTGAACCCCGCTGCCAAGACCGACAAGTCCTCGCCGATCTTCGGCATGCCCGTTTTTGACGTCGATAAGGCCAAGCAGGTCTTTTTCATAAAGCGTTCGATGGGAGGGGTCGGCTATGCCGGCGTCGACAATGACGTGTTCTACATGAACCAGACAGTGATGCTGCTGTCCGATGCAAAGAAGATGGTCGAGGAAATCGTCAAGGCGCTCGATTGAGCCGCGAAGCGGCGTTTCGATGATGCTGCGCGGATTGCTTATTCTGGGCCTCGCCATCCTTCTGGGTGGCGGGGCCTGGTTCGTTTTGAGCGATGACGGGATGCTCGAGCGGGTAACGGCGAGCCGTGTGGAACAGGCGCTGCTCGACAACCGCGTGCCTGCGCCCATGGCCGGGTGCATGGGCCCGCGCCTCGCTGACAGGTTGACGATCAGCCAGCTCCGCGCGCTCGAACGCGCGAGGCCGCAAGACGGCGAGAGCGCGATACCAATCAGCACCGGCGAGGCGATGGCGCGCCTGAAGCGGATCAATGATCGCGAGGCGGTGGAGCAGGTGGTGATCGTCGCGGGCGGCTGCGGGTTCGAACTGATGATGCAGCGGCGCTAGCGGACTTGCCGCGAAAGGCTGTGAGCGGTCTTGCTATCCTCTGCGCTTGCGGCACAATAGGCGCCAAGTAAGAGGGGAAATTGCCATGAAAACAGCCTTCACGCACGCTGCAATCCTGCTTGGCGGCTGCGCGCTCGCCATTGCGGCTCCGGCGCAAGCTCAGAGCCATGATGATCATACTGGCCATTCCGAATTCGCGCCTGAGGCCGTTGGTGCTGAATACATGGTCATGGAAATCGCCGCGAACGAAGCGGCGCGCGCGCCCTTCCTGCGCGGTCTCGCCCTGCTGCACAATTTCGAATACGCCTTTGCCGCGAAGGAATTTCGCAAAGCCCAGGAAGCCGATCCCGATTTCGTGATGGCATATTGGGGCGAGGCGATGACGCATAATCACCCCCTCTGGGCCGAGCAGGACCGAGACGAGGCGCGCGCAATTCTGGGCCGGCTGGGCGATGATCCGGCGGCGCGTGCAGCCAAGACGCGCAGCGAAAAGGAGCGCGAATGGCTGGCGGCTGTCGAGACGCTCTATGCGCCCGAAGGCACCAAGATCGAGCGTGATCTTGCCTATCTTGAAGCCATGGAGGCCATGCTGGCCGCGCATCCCGACGATATCGACGTGCGCGCCTTTACCGGTCTTGCCACGCTCGGCTCATCGCATGGCGGACGCCAGATCCCGATCTATATGCAGGCCGCAGGCGTGCTCGAGCCCGGTTTCATGACCCATCCGATGCATCCCGGCATCCTGCATTACCTGATCCATTCCTACGATGATCCGGTCCACGCGCCGCTAGGTGAGCGGATGGCGCAGCGCTATGCCGTGGTCGCGCCCGATGCGGGCCATGCGCAGCACATGGTGAGCCATATCTATCTTGCGCTGGCGGATTGGGAGGCGACCGAGGAAGCGAATGTGAACGCATCGCGGGTGGTCAATCTCCAACTTACCGCGCAGGGCCGCCCGGAAAGTTCATGCGGGCATTACAATGAATGGCTTTCCTATGCCCTCCTTCAGCAGGGCAAGGATGCGAGCGGACTGGTCAGATCCTGCGTCGCGCAGATCGGCAAGGCGGCCGAGGAGGCCAAGGCCGCAGGCAAGGACGCCGTGCGCGGTTCGTGGAGCGCGGCGGTCATGGCGGTGTTTCTGGGTGTGGAAACGGGCGAATGGCTCGATCCGATCGATTTTCCCGTCTCGAACAGCACCGGCGCGGCGCGTTACGTGCAAGCACATGGCGATGTCCTGCGCTATTACGCAAGCGATCCGGCCAGGGCGGCAGCGGCTCTGGAGCGCATGAAGCCGATCTATGAAGCCTATTCCAAGATTGAGCAGAACGATGGACAGTTGGCGCAAGACAGCTGGTCCGCTCGCGCGCTCGAACGCTCGAAGGCTTTGGTCGCGATTGCACAGGGCGACCGTGCATCGGGCCTAGCCGCGCTCGAAGAGGCTGCGGCAGCCGAACTGGCCATGCCGGTCGTCTTCGGCCCGCCGGCGATTTTCAAGCCGAGCTACGAGATCCTGGGCGAAATGCACCTTGCCCAAGGGCGCAAGGACAAGGCGGTGCCCGCGTTCGAGAAATCGCTCAAGCTGGCGCCGGGGCGTCGCCTGTCGCTTGCGGGTCTGGAGGCGGCCAAGGCGCTCTAGCCAAACGTCTTTAGCCCCTTTGCAATTTCTCTCACTTGCGGCACAACAGGCACCGGATTGGGAGGAACACGCATGATCAGGACCGTATTTGCCGCCGCGCTGCTGGCCTCAGCCGCACCCGTCTTGGCCGACAACCACACGATCGCCCCCGGCGAAGGCGCAGCCGAGCGTTTGCAGGAAGCGCTCATCCTTGCCGAACCGGGCGACACGATCATGCTCGAGGCGGGGCGGTATGAATTGACCGACGGTCTGAGCCTCGATGTCGAAGGCGTCACGATCAGAGGTGCAGGGATGGAGGGCGATATGCAGTCCATCCTCGATTTCACCAACCAGCAGGGTGCGGGCGAGGGTCTTCTCGTCACGTCGGACAACGTCACCTTGCGCGATTTCGCGGTCGAGAATGCGAAAGGCGACGGGATCAAGTCCAAGGGCGCGGACAACATCATCTATCACGCTCTGCGCGTCGAATGGACCGCCGGGCCAAAAGCGACGAACGGGGCCTACGGCATCTATCCGGTCGAAAGCAGCAATGTGCTGGTGCAGGACAGCTATGTGCGCGGAGCGAGCGATGCGGGCATCTACGTCGGCCAGTCGGAAAACATTATCGTGCGCGGCAACCGTGTCGTGGAAAACGTCGCGGGGATCGAGATCGAGAATTCGAACCACGCCGAAGTCACCGAAAACCTCGCCACGCGCAACACAGGCGGCATTCTGGTGTTCGATCTGCCCGGCCTGCCGCGCGTGGGTGGCGGCGATGTGCTGGTTGCGCGCAACGCGGTGATCGACAACAACACCGACAACTTCGCGCCCGAGGGCAATATCGTCGCCAGCGTGCCTTCGGGCACCGGCGTGATGGTGATGGCCAACACCAATGTTCACGTGACCGAGAATCTCTTGACCAACAACAAGACCAGCCACGTGATGCTGATCGCCTATTCGCAGGACTACAGCGACGAGCGTTATCAGCCGCGCCCGGTCGATGTTCTGGTCAAGGGCAATGTGTACGGCTTCGGCGGCACCGCGCCCGATATTCCGGGCGGCGAAATGCTGGCAGCGGCGGTGGGCGGCAAACTGCCTCCGATCCTGTCAGATGGCCTGGCTGAGGGGCTTGAGCTTATGGATGCCGTCCCGATGCTCAACCTCAACCTTGAGCGGGTCGGCCAGCCTCTGGCTGATGCGAGGCCCGATGTGATCCTTCCCGGCACCGCTGAAATGCCCTCCACGACAAGATCGGGCAGGCTGGCGGCGGTTGATCTGCCCGACGAAATGAAGGCAAGGCTCCAGTGAAGCTCTCCTCTGCGCTGTTTGGCGTTGCTCTTGCTGCCTGTCTTACTTCAATCACGGCGCGCTCGCTGCCTGCAAGCGCGTTGCCGCCACCGCGTGTAAACATCGAGGCGGTGCTGGGCATCGCGCAGTTGAACGGGAAAACCGTCAAATATCCGCGCACTTTGTCCGAATACGGCTTTTTCCTCGATAAGGCCGGGCGCGAACCTGCGCCGGGTGTGATTGCTTACGAACTCAACACCGCGCTCTATTCCGATGGCGCGGACAAGCTGCGTTACATCGTGCTGCCAGACGGTGCACAGATGAAAGCGGGTGCTGATGGCGGCTTGCTCGATCTTCCCGTGGGAAGCGCGATCATCAAGACCTTCGCTTTCGGAGAGGGTGAGGATCAGCGTTACATCGAAACCCGCCTGCTGCTCCACCGCGCCGATGGCTGGCTGGCGCTGCCCTATAAGTGGAACGAGGAGCAGACCGAGGCGAGCCTTGCGCTTGTCGGCGCGCGGATGGACCTGACGCGGCCCGACGGCGAGACGATCAGCTACCAGATCCCCAACAAGAACCAGTGCAAGAACTGCCACCAGCTGGGTGATGTGGTGACGCCGATCGGGCCGAAATCGCGCAATCTGTCCGGCGAATGGCTCGCCGCGCAGGTCGAAGCGGGGCGGATGGGGACGATGCCGGCGGTTCATGACACGGTGCCGCATTGGCAGGTGCGCGACACAAGTGCCGACATCGAGGAAATGGCGCGCGGCTATCTCGATGTGAACTGTGCGCATTGCCACCAGCCGGGCGGCAGCGCTTCCAATAGCGGGCTGGACCTGCGCTGGGAGCAGCAGGACACTTACGCAATCGGTATCCGCAAGCCTCCGGTTGCTGCGGGCCGCGGAGCGGGGGGGCACAAGGTCTCGATTGCGCCGGGCGATCCCGATGCCTCGATCCTGGTGCACCGTATGAGTTCGACCGAGCCTGGTGTCGCCATGCCCGAGCTTGGCCGGTCGACCAATGATCGCGCAGGGATCGAAGTGGTGCGCGCATGGATAGAGGGGATGGCTCCCGGATCATGAAGTGGTTTTTGCGTATTGCCGGCGTTCTGGTCGTCGTGCTGGTTGCCCTGTTCCTTGTCTTTCGCACGCCCGATACCGACCCGGCCGTGATGCGCGCCAAATACGGCGCCCCACCTTCGCAATTTGTCGAAATCGCGAGCGGGGTGGAGGTGCACCTGCGCGATGAAGGACCGCGTGACGGGGAACCGATCGTCCTTCTTCACGGCTCGAACGCCGACCTGCACACCTGGCAACCTTGGGTGGAGGAGCTCTCGAAGACCTATCGCGTGATCCGCTTCGACCAGGTGGGCCACGGCCTTACCGGGCCTGATCCCGAACACGATTACAGCCGCGCCAACTTCACCGCCGATATCGCCGAGGTGCTCGATGCGCTCGGCATCGAACGCGCGATCATCGGCGGCAATTCGATGGGCGGCAAGCATGCCCTGTCCTTCGCCGTCACCTATCCCGAGCGCACCGGCGGCCTGATCCTCGTCGATGGCAGCGGCGCGCCCATGCCCGAGGAGGAAGTCTCCGAGGACAAGGAGGAAGACAGCGGCAATATCGGCTTTGCCATCGCCCAGACGCCGGGCATCAATCTGCTCGTCGAACAGATCACGCCGCGCAGCCTCATCCGCCAGAGCCTTGAACAAAGCGTCTCCAATCAGGCGGTGGTTACCGAGGAGGCGGTCGATCGCTATTGGGAATTGCTGCGCTATCCGGGCAACCGGCGCGCCACGCTCAAGCGGTTTTCGTCCGGGTACGATCCGCTTAGCGAGGAGGAGATTGCCGGCGTCACGGTGCCCACGCTCATCGTGTGGGGAGACGAGGATCGCCTGATCTCGGTGGAGGCTGGCCAGTGGCTCGACCGCGTGATGCCCAATTCGCGGATCGTGATTTATGAGGGGATTGGCCACCTGCCGCACGAAGAAGCGCCCGAGGCGACGCTCTCAGCGGTCAAAGATTGGCTCGCTAAGCTGGAGGTAACCCCCTAAGGATCTGGGGCAGCTTGCATTTTCGCGCCCTATGGACTGGTGCCGATCATCCTCGCTACATCTTTCACACGGCTAACCGGATTCGAGGGACCAGACTTTGCGCAAATTGGGAATGATCGGTGGAATGAGCTGGGTTTCCACCGGCATCTATTACGATCGTATCAACCGTATCGTACAGAAACGCGCTGCCCCCATGGCCTCGGCGCCGATGCTGATCGAGAGCCTCGACTTCTGCCAGCTCTACGCCCTGCGCGAGGAAAAGGACTGGCGCCGCGCCGCCGAGGTGCTTTCGCAAAGCGCGAAAAGGCTCGAGGATGCGGGGGCCGAAGGGCTCATCATCGGCGCCAATTCGATGCACAAGCTGTATGACGATGTCGCCGGTGCCGTTTCGATCCCGATCCTGCACATTGCCGATTATGTCGGCGCCGCGCTCAAGGCTTCGGGCCACACCCATGCGGCCTTGTTCGGCACGCGCAACGTGATGACCGAAAGCTTTTACCGCAAGCGGCTGGTGGCGCGCGGGGTCGATCTGCTGCCCCCGGACATGGACAATGTCGAGATGCTCGATTCGATCATCTATGACCAGCTGATGGTGGGCAAGGTGACGCGCGATGCACAGCGCAAGCTCAAGAGCCTGATCACCAACAAGGCCAAGGAAGGCGCGGACGCGATCCTGCTGGCCTGCACCGAGCTTGACCTTGTGGTGGACGTCGATGCGAACGTGCTCCCGGTCTTCGATTCCACCCGGATTCACTGCGAGGCGGCGGCCAACTGGATACTCGAACAGGAAACTGCGTATTGAAACGCAACTGGTCGACCACCCAACACGGACTGTCGTTTTTCTACAAGTGGGGTGGATGCAAGTTCGAAAGGTCGGGTCTAAGTGGCGCTCAGACCGAGCCCTTCGTTATAGAAGCAACGGTTCGGGTCTTCGGGTCGCAATCCGAATGATCCGTGGGACCGTCGGCCACCCCCCCCCAAGCACCCGGTCGGCGGTCCCATCCCCCCCCTCACTAGCTGCATCGGCCTCGCATCGCGCGCATTGCGTGCGCTGCGCCCCGGCGACTGTCGTGCCAATCCGTGCACGCTTTCCCCGTTTATCCGCGCGGCTGGCTTCGGGTTCACGACCTGTTCCCGTTGAGCGCAGGGCCGCAGGCGCTTAGGGGCAAAAGCCGTGAACACTCGCGCATCCTTTGCCGCCAATCCTCAGGCTCATGGTGGCCGCGAATTCGGTGCGCCCGAAGAGCGCACCCATGCAGCGCAAGTGCGCGGCCCGCGCACCGATTTCCAGCGCGACCGCGACCGCATCATCCATTCGATGAGTTTTCGCCGGCTGAAATCGAAGACGCAGGTTTTCATTGCGCCTGAAGGCGATCACTACCGCACCCGGCTCACCCACAGTCTCGAAGTTGCGCAGATCGGCCGCGTGCTGGCGCGCTCGCTAGGCGTTGACGAGGATCTGACCGAGGCGCTGTGCCTCGCGCATGATCTGGGCCACCCGTCTTTTGGCCATGCGGGCGAGGATGCGCTTGGCGAGGCGATGCAAATGTTTGGCGGATTTTGCCACAATGCGCAGGCGCTGCGCACGGTGATGCGGCTCGAGAGTCCTTATCCCGAACATGACGGATTGAACCTCACCTGGGACCTGCTCGAAGGTCTTGCCAAGCATAACGGGCCGGTGCGCGCGCCGAACTGGGCGCTGGCCGAACTGGATGCCGCCTTTCCGCTGCGGCTTGGCGAATGGCCTTCGCTCGAAGCGCAGATCGCGGCGGTTTCCGATGATATCGCCTACGACAATCACGACATTGACGATGGCCTGCGCGCTGGCTTCCTGAGCCTCGACGAATTGCTGGAACTGCCGATGCTCGCCGACCAGTGGCGCAGCGTGGAAAAACGCTTTCCCAACGCTGCGCGCGATCGCCAGCTGCGCGAACTGGTGCGCGACCAGATCGGGGTGATGGTCAACGACGTGCTCGAACACACGCGCAGCGCTGTCGAAGGGATGGAAAGCGTCGAGGATATCCGTAGCGCGGGGCGCCAGCTCGCCGGTTTCTCACCCGCAATGGCGCGTGAGGAGCGGGCTCTCAAGGCCTTCATGTATGAAAAACTCTATTTCCACCCCGAACAGGTCGCCGCCGCTCAGGCCGCGCGCGACGTGGTGGCGCGGCTGTTTGCCGCCTATTCGCAAGATACGACGTTGATGCCCAAGCCCTGGCAGGCGCTGCTTCCCGAGCACGAGCCCGAGCGCACCCGCACAATTTCTGATTTTATTGCCGGGATGAGTGACAGTTTTGCAATGGCCGCCTGCACCCGCATCTACGGCCAAAGGCCTCAGGGCCTCATCAATGTATGAGCGCATCGGGCTAGTCGGTGCGACCGGACTGATCGGGCGCACTCTAATTGAAGTCTCAAGCGCCGGCGAGGTGGCGCGCATCGTCGGCATTGCCCGGCGCGAGATCGAGATGCCCGAAGGCGCGCGCATGGAACTGTTCGTCGCCGATCCGGCCAAATGGGGTGAGGTGCTGGCAGCGGTCCGGCCCAGAGCGCTGATCTGCGCGCTGGGCACCACCTGGCGCAAGGCGGACAAGAGCCAGGAAAAATTCCGCAGCGTCGATCAGGACCTCGTGCTGGAGACCGCGCGCGTCGCCAAGGCTTCGGGCATCTCCAACATGGTCCTGATCAGCGCGGCGGGCGCGGACCCGGCTTCGAAGAACTTCTATTTGCAGGTCAAGGGCGAGACAGAGGCGTTGGTTTCGAAAGTGGGGTTCAAGCGGCTCGATATCCTGCGCCCGGGTCTGCTGCGCGGTGAGCGGCTCGATGATTTCCGCTTGATGGAGCGCCTTGCGCTCACCCTTGGCCCGGTGATCGAGCCGATCCTGCCCGCGAAATACGAGGCTTTCCGCGCGATCGATGCCGAACTTGTGGCGCAGGCCGCGCTCGGGCTGGCCTTGCGCCGGGCCGCCGGGCGGTTCACCCATGACAACGAAGCCATGCGCCGAGCCGCGCGCGAATGGCGCAAGCGCGAGGAGTAGAGGCGATGGACTGGAATGCGGTGTTCAGTGGAGCGAACCTGGTGGCCCTGGTGGCGTGGGCCGCGCTGATCCTTGCACCGCGCTGGCCGGCGCTGCTTTCGGGCATTCTCTATCTGTTGATAGGCGGGCTTTGTGCGCTTTATGCGGTTTTGCTGGTGAGCGTGCTGACTGGGCTGATCCCTTCGGGCGGAGGCGGTGCGGATTTCACCACCATCGCAGGCGTGCGCTCGATCTTCGGCAGCGATATCGGCGTGGTGATCGGCTGGGTGCATTATCTCGCCTTTGACCTGTTCGTCGGCGTGTGGATCGCGCGCGATGCGGATGCAAAGTTCTTTCCCCGATGGGTGCAGGCGCCGATCCTGCTGGCAACCTTCATGGCCGGGCCGCTGGGCCTGCTCATCTGGCTGGTCATCCGTGAACCGCGCGCGCGGGCCAAGGGGCGCTTTTCTTAAGGGAAAACCGCTGGACGCGTGAGGCCGCGCTGCTAGTCTTTCGGACAACAACAATTCTGCATTTGGAGAGAGATGCGGCGATGCCAGACAGCCCTACGAAAGACTTCATCACCTTCGACAAATACCTCGCCTACTGGGCGGGCGAGCGGCCTGACGGGGTTGCGCTGGTCGAGGGCGAACGCACCACGACCTATGCCGGTGCCGACCGGATCACGCGCCAGTTGATCACGTTCCTGCAGAACCAGGGCATCGGCAAGGGCGACCGGATTGCCTGGCTTGGCAAGAATTCTGACCATTACCTCCTGCTGCTTTACGCTGCGGGCCGAATGGGCGCGGTGATGGCGCCGGTGGGCTGGCGCCTCGCGCCGCCCGAGATCGCCTATATTCTGGGCGATACGGGCGCAAAGCTGCTGGTTGCGGCCGAAGAATTTCTCGAGACGGCCAAATCGGTCAGCGCCGGGATGGACAATGGCCCGCAGGTTTTCGATGCGAGCGAGACTTTTACCGTCGCCTCGTCGATGGAGCCGGCAAGCTACGACGCGCCCGAGCCGGACGAACCGATCCTGCAGCTCTACACTTCGGGCACGACCGGCAATCCCAAAGGCGCGCAGCTTTCCAACCGCAACCTGTTCAGCCTGCGCAAGCCGAGCCTCGAGGAAAACCTGCCCTGGCAAAATTTCGAGCCGACCGACTGCATCCTTGGCGCCATGCCGATTGCGCATATTGGCGGCACGGGCGTTGCCGCAATCGCGGTGGCGAACGGCGTGCGCGTCCACGTCTTGCCCGAATTCACGCCGCAAGGGGCGCTGGAGGGAATCGAGAACGGCGCGACGTTGATGTTCCTCGTCCCCGCTGCGATCCAGTTGATGATCCAGCACCCCAAGGCTGCCGAGACCGATTTTTCGAACCTGCGCTATCTCATGTATGGCGCAGCGCCCATGCCGCTCGAACTGCTGAAAGAAGCGGTGCGCACCATGCCTACGACCGGCTTCATGCAGGTCTATGGCATGACCGAGACGACCGGCACGGTTTCGCTGCTGCCGCCCGAGGATCACGATCTGGAAGGCAACCAGCGCATGCGTTCAGCCGGCAAGGCGGTGCCCGGCGTCAAAATCGAGGTGCGCGGCGAGGACAACACGGAACTGCCGCGCGGCGAGATCGGCGAGATCTGCATCCACTCGCCCTCCAACACTGCCGGTTACTGGAAACTGCCCGAGGCGACGGCCAAGACGATCGATGATGATGGCTGGCTGCACACCGGCGATGCGGGCATCATGGACGAGGACGGCTATGTCTATATCCAGGACCGGATCAAGGACATGATTATTTCGGGTGGCGAGAACGTCTACCCGGCCGAGGTCGAAAGCGCGATCTACGGCCACCCGGCGATCGCCGAGGTCGCGGTGATCGGGATTCCGAGCGAGAAATGGGGCGAGGAGGTCAAGGCCTGCTGTGTGCCCAAGCCGGGCATGGACATCGATGCCAATGACGTGATCGCTTACACGCGCGAGCGCATTGCTCCGTTCAAATGCCCCAAGAGTGTGGATGTCATTCCTGAAATGCCGCGCAACGCCAGTGGCAAGATCCTGCGCCGCCAGCTGCGCGCGCCCTATTGGGAAGGCCAGGAACGCCAGGTGAACTGATCGTTACGCTCCGCGGCTGATGAAAAAACACGCACCTGCAACTCTGCGCAACCGCGAGGCGATCCTCGCGGTGCTGCGCGGGGAATTGCCCGAAAGCGGCACCGTGCTCGAAATAGCGGCAGGCTCGGGCGAGCACGCGGTGTTCTTTGCCCAAAATCTGCCCGGCCTTGCGTGGCAACCCTCCGATCCCTCGCCTGAAGCGCGCGAATCCATAGCGGCGTGGCGTGAGGAAGCGAGATTGCCCAATTTGCAGGCAGCACTCGAAATTGACGCGTTGCACACGGATTGGGCAATTTCGCAGGCTGCCGCAATTGTGTGCATCAACATGGTGCACATCAGTCCGTGGGAGGCGACGCAAGGATTGTTTGCCGGCGCTGCCCGAATTTTAGGCGGCAAGGATGCGCCGCTTGTTCTCTACGGCCCGTTTTTCGAGCAGGGGCAAGCGCCTGCCCCCTCGAACCTGCAATTCGACGAGAGCCTGAAAACGCGCGATGCCTCATGGGGTATCCGCAATGTGGAGGATTTGGACGCGCTGGCCGCGCAGCATGGCTTCACGCGCAGCGCGCGTCACGCAATGCCCGCCAACAATCTGACCCTGGTCTATCGCCGGGATTAAGCCTGGCAAGCGCCAGAGGGTCGGCGAACCTCGCGGCCTTTAGTCCTTGATGACTTCCTCGCCCTTGCGGCCGACCGACTCGATGTCCTGGCCCAGACCCTGGACGGTGTTGCAGGCCGCAAGACAGACCACCAGCGTGGCCGTGCAGAGGGATTTCACAAGAATGTTGGTTTTCATATTTGCCTCTTGGACAAGAAAGGGGCCGGTCCGCCATGAACCGGCCGCTCATTTCTAGCACATTCTTTCAGCGCATGGCGCGGTTTAATCGATGGCGTCCTCACCCGCTTCGCTGGCCGATTGCAGGTCTTCGCCTGCGCCTTCCACGGTGTTGCACGCGGCGGCTGTAAGGCTGAGGAGGGCGAGGCTGAGGGCGGATAATGCGGTGCGGATCATGAATTACTCCATTTGTTTGGTTACACCGGGTCTACCGCCTCTGCTTTCGACCGTTCCAAATCGAGTGCCCTCGTCCTTGCGCGTGCGACCTGGCGTTCCCGCCACGCGATGAGCGCGCCTGCACCGATGATCAGCGGCGCTCCCAGCGCCAAAGTTGCGGGTGCAGCGCGGTCGAACACGGTGTAGCCGTACCATGTAGCCCACAGCAGCGCGGTGTAGTCCATCAGCAGGATGACCGCAGCCGATCCAAAGCGCAGCGAGGTCGTCAGCAGGATCTGCGCGATACAGCCCATCACTGCGGTGGCGAATATGAGACCCCAGGTCTCGCCGTCATGCGCTGCCCAGAAAAAGGGCAGGGCAAGGGCGAGCAGCGGAATGGTCAGCGCGGTGAACCAGAAAACGATGGTCCACGGGTTCTCTGTGCGATTGAGATCCTGGATCTGAAAGCTGATCAACGAGACCATGAAGGCCGCCACCAGCGCCACGATCACACCCGTGATCGAGACGTCGGCGGCCGATTGTCCCGGCTGCATCACGATCACCACGCCCGCAAAGCCCAGCACCACGGCGAGCGAGCGGTATTTGCCCATGCGCTCGCCAAAGAAGAGGACCGCGATTACCACCGCAAAGAACGGCGCGGTGAAGCCAAGCGTCGTCGCCTCGGCCAGCGGCAGCAGCAGCACCGCGCCATAGGTGAAGAACATGCCGGTTATGCCAAGGGCGGCGCGCATCCCGTGCGATTTCATGCGCGTCGATTTGAGGATGGCGGTGCGGCGCAGCACCAGCAGCCCGGTGCCGATCAGCGCGAAGGTGACTGCCTGACGCCAGAAGATAAGCTCGACCAGATGCGCGCCCTTCTCGCCCGACAGTTTGACGAGCATCCCCATCGTCGCCAGCGCAAAGGCGGTGAGCAACCGCACGCCAAGCGCAAGAAAGGGGCGGGGGCTGGCGATGCTTCCATCCATCCCCCAGCGCTTGGAGCAGTGCGCGCCATTGCGCAAGCGAGCCGAGCGCCTACATGGGCGCCACCATGTTTGATCCGCTCACTCAGTTCTGGCTCGCAAGCGACGCCGCGCGGCTAACCATGCTAGGCGCTGCGTTCTGGGTGATCGCGGGCCTTGCCGCCATGATGGAATGGCGGCGCAGCCGCACCCGACCGCTCGAGCAGCTGGAGCGCGTGGGCTGGATGCCCTGGACATCGATATTCCTGGGCGCCGCCTTCATCGGCGGCGGTTTTCTCGCAATGGGCGTGCCCGCGGTGCTGGCTCAGAGCTAAAAGCGCGCCAAGACACTCGATAATCGTCTTGGTTGAAGATCGTGCGGCTTGGCTATCAAGAAGCTTGGCGATCAAGCGACTTTATAATCAAGCAATTCGGGCAGCAGACCACTCGATCGTAAAGCGGCTCGATTGTTTGGAAGTTGGCCGGTCAGGCCCCATCGCGTGTTACAGACACGCCTCAAGATAGGCTTGGTCGAAGCCGAACTGGCGCGCTTTTTCCAGCGTGTAGGGGCGCAGGCCCGAACTGCGGAACTCGCCAAGGATCTTGCCGTCATCGCTCTCTTCCAGATACTCGAACTTGAACAGTTCCTGAGTCAGGATCACGTCACCTTCCATCCCGATAACTTCGGTGATGTTGGTCGTGCGGCGTGAACCGTCGCGCAGACGTTTCACCTGAACAATCAGGTCAACCGATTCCGCGATCTGGCGCGAGATAGCTTCCTTCGGGATCTTGATGTCGCCCATCAGGATCATGTTTTCCATACGGCCCAGGCACTCGCGCGGACTGTTGGCGTGAAGCGTACACATGGAGCCGTCGTGGCCGGTGTTCATGGCGGCGAGAAGGTCGAAACATTCCGCGCCACGAATCTCACCCAGAATGATACGGTCCGGGCGCATACGCAGGGCGTTCTTCAGCAGGTCGCCGATGGTGTTCGCGCCTTGGCCTTCGAGGTTGGGTGGACGGGTTTCCAACGGAAGCCAGTGGGGCTGTTGCAAGCGAAGCTCCGCGGCGTCCTCAATGGTCAGAACACGCTCGCCCGGGTCGATCATTTTCGACAAGGCGTTGAGCATGGTCGTTTTACCCGAACCCGTACCACCTGAGATGACAATATTCATCCGGCTAGCGCCAGCGATCTTCAGCGCGGTACACATCTTATCGCTCGTCGAGCCGAATTCCTTGAGCATGTCCAAGGTGATCGGCTTCTCGGAAAACTTACGTATCGAGATGGCTGTGCCTTTGAGCGACAGCGGCGGCACAATCACGTTCACACGCTAGCCGTCTTTCAAGCGGGCATCGGCGAGTGGGGTGGTCTGGTCAACGCGGCGACCAACCTGGTTCACGATACGCTGCGCGATCTGGAACAGGTGCTGTTCATCGCGAAAACGGATCGGCGCGATGATGAGCTTGCCTTTCTTTTCGATGTAGGTCTGCTGCGGGCCATTGACCATGATGTCCGAAACATCGGGGTCGTTGAGCAATTCTTCGAGCGGGCCAAAGCCCAGCAATTCGTCAATCAGCACTTTCTCAAGTGCGAATTGCTCGCGGCGGTTCAGAGTGACCTTAAGCTCGGCGAGCACTTCCATGATGATCGGGCGGAATTCTTCCGACAGTTCATCCTTGGTCAGCGTGGCCGCGGCTTCGGGATCGACACGTTCAAGCAAACGCGGCAGCACTTGCTCTTTGATCTTGTGAATGCTGGCTTCGAAGCCTTCGGGGCCGGTATTCGCCGACTGGACCGCAGCGGCGCGTTCGGCGAGACGGTCCATCGCCTCGGCCGTGCTGCCCTTTGCGGGCGCGGAGGGCGCAGCAGAAGGAGCAGGGGTCGCTTTGGACGCGTTGCCTTCGCCCGGAAGCGGCGGGAATTGTTCACCGCCCTTGGCTTCGTCGGGTGCGCGGGGCGAGCCTTTCATCGGGCGAGCAACGCCGAATGCGGGTCGGCCACCGGGTTTGATCCCGCCTGCGTTGCCCTTTTTCCCGAATGCACTCATGCCAAGCCCCCGAGGCTCCAATTAGATCTGTTGCGCCATCTCTCTCGCTTGTTGGCGAAGGGCGTCTCTCGAAATGTGGTGAATAATTCGGAAAGCTTATTTTTTTCCTAAGTGCCCCGCTTGCCCGGAAAGGTTTCCGGCTGGCATGTCATGGAAGTGATGGAGATCCTTTGCCCGACATCGACTGTGCCGCGCTCGTCGGTCGACATGCCGGCCATTTGTGTTGGCGACGGGGCGGGAGGGCGAGCCTGTCTCCGCGCCGTATCGGCGATGGGCCCTGCGGCGCTTTGCGCTGAAATTGCGAACCAAGGTCGATGAGCGCAAAACTGGCCGCTTTTGGTGCCTATGACACGCGCAAACCGCGGGTCAGACTGCTGCTGGACGCATTGCGCCGGGCGGGCGCGCTCGAGGAGGAAATTCTCATACCGGCCTGGGAAGCTGTGCCCGAGACCAACATTCCCTCGCGCGGACACGTGTTCAGAGTGCTCTGGCGGATGGCATGTGGCTATCCGCGCGCACTCTGGCGGCTGGCAAAGACACCGCG
Organism: Erythrobacter sp.; assembly: GCA_043567175.1. Taxonomy (GTDB): domain Bacteria; phylum Pseudomonadota; class Alphaproteobacteria; order Sphingomonadales; family Sphingomonadaceae; genus Erythrobacter. The sequence continues at coordinate 3,378,334 of CP121323.1, forward strand.
AGAGACGGCTATCCTGCTGCCTTATCCGGGCATTATAGAGATCCTGCTGCTTGCTCCGATCGCCTGGGTGATGCGGCGGCGGATCGTTCTCGACGCCTTCCTGCCGATCTACGACACGGTCGCGGGCGATCGGGCGCTGGTGAAGCGGGGCGTGGTGACGGGCCTGATCTGGTGGTTCGAGAAAATCGCGCTGGGCCGGGCGACGCTGATCCTTGTCGATACCGATGCGCATGGCGATTATTTCGCACGAGAATTTGATTTGCCGCGCGAACGCTTCGTGACCGTGCTGGTCGGAGCGGAGGCCGCCTTCGCGCCCGAGGCTGCGCAAGATGATAGCGCCGAGGATGTGCTGGGGCCGGTCGACGACAGGCCGATCGTGCTGTTCTACGGCCAGCTAATCCCGCTCCACGGGCTCCCGACGATCCTTGAGGCGGCGGCCCTGACCAAGGGGCGCGGCATGCGCTGGGTCGTCATCGGGCGCGGCCAGCTTGAGCCGATGCTGCGTGAGGCGCTGGTTCGGGGCGAGGCGAATGTCGAGTGGATCGAATGGGTCGATTACGAGAGATTGCCGGCGGTGATTGGCCGCGCGAGCCTGTGTCTCGGCGTCTTCGGCGCCTCGGACAAGGCATCGCGCGTGATCCCCAACAAGCTTTTCCAGCAGGCGGCTGTCGGCAAACCGGTCATCACCCGGTCGAGCGCGGCGGTGGACATGCTGGCCGAGCGCTTTCCTTCGAGCGTGATCACCGTGCCGGCGGGCGACCCGCAGGCGCTGGCTGATGCCGTGGTCAAGGCTCTTGGTGATAGGAACGCGCTTGCCGCGCTACCAAGGGAAGCGATGCGAGAGCTCAGCCCGGATGCCGGCGTTGCGCGGCTGCTGGAGAAGCTGAGGCAGCTAGGCTGCGAATGAACGGACCGCGATTGGCTCGTAGCCTAGATATTCCATCGTTTCCCCGCAAATCTCGTTGACAAGCGCCTTTTCGGAATCACTCCAGTGGGTCCAGTCATCGGGAGCAGCCGAGCTGGCGTTGATCTTGCCTGCCAATAGCGGTTCGATTGTGCGGACCTTGAACCGCCGCTGCGGAAAATCGGCAAGGAACTCGGCAAGATCTTCGAGCACCTCCTTATCGCCCGAGAACAGGTCCTCGAAGCGCAAAACGCGGATATTGTCTGAGTTTCGTGCGGCATTGCAGATTGTCGTGTTGGTAAGATTCCAATGCCAGGCTATTTTTTCAAGCGCATTCATCCCGTTCCAGCGGGCCGCATAGCGCTCATCTCCCAAGGCCTCAGGGGTAACCGGCCCCGGAGGAAGCAGGTGCGAGCGATAATGCGGGCCGAGACCCGGGTTTTTCTTCAGCCAAGATGCAATCCAGCTGCGTGGATCGCGCACGATTGCAAGCATCTTGCAGCCTGGGAAAACCTCGTCGATGCGGTCGGCGAACATCCACCAGCGCCCATAGCTCTCGACCAGAAGTGATTGCCTGACCATCCGGTGATATGTGGCCCGCTCGGCGCGCAGGCGCCGAGCGGTTTCATCGAAAGAAATGTCGCCTTTGAGATAGCGTGTGCCGAGAACACGCAAGCCAGCCCGGCCCACGATCCGGCGTCCAATCACATGGTTGAAGCCGAAACGCCGCATGCGCTCAGCTGAAAGACTGTTGAAGCCGGCAAACATGTCCGGCTCATGCTCTGACCAGCAATCCTGGATGCAGTGCTTGAGCTGTTCTCCGAGAAAGTTGGTGCCGGTCCGCCCGCCCGAAGCGATGAAGACAAAATGATCAGCCAATTTCCTGCGCCTTTTCAGAAGGGATAATGAAGAAGAATGCCGTGAAGATTCCACTTCCGATGAGTCCTGCAATGCGGTTGATCCCGACGGCAAGGAATGCCGCGCCCGGATCGATGAGAGTCAGTGTCGAAATGCTCATAGCCAGCGCTTCGCCAACCCCAAGCCCGCCTGGTGCCAGCGATGATGCCGACCCCGCGATTGTTGCAAAGGCGAACGGATACACATCCACCAGCGCGAGTGATACGCCGATCGCGAGGAAAGCTGTCAGAATGCGTAGGCCCGAAAGGCCAAGCCCGATCAAGCGCAAGGCAAGAGTGGCAATCGCAATCGCCCACCCTGCCTGATTGACGAGCCAAGCCACACACAGTGCAACTCCGGCACCTCCGACGATCAGAAGGACCTGCCCCGCAGCGGTCGCCGCGCCGAGGCTGAGGCCTGCGGCAGCGGCAGCGCAAGCCACCCAGAGGATGGCTCCTGCAAGGACATGCGAGGTGGCATGAGCCGTTCGCGTCCCGAGTTGCACGAGCGCCCCCGTACGCACGATCGCCCCGCCGGGCAGGGGCAGGAACTCGGCGAGCTGTGCAATGCTGGCAACGCGAAAAGCATGCTCCACCGTGACCCGCATATTGGTGGCACGGGCCATAACGATAAAGCAGATCGCGGCGTGGAGGATGCTGGCGGGAACCAGGATGCAAAGTAAGGCAAGCAGATGGTCAAACCTGACTTGGGCGATTGTAACACCCACCCGTTCGATCGACCACGCCGTTCCAGCAATGAACACGGCGAGCGCGATCGTCAGCAACCAGCGGCGATGGTGTCTCATCCGGGCGGCGGCGCGCATAGCAGCGTTGCGTGGTCCCTTAAGCAGGTAATTCATGGGAAGGGGCATTTTACCTTGAACCTAACTTGCCGTTCGCGCCGTTGCGACAAGTCCCACTCCTCGATTGGGAAACATCCGGCTGATCAACGACAAGGGCTTGGCAATTGCTGCTGCCAGAGCTCCGCTGAGCCCGCGATCGGGCTGCATAAGACGGCCCGAGCCGGCGGTCAGCTCCGCCATGGCGGGTTGTTGGTCGGCGTTATGCCGGCGGCGTGCGGCTGCAAGATTGCGAAAAGTTTCAAGCGCGTGCCCTGAAAGGAAGCCGTAAAGTTGGAGCTTTGCATCGACAAAGCCGGCTTGCGCGAGGAGATATTCAAGGCGGTCGGGGTCGTAGCGTCTGAAATGGCCTACCATCTCGTCAGCGGCGCCATAGCGGCTCTGATAGGCCGGAACGCTGAGGACCAGCCTGCCTCCCGGAACCAAACGCTCGCGCCATTCGGCAAGAGCAACCGCGTCGTCCTCGATATGCTCTAGCACCTCGAATGCGCAGATCGTGTCGAACCGCTCGGTGAGGGGCAATTCGTAACTCATGCAGTTGAAGACCTGCGCCAGTCCGCGAAGGTTCTGCTGCGCCGCGTGGAAGCTTTGGGCATCGGGTTCGACGGCTGTCGTCGTCTCTGCCCGCCTTGCAATCCGTGCGGCTGCCGCGCCGCGTCCGCAGCCTATCTCGAGAGCGTTTCCGACGCGCTCGGGAAGCAGCCGGGAGACCACATCCCAGCGCAGCGACGCATTGGGTGTCAGCGGCGGCAAGGGCCGCTCAAGCGCGGCTGGCTGCGGCCCTTCGAGTGGCACGCGCAAGGTCTGGTCGGCTTGGATATTCATCATGATTCCCCCCTTAGAACCCGGTCCAGTATTTCTCGGGCGGCATCGCCTGCGGGCGCTGGGGGTTCCTGCCCCAGATGATCCGCGAAGTCTCGCTTGCGGTATTGGCAAGGCTGACGCTGCCGCGGTCGAGTTCGATCACTTCGCCATCGGAATGGGTGACGCCGTTTACGCTCAGCGATCCCTCGATCGTGTAAACTCCCGGAACGCGCACGTTCCATTCGATCGCCTCGCCCGCTTCGAATTCGCGCCCGGCGAGGAAGATATCGCCCCAGAAGCGGATATAGGTCTCGCTCAGTACCTTGGCGTCTTCCTCGAGGAACCGTCTCGCGTCGCCTTCATCGAGCAGCGGGGCAAAGTTCTGGTTGTTGTCGATCAGCAGCGGCACAGCCTGCTTGCTGAGCGCTTCTACATATTCGGGATGCCCGCGCTCGAGATATTTCAAAGTCCCGATATAGGTCAGGAATTCGTTGGACTTGATGTATGATCCCATCATGCCGCAGCAATCGAAATAGGCGACCCTTTCGGGCACCACTTGATGCACGGCTTCGACAAGGGCCTTCTGCATCGGCAAGACCCGGCGCTCATCGACTGCCCAGACTGCAAGCGCGTTGAGGGCGATGAAGCCGATCACCAGCGGCTCGCCATAACGCCGGACCAGCAGACGCAGTGCAAAGGCGCTGACGATGGCGACTGGCGGCAGCAGGAAGGCGTAAACATAAGGCGCGCTGTTATGGTAGAATAGCGGCGTGAGCAGCGGGAGCCAGAGCCCCATCAATGCGAGACGCTTTCCAACCGGCAATTCCATCCGCATCACGGTCGAGGGGACCATCAGCGCAGCAATCGCGAGCGGGATCGAGATCGCCGCCGCCTTTGCCATCATGAAAAGATAGGGCGAATGCAGCAGGCCGAACATCTTGCTGCCTGAGTTGCTGAGCGTCCATGCAGCCGCTTCGTTGGCCTGTGGCGAGGCACCCGAAGAGTGCAGCGCGTAAAGGGCGGCAAACACGATGGCAGAGACAAGCGCAGCCGCCACCCAGCGCAGCGGATAGGCTTTGTCGAATTCGACATCGTGCCATCGCCACAAGGCGATCCCGGCAAAGACCGGGAGCCACAGGACCATCTTGATCGTGACCATTGCGGCCATGCCCATCAGCGCGCCCAGCGTGACTATGGCAGGCCAGCGAAGACTGGTGCGCGCGGCAATGGCGAGCGCGGTGGTCAGGAGCGCGGTCACAATGGGATCGACCCGAAAGGAAGTGCCGTGTTGCAGCACGAAACCAGCGCCCAGATAGGCAGCGCTCGCCAAGAGCGCGGTGCGATGGTCCGTCAAGGCCTTGGCGGTCGTATAGATACCCGCCGCAATCACTGCGAGGAACGCGGTCATGATCATCCGCGCGATGATTATGTGTTCGATCGAATTGCCGGCCAGCGAGGGGAGCCATGCGAGCGCGCGCGTGTGGATCGTCTGGAGCGGCTGGATCCACTCGCCCCGTGCGACGACCTGCACCTGGTTATAGAACCAGAATTCATCCCAGTTGATCCCGCGCCAAAGCACCATAGTAAGGTGCAATCCGGCCAGCAGCCCGATCAAGGCGTAAGTCCAGGCGATCGAGCCTTTGCCCGGCAAAGCGCTGAACCAGGATGGGTGCGGAGCCGTCTCTTGCCGGGCGGTAGCAGCCGTCATGCGCGGCGCCTCTTGGTCGGTTCGATTGCCGCGGGACTTGCGGGAATTACGCTATCAGCCTTTGCGCCTCGATCTTCGGCAGTGGCGGTGGCAGCGAGAGCGGCGAGTTTGTCCTCGATCAGTCGCAGCTTGTGCAGCGAGGTTTCCATCAGCTTGCGGTTGGTCGCGATCAGATCAGCGAGGATGCCCAGCGTCGCCACCAGCACGCCAACGGTCAGCAGCGCGCCGCCGATCACGAGCGACTGGATGTGCCCGTCGCCATCGCCATTGGCGAAGAACCACAAGAAGCGCCCGATCGGGAACAGCCCGATCAACGTCGTGAGAAGGCCCAGCCCGACAAAGACGCGCAGCGAGTTGAACGTCGTATAGGCGCGCAGGATCGTGACGCCGGTTTGCTGGATGAATTTCGGGATCGACTTGAACAGGCGCGAGGGGCGCGTTGCGGCATGGGTGCGCACCGGGACCGAGGTGATCGCCAAGCGCTTGCGCCCGGCCTGGATCAGCATGTCGGTGGTGTAGCTGAACTCGGTGGTGATGTTGATGCGCTGAGCGGCCTCGCGGCTGATCGCGCGAAAGCCCGAAACCGCGTCGGTGATATCGGTCGCGGAAAGCGTGCGCACGACAGTGCTGCCAAACCGCTGGAGCAGGCGCTTGAAGGGGCCGAAATGTTCGTTGCGGGCAACCGAACGGTCGCCCACGCAGATATCGGCTTGCCCGGCAAGGACAGGGGCGACGATCTTGGCGATGTCTGCGCCTTCATACTGGCCGTCCGCATCGGTGTTGACGATGATGTCTGCTCCTTCGGCAAGGCAACGGTCAATCCCCGATCTGAAGGCAGCGGCAAGCCCGCGATTGCAGCGGTGGCGCACGATATGGTGCACGCCCCAACGCCGCGCGACGCCCGCAGTGTCATCGCTGCTGCCATCGTCGATGATGCAATATTCGATTCTATCGATACCCGGGATCGAGCGCGGCAGCCGGGCAAGTGTCTCCGACAGCACCTCCGCTTCGTTCAGGCATGGGATCTGGATGATGAGTTTGGTCATGTGTGCGCGTCGGGCCCCCGAATTGGCGCCCATCCAGCGCCGGTCGACAAGGGTGTTACAAAGAGGTGTTTAAGCAATCGTAAAGCATGTCTGGACGCGAACGGTTAACGCGCCCCTCGCGCTCCGGTTAAGCTGCGCTTGCGCCTGGCCGGTCCCTCGCCCAAAGGAGGCGCGCTCATGACCTCGCTCTCCTCTTCCCCTGCTACGAACGATAACGCGGCATCGATCGGTCTTCTTTACGCCGTGACCGGTTTTGCGCTCCTTTCCTGCGGTGATGCGGTGATCAAGAGCATGGCGGGGGCCTGGCCGCCTTACGCAGTTGCGGCCTTGCGGTTTTCGATGGGAGCGCTGGGGCTGTCCGCGATCCTGTGGCGGGCAGAGGGCGGGCGCGCCTTCGTGCCGACCAATCCGTGGGTGCAGGCCGGGCGCGGTGCGTGTGTGGCGCTCGCCTCGATCTGCTTCTTTTCCGCGATCTACATCATGCCACTCGCCGAGGCGATGGCGATCGGCTTTCTCGCGCCGATCCTGGTGCAGGTCTTTGCCGGCCTGTTCCTTGGCGAGCGGGTATCGGGCCGTGTCTATGCCCTGTCGCTCGTCGCGCTAGGAGGTGTCGCGATCATCCTGCGGCCCAACCTTGCTTTGTTGGGTTGGGCGGCCTTGCTGCCGCTGGTTTCGGCGGTGTTCTTTGCGCTGCTGATGATCCTCAATCGCCTGAGCGCCGGACGCGGCAGCGCGCTTGCCGCTCAGGTCTTCGTCGCGGGCGCCAGCGCGCCCATCCTGATCCTTGCGAGCGTGACCGCCAAGTTTTCCGGCATCCCCGCGCTTGAATTCGGCTGGCCGGCTTTCGATGTCATCGCGCGCTGCGGCGTGGTCGCCGTAACGGCCAGCACCGCGCATTGGCTGGTCTATATCGGCACCGCCAAGGCGGGCGCGGCGCGTGTGGCTCCGGCGATCTATGTCCAGATGCTGGTGGCGGTGACGCTGGGCTGGGTGTTCTTCGGCGATATTCCCGATGGCTGGACGCTGCTGGGCGCAGCGCTCATTATCGCCTCGGGCGTGTTTGTCTGGCAGGAAGGCGGTCGCGAGATGCGCAAAGCGGCGATTCTAGCGGCAAGACAGGGCTGAGAGGCAGGATTTGTGTCCGGCTTCAAGGCTATATTCACGCGATCGGGGTAAGGATCGGCGCGAAGATCGGCGCCAGCTACGGCTTGAGGCCGGCTAACGGATAAACCATCAAGGGGACACAGACGGGCCTATGTGCGGCATAATCGGAATTGTAAGCGGCGAAGCGGTAACCGATCGTCTGGTCGATGGATTGCGCCGGATGGAGTATCGCGGGTACGATTCCGCCGGGGTCTGCATCGTCAGGGACGGCCAATTGCTCAGGCGCCGCGCGCAGGGCAAGCTCGGCAATCTGGTTGCCGCCTTGCGTGAAGACCCGGTCGACGGGCTGACCGGCATTGCCCACACGCGCTGGGCGACGCATGGCGCTCCCAGCTCGTCCAACGCGCATCCCCATGCAACCGGCGAAGTCGCGATCGTGCACAACGGGATCATCGAGAACTTCAAGGAATTGCGCGCCGAACTGGCAGAAGAAGGCCGCGTCTTCGAGAGCGAGACTGACAGCGAGGTGGTCGCCCACCTGATCTCGCGCCGGATCGAAGCAGGGGCGCAGCCCGAAGAGGCGGTGCGCGAGGTGCTGCCGCGCCTTCGCGGTGCCTTTGCCCTGGCGATTGCCTTCCGCTCGCATCCCGACCTCCTGATCGGCGCGCGGCTCGGCTCGCCGCTGGTGGTCGGCCATGGCGACCAGGAGGGCGGGGGCGAGATGTTCCTGGGCTCCGATGCGCTTGCGCTCGCGCCGTTGACCCAGCGCATCACCTATCTCGAGGAAGGCGACTGGGTGGTGGTGCGCCGCAACCGTGCGCAGATATTCGACGCCGAAGGGCGCGAGACGATCCGCCCGGTCCAGGCTTCCGGCGCTTCGGCGGCGGCGGTGGAGAAGGGCAATTACCGCCACTTCATGCAAAAGGAGATCTTCGAGCAGCCCACCGTGGTGGCGCAGACGCTGGGCTCCTACATCCACCGGCAGAACGTCGCCGTGGCCTTGCCTCAGTTCGATTTCGACATTTCCAGCATCAACCGGCTGACCATCGTCGCCTGTGGCACGTCCTTTTATGCCGGGATGGTCGCGAAATACTGGTTCGAGCAATTCGCACGCGTTCCGGTCGATATCGATGTCGCGAGCGAGTTTCGCTACCGCGAGCCGGTGCTCGAGGAGGGCGGGCTGGCGCTGTTCATATCGCAATCTGGCGAGACGGCCGATACCCTGGCTGCCCTGCGCCACTGCAAGGCGAACGGGCAGATCATCGGCGTGGTCGTCAACGTGCCGACCAGCACGATGGCGCGCGAGGCTGACCTGCTGCTGCCCCCCCATGCCGGCCCGATCGCGCTGGAAGGTGCGCTCAAGCTCAAAGAGATCAGCTACATCCACGCCGAGGGCTACCCCGCCGCGGAGATGAAGCACGGCCCGATCGCGCTGATCGACAACGAGGTGCCGGTGGTGGTGATCGCGCCGTCTGGCCCGCTGTTCGAGAAGACCGTCTCCAACATGGAGGAAGTGCGGGCGCGCGGCGGCAAGGTCGTGCTGATCTCGGATGCTAAGGGGCTGGAACAGGCGGGCGAGGGTTGCCTTGCAACGATCGAGATGCCGGTGGTCCATCCGCTGATCGCCCCGCTCGTCTATGCGATCCCGGTGCAGTTGCTGGCCTATCATGTCGCCCTGGTGAAAGGCACCGATGTAGACCAGCCGCGCAATCTCGCCAAATCCGTCACCGTTGAATGAGTGATTGCGGATCGGTGGCGCTCTCTCACGATGATGAGGGTCACTCGGGACGCGATTCGTTCAAGGGGCCCGGCCTTGCGCATTTTCCAGCTGCCGCTCGGCACCGTTAAGGCATTTTCTCAATCAAAATGGCGGGGGGCCGCTCCCTCGCTGCATCACGCAAGAGTTGAAAGCGCACCTGTCTCCCGGCACGGACCGCTGGCTTGTCGACCGGGCGGCCTCATGCAAAAAGCTCATCGGTACAAAGATGTATCCGCAAATTGCGCGGATCAGCGAGGCGGTGTGACCCGCGCTTTTGGCGCTCTTGGCGCGTTGGGTCTGCGCTTTGTGTCTGCGCATGGGGTTTTACCGGGTCCTAACCTTTAATCCCTATGGACGCTTCTTGTGAACGTCCTCAAGCCCACCTCCAAGGAAGCGCCAGAGCGCCTGTCCTATTCCGCCGTGCTCGGCTTTTCGAGCGGCAGGGAGAGCGAATGGGTGAAGTTGCGCGAAATGCAATATGCCGCGCTTTCGGACGTGTCCTTCCTGCGCGTCTTTGCGCATGTGGTCCTCGCTGTTTTCGTCGCGCAGATTTACCTTCACGCGGTTCCCACCAGTATTCTCGCAGTGTGGACCGTGGCCGTGGCGGCGCTTCATCTTGCCGGAGCCCGTTTCGATCGCACGCTGACCGATGCGGACCGCCGCCGGGTGACGAGACGCCAGTTCAGGCGCCAGACGCTGACATCAATTATGTCGGGCGTCCTGTGGGGCGCGGCGGTGATCGTGTTCGCCCCGATGGGCTCGGTCTCGAGCCTGATGGCGCTGATCGGCGCGATCGCGATCATTGCTTCGGGCGCTGTCTATTTCCGGACCACTCCGCCGCTCGGCACGATCCTGTTCGCCGTGATATCGGGCAGCTTCGTTGCCGGCTACCTTGCCTATAGCGGCATGGGCTATGCGATGGTGGCCTACATGGCCTTCATCATAACCACGGTTATCGGTGCGCTTGAATCGGGGCAGACCTATCTCGAGGCGCGCCTGTCGCAGGATGCGATGACCGAGAAGGAAGAGGTCGTCTCGCTGCTCTTGCGCGAGTTCGAGGAGAACGAGGCCGACTGGCTGTGGCAGGTCGATACCCAGCGACGCCTGCGCTCTGTCAGCCCGCGCTTCGCCTATGCGCTTGGCGCGAGCCAGAGCGAGGTTGAAGGCAAGCCGCTGATCGAATGCATCACCGGGCGCACATGGGACGAGGGGGCGTTTCACCAAAGCCTCCACGAACTCGCCAACAGGCTCAAGAACCGCGAGAATTTCTCCAACCTGCTCGTCGAGGTCTCGATCAAGGGCGTATCGCGCTGGTGGGAGCTTTCGGGCACGCCGATGCGCGATGAACGCGGGCATTTCGTCGGCTTTCGCGGCGTTGGCTCTGACGTCACCGAACAGCGCGAATCCGACCAGAAGATCGCCTATCTGGCCCGCTTCGACACGCTCACCTCGCTCCCCAACCGCCTGCAACTGACCGAGGCGCTGGCGGAGGCGCTGCAATATGCGGCGCAATGGCGCACGCGATGCGCCTTGCTGATGGTCGACCTTGACCGGTTCAAGTCGGTGAACGATTCGCTCGGCCACCTGACTGGCGACAAGCTTCTGGCGCAGGTTTCCTCGCGGCTTCAGGCCCTTATGGGCGACAACGCGATCTGCGGGCGTCTTGGCGGCGATGAATTCGCGATCGTCGTGCGCGATGCGAGCGATGGCGAATTCGTGCGCTCGCTCGCCACCAGAGTGATCGATAGCCTGTCCGAACCCTACAGGGTCGACCAGCACACGCTCTATGTCGGCGCCAGTATCGGCTCGGCCTTCGGGCCGCGCGAGGGTGAAACGGTCGAGGAATTGATGCGCAATGCCGACCTTGCGCTCTACCGCGCCAAGGATATGGGCGGCGGCGAGCATTGCCGGTTCGAGCCGCTGCTCCATGCCTCGGCAGAGGAGCGCCGCCAGCTCGAGGTTTCGCTGCGCTCGGCGCTGGGCCGCGATGAAATGGTGTTGCACTTCCAGCCGGTGGTGGACGCGCGCAGCGAGAAGATCGTCAGCTTCGAGGCGCTGGTGCGCTGGGACAGCGCGGATCACGGTTTCGTCAGCCCGGGCAAGTTCATCCCGCTCGCCGAGGAGACCCGACTGATCGTGCCGATCGGCTGCTGGGTTCTGCGCCAGTCATGCATCGAGGCGCGCAACTGGCCCGAAGACGTCAAGGTCAACGTCAACGTCTCGCCCGAGCAGCTGCTTGAGCCCGATTTCCCGCAGCAGGTCGTGGGCGCGCTGGCTGAAAGCGGCCTTCGCCCCGAACGGCTTGAAATCGAGGTGACCGAGAGCATCTTCCTGCGCGATGCGGCCGTTGCCCGCAACGCGCTGGAACAGGCGATGGCGCTGGGCTGTTCGATCGCGCTCGATGATTTCGGAACCGGATATTCCTCGCTCGGCTACCTGCGCAAGCTGCGTTTCTCGACCATCAAGGTCGACCGCACCTTTGTCCAGGGCGCCTCGCAGGGCAGCAATGAGAGCCTTGCGATCATCAATGCAGTGGTGGCGATGGCGAAGAGCCTCGACATGACGACCACCGCCGAGGGCGTGGAGAGCCCCGAAGAGGCTGAACTGATCCGCAACCTTGGCTGCGACAAGATCCAGGGTTTCTATTTCGGCCGCCCGATGAGCAGCGAGGAAGCAAGGCGCCTGTTCACCGCGCCGCACATCCAGCGGGCCTGAACCTGTCGCTCTTGCCGGCCTGACGCCTGAACCAGGACGCGAAATCGCCGCTTGCGCTCAGGCGTTGACGAGGCTCGTCATCACGTTTTCGAAGAGACGCCGCCCGTCCGCTGAGCCAAGGGCCGGGTGAGCCGCCGGCTCCATCGCGCGCTCGGGGTGGGGCATCATCCCCAGCACGCGGCCATTTTCGCTCAGCACCCCGGCAATATCGCGTTGCGAGCCATTGCACGGCTCGGCATAGCGAAACGCGATCCGGCCTTCGCCTTCGAGCCTGTCGAGCGTCGCATCATCGGCGAAGAAATTGCCGTCGTGATGGGCGATGGGGATGCGGATCATCTCGCCCGGCGCAAATCCGTGCATGAAGGGCGAGCTTGTATTGGTCACTTCAAGGCTAACGGTGCGGCACACGAAGCGCTGACCGGCATTGCGCATCAGCGCGCCGGGCAGCAGGCGGCTTTCGCACAGCACCTGAAATCCGTTGCACACGCCAAGCACGGGAACGCCGCGCCCGGCAGCGGCCAGAACCGCGCCCATGATCGGGCTGTTGGCAGCCATCGCCCCGGCGCGCAGGTAGTCGCCATAGGAAAAACCGCCGGGAAGCGCGATGAAATCAAGGCGCTCGGGCAGGTCCGCCTCGCCGTGCCAGATGCGCCTTGGCGCCGTGCCGGTTACATCCTCGATCGCCACTGCCATGTCGCGGTCGCAATTGGAGCCGGGAAAGGTGATGACCGCCGCGTTGAAGCTGGGGAGAGGCGTGGCCATCATGCGCTCTCCTGACCGGTCGTCTCGATGGTGAAGTCCTCGATCACCGTGTTGGCGAGCAGCTTTTCGCACATCGCCTCGAGCGCTTCCTCGCTTGTCGTGTCGGCCACTTCCATCTCGATCAGCCGGCCCATGCGGACATCCTCGACGCCATCGAAGCCCATGCCTTCAAGCGCGTGGTGAACCGCACGTCCCTGGGGATCGAGCACGCCGGGCTTGAGGCGAACGAAGATGCGAACTTTCATAGTGGCAGATCCTGTCGAGCGGGTGGGCATCGTGGCTGGTGTCGCGATTATCCGACTTCGCGCCTCTAACGCGATTTTCACGCAAAGGCACCCCCGTGAACACACCGTTTTGCGCAAGCGGGGGAGGAGAGGTGTGGCCTTTGCGGCCAAAAGTGTCACTGCAGTGCAACATTTTGCGTGAGAACGACATCAAACCGCCACTTAACCGCCGCAATTTCGAGCGTGCGCCTCGCTCGAATCGCGAAAACCTGCCAGCGCCGCGAACGGTATTTTTGCATCGCCACCATTCTACGAGGGACCTCTTCCATGCTCAATCGTATTCCCGTTGCCCGCGCTCTATGGGCCAGCACCACTGCCATCACTGCAGCGGCCTTTGCCATCGCGGCCCCGGCTGCCGCGCAAGACAGCGGCGCTGATGAAGCCGAAGAAGGCAAGCTGCCCTCGATCATCGTCACCGCCAACCGCCGGGAAGAGAACATCCAGAACGTTCCCGTCTCGGCCGAGACGCTCGACAAGCTGCGCGTAGGTGCGATTTTCTCCGCCGCTGCGGACACCACCGCGCTGGCCGGCTCGGTTCCGGGCCTCAACGTCGAGAGCTCGAACGGCCGCGTCGCCCCGCGTTTCTACATTCGCGGCCTCGGCAACACCGATTTCGACCTCGCCGCCTCGCAGCCCGTCTCGGTCCTGCTTGACGAAGTCGTGCTCGAGAACGTGACGCTCAAGAGCTTCCCGATCTTCGATATCGAGCGCGTCGAAGTGCTGCGCGGGCCGCAGGGCACGCTGTTCGGCCGCAACACCCCGGCGGGCATCGTCTCGATCAGCACGGTCAAGCCGGGCTATGATGACGACGTGCAACTCGGCCTCAGCTTCGGCTCGCTCGATACGATCACGGCCACCGGCGCGATCGGCGGCGGCATCGTCGAAGACAAGCTCGCCTTCCGCGTCTCGAGCCAGTTCCAGCGCCGCGGTGACTGGATCGACAACGGCTTTACCGGCGAAGAGAACGTGCTGGGTGGCTATACCGATTTCGCCATTCGCGCGCAGATGCTGCTGACCCCGGACGAGGACAAGCGTTTCTCGATGCTGGGTTCGATCAATTTTCGTGATCTGGACGGCAGCTCGACCTTCTTCCGCGCCAACGTGCTTGGGCCGGGCAACAACAACCTGAACGACAATTATGACCGCGACACCGTGTTCTATGATGCGGGCGGCGGCAACCAGGCCGACTACCAGCAGTTCGGCGCGACGCTGAACACCAAGTACAAGTTCGACATGGCCGAGCTGACCTCGATCACCAGCTATTGGGAGAGCGAAGGCTCCTCGCGCGGGGATGTCGATGGCGGCTTTGGCGCGGCCTTCCTGCCGGTTTCGGGTCCGGGCTTCATTCCGTTCCCCTCGGACACGCAAGATTCGATCGACCTCCAGCAGTTCACGCAGGAAATCCGCCTCGCCTCGACCACGGACAGCGCGCTCAGCTGGCAGGTCGGCGCGTTCTTCTTCACCAGCGATTTCGACGTGACGACGGTCGGTTTCACCTTCCCGCCGCCCGTCACCGTGAACCACACTAACGATGCCTGGGCCGTCTTCGGCCAGCTGACCTATCAGCTTACCGAGATGCTGCGCGTGACCGGTGGCCTGCGCTACACCGATGACGAGAAGGACTTTTTCGTCGTCTCGGGCGCCGCGCCGCAGCCGGTCTCGGTTCAGGATGACAATATCGACTGGGATCTCAGCATCTTCGCCGATGTCGCCGATGACACCAGCCTCTACGCCCGTGTCGCCAACGCCTTCCGCGCACCGACCATCCAGGGTCGTGACGTGGCGTTCTTCTCGGCACCCAGCGTTGCCCAGTCGGAGAACATCACCAGCTACGAAGTCGGCTTCAAGAGCGAGCTTGCCGACCGGGCGATCCGCCTCAACGGTTCGGTCTTCTACTACACGGTCGAAGACCCGCAATTCACCGCTGTCGGCGGCGCGGCCAACCTCGTCCAGCTGATCAACGCCAATGAGGGCGAGGCATGGGGCTTCGAACTTGACACCGCGTTCCAGCTCAGCTCGGAGCTGCTGTTCACGCTCGGCGTTGCGTATAACGACACGCAGATCAACGACAGCAACCTTGCGGTCGGTATCTGCGCGCAGTGCACCGTGACCGATCCGACCGTGAATATCGCCGGTACGACCCGCGCTCTGGTGGACGGCAACCCATTCCCCAACGCGCCGGAATGGAGCGGCGACTTCACCGCGAGCTACACCGTGCCGGTGGGTGAGAATGATGAATTCTTCATCTTCACCGACTGGGTGTATCTGGGCGACACCAACTTCCTGCTCTACGAAAGCCTCGAATTCAACGCGGACAGCCGTATCGAAGGCGGTCTTCGGATGGGCTATCGCGGGAATGGCGGCGAGTACGAAGTGGCCCTGTTCGCACGCAACATCACCAACGAGGATAACGTGCAGGGCGTGGTCGACTTCAACAACAACACCGCCTTCGTAAATGAACCGCGGGTGATTGGCGTTTCGCTCGGTTTCAACTATTAGGCCTTTGGACCATTAGCGACCTGTCGGCAAAACGATGTCGGCAGGTCGCGGTCTGGTTAAAGGGCTGGCGGGAGGCGACCCGTCAGCCCTTTTTTACGTCCGAAGGGCGCCTCAGTCCGGGCTTTCGTCCGCGCTTGCTTCGCCGGCCGCCTTCGCCTTGGCTTCCTCGCTCGGCACGACGATGAAGGTCACCGCGTCTTCGGGATCTAGATAGAGCTTTGCTGCCTCCTTGAGGTCCTCGGCTGTCACCGCGCCCAGCATATCGGGATAGGTGAAAAACCGGTCGATCCTCTCCGGATCGCTCTGCGCGCGCGCGGCGAGCGAGGTGTAGCCCCGCAGGTCCTTGAGCGCGTTTTCGTGGCGTTCCAGCAGCGGCTTGCGCGCGCGTTCGATCAGATCGTCGGTTATGCCATCGCTCATCAGGTCGCCCAGCATCACATCGATCGCGGCGCGCGCCGCTTCGATCTGGGTGTCTTCGAGCGCGACGTTGATCAGGATGCTGCCATAATCCTTGTAATAGCGGCTGAGGTTGACGCCGGCGGCGGGCGAATAGGCCTGGCCCAGTTCCTCGCGGATGCGGTCGGTCAACTCGAGGCGCAGGATGCGCCCGAGCATCTGCAAGCGCACGACTTCCTCGTAATTGCTGTCATCGGGTGCAGGCCAGATCATCCGCAACAGAGCCTGGTCGGCTTCGCCATCATGTTCGATACGGCGCACCGAGCGATCCTGCGTAAAGGAGCGCTGGCGCGCTTCCTCGCGGCGGCGGAAGATGTCCTCGCGCTCGGTCAGCGCGCCGAAGGTTGAGGCAACCGCGGCAATGGCGGCCTCTTCCTCCACATCCCCCACGATCGCGATTTCGATCGCGCCGCGCGCGAGGCGATTGCCGATAACCGCTTCGAGCTTGTCGAAATCGAGCGCGTTGAACATTTCTTTGGATTGCAGCGTGAAGCGTGGATCGCCGTCGGACAATTCCCCGTCCTGCACAGTCGATAGCGCCCGGCCTGGTGTTGCGGTGAGCGTTTCGAAGAAATTGTCGATCCCCTTGCGGAACCGTTCGACACCTTCGGGCCGATAGCCGGGATCGGTCACCAATGCGGCAAAGGCCTGCATCTGGAGTTCCAGATCGGCAGGCGTGGTGTTGCCGCTCATCGTGAAGCTGTCGGGCGTGGCGCTCATCCCGAAACCGACATTGCGGCCAGCCAGGATCGTCGAGAGTTCATCGAAGCTGTGTTCGCCAAGCCCGCCCGAGCCAAGGAAACCGGTGAGGTAGACCGCCAGCGGATCGTCGCTGGTTGCCATCAGGGTGCCGCCATCGATGGCGACGCGCACGCTGACGCGGTCTTCGCGGATATCGGTGCTCTTGATATTGAGGCGCACCTGGTTGTCGAACACGATCTGGCGGATGCCCAGCTGCGGCTCGATCGTATCGGAGACGATCATGCCCTCAGCGCCGAATTCGGTGTAAGCGAAGGCGACAGAGCCGGTGTCTTCCGGCGGCTCGATCGGCAGCGCCATGCCTTGCGCAAAGGCTTCGCGCAGGGCTTCTTCGCCGCCTTCTGGCGCGGTGCGACCCTGGAAACGGATCAGCGGCTCTTCGAGCGGGACAGCGTGCGCCCTGAGCGCGGCGAACACGCTTTGAGGCGTAATGCCGGGCTCGATCTGGTTGAACAGGGCAAGATTGTATTCGGGCTTTGTCGGGATCTGCTCGTTTGCCACCAGCGAAAGCGCCGCCCCGACATAGGCACCGTTGCTGCGCGTATCCTTGGCGTTCGCCGCGTTCTCGAGCGCGCTGCGGCGGCGGGCGAGCTGTTCGTCCACTTCAGCCTGGGTGAAACCATAGGTCATCGCCTGGTTGTATTCGCGCACTGCGGCGAGCACCCCCTTGCGCCATTCTCCGTCAAGCGTGCCGACGGTCAGCGCATTGGTGCGCGCATCCTCGAAGAAATCGCCGGCTCCAAGGCTTGCGCCCACGAAAGGCGCATCGGCCTCGCGCGCCAGCCGGGCGAGGCGGCGGTTGATGATCGCATATCCGATCGAGCGCAGCGCACTGGCCTGGCGATTGGCGAGCGTATCGGATTCATCGATCCATTCGGCAAAGCGGGTGATGCTGACGCTTTCGGACAGGGAGGGATCGATATAGATATCGGTCTTGCCCTTCTGGCTGGTGTCGACCGGGCCGGTGACAGGATCGCCGGGGGCCGCGCCGCCGCTCCAGTCGGCGAATTTTTCGCGCAGCTTGGCTTCCATCATCTCGACCGGATAGTCGCCGACGATCACCATCACCGTGTTTTCAGGCACATAAGTGCGTTCATAAAGCCCGCGGATCGTCTCGGCACCGGCGGTTTCGAGCACTTCGAGATCGCCGATCGGCAGCCGGTCGGCAAAGCGCGCATCGGGGGCGAGGAATTCGAAATTGTCCTCCTGCGCGCGCTGGGCGAAATTGCGGCGGTCGCGGCGTTCGGCAAGGATGATGCCGCGCTCGCGATCCACGGCGTCTTGCGCAATGGTCAGCTCACTCGCGGTCTCGCGCATCAGCATCAGCGCGGTGTCGAGCAGGTCTTCATCGTTGCGTGGAAGGTTGAGCATGTAGGTGATTGCATCGAAGCCGGTCGAGGCGTTGGTGTCGGCTCCGAAGGCGAGGCCCTCGCGTTCGAGCAGCTTGATCATCTCGCCCTCGGGAATGCCCGCAGAGCCGTTGAAGGCCATGTGTTCGAGATAGTGCGAGAGGCCCTGTTCGTTTTCGCGCTCGTCGAGCGAGCCGCTGTCGATCCGCATGCGCACCATTGCGGTGCCTTCGGGCGTCGCGTTCTGGCGCAGGATATAGCGCATCCCGTTGTCGAGCTGGCCGAAGGTGAAACCGTCATCGACCTCGATATCGCTTTGCTCGAACACCCAGACGGGCTCGGCCTCGGTGGCGGCGGCGCTCGTGGTCGAACCTTGCGCGGCGAGGCTGTGGACGAGAGCGGTGTTGGGAAGGGCGAGGATGAGCGCGGAGGCAGCCGCGAAGCCGAAGGAGATTTTCATAAGTCACGACGCTGCCCGATAGCGGGCGCAATCTCAAGCTTTTCGGCGGATTAATCGCGCCTGGCGGCAGGAGGGGGAAGCGCTTCGGGATCGTCGAGCCCGACGCGCAGCAGCCTGAACTTTGCGGGCAGGGGGAAGAGCGCGACCGTCACGTCAAGGTCGCCGTCTTCGCGCAAGGTCAGCTCTGCATCGCCGTTGAGAAGGATGTCGCGGCCCCGCCAGCGGCCCGGTTCAGCCTCGCGCATGTCGGTCATGGTCACCTGATCGGGCTTGACCTTGAACAGCAGCACATGGTTCCAGCCATCGACGGCAAAGGCGCGTCCGCGCTCGATCCGCAGGCGCTTTTTATTGGTCGAGATGCGCCAGATCCCGTCAATCGGCAGGGGTTCTGCCAGGTCGACCGCATAGCGATCGGGCAGCGCCGCGCCGAGCGAGATGATCCACGGTTTCGCGCTGTCGAGCTCGCCGTCATTGGCGGTCGGGTCCAGCAGCTGGGCGATATTCGCCTTGGCATAGGGCGCATACAGACCGCCCGGATAATCGGCAAGATAGGCGCGGTAGGCGCGGATCGTATCGCCCTTGACCGCTTCGAGCCAGGTCTGTTCATCGAGCCATTCGCTGTTGCCGCTGGCAACACTGCGCGTAGTCTCGAGCGTGTCGACCATGGCGGCAAAATCCACCGGCGCCTGCTCTACTGAAGAGGCAGCCTCAGCCTGCGGCGAATAAAGCCGCGTCAGCCACGCCATCTGCGTGTCCGGCCCTTCGACGAGGAACAGCGGCCGCCCGGTCATCGAGGCGGAAATGAAGGGGCGCTGCTCCCCCTCGGTTGCCTTGAGCACATCGTCGCGCACCATGCCGCCCAGCATCTGCACCGGAAGGCCAGGCTGCACCAACCGGCGCGCCAGAGCCAGCGCGAAGGGCGAATTGCCCTCCGCCCCGTCATAGGCAACCGCCCCCGGAGCAGCGGCGTAGATCACCAGCATGTCGTCAACCTCGAGCGGGGCGAGGCCGCTGGCAACCGCGCGGCTCTTGCTTTCCCAGCGATTGGCGTAGGGGTTGTTGCGACACGCATCGAGCACCGCGATCTGCAGTTTCGCGCCGTCGAGCGTATCGAGCACGAATTGCAGCTCGATCGCCTCGAAGGGCAGGTCCTTTTCGGCATCGAGCCTGGTATCGGTGGGCAGCAGCCAGTTGCGCCCCTTGCTCTCGAGCCCGTGCCCGGCGAAATAGACCAGCGCCGTATCGGACCCCTCGGCTGCGTCGCGAAAGGCGCGCAGGTGCTGCATGAAGGCGGCGCGATCAAGGTCGGTGCCAAGCTCTACGGTGTCGAAGCCCGCTTCTTGCAGGGCAGCCGAGACCAGAGTGGCATCGCGGTACGGGTTGGATAGCCGGGAGGTGTTGTCATAGGCCGCGTTGCCGATGACGAGCGCGACCTGCTTGGCGCGTGCGTGGCCGGGAAGGGCGAGCAGCGCCAGTGCTATCAGCGCCCACCAGATTGTCGCCAAACGCATGAGCCCTCCCGAGTGATCGGGCATTCCTTAGCGCATGAAAGCCGATTGGTCCAAAAACGCAAACGCGCCGATGGCGCCTATTTCTTGGGCGGTCCGCCGCGCAGGCGCGAGCGGTGGTGCGAAAGATCAAGCACCTCGCCAGGGCCACTGTCCTCGCCCTGCAGCAGACCAAGCCGCCGGGCAACCTCGCGATAGGCCTCTTCCTCGCCGCCCAGATCGCGGCGGAAGCGGTCCTTGTCGAGTTTTTCGCCCGTGCCCATGTCCCACAGCCGGCACCCATCGGGGCTGATCTCGTCGGCGAGGATCACGCGGCTGTAATCGCCATCATAGAGCCGCCCGAATTCCAGTTTGAAGTCGATCAGGCGAATATCGATCGCTGCGAACATGCCGCACATGAAGTCATTGATGCGGATCGCCATGCTGGCAATGTCCTGCATTTCCTCCGGGCCGGCCCAGTTGAAGCACGCAATGTGCTCTTCGGAAATCAGCGGATCGCCCAGAGCATCGTCTTTATAATAATATTCGATCAGCGTGTGGGGCAGGGGATCGCCTTCTTCCATACCCAACCGTTTACAGATTGAACCTGCCGCGACATTGCGCACCACCACCTCGATCGGGATGATTTCGGCCTGCCGGACAAGTTGCTCGCGCATGTTCAAGCGGCGGATGAAGTGGGTCGGGATGCCGATATGCGCAAGGCGGGTGAACAGATGTTCGCTGATGCGATTATTGATCACACCCTTGCCATTGATTGTGCCCTTTTTCTCCGCGTTGAACGCGGTCGCATCATCCTTGAAATACTGGATGATCGTGCCCGGCTCCGGGCCTTCGTAAAGGATCTTGGCCTTGCCTTCGTATATCTGGCGGCGACGCGACATAATAGTGCACCCCTCTTATCAGCGAGTGGTGCCCGGGGGCGGAATCGAACCACCGACACGCGGATTTTCAATCCGCTGCTCTACCCCTGAGCTACCCGGGCATTCGCTGCGGCGACGGATGGTTGTAAAGAACATCCGGCGAGCAAATGAGTGCGCGCCTATGACGCGGCTGCAACCGCTTGGCAAGAGCTAATTCAGTCTTGTTCGGGCCAATTTTCCGGCGCGATCTCCTCCGGGCTCGCCGGGCGACCGGGCACGGCGTAACCATCGCCGAACCAGCGGGCGAGATCGCGGTCCTTGCAGCGCTGCGAACAGAAGGGGCTGAAGTCCTCTTCGCGCGGTTTCTTGCAGATCGGGCAGGGTTTGGGTTTGGTCATTCAATCTCGCTATCGCTCGATGCCTGGCCACCTCGCGCCCTCCACCCTTCCACCCGGATGCTAACTCCGGAGTACGATCCGGGTGGAAGGGTGGAGGGCGCGGGGTGGCTAGATGCGTTCAGCAATAATCTGCGCATTGGGCGCTTCGAGCGCAAGGGCGGGGTTGGTCTCAATCCGCACCTGTTTGCCCGTCTGGCGCGCCAGTTCCCCGATCCATTCGGGCTTGAGTTTGGCCTTGAGCGCGGGGTGGACGCCGAGCAGCAGGACCGGGCCGGTCCCTTGCGCGCGTTCGCCCACCCGCAGCGCCATCCTTGCGCACAGTGCAGTGCGCGAGGTTGCAAAGCGGTGGAGGAGCGATGGCCCTTCGAGCCGGGCAACCAGCTGGACAAAACCGAAACCGTTCATCGCGGTGCGCTCGTGCGGCCAGTCCGCCAGCGCCCCGTCCAGCGCTTCATCCACCGCGCGCCGGTCGGCCTTGGCCTGAAGGGTGGGAAAATCGATACCGATATTGCCGCCAAGGTCGAACCATCGCAGCGCGCGCGCGATGGCCGGCACCGCGGCGAGGGCAAGCTCGCGCGGGGCGAGCGTGCCGTCAATGTCGATCACCGTCATTGCGGGCGTGACCGAGCACAGGACTTCCCCGCCGGTAAAGGCGATGCTTCCCGAAGAGGCCGCGTGCCATACCTCTTCCCATTCGCCCGGCGCGAAGCCGCGCACACTATCGCCAAGGGTGAAGATGTGATCGGCGCGCGTTTCTTCGACGGTCTCCTTCGCATCTTCGAGCGGCTTGTGTCCGACGAGAAAGCACCGCCCCTGGGCGCGCTTCAGCCGTCCGCGCTCGGCAATCGGCGCGCGGGTGATGCGCACGCCGATCCGCGCGCCCTCGGTCGCTTCGGGTGGCAATTGGTCGACGAACACTTCGCGCCCGTCTTCCAGCGTTGCAAGACCGCGCCGCGCGCCCGCCTGCTTGCTGGTGAGTTTGGCGAAGACCATGTTGCCGGCGCGCAGTTCCCCCGGCCATTTGAGCTGTGCGGCCACGATCTCGCCATTGACCAGCCGCAGCGCCCGCGTTTCACCGATCCCATGCTCGACCAGCCAGCCATCCCCGATCTCAGCCAAGGGCGAACCCTGCAGCTTTGAGAAGTGCGCGCGTTTCGTAAAGCGGCAGGCCCATCACGCCCGAATGGCTCCCGCGCATCCACTGGACCAGCGCCTCGGCCTGGCCCTGGATCGCATAGCCGCCCGCCTTGCCGCGCCATTCGCCGCTTTCGATATAGGCGTCGATTTCCTGCGAAGAGAGGTTCTTGAAGCGCACGATGTTCTCGTTGAGCCGCTCGCGTAACGTCCCGTCGGGCGCGCGCAGTGCCACGCTGGTGAGTACGCTGTGCCTGCGTCCGGAAAGCAATTTCAGGCAGGCGCGCGCTTCGGCCTCGTCTTGCGTCTTGGGCAGGATACGCCGACCGCAGGCGACCACCGTGTCACCCGCCAGAACAAAGCCCGGCGCGCTCATCGCCAGCGCTTTTTCGCGGCCCATCCGGGCTGCATAGTCGCGCGCAGGCTCACCTTTACGCGGCGTTTCGTCGATATCGGCAGGCTGGACAGCATCGGGCGTCACGCCAAGACGCGCCAACAGGTCGCGCCGACGCGGCGAGGCTGAAGCCAGGGTTAGTTGCAAAGAGCCCATGGCTTGGGCCCTTGGCCCCTATTGGGGGCCGGGTCCGCCGCGGCCCGGCATGAAACGGTAGGTGATGCGCGCCTTGGTGAGGTCGTAGGGCGTGAGTTCGCACAGCACTTCGTCGCCTACCAGCACGCGGATGCGGTTCTTGCGCATCTTGCCCGCGGTGTGACCCAGCACTTCGTGACCGTTTTCAAGCTCTACCCGGAACATCGCATTGGGCAGCAGCTCGACGACGCGCCCGCGCATTTCGAGGAGTTCTTCTTTGGCCATGTAATCCCTTAAATCGGTTGCGACGAAAAACGTTCCGTCGGTCCTGGCGCGCCGTTTAGCGATGAAGAGAACAAAATGGAAGCCTCGTGCGTTAGGGGGGCGACACGTATGTTCTGTGCGCATCGTGCGACCGGCGCGCGCAGCCCTTTCTGGTGCAAACCGATACACGCCAAGTGCTTGTTTGCACCAACGTAATGCTGAAAAGGCCTTCCATGACCCTGCTTCCCCCGATGCGCCTCTCGCTGCTTGCTGGCGTGTGCACGACTTCGCTATGCGCGCTTGCCGGCGCTGCGCCCCTTTACGCCGATGACACCATCACGCTGGAAGCCGGAACTACCGCCGCGAGCCAGCCGGTGCCGGACGATCAGGGAAGCGGGCAATCCTCGCCGCGCGAAGAGAGCGAATTCGGTACCGATAGCGGCGGGGGCGAGGGCACGAATGTGACGGGCATGCCGGTCGGCCAGATCGTGGTGCAGGGCACGCGCCTTCGTGGCCAGCTCGACGTGCCGCAGGCGCCGCTGCTTGAACTGGGCGAGGAGGATATCGCGGCCGAAGGCGTCGCCTCGATCGCCGACCTCGTGCAGCAGATCCAGAACCAGACCGGCTCTGCGCGCGGTCGCGGCGGCGGCGGGCGTCCGGTGATCCTCGTCAACGGCATTCGTCCCGGCAGCTTTCGCGAACTGTTCCAGTATCCGCCCGAAGCGCTCGCCAAGGTCGAGGTGTTCCCCGAGGAAGTCGCCACCCGTTTCGGCTTTCCGCCCGATCGCCGGGTCATTAACCTGATCCTCAAGGACGACTATTCCAGCCGCGAGGTCGAGCTTGAATTCGAAGGCCCGGCGCGCGGCGGACGGTTCATCAACGAACAGGAATTCGGCTTTCTCAAGATCGCCGATGGCGGCCGGATCAATTTCAACTTCCGCGCGAATGATGCCTCGCTCCTCACCGAGGATGAACGCAATATCATCCAGACTCCGGGTTCGACTTCCGATCTTGCGGGCGATCCCGGCCAGGCGCAATTCCGCAGCTTGCGCGCCGATTCGCGCAGCTTCGATACCAATCTGAGCTGGGCCAAGGCCTTCATCGACAGCGGTATCACGCTGACTGCCAATTCGGGCTATGACCGTGCAGACGGGCGCAGTCTCGATGGCCTCAACCTCGTCACGCTGACCAATACGGATGGCGAGAGCCTGACGCGTACCTTTGGCGAGAACGACCCGCTCGAGCGGCGCACGGCGAGCGATTCCTTCTTTCTCTCCGGTTCGTTTTCGAGCCGGCTGAATGCCTTCCGGGTGACCTCGACAGTCGACGGATCGCTCAGCGAAAACACCACCGAGATCGACAACCGCTTCGACACCAGCGGCCTGCAACAGGCCGCGCTTGATGGCACGCTGGCGATTGATGGCGATTTGCCGGACGGGGCCGAGGCCGGCTTCGAGACCGCCTTCACACGCAGCACCAATGCCAGCAACCTCACCACATTCCGTGGCCCCCTGGCCGATCTTCCGGGCGGCGAATTGCTGGCGACCTTCGATGCCGGCTACAACTGGACCCGGATCGAGAGCGCCGATACGCGCACGCTCCAGGACGTGGAACTGACGCGCGGCAACATCCAGACAGGCGCGAATTTCGTGATCCCGATCACCAGCCGCCGCAGGGGCTTTGCCGATGCGCTGGGCAGTTTCACGCTCAACGCGCAGGTCGGCCTCGAAGAGCTTTCGGATTTCGGCACGCTGGGCGATTACAACGCCTCTTTGAACTGGGCGCCAAGCGACGGGCTCGACCTGTCGGCAACCTATATCTTCCGCGAAGTGGCACCGGGCCTTGGCCAGCTGGGCAATCCGCAGATCACCAATTTCAACGTGCCCGTGTTCGACTTCGTCAATGGCGAGACGGTGCTGGCCGATGTGACCACGGGCGGCAATCCCGATCTGCTCGCCGAGACGCAGCGTGACTGGAAATTCGCGGTCAACTGGCAATTGCCGTTCATCGACGGCACGCGCTTCACGGTCGAATATATCCGCAACCGCTCGGACAATGTGAACAGCGGCTTCCCGCAGATCACGCAGGCGATCGAGGCGGCCTTCCCTGACCGGGTGACGCGCGATCAGAGCGGTCGCCTGGTGGCGATTGACCGGCGCAGTGTGAACTTTGCCGAGACGCGCGCGGACCGGCTGCAATTCCGCCTCTCGACCAGAGGTGGCTTTGGCCAGCCCGAGCGCGGGGGAGGGCGTGGCGAAGGGCGTGGCTCTGGCCGTGGCGGTCCGCCTTCGGGCGCGCGCTCTGGTTCTGGTGGCCCGCCTGCGGGTGCGGGCGGCGAACAGGCCGGTGCGCAAAATGCCGGTGCGCAAAGTGATCGCCGCGGCGGCTTCATGGCCCTGCGTGAGCGTGTGTGCGCCGATGACGGCCTCGATTTTCTCAAACGGCTCGTCGCCGCCGTCCAGAACGGCGAGGATATCAGCCAGATCGCGCCCGGCCTGCCGCCGCAGATGGTCGAGCGCATCATTGTCCGCATGAGCGGCGGCGCGGATGGAGAGGTCAGCGATGAACAGCTCTCCACCGCGCGCGAGCGGATCTGCGCGATGGACCCTGCCGCGATGCGCGGACGCGGTGGTCCTCCGGGCGCGCCCGGTGCTCCGGGCCGGCCCGATGCCGATCAGATGGAAGCGATCCAGACGCGGCTGTGCGGCAGTGATGGCCTTGCCGAAATGCGCAAGATTGTCGGCATGATCGAACGCGGCGAGGATGTCTCCGAAGTGCTGCCGGGCATGGACCCGCAATTCCTCAAGATGGGTCTTGATCGCCTGCGGGCTGAGGACGGGACCATCTCTGACGAGGGTCTCGAACGCATCCGCACCCGCATTTGCGAACGCGCCAACGCGCAAGGCGGCCAATCAGGTGGCGGCTCGGGTGGCGGATCGGGTTCAGGCGGTCCAGCCTTCAACCCGCTCCAGTTCGGTCGCAGCGGCGGCTGGCGCTATTTTGCCAACCTTACCCACACGATCGAGCTGGAAAACGAGATCCTCATTGCGACCGGCGTGCCGGTTCTCGACCAGCTTGATGGCGATGCGACCGGCGCATTCGGCTTCCCGCGCCATTCTTCGCGGCTCGAGGCAGGCCTGTTCGGCAAGGGCATTGGTTTCCGGCTTTCAGGCCAGTATACTGGCGAGACCCGTCTCGACGGCGCGGGCACGCCGGGCAGCAGCGACCTGTTCTTCGGCGACCTCGTCACCTTCGATCTGCGCGTCTTCTCCAACCTCCAGGAATTGACCGGCAGCCAGAGCCCGGCGCTCAAGAATGTCCGCGTGACCCTGCGCATGGACAATATCTTCGACGGCCAGCGCAGCGTGCGCGACGCGGCGGGCAACACGCCGATCAATTATCAGCCCTTCGTGATCGACCCGGTGGGGCGTTTCATCGGGATCGATATCCGCAAGCTGTTCTAGGCCGGCAATTCCGACGGCATGAAGCCCACGATCCCCGCGCAAGCCGCAGGGTCATGCGAGGATGGTGGGCAGGCTTTCGGCTTCAGTCGAAGATCGGCGGCTTCTCGTCCATGCCGGGGAACATCCAGCGCTGCATCGGGTTGGGCTCGAACGGTTTCCATTCGCCTTCCTTCTGCGCGAGGCGATCGGCCATTGCGATCATCACCGACGGGTTGACGCCGAGGCCCAGATGGCTCGCGAAAACGCGGATGTTTTCGCTCGGGTGACCGTTGGTCTTGTCCGGGTCCTGCACGCTGCCGCGCCAGTGGACGACGCCGTCGGTCTTGGTGAGCACAGACGTGGTGGGGACGGGCGGAGCGATGTCGAGCCCTTCGAACTGGCCGCCCCTGATCTGTTCGGGCTCATCGCCGTTGAAGAACTTGAACAGGCGGGCTGCATTGGTGTGGTTGCGATCATCCGAGATCGGGCTGCCAAGGCTCATCACCAGCCGCACGCTTTCGGGCCTCAGCTTGGCAAGTTCGCGCGCCAGCACGCCGCCAAGGCTCCAGCCGATCAGCGAGACCTTGCGCCCGCTCTCATCGGCGAGCCGGTCAAGCTGATCCTCGAGCTTAGAGATAAGCTCCTCATTCACCTTCACGTTGCGGCCCGAATCCCAGCCATGCGCATCATAGCCAAGATTGCGCAGCAGGCCGCGCATCGGGACCGTCGAACTGTTCGTGGCCATGAAGCCGGGCAGCGTCATCACCGCATGGCCATCGCCCTGCGGCAGCGCCGTCATGAACGGGCGGGTGGCGTAAAAGCTGGCAAATTCGAACATCGCCCGCCCTTCGGACAGGGTCCAGAAGCGGTGGGGCGGACGCGGCATTTCGGTCGGCGCTTCGCGTTTGAGCTTGCCGTCATCGACGATCAGGCTGCCGGGAAACGGCTTTTGCAAATGGGGCGGCACACTGGCCATTACTTGTTCTCCTCGGTGATGGCTTCGGCGATCTTGGCCGCCGAAGCTCTTGCCGGCTTGCGTTTGGCAGCCGACGCGCTCGATTTCGAGCGGCGGGTGGACGCCTTTCGGGGGGCGCCCGTGGTCTTGGTCGCGGCTTTATTTGCCGGCTTGCTGGCGGCAGGCTTTTTCGCCACCGGTTTGGGTCCAGAGGCCTTGGTTGCAGCCCCGGTTTCAGCCTTGGTAGCCGTCTTGCGGGCCGCAGGCTTTTCTTGCGGCTCGCTCTCCAGCGCTTTCGCCGCGGCCAGCAGATCCTCGAAGCTTTCCTGCATACATTCAGAATAGAATTCGGGATCGGGCATG
The DNA here is from genome assembly GCA_043567175.1 of Erythrobacter sp. Lineage (GTDB taxonomy): Bacteria > Pseudomonadota > Alphaproteobacteria > Sphingomonadales > Sphingomonadaceae > Erythrobacter. The sequence continues at coordinate 3,406,153 of CP121323.1, forward strand.
ATGTCGCGGCAGGCGGTAAAGCTGATATAGGCATCACCGCAATAGGATTGAACCACGTGGGCAAGACCAAGCCCGTCGGTCAGGCAGATGAGCGAAAGCGCCATCGCCTCCATCTTCGCGCCGCTCGAATAGATCGGCACGGGCGGGCCGGGCACATTGGTGACAACCGTGTTGAACGGCATGGCAAAGCGGTGCGCCACGCTCACCCGGCTGAACAATTGCGCGCCCAGCGCCATGTAGAGCAGCGGATTGACCTTGGAGACCTCGGTCATGGTGCGCGCGCCGATCGCATTGGTCAGCGCCTTGGAATTCTTGGTCTGCGAAAAGACGTAATTCAGCCGCTCGACAGGGTCGGCAAGATGCGATCCGAGCGGCGCGATCATGGCGGCGACCTGGTTGCCCATATCGCCCTTTTCGTCCGCCGTTCGCACCGAGATCGGCGCCATCGCGGTCATGGTTGATTTGGGCAGATCGCCCTTTTCGGTAAGATATTTGTTGAGCGAGCCGCCGACTATGGCGAGCGCCACGTCATTGACCTTGGCCTCGGGCAGCAGCGCGCGGATCGCCTTGACGTCCTTCAGGGGGAAGGTGCGCCCTTCGACCACGCGGTGCGCGGAAATGCTGCGGTTGAAGCGCGTGCGCGGCGGGACAAGGTCGCTCGTCAGCTTGAAATCGCGCGTGATCAGCCCCTTGATCGCGCCGGCAACGCCGGGGATGCTCTGCGCTGCCACCTGCGCCTGGCGAAAGGGATTTAGAATCGAATTGACATAGGATTTGCCCAGCAGCTCGACCGGGCCGGGGACTTTTTCGGCTTTCCATTCATCGGGGGCGTTGGGCGGCGCGGTGCTGGGCGTGATCGTGTGCAGCGCCTCCATCAGGTCGATCCCGCTGATCCCGTCAATCGCGGCGTGGTGGACCTTGGTCACCATCGCAAAGCAGCCCTTGGGATAATCGCGCACATTCTCGAGACCCTCGACCACGGTGAATTCCCAGGGCGGGCGGGTGAGGTCCATCGGGCGCGAATGGATGCGTGCGGTCTGGATGCAAAGCTGGCGCCAGTCGCCCGGCTTTGGCAGCGCGATATGGCGTACGTGATATTCCAGGTCGAAATCGGGGTCTTCGATCCAGTAGGGGTAATCGAGATCGAACGGCACCCGCACGAGGCGCTGGCGGATCGTCTTGGAAAGCTGCATCCGGCTTTCGATGAAGGACAGGATATCCTTGAAACGCACAAAGCCATCGGGCGCTGTTTCCGGATTGTAGATCAGCAAGTTACCGATATGCATCGGTGAATTGGGCGATTCCATCGCAACAAACGATGAATCCATGCCTTGAAGTTGCCGCAAGTCTTTCTCCTGTCCCCCACGCCCCCTTCTAGAGGCTTAGCCCTGCAGACCTAAGCGGCTTTGGGGTGCGAGACAAGTTCACGGCCGCGTCAGGCGGGGCGGCAGGTCGGCGCGGTGTGCTGCGCCAGGCGCGGCGCAAAGCGCCTCGCCGCAGGCGACGCCGCTCGCCCAGGCCCACTGGAAATTGTAGCCGCCAAGCCACCCGGTCACGTCCACCGCCTCGCCGATGGCGTAGAGGCCGGGCACCTTCTTCGCTTCCAGCGTCTGCGAGGAAAGCTCGGCGGTGGAGATCCCGCCGATTGTCACCTCGGCCTTGGCAAAGCCCTCGGTGCCGTTGGGCGCGAAGGTCCAGCGCGCGAGCCGTTCCTGCGCGGCCCGCAAGGTCTTGTCGGGCGTGTTGCCCAGTTCCTGCTCGATACCCAGCCTCTCGGCCAGCGCATCCGCCAGCCGGTCGGGCAGGTGTTCGCGCAGCACCGTCTTGAGCGCCGTGCGCGGCCGGTCACGCTTGGCGGCGAGAAGCCAGTCGGTCGCGGCGGCAGGCAGGAAGGTGATCGCGATTGGCTCGCCCGGTTTCCAGTAGGACGAGATCTGCAGGATCGCGGGGCCGGAGAGGCCCTTGTGGGTGAAGAGCGCAGCCTCCTCGAACGCGGCAGCGGCCTTGCCCTTGCCCGAGGCGGCGCGCACCGGCGCCGAGACGCCCGAAAGCTCGCGGAACAGTGCATCATCGCCGCCCAGCGTCAGCGGGACGAGGGCCGGGCGCGGTTCGACCACCTTGAGGCCGAAGCGCCGGGCCAGATCATAGGCAAAGCCGGTTGCGCCAAGTTTGGGAATTGATGGGCCGCCGGTGGCGATGACCAGCGCAGGTGCCGAGTAATTGTGTCCGGAAGCAGAAACCGCAAAGTCAGCGCCGTCCTGCACCACGGCGCTCACTTCAGCGTCGCAGATCACATCGACGCCCGGTCCGCACTCATCGAGCAGCATCTGCACGATCTGCTTGGCGCTGCCGTCGCAAAATAGCTGGCCCAGCGTCTTTTCGTGCCAGGTGATGCCATGCTTTTCGACCAGCGCGATGAAGTCTGCGGGCGTGTAGCGCGCCAGCGCCGACTTGGCGAAATGCGGATTGGCGGAAAGGTAATTGGCAGGCCCTGCGCCCAGATTGGTGAAATTGCAGCGCCCGCCGCCTGAAATCAGGATCTTCTTGCCCGGTTTCTCGGCTTTCTCGAGCACCGCGACCCTCAGGCCCCTTCGCCCCGCCACGGCGGCGCACATCAGGCCCGCCGCGCCCGCGCCAAGGATGATCACGTCATAATTGTGCATGGGCGATGTCTCTAGCGCGCCTTACGCCGTTTGGGCAGGGGTCTCGCGGCGCGCGGCGATGAAGAACAGGACGGTGCCGGCGACAAGGATGACGCCGATCATCTGATACGCCTCGGCGCTGGCCTGTCCTGCAACCCACAGCGTTGACGCAGCGGCAAGGACCGCGATCGCGCTGTGCCAGGCGGGCGGTTTCTCGCCCCCTCTCAGCTTCTCGCGCCGGCCCAGAGCAGGCAGCGCCATCGCGGTGAGCAGATACATGATGAGGCGCGACAAGGTGCTCGCCACAGCCAGAGCGGCAAAACCGCCCCACAGGCTGAACAGGATGGCCGCAAACCCGTAGAACAGGATCGAGAAATCAGGCGTGTGAAAGCGCGGCGATACGCGCATGAAGATGCGCGGCAAAAGCCCCTGCTCGGCCATGGCAAAGGTCATGCGCGGGGTGACGATGCCGCCCGAAAGCGTGTTGGCAAGGATCGAGAAGGCCGCCGCCAGCGAGAGGATGATGGTGCCCGCCGGCCCGATCAGCGCGCCCGCCGCCGCCGCCAGCGCGCTCTCATCGCCCGTCACTTGCGGAGCGATCGCGATATAGGCCCAGATCACCGCCATGTAGAACACCGCGACACCCAGCACGCTTGTCACCAGCGCCAGCGGCACGTTGCGCCGCGCATTCTTCATCTCGCCGGCGGCAAAGGTGGCGTTCTCGAACGACATATAGGCATAGAAGGTCAGGAGCACGACACTTTCGAACGCGCTGAACTGGGGCCAGGCAAAGCCGATCGCAGGATCGCGCGTGGCAAGCCCGAAAGCGACAAGCCCTGCAAGCGGCGTGAGCTTTACCAGCGTCATCACCCCCAGCGTGCCGACCGAAAGGCGCATGCCGACAAGGTTGACGATGGTCGTGAAGGCGATGAAGGCGATCACCGCGCCAGCCTTGAGCACCGGGTCTTCGAGCACCGGGAACAGCACCGCGAGATAGGCGATCGCGACCTGCGTGTTCGCCGCGACCGCCACCACGCCCGAGGCATAGCGCGTCCAGCCCGCCTGGAAGCCGAAGAAGCGCCCGAAGGCCTGACCTGCATAGAGGACCGGGCCGCCATGGCTGTCAAACCGGGTGGCGTGCACCGCGAAGACCAGCACCAGCGGCAGCATCAGGCCTGCGCCCACCAGCATCATCCAGGGCGCAAAGGTCCCGACCGCTGCGGCCATGATCGCGGGCAGGGCAAAGATGCCGCTGCCGATCATGCCGTTGATCGGAAACAGGGCCGCGCCCCAGAAGCCGACAGTGCGCGGCAGCGCCTGATCGCGCGGTTCGTTGTGAGCCATATGTTAGATGCGTCCCCTGATGAGCCTCTCGGGCTTGCCCTGTGGGGAGCGCACGCGCAAGCTTTGCCAAAGCGAAGCGCGCAACCTATTTGGCAAGCATGGCGAAAGCGAAGGCAGGCAGTCCCGACGATCCAAGAGGTGCGGCGCGGTTCAACGAGGCTGGCGCCGCGAAGGTGGTCGCCAGCGCGCAGCCCAACCTCGAAGCCGGGGTCGAGGCGATCCGGGATACCGTCGCAACGCTGAGGCCGACGCCCGGCGTCTACCGCATGCTCGATGCAAGGGGCGATGTGCTCTATGTGGGCAAGGCGCGGTCCCTGAAGGCGCGCGTTGCAAATTACACGCAGGTCAACCAGTTGACGACGCGGCTGATGCGCATGGTCTCTCAATGCCGTTCGATGGAGATCGTCACCACCAATTCCGAGGCCGAGGCGCTGCTGCTTGAAGCGCAGCTTATCAAGCGCTTTCGCCCGCCTTTCAACGTGCTGCTTCGCGATGACAAGAGCTTTCCCTTCATCCTGCTGCGCGCCGATCATGACTTTCCGCGCATTCACAAGCATCGCGGTGCAAGGCGCGCCAAGGGCAATTATTACGGCCCCTTTGCAAGCGCGGGCAGCGTCAACACCACACTTAACGCGCTTCAGAAACTGTTCCTTCTAAGATCTTGCACAGACAGCTTTTTCAACAATCGCGACCGGCCCTGCCTGCTCTATCAGATCAAGCGGTGCTCGGCCCCTTGCGTGGGGCGGATCGACGAAGCGGGCTATGACGACCTGGTGCGTCAGGCGAAGGATTTCCTCGCCGGGAAATCGGGCAAGGTGCAGGCCGATCTTGAAAAGCAGATGGCAAAGGCGGCGGAAAATCTCGATTTCGAGACCGCCGCGATCCTGCGCGACCGGTTGCGTGCGGCGACCTTCATTCAGGGGAGCCAAGCGATCAACGCGAAAGCCGTGGGCGATGCCGATGTCTTCGCGCTGGCGGCCAAGGGCGGGCATATTTGCGTCCAGGCCTTCTTCATCCGCGGCGGGCAGAACTGGGGGCACCGCGCCTTCTTTCCCAGCCAGACCAAGGACGTGGAGGAAGCGAAGGTGCTCGCCAATGTCATGCTGCAATTCTACGAAGAGGTGCCCCCGCCGCCCGGCGTGCTGGTCGACCGGGATCTTCCCGAGGGCAAGCTGATCGAGGCCGCGCTTTCCGAACTGGCGGGCCGCAAGGTGCAGCTCTCGATCCCCCAGCGCGGCGATCGGCGCAAGCTGATGCGGCAGGCCGAGAGGAACGCCGTCGAGGCGCTCGAAAGGCGGCTGGCGGAGAAGGGCACCAAGGCGAAGGTCCACCGCGAGCTTGCCGAATTTCTCGAAATGGGCGAGCCGCCCGAGCGCATCGAGATCTATGACAACAGCCACATCCAGGGTGACAAGGCCGTGGGCGCGATGGTGGTTGCGAGCCCCGAAGGCTTTGAAAAGTCGCAATATCGCAAGTTCAACATCCGCGAGGCCCAGTCGAACGACGATTTCGGGATGATGCGCGAGGTGATGGAGCGGCGTTTCCGCGCCTTTGCCGACGGGGGCGAGCCGGATGCAAGGCCGGGCAAGAGGGGCCATGAGAGCGTGCTGCCCGATCTGCTGCTGGTCGATGGCGGAAAGGGCCAGCTTTCAAGCGTGATGGGCGTGCTCGGGGAATATGGCCTCGCCGATGAATTCACCGTCGTGGGCATCGCCAAGGGCCCGCATCACGGGCGCGAGGGGCGCGAGGTGTTCCACTTTCCCGACGGGCGCGAAAAGACGCTGCCGACCAATTCGCCTGTGCTGTTCTATGCCCAGCGCCTGCGCGACGAGGTCCACCGTTATGTGATCGGCGCGCACCGCGCGAAACGCTCCAAGGCGATCACCGCCTCGCCGCTTGACGAGATCCCCGGCATTGGTCCGGCGCGAAAGCGTGCGCTGCTGCTGCATTTCGGCACGGCGAGCAAGGTGCGTGCCGCGGCGCTCGAAGACCTCCAGCGCGCGCCGGGTGTCAGCGCCAAGGTTGCCCGTCAGATCTACGATTTCTACCACGCGGGAAGTTAGCGAAAATGCTGCTTTTTCGAGGCTTTCGGGAAAAATCGAGCAATTAGAGCCATGTGGCTCGACACCCGTTGTTTACCTTATTTGCCTAAACCGGGCGCGTGTTGAGGAACGCGCCTTGATAGATAAGATAATAAATCTTGGGTCCAATCCGCGCCTGCGCCAGGCGGCAATCGCGATTGCGGTTGCGCTTGCGGTCGCGTTCATGACCATTTTGCGCCCGCTCGACATCACCTTCTGGGCGCTTCAGGCCAAGCTTCCCGGATCCGAGCCGAGCGGTTCGATCGTGATCGTCACCGACGAAACGGGCGCGGCGGTGAGTTCGACCGTGGCGGCCAACAGCCTGCTGCTGCAGGCGGTGGAAAACCTCGACGCGGCGGGCGCTGAGACGATCGTGATCGAAACGCCGCTTCGTGCCAGCCGCGATGCCGAACTCGATACCCAGCTGGAGCAGACGATCCGCGATCTGCGCGAGAAAGTGCTGATTGCAGTCCCGGTCGATGACGAGACGATTGTCTCGGGCGAGCGCCAGCCCAATGCGCGCATATTTGCCGATGCCGCCCCGCTGGTGAGCAACGACCTGGAGACCGACTTCCTCGATTTCGTCTGGTCGATCGATCCGGGCTATTCGAGTCAAACGGCAACCTACCCGGCCGTTTGGACTGTATTGGCGGGCGATGCTGCCGGCGTCCAATCTGCGAACACTTCTGCACGGAACCGGCGGGTAATCCACCCCGATTTCCGGTTCGGTCAGAGCCGCTTGCCTCGCGTCGCGATCACCGATCTTGCGAGCGGGCGTGAATCGGCGCTTGAGGCGGTGCGCGGCAAGAAGGTCATGATCAGCGGCCTTGGCGGCGATGAAAGGCGGGTCAGGGCGCCGCACGATTCCGACCGCAAGCCCGCTTCCGCCCAGATCAGTGTGATCGCCGCCGAGACCGCGATGAGCGGCGGCGGGATGTTTTTCTCGACGCTCTACACCATACCTGCTTTCGCAGCCGGGCTGCTGCTGCTCGTGCTCCTGCCCTTGAGCGCGCTGTGGCGCCGCGTGGCTTATGGCCTTTGGTGCGCCTCTTTCGCAGTTGTCTTCCTCGTTGCGGCCTTTCTGGGCCACAGCGTGATGGTGGCCGATGCGCTGGTGATCGCCTTTTCCTTCGGCGCGATGCGTGCGACCTCGAATTACCGGCGCCGCCACCTCTATATCGACGCGCAGAGCCGCTTGCCCAATTTCACCGCCTTTCGCCGGGCGCTCGAAGCGTATGGATCGGCGGACGATTTCGTCATCGTCATCGTCAAGATCGCGAGGCTCGATGCGATCTTTGCGACGCTCAAATCGCACGAGCAGGGCGAATATCTGCGGCAGGTCGCCAGCCGCCTTGCGCTCGGCGAGCAGGACGCGAATGTCTATCACGATGGCGGCAAATATCTCGGCATGGCCTTCCGCCGCGCCGATTATGCCGATCTGCAAGGGCACCTCGAGGGCCTGCGCGCGATCGCCAGCCAGGCGGTCATGGTGGAGGAAACGCCGATCGACGTTGCGATCACGATCGGGGTGGACCAGTCGCTTGACGGTGACGTCGCCAACCGGATCAGCTCGGCAATCGCGGCGGCTGACCAGGCGCGCGAGGCCTATCGCCCGGTCTTCATCATCTCTGATTTCCAGGCCGACAGCGAGGAATGGGACCATTCGCTCCAGTCGCGGCTGGAGGCGGCGCTTTCGGAAAACCGTATATCGGTGAAATTGCAGCCCAAGGTCGAGATGCAGACCGGCCTGTTCGTTGGCGCAGAGGCGCTGGCGCGCTGGACCGACCAGCAGCGCGGCGAGATCCCGCCGGTGCGCTTCATCCTGCAATGCGAGCGGGCGGGGCGGCTCGACGAATTGACCAAGCGCGTGATGGAAAAGAGCATGCAGGCTGCCAACACGCTGGCGGGCGAGAACCTGCCGAGCAAGGTCTCGGTCAACGTCTCGGCGATCCAGTTCGTCGACAGCCGGATTGTCGACCTGGTCGAGATGGCGCTGAGCGCGACCGGGACGGATCCCGCGAACATCATGATCGAGATCACCGAGACCGCGCGGGTCGAGAACCTCGCACGGGCGCGCGGCATCATGGAAGAGATCAAGCGGCTGGGCATCACCTTTTCGATCGATGATTTCGGCGTTGGCAGCGGCAATCTCGATGCGCTTTACGGCCTGCCCTTCGACGAGTTGAAGATCGACCGGATGTTCTCGAACGAGGTCGCCCGGTGCCACAAGGCCAGGGCGGTGGTCGCCTCGATGCTCGAACTCTCGCGCGCCTTCGGGATGCGCAGCGTGGTCGAGGGGATCGACAATTTCGAGACTTTCGAGATGCTGCGCGACATGGGCGGCGATCTTGCGCAGGGATTCTGCATTGCGCGCCCGCAGACGCTGCCATTGCTGTGCGAGACACTCAGATTGCAGGCCACGGGGCAGCAGCGCCGGTCAAATGGAGGCGGCGACCTGGAGGTGCGATAGGGTTAAATCTTTACAAAGTCTTATGGTTAAGATATTCCTAACGGGTGTTTCATCCATAAGGAGTATCGTCATGGGACGTTCAATCTGGGACTGGATCTTCAACTAGGACGTTGAATCCTTACGAATTAAGAGGGGCTCCGCTTGCGGACCCCTTTTTCTTTTGAGGCTGATTTTAAACGGTTTTTAGCCGTCCGGCGGGCTTCCTTTGGGTAAGCGGGAGAGCGCATCGGGGTGCCTCCTAGGGGTTCCACCCGGCTTGATGATCAAGATATCCGGTGCTGATCTGACCCCATGTCCGACTCGAAGGAAAATTCGCTCATTCAGGCCATGCGCGCGCTCCAGTCCGCGCTGGAAGAGCATGACCGGGCGGTCGGCGCGGCGTGCGATCTGAGCCGCAGCGACTGGCGCTGCCTGCAATGGCTGGTTGCAAGCGGTGCGCAATCGCCGGGCGCCATCCAGCGCCGGCTCGGCCTCACCAGCGGCAGCGTCACCGCTTTGCTCGACCGGCTGGAGAAACGCGGCTTCATCGAGCGGCAGACCGATCCGGCTGACCGGCGCGCGCTGCGCGTCATCCCGCTCGCCATCGCGCAACAAGTGGTGCGCAAGGCCTGCGATCCGCTCGAAAGCGTCACGCACAGGCTGGCCCAAAGGTGGGGTTCACAGCGCAGCGATGCAGCGGGGAAGGCCTGTCTTGATCTGGCAAGGCTGGTGGAATGGTCCGCCCAGCGCGTTTAAGGTCCGATCCGTGAACGCAGGGCCATAGGGCGAGCGCACATAGGGCGAGCACATAGTGGCAGATCCGTGTCCACGCACTCACCCGGCAAAAGAAAACCCCGCGAGGTGCCAATGCGCCTCGCGGGGTTTCATGTCTCAGCCCTTGCGGGCGCTGATCGCACAGATCAGTTCGGGTAGGTCCAGGCTGCGCCGCGCGCGAGGTTCTCGCTCGCGAAGGCCCAGTTGAGCTTCCCGTCAACCACGGCGTCGAGATAGGCCGGACGCTTGTTCTGGTAGTCAAGATAATATGCGTGTTCCCATACATCGATGGTTAGCAGCGGGTTGAAAGCGCTATCCGCCAAAGTGTCGCCATCGTGCGTCTCTTCGATCGAAAGCTTGCCGTCCTTTTCGGCCAGCCACACCCAGCCGCTGGCGAAATGGCCTGCGCCGCGCGACTTGAGCTGGCTTTTCAGCTCGTCCATCGAGCCGAAGGCCTCGTCGATCTTGGCGGCGAGTTCGGCCGAGGGTGCGGTTTCCTCGTTAGAGAGCGACATCCAGTAGAAACCGTGGTTCCAGGTCTGCGCGGCGTTGTTGAACAGGCCCTGGTTGCTGCCGCGTGCGGCGGCGACGACGGCTTCGAGCGCCGCGTTATCGTGGGCCGTGCCCTCGATCGCTGCGTTCATCTTGTCGACATAGGCCTGATGGTGCTTGCCGTGGTGGTAGGAAAGCGTCTCGGCCGAAACGGCGGGGGAAAGATCGTCGTAGGGAAGGTTGATAAGATTGAAAGCCATGGTTGGGCAGCCTTTCTGTTTTGAATTCCGTGTTCTTACATACCAATGCGCGCCGCGAACAAAAGTTGCATTTTCAAACCGGTTTTGCAGTGCCTGCGGGCGCGGCTCGATCGTTCAGGCGGCGGCCTCGTCCAGCCGGGTGCGCCGGAACGCCGCGTCACGGCGCAGCTGGTCATGCTCGACCCAGGTGGAGTGCACCCCGCTCGAAATCTTGTGCGGCAGTGCGGCGCGGCAGATCGGCCCTTTGGCGATATCGCTCGCATCCATGATTGCAAGCTGCGAGGTGCCGGTGTTCTCGTCGATCAGGAAGGTGACCAGATACCCCTCTTCCTCAGATCCAGCGCCCTTGCGCGGCACAATCGGGCTCTCGCTCGCATAGACACCTTCGGGAAGCTCAAACACTTGCTCCTCGCCAGTCTCGGTATCGTGGCGCACATAGCCGTTGAACAGAAACCAGCCGGGCTTTGCCGTGGTGTGCCAGGTGTAGCGGTTGGGCTTCATCAGATAATCGGGATTGATCATGCCGAACTCGACGATCCGGTCGCCGAGGCGCTCTTCGCGCGTTTCGCCGGTTGCGAGGTTGAAGCGCCAGCGATGGAATCGGCACTGGAAGGAATGTTCGTCAACATAGGCCATCATGTGGCTGTATTCGCCCGCTTCTTCGATCGGATCGGGCATTGGCTTGTCCTGGTAATAACCTTCGAGAACGACCTCGTCGCCGTCCGGCCCGCGCGTTTCGTAGGCGTTGGTCCAGTGCAGCACATAGGTGGGCGAGGCCTCGAACCAGCGGATATCCTCCGGCTGTCCGCGGCGCGGGATCAGCGCAAAGCGCGTCGGCACGCCCTCGTGGATGCGCGCTGCGTGGACGTTCCGCTCCAGCAGCTTTTCATCCCAGAACAGCGGCATGTCATTCAGGATCGACCAGTTCTTCGTGATCGCCATGTCATGCGGCAGGCGAGGGCCGGGCAGCGGGATCGGCACGTAATGCGCAAGCTTGCCGCTGCGATCGACCACGCCGTAATGCATGAAGGGCGCGTGCTTTGAATAGTTGAAGAACATGCACTCGCCGGTTTCCTCATCCACCTTGGGATGGGCCGATACGCCATCGAGCGGCCCCCACGGCGCCTTGCCCAGCGTCTCGAGCGTGAGCGGATCGATCATCCAGGCCTCGCCGCATTGGTAGAGCGTCGCATAGGCGATCCCGGCATGGACGATGATATCGGTCGAGCCTGTATCCTTCAGCCCGCCATGCGCGCCGAAACCGGGACGCATCGAAGTACCGACAGGGTCCATCAAGCCGCCCCAGAGCGATTGGCCGGCAATCTGTTCAGCCTCGAAGCAATGCGTGCGGACAAAGCGGTTGCGATAGCTGACCTTGCCGCCATGAATATCGACCTGATGGATCATCGCATCACCATCGAAGGGGTGATGGCGGCCAAGCGGCTGGTGAACGGGGTTTTCGGTGTTGCGCAGGTAGACGCCATCGATATCCGCCGGGATTTCGCCCTCGATCACTTCGAGCTCGTCGACATCGACCTCTTCATGGCACGGTGTCCACGGGCCCGAGAGATAGGGGTGGTTGCTGGGCTTGAGGCTGGTCCTCACCGGCGGCTGGCGCGTGATCTGCATGATTTTCTCCCTCTTGGATGCAAGAATACCGGGACACAGGCCCGAGGGAAAGGTGCAATGAAATTTGACGCGGGTCAAAGACGCTTGGCATATTCGCGCGCATCAAGGGATCACAATATCTGGGAGGACACAGCGATGAAATCGATTTTGCTCCACATTAGCAGCGATTCCAGTCTTGAGGCGCGGTTGCAGGTGGCGCTTGATATGGCGCGCGCTTTCGACGGCCATGTCACCTGCCTTCAGGCGATCAATTACGAAGTCTTCGCGCCGGGCGATTTCTACGGCTCGGCAATGGCCGCTGCGATCCCGCGCATCAAGGAAGCAGCCGAGGAGCTGCGCGAGAAGGTCGAGGGACGGATCGCCAAGGAAGATGTTTCCTGGGACTGGGTGATGTGCAGCGGCCAGGCCGAGCTCAAGCTGCTCGAACAATCGGCGCTGCACGACATCATCCTGCTTGGCCCCAACGATGTGGGCCAGGACGGGACACGTGGGCCCTCGGCGATGGCGGGCTCGCTGGCGCTGCGCGCGCCGATCCCGGTGATGGTCATTCCCGGTTCTACCAGGGGCTTTGATGCATCCGCGCCCGCGCTGGTCGCGTGGAACGGCTCGTCCGAGGCCTGCGTCGCGCTGCGCGAGGCGGTGCCGCTGCTGGCAAAATCCGAGAGCGTCTATCTGGCAAGCATCGAGGAGGCCAAGGAGAAGAAGCGCTACGATTTCCCGCCGGTCGAAGGCGCGCGCTATCTCAGCCGCCACGGGATCGAGGCCGAACTGGTCGAGATCCCGCGCGGCGAGGCGCGGATTGCCGACACGCTGTTTTCCGCAGCGCAGATGCACGATTGCGGGATGCTGGTGATGGGCGCCTATGGCCATTCGCGGCTGTCGGAAATGCTGCTTGGCGGGGTGACGCGCCACTCGCTCACCGATCCGCAAATGCCGATTTTCCTCGCCCATTAAGGGCGATTCCCGAAGCGGGCAGATGCTGTAGGAATTGTAGGATTTGTTCTTGCGCACGCCGGCAGCACAAATGCTGCCGGCGCGCCAATGTTGGAAATTATCCAAAAGCGGGAAACGCCATTTCGACCCCCCGTCGGCGGTGTTTTATCAACTAACTCGTAGGAATTTTTAGGGGAGTTTTTCAGGGAGTTTTTGAGGCGTTTTGCGGCGCTGCGATTTTGCGGTCCTAGCCCTTGCGTTTGGACTTGCGCTTTCTCATCATGCCTTCCTGCGCGACACTGGCGACAAGCTTGCCGTCGGCGTTGAAGATGCGCCCGCGGTTGAAGCCGCGCCCGCCGCCCGACCACGGACTGTCGGTGACGTAGAGCAGCCATTCATCCGCGCGTGCCGGAAGGTGGAACCACAAGGCATGGTCAAGGCTCGCGCCGACCAGTTCGCCGCGCATCCATGAAAGGCCGTGGGGCAGGGCGCTTGTGCCCAGCAGCGTGAAATCGCTCGCATAGGTGATGAGCGCGCGGTGCAAGGCGGGCGTATCGGCCTCGCCGGTGATCGGTGCGCAGGTGCGAAACCAGGTATGTGCGTGGGGCGGGCGCGGCTCGGCATTCATCCAGTGAAGCCGGTCTACCGTGCGCATTTCGATCGGGCGCGGGCGCAGCATCAGCGCGCGCTGCACCTCGGAGAGCTTGTCGCCCATCTTTTCGGCCATGATGCGGCGCATGTCCATGTCGCTCTTGAGCTCTTGCGGAGCAGCGACATCGGGCATCGGCGCGTCAATATGTTCAAGCCCTTCCTCGGGTACCTGAAAGCTGGCGGTAAGGTTGAGGATCGGCTGGACGCTGCCATCCTCGGCTTCCTGCGCTGCGACCACGCGGCGATTGGCGAAACTGCGCCCGTCAAAGTCACGCTCTATCCGGTATTCGATCGGCGGGCCTTCCACCCCGCCGCGCAGAAAATAGGCGTGGAGCGAATGCGCTTCCTTGCCCTCGGGGATGCTTGCTTGCGCGGCCTGCAGAGCCTGCGCCAGAACCTGCCCGCCAAAGACGCGTCCCATGCCGCCTTTTTGCGGGCGGCCGCGATAGACATCGCAGGCACGTTTCTCGACTGTGAGGAGTTTGACGAGGCCTTCGACCAGCTGCTGGGGCGAGGGGGTTTCATGCGTGTTGTCGCTCATGCTCAACGTCTTTGCGCAGGCCGCCGCCCAAGGTCAAGCGCGCCCGTTCCCGGCGGCGTCAGCGCTCCCACAAGGGGCGCAGCGCGCGGGCCATGAGGGGGCTCCTGACGAACATCAGGTCGACAAAGACGCCCGCTTCCTCGGCGCCCATGTCGCTTTTATAGCCGGCATCGCCAAGGCCGAGGTCCATCCATTCGATGCCGCGCTCGGCGGCCTTGAGGAAATCGTCGTAGATGAGCACCTTGCCCGGCGATTCCTTGGCGAAATTGCGGTCGAAATTGTTGGCGATGAGAAGGCGGGCCGGGCCGCAATCCAGCCCGAAAGTGAAGGCGACCGGATCATCGCCCAGCCACATGATGCTGCCGCGCATCATCTCAGCCAGCGCCGGGTCGCGCGCGGCATCCTCCCAGGTGGAGCGCTGGGCGGGGTCGCGGAATTTGGTGTCGCCGCCATCCTCGAGATTGCCGAGCCAGCTGTTCGCCTCGATCCGCGCCATTGCTTCTCTGGTGGCGGGGGTCCAGTCGGTGCCGGTGAAATATTCGGTGCGCACCGGGGCGATCTTTTCCATGTTGCGCACATGCCAGCGACGCTTTTTCTGCCCGCGCGTCGAGGGCCAGTTGCCCGCTTCCAGGCGCGCAGCGAGGTCGACGCCGAAATGCTGGCCCGCCTGTTTGGTCAGCACGCTCCATCCCGCAAGGCGCATCGCCTCGCAAAGCTGGCGGATCGAGGCGTGATCGCGCACCACGGGGCCAAGCCGGAAGGCGGGGCCGAGGGTCTTTGAAAGTGCCTTGTCCGACAGAGCCGCGGCCAGTTCGCGCGGCGAGGCGGAGGCATCCATCGGGACCCCGCGCATCGGCCAGTAGCAGCCGGCAATCTCGTTGACCGTGAGGCCCAGCGCCTGCGGTCCGATGTTTCTGGCGCGCAGGGCAAAGGCGGCCAGCGGCTTGCCCGAAGCCGCGCGCGCCACGGCGAAGCTGGTCGCAGGATCAGGCCCGGCCTCGAACCACTGTTTGCGAAGAAAGGAGCGGTCGGGCAGGGCCGCTTCGGCAAGCGCGTCAAACGCGTCGATGTCGCTGATGCAATCGGGTTTGAACGGTGCGTTCACTGTGACTTTTCTTCCCCAGACGGCGCCCGACAGAGGCGCTTTTGCGGCCAAGGTTAACAGGCAGGCATTAATAAAACCCCGCCGAACCACAGGCTCGGCGAGGTGATTTTTGCATTGGCGTCGGGCTAGCGCCCCGGAAGGGCCGCGGCCCTCAAGATCAATGCACTCCGCCAGCAAGCGCCGCGAGCAGCAGGAGAGCGACGATGTTGGTGATCTTGATCATCGGGTTCACCGCCGGGCCGGCCGTGTCCTTGTAAGGATCGCCCACCGTATCGCCGGTCACCGCGGCCTTGTGCGCCTCGGAACCTTTGCCGCCGTGATTGCCGTCCTCGATATATTTCTTCGCGTTATCCCAAGCGCCGCCACCGGCGGTCATGGAAAGCGCGACGAACAGGCCGCCCACGATCACGCCCAAAAGCAGCGCGCCCAGCGCGGCAAAGGCGTTGTCTTGACCCGCGATCGCGAGGATCACGAAATAGGTCGCAATCGGTGCAAGCACGGGAAGCAGCGAAGGCACGATCATCTCCTTGATCGCCGCCTTGGTCACAAGGTCCACCGTGCGGGCATAGTCCGGGCGGCTGGTGCCTGCCATGATGCCCGGATCGGCCGCGAATTGCTCGCGCACGTCCTTCACCACGTCGCCCGCCGCCCGGCCCACAGCGGTCATGCCCATGGCCCCGAACAGGTAGGGCAGCAAGGCTCCAAGCAGCAGCCCGACGATCACGTAAGGGTTCTCAAGCCCGAAATCGACGTTTGCATCGGGGAAGAACGCGCGCAGGTCGGCCGTATAGGCGGCAAACAGCACCAGCGCGGCAAGCCCCGCCGAGCCGATCGCATACCCCTTGGTCACCGCCTTGGTGGTGTTGCCGACCGCATCGAGCAGGTCGGTCTTCTCGCGCACGCTTTCGTCAAGCTCGGCCATCTCGGCGATGCCGCCTGCATTGTCCGTCACCGGCCCATAGGCATCCAGCGCCACGACCATGCCAGCCAGAGCGAGCATTGCGGTCGCGCCATAGGCAAGACCGATAAGCCCGGCGAGCTGATATGCGCCGATGATCGCCGCGATGATGACGAGCGTCGGCAGAGCGGTTGATTCAAGGCTAATTGCCAGGCCCTGGATCACGTTGGTGCCGTGGCCCGTTTCCGAAGCCTTGGCGATCGAGCGTACCGGACGGTAGTTGGTGCCGGTGTAGTACTCTGTGATCCAGATAATGACGCCGGTCAGAACCAGACCGATCAGCGAGCAATAGAACAGATCGCTGCCGGTGAACGCGACATTGTCGGTTCCCGGATTGAGGACGGTGTTCATGTCCACCCCTTGCGTTCCCAGCGCGTAATAGGTCACGCCGTAGATCAGCGGGATCGAGAGCAGCGCGGTGACGATGAAGCCCTTGTACATCGCCCCCATCACATTGGTCGAACCGCTGCCAAGCTTCACCGCATAGGTGCCGATGATCGAGGTGACGATGCACGCACCCCCGATCAGGAGCGGAAGGCTCATCATCGGCAGCAACAACTCGCCCAACACATTGGCGAACAGCAGCGCGGTCAGCACCATGGTTGCGCCAACGGTCACAACATAGGTTTCGAACAGGTCGGCAGCCATGCCGGCACAGTCGCCAACATTGTCGCCCACATTATCGGCGATGGTCGCGGCGTTGCGCGGGTCATCCTCGGGGATGCCGGCTTCCACCTTGCCGACCATGTCCCCGCCCACATCGGCGCCCTTGGTGAAGATGCCGCCGCCCAGACGCGCGAAGATCGAGATCAGCGAGGCCCCGAAGGCAAGGCCCACCAGACCATCGATCACGATGCGATCATTGGGCGCAAGGCCCATCGGACCGATCAGAACGTAGAAGAACACAGCGATAGCCAGAAGAGCCAAGCCTGCCACCAGCATGCCGGTGATCGCGCCAGCGCGGAATGCGATGGTGAGGCCTTCCTGAAGGCCTTTTTCCGCCGCCGCAGCCGTGCGCACATTGGACCGCACCGAGATGTTCATCCCGATATAGCCTGCAACGCCCGAAAGAACTGCGCCGATAACGAAGCCGACCGCTGCGACCCAGTTCAGCGCGACGCTAACGATCACCGCTGCGATCACGCCGACAATGCCGATCGTTGTGTATTGCCGATTGAGGTAGGCCTGCGCGCCCTCCTGAATGGCGCCGGCGATTTCCTGCATCTTGGCGTTCCCGGCGCTCGCGCCCAGAACCTGTCGGCTGGTGATAATGCCATAGACAATGGCAAGCAGTCCCAGACCGATCGAAATCAGTATAAGATTCATGATTGGGTCCCCTCTCTCCCAGGTCTTGTTTCGACCTTGTAGAGCGCCCCGAGCATGATCGCGCCTGAACTCCCATCAGTCCCGTCCCGGGGCGCGTGGGGGCAGCTTAGGATGTTGCGGGGGGCTGGCAATAGCCAAAAGGAGACGGGTGCCGCCTTTTTGCGCCAGGCCCCGCGCGCGGCCGCGTCTTCAGCCGTGGCGATAGCCCAGCGAACCGGGCTGGCTGAGCGCGTTGCCGCCGAGGAAAATCGGGGCGTTTGCCTGTTCCTCGACCTGTCCGATCATGGTGGCTGGCACCGGCAGTTCGCACGCGGGATCGGCGGTGAAGAGCAGTTCGTAATCATCCCCCCAGCGCACGCATTCTTCCAGACGCGCAGAAACTGCAACGGGGATCAGTTCGGGGTTGAGGCGGTAGGACACGCCGCTTGCGCGCGCCATGCGCCAGGCATCAAGCAGCAGGCCGTCGGATACGTCCATCATCGCGCTCACCACCGGGGCCAGCGCCTGCCCTTGCGCGATCAGCGGCCTGGGACGATGAAACGCATCGGCGTATTGCTTGACGCCTTCAAATCCCAGCAAAGCGCGCCCGACAATACCGGTCACATAGATCGCATCACCCGCTTTCGAGCCTTTGCGCGAGGGCACCGGCATGTGGGTCGCACGCCCGATTGCGGTCATGCCGAAAGTGCTGGGGCCGGTTGCCGAAATCGTGTCGCCGCCCAGAAGGGGCAGGTTATGGACCGAAAGCGCCTCGCGCAGCCCGCTGAGGAAGCCTGCATCGTCGCGGCCAAGCGAGACACCGACCAGCGCGCCGATCGGCTCGGCACCCTTGGAGGCAAGATCGGACAGGTTCATCGCGACCAGTTTCCAGGCAACATCCGCCATTCTCGCCTCGGGCTCGAAATGGGTGCCCTCGGCCATCATGTCGTGAGTGAGGATGAGCGTTTCCGAACCGAAGGTGATCACCGCGCAATCGTCTTCAAGGCCGCGCGCGCCCGGGTGCTGCGGAAGGTCTCGCAAGGCTGCGAGGAACTCAAGCTCGTTCATGTTTTTCAGTCATCCCTTTATTCCGGACGAGGGCCTTAAAGGGCCTCGACGCTGAAAGAAAGGGGCGTGGGGAGGCAAGCTGGACCTTGGTAGGAAGGGGGCTGGCCGCGCCGGTTTTCGAGCTGCCTAGCTGCGCGCCTGTTTCGCCAGCGCATCCAGAATGCCATTGACGAATTTGGCCTCGCGGTCGTCGAAAAAGGCCTTGGCGACATCGACATATTCGCTGATCGCGGTGGCTTTGGAGACATCGGCCCTGGCGATCAGTTCATACGCGCCGGCGCGCAGGACCTGCAGCATCGTCTTGTCGAGCCTTGCTAGCGTCCAGCCATCAGCGAGCCGGGCGCTCAGCAGCTCGTCGATCTCCTCACGCCGCGCTGCGACGCCGCGCACGATGTCGTCGAAAAATTCGGTCTCGGCCTCGGCATAGGTCGCATCGCCGTGATCCTCATCGTCGATCTGACGACCGAGGCGATGCTGGTGGAACTCGTCGAGCAGCTTGTTGAGCGCGGTACCCTCCATCTGGATCTGATAGAGCGCCTGGACAGCAGCGAGGCGCGCGGTGGAGCGGGCCTGCGAACGCGGCGGGGTCTTGTGGGGAGTGTTCATTTAAGTCGGACCTCGACCGATTCGGCGTGAGCAGGAAGGCCCTCGGCATGCGCGAGCGCGGCGGCGGCCGGGCCGATCGCGTCGATTGCGGCCTGGTCGAGCTGGATGAAGCTGGTGCGCTTCATGAAATCGAGCACTGAAAGCCCGCTGGAAAAGCGTGCGCGGCGCCCGGTCGGCAATACATGATTGGGCCCGGCGACGTAATCACCGACCGCCTCGGGTGTCATTCTCCCGAGGAAGACCGAACCCGCATGGCGGATATCCTTGAGCAATTGCTCGGCCATCGCGTCCTCTACCGCAAGCTCGACATGTTCTGCGGCAAGCCGGTCGGCAAGCGCGGGGGCCTCGGCGGCGAGATCGTTGACCACGACGATCGCACCGTGGGTCTCCCAGCTTTCGCGGGCACGCTTGCCCGTCTCGAGCTTGGCCAGCAGCACATCGACACAATCTTCGACGAGGCGGGCAAAGGCCTCGTCATCGGTGATGAGGATGCTTTGCGAGGTCGGGTCGTGCTCGGCCTGGCTCAAGAGGTCGGCCGCGATCCACTCCGGTTTGTTCTCGGCATCGGCGATGACGAGGATTTCGGAAGGGCCTGCGACCATGTCGATCCCGACCACGCCGTAAAGCTGCCGCTTGGCCTCGGCGACATAGGCGTTGCCCGGACCGGTGATGACATCGACTGGCTGGATTGTCTTGGTGCCGTAGGCCAGCGCGCCGATCGCCTGCGCGCCGCCCACGCGCCACATTTCATCAATGCCGGCAACATGCGCTGCGGCGAGCACCAGCGGGTTGGAATTGCCCTTGGGTGTCGGGGTGACGACGACGACGCGCTCGACACCCGCGACCCGCGCGGGGATGGCATTCATCAGCAGCGATGACGGATAGGCCGCGCGCCCGCCGGGCACATAGAGCCCCGCGGCATCGACGGCACGCCAGATCGCGCCCAGCCGCACGCCCTCGGCGTCGGTGTAATCGCGATCCTCGGGCAATTGCGCCTCGTGATAGGCACGAATGCGCTTTGCCGCGGTCTCCAGCGCGTCGCGCAGCTCGGTATCGAGCGCGTCATACGCCTCTTTCATGCGGTCTTTGGTGATGACCCAGTCGGCGTCTTCGACCAGCGCGTAGCCATCGAAGCGCTGGGTCAGTTCAACCAGCGCCTTGTCGCCAGAGCGCCTGACATCGGCGAGGATCGAGGAAACCTGCCCAGAGACATTGCTGTCGGCTTCGCGGCGCGAATTGACGAGGCGGGTGAAGCGGGTCTTGAAATCGGGGTCAAGGGTGGAAAGCGTCTGCATCATCCCGCGTCCTTGCTCTGCGCGCGCTGCTGCGCGTCTTCGCGAAAGGCTGCGACCAGTGCTGCGATCCGCGGGTCGGTCTTGAGCGCCGCGCGGTTCACGATCAGCCGCGCGGTGATGTCGAGTATGCGGCTGGTTTCAACCAGGCCGTTCTGCTTGAGGGTGGTGCCCGTCGAGACTAGGTCCACGATCTGGCGCGCAAGGCCGAGCGAGGGCGCAAGTTCCATCGCACCGTTGAGCTTGACGCATTCAGCCTGCACGCCGCGTTCCTCGAAATGGCGCCGGGTGAGGCTGGGATATTTGGTCGCGACACGCAGGTGGCTGGCAGCGGTCTCGTCCGCGTCATCGCCGGCAAGCCGCGCAACCGAAAGGCGGCAATGGCCGATATCGAGATCCACCGGCGCGTAGAGGTCGGCATAGTCGAATTCTTCGATGACGTCCGAACCGACGATGCCCACCTGCGCCGCGCCATGCGCGACAAAGGTCGCGACATCGAAGGCGCGCACGCGTATCAGGCGCATGTCGGCGCGGTTGGTTGCGAAGGAGAGCGAGCGATTGGCCTTATCGAAAAAGCCGTCCTCGGGCGTAATCCCGGCGCGCGCCATGACGGGAAGCGCCTCGTCGAGGATACGCCCTTTGGGCACAGCGAAAGTCAGCTGCGTTGTGGGTAGATCAGGTGATGTGGAGGTCATTTCGCCCGGGCATCTAGTGTCTGGTAGAGCAAAGGGCAATGCACCATGACGGCCTGGGCGCACGCCGCGATCATGAAGGTGCGGGCGGAGCGCGGTGTACGGATGCGTCGTTCAACGCCTTACGCACCATGCCTTTGTTGAATGCATGGGCAACTGAAGCCCTGCGACGCCGGCACCACATCCGGGCCAGCGCGCCTTGGGAAGATCACGAGCAGTTCGTGCAGCCGCAATCGCAGCAGCCGCTGCCCGATACGCAACTGGTACAACCGCAATTGCACTCGCTCGGCGCGTTATGATATACCATGATAAATCTCCTTGTGTTTCATAGACTTATCGCATTCAGGCAAAGAAGGCCAGCGCATTCTGCGCAAGCAAAAGTTTGCGCCCACATCAGGGTGGCGCGCGCCGATGGTCCAGCACCTCTGGGTCTTGGCCGCAGCTAGTCTTCGAGGAAGGCTTCCATCGCCGAAATCACCGCATCAGGCGCTTCCCACGGCACGAAGTGTCCGCAATCGGGCACCTTCACCACGGTCAGCGGCTCGATAATTTCATCAAGGCCTTCGAGATTCTCCGGAGGCAGCGCAAGGTCGTCGAGCGCCCAGATCACAAGTGTCGGAATGGTCAGGTCAGGCAGGTCCGGTGCGGTGTAATCGGCGGGCAATTCGAACGGTTCATCCATCTTCGGGACCACCATCGGACTTGCGCGGTAATAGTTTATCATCCCGAAGGCAGCGTCCCGGTTCTGCCAGTCGCGCAGCAATTCGGCGCGCTCCTCTGGCTCCATCGCGCTTGGCTTGTCCCATTTGACCTCTTTTTGCATCAGGCCGGTAAGACCGCGATCCTTGATCAGCGGATCGTTGGCCGTATCGCGAAAGCCGCGTATATACTGGCTCGCCTCGCGCTGGCCGGGATGGGTGTAGAGCAGCTTTTGAAACACCAACGGATGCGGCGCGTTGGCGATGATCGCGCGGTTGACGCGTGCGTGCTGGCCGGCAAGCGCCACGCCCCAGGCGATCGCGCCGCCCCAGTCGTGCCCGACGATGGTAAAATTCGCGATCCCCAGCGCATCGGCCAGCAGGAAAACATCGCCGATCAGCTTGCTTGGTTCATAAGCCTCGACTTCAAGCGGCTTGGAGGATTGGCGGTAGCCGCGCTGGTCGGGCGCAATGCACCGATAGCGGTCACTGAAATGTGCGATTTGGTGCCGCCACGTGCGATGGCTTTCGGGAAAGCCGTGCAGGAAGATCAGCACCGGCGCATCGACCGGCCCTTCATCGACGCACATCAGGTGCATGCCATTGGCAAGGTGAACGCGCTTTTGTTCCATCATCGCTTCTCCCGCCGCGCTCAGCCTTGCGCTTCCATCTTGTCCATATAGCCGTTCGCGACCATCGCGGCGACCTGGTCGAACAGCGCATCGGGCGTGCGGCGCATGTCGCCCATGGCAAGTTCGAACCCTTCGGCAACGATGATCTCGCGCTCGCCCTTGGCCATGCCATCAAGCATGGTTGTGGCCGCATCATCGGGGCGGATGCCTTCATCGATTGCCTTGTCCGAAACACCGCGCGGACTACCTTCGGCATTGAGCGCGTTGCGGCTGACATTGGTCGCCACCGAGCCCGGATAGATCACATGAACGTTGACGCCATTGACGGTAAGCTCGCCGCGTAGCGCATCGGCATAACCGGCAAGCCCGAACTTGGCCGCGCAATAGGCGGTGCGCATCGGCACGCCGACCTTGCCTGCGATCGAGAAGATGAAGGCGAGCGCGCCCGAACCGCGCTCGGCCATGTGCCCGATAACGCTCTGCGAGAAAGCGATCTGCGCGGTGAGATCGATGTCGATGATGTCGCGATAGACCTGCATGTCGGTCTTGAGCGCGCGGCTGCGCTGCGAGATGCCCGCATTGGCGACGGCAAGATCGATATGCCCCTTCCAGGCGATCGCTTTCTCGGTTGCCGCAGCCAAAGCCGCATCATCGCGCACATCGAAGGGCACGATCAGCGTCTCACCGCAATCGGCAGCGACCTGCGCGAGGCGCTCTTCGTCGCGGCCCGAGAGCACCACATGCCCGCCACGCTGCGCGATCCCGCGTGCCAGCGCCGCGCCGATGCCTGAAGATGCCCCGGTGATCCACGCCACCTTGCCCGAATAATCCATGCTTGCTCCTCTCTCTCTGGCCCGCTCTTTGCGAGCGGGTCTTTCAAAGATAGCTGACCGTCTTGGGCACGCGGGGCAAGGGGATAAATTCCTCTTCATCGCCCGGCACAAGCGCAAAACGACCGGCTTCCCAGTCTTCTTTCGCTTGCTGGATGCGGTCGCGACTGGAACTGACGAAGTTCCACCAGACATGGCGCGGGCTTGCAAAGGCCTCTCCGCCCAGCAGCATGATGCGTGCCCCGCCGGCGCTGGAGAGCTTCATCGCCTTGCCGGGTTCCAGCACGGCGAGCCGGTAGGGCTCCAGCGCCACGCCATCGATCTGTGCCCCGCCGCTCACCAGCATGACCGCGCGTTCGTCGGCAGTCGAATCGACCGGGATCGCGCCGCCGGCCTGAAGCACGATCTCGGCGTAGATCGTTTCGGCATAGGTGGTGGTGCGCGCGCGCGATCCCCACAATTCGCCCATGATGACCCATGCCTTTGCGCCCGTATCCTCGATGACGGGGAGGTCGCTGACTGCTTCGAAGGCCGGGTCGATCTCCTCGCTGCCATCGGGCAAGGCAAGCCAGGTCTGCATTCCGAACATTTTCGGATTGCTCGCGAGTTCGCGCTTGGGCGAACGTTCGGAGTGCACGATGCCCTTGCCCGCAGTCATCAGGTTGACCTGACCGGGGCGGATCGTCGCAAAGCTGCCCAGGCTGTCGCGGTGGTCGATCGCTCCCTCGAACAGCCAGGTGACCGTGGCGAGATTGATATGCGGGTGGGGGCGAACGGCCATACCGTCCTCTCCGGTAAGGTTGGCGGGGCCGAATTCATCCACGAAGATGAACGGGCCGACCATGGTACGCTCGCGCGAGGGAAGCACCCGGCGCACGTTGAACTGGCCAAGATCATGGGTGACGGGACTTATGGTCTGCGTGATCATGCGGCGGCTCCGTTATCGGTCGATCCCGCGCTATCAGTCCATCCCAATTTGTCGATGATCGCGCTCAGCGTTTCGGGAAAGATCGCCTCGGGCCAGGCGGCGAGTTCTTCGCCGGCAAACCAGCGATGCTGCGTCATCACCTTTTGCTCGAGCGCGGTGTGGTGCGCCGTGGTGATTTCCTCGTGCATGACCCGAACCAGGAAATAGCGTTCATCGGCCTGCACCGGCTCCCCCTCGACGGTCACGAATTGCGGGGTAGTGCGTGCAACCGGCTTGCCCATGGCGGCGGTGAGGCCGGTTTCCTCGAACAATTCACGGCGCGCGGCCTCTTCGAAGTTTTCGTCCGGATCGCATTCGCCGCCGGGCGTGATCCAGAAGGGCGGCCGGTCGCTGAGGTCGAAGCGGAACAGAAGCACGCGGCCAGCTGTGCTCAGGACGATACTGCGCGCGGCGCGGCGAATGCGAAGATTGGCCTGCGCCCTCATCGTGCCGGAGCACTGGCCTTGATCGCGACGGCGTGGACGCGCTCGCCGACGATGTCGCCCAGCGCCGCGATCACGGCGCGCTGGCGGGCCAGGCGGTTCATCCCGGCAAAGGCGGGAGCCTCGATCACCAGCGTAAAGTGCGATTCGCCCGAGCCATCGTCGCCCGAATGGCCGGCGTGATGCCCGCTGTCATTGATGATTTCGAGGCTCGTCGGCGCAAAGGCCTGCTCGAGCAATTCACGCATTTCGTCGGCGACCGGTCGGCTCATTACAGGTGTTTCCTTCTTTGCAAGTTCGAGTGGGTTGGAATCTGGTGCCCGAGACGCCATTCTCACGCGCTTATGGCTTTTAGCAAGTTTCATGGGCGCTACGAAACGCAAGACCGGCAATGCGATGCACCCGGCTGCCGCGAGGCGGGCGAGTTTCGCGCGCCCGGCAGCCGTCCCAGCGGCTTTGACGGGCCGGGCGAATGGCGCTGGTTCTGCCTTCAGCATGTGCGCGAATTCAATGCGGGCTACGATTGGTTCGAGGGGATGAGCGCCGAGGAAATCTTCACCGCGCAATCGCCCGTCTCGGGCTGGCGGACCGAAAGCGCGGCCTTCAGCCCTCGCGCCGCAGTTGATGGTATGCCGCGCTGGGCCGATTACGACGATCCGCTCGAAGCGATTTCGGCACGCGCAAACGGCATTCGCAGCCGCGCTGAGCGCACCGCGAAAATGGCGATGAGCGGGCGCTGGAGCAAAGCCGAGGCCGAGGCGCTGGAGGTGATGGGGCTTGGTTCCGACACCGACAAGCGCCGCTTGCGCCGTCGCTATTCCGAACTTGTTCGCCGCTATCACCCCGATCGCAATGGCGGTGATCGCAGCTTCGAAACCCGCCTCAACACTGTGGTCGAGGCCTACCAGCTATTGCGCAAGAGCACCGCTCTCGCCTGATCAAGTGCGGTCTCCGGCGATGGCGGCCGTGATCGCGGCGTGGTCGATCTTCGCCATTGACTGCATTGCGATGAATAGGCGGGTGCGGATCGTCTCGTCCGAATGGCCCAGTCCTTCCATCAGCACGTGTTCGTGATCCGCGCCCGCCTCGTGCAGCGCCCAGCGCGAGATTTGCCCGCGGCTCATCGCGACCGAGTAGAAAGTGAATTCGGCCATGCTCTAAACCTCCCGTGACGCGCGATAGATCTGGTCGAAACTGCCAAGGATCATGCGTTTGCCATCGATCATGTCGGGCAATTCCATGCCCTGCATGCGTTCATCCTGCATCATCTTGTGGTGTGCGGCGTCGCAGGCAGCCTTGTCCGGCCACACTGCCCAGGAAAACACGATTTTCTCGCCGGGCTTTGCTGCAACTGCCTTGCGAAAATCGGTGACCTCGCCGTCGGGTACCTCGTTTTCCCAGGTTTCGACGATTTCGAGCGCGCCGAATTCCATGAAGATTGCGCCCATAGTGCGCGCAACTTTGATGTAATCGTCCTTGCGCCGGGCTGGGACGCTGAGAACGAAACCCTGAACATGCATGATCATCTCCCCCGAAATGTGGAAATGATGATGCGCCGCGATTATGGCCTGAGTGCGTCAGCCCTTGCGATAGCCGCCATCCTGGCGGAACGCCCAGCGTAGCGTGCGGCCCATTCCCCAGGTTGCCGCGCGCGCGGGGATAGCGGTCAGCATCGGGCGTTGCAGCCGCAGCATTCGCGCGGCCCAATCGGGCAGCATGGCAACGGCGTCCGCGCTGATCATCGCCTGCACGCCGAGCGGTGTGCCTTGCGGCTTCTGGTTGAGAACAAGCTGCGCAATCTCGCGCGATGCGGCGCTGGGTTTGAGATCATGGCGCAATTCGCGAAAGATCGCATCGGCCTGCGTGCGGGTCTCGGGCACCGGATCGGCCCCCAGTGCACGAGCGATCACGGCAAACTGGCGATAATATTCGTCCTGCTCGTGGCTCGGCATATCGGGGCGCACATGGCGCAGATATCCAGCGAGAAAGCTTTGCGCCTCGACCACGTGGACCCAGGCAAGCGTGCGCGGATTGGTCGCATTATAGGGCGTGCCGTCGGGCAGCGTGCCACCTATGCGCGCGTGGATGCGGTTGACCGCATGGATCGAGGCCATTGCACGGTCGCGGTGCCCGAACGTCGTCACCGCGATGAAGCGCGCCGTCCTTTGCAGCCGTCCGTGCATGTCCTCGCGGAAATTCGAATGGTCGAGCACGCCTTGCAGCGCGTGCGGGTGAAGCATCTGCAAGAGCAGGCTACGCACCCCGCCGGTCATCATCCCGACAAGGTCTGCGTGGACGAGGCGGATGGGCGAATCGCGCTCGAACAACGCTTCGTCGGATGGGGGAACCGGCTTTTCGCCGCTGGCCTGGTCGTTGAAGACGCCGCGCACCTGATCAACAAGACGCTCTCGCAGGGATTCGATCGGGCTGGCCATAGGCATACAGATAATCACTCTGATCGGATTTTTCGAGCAAGATGAGGGTTTTCTCGCAGGCTATCCGGCGCCATCTCGTCGCAATGGATATCAACGCCGACTTTTCGCAGCCCGCTTTCGTGCATTCCAGCGCCATGCAATGGGTCCCCTCTCCCATGGCCGGGGTCGATCGGCGAATGCTTGATCGTATCGGCGATGAAGTGGCCCGCGCGACCAGCATCGTGCGTTATGCAAAAGGGAGCGCCTTTGCCGAGCACACCCATGGCGGCGGCGAGGAATTCATCGTTCTCGAAGGCATCTTCCAGGATGAGCATGGCGACTATCCGGCGGGCACTTACGTCCGCAATCCGGTGGGCACTCACCACAAGCCTCGCTCGGAGCCGGGCTGCACCATTTTCGTGAAGCTGTGGCAGTTCGAACCCGCGGACCGCGAACAATTCGCGCTCGACCTCGATTCGCTTGGCCTGGAACCTGATCCCGGGCGCCCCGGCGTTGCGCAGGCCTCGTTGGCGCAGCGCGATTATGAGCGCGTTTCGCTGGAGCGCTGGGATAGCGGAGTGACCGCCGATCTGGTGGGTGAGGGCGGGGCCGAGGCGCTTGTCCTGCAAGGCAATATCATCCATTGGGGCGAGGAATACGGTCTGCATGACTGGATCCGTCTTCCCCCCGGCCAGCCGGCCAAGCTCACCGCCGGCGCGCAGGGCGCCAGGCTGTGGATCAAGCGCGATCACCTCGAGACAATTCGCGATCCGGCACAAGTTGCGTAAAGCAACCCTTGCGGCGCGCGCGCGAGCGTTCTAACCGGTTGCGGCAATGAATTCTCCCGCTACCCCCAACACCGCCGGCGCGCAGGCGCTTCCCAC
The DNA here is from genome assembly GCA_043567175.1 of Erythrobacter sp. Lineage (GTDB taxonomy): Bacteria > Pseudomonadota > Alphaproteobacteria > Sphingomonadales > Sphingomonadaceae > Erythrobacter. The sequence continues at coordinate 3,433,843 of CP121323.1, forward strand.
CGAGCCTGATCACAAGGTCGATGTCCGCGATACTTTCGGTATCGATGTCGACTGGCAGATCCCCGCTTTCGCGGCGCCCAGCGAGCACGTGCCCGAGATCGACGATTCCTACGTCTTCGATCCCGATACGACGCTCGCGATCCTTGCCGGCTTTGCGCATAATCGCCGCGTGATGGTGCAAGGCTATCACGGCACGGGCAAATCTACTCATATCGAACAGGTCGCAGCCCGCCTTAACTGGCCCAGCGTCCGTGTGAACCTCGATGCGCATATCAGCCGTATCGATCTTGTCGGACGCGATGCGATCGTGCTCAAGGACGGTCTGCAGGTAACCGAATTCAAGGAAGGCATCCTGCCCTGGGCGCTGCAGCACCCGGTTGCGCTGACCTTTGACGAATATGACGCGGGCCGCCCGGACGTGATGTTCGTGATCCAGCGCGTGCTCGAATTCGATGGCCGCCTGACCCTGCTCGACCAGAACCGCGTGATCACGCCCAATCCCTGGTTCCGCCTGTTCGCGACCACCAATACGGTGGGTCTGGGCGATACGTCGGGCCTTTATCACGGCACACAGGCGATTAATCAGGCGCAGATGGATCGGTGGAACATCGTCGTCGCGCTTAATTACCTGTCGGCCGAGACTGAACAGAACATCGTCAAGTCGAAGACACCGGATACTGACGATGCCACCATTGCCAACATGATCAAGGTGGCAGAACTTACCCGCCAGGGTTTCATGAACGGCGATATCTCGACCGTGATGAGCCCGCGCACCGTGATCACCTGGGCACAGAACGCGGCGATCTTCAATAGCCTGGGCTTTGCCTTCCGTCTCTCTTTCCTCAACAAGTGCGACGAAGCCGAACGCACGCTGGTGAGCGAATATTACCAGCGCGTCATGGGCGAGGATCTGCCCGAGAGCGCGGCCAAAGGCGCGTAAGGCGTTGCATCGGGGCGTGTTAGATTGCTAACACACCTATGATGTCGTTCCTGAACCGAATCCTTGGTCGCAAGCCCGGCGCGCCCGAAGAGCGTTCGGGCAACGATTATTACGCGCTCTATGAGAGCCAGCGGCCGATTGATCTCGACGATGATTTTCAGGAGCGGCCCGTCCCGCAACTGAGTGGCGCCAGCCCCGACTTCAGCTCATGGGACCAGCGCCTCAATGCCATTGACGGCGCGATTTCTCGCACCGGGCGCGAAGGCGATCGCTGGTGGAGAGCCGCGTTCTGGCTGGGGCGGCGCAAGCGCTGGTGGGCGCTGCGGATCGCTGCGGCCATCGGCCTGGTCTTTACCCTGACCGTCGCCTGGCTCGCTTACACCGCGCCGCTGTCCAAGAGCCTTGAGCCCATCGCTGCGCCGCAGATCACCCTGCTGGCGAGCGACGGCACACCGATCGCGCGTTCGGGCGCGATGGTGGCAGAGCCTGTGGAGCTTGAGGATTTGCCGGATCACGTGGCGCAAGCCTTTATCGCGATCGAGGACCGGCGCTTCCATTCGCATTGGGGCGTGGACCCGCGCGGTATTGCGCGTGCGGCGTGGACGGGTGTGGGCGGGGGCAGCACGATCACCCAGCAGCTTGCCAAGTTCACCTTCCTCACGCCGGAACAAAGCCTTAGCCGCAAGGCGCGCGAGGCGCTGATTGCGCTGTGGCTCGAAGCGTGGCTTACCAAGGAGGAAATCCTCGAACGCTACCTCTCCAATGCCTATTTCGGCGACAACCAGTACGGCCTGCGCGCGGCTTCGCTGCACTATTTCTACCGCCAGCCCGAAAACCTCCTGCCGCATCAGGCCGCGATGCTGGCGGGCCTTCTCCAGGCGCCCTCGCGTTATGCTCCCACGCGGCACTATGAGCGCGCCCGAAAGCGCATGGACCTCGTGGTCGGAGCCATGGTTGAGGAAGGCTATCTCACGCGGGCGGAGGCCGAGGCCTTACCCGAGCCGCGCATCGATTCGCGAACCCGCAATGACCTGCCCACCGGCACCTATTTCGCAGACTGGGCGCTGCCGATCGCGCGCGAGCGGACCGATACCGGCTATGGCGTGCAGGAATTGACCACCACGCTCGACGCGCGCCTTCAGGCGCTGGCAAGCCGAGTGGTTGGCCGTGCAGGGCTGGGCAACGCACAGATCGGCCTTGTCGCCATGCGTCCCTCTGGCGAGGTCGTTGCGATGGTGGGGGGAAAGAACTATTCGCAAAGCCCGTTCAACCGCGTGACGCAGGCACGCCGCCAGCCCGGCTCGACCTTCAAGCTGTTCGTCTATCTCGCTGCGCTCGAAGCGGGCTGGGAGCCGGACGACACGATCCCGAACACGCCGATCGAGACCGGCAGCTACCGGCCCGGCAATTACGGTGATCGCTATTCGGACGAAATCACCCTGCGCGATGCGATCGCCTCCTCCAGCAATGTCGCGGCTGTGCGACTGTTCAATGAAGTGGGCAGCGAGCGGGTGATCCGCACCGCGCGTGCTCTGGGCGTCAGCTCGCCCCTGCCGGAGGGCGACCCGAGCCTTGCGCTGGGCACATCGACGATGACCTTGCTCGAACTCACCAGCGCCTATGCCGGCCTTGCAGCCAATCAATTCCCTGTGCGGCCCTATGCATTCGAGCCCGAGGAGCAATCCTGGTTCGAATGGCTCTGGAGCCTGTTCACGGGCGAAGAAGACAGCCTCTCCGCTTCGGTCCACGAGGAGATGGAGGCGATGCTGCGCCAGGCGGTCAATTCGGGGACGGGGCGCAGGGCCATCCTTCCCATCGCCAATTACGGCAAGACAGGCACCAGCCAGGATTCGCGCGATGCGCTGTTCGTGGGCTATGCGGGCGTGGGTGAGGACGAGCTCGTCGTCGGGGTGTGGGTCGGCAATGACGATAATTCCTCGCTCGGCAACATCACCGGCGGCACCTTGCCGGCAGCGATCTGGAAAAGCTTCATGAGCGGTGCGCTCTCTCTCAAGTCCGCACCGCGTCCCAAGCCTGCGCCATCGCCCGATCCGCAAGGACCGATCCAGCCTTTCGATATCGAGGAAGGCGCGGTCATTCCGCTCGATGACAAAGGCTCGGAAATCCGTTTCGAAGAGGACGGGATTACGATCAAGGCCGAGATCGAAGGCGTTCCGATCGAGTTGCGCGTGGATGAAAATGGCGAACTGGTCGACACGACGAACCCGCCCTGAGCAGGCGCCGCGCTTCAGGCCATCAGGATATTCATCACCGCCGAAGCGATCGGGCGGTCGCGATTGTCCTGCCAGGCTTCGACCGTCAGGTTGGCGTTGCGCCGGCCCAGCCGTGTGATGCGGGCAAGCGCATAGGTCGTCTTGGATTTGCCCGCAGAGAGGTATTGCACCGTGATGTTGATCGGCTTGAGCACCGGATCGCGGCCTTCCGCCTGCAGCACGGTGCGCAGCGCCGCATAGCCCGCATTCTCGAGCAGTCCCGCCGTAGCGCCCCCGTGAAAGGCACCGGGCCGACCCTCGACATTGCTGCCGAACTCGACCGTGAGGACGGGCAGGTCATGTTCGATCCGGTCCACCCGAATGCCGAGCGACTGCGCGTAAGCGGGCAGCGTGATGGCGGAGTGCGCATCAGCCACCACTGACCTCCTTTTGCCGCGGATCGCTCGTCATCTTCATGAAGACGCCGGCAACATGCGCGACCGGATCGTCGAGATCGCCATCATGCGCAACACCGCGCACAAACGCCGCCGAGCGCGTGGTCTGATAGCATTCGACCCGTCCGAACACGCTCGCCCTTTCGCGCGCGGGGCGCTGGTAATCGACTCTGAGATCGAGCGTTACGACCGGAGTGAAAACCGTCGTTGCCTGCCAGATCGACATGCCGCTGGCCATGTCCATCAGGCTGATGATCGGACCAGAGGCGAGGACATTGCTGCGCGGGTCGCCCAGCAGGTCTTCGCGCCAGGGCAGTTCGAGTTGCACCCAATTGTCGCCATGATCATGATAGCGCATACCCAGCCAGCCTGGATGACCCCGGCCAAAGAAGAACTTGCCGGCATTCGCTGCATTGAACGGCGGCAGCGCTTTTGAAGCAGGGCTCGAGGGCTCTTCGCGGCTCATCGTGGCATCGCATTGGAGCGCGCGCGCCTCCATTACAATGGTTTAATTTCAAGTCTGGAGGTTAGCTTGTCAGTCTAACAGGCAGAGGCATTCCTGCCCGCGTTGAAAAGCCGGTTTGGGTGGTGGCGATGAGTGAACCAAGAATTGATTTGAGCGCGGTTCAGGGACTTGATGGCGGGCAGGGCCTGTTCGGCTCGTTGGCGCAGGGCGCGGCCGCTTACGATGACCGTGTCGTGTCCGTGATGGTCTATGTCTACGACGCTATCCCGCCTGAGGCACCGTTCTAAAGGCTGGGCTGGAGGAGGCTCTCCATGCCGATCTCTCCAGCTATAGCGGCGCTGCGAGGAGCCCCAGCCTCGCAGCGCCCAACCCCTTCCAGGGCCATGGCGATGCAAAGCGCAAAAGCCCTGCGCAACGCACGCGAGGCCTGGTTAGCCCGTCCGCAGACCGCAGCCGTTTTCGATCAGGTCGCCAGCTACGCGGCAGGAGCAAAGATCAGCGCGTGTCCGGCGCTCGAGGCCCTGATGTGCAATCGCGGCGAGGCGCGCGCGTTCATCGAGACCCTTGTGCTGCCCATCATCAACGCCTTGAAGGTTCATCCGTTTGGCGAACCGGCCTTTCGCTTTCGCGTCTCGAGTGGCCTCGCCCGGATCGAGCTTGTGCGACGCGCGCGCGCAACGCTCAGCCTCGCCGTTTACGAGCCGCTGGCGCAGGCCATCGAGCCAGCGAGTGCGTTCTTCAGCGACCGGGAGGTGCACGAGATCGTGATCGAGGGAGAGGCCTCGGGCCTGCGTCACCATTATGCAGGCGAAGGGGTAATTTCGTCCATCGGGCAGACCTGGCGCGCGGGCGATCGGATAAGCCTCGTGGATCAGGTCCATGCGCGCCAGGTGCTGCGGGTCGAGCGCGCCTTCGTGCTGCTCGAGCTTGCGCGCGAACCTGCGCGCCCGGCGCCTGCTCGCGAAGTCGATCTTGAAACGGGCCGGACCACGCGCCTTGCCAGTGGTGACAAGTCAGCCAGCCAAGCCATCATGGCGCTCAGCGTGCTTGGCGCGCTGGGCGATTCCGGCGCGCCTGATGCGATGGAGAACATTGCTCTCAGACACGATGAAGCCGAGGACGTGCGCTGGGAGGCGGTTCGCCAGGCGCTCGCGCTGGAGCCGGCACGAGGCCTTGCAATCCTGGCGAAGCTGGCGGCGCAAGCCGCTGATCCCCTGGCGCAACCTGCTCGCTCCTTACGCGCCTCACTGCTGCGCGAGCAGCCCGAATTGCGGGCGCTCGCTGGCAACGAGACCGCCTGATGCCGCTCGTCATCGAGAACCCGTCGAACGAAGTGTGCAGCTTGCCCGAGGCGATCGAGGCGCTGGGCGCGCTTGGTTTCGATCCGCGTGACGAGGCCAATTGCCGGCAGGCCGCGTATTGGCTGCGGCGCCTGACCAACAATCGCAGTTTTTTGGGGCAGCTGTTGATCGACCGTCTGGCCGGTCGGCTTGGTGGCACTGCGATCGAGTCGGATGATAGCGGTTACGGGCCGCAGGCGGTCCTGCTTTCCGGCGTGCGCGGGGGCATGTTCCTGCGCGCCAATATCTGGCCGGCCAGGCAGGACCTGTGCTTCAGAACCAGCGGTGCAGGGGCCTTCGTCTACGGCGTGGCCCACGATCACAATTTCAGCTTTCTGACGAGCGGTTATCACGGCCCGGGCTATCTGAGCGATTACTACGAATACGATCACGCGGCAGTGGTCGGCCATCCGGTTGAGCAAGCCGGTTTGCGGTTCGTGGAGCGCAGCGCGCTGCATCAGGGCAAGCTGATGCTCTACCGCGCCCAGCGCGACGTGCATTCGCAATTGCCGCCCGAGGCGCTGTCGGTTTCGCTCAACATCATGCATGTCGATCCTGCCCAGGGCTGGTCTGACCAGTACGAATTCGATCCGGAGCGCGGCGAGATAACGCGCGTGCTCAGTGCCAACGCGACCGAGGCGTTCCTGCGCGTGGCCGTGGCGAGCGGGGTGGGGCCAGCGCTCGATTATGCCGAATGGGTCGGGGCGCGCCATCCGAGCGAGCGGCTGAGGCTCGCCAGCTTCGAGGCGCGCGCGGCCCGCATGGAGCCGGGCGAGCGCGATGGCTTGTGGCGCGAGGGGGAACTGAGCGGCAACCGCCTTGTGGCAGCGGCGGCGAAGCAACACCGCGCGGCCCTTTCAGCCTCCTGACGCTTGCAGCGCGCAACCGGGCCTCTCCCCGGTCAGATGACGCCGCCCGCCAGCCTGTCGATCGCGCCCTGCAGGATTACGGCGGCCGCGTGACTGTCGATCGCCCCGGCGCGCTTGGCGCGGCTCATGTCCTGCCCGATCATCGCGCCCAATGCGCTTTGCGTCGACCAGCGTTCGTCCCACAGCAGCACGGGCAGGGCAAAGGCTTCCTCGAGATTGCGGGCAAAGGCACGCGAGGATTGCGCGCGCGGACCTTCGGAGCCGTCCATATTGCGTGGCAGCCCCAGCACAAGGCCCGCGACCGAGCGCTCGGAGATCAGCGCCGCGACGCGCTCCTTGTCGCGGCCCCATTTGTCCCGCGCAAGCGTCTTGCCCGCCGTGGCAAAGCGCCAGCCGGCATCACAAAGCGCGGTGCCGATGGTCTTGGTGCCAAGGTCTAGGCCGAGCAGCACGCCGCCCTCGGGTAGGGCTTCGCCGAAATCGAGGGCGCTGTCCGTAATCATCGGTCGGATTTCATCGGTCGGCTTTTTTGTCGGTGGGGGGTCAGGGCGCGGACTGCGGCTCGGCCTCTTGCGTCGCGGCTTCCGGCTCTGCGCCAACGTCTGTCGGGCCTGTCAGCGTATCCACGCGGCGCACCACATCGGCCTGGGTGTTAGCCCAGAATAGCGGGTAGTCGTAGACATGGTAATTGTTGCCCGGCAGCACGAAGGAGCCCATTTCGGGCGCTGGCCCGATCATCAGCAGGCCGCGCTCATCGCAGCGCGCGGGCACTGCATCGGGGACCAGTTCGCCATTGGCGATGCCGTCTTCAGGCACAAGCGTGCCGAGATTGGCGCTGGCCGGAGCAACCGCGCCAAAGGTGCCGGTCAGCGGATTGGTGCACACCATCTCGCTCGATGCGCGCGGTTCTCCATCGAAGCCGGTAGAGGTGGCATAGGTCTCCAGCAGCGCCGAGGGATCGGCGGGTTCGGCAAAGCTCTGCCACGAAACAAGGCACCCGGCCTGCGCAGTCGTGGCGCAGGCGGGGATATTCATGACGGGCAGATCGTGTTCGACCGAAACCGGCCAGCCAACCGCGTAGGCCGCGACGAGGCGTTTGGCGACGGGGCTCTCCATCACCTCCTCGCGCAGCAGACGCAGCAGGTGGAGCGAGCCCTGGCTGTGCCCGGCCAGCACGACCGGCGTATCCGCATCGAGCGAATCGAGAAAGAAGCGATAGGCCTCGCGCACGTCGTTATAGGCGGCATCGATCGCGGCCTCGGCCTCGGGCTTGTCGGTCATGAACGCACCGATTGTCGCTTGGCGATAGCGCGGCGCCCAGATCTCGCTCGCCTTGTTAAAAGGGCTGGCCATTCCGCGCACATAGCGCCGGGCGATGTCGTCGGCTTCGGTGTCAGCCGCATCGCTGACAGGCGCGTTCCAGCTGTCGCGGCTGAGATAGCTTGTGGGATGGATGAAGAAGACCGCGAAATTGGCGACCTCGCCATCACCGTCATCACTGCCCGGCTGTGACCCGCTGCGCCCATTGGAATAGGCAGGCTGCCAGCGGGCGGGGTCCTTCACCCCGATACCGGGGCGCGAGATCCACAGCGCCGGGTCTTCGTAGGCGTTTACCTCGAGTGGCTTTTGCGGCGTGAACTCGGTGCTGGGCACCAGCGCGATCTCTGCGATCTGGCGCTGGAACAGCTCGTAACCGATCCGGCCGACAAGAAAGAGCACGATCACGATCGCGACGAGATAGAGGAATTTCTTGGCCATTAAGCAAACGGCTCCCTTGTGGGCGGGTCAGTCGGTCTCGGGTGCCGCGGCACTGTCCGAAGCGGTTTCCGAGATCGCCGGGCGCAAGGTCGTCCAGGCGCGGTCGGGGCGCAGCGAGGTGAACCACGAGACCGGGTTCCAGCTGGTCGAACCGTCAAGGCTGAAGGTGATGAACTCGGCGCGTCCTCCCACATTCTCGAGCGGGATCGCATCGCCAAGGCCACGCGCCTCGGCCCGGGCGCGGCTGTCGGCGCTTTCGTCGCGATTGTCGCCCATCACGAAGACGCGGTCTTCGGGCACCGTGTAAGGCCCATAATTGTCGAGCGGCTGGTTGACATGGTCGATCACGAGGTACGAAGCGCCGTTGGGCAGCGTCTCGCGATAGGTCGGCGGCTCGTAGAATTGATCACCCGATGCATCGCGTGTCAGGAAGCGGGTAAAGCTGGAAAGACACGGCATGCCCCCGCAGGTGAGCTCGGGCTCGAACGGGATGGGCACCGGCGGCACGACCTCGCGCTTGACCATCTCGCCATTGAGGATGATGCGCCCGTCGCGAACCTCGATCGTATCGCCCGGCAGCCCCACGACGCGCTTGATGTAATCCTCGTTCTTCATCGGGTGAACGGGGATCACGATGTCGCCATATTCGGGCGTGTCGGGCAGCACGCGCCAGTCGCCGCGCGGCAGCAGGTGGAAGCTCGCAGAGGCCCAGGACCAGCCATAGGGATACTTGCTCACCACCAGCCGGTCGCCGACCCATAGCGTCGGCATCATCGAGGTCGAGGGGATGTAGAACGGCTTTGCCACGAGGCTGTGAAACGCCAGCACCGCGAGCAGCATCAGCGCCAGGCCGCGAATCTCGGCAATCCAGTTGACGCTTTCGGGCGGGCTTCCTTGCTTGGCGTTACCCTCACTAAGATCACTAAGATCGCGCTTGTCGCGTGTGGGAGAATCACTTGTCGCGCTGGCCGCATCGCTGCCGCCGGGCTGTGCGTCACTCGCCGGGGTGGGGGTGTTGGAGTTGCTCAAGTTCTTCTTTTCATTGGCTTTGTAGGACAATCGCCCCCACTGGCTTACGCTTCTGGATACGCTTCGAGTATCACAAAAGCCTGTGCCCAGGGGTGATCATCGGTCAGGGTGAGATGAACGCGCACCTCATGCCCCGCAGGCGTCAATTCTTCAAGCCGCTTGGCAGCGCCCCCTTCCAGCGCGAGCGTCGGCGCGCCGCTGGGCGCGTTGACGACACCGATATCCTTCATGAAGACGCCGCGCTTGAAACCGGTCCCCACCGCCTTGCTGAACGCCTCCTTGGCGGCAAAGCGCTTGGCATAGGTGCCCGCGATCGTGAACGGACGCCGCCGCGCCTTGGCGCGCTCGGTCTCTGTAAAGACGCGATTTTCGAACCTTTCGCCAAAACGCTCGAGCGAATTGGCGATGCGTTCGATATTGCACAGGTCCGAACCCGTTCCGATGATCATGGCGTGTCTCTCCTCATGCGCGCTTCTTCATCAGCCGCGCGTGAGAAGCGCGATTACCAGCAGCAGCGCCATTGAATGGAGCATGACCTGGCTCTTGAACAGCGGATGCGCAAGGTCGCCTTTGGCAAAGCGCAGCGCGCCGACATAGCCGAACATCTGCAGCACCACCCAGCCGATCGCAAAGACCAGCATCGTCCCGCTCGCAAAGGCATAGCCGAGAAAGCCTATGGCAAGCAGAAACAGCGCAGCCGCCGCGCCCGCCCAGCGGGTCTGCGATTTTGTCGGTTCGTTTGCCTGGCCGGGCGAAGTCAACGCGCGTCGTCCATCAATTCGCGCATCCGCCGGATCGCACCTTCAAGCCCGATGAACACCGCCTCGCCGATCAGGTAATGGCCGATATTGAGCTCGGCGATCTGCGGGATGGCCGCGATCGGCTGGACGTTCTCGAAGGTCAGCCCGTGGCCGGCATGCGGCTCGATCCCGTTCTTGGCGGCGAGCGCGGCCATATCGCTGATGCGCTTGACCTCGCTTGCCAGCTTCTCGCTATCGCCATCGAGGAAGGCGTGGGCATATTCGCCGGTGTGAAACTCCACCACCGGCGCGCCGAGCCTGAGGGCTGCATCAAGCTGGCGCTCATTCGCCTCGATAAACAGCGAGACGCGGATGCCTGCATCGCGCAATTGCTCGATGATCGGGGCAAGCGTGTTGTCGAGGCCTGCTGCATCGAGCCCGCCCTCGGTCGTGCGCTCCTCGCGCTTTTCGGGCACGATATAACGCCCGATCGCGCCTTTTCGTTGCGAGACAAGGATCGGGGCGGGGCAGGCGGGATAGTCAACCTCGAACACCCAATGGCCCAGCGCCATGTATCCCAGCGCCGGATCGCCTTGCCAGAATGCCGCTCGCGCGCCGCCGGCTGCAAGATCATCGGCGTAATTGTTCATGCGCGACCAGTTGAGGAAGGACAGCGCCTCGAGCGTTCCGCCAAGGGCTGCCGAAGCGCCATAGCCCGCAATGGCGGCGGCTTCCGGGCCGGTCAGCTGGTGGAACCGGCCAGCATTTTCGGGCGTGATGACGAAGGGGGCGGTGTTCGATTCGCTTGTCGAACCAAGCATGTATCGCCAGTCCTCGAAGCTGAGTTCGTCAAAGGCGGCGCCAAGGGTGATGTAATCGCAATTGTTGTAGGCAAAGCCCTTGGTGGAAGACGCTGGCGGAGCGGCGCGGCCTTCAAGGCACCACTCGAGCCCGTAATCGTCCGGCCTGGTGTAGAATTCGGGCCAGCCATCGGCGCCTTCGGGCGTCTGGTCGGGATTGCGCAGCCCGCTGCGATGGGTGAGCAATTGGCGCATGGTCGGCACCGGCGCCTGGCCTGAATCGAAGCCTGCATCGAACCCGTCGACGAATTCGGAAACCGGCGTGTCGAGCGAGAAGCCGCCCGCATCGAGTTCGGAAACGAGGGTCGCGGCCAGGATCTGCTTGGTGACCGAGGCATAGGGCCAAAAAAGCGGCGCTGCATCGAGGCCGCCATGGCCTTCGCTGGCGAGGTCGGGGCTGACCGCTCTGACCGAGAGCAGCCCGCCCATATCGACCACGATCTCGCCCGAAAAACCGGCGGCAAAGACCGCATCGGTGATGGCAATCCCGGCGCGCAGCTTTTCTGGTGCGTCCTTTGCCTCGGAGGGAATCGCGACCGTGCCGTTCAGGCCCGGACGGGTCTCCATCGCCATGTCGACGGGGGCGGTGCCCTCCTGTGCGCCCGCGCCCGCGCCGATGGCAAGCGAGGCAAGCGCAAGAACGCTGAGCGTGCAATCGCGCAGATTCATGACCGGCATGATGATCGACACTGAATTTTTCCCCAGTTTCGTTATTTCCGGCTGCCCGGCTTGGTCACAGCTACGGCGGCAAGCTCGGACGGGATGTCATCGGGCGCGTAGGTGGGAAAATCGAAGGCGGCGAGCGGATAGAACGGCACGCCCAGATCGACCGCCCCCTTGCTGCGATCGATCAGCGCGCATTCGGCGATCACCTCGCCGCCTTCGCGCGCGACCGCAGCGATGGCCTCGCGGCTGGAAAGGCCGGTGGTGACCACGTCCTCGACCATCAGCACCTTCGCCCCCGCCTCCAGCGCGAATCCGCGGCGCAGGTGAAAGACGCCTTCGGGTCGCTCGAGGAACATCGCGTTCTTGTCCAGCACGCGCGCGACCTCGTGGCCGATGATAAGCCCGCCCATCGCTGGGCTGACGACCGTATCGACGCGTTCGAGAACTTCGCCGGGGATATTGGCAACAACCGCCTCGGCTAGCCGCGCCGCGCGCGCCGGGCGCATCAGCACGCGCGCGCATTGCAGGTAATGTCCGCTATGCCGGCCAGAGGAAAGCTTGAAATGGCCCTCGAGTAACGCTCCGCTTGCGCGGAATTGCGCGAGAACGTCGTCGAGCGACATCGAGCGGGCCGGGTTCGGGTCTGAGGAGGCTTTCATGCGGGGCGATCATCCATCACTGGGAAGGGCAGGCGGTGCGAAATTGCGCGCGCAACATGGCGGCTTGCATAAAATTCTCCCTAGAAGCGCTTGAGGGCGCGGGCAAGCGCGGCTAATGAAGCGGCAACATTGGCATGGGATGTCGATGGGCGCCCCGATTTTACGGGATCGGGTTCTTCCAAGGGAAGGGCGGGGCGTTATGGGATTAATACTGGATAAACTGGACGCATTGACATGGGTCAACAATTCGGCCGCCTCAAGGTCACCTTGCTCGCACTCGTCGCGCTTCTTGGTTCGGCAATCGCCGTGCCCGCGCTGGCGCAGGACGATGAGCCGTTTCGCGGCGACGTGGAATACGCAGATGCAACCGCAGCCGAAGTGCCGGGCGCCGACGAGCCTCAGGCTTCGAGCGCCTACACGCCGATGGCGCCCACGATCGACAAGGGCATGCCCACCGATCCGCGCGACGATCGCGAAGGCGCCTTTGCCAAGTCGATGACTTTTCAGGACCAGTATTCCGAAACCGGTCAATATGCGCTGTGGATGCACAACAACTTCCTGATGCCGGTGATTGTTGGCATCAGCCTGCTGGTGCTTGCGCTGCTGATCTATGCGGTCGTGCGCTTCCGTTCCGGCGCGAACCCCGAGCCTTCGCGCACAACGCACAACACCGCGATCGAAGTGGTCTGGACGATCCTGCCCGCCGCGATCCTCGTGGTGCTCGCCGTGCCGTCGATGACGCTGCTGGCGCGCCAGTATGAAACGCCGCCCGAAGATGCGGTGACGGTCAAGGCGATCGGCTATCAGTGGTACTGGGGTTATGAATATCCCGACCATGGCGGCTTCGAGGTGATCTCCAACATGAAGACCGCCGACGAGGCGCTGGCCGATGGCGAGCCCTTCCAGCTGGCGGTCGATAACCGCATGGTCGTGCCTGCCGATACGCCGATCCGGCTGCAGACGACCGGCGCGGACGTGATCCACGCTTTTGCGATCCCGTCGCTGTGGTTCAAGCAGGACGCGGTTCCCGGACGCCTCAACGAGAAGTTGATCGATGGCATCCCCGAGGGCGTTTATTACGGCCAGTGCTCTGAGCTTTGCGGCAGCCTGCACGGCTTCATGCCGATCACGGTCGAGGCGCTTCCGCGCGACAAGTTCGATGCCTGGGTGCTCGAGCAGGGCGGGGAAGTCCCCGGTGCCGAGGCGGTCGACGCGACCGAGGAAAGCACCGAGGATGGCGACGCCGCCGAAGCGCCCACCGAAGTGGCGCTTGCGGACTAATCGGCCGCGCATACGTATTTGAATAGACACAGACGAAACTGGGATAATCTGGACCATGGCCACCACCGCTGAAGGCTTTCAGGCGCATCACGATGATCATGCGCACGATCACAAGCCGAGCTTCTTTGCTCGCTGGTTCATGTCGACGAACCACAAGGATATCGGCACGCTCTACCTGATCTTCGCGATCATTGCGGGGATCGTGGGCGGTGCGATTTCGGGCATCATGCGCGCCGAACTTGCCGCGCCGGGTATCCAGTATCTGCACTGGTGGGCCAATTCGACGCCCGAGGATCTCGCGGCCGCGGGCCATATGTGGAACGTCTTCATCACCGCGCACGGCCTGATCATGGTCTTCTTCATGGTCATGCCGGCGATGATCGGGGGCTTCGGCAACTGGTTCGTGCCGTTAATGATCGGCGCGCCCGACATGGCCTTTCCGCGCATGAACAATGTCTCGTTCTGGCTGACCGTCGTCGGTTTCTGCAGCCTCCTGTTCTCGATGTTCGTGCCCGGAGGCAGCGGCCTTGGCGCCGGTGTCGGCTGGACGGTCTATGCGCCGCTCTCGACGACCGGATCGGTTGGTCCTGCGGTCGACTTCGCGATCTTCTCGCTCCACTTGGCGGGCGCTGGCTCGATCCTGGGGGCAACCAACTTCATCACGACCATCTTCAACATGCGTGCGCCGGGTATGACCCTGCACAAAATGCCGCTGTTTGTATGGTCAGTACTTGTCACGGCATTCCTGCTGCTGCTCGCACTTCCGGTGCTGGCGGCTGCGATCACGATGCTGCTGACAGACCGCAACTTCGGTACGACATTCTTTGATCCGGCCGGCGGTGGTGACCCTATCCTTTACCAGCACCTGTTCTGGTTCTTCGGTCACCCTGAAGTCTACATCATGATCCTGCCGGGCTTCGGCATGATCTCGCAGATCGTTGCTACCTTCAGCCGCAAACCCGTATTCGGCTACCTCGGTATGGCATATGCGATGGTCGCAATCGGCGTGGTCGGCTTCATTGTTTGGGCGCACCACATGTATACCGTTGGCCTCGACGTGAACACGAAGATGTACTTCACAGCGGCGACCATGGTTATCGCGGTCCCGACCGGTGTGAAGATCTTCAGCTGGATCGCGACGATGTGGGGCGGCTCGCTCCAGTTCAAGTCGCCGATGGTCTGGGCGCTCGGCTTCATCTTCCTGTTCACCGTTGGCGGTGTGACGGGCGTGGTGCTCGCCAATGGCGGCATCGACGATAACCTGCACGACACCTATTACGTCGTCGCCCACTTCCACTACGTGCTCTCGATGGGCGCCGTCTTCTCGATGTTTGCCGGTTTCTACTACTGGTTCCCGAAGATGAGCGGCCGCATGCACTCCGAACTGCTCAGCCACATTCACTTCTGGCTGTTCTTCATCGGCGTGAACGTGGTGTTCTTCCCGCAGCACTTCCTGGGGATGCAGGGCATGCCGCGTCGCTATCCCGATTATGCCGAGGCGTTCACCTTCTGGCACGAGATCAGCACGATCGGCTACTGGATCACTGCAGCCTCGCTCATCCCGTTCTTCGTGAACATCGGATATGCGCTGTTTGCGGGCAAGCAGCCGGGCAACAATCCCTGGGGTGAAGGCGCGACGACGCTGGAATGGACGCTGACCAGCCCGCCGCCGTTCCACCAGTTCGAAACGCTGCCGGTGATCGAGGACCACCACGATTACCACAACCACATGCCCAGCGCTCAACCCGCTGAGTAAGCCGGTTACCGGCCCCGCCTTCAGCAAGCGTGGGGCTGGCAAGACCAGACAGGGGGAGCGCGCCTTTTTGAAAAGGGTGCGCTCCTTCGCAACACGGAACCGATGACGAATTGAGATCATGAGCGCCAACCCATCCCCCGATCAGACCCGCGCCCTTTACGAGGGCGGCGTGGCGGTGCAGGCAGCCAGCCTGCCGGCGGAATGGCGCGACTTTTTCGCGCTGACCAAGCCGCGCGTGATGACACTGGTGATCTTCACCGCGATCTGCGGCCTTCTGGCAGCGCCCGGCAGCATCCACCCCGTGCTCGGCTTTACCGCGGTGCTTGCCATTGCGATGGGCGCGGGCGGTTCGGCGGTGCTCAACCAGTGGTGGGAAGCCGATATCGATGGCGGAATGAAGCGCACGGCCAAGCGGCCGCTGCCCGCCGGACGTCTGCGCCGCGAGGATGCGCGCGATTTCGGCCTGTTCCTGTCGGGCATGTCGCTGATGTTGATGGGCGTCGCGATCGGCTGGCTGGCAGCTGGCCTGTTGCTCGCCGCGATCATCTATTACGCCGTCATCTACACAATGTGGCTCAAGCCGCGCACGCCGCAGAACATCGTTATCGGTGGCGGTGCCGGCGCATTCCCGCCGATGATAGGCTGGGTTGCTGTGACCGGCGAGGTTACTGCCATGCCGATCCTGCTGTTTGCGATTATCTTCTTCTGGACCCCGCCGCATTTCTGGGCGCTCGCTCTGTTTGTGAAGTCGGACTACGCCAAGGTCGGTATTCCGATGCTGCCCGTGGTCTCGGGTGAGCGCACCACGCGCAACCACATCTGGGTTTACACGCTGCTGCTTGCGCCCTTTACCGTCGCCCCGTGGGTGATCGGCGGGACGAGCTGGGTCTATGGCACCACAGCAGTCGCGCTGTCCGCGCTGTTCATCGCGCTGGCGCTGCCGGTCTACCGCCGCGATGCGGTGATGGGAGCCGGGGACCGGATGGCGGAGGAAATCCGCCTGTTCAAGTTCAGCGTCGTCTATCTCTTCGTGCTGTTTGCCGCGCTTGTGGCGGATCGCGTGCTCGAGAATTCGGGCCTGATCGGCCCCGGCATGCTTGCGGGAGGCATCGCGGGATGACGCCTGAAGAAGAAGCCGAATACAAGCGCCGCCAGCGCGCGCGCAACCTCGTGGTTGCAGGCGCATTGCTGTTCTTCGTGGTGCTGTTCTACCTCATCACCATCGCACGGCTGGGTTCGCAATAATGGCGAGCGCACCCCTCGATATAAACACTCAGCGCGCCAATCTGCGCACCGGCCTGATGGCGCTGGCGCTCGCCGCCGCGATGGTCGGCCTCGGCTTTGCCTCGGTGCCGCTCTACCGGCTGTTCTGCCAGGTGACGGGCTTTGCCGGGACGACCCAGGTCGCCAGCGAAGCGCAGGCGGCGGGCGCTGCGGCGGCGGCGACGGGCCAGACCATGTCGATCCGCTTTGACGGTTCGACCGCGCGCGATGTGCCGTGGAGCTTCAAGCCCGCGCAAAGCACCGATACGGTCACGATCGGCCAGCGCGACATGGCGATCTATGTCGCGCGCAATGACAGCAACGAGACGATCACCGGCACCGCGACCTTCAATGTCGAGCCGGCGCAGGCGGGGCTCTATTTCAACAAGGTCCAGTGCTTCTGTTTTACCGAGCAGACGCTCGAGCCGGGGCAGGAAGTGAACATGCCGGTCGTCTATTTCGTTGACCCGGCGATCCTCGAGGACGAATTCATGGCTGACGTCGAGCAGATCACGCTCAGCTACACCTTTCACCGCGCGATTGAGTCCGACAAGGCTCAAGAGCCAAACGCATCATAAATCGAAAGCCAGCGACGGGAAACGCATCATGGGCGGACAAGTAAACCACGATTATCACATTCTGGAACCGGATATCTGGCCGCTGGTCGGCTCGTTCTCCGCGCTTTCCTTCACCACGGGCATGGTGCTCAACTTCCACCCCGACCTGTTCGGGATTGCGGGGCCTGTCATCATGTGGGCTGGGCTTGCCGGGCTGATCGCCACCTTCTTCATGTGGTTCCGCAACATCGTGGTCGAAGCCCAGCGCGGCGACCACACGCCGATCGTGCAGTTGCACATGCGCTATGGCATGATCCTGTTCATCGCTTCGGAAGTGATGTTCTTTGTCGGCTGGTTCTGGGCGTTCTTCGACTTCACCCTGTTCCCCGCGCCGCTCGATTACATGGCGGATAGTGACCTCACCGAAAACCTGTTCATCAGCCAGGGCGTGACCACGCTGGGCGATCGTGTGCCCAATGGCATGGAAGTGCTCGACGCCTTCCAGTTGCCGCTGCTCAACACGATCATCCTGCTGTGCTCGGGCACCACGGTTACCTGGGCGCACCATGCGCTGATCCATGGCGACCGCGAAGGGCTCAAGCAGGGCCTGTGGGCGACGATTGCGCTGGGCGTGATCTTCAGCTGCATCCAGGCCTATGAATACAGCGTCGCGCCGTTCGGTTTTGGCGGCAACACCTACAGCTCGGCGTTCTACATGGCGACCGGGTTCCACGGCTTCCACGTGCTGGTGGGCACCATCTTCCTCGCCGTGTGCCTTTACCGCGCCTATATCGGCCACTTCACCCCGCGCCAGCATTTCGGCTTCGAAGCGGCTGCGTGGTACTGGCACTTTGTCGACGTGGTGTGGCTGTTCCTGTTCGTGTCCATCTATGTCTGGGGCGGCTGGGGCGCGCCGGTCCACTGATGAGCCGGAGCACGGCTCCTGAAAATCGCGAAGGGCAGCCCGGATTGTTCCAGGCTGCCCTTTTCGGTTTGTGCCCGTCATGTGGAGCGCGCACCCTGTTCGAGGCGCCCGCCCAGATCGCGGGCGAGTGCGCCTCGTGCCGCCAGCCGCTCGCCCCGCTCGAGCGCGGAGGGCGCCTTGCCGGTCTGCTCACGATCCTTGTCGCCGCGCTGCTGATCACCGCCGCCTTTGCAATCGATGGCTGGCTGCGCCCGCCGCTCTGGGTCCATGTGCTCCTATGGGCCCCGTTGACGATCGGCAGCGTCCTGATGGTGCTCAGACTGTTCAAGACCGCGAGCGTCTATCGCCGTTTCGCAATATCGCAGCAGTGATGCGCCGCCTGCCCGTCATCCCCACGATCATCGTGGTCGCCGCCGCTCTCACCATGGTGGGGCTAGGCATCTGGCAGATCGGCCGCGCTCAGGAAAAGGACAGTCTGAAGGCGGCAATGATCGAACGCCCGCAAATGCCCACGATCGATTATCCCTTTGGCGAGGCGAGCGCGCTTGAATATCTCTATCGCCGGATGCGCGCGCAATGCGACGAGGTCCGCTCCATGACGGTCGCAGGCGGCAAGGATGCGAACGGGCGCACCGGCTGGACCCAGATCGCGACCTGCTGGAACGCGGCGAATGACAGCGAATTTGCAGTCCAGATCGGCCTTTCGGGCGATCCTTCAACCACCGCCCGGTGGCCGGGCGGCCCCGTGGTCGGCCTCGCCAAGGAAGCGCCCGATCCGCGCGGCATGGCCGAGCGTCTGTTCGGCGCATCGCCCCAGCGGCCCGCCATGATCGTGTCGGACGAGCCCAAAGCGGGCCTGCTGGCGAACGCGCAGCCTGATCCGGAGGAATACAAGAACAGTTCGTGGGCCTATGCCGGGCAGTGGTTCTTCTTCGCGATCACCGCGCTTGTCATTTATGCGCTGGCCCTGCGTTCACGCGGGGGCCGCCGCTCTCGCCAGCAGGGCTGACGCTGCGTCAATCTTGCCCGTGCGGCTGGACGCGGCTAGGCCCTTGAGCCTTATGCATTACATCTCCACCCGAGGGTCTGCCCCCACGCTCGATTTCGAAGGCGCAACGCTCGCCGGCCTTGCCAGCGATGGCGGGCTCTACCTGCCCGAGCGCTGGCCGAGCTTCTCTTATGACGAGATCGCCGAAATGCGCGGCCTGCCCTATCACGCGCTCGCTGCGCGGGTGATGGCGCCCTTCGTCAAAGGCAGCCTGACGCGCGAGGAACTCGAGGCGCTGTGCCTCGCGGTCTACGGCGATTTCGGCCACAAGGCGGTGACGCCGCTGGTGCAGCTGGATGAGGCGCACTGGCTGCTCGAACTCTTCCACGGCCCGACGCTCGCCTTCAAGGATGTCGCGTTGCAATTGCTGGGCCATCTGTTCGAAACCTTCCTTGAGCGCCGCCAGCAGCGCCTCACCATCGTCGGCGCGACCAGCGGCGATACCGGCTCGGCGGCGATCCGCGCGGTCGCGGGGCTCGAGCGGGTCGAGATCTTCATGCTTCATCCCAAGGGGCGGGTGAGCGAAGTCCAGCGCCGCCAGATGACGACGGTGCGCGCACCCAATGTCCACAATCTCGCAATCGAGGGCAGCTTCGATGATGCGCAGCGCCATGTGAAGCGGATGTTCGGCGATGGCGAGGTGACCGGCGTGCTCAATCTTGGCGCGGTCAATTCGATCAACTGGGCGCGGCTGATGGCGCAGGTGGTCTATTATTTCTACGCCGGCCTCCAGCTCGGCGCTCCCGAGCGCGCAGCGGCCTACAGCGTGCCCACGGGCAATTTCGGCGATGTCTTTGCAGGATATGTCGCACGCCAGATGGGCCTGCCGATCGAACGGCTGATCGTCGCCACCAACATCAACGATATCCTGCACCGCGCGCTGCGGGACGGGGATTATTCCGCCGGCGAGGTCACCCCCACGCACACGCCCTCGATGGATATCCAGGTAAGCTCGAACTTCGAGCGGCTGCTGTTTGATGCAGGCGGGCGCGACCCGGCGGCGCTGGCCGCGCAGATGGCGACATTCGACGAGACGCGCGCGATGCAGCTCACCAACAGCCAGCGCGAGAACGCGGCAAGTATCTTTGCCAGCGCCAGCGCGCAGCCCGACGACACGATCCGTGCGATGCAATGGGCAAGCCGCAACACTGGCCAGGTGCTTGATCCGCATACCGCCGTGGGCCTTCACGCGAGCCTTGCCTTGCAGGAAAACGGCACGGTGCCCTCCGGCGTGCCGATCGTCACGCTCGCCACTGCGCATCCGGCCAAGTTCACCGACGCGGTCGAACGCGCGCTGGGCCTGCGCCCGGCGCTCCCTGCGCGCGTGGGCGATCTCTTCGGGCGCGAGGAAGCCTTCAGCGAGATCTCGGGCGAATACGAGGCTGCGCGCGATTTCGTTCTTTCGCACGCCGCAGGACGCATCGAGACCGCCTGATGGCCAAGCTGCGGCGCGAGCCGATCCTGATGGAATGCACCGGGTGGCCAAATGGCGGGGACGGATATCGCCTGCTCGACAGCGGGGCAGGGCGCAAATACGAGGCCTTCGGGCCGCACGCCTTCATCCGCCCAGAGCCGCAGGCCTTGTGGCAGCCGCGCTTGATGGGCGATGGCGGGCCGGACTGGCTGGCGGCGGGCGAATTCGTGCCCGGCAGCGATGAAGACGGCGGCGGGCGCTGGGTCATGGCGCCCGATGCGCCCCCGGCAGACTGGACGCTCAGCTGGAACAATGTGCGCTTTTCAGCGCAGCCGACGCCCTTTCGCCACCTGCAATTCTTTCCGGACATGGCCCCTGTATGGGACTGGATGGGCGAGCAACTGGCCGGGCGCACAGATGCGAGCACGATGAACCTGTTCGGCTATACCGGTCTCGGCACGCTGGCGCTGAGCGAATATGGCCCCGTCACCCATGTCGATGCTTCGAAGAAATCGGTCGCCCAGGCGCGCGAGAACGCCGCGCTTTCGGGGATGGAGGACCGCCCGATCCGCTGGCTGGTGGACGATGCGGCAAAATTCGCCGCGCGCGAGGTGCGGCGCGAAAACCGTTATGACGGGATCATCCTTGATCCGCCCAAATTCGGACGCGGCCCCAGGAACGAGACTTGGCGTCTGGAGGAGGGCTTGCCCGCGCTTGTGAGCGACTGTGCGAAATTGCTCGACACCGACAGCGCCTTCCTGTTCCTCACCGTCTATGCGGTGCGCATGAGCAGTGTCGCGATCGCCGGGCTGCTTGATGAGGCGCTGGCGCATCTGCCCGGCATGATCGAACACGGCGACCTTGTCGTGCGCGAAGAGGGGGAAGGCGCGCGGCTTTTGCCGACCGCAATCTTCGCACGCTGGAGCAATCCGCGCTAAGCGGCCTTCACGATGAACCAGACCGATTCGCTCATTCTCGAAGTTGCCGATCTCGAAGTCGATGTCCTGACCGGCATCTATTCGGAGGAAACCGGCAAGCCCCAGCCGCTGCGCATCACGGTGCAGGCGCGCTACGATATCGCGGATCGCTACGATCCCGACACGCCGCTCGATGCGAGCAAGAATTATATGGACCTCAAGCAAGCGGCCTCTGATGGCCTGCCGCCCGGCGTCCATTTCAAGCTGATCGAGGCGGTGGCCGATCATATCTGCGAGACGCTGTTCGTGCAGGACAGGCGGGTGCAGGCGGTGACGGTGAAGATCGTCAAGCTCGCCATTGCCGAGGCGAACGAGAAGATCGGCATCACGCTTCACCGCGAGCGTCCGGCTGACGGATGAGCAGGGCGGGGCATATCGACTGGCAAAGCCAGCGCGACCTGCCCGAAGGTGGGCTCGACGCGCACGCCTTCCTGCTCGAGGCCATACTGCCCGATATCCGCGCTGCCATCGAGGCGCCCGATACCGCTTCGCTGACGGTGGTTCTGCCCGCCGCCGGCCACGAACATGACGCCTGGCGACGCGCCCTCGCAGGCGATCTGGCGCGCGAATACACGCCCAAGCGGGTCAATATCGCCGCCGGAGAGCCGGGCGAGGCACTGGACAGGGTGCTTGAATATTTGAGGGATGCGCCGGGCGTCACGGGCCACTATGTTCAGGCGCATGGCTGAGATCAGCGCCCCCCGTGAACGAGACCGGATCGATCTGAGCGCGCCTGAGGCCGCTCCCATGCTGGACGCCTTCCAGCGCCGCATCACCTATCTGCGCCTCTCGGTCACCGACCGCTGCGACCTGCGCTGCACCTATTGCATGCCCGAGCGCATGACCTTCCTGCCGCGCAAGGAAGTGCTCAGCCTTGAGGAGCTTTACGACCTTTCGACCGGCTTCATCGCGCGCGGCGTCACCAAGATCCGCATCACCGGGGGAGAGCCGCTGGTGCGCAAGGACATCGTCGAGCTGTTCCGGGCGCTGGGCCGGCATCTCGGCTCGCGCGGCGGCGCCGGTCTCAACGAGCTCACGCTCACCACCAACGGGACGCAGCTGGCGGGCCATGCCGACGATCTTGCCAAGGCGGGGGTGGAGCGGGTCAACGTCTCGCTCGACACGCTCGACCGCGAGAAATTTACTCGCCTCACGCGGCGTGACGCGCTGCCGCAGGTGCTCGAAGGCATCGCGGCGGCGAAAGAGGCGGGTCTGAAGGTCAAACTGAACGCGGTGGCGCTCAAGGGCGTCAACGAAGACGAGATCGAGGACCTCATCGCCTGGGCGCATGCACGCGGCCATGATGTGACCTTGATCGAAGTGATGCCGCTCGGTGATGTCGAGGAAGAACGGCTCGACCAGTATCTCCCGCTCGACGAGGTGAAGGCGCGGCTGGAGCAGCGCTGGACCCTTGACCCCAGCGATGCCAACACCGGCGGCCCGGCGCGATACTGGAATATTTCTCAAACCGGCGGGCGGCTTGGCCTCATCACCCCGCATACCGGCAATTTCTGCGAGGGGTGCAACCGCCTGCGAGTGACCGCGACTGGCCAGCTTTATCCCTGCCTTGGCGGGGCGGAGCGGGTAGACCTGCGCGCGGCCCTGCGTTCGGACAATCCCGAAAGCGTGGTCGCCGAGGCGCTGGCCCGTGCGCTGATGATCAAGCCGGAAAAGCACCATTTCCGGATGGACCAGCGCGGCGCTGCGCCCCACGTGCCGCGCCATATGTCGATGACGGGCGGTTGATCGAGGGGGGATGGGCAAATGGCGGTGACGATCCTTTTTCTTGGCCCCTTGCGCGATCTTGCGGGCGAGGCGAGCCGCGAGGTTGCAGCGCCGCTCGACTGGGCGGGCCTGCTGGATGCCGTCGGCCCGCAGGTGGCCGCGCAGCTCACCCAGGAGCGCGTGAATATCGCCTGTGCGGGAAAGGTGCTTGGTGACAAGACGCAGCTTGACGCGCGTGATGGCGACGAAGTGGCGCTCCTCCCTCCGGTCTCGGGCGGCTAGTATGCCGGCTGTCGGCTTATGAAGGACGTGCGTCTCCTCCATCAAATGTTCATCCCCGGCACGCTGGTCGGGCCGTTTACCAATGCCAATCCGGGGCTGGGGGGCGTGTGCACGTTCGTCGGCGAAGTGCGCAGCGGGGACGACAACACGGTCGAGGCGCTGGAGCTTTCGCATTACGAACCGCTCACCCTGCCGGGCATGCACGATCTGGCCGATGCCGCGCTCGCACGCTTCGACCTCATGGGCCTGCTTATGGTCCACCGGGTCGGACTGATGCGGCCGGGCGAACCGATCGTGTGCGTCAGCGCCGCCGCGCGCCACCGCCGCGGCGCGATCGAGGCGGTGGATTATTGCATGGACCACCTGAAAAGCGCGGCGTGGTTCTGGAAGCGCGAGCGCAAGGATGGCGAGTGGAGCTGGATCGAGCCGCGCGCCGAAGATCACCGCGACCTTGCCCGCTGGGCCTGAGGCGGGTCTTGCGAATGCCTGAAACAGGCCTTTGCACATCCTTGATCCAGATCAACGCGCAAGGCTGCAGGCGGGTCTAGATCCCTTCCATCACGAGCCTTCACCGGCTCCAGGGCAAGGGAGATGCACGATGACCGAGCAGGTCCATGAAAAACTCGTAACCGGAAAGGCCCGCCTTGTTGACGCGCCTCGCGAATTGAAAGGCGATCTCCAGGTCCCCGCGTTCCGGGTATGTCACCAGGTCGAGGTTGATCGCAATTTCGCGCTTCCCACCGCGCTCTTTGCCACCACGGTGGCGTGCTATCTCGGCTTTCTGGGCATCATGCTTGCCGCTTTTGCAGCGCCGATGCTGGCGATCCCGATGGTGATCTTTGCGCTTGCGATCATTGCCGGCTTCGGCGTGCCGACCATCTGGACCCGGCTGGCTGGCAACGCCACCCGGCCGCTTTCCATGGGCCAGTTTCGCAATGAGGGCGTGATGACGAACACCGGTCGCTGCGCGCCGCGCGATGCGGCGATCCAGATGCTTATCCTGCCCGTGCTGATCGTGGGCTGGGGTCTGGCCATTTCAATTATTGTAGCCTTCGTCGCCTGACGGGCGCGGCTGAGTGATCCCCTCAGCGCCCCGACAGGTCGGCAAGAAGCGCGGGATCGAGAACCTCGATTCCGCGCTTTCCTTTACGCCGGATCGCACCGCAATTCTCGATCTCGCCGAGCTTGCGGCTGACCGTCTCGATTGTCAGGCCGAGCATGTTGGCGATTTCTCCGCGGGTGAGCGGAAGGTCGAAATGGCTCGTCGCATGGCAGGAAGACTGGCTCGCCGCGCGGGAGAAATCGTGCAGTAGTGCAGCAAGGCGCGCCTCGGCCGAGGCGTGGCCGGTGAGTTCGAGCAGCCCGCGCGTCGCCAGCAGGTCTTCCTGGCTGCGGCGCAGCAGCGCGCGGGCGAGCGCGGGGTAATTCTCGATCGCCGCCTCGAAATCGCCGCGCGCAAAGGTGCACAACGTGCTTTCGGTCAGCGCCACCACGTCATGATGCGCAAACGGCGCAAACAATTCGCCGATAAAGCCTGCCGGGTGCACCAGTGCGAGGATCTGTTCATTGCCATCGGCATCGATCGACGAGACCTTGAGAGCCCCGCTGACAAGCGTTGCGCAGGCGGCTTCCTCGTCGCCAGCGGCAAACAGCATCTCGCCGCGTCTGAGCACCCGCGTGCGGCCCGCTGCCGCCATCGCTTCGCGCTCTTCCGGGCTCAGCACCGCGCAGGCGGCGGTTTCCCTGACCGGGCAGTCTTCGCAAGCAAGTTGAACCGTTGCCATATTAGCTTTTTCCCATCCCTTCGCGCAGGCTGTTAAGGGGCCAGCTGCGCGCTGATCTGTGCAAGAAGCCGGGCCTGTTCGCCCACGTCCTGTGCCAATTTCGTCCTCAGTTCGGCAATGTCTGTCGCATCGGCGGGCCGGCTCGCGGCGAGTTCGACCGTGGCGGCCAGCCTGTCCAGCTCGGCGAGCGCGAGGTGCGCATTGCTGTGATGCGAGGTGAGGTCGGCAAGGCGCAGCTGGGCGGTGGACCAGCTGTCTGTCTCGACCGCGCTGCCCGCTGCGATTCGCGCCAGTTGCTGCGCCGGGCCGAGCCCTGCAGAAAAGGCGCGTCCTGCCGCCATCGCGCGCGCATTGATCGCGGCAAGGCGCGCATCCAGTTCGACCGGCAGCTCTTCGCTCCAGTCCTGCGCGGAGGCATCGGCGCGGATCTCGGGCACCGCCACACCGGGAAAGCGCATCGCCACGCGCCCTTGTGAAGAGCCCGCCTCGCTATCGGCCTGCTGTGAGCCGGCCGGCATCGCAAAGGAGGGATATTTGGTCGAGCTCGCGCAGCCGCCCAGCGCTGTCGCCAGCCCCAGCATCGGCCCCAGAACCAGGCCCAGGGTCCGGGCCTTGCGCATTGCGTGAAAAGAAACGGCTTGGTGAATCATGATCCCGCCCGCCTGTTACCACGCGGATCGCGTTTGTGATAGATATGTGTCATGCTCTTTATGTCATCATGGATGGACACTTCGCGGCTGGTAGGCGGTGCCTGCGGCGTTTGCGGCAAAGGCGCAATCAGACGCGAGTTGGTGTTGACTTGAACGTCCCCATCCCTTAACGGCACCCATCTTTCCGGGGCTGCTATCAGGCAGCACCGCAATCGCGTTCGGTCCAACAGGCGAAAAGCCGGGCATGACACAGCTCATGCAAGGCAAGGGTCAGGTCAGGCCGGACACACACGCAAGATTGAGAGTTTACAAGCCATGTTCGCGATAGTGCGCACAGGCGGCAAACAATACCGGGTTGCCGCCGGAGACAAAATTGCAGTCGAAAAACTCGCTGGCGACGCCGGTGAGACGATCACGCTGGACGATATTCTTCTGGCCGGCGAAGGCGACACCATCGCTGACGCGGGCAAGATCACCGTTTCGGCCGAGATCATCGCTCAGGCGAAGAGTGAGAAGGTCGTCGTTTTCAAGAAGCGTCGCCGCCACAATTACCGTCGCAAGGCGGGCCATCGCCAGTCGATGACTCTGCTGCGTATCACCGATGTAGGTGAAGGCGCGAAGAAGGCACCGGCCAAGAAGGCCGCTGCTCCGAAGACGGAAGAGGCCGCGCCCGCCAAGAAGGCTCCGGCCAAGAAGGCGGCTCCCAAGGCAGAAGCAGGCGACAAGAAGCCCGCTGCCAAGAAGGCCCCGGCCAAGAAGGCGCCCGCGAAAAAGGCGGCTCCCAAGACCGACGAGACGAAGTAAGGATCACTGACCCATGGCACATAAAAAAGCAGGCGGTTCTTCACGCAATGGTCGCGATTCGAACGCGAAATATCTCGGTGTGAAAAAGTTCGGCGGCCAGAACGTGGTCGGCGGCAACATCCTCGTGCGCCAGCGCGGCACCAAGTTCTATCCGGGTTCCAATGTCGGTCTTGGCCGTGACCACACGCTCTTCGCGACCAGCGATGGCGTCGTGCGCTTCCACAAGGGCAAGCTCGGCCGCAAATACGTGTCGGTAGACATGATTGCGGAAGCAGCCGAATAACCGGACGGTTCTGACAAAGGGGACCGTCCACCGGGGCGGTCCTTGCCGATATCAATCGGCGCTGATGAGGGAGAAGGGCCACCCCGATGACCGGGGGAGCCGTCTCCCTTTTCGCGTTTCTCCCTCGAAACTTTGCGAAATTTTGTTTCGCAGCCATGAAATTGTCATGCATTTTCCCTAGCCCTGTTTCCGCTAGGGAAGGCGCGGGGCGAGAGAGGGATGCAGCGTGTTTCACAGAAGCCTGAGATTGCTCTTGCGGCCGGTCTGGCCAGAGGACTGGTCCGATTTGCTGGGCGGCATCGCGGATGAGCGCGTCGTGCGCAATCTTGCCAATGCGCCCTGGCCCTATGGCGAAAAGGAGGCGCGCGCCTTCACCGCAAAGCCGGTCGATCCGTTCTATCCGCGTTTCCTCATCACCCGTGCGCGCGATGCGGCGCTGATCGGGGGCATTGCCATCGATCGCGGGCAATCGCGCGATAGCGAGCCGGAAATCGGCTACTGGATTGCGCGCAGGCACTGGAACCACGGCTATGCCACCGAGGCGGGTCGTGCGGTGCTCTCGATCGCGCGCACTCTGGGCCATTCGCAGCTCAAGGCGATGCACTTTCTCGACAACCCCGCCTCTGGCCGGGTGCTTGAAAAGCTGGGCTTCACCCCGACCGGCCTTGTGGCGCAGCGCCATTCCTGCGCGCGCGGCGAAGCGGCGCTGGCGCGGGAATTCGCCATCGACCTCTCCGGCCTCGACACGATCGTGCAGCAGGCCGCCTGAGGCCTTAGGCCTGTGGTCCTGGACCTGCCGCCTTGCGGCCTGTGGTCCCGATCAGGCACCGCCTTGTCGTGCGGCGCGTTTGGGCCTAGTCCAGCGGACATGACCGCAAGGAAACGGCTGACACCCGAACAATCGCGCGCAAGTGCTCTCGAAGCGGCGCGCGCGCTGCTGATCGAAACCGGACCGCAGGCTGTAACGCTCAAGGCAGTGGCGGCGCGGATCGGGCGCACCCATGCCAATCTGTTGCACCATTTCGGCTCTGCCTCGGGCCTGCAAAAGGCGCTTGCCGGGCATCTTGCGGGCACGGTGTGCGAGACGATCAGGGAAGCGGTCCATGCCAGCCGCGCAGGCCTTGGCTCGGCGCGCGAGGTGGTGGACCTTGCGTTCGACGCGTTTGACCGTGAAGGTGCAGGCGCGCTCACCAGCTGGATGCTGCTGACGGGCAACGAGGACGCGCTGGCTCCGATCATCACCACGATCCACCAATTGGTTGACGATATCGCGACCGAGGAAGGCGAGGCGAGCGCGGGCGATCACCAGGTCCATCGCGATACGCTCAACCTCGTCCTGCTGGCGCTGGGCGATGCGCTGATCGGCGCGGCGCTGGCGAAATCGCTGGGTCTTCCGCGCGACGCCGCGCGCGAGCGCGCGCAGCAGGCGCTCGAGGAATCGATGGAGCGCTTCCACACAACGCCTTGAAGGCGATCTTTCGCGCTCAAAGGCGGGCCAGAGCGAAGTGTACGCCTGATTGAGGCACTCACCTTGCAAGGTCAGCCTGGCAAGTTAGCGCCGGGCACCGTGACGAAGAGACGTCCCGGTCGAAGACCGGTTTCAGCCGGATGTGGGAGAAGGCAAGAGGTCCGATAATGGGGGTGGAAGCGGACATCGAGGCTGGCCTAATTTCCGTTCCTCGATGGGCTGATAGAGGCCGGGCCACTTACTCATACGAGGCCAATGGACAGGCCTTTGACACATCCATAAGCTGGCCGACCGCCTGCCTAGGATTTGGAGACTGCCATGACACTCGAAGAACTTTACTTCCTAGCCGGCATTGTGACCGGGTTCGGCGTGATAGGTTCCTTGCTGTTTGTTGGTATCCAGATGCGCGAACAGAACCGGGATAATCGGCTTCAAGCGTATCACAATTTTGCGTCTCAGATTCGAGAATTGTCGTGCATGTTGGCGCGAGACCACGAGCTTTCGCGAATGTGGCTTGAAGGCACCGGCGGCAGTGTGGAGCATCTCAAACCCAACGAGCAACAGCAGCTTACGTTTGTCACACAGGCATTCCTGCGCACTTTTGAAGATGCGTTTTTCCAACAGTGAAGGCAGACTGCGTGAGCGGGAGTGGGCATCGATTGAGCGCATGCTTACGCCGTGGAGGCGTTCAGCTCTATTCGAGGCCTATTGGAACAACCGGTCCTTCATGTACAGTGACCAGTTTGTCGTCTACGTAAATGAATTGGAGGGAACGGAGAGCTTTCGGCCCATTGGCGCAAAGGCGAACAAAGAGCATCCCCTCACCCTAGCTCAGCCTGACGCACAGCAAAAGGAGTCCTAGGGCCTGCGACGCCCCTTCCGATTGACCGGCCCCCGTTGAGTGGTCCGTATTGATCGTTAGTGCAAGATTGCCTCCGGCGCCATGGCTGACCGGAGGTGGGTCGTTAGTAGAAGGTCGGCTTTTGGGGAGAGCAACCAATGGAGCCAAAGACAATAGCAATCGTGCTGCCATTGGTAGCGATCATTCTTACGATGACGATTATTTTGACTAGCAGGAACAGGCAGGACGACTGAATTTCTGCAATTGGGTCGTTTGCCGACCAGCCGCTTTCGGCTGGCACCGTGGCAAATCCGCAGTCGGCTATCAGGATAGCTTCCAGGGCTGCGATATGGCCGAGTTTGGGGGTGTGGAAGCGGTCATTCGCGCCAGAAGCTTCCGCCGTAGTGTATCAAATCCAATGTTCATTGCCCCCAATCGCTAGTAATGTGCAGAAGAGCACGAACAAAACGATGCATTTGGGGGCATTCGTGACACTCGAAGAGATTTACTACATCGGCCAGACGATTGCGGTCATCGCGATCCTTGGGTCCTTGGGCGCGATCTGGTTTGGTCTGAGCCCGAAGTTGCTACCAGCTACGAGTAGAGCCTTGGGCCGTTTTGCACTGCTACCCAACGTCGGACCACTAAGGTCTAGAGTTTTCCGCCGTGCTCAGGTCCGGTGGGCTGGTTTCACCGGCTGAATTTGCCAGCTTGATCGGGGGGATATTCCCGATCGCGCTGTGCGGTCTCTCTTCGTTGTAGTGTCTACGCCAGGCCTCCAGCTTTTCGCAAGCATCTTGCAGCGACAGGAACCAGTGTGCGTTCAGGCACTCGCTGCGCAGCTTGCTGTTGAACGCTTCGATGAACGCATTGTCTGTGGGCTTGCCAGGGCGGGAGAAGTCCAGGATCACACCGCGCTGGTAAGCCCACAGATCCATGTCCCGAGAGATAAACTCGCTGCCGTTGTCGACCCTTATCGTCTTTGGGTAGCCGATCTGCCGGCACGCCCGGTCCAGCGTCGCGACCACGTCCTCGCCACGATAGCTGAACCGGGGATCGACCACCGGCGATAGCCGGGAGAAGGTGTCGACCACGGTCAGGATGCGAAGCTTGCGACCCGTTGCCAGCTGGTCGTGCACAAAGTCCATCGCCCACACATCGTTTGGTCTGATCGCAGGAGCACGATCCTCGCGCAGCTTCGCCTTCACCCGGCGCTTGGGCGTCTTGTTGCGCAGCTGAAGGCCTAACTCCCTGTAAAGCCGATAGACCTTCTTCAGGTTCACGTGCCAACCGTCCCGGCGAAGGATGTAATAGACCCGCCGATAGCCATAACGGACATGCGTCTCGCAGATCTCCTTGATGCGCTTCTTCAAAAAGGCCGGATCGGTCCGGCGGGACTGGTAGTGGTAGGTCGAACGATCGAAGTGCAAAGCCGAACATGCTCTGCGGATCGTCACCTGCCAGTCCTGCCGAACCGCGTCGATAATCTCGCGCTTCCGATCCGGCCTCAGAGCTTTCGCTTGATAACGTCCTGCAGCATCTCCCGATCCAAAGTCAGGTCAGCCACGATCTTCTTCAGCCGGCCGTTCTCGTCCTCCAGCTCGCGCAGCCGCCGCATCTCCGATGGCAGCAGTCCCGCGTATTTCTTCTTCCAATTGAAGTAGGTCGCCTGGCTGATCCCTGCCTTGCGGCAGATCTCCGCCACAGGCGTCCCTTCCTCGCCCTGCTTCACCACGAACGCCTTCTGCGCGTCCGTAAACTTCGATGCCTTCATGCCGTAACTCCTCGCCCAGCCAAGGATACTTACGGCGGAAAACTCTACCCGCAAATGGTCCAGTTTTCAGGTGGCAGAGCATACCTCCATCGTGACGGGTTTTTGAACGAGAAATCCTATGACGGATTTATGCAAGCTGCGATGGCCGTGGTGAAGACACCCGGCGGCGCACAATGGTACGCAGAGGCGAAACGTATTTGGGGCAAGGACGCCGTCGCTGAACTTGATGCGCGTATGGCGCAAATCGGTGATCAAGTGCCGCCCTGGAACGAGTTGCGCCCCGAGTTTGCGCGCCACTTGGAGCGTCTTCAGCAGGTTGAGGAGAGGGCCTGATGACCCTCGAAGCAATTTACTTCATCGGTCAAACCATCGCCGCTGTCGCGGTTGTCGGCTCGCTTCTTATCGTCGCTTTTCAGCTTTACCAGGGCAATCGGCAAAGCGCGGTCAATATGGCTTTCGAGATAGCGGCCGCCGCAGACCGCAGCTTTGACCCAATCTATCAGGGCGATAATATGTCGATCTGGTCGCGCGGGCTCGCTGGTGATCCGGATATGGCCGATGCGGAGAAGATCGCCTTTGACCTCTTCATGGCGCGTGTCATGCACAACGGCATGCAGGTCGCCTTTGCCATAAGGCGCCGCCTTTATCACAGGGATGACGCACTGCGGTTTAGCTTCAAGCTCTATCACGACATCGCGACGACGCCGGGCGGCAGAACCTGGTGCGAAGCAAACCGGCACATGCTCTCATCCGAATTTCTCGAATTGATCGACGCTGCCGGGGCAGAGAACGCGAAGGAGATCGAGGCATGACCCTGGAAGAGGTCTATTTTATCGGCCAGACCATCGCGGTGGTAGCGATCCTTGGGTCTTTGGGTGGGATCTGGTTCCAGATGCGACAGACCAACACTTTGGCCCGCGAGGAGACCAGTCGCACCAACCTAATCACCTTCGTGACCGAGCAGCAACGGCTTTTTGCAACACCCGATGACGCCGCGTTCATGCACAAGGCAATGTACACCGATCAGCCGCTTTCGCCGGATGAGAAGGCTCGTTTTTCCTTCACAATGGCGCTCATGTTCGGCCTGTTTGAGGTCGCCGAGAACACCAACCAGTCCGGCCTCTTCCGCGACATCGATCACGAACGCGCGACGGATACCATTCGGTTGGTTTATCTCATCTCACCTCGGGTCCGGAAATGGTGGGCATCCGCGCGCATGGCGTACGCAAGGAATGCTGAATTTCTAGCGCTGGTGGATAGTCTAGTGGCTGAGGTCGAAGGCGCGACGTCCAATGCACTGGAGGCTTCCCAATGACCCTCGAAGACTTCTACTTCATCAGCCAGATCATCGCTGCGGTTGGCATCATCCTCTCCCTGGTCTTTGTTGGGTTCCAAGTGCGAAGCGATGCAGAGCAAACACGGCTCAACACGCGCGCGCTCAAGGCCGCATCCGCATTTGAGGCGGCGCATTCCTGGGGCACCTTGAATGAATCCCTCATGCCGTTGCCCGATGAGTTCTTCCGGCTAGCGATCGAAACGCATGATCCGACCAAGAGCTGGGAGGATTTTCCGCCCGAAAGCCGCTTGCGCATGACCGGTTTCTACCGCGCCATCTTCCAGAAGTTGGAGGGGCAATTCTACATGCACGAATATGGCTCGCTCGATGACGATATTCTGAAGGTACGCCTCGAATGGGCTGCAGGCGCGATCAAATCGCCCTTCTATCCAGAACTATGGGCGCAGGAGAAAGCCGAAAAGATCTATTCGGAGCGTTTTGTCGCCGCGCTTGAAAGCGCTCGCGAGAAGGCGATGGTAGCGCCCTTCAAATCCTTGCAAGAAAGGGCGTCTAGTCCCTCGGATCAGCAATAGAAAGCTGATGGGCCGGTTGTTCCCTAGAATTCCCATAGGATAGTGCCTGAACAGGCTCACCAAACTGCGATAGAAAGGAAGTCCATGGAGCTGCAAACGGTCTATTTCATCAGTCAGGTTGTCGCGGCGATCGCTCTGATCGCATCATTGGTTTTTGTTGGTCTCCAAGTCAGGCTGGCTCGGAAACAGTCTGAACACGCTGAGAAGACTTCTCGGGCACAAGTCCATCAAAAGATTGCGGAGAGCTTCCGTGAGATAGCGCTCGAATGGGGACGGCGAACAGTGACTTTCCAACATATGATGAAGGATACCAAAACCGACGATCTCTCTGTCGAAGAAAGGATGGATTTCGGAGTCATGCTTTACCCGACCCTGAAGGTCGGAGAGAATGCGTACTTTCAATGGGAAAACGGCCTTCTTTCAAAAGTTCAGCTCGATTTTCAGATGACGCTTATCTTGAATATTCTCGGTTCGAGCGTCGCTCGCGATTGGTGGGCTGAGCGCAGCAAGGACTTTTATCCTCAGTTCGTCGAGTACTTGGACGGTGCGATTGGTCAACAACGCAGCTTTCGAGATTTCGAAATCTACCAAGTCAATGGCATTGTTTCGAAACAGGCCGGGATCTGAGACTAACTTGGTTCTATACGTAGCCCCAGCTCCAAGCTTTACGGGATTTAGGTCTGCAACTGGGTCGTTTGCTGAACAACCGTTTTAGTTGTGCGGCTCCACAGCTTGTAGGTGGTGATGAACCTGACGGTCGCGGCGAGCGGCGCGCTACTTGCTCTGGTGGCGGTCTTTTTTCCCATCACTGCCTGAGGCTGCGACGTAGGCCACCCGGTCGGAAACCCGGTTTGCACCCCGTCTTCAATTGCGATAGTCTCAGGCAATTGTGCAAAGTCTTGGGAAGTTATCCATGCTGAAACACATTGCTGCGGTCGCTTTGCCCCTCATGTTGGTTTCGACGCATCTTTCCGCCACAGCACAGGAAAAGGCGCCCGCCTCCGCTCCCGCAGACAATGCACCGCCCGCCTACGCTCAGACCGCCGCGCGCCTCGCCAGCGCGATCCAGTCGGGCGCGGATATGCGGGCGCACGAGGACATGTTTCCCCTGATACCTGAAGAGTTTGCCGAACTGGCAAAGCTCAAAGGCTGCCAGGCGGGGGTACAACCGGCTCCAACCCACGATACGGTGATCTTCAAATGGACCTGCGGCGACGGGACGGCGGTGCCAGGCCTCTCGCGAACCACTGTCATGCTGTTCGATCCCGATGGCCTGCTTCACAGCTTTGCGATCAACCAGCCGATCGAGGCGCTTGCGATTTCCCCGCAAGCGGCTGCGCAAGAAGGGGTCAACACGCACCGCTTTACGATGCGTTTTGCCCGCGCTGCGACCCGGGGCGAGGATCCGGGTTTTGGCGGCGCCCTCCCGCTCACCGAGCTTGATCGCGCCAGGCTGGCCCGCTTTGACGGCGGCGACTTCTGGGGGCCTCGTAAAGCACAAGCGGGATCGCAAAATGACGATGCAAAGACGATTAGGATCGTCAGCCTTGGGCCCAAAGCCAGCCGATCGAGGCGAAAGGTCTATCTCTATTTCGACGCGGACGACCATCCGATGGGGCTGATCTTCGCCCCGGTGCGCAACCCGGCAGCACAGCCAAGGGAAAACAAACCGGGAATGCCCGTCATGGACAGTTGGAACAACCAAGTCGGAAGAAGAGCTCAGCCAACGAGCGACAACTGCATTTTCTGCTGAGGCCTTTCGTGCACCTAGCGCGCCAGTCTGAATATCTGCGTCAGCCCACAAACGCCCGTTCGATAACGCACTGGCCGGGCTTGTTGTTCGCGCCTTCTTCAAAGCCGCGCTTTTCGAAATCGGCGGCGTGGCCCTTGATCATGGCCATCGAGCCTAACAGCATTAACTTGCTGTCTTGGACAGTAGCATAGGTTCCGCCGCTCAGCTGAGCGAGAAACTCAGAAACCCATGTCTGTTATTGGGTCGCAAGCGGACAGTCCGCTTTCGCGTCCTGGGCTATCGAAACCCGTCATCTCTACCCTGAGACGCCGGCCCGTTGCCAGTCGGGCAGGCGCGCGGGGTCTAGCGCATCGACGCGCAGGTGATCGATCGCCAGTCCAAGGTCGGGATAGGCCGCCTTGCGACGCTTTTCGTCGGAGGCCTCCAGCGGCACCACCACCAGCCGGCGGTTGACCTTCTGGCGCCAGTTCATGCGCGCGGTATTCTCTTGGCCGACATAACAGCCCTTCTCGAAATTGACGCCGTTAAGTTCGACCGCGTTGGTCTCCAGCCACAAGATGTCGCCCAGTTCGGCGACGCCTTCGGGCACGCCCAGCGACAGGCGGTGTGCATTCCAGGCGGCATCCGCGCTTTCGCCTCCGGGCGCGCCGATCCAGCGATGGCCAAGGGCTGCAAGCCGCGGATCGGGCGCGGTGCCGGGCCCGCTTGCCAGCGCCCAGTGAACGCCGAGCGCCTCGTCGATTGCGATGTCGATCTTGCGGCGCAGGCGATAGAGCGAGAGGCGCTTTACCAGATCGGGCGCGGTCGCCGCCTCGCAATCGATGAGCAGGTTACCGTCAAGACCGTCCCAGACCAGAAAATCGAACATTGCCTTGCCCTGCGCGCTCAGCAGCGCGGTGTAGACCGGCAATTCGCGCGAGACATCGTTGGTCACCAGCCCTTGCAGGAAGGCGCGCACGTCTTCGCCTTCCTCGCGCGGGGCGAGGCGGATGATGGTTCGGGACGTCAGAAGTGTGGCGCTCATCAGATCCTCTTCACAATCGCTTGGGCGAGCCGCTCGCCGAGGTGCGGCCCCTGGACAGGGTAGAGATAGGGTTCGATCAGTTCGGCTTCCATAAGCGCGAGCGATCCGTCTTCCATTCTGAGCATGTCGATGCGCGCATACAGAGGCGTGTCGAAGGGCACAGCGCCCAGCACCGCCGATGCTGCGGCAAGATCCTCCTCGCCCGGCTGATAGACCTCTTCGGTTCCGCCATAGAGCGACTGGATGCGGTAATCACCATCCGCTGCGCGCTTGACCAGAGCATGGCTGAAGGCGCCGTCGATGAAGATGAAGCTCAGCTCGCCCTCGGCCGTGATCGCGGGCAGATAGGGCTGCAGCATGGCGGGTGCGCCGAAATTCCAGCCCGCGCCGGGCAGGCTTGAGCGGCGGACCAGCTCCTGCCCCTCGGCGCCAGCGCCGACCTGGCGCTTGACCACCACCCGGTCGCACTCGAAGGCATCGAGCGCTTCGAGCACTGCCTTTGCGGTGACGGTTTCGCGCCACAAGGTCGGAATCATCGGCACGCCCGCTGTTTCGAGCTCGCGCAGATAGGTCTTGGAGATGTTCCAGCGCACCATTTCGGGCGGGTTCAGGATGGTAATGTTGCTTGCCGCCAGCGCGCCGAGTTTCTCGAGAAATTGAGGCGCACGGTCCTGATAGTTCCACGCAGTGCCCAGCAGCGCGCAATCGATCGCGTCAAACGCTTCGAGCGGCGCTTCCCAGTCGATCACCCGCAAATCCAGTCCGCGCGCCGCAAAGGCGGGTTCGAGCGCTGCAATCATCAGATCGTGTTCAAAGGCATCGCCGCGCCGATCGACCTTGCTCTCGCCGGAACCGGGAACCGTCGTCGCACATGCGAGAAAGGCTATATTTGTCATGATGATTGGCGTTTACGGTGCAGATCGCAGACTGGAAAGCCCTCTCGTGTCGGCCTAAGGGATAACCATGAGTGACACGCTGACGATCCGACGCCCCGATGACTGGCACCTGCATTTCCGCGATGGCGATATGATGCGTGGCGTGGTGCCCTACACCGCGCGCCAGTTCGCCCGTGCGATCGTGATGCCCAATCTCACTCCGCCGGTGACGACCACGAAGCTTGCGCGTGAATATCGCGACCGGATCCTGGCGGCTGTGCCTGAGGGCGTCGATTTCACCCCGCTGATGACGTGCTATCTCACCGACACCACCGACCCTGACGATCTGGCGGCGGGGGCCGCGCAAGGCGTCTTCACCGCGGCCAAGATGTATCCCGCCAACGCCACCACCAATTCCGCCAGCGGGGTCACCGATGTGGAAGGCATCTTCCCGGTGTTCGAGCGCATGGAGAAAGAGGACATCGTCCTGTGCATCCATGGCGAGGTGGTCGATGCGGATATCGACGTGTTCGACCGCGAGGCCGAATTCATCGAGCGATACTTGCGCACAATCGCGCAAGAATTTCCGGCCCTGCGGATCGTGTTCGAACATATCACCACCTCGGACGCGGTCGAGTTCGTGAAGGCGGGCAGCGAGAAAATCGGGGCGACGATCACCCCGCAGCACCTCCACATAAACCGCAACGCGATGCTGGTGGGCGGCATCCAGCCGCACAATTACTGCCTGCCTGTCGCCAAGCGCGAAAGCCATCGGCTGGCGCTGAGGGCGGCGGCGACCAGCGCCGATCCGGCCATTGCACGCAAGTTCTTTCTGGGCACCGACAGCGCACCGCACCTGCGCGGTGACAAGGAAAGCGCCTGCGGCTGCGCCGGGATCTTCGGCGCGCCCTATGCGCTGGAAAGCTATGCCACCGTCTTCGAGGAGGAAGGCGCGCTTGACCGGTTCGAGGCCTTCGCCTCGCTCAACGGGCCGGCCTTCTACAAGCTGCCGGTCAACAAGGAGACGGTCACGCTGCGCCGCGTGGCGACGCCGGTGCCCGAAGAATTTCCGCTGGTGGGCCAGACCATCGTGCCCTGGCACGGCGGGCAAACCCTCAACTGGAAGTTCGCAGGCTAGGGCGGGTTGGCTGAGGCCGGAGCCCGGGCGCCCGCGCCGGTCAAGACGGGCTTCAGGTCGCCAGCCGCGCTCGCCGCGCGCGCCGTCCGCGCAGATAAAGATCGCCCGCAAAGATCGCGACCGCCATCCAGATCAGGGCAAAGCTGGCAAGCTGCACCGGCTTCAGCTCCTCGCCAAAGACGAACAGGCCCAGGAAAAAGACGATGGTGGGCGCAAGATACTGGATGAAACCCAGCGTTGAATATTCCATCCGCCGCGCCGCGATCGCAAACAGCAGCAGCGGCACCGCGGTCACCACGCCCGACAGGACGATCAGCAGGCTCTGCACAAGGTCGCCCCCGAAGGACGAGCCCGCCTCGCCTGCGGCATAGAAGGCGGCAATCGCGCTTGCCGGCAGGAGCAGGATCGCACTCTCGATGGTGAGGCCGGGCAGCGCGCCGACCATCACCTGCTTGCGCACGATGCCATATAGGCCAAAGCTCATCGCCAGCGTCAGGCTGATCCACAAGGTGGTGAGCGCGCCGATCGCCAGCAGGGCCACAGCGCAAGCCGCGATGGCGACTGCCAGCCACTGCCATTTCGACAGCCTTTCGCCCAGCAGCAACGTTCCCAGCAGCACGTTCAGCAGCGGGTTGAGGTAATAGCCAAGCGACGCGGCATAGACGTTCCCCTCGATGATCGCCCAGATATAGACGAACCAGTTGATCGCGATCAGCACCGCGCTCACCAGCAGCATCACCAGCACGCGCGGGTTGGTGATGGCGGCAATGATCTCGCCGAACTGGCGGCGTGCGGCCACGATCAGCAGGCACAGGGGCAGCGTCCAGATGATCCGCCAGCCGACGAATTCGAATGGCGGCAGGTGGCGCACCAGCAGCAGGTAAAGCGGCAGGAATCCCCAGATGAGATAGGCGCCGAGCGCCTGGGGCAGCCCTGAGGGCTGGGTGTCGGATGGTTCGGTTGGAGCGGGGGACATTGCGCGCTGCGGTAGACAGCCTGCGCGACCCGCGCAAGCGAGCGCACACGCACGGTGGGGCGCGCGCGTGCACTTCTACCCGCCTCCCGAACGGCCGATGTCTGAACGCAGGCTGCATGTCCCGCTGTCAGGCTGTTCAGGAATACCCCACTATATATGAACAATATCGAGCGTTCGGGACGGGCTCCACCACTTGGCCCGCACGCTTACCTGTTTACCGACTTGGGCCATTGTTACCAATGGTCCGGGCGCGGCTTCCACCGGCCGCGGAAAGCGCCTTCACGCCCACGGGCGTGTGGGCGCTTTCATTTTGTTCGCAGGCATGAGGCGATGGCACCGGATTGTTAACCAAGCCGTGGCAAGAGAAAGCCCATGCGCGCCATCGCTCTCACCATCGCTCTTGCGGGGCTCGTCCCGGCGCTGTCTTCGTGCGCCGACGAGCGCCCGGCTGAAGAGCCTTTCACCGTTAACAGCGTCGATCCCTATCTGGCGCGCGCGCTCAACGATCCGCTGATGGTCGACCCCGACCTTGCCTATCGCAACGAAGCGAACGCGGCGATCACGATTGGCTTTGACCACGCGCTTCCCGCTTTGCGCGGCAGCGAGGAAACCGCGAGGGCCGCGCGCGAGACTGCGCGCCTGGCGTTGCTGGAGGACGGACCGATCCCCGACCTGCCCGAAGCCGGCAGCGCGCCGGGCCCGGCCAGCCTTGCGACCGCCTACAGCGTTGAGGCGGTGCTCGAAGCGGTGGATGCGCCGCCCGCCTGCCGAAAGGACATTCGCGGGGATTTCGCGCTCGCGGCCAGCTTGCCCGAAGTCGCAGCGCTCATGCCGCATGCCATGGTGCGCGTCGCCGCCGCCGTCACGCAGCCGGACTGCGACTTGCGGCTGGTGCGCTATGTGACACCCGCCAGCGTAACCGACGCGCTGCAATTCCATTACACGATGGCAGAGCGCAGCGGCATGGAGCCAAAGTTCTACGACCGACCCGAAGCCAGCCTGACCGCCGATCGGCGCGGGACCTTCATCAAGGTCTTCGCGCGCGAGACTTCGGGCAATCTCACCGCGATCGATCTCGTCACCTGGTCACGCTAGGCCCGGTTTTCCCGGCGCTTGCGATTGTATGGGTTCAGTCTTTGAGGCCCACGCCGATATTGGCGCGCGGCTGCTCCATCTCGTTGCTGGCGACGGGATAGGCGCAATAATCGGCGGCGTAGAAAGCGGCCGGGCGGTGATTGCCCGAAAGGCCGATGCCGCCAAAGGGTGCGTCTGAAGAAGCGCCGTTGGTCGGGCGGTTCCAGTTGATGATGCCGGCACGGATATTGCCCCAGAACCGTCCGTAATCCTCGGGCGAGCCGCCGATCAGCGAGGCTGACAGGCCAAAGCGCGTATTGTTCGCCTCCGTGATGCCGGCGTCGAGATCGGGCACCTTGATCACCTGGAGGATCGGGCCGAACAGTTCGATATCGGGGCGATCGGGAATATCGGTGGTGTCGATGATGCCAGGGGTGAGGAACGGCTTGTTCGCCATCGGCTGGCGCATCGGTAGCAGCGCGCGTCCTCCGGCGGTGACGAGGGTGACGAAGCTGTCATTCAGCTTCTCGGCGGTGGGAACGTCGATCACCGGGCCCATGAAAGGCTGCGGGTCGGCCAGCGGATCGCCGACGATCAGCTTTCGCGTGAGCGGCAGGAGCTCGCTCATCAGGTCATCATAGATGCTTTCCTTCACGATCAGCCGCCGTGCAGCGGTGCAGCGCTGGCCTGCGGTGGTGAATGCGCTTTGCGCGACCAGCGCGGCCGCATCACCGATGAGCGGCGTATCGATCACCACGATCGGGTTGTTTCCGCCCATTTCGAGAGCGACGATCTTGCCCGGATTGGCAGCCAGCTTGCGGTTGATCGCGATGCCGGTCTGCGCCGAGCCGGTGAACAGCACGCCGTCCACCCCCGGATGGGCGACCAGCGACTGGCCTTCCTGTGGTCCGCCGATCACCAGCTGGACGACATTTTCGGGCAACCCCGCCTCATTTAGGCATTCGACCAGCATCTGCCCGGTGGCCGGGGTCTTTTCCGAAGGCTTGAACAACACGGTGTTGCCCGCGATCAGCGCGGGGATGATGTGGCCGTTGGGCAGGTGCGCCGGGAAATTGTATGGTCCAAGCACCGCCATCACACCATGCGGCTTGTGCCGCAGCGCCGACGCGCCTTGCAGCGCGCTGTCGCGGCGTTTCTTGCCGGTGCGTTCGGCATAGGCGGTGACCGAGATATCGACCTTGCCGATCACGGCATCGACTTCGGTGCGCGCTTCCCACAAGGGCTTGCCCGCCTCGCGCGCGATGAGATCCGCCATTTCGTCGGCACGCTTGCGCACTTCGTTGGCGAAGCGGCGGGTGATCTCGATCCGCGTCCCGATTGCAAGCGCGGCCCAGGCCGGCCAGGCCTTGCGCGAACGGCTGACAGCGGCGGACACGTCTGTATGCGCGCCGCTCCACAGCTTTTCCCCCGTTGCGGGTTCGTACGAAATGAGCGTGTCGTCAGCCAATGATGGTCAAACCTTGTCCCTTGAAGCGCGCACGTCGTGACCGAAAAAAGCCATCAGGCCCGGTAAGCCTAGATAGTTAACTTCTTGCGGCGCGCACGCCTCCCCCACTGCGGAGGACACCTTAGATTGACCGGAGAGGGAGAACAAGAACTCAACAGAACCACTTGCGCATCAGGGCTATTACATAATAAGAGCTAACGCGTGGTTCCGCAGAACCGGGGGGATAAGCGCGGTCAACGCGCGTTCGACAAGGGCGCTCCCTCGGTAAATGTTGGAATTTCGGTTCTTTGTTCTGGCCGGCCGAGTCGCTTCGGCCGCACTGGGGGAGTAATAAAATGACTAAACTTGATCTCGAATTGAAGTGAGGCGCCTCCGCTCTCGTCATCGCCACGGCTGCGTCGTTCGGCGCGCTGGCGCTTACCGCCACTCCGGCGGCCGCGCAGACCGAGTGCGAAGTGACCTTTGACGGTAACAATCCGCCTGTCTCCACGCAGACCAACATCGTCAACGGTGCGACGGCTGACGGTTTTGAAGCTCTCGCTTGCGGCAACGAAGCGGACGCCGACGGCAGCCGCGCGACCGCACTTGGCCCCAACACCGATGCGCAGGGCGACAACGCTCTTGCCGTTGGTCCCCAGGCCAACGCGACCGGCGAGAACACCACCGCCGTGGGTGCCGAATCCGACGCGACTGCTGCGAACGCTGCGGCCTTCGGCTGGCAGGCCAATGCCGCCGGCGCGAGCGCGGTAGCCATCGGCGACACCGCCGCGGCGAACACGGTTTCGTCGATCGCGATCGGTAACAATTCGAGCGCCACGGGCGTCGATGCTGTCGCCCTTGGTGGCGACGATGCCGGAACCGGCGCGACGGCCAATGGCAACTCCACCACCGCTCTGGGCGGTGAAAGCCTGGCGCAGGGCCCGGGCGCGACTGCGGTTGGCTGGCGTTCTGTCGCCGATGCCGAGCGTGCGCAGGCCTTTGGTCACCTCGCCTCCGCAACGGGCGTTCGCTCGCTTGCCGTTGGTGAAGCTGCCAACGCTTCGGGCGCTCGTTCGGTTGCCATCGGCGACCTCTCGGTTGCCGGCTTTGACGACTCGGTTGCTCTGGGCGCAGGCGCCTCGACCGACCGCGCCGGTCAGGTCAAGCTGGGCGGAGCCGGCACTTCGGTGACCGTCGGCGATATCGGCGCGAGCACCGCTGCTCAGACTGGCGCGACCAACTTCGCGACCGTCGATGCCAGCGGCACCGTGGGTTCGGGCCCGGCCGTTCAGGACGTGCTTGACGATATCGCGGCCAACACCGCCGGTGTTGCGACCAATGCTGCCGGCATCGCGACCAACGTCACCAACATCGCCACGAACGCCGCCGACATCGCTTCGAACGATGTCGACATTGCGGCGAACCTCGCAGCGATCCAGTCGAACGATGTGGACATTGCGGCGAACCTTTCGGCGATCCAATCGAATGATGTGGACATTGCGGCCAACCTCGCAGCGATCCAGTCGAATGACGTCGACATCGCTCAGAATGTCACCGACATCGCCACCAACGCGACCAACATCGCGTCGAACGACGTTGACATCGCGGCCAACCTTTCGGCGATCCAGTCGAATGATCTGGACATCCTCGATCTCCAGGGCCGTGTGACCACGAACGAGGCCGACATCGACGCCAACACCGCAGCGATCGTCTCGAACGATGCGGATATCGCTGCTCTCGATGGCCGCGTGACGACCAACGAGGCGAACATCACGGCTCTTGACGGTCGTCTGACCACGGCAGAAGCCGATATCGATGCCAACACCTCGGCGATCATCGCCAACGACACCGATATCGCGCAGAACGCCGCAGGCATCGCCAACAACGCGACGAACATCACGCAGAACGCGACCGCCATCCAGGCGAACGCTGTCGATATCGACGCCAACACGGCGGCGATCGTGTCGAACGATGCCGATATCGCGGCGAACCTCGCGGCTATCCAGTCGAACGATACGGATATCGCGACCAACGCCACGAACATCCAGACCAATGCGGATGGGATTGCGGCAAACGGCACGGCGATCGCGGGTCTCGATACCCGGGTGACCACGGCTGAAGGCAACATCGCGGCAAACACCACCGCGATCGGTGCCAACGCCACGGCGATCACGGGTCTCGACACCCGCGTCACCGCCAACGAGGGCAGCATCACGACCAACAGCACCAACATTGCCTCGAACACGACGGCGATCGGTGCCAACGCGATGGCGATCACGGGTCTCGACACCCGCGTGACCACCAATGAAGGCGCTATTGCTACCAACAGCACCAACATTGCCTCGAACACCACGGCGATCGGCACGAACACGACCAACATCGCGTCGAACACCACCGCAATCGGCACGAACACGACCAACATCACCGCCAACACCGCGGCGATCGGCGTGAATGCCAGCAACATTGCCACCAACACCACCTCGATCGGTGTGAACGCTGGCAACATTGCGTCGAACACCACCGCGATCGGTGTGAACGCGGCGGGCATCTCGACCAATGCGGGCAACATCACCGCGCTGCAGACGCTGACCTCGGCCCAGCAGGGTCAGATCAACACGCTGTTCGGTCAGTCGGCCGCCAACCGTGAGAGCATCAACCGCGCCAATGAAGGTGTCGCGATGGCTCTGGCCATGGAAAGCCCGGCGCTTCAGCCCGGCACTTCCTTCGCGCTTTCGGGTGGCGTAGGTTACTTCCAGGACCGCGGTGCCGGCTCGCTCGCGATGACCGCACGCATCAGCGAGAACGCTGCGTTCTCCGCTGGTCTGGGTGTCGGCTTCGACAGCGGCGAAGTCGGTGCACGTGGTGGCTTCCAAGTCGCCTGGTAAGCCGATACAGACGTGATCATGAAAATGATCTCACAGCAAAATACGATGCCGGGGCCCAGCGCCCCGGCATTTCGTTTTATCGCCGACCGTTTCGGTCTTGCCGCTCTCGGAGCCGCGACCGCGTTCTTCCTGGGGCTTGCGAGCCAGCCTGCGCAGGCGCAAAGCGTCCAGCCGGGCGCGA
Organism: Erythrobacter sp.; assembly: GCA_043567175.1. GTDB lineage: Bacteria > Pseudomonadota > Alphaproteobacteria > Sphingomonadales > Sphingomonadaceae > Erythrobacter. The sequence continues at coordinate 3,477,892 of CP121323.1, forward strand.
CCTTGCAACAGCCCAGCGTCCAGCCGCCGCCCTCGCTGCGTCCGACGCCGAGCCAGCTTGAACTCTCGCGGATGATCTGGTCCACCGTCGCCGCGGTCGATCACGCCAATCGCTCGGGCAATTATTCGGTGCTGCGCGACATTTCCGCGCAATCATTCCAGATCAACTTCAACCCGGCCAAGCTGACCGAGATCTTTGCCGGATTGCGCAATTCGAACCTCGACCTGTCGACCGCGCTGCTGGTGCCGCCGACCTATTACGAAGCGCCGCAAATGGTGCGCGAGGACCTGTTCCGGGTGAAGGGACTGTTCCAGCTGCGCCCGATCTCGATCACTTTTGACATGTTCTTCCAGTGGGAACAGGGTCGCTGGAAGCTCGCTGGGATCGATATCCAGCCCGCCGAGATGGTTGCCGCCCAACCCGCGCCGCGCCGGCAGTAGGGTGGCCTGGTCTAACTGACGCCGCTCAGGCGTGGCCTGCCGGTATCGGCGCTGGGCCATGCGCCTCGCCCATCCGCCTGAGCGCCGCGACCTTGTCTGTCAGCGGGCCCCAGTCGTCGCGTTCGTCAATCGCGGACCAGATCGCCTCGACCTCGTCGATCAGCATGGATTGGGGCGCGTCATCCGACCAGTAATCGTGGGATGAGGCGGTCGGCTCATAGGCGCTCAAGGTCTCGATCAACTCGCCAGGCGCATTCTCCAGCGCGCGACCGCCGCGATGGGCAAAGAAGAACGCATCCGGCGACGCACCGCTTTCGCGCATGGCTGCTTCGCACACCGAGACAAGCCTGGTGTCTTCTTCTGCGCCGCGCGGCTCCACGCCAAGGCGCCAGCACCAGCGCCGCGCCACCGCCTGCATGTAGAGCGGGCCGAAACGATTGAGCGCCTCGACCAGCGGATCGCTCTCGGCCAGCTGCCTCAGGGCGACTGCGAATTGCCCGCAATTCCAGTGCAGCGCCTCGGGCTGGCGACCGAAGGCGTAAAGCCCGCCATGATCGAAATAGGCGGCGGTAAAACTGGGTTCCCATGCCGGAAGCCAGCGCCACGGGCCGTAATCGAAGCTTTCTCCGGTGATATTCATATTATCGGTGTTCAGCACACCGTGAACGAAGCCTGCGACCATGTAACTGGCGGCAAGATCCGCCATGCGCTCGACGACCTGATGCATCAGGCGCACGGCGGGTTCATCGCGTCCCGGCGCGTCTTCGGGTGGTTCCTTGCCTGGAAACTGCCTCAGGCAGTAATCGACCAGCGCCGCGAGATTTTCGGCCTCCTCGAGCGCGGCGAGCCGCTGGAAGGTGCCGATGCGGATATGCGAGTGGCTCAGACGCACCATCACCGCCGAACGCGTGGGCGAGGGCTCGTCACCGCGCTCTAGCTCCTCGCCGGTCTCGATCACGCTGAAGGTTTTTGACGTGTTCGTGCCCAGCGCCTCGAGCATCTCGGTCGCCAGGATCTCTCGCGCCGCGCCCTTGAGCGTCAGCCTCCCGTCGCCCGCGCGGCTGTAGGGCGTCTGGCCCGAACCCTTGGTTCCAAGGTCCATCAGCCGTCCGTCACCGCCGCGCATCTGGGCAAACAGAAAGCCGCGCCCGTCACCGATCTGAGGGTTGTAGGTGCGAAACTGGTGGCCGTGATATTTGAGCGCGAGCGGGCGGGGCAGGTTGCCCTCCAGCGGTTCGAAACGGCCGAAATGGCGCAGCCAGTCCGCATCACTCAGCCCCGCCAGCCCCACGCTGCGTGCTGCGCGATCGTTGCGAAAGCGCAGGCGCGTTTCGGGAAAATCCGCCGCATCGACGGGAGAGCCGAGCCACTCGGCCAGTTCGAGGATCGCGGGGTCGGGGCGGTAGGAGGCGGCTTTGTCGTCTTCGCTCATCACGCAATGATGGGGTGAGAAGTTCCCCCTTGCAAGGCGCGAATATTCCTGCGCAAAGGCGTGTTTCCCGGCGCAAGGGCGCGCGGGCGTAAGGCGGCCAGAAAGGGGACCCAGCCAGCTCATGCCTCAAAGCTATGAAGAAAAGCGCTGGACCAGCGCCGATGGCCTCAAGCTCTTTTACCGCGATTATGCGGGCGCAGAGGGAGCGCAAAGCCGGCTCCCGGTGATCTGCCTGCACGGCCTGACGCGCAATTCGCGCGACTTCGAGAATGTGGCGCAGCATATTGCAGAGCAGGGTCGCCGCGTGATCGTGCCCGAGATGCGCGGCCGGGGAAACAGCGATTACGCCTCCGATTCAAGCACCTACACGCCGCTGCAATATGTCGAGGATCTCGAACTTCTGTTCAAGGAGCTGGGGATCGAGCGGTTTATCTCGGTCGGAACCTCGATGGGCGGGCTCATCACGATGCTGCTCGCCGCGGCGAGGCCGGGGCGGATCGAAGGCGTGCTGATGAACGATATCGGCCCGGTGGTCGATCCCGCCGGGCTCGAGCGGATCGGTGGCTATGTTGGCCAGGGGCGCAGCTATCCGACCTGGATGCACGCGGCCAAATCGCTCCAGTCGGTGCATGGCGAGGCCTTTCCCGACTGGGACCTTGATCAATGGCTCGAAATGGCCAAGCGCACGCTGGTGCTCGGCCAGAACGGGCGTATCAGCTATGATTACGACATGGCGATCGCTGACCCCTTTGCGCAGCCAGGCAATGCAGCGCCTGAAAATCTGTGGCTCGCCTATGAGGCGCTGACGGGCGTGCCGATGGTGCTGGTGCGCGGTGAATTGAGCGATCTTCTGAGCGAGGACACGGTCAAGCAAATGGCCGCGCGCAATCCCGGCATGACTGTCGCTACCGTGCCGCGCGTGGGCCACGCGCCTACCCTTGAAGAACCCGAAGCGCGCGAGGCGATTGACGCATGGCTCGCCGCGCTGGCGTGACGCCGGTTGCCCACGGAGCGGTCTGACCATGCCCAAGAGCATTGGCCCTGTGCGTATTCTGCATTGCCATTCCACCTTCAGCGCAGGGGGAAAAGAGCGCCGCGCGGTCCAGCTGATGAACGCATTCGGCAAACGGGCCGAGCACACGATCGTCTCTGGCATGCCCGATCAGCTCGGCGCGCGCGCGCTTATCGATCGCAAGGTGAAGGTGCGCTTTCCCCCGGATTTTCCGAGCCTTACCGGTTCTCCAACGCCCGGCCGGCTCGTCACGATCGCGCGCGCGATGGAGGGCTATGACCTCATCCTCACCTACAATTGGGGGGCGATGGATGCGGTGATGGCGCACACGGTCTTTGGCGAGCGCTTTGGCCTTGCCCCGCTGGTCCACCATGAGGACGGCTTCAACGATGACGAAGCGCGCCAGCTCAAGACCAGTCGCAATCTCTACCGCCGCGCCGCGCTGTTCAAGTCGAACGGCCTCGTCGTGCCCAGCGGCGTGCTGGAGACGATCGCGCTGACCAAATGGGGCCAGCCGCGCCAGAAAATCACTCGTATTCCCAACGGGATAGACACCGCCGCCTTCGCCCAAAAGCCCAAGCCTGCCGCCCTGCGCGTCGTCAAACGCGAGGGCGAGCGCTGGATCGGCACGCTGGCAGGGCTTCGAGCGGTCAAGCAATTGCCCGCGCTCGTCGAGGCGATGAGCCATGTGCCGGAGAACTGGCAGCTCGTGATCCTGGGCGAGGGCCCCGAACATGGCGCGATCCGCGAGGCCGCCAGCCGGTACGAGGTTGACCACCGCGTCCACCTGCCCGGCGCGGTCAGCGATCCTGCAAGCGTGATCGGGCTGTTCGATATCTTCGCCTTGTCCTCGCGCTCGGAACAGTTTCCGCTCTCCGTGGTCGAGGCGATGGCCGCCGGCCTGCCGGTTGCAGCACCCGCAGTGGGCGATATCGCGTCGATCGTGGCCGCGGAAAACCGCGATTACATCACCCCGCCGGGCGATGTGGCCGCGCTCGCGGGCGCTCTGGTGGAGCTGTCCGAGGATGCCCCGCGCCGCACGGCGATCGGCGAGGCCAACCGCGCGAGGGCGCGCGCGCAGTATGACGAGGCGCGCATGGTTGATCGCTACCGCACGCTTTATTCAGGGCTCATCGATCGCGATCTGTAAGGCAGAGCTGTGCTTAACCGGGCGTTCAAGTGTGATCGGTCAAAGGCGCAGGGGACCGGCACAGGCGCTGCGCAGATTGCCGCGCGCTTGCGCTGTTGACCAAGGCACAAGCGCATTGCTGCCATTGCGCGCGCCAGCCCCACGCATTAAGGCCGCGCGCAGCACATAGGCTAACTTGAACGAGGAACACCGGCTGCCGTGGCGCGTACACCGAAAAACTCCAATCCCGATGATCCCGCCGCGCCTGCGCTTTCGCCTGAAGACGAAGTCGCCATGCGCGAGATCGATGAAGCGGTGCGCAAGGATGACACCGCCGAGTTCCTGCAGAAATACGGCGTCGCGATCGGCTCGGTTCTGACCGTGTGTCTGCTCTCGCTGGGGGGCTACCTGTTCTACAACTCGCAGGTGGAAGCCGGGCTTGAGGCGGATTCCGAACAGGTCGTGCGCATCCTCGATTATAACGAGGCGGAGGATTTCCGCTCGGTCAAGGATCTCACCGCGCCGCTGCTCGATAACGAGACGCCCGGCGTGCGCACGTCGGCGCGGCTGCTCCACGCTGCCGCCGCGCTCGAAACGGACGAGCCCGACCGCGCGATCGAGCTTTACGCCCAGATCGCCGCCGATGAAGGCGCACCCACCGCAATGCGTGATCTTGCCCGCCTGCGCGAAGTGGCGACCGGTTTCGACAAGCTTGAACCCGAAGATGTAATCGCCAGGCTTTCGGACCTTGCCCAGCCCGGTAATCCGTTCTTCGGCAGCGCCGCGGAATTGACCGCGATGGCGCATCTGGAAGCGGGCAACCGCGAAGAGGCGGGGACCCTTTTCGCCGCCATCGCCAAGGATGAAGACCTGTCGCAAAGCTTGCGCGACAGGGCATTGCAGATGACCGGGCAACTGGGCGTGGATGCGATCGATGACGTGGACGCGCTGCTGGAAGAGCAACGGGTCGGTCCGCAAGCCCCCGGGGCCAGTGCAGGCGCCAGTGCAGGGGCCAGTGCAGGTGCAGGGGCAGGTGGCCCGCCTGCGCCGCCGGCACCTTAGGATAAATGAACGGAAAATTCTTGGATATGATCATGACCCAATTTGCGCTCAATCGCGGCCTTCAACGCGCAGCGCGCGGCGCGCTCCTCGCGGGGCTTGGTGCCGCTGCCTTGACGGGGTGCGCAGGCAACGGGCTGTTCGGCAAGGCGGAACGCACCACCCCGACGGTGGGCGATCGCATGCCGATCCTCTCGCGCATCGAGCGCGGCACCGAGGTTGATCCGGCGCTTGCCGGGGTGACCGTGGTGCTGCCTCCGGCTGTGGCCAACACCGAATGGAGCCAGGTGGGCGGCGCGGCGAGCAAGTCCTATGGCCACCTCGCTCTTGCCGAAGTGCCGAGCCTGAAGTGGGAAGCCAGTATCGCCGGTTCGAGCAACCGCGAGCGCCTTGCCGCTGCGCCCGTGATCGGCAGCAACCAGCTTTACGTCGAGGACACTGAAGGCGTGATCCACGCCTTCAACAAGAAAACCGGCGAAGTCGTGTGGACCCGGGCCGAAGACGATATGGACGAAGACATGCGTCCCAGCGCCTTTGGCGGCGGGGTCAGCTACGATAATGGTGTCGTCTACGCGACCAACGGGGCGGGCGAGGTCAAGGCGAAAAAGGCCGAGACGGGCGAGCTTCTCTGGAAGGTCAAGCCTGCCGGCCCCTTGCGCGGATCGCCCACGATCGCATTCGGCCAGATCTATGTGATGACGCAGGACAACCAGATATTCGCGCTTGATGCGAATAATGGCGATATCCTGTGGAACAAGGCCGGCTCGAGCGCGCAATCGGGCGTGTTTGGCGTCGCCGCGCCCGCTGCGGGCCAAGGCACGCTTGTCGCGGGCTATTCCAGCGGCGAGCTTACGGCCTATCGCTACGAGAACGGGCGCGAATTGTGGGCCGACGCGCTGGCGCGCACCAACATTTCCACGCAGGTGAGCTCGCTCACCGATATCGACGCTGATCCGATCATCGATTCAGGCCGTGTGTACGCGCTTGGGCAGGGCGGACGGATGGCGGCCTATGAGCTGGTCACCGGCCAGCGTATCTGGGAACTGAGCCTTGCAGGCATTTCCACCCCGGCGATTGCGGGCGAGTGGATCTTTACGCTCACCGATGATGCGCGCCTCCTGGCGATCGCGCGTACCAATGGACGCGTGCGCTGGATCACGCAGCTGCCGCAATACCGCAACGAGGAAAAGAAGAAGGACCCGATCTTCTGGACTGGCCCGGTGCTTGCCGGAAACCAGCTATGGGTTGCCAGTTCGCGCGGCGAAGTCTGGCGCGTGAGCGCGGGCGAGGGTTCGGCGCAATTGTTCACCGAACTTGACGCGAGTGTGAGCCTGCCGCCGGTGGTGGCTGATCGCTTCCTCTATATTCTCGATGACGACGGCAAGATCCACGCCTGGAATTGAGCGTAGCATGGCCTGCCGCGGGGCCTGCCGTGGGGCCCGCCGCGATCTTCACGGCTAAACCGGCCGCACGCTGAGGCGTTAATCGCGCCTGCGCCGTCTGTCCGCCTTCAGGACAGGCTGCAATCCGTGGACCGCGTGTTAACCCTTCTGGGCTAAGGCGTTGGCGTGATGAGTGATAGACAGGCCTCGATCCAGTCCACAGCCGGCAACAGGCCGGTGCGATCCGATTATTCGTCGGCGCCCGCGCGGCTGCCACAAAGCGATGTTTCGAGCAGTGTCGGCCTTGTCGGGCTGCTTGGCCTGATCGTGTGGGTTCTGTTCTGTCGCACTTATCCGATCACCGCCGAGGCGCTGAACCTTCCCGGCCCCCGAGAAGTCCTCTCTGGTCCCAATGCCGCGCTCACTGCGATGGTTTTCACCGCCGGGCCGATGGCCTTGTGGAGCGTTCTGGTCGAACGGGTGCACCTGCGCCCCTCGACCGGCCTTGACTGGAGCCTCACGCGCCCCTGGGGGGAGGTCTGGCCGATCTCGCTCGTCAAGATCGCCGGGCTCTGGGCGACCTGGGCGGGGCTCGCCTCGCTCTATTGCCTTGGCCGCTGGTACTGGGACGGCGATTATCTGTTCGCGATGAACGTGCTCGCCGTGGCGATAGGCCCGCTGGTGGTGCTGAGCGTGCCCTATATCCTCTGGCTCGATCGCCACATGGTCGAACCGAGGGACGGCACCTGGCATTTTGGCGCCATGCTGATCTCGCGCGAGCCCTGGGAGCTCGAGCAGATCAAGAAGCACTGGCGCGCATGGATCATCAAGGGCTTCTTCAGCGCCTTCATGATCTCGATCATTCCCGGCGGCTTCCAGATCATCGTCGAGGCGCAGCCGGCTGAGATTATCGACAATCCGGTCGAGATCGGCATGCTGCTGGTAACGCTCCTGTTCATGATCGATGTGCAGATCGGGACGGTCGGCTATCTTTTTACGATGCGTCCGCTCGATGCGCATATCCGTTCGGGCAACCCGTTCCTTGCCGGCTGGGTCGCTGCGCTGCTGTGCTATCCCCCCTTTGCCTGGGGCGTGTTCGGGGCCGGCGGCGTGCTCAATTACGAGATGAACGGGGGCAAGTGGGATTACTGGCTTGCCGGTAACGAGACGATGATGTGGCTGTGGGCGGCCCTGCTGGTGGCGCTGACTGCGGCCTATGCCTGGGCGACCTTCATCTTCGGCATCCGCTTTTCCAACCTCACCTATCGCGGCGTCATCACCAACGGCCCCTATCGCTATACGCGCCACCCGGCCTATCTTTCGAAGAACCTCTACTGGTGGTGCTTTGCGATGCCGTTCCTGGCGACCAGCGGCTCGCCCGTGGACATGATCCGCAATTGCTTCTTTCTCGGGATCGTCAATGCGATCTATTACTGGCGTGCGCGCACCGAAGAGGCGCATCTGCTGTCCGAAGATCCGAAATATCGCGAATACCATGCATGGATGGAAGAAAACGGCGTGATTACCGCGCCGCTCACCAGGATGAAGCGCTGGCTCTCGAGCCGCGCGACGCCGCCAGGGCAAGACACGGGGCAAGACACGGCTGGAGAACCCCAGCCTGAGCCTGCCGAATAGGGGCTACATCAGCGGCGCGCCATCATCGGCGTTGAATTTCTTCACGTCGAGGATGGTGATATCCAGCTCGCCAAGCGCCTTCTGGAAGGCGGCCATGTGCGGGGTCTGGAAATGCGCCACCAGCGCCGCCTCGTCGACCCATTTCTCGGTGATGCGAAGGATCGAGGGATCAAGCGTATCGACCGCATAGGCATAGTCGATGCAGCCTTCCTCCTTGCGCGATGCGGTGATCATCGCTTCCAGAGCGGAATGGCCCGCCTCCAGCGCGCCTTCGCCCAATCTCGCCGTTCCAATCACCATCAGCATCGCGGCTCTCCCTCTCGCTCAGAACGAATATTTGTAGACATGGCCAACATCGCCGCCCCATTCGGAATGGTAGGCGTCGAGCAGCCGCTGCGCCGGGACCTTGCCGGTCGCCACGATCTCGTCGAGCGTTTCGAGGTAGCCCGTCTCGTTATCGCCCGCGCCGTTCAGCCGCGCGCGCGCTGCAAGACCGCCGCGCGCGATTTCGAGCACGCGCTTGCCCAGATCCTGCATCGTCCCGCCACCGGGGATCGGTGCCTCGAGCCCGAGACGCGGCGCATCATTGCGCAACGCCTCGCGTTCTTCCATCGTCCAGTCCTTGACCAGGTCCCAAGCCGCATCGAGCGCATTCTGGTCATAGAGCAGGCCGACCCACAGCGCCGGCAGCGCGCAGATCCGGCTCCACGGCCCGCCATCCGCGCCCCGCATTTCGAGAAAGCTCTTCAGGCGCACTTCGGGAAAGGCGGTTGAGAGGTGGTCCCACCAGTCGCTCGGCGTCGGGCGTTCGCCGGGCAGGATCGAGAGCTTGCCATCCATGAAGTCGCGGAAGGAAAGCCCGGCTGCGTCGAGATATTTGCCGTCGCGAAACACGAAATACATCGGCACCTCGAGCATGTACTGCGCCCAGCGTTCGTAGCCGAAGCCGTCTTCGAAGACGAAAGGCAGCATGCCGGTGCGGTGCGGATCGGTATCCGACCAGATATGGCTGCGATAGGAAAGCATGCCGTTGGGCTTGCCTTCGGTGAACGGCGAATTGGCGAACAATGCGGTCGCCAGCGGTTGCAGCGCGAGCCCGACGCGGAATTTCTTCACCATGTCGGCCTCTGACGAATAGTCGAGGTTCACCTGGATCGTGCAGGTGCGCAGCATCATGTCGAGCCCCAGATTGCCGACGCGCGGCATGTGGTTCATCATGATCTTGTAGCGCCCCTTGGGCATCACCGGCAGCTCTGCACGGGTCTTGTCGGGCCACATGCCAAGCCCGAGAAAGCTGACGCCGAAGCGCTCGCCCACTTCCTTGACCTGCGCCAGGTGCCGCCCGGTTTCCGCGCAGGTTTCGTGCAGGTTTTCAAGCGGAGCGCCCGAAAGTTCGAGCTGGCCGGCAGGCTCGAGGCTGACGGTGCCGTCATCGCCCTTCATGGCAATGACGTTTTTAGTTCCATCCGGGCCGCCTTCCTCGATCGGCTCCCAGCCGAATTCGGTCAGCGCCATCAGGATATCGCGGATGCCACCGGGCTCGTCATATGACGGTGCGCGGCGGTTATCGCGCTTGTAGACGAACTTTTCGTGCTCGGTGCCGATGCGCCAGTCCGCCTCGGGCTTCTCGCCCGCGATCATGGGCGAGACAAGGTCGGCCATTCCTTCGATAATCGGTTCCGGTTCACCGGAGGATTGGCGTGTACTCATAGGGCTTTCGTTCCATTTCCTGGCCTCGCCCTAGGCGTGAGGGAATGGGGAGGAAAGCCAAAAAACGCTAATGACGAAGCAAGCCGGGCTATGCGCTGCCCCAATCTCCGCTTGTTGCCATCCAGACGCTGAGCGCTGCAAGTGTCGCGGTTTCCCCTCGCAGGATGCGCGGGCCAAGCGAGATGGCGACAGCGCAAGGGTGCGCGCGGATGGCTTCGCGCTCGGCATCGTCAAACCCGCCTTCCGGCCCGGTAAGAATCGCCGCCGGCCCCGAATAAGCGCCAAACGCCGTTGCCGCCGGTTGCCCGCCTTCCTCGTCGGCAAAAAACAGGCGCCGGTCGACCGGCCAGCCATCCAGCAGCGCCTTGAGCGTCTGCACCTTGGCAAGGTCAGGCAAGGCGGTGCGCGCGCATTGCTCGGCTGCCTCGACTGTGAGGGTGCGCGCGCGATCGAGATTAAGCTTGTCCGCGACGCAGCGGCGGGTGAGCACCGGCTGGATGCGGGCGATGCCAAGCTCGGTTGCCTTTTCCAGCACGAGGTCGAAACGGTCCTTTTTGAGCAAGGCTGGGCAAAGCCACAGGTCTGGAACGCTTTCGCGTGCCCGCAACTTTTCAACGACTGTCGTATCGACTCGTCTCTTGGCGACTTGCCCGACGCGCGCAGCCCATTCGCCTGTCTGATTGTCGCACAGGATGATGATGTCGCCTTCGCGCACCCGCATGACCTTGCCCAGATAATGCGCCTGTTGCCCTTCGAGCGCGAAGGTGCGGCCTTCGCCCAGCGTATCGTCGATGAACAGGCGCGGGGCCGATTTGGGCGGCCATGCCGGAATTCTGGGGGCTGGGGTGGCGGGCATGACTTTGCGTTAGCCGCGTGGGGCGCTAGGGAGCAAGCCATGACCGCGCGCCTGTGCCAATCGCTCATCGCCATCGTCTTTTTCAGCCTTGGGGGCTGGGCGCTTCTGGCGCCGGCGAACGTGATCGACCTCGCGTTAACCCAGCCTTATCGCGACAGCGGCTTCATCCTGCGCTTCGCCATTGCATGTTTCGGCGCGCAAGCGGTGATGTTCGGCATCATGGCGCTGGTGGTGCGCTGGAGCGCGCGGGCCTTTCAGGTCTTTGCCGTCGTTCTGCTGCCATTCTTTGTCTTTAACTGGTATTTTCATTACGAGATGCCGGTGCTTACCAGGATCGGAATGCTTGATTTCGCGGGCAATATCATAATGTTTGCCGCCTGCATTATCGGCTGGCGCGCCTCGCTCGGTGAGGAGCGGAAACACGCTTGGACCCGCAGCCTGTGAGCGCTGATATCGTCCCCGACACAGAGCATCGCGGCCTCATTGAGCGACTGCCGCAATTGCCGCGTGACCTTGCCCAGCTGGCGCGGTTCGACCGGCCGATCGGCTGGTGGCTGCTGTTCTGGCCCTGCACCTTTGGCGTGTGGCTTTCTGGCGCGGGGCTGCAAACCGGCTTGCTCGCGCTGTTCCTGCTGGGCGCGATTGCAATGCGCGGCGCGGGCTGCGTCTATAACGACATTGTCGATGCAAAGCTTGATGCGAGCGTCGCTCGCACCGCGGCGCGGCCTGTGGCGAGCGGGCGAGTGAGCAAGAAGGCGGCCTGGGCCTGGCTGATCAGCCTGTGCTTGATCGGCCTTATCGTGCTGTTGCAATTGCGCTTCGAGGCGCAAGTCGTCGCACTCGCCAGCCTCGCGCTGGTAGCCGCCTATCCCTTCATGAAGCGCATCACCTGGTGGCCGCAGGCCTGGCTTGGCATGGTCTTCAACTGGGGGCTGCTGGTCGGCTGGAGCGAACTGGGCTGGGCAGCCTATGGCGGTCAGCACTGGGATGCAATTGCCGCGCTTTACGCGGGCTGCGTCACCTGGGTGATCGGCTATGACACGATCTACGCACTTCAGGACCGCGAGGACGATGCGCTTGTCGGCATCCGTTCTTCCGCTTTGCGCATGGGGGCGAGGGTGCACTCCGGAATTGCCGGTTTCTACGCCACGACCATCGCGCTCTGGGCGCTGGGCTTCTGGCTCTACAGGCCCGATCCCGTGGCTCTGCTGGCGCTCTTGCCGGTGGCGCTGCACCTTGTCTGGCAGGTGGCGACACTCGATGCGCAAGACCCCGCCAACCCGCTGGCGCGCTTCCGCTCGAACCGCTGGGCCGGAGCGCTGATGGCGGCGGCGTGCTTCATTGTCGGCAACGCGCATCCGGGCGGCGGGTTCTAGGCCCGTGTGCAATCTTTATCGCATGACTAAGAACGCCGACGAGGTCGCAAAGTGGTTCGACATGGTGGCAAGCCTGGGCGGCGCGAATTTCGGCGGGGAGGTCTATCCAGGCTATCCCGGCCTTGTCGCGGTGGATGGCGAGATCAGGCAGATGACCTGGGGTTTTCCGCTGGTGATGAAGGGCAAGAATGGCCAGCCTCTCAAGCCCAAACCGGTCAACAATGCGCGCACCGATAAGTTGGACAGCTTCTTCTGGCGCCACTCCTTCGAGGAGCGCCGCTGCCTCATCCCGGTGAGCGCCTGGGCCGAGGCGCAGGGGCCCAAGGGTGCCAAGACGCGCACCTGGCTCTCGCGTCCCGATACCGATCTGTTCGCGGTGGCGGGCGTGTGGCGCAAGAGCGACGAGTTTGGCCTCGCTTATTCGATGGTGATGACCGACAGCGCCGGTTCGGCCGGGGCCGAGGTCCACAGCCGGATGCCGGTGCTGCTGCGCGAGGAGGATTACGAGAACTGGGTCTCGGGATCGCCGCAGGAGGCGAAGGCCCTGTGCACCGCGTGGACCGGCGAGCTTGCCATCGAGGCCACCGACCAGCCCTGGACCAGAGGCTCTGCGGTGCAAAAGCCCTTGCTTTGATCCCGGTCATTCGCCGCGCGGCTTTCAGTCGTAGCTGACCACCTCGAACTCGATCCCGTCCCAGTCGAAGAAATAGAACCTTCGGCCCGGCTCGTAATCGTCATGGCCAAAGGGGTTGAGGCCCGCACCTGACACAACAGCCTCGGCCGCGGCGAGGTCGTCGACCAGCAGGCCGACATGGTTGAGCGGCTGGCCCTTGGAATAATCGCCTTTGACCTTTTCGCTGGTGTAGAGCGCAAGATAGGAGCCGCCATTGCCTTGCTCGCCGACATGAATCGTGTGGCCGCCCTTTTGCGACTTTCCACGCCAGCGTTTCTGCCAGCCGAGCAGGTCGGCAAATAGCCGGGCGCTGCGTTCGGGGTCGGTGACGGATAGGTTTGCATGTTCGATCTGGCCGGTGGGCATGGGCATTCTCCTGTTGATTGACGCTTCGTCGCAGGGGTTGCGAATCAGCGAACTTGGCAATCATGCAACCTCAACCTAAGTTGAGATCAAGCTTTGATTTTTCAGGAAGGCGCAATCCATGGCCCGTTCGCTCAGCCACAAGGACTTGCTCTCGATTGGCGATGTCGCCCGCCGCACCGGGCTCAGCGTCTCGGCGATCCGCTTTTACGAGGGCAAGGGCCTGATCGAGCCGGTTCGCACCAGCGGCAACCAGCGCCGCTTCCTGCGCTCGGACATTCGCCGGGTGAGCTTCATCCTCATCGCGCAGCAATTGGGGCTGGCGCTGGGTGAGATCCAGGAATTGATGGCAAGCCTGCCGCAGGGGCGCACTCCTACAGCCAAGGATTGGCGCACGATCAGCCGGGCGATCCGCGCACGCCTTGACCAACAGATCGCGCAATTGGAGCGCACGCGCGACCGGCTGGATGGATGTATCGGCTGTGGCTGCCTGAGCCTCGAGAAATGCGCGATCTACAATCCTGAAGACAAGCTCGCCGCCAAGGGGCCGGGCCCGCGCCAGATCCTCGTCTAGGGCAGGCCCCTTAGTGTTCAGGCCCCTTAGTGTTCAGGCCCCAGTTCGGCGTCGAGATCGCGCGGGCGCATGAAGTGGTTCAGAGTGGCGCAGCGCGGCTTGAGCGCGCTCCAGCTATCGATGGCGCATTCAAGCACGGCAAAGCTCGCCGTCGGAAACTTGACCACAGCCTCGCGGAACAGATCATTCTCGCGCGCGGGCGCGACAAGGTTGAGGATCGTTTCCTGAAGGCCGGGATTGTGGCCGATCAGCAGCGCGTTAGCCGGTTCGTCCTCACCGCCGCCAAGGCTGGTGAGCACTTCCAGGATCGTATCGGGACTGGCAAGATAGAGCCTTTCGTCGAATACCGGCGACAGGCCCATGCGTGCATGTTCGAGCGTTTCGCGCACGCGGATGGCGGGGCTGGCGATCACCGCGTCCCAGGCGATGTCCTCGGCCACGATATGCTCCCCCATCAGCGCCGCGCCGCGGCGGCCGCGCGCATTGAGACCGCGGTCAAAATCGCGTTTGACCACGTCGTCCCATTCCGACTTAGCGTGGCGAAAAAGCCCCAGCCGTTTCATGTTCCACCAATCTGCGTAAAGCTGCGAGCGCGCACTCTAGCTGTCATGCGCCAGCAAGCAAGCGGCGATAGCGGGCACCGGCGCAATAGGCACCAGCCGCTGGGGTGACGCGATCAGATGAGGATCAAAGAGGGGGCGTGCGTCCACAGGCACAGCGCGGCACCGATCGCGGAAAGGCGCGCGAAGGAGACCAGCTGTTCGATCATGCGAACCTGTCCGGGATGCCGTCATCCAGCGGACCAGCCCTTTCGTGATCCGGCACCGCCATTTCCTCCCCGTCCTGTCCGATCAGGCCGTTTGAAATCCTGTGCAGCGCTTCATCGAGCGTCACGCGGCGCACCATCGTGCCCTTGGGAAAGGCGGAGAGCAGCCGGCTGGGGAAGGCGGCTGAAAGGACGACGAAATGGCCCTGGTCCTCGCGCCCGCGGATCAGCCGGCCAAAGGCCTGGGCAAGGCGTGCGCGGATGATGCGATCATCATAGGCATTGCCGCTCAGCCCTGCCTCCTGCGCCGCTGCCCGGCGCGCCTTGTGGAGGATATCGGGACGCGGCCAGGGCACCGCCTCCATCACCACGCAGCGCAAGGAGCGGCCCGGCACGTCGACCCCGTCGCGCAGCGCGTCGGTGCCAAGCAGGCTGGCGCGCGGATCGTCACGGAAAATATCGACCAGCGTGCCCGTGTCGATCGGATCGACATGCTGGGCAAAGAGCGGCAGGCCTGCGCGCGCCAGCCTGTCTGCAATGCGGCCATGCACCGCGCGCATCCGCCTGATCGCTGTAAACAGGCCCAGCACGCCGCCATCGCTCGCCTCGATTGCCCGCGCATACGCACCCGCCAGACCCGGAAGATCGCCGCGCTTGATATCGGTGACGATAAGAACTTCAGCGCGGTTGGCGTAATCGAACGGGCTTTGCGCCGAGGAGAGCATCGGCACGCTTTCGACATGGCCTGCGCCCGAGCGCTGGATCGCGCTGTCCCACGCCTTGGCCTCGTCGTCGATGCGGTCGGTAAGCGTCGCGCTGGTCAGCATGACGCCGTGCGAGGGTTCGAGCACGGTGCGGGCAAACGGTTTCATCGGGTCGAGCCAACGGCGATGGATCGCGACGTCGAACTCGCGCGCATCGGAGCGGTCGACCGCGAGCCAGTCGACAAATTCGGGGTCTGCCGGGCCGCCAAGCCGAGCGAGCAGCGATTCCCACGCCGTGAGGAGGTCCACCCGCCAGCTGAGCGAGTGGCGCGCACCCTCGATCCGGGCACGGCCCTGACCGTCGAGCCAGTCCGGCGGGTCTGCAAAGATCGCCTCGAGCCGCCCGCCCAGCTGGATCAGCGGCACGCGGATCGCGGCGAGGGCCTGCGCGGCGGTGCCGGCGGCCTCGATCACCTCGCCGGGAAGTCCGCTTGCCTCCGTCTCGATGCCATACCCGGCCTCGGCATTGCTTTCATCGCGCGCATAAACGGTCTGGCGCACGCTCGCGAGCAGGTGTTCAAGCGGGCCGAAGGGCTCGTTCTCGACCAGCCGTTGCAGCCAGCCATCGCCGGGCAGCGCCGTGCCCGCCTCGCACGCAGCCTCGATCGCCTCGGCGCCCTGTTCGTCATAGCTTGCGACATCGGCCAGCCGTGCCGCGAGGCCGCGCCTGCGGCCCCTGTTCTTGCGCTCAGGGCCGGTGATCCAGCGCCTCAGCTCAATCGCCTCCTGCCCGGAAAGCGTTGCGGCAAAGGTGCTGTCGGCGGCTTCGAAGACGTGGTGGCCTTCGTCAAAGACCACGCGCGTTGGGCGCTGCGCGTGATCGCGGCCGCGCGCGGCGTTGACCATCACCAGCGCGTGATTGGCGATCACGAGATCGGCCTGCGCGCTGTCTCTCGCGGCGCGTTCGATAAAGCATTTCCGGTAATGCGGGCATCCGGCATAAACGCATTCGCCGCGCTGATCGGTCAGCGCTGCAATCCCGCGCTTGCGGAATAGAGTGCCGAGCCAGCCGGGCAGATCGCCGCCGATCATGTCGCCATCGCGGCTGAAGGCGGCCCAGCGCGCCACCAGCTGCGCAAGGATCGCCGGGCGACCCTGGAACCCGCCTTGCAGCGCGTCCTCGAGATTGAGGAGGCACAGATAATTCTCGCGGCCCTTGCGTACGACGACGGGCGGCGTGCCATCTGCGCGCTTGAGAGGCCAGGCGCGGCGGCTCTCTGTGCGCAGCTGGCGTTGCAGGTTCTTGGTGTAGGTCGACACCCACACCGTCCCGCCCGATGCGCCCGCCCATAGCGAGGCGGGCGCGAGATAGCCCAGCGTCTTGCCGATCCCCGTCCCCGCCTGCGCGAGCGCGATATGCGGCATCTCGGATTTTGCGCGCGGGGCGAAGATACGCGCGGCATCGGCGGCGTAATCGCGCTGGCCCTCACGCTTTTCCGAGAGCTCGCCGGTCAGGTGATCGAGCTGGCCGAGCACGTCGTCCTTGTGCAATTCCACCTGTCGTGGCGGGGCGCGTTCGCCCGCTTCCTCCCATTCGGGCAAGGTGGAAAAGAGCCATTTCTCCGCCTGGTCTGGCCGCGCAACATGCGGCTTCAAGACTTGCGCCCAGGGCCAGCGCAGCCGCTCCATCGTTTGCAGCACCGACCACGCGCCCGCGCGTTCGAACCATTCGGGGTCCTCGGCACGCGCGATCAGCGCGCCTGCAGCCTGCTGGAGAAAGGCAGGCACCGCCTCGTCCCCCTCCGGCTCGTCCAACTCCAGCGCCTGCGCGAGGCCGCGCGGCGTCGGCACGCAAAAACGCGCGGGATGCACGAAGGCGAACAATTCCAGCAGGTCGAGGCCTGACAAGTCAGGATAGCCCAGCCGGTTTGCCACCAGCGGTGCGTTGAGGAGCAGGATCGGCGTATCGGCGGCGGCCATGATCGCCTCGCCCTTGGAGACCGCGCCCGTCTCGCCATTGGCTGCCAAGTCGCCTGGGCGCAGCCAGTTTCCACCATGGCTGGCGTGCAGCGCGGGCAGGGGAAGCGGCGCAAAGCGTACAGGATCAGGAGGCGGGGCGGGAACGTCGGACAATGTGCCTTCAAGATGGGCGAGGCAACACGATAAGTAAACGATTTGCCGCCACACTTTGCCCTATGACGATGCGCTCGAGATCCCTGCCCCTGATGGCTGCCGCCGCGCTTGGCGTGATGGTGCCGCTTTCAGCCATTCCGGCCAGCGCCGCGCCGCCGCGCAACGCTTACGAGAATGGTCTCGTCGCGGCCGTACAGGTTCATGTCGACGCCTACCGTGCCTGGGACCTCGACGCTTTCGTCGATACCTTCGCCGAGGACGCAACGGTGATGCTCGACGGCAAGGCGGCCACCGGGCGCGCTGCGATCCGCGACCTTTATGCCGCCCAATTTGCCGGCGAGCCGCACACGATCACCGTGCTGGAAAGCGGGGTGCGCCGGGGCCTTGTCCATCTCACCTTGTCCTACGCCTTCGAGGATGGGCGCGAGCGTTGCTGCGCCTATGCCGAATATTATGCAAAGGAGGGCAAGATCGCCTATTTCAAGCTGACCATGACCAACCGGAAGTACCGCACCACCAGGCGCAAGCCCGATTGAGCCGGCGCCTCGTTTAACCTTGAATGCGTGCCAGGCCAGAATAATCTAACGGCACCTGTCACACTCACAGCGTTGAAAATACGCTAGTTTGTATCGGCTCCGGCGCTGGCCAGCCTGGCTTTGACGCCCGCCTCTGCCCACGCCGCCAGCAAGGAAGACAAGAAGATGATGAGGCTGCTGGCCCAGTGTTGGCCCAGTGTTGGCCCAGTGTTGGCCCAGTGTTGGCCCAGTGCTGGCCCAGTGCACCTATGTCGTCAAAATAGCGCAGGGCAACGGGGTCAAATTGCGCAATTCCTCGGCAGTGTGGGAACAGGCAACGGCGAATATCGCGATGCAATTGAAACTCGATCCCAAGCCTTACACGGCAAGAGGCGCGGTGCGGCTGAGGATTACATCGTCGATCTGGCGCGTGAGTGCGAGGATCTGACCATCCAGCGCGAGGCAAACCGGATCGAGGCGGAACGCGCCGAGGCCGCCTCGCGCCCGATCACCGTGGCGGATCTGCGGGCCCATTTTGAAGCGAACCGCAACCTGCCGGTAATCGTCGACTACATCCTCGATCGATATCCTGGCGGCAAACCGCTGATGGGCGATCCTATCCCCGAGGGCGAATTTCTCGCCGAATTGCTGCTCAAGGTCGGAGAGCAAGGCGTCAAAGCACTGAGCGACAGCGCGCTTGTCACCATCGTCAACCGGCCGTTCTGGCAGTACAATCCGCCCGCGTCGCGATTGGCGCAGGCCGAATATTCGCGGCGTTTGCGCGCCCGGAAATACAGCCAGGCCGAAGCGCGCAAATGGGCCAAGCGGGTCGAGGACGAGCGGCGTCAGAGCCTTCGTCAGGCGGCGCGCCGCACAGCTGAGCGTTGGGGTGGAGGGATCACCTGCACCAATGAGGCGCCCAGCGGACTTGAGGGGAAAAGCTACAATTCGTGCAAGCTGATGGACGGGTACTGACGCGAGGCAAGCGACGCGCCCGATGCGATCCGGCCACAGCGCGCTTTCCTACAATCCCTGCAAAAGCGTAGGCTTGAAGTTGCAGTCATCACGGTTTGCACACTGGAAGACGCCTGCCGTGCCCCTGTCCGTCACCCTGAGGGATGAACTTAATTAATTCTTATAATCAATGGCTTGGTGATATTTCCTCAAGGTGACACGGTGTAACTTTTGTCACTTTGGATATGCATCGGCGTCAACATTTTTGGAAACCTGATCGCCTCTTCGCGCTTGCATCATAACGATCCAGGCATAAAGACCCCCGAACCATGACAGACACAATCCTTCTCGAAGCCGCACAAAACTCCAAGGCCTGGCCCTTTCAGGAAGCCCAGCGCCTCGCGAAACGGCTGCGGGCCAATGAGAAGGGAGGCGAACCCGGCGACGAGCCGGTTCTGTTCGAGACCGGCTATGGTCCCTCGGGTCTGCCGCATATCGGCACCTTTCAGGAGGTGCTGCGTACCTCTCTGGTGCGGCGCGCCTACGAGGCGTTGACCGGACAGCCCACCCGGCTTGTCGCCTTCAGCGACGATATGGACGGCCTGCGCAAGGTGCCCGACAATGTGCCCAACAAGGAGTTGCTGGCAGCAAACCTGCACAAGCCCCTGTCGCGCATTCCCAATCCGTTTGACACCGGGCACGAGAGCTTTGCCGCGCATAACAACGCCAAGCTGCGCGAATTTCTCGACCGGTTCGGGTTCGACTACGAGTTCATCAGCTCTTCCGACCAGTACAATTCGGGTGCGTTTGACGACGAGCTGCGCGGTGTCCTGACCAATTTCGACGCGATCATGGACATCATGCTGCCGACGCTGGGCGAGGAACGGCGAAAGACCTATTCGCCCGTCATGCCGGTCAGCCCGGCGACAGGCGCGGTGCTGCAAGTGCCGATCGAGGTGGTGGACGCGGCCCAGGGGATCATCCGCTTCACTGATGAAGATGGCAGCGTCGTCGAACAATCCGCGCTTTCCGGAATGTCCAAGTGCCAGTGGAAGGTCGACTGGGCGATGCGCTGGGTGGCGCTGGGCGTCGATTACGAAATGTATGGCAAGGACCTGACGGATAGTGGCGTCCAAAGCGGAAAGATCGCGCGCGTGCTGGGCGGCAAGAAGCCCGAAGGCCTGATCTACGAGCTCTTCCTCGATGCCGAAGGCGGCAAGATCTCCAAGTCCAAGGGCAACGGCCTCACCATCGAGGAATGGCTGACCTATGGCTCTGAAGAGAGCCTTGGCTATTACATCTTCCCCAACCCCAAGAGCGCCAAGCAATTGCACGCCGGGGTCATCCCCAAGGCGGTCGACGATTACTGGCAGTTCCGGGAGCGCCTTGCCGAACAGCCGCTCGACAAGCAATTGGGCAATCCGGTGTGGCACCTGCTGCGCGCAAACGAGCGGATCGAGGGGCCTGAGGCTCCGGGCGCGGGCGAGGGCCTGAGCGTGCCCTATTCGTTGCTGCTCAACTTGGTCAGTGTGCTCGGCCTCGAAGCGACGCCCGAGAGCCTGGCTGAATATGTCGCGAGCTATACCGGCCAGCCGGTAACCGATCCCGCCTTGCAGACTCTGATTGTGAGCGCGGTGAACTACAACCGCGATTTTGTCGCTCCCACGCTTTCGAAGCGCGCGCCGGCGGGCGGTGAGATCGAAGCTCTCAAAGACCTCGATGCGCGGCTGTCGCAAGCGCCCGCGGATGCCAGCGCGGAAGACCTTCAAACGATGGTCTACGAGATCGGCAAGATCGAGGCCTACGGCTTCGAGAGCCTGCGAGACTGGTTTCGCGCCCAATACGAAACGCTGCTGGGAAGCGAGCAAGGGCCGCGCATGGGCAGCTTCATCAAGCTTTATGGTGTGGAGCCAACCCGCAAGCTGATTGCCGAGGCGCTGGCGAAGGCTTGAGGGCCTTTCCTACAACACCCTTTCAGGGTTAGCGCCACTTTCGGGTGCGATACCACTTGGTGATGACGTATTTGCTGCCCTTTAGCACGGGGGTGCCGGCATGCATCGTGTCTTCGTTGGGCGAGCCATCTTCTAGCGCGTTGTTCCAGATCATCAGCACGCCGGGCTTGGGCACGATCTTGATCCCGACCTTGGTGAAGTGGGTCTCGCCGCCTTCCTCGACCTCGTTGAGGAAGGCCATCGCCGTCCATGAACGCTGGCCACCGCGCTTGCGCTCGTGCTCCCAGTATTTTTCGGAGGTATAGAACCAGTCATTGTGCGGCTTGAACTGCTGGCCGGGAAGATAGCGCTGGGCCTGGATCGCCTCGCCGATGACCGGGTTCACGCCGAGCAAGTCATCAATCCGTCGCGAGATGCTTTTGACGAAGCTGTCATGCGGATCGAGATCGCCGGAATAGGAGGTGCGAAAGCCGCTGTCATAGCCGATTTCGTGCAAGGAAGACGGCCGGGCGATCAGATCGGTCATCACGCACAGGCGATCGCATTCCTCGGGGCTGAGGAAATCGCCCACGGCGTAGATCTCGGCCATGTCCGTATCGACCTTGTAGACGCCGGGATCGGCCAGAAGCCGTTCGCGCACGGATTTGCCGATTTTGCGCAGGGCGTCGGCATCGGGAATGCTCTTGGTAGCCATGGCGTCTTGCCTAGCAAGGGTGCGCGCGAACCAAAAGCCCCCACCGAACGCAAGCGCGGCGGGGGCTGTTGCACCTGTTGGACCCGAGCCTGTCGAGGCCTACCAGAAGAAGTTCTCGATCGCGTCGACCACTTCGCCGGTATAGATATCGACGAGCAGCACATCGTCGTAATAGCGCACCCAGCGATAGGGTCCGTAGACAGGCGGCAGGCGGAAGGCCCAGGGGTCGTTGATGAAGAACCGCGGCTGGAAAAACAGGCTGTCGAGGAAGAAGCCTACGCCGATGGGCCTGTAGAAGTGGCCTCGGAACGGCGCGTAATAGCGGCCGAGGTTGAACAGTCCGCGATTGGCACGGCGGAAATTGCGCCAGCCAAAGCGGCGATTGTCTCGCCATGCGCGGCGGTCCCAGCGGCGGAAATTGCCGTTGCGAAATCCGCGTGCGTTGCCGAAGCGCTGGCCTGCTCGCACACCATTGCGAAAGCCGCGGCGCTCTGCCCGGTTGCGGATGCGGCGGTTCTGCGCCCGGTCGCCCCGGCGTTCGGCGCGCACGCCATTGCGGAAACCGCGGCGTTCAGCCCGGTTGCGGATACGACGGTTTTCCGCGCGGTCGCCGCGGCGCTCGGCACGAACCCCGTCGCGAAAACCGCGGCGGTTGGCGCGATTGGCCTGGCGATCGCTTCGACGATCAGTCCGCCGATCGGCGCGGCGCTCTGTTCTGCGATCGGCCCGGCGATCGACGCGGCGGTCAACTCTGCGGTCGTCTTGGCGATCAGCGCGCCTGTCTACTCGGCGATCGTTCCGCCGCTCAGCGCGAAAGGCATCACCGCGCGCAGCCCGGGCGCGATTGGCTCCCGCATCGCGGCGGTTATAGGCGCGATCCTCGCGGATTTGCGCGTTGCGATTGCCCCGGTTGGCACGGTTTGCGCCTCGCTGTTCGGCCCGGCTGGCACGGTTAGATCGGTTGGCTCGGTTGGCTCGCTGCTGGTTGCGGCGTTCTGCGCGGTTGAAATCGCGGGTCTGGGTGCGGGTCACGCGGCGTTCGGAGCGGTTGATCTCGCTGCGCACCGCGCCAACATTGCGCGCGCGATTGCTGCGGCGCGGCGCCTGGCGATTGGCGCGATTGCTGGCGCGCGAACGCTGACGGTTGGCGCTGTTTCTTGCGCGCGAACGCTGTCGGGTTGCGCGGGAATTCGCGCGCGACCTTTGCCGGTTCGCCCGGCGCTGGCGCGGCTGGTCAGCGACGGTTGCTTCGCTGGTGCCTGTGGCGCTTGCAAGGCCGAGCACGGCGAACGAGGCCGGCGTGATCGCACCGCCAGATGCAGTGGCGAGGGAAGTTGCAGCGGCCTCTGCCGGGGCGGGGGTAACGACAAGGGCGAGCGCTGCGGCCAGAGCCGAAAGGGCGCTGCCCCTGAGCAGCT